>NZ_JAAOYX010000001.1:1913062-2644850 GCF_011759605.1 Luteibacter sp. SG786
GGCTGAAAGCCGCCGGCCCGGCATAGCAGCGATCCGTCACACGGCAGGTGTCACAAGGTCGCCGCTAAGCCTCCATCAAGCGCGGCCGTCTAGAATGGGCGATCTCGCACGCCCCGGACACCGCCATGCATGAAGCCCTTGCCGACTTTCACCTCCTGACCCTCACGCCCTGGAAGATCATCGGTCTTCTCGGCACGCTGCTCTTCACGGCGCGCTGGTTCGTGCAGTTCTACGCCACGAGGAAGAACAGGAAGGTCACCGTTCCGATGTCCTTCTGGTACCTGTCCGTCAGCGGCAGTGTGCTGACCCTGGCCTATTTCATCTGGGGCAAGAACGATTCGGTGGGCATCATCCAGACGGCCTTCCCGATGCTGGTGTCGTTCTACAACGTGTTCGCGCACCTGCGGCACAAGGATCGGCAGGAAACGGTCAAGCCAGGCGGTCCGGAGGACTGACCCATTCCCTGTGGGAGCCGGCTACGCCGGCGATCCCGCGGCAGCGGGCAAGCTCGTCGCGAGCACACATCGCCGCTGAAGCGGCTCCCACACAAAGCCGGTTAATCCGGATCGTAGTCGAGGTACGGCGCCAGCCAGCGTTCGGCTTCCGTGCGGTCCCAGCCCTTGCGCTTCGCATAGTCGTCCACCTGCTCGCGGGTCAGGCGTCCCACGACGAAGTACTGGCTCTCGGGATGGGAGAAATACCAGCCCGAGACGGCGGCGGTGGGGTACATGGCGAAGCTGTCGGTCAGCTCGATGCCGGTATGCGTGCGGGCGTCGAGCAGATCGAACAGCGTGCGCTTTTCGGTGTGCTCGGGGCAGGCCGGGTAACCCGGAGCGGGGCGGATGCCGCGATAGGCCTCGGCGATCAACGCCTCGTTGTCCAGCGTCTCGTCCGGCTCGTAACCCCAGAACTCCTTGCGCACGCGCTCATGCATGCGCTCGGCGAACGCTTCCGCGAGACGATCGGCCAGTGCCTTCAGCAGGATGGCCGAATAATCGTCGTGTACCGCTTCGAAGCGCGCCACGTGCTCGTCGATACCGATGCCTGCGGTGACGGCGAACCCGCCGATCCAGTCTTCCACGCCGCTGTCGCGCGGCGCCAAGAAATCGGCGAGACAGAAATCCGGGCGCTCCACGGGCTTGTCGGCCTGCTGACGCAGGTGGTGCAGGGTGGCGATGGGCTTGCGCTTGCCGGACCCGGCGTCGGCGTACACCTCTATGTCGTCGCCGTGCTGCGCCGCAGGCCAGAAGCCGATCACGCCGCGGGCGGTCAGCCACTTCTCCGCCACCAGGGTATCCAGCATGGCCTGCGCGTCGGCGTAGAGTTCGCTCGCCTGGGCGCCCACCACCTCGTCGGTGAGGATGGCCGGGAACTTGCCCGCCAGTTCCCACGCATTGAAGAACGGCGACCAGTCGATGTAGCCGCGCAGTTCCGCCAGGTCGTAATCGTCGAACACCGTGAGGCCGGGCTTGCGCGGCACCGGGGGGCGATAGGCCTCCCAGTCGCCGCGGAAGCGCTGCTCGCGCGCCTTCGCCAGCGGCACCAACTGCTTGCCTGTGCCGCGGTTGCGATGCCGCTCGCGCACTTCGGCGTACTCGGCGCGAACCTTCGCCATGAACTCGTCCACGAGGTCCTTGCTGACCAGCGACTGCGCCACGCCGACTGCACGCGAGGCGTCTTTCACCCATACCGTGGGCGACTTGTAATGCGGCTCGATACGCAGCGCCGTATGGGCGCGCGACGTGGTCGCACCGCCGATCATCAGGGGCACGTGGAAGTCCTGGCGCTGCATCTCGCGCGCCACCTGGCTCATCTCTTCCAGGGAAGGCGTGATGAGGCCAGAGAGGCCGATGATGTCCGCGTTCTCCGCGCGCGCGGTGTCTAGGATCTTCTGCGTCGGCACCATCACGCCGAGGTCGATCACCTCGAAGTTGTTGCACTGGAGCACCACGCCCACGATGTTCTTGCCGATGTCGTGCACGTCGCCCTTCACGGTGGCGAGCACGATCTTGCCGTTGTTCTTGCCTGCGTCGCCGGAGATGCGTTTCTCTTCCTCGATATAGGGAATGAGGTGGGCCACCGCCTTCTTCATGACGCGCGCGGACTTCACCACCTGCGGCAGGAACATCTTGCCCGCGCCGAAGAGGTCGCCCACCACGTTCATGCCGGCCATGAGGGGGCCTTCGATCACGTCCAGCGGACGGCGTGCGGCGAGCCGGGCTTCCTCGGTGTCTTCCACCACGAATTGGTCGATGCCGTGCACGAGGGCGTGGCTGAGGCGATCCACCACCGGCTTCTCGCGCCATGCCGCCGTTTCCACCGCCACCTCGCCCTTGCCGCCCTTGTAGCGGTCGGCGACTTCCAGCAGGCGTTCGGTGGCGTCGGCACGGCGGTTGAGCACCACGTCCTCGACGCGCTCGCGCAGTTCCTCGGGAAGGTCGTCGTAGATGGCAAGGGCACCGGCATTGACGATGCCCATGTCCATCCCGGCGGCGATCGCGTGGTAGAGGAACACCGAATGGATGGCTTCGCGAACCGGGTTGTTGCCGCGGAACGAGAAGGACACGTTCGACACGCCCCCGGACACGTGCGAAGACGGAAAGCGCTTCTTCAGTTCGCGCGTGGCCTCGATGAAGTCCACCGCGTAGTTGTTGTGTTCCTCGATGCCGGTGGCGACGGCGAAGATGTTCGGATCGAAGATGATGTCTTCGGGCGGGAAGTCGAGCTGGCCCACCAGCAGCTCATAGGCTCGCGAACAGATCTCGACCTTGCGCGCCTTCGTGTCGGCCTGGCCAGCCTCGTCGAAGGCCATGACCACCACGGCCGCGCCGTACTGGCGTACCTTGCGCGCATGGTCGAGGAAGGCGGCCTCGCCTTCCTTCATGGAGATGGAGTTCACGATGCCCTTGCCCTGCATGCAACGCAGGCCGGCTTCGATCACGCTCCATTTCGAGGAGTCGACCATGATCGGCACGCGGGCGATGTCGGGCTCGGACGAGATCAGGTTGACGAAGCGCGTCATCGCCGCTTCGGAGTCGATCAATCCCTCGTCCATGTTGATGTCGATGATCTGCGCGCCGTTCTCCACCTGCTGGCGCGCTACCTCCACCGCTTCCTCGTAGCGGCCTTCCTTGATCAACTTGCGAAACTGTGCGGAACCGGTGACGTTGGTCCGCTCGCCCACGTTGATGAAATTGAGGTCCGGCGTGAGGACCAGCGGTTCGAGGCCGGAAAGGCGCGTATATCGGATGCTCATGCGGCTTGCGCGATGTCCTTCAGTGCACGGGGCGGGTAGGGCGCTACGGCGGCGGCAATGGCCGCGATATGGGCGGGCGTGGTGCCGCAACACCCGCCGACGATGTTGATGAGCCCGTCCGCCGCAAAGCCGCGAATGGTCTCCGCCATGCTCTCGGGCGTCTCGTCGTACTCACCGAAGGCATTGGGCAGGCCAGCATTCGGGTGGGTGCTGACGGCGCTGCCGGCAATGCGTGCGAGCATCTGCACGTGGGGGCGAAGGTCTTCGGCGCCGAGGGCGCAGTTCAATCCCACGGATAACGGCTGAATGTGCTCCACCGAGTAGAAGAACGCTTCGGCGGTCTGGCCGGAGAGGGTACGGCCGGAGCGGTCGGTGATCGTGCCGGAGATCATCACGGGCACCCGCCCGCCCAGTTCATGGAACAGTTCGCTCAGGGCGAACAGTGCCGCCTTCGCGTTCAACGTGTCGAAGATGGTTTCGACCATGATCGTGTCCGCGCCACCCTCGATCAGCGCGCGCGCGGATTCGATGTAGTTCGTCTTCAGTTCCTCGAAGGACACGTTCCGGAACCCGGGATCGTTCACGTCGGGCGAGATGGACGCCGTGCGGCTGGTCGGCCCGAGCACGCCGATGACGAAACGTGGGCGGTCCGGCGTACGCGCGGTCATGGCGTCGCAGGCTTCGCGCGCGATGCGCGCGCCTTCGCGGTTGAGTTCGGGCACCAGGTGTTCGAGGTGATAATCCGCCTGGCTGACACGCGTGGCGTTGAAGGTGTTCGTTTCGATGAAGTCTGCACCCGCTTCCAGGTACGCCTCGTGCACGCCGCGGATGATGTCCGGCTGGGTAAGCAGGAGCAGATCGTTGTTGCCCTTCAGGTCGCACTCGCCCGGATGATCGTGCCCGTGGTCGTGCGCGCTGTCGTGGCCCCCCGCGAAGCGTTCGCCGCGGTAGCCGGATTCGTCGAGCTTGTGCTTCTGGAGCATGGTGCCCATGCCGCCGTCGAGGATCATGATGCGCTCGGCCAGGCCCTTCTGGATAAGGGCGACACGATCCGGGTGAAGCCAGGGGAGTTGGCTCATGGTGCATCCTCCGTGGAAGGCTTGCGGGCAAGCAGGCTGATGACTTCGAAATGCGGCGCGCGGCGCTCGCGGCTCAGGCGTTCGCAACTGACCACCTCCAGGCCCGCTTTTGTCGCCATGGCGGCGAGGGCGTCGCAGGTGAATCCGAGGTTGCGATGGTCGAACGGTTCGACGACGGCGCGGTGGTCGTGTTCGCCCAGCGTGGACGCGAGCACCCGGCCACCCGGCTTCAGCACCCGGCCCACCTCGGCGAACACCTTCTGCGGGTCGGTCGAGTAGGTGAGGGCGTGCAGCAGCAGCACAAGGTCGAACCGGCGATCGCCCAAGTCGAGCGCATGCATGTCGCCCGTGCGCACATCGACATTCGCGAAGCCGGAAAGCCGCTGCCGAGCCGCCTCGACCACGCGTTCGGAGCTGTCGATGCAGACGATGGAATGTGCATGCGGAGCCAGCAGCTCCGCCGTGACGCCGTCGCCGGAAGCAATGTCCAGCACGTCGCCCGTCGTGAGCAACTGGAGCAGGGAACGCGCCAATGTTTCCCACGTGCGGCCCGGCGAGTAGTGTCGCTCCATGTCGCCGGCCACGGTGTCGGCCCAACCCTCGGCGCGTGCACGTTGGGCCAGCACCGCCGGCAGTCGCTCGGCGTCCTCGCGCAGGAGGGCGTCGCTCAGCGTGTCGCGAAGGGAAGCCACCAGTGCCGCGAGCGTCGGATCGGCTTCAGCGTTGGCACGGTAATAAGCGGACACGCCGGCACGCCGATCACGCACCAGCTCCGCTTCCTTGAGCTTGGCCAGGTGGGTGGACACGCGCGGCTGGGCCAGGTGCAGGACGGCAGCCAGTTCCGCCACGGTCAGCTCCTCGCGGTCAAGCAGGGCGAGAAGGCGGACACGGGTGGGATCGGCCAGGAGCCGCAGCGCCGTGGAGGCCGTGGACAGATCCATCCAACATCCTTATATCGCGATATAGAGATACATAGGATGCGGGCAGCATGCACGGCCGTCAAGGCCACATGTTGCAGTGCACGGCGGCAAGCCGGCAAACGACCGTTAGAATGGTGGGCTTGTCTCCACCCCAAGACAGCCGCCCATCCGGGTGGCCAGAGGAACACCCATGGATTTCCGCTTTACCGACGACCAGCTGTCGATCCAGTCCATCGCGCGCGACTTCGCGCAAAAGCGCATCGTGCCCGTGGCAGCCGAACTCGACGCCAAGGGCGAGTTCCCCCTGGAGAACATCCAGGAGATGGGCCAGCTGGGCCTGATGGGCATCGAAGTGCCGGAAGAGTACGGCGGCGCGGGCATGGACCCGGTGGCCTACGTGCTGGCGATGGTCGAGATCGCGGCGGCCGACGCGGCCACGTCCACCATCATGTCGGTGAACAACTCGCTGTTCTGCAACGGCATCCTGAAGAACGGTACGGAAGAGCAAAAGCAGAAGTACGTGCGCGCTATCGCCTCGGGCGAAGCCATCGGCGCCTACGCGCTTACCGAGCCGCAGTCCGGTTCCGACGCCTCGAACATGCATACCCGCGCGGTCAAGAATGCCGATGGGGACTGGGTGATCAACGGCAAGAAGAGCTGGATCACCTCCGGCCCCGTCGCCCGCTACATCGTGCTGTTCGCAGTGACCACGCCGGGCATCGGCGCGCGTGGGGTGTCGGCCTTCCTCATCGACACGAAGCGCGAAGGCTTCCTCGCCGGCAAGACCGAACCCAAGCTCGGCATCCGCGCCTCGGCCACCTGCGAAATCGAGTTCCACGACTACGTGTGTCCGAAGGAGGACATGCTGGGCGAGGAAGGCAAGGGCTTCGCCATCGCCATGGGCGTGCTCGATGCCGGCCGCATCGGCATCGCGTCGCAGGCCGTGGGCATCGCCCGCGCGGCCTACGAGGCCACGCTCCAGTGGTCGCGCGACCGCAAGGCCTTCGGCCAGCCCATCGGCACGTTCCAGATGACCCAGGCCAAGATCGCCGACATGAAGTGCAAGCTCGACGCGGCCCTGCTGCTGACGCTGCGTTCCGCGTGGACGAAGGGCCAGGTGGAGAAGACCGGTGGCCGTTTCGGCACCGAGGCCTCGATGGCCAAGCTCGTGGCCTCGGAAGCCGCGATGTGGATCACCCACCAGGCGGTGCAGATCCACGGCGGCATGGGCTATTCCAAGGAAATGCCGCTGGAGCGCTACTTCCGCGATGCGAAGATCACGGAGATCTACGAGGGCACCAGCGAGATCCAGCGTCTGGTCATCGCCCGCGCCGAAACCGGGCTGCGCTGAGCGAAGCCCCGTGCGCGACATGGCTTGAAGTCGCGCCTTAGTAGGAGCGCGCCCTGCGCGCGACCGCTTTTCGCACCTGTCCTCGAGCTGGCGCGCCAGCTCCGGGGCACGGCCTCAAAACATGTCGCGCGCAGGGCGCGCTCCTACTAAGCTCACCCCCAGGCCTTGCCCTGGGGAGCTTCCATGATCGATCACACCGGTGTCACCGTCAGTGACTTCGAGCGCAGCAAGCGGTTCTACGAGGCCACCCTGGCCGCCATCCACTACGAGCTGCTTGCCATCCTCCCCGCGAACGTCACCGGCCGTACCGATGTCGCCGGCTTCGGCGAAGGGGGCAAGCCGGACTTCTGGATCTACCAGGGCGAACCGAACCGGCCGCCGGTCCACGTCGCGTTCCGCGTCGAGAGCCGCAAACTCGTTCACGCCTTCCACGAGGCCGCCATCGCCGCGGGCGGTCGCGACAACGGGCCGCCAGGGCCCCGCTCGCATTACCACGAAGGCTATTACGGCGCGTTCGTGCTCGACCCCGACGGCCACAACATCGAAGCGGTGTTCCACGGAGGTTCGCTGGTCCACAGGGACCTGAGCCAGACGGATCCCCGGGCGGCGAAATAACGACGGTAGGTAGCGCCAAAGCTCTTTGTGTGGGAGCCGGCTATGCCGGCGATCCCGTGGCAGCGGGCATTCTCGCGACCACGTATCGCCGCTGAAGCGGCTCCTATGGGCGAGCCCAGGCGTCGCGACGTCGGCGGAGGCACGGTGTCTCCCCGGTGATGCGTAAAAAAAAGCCCGGCTTGCGCCGGGCTTTTTCGTTACGGACGGTCGATGCCCCGTCTTGGATCCGAATCGAAGGCTCGTACGTCGCCGACGTTCGGGGCGTGCGGGCCGACTGTCGTCGACGGGTTGCCGCCACCCTGCGGACCGTTGCCGCCGCCATGCGGGCCATGACCGTCGCCGTCCGGGCCGTCGCCATGGAGACCTCGGTGCGATACCTCGTCCAGCTTGTCGCCCAGCATGCGGCGCACCGACACGTAGAACACCGGGATCAGCAGCAGGCCGAGGAACGTCGCGAACAGCATGCCGCCGATGACGCCCGTGCCGATCGCGTGGCGGGAGTTCGCACCCGCGCCGGTGGAGATCGCCAGCGGGAACACGCCGAGGATGAAGGCCAGCGAGGTCATCAGGATGGGGCGGAGTCGCAGGCGGGCCGCCTCGACCACGCCGTCGCGCAGCGTCTTGCCGGCCTGCTGCTGCTCCACCGCGAATTCCACGATCAGGATCGCGTTCTTCGCCGCCAGACCGATGACGGTGATCATGCCGATCTTGAAGTAGATGTCGTTCGGCAGACCGCGCAGCATCGAGAACACGACCGTACCCAGGATGCCCAGCGGCACCACCAGAAGCACGGAGACGGGGATGGACCAGCTCTCGTAAAGAGCGGCCAGGCAGAGGAACACGATCACCACGGACAGCGCCAGGAGCATCGTCGAGGAGTTGCCCGAAAGGATTTCCTGGTACGACTGGCCCGTCCAGTCGTAACCGAAGCCCTTGGGCAGCTTGTCGTTGACGATGCCTTCGACGATCTGCATGGCCTGGCCGGTGGAGTATCCGGGCGCCTGGTTGCCGACGATTTCCACCGCCGAGTAGCCGTTGTAGCGGTTGAGCGTGGGCGCCGCGATCGTCCACTTCGAGTCCACTACCGTGGACAGCGGGATCATGGAGTTGTCCACCGACGAGGTGGTGCTCGCCACGTTGGAGCTATCGGTCGACGTACCCGACGAGGCCGAGGCGAGGGTGCTCGGGGTGAAGATGTGCGAGAACGCGTCGGTGCCCATGCGATACGGCGCATCGGCCTGCAGCATCACGCGCTTCACGCGGCCTTCGTACGAGAAGTCGTTGACGTATACCGGCGCCAGCGTGAGCTGGATGGCGGTATAGATGTCGCTGACCGACAGGCCCATCGTCTGGGCTTGCGTACGATCCACGTGCAGCTGCAGCAGCGGTGCGTCTTCCAGCGTGTTCGGGCGCACGCCTACCAGCGCGCTGTTCTGCGCGGCGGCGCCGAGCAGGATGTTACGGGCCTGGGTCAGCTGGTCGCGCGACTGGCCGGAGCGGGCCTGCAGGTACATGTCGATACCGCCGAACTGCGACAGGCCGCGGATCGTGGGCAGGTTCACCACGAAGATCGTGGCATCGCGCACGGCCTGCATCTTGCCGTTTGCCTGCTGGATGAATTCCGTGGCGGTCAGGTCGCGGTCGCCCCAGTCCTTCAGGCGGATGAAGGACATGCCCACGTTCTCGCCCTGGCCCACGAAGCTGAAGCCGGAGATCTGGAAGACGCCGTCCACTGCGGGATCCTTCAGCAGGATCGCGCGCTGCTCGGCCATGACCTTCTCGGTACGGGCAATGCTGGAACCCGGCGGGAGCTGCACGATGGCCAGTGCGTAGCCCTGGTCCTCGTCGGGCACGAAGCTGGTCGGAAGGCGTACGAACAGGAAGCCGCACACCACCGCGATCAGCACGAACACCACCATCCAGCGGGGTGCATGGCGCACGGCCCCGCCCACGTGACCGGAATAGGTGTGCGTCACCCAGTCGAACACCTGGTTGAACTTGCGATAGACGATGTTCTTCTTTTCGCCGTGCTCGTGCCGGAGGATCGTGGCGCACAGGGCGGGCGTGAACGACAGCGCGAGGAAGGCGGAGAAGCCCATCGACACCGCGATCGTCAGCGCGAACTGCTTGTAGATGATGCCCGAGGCACCCGGCTGCAGCGCCGAGGGCACGAACACGGCCGCCAGCACCACGGTGATCGCGATCACCGCGCCGGTGATCTGGCCCATGGCCTTGCGCGTGGCTTCCTTCGGCGAGAGTCCTTCCTCGGACATGATGCGCTCGACGTTCTCGATCACCACGATGGCGTCGTCCACGACGATACCGATGGCGAGCACCATGCCGAACAGCGTCAGCTGGTTGATCGTGAAGCCGAGCGGCGACAGGCCCAGGAAGGTGCCGAGCAGGGCCACCGGGATGACCAGGGTCGGAATGATCGTGGCGCGGAAGTTCTGCAGGAACAGCAGCATCACGAGGAAGACGAGGATGATCGCCTCCACCAGCGTGTGCACCACTTCCTCGATGGAGATGGTCACGAACTTCGTGGTGTCGTACGGGGCGAACCACGTCACGCCGTCCGGGAAGCTCCTGGACAGTTCTTCCATCTTGGCGCGCACGGCGTTCGCCACGTCCAGCGCGTTCGCGCCGGGCAGCAGCTGCACGCCGAACGAACCGGTGGCCGTGCCGTTCCACTGCGCGTTGAAGCCGTAGGTCTGCGGGCCGAGTTCGACGCGCGCCACGTCCTTCAGGCGAACCACGGTGCCGTCGTTGTTGGCACGGAGGATGATGTTGGAGAACTCGTCGGGCGTGGTAAAGCGGCCTTCCGCCGACACCGTGGCACTGAAGCCCTGGCCGTTCACGGCCGGATCGGTACCGACGGAGCCCGCGGCGAACTGCACGTTCTGCGTGCTGAGCGCGTTGCGCAGATCGGTGGCCGAGAGGCCGTAGCCGCGCAGCTTGTCGGGGTTGAGCCAGATGCGCATGGCATATTCGGCGCCCAGCTGGCGCGTGTTGCCCACGCCCGGGATACGCGCGATCTGGTCGAGCACCTGCGACGACACGATGTCGGTCAGACGGTTACCGTCGATAGCCGGGTTGGTCGAGGTGAGCGCGATGAACATCAGGAAGTCCGGATTGGACTTCGCCACCACGACACCCTGCTGCGTCACTTCCGAGGGAAGGCGCGGCGTGGCGAGGGCCACCTTGTTCTGCACCTGCACCTGGGCGATGTCCGGATCGGTGCCCGTTTCGAAGGTGAGCGTGACGGTCGCCGTGCCGCTGGAACTGGAAGCGGACGAGAAGTAGAGCAGGTGGTCGATACCCGTCAGCTGCTGCTCGATGACCTGCGTCACGGTTTTCTCGGTCGTGTCCGCGCTCGCACCCGGATAGGTCGCCGTAACGACGACCTGAGGCGGGGCGATGTTCGGATACGACTCGATACCCATGTTGAGCAGGGAGATCGTGCCGCACAGGCTGATCAGGATCGCCACCACCCACGCGAAGATGGGGCGGTCGATGAAGAAACTCGGCATGTCGGTTTCCTTTTACTGCTTGCCGGCGGAGGCGTCGGCACCGGGGCCGGCGGCTGCCGCTGGGGCCGCCTGGGCGGGGGACGCCTTCACGGGCGCGTTCTCCCTCGCCTTCGGCAGGCCCTGGACGATGATCTGGTCGCCCGGCTTCAGGCCGCCGGTGACCACCCAGTTGGAGCCGCTGAGGCGGTCGGCCTTGATCGGGCGACGGACGGCGGCGGAGGGTATCTTGACGTCGGCCCCGGTCTTCGGGTCCTTGGCGTGGCCTTCGCCGACGACCATCACGTAGGCGTCGTTGGCGTCGCGCAGCACGGCCGCCTGCGGCACGAGGAACACGTTGTGCAGGTCGCCGAGCGTGGCCTTCACCGTCACGAACTGGCCGGGCAGCAAGCGCTGGTCCGGGTTTTCGAGCAGCGCACGCAGGTTCACGGTACCGGTCTGCGGGTTCACCGTGGCCGAGGAGAAGTCGAGGGTGCCCTGCTTATCGTAGGGGGAGCCGTCCGGGAGCTGGATGTTCACCGTGGCCTTGTCCGTCGGCGACAGCGTGGCGGCACCGGCGGCCGCGGCGCGGCGCATGGCGTCCAGGTCGGAGACCGAGACGCTGAAGTTCACGTACAGCTTGTCGATCTGGTCCACCCGGGTGAGCAGGGTGGTCTCGCCCTGTCCCACCAGGGCGCCCTCGGTCACCTGCTGCTGGCCGGCGCGGCCGTCGATCGGCGACACCACGTCGGTGAACCCGAGGTTGATGCGGGCCGATTCGGCGTTGGCCTGGGCCTGCTTCACGGCGGCGTTGGCCGTGCGCTCGTTCGCCTCGGCGGTGTCGAGGTCCTGCCGGGACACGTAGTTCTTCCCGATCAGGCCGCGGGCGCGGTCGGCCTGGGCCTTGGCGTTGACGGCCGAGGCGCGGGTAGAGGCGAGGTTGGCGAGCTGCGCGTCAAGTTCCGCCTTGAGCGGCTGCGGGTCGATCTGGAACAGCTTCTGGCCGGCCTTGACGTCCGAGCCTTCCTCATAAAGGCGATGCAGGAGGATGCCGGGCACGCGGGCGCGCACGTCGGCCGTGCGGTAGGCGGACAGGCGGCCCACCTGGTCCTGGACCAGCGGGGCGTCCTGGGGTTGTGCGGTGATGACGCCTACTTCGGGCGGAGGCGGCTGCTGCGGGGCTTCCTGCTTGTGGCAGGCGGCAAGCGCCGCAGCGAGGCCGAGGGCCAGCAGGGACGAGCGCAGGGGCAGGGGAGTCATGAGAACTTCGTTCCTTTTCCAGGTTTCTTGTTCGTTTGCGCTGCCGCACCCGGAGGGTGCCGCCGCTCGCAGGCATGCTTACAGTTACTGTGTGTCCCGCCCACTCGTCACGTGCCTTCCGGCCTCTTGTGTGTGCCTAAAGGACGCCCGTGGCGCGCCGAGCCCTCGACGCAGCCGTGTGCACGATTCAGCACGTAAGTATACCGTCCAGTTTAGAATCTCCGGCGAGGCAACGTCAACGGGTCGTTCAAGCCGTTCGCGCGCGAATTGGTGCGATGCACACGATGTCCCCGTTCGTCACTGCCCAACCAATCCGGCATCGGCTGCATTCCGGTGCGGCGATGCAGTGAAAAAACGCCGACGCGCATCATCTTTCGGTGTGGCTACATGACGCCCGTGGGAGCTATGCTTTCACGGATTTCCGTCCTCCCCACATCGATAATCCGCCCATGAATGCGATTCGCGCTGCCGAAAACGGCCCGTTCCACGCCGTTGTCTTCGATGAACTGAAAAAGCTCGACTACCCCGCGGAGCGCCTCAACGAGGCGCGCTTTTTTATCGAGGCCTTCTTCGAGCGGATCGCCCCTGCCGACCACGCGCTGCATGCGCCTGAGCGCTGGGCCTCGCTGATCGCCGACCTGCTGGCCTTCGCGCGGGAGCGCACGCCCGGAAAGGCTAAGGTCCGCGTGTACAACCCAGGCCAGTCGGGCACCCGCGCCGTGGTGGAGGTCGTGACCGACGACATGCCGTTCCTCGTCGACACGGTGTCGATGGTGGCGGCCTCGCATGCCGACATCCACGCCATCATCCATCCGGTGGTGCCCGTGGTGCGCTCGGCCTCGGGCGTGCTTGAGGCCATGGGCTCGGGCGAACGCACCGAATCGATCATGCGTTTCGAGATCGACCGCATCGACGAAGCCGAACTCGACACGCTGAAGGCGAACGTGGAGGCCGCGCTCGCCGACGTGCGCGAGGCCGTGGACGACTGGCGCGCCATGCGCGGCAAGATGGTCGAGATCGCCGACGAACTGGGCCAGCGCTCGCTGCCGTACACACCGGAGGAGGTCAGCGAGGCCTCCGAGTTCCTGCGCTGGGTCGCGGACAATCATTTCACCTTCATGGGCTACCGCGAGTACGAAGTGGCGGCCGATGCGGGCGACCAGGTGCTGAAGACCGTCGAGGGTTCGGGCCTGGGCATCCTGCGTGCCGCCGAGCGCTCGCTGGCCCCGCGCTCCCTGCGCACCCTGGTCGCCAGCGAATTGCCGCGCTCCGGTGCCACCGACGCCATCATTCTCACCAAGACCAATGCACGCTCGCCGATCCATCGCCCCGGTTACATGGATTACGTGGGCGTGCTCAAGTTCGACGACCAGGGTCGTCCCGTCGCGGAGCAACGCTTCCTGGGCCTGTTCTCGTCGAACGCCTACATGGCCCACCCGCAGCACGTGCCCCTGGTGCGCGACAAGTGCGAGGCGGTGATGAACCGCTCGGGCCTGAAGCGCGATTCGCACTCGGGCAAGGCCCTGCGCCACATTCTCGACACGCTGCCGCGCGACGAACTGTTCCAGTGCAGCACCGACGAGCTCTACGCGCTGGCCATGGGCCTGCTCGAGCTGGCCCAGCGCACGCGCACGCGCCTGTTCATCCGTCGCGACAGCTACGGCCGCTTCTTCTCCTGCATCGTGTACATCCCGCGCGACCGCTTCAACACCAGCGTGCGCGAGCGCGTGGAGAACGTGCTGCGCGAGGCCTTCCATGGCGAACACGTGGACTCTGCGGTGCTGATGGGCGAGGCCGCTCTGGTGCGCCTGCATGTCGTGGTGCGTCCGCGCATCGGCGACCACCCCGTGTACGACGCGGCTGCCATCGAAGCGCAGATCGTGTCGATCGCGCGCAACTGGTACGACGAATTGCGCGACCGGCTCGTTGAACTTGCCGGCGAACAGCAGGGCATCATCCTCGCCAACCGCTACGGCAAGGCCCTGCCGGCCGGCTACGTGGACGAGGTGTCGCCGGAAGTGGCGGCCGCCGACGTGCGGGCGCTGGCCGGCCTGGATGGCCCGGACGCCATCAGCATGTCGTTCTACCATCCGCCGCATCGCCCGGAGGAACTGCGCTTCAAGGTCTACCGCTCCGGTTCCGACATCGCGTTGTCCGAGGTGATGCCGCAGTTGGAGAACCTGGGCCTGCGTGTGCTCACCGAGCACATGTACGAAGTGAAGCTCGGCGACGGCCACCTGTTCGTGCAGGACTTCGAAGTGCAGCCGGTAGGCCGCCTCGCGTTCGAGGTGGAACAGGTCGGCAAGATCTTCGAAGACGCCTTCGAGCACATCTGGCGCGGCAGCGCGGAAAACGACGGCTTCAACCGACTGGTGCTGGGCGCAAAGCTCGGCTGGCGCCAGGTGGCGGTGCTGCGCAGCTACTGCAAGTACCTGCTGCAGACGGGCGTGGCGTTCTCCCAGGCGTACATGGAGGATGCGCTCAATCGCTATCCCGCCATCGCCGGTCTCATCGTCGAGCTGTTCAACGCCCGCTTCGATCCGCGGCGCGAAAGCCTCGACGGCGCGGAACGCGAGCGCGCGGAAAGCATGCTCTCGCACGAGATGCACGCACTGATCGACGCGGAAAGCCTCGCCGCGCAGCCCGCGCTCATCGGCAACCTGGTGGCCTCGCTTAGCCGCCCGCGCGCCGAGCAGGTGGTCGCGGTGGAAGAGGCCATCAACGCCTTGCTGGACAACGTGTCCAGCCTCGACGAAGACCGTATCCTGCGCAGTTTCATCGCGCTGGTGCACGCCACCTTGCGCACGAACTTCTTCCAGGCGTGGGAAGGCAGCTTCCGTCCTTATCTCAGCTTCAAGTTCGACTCGCACCGCGTGCCCGATCTGGCGAAGCCCGTGCCGTTCCGCGAGATCTTCGTTTACGCGCCGCGCGTGGAAGGCATCCACCTGCGGTTCGGTTCCGTGGCCCGCGGCGGCCTGCGCTGGTCCGACCGCCGCGAAGACTTCCGCACCGAGGTGCTCGGCCTGGTGAAGGCGCAGATGGTGAAGAACACCGTCATCGTGCCGGTCGGCTCGAAGGGCGGTTTCTTCGTGAAGCGGCCGCCCGTGGGCGGCGATCGCGACGCCCAGCTTGCCGAGGGCATCGCCTGCTATCGCATGTTCATCAACGGATTGCTCGACATCACCGACAACCTCGTCGAGGGCAAGGTCGTGCCGCCGCACGACGTGGTGCGCCATGACGAAGACGACCCGTACCTGGTCGTCGCCGCGGACAAGGGCACGGCCACGTTCTCCGACATCGCCAATGCCATTTCCACGGAACACGGTTTCTGGCTCGACGACGCCTTCGCTTCCGGCGGCTCCTACGGTTACGACCACAAGGGCATGGGCATCACGGCAAAGGGCGCCTGGGAATCGGTCAAGCGCCATTTCCGCGCGCTCGGCCGCGACTGCCAGACCCAGGACTTCACCGTGGTGGGCGTGGGCGACATGTCCGGTGACGTATTCGGCAACGGCATGCTGCTGTCCGAGCACATCCGGCTGCTGGCCGCGTTCGACCATCGCCACATTTTCCTTGACCCGAATCCGGACGCCGCGAAGTCCTTCGCGGAACGCCAGCGCATGTTCGCGCTGCCGCGCTCGTCCTGGGATGACTACGACAAGTCCCTCATCTCGGCCGGCGGCGGCGTGTATCCCCGCAGCGCCAAGTCGATTCCGGTATCGCCGGAAGTCCGCGCGGCGCTGGGTATTCGCGCCGAAGTCACGCACATGGCCCCCAGCGACCTGCTGTCGGCGATCTTGAAGGCGCCCGTCGACCTCCTCTGGAATGGCGGCATCGGCACGTACGTGAAGGCCACCAGCGAAACGCACGCCGACGTGGGCGACCGCGCCAACAATGCCCTGCGCGTGAACGGCAACGAGTTGCGCTGCAAGGTGGTGGGCGAGGGCGGCAACCTCGGCATGACCCAGAAGGGGCGCATCGAAGCCGCCCAGGCAGGCGTGCTGCTCAACACCGACTTCATCGACAACTCCGCCGGCGTGGACACCTCCGATCACGAGGTGAACATCAAGATCCTGCTGAACGACGCGGTGCAGCGCGGCGAACTGAGCTTCGACGACCGTAACCGCCAGCTTGCCGAGATGACCGACGAGGTCGCGCGCCTCGTGCTGTGGGACAACTACCGGCAGAACCAGGCCATCACCGTCATGGAGCACCAGTCAGTGCGCCGCCTGGGTTCGATGGCCCACTTCATCGGCACGCTGGAAGCCGAAGGCCTGCTCGACCGCCAGGTGGAGTCCCTGCCCACGGCCGCCGAACTGGCCGAGCGCAAGCAGCGCGGCCAGGGCATGACCCGTCCGGAACTGTCGGTGCTGCTTTCGTACGACAAGATCCGCCTGTTCCAGCAGCTGCTGGAATCGGACGTGCCGGAAGATCCCTACCTGTCGCGCGAACTCGTGCGCTACTTCCCCGTGCCCCTGCACGAGAAGTACGCCGAACACATGCAGCGCCACCGCCTGAAGCGCGAGATCATCGCCACGGCCGTCACCAACTCCACGATCAACCGCATGGGCGCCACCTTCATGATGCGCATGCAGGAGGATACGGGGCAGGGCCCGGCGTCCATCGCGAAAGCTTACACGGCCGCGCGCGAGATCCTTGACGCCCGCGACCTCTGGGCCGACATCGAGGCGCTGGACGGCAAGGTGGCGGAGGACACGCAGATCGATGCGGTGCTGCAGATCTGGTCGCTGCTGCGTCATCTCACCCGCTGGCTGCTCAACCGCCCCGGCGGCTCGCTCGACATTGCCGCTAACGTCGACCGTTATGCGAGCGAAGTCATGCTGCTGCGCAAGGCGTTGCCGGATGCGCTCACCGACACCGGCCGGGGCGACTTCGCCGCCAGCCAGGAGAAGTGGGAAGGCCTGGGCGTGCCCCATGCGTTGGCCGTGCGGCTTGCCCGTATCCCGGTGCTGCGTTCGGCGCTCGACATGGTCGAGGTGTCCAAGCAGAGCGGCAAGGACGTTGCCACCGTGGCAACGGTGTTCTACGAACTTGCCGAGGCGCTGGACCTCGACTGGCTGCGCGGCCAGATCGAAGCCCTGCCGGTGGAAGGCGCGTGGCATGCGCAGGCACGCGGTTCGCTGCTGGACGAGCTCAACGCCCAGCACCGCGCCCTGGCGCTCCAGGTGCTGGCGGTGGCGGGCGACCGCACCGACGTCAGCCCGGTCAAGGCATGGCTGGATCGCGACGACGCCACGCTGAAATACACGCGCGCCATGCTTGCGGAAATCCTTACCCAGAACGCGGACTACCCGATCGCCTCGGTCGCCGTCCGCCGCCTGGCCCAGCTGGCGCAGATTCCGGTGTGATGCAACGGGGCCGCCTGCGCTGTTCGGCCCGGGCGGCCTTCTGCGGGAATCTGGCTTTGTGTGGGAGCCGCTTCAGCGGCGATGGGTAACCGCGGCAAACTTGCCCGCTGCCGCGGGATCGCCGGCATAGCCGGCTCCCACACTTCGCTCTACCCGCTTCGGCCGTTAGCGACTAAGCTCCGGGCTTGGACCCGGATGCCCACTCCCCATGCGCCTAGCCTTCGTCGCCAGCGAAACCGAAGTCGCCCAACGCGCCCGTGCCGCGCTCGTCAAGCGTTACCGGGGCGTCGAACCGGCCGACGCCGACATCATCGTGTCGCTCGGTGGCGACGGCTTCATGCTGCGCACCCTGCATGCGCATCGCACGCTCGGGGTTCCGTTCTACGGCATGAAGCTCGGGCGCCTGGGGTTCCTCATGAACCAGCACGATGTCGACCACCTTCCCGACCGCATCGAGAAGGCGCATCCGGCGGTGCTGCATCCGTTGGAAATGCACAGCATCTGTTGCGACGGCGTCGAACACCGCGCGCTGGCGTTCAACGAGGTGGCGCTGTTGCGGCAGACGAACCAGGCGGCCCACCTGAGAGTGAGCTTGAACGGCGAGGTGAAACTCGACGAACTGGTCTGCGACGGCATTCTCGTCTGCACCCCCGCCGGCTCCACCGCCTACAACCTCTCGGCGCACGGTCCCATCCTGCCGCTGGACGCGAACGTGCTGGCGCTCACCCCCATCAGTCCGTTCCGGCCTCGTCGCTGGCGCGGCGCCATCCTCCCGCACGCCACCCGGGTGGGTTTCGATACGAAGGATCCGAACAAGCGCCCGATCAGCGCCACGGCCGACTTCCACGAAGTGCGCGACGTGCGTTCGGTCGAGGTGAGGCAGTCGCGTCGTAACGCGGTACGCCTCCTGTTCGATCCCGAACACAACCTCCAGCAACGCATCCTCGACGAACAGTTCGCCCCATGAACGGCCCCGACGACATCCAAGGAATGCAAGACGATGCGGGAAGCGCGCTTGCGCGCGAACACACGGAGCGGGGCACTCCAGGCCTGGCCGGCGCCCAGCCTACGGCCCACGCCGAATCGTCGGTAAGCGACAACCGCCTCGTGGTGGCCATCTCCTCGCGCGCCCTCTTCGACATGGGCGACAGCCACGAGCTGTTCGAGCGCGAAGGCCTGGATGCCTACCGGGCCTACCAGATCGAACACGAGGACGATCTGCTGAAACCCGGCGTGGCTTTCCCGCTGGTGCAGAAGCTGCTGGGCCTGAACGCGCTCTCGGGCGACGTGCCCGCGGTGGAGGTGATCCTCCTGTCGCGCAACTCGGGCGACACCGGCCTGCGCATCTTCAACGCGATCCAGCATTACAAGCTGGGCATTTCCCGCGCCGCGTTCACCAGCGGCGCGCCCACGTCGGATTACATCGCCCCGTTCCGCGCCGATCTTTTCCTGTCGGCCAACGCGGAAGATGTGGGCCGCGCACTGCGGGCGGGCGTCGCTGCGGCAACGATCCTGCCGTCCACGGCGCCGCAGCGGTCCAGCGAGCAGTTGCGCATCGCCTTCGACGGCGATGCGGTCATCTTCGGCGACGAGGGCGAGCGCGTGTCGAAGGAGCAGGGGCTGGACGCCTTCCATCGCAACGAAACCGAGCGCTGGGCCGAGCCGCTTTCCGGCGGTCCTTTCCGGGGCTTCCTGGCCGCCTTGCATCGTCTGCAGGCCGCGTTCCCGGCCGAGACCTCGCCGATCCGTACGGCGCTGGTCACAGCCAGGTCCGCGCCGGCACACAAGCGGGTGATCCTCACGCTTCGTCGCTGGGGCGTGCGCATCGACGAGGCGCTTTTCCTCGGCGGCCGCGACAAGGGGCCGTTCCTGGATGCGTTCGGTGCCGACATTTTCTTCGACGACTCGCCGGCCAACGTGGAATCGGCGCGCAAGCACGTGGCCACCGGACACGTACCCCACGGCGTCTCCAATGCATAGCGGCCCTGTGGGAGCCGGCTATGCCGGCGATCCCGCGGCAGCGGGCAAGCTCGCGGCAAGCACCCATCGCCGCTGAAGCGGCTCCCACAGAAGGCACTCAAACAATATTCGTCCAGCGCCACCACTGCGTTTTCTTTTCCTCGCGCACGAAGGTAAACAGGCCCGCGCCGAGGATCATCGCGATGCCGATGAACATCGGCCAGTCGAGGTGGTCGTGGAACAGCAGGTAGCCGAACAGGATCGCCCATAGCATCTGGCTGTACTGGGTGGGCGCCACGCGATTCGCCGGGGCGTGCTGGGTGGCCAGCATCAACAGCACGGCGCCGGCCGCGGCGAACAGTCCGTAACCCAGCAGAAGGAACCACTGGTGCCCGTCGGGCCACGTGAAGTGCGGCAGCATCATGATGAAGCCCGCGACCATGGGGCCGACGACGCCCGCGCCGTAGAGGGTGATGCGTTTCTCGGTGGCGCCCGCCATGCGCAGCGCCACGATGGACAGCGCGCCGGCCAGGCCGCAGACGATGGCCGCGACATGCCCGGTGCCCAGGTGACGGAAACCCGGCCGCAGCACCACCAGCACCCCGAGGAAGCCCACGATCACGGCCGACCAGCGCCGCCACCCCACGTGTTCGCGCAGGAACACCACGGAAAGGATGGTGACGAAGATGGGCAGCAGGAAGATCAGCGAGAAGGCCTCCGCCATCGGGAGGGCGGTGAAGGCCATCACCGCGGTCACGTTGCCGATGGCGCCGGCCAGCGCGCGCAGCAGCCAGAGGCCCGGCATGCGAGACACCACCACCTCGCTCCAGCGGTCGCCGGGTTTCTTCAGGAACGGCAGGGCGGCCATGGCCAGGATGGCCCCGAAGAACACGGCCTCATAGGCGGGGAGCGTACCTTCGAGGGATTTGACGAAGGCATCGCTCCACGCGTAGGCCGCGTAGCAGGCGAAACCCAGGAGTACGCCTCTGAGCATGGGGAAGCGATCCGGCGGCGGGGGGCGGGCCCATTATGGCGCGATGACGGGGCCGGATTGTTGCGCACCGCCATGACCGCGGCCGGACCCATGGCTACAATCGGACGTTTCAGGCTGCCCAATCCACGAGTCCCCGCATGGCCCATCGTCTCGACCCGCTCGATCTCTACGACGTCCGCTCGCTTCTCACCGACGAGGAGCGCGCCGTGCAGGACGCCGTCGGCCGCTTCGTCGACGAAAAGGTCTTGCCGATCATCGGCGACGCCTTCGACCAGGGCCGGTTCCCCGCCGAACTGGTGCCCGAGATCGCCGGCCTCGGTCTGCTCGGCGCCACGCTGCCCGAGGAATACGGTTGCGCGGGCATGAACGGCGTGAGCTACGGTCTCATCTGCCAGGAACTGGAACGCGGCGATTCCGGTCTGCGCAGCTTTGCCTCGGTGCAGAGTTCGCTGTGCATGTATCCGATCTTCGCCTACGGCTCGGAAGAGCAGAAGCGGGAATATCTGCCGCGCATGGCGGCAGGCGAGGTCATCGGTTGCTTCGGCCTCACCGAACCGCACGGCGGTTCCGATCCGGCGAACATGAAGACCGTCGCCCGCAAGGACGGCGGCGACTGGGTGATCAACGGCGCCAAGATGTGGATCACCAACGGCAACCTCGCCCACATCGCCATCGTCTGGGCGCAGACCGACGACGGTATCCAGGGTTTCATCGTCCCCACCTCCACGAAGGGTTTCGCGGCCCAGGAAGTGCACAAGAAGATGAGCCTGCGCGCCTCGGTCACCTCCGCGCTGTTCTTCGACGACGTGCGTGTGCCCGACAGCGCCCGGCTGCCGAACGTGAAGGGCCTGAAGGGGCCGCTCGGCTGCCTCAACCAGGCACGTTACGGCATCACCTGGGGCCCTATCGGCGCCGCCCAGGCCTGTCTGAAGGAAGTGCTCGACTACACCGCCCAGCGCGTGCTCTTCGGCCGTCCGCTCGCGGCCAATCAGGCTGTGCAATTGAAGATGGCCGACATGGCCCGGCGCATCACCACGGCGCAGCTGCTTTCGCTCCAGCTCGGACGGCTGAAGGACGCCGGCCGCCTGCAGCCCACCCAGGTGTCGCTCGCCAAGTGGAACAATGTGCGCATGGCGCTGGACGTTGCTCGCGAGTGCCGCGACATTCTCGGCGGTGCGGGCATCACCACGGAACATTCGGCGATCCGCCATGCGCTGAACCTGGAATCGGTCATCACCTACGAGGGCACCGAGACGGTGCACCAGTTGGTGGTCGGCCGCGAACTCACCGGCATCAACGCGTTCTGAGGCCTTCATGCACGGCGTGCGCATCGAAACGGATCGCCTGATCCTGCGACCCACGGCGGCGGAAGATTTCGACGCCTGGGCCGAATGCATGGCCGACCCCGAAGTGAACCGCTTCCTCGGCGGCCCGCAGCCGCGCGCGATCGCCTGGCGCAATTTCATGACGATGGCGGGTTGCTGGAGCCTCCAGGGCTTCGGCATGTTCTCCGTGATCGAGCGCTCCAGCGGCCGCTGGGTGGGCCGTCTCGGCCCCTGGCACCCGGAGGGATGGCCGGGGGACGAGATCGGCTGGGGCCTGATGCGCGACACCTGGGGCAAGGGCTATGCCAGCGAGGGCGCCGCGGCGTCCATGGACTGGGCTTTCGACACGCTCGGCTGGACGCAGGTGATCCACTCCATCAATCCCGAAAACCACGCGTCGATCGGCGTCGCCAGAAAGCTCGGCTCGACCCTGCTGGGGCCGGGCAAGCTACCGGCGCCCTTCGAAGACGACGTGGTCGATCTATGGGGGCAGACGCGCGAGCAGTGGTTCGCCCGCCGTCGCCGCTGAATCCTCCCACTCGAGCAACCGCCTTGAATGCCAACGTATCCACCGGGCCGACCATCTACGGCTGGCGCGCCTCCGGCAACTGCTACAAATTGCAGCTTCTCCTGGACATGCTCGGCCGCCCTTACCGGTGGATCGAGACGATCACCACCGAGGGCGCCACGCGCACGCCGGAATTCCTTGCGTTGAATCCGAACGGAAAGGTGCCGTTGCTCGTGTTGGAAGACGGACGCCGCCTCGCCGAGTCCAACGCGATTCTCTGCTACCTCGCGGAAGGCACGGCGTACCTGCCGGACGACGCGTGGGAGCGGGCGCGCACGCTGCAATGGTTGTTCTTCGAACAGTACAGCCACGAGCCTTATATCGCGGTGGCGCGCTTCATCTGTCGTTGGCTGCCCGCGGAGCATGAGCGGCGGGCGGAGTTGCCGCGGCTTCGCGAGCGGGGCGGCACGGCACTGGACGTGATGGAGCGCCATCTTGCCGATGAGCCTTGGTTCAGCGGCGGCGCGTTCGGCATCGCCGACATCGCCCTGTTCGCTTACACCCATTGCGCCTCCGAAGCCGGTTTTGACCTCGACCGCTGGCCGCACGTCGGCGCGTGGCTGGACCGTGTCCGCGCCCGGCCGGGCTTCACCCCGATGGTCGCCTGATTCCCTCTTTCCCACCGAGCTCCCCATGTCCGTCCCGCAACCCATCGCTGCCCGCCACAAAGGTTTCAATCGCGCCGAGATCGTCGATCAGAACTTCGTCGAGTTCGTGCAGTCGTGGCAGGGAGACGTCGCACGCGCGCCGCGCGACGACCAGCCCGTGCTGCCCGGCAGCGCGCTCGACGCGCGGGGCTTTCGCGAACTCCTCGAATCGCAGCTGATCAGCCGCCACCTCGACTTAATGGCGCGCGTGCTGCGCGTGCAGAACAAGGTGTTCTACACCATCGGCTCGTCCGGCCACGAGGGGAACGCCATGCTGGCGCGCCTGACCCGGCATACCGATCCGGCGTTCCTGCATTATCGCAGCGGCGGCTTCATGGCGGAACGGTTCCGCAAGCTGCCCGGCATGGACCCGGTGATGGATTCCGCGCTGTCGTTCGCGGCGAGCAGCGAAGACCCCGCATCCGGCGGCCGGCACAAGGTTTGGGGAAGCAAGCCGTTGTGGGTCTTGCCGCAGACGTCCACCATCGCTTCGCACCTGCCCAAGGCGCTGGGCACGGCCGTCGCGATCGAGCAGGCCCGCCGCATCGGCCATGCCTTGCCGGTGCCCGACGACGCCATCGCCATCTGCTCGTTCGGGGACGCGTCCTCTAACCATGCGACGGCGCAGACGGCGTTCAACGCGGCCGCATGGACGGCCTACCAGAAGCTGCCCGCGCCCGTGCTCTTCGTGTGCGAGGACAACGGCATCGGCATCTCGGTAAAAACACCGACGGGCTGGGTGGCGAACAACTTCCGCCATCGTTCCGGTCTGGACTATTTCTACGCCGACGGCCTGGATCTGGCCGGCGGCTATGCCGACGTGCAGCGCGCGGTGGAACATTGCCGCACAACCCGGCGGCCTACGTTCCTGCACCTGCGCACCACCCGCATCATGGGGCACGCCGGTACGGACTTCGAGATCGAATGGCGCTCGGTGGAGGAACTGGTGGCGCTGGAAGCCACCGATCCGTTGCTGCGCAGCGCCGACATCGCACTCGCTTCCGGTCTTTACGACCGCAGCGGCCTGCTGGACATGTACGAGGCCATCCGCAAGCGCTGCTTCGATGCGGCCGAAGAAGCGGATCGCCGGCCGAGGCTCACCCGCCTCGAAGACGTGATGGCACCGCTGGCGCCCTATTCGCCGGAAGCCGTGCGCGCCGAAGCCGCGCGCGTGGCCGACTCCGCCGAGCGTGAGCGTGTGTTCGGCGGCACGGAGAAGCTGCCGGAACGGCAACCGCCGCGGCACCTGGCCGTGCAGATCGGCCAGGCGCTGCACGACCTGATGGCCAAGTACCCCGAGAGCCTGCTCTTCGGCGAAGACGTGGCTCAGAAGGGCGGCGTGTATACGGTGACGAAGGGCTTGCACAAGGCCTTCCGCAACGCTCGTGTATTCAACACGCTGCTGGACGAGACGATGATCCTGGGCCTCGCCCAGGGTTACGCGAACATGGGCATGTTGCCGCTGCCCGAGATCCAGTACCTGGCCTACTTCCACAACGCCTGCGACCAGATCCGTGGCGAGGCCGCGTCGCTGCAGTTCTTCTCGAACGGGCAGTACCGCAACCCGATGCTGATGCGCGTGGCGTCGCTCGGCTATCAGCGCGGCTTCGGTGGCCACTTCCACAACGACAATTCCATCACCGCGCTGCGCGACATTCCGGGGCTCGTGGTGGGCTGCCCGAGCCGCGGCGACGACGCCGCGACGATGCTGCGCACGCTTGCGGCATTGGCTAAGGTGGACGGACGCGTCACCGCCTTCCTCGAGCCGATCGCGCTGTACATGACCAAGGATCTCTACGAGGCCGGCGACGGCCAGTGGCAGTTCGCCTATCCGGCACCGGACGAGGCGATGCCGCTGGGGGAGGGGCGCGTCTACGACCAAGCCGCGGACGACCTCGTGATCTTCACCTTCGGCAACGGCGTTCCGATGAGCCTGCGCGCCGCGCGGCGCATCGGTGCGGAACGCGGCTGGAAGGTGCGCGTGGTCGACCTGCGCTGGCTGGTTCCGCTCAACGATGCCTTCATCGCGAAGCAGGCCGCCAGTGCGAAGCGCATCCTGGTGGTGGACGAGGGTCGCAAGAGTGCCGGCGTGGGCGAGGGCGTGATCACGGCCATCGTCGAGGCCGGCCTGGGCCACCTGCCGCTGCACCGTGTGGTCGGCGCCGATACCTTCACGCCGCTGGCTGGCGCGGCCTTCCTCGTGCTTCCCGGCGATGACGACATCGTGGCCGCTGCTGCGAGCCTGGATGGCATCGCCACGCCTTAGGAGAGCCCTTACCGGGCCTCGGAGCGACGGACGAGCACGGGGCCGACGTGCCCCGCGCAAACGGCCCGGTTGCGCCCCGAAAGCTTTGCCGAATACATCGCCGCGTCCGCACGTTCCACCAGCGACTGTACGTTGTCCGCCGGTGTGCGCATGGCAACGCCGATCGACACGGTGAGCATGTCGGACGTGCTCACGTGCACATCCAGGCGATGTACACGGCGGCATAGCCGCGTGGCGATCTGCATCGCGTTTTCCTTGTCCACGCCTTGCAGCAGGGCGACGAACTCCTCGCCGCCATAGCGGCCGAGCAGGTCGGACGGCCGCAGTTCCTGGCGCAGCGCCGCGGCCACCGCGACCAGCGCCTTGTCTCCCGCCGCATGGCCGTGGCGGTCGTTCAGGGCCTTGAAGTGGTCCAGGTCGAAAAAGAACACGGCAACAGGCCTGGCCAACCCCTGATCGAGTACGTCCAGTGCCGCTTCGGTCCACGCCCGTCGATTGAGCAGCCCGGTGAGCGGATCGCTGTCGGCCAGTTGGCGCGCCCGGTCGCGGTCGTGCCGGATCGTGAGGGCGCGGTCGGAAAGACCGATGGAAAGCACGATGGCCTCGAAGGCCCCCATGCCGATGGCCGCGTCGGGCAACCATGGTGCCGCCGCGAGCATCCCCTGCAACTGCGCGCCGCACAGTGCGGTGAGGATCAAGAGCGGCGTCCAGCCCACGAGGAAGAACCACGCGTGCCGCGAACCGCGCGCCGCGGCGAAGGCGCCCGCCACCAGCAACAACAGGGCGCCGAGGAGCACCAGGGGCTGGAGCAGCAGTTGCGCCATGTTGACCAGTACGCCGACGCCGGTGGCGCGCAGGATCATGAGCAGGGGCATCACCACCGCGAACGAAAGTACCGGCGTGCGCAACAGAGGCACGTATTCGTCGACGCGGGCGAAGCGCAGCATGAATAGCGCGGCGAACGACACGGAAAGCGCGGTGGCCGCATCGCCGAGCACATCGGCGGCGCCGGCCAGCGACTGCAGTTCCAGCGGATGGAATACGAAGCCCGACCTCAACCCCTGGATCAGGGCATAGCAAAGCAGATAGGCGGCGTACCAGCCGAAGGTCATGTCGCGCAGGATCAGTGCGAAACACAGCGCCATCAGCGCCATGGTAAGCATGACCGCGAAGGAACCCGTGGCGAACACCATCCAGGCGCCGTCGTCGCGCAGGTAGTCGGGCCAGGAGTCCAGGGAGATGGTCACCGCACCGGCGGGAGACGCGCTGCCGTGAAACTTGAGCAGGAGCGGGCGCGACGCCGGAATGGACTCCGGCAGGCTGAAGATCACACGCCCATGCCCGTGCAGCGCCGTTCCGAAGTCCTGAAGGGACGTGCTGGCGACGAGCGTGTTTCCGTCATACAACGAGATCGTGCCCATGCCCGGATGGCGGACGCTCAGCACGCGCTCCCCACTCGTCCAGGGAGGCGGCGTGCGCACCACCACCCAGGTGCCGTTGGGCGAGTTGGGCAGCACCTGGAGCAAGGTGGGGTCGAAGGACGGGAACGGGCGCTGGGCCGCTTCCGCAAGGATGTCGACGGGCTGCTCGCCCGGCCGCGCCTCCCGTGCATTGGCCAGGAGGGCCGTGGCCCCGGCGGCACCCGCGAAGAGCAGACCGCAGAGGATCGCCGCCTGCAGGAGACGGATCACCCATCCGTTTCGCCGGTTGCAGAAACGCATTCCGAACCCCGCGCAAAGCTCAAGGAGCGCCTACACGGCGCACGGCGTGGATCCGGAAGCGTTCGATCGAAAGCCCGTCTCCCCCTTCGACTGCAAGGTGATTGTGCCTTGCCGCCGGTAGGATGTCGCCTTGGCCGTTCGGGCTAGGTGAAAGGCGACGGCGGAAAACGGTCAGGGCGCCGCAAGGCCGCCAAAGCGTTCCAGAAGCTGGGTCTGGGCGTCCCGCGTGGGCTGCCCGGCCGCTGGCTGGAGGAGCGTGTAGGTGCCATCCGGCTGCTGGACCCAGGCCGAATGGTTGTCCGTAAGGTAGAGGTCCAGCTCGCGACGGATGCGCTGGCGAAGCTTTTTGCCCTCCACGGGAAAACAGGTTTCCACCCGGCGTTCCAGGTTGCGTTCCATGAGGTCGGCGCTGGCGAGATAGACGTCCGGCTCCCCGTCGTTGAGGAACCAGTACACACGACTATGCTCCAGGAACCGGCCCACTACGGAACGTACCCGGATGTTCTGCGATACCCCGGGTACGCCGGCCCGCAGGCAGCACATGCCACGGACGATCAGGTCGATCTTCACGCCGGCCTGGCTTGCGCGGTAGAGCGCACGAATGACCTTGGGATCGGTGATCGCGTTGATCTTGCAAACGATCTCAGCCTTCTTTCCGGCCGCGGCGTGCGCTGCTTCGCGGGCAATGAGGTCGAGCAGGCCTTTCTTCAGGGTGAAGGGGGCGTAGAGCATGCGCTTCATCTTCAGCGCCTTGCCCATGCCGGTGAGGAGACGGAACAGACGATGCACGTCGTCGCACAGCGCCTCGTCGGACGTCAGCAGGCTGTAATCGGTGTACAGGCGCGCGTTGCCCGAATGGTAGTTGCCGGTGCCCAGGTGTGCGTAGCTGACGAGCTTGCCGTTCTCGCGGCGCTGGATCAGCATCAGCTTGGCGTGCGTTTTCACGCCGACCACGCCGTAGGTCACCACGGCGCCCGCCTGTTGCAGGCGTGACGCAAGGCTGAGGTTGGATTCCTCGTCGAAGCGCGCCCGCAATTCCACCACGGCCGTCACTTCCTTGCCCGACCGCGCCGCGTCCACCAGGGCGTCCACGATCTCGGAATTGGCGCCGCTGCGGTACAGCGTCTGCTTGATGGTGAGTACCTGCGGATCCTTGGCCGCCTGACGCAGGAGGTCCACGACCGGCGTGAACGATTCGAACGGGTGATAAAGCAGGATGTCCTGCTTGCCGACGACGGTGAACATGTCGTCGGCGTCCGCCAGCGCCTTGGGCAGTGCGGGCACGAATGCCGGAAACTGCAGCCGCGCATACGTCGGTTGCAGGGTCATCTCGAACAGGCGGGCAAGGTTTACCGGGCCGTTCACCTCATACAAGGCGTCGGCGTCCAGCGAGTATTGTTTCAGCAGGTAATCGACCAGCGGTTTTGGACAGTTGTCGGCCACCTCCAGGCGCACCGCGTCGCCATAGCGCCGCGAGAACAGCTCGCCGCGCAGCGTTCGCGCGAGGTCTTCCACGTCTTCCGGATCGATGGTGAGGTCGGCGTTGCGGGTAAGGCGGAACTGATAGGAACCCAGCACGCGCATGCCCGGGAAGAGGTCATCCGCGTGCGCATGGATGATGGACGAGAGCAGCACGTAGTTGTCGCCGCCTTCGCAGACCTCTTCCGGCAGGCGGATGAGACGGGGAAGGATGCGCGGTGCGGGCACGATCGCCAGGCCTGAATCGCGGCCGAAGGCGTCGGTGCCCTCGAGTTGCACGATGAAGTTGAGGCTCTTGTTCACCAGCCGCGGGAAGGGATGCGTGGGGTCGAGGCCGATGGGGGTGACCAGCGGGGCCACCTCATGCCGGAAATAGCGCCTTACCCAAAGCTTCTGCTTGTGCGTCCACTGGTTGCGCCGGACGATGCGGATGCCTTCGTCCGCCAGGGCGGGAAGGATCTTCTCGTTGAGGATGGCGTACTGCCGCTCGATCTGGCGGTGTGCCACCTCGGAAATCTCGGCGAGCGCGCGACGCGGCGGGATGCCGTCGGCGCCGATCATCTCGTGATCGAAGGCGATCTGCTGCTTCAGCCCCGCCACTCGGATCTCGAAGAACTCGTCCATGTTGGACGAGAAGATCAGCAGGAACTTCAGGCGTTCGATCAGCGGTTTCGATTCGTCCAGGGCCTGGTCGAGCACTCGGATATTGAACTGCAGCTGCGAGAGCTCGCGATGGACATAGAGCGAGGAGTCGCCGAGGTCGATATCGGGGACGTCCACCGGTGCGGCGGGCCGCGCGGCTGCCTTCGCCGTGGCGCTGATGGTTTCGGTCGGTGGGCTCATCGTGTCCAGAACGGCATCCTCGTCGCGTATGGCGACGCCTTGATAATACGCCGCCAGGCGCAGCGTATGACGAACGTCTTACAGCCGCGTGACGCTCGCTCGAAGAGCGCATTGCAACCTTCCTGTCCTCACGTTCACGCATGGCCATGACGATGCCCAACGGAATTCGTGGACGGGTCCAGGTTCTCTTGCCGACTACATTTAGACGATCAGCGGTTCCGGCTCGAGCGCCACGCCGAACTTCGCCTGCACCCCCGCGATGACCCTCTGCGCGAAGGCCCAGAGCTGCGGACCCGTGGCCTTGCCGTGATTCACCAGTACGAGGGCATGGCGGTTCGACATGCCGGCGTCGCCGTCGCGTTCGCCCTTGAACCCGGCCGCTTCGATAAGCCAACCGGCGGAGATCTTCGCCGTGCCTCCCGCGTGGGCCCATACCGGAAGACCGGGGTGGGCGAGAGCGAGGGCGTCGGCCTGCGCGGCCGGCACGATGGGGTTCTTGAAGAAGCTGCCGGCGTTGCCGATGACGGCCGGGTCGGGAAGCTTGCGGGAGCGCAGGCGCACCACGGCTTCTGCCACGTGATACGGCGTAGCCCGGGCCACGCCCATCTTTTCCACTTCCTCCCGGATGCCCGCGTAGTCCAGCGATAGCGGCCGCTCGCGGGGGAGGGCGAAGGTGACGGCCACCACGATCCAGCGGCCGGCCTGCTGCTTGAACGCGGAATCGCGGTAGGAGAACGCACACGCGGCCTTGTCGAGCACGACGAACTCACCCTTGTGGGTGTCCCAGGCTTCGACCGTGTCGATGAACTCCGCTACCTCGACGCCGTACGCGCCGATGTTCTGAATGGGCGAGGCGCCGACGGTGCCGGGGATGAGTATGAGGTTTTCGAGGCCGGCGAAACCCTGGCCCAGCGACCAGCGTACGAAGTCGTCCCAGCGCTCACCTGCGGCCACGCGGATCAGCACGCGATCGTCGCGTTGGAAGGTTTCGACGCCGCGCGTTGCCATGGCGAGCACCGTGCCATCGAAGTCGCCCTTGATGAGCATGTTGCTGCCTTCGCCGAGCACCAGTACCTTGCCGGCCTTTACGGCAGGATAGGCCAGCAGTTGGGGGATCTTCGTGGGGTCGCGCACCTCGGCGAGAAGTTTCGCGCGTGCATCCACACGCAACGTGTTCCGGGCGCCGAGCGGGGCGTCGCTGGCGAGCTTAAACCCGCCCATGTCCACGGGGTTGTTGTTCATGCCAGGATTCCGCGCCGCCGGATTTCAGCGACCGCCTCGGCGATGAGCTTCGGGCCGCGGTATATGAGGCCCGAATAGACCTGCACCAGCGCGGCGCCGGCTTCCATCTTCTCGGCCGCCGAATCGCCGTCGAGGATGCCACCCACTCCAACGATCGGAAGCCTGCCGGCAAGGCGCGCATGCATGCCGCGTAGCACCGCAGTGGACTTCGCGAAGAGCGGCCGGCCGGAAAGGCCGCCGGTCTGGTGAGCGTTCGGGTCACCCGCCACGGCCGTGCGATCGATGGTGGTGTTCGTGCAGATGACGCCGTCGATGCCGGAAGCGAGCAGCACCTCGGCGATGGCGTCCAACTCGGCTTCCGTAAGGTCGGGAGCGATCTTCAGCAGCATCGGCTTGCGCGTGCCATGCCGGCCCGCGTGGCGCTCTTGCGCCTCGCGCAATTCGCCGATGAAGCGCCGCAGCGTTTCCTCTTCCTGCAAATCGCGCAGGCCTTGCGTGTTGGGCGAAGAGATATTCACCGTGATGTAGCTGGCGAGAGGATAGGCGCGCTCCAGGCACAGCAGGTAATCGTCGATGGCGCGCTCGTTCGGCGTGTCCTTGTTCTTTCCGATGTTGATGCCCAGCACGCCGCGGAATGTCGCTTTTTCAACGTTGCGCACCAAGGCGTCGATGCCGCCGTTGTTGAAGCCGAGGCGGTTGATCACCGCCTCGTGAGCGGGCAGGCGGAACATGCGCGGTTTTTCATTGCCTGCCTGGGGGCGCGGCGTGACGGTACCGATCTCCACGAAGCCGAATCCGAGGGCGGCAAGGCCGTCCAGGTGTTCGCCATTCTTGTCGAGGCCCGCCGCAAGCCCGACGGGGTTCGGGAAGTCGATACCGAAGACGGTCGTCGGCAAGTCCGCCGGCGGCTTCGCGATCAGGTGGGACAGGCCACTGCGCTGCGCCACGTCGGACGCATAGAGGGTAAGCCCGTGCGCGGTCTCGGGGTCGAGTGCGAAGAGCAGGGGGCGGATCAGGTCGTACATCATGCGTCCGGACGACCCGCAAACACGCGGGTGTCGTAATCGAAAGAGACCGTGCCTCCCTCTTGCGTCTCGTCGAAGAGCGCGCGCAGGGCATGGAGCATCGGTTCGTGGTTGGGGTGTCCGTGCTTGGGTGCGTACGACGAGGACATCAGGCGCCCGAGCAGGCTTTCGTAGTCGAGTTTCTGGCCGTGCGGGAAGCTGGCCATGCCGCGGTAGCCTTGGCCGAACCAGCGGGCCATCGACGCGTCATCGGTATAACGCTCGGCCACGCCGCGGTAATCGAGGCCATATTCGAGCAAAAGCCGTTCGTAGCCTTCGAGGAACGGCGTGCCGGTCAGCCGGCGCGAGTTCCAGAACACGGCGACAAGCCCGCGTGACGACAGGATGCGCGCGAACTCCGCACGCACCTTGTCCTTGTCGAACCAGTGGAAGGCTTGCGCCACGACGACGAGGTCGACAGCGTGGCCCGGAAGACCGGTAGCCTCGGCGCTGCCGTCCTTCGCGTCGAAGCGATGCTCGCCGGCCAGCCAGCGCTCTGCCGCCGCGCGCATCGCCGCATTGGGCTCGACCGCGGTGACACGGTGACCGGCATCCAGGAACAGCTTGCTGGAGATGCCGGTACCCGCGCCGATATCGGCGACGAGCCAGTCGGGCCTTACGCCGAGTCTGTGCAGCCAGTCGACCAGTGCTCGCGGGTAATCCGGGCGGTAGCGGACATAGTCCTCGACGCGATCGGAGAAACGTTCCGTAGAGCGCAGGTCGTTCATGGCTTGGCCTTCGTCAGAACTCGAACTTGATGCCCTGGGCCAGCGGCAGCGCGTCGGAGTAATTGATGGTGTTGGTCTGGCGGCGCATGTAGACCTTCCACGCGTCGGAGCCGGATTCGCGGCCGCCGCCGGTTTCCTTTTCGCCGCCGAACGCACCGCCGATCTCGGCACCGGACGTGCCGATGTTCACGTTGGCAATGCCGCAGTCCGATCCGGATGCGGACAGGTACTGTTCGGCCGCCTTCAGGTCTTGCGTGAAGATGGCCGACGAAAGCCCCTGCGGCACGGCGTTCTGCTGCGCGATGGCGTCGTCGAGCGTATCGAATGGCATCACGTAGAGGATGGGCGCGAAGGTTTCCGTTTGCACCACCTCATCGGCGTTATTGAGGCCCGTGACGATCGTGGGAAGCACGAAATTGCCCTTGCGGTCGGTGAGCGCCTTGCCGCCGGTACGCACCGTACCGCCCGCCGCCTTGGCTTTCTCGACGGCCGCGAGGAACGCTTGCACGCCCTCGGGGCTGTTCAGCGGGCCCATCAGCGTGGTTGGCAGGGTGGGGTCGCCGATCTTCTGCTCCACCTGTCCGTACGCCTTCACCAGGGTATCGACCACGGTGTCATGGATGGACGAATGCACGAACAGGCGGCGCGTGGTGGTGCAACGCTGGCCGGCCGTGCCGACGGCGCCGAACACGATCGCGGGAATGGCGAGTTTCAGGTCGGCCGACTTATCGAGGATGATGGCGTTGTTGCCGCCCAGCTCGAGCAGGCTGCGGCCCATGCGCTTCGCCACACGCTCGCCGACCATGCGGCCGACCTTCGTCGAGCCGGTGAAGCTGATGAGCGGAATGCGCTTGTCGTCGACGAATGCCTGCGCGAGGTCGCTGCCGGCATCGTTGAACAGGAAGAAGATGTCCGGGAAGCCGCCTTCCTTAAGCGCCTCGTTGCAGATCTTCATCGTGGCGATGGCGGAGAGCGGCGTCTTCGGCGACGGCTTCCAGATGCAGATGTCGCCGCAGATGGCGGCCAGGAACGCGTTCCAGGCCCACACCGCCACCGGGAAGTTGAAGGCGCTGACGATGCCCACGAGACCGATCGGATGCCACTGCTCGTACATGCGGTGGCCCGGGCGTTCCGAATGCATGGTGTTGCCGTAGAGCATGCGGCTCTGGCCCACCGCGAAATCGGCGATGTCGATCATTTCCTGCACTTCGCCGTCGCCTTCGGGCTTGATCTTGCCCATTTCCAGGGCGACCAGCGAACCGAGGGCGTCCTTGTGCTTGCGCAGGGCCTCGCCACAAAGGCGAACGGCCTCGCCGCGGCGCGGAGCCGGCACGGTGCGCCAGATCGCGAAGGCTTCCTGCGCACGCTGAACGATCGTTTCATAGTCGGCCGGGCTGGACGCCTGCACGGTCGCGATGACCTCGCCGGTGGCCGGGTTCACGGCCGTGAGGTTGCCGGCATCGCTGGTGGCGGCCCAAAGGCCACCGCCGAGGTAGGTACCCGACTCGTTGCTGGTGAGACCGAGTGCGGTGAGGATCTTGGCGGACATGGGGGCTCCTTGGACGACAGGCCGGCGGGATGCCGGCGGGCGCGGATAAAGCGCCAATTCTAGCAAACACCGCCTTCACGGCCCGTTGTGCGCTGCGGGACAGACGTCGCGGTCGCGTCGTCGTGGGGACCAGTTGCAAGCACTTCGCAATGACGCGCGCAAGTGCATGCTTCAGCTGAACTTGTTGAAGCGAGCGGAGCGCCATTTTATGACGCGCATCTATGAGATTCCCTACCAGTCCGATGACGGATCGTTCTGGACCGTCCGCCGGAGCGGCGTGTCAGTGGGGCGCTTCCCGTCCCGCTTCGAGGCTTTGCGCGCCGCGGTCAATCTGGCCACGGCCGACGGGGTGGGGGCCACCCTTAAGGTGGAGGGAGCCGATGGCATCTGGCGGCCGTTCGGCAGCGATGCCAAGCGGCCGATGTCCGTCCAGGCCACGCCGATGCGTAGGCTTTCCGCGGTGCGCTGATGGCCTACCGTGGCGTTACCCGTGCGCCCTACAATCCTGGCGATTACCTCACCCGGCGACGCGCATGCTGCCCGATATCACGACCTCTCGCGCCTCTTGTCACTGCGGGACCGTTCGCTTCACCGTCCAGCTGAGCGACGGTCTGCGCACGGCCCGACGCTGCAACTGTTCCTATTGCCGCATGCGCGGGGCGATTGCTGTTTCCGCCCCCATGGGCGGTATCGTGGTGGAGCAGGGGGAGGACGCACTTGCCCTTTACCAGTTCAACACGGGTACCGCCAAACACTATTTCTGTTCCAAGTGCGGCATCTACACGTTCCACCAGCGTCGCTCGAACACCGATCAATACGGCGTCAATGTCGCCTGCCTCGAAGGCATCAGCCCGTTCGACTTTGCCGAGGTGGCGGTGTTGGATGGTGAAAATCACCCTGCGGATCATCCGAAGACGATAAGCGGAGGGGTTGCTGGATTCCTTCGCTACGTATCTGCTCAATGAGTCCTCTCGGCCCCCCCGTCGGTGTGGTTTTCGCTTCGTGGGGTGGGCTTGCCTTGCGGCCTCGCGCTCGGCGTGTTCCGTTGCTTGAGAGCCAGTACCCGTTTCCCTCGCCGCGAAGACTTACGTCGTTCCTTGCGAAGCGAGACCGCTGCGCGGCTTTCCCTCGTGTGTTTCGTGATGGTTTTCCCGGCGTCGTCAGTACCGAGTGTGCAGGTACTATGAGCCGGATCGCGAGGGTGGCAAAATACGGCCCTTGTGTAGAGCCACTTCAGGCCCCGTAGCTCAGCTGGATAGAGCGTCCCCCTCCTAAGGGGAAGGTCGCCCGTTCGAATCGGGCCGGGGTCACCAGCTTTGAACCGCCGCCCGGCAGGGCTTGCGGTGACCGCCCCCACTGGAGAGCCGCCATGACCCGTTCGTTCGACGCCATCATCGTCGGTGCCGGACAGGCGGGACCTGCGCTGGCGAACCGCCTTACCGGCGCCGGCAAGACCGTTGCCATTGTCGAACGACACCTCGTCGGCGGCACGTGCGTCAACACAGGGTGCAAGCCCACCAAGACCCTCGTCGCCAGCGCCTACGCGGCGCAGCTCGCCCGACGTGGCGCCGAATACGGGGTGGGCGTAGGAGCGGTGTCGATCGACATGCCGACGGTGGCGGCGCGTGCGCGCAAGGTGATCCTCGACTCGCGCAAAGGCAACGAGGACTGGCTGGCAGGCATGCCGGGGCTCACACTCATCCGCGGACACGCACGCTTTGTCGCGCCGCGTCGGCTCGAGGTGAATGGCGAAACGATCGAGGCGCCCCAGGTTTTCCTCAATGTCGGGGGGCGCGCCAACGTGCCGGATTTCCCGGGCGTCGACGAGGTGGACTACCTGACCAACAGCACCATCATCCCAATGGAGTCGGTGCCCGAACATCTGGTCGTCGTCGGTGGCAGCTACATAGGCCTGGAGTTCGCACAGATGTACCGTCGCTTCGGGGCGAAGGTGACGGTGGTGGAGCAGGGGCCTCGGCTGGTGCAACGCGAAGACGAAGACGTCTCCGCCGAGATCCGCGCCTTCCTGGAAGGCGAGGGCATCGAAGTACGCACCGACGCGTGCTGTATTCGCCTGGCAAGGCACCCCAACGGTGTGAGCGTGGGTGTGGATTGCACGGACGGCTCGCCGGAAGTGGTCGGCACGCACGTGCTGCTTGCCGTCGGACGCCGCCCCAACACCGACGACCTGGGTCTGGACAAGGCCGGCATCGCCGTCGACGAGCGCGGATACATCAAGGTGGACGACCGGCTCGCCACGAGTGCCGAAGGCGTCTGGGCCATGGGCGACTGCAATGGCAAGGGTGCCTTCACGCACACGGCGTGGAACGACTACGAGATCGTGGCCGCCAACCTGCTCGATGGCGGCGACCGCAAGGTCAGCGATCGCATCCTGGGGTATGCGCTCTACGTCGATCCGCCGCTGGGGAGGGTGGGCATGACGGAAACCCAGGCGCGCGCCAGCGGCAGGCCACTGCTGGTGTCGAAGCGCCCGATGACGCGCGTGGGGCGCGCCGTGGAAAAAGCCGAGACGCATGGCTTCATGAAGGTCGTCGCGGACGCGGAAACGAAACAGATCCTTGGTGCCGCGATTCTCGGCACCGGCGGTGACGAAGCCATCCACGGTATTCTCGACATGATGAACGCGAAGGCATCCATCGGCACCTTGCAATGGGCCGTGCCGATCCATCCAACGGTGTCCGAGCTGATCCCCACGCTGATCGGCGATCTTCAGCCGGCCGAAACGAACCGCTGACCGAGAAGGGGGCGCGGTCCGGTCAGACGTCCCGAATCACCATCAACCGCGTTTCGGTCATGTCCTCGATCGCATAGCGCACGCCTTCCCGCCCGATTCCCGATGACTTCACGCCGCCGTACGGCATGTTGTCCACGCGGAAGCTCGGCACGTCGTTGACGATCACGCCGCCCTGTTCGAGTTCGTCCCAGGCACGCATCGCGTGGCGCAGGTCGTTGGTGAACACGCCGGCCTGCAAGCCGAAGTCGGAGTCGTTGGCGAAGGCCAACGCCTCGTCGAAGGTCATGAAGCGTTGCAGGATCGCCACCGGCCCGAAGGCTTCCATGCGCTGCAGCTTTGCATCGCGCGGCACGTTTTCCAGCAACGTGGCCTCAAGCATGGCGCCTTTCCTGCCGCCGCCGCACAGGATGCGGCCACCGGTCTTCTTTGCTTCGGCGATCCAGCCCTCGAGCCGTTCCGCCGCCGCAGTGTCGATCATGGGCCCGAGGAAAGTGGACTTCTTCTTCGGGTCGCCGGCTTTCAGCGCTTTCACCTTCGCCACGAGCTTGCGGCGCAGTGCGTCGTACACGTCGTCGTGGACAAGGATCCGCTGCACGCTGATGCAGCTTTGCCCCGACTGGTAAAAGGCGCCGAACACGAGCCGGTCGACCACGGCATCGAGCCGGTCGGCCTGGTCGCCGTCCACGATGCAGGCGGCATTGCCGCCCAGTTCGAGCGTCACCTTCTTGTGACCCGCGCGCGCCTTGAGGTCCCAGCCGATAAGCCCGCCAGTGAACGAAAGCAGCTTGAGGCGCGCGTCGGTCACGAGCGGCTCGGCATGCTTGCCATCCAGCGGAAGGATGGAAAACGCGCCTTTCGGCAAGTCGGTCTCCGCAAGGATCTCGCCGATGATCAGTGCCCCGAGGGGTGTCTTCTCCGACGGTTTCAGCACGAACGGGCAACCCGCGGCGATGGCGGGCGCGACCTTGTGCGCGACGAGGTTCAGCGGGAAGTTGAAGGGCGTGATGAACGCCACCGGCCCTAGGGGCACCCGCCTCGTGTAGCCGTGGTAGCCGGCGGTGCGCGGCGAGATCTCGAGATTGAGGGTCTCGCCGTCGATGCGCACGGACTCCTCCGCCGCGATCTTGAAGGTATCGATGAGGCGGACGACTTCGCCCAGTGCATCGTTGATGGGCTTGCCGGCCTCGACACACAGCGCATAGGCCAGCTCGTCGCGTCGCTCCTGGAAGCGGCGCACACAATGTTCGAGCACCGCCTGCCGTTCGTAGGGGCGAAAGCGCTTCATGGCGGGAGCCGCCGCCGTTGCCGAAGCGATGGCTCGCTCCAGTGCCGCCGCGTCGGGCAGGGCCACTCGCGTCGCCACCTTGCCGGTGTATTTGTCCAGTACGTCGAGCTTCTTCTTGCCGGGCTTCACCGGCTTGTTCGCCACGTAGTAGGGGTAGCTCTTGGCGAGCATGGGGGAACTCCATTGCGCCGATCGATGGGGGAGGATGACTCCCGCCGCGTTCACTGCCCGTATACGGGTACGCCTAGCCTTCGCTGCGCACCTTGATCTCGCCGTTGCCGAGCATCACGCGCAGGCGGTCGCCCGGCGACACGTCGGATGCGCGGCGCACGATGGCTTCGTGCTGGTCGAAGACGATGGCATAACCGCGCTCGAGCGTCGCCAGCGGGCTGACCGCGTGCAGCGTGCGTCCTTGTTCCGCGAGGCGCAGGCGGTCGCGCTCGATCCGCCGCGCGATGGCCACGGACAGGCGCTGGCGCAGGTCGGCGATGCGTACGCGGGAAGGCGTGAGCCGCAGGCGGGGATGCTGGGCCGCCAGGCGGGCATGCAGGCGTTCCAGCCGCGCGCGGCGCAGGTTGTTCGTCTGCCCCACGGTGACGTAGAGGCGGCGCCGCAACGCTTCCAGGCGCTGTGCGTCGCGCGCGAGACGGGCCTGCGGCCGCTGCGCATTGAGGCGCGCCTGCCATTGGTCGGCACGCTGCGCCGCGGCCTGGAGACGGCGCGCCATCAGCGTGGCCATGCGCTGGCGCAGCCGTGCCAGCTGCCGTGCGATGTCGCCCGATTCCGGCACAAGCAGTTCCGCCGCGGCCGATGGCGTGGGCGCACGGAGGTCCGCCACGAAATCGGCGATGGTGAAGTCCACCTCGTGGCCGACCGCGGACACCACGGGAACGGCGCTCGCATGGATGGCGCGCGCCACCTGTTCGTCGTTGAAGGCCCAGAGGTCTTCGAGCGAGCCGCCGCCGCGCGTCACCAGCAACACGTCGTAGAGGCCGCTCGACGAGGCCCGGCGAAGCATCGATGCGATGGCGGCGGGCGCTTCGCGCCCCTGCACGGGCACCGGAAGCACATCCACCTCGGCAAGGCCGAAGCGTCGGCCGAGCACGCTCAATACATCGCGTATCGCGGCGCCCGTGGGCGAGGTGATCACACCGATACGGCCGGGGAAGGGCGGCAGCGTGCGCTTGCGCTCGGGCGCAAAAAGGCCCTCCGCCCCGAGGCGCGCCTTGAGCTGCTCGAATTCTCGCTGCAAGGCGCCTTCGCCAGCGGGCTCCATGTGGTCGGCCACCAGTTGGAACTCGCCGCGCGCTTCATAGAGCCCTACCTTGGCACGCATGAGCACGTGCATGCCGTCCACCGGACGGAAGCGCAGGCGAGAGGCGGCCATGCGGAACATGGCGCAGCGGACCTGCGCGTTGGCGTCTTTCAGTGTGAAGTAGACGTGCCCCGAGGAAGGCCGCGCCACGTTCGACAACTCGCCCTCGATCCAGACACCCATGGGCAGGGCATCTTCCAGCAGGTCGCGCACCAGCCGGTTGAGGCCGGTGGGTGTCAGGATCTCCGGAGGCGCGCGGTCATCGTGTGCTGACATGGGCCGCCGAGGTTAGCACGGCGGCGGCGAATGTCGATGGGGCAGGGACTTACCGCGCACTCCTTATAAAAACATCACATCCGGAAGACACCGAAGCGGCCCTGCTCGATGGGCGCGTTGAGCGAGGCGGAGATGGCAAGGCCCAGGACGCGCCGCGTATCGGCCGGGTCGATGATCCCGTCGTCCCAGAGCCGTGCACTGGCGTAGTAGGGATGCCCCTGGCGCTCGTACTGGTCGCGGATGGGCGCCTTGAAGGCTTCCTCGTCCTCCGCGCTCCATGCCCCGCCACCAGCCTCGATGCCGTCGCGCCGGACCGTGGCGAGTACCGACGCGGCCTGTTCGCCGCCCATGACACTGATGCGTGCGTTCGGCCACATCCAGAGGAAACGGGCGCCGTATGCGCGACCGCACATGGCGTAGTTGCCGGCACCGAAGCTGCCGCCGATCACCACGGTGAACTTGGGCACGTGCGAGCATGCGACCGCGGTGACCATCTTCGCCCCGTCCTTCGCGATGCCGCCGTTCTCGTACTTGCGGCCGACCATGAAGCCCGTGATGTTCTGGAGGAACACCAGCGGTACGTTGCGCTGGTTGCACAGCTCGATGAAGTGCGCGCCCTTCTGCGCCGACTCGCCGAACAGGATGCCGTTGTTCGCCACGATGCCCACCGGGTAGCCGTGGATGTGCGCGAACCCGGTGACCAACGTCTTGCCATAGCGCGCCTTGAATTCATGGAATTCGGAGTCGTCCACCAGTCGCGCGATCACCTCGCGGATGTCGAACGGGCGGCGGGTGTCTTCCGGAATCACCCCGTAGAGTTCTTCGGCCGCGAAGCGCGGTTCAAGCGGCGGGCGCACGGCAAGCGGCTGCTTCTTCACGCGGTTCAGCGAACCCACGATATCGCGGGCGATCGCGAGCGCGTGGGCGTCGTTTTCCGCGAAGTGGTCGGCGACGCCGGACACCGACGTGTGCACGTCCGCCCCGCCAAGCGCCTCGGCGTCCACGACCTCGCCCGTGGCCGCCTTCACCAGCGGGGGGCCGCCGAGGAAGATCGTGCCCTGCTCGCGGACGATGATGGTTTCGTCGCTCATCGCGGGGACGTAGGCGCCGCCAGCGGTACAGGATCCCATCACCACGGCGATCTGCGGGATCCCCTGCGCGCTCATGCGCGCCTGGTTGTAGAAGATGCGCCCGAAGTGCTCGCGGTCCGGGAACACTTCGTCCTGGAGGGGGAGGAAGGCGCCGCCGGAATCGACGAGGTACACGCAGGGCAGCCGGTTCTCCATTGCCACTTCCTGCGCGCGCAGATGCTTCTTCACCGTCATCGGGAAATAGGTGCCGCCTTTGACGGTGGCATCGTTCGCGAGCACCACCACTTCCTGGCCCATCACCCGCCCGATACCGGCAATGACACCCGCCGCGGGCGCGGCGTCGTCATACATGCCGTGCGCGGCGAGCGGGGCGATTTCGAGGAAGGGCGAGCCCGGATCGAGGAGCGCGCGGATGCGTTCGCGCGGAAGGAGTTTGCCCCTGGCCACATGCTTTTCGCGAGCCTTCGCCCCGCCACCTTCGGCGGTGCGCTTCAATGTCTCGCGCAGGTCCTCCGTCAGTGCGCGCAGGCGCAAACTGGAGGCCTGGAATTCGGTGGAACGGGTATCGAGCTGCGACGTGAGGATGGGCATGAGGGTTTCACGGGCGGACCAAACCGACATGATAGCGGCGCGGCCCATCAGGCTAACGCTGCGTTGCGGTAGGAACGGCCGGGGGAGAGGGCAAAAAAGCGGCCACCCGAAGGTGGCCGCCCTTTGCATCGAAGATAAACCTGGAAAGGCTTACTTCTTGGTGTCGTCCGCAGCGCTCTTGGCGTTGTCGGCAGCGTCCTTCGCCTGGTCAGCCGACTTGTCGGCCTGATCGGCGGCGTTGGAAGCAGCGTCCTTGGCCATGTCGGAAGAGCCACCGGCCGTGGAAGCCGAAGCGGCGGCCTGAGCCTGCGAAGCAGCGTCCTTGGCCTGGTCAGCGGACTGCTGAGCCTGGTCGGCGGCCTGCGAGGTCGCGGCGTTCTGCGACTGGTCGGCGGCCTGCTGGGCCTTGTCCGCCTGCTGCTGAGCATCGGCAGCCGACTTCTGGGCGTCTTGCGCGGAATCCTGCGCGCCGTTGCTGCAAGCTGCCAGAAGCGCGACGAGCGCAGAGGCGAGAAGGGTACGCGTCAAATTCATTATGTTTCTCCTTAGCCGTGGAATGCCGTTAGGCGGGCGTATTAATAGCTCAGTTGTATTCACTTAGCTACACATAGAGCCATTTCGCTTCAGGGCGCATTAAAACCTATGTATGTCGCGTGATCGTTCCGGTATGTGCGCCTTTCGACGGCAGCTTCACACCAGTTCGATGGCGACAGCCGTTGCCTCGCCGCCACCGATACAGAGCGCGGCGACGCCCTTTTTTGCCCCACGGGCCGTCAAGGCATTGAGAAGAGTCACGACGATACGGGCACCGCTGGCACCGATCGGGTGGCCCAGGGCGCAGGCGCCGCCATGGACGTTGAGCTTGTCGTGCGACACGCCCAGTTCCCGCATCACGGCCATCGGAACCACCGCGAAAGCCTCGTTGACCTCGTAAAGATCGACCTCGTCCGCACTCCAGCCGGCCTTCTCCAGTACCTTGGAAATGGCGCCCACCGGAGCAGTGGTGAACCATTCCGGTTCCTGCGAGTGGGTGGCATGGCCAACGACGCGGGCCAGCGGCTTCACCCCGCGGGCCTTGGCGTCGTCGGCCGAAAGCAGCACGAGGGCCGCGGCGCCGTCGGAGATGCTGGACGAGCTGGCTGCCGTGATCGTGCCGTTTTCCTTGCGGAAGGCTGCCCGGAGGGTGGGGATCTTGGCCGTATCGGAGCGGCCCGGCTGTTCGTCCTCGACGAACTCCTGCGGCCCCTTGCGGCCCTGCACCGTCACGGGAACGATTTCGTTCGCGAAGGCGCCGTTCTTCTGAGCGGCCTTCGCGCGCTCCACCGAAGCGATGGCATAGGCGTCCTGTTCCTCGCGCGAGAAATGGTACTTGTCGGCGCACTGCTCGCCGAAAACGCCCATCGCTTTTCCGTCGTACGGATTGGTGAGGCCGTCCCATGCCATGTGGTCGACAAGCTGCCCGTCGCCGTAGCGGATGCCGGTGCGCGCATTGACCATGTGCGGCGCGTTGGTCATGGATTCCATACCGCCCGCCACCACGATGCCGGCCGAGCCGGCCTTGATCAGGTCGTGCGCGAGCATCATGGCCTTCATGCCGGAACCGCACACCTTGTTGATGGTGGTGCAGCCGGTGGACGTGGGCAGGCCCGCTTCGAGCGATGCCTGCCGCGCCGGTGCCTGCCCGAGATTGGCCGGCAGCACGCAGCCCATGATGACTTCGCTCACGTCCGCCGGTGCGATGCCCGCCTGGTCGAGCGCGGCCTTGATGGCGATGGAGCCCAGCTTCGGCGTCGGAACGCCGGTGAACTGACCGAGGAAGGAACCGATGGCGGTGCGCTTGGCACCCGCGATGACGATGTCGGACATGGGGTACTCCGTAAGACTCGGATGGCCGCCCTTTCGGGGCGGAAAACCCGTCGAGTATCGCAGCGGGGGCTGGGGAGGGGCAATCTGCGGCGCCGCAAAAGGCCCGAGGGCAGGGGGCGCGGGAGGTTCCGGCAGGGGATCGCCCATGCCGCTTCAGGCCTTGAGTTTTTTCGTAATAAGGTGTGGCAATATCCGCGCAGGGGCGCCCGGCAGGCCGGGCGCAGACATGATGTCGAGCCGGGGGACAATGTGAATACGATCAGGATGCCGCGTCGGCGCGAACTCGCGCTGGCTGTTGCTGTGGGTGTGACGCTGACCGCTTGCGGCGGTGGAGGGGGAGGTAGCCGGCCGAGCTACAACGTGCCGGCCATCGTGACGCCACCCCCGCCGCCTCCGCCGCCCACACCACCCGCACCGCCGACCTTCAGTGTGCCGGCCGACGTGCAGATTTCGGGCACGAACACACAGCCCGCGCACGATGCCGGCGCCAAGGGTGGCGGCGTCACCATTGCCATCGTCGATTCCGGTGTCACGACCACCAATCCCGCACTGACGGGCAAGGTGACGAAGAGTCTCGTCTATGTCGATCCGGCGGTGAACAACGTCGCCGTCGAGGACGTGGTGGGGCATGGCACGGTCGTGGCGGAACTCGCCGCGGGAACCGCCACGGGTTACTTCGCAGGCGGCGTGGCGCCGTCCGCGAGCCTGGTATCGGCGCGCATCATCGCCGACAAGGCCCCGGCCGACGACGGTTCGGGCCAAGGCAACAAGGTGACCAGTGCCGATCCGCTCGGCACCATCAACGCCGACGTCATTGCCGCAGGTGCGTCGATCGTCAACAACTCTTGGGGCGGGCTGTACTGGGACGCGAGCGATACCGCCACGACGGCCAGTTTCTCCGCGGCGTACGCATCGGCCAGGGTAGGCGTGCTCTACGTTTTCGCAGCGGGCAACGACGGAAAGGCCAATCCCTCTGACCTCGCGGCCTTGCCTGCCCGTAGTCCCTCGCTGGAACCCGGCTGGCTTGCCGTGGTCGCACTGGACAGCAATCACCTCGATACGATCGCGTCGTACTCGAACCACTGTGGCATCGCCATCAAGTATTGCCTGGCAGCCCCAGGTAGCATCGTGGCGCTTGCCCCTACGGCGACCGCCACGAACCTGAGCTACGTGGAAGGAAGCGGCACCTCGTTCGCAGCCCCGCAAGTATCGGGTGCGGCAGCGGTCGTCAAGGGCGTTTTCCCCTCGCTGTCGACAGATGCCGTGCGCCAGATCATCCTGGGCACCGCGGATGACCTGGGCGCGCCCGGTCCCGATCCCGTGTTCGGTTACGGACGCCTCAACCTTGGCAAGGCGATTCTCGGTCCTGGCAGGGTGGACTGGGGCGAACTGCCCGTGGACCTCAACCAGAACGTGGTCACCTTTTCCAACCCCGTAGCAGGAGAGGGTGGTTTCAACGTGGAGGGGCCGGGAACGCTCGTGCTTTCGAGCAGCGCCAACACCTTCACCGGCAACAGCACGATCGGAAACGGCGCGACGCTCGATTCGACCGGTTTTTTCCCTGGCGACGCGACCATCCTGTCCACCGGCATGCTGCTTGCCAGAGGCAACATTGGCGGGAAGGTGACCAACGAGGGCATGCTGCAGACGACGGCCGCGGGCACGCGTATCGGCGGCGACTTCGTGCAAGGGCCCACCGGGCAGCTTCGCCAGGTGCTGGGCGCTCCGCTGATCGTCGAAGGCGATGCGACGCTCGACGGCGACTTCCACGTCTCCGGCGTGACCGACGGCTATGTGAAGACATCGCACCAGGAGGTCCTGCAGGCCGCGACCGTTACGGGTACGTTCGCCTCGCTCTCCACCGATCCGAGTGTGTTCCTTTCCACCTCGCTGCAGTACACGCCGACGGACGTCTGGATCGACACCTCGACCATCACCGTGGTCAAGGTGGCGTCGGCCACGATGTCGCGGTCGGCAGCCGCGGTGTCCTCGGCCGCGCGCCTGGACGGCGCCTTTGGGCAACTCGACCAGGCCCTGTCCTCGCCGGTTTCCGCGGCGGGTGTCGCGCAAGGCACGCTGCTTGCCGCTGGCGGCATCCAGCAGTCGCGCGACACGCAGACGGCGCAGGCGTCGCTCGAATCGCTGTCGGGCCAGCTCTATGCTGCCGGCACCGCGGTGACCCTGGCTGGTATCGACGCAGGCAACGATGCGTTGATGTCGCATCTCGACCAGAACGGTTCGGGTTCCTGGTCGCAGTCGCTCGGTTACCAGGGCGGACTCAGCCGTGCCGGGTTCGGCAATGTCGGGTTCAACCTCGGCGGCGGTCTCGTGGGTCATGACATTCGCCTGGGCAGCAACGGCTTTGCCGGCGTGGCCGTGGCACAGATGAACAGCAATGGCCAGCTCAACGGCAACTTCGACCGCCAGCGCAGCCACGCTACCCAGGGCATGTTCTATGCCGGATCGCGGGGCGAAAAATGGTACGGCGTGGGGCAGGTGGGCTATGGCAGCTTCCGCGGCGACATGCAGCGGGTGCTGCGCCTTGGCGACCAGGCGACGTTCGCGGGCACCGACCTCAACGGCACCTATGACTCGGCCTACGGCGAGGTGGGTTTCCGCACGAATGCCGGTGCCTTCACTCTCACGCCGTTCGCGAACGTGCAGTACGCGAGCATCCGCCGCGATGGCTTCCAGGAATACGGCGGCGACGGCTTCGGCCTCGCGGCCGACGGACACACCACCTCACGCTGGCAGGCCGGTTTCGGCTTGCGCGCCGGCGGGTCCTGGTTGACGTCGATGGGCAAGCTTCAGCTCAACGCGAAGCTGGGCTGGCAGAACGCGTTCGCGACGAAGGGCGAAGTGTTCGCCGCCCGGTACACCGGGTTTGCGCAGTGGGCGCCCGTCGAGGGCATCGGTCTTTCCCGCCGCGCAGGCACCGCCGGGCTGAACCTGTCGCTCGACATGAGCCAGCAAACCCAGCTTGGTTTCGACGTGGATCAGCGCTTCGCGGATCGCGATCACTCCCGCTCGGCGCGGGCGTCGTTCCGGATGAACTGGTAACGCTGCAAACCGTCCTACAGGGGGCGCAACGCTCCCTGTAGGAGCCGCCATGGCGGCGAGGGACGCACCTCGCCGCTTCATCGCTTGCGCCGTCTACTCGCCGCTATAGCGGCTCCTACAGAGAGTCGACGATGTCGGGAGAGCGGGCAGCCTCAGGACTTGCCGTGGAACAGCTCGCGGCCGATCAGCATGCGGCGGATTTCGTTGGTGCCCGCGCCGATCTCGTAGAGCTTGGCGTCGCGCAGCAGGCGGCCTGCGGGGAATTCGTTGATATAGCCGTTGCCGCCGAGGGCCTGGATGGCTTCGAGCGCCACCTTCACCGCGTTGGTGGAGGCGTTGAGCAGGCAGGCGGCCGGGTCGATGCGCGACTTCACGCCATTGTCGAACTGCTGCGCCACCATGTACGCAAAGCCGCGCGACGATTGCAGTGCCGTGTACATGTCGGCGACCTTCGCCTGCATCATGCCGAAGGTGCCGATGGGTGCGTTGAACTGCTTGCGCTCCCGCACGTACGGCAGCACGAGGTCCACCGCCGCCTGCATGATGCCGATGGGGCCACCCGACAGCACCAGGCGCTCGGTGTCCAGGCCGCCCATGAGCACGCGTACGCCTTCGTTCACCTCGCCCACCACGTTCTCGGCGGGGATCTCGCAGTTGTCGAACACCAGTTCGCAGGTGTTGGAACCGCGCATGCCCAGCTTGTCCAGCTTCTGTGCGGTGGTAAAGCCCTTCATGCCTTTCTCGACGATGAAGGCGGTCATGCAGCGGCTGCCGGCGGGGCGGGGCGCCGTGCGCATGTAAACCAGCAGCACGTCGGCGTCGGGGCCGTTGGTGATCCACATCTTCGAGCCGTTGGCCACCCAGGTGTCGCCGACCAGCTCGGCGTGGCAGCTCATCGAACCCACCACGTCGGAACCGGCACCGGGTTCGCTCATGGCGAGCGCGCCCACCCATTCGCCGCTGGCGAGCTTGGGGAGGTACTTGCGGCGCTGGGCGTCGTTGCCGTTGTGGTAGATGTTCTGCACGCACAGGTTCGAGTGCGCGCCGTAGGACAGCCCTACGGATGCCGATGCGCGGGAGATTTCCTCCATGGCGATCATGTGCGCAAGGAAGCCCAGGCCGGAGCCGCCGAACTCCTCCGGAATGGTGACGCCGAGCAGCCCCATGTCGCCGAACTTGCGCCAGAGGTCTTCCGGGAACACGTTCTCGCGGTCGATGCGGTCGGCCCGCGGCGCGATCTCCTTTTCGGCGAAAGCGTGGACGCTTTCGCGCAGCAGGTCGAGGTCTTCACCGAGGGAAAAGGGGCGCATGCTGCAAAGCTCCGGAAAGGCGGGGAAAAACGGCCCATCGTAGCGTGCCGGGCGGGCCAAGCCACGGCGCGACGCAGCAATCGTGCCATGGCGCACCGCCAGGCGGCGGCGTTGGCTGTTTTCAGCAGAGCCCGCCGTTGACGGCCAGCACCTGCCGGGTGATGTAGCCCGCCTGCGGGCTCATCAGGAAGCGTACCGCCGCCGCCACTTCCTCCGGCGTGCCGGTGCGTTCCATCGGGATCGCCTTGAGGATCTGTTCCACCGGCACTTCCGGTTCCAGCATGTCGGTGTCGATGAGGCCGGGCGCGACGCAGTTCACGGTGATCTTTCGCTTGGCCAGTTCCACGGCGAGCGCCTTCGCGGCACCGATCACGCCCGCCTTCGAGGCGCTGTAGTTCACCTGTCCCCGATTGCCCACGAGGCCGGACACCGAGGTGATGCAGACGATGCGGCCGGCGGCGCGGCGGCGGATCATCGGCATCACCAGCGGATGCAGCACGTTGTAGAAGCCGTCGAGGTTGGTGCGCAGCACCTGGTCCCAGTCGTCCGCGGTAAGGGCGGGAAACGCGCCGTCGCGGGTGAGGCCGGCATTGCAGACCACGCCGTAGTAGGCGCCATGGGCCGCGATGTCGGCTTCCAGTGCCGCCGCGGAAGCGGCGCGGTCGGAGATGTCGAACTGGACGATGCGCGCGTTGCGGCCCCGGGTGGCGATGTCGGCCTGCACGGCTTCGGCTTCGTCGCGGCGCGAGCGGCAATGCAGCACGATGTCGTAGCCGGCGTCGCAGAGTTCGAGCGCGATGGCGCGGCCGATGCCGCGGCTGGAGCCGGTGACGAGGACGGTGTCGGTCATGTGGCGGTTCCCTTGGGATCGAGGCTGTTGCGCGGATCGAGGTACGGCCCGGGATCCGGCGGGCTGAAAACGGTGAGGCGGGCTTCGGCGTGCACACCCGGCGCGTCGATGCGGCACGCGAAGGCGCCCATGCCGTCCTCGTCGTGGAAACTGCGCACCGCTTCAACCACGAGTTTCGCCCCGATGGGGAAGATGTCGGCGTCGGCGCGATAGGCGCGCGTGCCGAGCAGGAAACCCGGACGCACGTCTCCACCGGCGGCAAGCACCTGCCAGCCGTTCCAGGCTGCGATGGCCTGCGCCATCAGTTCCACGCCGGCCCAGGCAGGCAGCCCGCCGGCCTCGACGAAGGCGTCGCCGCGCCGCACCGTGCGCTCGCAGATGATGTGTTCCGGTTCCCACGACACCACACGGTCGAGCAGGATCATGCGCCCCGCATGCGGCAGGAGCTTTTCGATCGGCCACATGCTCAGGTGCCCCCGGCGAAGACGAGGCTGGCATTGTTGCCGCCGAACGCGAAGGAATTGCTCATGAGGTGCCGCCGTCCCTCCGGCAAGGTGTCGCCCGCCCGGGTGAAGGCCAGGGACGGCAGGGCCGCATCGGGCACACCGTCCCATACATGTGGCGGCAGCCGGCGGCGGCTGTCCTTAAGGGCAAGCCAGCAGAACGCGGCCTCCAGTGCGCCGGCGGCGCCGAGCGTGTGGCCGGTAAGGCCCTTCGTGGACGAGCAGGGCACCGGGCGCGCGAACATGTCCGCCACTGCGCGGCTTTCCATCGCGTCGTTGTGTTCGGTGGCGGTGCCGTGCAGGTTCACGTAATCGATGGCTTCCGCACCGATGCCCGCCGCGGCGAGCGCGCGGCGCATCGCTTCGACCGCGCCGCGCCCCTCGGGCTCGGGCGACGACATATGGTAGGCATCGGAGCTGGCACCGCCGCCGAGGAAGGCCACCGGCGCCTCGTCGCGGGTCATGAGGAAGAGCGCGGCGGCCTCGCCGATGTTGATGCCGCGGCGCGAACCGGAGAAGGGCAGGCAGCGTTCGGACGATGTGGCCTCCAGTGCATGGAAGCCGTGGGTCGCAAGGCGGCACAGCGTGTCGGCGCCGCCGCAGAGCACCGCGTCGCACAAGCCGAGCCGAAGCAGCCGGCGCGCACTCAGCAAGGCGCGCGCACCCGAGGTGCACGCGGTGGAAATGCCATAGCAAGGGCCGGCGATATCGAGCCACTCCGCGAGGAACGCGGCCGGTGCACCGAGTTCCTGGTCCGCATAGCGGTACCCTTCCGGCCACCGGCCTGTCGTTCCACGCGCCGCGATGTTCCCTGTCGCCTCTTCGATACCGGTGGTGCTGGTGCCGATGACCACGCCGACCCTCGCTGTGCCGAAGCGTGCGATGGCGGCGCGGACATCGGCTTCGATTTCCTGCGCGGCGAGCAGCAGAAGGCGGTTGTTTCGCGTGTTGCGATGCGCGAGCCCGGGCGGCATCGCCGGCAGTGGTTCCTGCACGGCGCCGAGGGGTGATACCCGGTCCGGCACCCAGCCGGCGAGCGACGGCAGGCCGTGCGCCTCGGCGGCGAAGAGGGCGTCCGCGACGGCCTCCTTGCCCACGCCGAGCGAGCACGCAACGCCCAGTGCGTTGAGGTACGTTTTCATGCGTGCGCGAGAGGCTTGCGCGCTGCGACGTTGACGAGCGTCTCTTCGCGCTTGCCGGGCGGCGGCGGGGCCTTGATGCCCCAGCGTTCCAGCAGGCCGAAGTCCTTGGCGCGGCTCCACCACAGGTAGGGCAGCGACACATTGGCTTGGTCGAATGCGAACCCGCGTCCGCGCAGCATCGCCAGGTATTCGTCCGCGCTCTTCTGCACGTGCATGGGGTGGCGGAAGAACCAGCGGATGACCCAGGTGTCGATATAGGCCTTCGTCGACTCGGCGAAGAGCAAGAGCCCGCCCGGCTTCAGCACACGCCAGAATTCGTCGAGCGCGCTTTCCTGTTCCACCAGGTGGTGGAAGGTCTGGTGGCAGAACAGGATATCCACGCTCGCGTCCGGCAGATCGATGCGGGCACAGTCGGCGAGCAGCACCGTGGCGTCGATGCCTTCCCGTTCGGCTTCCTGGCGCGAGAGCGCCACGCTGTGCGGGTCCGCATCCAGTCCTACCAGCTTCTGCGGAGCGAAGGCGTCGCGCAGCAGGCGGAAGGAACGGCCCTGGCCACAGCCCACGTCGAGCAGTGTGCCGCCCTGCGGGAGCGGTTCGCCCACGAGACGCTTCAGGTCGTTGATGGCCACGCGCAATACGTGGTGTTGCCAGGTATGGGTGCGCAGGAAGACGAAACCGATGCGGGTTTCCTCGACATAGGTGGCGCTGGCGTACTTCATGGCGTGGGTCCGGTGGAACGGGGGAGCGACGATGCGAGATGACGCTCCACGTCGTCGACGAAAACGGCGGGCGAAACCAGCTGCATCTCGCCGTCTGCAAGCCGCACCGCCACCTGGATGGTGCTGGCGCGGGTGAGGCGCTCGCCGGTGGCGGCATCGCTCAGGGTGTAATGGATCTTCAGGCGGTTACGCCATTCGACGAGTTCGGCGCGCACCACCAGTGTCTGGCCGAATCGGGCCGGGCGCGCATAGCGCAGCTGCAGGTCGATGATCGGCCATGCATAACCGGTTTCCTTCATCCGCACATAGTTGTGCCCGAGTTCGTCGAGCAGGGCGCAGCGCGCCACTTCGAGGTACTTCACGTAGTGGCCGTGCCAGACCACCTCCATGGAATCCACATCGAAGAACGGCACGGTGACGTCGATTTCCGTGGCGTGCACACCCTTAGCGCGCATGGGAGGCTTCCTTCGTGTCGTGCCAGTAGGGATGGAAGTTGAACCATTGCAGCGGAGCCGCGAGGCAATGGTCCGCCAGCCACGCCGCGTATCGTGCCACGGCCGACCGGATGGTGGCCTCGCGCCGTGTGCGCTCCCAGCCTGCGGCATCGTCGAACCGCCGCAGATGGATGCGGTAGCGGCCACCGTGCTTCAGGCAGCACACCAGGTTCACCGGACAGCGCAGCATCGCCGCCATCAGCCAGGGCCCCTGGGGGAAGGGCGCAGGGGCGCCCAGGAAATCGGTGTCGATCGCGCGGCCGCCGTGCACGGGCACACGGTCGCCGGCGATGGCGATCCACTCGCCGCGCTCGAGTCGTTGCGACAGTTCCAGCATGGCGGCCGTGTCGAGGTCGCCCACGTGCATCAGGCGCAGGCGCTTGTCGCCCGATTCGCCGAGCAGCCGGTTGAAGTGCGCCGCGTTCGGAAGGTGCATGAGCACATTGAGCGCCACGCCTTCGCCTACTTCCGCCATGGCGCGGCAGACATCGAGATTGCCCAGGTGCGTGCAGACGAGGATCTGGCCACGGCCGCCGGCGAGCAGCGCGTCGCGTACGCCGTCCGGGTCGTCCATGTCCACCGACGACAGGCGCAACTTGCCGCGCCAGACATCGAAACGGTCGAGCATGCATTCGCCGAAAGCGCGGTATTGCGCGAACACGGCGCGCGAACGTGGGAAGAGGTCGCCGCGTCCGCTCCATGCGGCAAGCCGCGCCTGGTACTCCGCCACGTTGCGGCGCGCGGCCCGTCCGGTGACGAAGAAATACAGCACGATCAGCCAGATCACGGGCGTGACCGCACGCCGTCCCAGCACCCGCACCGCGATGGCCGTGAGCTTGATCCCGAGGAAGCTGCCTCGCTCCCTTTGTTCCGCCCAGTGCGCGGCCGTGGCGGAATCAGCCATGGGAACCCTCCAGCCGCAGGTGCGCCGAGGACACGGGGGCATCGCCCGACTGATAGGCGAAGTGCAGTCGCCCACGCTCGACGTCGTGACGCAGCGTGAGCCGCACGCGATCGCCGGGGCGCAGGAGACGCTGGAATTTCATGCCGTCGATGGCCCGGCAGGTTTTCGGCGTCCCCAGGCGCGACGCGGCGAAATCCACGACCCACGCCACCTGCACCACCCCGGGAAGGACAGGCGCGTCGGGAAAATGCTCGGCGAAGCAGGCCAGATCGAGTGGCAGCTCCAGCTCGAATACGTGCGTGTCGCCGTCGCGCCGTTCGTCGAGCACCGTGGCGGTGGCCGGAAGGGGGGCGCGCAAGAGGGCATCGACATCCGCCGGCTCCGGCAAGGCGTGGACGAATCGCCACACCAGCGGTGTGGAGAGGGCGTCGTCGCCAGCGGCATGCTGGCCCAGTTCGTTCACCAGCCCGGCGCGGCCGTGCCGCAGCAATGCGGTGCGGCCGACAGGCGACAGCGCCACGACCATGCCGGGGCCGAGCTTCCCCGCGTAGCCGCCTGCCGCGCCGGAGACCCAGGGGTGCGAGGCGAGACGCGCGGCCGCGGCGTCCATCGGGGCCTTGTTGATCCTTCGGCGCAGTCGCTGGCGCAGGATCCATTCACCCACGAACAGGGCGCCCATGACGGAATAGGCGAGGATGCCGTTGTAGAAGGTCCACCACGACAGCGGCCCCCATTCGGCGAGCAGGCCCGACACGGTGCCATTCAACGCGAAGAAGGCCACCCACACCCAGGTGACGCGACGCGTGTAGCGCACGGCGACCGGCGGAAGGTCCGGTTCGCTCACGCGCGCGATGCGCTCGATGATCGGTGGACCGAACTTCAGGCTGAGTCCGAACGCGGCGAGCAGCAGGCCGCAGATCAGGCTGGGGTACCAGCGCAGCAGGTGTTCTTCGCCACCGAACGCGAGCACGACGCAATAGACGAGGGTGACGGCGAGCATCCAGCGGCCGCCCGGCTGGCGCAGCAGGGCCGGGGCGCGCACGAGCCACAGCGCGCCGAGGATCAGGCCGAAGACGGGCGTGGATACATGGTCGGTGCCGAAATACACGATGAAGGGGTAGAGCACCCCCACGACGACCAGGATCAGGTCGCTCAGCCGGCGCACGACGAACCCTCCACGTACAGCGCCAGGCTGCGCACGGTTTCGAAGTGCCGCCGTGCTTCGCGCGAGTCGGACGCAATGCGCAAGCCGTAGCGGTTCTGCAGCGCGAGGGCGAGTTCCAGCGCGTCCACCGAATCCAGGCCCAGCCCCTGGCCGAACAGCGGCTGGTCGGCGGCGATGTCGTCCACCGTCAGGTGCTCGAGCGCCAGCGTGTCGATGATCAGCCGGGCAATGTCGCGTTCGAGATCGGTCATGCCATGAGTTCCCTGGCGTAAAGGGCGTGCAGGTGTTCGTTGATGCGGCGAGAGGCTATCGGCGCGGGCACCCCTTCGCTGAAGTCGGCCACGGCAATATCCTCGCCCACCCGCAGCTCCATCTGCACGCGGCGATACGGAATGCGGTACCACGGCTCCGCCTTGGTGAGCGTGGTGGGGCGAACGGTGATGAACACGGGCGTGATGGTATGCGCACCGCGCACCGCGATGGCTGCCGCGCCACGGTGGAAGGCCGGCGGCTTGCCCGGCGTGGTGCGGGTGCCCTCGGGGAAGACGATCAGCGTCTGGCCTTCCCGCAATACATCGGCGGCACGCTCAAGCATCTCCGCACTGCCGTCGTTGCTGATGTATTGGGCGACGCGTACCGGGCCGCGCATGCATGGATTCTTCCAGAGGCTGTGCTTGACGATGCAGTTTGCGTCGGGAACGTGTCCGATGAGGAATACCACGTCGATGAGCGACGGATGGTTCGCGACGATCATCTGGCCGGGTCGGCCCAGCCGCTCCAGTCCTTCGAAGCGGTAGTCGAGCACGCCGGTGCGGTACATGAACTGCGAGTGCAGCCAGAAGGCGCGGCCGACGGTGCGGCGCGCGCGCCGGCGGCGCACCGCAGCGGGGCCGGGCAGGTGCAGCACCACGGGCAGGATCAGCACGCGCAGCAGCACACCGCCGATGCCGAATAGCGCGAAGCTGAGCGCGGTGCAGACGAAGCGCCATGCCCAGGCGTCGCGGCGGGTCAGGCGCTCGGCTGCCAATGCCATCGTCGTGTCTTCCATGGGTGATCCAGTGGCGCACCGTCGTGCAGGGCACGGACGAAGCGCAAGGCGTGAGGCACACCCGCTACCGGCGCGGCACCGTCGTTCGCCGCGAGCGAGAGGCGCCAGCGCGGCCCGTTCCCCGCGAGGGACAGCCGCAATGCCAGTGCATAGGAGAAGGGCACGTCGTCGATGTGGCCGTCGTAGGCCGGAGCCGGACGTTCCTCCGCGACCACGACGATCGCCGCGGGCAGGCCGTCGCCCAGCAGGGCGGCGGCCTCGACGATGGCATGCTCGAAGGTGTCCGCCTCGCCGGCGATCGCCACCGATTCGCCGCGCTGTCCGCGCAGGATGGACCATTGCCCGGCGATGGCGTTGTGCACGGACAGGCCGAACTGGGTGGGAGAGAGCGGCGCGTTCCGGCCGATCTCGTCGAGCATGGCGAACGTGCGCGTGGTCTCGCCGTGGCGCGAGGCGAACACGAAGGGAAGTTGTTCGTCGTCGCCGCACAGTGGCCATGCCGCATGCATGACAATGCGCGCCAATCGGCTCAGGCGGCGACGCTGCATCGGCGGCACGAATTCGCACGCGGGTTGCTCGCCGTTGTCGACGATCGCATGCGGCGCGGCGCACCAGGCCGCCCATGCCGTGTCGTCTTCCATGCCCGGGGCCCATGCTCGCCAGGCGTCGACGGCGAATTCCATCATGCCGATGCCTCGTCGTGGCGCCGGATCAGCAGGGCGGCGCAGCTTCCGCCGAAGCCGAAGTTGTTCGACAACACGCTGTCGATCCGCAGGGCAAGCTCGCCCTCGACGAGGGGCGCGTCCGCGAACGCGGGGTCGCGCACGGCCGGCGTCGCACCGCCGAGCAGCACGCCTTCCGCCATCATGGCGATCGAGGCGATGGCGTCCAGCGCCCCGGCGGCTGCCGGCGCATGTCCGATGAGTCCCTTGATGGACGACATGGGCGGTACGTCGACGCCACGGTCGCCGAAGACACGCCGCAGCGCATCCCACTCGGCGAGATCGCCCGCCACGGTGGCACAGGCATGCGTGTTCACGTAGTCCGGCATGATGCCGGCCAGGTCGATGGCCTGGTGCATGGCTTCGGCCATGCCGTCGGCAGCGGGGCCGATCATGCCGTCGGGGTCGGAGGCCGCGCCGTAGCCCGCGATTTCCGCGAGGATGGTCGCGCCGCGCGCCCGTGCATGCTCCAGCGATTCGAGGACCAGCACGCCGGCACCGCCGCCAAGGAGGATGCCGTCGCGATCGGCCGCGTAAGGCGTGGAGACGCGTGTGCCGACGACGCTCGCGGTCGAGAGCGCATTCATCACGTCGAAACACATGGCCGCCTTGTCGTGCAGTTCCTCCGCGCCGCCGCACACCACGACGTCCTGTCGTCCGAGCTGGATCAGCTCCATGGCCTGTCCGATGGCATGCGTGGCGCTGGTGCATGCGGAACCCACCGTGAAGCCACGCCCCCCGAACCCGAAGGCGTGCGTCAGCGTGGCCGATACGGCGCTGCCCATGCTGCGCGGCACGATGAACGGCGAGAGGCGGGAAATGCCCTTGGCGTGGAAGACATCCAGGCCGGCCTCGTATTCGCTGAGCGCCGCGGCACCGCCCATCACGATGCCGACGTCGCGCTCGCGCACGCGATCGGCGTCCAGTCCTGCTTCCGCCAGTGCTTCCGTCGTGGCATGCCACGCGAACTCCGCGGCCTGCGGCAGGTAGCGGCGAAGCTTGCGCGGCGGCGGTTCGAGGCCCGAGGTATCGGCCGGCGCCGCCACCTGGCAACGCATGCCCAGCGCGGCGAAGTCGGCCATGGCGCGGAACCCGGCGCGGCCGACGCGGAGGCCATCGAACAGGGCCTTTCGTCCCGCGCCCAGGCAGGACACCGCGCCCATGCCGGTGACGACCACTCGCCGCATCAACGCTGCGCCTTGAAGATCAGCGACGTGTTGATGCCTCCGAACGCGAAGTTGTTGTTCATCACGTAGTCGGTGCGGATCTCGCGTCCTTCGCCCGCGAGGTAATCCAGTGGCGCGCACTCCGGGTCGGGCGTCTCGAGATTGATCGTGGGCGCGAACCAGCCACCGCGCATCATCTCGATGGCCCACCATGCTTCGAGCGCGCCGCAGGCGCCCAGCGTATGGCCCACGTAGCTCTTCATCGAGCTGATGGGCGTTCCGCTGCCGAGCACATCCGCGGTGGCGTGGCTTTCCGCCACGTCGCCGCGATCGGTGGCGGTGCCGTGCGCGCTCACGTAACCGATGGCGTCGGGCGGAAGGTTCGCGTCGGCGAGGGCCATGCGCATCGCCGCGGCCATGGTCTCGCGCGTGGGCTGTGTGATGTGCGCGCCATCCGAATTGGTGCCGAAGCCGACGATCTCGGCATAGATGCGCGCGCCGCGTGCCACGGCGTGTTCGTATTCTTCGAGGATCAACGTGGTGGCGCCCTCGCCGACGACGAGGCCGTCGCGGCCCGCGTCGAAGGGACGCGGCGTGAGCTGCGGGGTGTCGTTGCGTGTGCTGGTAGCGAACAGCGTGTCGAATACCGCCGCGCCCGGCCCGGAGAGTTCCTCCGCGCCCCCGCACAGCATCAGCGCCTGCTTGCCCTGCTGGATCGACTCGTAGCCGTAACCGATGGCCTGGCTACCCGACGTGCATGCGCTGGACGTGGTGATCACGCGGCCCTTCAGACCGAAGAACACGCCCACGTTCACCGCCGTGGTGTGCGCCATCATCTGGATGTAACTGGTGGCGGTCACGCCCTGCATCGATCCGGTTTCCAGCATGTGGCCGACGGTGCGCGCCGGCTCGATGCTGCCGCCCGACGAACCGTACGCCACACCCATGCGGCCGTCCGCGATGCGCTCGTCGCCGAGCAGGCCGGCGTCCGCCAGGGCGCGTTCACTGGCCGCGACGGCCAACTGGGCCACGCGGCCCATGGAGCGCACGTGCTTGCGCGACCAGTGCAGCGGCAGGAGGAAGTCGTCCACCGGCGCGCCCAGTCGCCCGTTGAGCTTGTCGAAATAATCCCATTCGCCCATGCGGCGCACGGCGTTGCGAAAGCGGCGCAACCGCGCCTCGATGGTGGCCCAGTCGTGGCCGAGCGGCGTGATGCCGCCGATGCCGGTGACGACGACGCGCTTCATGCCGCGTGCTCCCCTGGGGCGAGTTGGATGATCATGCGTGTGCTTCCTGCCGCGCGAACTTGCGAAGGATAAGGCGTGGCGCGCGCGGCAACATGCCGAACACGAGCCGCGTATGCATGGCGGTGACGCGCAGGTTGTCCCGCCACATGCGGAAGTGCGAAAGACCGTCTTCCGGATAGATGACGCGCGTGGGCAGGTTGCGCACCTGTACGCCGCGCCAGAAGAGCCGCACCGCGATCTCCGTGTCGAAATCCATGCGCGAGGGCAGGGGCTTGCGTGCGATCTCCGCCCGGGTTTCTTCCAGCGGGTAGAGCCGGTAACCGCACATCGAGTCGTCGATGTCGAAGGACAGGGTTTCCAGCCATACGAAGGCGTGGGTGAGGTACCGCCCATAGAGTCGCGCACGCGGCACGGAGTCGTCGTACACCGGGCGGCCGCAGACCATGGCTTCAGGCGCCGCCCGGCCCGCCTCCAGGAAGCGCGGCACGTCCTGCGTGTCGTGCTGTCCGTCGGCGTCGATCTGCAGCACGTGGCTGTAGCCGGCGGCGTGCGCGGCGAGAAAGCCGGCGGTGAGCGCCTTGCCCTTGCCGCCGTTGGCCGGAAGGCGGATCAGGCGCAGGTCGTCGCGCCCGGCCACGAGGCGGTCGAGTGCTTCGCGGGTTTCGGCGTTCGAGCCGTCGTCCACGAGGAACACCGGCAGACCGTAACCGGCGAGTGCGTTCGCCGTGGCGCCGACGGTGCGGCCGTGGTTGTACACGGGTATGACCGCGCAGGGCGCGAACGATCCCGCCGCGTCGCGCGGCTCCGGCCTGCCCGCCACCGGTCCGCTCAGCGGGCGAGCAGTGTCTGCACGGTGGCGACCACATCGCCGACCGTACGCACGCTCTTGAAGTCTTCAGGCTTGATCCGGGTGCCGGTCATGTCCTGCACCTGGATGGCGAGGTCGATCGCGTCGATGCTGTCCAGTTCCAGGTCGGTGAACAGGTTGGCTTCCGGCGTGACCTTCGTGGGATCGATCTCGAAGGTTTCATGGAGGACGGACCGCAAGCGGGCGAGAACGTCGTCGGAGGTGAAGGTTTCGGCTGGGATCGCGCTCATAGCTCGGTAAGTCCAATTCATCCCCGGACGGCCGTGGCCACTTCCCGAAGGACAATGGCAGCACGCGCCACCACCGAGGCGACGAAAGTGATCGGAATGCTCTGGTTGTTGCCGCCCCCTCGGACGGTATCCCCTGGCCCAAAAGCATCGTGTAGGCAAAGCCTTACAAGATTCCCCGGGTACCGAAATTGTAGCAGATCACGGTTGAGAACAATGGGTCGCCGGCCATCGTGGGGGCAGGGCGCCGGGCGCATCGAGGTCCGGACCGGCGGCCCGGACACTGTCCGGCCGGTGCGAAGACGGCGTCCGCGGACAGGTTCGCGCTAGCGACCGGCCTCCTCGAAACGGCGCTACGGCGCGCTCTCAAGGCATGTGCGGCATCTGGCACGGCTCTTGCCACATACCTCTCGAGACCCTTCCCATCATCGTTCCAGGAGAGCCGCCATGAAGTACGAAACCGCCATGCTGAAAACCTTCTTCGTCGTCGCCGTGCTGACCTGCGTGCTGACGTTCGGAGCGATGGTCACGACGGCGGCGCCGGTCGCCACGCAGTCGATCGCTGCCGTTCGCTGAGGGCGGAAACGGAAAAGCCGCCGGTTGCCCGGCGGCTTTTCCGTCGCACTTGCTCGACGCGATTACTGGCCGCGCATGCGGCCCTGGAAACGCGGCGCGCCATTGCCCATGTGCGGCAGGCGGATCTTGCCGATGGCGCTGATGCGCTCTTCGGCCATGCGGTCCGCCGCCTTGTAGGTCGGGATGTTGTCGCGCGCCGAGATCTCGAAGATACGGCCGACGTTGTAGTAGATGGTGCGCATCATGCGCATCGCACGTTCGCGGTTGTAGCCGTCGATTTCGAGCGACACGTTCATCACGCCGCCGGCGTTCACGGCGTAGTCCGGGGCGTAGAGCACGCCGCGGCGTGCCAGTTCGTCGCCGATGGCGTCGGTGGCCAACTGGTTGTTGGCCGCGCCGCAGATGATCTTCGCCTTGATGCGGTCGATGGTCTGCTCGTTGACCGTACCGCCGAGGGCGCACGGGCTGTACACGTCGGCGTCGACGTCGTAGATCTCGTCCAGGCCCACGGCTTCGCAGCCCAGTTCGTCGACGCAGCGCTGCACGGCATCCTTGTTGATGTCCGTGACGAACACCTTGGCGCCCTGTTCGCGCAGCAGCTTGATGAATTCGCTGCCCACGTGGCCGCAGCCCTGCACGGCATAGCTGTACTTGCCCACATCCTCGTTGCCGTGCTTGTGCTGCAGCGCGGCCATCAGGCCCTGCAACGTACCGAACGCGGTGAACGGGGAGGGGTCGCCCGAGCCGCCGTGCACCTGGTGCACGCCGGTGACGTATTCGGTTTCACGGAACACGTATTCCATGTCGTTGACGTCGATGCCCACGTCTTCGGCCGTGATGTAGCGGCCGTTGAGCGAGTTCACGAAGCGACCGAACGCGCGGAACAGGGCTTCCGACTTGTCCTTGGAGGGGTCGCCGATGATCACGGCCTTGCCGCCGCCCAGGTTCAGGCCGGCCACCGCGTTCTTGTAGGTCATGCCGCGCGACAGGCGCAGCACGTCGTTCACGGCGTCCTGCTCGCTCTTGTAGGGCCACATGCGCAGGCCGCCCAGCGACGGGCCAAGCACGGTGTTGTGGATCGCGATGATGGCCTTCAGGCCCGCGTCCTTGTTATGGCAGAAGACGACTTCTTCGTGGCCCGTGTTGGCGATGGTTTCGAAAATCATCGAACGCGTTACTCCAGTTACAAGCGGCCCCCAGGCCGCCCTTCAGGTGGATACCGGCGGTGGGGACCACCGGTGGAATGTGACCGTCCAAAAAAATCGCCCCAACCTGGGAGGCGGGGGCGATATGTCTTGTCAGCTGCCTAGTTTAAACCGTTGCGGGCCCCTGTGTAGGTGCGCCGCAACAGAGCGTTACCGGTGCCAGTGGGGGTCGCGGTACCAGACCTCTCGCTCGAACCGCCAGCCGCGGCCATAGGGGTGCCAGGCCGGCGCGCGGTACACGTAGCCCGGGCGCGAGGCGTACCAGTGGCCGCCCACCCATACGTAACGACCGCCATACCAGTTCCAGTAGCCCGGCGCCCAGACGTAACCGACGCGCGGCGGCGGCACGCGCTCGAAGCGCGGCGGGGGCGGGCGGGTGCCCACGGTGACAGAGACGTATTCCCGCGCGGCGGCGGGCGGGGTGTAGCTCGCGGCGCCGGCGGCCAGGCCCAGGGCGGCCACGGCAGCGAGGGTACGGGTCAGGCTCATGGTTGCTCTCCTTCGGACTCCGCGCGGGTGCGGATTCGTGCGCCAGAACGCGGGCTCGTTCGTGCGGGTTGACGACCTTCCGCCGTATGCGTTCAGCTTCGAGGATGAAACCGCCCCGCCGCTTCGGCGTCCGTACCATCGCAACTCTCCTCGGCATCCGTCTCGCCTACCGCCTGGGCAGCCGCCTGGCACCGCGTCGCACGGTGGCGCATGCCGCCCGCGTGTTCCAGACGCCGCTGCCCAGCAGCCGGGAGCGCGCGGCGCATGCCGCCGCCTCCACCTCGGCCAGGGAGGTATCGCTCGACATGGGCGGCCACGCCATCGCCACCTACGTGTGGGGCGACCCCACGACGCAGCCGTATGTCCTCTTCGTGCACGGCTGGTCGAGCATGGGCCTGCGCTGGGAAAACTGGGTGCCGCAGGTTCTTGCGAACGGCTGGGCGGCAGTCGCCTTCGACCAGCCGGGGCACGGCCGGAGCGGCGGCACGCTGTGCACGCTGCCCGATTTCGCGAACACGGTGGCCGCCGTCGCCCGGCATTACGGCGATCCGGAGGGCGTGGTGGCGCACTCTCTGGGGGGCGCGGCGGTGGCGTTGGCGCTCGACGATGGCTGGACCACGAAGCGCGTGGTGCTGATTGCCGCGGCGGCGGACGTGCAGGGGGCGACGAGGCGTTTCTCCCGATTCGTGCGCCTGAGCGAGCGCCTGCGCCCTAAGCTGCACGACGCGCTGGCCGAGCGCACCGGTGTGCTCATCGACGACCTGCACATCGCCCGGCATGCCCCGAAGCGCACCCAACCGGTGCTGGTGGTGCACGATCGCGACGATCCGGAGGTGCCTGTGGAAGAGGCCGCGATGTACATGAACCTCTGGCCCGGTGCGACATTCATGGAAACCAGCGGTCTTGGTCACCGCGCCGTGGTGGACGATGAGGCGGTGAGAAAGGCGGCCCTGGAGTTCCTCTCGTCACCGTGAGGCAGATGCGCCCTGCGTGGGCGCCTTCTAGCTGCTCTCCATGGATGGGGTGGCTGCTCCGTGTGGGAGCCGCTTCAGCGGCGATGGATGCTTGCGGCAAGCTTGCCCGCTGCCGCGGGATCGCCGGCAAAGCCGGCTCCCACAGGTACGCTGCAGCGCAGCAAGGGCCGCTACGCACGCCGCAGTAGAATTCCGAGTTCCCCACTGCTGTCGATAAAGTCCCGGAGTTTCCATGAGCTCGCAGCCCAAGCACATTCCCGCCAGCAACACGGACGCGGAAGCCACGCCGCTGCGCTTCGTGACGGCGGCGAGCCTCTTCGACGGCCATGACGCGGCCATCAACATCATGCGCCGGATCATCCAGAGCCAGGGGGCCGAGGTGATCCACCTGGGCCACAACCGCTCGGTGGAAGACGTGGTGCGCGCGGCGTTGCAGGAAGACGCGGACGCCATCGCGCTGTCGTCGTACCAGGGCGGCCACGTGGAATATTTCAAGTACATGGTGGACATGCTGCGCGAGCGCGGGGCAGGTCATGTGCGCGTGTTCGGCGGTGGCGGCGGCACCATCACGCCGGAAGAGATCAAGGAACTCCAGGCCTATGGCGTGGAACGCATCTACCATCCCAACGACGGCATGAAGCTCGGCCTCGTCGAGATGATCGAGGACGTGATGACGCGCACCCGCGCCGCGGCGAAGCAGCGCGTGGAAGTCGCGCCGCCGTCCGCCTCGGTGGAAGACGAGATCTCCATCGGTGCCATGCTTTCGGCCATCGAGGAAGACCGGCTGGGCGACGAAGAACTGGCCCGCCTGCGGAAGGCATGGAAGCTGGCCGGCGGCAAGACGCCCGTGCTCGGCCTCACAGGCACAGGCGGCGCGGGCAAGTCCTCCGTGGTGGACGAACTGCTGCTGCGTTTCCTGCACGCGTTCCCGCAGATGCGCATCGCGGTGCTCGCGGTGGACCCGACGCGCCGGCGCAGCGGCGGTGCGCTGCTGGGCGACCGCATCCGCATGAACTCGCTGCGCAGCCCGCGCGTGTACATGCGTTCGATGGCGACGCGCCGGCAGCACGCCGCCACATCGGTGGTGTTGCACGACTGCATCGATTTCCTCAAGGCCCAGGCCTACGACCTGGTGATCGTCGAAACCGCCGGCATCGGCCAGAGCGATTCGGAAATCGTCGACCTCGTCGACTTCCCCGTCTACGTGATGACCAGCGAGTACGGCGCCGCGAGCCAGCTCGAGAAGATCGACATGCTCGACTTCGCGGAACTCGTGGTGCTCAACAAGTTCGACAAGCGCGGTGCCGAGGACGCCCTGCGCGACGTGCGCAAGCAATGGAAGCGCAATCGCGCGGCCTTCCAGCTGTCCGACGACAAGGTGCCGGTGTATCCGACCATCGCCAGCCAGTTCAACGATCCGGGCGTTACCTGGATGTTCGACAACCTGTGCCGTCTGCTGCGCGAGAAGCTCTCGCTCCCCGCGGCCACCTGGACGCCGGACGTGGACACCAGCCTGCGCGAACCTCGCGCCACGGTGCTCATCCCCGGCAGCCGCGTGCGCTACCTGGCGGAAATCGCGGAGCAGGGGCGCGGCGTCAATACCGCCATCGCGACGCAGGCCGCGGCGGCGAGCAAGGCGCAGCATTACTACGAATCGTTGAAGGACATCGGCGACGAATCGCTGCCGCGCGCATTCGATCTCTACGACCACGCGCTGCTCACGGTGCATGGCGACCGCTCGCTCATCACGCTGCGCCAGCGCTACAACGAAGCCGTGCGCGAGCTCTCCAGCGAGGCCATCCACCTGCTGCGCGAGTGGCCGGCCCGCTTCGAATCGGTTACCGCCGAGTTCAACGAATACCAGGTTCGCGACAAGGTGATCCGCGTGGAGAACTACCGCGAATCGCTCAGCCACCAGAAGATCCCGAAGGTATCGCCGCCGAAGACGAAGGACTGGGGCGACCTGCTTTCCTTCCTCATGCGCGAGAACCTGCCGGGGCACTATCCGTACACCGGCGGCGTGTTCCCCTATCGCCGCGCCGGCGAGGACCCGACCCGCATGTTCGCGGGCGAGGGCACGCCCGAGCGCACCAATCGCCGTTTCCACTACCTGTCGCTGGGCGGCGGGGCCGCGCGCCTGTCCACGGCGTTCGACTCGGTGACGTTGTACGGCGAAGATCCGGCGCCCCGTCCCGACATCTACGGCAAGATCGGCAATTCCGGCGTGTCCATCGCCACGCTCGACGACATGAAGAAGCTCTACTCCGGCTTCGACCTTTCGGCGCCGACCACCTCCGTGTCGATGACGATCAACGGGCCGGCGCCGATCATCCTCGCCATGTTCATGAACACGGCCATCGACCAGAACGTCGAGAAGTACCTCAACGAGGATGCGTCCCGCTGGGAGCGCGTCAATGCGCGCATCGCCGAGCTGTACCCGGACGGCAACCGCCCGCGCTACAACGGCGAACTGCCTCAGGGCAACGACGGCCTGGGTCTCGGCCTGCTCGGCGTTTCCGGCGAGGAAGTGGTGGATGCGGAAACCTATGCGCGCATCAAGGCGCATACCCTGGCGACCGTGCGCGGCACGGTACAGGCCGACATCCTGAAGGAAGACCAGGCGCAGAATACCTGCATCTTCAGCACGGAGTTCGCCCTGCGCATGATGGGCGACATCCAGCAGTACTTCGTCGATCACAAGGTACGCAACTTCTATTCGGTGTCGATCTCCGGCTACCACATCGCCGAGGCCGGGGCGAACCCGATCAGCCAGCTGGCCTTCACGCTGTCGAACGGCTTCACCATCGTGGAGTACTACCTGGCGCGCGGCATGAAGATCGACGACTTCGCGCCCAACCTGTCGTTCTTCTTCTCCAACGGCATGGACCCGGAGTACACCGTGATCGGCCGCGTGGCGCGTCGCATCTGGGCCCGCGCCATGCGCGAACGCTACGGCGCCAGCCCGCGCAGCCAGATGCTGAAGTACCACATCCAGACGTCGGGCCGCTCGCTGCATGCGCAGGAAATCCAGTTCAACGACATCCGCACCACGTTGCAGGCGCTCTATGCGTTGTTCGACAACTGCAACAGCCTGCACACGAACGCGTACGACGAGGCGATCACCACGCCCACCGAGGAAAGCGTGCGCCGCGCCGTGGCCATCCAGCTCATCATCAACCGCGAGCTGGGCCTCAACTTCAACGAGAATCCCTGGCAGGGCAGCTTCGTGGTGGACGAGCTCACCGACCTCGTGGAAGAGGCCGTCTACAAGGAATTCGAGGCGATCAGCGAGCGCGGCGGCGTGCTCGGCGCGATGGACACGATGTACCAGCGCGGCAAGATCCAGGAAGAGTCGATGTATTACGAGCACAAGAAGCACGACGGCTCCCTGCCGCTCATCGGCGTGAACACCTTCCTGCCCAAGGACCACGGCGGCGAGATTGCCACCGAGATTGAACTCATCCGCTCCACGGAAGAAGAGAAGGGCCAGCAGATCGACAACGTGCGTCTCTACGGCAAGGCCCGCAACGGTCTCGCCCCCGAGAGCCTGAAAAAACTCCAGAAGACCGCCCGCGACCGCCGCAACGTGTTCGAGGAACTGATGGAAGCCGTGCAGCACAACTCGCTGGGCCAGATCAGCCACGCGCTGTACGACGTGGGCGGGGAATACCGCCGCAACATGTAAGAACCCAGGCCGTCGCCCCTGCGAAAGCAGGGGCCCAGCGCCTCAGTTCCCCCCGCGCGTCTGCCGTCGCTTACGCAAACTGAAATCCGGATGGTGACGCCTCTTCCAGGAACGCTCTATGCGCCGATGCTTCGTCGTGGCCGTCCTCACCCTGCTTGCATTGGCGGGGGCGCAGGCCAGCGAACCCGCGCACCGCGTCCTGTTCATCGGCAACAGCCTCACCTACGTCAACGATCTGCCGAACGCGTTCGCTTCGCTTGCTCCGGACGGGGCGCGCCTCGACGTCGACATGATCGCCAGTGCCGGAGCTTCGCTGGCGGATGCCATGCGAAATCCTCTGGTGACGAAGGCCCTTGCCGAGGGCGGTTACACCGATGTGATTCTGCAAGAGCGGGGAGGCGACGCCTTCTGCCCGACCGCGTGCCGGCAGGAGGGCGTTTCCGCGCTTTCCGCGATGCGGTCCGCCAAGGACGCGGCACACATGGTCAGAGCAGCCGGGGCACGCGTGTTCTATCTGGGTACGTGGCAGTCGAGCAGGGAAACGAACGAAGCGCTCGAATTCGGCGAACGCGCCATCGCGAGCGCCAGCGGCGCAGGTTATGTCGAAATCGCCGAATCGCGCCGGAAACTGATGCAGGCTTATCCTGAGCTTGCCTGGACCCACGCCGATGGTCAGCACCCCGGCTACGCGACGACCGCCATGATGGCGCTGCGGACATGGCGCGCCATGTTCGGCGTGACACCGACGACGGTGCCTTGCGTCGCCGGCGAGGTGCATTATCACGCGCCGATGCCCGACGGCATCCTGCATATCGACCTCTCGAAGAAGCCTCGCACGTGTCTGGTGCCATTGGACGCCGTGCGCGAACTCGCGGGCGATCCGTAGCTCCTGGCGCTCACAGGCGCGATTTTCGCCGCACTTGCGGTGTTTTCGATGGATTGCCCACGGCTCGATTTGAACTCGACCGCCCATCCGTAGTCCCATGGATGCTTGGTTTTCAGCGGGAGCGGTACATTGAGCAGTCAGTCGTCGGGTTCGAAATGGGTTGCAGGTTTGCTGGTGGTGGCGATTGCCGTCGTCGTCGGCATCTTCGTGTATCGGGAGAAGATGGCGCGGGAGAAGGCTGAGGCGCCGCCGTTTGCCGTCGCGGGTTCTTCCGAGCCGGCGCATGCCGGTACCGTGCACGACGCAGCGTTGCCGCAGCACCCGATCGGGCCTGCCAGCGGTTCCACGGCGGCCTTGCCGTCGCTGGACCAGAGCGACGACGCCGTGCTCGCCGGGTTGCTCGCCCTCACCAGCGACGACGCGCTGAAGTCGCTGCTCAAACCGCAGGCCATCGTCTCGCGCATGGTTTCGACCATCGACGCGTTGCCGAAGCAGACCATCGGCATGAACATCGTGCCGCTGCGCACGCCCACGGGGCGTTTCCAGGTGCAGTCGGACGACGGCATGTTCGTCGAGGCGAAAAAGAACTACGCGCGCTACGACACGTACATGTACGTTGCCGACCGGGTGAATCCCAAGGCAGCCGCGGCCTGGTACAAGCGCAATTATCCGCTGTTCCAGGACGCCTACCGCGACCTCGGCACCGGCGGCTATTTCAACGACCGCCTGATCGAGGTGATCGACCACCTGCTTGCCGCGCCGGAACCGAAGGGTACGCTGCAATTGATTCCGGCGAAGGAAGGCTACGTCTATGCCAATCCCACCTACGAGCAACTGTCCGTGGGCCAGAAGTTCATGATTCGCGTGGGGCCTGAGAATGAGGCGAAGTTGAAGGCGAAACTCAAGACGCTACGCGAGGCCATCCTGGCCGACGCGCCTGCGGGCTGAGCCGGTCTTTCTGTGGGAGCCGCTTCAGCGGCGATGGGTGCTCGCAGCAAGCTGGCGCGCTGCCGCGGGATCGCCGGCACAGCCGGCTCCCACAATGGATACTCCCAGCGGCTCAGGGCTTCTTTGACGGATCGCGCACCGGCACGCTGATGTTGCACAGGTCGATCTTCCCCGCGGGGCGGGTGTAGAAGTCGTCGTGGCGGTTGCGCTTGGCTTCGACCACCGCGGCGAAGGTCTTGCTGTCGGTGCGCAGCACCTGGATCGGCGTGCGGTCTGCTTCCGGCACGTCGGCCGCCAGGCGAACGCTCTTGATCGTCACCCGCTGTTCGGGCTTGTCGTAGAAGCCCATCGGTTCGCCGCCGCGCGGGTAGGCCGACAGGATCTCCATGCCCTTGATGACCTTGCCGGCCACCGCGAGGTTGCGGTCGAGGTTGCGCGGGGCCTGGCCGATGATGGCGTAGAGCGAACTGCCGTTGCCGGTTTCCGCGCCGGTATCACGCGCGACGCCCACGGTGCCGTAGCAGTGCGTGATCCACGCCTCGCCCTTGCCGTCGCGCGCCACCGGGAACCCATCGGAAAACCCGACTTCCGGCGCGTAAACGTCGCCGTCCGGCAGCTTCGTGAACGGATACGGCTTGCCGCCCTTGCGCGTGAACTCCGGCGCGAGGGTTTCCTTCGCGGTGCCCAGGCTCTTGGCCTTCTTCTTGTCGTCGCCGTCCGGATCGCCCCATTGGGTGACGAAGTTGTCCTGCACGCGGATGATCTGCGTACCGTCGAAGTAGTGTTCGCGGATCATCGTGCGGATGTTCGCTGCGTGCAGGGGCGACCAGTCCTGGGCCAGTTCGATGATCACGCGTCCCTGCGGCAGATCCATGTACACCAGGTTCTGGAGGTCGGGCGTGCGCCATTCGGCCGGGGTGGACTTCGCCACCAGTTCCTTCGGCGTGGGCGTCTTCTTTGCCTCCTCAGCAACGGCGGGCAGGGCGATGGCGAGAGTGAGCGCGAGGCAGGTACGTGCGAGCATGAGGTCCCCCGGATGAGTTGGCCCGCCGACGTTAGCAGACGTTCGATCACAGGCCCAGGTAGGCCTTGGGCTCCAGGTAGGCCTCGAGGCCGAACTGCCCGTACTCGCGACCGATGCCGGACTGCTTGAATCCGCCGAACGGGGCCTTCGGTTCGTGCGTCAGCGTGTTCACCAGCACGCGCCCGGCGTCGATGCGCGCGGCGACGCGGCGCGCCCTATCCTTGTCGCTCGAGAACACATAGGCCTGGAGGCCGTAGTTCGTGTCGTTCGCGATGGCGATCGCTTCCTCTTCGTTGTCGTAGGCGATGATCGAGAGCACGGGGCCGAAGATCTCCTCGCGGGCGATCGTCATGTCATTGCGCACGTCGGTGAACAGTGTCGGACGGACCAGCCAGCCATGCGCGTGGCCGTTCGGCCGCCCTTCGCCGCCCGTAAGCACGCGCGCGCCCTCGTCAATTCCCTTGCGGATATACCCCTGCACGCGCTGCCACTGCTTCGCGCTCACCATGGGCCCCACTTCGGTCGCGGGATCGCCCGGGTCGCCGGAGATCGCGGCTTCCACGGCGGCTTTGGCCATGGCCTCGAATTCGGCCTTCCGTGAGCGTGGCACCAGGATGCGCGTGCCGGCGATGCACGCCTGTCCGCTGTTCATGAACCCCGCAGCGATGGTCAGGGGTACGGCCTGGGCGAAATCGGCGTCGTCGAGCACGATGCTCGGCGACTTGCCGCCCAGTTCCAGCGTCACGCGCTTCAGGGTGTCCGCGCCGTTGCGCAGAATACCCTTGCCGACCGCCGTCGAGCCGGTGAACGAGATCTTCGCGATGTCGGGACTGGCGACCATTTCCGCGCCCACGATCTCGCCACGTCCGGTCACGATGTTGAACACGCCCGCGGGTGCAGCCGCCTCATGCAGCGCTTCGGTCACGATCTTCGTCTGCAACGCACTCATCTCGCTGGGCTTGATCACGGCGGTGCAGCCGGCGGCGATGGCTGCGGCGAGCTTGCCGCAGATGAAACCAGCGTTGCTGTTCCATGGCGTGATGAGGCCCGCAACGCCGGCCGGCTGCATCACGACGGTGGCCGTGCCCATGCGTCGTTCGAAGTCGAAGGTGCGCAGCGTGTCGATGGCATCCGTAAAAACGGTAGCGGCATGGCGCGCCATCCAGCGACCGCGCGATACGGGTGCGCCGTACTCCTCGCGGATGGCGGCGAACAGATCATCTTCGCGCGCCAGTACCGCCTCGTGCATGCGCCGGAGAAGGGCGATCCGCTCCTCCACGTCTGTATACCTGAAGGTATCGAAGGCGCGCTTCGCCGCAGCGATGGCGCGGCGCGCGTCGTCGGCATCGGCCAGTCGTACCGTGCCGATCACCGCCTCGGTGGCCGGATTGAACAGCTCGAAGCGCTCGGTGCCGTGCGGGGTGACGAACGCGCCGTCGATGTAGATGTGCTCGATGGTGTGCATGACCTGTCCTCGGTGGGCGCGCCAGGGCGCGGGTGCTCTCCAAGATGCGGACGGGTCATTGATCTGATAAGAAGGACAAATCGGAATAAGCCGTTAAGCTGGAGCGGATAATGCGATCCGGTCTCACCGAACTCGAAGCCGTCCTGGCCGTGGCCCGGCAAGGCAGCTTCCGGGCCGCCGCGGCGTCCCTGGAGATGTCCACGTCGGCGCTCAGCCAGGCCGTGGCCGCCCTGGAAGCGCGCATCGGCACGCGGCTCTTCCATCGCACCACGCGCAGTGTCCGGCTCACGGCGGCCGGCGAGCGCTTCGTCGGCGAGGTGGCTCCCGCCGTGGCCGATATCCAGGGCGCGCTGGAACGGGCGAGCGAGGAGGCAGGAACGCCCTCCGGCGCATTGCGGATCAATACCTCGGCCGGTGCGGCGCACCTGGCCATGTGGCCCTACCTTGTTCCGTTTCTGCGGAAGTACCCGGCCGTGCACCTGGATCTGGTGACCGACGACCGCCTCATCGACATCGTGCGGGACGGTTTCGACGCGGGCATTCGCACCGCCGACACGGTGCCGGGCGACATGGTGGCGGTGCCGTTCGGGCCGCCGATCCGCTTTGCCGTGGTGGGAACGCCCGACTACTTCGCGCGGCATGGCCGGCCACGCACGCCGGCGGACCTCGTGCACCACGTGTGCGTACGTGCACGCATGTCGGCCGGCCACATCTATCGCTGGGAGTTCGAACGGCGCGGTGAAACGCTGGCGGTCGAAACGGGCGGCACGCTCACCCTGGACGAGCCGCGCCTGATGCTGGAAGCGGCACTGGCCGGACTCGGGCTTGCCTACGTTGCCGAATTCCAGGCCACCGAGGCCTTGGCGGCAGGCCGCCTCGAACGCGTGCTCGAGGAGTGGACCCCTCCGTTCGACCGACTGTGCCTCTACTACCCGGGACGGCGGCACGTGCCCGCGCCGCTCCGGGCCCTGGTGGAGTTGATCAGGGAGTTGGGCTGAGCGCATGGGCCAAGGGTCATGGCAACCTTTTGCGGTTCGGCAGGCATCCTTCCCGCAAGTTTCCACGCCCCGGACCCCCCATGCGTTCTCGCTTCACCCTTGCTTTGCTGCTGGGCCTCGTTGCCGCCCCCGCGTTCGCGGAGGTGACGATCGATGGGCACATCGATCCCGCGGAATGGGCTGGGGCGAAGCACATCGTCGACTTCCGCCAGACGCAGCCGTTCACGGGCAAACCCGGCAGCCAGCCGACGGAAGCATGGATCCTCTCGACGCCCAAGGGCCTTGCGGTGGCGATCCGGGCGACACAACCCGATGGCGACGTCGTTCGCTCGCGCCAGCAGACGCGGCGTGACGAGAACGCGCTGGTCGACCGTATCAACGTCATGGTGGATTTCAACGGCGACGGTCGCGTGGGTTACGACTTCGAGGTGAAGTCGCAAGGCGGCATCGCCGACGAGGTGATCACCAACGAATCCGACTTCAGCTACGACTGGGACGGCCGTTGGGACCATGCGGTCAGCGAAGACGCCAACGGTTATTCCGTGGAAGTGCTCATCCCGTGGTACATCGCGCCCATGCACAAGGCAAAGGGCGGGGAGCGAACCATCGGTCTCTACATCGACCGTGTGATAGGCAGCACCGGCGAACGCATGGGCTGGCCCACGATCACGTTCGACCAGGGGCGCTTCCTTTCGAGCTTCGAGCGTGTGCGGATGCCCGCGTATTCGCAGTCGCTGTTCGCGGTGACGCCTTACGTAGTGGGCAAGGTGGACCGGGCGCATGGCGGCACCACGTTCGAGCAGGGCGCCGACATTCTCTGGAAGCCCAACGGCCAGACCCAGCTCACGGCCACCATCAATCCGGACTTCGGCCAGGTGGAAAGCGACGACCTCGTGGTGAACTTCTCGCCGGAGGAAACCTTCTTCACCGACAAGCGCCCCTTCTTCACGGAAAACCAGGGCATCTTCGATTTCAGCCTGCTCGACGATTACTCGCAGCTGGTCTATACGCGGCGCGTGGGCGGCGCCTCGGACGATGGCCACGGTGCTGCCGACATCTCGGCGGCGGTGAAGGTCAACGGCAGCCTCGGCTCCACCAATTACGGCATCCTCACTGCGCAGGAAAAGGGCGACGCGGGGCGCAGCTTCGGGGCGCTTCGTCTCAGCCAGAACGTCGGCACGCAGACGTTCGGCATGCTCGCCACCCATGTCAGCCATCCCTACCTCGACCGCGACGCCAATGTGCTGGGTTTCGACCACCGCTGGCAGCCCAATGCCGATTTCACGGTGACCAGCAACGTGGTGGGCAGCAAGATCGACCAGCCAAATGCCGGTACATCCGGCCTCGGGGCGACCAGCGTCGCGTACTGGCAGATGAACGATACGTGGGCGCAGCAGTGGCTCGGCATGTACTTCGGCGAGCGGCTCGACATCGACGACTTTGGATACCTGCCGCGCAACAACATGGAATATCTGCACTGGGAAGTGCGCCGGCGCGTGACCGGCCTGCCGGCGGATTCCGCGTATGCGTCGCACCTGTGGAAATATCGCATCTCGGGCGCGAACAACACCCGCGGCCTGTCCATCAGCCGCCGCCTCCGCATCCAGCGTGACAGCCGCCGCCGCGACGGTGGCGACGAAGAATGGCGCCTCGACACCTTCTCGTCCGCCTATGACGATCTGCTTACCCGGGGTGGGCACGCTCTGCACGAGCCGCCCACCGCGAAGCTGTATTACGAACGCACGCGCCCCCGCGTGGGCCGCTGGGCCTGGGAAGCGGAAGGCTTCGTCACCGGGAATCAGCTCACCGGCTACCACCGGCTCGGCTATTACTTCAAGTTCACGCCGACGTATTTCATCACCGACGCCTTCAGCGTGTTCCTCGGCGGCAGCTACGAGTGGGACCCGAACTGGCTGATCTGGCAGGGCCACGACAACCTGCTGGGCTCTTACGACGGGCGCACCATAGGCATCGACAGCGGCCTCAACTGGAACCTCAGCAACCGGCAGGAGCTGCGCGTGAAACTGCAGACGCTGGCCGTGGGCGCGAAGCTGCGCGACACGCTGGAGGTAACGCCCAGCGGCGGCACCGTGCACAGCGACGAACCGGTGGACGACCTGGGCGTGGCCAACCTGGGCTTCCAGATCCGCTACCGCTACGAGATCGCGCCGCTGTCCGATCTCTACATCGTGTACAACCGCGGCGGCTACAGGGATGACACGGACGACGACGTGGGGTCGCAGTTCCGCCAGGGCTTCAGCCTCAAGGACGTGAACGAGGGCCTGGTGAAGATCGCGTACCGGCTGGAGTTCTGACGGGCGCCGCCATGGGCTCCGGGTAGAGTCCGGCTTCACATGTCATGTGGCATTCCTCCGCCATGGACGGCCTGCGGAGAGCCTTGTGCCACATCTCGACAATCCCGTGCCGGGGCGCCGCATCGGCGACCACGGCGTCATCGGGAACCAGGACACCATCGCGCTGGTGGCGAGCGACGGCACTATCGACTTCATGTGCTGGCCGCACCTGGACAGCCCCTCGGTGTTCGCGGCGCTGCTCGATCCTGAGAAAGGTGGCGAGTTCACGGTCGAGCCCCTGCTCGAAGAAGCCAACCGCATGCAGCTGTATGTTCCCGAAACCAACATCCTGGTCACGCGCTGGATGGCGGACGAGGCCAGCATCGAGCTGACGGATTTCATGCCGCATCCGGAGTGCGGCGCGCGCCTTCCCCGCAGCCTCGTGCGCCGGCTTCGCGTGTCGCGCGGCAAGGTGCGGGTGCGCGTTCGCTGTCGTCCCCGGCTCGACTACGCCTCGTGCGTCCCCACGGCCGAGGAATACGGGTCCACGGTGGTGTTCCACGACGGCGCGCATGCCCTGCGCCTCGGTGCTTCCGTTCCCTTGAAGTGCGGCGACGGCGAGGCGCATGCGGAGTTCGCTCTCGACGTGGGCGAGGACGCGTGGTTCGTGCTGTGCGACGAGGAACACGATCCCCTGGATGCCGCGGAGTGCGCGGCCGCGCTCGATGCAACGGCGGACATCTGGCGGCACTGGGCACGGCGTTCCACCTACCGCGGGCGCTGGCGGGAAATGGTGGATCGGTCCGCGCTCGTGCTGAAGCTGCTCGTGTCGCACAAGCATGGCTCCATCGCGGCGGCCGGTACGTTCGGCTTGCCGGAGGCCACCGGCGCCTCACGCAACTGGGATTACCGTGCCAGCTGGCTGCGCGACGCGTCCTTCACCGTGTACGCCTTCATGCGGTTGGGCTATGTCGATGAGGCGGAACACTTCCGGAAGTGGACGGAAGACCGGTTCACGGAACTGGAGAACGGCAACACCTTGCGCATCATGTACGCACTGGACGGCAGCGAAGCTTTGGCCGAATCGACATTGGATCATCTGGCGGGCTATGCGGGCTCGCGCCCCGTGCGCATCGGCAACGCCGCACGTTCGCAGACGCAGCTGGACATCTACGGCGAACTGCTCGACAGCATCTATCTTTCCAACAAGTACGGACGGGCGATCAGCCGGGAAGGGTGGGCACACGTGCAGCGCCTGGTCGACTACGTGTGCGCGCACTGGATGGAAGCGGACGAAGGCATCTGGGAGGTGCGCGACACGCCACGGCATTTCCTGCACTCGGGCCTGATGTGCTGGGTGGCGCTCGATCGCGCGGTACGGCTCGCGCGCAAGCGCTCGCTCCCTGGCGCGGTGGTGGAATGGGCGACTGAACGGGACCGTATTTCGGACGACATCTGGACGCACTTCCGGCATCCCGAGCACGGCTATTTCGTGCAGACGAAGGGCGGCCGCGACCTCGACGCGTCGGCCCTCATGATGCCGCTGGTGCGTTTCGTGTCGGCCACCGACCCGGTATGGCTGAAGACGCTGGATGCGATCGGCGAACAACTGGCCGATGACGGCATGGTGTTCCGCTACCGGAACTCGGACGGCCTGGAAGGTGGCGACGGCGCCTTCACCACGTGCACGTTCTGGTATGTGGAATGCCTGGCACGGGCGGGGCGGCTGAACGAAGCGCGCGAGGCGATGGCGCGCGGCCTGCGCTATGCGAACCACGTGGGCCTGTTCGCCGAGGAACTGAGCCTACGGGCGGAACCCCTGGGCAACTTCCCGCAGGCGCTGACCCACCTTGCGTTCATCAGCGCGGCTTATTACCTCGATCGCCGCCTCTCCACCCCGCAAGGGGAAACCTGGCAGCCCTAGATCTCGTTCTCGTCCGGATTCACGAACTCGATCGCGGCTTCTCGCGTGCCGGCGGTTTCCTCGGCGATCTCGCGCACCCGCTCGCCGATCTTCTCGTTGGGAACCTCCACCTCGAGGGTGTAGGTTTTCGAACTCATGTCGTCGGAGAGGTTCTGCGAGCTGGAGTCGTCGCGGAAGTCGTTCATGAAGTCGTCGATCTCCTCGACCCTCTCGATACGGTCGACGCCGTGGATGGCGTTCAGCACGTCCTCGAACACGTCGCGGTCGCCGGTGATGCGTAGCTGGATGCGGGGCATGGAAGTCTCCTTTCCGGATGGGATGATGCTGGCGCGTGACATGTGTGCCGAAAGTGTACGCCGCCGCTACCATGGGCGTTTTCGACGGCCGCGACCATGCCCAAGACCTACGACCAGGCCTATTTCGACAAGTGGTACCGCAGCGCCGGCCACGCCGTGCGGTCGCCGGCCGAGCTTCGGCGCAAGGTGGCCATGGTGGTGGGGCAGGCCGAGTTCTATCTCGGCAGGCCCGTGCGCAACGTGCTGGACGTGGGTTGCGGCGAAGCGCCCTGGCGGGCCGAACTCCGCCGCCTGCGTCCCGATATCGAATACCGGGGACTGGAGGCCAGCGAATATGCGGTGGCGCGTTACGGCCGGTCGCGCAATATCGGCTATGCACGCTTCGGCCAGCTGGCCGAGCTGCGCTTCGACACGCGCTTCGACCTGATCGTCTGCACCGACGTGTTGCATTACCTGAAGCCTGCCGAGATCCGCGCCGGCCTCATCGGTATCGGCGAGATGGCCGAAGGGCTGGCTTTCCTCGAGGTGTACACGCGCGAGGACGACCCGGGCGGCGACCGCGAAGGGTTCTTTGGCAGGCCGGCGCGCTGGTACCGCGAGGCCTTCGCCAGGGAGGGGCTGATTCCCGTCGGCTCCCAGTGCTATGCCAGCCCCCGCCTCGCACGCCACGTGGCGGCGCTGGAGCGCCTTTAAGGGTTTTTTACGAGCCCGCCGAGGCCGTGAACCACGCGATCGTCGCCAGCGCGTTGTTGGCGGCGTGGGCGACGAAGGACGGCCAGATGGAACCGCTGCGCACGCGCAGCCAGGCGCAGAACAGGCCGACGAGCACCAGGTTCGGCACCGCGTACCAGAGCCACGCCAGGTCAGGCAGGTGCACCGTGCCGAAGATGAGCGCGGACAGCGCGATGGCCCAGCCGTCGCCGAGCCGCGTGCGCAGCACCGAGAGCAGGGCGCCCCGGAACAGCAGTTCCTCGACCGCGGGGCCCGCCAGTACCACCACGGGCAGGAGTGCCACCCGCATGCCGATGTGTGCCTTGTCGGCGATATCGCTCACAGCTTGGCTGACGGTGTGCTCGCCGGCGAGCAGTTGCGTAAGAAGGCCCCCGATCATGGGCGCGGCCAGACCCAGGATGGTACCCATCAGGATGAAACGGCCGGCCGGTTCGGTGAAACCCAGCCCGCTCGGGCCCGGGTCCCTGGCGTGTTCCGGACCCCAGCGCCGCACGACGAGCCAGGAGGCCAGGGCAGCGGCGCAGAGCACGGTGAGGATCACCACGACGATGAGCCGATCAGGCGCGGCGGGCACCTGGCCCGGGAAATGGCGGGCGATCTGCATGGAGGCGCCGCCGAACAACGCGCCGAACACGAACTGCATGGCGAAATAGGCCACGATGCAGAGCGCGGTTTCGACGATTCCCGGAGGGGGAGCGGGTGCCCGGAAGGTGGACAAGGGGGATTCGGGAAGGTAATCGTGGGCCATGGGGCACCCTAGCCGACGGAGGTCGGGCGCCGCAACGACGCTTACGGCACAGGCGGTCATCCGGGCCCTGTATAGTTGTCCGTCCCTAAAGGAGGAAGCGTGGCGCCCCGACGCGCCTGATCATGTTCGCATTCGACTGGCTAGCCGACCCTTCGGCCTGGGCGGGACTCCTCACGTTGATCGTGCTGGAGATCGTGCTCGGCATCGACAACCTCGTCTTCGTCGCGATCCTCGCCGACAAGCTCCACGCCCGCCAGCGCGACCACGCGCGCCTCATGGGCCTCGGCCTCGCGCTGGTCATGCGCCTGTGCCTGCTTGCCGCCATGTCCTGGCTGGTGACGCTCACGCAGCCGCTGTTCGAGTGGCGCGGGTTCAGCCTGGCCTGGCGGGACATCATCCTCATCGTCGGCGGCGCTTTCCTCCTCTTCAAGGCCACGCTCGAACTGCACGAGCGGCTGGAAGCATCCGAACACGACGAAGGCGGCGCTCGGCGCCGGGCCAGCTTCTGGCTGGTGGTGGCTCAGATCGTGATCCTCGACGCGGTGTTCTCGCTCGACTCCGTCATCACCGCCGTCGGCATGGTCGATCACCTTTCCATCATGATGATCGGTGTGGTGGTGGCCATGGGACTCATGATCACGGCGAGCAAGCCGCTCACCGTGTTCGTCAACGCGCGCCCCACGGTCATCATCCTCTGCCTGTCGTTCCTGTTGATGATCGGCTTCAGCCTCATCGCCGAAGGCTTCGGTTTCCATATTCCGAAGGGCTACCTGTACGCCGCCATCGGCTTCTCGATCATGATCGAGGTGTTCAACCAGACGATGCGGCGGAATCGGCGCCGCTCGCTGCTGGTGGGCGGCCGGGTGATGCGCGACCGCACGGCGCGCGCGGTGCTGCGCCTGCTCGGCGGTGCCCCGGACGACGCCGGCGACGGCGGGAAGGGCGAGCCTGTGCCGGAGGTCGCCGAGACCTCGGTGTTCGGCAAGGACGAGCTGGAAATGGTGCAGGGCGTGCTCGATCTCTCGCAGCGGCCGGTTCGCTCGATCATGACCCCGCGCACCGAAATCGTCTGGGTAGACCCCGACGAGGAATCCTCGGTGCTGCTCGGCGAAGCGCGCGAATCGCCGCACCATTGGATGCTCGTGGCGCGGGGCGATCTCGACGAACTCGTGGGTGTGGTCTCGTCCCGCGACCTGCTGGCCAGCGTGAGCGAACACGGCCGGCTGGACACCGATACCTTCGTGCGCAAGCCGATCACGGTGCTGGAATCGCTGAGCGTGCTCCGGTTGATCGACGAGTTCCGCCGCGCGCCGCTGCAGGTGGCGCTCGTGGTGGACGAGTACGGCAGCATCCTCGGCCTCGTCACGCCGGCCGACGTGTTGGAAACGATCGCGGGCGAATTCCCCAGCGAGACCGACGAGGGCGATCCCTCGGCGGTCAGCGAGCCGGATGGTGCCTGGCTGCTCGACGCCAGCCTCGACGCACGCCGCGTGGAGCACTTGCTCGGGCACCGGCTGCCGGGCGCGGCGGAAGGCAATTTCTCCACGCTGGCGGGCTTCGTCCTCCAGCAGCTGGGCCGTCTACCCGCCCCGGGCGACCGCTTCGAGACGGACAATCTGGAGTTCGAGGTCACCGCGATGGACGGCGCTCGCATTCAGCGCGTGCGCGTGATGGCCCTGGGCAGCGACGACGTATAGAACCCACTGTGGGAGCCGCTTCAGCGGCGATGGGTGCTTGCGGGAGACTTGCCCGCTGCCGCGGGATCGCCGGCATAGCCGGCTCCCACAGTGTTACGGGGCTCCTGCCGTGTCCTCGGTCGGCGTGGCGTTGTTTTCCATGATCGCCATGCCGATACCGCCGGCGGCCATCAGCATCAGCACCAGCCAGGCGAGCATGGAGACGATGTAGCCGGGGCCACGGCGGCTGGCGTCGCGCAGGTAGGCCACGGCATACCACACCCGGCCGGCAAGCCAGACCAGGCCGGCGATGCCGGCCCATAGCGGGTCCACGTACTGCGCGGCCAGCCACAGCGCCGGAATGAACATCACGGCGTTCTCGAGCGTGTTCATCTGCACCCGCCAGGCCCGTTCGAAGGCAGGATCGCCTGAGATGGACGGGGCCTTGATGCCGTAACGTTCACGCGCCCTGCCTACCATCCACACGGTGGCGAACATCAAGAGCAGGGTGAGCAGGGTGACGACGGCAGGAAGCTGGCTGGTCATGGGAGGTCCGGGGACGATGTCGATCACGAAGTCTACCGGCAACCGTCCGTGCGATCATGCGTACCGTGTCTCGCCTCAAGACGCTTTCAACCGGAGGACACCCCGATGCTTTGGCAAAAAGGCCGTAGAAGCGACAACGTGCAGGACGCCGGCGAAGGCGGCGGTGGCGGTCCGTCGTTCGGTGGCCGGGGGCTGGGGCTCGGCGGCATCGTCATCCTGGCCATCCTGGGCCTGGTGTTCTTCAAGGACCCTACGGCCCTCCTCGGCCAGGGCGACCCGGGCGCGGCCCAGGCGCCGCAGACGCAGCAGGCGCCGCAGCAGGCCGCATCGAACGATCCGCAGGTGGATTTCGTGCGCGCCATCCTGGGGGAGACGGAGGACACCTGGGGCGAGATATTTGCCGCAAACGGTCAGCAGTACGAGCAGCCGAAGCTGGTGCTCTTCCGCAACGGCGTGCGCACGGCATGCGGATCGGCCTCCTCGGCGGTGGGGCCGTTCTATTGCCCGGGCGATCACAAGGTCTACCTCGACCTCGGGTTCTTCCAGGAGATGCAGGCACGATTCCAGGAATCCGGCGACTTCGCTCGTGCCTATGTCATTGCGCATGAGGTGGGTCACCACGTGCAGAACCTGACGGGTGTGTTCGACAAGGTGAGCGACGCACGCCGCCGCGGAGCGCATCTGGAAGGCGCTTCCGGTCTCTCGGTGCGGCAGGAGTTGCAGGCCGATTGCTTCGCGGGTGTCTGGGCGAACCATTCGCAGCAGCGCAAACAGTGGTTGCAGCCCGGCGACATCGAGTCGGCGCTCCATGCCGCTACCGCCATCGGCGACGACGCGCTGCAGGAACAGGCGCAAGGCAGGGTGGTGCCGGATTCATTTACCCATGGCACGTCGGCTCAGCGCGTGCACTGGTTCCGTACCGGCTTCGATAGTGGCGATGTCGGCAAGTGCAACACGTTCTCGGGCGCGATCTGATCCATGACTCACCCATGCCTGCGCTGCGGCGCATGCTGTGCGACGTACCGCGTCGCCTTCCATTGGCTTGAAACGGACGCGGCCGGCGGCATCACGCCGGCCGCGCTCACCGAACACCTCGATCCGCATCGCGTGGCGATGCACGGCACGAACGCATACGAACCGCGCTGCAAGTCGCTCGTGGGGGAGGTTGGCGTGGCTGCGCATTGTGGTGTGTACGAGGTACGCCCGTCGCCTTGCCACGATTTGAAGCCGGCGTGGGAAGACGGCACGCCGAGTCCGCAGTGCGACAAGGCGCGCTTGCGGCATGGCATGCAGCCCCTATCGCCGGCGGACTTTTTGTAAACCCCGCGCTCTGTGTGGGAGCCGCTTCAGCGGCGATGGGTGCTCGCGGCAAGCGTGCCCGCTGCCGCGGGATCGCCGGCGTAGCCGGCTCCCACAGAAGGCCCCACGCCACACAAGCCAGGCAAGCTCTGTGTGGGAGCCGCTTCAGCGGCGATGGGTGCTCGCGGCAAGCGTGCCCGCTATGTCGGGGATCGCCGGCATAGCCGGCTCCCACAGGGCCCGGCTAACGTGGCCGGCTCTCACAGCCGGCCTAGCTGGTGTCCCTCAGATGCTAGAAATCCCGCTTCTTCCGCGGCGGCTTGCCGCCGCCCGGACGGCTGCCGGAGGAAGGGCGGAAATTGCCGCGCGGGCGCGGCGGGGCGCCGCTCTGCGGCTGCTCCGTGCCGTCCCATTCCCTGATCTTCAGCTGCTGCTGCGCGACCCACACCTTCTTCAGGTGGTTGAAGGTCTCGGCCGGCATACCTTCCGGCAGGTCGATCAGGCTGTAGTCGTCGCGGATGCTCACGCGGCCGATGAACTTGGCCTCGACACCACCTTCGTTCGCGATGGCGCCCACGATGTTGCCCGGCTTCACGCCGTGCTCGTGGCCGACCTCGATGCGATAGGTGCGCTTGCCGTTCTCGGTGACGTGCGGACGCGGCTGGCGCATGCCTTCGCGCACCGGACGACGGTCGGCGAAGTCGCCACCGTCGCGCGACGGACGCTCGCGGTCGTATTCGCGCGGCGGGCGCTCGGTGTATTCGCGCTTGGCCGGCGGCTCCAGCAGCAGCGGCTGGTCGCCCTGGGCGATGCGCGCCAGCGCGGCGGCGATCTCGATCGCCGGCACGTTGTGTTCCTGCTCGTACTTTTCCACCAACTGCTGGAACATGCCGAGGTCGCCGGTGGCGAGCGTGTCGGTGATGCGCTGGTTGAACTTGTTGACGCGCGTGTCGTTCACCGCCTCGATGGTGGGCAGCTGCATCTGTTCGATCGGCTGGCGCGTGGCGCGCTCGATCTGGCGAAGCAGGTTGCGCTCGCGCGGCGTGACGAAAAGAATCGCCTCGCCGCTGCGGCCGGCGCGGCCCGTGCGGCCGATGCGGTGCACGTACGACTCGGTGTCGTGCGGAATGTCGTAATTGAGCACATGGCTGATGCGCTCCACGTCGAGGCCGCGCGCGGCTACGTCGGTGGCGATCAGGATGTCGAGCTTGCCCGTCTTGAGCTGGTCGATCACGCGTTCGCGCTGGGCCTGGGCGATGTCGCCGTTGATGGCGGCAGCGGCGAAACCGCGCGCCTGCAGCTTGCTGGCGAGTTCTTCGGTGGCCTGCTTGGTACGCGCGAAGACGATCATCGCGTCGAAGCTCTCGGCCTCGAGGATGCGCGTGAGGGCGTCGAGCTTGTGCACGCCGCTCACCCACCAGTAACGCTGGCGGATGTTCGCCGCAGTGGTGGTCTTGTTCTTGATCGTGACCTCGGCCGGGTCCTTCAGGTACGTCTGCGCGATGCGGCGGATCGGTGCCGGCATGGTCGCGGAGAAGAGCGCCACCTGGCGGCCCTCCGGCGTGGCCTGGAGCAGCTTCTCCACGTCGTCGATGAAGCCCATGCGCAGCATCTCGTCGGCTTCGTCGAGCACCACGAAGCGCAGGCCGGAGAGATCCAGCGTGCCCTTGTCGAGGTGGTCGATGACGCGGCCGGGCGTGCCCACGATGACCTGCGCGCCGCGCTTCAGGCCCTGCAACTGCGGGCCGTAGCTCTGGCCGCCGTAGATCGGCAGCACCTGGAAGCCGGGCAGGTAGGTGGCGTACTTCTGGAAGGCCTCGGCCACCTGGATGGCCAACTCGCGCGTGGGGGCGAGCACCAGCGCCTGCGGCTTACCGGGCTTGAGATCGATGCGCGAGAGCACCGGCAGCGCGAACGCCGCGGTCTTGCCGGTGCCGGTCTGCGCCTGGCCGATGACGTCGCGGCCTTCGAGCAGCGCCGGAATGGTGGCGGCCTGGATGGGGGAGGGGGTCTCATAGCCCACCTCGGTCAGCGCGCGCACGACGTTGGCGTCGAGGGCAAGCGCGCTGAAACCGGGCAGGGCCGGAGCGTTATCGGTATCGGGGGATGACATGGCGACCTCAGGGAGGGGCGCGGCGGCACGATCGGCGCCGGGCAGTCCCCCTATTGTAGCAGCGATAGGTGCACTTCGCCGTGGGTCATGGCCACCTGCCGCGTCGGCGCTACACTCCTCGGTCAGCTTCGCGTAAGGAAGAGTCCCATGTCGGCCATCGAGACGGTATCGGAACAGCGCTGCTTCGGCGGCGTACAAGGGTTTTATTCGCATGCCTCGGAGGCGTGCGGCGGTCCCATGCGCTTCGCCCTGTACCTGCCCCCGGCGGCGGAGCAGGGGCCGGTGCCGGTGCTCTGGTACCTCGCCGGCCTCACCTGCACGGCGGAAACGTTCACCATCAAGGCCGGCGCACAACGGCTCGCGGCCGAACTCGGGCTGGCCCTGGCGATGCCGGACACCAGCCCGCGCGACACCGGGCTTCCCGGTGCCACCGGCGACTGGGAGTTCGGGGAAGGCGCGGGGTTCTACCTGGATGCCACCGAGGCACCGTGGGATGCGCGATTCCGCATGTACAGCTACGTGGTGGACGAGCTGCCACGCCTGCTCGCCGGACGGTTCCCGCTCGACATGGGGCGGCAAGGCATCACCGGTCATTCCATGGGCGGACACGGCGCGCTCACGATCGCCCTGCGCAATCCGGGCCGCTTCCGCTCGGTGTCGGCGTTCGCGCCGATCGTCGCGCCGGCTCGTGTGCCATGGGGCGAGAAGGCCTTCTCGCGCTACCTCGGCGACGATCGCAAGGCGTGGGAGCGCCATGACGCCACGGCGCTCGTTCGCGCGGGAGCCCGCTTCGACGGCACCATCCTCATCGACCAGGGCGAGGCCGATGGTTTCCTCGTGAGCCAGCTGCAACCGCAGCGCTTCGAGGCGGCCTGCGAAGACGCGGGTCAACCGCTCGATCTGCGCATGCGCCCGGGCTACGACCACAGCTACTACTTCATCCAGACGTTCGTGGAAGACCACCTCCGCCACCATGCGAAAGCGCTGGCCGCATGAGCGAACCGATCCGCATGCGCACCGCGCGCACGGTGATCCGCCTGCTCGACGTGGACGAAGCGGAACTGCTTCGCCGCTATCGCACTGAGAATCGCGAACACCTGGCGCCGTGGGAGCCGCTGCGCACCGAATCGCATTACTCGCTGGAAGGCTGTCGGCAGGCGATCGAGGCGGGGCTGGAAGCCGCGCGGGGCGACCGCGGCTATCCGTTCGCGATACTGACGCCCGACGCCACCGCGATGATCGGCACCTTCACCTTCGCCAACGTGGTACGCGGTGTCTTTCAGGCGTGCCATCTCGGCTATGGCATCGGCGCATCGCACGAAGGCAAGGGCCTCATGTTCGAGGCCCTCGAGGCGGCCGTGCGCTATGCGTTCGGCCCGCTGGATTTCCACAGGGTGATGGCCAACTACATGCCGCGCAACGAACGCAGCGGACGGCTTCTCGAGCGCCTGGGGTTCGAGAAGGAAGGCTATGCGAAGCGCTATCTGAAGATCGACGGCCTGTGGGAGGACCACGTCCTCACCGCGAAGATCAGAACGCAGGGCTGAGCGGCGCGGGCTCGGTATCGGCTCGCTTGCCGCCAGCGGCGAACATGGCGCGCCATGCGCCGCGCTCTTCCCATGCAAGGAGCAGGTAGATCGCCAGCAGAGGCAGGTGCGGCCCGAGCGTCCGGCCTTCGGTGACGAAGTGGTAGCCGAAGATGACGACGATGGGGGCCGCGAGCAGGAGCAGCGCGAGCGGCACGAGCCGCGCCGCCATCAACGCCACGCCGGCATAGACGAAGAGCACGCCCACCAGGGGCTCGACGAAGCCGCTGGCTTCGAGGCCGGCCATGAAGGCGCGGCCGGCGGCCGTGTGCGGGGCAGGCGGCTGCCAGAAGGCGAAGATGTGGTTGAGGCCGGAGAAGGCGAAGAACGCGCCGAACACGGTGCGCAGCACGGCGACGCTATAGCGGTGGAGTCGGGACATGCGGGGTGGTACCTGGGTTGGGTGGCCTGCCAACCCGCATGATCCGGATTACCGCATGGGCGGACCATTGCCCATGCGGCTAGGCCATCGGGCCTCAGGCCTTGTTCGTCGCCGGCCCGCGGCGCTGGCGCCGGCGCTTGTGGCTGCCGGTGTTCTCGCCCGTGCCCGCGGCGGAGTGCCCGTGCGGACGATGCGACGGCGGGCGTCCGCCGCCGTTGCCGCCCTGGCGTGAGCCGCCGGCACCGGGACGGCCCTGGCCACCGCCCTGCTGCGAACGCGGCTGGCGCTGCTGCTGCTTCGGGCGCGGCGCGCCAGCGTCGAGGCGAAGCGGCGTGCTGGGCTCGTAGCCTTCCACGTTGCGGATCGAGAGGTCGGTCTTCAGCAGGCGGCCGATGTCGCGCAGCAGGCCCGACTCGTCGTGGCTCACCAGCGAGATGGCCTGGCCTTCGGCGCCCGCGCGGCCGGTGCGGCCGATGCGGTGCACGTAGTCTTCCGCGACCATGGGCAGGTCGAAGTTGATGACGACCGGGAGCTGGTCGATATCGATACCGCGTGCGGCGATGTCGGTGGCGACCAGCACGGTGATGCGGCCCGTCTTGAAGTCGGACAGCGCACGCGTGCGGGCGTTCTGGCTCTTGTTGCCGTGGATGGCGGCGGCACGGATGCCGGCCTGTTCCAGATGGCGCACGAGCTTGTCGGCGCCGTGCTTGGTGCGGCTGAACACCAGCGTCTGGCGACGGCTGTCCTGGGCGAGGATGTGCAGCAGCAGCTCGCGCTTGTTCGCCGCGTCGACCGGGTGCACCACGTGGGTGACCGTGTTGGCCACGGTGTTGGCCGGCGTGGTGGACACCTCGCGCGGCTCGCGCATGAACTGCTGGGCAAGCGCCTTGATCTCCGGCGCGAACGTGGCCGAGAACAGCAGCGTCTGGCGCTGGCGCGGCACCGCGGCGAGGATGCGCTTCAGTGCCGGCAGGAAGCCCATGTCGAGCATGCGGTCGGCTTCGTCGAGCACGAGCACGTCCACCTTGGACAGGTCGACCGAGCGCTGCTGCATGTGGTCGATCAGGCGGCCCGGCGTGGCCACCACGATGTCGACGCCGCGACGCAGCGCCTGCAGCTGGTTGCCCATGCCCACGCCGCCGAAGATCACGGTGCTGGACAGGCGCACGTACTTGCCGTAATCGCGCAGGTTTTCCTGCACCTGGGCGGCGAGTTCGCGGGTGGGGGTGAGAATGAGGGCACGGATCGGACGGCGGCTTTCGCCGCGTACCTCGCCGGCAAGGCGATGAAGCAGCGGCAGCGAGAAAGCGGCGGTCTTGCCGGTGCCCGTCTGCGCGGCAGCCATCAGGTCGTGACCGGCCAGCACCTCGGGTATGGCGGCCGCCTGGATGGGCGTGGGCTTTTCATAGCCGGCTTCGGACAGCGCGCGCAGCAACGCGGGCGCAAGGCCCAGCGAATCGAAAGACATGGAAACACTCCTGCGTGACTCGAGCGTTCCCTGGAACCGCGCTGCGAGTTATGGATTCGGCGGCCGCGAGCCATGACGAAGACAGCAGGCTGGCCGGTGTCGCGCGCGCTTCCGGGGGTGGGGGAACGGGCGGGAAAATCTCCACGCCGAGGGTCCGCAAGGGAGTCGGAGCGCAGGCACGACCCGCCGAGTATACCTTATTGCGGCGCACAATGTCGGGCTTTGTGTGGGAGCCGCTTCAGCGGCGACGGGTGCTCGCGGCCAACGGGCCCGCTGCCGCGGGATCGCCGGCATAGCCGGCTCCCACATCACAGGCGCGAGGCCGTCATCAGCCAGCTGTTGTACGGCGTGCGCCCGAACAGCGGCTTGAAATCGACGTGGATGCCCCGGGGCTCCAGCACCCCGCGGATGTCGTCCTCGGTCGGGAAATACTGCGCCCCACCTGGGATCCAGCCCACCGCCTTGATGAACTTCTCTTCCCAGACCGTGGCCCGGTAGCGCCACGAGCCGTCACGGATCACGTTGCGCAGGATCAGCACGCCGTCGTCGGCGAGGTGGTCCACGGCAAAGGACAGCAGTTCCGACTGGCGTTCGCGCGGGAGGTAATGCAGCACGTCGAGCATCGCGACGTGTCCACGAAGGGGCTGCGGGGTCGCCGCGTCTGCCTCGTGCAGAGCGATCTCGTCGCCGAGGCCGGCACGTTCCGCCGCATCGCGGCCCATCGCGATCTTTCGGCTGTCGTGGTCGAGGCCGAGATAACCGTCGAGGGTATGGCACGCATGCAGGTAATGGCCGAGCAGGCCCAGCCCGCAGCCGATGTCGAGCAGCGGCAGGCGCCGCCCCTTGATGGCGCGCGCAGTCGCAGCGTAAACGGGGTCGGTGGCCAGCTTGCCGTGGATGTAGATCCGATCGCCGGGTCGGCGAAACCGGGCGGCGATACGTCGCCGGGTGCGGCTGTCGGGAATCATGCGGAGCTCCGTCCGTCGGGAGGGCCGGGGCACGGATGCAATGCCCCGGCCCCGGGACTTATCGCTGCGGCTGCTTGACGTTGGCCTTGTTGATATAGGCGTTGTATTCGCCTTCGTCCACCCGTCCGTCGTGGTTCGTGTCCGCTTCGTTGAAGTGCGCGCGCAGTTCCTTCAACGCATCCACGTCCTTCGGCACGTCGCCGCGGCGTATGGGCTTGCCGTCGTTGAGGCTGGAGAAAGCAGGGGCGCCGCTGTCGTCGGATTGCGCCTGTGGCGCGTTTCCTTGCGCAAAAGCGACACCTGCGGAAAGGCTGGCTACGAGTGCGAGTGAAACGATCGAGCGCGAGTACGTCATCGAGTCCTCCGTCTGTCGTGAGATGGCCAGTGTAACGAGGCCTTGTCGTGGCGCCGTGAGGCGCACGTCGGATAGTAGCGCTGTGCTAGCCTCGGCGCCGCCCGATTGATGAGGAAATTCTCATGCCGCTTCCCGCAGCGCTGCGCGAACTGGATCACACGCAGCGGCATACGGTCCTGGCCAGCTTCCTGGGCTGGACGCTGGACGCCTTCGATTATTTCCTCCTCACCTTCGTGATCCTCGCCGTGGCGCATGAATTCGGCGTGCCAAAGCAGGACGTCACTTATGGCCTGTTCCTGACGCTGGCGGCCCGCCCGATCGGTGCGCTGGTCTTCGGACGCCTGGCCGACCGTTACGGTCGCCGGCCCGTGCTCATGGTCGACATCGTCCTGTTTTCCCTCCTGGAACTCGCATGCGCCTTCGCGCCGAGTCTGGGCGTGCTGCTCGGCCTGCGTTTCCTGTTCGGCATCGCCATGGGCGGCGAATGGGGCATCGGTGCGTCGCTGGCGATGGAATCGATCCCCGCGAAATCGCGCGGTTTCGTCTCCGGCCTTTTGCAGAGCGGCTATCCGTGCGGCTTCTTCCTCGCTGCGCTGGTCAACTGGCTGCTGGTGGACGCGATCGGATGGCGCGGCCTGTTCGTGGTCGGCGCGCTGCCTGCGTTGCTGGTGCTGTACATCCGGCGCACGGTGCCCGAATCGCCGGTGTGGGAAGGTCGCCGCCAGCACGCGCGCGAAAGCGTGTTCGTTTCCATGCGCGGTTACTGGAAGCTCTTTGTGTACCTCATGCTGCTGATGGCCGCGTTCAACATGTTCAGCCATGGGTCGCAGGACATGTATCCCACCTTCATCCAGACCCAGCTGAAGATTCCCGCGGGCTCGGGCACCGCGTTCATGCTCACGGCGCTGCTCAATCTCGGCGCGCTGGCGGGCGGCCTGGCCTTCGGTTCGCTGTCCGAGAAGATCGGCCGGCGGAAGGCCATCATCATCGCGGCGCTTCTGGCCATTCCGGTGATCCCGCTATGGACCTACGGCGGCTCGCTGTTGCTGCTGGGCCTGGGCGCGTTCTTCATCCAGGTGATGGTGCAGGGCGCCTGGGGCGTCGTCCCCACGCACCTCAACGAGCTGGCGCCCGATGCCGTGCGCGGCACGTTGCCGGGCTTCGCCTATCAGATGGGCAACCTCCTGGCGGCCATCACCGCCACCGCGCAGACCTGGCTGGCCGAGCGGCGGGGCGGCGATTTCGCCTTCGCCATGTCCACCTGGATCGCCGCCGTGGCGGTGCTGCTGGCCCTGCTTACCTGGCTCGGGCCCGAGGCCCGCGGCGTCGGCTTCGGCCGCGAACGGGCGCCGGGTGACGGCGGGGCCGGCCGCGGCTAAAATCCCTCGTTTTCCTTCGGTAGAAACCAACATGCAGGCTGGCAAGGGCAAGGTCGTCTCGTTCCATTACTCGCTCACCGTGGACGGCGAGAAGGTCGAAAGCTCGATGGATGGCGGCGAGCCGCTGTGGATCCTGCTCGGCCACGGCCAGCTGATTCCCGGCCTGGAAGCCGGCCTCGAGGGCAAGTCGGTGGGCGACGTATTCGACGTCGAGATCGCCCCGGAACAGGGCTACGGCCAGCGCCAGGAAGGCATGACCCAGCGCGTGCCGAAGAAGTACTTCCCGCAGCAGGGCAAGGGCCTGAAGGCCGGCGACACCACCGTCCTTTCGCTGAAGGAAGGCGGCAGCCGCGTCGTCGTGGTGCAGAAGGTGGGTTCCAGCGTGGTCGACATCGACCTCAACCACCCGATGGCCGGCAAGACCCTGAACTTCCACATCGACGTGCAGACGGTGCGCGACGCGTCGGAAGAAGAAGTCGCCCACGGCCACGCCCACCCGAACGGCGACGGCGCGCACTGAGCGCCGTTGGTCGCGAATCGAAAAAGCGCCTTCGGGCGCTTTTTTTGGTTCATCGCGGATTACCGGGGGCACAGATGGCTCGGGTCGACGGCCGTGGTTCCCGCGAGCTCGCCCCGGCGCCCACGAGTTCGGAGTCGCCAAAGCGCTATGCATCGTAGCGCTTCGCCTGGGCCCTTGGTGCCCACCCTCGCTGCTCAGACAGGTCCTCCGCGTTCGTATCGGAAGGCCGCTGGCGCGGCCCATGTGCTTATCGGCCTGCGGCCGCTCACTTGTGCGGAACTCGCCTCGAGGGTGGACACCAAGGACCCTCCCGGGCGGTGCGGGCACGTGACGGGAGAGCTGCAGGCGTCCGAGACGGTGGCCTGCAAGCGCTGCTTCAGGCGAAAGATGCCCGACAAGAGGCAGCCCGGCGTCACGAATGGCTTGACCGCCGGCGAGCGAGGCGACGCATTGCTGTACTGCGAATAGCGACTGCTTCTGCCGTGCCGGCTCTCCGGGCACGCTACCTCATGGATCGGGAGAGTCTTCGGTGTCCACCCTCGAGGCGAGTTCCGCACAAGAGAGCGGCCGAAGGCCAGATAGGTAAACGGGCCGCGCAAGCGGCCCACCTTTCCGAACGCGGAGGACCTGTCTGAGCAGCGAGGGTGGGCACCGAAGGCTCTGGCCCTACCGTCCGAACAACGGCGGCGCCAGCCGCTGGCCACATGCATTCGCCTTGGCGAATGAACCGATCCATGTGCATGCGGTATACATCCCCGGACTTCCGCGATGAACCTTTTTCTTGGTTCGTTATGCGTTTTCAGGAACTGCGGACGTGTTCTGGTTACGGACCGTTGCCCGCGGCCATCGCCATGCATAGACCACGACGGCAGCGGTCAGCAGGACCTCGATGACGCCAAGCGTTACATAGAACGGAAGTGCGCCCTGCATCGTCAGCAACATGATGATGGTGTACGCCACGCCTGCCAGGATGTTCGCCCAGCGGCACGCGGCCACGGGCAGGATCAGCGAAGCGGCAATCATCAGGGCGGGGACGGCGAGCATCACGCTCACGCCGACCAGGATGCCCGGTGTCGTGGGTCCCAGCGGACCGAAGTTGCCTGCCATCATGTCCTGCAGGCGGCCCGGCGCGAAGAGTCCGAAGAAGTCGCCGTAGACGTAACAGAACATCAGCGACGTCCATAATCCCGCCAGCTTTATGCGGAGCGGTACCTTCGCGTCTTCGAGCATCGTCATGCCGGGGTCTCCTTGTGGAATAAATGGCGTCGGGCACCGAAGAGCAGCATCCACAGCATGAAGGCGACCTCGCCCAGCTGCAGCACCATGAAAAGAGCGCCCAGGCCGTCGAGGGAGTCCGGCGCGATGAAACCGGCGATGCTTTGCACGATATAGGCAAGGCCATTCAGTGCCAGCCACAGGCCGAAGAAGCGTGGCAGGAAGCTCGAGCGGAAAACCAGGATCGCGAGCGGTATCAACCAAAGACCCCACAGCATCTCCGCGGCGACCACCACCTGCCCATGCAGGCGCAGGAAGAGCAAGGCGAGCGCTTTGCGTTGGGCCTCGTCGAACACACCCAGATAAGGCGCGCCCTTCATGAGGAGAAGCGCCGCTGCGTCGTTCACGGTGTTGAGGTAGTAGATGGTCGCAGGCAATACGCCGCCGAGGATCACCATCACGATGGCCAGGGGGCGGCCGACTGTTCGAAGCAGCCGATACAGCGCGAGGACGACGAAGACCAGGACGGTTCCGGCGCAGAGGTCGGCAACGATGCCCCAGCGGAAGAGGGTCTCGTGTGCCAGCACGTTCGCTGCCGTCGCGTCGGCGTTGCCTGCCACGAAAAGTTTCGTGGGGATGTAGATAAGCCGCAGCGGCGCCAGCAATGCCAGCAGGATGTAGAGGAAGCCCGTCAGGCGTGCCTGGCGGTGCAGGGTGTCCATGGCAGCGGCTCCGTGACGGCGTTGGCCGCACCATGCGCTTTATTGCGACCGGCTGCCCCTGCCGGAAGTCTTGCCGGGATCAAAAAGAACGGCGCCCGTAGGCGCCGTTCCTTGTCACGCGGGAGCGACCGGTGTCAGACGACCGATTCGCCGTTCACCGTGATTTCGAGGTCGATATTGCCGCGGGTAGCGTGCGAGTAGGGGCAGACCTTCTCGTGCGCGGTTTGGACGATGTGCTTGGCCTTTTCGGCGTCCACACCCGGGAGGGACACTTCCAGCTTCGCGCGGATGCCGAAGCCGGAATCCTCGCGCGGGCCGATGCTCACGCTGCTGGCGACCGACGCGCCGTCGACCTTGACCTTTTCCTGGCCGGCCACGAAACGCACCGCGCCCTCGAAGCAGGCAGCGTAACCGATGGCGAAAAGCTGCTCGGGGTTCGTGCCGCCGCCGTTGCCGCCCATTTCCTTCGGCAGGCGAAGATCGACCTTGACCTGGCCGTCGTCGGTCTCGCCGTGGCCTTCGCGCCCGCCCGCGACTTTCGCGTGCGCGGTGTAGAGGACCTTCTGCAGCTTCGAGATGTTGCTCATTTCGGATGTCCTTGAATCAGGGGGAGGGGATCAGTTGAGAACCCGCCGGCCATAGGCGAAGTTCTCTTTCCAGTAGGCACCTTCGAGGTCGTCCAAGCGTACCGTGCCGCCCGAGTTGGGTGCATGCACGAAACGACCCTTACCGACGTAAACGCCTACGTGGGTGATATGGCCTCGGCCGAAGAACACAAGGTCGCCACTGGCGAGTTCGTTTTCCCGAACCTTCGGTTTGTCGAGGGCGGCCATCTCGGCGGAGGTGCGCGGCAGGCGCAGGCCGGTGGACGTCATGTAGATGTAATTGATGAGGCCGCTGCAATCGAAGCCGCCCTGTGGCGTGTTGCCGCCCCAGCGATAAGGCGTGCCGACGAGGCCGATGGCGCGGAACAGCACGTCGTTCGCCGCGTCGGCCGGCGGCGCGGCCGCGGGGGCCATCGACCAGTTCAAGTTCTTTGCCACGGGCACCGCCGAGGCCGGATTGCGGCGCTGCGACGACGAGGGCTTGTGCGGCGCGCCGCCACACGCGGCAAGGAACATCGCCAGCACCGTCACGGTCGCTACGCCGGCGACGCTGCGGAGGCTGGGGCGGTACGGGGCTGGAATCATGGCGTGGTCCTGTCCATCTCAGGCGGCAACGAGAGTATCAAATCAACAAGTTGCACGGAATACCTGCTAAAGCGCACGAATTCATCTGCCGTATGGGGCGCTAGAATGGGCAAATGGACCGATCCCAAAGCGACGTGCTGATCCTCGGCGGGGGTGTGATAGGGCTAGCCTGTGCGCTCTATCTGCTGAAAAGAGGCGCCAGCGTTCGCGTGCTGGAACAAGGACTTCCGGGTAGCGGGAGTTCGCACGGCAATTGCGGCACCGTCACACCGAGTCACGCCGCACCGCTGACCATGCCGGGCATGGTGGGCGTGGCCTTGCGCTCGCTGCTGCGGCGGGACGCACCGCTCTACGTGAACCCCCGGCCCGACGCGGCGAGGGCGCGCTGGTTGCTGGGCTTCGCCCGGCGATGCAACTGGCGCGATTTCGAACGCGCCGGCGAGGCGCGAGGGGCGATCCTCGCGCGGTCGCGCGCCTTGCTCGACGACCTTGTCGCCGATGAAGGGCTGGACTGCGAATTCGAATCGACGGGTGAGCTCTACGTGTATCGCGACGCCCGGACGCTGCTCGCGGATCGCCCCCATGTCGATCTGCTGCGGCGGCTCGGCATGGAGGTGGGCGAACTCGACGGCGATGCGGCGCTGGCGCTGGAGCCGGCCTTGCGCGAAGGCGTGGCCGGTGCGTTATTGCACCCGGGCGACGCGCGCTTGCGACCCGACCGTTACGTGGCCGAGCTGGCGCGGCGCGTGCGGGAACGGGGTGGCGCGATCGAAACCGGCGCGCGCGTGGACGAGTTCGTGTTCGACGGCACCCGGATTTCCCACGTGCGCACCACCGGCGGCGTCTTCGGCGGAGAGCGTGTGGTGATGGCGCTGGGTGCGTGGTCGCCGCTGGTGGGCCGCCTGCTCGACATCCGTCTGCCGATGCAGCCGGGCAAGGGTTATTCGCTTACATGGGAGCGGCCGCCGTTGCGTGCACCCCACCATTCGCTGGTGCTGCGCGAGGCCGCCGTGTGCGTCACGCCTTGGCAGTCCGGGTATCGGCTCGGCAGCACGATGGAATTCTCGGGCTTCGAGGCCGGGCTCAACGACGTGCGCATCGATGCCTTGCGCCGCGGCGCCGCGGCGTACCTGCATGAGCCGGAGGGCCAGGGCGAGGTCGTGCCTTGGTGGGGCTGGCGGCCGATGAGCGTGGACGAAGTGCCGATCATCGGAACAAGTACACGCTGGCCGAATCTTGCCTATGCGACGGCACACGGCATGCTCGGCATCAGCATGTCGGCGGCCACGGGCGAATTGCTCGCCGACCTGCTGACGGGTGCCATGCCCGCCATCGATCCCACGCCATTCGCGCCGGGCCGTTTCGCCCTGTGACGCATCAGGCGTTGTCGCTCCGTGCCCGAGCCGCGCGGCGATCGTCAGAACGCGACGGCAAACGCATGCGTGACCTTGCCCATGGCTTCGCGCCAGCGCGCCTCCAACTCGGGCGTGAACTGATCGTCGCGCTCACGCACTGCCTGCAAAAGGCTCTCCAGCCAATGGTCGTGGAAAGCGGGAGGCACCGGCGCCCGGCCCATGCGTGCGTGGACGCGAATCATTTCTTCGACAGGGCGCTGCGCCATGCCGTCTCCCGCGGCCCATGAAATCGCCAGGCTGATGCCGCGACGGAGGGCCATGTGCTGTTTCTGGAAGTCGGTTTTTTCGAAAAGCGGCGGGATCTGCGGGTCGCGGGCGAGAAGGATTTCGTAGAAGCGCTCAATGAAACCGCGCGAGCGCAGGCAGCGGCCGTAGCTCGTATGCAGGTCGTTGTAGCCGGTGGACATGGTGGACCCCCTCGACGAAAGCGACCAGCGTAGCCGGGAGTACCCGGCTGTCCCTTGCGCGTGATCAATTTCTCCGAAGCTATCGCGCGCAGGCGTGACACCGTGGCGTTCTGCTACGGTGGCGGCTTTCACGCCAAGGAACCCACGCATGACCGCGGAAACCTTCGACCTCATCGTTATCGGCGGCGGCTCGGGCGGCCTGGCCGCGGCGATCCGGGCCTCGAAACATGGTGCGAAGGTCGCGTTGCTGGAGCCGAACGAACTGGGCGGCACGTGCGTCAACGTGGGTTGCGTGCCGAAAAAGGCGATGTGGTACGCGGCGCAAATGGCCGAAGCGCAGTACATCGCGGTCGACTACGGCTTCCATGACAAGCCGGGCAGCCTCGACTGGCCGCGCTTCATCGAACGCCGCGACGAATATATCCAGCGCATCCGCGGGAAGTATGCGCAAACCCTCGACACGGGGCACATCACCCTCGTTCGCGAAGTCGGCCGCTTCCTCGCGCCGGATCGCATTCAGGCCGGCACCCGCGTACTGACCGCGCCGCACGTCGTCATCGCCACGGGTTCCTCGCCGCGCCGGCTGAACAAGCCGGGGTTCGAACTCGGCATCACCTCCGACGAATTCTTCGACCTGCGCGCCTGCCCACGCCGCGCGGCGATCGTCGGCGGCGGCTACATCGCCGTCGAGCTGGCCGGGGTGCTGCGCGCCCTCGGATGCGACGTGGACATGTATGTGCGCGGTCGCCTGATGGGCGGTTTCGACGAAGAGATGGCCGTGGTCCTTGGCGAAGAGATGCAGAAGCACGGCATCGTCATCCACTACGGCTGCCAGATCGAGGCCGCGCACGAGAAGGACGGCGTGCTTCTGCTCGACTGCGACAGCGGCTCGCGGCCGGGGCCCTATGACGTTCTGATCTTCGCGGTCGGCCGCGACTCGAACACCGCGTCGCTGGATGTCGGGCGCATCGGTCTGCGCACCGGCGAGCATGGCCACGTGGAGATCGACGACTACCAGAACACCAACGTGCCGGGGGTGTATGCCGTGGGCGACGTGACGCCGCGCATGCAACTCACGCCCGTGGCGGTGGCGGCGGGGCGGAAGCTGGCCGACCGGCTGTTCGGCGGCAAGCCGGATGCCAGGCTCGACTACGAAAACATTCCCAGCGTGGTGTTCTCGCACCCGCCGCTGGGCACCGTCGGCATGTCGGAGCAGCAGGCGCGCGAGCGCTACGGGGCTGCAGTGCACCTGTACAAGCAGTCGTTCATTCCCATGCAGCTCGCGCTGGCCCACCGGCCGATGACCACGCTGTTCAAGCTGATCTGCGTGGGCGACGACTCCCGCATCGTGGGCATGCAGATGCTGGGACCCGGCGTGGACGAGATCCTCCAGGGCTTTGCCGTGGCGATCAAGATGGGCGCGACCAAGGCCGACCTGGACGCCACGCTGGCCATCCATCCCACGGTGTCGGAAGAGATGGTGCTGATGGGAGATCGGGTGCCCGGTTGAGCGGTACACTGAAGGCATGAGCCCGTATACCCTGCATCGCGGCACGGCGCCGCTACTGATCAGCCTTCCGCACAACGGCAGCGCCATTCCCGACGAACTGGCCGCCCGCATGAAGCGTCCGGCACGCCGGTCGCCCGATACCGATTGGCACGTGGCCGAGCTTTACGATTTCGCCCGGGACATGGGCGCCAGCGTCATCAAGCCCTTCGCCTCGCGCTACGTGGTGGACCTGAACCGGCCGGCCGACGGTCACGCGCTGTACCCCGGCAGGAGCGAAACCGGCCTGGTGCCGACCATCCTTTTCAGCGGCGACCCCATCTACCGCCCCGGCGCCGAGCCCGACGCCGAGGAAATCGCGGAGCGGGTGAAACGCTGGTGGAAGCCCTACCACCGCGCCCTTGCCGACGAGCTCAACCGACTGCGCAAGGCCTTCGGGCGTGTGGTGCTGTGGGAAGGCCATTCCATCCGCAGCCACGTTCCCATGCTGTTCGACGGCCGGCTGCCGGACTTCAACATCGGTACCGCCGACGGGGCAAGCTGCTCGCCGGCGTTGCAGGCGAAGCTCGCCGCCTTGCTGGAGCGCCAGACCGACTACACGCATGCGGTGAACGGCCGCTTCAAGGGTGGTTACATCACGCGCCACTACGGCCAGCCGGAGCAGGGCGTCGACGCCGTGCAACTCGAACTCTCGCAGCTCAACTACATGGACGAGGATTCATTCGAGTACCTGCCCGCGAAGGCGGCCAACGTACAGCTTCTCATCGGCGACATGCTGAAGGCGTGTTTGGAGCATGCGGCTACGCCGTGACTCGCTGGCTAGGTACGAGCCGCTATAGCGGCGAGGGAGTTCAACCTGGCAAGCCGCAGGCTTTGTGTGGGAGCCGCTTCAGCGGCGATGGGTGCTCGCGCCAAGCCTGCCCGCTGCCGCGGGATCGCCGCTGAAGCGGCTCCCACCATGTCGGTCCGTTAACCCAGCGCCGCCACGCACTTCAGCTCGATGGCGATCGGCGTCGGCAGGGCATTTACCTCAACCGTGGTGCGGCATGCATCGACGCCAGCGAACGCTTCCGCATACAGGCGGTTGTACGCCGCGAAATCGTGGGCGATATCGGTGAGGTAGACGGTGACGTCCACCAGATCTTCGAAGCGCGCGCCGCTGGCTTCCAGCACCGTGCGCACGTTGGCGAACACCTGGCGGCATTGCGCCTCGATGTCGTAGGAAAGCAGGTTGCCATCCACGTCCATGACGTTGCCGGGAATGGCGTTGGTGGCCGGCTCGCGGGGCCCGATGCCGGAGAGGAACAGCAGCTGGCCCACACGTCGCGCATGGGGATAAGCCCCCACCGGGGCAGGCGCGCCGTCGGCGCGGATGATGTCATTGGCCATGGTCGATGCAGATGTTCCTGGCTTCGGTGAAGAAACGCATGGCTTCGAAACCGCCTTCGCGGCCCACGCCGGATTGCTTGGTGCCGCCGAATGGCGTGCGCAGGTCGCGCAGCATCCAGCAGTTGACCCAGACGATGCCGAAGTCGAGCCTGGCGGCGAAACGATGCGCGCGGGAGACATCGCGCGTCCAGACGGAAGCCGCCAGACCGTACGGCGTGCCGTTGGCGATCGCGAGGGCGTCTTCTTCACTGTCGAAGGGGATGAGGGTGACGACGGGCCCGAAGATCTCTTCCTGGTTCGTCGCTGTGTCGGGTGCCAGGCCCTCGATGACGGTGGGCTCGATGAACCATCCCCCGGCGCACCGGCCGCCGACATCGACCCGGCTGCCGCCGGTGAGCACGGTGCCGCCTTCGGCGCGGGCCCGTTCGATGCAGCCGGTCACCTTTTCGAAGTGCGCCTTCGAGACAAGCGCGCCAAGCTGGTTGCCGTCGTCGCGCGGATCGCCCACGCGCAGCGCGCGTACGCGCCGCAAGTAGTCATCGCGAAAGCGCTCGTAGATCGACCGCTGCACGAGCAGGCGTGAGCCACAAAGGCAGATTTCGCCCTGGTTGGCGAAGCCCGAGCGCACGATGGTCGCCATGGACGACTCGGCGAAATCGAAATCGTCGAAGACGATCGCGGGATTCTTGCCGCCGAGCTCCAGGGACACCTTCTTGAGGCGCGGCGCCGCGGCGGATGCGATGGCCACGCCCGTGCGCGTGCTGCCGGTGAAGGAGATGGCCTTGACCGCCTCGTGGGTGACGATCGCTTCGCCGACGGCGGGGCCGGTGCCGTGCACGATGTTGAGCACGCCGGGCGGAAAGCCGGCTTCCTCGACCAGCGTACCGAGCAGCCAGGCGGTATAGGGCGTGATTTCGGACGGCTTGGCGACCACGGCGTTGCCGGCGGCGAGCGCCGGCGCGATCTTCCAGGTGAAGAGGTAGAGCGGCAGGTTCCAGGGGCTGATGCAACCCACCACGCCGAGCGGAAGGCGCAGTGTGTAGTTGATGGCGCCGTGTTCCATCGCGTGCGATTCGCCGCTCCATTGGCTTGCGGCGGCGGCGAAGAAACGCAGGTTGGCGACGGCGCGCGGAATGTCGAGCGAGCGGGCCAGGGCCAGCGGCTTGCCGCTGTCCTGCGATTCCGCGTCGGCGAACGATTCCAGGCGGGCCTCGATGGCGTCGGCCAAGCGTCGCAGGCAGCGAGCGCGTCCTTCGGCGGAAAGGCGCGACCACGCCGGAGCGGCGCGGCTGGCTGCCACGACAGCGGCCGCCACGTCGTCGGGCCCGGAATCGGGGCAGTGCGCAAAGGCCTGGCCTGTCGCCGGGTCGATCACGTCGAGATAGTTACCGCCAAGCGGCGCGCACGGCCGTCCGTCGATCAGGTTGGCAAGGACAAGCATGGCCGCCTCAATTCAGCGCGCGTGTGCGGCCGCCGTCGACGGCGATGCTGGTGCCGTTGACGTATCCGGCCGCGGGGCTTGCAAGGAAGGCCACCATAGCCGCCACCTCGGCCGGTTCGGCGAAGCGCGCCGCGGGCACGCTCGCGAGAAGTCCCTTTTCCACTTCCTCCCGGGTACGTCCTGCCTTGACGCTGGATTCCACCAGGGCCTCGAGGCGAGGCGTGCGCGTGTAGCCGGGCAGGACGTTGTTCACGGTGATGCCATCGGCCGCGACTTCGCTGGCGAGCGTCTTGGCCCATCCCGCCATGGCGGCGCGTGTGGTGTTGGACACGCCGAGGTTGGGGATCGGTTCCTTCACCGACGTGGAGACGATGTTCACGATGCGCCCGTAGCGCGCCTCGCGCATGCCCGGCAGGCAGGCGTGGGCCAGCACTTGGGCGGCGACGACATGCTGGCGGTACGCGATGAGGAAGGCCTCGGGCTCGGCGTTCCACACCGGGCCGGGCGGCGGCCCGCCGCTGTTGTTCACCAGCACGTGCACGGCCCGGTCGCCGACGATGTCGGCAATGGTGGCGGCAAGCGCCTCGGTGTCGAGCATGTCCACGGCCACGTGGCGATGTTTCTGCCCGGCCTGGTTGGCCGGAAGTTCGGCGGCGAGCGCGGCGAGCGCGTCGGCGGAGCGGGAGAGCAGCGTGAGGCTGGCGCCGAGTTCGGCCAGTTCGAAGGCCGTGGCACGGCCCAGTCCTTGCGAGGCACCGCAGACCAGGGCGTGGCGACCGGTGAGACGAAGATCCATGCGGCGCTCCCTTCAAGGGGTGGACGGGCTCAGCCCTGTTTCATCGCCCACCACTGTATCGCCATTGCGGCAAACCAGCACGGCCAGGCGAGCCACGGCGCCAGGCGCCACACGCGCTGCCAGCGGTTCAGTTCGTCGTCGTCGAACAAAGCCGGTGCATCGGAGCGAAGCACCCGGCGCATCCGCAGCCAGTTCGCCATGCCGTTAGGCCGGCCGGTGTCGGCCTCGACGATGGTCTTCCAGTGGTCCGGGTAGCGCTTCCTCAGCAACGCGGTGAAGCGCCACTGGGCCACGAAGTGCAGAAGGAAGAAGGCGACCGCGCCGAGTAGGAGCAGGAGATAGAGGTAGACGGCGGTCTGCATGACGGATCAGCTGCCCTTTTCTTTGTCTTTGCTGCGCTTCTCCGGATCTTCGCCAAGGATGTCGGTGGTGACCACACTGCGAATGGTGGAGATGACGCCGTTGCCCTGCTGGGCTTTGGAGCAGACCGCGTTGTTGATGGCCTTCTTGTAGGTGTCGTTCTGCATGCCGACAAACAGCACGCCGTCCGGACCATGGGCGATCTTGAAGCTGCCGGCGGGGTTCATCTTCACCGGCGCCTCGGCCGAGAAGGTGGTGGGCGACTGCTCCCAGTAGGTCTGGCTCTTCTGCTGCTGCGCGGACGAATACACCACGAGGTAGCGGGCCTTGTCGTCCACCACCTTGAACTTGCCGAAGGCGCCGGTGGTCTCGCTCGTCCAGCCGATGTACTCGCACAGCTGGATGTCTTCCGAGTGCAGCGGCTGGAAGGCGTCGTCGAGCAGCACCACCGTCGGCGCGAACAGGTAACTGGAACTCAGCCAGCGCCCGTTGAGCTCCGACTTCATCGCGATGGTGTATGGCAACTGTGCGCCCTGCGGCAGGCGGAACGCGAGGAAGTAGCTGCGGTCGCCGTTGAGGCTGGCGACCGGGCTGTCCTTGTTCAGTTCGAACCGCTGCGGCTGCCAAGGCAGCATGTCCTGGTAGGACAGGTCGGCGAAGCTGCCGCAGCAGGGATTCGCCTCGTCCAGCGCCTTCCGCGCGATATCGATCGTGTTCGTCGGGTTCTCCGGCGGGCGGAGGTTCGGCGGCACGATGGAGCGGCAGGCACCCAGCGCCACGAGGGCGAGGGCGAGGAGCAGCGGACGGAGCAGGGAAGGGGGCATCATGATCTTGTCGTTGGCTAGAACTCGGCGCTCCCTGCCGCGCGGGGGTAGGGGATGGCGTCGCGGATGTTCGACAGGCCGCACACGTACACCAGCAGGCGCTCGAAGCCCAGGCCGAAACCGGCATGGGGCACCGTGCCGTAGCGGCGCAGGTCGCGATACCAGTCGTAGGTGGCCTTGTCGAGATGGAACTGGTCCATGCGGCGGTCGAGGTAGTCCAGGCGCTCTTCACGCTGGGCACCGCCGATGATTTCGCCGATGCCGGGCGCGAGCACGTCCATCGCGGCGACCGTCTTTCCGTCGTCGTTGAGGCGCATGTAGAACGCCTTGATCTGTTCGGGGTAGTTCATGACGACAACCGGACGCCCGATATGTTCCTCGGCGAGGTAGCGCTCGTGCTCCGTCTGCAGGTCGACGCCCCAGGCCACGGGGTGCTCGAACTTCTTGCCCGACTTCTGCAGGATCGACACGGCTTCCGTGTAGTCGATGCGCTCGAACGGCTTGGCGATGAAGGCTTCCAGGCGCGAGATGGCATCCGGCTGCACGCGCTCGGCGAAGAACGCCATGTCGTCGGGGCGCTCGTCCAGCACGGCCTTGAAGATGCCCTTGAGGAACAGCTCGGCCAGGTCGGCGTTGTCGTTGAGGTCGGCGAAGGCCACCTCCGGCTCCACCATCCAGAATTCGGCGAGGTGCCGCGTGGTGTTGGAATTTTCGGCGCGGAAGGTGGGCCCGAAGGTGTACACCTTGCTCATGGCCAGGGCGTAGCCCTCGACATTGAGCTGGCCGGACACCGTGAGGAAGGCCTCGCGACCGAAGAAATCCTTGCGGAAATCGATGCCGCCTTTCTCGTCGCGGGGCAGGTTGGTCAGGTCGAGCGTGGACAACCGGAACATGTCGCCCGCACCTTCCGCGTCGGAGGTGGTGATGATGGGCGTGTTGATCCAGAAGAAGCCTTGCTCGGTCAGGATCCGGTGGATCGCCGTCATCATCGTGTGGCGAACGCGCGTCACGGCGCCGAACAGGTTGGTGCGCGGGCGCAGGTGCGCCACCTCGCGCAGGAACTCCATCGAATGCTGCTTCGGCTGGATGGGGTAGGTGAGCGGGTTGTCGACGAAGCCGGTGACCTCGATCCGGGTGGCCTGGATCTCGAAGGCCTGACCCTTGCCCTGCGAGGGCACGAGCTTGCCGGTGGCGATGACGCCGGCACCGGCGGAGAGGCGCTTCACGTCCGTCTCATAGTTGGGGAGATCGGAGGTGGCCACCACCTGGATGGGGGCGAAGCAGGAGCCGTCGCTCACGTTCACGAACGAGAGCCCACCCTTGGACTCGCGCAGGGTGCGCACCCAGCCGCGAACCGTGACCTCGTGTTCGCCTGCGGCCGTGCCGCCGGCGAGAGCCTGCTTGACGCTTACCACCGTCATCGATTGAAACTCCGGAAAAGGCGCCACATGTTCAGCGCGTAAGAAGCACGACCCTATATGATAATGTAAGGTTCACGTGAACGGCACCGCTTCAATCGATATACCACGGCCAGAAAACGTTTTCATGATACAAATTACCCCCGCAGCATCTGATCGCATGCGCGACTTCCTGGCCCGTTCCCCCGAGGCCGCGGGCGTTCGTTTCGCCGTGAAGCGCATGGGCTGCTCGGGCTTCGGCTACGTGGTGGACCTGGCCGCCGACATCGCCGAGGACGACCGCGTGCTCGACATCGATGGCATCCGCGTGGTGGTCGACCCCAAGAGCCTCCCCCTGGTGGACGGCACTCTCATCGACTTCCAGCGCCAGGGGCTGAACGCCTCGTTCGTGTTCCATAACCCCAATGCCACGGGCGAGTGCGGGTGCGGCGAATCCTTCACGGTTTCCTAGCTGGCGCGTGGGACCGGCGTTGTGTGGGAGCCGCTTCAGCGGCGATGGGGTGCTTGCCGCAAGCTGGCCCGCTGCCGCGGGATCGCCGGCATAGCCGGCTCCCACAGGAAGCCAGCCTCTTGCTGTAAATCCCGGTTTCTCCTTACAATGCGCGGCTGGCCCTCTCCAAGGAGGGTCTTCTTGCCTCACCGCCCGCGCGGGAGGCTGCCATCCCCGTCAAGGGGTGCATCCACAAGGAGCCACCATGCGTCATTATGAAGTCGTGTTCCTGGTCCATCCGGACCAGAGCGAACAGGTGCCCGCCATGATCGAGCGTTACAAGACGCTGATCGAAGGCGACAACGGCAAGATCCACCGCCTCGAAGACTGGGGCCGCCGCCAGCTGGCCTACCCGATCGAGAACCTCGCCAAGGCTCACTACGTGATGCTGAACATCGAGGTTTCGCAGAACGCCCTGAACGAGCTCGAGACGGGTTTCCGTTTCAACGACGCCGTCCTGCGCCACCTCGTGATCCGTCGCGACGAGGCCGACACCGAGCAGTCCTTCATCCTGAAGAGCAAGGAAAAGGACGAGCAGAAGGGTTCGCGCCGCCGTGACGACGACAGCGACGGCGACGACCGCCGTGGCGGTCGCGACAACGACAACGATCGCGACAGCGACGACTAATCGGGGATCACAGCCATGTCCAAGTTTTTCCGCCGCCGCAAGTTCTGCCGCTTCACCGCCGAGGGCGTGAAGGAGATCGATTACAAGGATCTCAACACCCTCCGTCAGTACATCACGGAGAACGGCAAGATCGTCCCGAGCCGCATCACCGGCACGAAGGCCCGCTACCAGCGCCAGCTGGCGACCGCGATCAAGCGCGCTCGCTTCCTCTCGCTGCTGCCGTACACCGACAACCACGACGTCTGATCGTCCGCGCGCCCTTCCCATGCATGGGTGGGGCGCCCGGTGAACGACACTCGGACAACCAGTTTTGGCTGCGCGGGGCCCATCCCGTGCTAACGAAAGGAACATCCCATGGAACTCATCCTCCTCGAGAAGGTGAAGAACCTCGGCAACCTCGGCGACAAGGTCAACGTCAAGCCGGGTTACGGCCGTAACTTCCTCCTCCCGACCGGCAAGGCCGCTCGTGCCACCGCCGACAACATCGCCGCGTTCGAAGCGCGCCGCGCCGAATACGAAGCCAAGGCCAAGGAGCAGCTCTCCGGTGCCGAAGGCCGTGCGGCCAAGCTCGATGGCGCCGAGGTCACGATCGAAGTGAACGCTTCGCCGGAAGGCAAGCTGTTCGGTTCGGTCACCCCGCGTGACGTTGCCGAAGCCCTGACCGCCAAGGGTCTGGACGTCGACAAGAGCGAAGTGATCCAGGCCGAAGGCCCGTTCCGCAACACCGGCGATTACGAGGTCGTCATCGTCCTCCACGCCGACGTGCAGCAGACGGTCAAGGTCAAGGTGGTCGGCGCGTAAGCTCCGCGCCATCCGCAAGACCCGACGGGCGCCGCAAGGCGCCCGTTTTCGTTTCATCCCCAGGTTATCCACAGAGTTATCCTCTCAACGTGTGAGACTGCTCCGCGTATGATCGTCCCCACGGCCTGCCGCTCCGGCTGGTGCCGTCCGCAACACGAGGTAGTCCATGTCCTTCAATCCTGCTGAGCGCGGCGAGCGCAAGCGCCGGCGCGAGCCTTCCGCCATCGATGCGTTGCGTGTGCCGCCGCATTCCATCGAGGCCGAGCAGGCGGTGCTGGGCGGTCTCATGCTTTCGCCGGATTCGCTGGACAAGGTGGCCGACAAGCTCACCGACGACGACTTCTACCGTCGCGACCACCGCCTCATCTGGCGCGCCATCAACGAGCTGGCGAACAAGGGCATGCCTTGCGACGCCATCACGCTCGGCGACTGGTTCATCGCCAACGACATGGCCGAGATGGTCGGTGGCGCCACGTATCTCATGGAACTGGCGAACTCCACGCCGAGCGCGGCCAACATTGCCGCGTACGGCGACATCGTTCGCGAGAAGTCCGTGCTTCGCCAGCTGATCGACGCCGGCACGCTGATCACCGAAGACGGTTTCCGGCCCGAAGGCAAGAGCGTGCAGGAAGTGATGGAACTCGCCGAGCAGCGGGTGTTCCGCATCGCGGAATCCGGCGCGCGCGGCAAGAAGGACATCGTCTCGGTGCGCGAGGCCACGGCCGAAGCGTTCCGCATGCTCACCGAGCGCTATGAGAAGCGCGGCCAGCTCACCGGCCTGTCCACCGGCTTCACCGATCTGGACGAACTCACCTCCGGCCTGCAGCCCTCCGACCTGATCATCATCGCGGCGCGTCCCTCCATGGGCAAAACGGCATTCGCGCTCAACCTCGCGGAAGCGGCCGCCATGCGCGGCAAGAAGGCCGTGGCGGTGTTCTCGATGGAAATGTCGGCATCGCAGCTGGCCTTCCGTCTCATTTCCTCCCTCGGTCGCGTGCACGCGCAACACTTGCGCAATGGCGACCTGGCGGAAGAGGACTGGCCGCGCGTCACGTCCGCCATCACCATGCTTTCCGACGCGAAGATCTTCATCGACGACACGCCGGCGATGTCGCCGGTGGAAATGCGCTCGCGCGCGCGCCGCCTCCAGCGCGAGCACGGTCTCGGGCTCATCGTGATCGACTACCTGCAGCTCATGCAGGTGCCGGGCAACTCCGAGAACCGCGCCACGGAAATCTCGGAGATTTCCCGCGGCCTGAAGGCATTGGCGAAGGAACTCAATGTGCCGGTCATCGCACTGTCGCAGTTGAACCGCTCGCTGGAACAGCGCGCCGACAAGCGGCCGATGATGTCCGACCTGCGCGAATCGGGCGCTATCGAGCAGGACGCCGACGTCATCATGTTCATTTACCGCGACGAGTACTACAACAAGGAATCGGCGGACAAGGGCCTGGCCGAAATCATCATCGGCAAGCAGCGTAACGGTCCCACCGATACGGTGAAGCTGGCCTTCCTCGGCCACTACACAAAGTTCGAGAACTGGGCACCCGACTCCTACGTGGGCAGCTTCGACTAGCGAACTGTCGGTCGGCGCGGCTTGCTATCCTCGGCGGCACGTCCCGTATGGAGAGTGCCGATGTTCCGTTCCCACGTTTTCCTGGCCGCGGGCCTTCTCGCGGCAACCGCAGCCACGGCAGCCCCGCAGATCGCGGTGCCCGAACGTCCCACGGCGGAACAGCGCGCGGACATCGAACGTCGCCTCAACGACTGGCCCGCCCTGGGTCGTTACGCCAAGGACAATGCCGCGCTCGGCGCTCCGAAGCCCGGGCAGCCGCGCGTCGTCTTCATGGGCGATTCGATCACGGATGCCTGGGGGCGCGAGATCGGCACATTCTTCCCGGGCCACGACTACGTCAATCGCGGTATCAGCGGGCAGACCACGCCTCAGATGCTGCTGCGCTTCCGTCCCGATGTCGTGGCGCTCAAGCCGGCCGCCGTCGTCATCCTGGCCGGCACGAACGACATCGCGGGAAACACGGGGCCGACCACGCTGGAAGCGATCGAGGGCAACCTCGCATCCATGGCCGAACTCGCGAAAGCGAACGGGATACGCGTCGTCCTCGCCTCCGTCATGCCTGTGAGCGACTACGTAGGGAGTGGCCAGACGAAACAACGGCCGCCGGAGAAGATTCTCGCGCTCAACGCCTGGATCAAGGCGTACGCCGCGCGCGAGCACCTCGTCTACCTCGATTACTACACGGCGATGGTCGACACGCGCGGCGCGCTGAAGAAGGAGCTCAGCTACGACGGCCTGCATCCCAATGCCGCGGGCTATGCGGTGATGGCGCCGCTCGCAGAGAAAGCCATCGCGGAGGCGCTGCGCGGAGGCCGCTGACACCAAGACGCGGCGTCCGGTAAGTCAATTTTAGGACGACATCCTAAAGACGAATTGGTTGACAAGATCTAGCATCCCGCTCCCGTGATGCCTTCGCGTGGGTGCGCCCGACCGCGTGCAAGGCGGACCACCGGGCGCATCAAGGACCGTATCGATCATGGAAACCATCCAGAAGCACGCCGCCACGGCGTCGCTGGCGCTCGCCTGTGTCATCGCCATGTCGGGCTGCACCGCTGGCAATCCGCTTGTCACCCGTTCGCAGAAGGCGCACGAGGCGAAAGTCGCCGCCATACCGAAGTGTTCGCGGAAGCTCGGCACCATCTCGGTCATCGAGCCGGAAGGCGGCGTGCACTGGTGGACGCAGCAGCAACTCCCGTCGCCCACCAAGCTCATCAAGGTGTTCGTCAGCAAGTCGGGCTGCTTCACGCTGCTCGACCGCGGCATGGGCATGGACGCGGCCATGCGCGAGCGCGAACTGGCAACGGGCGGGCAGTTGCGTGGCGGTGCCAACGTGGGCAAGGGGCAGATCAAGGCTGCGGATTACGTGCTCGTGCCCGACCTCGTCTCCCGCAACAGCGATGCCGGTGGCGGCGCATTGAGCGCGATCGCGGGCGGCCTCATCGGTGGCGGTGCCGGCCAGTTGGTCAGCGCCATCAACATTCAGTCCAAGACGGCCGATGTCACGCTCACCGTCACCGACGTCCGTTCGTCCGAGCAGGTGGCTCTCGCGGAAGGACATGGCGAGAAGAACGACATCGGCCTCGGCGCCAAGGGGGTGTTCAACGGCACGCAGGGCGGCCTCGGCGCAGGTGTCGGCGGCTACTCGAATACGACCATCGGCCAGGTCATCACCATGGCCTACCTCGACGCCTACACCAAGCTCGTGGACGAGATGGGCGGCATGCCCGGCAACCCCTCGGCAGCGAACGCGCGCCAGTCGGGCACGATACGCGTCGCCACACGCATGTTCGAGAACTCGACCATGAAGGGCAAGGTGGTGCGCCTGCTCGACGTCGGGATGACGGTGTATCCCACTGGCGAGAAAGCGGGGGCGATCTGGCAGGTGGAGGACGAACACGGCAACCGGGGGTGGGTGTCTTCCGTCCATTTCGACCTGGCGAAATGAACCCGTGGCGGCGGGAGGATCTTCCCGCCGCCACATTGGTGCCCGACGGGCGCCAGCCGGGTGCGGCTAAACTGGGCGGTCTCTCGCTGCCACGTTGCTTCCGACGCCATGAGCCGCACCACCGTCGCCACCATCCATCTTGGTGCCCTGCGCCACAATCTCTCCCGCGTCCGTGCCATGGCGGGCCCGGCGAAGGTGATGGCGGTGGTCAAGGCCGACGCCTATGGACACGGTCTGGAACGCGTGGCTCGTGCGTTGAACGGCGAAGCGGAAGCGTTCGCCGTGGCCGCCATCGCCGACGGGTTGCGCCTGCGCGCCGCCGGCCATGGGCAACGTATCGTGGTGCTGTCCGGCCCGGATACACCGTCCGACCTCGTGGAAATGCAGCGCCTCGGGCTCGACGCCCTTATTCACCATGATGCCCAACTGCCCTGGCTTTCACGGGCGGATCCCGCTCGCGGACCGCTGCGGGTGTGGATCAAGGTGGACACGGGCATGCACCGCCTCGGCTTTGCACCCGAGCGGGTGCGCGAAGTCCATGCCAGCCTGCGGGCGATGCCCGCCATCGACGACGAGATCGGGCTCATGACCCATTTCGCGTCGTCGGAGGAATTCGAAGGGCGCGATACCGCCTTGCAGATCGCCCGGTTTCGCGAGGCCACCGAAGGGCTCCCGGGACCGCGTGCGCTTTCCAATTCCGCTGCCGTGCTGGGCTGGCCCGATGCCCGTGGCGACTGGGTGCGCACAGGTGGCCTGTTGTATGGGCTCTCCGTGGTGGAAGGCCGGTCCGGATCGGATTTCGGGTTCCGCCCGGCCATGTCGCTCACCACGCGCCTCGTGGCGATCAACCGTCTCGCCAGGGGCGAGCGTGTCGGCTACAACGGCACGTATGTATGCCCCGAAGACATGGCCGTCGGCGTCGCCGCCATCGGTTACGGTGACGGGTATCCGCGCAGCGCGGCTCCCGGCACGCCGATGCTCGTGAACGGCCGCATCGCGCCCCTGGTCGGCCGCGTGTCCATGGATCTCATCACGCTCGACCTGCGCGGCGTGCCCGATGCGCGCGTGGGCGACAAGGTCACGCTCTGGGGCGAGGGCCTTCCCGTGGAGACGGTGGCCGCTTCCGCCGGCACGATCTCCTACGACCTCACCTGCGGCATGACGCGGCGCGTGCTGTTCGTCGAGGACGAGGCCTGACGCCATACCCTCGCCGCGTATCGCTCCGTGCGACGCATCCGCGCTATACATGGCGCTTCGCCTGAGGAATTCCTGCAACGATGGCCAAGGCCAAGACCGCATACGTCTGCACCCAGTGCGGCGCCGAACACAGCAAGTGGCAGGGCCAGTGCGCCGAATGCGGCGAGTGGAACGTGCTTTCCGAATTCGTGGTGCAGCCGGCGAAGCCGAACGCCGTGTCCACGGGCACGCGGCGCGGGGGCTATGCCGGGGAAGCGGCGGGGGCGCCGCGCATCACGCCACTGACCGAGGTGCTGCTGACTGCCGAGGCGCGCACGAACACGGGCATCGGCGAACTCGACCGCGTGCTCGGTGGCGGCCTGGTCGACGGATCGGTCGTGCTCATCGGCGGCGATCCCGGCATCGGCAAGTCCACGCTCCTGTTGCAGATGCTCGGCACGCTCGGCACCAGCCTGCCGAGCCTCTACGTCACCGGTGAGGAATCCCTGGGTCAGGTGGCGGGCCGGGCGCAGCGCCTGGATCTTCCGCTTGGCCCGCTCCACGCGCTGGCGGAAACCTGCATCGAGCGCATCCTCGAACAGGCCGCGGCGGCGCGCCCGCGCGTGCTGGTCATCGACTCGATCCAGACCATCTGGACCGAACTGCTCACCGCTGCTCCGGGCTCGGTAAGCCAGGTACGCGAATCGGCGGCGAAGCTCACCCGCTTTGCCAAGGAAACGGGTACGTCCGTGTTTCTGGTGGGCCACGTGACGAAGGAGGGCGGCATCGCCGGGCCCCGCGTGCTCGAACACATGGTGGACGCGGTGCTGTACTTCGAGGGCGAATCCGGCAGCCGCTTCCGTGTCCTGCGCGCTTTCAAGAACCGCTTCGGGGCGGTGAATGAACTGGGCGTCTTCGCCATGTCCGAGAAGGGCCTGCGCGAGGTGCCCAACCCGTCGGCGATCTTCCTCTCCGCGCACGCCGGCCCCACGCCGGGAAGCGCGGTGATGGTGACTCGCGAAGGCACCCGGCCGCTGCTCGTGGAAGTGCAGGCCCTGGTCGATCAATCCTCGCTGGGCAATCCACGTCGCGTGGTGCTCGGGCTCGAACAGAACCGCCTTGCGATGCTCCTCGCCGTGCTCCATCGCCACGGCGGCGTGGCCGCCTACGACCAGGACGTATTCGTAAACGTCGTCGGCGGCATCCGCGTGCAGGAAACCGCGTCGGACGTGCCCGTGCTCATGGCCGTGCTGTCGAGTCTGCGCGACCGTCCGCTCCCGGAGAAGACCATCGCCTTCGGCGAGGTCGGTCTCTCGGGCGAGATCCGGCCGGTGCCCAACGGCGAGGAGCGCCTGAAGGAAGCCGCCACGCACGGCTTCCGCCGCGCGGTGGTTCCGGCGGCGAATGCACCGAAGCGCGGCCGCGTGGGCGAGATGGAAGTGATCGGCGTCGAGCGACTGTCCCAGGCGATCGACGCCAGTCGCGAGTGACCCCGCGAGCGCCCGTTATTGCGGTGGCCCGAACAACACCAGTGCGCGTTCCTTCCAGTTCCGCGCGGATTTCAGGGTGCGAAACATCTGTATCCAGGCATGGAAGGCGATGCGGACGGGATTGTGACTGTGTATGGGCTTCACCAGGCCGTACCGTGGCGGCTCGTCCTCACGCTCCCGGCGGAACGAACCGAACAGCCTGTCGAACACGATCAGCACACCGCCGTAGTTGCAATCGATGTAATCGGGATTGCTGGCGTGGTGCACGCGGTGATGCGAAGGCGTGTTGAATACGAACTCGATCGGCCGCGGCAGTCGTCCGATCAGCTCCGTGTGCAACCAGAACTGATACAGCAGGTTCACCGCCAGCGCGGCGAGCACCACGGGAACCGGAAATCCGACCCATACCAGCGGCGCGAAGAACACCGTCGCACCGGTGATCTTCCCGGTCCAGCCAAGGCGATACGCGGACGACAGTGTGTACTGGTTGGACGAGTGGTGAACCGAGTGGTTCAACCAGAACCAGTGGATGCGGTGGTCGGCACGATGCATCCAGTAGTAGCAGAACTCCTGGCCCACGAAGAGCAGCGCCCAGTGCCACCAGCGGTCCATGGCGAAGGTGGGGATGCGCCATTGCCACACCGCATAAAGCAAAGCTCCGGTGATGCCGGCCTGGAGCAGTCGATTGACCAGCACGCGGCCCAGCGCATCACCGAGCGATGCCCAGTAGGCTTTCCAGTCGTGCCCGAGGCCACGGCGTTGCCGCAGCCACCCTTCGGCGGCGGCGATCAGCACGAACAACGGCAGCGGTAGCACCAGCAAGCCGAGCGACGACGTATTCATGGTGATCGCCGTCGTGGTTCAGCGACCGAAGCGCTGACGCGCGGCGGCGGCGGCCTGCTTGAGTTCGCCGGGAGACAGCTTTCCATCCTGGTCGGTATCGATCTTGTCGAAGTTCTTGGCGATACGCGGCAGGCCGGCTTCGGCTTCCTTGCGATCGATAAAGCCGTCGCCGTTGGCGTCGGCCGCCTTGAGGCGTGCCTGCATGTCCTGCTTGGCCTCGGCCGCGCGGTCGCTCTGCGCGAAGGATGAGGTGGACGCGACGAGCAGGGCCGCGGCGAGCAGATAGTGAAGTTTCGGCATGGGATACCTCGTGGGTTGAGAAGGTGGCCATCCATGGCCTGTGGGAGGGTTGGGGATCAGTTGCCGCGGCAGGCGATCGTCTCGCCCGCGGCGTTGGTGCAGGTGCCGGTGTGGGTCACCACGCCGTTCTGGACGCTGGTGGAGCCGTTGTAGCTGTTTCCGTTCTTGCCGGTGGCGCTGGTGCTGCGGCTGCCGTTGACGTTGCCCTCGGCATCGCGGGCGATGCTCCCGCTGGTGGTCGCGTAGCCACCATTGGGGCCGTTGATCGAGGCGCTGCCCTGTCGACCGGCGCTTCCGTCGGCGTTGCGGTAGAAGCTGCCCTGGCGCTGCGCGGTGCCGCCGTTGGCACCCGCGGCATAGGCTCCGCTGCGCCCATCGACATTGCCCTGGCCGTCGCTGGTCACGCGGCGGCCACGCGTGTACGCACCGCGCTCGCCACGGGCCGCGGCCCCGGTGACGGCGGTGCGGCCTCCGTCGCCGGTATGGGCCACGGCATGGCCGCGGATTCGGCCTTGCGCCGAGGCATCGGGAATCGTGGCGGCCGATGTGCCGGTCAGCACCAACGCCGCCAGTAGCAGGGTCGTTCTGTTCACAGGAGGTCTCCTTCGGGTCGGCGCGAGGCGTTCTCGCGGTAGGCCCAAACTAGTGCCCACCGCCGGCGAAGGTGTGTCGTGATAGCTACCGCATGTTTCGACGGCGCGTCCTGGAAACATTCGCTTACAAACGCTCTGGGAAGGGCGTTGCGCGGGCTCGCAGCTAGCCGCGATAGTGGCGCCATGGACGAAACCCTGGCCCGCATCCTTCTGGTCGACGACGACGCACGCCTGCGCGACCTGCTGCTGCGCTACCTGCAATCGCAGGGCTTCGAGGTAAAGGGCGTGGGCGACGGCGCGCAGATGCGACAGGCATTGGATCGAGGCCATTACGACCTGATCGTGCTGGACCTGATGCTGCCCGGAGAAGACGGTCTGGATATCTGCCGCCGCCTCCGTGGCCAGGGCGACGACACGCCGATCGTGATGCTCACCGCCAAGGGCGACGAGATCGACCGCATCGTGGGCCTGGAGATCGGTGCCGACGACTACCTGCCCAAACCGGTCAATCCGCGCGAATTGCTGGCGCGGATCAAGTCGGTGCTGCGGCGCGCCCGCCCGGCACCCGGGGCGCCGGAGCCGGACGGTGGCGAGATCCGTTTCGGCCCGTTCCGACTGGATCTGGGTCGCCGCGAACTGAGCCGGAACGGCGCGCTGCTGCGCCTGACCTCGGGCGAATTCGCGGTGCTGACGGTGCTGCTGCGCCACCCGCGGCAGCCGCTCAGCCGCGACCGGCTGATGAGTCTGGCGCGCGGCCGCGAGCACGAGGCTTTCGAGCGGAGCATGGATGTCACCATTGCCCGCCTGCGCCGGCTGCTGGAAGACGATGTGCGCAATCCGCGCGTCCTGCAGACTGTATGGGGCGTGGGTTACGTCTATGTACCGCCGGATGAAATCGCATGAGCCGCCTTCCGTTGCCGCGCAGCGTGTTCGGACAGCTCGTGCTCGTGATCGGGCTGGTGTTGCTCGGCGCGGCGGTGCTGGCCGTGGCGATGGGGCGTCAATTGGCCACCCGCCCGGCTGCCGGGCAATTGCTGAAAGCCATGGACGGCTTTGCCGATGTCGCCGAGGAACTGGCGCGCACCCAGCCCCACGAACGCGTGGTGGCCCACTTGCGCAATGCCGGACTGGCGGTGAGCGAACTGCCGCCGCCACCGCGCGACCTGCGTGCCGTGCCATTCATGCGCGAGTTGCTAGAGCAGGCGCCGCAGCAGCTTGCCCGTGGTCGCGAGGTGCGCCTGGGGCGAATCGGCATGGCGAATGTGGTGTGGCTGAAGCTGAATACGCAGCCGGCATTGTGGGTTTCGTTCGCTTTCGATCAGCGCGCCAGTCGCGTATTGCGCTTTTCGGTACTGATGCTGTTCGTGGGCGCGGTGCTGGTCTGGCTGGCGGCGGCCTATTACGCGCGCCGCCTGGTGGTGCCCTTGCGGCGTCTGGCGCAATCCGCCCCGGCGATCGTGCGCGGCGAATCGCCGCCCCCGGGCGCGCTGGCGGGGCCGCGGGAAGTGCAGGAACTGGCGCGGGCCCTGGCCGATTCGAGCAGGGACGTACGCGAGGCCGCCGAGGAACGGGCGCTGATGCTCGCCGGCATCTCGCATGACCTGCGCACGCCGCTGACGCGACTGCAGTATGCGGTGGAACTCGTGCCCGGCGTCGATGCGGAACTGCGCGCCGGCATGCATCGCGATATCGCCGATGTCGATGCGATCCTGTCGCAGTTCATCGCCTATGCGCGCGACGGCCGCGACGAAGCCAGCGAACCTCTCGACCTCGCCGTGCTGTGTCGCCATGCGATCAGCGCCTGCGAGCACGAGTGGCAGGTGGAAACGCCCCTCTACGCGCCCATGACCGGCAAAACGATGGCGTTGCAGCGCGCGGTGGGGAACTTGCTCGTGAACGCGCAACGGCACGGGGCACCTCCCTATTCGCTGCGACTTTTGCGGCAAGGCGATGCCTGGCGGCTCGAGGTCGCCGACCATGGCCCCGGTTTATCCGCGCAGGCAGCGGAGCGCGCGCGCCAGCCGTTCGTGCATGGCGAGGGTGGCGGTACGGGCCTGGGGCTGGCGATCGTCGAGCGCGTCGCACGCCAGCATGACGGTGAGCTGCGACTTTTGCCGCTGCATCCTCATGGACTGGTAGCGACGCTCGTGTTGCGCGGAAGTTGATCGTTCCATCGACGAGGCGGACGTTATGGGTAAGAGACGAGCGTACGTGGTGGCAGGCGCGGCCTGGATCGCATTAGGCCTGGCCGGCATCGCGCATGGCGCAAACGACGATGTGCGGCAGCCCGAATCACGGGTGGTGCACGACGTTGCCTACGGCAGCGACCCTCGGCAGCGTTTCGACGTGTATCTGCCACCGTCGCCACATGACGCCCCGGTTATTTTCATGGTGCACGGGGGCGCCTGGGCGATCGGCGACAAAACCAATCCGGGTGTTGTCGACAGCAAGGCCGCCTACTGGCTCCCCAAGGGATACGTGCTGATATCGGTGAACTATCGGCTGCTGCCTGGAGCCGGGCCGTTGGAGCAGGCCAACGACGTGGCCCGGGCGTTGGCTGCCGCGCAACGGCTGGCGGCGTCGTGGGGAGCGGACTCCCACCGGTTCGTATTGATGGGGCACTCGGCAGGTGCGCACCTGGTCGCCTTGTTGGGCGCCGATCCGGAGTTGCTGTCCGCCGCCGGGGCCGTTCGCCCGCGGGGCGTCGTTTCCCTGGACAGCGCCGCGATGGACGTCGTGCAGATCATGGAGTTTCCGTGCCATCCCAGGCTTTACGATCGCGCCTTTGGCGAGAACCCACGCGACTGGGCCGCCGCATCGCCCTACCACCGGCTCCGGTCCGGTGCGCTGCCCATGCTGGCCGTGTGTTCCAGCCGGCGTTTCGATGCCTGCCCGCAGGCGCGCCGTCTTGCCCAGAAGGCGGCAACACTCGGCTCGCGGGTCGATGTGCTGCCGCAAGACCTGTCGCACGCCGAGATCAACCGAACGTTGGGACAGCCCTCGGATTACACGGCGCGGGTAAGCGCCTTCATCGACGGGCTTGTCGCCTTGTAGCCGGCGATGCAGCAGCCGGCACGCCGGCTTGCGCTATGGCGTTCTGTGCAGGATCAACTCGAGCACGGCTTTCGTGCCGAAGAACGCCAGCAGCAGGATGCCCATGCCGATCAGCGTGAGATAAACCGCACGAATGCCGCGCCAGCCATACCGCCAGCGGCCCCACAGCAGCACGCCGAAGACGATCCACGCGATGATCGACAGCACCGTCTTGTGTACGAGGTGCTGTCCGAACAGGTCGCCCACGAAGAGCGCGCCGGTGACCAGCGTGAGGGTCAGCAGCACGAAGCCCACCGCGATGAGGCGGAACAGCAGTACTTCCGTCAGCGTGAGAGGGGGCAGGGCACGCAACCAGTGGCCGAAACGGCTGCGGCGGAGCGCGCGTTCCTGGATGGCGAGCAGCACCGCCAGCGCGGCGGCGATCGAGAGGATGCCGAAGGCGAACACCGCGATGGTCACGTGCAGTTCGATCTGCCACGTCATCGACTGCGGCGTGGTGCTGGGCGCGAGCCAGGCGTCGATGCCGAGAAGCACGGCCGACAACGGGAAGATCAGGATGCCCAGGCCGGCGACGGGGCGGGACAGGTTCACCACCAGCGTGAGCGTCGAGGCGATCCACGCCACCAGAGAGAGGGCGGCGAAGAAGTGCAGGTCGAGCGTGCCGCGATGGGCCGTGAGAAGGAGAACGCCGTGCGCCAGCGCCGCGAAGGTGGCGAGCGTCATGCCCCAGCGCGCGAGCGGCTGCCCACCCGTCGCGAGCGGCCGGGCGAGAACGCCGGCGGCGGACAGGTAAAGGACCACGGCGACCAGGGAAAGGGCGGTGACGATCATGGGGGCGCAGTGTGGCATAGAGCGGTGGCTTTGTAGGAGCCGCTATAGCGGCGAGGGGCGCCCCTCGCCGCTTCATCGTTCCGTTGGCTTCTCGCCGCCATGGCGGCTCCCACAAAGTGGCAGATCGAAGGTTCGGCTATAATCCGCGGTTTACCGCATCCTGCCGAATCCCTCATGTTCGAATCCCTCAGCCAGCGCCTGTCCGACACCGTCAACCGCCTGCGTGGCCGCGGCCGGCTGACGGAGGAAAACATTCGCGAAACCTTGCGCGAAGTGCGCATCGCCCTGCTCGAGGCCGACGTGGCCCTGCCGGTGGTGAAGGCGCTGGTGGAGCGCGTGAAGGTGCGCGCCGTGGGCCAGGAAGTGCTGAAGAGCCTTTCTCCGGGCCAGGCGCTGGTCAAGGTCGTCAGCGACGAACTCACGTCCGTGATGGGCGCCGCCAACAGCGAACTGAACCTGGCCGCGCAGCCGCCGGCCGTCGTGCTCATGGCGGGCCTGCAGGGCGCGGGCAAGACCACCACGGTCGGCAAGCTGGCCCGCTTCCTCAAGGAGCGCAAGAAGAAGCGCGTGATGGTGGTCAGCTGCGACGTCTATCGTCCGGCGGCGATCGAGCAGTTGCGCACCCTGGCCAGCCAGGTCGAGGTGTCCTTCTTCCCCTCCGAGGCCGGGCAGAATCCGGTCGACATCGCGAAGGCCGCCGTGGCGGCGGCCCGCCGCGAGGTCATCGACGTGCTGCTGGTGGATACCGCCGGCCGCCTGCACATCGACGAGGCCATGATGGCCGAGATCAAGGCCCTCCATGGTGCCCTCGATCCCATCGAAACGCTGTTCGTGGTCGACTCCATGACCGGCCAGGACGCCGCGAACGTCGCCAAGGCCTTCGCCGATGCGCTGCCGCTTACCGGTGTGGTCCTGACCAAGACCGACGGCGATGCCCGCGGCGGTGCGGCGTTGTCGGTGCGCTACATCACCGGCCGCCCCATCAAGTTCCTCGGCGCAGGCGAGAAGACCGACGCCCTGGAGCCGTTCCACCCCGACCGCGTGGCCCAGCGCATTCTCGGCATGGGCGACGTCCTGTCGCTGGTCGAGGAAGTCGAGCGCAAGGTCGACCAGGAAAAAGCCCAGAAGCTGGCCGAGAAGGTCATCAAGGGCAAGCGCTTCGATCTCAACGACATGCGCGACCAGCTTGAGCAGATGAGCAACATGGGTGGCCTGGCGGGCCTCATGGACAAGCTTCCGGGCATGTCCAGCATTCCCGACAGCGTCAAGTCCAAGGTCAACGACAACGAGCTGAAGCGCATGGTGGCCATCATCGGCTCCATGACGAAGAAGGAGCGCCGCCATCCGGACCTCCTCAACGGCTCGCGCAAGGCCCGCGTGGCGCGTGGCTCCGGCACGCAGCCCGCCGACGTGAACCGCCTGCTGAAGCAGTACATGCAGATGGAAAAAATGATGTCCAAGCTGTCCAAGGGCGGCAGCAAGGGGCTCCTGCGGCAGATGCGCGGCGCCATGAAGGGCATGGGCGGGATGGGCGGCATGATGCCGCCGGGCCGCTGACGCGGCCCGGAGTGAACCGTGAGCAGTGAACCGTAAGTAATAGCGGCGGTCCCCGGGGCCGCGGCGGCAGCTCACGGTTTACGGTTAACTCTTTACACACTCGAAATTTTCACTACAATGTTCGGCTTTACCGCGCCCGCTTCTCGCGCGCGCCTTGCCGGACTACGGCATTCTGGAGCTCGTAACTTATGGTTAAGATTCGTCTTTCGCGCGGTGGCGCCAAGGGCCGTCCGTTTTATCACGTCGTCGTGACCGACCAGCGCGCACCGCGCGATGGCCGCAACATCGAGCGCGTGGGCTACTACAACCCGGTCGCTTCGGGCGCCGACAAGCGCCTCGAGCTCGACGTCGCCAAGGTCCAGGCCTGGGTGGCCAAGGGTGCGCAGCTGACCGACAAGGTCCGTGCCCTCGTGAAGGAAGCCGGCAAGCTGGCTGCTTGATGTCGACGGAGTCCGGGAAGCGCGTCCGCGTTGGGCGCATTGTCGGGCTCCACGGCGTGCAGGGACAGGTCAAGCTCGAAAGCTGGACCGAACCCCGCATCCAGATCTTCCGCTATCAGCCATGGCTGCTCACGGCGCCGGGTGTGGAGCGGGAGATGAACGGAATCCGAGGGCGCGCGCAGGGAAAGGGCATCGTTGCCACCCTGCCGGGCATCGAGGATCGCGACCAGGCGGCCGCGCTGGTCGGTTGCGAAATCACGGTTTCGCGCGACACGCTGCCGCCCCCCGCACCGGGCGAGTTCTACTGGACCGACCTCGAAGGCCTTGAGGTCGTCACCAAGGAAAACGCCAGCCTGGGAAGGGTGAGCCATCTTTTCGCCACGGGCGCCAACGACGTCATGGTGGTGAAGGAAGGCGACAGGGAGCGGTTGATTCCGTTCGTCCAGGGCCCCTACGTGCATTCCGTCGATTTCGACGCGGGGCGCATCGTGGTGGACTGGGACCCCGAGTTCTGATACGCGAAGCCTGAAGATCATGCGCATCGACGTGGTTTCGCTGTTTCCCGATTTCGTCCGCCAGTCGGCCGCGATCGGGGTGGTCGGAAGGGCGCAGCAGCGCGAACTGTTACAGGTGGAAACCTGGAACCCTCGCGACTTCGCCACCGACAATTACCGTACCGTGGACGGCCGTCCCTTCGGCGGCGGGCCCGGCATGGTGATGCTGATCGAACCCCTGCGGGCCGCCCTGGCGGCGATCCGCGAGGCCGCACCGGAGCCGGTGCATGTGATTTACCTCAGCCCGCAAGGTGCGCGGCTGACGCAGAAGCGGGTGGAAGCGCTGGCCAAGATGCCGCGAATCGCCCTCATCTGCGGACGTTACGAGGGTGTGGACGAGCGCCTGCTCGAGCACGAGGTCGACGAAGAGCTCTCAATCGGCGATTATGTGCTGTCTGGCGGGGAACTCGGCGCAGCGGTGGTTATCGATGCGGTGGGTCGTCTACAGGAAGGCGCGTTGAACGACGCGCAGTCCGCCCAGCAGGACTCCTTCTCGGATGGCCTTCTGGATTGCCCGCATTACACCCGTCCCGTGCATCACGATGCGTGGGGCGGCGTGCCGGAGGTGCTGCTTTCCGGCGATCACGCGGCTATTCGCCGCTGGCGTCGGAAGCAGTCGCTGGGTCGTACCTGGCTGCGCCGGCCGGATCTGCTAACGCAGCGTGTGCTCGACGACGAGTCGAGGGCATTGCTGGACGAATTCCGCCGTGATTACGAACGGCTAAACGCTACAAATTTGACAGGTGCGCCATGAACAAACTCCTCCAACAGTTCGAAGCCGAGCAGATCGCCCGCCAGCTGCCGGATTTCGGTCCTGGCGATACCGTCGTCGTCAATGTGAAGGTGAAGGAAGGTAACCGCGAGCGCGTCCAGGCGTTCGAGGGCATCGTCATCGCCAAGCGCAGCCGCGGCCTGCATTCCGCCTTCACCGTGCGCAAGATCTCGCACGGCACCGGCGTGGAGCGCGTGTTCCAGTCGCACAGCCGCGCCATCGACTCGGTGGAAGTGAAGCGCAAGGGCAAGGTCCGCGGCGCGAAGCTGTACTACCTGCGTGGTCTGGAAGGCAAGGCCGCCCGCATCAAGGAAGACGTGGCCGCCGCCGCTGCCGCCAAGGCCGCGAAGAAGGCTGCCGCCGCCGCCGAGTAATCGGCTACCGCACGGCAAACGAAAAGCCCGCGAGCGATCGCGGGCTTTTTTCGTTGTGCGGGAGCTTGCTTGCTTTGTGTGGGAGCCGCTTCAGCGGCGATGGGTGCTTGCGGCAAGCCTGCCCGCTGCCGCGGGATCGCCGGCAATAGCCGGCTCCCACAGGGCTTCGCGAGGGCCGGCGGTCAGACCGGCATGTATTCCTCGGCCAGCACCTTCGCGGGCTCCTGCAGGAAGTTGCCCTGGATGAAGTCCACGCCGCAGGCGAACAGCAGCGACGTGCTCACGGCGTCCTCGACCCATTCGGCCACCGTCTGCTTGCCGGAGGCGTGGCCTTCCTTGCAGATCTCGGCGATCTTCTTCTGGTTTTCCGGGTGCTGCGGCAGGTCGGTCATGAAGCTGCGGTCGATCTTCAGGAAGTCGACCTCGACGTGGTTCAGCAGCTGGAACGAATTGAGACCGGAGCCGAACTGCTCGATGGCGAACCCGCCACCGGCCTGGCGCCAGCCCGCCACGAACTCCTGCGTGGGGCGCAGGCTGGTGAGCACCTTCGATTCCGGCATCTCGATGACGAGCTTGCTGCGGCGGAGATTGGCGCCTTGCAGGCGACGCACGAGCCAGGGCAGGAGATCTGGATCCTCGAGCGACTGCAGGGTCATCTTCACGAAATAGGTGGTGGTCAGCCCGTCGTTCTCGCGGTGCGCGAGTGCGTCGATAGCGTGTCCCAGCACCCAGCGGTCGATGGCGGGCAGCAGGCCGTTGCGCTCGGCCACGGGGAAGAAGTACGACGGCAGCACGTCGCCCTTGGGGCCGCGCATGCGCACGAGGATCTCGTAGTGCTCGCCGGCCGCGTCCTGCAGGCTGATGATTTGCTGGTGGTAAAGCCGCAGGCCGTCCTGCGCCAGCGCCTCGCGAACCAGATCCAGCCAGTATTGCTCGCGCTCCGCATCCGCTTTCTCGCGGGCGCTCGGGTCGTGCAGTTCCACCCGGTTGCCGCCCTGGTTCTGCGCGGCCCGCAAGGCGGCGCTGGCCTGCTCCAGCACCGTTTCGGTGTTGGCGTTCTTTTCGGCGAGCAGCGTGCCGCCGATGGTGACCGTGACCGTGAGCGAGCGCGAACCCGCGTCGAAAATGGTTTCCGCGATCGTCGTGCGAAGGCGCTCGGTGAGGGCGGCGTGTTCCAGGTCGCCGCGCGGCGACAGGATCAGGCCGAGCGTGTGGTCGCCGACGACGCCGGCGATGTCGTCCTCGTCGATGGATTCGCCCACTTTCGCGGCAAGCGCCGCGAGCAGGTGGTCGGCATTGCCGATGCCGGCGCTCGCGACGATGTCCTTCCAGTTGTCCGGTTCGAGCAGGATCACCGCCTGGCCCGCATTGCCGGCCGCCGCCGCAGCCACGGCCTGGTCGATGGACTCGAGCGTGCGCGCGCGGTTGAACAGGCCGGTGACCGGATCGCGCTGCAGCTGGGCCACGAGCGCGGCGTCGACGGTCTGCTGGCGGAACACGATCTGCAGGCAGGACTCGCCTTCGAAGGTGGCTTGCGCGAAGTCGACCATCGCCTTGAACGTGCCGCCGTCGTCGCGGCGGGCCAGCAGCTCTATGGCCTGCGGCACTTTCTCGCCTTTCGACAACGCGCGCAGGGTGTTCTTGAAATCGTCGGCGTGGGTGCCGGCGATGAGGTCGAGGATAGGCAGGCCGATGATGTCGTCGAACTCGGCGAAGCCGAACGCTTCGAGGTATGCCTGATTGACGCGCACGTGCATGCCCTCGTGCACGTAGGCGATGGCGTCACGGGAGGAGTCGAGCAGGGCGTCGCAGCGGCGTTCGGTCTCGCGCAGCGAGGTTTCCAGGCGACGTACCTGCCGCCGGGTGGAAAGCGCCTCGAATTCGCGCTGGACCACCGCCAGGAGTTGGTCGGGCCGCTTGCGTAGCGCCACGCCGCGCGAGCCTCGCACCATGAGGTCGGCTACCGCCTCGTCGTCCGCCAGGCCATCCACCACGGCGATGAGGGCGAGGTCGCGGCCGCTGGCGTCGAGCTGGCGCATCACCGCCGCCGTGTCGATGCCGGGAACGGCCGGATTCATCAGTACGAGGTCAGGCACGATCTCGTCGAGGCAGGCCTTGATCTCGTCGGGGTTGGTGGCCCGTGCGGGGCGCACCGCGATGCCGCCGTTGCGCAAAACGTTGATCAAGAGCTCGGCGTCTTCCACCGAGCTCTCGATGAAGAGGATCCTGATGACGTTGTCGTGTTTCATGCCGTTCCGAAGTACCGCTGGTCTATCCCGCGAACCGGCTGGCCGGTCCGTTCCCCCATAGCGCGGTCCGGACGGGTCGGCCCGACCGGATGACGTCCATACTAACGCGCAAAATCGGTGATAGGTCGCTTGGCGGGATCGCCCTGGAGTTCACGCACCAGTCTGGGCACCAGGTAGCCGGGCAGGCGGCCTCGCAGGGCTTCCATCAGCCACAGGGCCCGATCGTCGTCGACCTCGTAATGCGCGGCGCCCTGCACCTTGTCCAGCTGGTGCAGGTAGTAGGGAAGCACCCCCGCTGCGAACGATCGTTCCGCCAGCGCCGTGAGCGTGTTCACGTCGTCGTTCACGCCGCGAAGGAGCACGGCCTGGTTGAGCAGGCTGGCGCCCGCGGCCCGCAGGCGCGCGCAGGCGGCGTCCACGCCCTCGTCGAACTCGTTCGCGTGGTTGGCGTGCAGGACCACCAATTTTTGCAACGGCAGGGCGGAAAGCCACGCCGTAAAGGCTTCGTCGACGCGCTCCGGCAGCACCACCGGCAGGCGCGTGTGGATGCGCAGCCGGATCACGTGGGGCAGTTCGGCCAGGCCCCGAGTGAGTTCCTCGAGCTTGTGCGTGGCCAGTGAAAGGGGGTCGCCGCCCGAGAGGATGATCTCGCGGATCGAGGTGTCGGCCCGCACGTGGGCCAGGGCCTCGCGCCACTGCGCGGCCGCGGCGATCTCCTCGGCATACGGGAAGTGGCGGCGGAAGCAGTAACGGCAGTTCACGGCACAGCTGCCGCTGGCGATCAGAAGGGCGCGGCCGTCGTACTTGTGCAGCACCCCGTGCCCGGCACGGGAGGCCATGTCGCCCACCGCGTCCACGGTGTAGCCCGGCCGGGTCTCGTGCTCCACGGCGCGGGGAAGGACCTGCAGCAGCAAGGGGTCGGTGGGATCGCCCTGGCGCATGCGCGCCACGAAACCACGTGGGACCCGGAGCGGGAAGCCCGCGTCATCCGCCGGAAGGAGGTCGGTGCGGTGGGCGAGGCCGACGGCGGCCAGGAGTTCACGGGCGTCGGTGATCGATTCCCGCCAGACCTCGCGCCAGTCCCGGGAGGGCGGCGATAGGCGGGAGGAGGGGCTTGCGGTTATCATTATGGACCTTGGATCGGGCCCAGAGGCCCGTGACAACCTCTATTTTAGCTCTGGAGCAGATTCGCATGGCGACCCTTGGCCTCAATGACGTCAAAACGGGCAAGAAGATCCTTCACAACGGCGATCCCTGGGTCATCACCGAGGCGGACTTCATCAAGCCGGGCAAGGGCCAGGCGTTCACCCGCATCCGCATCCGCAACCTCAAGGACGGCCGCACCACCGAGCAGACGCTGAAGTCCAGCGACTCCTTCGAGGAAGCCGACGCCGTCGACACCGATGCCAGCTTCTCCTACGTGGAAGGCACCGGCAACGAGCGCGAGTGGGTGTTCATGCACTCCGAAACCTTCGAGCAATACCGCGCCAACCTGGCCGCCATGGGCGATGCCTGGAAGTGGCTGAAGGGCGACGAGGAATGCGTCATCACCCTCTTCAACGGCAACATCATCGCGGTGCAGGCGCCGAAGTTCGTCGAACTGAAGATCGTCGAGACCGACCCCGGCGTCCGCGGCGACACCTCGGGCGGCGGCGGCAAGCCGGCCACGCTGGAAACGGGTGCCGTGGTGCGCGTGCCGCTCTTCGTCAACCAGGACGAAGTGATCAAGGTCGACACCCGTACCGGCGAGTACGACAGCCGCGTCAAGTAAGGCCAGCAGTTCGCCCTCCATCGCGGCACGGCAGCCCCACGCGGGGCTCCCGTGCCGCTTTCGTATCGGCTCCCGACGTCCCCACCGAGAGGCCCAGATGAGCGCCAGCCCCACCGAAATCGATCTCCTCGTGGAGGCCCGTTGGGTCGTCCCCGTCGAGCCGCACGCCGTGGTTCTCGACGATCACGCCGTCGCCGTGCATGGGGGCGAGATCGTCGCCGTGCTGCCGATCGCCGAAGCGCGCGCCAGCTACGCACCGCGCGAGCGCGTCGTGCTCGACGAGCACGCGCTGATCCCCGGCCTCGTGAACGCGCACACGCACAATCCCATGACCCTGCTGCGCGGCCTCGCCGACGACATGCCGCTGATGACCTGGCTGCAGGAGCACATCTGGCCCGCGGAAGGCCGCGTGATGGGGCCGGACTTCATTCGTGACGGCGTGGAACTGGCCGTGGCGGAAATGATTCGCGGCGGCACCACGTGCGCCAACGAGAACTACTTCTTCCCCGACGTGATCGCGGCCACCTACCGCGCCATGGGCTTTCGCGCGGTGATCGGCCTGCCGGTGATCGATTTCCCCACCGCATGGGCCAAGACGTCCGACGAGTACTTCAGCCGCGCGCTGGAAGTGCACGACAGCCTGCGCGGCGAGCCGCTGCTCACCACGGCCTTCGTGCCGCATGCGCCGTACACGGTGTCCGACGAGAACTTCGAACGCATTCGCATGCTGGCCGACCAGCTCGACATTCCCGTGCATCTGCACACGCACGAAACCGCGCACGAAGTGGAAGAGGCCGTGGCGAAGGACGGCATCCGCCCGTTCCAGCGCCTGCAGAAGCTCGGGCTCGTGAACGACCGGCTCGTGGCCGTGCACATGACCCAGCTCACCGACGCGGAAATCGCGGCCTGCGCGAAGGCGGGGGTGTCGGTGGTGCATTGTCCTGAGTCCAATCTCAAGCTCGCGTCCGGCTTCTGCCCAGCCGAAAAACTGCGCGCGGCCGGTGTGAACGTGTGCATCGGCACCGACGGCTGCGCCTCCAACAACGACCTCGACATGTTCGGCGAAATGCGCACGGCAGCCCTGCTGGCCAAGGCCGTGGCGGGCAACGCGGCGGCGTTCGACGCGGCATACGCCTTGCGCGCCGCCACCCTCAACGGCGCGGCGGCCATCGGTCTCGGCGAGCGGGTGGGGTCGATCGAGCCCGGCAAGCGGGCCGACCTCACCGCCGTGCGTCTCGACGCGCTGGAAACGCAGCCGCTCTACCATGTGGCGTCGCAGCTCGTGTACGCCACGGGCCGGCATCAGGTCAGCGACGTCTGGATCGACGGGCGGCGCAAGCTTGCGTCCGGCGAACTCGTCGACATCGACACCGCCGCCATCCGTGCCAAGGCGCGCGCATGGCGGGAACGCATCGCCGCGGAGGACGCAGCATGAACGAACCCTTGCATCTCTACCTCGTGCTTGCCATGCGCACGCCCGACTTCCAGCCGGAGGCCGGCGAGAGCCACCAGGCCTTCCTGCAAGACCTGATCGAACAGGATCTGCTCGAACTCACAGGCCCGTTCACGGACGGCACCGGCGGTGCCTACATTCTGCGCGCCACGGATATGGCCACCGCCATGCAGCTTGCGCACAGCGACCCGCTGCACATCACCGGCTCGTCCACCCTCACGGTGCACGAGTGGCGCGTGCGCCGTCCCGGCAAAAAGGACTGACCATCATGCAAAACCAGTCGAACGTCAGCGCGGAGGAAATCGCCCGCTTCGAGAAGCTCGCCGCACGCTGGTGGGACCCGGACGGCGAATCGCGTCCGCTGCACGACCTGAATCCGGTACGCGCCGCGTACATCGCCGGCCACGCCGAACTGCGTGGCTCGAAGGTGGTGGACGTGGGTTGCGGCGGCGGCCTGCTCAGCGAAGCGCTGGCGCGCGCGGGAGCGAACGTCACGGCGATCGACCTCGGCGAGAAGCTGATCCAGATCGCGAAGCTGCACCTGTTCGAATCGAACCTGCAGGTGGATTACCGCGTGCAGTCGTCGACGGAACTCGCGGAAGCCGAGGCCGGCTCCTTCGACGTCGTCTGCTGCATGGAGATGATCGAGCATGTGCCCGATCCGCTGGCCCTCGTTCGCGACCTCTCGGCCATGCTCAAGCCGGGCGGTCAGCTGTTCCTCTCCACGCTCAACCGCACCCCCGCCGCGTTCGGTGCCGCCATCGTGGGCGCGGAATACCTCATGCGCCTGTTGCCGCGCGGCACGCACCATTACGCGCAGTTCCTGAAGCCTTCCGAGGTCGCGGCGATGCTGCGTCGTTTCGGGCTGGAACTCGAAGACCTGCAAGGCCTGGCTTACAACCCGCTCACGCGCAACGCGTCGCTGTCGCCGAACACCTCGGTGAACTACGTGCTCTCGGCGAGGAAAGCGGCGTGAGGGGCCTGCCGTTCAAGCCGGAAGGCGCGTTCTTCGATCTCGACGGCACGCTTCTGGACAGTGCGCAGGATCTCTACGCGGCGCTGCGCGTGCTGTGTGCGGAGCAGAGCATCGAGCCCCCGGCATACGAGAGCGTGCGCCCGGTCGTCTCGCGTGGATCGCGGGCCATCATCGGCAGCGGCTTTCCAGGCGCGAACGCGGACGACATCCTGAAGCTCGTGCCGCGCTACCTCGCCATCTACGAGGCAGCCATGGCCGAGGGAACCGTGCCCTTCGAAGGCGTCGAGGCGATGCTGGCCGGGCTCGATGCCGCGGGCATCCGCTGGGGTATCGTCACCAACAAGCCGGGATTTCTCACCGACGCCTTGCTGCCGCAGGCGATGCCGCACTGGAAGCCCGCCGCGGTGGTCTCCGGCGACACGCTGCCCGTGAAGAAGCCGGACCCGGCACCGGTACTGCACGCTTGCGCGCTGGCGGGATGCGATCCGTCGCGTTCGGTTTTCGTGGGCGACGACCGGCGCGACATCCTCGCTGGCAATGCGGCGGGCATGTTCACCGTGGCGGTTCGCTGGGGTTACCTGGACGGCGGCGATCCCGACAGCTGGGGTGCCGATGCGGTTCTGGACACGGCCGACGAACTGGCTGCCCTGCTGGGCGTGGGCGAGGTTCCGGCGTGACGGACGGTGCCACCCAGGGTTTCGTGGACAAATGGCTGGCGGTGCAGCCGCAGCAGCGGGTCGCGCTCGGCTTCGTCGACGAAAGTGTGCGCGACGAGCGGGTCGCGCTGGCCGCGCTGGAACAGGAGATCGTGGCGTCGGCTTACGGCATCCGCGAGCCGCAGGTGGCCGCGGCCAAGCTGCAATGGTGGGCGGAGGAACTCGCCGGGGCCCCGGCGAGCGGCGGCAGGCACCCCCTGACGAAGCTGCTGTTCGCTAGCGAAAGGGCGCGCGCCGTCCCCGGCGCCTTGTGGCTCGCACCCGTGCTCGCGGCCATGGCCCAGCTGGAACAGGGCACCGCGTCCGACTTCGCGGCCCAGGTCACGGCTTCCCGCGGCCTGCATGGCGCCATGGCCGAACTGGAGAACGCGTGGTGGTTCGGCGAATCCGCGCCGACGGAATCCGCGGCACGCGTCGCCACCCTCTCGCACCTCGTTTTCGCGCTGTCACGGCTGGAGCTGGATGCGGAGCGCGAGCGCCTGCCGCTGCCGATGGCCCGGCTGGCCCGCCATGCCCTGGCACGGGGCCAGTTGAAGGACGATTCCCCGGCACGCCGCGAGGCCCTGCGCGAGCAACTGGCGGAGTTGGCGGCCGGTCTTCGCGACGCGCTGGCGCTCGGCGAGCCCCTGAGCACCTTCCGGGGCCTGGAGGGGCGTACGTCGCTGGCCACGGCCGCCGCGGCCGCCAAGGCGGGGGAACCCTTCGCGGAGCTGCATCGCCGGCAGTCACGTTCCGGGCCCATGACGGCGATCCGCGCCTGGCTTTCGGCCCGACATGCAGGCCGATTTGGCTGAACGCACCGTTTCCCGGCACTAAGCATTGAGCCCCTTCCACCGATACCCCATCTCGGACACGGTAAGCCGGTCAATGGCACGTCCCTAAGGATCCTTCCCCGATGTACATCCACGACTCTCCCACCCGCCTGCTGCCCGATGTCGCCTCACAGGAGCACGCCCTGGCCATCGGCACCCTCGACTGGGTAGGCATGGATGGCATGGAAATGCCCGTGGCGTTCGACGCCGGCGACGGCGACGTGCGCTCCACCGGTGCCCGCGTGGGCGCCTTCGTGAACCTGACGAAGCCCGAAGCGCGCGGCATCCACATGTCGCGGCTCTATCTGCTGGTGTCCGAAGCGCTGTCGTCGGGCCCGCTGACCGCGGCAGGCATTCGGGCGCTGCTCGAATCGTTCCTTGCGTCACACGATGGCCTGTCGGACCACGCGCGCCTCACCGTCGGTTTCGAGCACCTCGTCCGGCGCCGCTCGTTGCGCAGCGACAACAGCGGCTGGCGCGCGTATCCGATCACGATCGACGCCACGCTCACCGGCAGCCAGTTCCGCATCGAGATCACCACCGACGTGGTGTATTCGTCCACCTGTCCCGCGTCGGCGGCGCTGTCCCGTCAGTTGATCCAGGACAACTTCGCGAAAACGTTCGCCGCCGACCAGCCGCTGGATCGCGAGACGATCCTGGCATGGCTGGGCACGGAGCAGGGCATCGTGGCCACGCCGCATGCCCAGCGCAGCACGGCCACCATTCGCGTGCGGCCGGCGGGCGACGGGGTCTTTCCGCTGATCGGCATGATCGACAACGTGGAAGCGGCCCTCGGGACGCCCGTGCAGACGGCGGTGAAGCGCGCCGACGAGCAGGCGTTCGCCCTCGCCAACGGACAGAACCTGATGTTCTGCGAAGACGCGGCCCGGCGCATCCAGAAGGCGCTGTCGAGCGATCCGAACATCGCCGACTTCCACCTGCGGGTGGCGCACCATGAAAGCCTGCATCCGCACGACGCGGTGGCCTTCGCCTCCAAGGTCCGCTGAAAGGCCTTTCGTGGGAGCCGGCTATGCCGGCGATCCCGCGGCAGCGGGCAACCTTGTCGTAAGCCCCATCGCCGCTGAAGCGGCTCCCATACCACGAGCTCTACTGGATCCCCGGCAGCAGCAGCGGATCCAGCCGTACGCCAAACCAGTTGAAGCCCCAGTGCAGGTGGGGCCCCGTGGCCCGCCCGGTCTTGCCGGCCGCGCCGAGCACCTGACCCTGGCGAACCCGCTGGCCCACCTTCACGTCGATCCGCGAGAGGTGCAGGAAGTTCGACGACAGGCCGAAACCGTGGTCGAGCAGCAGCGTGCCGCCGGTGAGGTAGAGGTCGGGCTTGGCGAAGGTGACCACGCCGGCGGCCGGCGCCTTCACCGGCGTGCCTTCGGGCACGGCGATGTCCATGCCCGAATGCGGTGCCTTGGGATCGCCGTTGTAGATGCGCTGGTTGCCGAAGCGCCCGCTGATGCGGCCCGTCACCGGCCAGATGAACCCTTGCGCGAAATCCTCCCGCGCGTCGTCGCGATCGCGCGCGGCGACCACTTCGGCCTGCTCGCGCGCGATGCGGGCGGCGATGGCCGGCGGCGGGTTCACGGTTTTCGGGGGTACGCCGTTCACCCGCTCCACCGGCCAGTCGCGCGGGGTGACGGCCAGCCGCCGGCGGTCATTGCCGATGGCGACGTCGACGGGACCTTGCTCATCCCTTCCGACGCCGAAGACGAACACGCCGTCGGCGCCCACGCGAACCGGTTTGCCTGCCACGGTCACATGCTGGCCGGGCGTGGCGTGCCCGACGACCAGCGCGCCTTGGGAAACGCTTTCAGGCAGCGAGGCGGTGCTGGCCAGGGCGGGAGCGGACAACAGGAGCGCGGCGAGCGCGCTTGAGAATGTCCTCATCGATCAAAAGCCAACCGCTGGCCGCGAACCGTGTCGTCCACCGTCGTGCCGTCGAACACGCGGCGTCCGTTGACGAACGTCGACGCGATGCTGCTGCTGAACGTGGTGCCCTCGAACGGGGACCAGCCGCATTTGGACAGCACCTCTTCGCGGGTGACCGTGTGCTTGCGCTTCGGGTCCACCAGGACGAGGTCGGCGGCATAGCCTTCGCGGAGGAATCCGCGGTTAGCCACGTCGAACAGCTTCGCGGGCGCGTGGCATACGGTTTCGACCACGCGTTCGAGCGTGAGCTTGCCTTCGAACACGCGCTCGAGCGCCGCCTGCAGGGCGAACTGCACGAGGGGGAGGCCTGAAGGCGCCTTGTCGTACTTCTGTGCCTTCTCTTCAAGCAGGTGCGGCGCATGGTCGGTGGCGAGGACGTCGAGACGGCCTTCGGCCAACGCTTTCGTGATGGCCTCCCGGTCGGCTTCATCCTTGATCGCCGGGTTGCACTTGATGAGGAAACCCTTCTCGTCGTAATCGGCCTTGCCGCCGAAATGAAGGAAGTGCACGCAGGTTTCCGCCGTGATCCGCTTGCCTTCGATCGGGCCCGGCTCGAACAGGGCGAGCTCGTCGGCGGTGGAGATGTGCAGGACGTGCAGCCGGGTGTTGTGTTTCTTCGCCAGCGATATCGCGAGGCGCGTCGACTTGATGCAGGCTTCGCGCGAACGGATGTGCGGATGTTCCCAGGCGGGGATGTCCTCGCCGTACTTCTCGTGCGCCTTCGCAAGGTTGGCGTCGATCATCGGCGTGTCTTCGCAGTGCGTGATGATGGGCGTGGGCGCGTCACGGAAGATGTGGTCGAGCGTCTCCGGGTTGTCCACCAGCATGTTGCCTGTGGACGCACCCATGAACACCTTGATGCCGGGCGCGCTTTTCGGGTCGAGCGCGCGGATGGCCTCGAGGTTGTCGTTGCTGGCACCGAGGTAGAAGGCGTAGTTCACCACCGAGGTTTCCGCCGCGCGGGCGTACTTCGCTTCCAGCGATTCGCGGTCGAGCGCGGGCGGCTTAGTGTTCGGCATTTCCATGAAGCTGGTGATGCCGCCGGCGGCGCAGGCGCGCGATTCGTGCGCGATGTCGGCTTTCTGGGTGAGGCCGGGCTCGCGGAAGTGCACCTGGTCGTCGATCATGCCGGGCATCAGCCAGAGTCCCGTGGCGTCGATAACCTGTTCGTCACGGTTTCTTTCCAGGCCCTGCGAGATCGTTTCGATTTTTCCGCCGCGCACGCGCACGTCCGCGATGAAGCGTCGGCCTTCGTTGATCAGTTCCGCGTTCTGGATGAGCCAGGCGTCAGTCATGGGTATGTGCTCCTTGGGCGCCGCAGCGGCGCAGGACGAAGTGTTCCGGCACGGGATCGAGACCGCCCTCGCACAGCGGCTGGCAGCGCAGGATGCGCCACGCGGCGAGCATGCCGCCGCGCGCGGGCCCGAAGCGCGCTATGGCAACCCGTGCATAATCGGAACAGGATGGATGGAAGCGGCAGCGTGTCCCGAGCATCGGGCTCAGCCACCGCTTGTAGAGGGACAGCAGGAATAGGAGGAGGCGGGTCACTGTGTGTCCGGTATCGACCGGCATAGGCCAGCGGACAGTATCCCAGAAGACCGAGGCCTGTTTGCATGCGAATAGTGTAAACAGGCCCTAGGTTGCTGGGGTAACGCATCTGGGCTATAACACCCCGCCGCCACGGCCACCGAGGTGAAGGAAATGGCGAAAAACGCTCGTAGTTCCGCAACCGCCAAGGGACCCGCCAAGAAGGGCGGAGCCGGCGACGTGAAGAAAGCCAAGACGGTAGCGGTCACGAAGACGACCAAGGCACCGGCCAAGACGGCGCCGCGAGCGGCGGCGAAGTCGCCGACGAAGGCTGCTGCCAAGGCGGCCCCGAAGAAGGCCGCCCCTGCGCCGGCGAAGAAAGCCGTGGCCAAATCGGCAGCGAAGACGCCCGCGAAGGCGGCTCCTGCCAAGAAAGCGCCGACAAAGGCTCCGGCCAAGGCCGCTGCGCCTAAGCCCGCCGCGAAGGCAGCGGCCAAAGCTGCGCCGGCCGTGGCCAAGAAGGCGGCGCCCGCCGCCGTCGTGAAGAAGGCCCCCGCGGCACCTGTAAAGACACCTGCTCCGGCGCCTGCGCCGGCAGCTAAGAAAACCGCAACGGCCATCCCCGTCGCCGCGTCCCCCACGGGTCGCACGGCTTCGTCCGTTGCCACCGCGTCACCACGGACAGCGTCCGCGGTGGGCGGCACCACCCCATCCAGAAACGAGAAGTCCGCGCAAGCCAGCATGAACAGCACTGCCTCCAATACCGCCGACAACGGCATCACGCGCGAAGACGGCCGCTATGCGCTGCCCGCTTCCACCATCATCGACCTGCCCAAGGGTTACCGGCCGAGCGACGACGAGGAGTACATGAATCCTCGCCACCTGGCCTATTTCCGCAACAAGCTCAAGGAATGGCGCGAGCAACTGGTGGAAGAATCCCGCCAGACCATGGACAACCTCCGCGAAGAAGTCCGCGATGTGGGCGACGAAGCCGAGCGTGCCACGCGCGAGACCGAAAACTCGCTCGAACTGCGCACCCGCGACCGCTACCGCAAGCTCATTTCCAAGATCGACAAGGCCCTGCGCCGCATCGAGGAAGGCCGGTACGGCTACTGCGAGGAAACCGACGAGGAAATCGGCGTCGATCGTCTCGATGCCCGACCCATCGCCACGCTGTCCCTGGATGCCCAGGAGCGCCGCGAGCACCTGCAGAAGCAGATGGGCGACTGAACGGCCTTTCCGGTACCCGGAAACGAAAAGCCCCGCGATGCGGGGCTTTTTTTCATGGTTATTTCGCGGCCAGCGCTTCCGCGGCGTATGCCTTCAACTTCGCCAGCATCGCCGCCAGGCCGTTCGAGCGGGTGGGGGAGAGGTGCTTCGCCAGGCCTATCTCCTGGATGAAGGCGGGCTCCGTTTCCACGATCTCCCGCGCGGAGCGGTCCGAGTAGACACGCAGCACCAGCGCGATCAATCCCGACACGATGGCGGAATCGCTCGCCGCGTCGAAATGCATCCGCGAGGCGTTGCCCGAGGGGATCAGCCACACCATGGACTGGCAGCCGTGCACCCGGTTTTCTTCCGTCTTGCGCTCGTCGGGGAACGGGGGGAGCTGGCGCCCCAGGTCGATGAGGTATTGGTAGCGTTCGGTCCAGTCGCCGAAGAACGCGAATTCCTCGGCGATCGCAGCCTGAGCCTCCGCTGCGCTCGTTTCCACCGGTGCGTTCATGCCTTCACCACGCTCCAGCGCGTGCCCTGGGCGCTGTCTTCGATCGCGATGCCCAGATCCTTGAGCTGGTCGCGAATGGCGTCGGAGCGCGCGAAGTCCTTCGCCGCACGAGCCGCCCTGCGTTCCTCCAGAAGCGCTTCGATGGCATCGGTGTCGATCGCTTCGCCGGTGTTGCCCTGGCGGAACCAGACTTCGGGATCTTGCTGAAGCAGGCCCAGGAGCGCGCCACCACCGAGGAGGGCGGCCTTGGCGGCAGGGCGCTCATCGCCCGTGGCGCGGCGAGCGGCGTCCGCCAGGTGCGACAGTTCGGCCAGGGCCTGCGGGGTATTGAGGTCGTCGCACAGCGCCGCTTCCACCGCCGCCGGCACGGTCGGCTCGCTTGCGTCCACATCGGCCATGTCGCGCAGCGCGCCGTACCAGCCGTCCAGCGTGCGCACGGCCTGTGTCATGGCGGCGTCGGACCAGTCCAGCGGCTGCCGGTAATGGCCGCGCAGCAGCATCAGGCGCAACGCCTCGCCCGGATGCTGCCGCAGCAGCTCGTGCAGCTGGAGCACATTGCCCAGCGACTTCGACATCTTCCGCCCGTCGAAGGTGAGCATGCCGTTGTGCAGCCAGTACCGGGCGAACGGACGCCCGCCGTGGGCACAGACGCTCTGGGCGATCTCGTTCTCGTGGTGCGGGAAGGTGAGGTCCACCCCACCGGCATGGATGTCGATGGTGTCGCCCAGATGGGCTTCGCTCATGGCCGAGCACTCGATGTGCCAGCCCGGCCGGCCGCGACCCCAGGGGCTGTCCCAGCCCGGCTGCGTGGCGTCTGAAGGTTTCCAGAGGACGAAGTCCCCCGGGCTCTTCTTATAGGGCGCCACTTCCACGCGGGCGCCGGCCAGCAGTTCGTCGGGATCGCGACCCGAGAGCGCGCCGTAGGCCGGGAAGGACTCGACGTGGAACAGAACATGCCCCTGTGCCTCGTAGGCATGGCCGCCGGCGATGAGCCGCTCGATCATGGCCACGATCTGCGGAATGTGGGCCGTGGCGTGCGGCTCCACGTCCGGGGGGGCGACACCGAGCCGCGCGATGTCTTCGCGGTACGCCTGGGCGTAGCGTTCGGTGATCTGGGCAATGGGCACGCCGGCCTCGGCCGCGGCCGCATTGATCTTGTCGTCCACGTCGGTGATGTTGCGAGCGAAGACGAGCTTCGGGTAATGCCGACGGATGAGCCGGGTGAGCACGTCGAAAACGACGGCCGGGCGGGCGTTGCCGATATGGATGTAGTTGTAGACCGTGGGTCCGCAGAGGTACATCGTCACCCGTTCGGGATCGAGCGGAACGAACGCCTCCGTGCGGCGCGACAAGGTGTTGTAGAGCGAGATCGGCATCGGCAGTCCGTGAGTGCTGCGGGGGTGCAAGTGTCCAGTCCGGGATAGTACCAAGGGCGGCCGGGGAAGCGGCCTACGCGCGGGCGCGAATTTGGTTGACACGGGCATGCATCTTACGCCCGGGCTTTCTAAGCGTGGATTCAGCGTGAACTTGCTGAAATGCATGCCAGTAGGCGCGCTCTTGCGCCTGGCTGGAGGTTCTCCTACATGTCTCGCCTGCTTATCCCCGCGCTCGTTCTCGCGGTCTTCGCTACCGGTGCCCAAGCCCAGGACGGTCGATACGGTCCTCCGGGTCCGGGCCCCGACGACAACACCCATTACGGGTGGGCCGACGTGCTGCGCGTGGATCCCGTCTACGGCGTCGCCCGTGTCGAAACGCCGCGCCAGGAGTGCTACGACCAGCCGGTGGTTCGCCAGGAGTCCAGCGGCAACAGCACCGCAGGCACCATCCTCGGGGCCGTCGTCGGTGGCGTGCTGGGCAACACCGTCGGCAAGGGCGACGGCCGCAAGGCCGCCACCGTGGCCGGCGCGGTGGCCGGCGGTGCCGTGGGCAACAGCATTTCCCACCGCGGCGACCGCACGTACGAAGGCACCGAAACCCGCTGCCGCGACGTCAGCACGGTATCCGAGCAGCGCCGCATCGCCGGCTACGACGTGGAATACCGCTACCGCGGCGAGGTCTACGTGTCCCGCCTCAACTACGACCCGGGCGAGCGCCTGCGCGTCCGCGTGAGCGTGTCGCCGGCCGACTGAGTCGGCGACACCGCTGGGGGAGCCGGCTATGCCGGCGATCCCGCGGCAGCGGGCCTGCCTGCCGAGAGCCCCATCGCCGCTGAAGCGGCTCCCACATCCCCCCTGTTGCGCGCCGCAGCAATCCACGGCATGATCGCCGTTCCACCTGCCCAGGCTCATCCGTGTCCCACGCCGTCTACACCGCCATCATCCTGACCAGCGCCCGCATGGCCGCCGGGATGACGTCGCGTGCTCGTCGACCGTACATCGGACCCATTGCCGGGTAGGCTGTCGCGCGCGTTTCATTCGTATCGACTAAAAACCCGGCCATGTGCCGGGTTTTTTCGTTTCCGCCCACCCCTTTCCACGGCCCCCGGGCCACCTGCCGATCCGGATCGCCATGACCCTTCGCCATTTCCTCTCCACCCAGGACTACAGCCGCGCCGAACTCGACGCCCTGCTCGAGCAGGCCGCCGAGTTCAAGCGGTCGCCGCAGGGCCGTCAACTGGCAGGCAAATCCATCGCGCTGCTGTTCTTCAATTCGTCCATGCGCACGCGCACCAGCTTCGAACTGGGCGCCTTCCAGCTGGGTGGCCACGCCGTGGTCCTCTCCCCCGGCAAGGACGCGTGGCCGATCGAGTTCGAGGTCGGCGCGGTGATGGACGGCGAGACCGAGGAGCACATCGCCGAAGTGGCGCGCGTGCTGTCGCGCTACGTGGACCTGATCGGTGTGCGGGCCTTTCCCAAGTTCGTCGACTGGTCGGTGGACCGCCAGGACAAGGTGCTTGCCGCCTTCGCCCAATACGCCACCGTGCCCGTGATCAACCTGGAAACCATCACCCATCCCTGCCAGGAGCTGGCCCATGCGCTGGCCCTCAAGGAACACCTGGGCGATCTGCAGAACCGCAAGTACGTCCTCACCTGGACCTACCACCCGAAACCGTTGAACACGGCCGTCGCCAATTCTGCGCTGCTGATCGCCACGAAGATGGGCATGGACGTAACCCTGTTGTGCCCGACTCCCGAATACGTGCTCGACGAGCGCTACATGGAGTTCGCCCGCGCCAACGCGCGCGAGAACGGCGGTTCGCTCCAGGTATCGCACGACATCGAATCGGCCTATCGCGGCGCGGACGTCGTGTATGCAAAGAGCTGGGGCGCCATCCCGTATTTCGGCCGCTGGGACGAAGAGAAGGCAATTCGCGATGCGAACCGGCACTTCATCGTCGACGAGGCCAAGATGGCGCTCACCAACAACGGGCTTTTCAGTCACTGCCTGCCACTTCGCCGGAACATCAAGGCCACCGACGCCGTGATGGACTCGCCCGCCTGCATCGCCATCGACGAAGCCGAAAACCGCCTGCACGTGCAGAAGGCGGTTATGGCCTCGCTCGTTTCGCACTCCTGATTCGTCTCTTCCTTCGGTCCACGCCTTCTTCGGAGCCCGCATGTCCAGCAAAGATATCGTCCTCGCCTTTTCCGGCGGCCTCGACACCAGCTTCTGCGTCCCCTACCTGATCGAGCGCGGCTACGCCGTGCATACCGTGTTTGTGGATACCGGCGGCGTCTCCGCCGACGAGCGCGAGTACATCGAGCAGCGCGCAACGGAACTCGGCGCCGCTTCGCACCGCACGGTGGACGCCGCGCAGGCGATCTGGGACAGCTTCGTCACGCCGCTGATCTGGGCCGGCGAGTTCTACCAGGGCCAGTATCCGCTGCTGGTGTCGGACCGCTACCTCATCGTGAAGGCGTCGCTGGAACGTTGCGACGAACTCGGCACGAAGTTCTTCGCGCACGGCTGCACGGGCATGGGCAACGACCAGGTGCGCTTCGACCTCACGGTGAAGGCCCTGGGCGACTACACCATCGTGGCGCCGATTCGCGAGATCCAGCGCGAGCACACGCAGGTGCGCGCGTACGAACAGAAGTACCTCGAAGACAAGGGTTTCGAGGTTCGCGCCAAGACGAAGCACTACACCATCAACGAGAACGTCCTCGGCGTCACGATTTCCGGCGGCGAGATCGACGCCTGGGAGATCCCGGGCGAGGGCGCGGTCGCCTGGTGCGCCCCGCGCGCCGAATGGCCGTCGGAGCCGTTGCGCATCGAACTGGGCTTCGAGCAGGGCACCGCGGTGTCGCTCAACGGCAAGGCGGCGTCGGGCCCCGAGATCCTCGCTTTCCTGAACCGCGAGCTGGCGAAGTATGGCGTCGGCCGCAGCATGTACACCGGGGACACGAACATCGGCCTGAAGGGCCGCATCGTGTTCGAGGCACCCGCGCTCACCGCGCTCCTCACGGCGCATCGCGCGCTGGAGGAAACCGTGCTGTCGAAGCAGCAGAACCGCTTCAAGCCGGAGATCGGCCGCAAGTGGACCGAGGTGGCCTACGAGGGCTTCTTCAACGACCCGATCAAGGCCGACCTGGAAGCCTTCCTCGTGTCCACTCAGCGCAAGGTCGACGGCAAGGTGATCGTCGAGACGCGCGGCGGCACCGTGTATGCGGTGAAGGTCGAGTCGAAGCACATCCTCCAGTCGTCGAAAGCCACCTACGCCCAGGCGGCCGACTGGGGCGTGGCCGAGGCGGAAGGTTTCATCAAGCTCTACGGCATGAGCTCCACGCTCTGGGCCGAAGTCGATCGAGCCAACGGAAAATAAGAGAACCCATGGACGCCTTGCTGAAGGACACGCTCACCCACTTGCAGGCGCTGGTCGGTTTCGACACGCGCAATCCGCCACGAACCATCGGTACCGGTGGCATCTTCGATTACCTGCGCGCGAACCTGCCCGGTTTCGACGTGCAGGTGACCGATTTCGGCGCCGGTGCTGTCAATCTGTACGCCGTGCGGGGGAAGCCGAAATACCTGTTCAACGTGCACCTCGACACCGTGCCGGACTCGCCGCACTGGACGGCCAGCCCGTTCGAGCTGCGCCTCACGGAAGATCGTGCCATCGGCCTCGGCTCGTGCGACATCAAGGGTGCCGCGGCCGCGCTGGTGGCCGTGGCGAACGCCACGCAGGGCGACATGGCCCTGCTGCTGTCCACCGATGAGGAAGCCAACGACGCCCGCTGCATCGACGGATTCCTGAAGGTGCCGCGCGATTACGAGGCGATCATCGTCGCCGAGCCGACGCGCGGCGAAGCCGTGCTCGCGCATCGCGGCATCCATTCGGTGCAGATGCGCTTCCAGGGCAGGGCGGGCCACGCCTCGGGCGAGCAGAAGCCGTCGGACAGCGCCCTGCACCAGGCGATCCGTTGGGGTGCCGCAGCGCTCGACCATGTCCAGGCCCAGTCGCACGAGCGGTTCGGCGGCCTTACCGGCCTCCGCTTCAACATCGGCAAGGTGGAGGGCGGCATCAAGGCGAACGTGATCGCCCCGACGGCCGATGTGCGCTTCGGCTTTCGGCCGCTCCCGTCGATGGACGCGGATGGCCTTCTCGAGGCGTTCCGCACCCTCGTGGAACCGCACCCGGTGGAATATGGCGAAACCTTCCGCGGCGACTCCCTGCCGGCCGGGGACACGGCCACCGCGGAAGCGCGGCGCCTCGCCGCCCGCGACCTGGCCGACGAACTCGGCATCCCGGTGGGCAACGCCGTCGATTTCTGGACCGAGGCCGCGCTGTTCTCCAAGGCGGGTTACACGTCCTTCGTTTATGGGCCCGGCGACATCGCGCAGGCGCACAGCGCCGACGAATGGGTCGCCCTCGATCAACTGGCGCATTACGCCCAGACCATCCATCGGATCGTCGACCGTGCACTCTGACAAACATACCCGCAAGACCATCGTCCGGCTGCTGTCCTCGATGGGCAGCGCGCGCGAGATCCAGCAATACCTGAAGCGCTTCTCCCAACTGGACGCCGCGCGCTTCGCGGTGGTGAAGGTGGGCGGCGCGGTGCTGCGCGACGAACTGCCGGACCTCACGTCGTCGCTGTCGTTCCTGCAGCAGGTGGGCCTCACCCCGATCGTGCTGCACGGCGCGGGCCCGCAGCTGGACGAGGAACTGGCGGCCGCCGGGATCGAGAAGAAGACCGTCAATGGTCTCCGTGTCACGTCTCCCGAGGCCCTGGCCATCGTTCGCCGCGTATTCCAGGCGCAGAACCTGCGCCTGGTGGAAGCCCTTCAGGAAGCGGACACGCGGGCCACGTCGGTTCCGTCGGGCGTGTTCGCCGCCGATTTCCTCGACCAGGAAACGTTCGGCCTCGTGGGCCGTGTGCGCGACATCAACCTGGCGCCGATCGAGGCCAGCCTGCGCGCCGGCTCCATTCCGGTGATCGCGAGCCTGGGCGAAACCGATGCCGGCCAGATCCTCAACATCAACGCCGACTTCGCAGCCAACGAGCTCGTGCGCGTGCTGCAGCCGTACAAGATCGTGTTCCTCACCGGCACGGGCGGCCTGCTCGATGGCGAGGGCAGGGTGATCGACTCGATCAACCTGTCGACCGAATACGAACAGCTCCTCGAGCAGCCGTGGCTGCATTCGGGCATGCGCCTGAAGATCGAGCAGATCAAGGACCTCCTGGACGACCTGCCGCTCACGTCGTCCGTGTCGATTACCCGCCCCGCCGAGCTGGCGAAGGAGCTGTTCACGCATAAGGGCTCCGGCACGCTCGTGCGTCGTGGCGAACGCGTGCTGCGGTTCGACTCGTGGGACGACGTCGATCTCATGCGCATGCGCCAGCTCATCGAATCGAGCTTCGGGCGCACCCTCGTGGACGGCTATTTCGAGCGCACCAAGCTGTATCGCTTGTACGTGTCCGAAAACTATCGCGCGGCGATGGTGCTCACGCAGGAAGAAGGCTTCGCGTACCTCGACAAGTTCGCCGTGCTCGACGACGCCCAGGGCGAGGGCCTGGGGCGGGCGGTGTGGCAGGTGATGCGGGACGAGAATCCAAAGCTGTTCTGGCGTTCGCGCCACGACAACCCGATCAACCCGTTCTACTACGGGGAGGCCGACGGTTGCCTCAAGCAGGGCCGCTGGACGGTGTTCTGGTATGGCCTGGACAACTTCGCCGACATCGAGCGCTGCGTGGCCCACAGCCGCACGCGCGTACCCACCTTGCAGGACTGACCCTTTCATGGCCAAGAAGACCATCGGCATCGTCGGCGCGCGCGGTCACACGGGCGCCGAACTCATCCGGCTCATCGCCGGCCATCCCGATCTGGAACTCGCCTTCGTGTCCTCGCGGGAACTGGCGGGGCAGCGGCTGGCCGATCACAACGACGCCTATCGCGGCGAACTCGCCTTCGGAAACCTCGACCCCGCCGCCGTGGCCGCCACGGGCGTGGACGCGGTTGTGCTGGCGCTCCCCAACGGCAAGGCCGCTCCCTATGTGGAAGCGATCGACAAGGCCGGTGCCCCGACTGTGATCGTGGACCTCTCCGCCGACTATCGCTTCGACGAGCGCTGGTACTACGGTTTGCCGGAGCTGTACCGCGACCGCTGGCGCGGCGAGAAGCGGATCAGCAATCCGGGCTGCTACGCTACGGCCGTGCAGGTATCCATCGCACCGATCAAAGACCTCCTTGCCGCGCCACCCGTCTCGTTCGGCGTGTCGGGCTATTCGGGTGCGGGTACCACGCCTTCCGACCGCAACGACCCGGAAAAGCTGCGCGACAACCTCATGCCGTATTCGCTCACCGGCCACATGCACGAGAAGGAAGCCAGCCGGCACCTCGGCCTGCCGGTCGAATTCATGCCGCACGTGGCGCCGCACTTCCGCGGCCTCACTGTCACCACCAATCTCTATCTCGCGAAGCCGGCGAAGCGCGAGGACATCGTGCGCCGCTTCGAGGCGCGCTACGAGAAGGAGCCCCTGATCCACGTGGTAGACGAGGCGCCGTGGGTGAGCCAGATCGCCAACCGGCACCATATCGACGTGGGCGGCTTCGCCATGTCGACCGACGGCCGCCGCGTCGTCGTGGTCGCCACGCTGGACAACCTGCTGAAAGGCGCGGCCACGCAGGCCATGCAGAACGTCAACCGTGCGCTCGGCTTCGCCGAACTCACCGCCATTCCGCTCTGAACGGTAGGAACCCCACATGACCCAGCCGCTCTGGCAGAAATCCGATACCCAGGTCGACGCACGCATCATGCGTTTTCTCGCGGGCAACGACGTGATTCTCGATCGCGAGTTCTTCCTGCACGACATCGCGGCGAGCAAGGCGCACGTCGAAGGCCTGGCCAACATCGGCATCGTCTCGCAGGAGGAGCGCGACGCGCTGCTGCGCGAACTCGACACGCTGGCGGCGGATTTCGCCGAGGGCGCGTTCGTATTGGACGAGCGCTACGAGGACGGCCATTCCGCCATCGAAGCCCGACTCACGGAACGGTTGGGTGATGCAGGCCGCCGCGTGCACACGGGGCGCAGCCGCAACGACCAGATCCTGGTGGCGACGCGCCTGTGGCTGAAGGAGAAGCTGGGCACGTTGGAGGGCCTCTGCCGCCGCGTGGCGGAAGTGTGCCTGGACCGAGCCGCCGGCGACGCGTTGTCTATGCCCGGGTATACGCATATCCAGCGTGCGGTGGTGTCGTCCACGGGCATGTGGTTTGCGGCATTTGCCGAGGCGTTCATCGACAACACGCTGCGCGCGCGCCAGGCGCTGGAACTCATCGACGCCAACCCGCTCGGCACCGCGGCCGGTTACGGCGTGAACGTTCCCCTCGATCGCGCGCACACGACGGCGGCACTCGGCTTCGGCCGCATGCAGGTGTCGCCCATCTACGCGCAACTGTCGCGCGGCAAGTTCGAGATGGCCGCGCTGGACGCGGTGGGTACCGCGTTGCTCGACACACGCCGGCTGGCCTGGGACCTTTCGCTGTTCACCACGGCCGAATTCGATTTCGTGAAGCTGCCGGCGGAGTACACCACCGGCTCGTCGATCATGCCGAACAAGCGCAATCCTGACGTCGTGGAACTCCTGCGCGCGAGCTATGCGAGCGTGGCGGCTGCGCGCACCGAGATCGAACAGCTGCTCTCGCTTCCCTCCGGTTACCAGCGCGACCTGCAGTTCTCCAAGGGCTCGCTCTTCCATGGTTTTTCCATGGGGCTCGGCGCGCTCGAACTGCTGCCCGACATGCTGGCCCGCTTCGAGTGGAAGGCGGACAACATGCGCGCGGCGATCGAGCCGGCGATGTACGCGACGGACGTGGCGATCGAGCAGGCCGCCGCCGGCGTTCCGTTCCGCGATGCCTACCGCGCCGCGGCCGAGGCGGCGGCGTCGGCCGGCGAAGGCCGCACGCCGGAAGGCAGCCTCGCGGCGCGCACGTCGCCCGGTGCGGGCAATGATCTGATGCTCGATACCCTGCGCGCCCGCTTGAGGGCGATGCAACGATAACCTGTGGGGGCTGCTTTGTGTGGGAGCCGGCTATGCCGGCGATCCCGCGGCAGCGGGCAAGCTTGCGACAAGCTCCCATCGCCGCTGAAGCGGCACCCACCGTTCGCGTTCACCTTGTCCAGGCTTCGATGGCCTCCACCGCACCGAGGCAATCGGCATAACGGTTGTACAGCGGCGTCGGCGATAGCCGGATGACGTCCGGCTCGCGCCAGTCGCCGATCACGCCGTGCTTTTCCAGGTGTTCGAACAGTGCGCGCCCCGCGTCGCGGCCCGCGCGAACACGGATTGACAACTGCGCGCCGCGTTGGGCCGGATCGTTCGGTGTCACGATGTCGAGGACGGCCTCGAGGCGCGTGCGGATCAGCCAGTCCAGATAGGCGGTAAGACGGCGGCTCTTGTCCACGAGCCGCGGCATGCGGGCCCGCGTGAACACGTCGAGCGACGCACGCAACGGTGCGAGCGCGAGGATGGGCGGATTGGAAAGCTGCCAGCCGTCGGCGCCGGGTGTCGGGACGAAGTGGGGCCCCATCTGGAAGCGCGTGTTCTTGTCGTGGCCCCACCAGCCGGCAAAGCGCGGCAGGTCGGCGTGCGCATGACGATCGTGCACGAAGGCGCCGGCCACGGCGCCCGGACCTGCATTGAGGTATTTGTAGGTGCACCACACCGCGAAGTCCGCCCCGCTCTCATGCAACGAGAGGGGCAGGTTGCCGACGGCATGGGCGAGGTCGAAGCCCACGGTGCAGCCCTGAGCATGACCCAGGCGCACGATGGCCTGCAGGTCGAACACCTGGCCCGTGCGGTATTGCACGCCCGGCAGCAGGATGAGCGCGACGCGATGCCCATGCTCCGCGATGGCACGCTCGATCGCCGCCATGGAGAGCGTGCCGCCGGGGCCGTCGGGCTGCAGTTCGATGAGGTCGCGCGACGGGTCGAAGCCGTGGAAGCGCACCTGCGATTCCAAGGCATAGCGGTCGGTCGGAAACGCGCCGGCCTCCATGAGGATCGCCGGCCGCTCCGCCGTGGGCCGGTAGAAGCTGACCATCATGAGGTGCAGGTTTGCACCCAGCGAGTTCATTGCGACCACTTCGTGCGGCTGCGCGCCGACCACTTCCGCCATCGCGTCGCGCACGTACTCGTGATAATGCATCCAGGGCGAGCGGCCGCGAAAATGCGCTTCGACGGCCAGTTCGGACCAGTCGTCCAACTCGGCTTCGATCGCGGCACGCACGCCCTTGGGTTGTAGCCCCAGGGAGTTCCCGCAGAAATAGAGGGTGTCGCGGCCTTCGTGCCGGGGAATGTGGAATTCGTCGCGGAAGGCGCGGAGCGGATCGGCGGCGTCCTGGGCCTCGGCCCAGGCACGCGTCGCTTCGAAAGCGGTCATCGGCAAAACCCGTGGATCACGAAGGCATGTGGGCGGCCACCTCGGCGCAGCCCTTGTCGAATGCGGCGCGGAAGGCGGCATCGCCACCCGCGGGGCGAACGCAACGGAGCTGGATCGCGTAACCGTCGCTGTAGAAATAGCGCTCGAAGTAATCCAGCTTCACCGTGCCTTCCTTCGCCGTGTATACATTCTCGGTCGGGGAATTGGCCTTGCCCGGCGCGTAGTCGGTCAAGGCGGTGGCATGGCTGCGCAGGTTGCCGGCGAACTGCTGGAAACCGTTGAGGTTGGGCACCTTCTGCGCGGTGATGGAAACCCGTGCCAGGGTGGCGTCCGCGGCGCTCGCGCCGGGCACCTGGAACACCTGCGTTTCGTTTTCGCCCTCCGACTGCATGATGGGTACCCATGTGTCCGGCACCGGAAAGCGGATGGCGCCGCCCATCATGGAGACGTCGGTCGCGCCGAGGGCGGGACTTGCAACGAGCAGGGCGGGCAGGATGAGGCGCGAAAGGCGAGTCACGAGTGGAGATCCCCTGGGGACGCGGCGGCGCCGCATAACGGCGGCATTCTGGCACAGCCAACGCACCCGGATGACGGCCCGGCTGTGCGCCAGTTCACGCCACGGCGGCGACGGGCTGGAACTTCGACATCGGCACGCCGAGCCACTCCAGCGCGGTGCCATGGAAGAGGCGCGCCCGTTCCGTCTCGTCCAGGCCAAGGGCCTCGATACCGCTGCCGGGTTCCTGCTCGCCCAGCGGGAACGGATAGTCGGTGCCGAGCATCACCCGGTCGCTGCCTGCGGTGGCAAGCAGATAGCGCAGCGCTGCATCGTCGTGCACGCAGGAGTCGAAGTAGAGGCGCGACAGGTACTCGCGCGGATTGCGCGCGTTGTCGGTTGCGACGAGGTCGGGGCGCATGCGGAAACCGTGTTCGATGCGGCCGATGGAATACGGAAAGCTGCCGCCGCCGTGGGCGAGCATGACCCTTAGCGAGGGCAGGCGTTCCAGCACGCCGCCGAAGATCAACGCGCAGGCCGCTCGCGATTGTTCGGCGGGCATGCCCACCAGCCACGGCAGCCAGTACTTGGGCATCGAATCGGCGCCCATCATGTCCCACGGGTGCACGAGGATCGCCGCGCCGAGGTCGGCGGCCGCCTCGAAGAACGGGAACAGCTCGGGTGCGTCCAGGTTCCACGCATTGCAATGCGACCCGATCTGCACGCCTTGCAGACCCAGTTCGTCAATGCAGCGCTCCATTTCGCGGATCGCGAGCGAGGGCGATTGCAGCGGCACGGTGCCGATGCCCGCGTAGTGGCGGGGGTGGGCCTCGCAGACCGCGGCCATGGCGTCGTTGAGATGCGTGTGCAGCTCCAGGGCCTGGTGGCCCTTGGCCCAGTACGAGAACATCACGGGAACGGTCGAGACCACCTGCACGCCCACGCCGAAGCGCGCGTAGTCGGCGATGCGATGCTCCGCATCGAACGCGGATTCCCATACCTCCCGGAAGAACTTCCCGTCCTTGTAGATGCGGTGGTGGCCGCTGGAATGGGTCATCACGGGGAAGCGCTCGTCACCGTAGCGGGCGGCGAGATCGGGCCAGTCGCGGGGCAGAATGTGCGCGTGGGTGTCGATCTTGAGCATGGGCCCGAGTGTACCGCCGGCCGCGCGCGGGGGCCTCTCGCGGTGCAGCAAGCGGCCCGTTGCGAGCGTTACGCCGGCGCGCTGGAGCGCCGGTTCACCACGTGCGCGATCGTGTCCACGTTGTCGGTCAGGCGGTCGGTGAGGCGCGCCACCGCTTCGGCGAAGCCGCGATCTTTCTCACGCGCCAGCGATTCGACCAGCGCGCGCTGGTGTTCGCGCAGGGCGGGCGGCATGGCGACGGCCTCGGCTCGGGTCAGCGCCTCGGCCTGGGCACGCAGGGCCGTTGCCGCTTCGTGGATGAACGCGCCCACCTGGGGCCATGCCTCGGGCACGTCGCCGACGTCGATGAGGGACTCCAATGCCATGGCCGTTCGCGCGAGTCGGTTGCCGTTCGCGTAGAGGGTTTCGGCCAGTTCCGCCAGCACGGCGGGTGTGCCCGGTTCGGCCAGCATGCGGTCGATCGACGCCTGTGCGTTCGTGCGCGCGGTGCGCGTGGCTGCGCGCACCTCGTGACGCCTGCGGCTGTCGGCCGGAGCCACCAGCGCTTCCAGGTAATTCGCATAGGCGCCGAGCATGTCCGAGAGCGCACTGCGGGCCCGGTGCCGTTCCCAGGTCGGCCAGAGCACGTAGGCGAGCAAAGCCAGGCCGCTGCCGAGCGCCGTGTTGAGCACGCGGTCGGACATCGCGGAGAACGGATCGACGCCCTCGAAAGAGAGGAGCACCACCACCGTGCCGGTCAGCCCTGCCACGGCGATGCCATAGTGCGCGCCGGCCAGGTAGCGGAAGCCGAGGCAGAGCACGCCCATCACCGCCACGTGTGCCCAGACCACGTCCGGGGTGAGCCGGAGCACGAGGGTGGTGAGCATGAGGCCGAGCACGGTGCCCACCACGCGGAGGAGGCCGAAATTGAAGGTGGCGGCGAAATCGGGGCGCAGGACGATCGCCGCCGTCATCGGCAGCCAGTAGCCGTGCGGCAACGAGAAATAGCGGGACACGGCGAACGCGAGGGTGAGCACCACGGCGCAGCGCACCGCATGCCGGAAGGCCACCGAGTGCGGCGTGAGGTTCGCGCGCAGCGTGGACAGGGCGGAGGCGCTGCGCAATGTCTCCGGCAGGGCGGTTTCGGCGCGCTGCGCGCGCAGCTCGCCGCGCGAGCCGGCCCAGTTCGTGTTGCGCACGGCGGCGGCGAGCTGTCCCGAGAGGGCGTGGATGTGTGCGCCCAGCTCGGTGGGGCTTCCACCCGAGCGCAGCGCCCGCTCGCTGGCCTGCAAGGTGGCAAGCGCGCGCTCGGCGCGCTGCGGCGGTTCGGCCGCATCCAGTGCATCGGCCGTGGCGGCCAGCACCCGGGCAGCGTCATTGCGGAACATCTCGCCCATGCCGTCGCGGGCCGTGTCCAGCACCTCCATGGCGATGAGTTCGAGACGGATGCGCTCCGCGAGCTCCAGCAGCACGCGGAACGCCTCCATGGCGCGCCCCCGGGCATGGTGGCGTCCGAGCAGGGTCATCTGCAGCGCGTCCATGGCGTCGGTGAGCGCCGGAGCCTCGGCATCGTGGTGCTGCTTGCGCGCCAGGGCGGCCAGCCCGCGATACACGGTGGCAAGCGCCATGCGCTCGGGCCGGTAGCGTTGCAGCGGCCATTCCGCGACGGAGAACGCGGCCAGCAACATGCCGCCGGCGAAGATCAGCCCGCCACCCGCGAACGCACCGGCGAGGCTGGTGGGCGTGGCGGCGGTGATCACGAGCAGGAGCATGCTTGTCATGCCCACGCGTGCGATATCGGGGCCGAACACCACCAGCAAACCGCCGAAGAAACCGCAGATGGCGCAGGCCACCGACATCGGCAGGACGAGGTTGCCGATAGAGAAGCCCACCAGGGACGCGGCACCCGCGGCGAGGGCCGCGAGGAAAAGGCGGCTGAGGCGCTGCTGGTAGGGCCCCGGCTGGTCCGAGAACATCGTGTCGAGCGCGCCGGCGGCGATGCCGATGCCCACCTGCGGATAGCCCCACATCAAGCCGAGCGCGAGCGGCAGGATCACTGCCGCCGTGTTTCGCAGCGCCACCCGCAGGGGGACGTCGGGTCGCTTCGTCCGGATCAACGTACCGATGACGCTGGCGCGGAACGAATAGCCGTTGCTCATGGCATTAGAGTAAAGCGTGAAGAGTGAACCGTGAACCGTGAACCGTAAACAGTAAACAGTGAACCGTAAACCGTAAACCGAAAGTGCGACGGCTCTTAGGCTTACGGTTCACGGTTCACGGTTCACGCACCTCACGCGCGCCCTGCAAACTCGCCGGTGAGGGTGTTCACCGTGACTTTTTCCCCGGTGGTGATGTATTCCGGCACCTGCACTTCGATGCCGGTGCTGAGCTTGGCGGGCTTCGTGCGCTTGGTGGCGCTGGCGCCCTTCAGTTCCGGTGCCGTGTCGGCGACCGTGAGCACGACCGAGGTGGGCACCTGGAGGCCGACCGGTGCGTCGTCGATCACCTGCACGTAGTAGCCCTCCATGTCTTCCACGATATAGCCGGCGTTGTCGCCGATCACCTCGGGGCCGAGGATGTACTGCGTGTAATCCTCGTCGTCCATGAAGACAAAGTTGTCGCCGTCCATATAGGAGAACTTCGCCTGGCGGCGGGTGAGTTCGACTTCCTTCAGTTCGTCGTCGGCACGCAGGCTGAGGTCGAACTTGCGATTGCCCGGGATGGAGTAGAGCGTGAAGCGGAACGTGACGTTGCCGCCGCGTGCGGTGGGGGCGCTGCGCTCGATGTCGCGCACCTGATACACCGTGCCGTCGTTTTCGACCACGTTACCTTTCTTGACTTCGGATGCTTTCATGGCTGTTCGACTTCGTGTCGTGTGGTTTGAGGGTTGATTACTTCGGCGCGAGACGCACGGCGCCGTCGAGGCGGATCGTTTCGCCGTTGAGGTAACGGCTGGCGAGGATGAAGGCCACGGTGTCGGCGAATTCTTCCGGCTTGCCCAGGCGTGACGGGAACGGGATGGAGGCGGACAGCGACTCCTGCACCTGCGGCGGCATGCCGTCGACCATGGGGGTCCAGAAGATACCCGGCGCGATGGTGTTCACGCGGATGCCGAAGCGGGCGAGTTCGCGCGCCATCGGCAGGGTCATGCCCACGACACCGCCCTTGGAGGCGGAATAGGCGGCCTGGCCGATCTGCCCTTCGTAGGCGGCCACGGAGGCAGTATTCACGATCACGCCGCGCTCGCCGTCATCGCCAGCCGGGTTTGCCTGCATCAGCTGGGCCGCGGCCTTGGCCACGTTGAAGCTGCCGACGAGGTTCACCATGACCGTGGTGGAGAAGTTGGCCAGTGGCATGGCGCCTTCCTTGCCGAGCACGCGGCCGGCGCCCAGGATGCCCGCGCAGTTGATCACGGCGTTCAGCCCGCCCATCGCTTCGCTCGCTGCGGCGACGTTCGCGGCGACGCCTTCCTCCGAGGTGACATCGGTGCGATGGAACGAGGCGTTGGCACCCAGCGCCGCGGCGGCCGCCTGGCCCTTTTCCTCGTTCACGTCGAAGAGCGCCACCTTGGCACCCGCCGCGACGAGACGCTGGGCGACGGCGTGACCCAGACCGGATGCGCCGCCGGTGATGACGGCCCTGACCTGTTCGAGCTGCATGGAAACTCCGCTTTGCGAATGGCAAAGAAGCACATGTTAGCGGGTAGGAGCGCGCAGGGCGCGCTTCTACCGGGAAGAGGCCAGCACGCTTGCCAGTGCCGGCGTCCCGATCAGGTCGGCGAACGGAACCACCGGCGGCGGTGGGTTGGCCGGTTCGGAGAGGAACAGGCTCCATACGCCTACGTCCCACCAGCGGTCGAGCTTGTAACCCGCCTTCGGCCAGACGCCTGCCGGCTTGAAGCCCATGGCTTCATGCATCGCCACGCTCGCATCGCCCGGCAGCGTGATGACCCCGACCGCCTGGTTGATGCCTTGCAGTCGCATGGTCTCCAGCAGCGCGCCATAGAGGCGGCGGGCGATACCGCGCCGGCGTGTCTTCTCGTGCACGTAGATGGAGGTTTCGGCGACCCAGTCGTACGCCGCGCGTTCGCGGAAGCGTCCCGCGTAGGCATAGGCCAGCACCTCGCCGCCTTCTTCCCATACGAGCCAGGGATGGTTGGCCAGCCGGGCGCGGATACGATCGGCCATGGCGTCGTCGCCGGGGGGCGATGTTTCGAACGTGATCGCGCTCGATTCGACGACGGGTGCGTAGATCGCGTGGCAGGCGCCGGCATCGGATGCGACAGCGACGCGGATCACAGGCTTTTCTCCATGAAGATGCTCGACGCGCTGGCGCGATAGTCGCCGAACGGGCGGCAGCGGCGATAGCCCGCGCGCTCGTAGAGTTCGATGGACTCGGTCTGCGCCGGGCCCGTTTCCAGCTTCACGGTCTTGCCGCCTGCCGAGAGCACCTGCTGTTCCAGCGCTTCGAGCATCTGCTTGCCCAGGCCCATGCCGCGGCATGCGGGCAGCACGTACATGTATTTGAGTTCCACGTACTCGCCGTGATCCACGGCGGCTCCGCAGGCCAGAGGGAGGCCGTCGACGCGGGCGGTCATGAAGGTGGTGTGCGGCTGACGAAGGCTCTCGACCCCGACGGAAGGCGGCGGCAGGTGGCGGTCGAGGTCGGAAAGGTAACCGTGCAGTTGTTCGATCAGCGGGAGCACGTCCGGCCGGCCGGGGTCGTCGACGGCGAATACCAGCGACGGCGGTGGAGGCGCGACGGTGAGATCCCCGTCGTTGAGGCTGCGCAGGAAAAAGCGATCGCAGGCGAAGTGCCCCGTGCCGCCCATGGGGGCGTCGATACGCGTGAAGCCGTGGCGCAGGTAAAGGGCCTGGGCCGCGTCCATGCCCGTCAGCGTTTCGAGGTAGCAGCGTGAGAACCCCGCACGGCGCGCGGCGTCGAGACAGCGGCGCAGGAGCTGCGATGCGGCGCCCGTGCCGCGCGCTTCGGGAAGGAAATACATCTTGCGCAGTTCGCAGGTTTCCTCGTCGCCGCCTTCCAGCGGGGCCATGCCTCCGCCACCGACGGCGCGGCCGTTCATCTCCACGACGAAATAGGCCGTGCGTGGTCGCGAGTAGGCAGCCGACATGGCGTCCACCTCCGCGTCGTGGATGGCGAAGCCAGGGCCGTCGGCGCCGAACTCGGGCATGACGGTGCGTATGACGGCGGCGATGTCGGCATCGTCGCGCGGTTCGATGGGGCGGATGAGGTAGTCGGCAGGCATGGAACCCATGCTGCCATGGATGCCGGCGATGGAGGGAGCCCCATCGCCCACAGTCAGGCGGCGGTGCGCGCCCGGGTCACACGGCTGGCGGTGGGCTTGCCCAGCTGGCCGGCAAGCCACGCGCCCGTTTCCACCAGGCGGTCGAGATCGACGCCGGTCGTCATGCCCATGCCGTGCAGCATGTACACCACGTCCTCGCTGGCCACGTTGCCCGTGGCTCCCTTCGCATAAGGGCAGCCACCCGTGCCGGACACCGCGCTGTCCACCACGCGCACGCCTTCTTCGAGACAGGCGAGGATATTGGCGAGGGCCTGGCCGTAGGTGTCGTGGAAATGGACGGCAAGGGCCGCCATCGGCACCTCGGCCGCCACCGCGCGTAGCATGGCGCGCGCCTTCGCGGGCGTGCCGACGCCGATCGTGTCGCCCAGGGATACTTCGTGGCAGCCCAGCTCGTGCAGGCGGCGCGCCACCCGCACCACGTCCGCGACCGGTACGTCGCCCTGGTACGGACAGCCGAGCACCGTGGAAACATAGCCGCGGACCGCCACGCCGTCGGCCCGCGCCTGTTCGAGTACAGGCACGAACCGGTCGATGGACTCGTCGATCGATGCGTTGACGTTCTTGCGGTTGAACGCCTCGGAGGCTGCCGTGAATACGGCGACTTCGCCGGCGCCTACTTCCCGGGCGCGCTCGTAGCCCTGCAGATTCGGCACCAGCACCGGGTACGCCACGCCGGGCGCCTTGCGGATGCCGCGGAACACTTCGGCGGCATCGGCCAGCTGCGGCACCCACTTGGGGCTGACGAAGCTGGTGGCTTCGATGGTGGCCAGGCCCGTGTCGGACAGGCGGTCGATCAATTCGATCTTGATGGCTGCCGGCAGCATGGTTTTCTCATTCTGCAGGCCGTCGCGAGGACCGACTTCGACGATGCGGACGTGGTTCGACGAATTCATGCGGGTTCCTGTCAGGCAGCTTCGACGAAACGAACGAGGACGGTGTCCGCGTCCACGAAATCGCCTTGCACCACCGAGATGGACTCAATGCTGCCGGCGCGCGGCGCCTTCAAGGCCAGTTCCATTTTCATCGCTTCCATCACCAGGAGTTCCTGGCCTTCCTCCACGGCGTCGCCGGCGGCTGCACGAACCAGGACGATGCGGCCCGGCATGGGCGCCACCAGCTGCCGCGCCCCAGCGGTTTCCTCTCCCTGCCAGGCGAAGGCGGGCGCGCGCTCGAAGCCCCAGCGCCGGCCCTGGTCGTCATGCACGCGCACGCGGCCGCCGGACAGCGAAACGGGCACGCGTCGCGCGTGGTCGTCGAAGCGGGCGGAGAGCGTGTCGCCGTCGACGCGCGCGCCGGTCACGGTGCACGAGAGGTCACCCATGTGGAGCACATAGTCGCCCGCATGTCCGTGCGCATCGACCTCATGCCGACGACCGCCTTCCACCAGAGCCACTACGCGCTTCCCCGGATGCCCCAGGCGCCAGGCATCGGCGGCGCCCCAGGGCGAATGCGGATCGCCCGGCACGTTCCTCGCCGCGTTCTCGTCGGCGAGCAGCAGGGCGGTGGCCGCCGCGAAGCATTCGAGGTCGCCGGGTTCGGAGGAACCTGCAAGGAACTCGTCGAGGTGACGGTCGAGGTAGCCCGTGTCGATGCGCCCCTCGACCACGACGGGGTGGCGGGCCAGGCGTTCGAGGAACGCGACGTTGGACTTCGGCCCCACGATCTCCGTTTGCGCCAGGGCCTCGCGCAGACGCTCAAGTGCCTGCGCGCGGTCGCGGTCGTGCACGATGAGCTTCGCGATCATGGGGTCGTAGAAGATCGTCACCGTATCGCCGGCCACCACGCCGCCGTCGAGGCGGACATGGGCCGAGGCCGGTGGCAGGGTCAGCGCCACGAGCCGGCCGGAACCCGGCAGGAAGTTCGCTTCCGGGTCCTCGGCATAGAGACGCACCTCGATCGCATGGCCTTGCGCGCGGATCGCATCCTGCGCCAGCGGCAGCGGTTCGCCCGCCGCCACGCGCAATTGCCATTCCACGAGGTCGAGGCCGAGGGTTTCCTCGGTGACCGGATGCTCGACCTGGAGGCGGGTGTTCATTTCCATGAAGAAGAACTCGCCGTCCTGGCCCACGATGAACTCGACCGTGCCGGCGCCTACGTAGTTCACCGCGCGCGCGGCGGCGACAGCCGCGGCGCCCATGCGGGCGCGCCGCGCCTCGTCGAGGAAGGGCGACGGCGTTTCCTCCAGCACCTTCTGGTAACGCCGCTGTGCGGAGCACTCGCGCTCGTTGAGGTGGACGATGTTGCCGTGCGTGTCGCCGAACACCTGGAATTCGATGTGGCGGGGATGCTCGACGTAACGTTCGAGGATGACGCGCGTATCGCCGAACGCCCCCGCGGCCTCGCGCTGCGCCGAGGCGAGGGCTTCGTCGAACCCGGCGGCGTCGCGCACGATGCGCATGCCCTTTCCGCCACCGCCCGCCGCCGCCTTGATCATCAACGGGAAGCCTGTGCGCCGTGCCTCGGCCGCGAGGTGCGCGGGGTCCTGGTTCTCCCCGTGGTAACCCGGAACCAGCGGCACGGCATGGCGCTCCATGAGCGCTTTCGCCGCCGCCTTGGAACCCATGGCATCGATGCTCTCGGGTCGCGGGCCGATGAATGCGATGCCTGCTTCCGCGCAGGCCCGGGCGAAGCCGGTGTTCTCGGAGAGGAACCCGTAGCCGGGGTGGATCGCCTGCGCGCCGCTCCGTTTCGCCACCTCGATGATGGCGTCGCCGCGCAGGTAGGATTCCGCCGGCCGTGGGCCGCCGATGGGCCAGGCCTCGTCCGCCAGCCGCACGTGCTGCGCGTCCGCGTCCGCGGCGGAATACACCGCGACGGTACGAATGCCGAGGCGCCGGCAGGTCCGGATCACGCGGCAGGCGATTTCGCCACGGTTGGCGATCAGAATGCAGTCGAACATGCGGCTCCCGGCACGGGTCGGAGGGTGGGGGAAAGGCGGGAAAACTAGCAGATTGCGGGCTCCGGGCGGGTTGCGCCGCAGCATCGCCAAGGTTTTGTGATTTGCAGTCAGGGGGCGGGTCGCCTAGCCTTGGAGGCCTGGGAAGGCCGCTTCGTCCCATCCCTGTCCCTATTCCCCCTCCACAGCGAGAATTCCATGCAGATCGCCAACCGCCACGCCGTTTCCTTCCATTACACGCTGACCGACGACCAGGGCAATGTCATCGACAGCTCGGAAGGCCGCGAGCCGCTGGCCTATATCCATGGCGAAGGCCATATCGTCCCGGGTCTGGAAAAGGCGCTGGAAGGCCGCTCGGCTGGCGACCAGTTCAAGGTCGACGTCGCTCCGGAAGAAGGCTATGGCCCGCGCCACCAGGAGCTGATCCAGGTGGTGCCGCGCGCCGCGTTCCAGGGCGTGGAAGACCTGCAGCCCGGCATGCAGTTCCAGGGTCGCAACGACCAGGGCAGCATCAACGTCACCGTCAGCAAGATCGAGGGCGACAACGTCACCGTCGACGGCAACCATCCGCTCGCCGGCCAGACCCTGCACTTCGCTGTCGAGATCACCAACGTGCGCGAAGCGACCGACGAAGAACTTTCGCATGGTCACGTGCACGGTGAGGGCGGTCACCACCATTAAGGTGGCGGACCCATGTGGGAGCCGGCTTTGCCGGCGATTCCCGCGGCAGCGGGCAACCTTGCCGCAAGAATCCATCGCCGCTGAAGCGGCTCCCACACAAAGCCTGCAAGGCCGAATCGCTCGTCAATACCAATCCAGCAACGACACACCCAACCCGAGGTAGGTCGCCCGGTGGTTGTAGTCGATCAGGCTTTCCCCGTAGCCGTTGAAGATTTCCATGTAGCCGCGCAGGTTGCCGACGACCGGGAAGCTCCACGTGCCGCGTAGCGAACCGTGCGAACGGTCGCCGCCCCGGAACGAGTGCCGCGCGGTGAGGCCGAATTCCTGGCGCCCCACCTCGTGCACGATCTGGATCTCGCCCCGGCCCATGTAGTCCTGGATGTCCGGGTTGTCGTCGTCCTTGCGATCTTCCGGAATACGCCACCACGGGCGCAGCATGATGGTCCAGCCTTCGCGTTCCAGTCCGATGTCGGCGATCACGCGATTCCAGCTGCGCGACAGCGGATCGGCGCGGCCATTCGACTGATGGTTGATGCCGATGCCGGCAAGCCGGCCCGTCCAGCCGAACACCTCGTAATGCGTGTTGAAGGCGAGGATTGCCTCGGGCTCGTAGTTGGTTTCGCGGAAGGGCCGCGAGTTGTCCGTGTTGTACACCTGCCAGCGCGAGGACTGGGTATAACCGACCCAGAGATCGCCGTTGTCGCCGAAGAGGTTCTCTCCCACCTTCGTCTTCAGGCTGATCTGGAATTTCGCTTCCACGTCGTCGAGCTGCTGCGGCGTGGCCACCGTATGGTCGGGAGCGGGACTGTGCGGCCGGGTGTTCTGCTTCGACGTACCGAAGAAGGGCAGGGCGTACGTCGGCTTGTAGCCGCGGAGGTTGAACGTGCCGAGTTTCGCTTCCGGCGAGAGCTCCCAACGGCTGTCCAGTAGCGAGAGTGGCCGGGCCACGTCCTGCGACTCGCGCGTGGCCAGGTCGACGCTGACCGAATGCGCCTTGGTGTCTTCCTTTTTCGCCGCCTGCGGCAGGCGATCGCGGCCCACCGCCTTGTCGTAGCACAGCAGGCGCTGCGAGTCGGTCTCGATCGCCGAGCACGCGCGGATGTCCATCGGACTGGGGTTCTGCGCGAGCGCCAGGCTCGCATGCAGGCACGCGTAGGCGCACAAGGCGCCGGAGGCGGCGCGGTATGACTTCATAAGGGGCTCCGTGCTGTCCGGACACGTTCCGGTGGGCAACGGAGTGTAGCGGCAAGGTTTGTGAAGAACGTGCCGTGACGGATTTGCAAACGGAACAAAAAGTGGGAAGCCCGGTGAAGGGCTTCCCACGGTGCAGGCCGGGTTGTCCCGGCGTTTTCGTTATTGGCCGCTGGCGCCCGAGTGGGCTACCCACTTCGCGTATTCCGATTTCGAGATCCGGCCGTCGCGATTGCTGTCGGCGTACTGGAAATCGTTGGCAAGAAGCGGATAGGCCGACGCCTGTTCCGGCGTGATCGAGCCCTTGCCGCCCGAGAGCGTCGCGAAGTCGGGTGCAGGACCCGCCGGCTTGGCGGGCGCTGGACCGCTGTTTACGGTGACCTGCCCCTGTGGGGTCTGCATGGTTGCTCCGCTGGAGTCACCTGCCGGCGGGGGCGGCATCGGTGCTCCCGGAGCGCCGGGGGGCGGCGGTGGTGCCTGGTTGGCCGGCGGCGGCATGTTCGGGTCCGGGGCCTGGGTCGTCGGCGGTATCGGATTGCCCGCCTGGCCCGGCTGTCCCGGCGGCGGGGGGACATCGCCCGGCGGCGGGGGCGGCGAAGGCGTGGCTTCGCCGGGCGGCGGAGGCGGCACCTGATTGGGGGGCGGGGGCACCTGGGCGAATGCCGCGCCTGCCAGCAGCAGCGATACGCCGAGGGTTGCGGCGCGAACTTGCTTCTTCATGGAATGGCCTCCTTTCGAGTCGGGTTGGAGTGCTTACGACGTCTCGCGTCGTGGCATCGTTGCCGACGCTATCAAGGAACGATTTAATGGCGGCCCAACTGCGGAAAGGCCTCTACCGTGCCGTCACGCGCCACCGACGCTCTATCGACGACCGGCGTGATCCGCCTCTCGCAACGCTCCGCGCAACTCCTGCACCTGGGCGCGCAGGGCCTCCTGAAACGCTCCACGCGCAAGGCTCGCAAGGCGGATGTCGCCACCGCGATCGAGCGCATGGGCCTGTTGCAGATCGACACCATCAATGTCGTCGCGCGCAGTCCGTACATGACCCTTTTCTCGCGACTGGGCGCGTTTCGCAACGAATGGCTCGACGAATCGCTGGGCGAGGGCCTGCTCGCGGAGTGCTGGGCGCACGAAGCCTGCTTCGTGCCTGCGGCAGAGTATCGCTACCACCGCGATTACCGCTCCGGCCGTGCGGGCCACTGGGCCCACCGCATGGCGGAACGCACGCACGAGGAAGCACGCGCCGACATGGACGCATTGCTCGAGCGCATTCGCCGCGAGGGGCCGCTGCGAGCCTCGGATTTCGAGCGCGATACACCGGGAACGAAAGGCTGGTGGGGATGGAAACCCGAAAAGCGCTGGCTGGAGGCGTGGTTCGCACTTGGCCGGCTGATGGTGGCGAGGCGCGAACGGTTCCAGCGCGTGTACGACTTGACGGAACGTGTCACCGCGCGCTGGCCGGTCCCGCCACCTGTGGCGGCCATGGACGAAGACGAGGCGCGTCGCCACTTCATCCTCGAAAGCGTCCGCGCGCTCGGTGTGACGAAGGCGCGCTGGATCGCCGACTATTTCCGGCTTCGGCCGCGCGTGACCGACGACGAACTGGCGCCGCTCGCGGATCAGGGCCTGCTGGTGCGGGTAGCGGTCGAAGGTTGGGACGAACCCGCGTATGTGCACCGGGACCACGAGGCATTGCTGCGCGAGTCTGCCAGGAATGCGCTGCGCGCGTCGCGCACGACGCTGCTTTCGCCGTTCGACCCAGTGGTATGGGACCGGGCGAGGGCGCAGGACCTGTTCGGCTTCGAGTACACGATCGAGTGCTACACGCCGGCGGCGAAGCGCAAATATGGGTATTACGTGCTTCCGATCCTGCATCGCGGCCGCCTCGTCGGGCGACTGGACGCCAAGGCGCACCGCCAGGCAGGCCTGTTCCAGGTGCTCGGCGTCTGGTTGGAGGCCGGCGAGGCCACCACCCCTGCGCTGGTCGAGGGCGTGGCAAGTGCGATCCGCGAATGCGCGGCGTGGCATGGCACGCCGCGCATCGCTATCGACCGTAGCCAGCCGCGCGATCTGGCCGGCCGGCTCGCCAAGGCAGTCGGAGACTGATCAGCGGGTGGAAGCGGGGGCCGGAACGTCCGCGCAGGACTTGCCGTGTAGTGCTTCCTTCAGCTGGGTGGCCAGCGAGGTACAGCGCGCGCCGAGCTGGCCGCGCATGTCCGGGTCCTGCGATTGGCGCAACAGACTCGTCCGCATCATGTCGTAGCGGCTCTCGATCTGGTCGCGAGCGTAGATGCCGGCGGCCAGATGGCAGCTCTTGTAGCTGGCCAGGTATTCGTCGCATGCGGCGATGCCGGTATTGTCGGGCAGCGGCGCATCCTTCTTGCTGCCGGTCCTTGGCGTACCTGTCACGGTTCCGGTCGACCGCTTCGCCGGGGTACCGCCCGTCGTCGTGGTCGTGGTGGTGGCAGGCGCGGCGGTGTGCTCGGTGGTGGTCGCAGGCCGGGTCTTGTGGTCCGAGCAGGCGGCTAGCGCGAGCGCGCCGGCAAGAAGCGGAATGAGTCGGTTCATGGAGCGGTTCATGGTCGGCGGTCCCCCTTGGCGAACGTGGACGGATGGTAGCCAAAGTCGCAACATCGATGCGACGCTGCGCAAGCATGTACCTCGAAGGAGTGAAATCGATGTCAGCGGCGGCATGATCGGGCGATGTCGCCCCCATCGCTATTTCGCGCGGGTACAGGTATAGTCGCCGCACTGTGTTTGCCGGGGTCATAGAGTTACGTTGACCCGATGCCGCTGATCACGGATCCGCAACATCGCTTCGCTCCTCGCGTTTCCTTGCACACCAGTAATGCAGCGACTTATTCCAAGTCGCTGGTTTCATTCGTAAATCGTATTGGAGTGTTTCTATGTCGGATCGTGAGATCGGCACCGTAAAGTGGTTCAACGACGCCAAGGGCTTCGGCTTCATTTCCCGTGAGAACGGCCCGGACGTGTTCGTTCACTTCCGCGCCATCCAGGGCAACGGCTTCAAGTCCCTCGCCGAAGGCGAGAAGGTCTCCTTCAAGGTCGTGAACGGCCAGAAGGGTCTGCAGGCTGAGGAAGTCAACAAGGCCTGATCGGCCGACTTGACCAGCTTGTAAAAAAGCCGGGCGGCGACGCCCGGCTTTTTTTATGGTTCTTCGCGGAAGTCCCGGGCGCTTGCCCCCGATGCAAAGGTTCATTCGCCAAGGCGAATGCATGTGCCCTAGCGGCTGGCGCCGCCGTCAGCTTTGACGGTGAGGCCAGAGCCTTCGGTGTCCACCCTCGCTGCTCAGACAGGTCCTCCGCGTTCGTAAACGAGGGGCCGCTGACGCGGCCCGTATACCTATCTGGCCTTCGGCCGCTCACTTGTGCGGAACTCGCCTCGAGGGTGGACACCGAAGACTCTCCCCATCTTTGAGGCGGCCTGTCCGGAGAGCCGGCACAGCCGAAGCCAGCCGCTGCGGGCGGGACAGCATCGTCTCGCCTGGCCCACCTGCACGGTCAGCCAGTCGCGACCTCGGACGCTGCTTGTCGGGAAATCTTTTCAGATACCAGGCATCGCTTGCGCAGGCATCACCATCGAACGCCGCCGCTCTCCCATCACGCTACCTCACCGCCCGGAAGAGACCTTGGTGTCCACCCTCGAGGCGAGTTCCGCACAAGTGAGCGGCCGCAGGCCGATAAGCACATGGGCCGCGGCAGCGGCCTTCCTTTTCGAACGCGGAGGACCTGTCTGAGCAGCGAGGGTGGGCACCAAGGTCTCCTGCGGGACGCTCGGCCGTACAGCGCTTTGGCAAGATCGGGCAAGCGAACCCACGACGAGCCTGTCGAAGCCAGTAGCGTCGACTCGAAGGCTGTCCTCACCCCGGTAAGGCGTGAAGAACCTTTTTTATTTCCGGCCCCGTGCTGCACCCGGGATGCCATGGCACAAATTCGGCCAACTTCTCCCTGTCTTCACGATTTTCGTCGTGATCAGCGTCAAGAATTCGTCTTCTGTAGGAATTCCCCTACAGATGTTTGGGGAAATGTGGTTATGATCGGACGTACTGTGTCTGCGCGGTCACGAGAGTGGCCCGATGTTAGCGAGCAGTTAGACGCTCCATCGCCTCACCCGGTCCTGCATGCCCAGTAAGTCGCCGGCTCGCGAGCCGGGTTTTCGTGTGTTGGATAGAGGTGTGTGTGATGGCAACAGGTACCGTGAAGTGGTTCAACGACGCCAAGGGCTTTGGCTTCATTACTCAGGATGGCGGCGGCCCGGACGTGTTCGTGCATTTCCGCTCGATCCAGGGCAACGGCTTCAAGTCGTTGCAGGAAGGTCAGAAGGTGGAATACGAAGTGACCCAGGGGCAGAAGGGTCCGCAGGCGGACAACGTCAGGGCGATCTGATCGCGCGGCCGTAGCGATACGGCCCTACGAGCAAGCTTCCGCTCCTCCGGCCCCTGTGCCGGGGGAGTTTTCGCGTGTCCGGAGACGTCGAGCCATGACCACCATTCCCATAGACGGCAAGGAGCGCGACCTCGGCGGCGGTTTCGTCGTCCGGCGCATGTTGCCGCACCTGAAGGCCCGCCATGTCGGTCCCTTCGTGTTCTTCGACGAGATGGGCCCCGTGGCCTTCGGCGACGACGCCGGACTGGACGTGCGCCCGCATCCGCATATCGGCCTTGCCACCGTTACCTGGCTCTTCGACGGCGTGATCCGACATCGCGACAGTCTGGGCAGCGAAGTCGACATCCACCCGGGCGACGTGAACTGGATGACCGCGGGCCGCGGCATCGCGCATTCGGAACGCACGCCGTTGGAGGTGCGCCACGACCACGCAAGCCTCCACGGTATCCAGGTGTGGGTGGCCTTGCCGAAGTCGCATGAGAAGATCGACCCGGAGTTTCATCATCATCCCGCGGCCGAGCTACCCACGGTCGAGCGCGATGGAGCGCGGATGGTGGTGATCGCCGGTCAGGCGTTCGGCGCAATGTCGCCCGTGCGCGTCTTCGCCCCCATGTTTTTCGTTGAAGCCCGCCTCGAGCCGGGTGCGCGCCTCTCGATGCCGGAAGAGCACGCGGAGTGGGGCGCCTACGTGGTCGAGGGCGCCGCACGCTTCGGTGACCTCGCCATAGCCAAGCGGGACATGGCGGTGGCCCATGACGGGCCGCCCCCGGTGCTCGAGGCGACGGAACCGTCCCTCGTGATGCTTTTCGGCGGTGCGCCGCTCGACGGCGAGCGGCACCTCTGGTGGAATTTCGTCGCCAGTTCGCCGGACCTCATCGAGAAGGCCAAGGCCGATTGGGCGGCCGGAAAGTTTCCGTTGGTACCCGGCGACGAGTACGAGCGGATTCCTCTGCCCAATAACTGACGGAGGGCGTATGGCCGGCTTCGACAGTTTTCGCGATTTCTATCCGTACTACCTCGGCGAACATGCCGACCTCCGTTGCCGCCGGCTGCATTTTGCCGGCAGCTGGGTGGTGCTCTTCGCCCTGGCGATGCTCCTTTTCACCGGGCTATGGTGGTGGCTGTTGCTTGCGCTGGTCGGCGGCTACGGTTTCGCCTGGGTAGGCCACTTCGTGTTCGAGAAGAACCGGCCCGCCACGTTTCGCCATCCCTTGTATAGCCTGATGGGCGATTGGGCGATGTTCTGGGACATCCTGCGCGGGCGCGTTTCCCTGCGGTAACCACGCCCGCGCCGAACTTCAGGCGACCTCGGCCGGCAAGGCGGAGCGTGACGTCTCCTTTTGTGCCCGTCGCGACGCGCTCCACTCGGGCAGATTCATCTCGTCCTTCGCGCGGCGGCATACATCGAGCAGGCGCTCGACGTCTCCGTCGCTCATGCCCGCATTGAGGGTGAGGCGAAGGAGCGACCGGTTGACGGTCGTCGCCGGTGCGCTGAACACCGAGCCGAACACGCCATGGCGTTCCATGATGTCGCGTACCCGTCCCGTGAGGATTTCCTGCCCGGCCTCGAACGCCACGATCTGCTCGGTGCCGTCGCCGATCGGGTAGCCGAGGGCGGCAAGGTCGCCGCGTACGCGCCGGGTGATCTCGCGCAGGCGCTGGCGCCGCCATCCCTCACTCTGGATGACGCGATGCGAGGCCGAAATGCCGGCCAATTCGTGTGGCAACAATGACGAACTGAAGATCGCGGGCAGCGCTTCGCAACCGAAGTAGTCCTTGAAGCGGCGGGTGCAGGCGATGAAGCCGGCGCGCGAGCAATAGGCCTTGGCGAGGCTGGCGGTGATGAAATGCACCCGGTCGTTGAGGCCGAGGCTGGCGACGAGCCCCTCGCCACGCTGGCCGTGCGTACCCAGGGAGTGGGATTCGTCCACCACGAGCACGCAGCCGTGTGCATGTGCGATGTCGGCAATGTCTTGGAGCGGCGCGAGGCTGCCGTTGGTACTGTATACGGCGTCCACGACGATCACGCCGGGGCCGTGCCGAAGCACCTGGCGTTCGAGATGCGCCATGTCGTTGTGCAAGGCCGGCACGGCTTTCGCTCCGGCGCTGCGTATGCCCTCCCACAGCGAGGCATGGGCGAGCATGTCGATGTACACCGGCACGCGTTCGCCCGCGATGGACTGGATGAGTCCGACATTGGCTGCGAATCCGGATTGCGCCAGGATCCCGTCCTCGCTTCCCACCGCGCGGGCCAGTTCGGCTTCCACGCGGTGCAGTGGCTGGTTTTGGTCCTGCTGGAAAAGCGCCGACATCATCATGCCGAGGCCGCCCGTCGCGAGCGCCTCGCGCTGTGCCTCGACAATGGCCGGATGCCCCGCGATGGCGAGGTAGTCGTTGCTCTGGAGCATGAGGTCGCCGGCGCCGGGCTGGCGCCCCCTCAAAATGTGACGTCCACCCCAATCGATGGCTACCCGTTCGTTGTGAAATCGGTCGACCCTACGCGCAACGAAGTCGGGAAGTGCCGGCGCCTTGGCGATCGGGTGCAGGATGGAAACGTTTTCCATGAATCTTCTCTCTCTGGTTAAGGGCCCAGGCGATATCCGCGGCGCCGTTGCGACGACGCACGCGCGCGCCTCGCCCGGAAAGGCGCGTTGTGATGGAGAGGGCGATCCGGGCCCCACGCGGGGGCCGGCCCCTCGGGCCGCTAACTGGAGAGACTTTGTGCGGGTAGGGTCGTACGCGCGAGATGAACTCGCGCGACAACGCCGCTCCGCCCCGTAAAGACCGGAACGAAGCGTCTGACCGGCTTGAAGAACAGGACGGTTTGAGAGGGCTCTAGATGAACCGCGACCTGCTGTCGGCGGCGAGGCTGAGGTCTTGCTCGCGCAGCCAGGCACGGTACGACTTCACGTGCTGCAGGCGGAATCGCTGCACATCGTCGATGAGCGCGTAGTAATACCACTGTTCGCCCGACACCGCCGTGGCCATGTGGAGCTGGGATTCCGGATTCACCACGCCCTTGTGGTAGAAACCGTCGCGCGAATTGAACCAGGGCAGGGCGGTGCCGCGCCGGAGGGCTTCCAGCACGGCCTGCGGCGCGCCAAGATCTGCCGCAATTTCATAGTGGGTGCGGAGGTCTTCGTCGGTCTGGACGAGGAGGAAACGCCCGATGCCCCAGGCGTCCACCAGCAGTAACCCCGTGGGATTGCAGTGCACGTAGCACTCTACCGGCTGGAAGGTAGCGGTCACCGATTGCAGCACTTCGCGGAATGCCGGGTCGCGCAGGAACCGGAAGTTGCCCAGGGCGAGCGTTTCCGCCACGAAGGCGCTGGCCCGCTCGAAGTAGCGGTGCTGCAATTCGGTGATGGCGGTCTGCAGCTTTTCGATGGCCGCGGGATCGTTCTTGCGGATGAAGCGGTCGATGACACCGGAGTTGAAGGCGTCGATGGCGGTAGCGTCGTCGGCCCGGCCGGTCAGGAGTATCTTGCCGATGTGCGGGTTCGGTAAGCGCTTACAGAAAGTGATGCCGTCCATCTCGGGCATGGCCTGATCGACCACCACCACCGAGATCTCGGCGAAGCGTTCCGGGTCGTAGACCACGCGATGGATGGAATCGATGTCCAGCGCCACCAGCTCCTGGGTTTCCGACGGACGGTCCTTCCACCGATAAAGCCAGCCGCCGCCCGGCACGGGACGGCTGCCGTTGTTGCCGAGCGTGGCCAGGGCGCTGCGCGGCGAACTGAAGGTCCGCACGCGCATCATCGGATCGAGCAGCAACGGCACGACCTCGAGGTATTCCTCGTGGTCGTCGACCAGCACCGTCGTGGTCGGAAAATGGAAGGGCTGGATGTCGCCCTGCGAGTTCAACGTCATCACTGCCGGTCCCCGGTCTCCGGATGCGGGAAGGTGAGGGTGAACTCGGTGAATTCGCCCAGGTTTGTACGGCATGCGATGCCACCGCCCATATGCTCCATCGCCGCGCGGCAAAAAGCGAGCCCTATTCCCAGCCCGGTCACGGTGCCGGTGCCCTCGCTGTCGCTGGCGTAGGAATAGAACCGGTTGAAGATGCGGGGCACCACGTCCGGGGGGATGCCGGGGCCGGTGTCGTGAACGCGGATACGGTTGGTGGGTTCCCCTGGCTCGATGAATACCTGGATTTCGCCCTTTCCGGCCCGGTCGGTATGGAAAAGCGCGTTGCGCAGGAGGTTGAACAGGATGTGCACCACCAGGGCCTCCTCCCCCAGCAGTGGGAAGTCGCCCACGGGCGACAGCGTGATGCGTTCGCGCTCGGCACGTGAACCGTAGGGAAACCGGCGCAGGGCCTGCTCCACGCACTCCCGCGCCATCAGCGGCGACAGCGGCACCTCGCCGATGGGGCGGGCGGAGAGGAGCAGCATGTCGATGATGGTGTTGGCATAGGTCACTTCCCGCTCCATGACCCCGATGCTCCGTTCCAGGGCGTGCAGGCTCTGGGCGCGGACTTCCGGCACCGGCAGCCCCTCGCGCTCTGCCAGACGGTGGCTGCGGATGAGGTCGGGCATGAAGCGGGCGACGGCGCGCGCGGCGATGCGCAGCGAACCCAGCGGTGTGCGCAGCTCGTGCGCGATGTTGTTCGACGCGGCCGTAAGGGCGTCGATGCGCGACTGCTCGGCCATGTTGGAGGAAACCGTACAGGTGGCCCCGCCCACCATGGCGAAGAGCAGCAGCGGAATGTATTCCAGCATCGTCTGCGTCTGCAGGTGCGCCTCCGGCGACAGTACGAACACGAGTGCGGCGAGCAGGCTTCCGATACTGAAGACCACGAGGAAGCTGGCGATGTCGAACAGCATCATGAGCAGCATCACGCACGCCAGGTGCGTCATGAGCCATGGGGGCGTGGCATTGCGCAAGGTCATGTAGCCCACGAAGAAGGGCATCGCCACGGTCATGGCGAAGTACCAGTACGTAGGCAGGTGCGTGCGCAGCCGGCGCGGCCACCAGGGCAGGAGGGCGAGCGGAATGAAGGTGGCGCTGCACACCAGCCGCATGGGAAGGTTTTCGTACGGCTGTGGGAACAGGTACGCCCAGACCGGGTAGTACACGGCCAGGCAGAAGCTTCCCACCACGCCGATGGCCACCATCTTCGGCTGCGAATACCGGGTACGCAGGAACATGGTGGTTTCGAAGCGTTCCAGGGCGCGCAGCAGCAGCCACAGCCGCATGCGGAAGAAACGCCGTGGGCGATTCTGTTTGTCCGCTGGTGTGGACATGGAGGGCGGTGTCCCGGTCATTGGGTCGGACGACACGGGCGTCTCGCTACCGGTATTGCCGGTGACAGGATTGGCAGGCCTCGCCGATGGTGGCAAGCGTGCGGGTGAGGGCCTCGCATGTCGCGGGTGCGGCCTTGGCCGCGCCGTCCAGCACGACGCGAAGCCGCTCGGCGGTTTCGTAGAACGGGGTGTCCATGCCCGGGAAGGCCTCGCGGATGTCGCCGGCCATCGCCCCCATCTGGGCGAGGTGCCCTACCGAGCCCTTGGCATCGCACTGCTTCGCCCGCACGTTGGCGCGAAGCGCGCCCAGGTGGTGCTGCATCACGGCCATGACGCCGCTATGGAACGGCGTGCCCTGGCGTAAGGCCGAAAGGGCAAAAGTGGCCCCCATCGCGCCCACGACGAGGCCGAGAAGGACGAGCAGCAGCGGGCGCATCGGGAATCCATCGCAACACGAGGGCGCCAGCATAGCCCAGGGATACGCGGGTCCGCGATTTTTCGATATGAGACAATGAACGCACTTCTTTCCAGCGAGTCATCCGTGAGCACGGCCCAGGCCGAACGTTTCGCAGGCATCGAACGCCTCTATGGTCGCGGCAGCCTCGACCGACTGTCCCAGGCACATGTCTGCGTCATCGGCGTGGGCGGCGTGGGTTCGTGGGCCGCCGAGGCCCTGGCCCGCAGCGGTATCGGCCGCCTCACGCTCATCGACGGCGACGATGTTTGCCTGTCGAACACGAACCGGCAGCTGCACGCGCTGGACGGCCAGTACGGCAAGCCCAAGGTGGGCGTGGTGGCCGAGCGCATGCATGCCATCAGCCCCACGATCCGGCTCGAAGCGGTGGAGCGTTTCCTTACGCCGTCCACCCTGGACGAACTGCTGGACCGCAACTACGACGTGGTGATCGATGCGTGCGACGCCTTGAAGGTGAAACTCGAAACGATCGTCTGGTGCCGGCGCCGCAAGCTGCCGCTCGTGACCGTCGGTGCGGCGGGCGGGCGCACGGACCCCACCCAGATCCGCGTGCGCGACCTCTCGCGCACCGAGCACGATGCCATGCTCAGCCTCATCCGCAAGAAGCTCCGGCAGGAACACGGCTTCCCGCGCAACCCCGACCGCTTCTTCGGCGTGTCGGCCGTCTACTCGTTGCAGAACGTGCAGTACCCGCAGGCGGACGGCAGCGTGTGCGGCGTGCGGCCGCCGGGCTCCGACGCGCTGAAGCTCGACTGCGGCGGCGGGCTCGGTGCCGCCACGCACGTCACCGGTGCCTTCGCGTTCGCCGCCGTGGGCAAGGCGCTGGAAAAACTGACCGCGGCGAAGCGTTCCTAAGGGGCCTGGCTTTCCAGTTCCCGCGCCACGATCCCCAGCGCGGCTTCGAGCCGCTCGGTCGATTCCTCCGCGCCCAGGGCAAGACGCACGCCCTGGGCGGATTCCGCCGCCGCGACGAAACCGTTGCCGGCGGCGACGCGAACGCCCCGGCCAAGCAGGCGTTTTTCGAGGTCGTCGGCGTGGCGGTGCGGCACCCAGGCGTGCAGACTCGCACCGGCGGTAACGACGGCGCTGCCGAGCACGCGTCGAGCCATGGCGGCGCGCCTTGTCATGGTTTCCGCGACGCCGCGCAGGCAGGCCTCCGCCGTGCCGTCTTCCATCCAGCGCGCCACTATGGTCGGCCACCACGCCGGCAAGCCGTCCAACTCGCGCTCGATCGCCGCCACCGAGTCCGCCTGCATCGAGGCGTCGGGGTGAAGCAGCCATCCCATCCTGAGCCCTGGCCCGAGGATCTTTCCGATGCCGCCCGCATGCACGGTGCGGCCCGGTGCGATGACGGCAAAGGGTGGCAGCGCGTCCCGCCCGTGCCAGGCGAGGGGCGAATACACGTCGCCTTCGATGAGGGTGAGTCCGCTCTGTTCCGCCACCATGGCGATCTCTATGCGTCGAGAGAGCGGCATCGTGGCAGTGGTGGGATTGTGCAGGGTCGGCTGCACATAGACCGCCCTGGCCTGACTGCCGCGCGACGCCTCCAGAAGCGCGTCCGGGCGCATGCCATGCTCGTCCGTCGCCACGTCGATGCAGCGGATATCCATGGCTCGGGCCAGCGCACGTATGCCCTGGTAGGTTTGCGCTTCGACGAACAAGGCGGCTGCCGGCATGCGGGCGACAGGCCGGAGGGCGAGCGCGAGCGCGTGGCGCGCGCCATTGGTGAGCGTGAGCAACGCAGGGTCCACGGGCCCATGCCCACCGGCGCGCTGCATCCAACCGGCGATCGCCAGCCTCACCCGTGGCGCGCCCGCCGGGTCCGGATAGGCGAGGTCGTCGACGGTCACCATGCCGGTGGCCAGCGTTTCGCCGAGCAGTGCCGCGGTGGCTCGCCGCGGCGGCAGGTTCACGGCGAGGTTGTAGGTCGTATCCATGGGCACATCATCGGTTAGGCTTCGCGCCATGTGGTGTGTATATCTCATCGAATGTCGTAACGGTGCGTGGTACGCGGGCATCACGAACGACCTGGACGCCCGCTATGCGGCGCATGTGGCAGGGAAGGGCGCCCGTTATACCCGCGCCAACCCGCCGGTTCGCCTGCTCGGCTCGCGCGCGTTCCCCGACCGTTCGGCGGCCTCAAAGGCCGAGTGCGAGGTGAAGCGCCTGCCGAAGTCGAAAAAGCTGGCCTGGTTGTCGCTTCCGCCGGCTCACGGAGCCTGAGGAAGCGCAAGGCCGGACACGGGGTACCCGCGCCCCGTGGCGTGGCTTACGATGAGCGGCGATGGATACTCGACTGCATACGAAGGTCACCCCCGATTGGCACCGCTGGATCGGCGAGGCGCTCGCGGCCGGACACCCGCCCGCGGACCTGCTGGCCACGATGAAGGAAAACCGCTTCGACGAACGCGCAGCCCGCGACGCCATCGCCGATGCGCTGTTCGGCCCGCGGCCGCCCGCCGCTTCGCCGCCCGCCGACACGGCGGCAGCGTTCCGGAGCCGCCTTGCCGAAGGCCATACGTTGAACGCCGGCGACCGCGGCGTCCGGGTGCTGGTGCGGGTGTCGCGCCCCACCATCGCCGTGCTGGACGGCGTGCTCGATGCGAACGAATGCGCCATGCTGCGCGAACTCGCGCGCACCCGGCTCGAGCGCTCGCAGGTGGTGAATCCGGGTACCGGCGTCGGCGTGGTGCAGGATATCCGCACCAGCGAAGGCGCGAACTTCGGCAGGGGCGAAACCGAACTCATCGCGCGCATCGACGCCCGCGCCGCCGCCCTCATGGGCATGGATACCGAGCATGGCGAAGGCCTGCAGGCGATGCGATACGGCGTCGGCGCCCAGTACGTGCCGCATTTCGACTATTTCCCGCCCGACGATCCGGGCAGCGAACCGCACCTGCGCAACGGCGGGCAACGGGTGTCCACCCTCATCATGTACCTGGACGACGTGGAGGCCGGTGGCGAAACGATCTTCCCCCGCATCGACTTCAGCTACGTGCCGCGCCGAGGGCAGGCGCTGTATTTCGAATACACGACCGCCGACGGGTCGCTCGACCCTCTGTCGCTGCACGGGGGCGCGCCTGTGCTGTCCGGGGAGAAATGGATCCTCACCAAGTGGATGCGCGAGCGCGCGTTCGCGGGCTGAGGCCGGCCTCTGGCGCCCGGCGAGGCCGATCCGCTAGGCTTGCCTGCTGGTTCCGCACATCCTCGATGGAAGCCCGATGCAGCAGCTGGACAAGGTAAGGATCGGCATCGTCGGGCTCGGCTACGTGGGCCTTCCGCTGGCGGTCGAATTCGGCAAGCGATATCCGACCGTCGGTTTCGACATCGATGCCTCGCGCATCGGCCAACTCCGCGCCGGCAACGACCGCACGCTGGAAGTGGACGCGGCATCGCTCGCGGAGGCCGGCGCGCTCGCGTACACCGACCGTATCGACGATCTCCGCTCCTGCAACGTCTTCATCGTGACGGTGCCCACGCCCATCGACAGCGCGAAGCGTCCCGATCTGGCGCCGCTGACGCGAGCGAGCGAAACGCTTGGCAAGGTCCTCGAACCGGGCGACGTCGTGGTCTACGAATCCACCGTGTATCCCGGCTGCACCGAGGAAGTCTGTGTTCCGATCCTCGAACGCACCTCCGGCCTGGTCTTCAATCGCGACTTCTTCGTGGGATACAGCCCCGAGCGCATCAATCCCGGCGACAAGCAGCATCGGGTCACCAGCATCCGCAAGGTCACCTCCGGTTCCAATCCCGAAACCGCCGATTTCGTCGATGCGCTGTACGGCAGCATCATTGCCGCGGGCACGTACAAGGCCAGCGGGATCAAGGTGGCGGAGGCGGCGAAGGTCATCGAGAACACGCAGCGCGACCTCAACATCGCCCTGGTGAACGACCTCGCCATCCTTTTCAACAAGCTCGGCATCGACACGCTGGAAGTGCTCGAGGCCGCCGGCACGAAGTGGAACTTCCTCCCCTTCCGGCCGGGCCTCGTCGGCGGCCATTGCATCGGCGTCGATCCCTATTACCTGACGCACAAGGCGCAGGAAGTCGGCCACCATCCCGACGTGATCCTGGCCGGGCGACGCACCAACGATCACATGGGCCCGTACATCGCCGGCGAGCTGATCCGGCTCATGGTTTGCAAGGGCCTGAACCCGGTGGGCGCGCGCGTGCTCGTGCTCGGTCTCGCCTTCAAGGAAAACTGCCCCGACCTGCGCAACACGCGTGTCGTCGACATCATCGCTTCGCTGAAAACCTACAACGCCACGATCGACGTGTACGACCCCTGGGTCGACGCCGCCGAAGCCGAGCAGGTTTATGGTTTGCGCACCGTCGCCGCGCCGGGGCCCGGCGAGTACGACGCCATCGTCATCGCCGTGGCGCACAGGCAGTTCCACGAACTCGGCGCCGCAGGCATCCGCGCGTTCGGCAAGCCGGACGCCGTGGTCTACGATGTGAAATACGTCCTGCCGCGCGACGCGGTGGACGGCCGGCTCTGAAGGTGCGCCCATGAAGGTACTGGTGACGGGCACGGCGGGCTTCATCGGCTCGCACGTGGCAATGCGGCTCTTAGATCGCGGCGACGAGGTGGTCGGCATCGACAACCTCAACGACTATTACGACGTGGGGCTTAAGCAGGCCAGACTCGACCGTTTCAGGCACGATCCACGCTACACCCACGTGCATGCCGACCTCGCCGACCGCGACGCCATCGCGGCGGCGTTCGCACAGCACCGGCCGCATCGGGTGGTGCACCTGGCGGCGCAGGCCGGCGTCCGCTACGCGGCGGAAAACCCGCACGTTTACGTGTCCAGCAACGTCACGGGGTTCCTGCATGTACTCGAAGGCTGCCGTTCGCACGCCGTCGAGCACCTCGTGTTCGCCTCCACCAGTTCGGTCTATGGCGCGAATCGCGCGATGCCGTTCTCGGAACATGCCTCCGCCGAACACCCGCTGACGCTCTACGCCGCGACGAAAAAGGCGAACGAGCAGATGGCGCACAGCTACGCGCACCTCTATGGCATTCCCAGCACGGGCCTGCGCTTTTTCACGGTGTACGGGCCGTGGGGCCGGCCGGACATGGCCTTGTTCCTCTTCACCCGGGCCATCCTCGCGGGCGAGCCGCTGAAGGTTTTCAACCATGGCAGGCACCGGCGCAGCTTCACCTACGTCGACGACATCGTCGAAGGCGTGATCCGTTGCCTCGACCATCCACCCACTGCGGATGCCACCTGGAACGGCATGGAACCCGACCCGGCCTTCAGCGGCGTGGCACCGTTCCGCCTGTACAACATCGGCAACGAGCACCCGGTGGAACTGCTCGATTACATTCGCTGTCTCGAGCGATCCCTGGGACGTGATGCGATTCTGGACATGCTGCCGCTGCAAGCGGGCGATGTGCCGGATACCGAAGCGGACGTGAGCGAACTCCGTCGCGCGGTCGGCTATGTGCCACAGGTCTCGGTAGAAGAGGGTGTGGAGCGCTTCGTGCGCTGGTATCGCGACTACTATCGGGTCTGACATCAGGTCGAGGATAAAAGCTCAACCGATAGGTTGACTATTCTTCGGGACGGCGTATATTCAACTACATGGTTGAATTAGACGCCCCGCACCTGGACCCGGTTTTCCACGCCCTCGGCGACCGCACTCGCCGCCGCATGCTTCGCGAACTCGCCGACGGCGAGCGCAGCGTGAGCCAACTGGCCGAACCCTTCGCGATGTCCCTCGCCGCCGCGTCCAAGCACATCAAAGTGCTCGAGAACGCCGGCCTGATCCGCCGCGAGGTTCGGGGACGGGTGCACCTCTGCCGCCTGGAGCCCGCTCCGCTGGCGAGCGTGCAGGAATGGCTGACGTTCTACGAGCGTTTCTGGACCGACCGTCTCTCGATGCTCGACCGGCTCCTGCGCGATGCCGACGCGAGCGCCTCCACCCCCTCCAAAGGAGACAAGCCATGAATGCAGCCATCGGTCCGGACACCTACGGCACGCTCGTCGAACAGACCACACTGAGAATCCAGCGCGTGCTTCCGGGGCCCATCGAGCGCGTATGGGCCTACCTCACCGACAGCGACCTGCGCCGGCAATGGCTCGCCTCGGGCGAGATGGAGATGAAGGTCGGCACCCCGTTCGAGTTCTGCTGGCGCAACGACGAACTGACGAATCCGCCGGGTAACAAGCCGGAGGGCTTCGGCGAGGAACACCGCATGCAGAGCCGCATCACGGCGTGCGATCCGCCGCGGAAGCTCGCGTTCGAATGGGGTAGCACCGGCGGGGTCACCTTCGAGCTCGAAACCAGGGGCACGGATGTGATCCTCACGCTCACACACAGCCGCATCCTCGATCCCTCCACGCGCCTCAACGTCAGCGCTGGGTGGCATGCGCACCTGGATGTGCTGTCCGCCCGCATGCGGGGCACGGAGCCCGCGCCGTTCTGGGATGCCTGGCTGGCGCTCAAGGCGGAATACGGTAAGCGCCTGCCGGCCTGAGCCGGCTCGACGCGAACGCCGATCGAAGCCGGGACCCGCTGCCAGCGTATGTGAGTTGTGTCACATTATGGGCAGGGGTGCCCGGGTTCCATCCATCTTGGCTTCATGCGAGACCGGGCTTGTCATCATTCGAGCCTGTCGTCGCCTATGAACGCATCTGTTCCGAGTTCGCCCGAGACCCATTCCGGCAGCATCACCTGCGTGGGCATGGGCATCACTCTCGGCTCACATCTCACGCCGCTGGCGCGCAACTGCATCGAAACGGCCGACGTCGTGTTCGCTGCGCTTTCGGACTACGTGGTAGAACTGTGGCTGCGGCGCCTGCATCCCGATGTGCGCAGCCTTCAGCCGTATTACCGTCCGGGCAAGTCGCGCATGAAGACCTATCGCGAATGGGTCGAGGTGATGATCGCCGAAGTGCGCGCCGGACGCCGGGTATGCGCAGTGTTCTACGGGCACCCGGGTATTTTTGCCTGGTCGCCGCACAAGGTCATCGAACTTGCCCGCGCCGAAGGGTATCCGGCCTACATGGAGCCGGGCGTGTCCGCCGAGGACTGCCTCTATGCCGACCTCGGCATCGACCCGGGACGCGTCGGCTGCCAGCACCTGGAAGCCAGCCAGCTGCTTTTCTTCGAGCGCGCGCTCGACACCACCGGGCATGTGATCCTTTGGCAACTCGGGGTCGTGGGCGACCGTTCGCTCGGCCGGTTCCGTACGCCCGACGCATATCGCGAACTGCTGGTCGAGCGCTTGTGCGCCGACTATCCCGCCGACCATGAGGTCATCGTGTACCGCGCGCCGACCTTGCCGATCGAGGGTCCGCACATTCAGCGCATGCCGTTGCGCGATTTTGCCGCGGCGGAGTTCACCGGGCAGGAGACGCTGGTGCTCCCGCCCGCACACGCGCTCAAGCCGAATGTCGCGATGCGCGCTCGCCTCGACGCGCTGGACGCGGTGTACGGTACGGGCGCGGAGCCTGCCGTCACGGCGTGAAAACCGGAAACCGCGCGGCCGGTCGCCAGGGCGGCTTGCCGTGCCTTCACAAGCACAGGGGGGAAGATCATGCGCGATACCGTTGAATTACTGGAAGCCATTGGACGCGATGCGAGTCTGCGTCGTGCCTCGCCCGAGGAACTGGCCCGTGCGCTGGAGGCGGACGGCGCCTCGCCCGGACTCCTGGACATGGCGGCCCACGGCGACAGCGCCGCGCTCACCGCGGAGCTGGGTCTCAAGCACATGCATGTCGAACACCAGAGCCAGACCGGCGGCCACGAGGGGGAGGATCCCGACGAGCCGTGCGACGATGGCGACGACGGCGACGAGGAACCGAGCGAGCGCCACGACGACACGAACGATTCGTCGGCGGCCTGAAGGTCGGGTGTCGTGCCTGTCGGCTCCTTCACACGAGCGCGCTCCTTCCTTCTATGGATGGGGCTCGCCCTGTGGGCGCAGGTGGCCTGCGTCCATGCCGCGACGGAGGTTGTTTCTCCCGGGCGGGTGGCACGCGTCGACGCGCTGCGTACGAAGGATCATCCACGGTTCCTGACGTTGCTCGCGGAACTCCATCGGGACGTGGCCGACCTCGATGCGAGCGAAAAACGGTACCTGCAGTTCCTGGACGCCTGGGAAGCGAATTACGAGGGCCGTTATCCCGATGCGGAGGCGGCTCTGCGACAGGTGATGGCCCGTGCCGACGACGATCCCATCGGCACGCGTGCCATCGCCATGCTGATGAACAACCTGGGGGAGCAGGGCAAGTACGCGGAAGCGTACGCCATGGCCACGCGCGCGGCCGATACCTTGCCTTCGGTCAACGATCCGGAGGCCCGCTTCGTGCTCCTCGCGAATCTGGCGCAGATGCTGACATTCGCGGGACAGCCCGAACAGGGCCTGCAATACGCCGACATGATGCTGAAGGCCACGCCGCCGGGGCAGTCGACCTGCCAGGCCATGGTGCAGAAGGTGACGGCGCTCGAAGGTGCGCGAGTGCTGACCGCCCGCAGCCCCGAACTGCTCGGCACCATCGACACCTGCAAGGTCGACGGCCAGCCCATCTTTGCCAACACCGTCGCCCTGATCCTCGTGGATCGTCTGTTCGACGAGGGGCGACTGGACGAAGCGCTGGCCAGCGTGGAGCGCATCGCTCCCGCCATCCAGGCGAGCAAGTATTTTCCGCACATCATCAGCCTGGCCAGCCAGCGTGCACAGATCTACGAGCAGCTCGGCCGTGTGGACGAGGCGCGCAAGGCCGCCCTCGAAACGGTGGCCCTCGGCCACCCGGGCGACGTCAACGAGGCGCTGCGGTTCGCCTACCGCATCCTCTACACCATCGAGAAAAACGACGGAAACTACGCCAGCGCGCTGGATTACTACGAGCGCTATGTCGTCCAGGACCAGGGCTACCTGCGCGACGCGAACGTGCGGAACGCGGCATACGAAGCCGCGCGGCAGCATTTCCGCGCGGAGAAGCTGGAGACGGAAGGGCTGAGCAAGGAGAATCGTATCCTGCGACTGCAGAAGGCGCTGGATGCCAAGGCCGTGGAGACGAGCCGGCTCTACATGGTGATGATGGCGCTCCTGCTTCTCTCCATCGTCTTCTGGATGGTGCGGATCAAGCGTTCGCAGCTTCGCTTCAAATGGCTGTCGTCGTGCGACGGGCTCACCGGCATCTTCCACCACCAGCATTTCATGAGCGAAGCCGAGCGCCTGCTGCGCGTCCTGGAACGGCGACTTGGCGACGGTTGCCTCGTGTTCCTCGACCTCGACCACTTCAAGCAGGTGAACGACGCACACGGACACGCCGTGGGCGATGCCGTGCTGAAGCACGCCGTGGCGATCATCAAGGGCGAACTGCGCGGCGGCGACCTCCTGGGGCGTCTCGGCGGCGAGGAGTTCGGCATCCTGTTGATGGACACGCCGAGATTGCAGGCCCGTGTGGTGGCCGAGCGCATACGCGTGGCGCTCGCGTCGTCCCCGCTGGTGACGGACGGCGTGGTGGTGCCGCTGTCCGTCAGCATTGGGGTGGCCTGCACCGACACCATGGGCCATGACCTGCAACGCCTGCGCCGCGCGGCGGACGCGGCGCTTTACAAGGCCAAGCACATGGGCCGGAATCGCGTCGTCGAAGGCGACGAATCAGCCGACGGGCTCAGCGAGCTTCGAAGGCGCGAATCGTCGCCTCATTGATGGCCCGCACCTTGGCTTCGTCCATCTTCTCGATCTTGCGATCGTAGGTGTACAGGCCGTTGTGTTCGCCTTCGACGTCGGTGATCTGGGTGTAGACGGCCCCCGACATGCCTTTCGCCGGTCCCTTGTCGCGCAGCACCGCCGTATTGGCCACGTAGCCGTCCGTGAGGGCGGTGGCGTCCTTTACGGCACCGTAGGGATTGATCGCCGAATTCGGCCACACATGGCCGGGAACATTCAGCGTCAGGCCGCCATGTTCGCCGTCCATCGATGCGCGCGTCGCGTCGGGCGAGGGCAGCCCCGGGCCCTGGTAGTCGTGCACGTCGTACACGTCGCCGGCGTGTGGGTCGCCCTTGGTGTCGCAGCAGTTGAGTCCGCTACGCGCGTTGACGAGGCGGGACGGATCGAGTTCCTTGATCTGCTTGGCCAGTTCAGCCGCGGCAGGAATGCTCCACTGTCCCCAGCCTTCGTTGAACGGAATCCAGCCGATGATCGAGGTCTCGCCCTTCAGTTGCTCGACGATGGCCGAGACGTCCGCACGGAAGCGCGCCTTGTCCGCGTCGCTGAGCTGGTCGTTTCGGCCGTTGGGCAACGCCGGCATGTCCTGCCAGACCATGAGGCCGAGGCGATCCGCCCAGTAGTACCAGCGTGCCGGTTCCACCTTGATGTGCTTGCGGATGGTGTTGAACCCGAAGTCCTTCGTCTTCTGGATGTCGAACTTGAGCGCCGCGTCGGTCGGTGCCGTATGCAGCCCGTCGGGCCAGTAGCCCTGATCCAGCGTGGCCAGCAGGAAGGTCGGCTTGCCGTTCAATACGATGCGGTTGACGCCGCCCACCTTCGCCAGGGCCACGGTACGCAACCCGGCGTAGCTGGTGACTTCATCGCGCTGCCCGCCTTTCTCCAGGGTAGCCTTGAACGTGTAGAGGAACGGGTCCGTCGGACTCCAGAGCCGAGGCTGGGCGATGGCCAGGCGCATCGGTTTGCCGGCCGGACCGCTGGCTTCGCCGACCGGCTTGCCGTCGGCATAGGCCGTCACGCGCAACGTGGCGTCGTCGGCGTCGCCCTGCGTCTTTGCCGTGACGGTGAACGCGTCCAGGCTCGGCATGGCGGTGAAGTTCAACTGCGCCAGGCTGGCGGCGGCCACCGGCTCCAGCCACACCGACTGCCAGATACCCGAAGCGGCCGTGTAGAAGATGCCTTCGGGTTTCAGCCGCTGCTTGCCGACCATGACGTTGGCGCCGTCGACCGGCGCGTGCACGGCGACGACGATTTCCTGCGGGCCTTTCGGCTTCAGTGCGGCGGTGATGTCGGCGGCGAACGAGGTGTACCCGTCCGTGTGCTTCGCCACCTGCTTGCCGTTCACATAAACGGTGGCTTCCTGGGCCACGGCGCCGAAGTTCAGCATCACGTGCTGGCCGTGCGCGGTGAAGTCCGAGGGGATATCCACCGTCCTGCGATAGACCATGAAGTCGGAATGCTTCTGGACGCCCGACAGCACCGATTCGATGGGGTAGGGCACCAGGACCTTGTTCTTGAGCGGGTGCCCGAACGACGGTTCGGTGCGCGCATCGGTCGCCGCGAATTCCCATAGCCCGTTGAGGCTCAGCCAGCGGGGGTGGTCCAGCGAGGGGCGCGCAAGTTGCGGCCGGGGATACTCCGGCAGTGCATTCTTCGGCGACACCTTGCTCGTCCACGGCGTCGCGAGGGGGGCTGTCATGCCGTTCCAGACGCGGGTTTCGTCCTTCGCCGCGCGGGCCGTCATCGTCATGCCCGCGGCCAGCAGGATGCCCATGCAGGTGCCGAGTTTCATGACCTTCGTTCGATTCGTCATCCGTCCTTCCCTTTATCGTGTTATCGCTGTTCAGCGGACATGGAACGCGGTGCGTCGTGCGGATCGGCACCCCAGGCCTTGTTCGGCTCGGGGCCCATCGTCAGCACCAGCGTGGCGCCGTTGGCTATGTCGGCGTGGCTGAACCATGGTTTCGTCCACGCCTTGCCGTTCAGCGTGGCCGACTGGATGTACTTGTTCGTGGCCGAGTTGTTGCGAGCGACGATCTCGAAGGTCTTCCCGTTGCCCATGCGCAGGCGTACCCGGTCGAAGATCGGGCTGCCGATGATGTAATCGGGCGTGGACGGATCGACCGGGTAGAAGCCCATCGCGCTCAGCACATACCAGGACGAGGTCGAGCCCTGGTCGTCCATGCCGGGGAAACCGTAGCCTGTGGCGTCGCTGCCGTAGAGTTCGTCGAGGATGCGGCGCGTCAGGGCTTGCGTCTTCCAGGGCTGGCCGCTCCATGCATAGAGGTAGGCGGCCTGCTGGTCCGGCTGGTTGCCTTGCACGTACTGCCCGATCAGGCCGGTGCAGTCGCGGCAGATGCCCTTGGCGGTATACGGCGTGGAGAAGAACGCGTCGAGCTTCTTGTTGAACGCATCGCGCCCGCCCAGCAGGTTCATCAGGCCCTGCACGTCGTGCGGCACCAGCCACAAGGTGGACCAGCCCGACGCTTCCTTCATCATGAAGTTGTAATAGGGTTCGCCCGGGTCGAAGGGCGAGATCCATTTCCCGTCCTCGGTGCGGCCGCGGAAGAATCCGACCGAGGGATCGAACACGTTGCGATAGTTCGAAGCCCGCCGCGCGAACATCTCGGCATCGTCGTTCTTGCCGAGGCGCCGCGCCACGTCGGCCAGGGCGTAATCGTCCCAGGCGTATTCCAGCGTGGTGGCCACGCCGGCCTTGCCGCCCGCGTAAGGCGGGCTGGGATTGCCGGGCGGAACGATGTCGGAAATCCATCCCTGCTTCATGTATTCGGCGAGGTAACCGCGCGGACCCTTCGGGTCGGTGGCGTTCTTGCGCAGGTACTCGTACACGGCCGCGTAATCGAAGTCGATGCCGCGCTGCCATGCGCCGTCGTAGAGGAACACGGCATGATCGCCGTGGAACGACGTGTTCATGTATCCGCGTTCGCGCGCACGGTCGAACTCGGAACGCATGATGTCCTTCACGACGTTCGGTTCGAGCAGCATCAGGAGCACGATCTGGTTGCGGCCCGTGTCCCAGAACGGAACCGGTCCGTAGTGGTCGTAGTCGGCTACCTGGTCGCGACCTTCGGCATCCGTGTAATGCTCGCCCTTGCGGGCGATCATGCGCGGGCTGGCGAAGGAGTGGTACAGCGTGGAGTAGAACAAGGTGCGCTGCTTCGCCGTGCCGCCCGTCACTTGCACGCGATCGAACAGCTCCGCCCAGCGAGCCCGGGCTTTCGCATGCACGCGGTCGAAATCCGTGTCGCTGTCCTGCGCGCGCAGCCGCTGCCCGGCTTCCTCGGCGCTGTGTCCGTGGGCGATGCGCACCACGACCTGGTCGCCCGCCTTGGTGTCGAACGTGAGGTAGGCGCCCGCATAGTCGCCTGAAACCTTCCTGCGGCCCGCCTGCACGTCCTCGCGGCCCAGACCCTCGCCCTTGTTCGTCACCTCCGAGTGGAACGTGCCGAAGGCGGCAAACGGGCGCGAGAATTCCGCGATGAAATAGGGGCCGTCGGCATCCCTGTCCCTGCGGCCGGCCGTGGCGACCCCGCGCACGGTATGGTCGTCCACCACTTCCACATCGCCACCATCCCGACGCAGGTTCACGACCACGTTCGCGCGGTGGCTTTCGGGGAAGGTGAAACGCATGAGGCTGGTCCACTGCGTCGCCGTCAGCTCCACCTTCGTGCGGAACGTTGCCAGGTCGACCGCGTAATAGCCGGGCGATGCTTTCTCGGTGGCCTTGTCGTAATAGGCGGTGGCGTAGTCGGGCGGCACCGTCCAGTCGCCCACCACGGGCATGACCATCGGCGCGCCGCGCGCACCGTAGGTCGAACCGCCGCCGGTGAAGCCGAACATCACGGGACGCCGGTAGTCGTAAGCCACGGGCACGCCGGTCGCGAAACCCAGGTCGGCGTTGATGTTGACCGGGGCCGCTTCGGTCGCACTTTGTGGAAGGCTGGCACCGGGCGTGGTCATGCCGGTGTAGGTAGGTTCGCCGGGAGGGGGCGCGTTGCCGAGCAGCGCCTGGTTGTCGAGCGACGCGGTGCCCACCAGTGGATTGGCCAGGTCGACCGGCGCGGTCGGGGAGGCGGGCTTGTTGTCCTTGGCCAGCACGGCCGTCGCGGAAGTGACGATGAGCATCGACAACGCGGCGGCGAGGGCACGGTGGGGACGGCGTGCCGGGGAAGTCGTCATGAAAGGTTTCCTTCGCTTGGAAAGAAAACGGGGCCGGGCGATCTGCCCGGCCCCGCCGATTTCTTACTTGTCGCTTTCACCACCGAACTTGTAGGTCACGCCGAGGTAGTACTGGCGGCCCGGATACAGCAGCTGGACCAGGCGCGACCGCGTGTCGCCACCCAGATAGGTGTGCGGCCTTGCCTTGTTGAAGTTGATGATCGAGGCGGTGACCATGAAGTGCTTGTTGAACTCGTAGTCGCCGTTCAGATCGATCTGGTGGTACGGCTGCGCGTAGATCGGCAGGCCGGCGGCCAGCCCCTGCATCGTGCGGCCAGTCCAGTTGTCGCTGGCACGCAGCAGCAGGCCGTTCTTTTCGTAGAACAGCGACACGTTCGCCGCGTACTTCGCGCTGCCGATCAACTCCGCCTTGCCCACCTGGGTGTCGCCCAGGGACACGGCGGTTTCGTTGGTGTGGTTGAGCGTGTAGTTGGCGATGTAGCCGAAGCCCGAGTCCCAGGTGTGCTGCGCGTAGATTTCGATACCCTTCGAGGTACCGGAACGGCCGTTCGCATTGGTGCTGTACTGACGGAAGTTCGTCTGCGTACCGCCCACGTTCACGTCGATGTTGTTGACCGTGACCGGAACGACGAAGTTCTTCACCTTCTTCTGGAACAAGTCGATGCCGACGACACCGTGCGTTGCGTAGTACCACTCGCCGGCGAGGTCGAACTGCGTGGCCGTGAACGGCTTCAGGTCGGCGTTGGCACCGGAACCGTACCAGCCCGGCAAGGGAGCGCCGAACTGCTTGCGGTCGTTGTAATACTCCTGCGTGTTGTTCGTGAGCTGACCCAACTGGGCGAGATCCGTGTAGTTGGCACGGGCCATCGCCTGTGAGCCGGCGGCACGGAGCACGAAGTCTTCCGCGATCGTCCACGCCACGTTGAAGCTGGGCAGGAACTTGTTGTAGCGCTTGTTCGTGGTCGAGTTGTTGAAGTTCTCGATGACCGACACTTCGCGCGGGAGGTACTGGAAGTCACCCGGAGCGCAAGGGCCACCGCCGGCGTTGATGCCCGAGGCCGGGCAGATCAGGATGTTGCCGCCCGCGTCGTGGTAGTACACCGCGTTGTTGGTGGTGACCTGGTTGGCGACGGTGAGATCCTGCTTCGTGGTGACGAAGCGCACGCCGACGTTGCCGCGCACGGTGCCCGTGTCGAAGTTCGCCTGGACATAGGCGGCCGCGATCTTTTCGCCGATGGACGATTTGTTCTGCGGCTTGTTGTAGATCGTGCGGTCGTAGGTATCGTTCAGGTGGTTGTAGTAGGCCGGGAAGTTGATCGCCGGGAAGATGCTGTCGCCGTAGGCATGGTTCACGCCTTCGAGGTAATCCGGCAGCAGGAAGCCGGCGGGCAGCTGGCCCGCGTTTGGATCGCATGTCTGGAACTGCAGCGTGGTGCCCTTGCAGTACCAGCGCACCTCGTTGCTCTGCTGCTCCGCGTTGGCGTCGCTGTACTTCGCACCGAACTGGAGCGACTGCAGCCACGAGGAATCGAACGCCCAGGTGAAGTCCGCCTGCGCGAAGTTCTGCGAGTTACGGGTGTTCACCATGTTGGAGCCCGTCGAACCCAGGTCGACCTGACCTGCGCCGGCAAGCATGTTCTGCAGCACGGACTGGTCGGCGGTGATCCCGGGCTTGCCGCTCAGGTTCCACGCCGCGCCGGTGCTGCCGTTCACCCACTGGCCGTTCACGAAGTTGCGCGGCTTGGCGGCCATGCCCAATTCGATCGACGGACCACCCTTCGCCCACGTGCGGCCGACGTTGAACGAGCCGCTCAGGTTGCCGCCGTTGTCCCACTCGCCTTCGAGGTTGAGCGTCTGCGACGTGGCCTTCTCGACCGAGTAGTTGCCGTTGAGCCACGGAATTTCCGTGTTGCACACGTCCACGGCCTGGCGGGTCGCGCCGGTAACCGGATTCACGGTGGAATTACAGCCGACGCCGGCCGGCGGCAGCACGTAGTTCGCACCGGTGACGATGGTGCCGGACTTGTCGAAGGTCAGGCCGTTCGGGGCGAGCAGGCGGCCGTTCTGATCGGCGTAGTTGCTGTTGTTCGGCAGGCCCCACTCGGGGATTTCCAGCGTGTTCGTGATCTGGGTCTGCTGGCGCTCGAAGCGGAAGTAGTTACCCGTCAGCAGGAAGTGCTCGCTGGGCTTGAACTGCATCGTGGCCTGGGCGCCCTTGGTCTTGAGCGTCAGGTCGTTGCGGCTGGTGGAGAACTGCTGCGGCATCCAGAAGCCGTTGGAAACGTTGCCGGCCTGGTCGACGACACCGTTGCCCCAGAGGTCGATGTTGTTGTTCACGGCCGAGCCATACGGGTTGCCATGGACGTCGACGGGCGGCTGCGTGCAGGTGTCATGGTCGGTACAGTTGTCCGACCACCAGTGCCAGCTCGAGGCGTCCGCCGAATATGTCCTTGCCTGGCGCTTCTGGTAGGCGCCGGCAACGAGCACGCCGAACGTCTCGTCCTTGTTCTTCCATGACCACAGCGCAGCGCCCTGCGGCTCCGTCTTGGCGCTGGTATCCGAGCCCGCGGCCGTGCCGGTCACGAAGCCCTCGTTCGCGTCCATTTCAAGCGGACGACGGGTGCGCAGGTCCACGTTGCCGCCGATGCCGCCTTCGTCGAGGCGCGCTTCAAGGCTCTTGTAGAGCTTGATGTCGGCGAACATGTTGGCCGGGAACAGCGTGTAGTTGAACGAACGCGTCAGGCCCGCCGAGGTATCGGCCGAGGCGACATAGTTGCCGTTCAACTGCGTATAGGTCAGTTCGGGCGCGAGGCCGCGGATGCTGACCGTCTTGCCTTCGCCCGATTCGCGGCTGATGACCACGCCCGGAACGTGCGCCAGCGCGTCGGCGATGTTCTTGGCAGGGAACTGCGCAATGTTCTGCGCGTTGATCACTTCCACGATGGAATTGGCGTCGCGCTTGTCGAGCACGTTCTGGTCGATCGACTGGCGATAGCTGGTGACGACGACGGTGTCCAGCTTGGTGGCGCTCTTGGCGGCGTTACCCTGCCGGTCCTTGTCTGCAGCCTGTTGTTCCTTATCGGCAGCCTGCCGGTCCTTGTCCGTCTGGGTGGGCGCGGGCGTCGCTGCCGTCGAGGCGGCGGGCGGGGCATCCTGTGCGAAGGCCGTCGCGGGAACGATCGCGAAACCGGCGAGCGACAAGGTGGCGGAAGCGATGGCGGCGTATAGCGGCTTGCGCGTGAGCATGTGCGGCAAATAAGACATTGTTGTGTTTCCCTCAGTGATGCGCGCCCTTGAGTAAGGTGGCGCGGTACTCCCCCGTTCACTGCTGCAGATGTGCGATCTATGACTGCACGCGCCCTCCTACACCTTGGATCGATCCAAACTCAGGCCGCCAACGAGCCCCCCGGCTCGCTGGCGAGGAAGCTTCAACTCAGGGAATGCGGTACGGCGGCACGTGTGCCGGTCGTCGGAAAAACGCAGGTCGTTTCAGGTTTCATGCGCTGGCTCCCCGGCTTCGATCCAGGTTCCGGAAGGTCGGTGGAAGGCCGCACAGCGGCCGTCTTGACCATTCTTAACTTGGATCGATCTAAATCCCCAGGCGCAAGTTAAGTCGGTGTTCCTTCACCTGTCACGCTGCACCGCAAAAACGGCAGGCCGTTCAGCCAGCGGGCACCACCCCTATTTTCCCGCTACGGCGCTTCGCTCCAGAGCCTGGACGCGCATGCCGTCGCGCATGCGGTCGTCGGGAAAAGCCGCGACGCGGTCGCCTTCGGCAAGTCCCTTCGCCACCTCGACCTCGACGCCACCACGCATGCCCGGCTGGACGTGCACCCGCCGAAGCCGGTTTCCGTCGAGCCGATACGCTGCCCAATCCGCTCCATCGAGAAACAAGGCGTTTGCTTCGACTTTCAGTGCGTGTTCCTTGCGCGCCACATCGAATGCGACTTCCACGCGGTAGCCATCGCCCAGCTGCGACCAGCGTTCGCGTGGCGCCATGATGTCGAGCCAGACCTGCGTGCGTTGCTCCTCCACGCCGAGCGCCGATATCTTCGTGTAACCACCGGGTTCGATCCTGGCCACGCGCGCGGGCAATGGCATGTCGCCGCCCCAGCGGAGTATCTGGGCGGGCGTGCCCGGCCGCAGCAGGGCGGCTTGCTGGGAGAGCACTTGCGCCATCACCTGCAGTTCCTCCAGGTTGCCGACCTCCACCAACGCCTGGCCTGCCTGGACCGGTGTGGCACTCTGGAGGTAGCGATGGAGAACGACTCCGTCGATGGGTGAGACGAGCGTTACCAGCGGGCCGCCGGAGGCACCTTGCCCTTGCAGCAGCGCCGCCACGGCGGCCCGTTGCGCGTCCGCTGCGTTGTAGTCGGCCCCGGCCGCCGAAGCCGACGCCCTCGCTCGAAGCATCCGCGCTTCGGCTTCGTCCAGGGCGGCGATGCTCACGACGCCTGCGCTGCCCAGCGTTCGCATGCGTTGCACGTCTTTCGATGCGAGGTCGGCATCCACCTTCGCAGCGGCCTGGCGTTGACGGGCGGCCCGCATGGCGGCCTGCGCGGCTTTTTCTTCCGCCATCAGGCGCGCTCGGTTGGCGGGGTCGAATAGCTGGCCCCGTAGCGGCTCGATCTGCGCGAGCGACTGGCCTTCCTTCACCGGGTCGCCCTGCAGGAGGTCGATGCGGTGAAGGGTGCCGGCGATGGGCGAGGACACGGTCCATCGATGCGCAAGCTCGGTCCGGCCTTCTTCTTCGAACACCTCTACCAGCGGTCCGCGTGTGACACGCACGACATCCAGCGGTCGCGGCGCAGGCCGAAGTGCCCACCACGCGACGGCGACGGCGGCCCCGGCGGCAATCAGAATGGCGATGCGGCGGCGAACGGTCATGGCGATATCCGGAATCACTCCCGCGTCTTGAGCACGGCGACAAGGTCCAGCCGGCTGATGCGCCGGTACACCAGTAAAGCCGACAACCCGCTGGCGGCCAGCACGGTGATTGCGGCGAATGCGTAGGTCGCGGTGGAGAGCACCGCCGGCACACGGAACAGCTCCGATTGGAATCCCCGCGCCATCAGCCAGCAGAGCGCCCAGCCGGCCACCAAGCCACAGGGCAGTGACAGGAACACCAGCAATCCGAGCTGGCCGAGCAGCAAGCCGCCGACCTCCGCGCGGGTCATGCCGAGAACGCGCAAGCTCGCCAGCTCACGCCCCCGCTCGGACAGGCTGATGCGTGCGGCGTTGTAGACGACGCCAAAGTTGATGACCGCGCCGAGAAGCGCGGCAACGAGCGAAAAGATCAGCATGCTTTCGCCCATGGTGGCGTAAAAGCTGCGCACGGATGCCAGGCGCGAAGCGATCCCCATCACGCGGGGGCGACGGCTCAGCCGGAGGTACACGTCCGGCTCGGCGCCCGGTGCCACGCCCAGCAGTACCCCGGAAATCACATCGCCATCCCCCAACTGCCGGTTGAGGGAGTCCAGGTCCATGTAGCCGCGCGCGCCGATGTACTCGTGCACGAAACCGGACACCCGCATCTCCCGCCGGTGCCTGTGGCCGTCCAGTGCCTGGATGTCCAGAACGTCTCCGGCTTTCAGATCCAGCATCTTCTCGAGATAGTCGGTCAGTAGCAGATCGTTGCTTTGGGGTTCCACACGCCGGAGCTTCGCGTCCACGGGGCGCCTCAGCCGTGCATTCGGTGGCAGGCCTTCCAGGGTGGTGCGATACGAATGCAAGCCATGGATCAGGCGTACCGGAACCGAACGCGTGGGTTCGGCTTCTCGTACACCTGGCAATGCGGCGAGCTCGAACACGGCGCTACGCGGCGCTGGCTCTACGAAGTTCACTTCGATGTCTTGCGTCGGCGCGATGCTGAGTTGCACGTTCACCATGCGATCGATGGCATCGCCCTGGAAGCGGCCGACCGTCATCACGGCGCACGCCATGGCCAGGCCAGCCAAGGTGATCAACGCCCTGCCGGGCCGGCGCTCCAGGTCGCGAAACGCAATACGGGCGGAGGGTGACAACCACCGCTGAAACCCCAGTCGCTCCAGTATCGTTGCACCGAAACGGGCAGGGGCCGCGGCTCGCATCGCCTCGGCCGGTGGCAGCACGGCAGCGGCACGCAGTGCCAGAAGCGCGCCACCGCACGCGGCTGTGAAACTCACCGCCGCTCCCAGCGCCGTCGCACCCAGGCTGAGCCGATAGGTGAGGAACGGGAAGCGATAGATGCCCTGGTATACATGGGCCAGCCAGCCCCCCAACGCCGCTCCCAGCGCGATGCCGAGCAAGGCCCCGCCGGCGGCGATCCAGGTTGCGATGCCCAGGTAATGAACGCCCAGGGTGCGGTTGCCATAACCAAAGGCCTTCAGCACGCCGACCTGTTCGCGCTGCGTGCCAAGAAGTCGCATCAACACCACGTGGACGAGAAAGGCAGCCACGCCAAGGAAGATGACGGGGAACAGCGTGGCCATGGTGCGCAGCTGGCGCAGTTCTTCTTCCAGGTAGCGCGCCGAGGTTTGCTCGTGCCGGCCGTAGGCGCCCACACCACCGTAGCGCGCCAGCAGCCCGTCGACATCCGAAGCCACGGCCCCGGCGACGGCTCCCGTGCGAAGACGGAAAACCACATTGTTGAACGCACCATCCATATCCAGCGCCTTCTCCATCGCATGTCGGTTCATCCACAACACGGCGAAACGCTGGAAGTCGGGGAATGCCGCTCCTGGCGGACTCTGGTACACGTATTCGGGCGATGTGCCGATGCCGACGATGCGCATCGACGTGGCGTGCCCTTGAAGGATCAGCTGCAGACTGTCGCCTAGCCGCAAGCTGTGGGCCTGGGCGAAGGCCTCGCCCAGCACGATCTCTGCGTCCGCGTCAGGATGGGGAAGACGTCCGCTCACAAGGTGCACGCGATTGAGCAACGGTTGGCCTCCGTCCAGGGGGAGCGAAACGATGTCGCCGCGCGCGGGTTCCTCGAATCCCGCCACGCTCAATGTGGCGTTGGCGAGCAAGCGTGTTTCGGCCGCCTGCACGCCCGGCACGGATGCCAGGCGCGGCAGCAACGTGTCGGGTGCTCGCTTGAGCGGCGCCCACAGGTCGGCGAGTGCCCCCTCCTGATAGAACAGTGCGCGCGTATTCGATAGCGACTCCAGCGTGGAGCGAGACATCACCAGCGTGGCCACGCCGCCCGCGATGACGCAGGCGATGGCCAGCGCCTGCGTGCGCATGTGCCACAGGTCGCGAAGGCCCTTGCGAGTGAGCATGCTCACCAGTTGAGCTCCTTGGCGGGCGTGCGCCGTGGCGGCCTCACCTCGCGCACGATGCGTCCGTCGGCGAGGTACAGGACCCGATGGGCCATGGCCCCGATGCCGGCATTGTGAGTAATCACGACGGTCGTGGTACCGAGTTCCCCATTCACTTGTTCCAGCGTTTCAAGCACACGAATGCCGGTGCTCGAATCGAGGGCGCCGGTGGGTTCGTCGCAGAGAAGGACGGCAGGGCGTTTCGCGATCGCACGCGCGATCGCCACGCGCTGTTGTTCGCCGCCGGACATCTGCGCGGGAAAATGATCGAGGCGATCACCCAGCCCGACGCGATCCAACGCCTCTTCCGGCCGCATGGGGCGTTCGGCCAGATCGGTCACGATGGCCACGTTCTCGCGTGCGGTCAGGCTGGGTATCAGGTTGTAGAACTGGAAGACGAAGCCCACATGTTCGCGGCGGAACAGGGTGAGTGCCCGGTCGTCGGCGCCGGTAAGGCAATGGTCGACGTACCAGACCTCGCCCCCGGTCGGCGCATCGAGTCCTCCGAGAATGTTGAGCAGCGTGGATTTACCGCTGCCCGACGGCCCGAGCAGCACGACGAACTCGCCGGGAAACAGGTCCAGGTCCACCCCGCGAAGCGCGTGTACTTCCACCTCGCCCATCCGGTACACCTTGGTGAGGCCCCGCGCGCGGAAGACCGGGGCAGGTTGTGACGGCAACGGGGACGGTGACATGCGGGCACGCTCGCTACTTGCCTGCGGATGAGGACAGACGCTAATGCGGGCGCCACGGGGGGCTGGTGATCCAGCGCAAGCAAACGGATCGTGAAGGCTGGCCGGGCGTCAGTCGGGACCCTTGCCGGGCCTATTGACTCTTGACCTGGATCAAGGGTCTAGACTTTGCCCATGACCACACAATCTGCCCTCACCATCGGCCGCGTCGCCCAGAGTGCCGGCGTCGCCATCGATACGATCCGGTTCTACGAGCGGGAAGGGCTGCTTCCCGAGCCAAGGCGCCGGCCCTCCGGCTACCGCGAATACGACATGGGTACCGTCGCGCGGCTGCGCTTCATCCGCCGTGCGAAGGACCTGGGGTTCACGCTCGAGGAGGTCCGCGAGCTCCTCGCCTTGTCGGCCGACCGGCACGGCGGCGTGGAAGGCGTGCGCGAGCGTGCTACGGCCCGGTTGCACGCCATCGAGGAACGGATCGCCGAACTGCAGCGCGTGCGCGACGGCCTGGCGGAACTCGTCGAGGCATGCCCCGGTCACGGCGCCCCGGAAGACTGTCCGATCCTCAAGGCACTGGCGGAGCCAGGCGCATGAGCCACAGCTGCTGTTCGCACGGCGCCGCCGCGACGCCGAAGGAAAACGTGGCACCGGCCCCGGCGGGGACGATTTATACCTGCCCCATGCATCCGGAGGTACGCCAGGAAGGCCCCGGTGCCTGCCCGAAGTGCGGCATGGCGCTCGAACCGGCCCAGCCTTCGCTCGATGTCGATGACGGCGAGGCCCGCGCGCTCGCACGGCGCCTTGCGATTCTCGCCGTCCTGACGGTCCCTGTCGTGGCGGTGGCGATGGGGCCGCACCTGTTCGGCTGGATGTGGCCCGAACCCTGGGCGACGGCCGCCCGCTGGAGCGAGGCGGTGCTGGCCACCGTGGTGGTGCTGTGGGGCGGGGCACCGTTCTTCGTCCGGGGCTGGCGTTCGCTGGTTCCCTGGTCGCCGAACATGTACACGCTGATCGCGCTGGGCACGGGTGTGGCGTGGCTTTACAGCGCGGTGGCCTTCCTGGCGCCGTCGCTTTTCCCGCCCGCCATGCGCGACATGCATGGGCATGTGGACGTCTATTTCGAATCGGCGGCCGTGATCGTCACGCTGGTGACCCTCGGCGATTTCCTCGAAGGGCGCGCGCGCCGGCGCACCGGCGAGGCGCTTCGCGGGCTCCTGGGCCTGGTGCCCAAGACCGCGCGGCGGCTGGGAGGCGACGGCACCGAAGAGGATGTGCCGCTGGACAGCCTGCGGGTGGGCGACCGCCTGCGGGTGCGGCCCGGCGAGAAGGTACCGGCCGACGGAAGCGTGCTGGAGGGCGAGAGCCATGTGGACGAATCGATGCTCACGGGCGAGGCGGTGCCTGTCGCGAAGCGACCGGGCGACAGGCTCACCGGCGGCACGCAGAACCAGCACGGCGCTTTGCTCATGCGCGTCGAACATGTGGGCAACGACACGGTGCTCTCGCGCATCGTGACGATGGTGGCCGAGGCGCAGCGCTCGCGCGCACCACTGCAACGCGTGGCGGACAAGGTCGCCGCGTGGTTCGTGCCCGCCGTCGTGGCGGTGGCGCTGCTGGCCTTCGCCGTGTGGTGGGTCGCAGGGCCAGCGCCTGCGCCGGCACATGCGCTCGTCGCGGCGGTGAGTGTGCTCATCGTTGCCTGTCCCTGTGCGCTGGGCCTCGCCACGCCGATGTCCATCATGGTGGCGAGCGGCCGTGGCGCCCGCGGCGGCGTGCTCTTTCGGGACGCGGCGGCGATCGAGCGACTGCGCGACGTCGACACCCTGGTGTTCGACAAGACGGGCACCCTTACCGAAGGCAAGCCCGCGCTCGTGGATATCCAGCTCTTCGGTATGGAGCGGGCGGAGGCGCTTGCGCTGGCGGCGGCCGTGGAGCGTCCGAGCGAGCATCCCCTTGCCGCGGCGATCGTCGCGGCGGCGGAGGGCGAAGATATCCCTAAGGAGGCTGTGTCGGCCTTCCAGGCGATCGTGGGCCGCGGCGTGACCGGACGGGTCGGCGACCGCGACGTGGCGCTGGGAAACATCGGCCTCATGAACGAGCGCCACGTCGACATGAGCGCCGCCGAGGCAGCGGCCGACGCGGCGCGTGCCGGCGGCGCGACCGTGATGTATCTCGCCGTGGATGGCCGTCTCGCGGCGCTGCTCTCCCTCGCCGATGCGGTGAAGGCGTCCTCGAAACCGGCGCTGGATGCACTGCATGCGGCCGGCGTGCGCCTGGTGATGGCCACAGGCGACAACGAGGCGACGGCGAAGGCGGTGGCTTCGTCCTTGCCTATCGACGAAGTGCACGCTGGCATCTCGCCGGAAGACAAAGCGCATCTCGTCGCCGAATTGAAGCGCAGGGGCGCCACCGTGGCGATGGCGGGCGACGGCGTGAACGATGCTCCGGCACTGGCTGCCGCCGACGTGGGCATCGGCATGGGCAACGGCAGCGACATCGCCATCCAGAGCGCGTCGGTCACGCTCCTGAAGGGCGACCTTGCCGGTATCGCGCGGGCGCGGGCGCTTTCGCGGGAAACGGTGCAGAACATCCGCCAGAACCTGTTCTTCGCGTTCGTGTACAACGCGGTAGGCGTACCGGTGGCGGCCGGTGTGCTTTATCCGTTCTTCGGCATCACCCTGTCGCCCATGATCGCGGCGCTGGCGATGAGCCTCAGCTCGGTGTCGGTGGTGGGAAACGCCTTGAGGTTGCGCCGGGGCACCTGACCCCGGCGCGCTTCCCGCCGCGAAGCATGCGGAGGTTCGTCAGCGCTTCGCGTCGAAGGAGGGCGGGGCGTCCGCTTCCTTCGTGGCCCACGCCGTGTTCGGCTTGTCTGAGAGGTCGAATTCCAGCGTGCCGCCCTTCAATGCGAACGACTCCGGCAACCAGGCGCGCGAGGATGCCTTGCTGTTCACCTTCAATGCGGTGACATATGGTTTGCCGGCGCCGGCGTTCGGCGCATCGATGGTCACGTCGCCGTCCGGCCTGTGCACCACGGCGTGCGTGAAGATGGGGCTGCCCACCACCAGTTCGGCGCGGCCCGGAATGGCCGGATAGACGCCGAGCGCAGCGAACACATACCACGACGACATCTCGCCGAGGTCGTCGTTGCCCGGAATGCCGTTCGGGGCGTTGAGCCAGATGGTGTCGAGCACGCGGCGGACCAGTTCCTGTGTTTTCCACGGCTGCCCGGCGTAGTTGTAGAGCCAGGGCGTGCCGATGGACGGTTCGTTGTCGAGTTCGGCGTGCAAGGGTCCGGACTTCGTGACCGCGAAGCTGCCGTCGGGTTGATAGAAGAACGCATCCAGCCGCTTGCGCGCCTTCTCCCGTCCACCCATGGCGTCGAACAGGCCACCGACGTTGAAGGGCACCATCCACACGTACTGGGCGGCGCTGCCTTCCACGAAACCGTCTTCCGTCGACGGTGTGAAGGCGTGCGGGGCTTCCTTCTCGTCGTCCTTCACCAGGGCCCAGCTTCCGTCCGCGTTGCGGTTGCGGATGTAACCGCCCTCCGGCGTGGCCTTGGGGTCGAACAGGTTGCGCCAGTACTGCGCGCGTTCGAGGAAGCGGGCAGCGGTGTCCTTGTCGCCCAGACGCCCGGCAAGCGAACTGATGCCGAATTCGGCGGCCACGGTTTCGAGCGTGTCGGCGGCCGGCCCCCACGCTGGCGCACCGACCGGGATGTAGTGCAGCTTCAACCACGCATCGAGGCCTGGGCGCTGCCCCACGCATTCCACTTCGCAGCCGTCGTGCGAGGTGTCCAGCGCCGTGGGATGGTCGGCCGCGTGCACGAGGGAGGCGAGGGCCCCCTTCGCGTCGAAGTCGCGCGCACCGAAGGCGTAGATGCCTGCGACGGACGGCGCGGCGGGGTCGCCGTTCATGACGTGCGTGCCGCCGTTGTTGTGCGTCCAGCGATCCCACACGCCGCCGTTCTGTTGCGCCTGGTTGTAGAGGCTCTGTGCGATGTCGCTGGCGGTCTTGGGTTCCAGCCATGCGACGAGCGGCAACTGCGAGCGATAGACGTCCCAACCGGAGAAGTTCGCGTATTGGGCTTTTTGGGTCCCCGTGACGCGATGGGTCTTGCCGTCGAAGCCACGGTACTCGCCGTTCACGTCGCTGAAGACGTTGGGATGCATCAGCGCGTGGTACAGCGCCGTATAGAACACGGTGCGCTGGTCCGGCGTGCCGCCCTGCACGTCGATATGCGACAGGCGTTCGTTCCACGCGGCCACGGCCTTGTCGCGCACGGACTCGAAGCGGGTGCCCTTCGGGGTCTCGGCGTCCAGGTTGGCCTGTGCGTTCGCAACGCTTACATAGGAAATGCCGACTCGCACGTTCACATCGCGCGTGCCCTTGGCGAAGCCGACCCAGGCGCCCGATCCTTTGCCCGCCTCGGGGAAACCCTTGGGTCCGTACCCCGTGCCGCCCTGGGCGTGCGTGCCGCCCTTTTCCACCGTCCCGTCATGCCAGGCGCCGGTGGCGGCGAACGGCTGATCGAACTCCGCCACGAAATAGAGCGTGTAATAGCTGCGGCGATCGGCTTCGTTGATGTAACCGCAGAAGTTGCCGCTGGTGACTTCGCCCGAGACCCTGGCATGCGCCGTGTCGACGGCGACCTTCGCGTCTTCCGAACCCACTTCCGAATCCGATACCCGCACCAGCACGTTCGCCGGCTTGCCGGCAGGAAAGGCGAAGCGGGCCGCGCCGCTATGCAGGGCGGCGGAGAGGTCTACCGCCACGCCGTTGTCCAGCACCACGCGGTAGTGCCCGGCCTTCGCCGTTTCGTTCGCGTGCGAGAACTTCGATGCGTACGCATGGCGGAAGTCGCTGGAGGGCGACGTGGTCACGTCCTGCGTGATCGGCATGAGGGGCACGTCACCCGACGCGCCGGCGCAGCCCCAGCCTTCGACGTTGGTGAGGCTGAAACCGCGGATGGCATCGGCGCGGTATTCGTAGCCGCCCGGGGCCGCGATGGGCGCCTTCTTGCCCGGCAACGGCGAGGCCTCGGGACTGAATTGCAGCATGCCGAAAGGCACCACGGCACCCGGAAAGACGTTGCCGCCGTTGGTGGTGCCGATGAGCGGATTCACCAGCTCGGCGGGGCCGGAGGCGGCCACCGCGAGGGCCGGGAGCAGGGCGGCAACAACGGCGAGGGGACGAATGGTGCGCAAGGTAACCTCCGGCAGCTATCGATTTATCTCGATTGAAATCCCGTTATAACAGGGATTGCGTGCCGCGGCGCAAGCGTGGGGGCAGGGCAGCGGTGGCGGGCGGCACGACGGCAGCCCGAACGGGCTACCAGAGAATGCCGTCCTCCGGTTGCACGGGTTGCAGGCCATGCGCTTCGCCGAGCCCGTCGCGCAGGTCGATCTCGATGCCGCGCGTGAGGGCGGTCATCGGGACGTCGTCTTCCTTGTTTTCGAACGGGTTCTGCATGTCGTTGCCGATCTGCAGCAGGGCAAGGAACAGGAAGCCTGCCACGGTGGAACCGAGCGGCGTATAGAGGCCGAGGGTTTCGACCAGGCCCAGGGGCAGCAGAAGGCAGAAGCCGTGCGTGAAGATGGCCGGATAGACGGCGTATTGCTGGGGCAGCGGCGTGTTCTTGATGCGCTCCATGCCGCCCTGTGCGTTCGAGATGTCGGCCAGCGTGCGCGCGAAGGTGGCGAGCAGGATGGGATCGGTTCCCGTGTCGGCGATGGCCGCTGCCGTGCGCGAATGAACGGCATTGGGCACGTTGAGCACACCGTGCAGGCGTTCCAGTTCGTCGGAGGGAAGGCGGCCGTCCAGTTCGTCCCACGGCGTCTGCCGGCGCAGGTGCATGCGCAATGCGTGCACGTAGGCGATCTGGCGATGGATCACACGCGCGGCGACGTGCCGATCCGCCAGCAGCGTGAGCGCATCGCGCGCGAGGGTGCGCGATGCGTTCACCATCGCACCCCACAGCGTGCGCGCCTCCCACCAGCGCGCATAGGCGGTCGTGTTGCGGAAACTCAGATAGACGGCGACCGCGGAGCCCAGCAACGTGATGGGGAGGGTGGGAAACTCGATCCACACCGGGTGCACGAGGTACCAGAACGCGGTGACGGCGATGTCCCATGCCAGCAACCAGACCAACGGTTTGCCGACGTAGTGCAGGATGTGCCCGAGGTGGGCGCGTCCGGGCAGGATCACACGCCGTTCTCGCGACGGATGGCTTCCGCCAGGGGAATGAAGCGGTCGGTGGCACCGTCGAGCACGGAGACGGTGCCGTCGCCGATGTCGTACACCCAGCCTTGCAGGCTGATGGCGTCATTGGCCCGTGCCGCAGCCACCGCGGGGTGCGTACGCAGGTGCGCCAGCTGGAGGCGAACATTTTCCTCGATCAGGGCGCTCATGGCGGCCGCGCCTTCGAGCTTGCGCGCGAACACGGCGCTCTTGGCGGCCTGGGCGTTGCGCAACCATGCCTCGACGGTGGGCAGGTCGCGCGTGGAATCGGGGTTCAGCAGGCCCTTCATGGCACCGCAGTCGGTGTGGCCGCAGATCACCACGTGGCGGACACGCAGCACCATGACCGCGAACTCCACCACCGCCGACACGCCGCCGAGCATCTCGCCGTAGCCCGGGACGATGTTGCCGATGTTGCGGCAGACGAACAGCTCGCCCGGCTGGGTCTGGGTGATCATCTCCGGCACCACGCGGGAATCGGCGCAGGTGATGAACAGGGTGTGGGGGCTCTGGCCTTCGGCCAGCTCGTTGAAGAGCTGCTCGCGCTCGGGGAAGATCTTGTGGCTGAAGTCCTCGACGCCCTTGAGCAGGCCAAGGAGGCTGTCGTCGCGGGGGGTACCCTGGGTCATGCGTTCACCTCGGAAGATCGGGCCGCGCGAGGGCGCGGCAACCGGCGAAGTTTATGCCAAAGCGGCGCGCAGGGGATTCGCGGCAGTATGGCGCCGATCCTGTGGGAGCCGCTTCAGAGGCGATACGTCTCGCGAGAGTGCCCGCTGCCGCGGGATCGCCGGCAGAGCCGGCTCCCACATGGGGCCTCGACCGCGTGAAGAACCAGAAAAAAGGCCGCCCTGCGTCGGCAGGGCGGCCCGTTTCCGGCCCTTGCGGAGGCTTACGCCTCCACGTCTTCCTTATAAGCGTCGATCGGGATGCAGGCGCACATCACGTTCTTGTCGCCGTACACGTTGTCCACGCGCGACACCGGCGGCCAGTACTTCGAGAGCTTCAGCGACGGCAGCGGGAAGGCCGCAAGTTCTCGCGGATAGGCGTGCGTCCACTCGCTGCCCGTGACCATGGTGGCCGTGTGCGGGGCGTTGCGCAGCGGGTTGTCCTCGCGGTCGAGGCGGCCGTCTTCCACCGCGCGGATTTCGTCGCGGATCTGGATCATGGCGTCGATGAAGCGGTCGAGTTCGTGCAGCGACTCGCTCTCGGTCGGCTCGACCATGAGCGTGCCGGCGACGGGGAACGACAGCGTCGGTGCATGGAAGCCGAAGTCGATCAGGCGCTTGGCCACGTCTTCGGCACCCACGCCCGTGGCGTCCTTGAGGGGACGCAGGTCGAGGATGCACTCGTGCGCCACGAGGCCGTTGCGGCCGGTGTAAAGCGTCTTGAAGTGCGGCGCGAGGCGCTTGGCGATGTAGTTGGCGTTGAGCAGGGCCACCTGGGTCGCCTTGCGCAGGCCTTCCGTGCCCATCAGCGTGATGTACATCCACGAGATCGGTAGGATCGACGCGGAGCCGAAGGTGGCCGCGCTGACCATGCCCACTTCGCCCTCGCCGCCGAAAGCGCGCGGCAGGAACGGAGCGAGGTGCGACTTCACCGCGCAGGGGCCCACGCCCGGGCCGCCGCCGCCGTGCGGAATGCAGAAGGTCTTGTGCAGGTTGAGGTGGGAGACGTCCGAGCCCCACTTGCCGGGCTTCGCCACGCCGACCAGCGCGTTCATGTTCGCGCCGTCGGTGTACACCTGGCCGCCATGCTTGTGCACGGCTTCGCAGATGGCGACCACGTCTTCCTCGAACACGCCGTGCGTGGAGGGGTAGGTGATCATGATGGCGGCGAGGCGGTCGGCGTACTTCTCCGCCTTCTCGCGGATGTCGTCCACGTCGACATTACCGTTGGCGTCGCAGCGCGTGACGACAACCGTCATGCCGCACATCTGCGCGGATGCCGGATTGGTGCCGTGCGCGGATTCGGGAATCAGGCAGATGTCGCGATGACCTTCGCCGCGCGAGCGGTGGTAGGCACGGATGGCCAGCAGGCCGGCGTATTCGCCCTGCGCACCCGAGTTGGGCTGCAGGCTGACGGCGTCGTAGCCGGTGCACTCCACCAGCATGGCTTCCAGCTCGTCGATGAGCTGCTTATAGCCCTTCGCCTGGTCGGCGGGGGCGAGCGGATGGATGTTGGCGAACTCCGGCCATGTCACCGGGATCATTTCCGCGGTGGCATTGAGCTTCATGGTGCACGAACCGAGCGGGATCATGGTGCGGTCGAGCGCCAGGTCCTTGTCGGCAAGCCCGCGCAGGTAGCGCAGCAGTTCGTGCTCGCTGTGGTGCGTGTTGAACACCGGATGCTGGAGGAAGTCCATGTCGCGCAGCAGCTGGCGCGGCAGGGCATCATGCACTTCGCCGTCCAGCGCGTCGATGTCGGCGATGCCGGCACCGAAGAGGCCGGCGAGGGCGATCACGTCTGCACGCGTGGTGGTTTCGTCGAGGCTGATGCCCACGCTCGACGCGTCGATCGCGCGCAGGTTGACCTGTGCGGTGGCCGCCTTGGTATGGATGGCCTTCGCGTCGATGCCGGTTACGTGCAAGGTATCGAAGAAGTCGTCGCCCACGGCAACACCGGCGCGACGCAGCGCGACGGCGAGGATCGTGGCGAGACGATGGGTGCGGCGCGCGATGCGAACCAGGCCCTCGGGGCCATGGTAGACGGCGTACATGCTCGCCATGACGGCCAGCAGCACCTGCGCGGTGCAGATGTTCGAGGTGGCTTTCTCGCGGCGGATGTGCTGCTCGCGGGTCTGCAGGGTCAGACGGTAGGCAGGCTTGCCTTCGGTATCCACGGACACGCCGATCAGGCGGCCCGGCATCGAGCGCTTGTACGCATCGCGGCAGGCGAGGTAAGCGGCGTGCGGGCCGCCGAAGCCGTAGGGCACGCCGAAGCGCTGCGTGTTGCCCACCACGATATCGGCGCCCCAGGTGCCCGGCGCGGCGATGAGTGTCAGGGCGAGCAGGTCGGTGGCGACACAGACGATACCGCCGCGTGCATGCGTGGCGTCCGCGAGGGCCTTGTAGTCGTTGATGCGGCCGTAGGTGTTCGGGTACTGGAGCAGCACGCCGAAGCTTTCCACGTTCGCCGCGTCACCGTCGTCGCCCACGTGCAGTTCGATGCCGATGCCGTCGGCACGGGTGCGCAGCACTTCGAGCGTTTGCGGATGCACGTCCTTCGAAACGAAGAACACATTCGACTTGGACTTGGCAGAGCGCTTCGCCAGCGCCATGGCCTCGGCGGCCGCGGTGCCCTCGTCGAGCAGCGAGGCGTTGGAGATGTCCATGCCGGTGAGGTCGGCGACCATCGTCTGGAAGTTGATCAGGGCTTCCATGCGGCCCTGCGAGATCTCCGCCTGGTACGGCGTATAGGCCGTGTACCAGGCCGGGTTTTCCAGCACGTTGCGCAGGATGACGTTCGGCGTGAGGGTGCCGTAGTAACCCTGGCCGATGAAGCTGCGGAACACCGTATTGCGGTCGGCGATCGCGCGGATCTTCGCCAGCGCTTCCTCTTCCGTGACCGCGCGGGGCAGGGCCAGCGGAGCGGGGGACTTGATCGAGCCGGGAACGATGGCGTCGGTGAGGGCGTCGAGCGAGGCGTGGCCCACCACGCGCAGCATCTCGGCGATCTCGGTGTCGTTCGGGCCGATGTGGCGCTCGATGAAGGCGCCGTGGTTTTCGAGGTCGCGCAGCGAAGTTTTCTGGCTCATGGTTTTAGGAGGCATCCGGAGTAACGCGCCGTGCCGGCACGTGGGGCGCCCCTCTGTCCTTTTGCCTGAGAGTTTGGAGGCGTGGAGCCCCTTGCACCTTCGGCGCCGGATCGAACCGGTCTCTCCAGAGTGATGACCGCGCGGTGGTATGGGTGCCTGAGCGATTACGGGCGTTGCGCCTTCGGCAGCGGCTCCTTCCGCTTCTCCCACCGAGCTTTACGTTGCCGATTATACAGAGCGGCGGGCGCGGATGTCGGCCTCGCCGGGGCGCCGCTAGGCACAGCCCCCGTACCGGTGTCGGCGACCGATGGGAAGACGCGTCGGGAAGGCCTAGCTTCGAGAAGGGCAATGTCCTGCCGTGGCGTGGGCTCGGCAGCATCGTCAGGCATCGTGCGCCAAACGCCCGCAAATAGCGTCGTAACGTCCCGTCTGAGGGGGATTTTTGCGTGAGAACACTCTCATTTGGGGACCGACATCCCAGGACTAGGTTAGGGCCACCCCAAGGAGGTCCCCCCCATGAAAGCCCCCACGCTCGTCCTCAATGCTCTGACAATAGCCCTAGGCTTCGGCCTGGCCCATACCGTATCCGCTGAAGCGGCGCCGCCGTTGCTCAGCCCGATGGCAATTTCAGCGGAACCTGTGGCGGAAATCGTCGTCGTCTTCGGGAAAGGCGACCACTCGGCCAAGTCGCCCGACGGTACGGGCACCACCATCGTGCCCGCCGCCGCGCTCTCGGGCGATGCGATCGCCGCCCTCGCAGCCGCCCCCTCGGGCGGGGTGCTTATTTCCCTCTCATCAAGGGATCTGCCGCTTTCCAGTGGCGATGCCGTGTCCCTGGGCAGGCTCTATGAGGGAGGGATACCCGTCCTGCTGCACATGGACGACGACAGCGACGAGGGATTGGCCCGCGTGTCGAAGCTTTTCGGCATCGCTCCCGCAATGACGGGCGATGTCGTCGTCGTACGAGGCGCCGATGGTGCACCGCAGATTTACGCGGCGGAAGGTGACGCGACGTCACTGGGCAATCTGCTGGTCGCGGCGGCGGCCAAGGTGCCAACCCCGGCCGCGACCGCCAGACGCCGCATCGATGCCACAGGCAGCGGCGATGCGATGCCGCTGGCACCGACCCGGCGCTTCAGCGTGAACTTCGTCGACGAGATGGGCGAGGTGTCGGGAGCCAACATCATTGAAGTGGTGCGCAGCCGGACAAACAGCTCCGACGCCAAGATCGTCAACATCGTTTCGCGTGTGACCCTCAGGACGTCGGACAATGGCGTGGTCGACGGCGGGCGGACAGGGAAGAACCTCTGGGGAACGTATCTTCCCATCGAGTACCGGCTCAGCCAGAAGCTGACAGCCGAAGGCGTCCAGCCTCGCTACCTTTCTCATTTCCCCGAAACGGACGAGCGCACCGACTTCACGAGGAGCGAGACGAAAACGCGCGGATTCAGCATCGGCGGATCGATGGGGACGGAGTTGAGCGCCTCCGGCAAACCGGACGATGTGCTCGCTGCCAAGCTGCCGTTCAACGTTGCCCTGGGTTATGAATACTCCCAGCAGTCGAGCTTGAGCTCCACCTTCAAGGACTACGCGATCCTGGCCGTGCCCAAGGCGCCGGATTCGGTGGAATGGAAGGCCTTGCTCAACGAGTCCCTCAAGGGCGTGCTCGTGAAGAGAGGCACGGCGAGCACGCCGGAGCTCAGCGAGGAAAAGATGACGCCGACGATGCGCGCCATCACCTTGAACACATTGTCGGAATGGGTCCTGCCTGGCACCTATGAGGGGTTGGCGACCGTGACCGTGTCGGCCGGTTACGAACTCGAGCGCACCGAATGGTGGTGGAAGCGCACGCAGGTCGAGCGCGCACGAACCTGGGCCACGCGCGACGTACCGGCATCGTTCGTCGTGGATATGTCCGATCCGCATCTCACCTCGGAAATCACGGTGCTCATCCGCTCGGCGGTGGGTACCGGTGCCTGCCTGCAGGACGACGGCGATGTCGTGCTGGCCGCATGCAACGCCATGGACCGCAAGCAGATGTGGGGCCTGGACGCATCGAACCGCTACGTAAATCGCGGTACGGGGCGATGCCTTACCGCCGACACGGCCTCGCGTGGCGTGGTGACGCGGCCCTGCGGCCTGACGTTCGAGCAGCAATGGGAGTGGCGTGCAGACCGCCTGCATTCGTTCATCGACCACGCGAAGTACAGGCTTTACGTGGAAGGCGGACGGGTGCACTACTACGCCGCGGAAGGACGGTTCCAGGACTATCCGGTGAACCCCTATGGTTCGCCACTCGAACCATGGACCAACTATCCGAGTGCACCGCGTCCGGGCATCGATCAGCAACCCGCGCCGGCGGGGAACAGGCCGATCTCCATCCCCGATACCTGGGGAACGACGTTCCGGCCGGTGGACGCCGAGCAGCGCTGGCACCTGGAGGTCATTCGGCAGGGGCTTTAGGCGGCGCCATGGAGCCTTGTCGCGAGATGGCCTCGCGATGAGGCTCGCATGCAAAACGATGCCGCAGGCAGCGTGCTCGCGTCTTTCGCGCACGGAGGGGGCGTACAATCGCCGGACGCCCCTCGGAGTGCGGACATGACGAAAGGACAGGGTTACTGGTTCGGTCGCAAGCGCTTCGGTTGGGGCATCAGTCCAACGAGTTGGGAGGGCTGGGCGAGCATCGCCGTCTATTGCGCCCTCATGATCTCCACGACGAGGATGGACTTCCTTGCCGGGCATCGTGTGTGGGACGTAGCGACGAAGGTGCTCCTCACCGTCGTTCTGCTCGTCATCGTGCTCGCCAAGTTCGACTCGTCGAAGCGGACCTGACGCTGTTACCGGACGATCAGTCCGGCAGGTTGCCTCCGTCGCGTTCGATCCAGCCGAGCACGAACGATTCAAGCGACGTGCGTGGCGGCAGTGCAAGTCCGGCTGCGTGAACGAACGCGGCGGATGCCCGAAGGAACGCCTGCTTCGCGCGCGCCGAGTCCAGGCGTGCCGCTGCCTGCCGTTGCCGCAGTTGCACGATGTGCGCAGAAGGTTGCCCGGGGCGGGAGAACTTCGCGTAGCGACGCAGTTCGTCGGCCGCGGTGGCGGTGTCGCGTGCCGCACGGTCCATCGCGGCCCGGTATGCGCGCGCTTGCGCCAGGTGGGCGGAAGCTTCGGCACTCAGGCTGGCGGACGAGGGTGTAGGGGTGCCGCTCATGAACAAGCTTCGCCATGAAAAAACGAAGCCCCGCATCGCTGCGGGGCTTCGTCTATAATTGGTGCCCAAGAGAGGACTCGAACCTCCACGGTTTTACCCGCTAGTACCTGAAACTAGTGCGTCTACCAATTCCGCCACCTGGGCAGGTGTCTCGAAGCAGCGTCGCCGCCCCGTGAGCCGCGTAGATTAGGTAGGTCGGGGAAACTTGTCAACGATTTCGCACCCCGGATGTGAAACTATTTCACGTCCCCATCCAAAGGTTCATAAGTGACGAAGAAAAAGAAAGGCTCGGGCGCGGATCGCGGCCCCCGCAAGGCGAACGCCACCCGGCCGGGCAAGGCCCTGGCGAAATACCGCGACCGCCTGCCGCCGCCGGCGGTGGTCGACCCACACGCCGACCGCGAGGCCCAGCGCTACGACCAGCCCATTCCCAGCCGCGAGGCCATCCTCGCGCTGCTCGAGGAACGCGGCGAGCTGCTGATGGCCGAGGACATCGCCCGGGCCCTCCGCCTGTTCACCGATTACGAGATCAACGCCCTCGGCAAGCGCCTCGGGGCGATGATCCGGGACGGCCAACTGCTGCGGAACCGTCGCGGCGGCTATGCGCCCGCCCAGAAGCTCAGCCTCATTCCCGGGCGAGTGATCGCCAATGCCGAGGGCTACGGCTTCCTGCGCCCCGACGAGGGCGGGGAAGACCTCTACCTGTCCCCCTCGCAGATGCGCAGCGTGTTGCACGGGGACCGTGTGCTCGCCAGCATCGTGGGCATCGACCGCCGTGGTCGCCGCCAGGGCGCCATCGTGGAAGTGCTCGAGCGGCGCTCGCCGCGTCTCGTGGGGCGGGTGGTGGTCGAGAACGGCGTGACCCTGGTGGAGCCGGACGACCGGCGCCTGCACCAGAACATCATGATCCCGGCCGGGCGCGACGCGGGTGCCCGCTCGGGCGAGATCGTCGTGGCCGAGATCACCGATCCGCCCACGCCGCACCGTGGCCCCCTCGGCACCATTCGCGCCGTGCTCGGCGAGCGGCTGCAGCCGTCGCTGGTGGTGGAAATGGCCATCGCCAGCCACGACCTCCCGCACGAGTGGCCGCCGCAGGTGCTGCGCCAGGCGGAGGAAGTGGAGCCGAAGGTCGGCGCCGACGAGCGCAAGGGCAGGGTGGATATCCGCAAGCTCCCGCTGGTCACCATCGACGGCGAGGATGCACGCGATTTCGACGATGCCGTGTACGCCGAAGCACTGAAAGGCGGCGGCTTCCGTCTTATCGTCGCCATCGCCGATGTGTCGCATTACGTGCCGGTGGGCACGCCGCTGGACGTCGAAGCCTACGAGCGCAGCACCTCCACGTATTTCCCCGGCTTCGTCGTGCCGATGCTGCCGGAAACCCTCTCCAACGGCATCTGCTCGCTGAATCCGAAGGTCGACCGCCTGTGCATGGTCTGCGACATGGAGATCGACGAAGACGGCGAAGTGGTCCAGTCGAAGTTCTACGAAGCGGTGATGTATTCGCACGCGCGGCTCACCTATAACAAGGTGTGGCAGGCGGTGGGCGAGCGTGACGCCGACGTGCGCGACGAGATCGCCGACGTGCTGCCGCAGGTCGAGACCCTGCATCGCCTCTACAAGGTCATGGCCAAGGCACGCAAGCGGCGCGGCGCCATCGACTTCGAAACCCCGGAAGTGAAGTTCCGGCTCGCGCCGTCGGGCGATGTGGTATCCATGGGCGCCACCGATCGCAACGATGCGCACAAGCTGATCGAGGAATGCATGATCGCCGCGAACGTGCAGGCGGCGCGGTTCCTCTCGAAGCGGAAGATTCCGGCGCTCTACCGCGTGCACGCGCCGCCACCGGCGGAGAAGTACGACGACCTCTTGCAGTTCCTGCGCGAGTTCAAGCTGAAGATGCCGCCGGCGGACGAAGTGACGCCTGCTGACTTCTCGGCGCTGCTGAAGAAGGTGCACGACCGCCCCGAGGCGGAACTGATCCAGTCCGTGCTGCTGCGCGCGCAAAGCATGGCGGTCTACCATCCGGAGAACCAGGGCCATTTCGGCCTGGCGCTGGACGCGTATGCGCATTTCACCTCGCCGATCCGCCGCTACCCCGACCTGCTGGTTCACCGCGCCATTCGCTATGCGCTCACCAAGGGCAAGCCCTCCGGCTATACCTATAGCGAATCGGAGATGGCATCCATGGCCGTGCATTGTTCGCAACGCGAACGCCGCGCCGAAGAGGCCGAGCGCGACGTCGACGAGCGGTTCAAGTGCGCGTGGATGGAAAAGCACGTTGGCGAGGAGTTCGCGGGCACCATCACGGGCGTCACCTCGTTCGGCCTCTTCGTGGAGCTGGCGGCGTCGCGCGTGTCGGGCCTGGTCCACGTGTCCCAGCTGCCGAACGACTATTACAAGTTCGATCCGGTCCGGCACCTGCTTTCGGGCGAGCGTACCGGTGCGAGCTATCGCCTGGGCGACTACGTGAGCGTGCAGGTACTCCGGGCGAGCCTGGAAGATCGCAAGATCGATTTCCGTCTCGTTGCGCGGTTGGCCGCGCTGCCGAAGCCGGCTGCGCCGGCGGCTCCGCCGCCGGTCGCGCCGCGCAAGAAAAGCGGCGGCATGGCGGCGGCGGGCAAGGCCATCGGCAAGGCCGCGAAGAAGGCGGTCGGGCGCATCTTCGGCAGCAAGGCGAAGGCTCCGGTTGCCGCCGAGCCGGTGACGGAGCATCATGCGCGGCCCGCGCGGCGGGGCGCCGCGGAAACCGAGGCATTGCCATTCGCGCGCAAGCGCGCTTCCCACACGGAAAGGGAGGCTTCCGTGGCGGCGTCGAGGCGTCGTTCGTCCGGCGGTGCCGGCGCGAAGAAGCAGGCCGCTGGTACGAAACCCCAAGCCCCGGCCACGGCGGCGAAGGCCGTGCCGACAAAGGGCCCTGCCGCGAAGAAAACCGCGGCGAAGAAGTCCTCGCGTAAACCCAGGAGCAAGCCGCAGGTATGAGCGAAACGTGGATCGTCGGCATCAATCCGGTCGAAGGCGCCCTCGCCAACGATCCGGATCGTATCCGTGAAGTGGTGATCGAGCAGAACTCGAAGAATGCGCGCGTGAACGAGATCGCCGCGCAGGCAAGGCGGCTCGGCCTGCCGGTGAAGACGGTGGGCAAGGAGCAACTGGAGAAGCTGGGTGGCGAGGCTCGCCACCAGGGCGTGATCGCGCGTTACGAAACGCCCCCGTTGCGGGGCGAAAACGATCTCCCTGGACTGCTCGACGCCGCCGGTGCGGATGCCCTTGTGCTCGTGCTCGACGGGGTTACCGATCCGCACAACCTCGGCGCTTGCCTGCGTAGCGCGGCTGCCGCGAAGGTCACCGCAGTGGTCGTGCCGAAAGATCGCGCGGTGGGCATCACGCCCACGGTGCGTCGTGCCTCGGCGGGCGGCGCGGACCTCGTGCCGGTCGTCGCCGCCACCAATCTCGCCCGTGCGCTGCGCTTGCTCAAGGATGCCGGTGTCTGGATCACGGGACTGGACGGCGACACCGACCAGTCGATCTACGACATCGACCTGAAGGGGCCCATCGCTCTCGTGATGGGCAGCGAAGGCGACGGCATGCGCCGCCTCACGCGCGAAACCTGCGATTTCGTGGCGAAGATCCCCATGCCCGGGAGCATGGAAAGCCTGAATGTTTCGGTGGCCACGGGCATCGTGTTGTTCGAGGCGTTACGTCAGCGAGGAAGCAAGCGATGAACCTGTTCTGGCACGACTGGGCCGGCCTGATCGGCGTGGCGCTGGTTCTCGTGGCGTTCTTTCTGCTCCAGGCGCACAAGCTCTCGGGGCAGGGGTACCCGTACCAGGTCATGAACCTGGTCGGTGCCTTCGGCATCCTGTTGTCGCTGATCTTCGGTACCTTCAACCTTTCGGCGTTCCTGCAGGAAATGGCGTGGTTCCTCATCAGCGTGTACGGGATCGTGCGCGGCGTACGCGTGCGCAACGCGGCAGGCCCGCTTCCGTAACCGCTGGTCAGCGCGCGGTTACACACCCCAGGTAAAATGGTTGCGGACAGGCGCAATGCCTGTCCGCTCGCGGGGACGGCCCCACGACGCGCATCATCTCCGCGGGGACGACCCCGCCCTTGCGGAGCTTTCCCATGTACTGGACTGTTCTCGTGCTTGCCGGTCTCTTTGAGATCGTCTGGGCTGTCGGCCTGAAATACAGCGAGGGTTTCAGCCGCCTGTTGCCCAGCATGCTTACCGTGGTTGCCATGGTGATCAGCATCGTGCTGCTCGCCGTCGCCACGAAGAAACTTCCGCTGGGTACCGCCTATGCGGTATGGACGGGTATCGGGGCGGTAGGTGCCGTGACGCTCGGCATCGTGCTGTTCGGCGAATCGGCGCAGCCATGGCGGCTGCTGTGCGTCGGGTTGATCCTGGCCGGGATCATTGGCCTGAAGCTCACGGCCTGAAAGATGGCGGGCTCTGTGTGGGAGCCGGTTATACCGGCGATCCCGCGGTAGCGGGCAAGCGTGTCGTCAGCCCCAAATCGCCGCTGAAGCGGCTCCCACACAAAGCAACACTTACTTGCCGAAATCCGGATTCGCCGTGTTGTCGCGCTTCGTGCGCGGTGCCACCAGCGGCTCGCCGTGCACCACGAACCAGACGTTCTCCGCGATGTTGGTCGCGTGGTCGCCGATGCGTTCGATGTTTTTCGCCATGAACAGCAGGTGCGTGCACGGCGTGATGTTGCGCGGATCTTCCATCATGTACGTGAGCAGGGCGCGGAACACCACCGTATAGGCCTCGTCGAGGTCCGCATCCGACTTCCATACCTCATAGGCAGCCTCGGCGTCCTGGTCGTGGTACGCCTTGAGCACGTTGCGGAGCTGGTCGGCCGCGAGTTCGGCGAGGTTGGCCAGGCCGCCCGCGGCGGTGATCGGAGCCACACGGCTCAGCGGGATGGAGCGCTTGGCCACGTTCGCCGCGTAATCCCCGATGCGCTCGATGTCGGCGGCGATGCGGAGGGCGGCGAACACGTTGCGGAGGTCGCCGGCGATCGGTGCGCGCAGGGCGAGCAGGCGGACCACGTCCTGGCTGATTTCCTGTTCGAGCGCGTCGAGGGCGTCGTCGTTGTCGACCACGCGCTGGGCCGCGCGCTCGTCGCGGCGTTCCACCACGTCGATGGCGGCTTCGAGCTGCGCGACGGCAAGTTCGCCCATCTTGACGATTTCGCCGGTGAGCCGCTTCAGCTCGTCGTCGTAGCTCTTGATGATGTGCTGGTGCGTGGTGTTCATCGCTAACCTCGGTAGGCGGGGGCTTAGCCGAAACGGCCGGTGATGTAGTCTTCCGTCTGCTTCTTGTCCGGCTTGGTGAAGATCTTTTCCGTCCGGTCGAACTCGATCAGCTCGCCCATGTACATGAAGGCGGTCATGTCCGAGCAGCGGGCGGCCTGCTGCATGTTATGCGTGACGATGACGATGGTGAAGTCGCGCTTCAGTTCTTCCACCAACTGCTCGATGCGGCTCGTGGCGATGGGGTCGAGCGCCGACGTGGGCTCGTCGAGCAGCAGCACCTCGGGCTTCAGGGCGATGCCGCGGGCAATGCACAGACGCTGCTGCTGGCCGCCGGAGAGGCCCAGGGCGCTCTGCTTCAGCTTGTCCTTCACTTCGTCCCACAGCGCCGCGCCGCGCAGGGCCTGCTCGACGCGGTTTTCCATCTCCGAACGCGAAAGCTTTTCGTGGTGGCGGATGCCGTAGGCCACGTTCTCGAAAATGGTCATGGGGAACGGCACGGGTTTCTGGAACACCATGCCCACCTTGCTGCGCAGGCGGTTGAGCGAGTACTTCGGATCGAGGATGTTCTCCCCGTCGAGGATGATCTCGCCCGTGGCGCGCAGGTTCGGGTAGATCGCGTAGATGCGATTGAAGATGCGCAGCAGCGTGGACTTGCCGCAACCGGAAGGGCCGATGATGGCCGTGACCTGCTTCTCCGGCACGTCCATGGCGATGTTCTTCAGCGCATGGAAATCGCCGTAGTAGAAGTTGACGTCGCGCGCGGTCATCTTTGCCGGCACCTGGCCAAGGTCCACGCCCGAGGCATGGGGCGACGCGCCGAACCCGGGCCGGGAGGCGACTTCGTTCATGTTAGTCATGGGACACCTTGGAGCGGAAGGCGAAACGGGCGATCAGGCTGAGCGCAAGCACGAACATCGTAAGCACGAAGGCGCCGGCCCAGGCGATGGTGTTGATGTCAGGGCTTGGGTCTTTCGTGTATTCGTAGATGATCTGCGGCAGGCTGGCCATGGGGGTCAGCGGGTTGAGGCTCGTGAACGTATTGCCGAAGGCCGTGAACAGCAGCGGTGCCGTTTCGCCGCTGATGCGGGCCAGGGCCAGCAGCACGCCGGTGACGATGCCCGACCGCGCTGAGCGGATCAGGATCTGCGTGGTGAGCTTCCATTGCGGCACGCCGAGCGACAGCGCGGCTTCACGCAGCGTGCCGGGAACCAGCCGCAACATTTCGTCGGTGGTGCGGACGATGACCGGCAGGGCGATCAGCGCGAGGGCCACGCCGCCGGCAAGGCCCGAGAAGGTCACGTTGCCGTTGGACAGGTACTTCGACGGGAGCACCACGATCGTGTAGACGAACAGGCCCAGCACGATCGACGGCGCCGACAGCAGGATGTCGTTGAGGAAGCGGATGGTCGGGCCCAGGCGCGAGCGGCGCGAATACTCCGCCAGCCAGGTGCCTGCGGCCACACCGATCGGCGTGGCGATGAGGATGCCGAGGAAGTTGAGGATCAGGCTGCCGATCATCGCGTTGGCCAGGCCGCCTTCCTCGCGGTAGGCCGTGATCTTGGTGAACAACTGCGGCTTCAGCGCCGAAGCGCCCTGACTCAGGGTTTCCCAGAGGATCCAGGCGAGGAAGAACAAGCCCAGGCCAGTGGCGATCACGCTGAGTACCATGGCGATGACGTTCTTGATGCGGCGTGTGGTGTAGAGCGACGCGGACATCAGTTGCCCTCCTTCGTGGCCAGCCGGCGAAGCATGAGGCGAGCGATCAGCAGCACGATGAAGGTCACCACGAACAGAAGGAAGGCGAGAGCCATCAGCGCGGAGCGTTGCAGGCCCTGCGCCTCGCCGAACTGATTGGCGATGGTGGAGGCGATGGAGCTGCCCGTTTCGAGGAAGGACCAGGAGAACTTGAAGGTGTTGCCGAGCACGAACGCGACGGCCATCGTTTCGCCGAGCGCGCGACCGAGGCCGAGGAACACGCCGCCGATGACGGCCGTGCGGGTGTAGGGCACCACGATGTCCCACACCACTTCCCACGTGCTGGAACCCAGCGCGTATGCCGACTCCTTCAGGCGCGTGGGCACCGTCTGGAAGACCTCTCGCATCACCGAGGAAATGAACGGGATGATCATCACCGCCAGCACGAGGCCCGCGGTGAGTACGCCGGCGCCGAAGAAGGGGTATTCGCTGGAGAAGAACTTCGCGATCCACGGCACATGCTGCACCAGCCACGATACCTGCCCGTCGGGGGGCTCGGCGCTGAAGTTGTTCATCAGCCACGGCTTGATGTGCTCGGCGACGAACGGGGCGAAGATGAAGAGGCCCCACATGCCGTAGATGATGGACGGAATGCCGGCCAGCAATTCGATGGCCGAGGCGACCGGACCGCGCAGCCACTGCGGCGCGATCTCGGTGAGGAAGAGGGCGATGCCGAAACTGATGGGTACCGCGACCACGAGTGCGATCATGGCCGTACCGACGGTGCCCATGATGGGCACCAGCGCACCGTACTGGTCGTTGCTGGGATCCCAGGCGGCGCTGGTGAGGAAGCCCCAGCCGAAGGTGCGGAACGCGTCCTGGCCCAGCCAGAGCGTGGAGCCCGCTGCGCCGATCAGCGAAAGGAGGACAAGCAGCGCGCAGGCTTTCAACACCCATCCGAAGATGAGGTCGTTGCGTGAGTCCGTCGACGTGCGGCTGGCCCCGGTGTGTGCGGGGGCGGTCGCGGCGTTGCTGGCGGTGGCATGCATAGGAATGCTGTTTCCCGGGCCTTTGCAAACGTTGGGTCGCCGCCCCTTACGGGACGGCGACCCCCTTGAACGACAGTCTGGACCGGAAGTGTGTCACCGGTCGGACGGTTCGTTGCTTACTTGAAGTCCGAACCCCAATAGGCCTGGATCTTCTGGGTGAGCGTGGTCGGCAGCGCGACGTAATCGAGCGACGCGGCGTCGGCCTGGCCCTTGTCGAAGGCGTACTTGAAGAAGTCGAACGCCACCTTGGTGTGCGAGGGGTTCTTCGACTTCTTGTACATGATGATCCAGGTGGTCGCCGTGATCGGCCATGCATCGTCGCCCGAGGCATTGGTCATGATCAGGTTGAAGTCCTTCGCGGAAGCCCAATCGGCCGTGGCGGCCGCCGCGGCGAAGGTGTCGGCGTTCGGCTGGACCCACTTGCCGGCCGCGTTCTGCATCTGCGCGAAGGAGATCTTGTTCTTCTTCGCGTAGGCATATTCGACATAGCCGATGGAACCGGGAATCTGGCGCACGTACTGCGAGACGCCTTCGTTACCCTTGCCGCCCACACCGGCCGGCCATTCCACGGCGGTGCCGAACTTCACCTTCGACGCCCACTCCGGGCTGACCTTCGACAGGTAGTTCGTGAAGTTGAACGAGGTGCCCGAACCGTCCGAGCGGTGCACCACCGTGATCTTCTTGGCGGGCACCTTGAGGCCCGGGTTCAGCGCCATGATGGCCGGATCGTCCCACGAGGTGATCTTGCCGAGGAAGATGTCGGCGAGGACGGGGCCGCTGAGCTTGAGCTGGCCGGTGAAGCCGGCGCCGAAGTTCACCACCGGCACGATGCCGCCCACCACGCTCGGGAACTGGCCGAGGCCGAACTTGGTCAGGTCTTCGCTGCTCATCGGGGCGTCGGAGGCGCCGAAGTCGATGGTGCCTTCCTTGATCTGCGCAATACCCGCGCCCGAGCCCACGGACTGGTAGTTGATCTTGTTGCCGGTCGATTCCGCGTACTTCGCGGACCACTTGGAGAGTACCGGGTAGACGAAGCTGGAGCCGGCGCCGGTGATGTCGGTGGCCTGCACGGCGGACATGCCGAAGAGCGAAGCGGCGACCAGCGCGGCAATGCGGAGTTTGCGTGTGAACACGGAGAGATCCCCTCGATGGAAAAGATGTCGGGCGAAGCCCGCCCGGGGCCGTATTCCAGCCCTGCCGTGTTGCAATGAGACGTACCGAATGTTTCAAGCAGATGACACCAGCCATTCTGGTGTCATATTAGGAACTTACGAACAGGCTCAAGCGACGATGGGAGCGGCCTGCTCGCGTTCGGCGAGTTCCAGCCGCCGCCAGCGGTTGACGATTTCGCAGAAGAGCTCGGCCGTGCGCTCGGCGTCGTAGATGGCCGAATGGGCTTCGCGGGTGTCGAATGCGAGCCCCGCGGCGAGTACCGCCTTGCTCAGTACCGTCTGCCCATAGGCAAGCCCGCCCAGGGTGGCGGTGTCGAAGCAGCTGAACGGGTGGAACGGATTCCGCTTGTGGCCCACGCGGCGCACCGCCGCGTTCAGGAATGCCAGGTCGAAGGCGGCGTTATGGCCCACCAGCACTGCACGCTGGCACCCGGCCGCCCGCACGGCCTCACGGACGGTGTTGAACACGTGGTCGAGGGCCTGCCGCTCGGGCAAGGCGCCGCGAAACGGGTGGTCAGGGTCGATACCCGTGATCTCCAGCGAGCGCGGGTCGATGTTGGCGCCCGGGAACGGCTCGACATTGGCCGCCACCGCCGGCTGGGGAACCAGGAACCCGGAAGGCTCCATGGCCACGGGCACGACGGCGATTTCGAGCAGGGCGTCGCGCTCCGACTCGAATCCGCCGGTTTCCACATCCACGATGACCGGCAGGAATCCCCTGAACCGCCCGGCCATGGTCGAAGCGGTGCTGTTGCTCGTCGTATCCATCCGCAAAGGATATCAGCCCGGGCCTGCGCGGGGTGCGCCCGTTAAGCGGATGTGCGCGTGTCGTCGATTTGCAACAAAAAAGGCATGGAACGGTAAATCTTGCGGCCCATTCTTCGCGGCGTTGGCCCCTTTGAGCATTTTCGGAGCGAAAAATCTCAAGGGGGCACAGGGGTTCATAGCCAAACGCCATTTCTTTCCTTAAGCGGAGACATCCCATGCGTTCCAAGTTGCTCACGGTGGCCATTGCCGCCGGTCTGGGCGTGACCAGCTTCTCGGCCCTTGCCGCGACGCCGAAGTCGCAGCAGCCGGCCCGGGTCACGGTCGACGCCGCCACCCTCCAGCAGCTGCAGGCCCAGCTTGCCGCCCTCCAGGCCAAGGTGGCCGACCTCGAGAGCAAGCAGGAAGCCCAGGCTGACGCACAGATCGAAACGGCCAAGGCCGTGAACGACGTGCAGGTCGCCGCCGCCAAGCCGACCGACGACCTGTCCAAGAAGGTCGAGAAGCTGGCCAAGTTCGTGGACAGCACCCATATCGGCGGCACGATGTTCTTCGACGTGTCCGACATGGATCACAAGGAGAAGGTCGGCAACGGTCCGAACGTGAAGAAGGACGGCCACGGTGCCACCAACGGCACGGGCTTCGACGTCAAGCGCTTCTACCTGACGGTTGACCACACCTTCGACGACATCTGGTCGGTCAACCTCACCACCGACTTCAACTACCAGTCGACGCTGTCGCAGACCAGTCTCTTCGTGAAGAAGGCCTACGTGCAGGGCAAGTTCGATCCGCTCTTCACGCTCCGACTGGGTGCGGCCGACATGCCGTGGATTCCGTTCGTCGAGAAGTGGTACGGCTACCGCTACGTCGAGAACACCATCACCGACCGCTCGTTCGAGGGCGGCCGCAGCGGCTCTACCGCGACCGCGGGTGGTGTGGGCGCCTTCGCCAACTCGTCGGACTGGGGCCTGCACGCCCTCGGCGCCACCACCGGCGACAACTCGATCAACTACCAGCTGTCCGTCGTGAATGGCCGCGGTTACCGCAATCTGAGCCGTTCGAAGAGCGTGGACGCGGAAGGCCGCTTCGGCTATTTGCCGATCGAGCAGATGGTGATCGCCGTCGGCGGTTACACGGGCAAGCGTGGCAACGATGTGGAGAGCGGCGCCCCGACGCGCACCGCAACCCGTGGCGACGCCCTCGTGGCATGGCGCGACAAGACCTTCGGTGCCGGCGTGGAATATTTCCACTCCGAGAACTGGGACGACATCCTGAAGTACCAGGGTGGCTCCGCCCCGGCCCCGCTGTCGATCAAGGACAAGGCCGACGGTTACTCGCTGTGGGCCGACTGGCACTTCGACCCGCAGTGGGCCGTGTTCGCCCGTTACGATCGCGTCAGCTACAAGTACACGACGATCGCCGATACGGAACGCGAGTTGAAAGACAAGTACTACAACGCCGGCGTCTCGTACGACGTGCTGAAGAACCTGAAGCTCGCCCTGGTGTACAAGCACAATCGCCTCGACGGCCCGTACGCCACCCCGTACCACTACAAGACCGACGAAGTCGGTTTCTGGGGCATGCTCAGCTTCTGACCGTTATCGGAAGGGAGTTCGACTCAAGGACGAACCGACGGCGGGCGCGAGCCCGCCGTTTTTTGTTTGCTATTGCGAATCGTCTCAAGCATCGGGTGCGCTCTTTCAACCGCGAAGGCTGAACAAAATCGCGTTCGAGCCCCTCTCCATGTCGCGAAACCGTGCGCTGTGACGAGTTTTTCGCACGAAATACGCATCGAGGCTGAATCGGGCACGGAAACCCCTTGCATCTGTCACATTCGCTACGTAGTTTCGGCTGCATGAACCATTCTCCGGTCAAGACCGTACGACGCATCGCAGGCACGCTCATCGCGTTCCTCGCGCTTTTCGTCGTGTGCGCCGGGGTTCATGCCATGCCCTGCCACGTGGCGGACGGCACCGCGGATGCATTGCATGCTCCGCTGATCCTCGACCTCGAGGATGCGGCCGGCGATGCCGCCGACCCTGGCGACGAAGACATCGTCACGTCGCTCGAAGACAACAACGGCAACCTCGACGACACCTTCGACCTGCCGCCGGAACACGTGGTCGCCGTGTCGCGCCACTATGCGGGCCAGCCTGCCGGCCACGTGCCCACGTCGTACGCGCACCACCGCGGTTCCGAACTCCGCCCCCCGATCGCCTGATCCCCGGGCGCGTCCGCGCCCATGCCCCGCGACCCTTTCCCCACGCGCCTGCGGCTTCGCCAGGCGCAGGCGGACGCGCGTGCGCCCGCCACCCCCAACGCTCTGAACGAGGAACACGTCATGGAACGTCTCATCGAAGGTTTCGACCATTTCCGCCGTCATATGACCGACGAGCAGCGCGCGCTATTTGCCCGCCTTGCCTCGGGCCAGACCCCGCACACCATGTTCATCACCTGCGCCGATTCGCGCATCATGCCCGAGATGATCTTCTCGACGCAGCCGGGCGACATCTTCGTGTATCGCAATGTGGGCAACATCGTCCCGCCTTATGCGCAGCACGTCAGCGGCGTGGTGGCCGCCATCGAATACGCGGTCACGGCGCTGAAGGTGCAGCACATCGTCATCTGCGGCCACTCCGATTGCGGCGCCATGAAGGCGCTGCAGAACCCGGCGGCGCTCAAGGGCAAGCCGTCCGTGGAGCAATGGCTGAAGCATGCGGACGTCGCCCGTTACGTGGTGGCCGAGAACCGCCCGACGATCCAGGGCGAGGAAGGCCTTCGCTACCTTACCGAGGAGAACGTGGTCGGCCAGCTGGAGCACATGCGCACGCTCCCGGCGGTCGCCGCGGCGATGGCGAACGGAAGCCTGCGTATCCATGGCTGGATCTACGACATCGCGAAGACGGAGATCACCGCCTTCGACCCGGCCGAGGGGCGTTTCCGCCCCCTGATCGCCGGCGACGACAACGTGCCCGACGCGACGCCGCATGCGCGGTTCTCCACGCCGATGCGCGTTGCTTCCGCCGCTTAAGGATTCACCATGCGCGCCTATTTCTCACAAGGCCTGTTCGGCCGCGACCTCCTGGGATCGGTGGTTGTCTTCCTTGTCGCACTGCCGCTATGCATGGGCATAGCGATCGCCTCGGGCATGCCGCCGAGCGCGGGCCTGATCACGGGCATCGTGGGCGGCATCGTGGTCGGTGCCATCGCCGGTTCCCCGCTGCAGGTCAGCGGGCCGGCGGCGGGTCTGGCCGTCCTGGTGTTCGAACTGGTGCGTGAGCACGGCGTGGCCGCGCTCGGCCCCGTCGTGCTGCTTGCCGGCTTGATCCAGGTGGTGGCCGGGCTGTGCCGTGTCGGCGTCTGGTTCCGCATGACGTCGCCGGCCGTGGTGGCCGGCATGCTGTCGGGTATCGGCATTCTCATCGTGGCCTCGCAGTCGCACGTGTTGCTGGATGCCATTCCGAAAGCGCGCGGCCTGGAAAACTTCGCCGCACTGCCAGCGGCGGCCTGGGAATCGATCACGGGTGCGGGCGAGGGGCAAGCTCCCGCGGCGCTCATGGTCGGCCTCGGTACCATCGCCATCATGCTCGGCTGGGAAAAGCTCCGCCCCGCGAAGCTGCGTTTCGTCCCGGGCGCACTGCTGGCCGTGGTGGCGATGACGCTCGCGGCGCAGTTCGGCGCGCTCGACGTGAAACGGGTGGACGTACCTTCCAACCTGTTCTCCGCGGTGAACCTGCCGACCTTCGGCAGCTTCTTCGGCGTGTTCGACGCCACGCTGCTCGTGGCCGCCGCCACCTTCGCCTTCATCGCCAGCGCGGAGACGCTGCTCTCGGCGGCGGCGGTGGATCGGATGCACGACGGCGTGAGGACCAACTTCGACCGTGAGCTGACGGCGCAGGGTGTGGGCAACCTCATCTGCGGCTTCCTCGGTGCACTGCCGATGACCGGCGTGATCGTGCGCAGTGCGGCCAATGTGCAGGCGGGCTCCGCCACGCGCATGGCGGCGATCATGCACGGCGCGTGGCTGCTGGGTTTCGTGATGCTGCTGCCGTGGCTGATGCGGATGACGCCGGTATCCTGCCTCGCGGGCATCCTCGTCTTCACCGGCGTGAAGATGGTGAACCCGAAGCAGATCAAGGACCTCGCGGTCTATGGCAAGGGCACCGCGGCGGTCTACGTGGCCACCACGGTCGCCATCGTCGCCACCGATCTGCTCACCGGCGTGATCATCGGCTTCGGCATGTCGCTGCTGCGTCTTGCCTTGCTGTCGTCCAGGCTGAAGATGGACGTGACGCACCACGATGAACCGGGTGCCGCCACGCTTCACCTGGAAGGTTCGGCCACCTTCCTTAAGGTGCCGACCATGGCACGCACGCTGGAGCGCATTCCGCCGAACACGCGCCTCTCGGTCATGCTCGACCGCCTGCACCACATCGACCAGGCGTCGCTGGAACTGCTGCGCGAGTGGGGCCGCAATGCCTCGAAGCGTGGTTGCGAACTGGTGGTGGACTGGCAGGAACTGGGAAGGCGCGTGGAGGGCGCCAGAAGCGCAGCGTAGCAAACGCCACCGTGTAGGAGCCGCTATAGCGGCGAGAGAATTCTTGCGAGTTCGTCGCGAGGTTTCCTCGCCGCCATGGCGGCTCCTACAGGTGTCGGTGACCTTTCGCCATCAGTCGCTCTTCGTGTCGTCCGGACGCGTCTTGTGCTTATACGCGCACAAATCGACGATGGCGCAACGCGGGCATTCCGGCTTGCGCGCCTTGCACACGTAGCGGCCATGCAGGATCAGCCAATGGTGGGCATCCTGGATGAATTCCTTCGGGATCACCTTTTCCAGCTTGTCCTCGACCTTGCGCACGTCGGGTCCGGGCGCCAGGCCCGTGCGATTGGCCACGCGGAAGATGTGCGTGTCCACGGCGATGGTGGGCTGGCCGAACGCCGTGTTGAGCACCACGTTTGCGGTCTTCCGGCCGACACCCGGCAGTTCCTCCAGGGCTTCCCGCGTGGTCGGCACCTCGCCCGCATAGCGGTCGACGAGGATCTGGCTCATGGCGATGAGGTTCTTCGCCTTGTTGTTGTAGAGGCCGATGGTGCTGATATAGCCCTTGAGCTTTTCCAGGCCCAGATCCAGGATCTTCTGCGGCGTGTTCGCCACGGGAAAGAGCTTGCGCGTGGCCTTGTTCACGCCCACGTCGGTCGCCTGCGCGGAGAGCGCCACGGCGGCCAGCAGTTCGAACGGGGTGGTGTATTCCAGTTCCGTCTTCGGATGCGGGTTCAACTCGCGCAGGCGGGTGAACATCTCGACCACGTCGGCCTTCTTCACGGGCTGTCCTTCTTCCTGGCTTTCGCGCGTGCGAGGGCTTCGAGCACCGCGTTGCGCGCTGTCGGCGCCGCTACGTCCACCTTGCTGGCGGCAAGCTGCCGTTCGCGCGCCTCGCGCTCCCGCGCCAGACGCCGCTCACGGCGTTGGAACCGCCATCGGGCGGCATCGGCGTGTGCGCGGTCGTCCGCCTGCGCCTGCGGCATCGGGTCGAGCGCAATGCAATCGACGGGACAGGCCGGCACGCAGAGTTCGCAACCTGTGCAGAGGTCGGCCACGACCGTATGCATCTGCTTTGACGAGCCGACGATGGCATCGACGGGGCACACCTGGATGCACTTCGTGCAACCGATGCAGTCCGCTTCCACGATGCGCGCGAGCGTGCGCGGCTTCTCCACGCCGCGGGAGGTGTCCAGCGGCAGCACGGGGCGGTCCAGCAGGGCGGCCAGCCGGGCTATGCCGGCGGCGCCGCCAGGCGGGCAACGATCGATCGATGCCTCGCCCGCGGCCATCGCTTCGGCATACGGCCGGCAGCCATGGAATCCGCATTGTTCGCACTGCGTCTGCGGAAGCAGGTCGTCGATGCGATCGGCAAGCGTTGGCGTCATGGCTGGCGCAGCCGGGTGTGGTGTCAGCGGACGGTGGCGCCCGGCGCCGCGCCCTGGTCGGCGTCGAGCAGGAAGAGGTCCGCACCGCCGTCGCCGGCCGAGAGGATCATGCCCTCGGACAGGCCGAAGCGCATCTTGCGCGGGGCGAGGTTGGCGATGAAGACCACGTTACGACCGATCAGTTTTTCCGGTTCGCCGTAAGCGGCGCGGATACCGGAGAAGATCTGCCGCTGCCCGAGCGGGCCGGCGTCGAGTTCGAAACGCAGGAGCTTGTCCGAACCTTCAACGAATTCGCACGCCGTGACCTTGCCGATGCGGAGGTCGAGCTTGGCGAAGTCGTCGATGGAAATGGTAGCGGTTTCGGTGGTGGCGTCGGTCATGGGTTTCGGTGCTTCTTTGGTTTTCTTGGCGGGCTTCGCTTCCGCGGCGGCCGACGTGGCCTGCTCGGCGGGCGACAGCGATTCTTTCGATGCTTCGACCATGGCCTCGATCTTCTTGGGGTCGAGGCGTCCGAAGAGCGGAGTGAACGCGTTCACGGTATGGCCGAACATTTCCTGGCGCGCATCGGCGAAATGCGCCGTGGGCAGGCCGAGGAAGTCTTCCGCCAGCGCCGCCGTCTTCGGCAGGATGGGCTTGACCAGGCCGGTGAGCAGACGGAACACGTGGATGGCGAGGCTGCAGATCTGATGCAGCTCGTTGCGCCGGGTTTCGTCCTTCGCCAGCTTCCAGGGCGCCACGGCGGCGATGTAGCCGTTGGCATCGTCGGCCAGGGCCACGAAGCGGCGGCACACTTCGGCCAGGTCGCCGCTCTCGTAGAGCGCCACGGTCTCGTCGTAGGCGGCCACGAAGTTCGGCCACCACGCGGAAACCGGTTCCTCGAAACGGTCGGCCAACTTTCCGTCGAAGTGCGAGTGCAGGAAACCGGCGGTGCGGCTGGCGATGTTCACCCACTTGCCCACGAGGTGCGAATTGACGCGTTCCTCGAACGACTTCAGGTCGAGGTCGACGTCCACCGGGTTTTCGGTGAGCATCGTGGCGAAGTAATAACGCAAGGCTTCCGGATCGAGGCCGCTGTCGAGGTACGTGCGCGCCTGGATGAAGGTGCCGCGCGACTTGGACATCTTCGCGCCGTTCACGGTCAGGTACCCGTTCACGTGCAGCGCGGTGGGCGTGCGCATATGCGCGCCGTGCAGCATCGCCGGCCAGAACAGGCCGTGGAAGTTGATGATGTCCTTGCCGATGAAATGGTGCATCTCGGCCTGGCTGCCCGGACCGAGGAAGTCGTCGAAGCGCAGGCCGGTGCGCTCGCACAGGGCCTTGAACGACGCCAGATACCCCACGGGTGCGTCGAGCCACACGTAGAAGAACTTGCCCGGCGCATCGGGAATGGGGAAGCCGAAATACGGCGCATCGCGGGAAATGTCCCAATCGCGCAGCCCGCCGTCCAGCCATTCGGCCAATTTGGCGGCCACGCCGGCATTGGCCACGGCCTTGCCGTCGGTGAAGCGGCCGGCGAACCAGTCGCGCAACAGGGTTTCGAACTTGCCGAGTTCGAAGAAGTAGTGTTCCGAATCGCGCAGGATCGGTGTGGCGCCCGACATCACCGAATACGGATTGCGAAGCTCCGTAGGCGCGTAGGTGGCACCGCAGTTCTCGCAGTTGTCGCCGTACTGGTCGGGCGTGCCGCACACCGGGCAGGTGCCCTTGATGTAGCGGTCGGGCAGGAACATGTCGCGCTCGGGGTCGTACAGCTGCTGGATGTCGCGCCGGGCGATGTAGCCGCCTTCGCGCAGCCGCGTGTAGATCGTGTTCGCGAGCGCCTGGTTCTCCGGCGAATGCGTGGTGTGGTACTGGTCGTAGCTGAAGTGGAAGTCGGTGAAGTCGGCTTCGTGCCCCGCGCGAATATCCGCGATGTAGGCTTCCGGCGACTTTCCGGCCTTCTCGGCCGCGAGCATGATCGGCGTGCCGTGGGCGTCCTCGCCGGCCACGTACCAGACTTCGTGGCCCTGCATGCGCTGCGCCCGCGCCCAGATGTCGGCCTGGATGTAGCCGAGCATGTGGCCCAGGTGCAGCGGGCCGTTGGCATAGGGAAGGGCGTTGGTGACGAGGATGCGGCGGTCCATGATTCGCACGGGCGGCTGTAGGACCGTGGATTATGGCATGCGCGGGTAAACGCCGGTCGCCCCGGCAACGCCCCTGCCGGGCTATTCGGCGCGCACCCACTCCTGGCTGCGGCCGATCAGCGAGAAGCCGATGTAGCCATGTACGTCGAGCTTTTGGCCACCGTCTTCCAGCTTCAGCGTGACCTTGTAGATCTTGCCCTTGGCCGGGTCGAGGATCTGGCCGCCGGACCATTCGTCGCCGTCCTTCTTCAGGCCCCACATGATGGTCATGCCTTCGATGGGCTTGTTCTTACGCTCGCCGCTGCACTCGGAACAGACCGGGTGCGGGCCGTGCTCGGACTTCAGCACCTGCAACACCTTGCCTTCCAGCAGGCCGCCGTTTTCGGTGATCTCGACGATCGATTTCACCTCGTGGGTCTTGTCGTCAATCGTCTTCCACTTGCCGACGGGGCTGTCGTTCGCGGCGAGGGCGGGGAGGGCGGTCGCCGCGAGGGCGAAGGCGAGGGCGGTGCGGATCGGACGCTTCATAGGCTTGCGGGCTCCCCATACGGTCAGGTACGGGCGAGCCTGACGAGCCCCGGCGCGGCCGTCAAGCTGCAACGCGCCAGATGCGCGACAGGGCGGGACAGGGCGCAACTGGCATAATGGGCGATCTCAGAATTTCCCCAGCCCCCCAACATGACCCAAGCCAGCGAAACCCTCGTCCGCGGCATCCTCGACCGCCTCGTCGACCCCCATTCCGGGCAAGGGCTGGGCGCATCCGTGCGTGCCGTCGGCGTGGACGGCGACCGCGTCTCCGTCGATATCCAGCTGGGCTACCCCGCCGCGGGTTACGTCGAGCCGGCCACGGCGGAGGCGAAGGCGGCCCTGGAGGCGGATCCGGCCATCGCTTCGGCAGCGGTCTCGGTCGGCTGGCGGGTGCACGCCCACAAGGTGCAGGGGCAGCTCGCACCCTTGCCGGGCGTGAAGAACGTGGTGGCCGTGGCGTCGGGCAAGGGCGGCGTGGGCAAGTCCACCGTGTCGGTGAACCTGGCGCTCGCACTGGTGGCCGAAGGGGCAAAGGTGGGCATCCTCGATGCCGACATCTACGGCCCCAGCCAGCCCCGGATGCTTGGTCTGAGCGGCAAGCCCACCTCGCCGGACGGCAAGAGTATCGAGCCCATGCGGGCGCACGGCCTGCAGGCCATGTCCATCGGGGTGCTGATCGACGACGACACCCCTATGATCTGGCGCGGCCCGATGGTCACCCAGGCCCTGATGCAACTGCTCACCGATACGCGCTGGGAAGATCTCGATTACCTGTTCATCGACCTCCCGCCGGGCACGGGCGACATCCAGCTCACGCTGTCGCAGAAGGTGCCGGTCTCCGGCGCCGTGATCGTCACCACCCCGCAGGACATCGCGTTGCTGGACGCCCGCAAGGCGCTGGGCATGTTCCGCAAGGTGGAGGTTCCGGTCCTCGGCGTGGTGGAGAACATGGCGACCCACATCTGCACGAACTGCGGCCACGAGGAGCACATCTTCGGCCACGGCGGCGGCGCGCGCATGGCGGGGGAGGCCGGTATCCCCTACCTCGGCGACCTGCCGCTGGACATCCGCATCCGCGAGCAGGCCGACGAAGGGCGGCCCACGGTCGCCGCCATCCCGGACTCCGATCTGGCCATGCGCTACAGGGCCATTGCCCGCAGCACGGCGGCGAGGCTTTCGCTGCAGGCGCGGAACAAGGCCATCGGCTTCCCGAAGATCGTCATCCAGAACACCTGAAACGCGCCTGCTGGCGCGTTCGCCGACGTTCCTTTACCTTTCCGGCTCCAGCGAGGGAGAGACAGCATTGAGCATCAAGTCCGACAAGTGGATCCGCCGCATGGCCGCGGAGCACGGCATGATCGAGCCGTTCGCCCCCGGCCAGGTCAAGGAGCGCGACGGCCACCGTCTGGTTTCCTACGGCACGTCGAGCTACGGCTACGACGTTCGTTGCGCCGATGAGTTCAAGGTGTTCACGAACATCAATTCGACGATCGTGGACCCGAAGGCGTTCGACGAACGCAGCTTCGTCGACATCAAATCGGACGTGTGCATCATTCCGCCGAATTCGTTCGCGCTTGCGCGTACCGTCGAGTACTTCCGCATACCGCGCAAGGTGCTCACGATCTGCCTGGGCAAGAGCACCTACGCGCGCTGCGGCATCATCGTGAACGTGACGCCGCTCGAACCCGAGTGGGAAGGCCACGTCACCCTGGAGTTCTCGAACACCACGCCGCTGCCCGCCAAGATCTACGCCAACGAAGGCGTGGCGCAAATGCTCTTCCTGGAGTCCGACGAGGAATGCGAGGTGTCGTACGCGGATCGCGGCGGCAAATACCAGGGCCAGCGCGGCGTGACCCTGCCGAGCACCTGAACCGCTCCTCCCTCCCGGTTTGTCCCGATACACCGCCCGCGCGGTAGACTTGGGCCTTTCATCGCCATACCCGATCCACGGAGACACCGCATGATCCGACTTCCCACCCTGATGGCCCGCGCCGCCGCGGCGGTCTTCCTCGCCAGCATGCTGGTGCTTGCCGGCTGCCATCGCGGCGCGTCCAAGTCCGACCACGTCGCGGCGGAGCAGGGGCAGTTCGACTACACCATCAAGGCGTACAAGAGCGGCCAGTTCCTCGTCGACGGCGCCGTGCTGTCCGCAGCCGATACGGGTAGCCATTTCGCCTACCTGAAGGACCAGGGCAAGCTGCCGAAAACGGTCCTGGTGCTGCCCAGCGACGATTCCAAGATTCGCGACGCCCATCTCGGCTTCCTTGCGCGCATGCAGCTCGACTACGGCTTCACCGTCTACTACGACAAGAAGGGCGAACTGGTTCGCCTGAACGCCGTGGAAGAGAAGGCCCGCCAGCTCGAGGACACCCCGCACAAGGCGGCGCTGCCCGACCGCATGCAGGGCAAGGACGCGTCCAGCGGCGCGTACGACCCGCAGACGCAGCAGTAAGCCGCAGGCTTACTGATGTCGTAGGAGCGAGCCCTGCTCGCGACATCCTTTCGCGAGGCGCCCAGGTTCTCCCTGCGGCGCCTCGTTAGTTTCCGGCATAGCCTGCGCCTAGATCCCGAGAAGACGCCGAAGCGCCCCCACCAGCCGCTCCGCCTCGCCACCGTCGTACGGCACTGCGGCACTGTGGCCCCAGACCGGCCCCGGCCACGCCGCGTCGCCTTCCACACGCGCCAGCACGTGCACGTGCAACTGGCGCACGATGTTGCCGAGGGCGCCGATGTTCACCTTGTCGCAAGGCGCGGCCGCCCGCAGTGCCGCCGCCGCCCGATCCACTTCGCGCCACAGCGTCGCGCGTTCGCCCTCGTCCAGGTCCGACACCTCCACCATGCCCGCGCGCCGCGGAGCGAGCACGAGCCAGGCGTAGCGGCGATCCCGCATCAGGAGCACGCGGCACAGCGGAAGGTCGCCGACGGGAAAAGTATCGGCAGCGAGGCGGGCATCCAGTTTGAAAGCAGCGTCCACGTCAGCCCTGCGGTGCGAGTTCGCGCGCGAAGAAGGCCAGGGTGCGCTCCATGGCGAGTTTCGCACTGGGCTCGTCGTAACTGGACCCGACCTCGCGATTGAACCCGTGATCCGCCGGATACACCCAGGTGTCCATCTCCGGCTTCAGTTCGCGGTGCTTTTCCACCATTTCCGGCGGAATGGAATGGTCGCGCTCGCCGAAGTGGAAGATCACATTGGCCTTGGCCGGCTCGGTGAGGAAGGGCACGTTGCGCGCGCCGTAATAACTTGCCGAAGGCAGGCCCAGGCGGAAGCCGGCGAGCATCGCCACGGTGCCACCCCAGCAATAACCCACGGAACCCACCTTGACCTTGTAGCGATCCGCGATCAGCGCGGCGGCGATGCCCACGTCCTGCATCGGACGCAGCAGGCCGAGTTCCGCGATCATCTTCAGGCCCTTCTGCATGCCCTCCTGGTCGTAACCCAGCTCGACCCCTTTCTCCACAGGATCGAACAGGGCCGGCGCGATGGCGACGTAGCCTTCTTCGGCGAAGCGGTCGGCCACGCTGCGTATGTGCGCATTGACGCCGAAGATCTCCTGGATGACGACGATGCCGCCTCGGGGTGTGCCCGAGGGCTCGGCCACGTAGGCGTCCATGCTTTCATGCGGGCGGGAGGTGTCGAGAATCAGGGTATGGCCCATGGCTGGATCTCCGTCGGTCAGGGAAAGGAAGCAGACCGGGCATGTTACTCGGAGGGATGTTGAAGAGGATTGACGGGAAGCGGCTTTCGGCGGAATGGAGAATGGGTCTCTTCGGTGCCCCATTTACTCCCCTTTTTTGCCCCCGCGCTCGCGCTATAGATGAGCGTAAGAGCCATGGGGGACCGATTCATGGAAGGCGCTTGTCAGGACGCGGGGACGACCCATGCGCAGCGCAACAATTTTGATGCACTGAGGGTCGTCGGCGCCTTCCTGGTGCTGATCAGCCATCAGTTCGCTCTGTCGGGACGCCGTGAGCCGAGCGTCGTCGGGGAGCATTCGTTAGGCAACCTCGGCGTACTCATCTTCTTTTCGATCAGCGGCTATCTGGTGACGTCGAGCTGGCTGAACGACCCGAGTGTTCCGCGATTCGCCGCCCGTCGTGCACTCCGGATGGCGCCGGCGCTTTGCGTGGCGATACCGCTGACCCTGGCAGTGATAGCTGCGCTTGGACTGAAAGGATTCCCTGGCAACCCCAGGCACCTCACCAACGGATCGCTTTGGACCATTCCGTATGAGGTCTATTGTTACGCGCTGCTTCTGGTCGCCGGGGTCGCAACGCAACGTCCCGCCATCGTGCTGGCCGTGGGAATATTCGCTTACTTCGTGCTTTCAGGCCTGCAGTCCGGAACAAGCTTCCTGGCGTACTTCGGATTGTTCTTCGCCGCGGGAAGCCTGCTGCGATCCTTTCCCTATCTCAGGAAAGCGCTGCCGACCCTGTTGTTCCTGGTTCTGGGCTATGCGCTCGCTCGCATCGGTCAGACAAGGCTCGGCCTCGCATTCGTCGTTCCGTCGCTGACGGTAGCGATGGGCATGCAGTCATGGCCCGGCCTGCGAGACATCTCGAAGATCGGGGACCTCTCCTATGGCATCTACATCTATGCATGGCCGGTGCAGCAGATAGGCGTGGCCTTCATGGGGCGGCAGACGCCTTACCTCGAGCTGCTGTCTTTCACCGTTCCCGTGACACTTGCCCTGGCAGCCGCTTCCTGGCATGTGGTGGAAAAGAAAGCGCTGCGCTACAAGCCGCGGCGGTCTGGAAACGCTGCACCAGGCACCGCAAGCACGGTTCCGGAAAGATAAGGCGGATGCCATCCGATGACGGGGCCGGCCTCCGGCCCAGGGCAATCTCCGGTCGGGTTGAGACCTGTGCCCGGATCGCCCGGAAGCGGCGCGGGGCGATACGGCGGAACCGGAACGCACCAACCGGCTATAATGCACGGTTTCCTCCCCCCGGTACCCACGGCATGTCCCAGGCCGCCCAGACCCAGAAGATCGGTTTCGTCAGCCTTGGCTGCCCGAAGGCGCTCGTCGATTCCGAACGCATCCTCACCCAGCTGAAGGTCGAGGGGTACGAGATCGTGCCCACGTATTCCGCCGCAGACGCCGTGGTGGTGAACACGTGCGGTTTCATCGATTCGGCCGTGCAGGAATCGCTCGACGCCATCGGCGAGGCACTGCACGAGAACGGCAAGGTGATCGTCACCGGCTGCCTGGGCAAGCGTCAGGAACTGATCCGCGAGAGCTATCCCGACGTCCTGGCGATCACGGGGCCGCAGGATTACGCGTCGGTGATGAGTGCGGTGCACCAGGCGCTGCCGCCCACGCGGAACAAGTTCCTCGACCTCGTGCCGGACACCGGCGTGAAGCTCACGCCGAAGCACTATGCGTACCTGAAGATCTCGGAAGGCTGCAATCACCGTTGCAGCTTCTGCATCATTCCGTCGATGCGCGGCGACCTCGTCAGCCGCCCGGTGGATCAGGTGCTGCTCGAAGCCGAAAAGCTCGTGAAGGGCGGCGTGAAGGAACTGCTGGTCATCTCGCAGGACACCAGCGCTTACGGCGTGGACGTTCGCTACGCGGAACGCGAATGGCGCGGCAAGTCGTATCGCACGCGCATGACGGAGCTTTGCGAAGGTCTCTCCGAACTGGGCGTCTGGACGCGTCTGCACTACGTGTATCCGTATCCGCACGTGGACGAGGTGATGCCGTTGATGGCGGACGGCAAGATCCTTCCGTACCTCGACATTCCGTTCCAGCATGCCAGCCCACGCATCCTCAAGCTGATGAAGCGCCCCGGCAACGTCGACAAGACACTGGAACGCATCCAGAACTGGCGTCGCCAGGTGCCGGAGCTGACCATCCGCAGCACCTTCATCGTCGGGTTCCCCGGCGAAACCGACGCGGAGTTCCAGGAACTGCTCGACTTCCTGCGCGAAGCGGAACTCGACCGCGTGGGCGCCTTCGCCTACTCGCCGGTGGATGGCGCGAAGGCCAATGAGCTGCCTGGGCAGATCGACGAGGAACTGAAGGAAGATCGCCTCGAGCAGTTCATGGCGGTGCAGGCTGAAATTTCCGCGGCGAAGCTGCAGCGCAAGGTGGGGAAGACGATCAAGGTGCTGGTCGACGAGATCGACGCCGAAGGTGCCTGGGGCCGTTCCAGCGCCGACGCGCCGGAGATCGACGGCGCCGTGCGGATCGACGACGGGCAGCTGTTGAAGCCGGGCCAGTTCGTCGACGTGGTGGTCGAAGAGGCCGACGCGCACGATTTGTACGGCCGCCTGGCCTGAGCCAGTGCGGTACGTGGCGCCAACGCGGGAGGCGCTCGACCGGAGCGTGCTCGCGGCGCCGCCGCTGTCGGCTTGGTCATGCTTCGCGCCTCTCCTGCGCGCCGAGGCATGGCCTTCCGTCGTCGAACTGAATGCACTGTGGCCCGAAGGGGCCCGCCACCGGTTCGTGGTGCAGGACAAGGCCTTGCTTGCCGACGGCCTGCACTATGAGGAACGCATCGCGCGCCACGGCGCCATCGCGACACGCCCGGCGAACTGGCACGACCTCTTCAATGCGTTCGTGTGGCTGCGTTACGGCGCGATCAAGCAGACCCTGAATGCGCGGCAGATGGCGGAGATCGCCATCATGGGCCCGCGCGAGCGCTCGCGCCCGCAGTACGCGCTCACCCACTTCGACGAAGCCGGCGTCATCGTGACGCTGACGGACAGCCGCATGCTCGACGCGTGGGGCGCACACGACTGGCATCGCCTGTTCTGGACCTTCCGCGACGCGTGGCTCGGTGGCGAGGCGCGCGTGGATGTGTTCGGCCACGCGCTGCTGGAGCATGCGCTGACGCCCGGCAAATTGCTGGTCGGCAAGGCGCTGGTCGTCACGGGCGGAAATGACGCCGCCCGTCGTTGCGCGGAAGCGATCGCTTCCGGTGCGGTGCTGGTCGATCCGCTGGAATTACGGCCACTGCCGGTATCCGGCGTGCCGGGGTGGCATGCGGATACGAACGCCGAATCGTTTTACACGGATGCCCCGTGTTTCCAGCCTCTGCGCGCCGGCCGCGTTTATCCTGCGCCGCTGTCGTAGGAGCGTGCTTACACCAGCCCGTGATCGCGAACGTAGTCGAGAAGCAGGCCATCGTGGTGCACACCCAGCTTGCGCATTGCGTCGCGCTTCTGCCGGCTGATGGTCTTTACCGATTTGCCTTCGCGGTCCGCGATCTGCTGCAGCGACATGCCGGCGACGAAGGCCTTGATCACCTCCGTTTCGCGTGGCGACAGTGGCGCGCCGGGCATGGCATCGGATACTTCGTCCGTCTCGTTCAGGATCTCCAGGAGCGTTTCGCTGAGATAGGTTTCGCCACTTGCCACCGCCCGCGCGGCGACCGGCAATTCGTCCATGGGCGCGCGCTTGTCGACGATGCCCAGCACGCCGCGGTTGAGCATGGACATCAGCGCCGCGGGTCGATTGATCATGGTGAGAACCACCACCGCAACCTGCGGATGCTCCTTCACGATCCTTTCGATCAGGGGGAAACCGTCGTCCTGCCGGTCGCTCGGCATGAGAAAATCCGTAATCACGACGTCACATGCGCGGTCGCCGAGCATGGACAGTAGCTCGTCCGCGGACTGAGCTTCACCCACCACGTCGATATGCGCGGTCCTCAGCGCCAAGGCGCCACCAGCGAGAACCAGGGGGTGGTCGTCTGCCAGAATGACCTTGAGTGACATGCCTCGTGTTCTCCTTACTGCATTGCGGTACTGCCGACTTCGGACCGATTATGCCCACGAACGCCCCCGCAACGAACCCCGCCAAGTGATTCGACGCCTGCTCCTGTTAATCCTGGTCGTGCTTGCCCTGACGGCGAACGCATCTGCCGATGCGCCATCGTCGCGCCAGGACGCGGAATGGCTGCGGCACCACCCGGTGCTTACGGTGGGCGCCTACCAGGAGGGTTATCCGCCATTCGAGGAATTGCGGGACGGCGAATTGGAGGGCCTGGGGCCCGACTACCTTCGCCAGATTGCGAAGGAACTGGGCGTCACGCTGCAGACGCGGATCTTTTCCAGCTGGCCGGAATTGCTCGGTGCGCTGGCACGGGGGGAAATCGATGTCGCCACCTCGGTCACCCCGGTGGAAAAAGGCATGCCGGGCATTCGCATCGGTGCCACCTATTTCGAATCGCTGCCCGCGCTGGTCGAGCGCGCGGACGCCCCCGTCGTCCATCGCCCGGGCGACCTGCGTGGGAAGCGGCTCGCCGTGCACACGGGCTATTTCGACCTGGCGGCGCTGCGCCGCGAACTTCCCGAAACCACGCTCGTGGAAACCAAGTCCACGGCCGAGGCGCTGGCGCTCGTGCGCTCCGGCGAGGTAACCGCCTATCTCGACAATCCCTATTCCGCACGGGAATTCGTCTCCCGCCTGGGGCTGGAGTCGCAACTCCGTGTGGGCGCGCCGCTGGCGCTGCCGATCAGTGCGCTCGCCTTCGCGGTACCGGCCGACCGCGCGCCCCTGGGCCGGGCCATCGACGACGCGTTGGCCGAGCTCACGGCCGCCGACCATGGACGCCTGCGCGCCCGGTGGATCGGCAGGGACATCGCGCCCCGGCCGCAGCAGGCCGGCATTCCGCTCAGCGCGAAGGAGAAGGCGTGGCTGAAGGCCCTGCCGGCGCTTCGCCTGGGGGTGGACCCGAGCTATGCGCCTTTCAGCCTTCTCTCGGGAAGAGGCGAGGCAGAAGGGCTCGCGCTGGACTATGTGCGCGAGGTCGCCGCGGAGCTGGGCATCCGGCTCACCCAGGTGCCTAGCGAGAACTGGGCGGATACCGTACAGAAGGTGCGCAACGGCGAAGTGGACCTGGTCGCGGCGATCAATCCGCAGAGCGCCACGTTCCCGCACCTGGAACCCAGCGTGCCGTACCTGGATTTTCCCATCATGATCGTCACGCGCGAGGGCTCGCCTACGATTGCCGGGGTGGAAGACCTCGCAGGAAAACGGGTGCTGGGCAACGTCACGCGCGATCCCATCCGCCGTCTGCTCAAAGGCATTCCCAACGTGCAGGCGATGCCGGTGGACACCGAGCGGGAAGGCATGCGCCGCCTCGCCGCAGGGGAGGGCGATGCCTTCGTCGGCAACCTCGCTTCCGTCGATTACCACATCCGCGATGCGTTCCTCGGGCAGTTGAAGGTCGCCGCGCCCACCGGCGACAGCGAGGCCATCGCGATCGGCGTCAGTCGCGACCTTGCACCGCTGCTGCCGCTGGTCAACCGCGCGCTCGTGAACCTGCCCGTGCATCGACAGCAGGAGATCCGCAACACGTGGTTCGCCTCGCATTACATCGTCGGCCCCACGTGGCACGAGATCGCCAGCCGCGTGTTGCCGTTCGTCGCGGTCCTGCTGGTTTCACTGGTCGCGATCAGCTACGCGTACCTCAACCTGCGCCGCGAAACACGGCGGCGCGAGCGCACGGAGCGCCGTCTCGCCGAAGTGACAGCGCACGTGCCGGCGGTGGTTTACGAAGCCGTGCGCGGTACGGACGGAACCTACGCCATGACCTATGTCGGCGGCGATCCGCAGAGCATCCTCGGCATGGAACCCGCCGAACTGCTCGCCGGCGAGGCGACGATGCTCGCCGGCATCCCGGACGAGGACCGCGAGAAGCTGCGCGCGGCGTTCGAGCGTTCCGCGCGCGAGCTCCAGCCGTTGCACGTCACCGTACGGGCGCAGGTGGACGGGCGCATGCGTTATCTGAGTTCCGATGCCGTGCCGTTGGCGGCGGCCGACGGCACCGTGCGCTGGAACGGCTATTGGGTGGACGTGACCGCGCAGGAACTGGCGGCCAAGGGCGTGGCGCGCGCACGCGACGAGGCGGAGGCCGCCACGCGTGCCAAGAGCGACTTCCTCGCCACCATCAGTCACGAAATCCGCACGCCCATGAACGGGGTCATCGGTCTGCTCGACGTGCTGGAGCGGACGCGCCTCGACGCATCCCAGCGCAGCATGGTCTCCACCATCGAGCACTCGGCCGAAGCGTTGCTGCACATCCTCGACGACGTGCTCGACTTCTCCAAGATCGAGGCAGGGCACCTCGACCTCGATCCACGGCCGGCAGACGTGCGGGCCATCGTCGAGGGCGCCATCGCCATCCTCGCCGCGCAGGCGGAGGCCAAGGGGCTCCTGCTGCGTTCCACCATCGACGATACGCTGGCGCCGTATCTCGTGGTGGACGACGGCCGGCTTCGCCAGGTGCTGCTCAACCTCCTCGGCAACGCCATCAAGTTCACGGAACGCGGCGAAGTGCGCGTGGAAGTACGTGCGGACGGCCAGCAAGGTGCGCGGCAGGGGGTGCGTATCGTCGTGACGGACACGGGCATCGGCATCCACGCGGCGAAACTGCGCCATGTCTTCGCACCTTTCAGTCAGGCCGACTCGTCCACCAACCGTCGTTTCGGCGGCACGGGCCTGGGATTGAGCATCTCGCGACGGCTGATCGAACGCATGGGCGGGCATATCGCCATCGAGAGCGAGCCTGCGCGCGGCACCACGGTTACCGTGACCCTGGCATTGCCGGTGGCGAAGGCGCCCCCGCCGCCGGCCGACGCATCCACCGTCCCGGCGCCCGCGATGGCTTCCGCGCGGCGCGAAGCGCGCATCCTGCTGGCCGAGGACCATCCCGTGAACCAGGAACTGGTTCGCGTGCAACTCGCGATGCGTGGCCATGTCTGCGATGTGGTGGAAGACGGCGTCGCGGCGCTGGCCGCACTGGATGCCGCGCCGTACGACCTGTTGCTGGTGGACTGCCACATGCCGCGCATGGACGGCTACGAGCTGGCGCGGGAAGTCCGCCGGCGCGAGGAAGGCTCCGGACGACACCTGCCCATTGTCGCGATGACGGCCGACGCGCGTTCCGACCAGCGCGAGCGTTGTCTCGCCGCGGGCATGGACGACCTGCTGCGCAAACCCATCAGGCTCGATACCTTCCATGCCGCCATCGAGCGATGGCTTGCGCCGCCTGCCGAGACATCGCCCGAACTCGACATGGCGCGCATGCGGCGTGTGTTCGGCACCGACGACAAGGTGGCGACGGTGCTCCGTGCCGGTGTCGCCACCACCCGCGATGCCCTTCGCCGTTTGCCGTCCTTGCTGGAGCGTGGCGATACGGAGGAGGTGGCGGGCTGGCTGCACCACGTGCTGGGCGGCGTGAACGTCTTCGGGAATTTCGCAGTGGGCGATCGGGGCGAGCAGATGGAGCTCGCCCTGCGCGAAGGCGGCGAGGTCGACCCGGTGGCCCTCGATGCCTTCGCGGCCGACGTGGCGCGCTTCGCCGACGGATTGGAGCGGTGCGCCGAATCCCTGTCCGCGAACGGCGGTCAGTCGTAGGCGACGGAGAGCACGGCGAAACGCGTGCGGCCGCCGGGTAGCTCGGCGTCGAATTCGTCGTCGATGCGCTTCTTCAGCACGGCGCGCGCCAGCGGCGAATCCACGCTGATCCAACCCTTGCGCGCGTCGGTCTCGTCGGGCCCCACGATGCGATAGCGCACCGTTTCCCCGGTTTCCACGTTTTCCAGTTCCATCGTGGCGCCGAAGAACACCGCGTCGCGTTGCGTGGGCGATGCCTCCACGACCTTCAGCACGGGTATGCGCTTGCTGAGGTAACGGGCACGCCGATCGATCTCGCCGAGCTGCTTCTTGCGATAGGTGTATTCCGCGTTCTCAGAGCGATCGCCTTCGGCCGCGGCAGCGGCGAGCGCCTTCACCACCTCGGGGCGCACGGTGTGCCATAGATGGTCGAGTTCGGCTTTCAACCGCTCGAAGCCATCGCGCGTGATGATCGCCGTGGACGAGGGGGAGGGTGGACGCCAGCGGCTCATGTGTGCGCCTTTCGCGTCAGGGCAAGGGATGCCAGCAACGCTTCGATATCGGCGGCCAACGGGTGCTCCGGATGTTCCGCGAGAAGGCGACGGCCCAACGCCGCCGCTTCCGCCACCTGTCCCAACCGTTCGTGCATGCGCAGGGCGAGCAGCCCGTAATGGGGCGCCCCCATGTCCGCGGGCCACGTGCGCAGGTAGCTGAGCGAGAGATGCAGCGCGAGCCGGGTCATGCCGCCATGTGCCGCGGTGTCGGCGAGCGGGCCGCAGGTGAGCGTGTCGTCCGGCAGGAACGAGGGGTCCACGTCGAGGCAGTCCTGTACCACGCCAAGCGCGCGCCGCTGTTCCCTGCCTGCCACGAGGGCCGCGATCCATATCTGGCCGTGCACCAGCAGTTCCGGCAGGCGACCCTGCGCACGCAACAGTTCCCGATAGCGCCCGTGCAGCGCCGCGGGGGCCAGCCCTTCGCGCAGCCGTTCGGTGAGGATGTCCGTGGCGGCGGGCACGTCCTCGCGTGCGATGAGGTTCACATGCGCAAGCAGCGCCATGTCGTCGTCAGGCTCGATGGCTTCGGCGATCGTCTCCGATTCCGGCCGATAGCCCAGCGCCTCGTGCCGATGGTGGATGAGGGCGCCCATGAGATGGAAGTTGTACACAGTGAGGTAGTTCGCGACGAGGTAGTAACCCATGGTGCCGAAGAACGTGGGGCCGTGATCCTTCATGGCGTATTGCGCGGCCGCTTGCAGCAGGCTGCTGGCGAGCATTACGGCGAACAGCACCAGATAGGCGCCGCCGAAACGAGCGATCGCGGCCACCCATGTCGCCGGGTTCAGCGCTGCGCCCACGCCGTCGAAGGTCAGGGACATCGTCATCACGGGCAATACGAAAGCGAATGCCAGCGAGACGAGCAGGCCCGGCACGCCCAGGAAGATCGGCGCCAGCACGCCGATGGCGTTGCCGGTGAGCTGGATGAGGATGAGCGCAACGCTCGTCTTGTCCTCGGCATGGACCGCTATCTCCGGCGGATCGGCATAGCCGTCGGCACTTCGGCGCAGGCACTCGAAGGCATACGTGTAGATGGCGATCCACCCCAGCACCACCACCAGCAGCCGGAACCCCGTGATGGGGAGGAAGGCCAGCGATTCGAACAGCGTGACGGCGCCGATCGTGATCGGCGCGGCGCCCCGCATGGGATAGCGCCACCCGGTGCGGGCACGCTCGGCGAAGGGGGTGCTCGCGTCGGCCAGCTCATGACGCTGCATGGTCAGCGGCGCCCGCCGAAGATGCTGCCGAGGATGCCGCGCACGATCTGCTGCCCGGCACGCGAACCGGCGGTGCGCACCATCGACTTCGCCATGGTCTCGATCATTCCCTGGCGGCGTTTCGTGCCGAACACGGCGTCGCGAACCGCATCGCCCCAGGTGGAATCGCCGTCGTCTTCCTTCTGTGTTTTCACCGGCGGCGCGTCGGCGGCGTTCTTCTCGCCGGCGCGGGCGGCGAGACGTTCCTGCGCGGATTCGCGGTTCACCGGCGTGTCGTACTTGGCGCCTACCGGCGACCGCGAACGCACCGCTGCCCGTTCTTCCGGGGTGATGGCGCCGATGCGGCATTCCGGCGTGGAGACCAGCACCTTCTGCACGGGCGAGGGCACACCGCCGTCGCCCAGCATGGAGGCGAGTGCTTCGCCCGTGCCGAGCGTGCCGATCGTTTCCACGACGTCGAGCTTCGGATTGCGCGCAAAGGTTTCCGCAGCCGCTTTCACGGCTTTCTGGTCGCGCGGCGTGAACGCGCGCAGCGCATGCTGCACGCGGTTGCCCAACTGCCCGAGTATCTCGCCAGGCACGTCGTCCGGGTTCTGCGAACAGAAATACACGCCCACGCCCTTGGAACGGATGAGGCGAACCACTTGCTCCACGCGCTGGCGCAGCGCGGCGGGCGCGTCATCGAACAGCAGATGCGCCTCGTCGAAGAAGAACACGAGCTTCGGCTGGTCCAGGTCGCCCACTTCCGGCAACTGTTCGAACAGTTCCGACAGCAGCCAGAGCAGGAACGTGGAATAGAGCCGGGGCTTCAGGATCAGTGTGTCGGCGGCGAGCACGCTGATGACGCCGCGGCCGCTCATGTCCTGGCGCATCAGGTCGGACAGCTCCAGCGCGGGCTCGCCGAAGAACGCATCCGCGCCATCCTGTTCGAGCTTCAGCAGGGCGCGCTGGATGGCGGCCACGCTCTGCGCGCTTATCAATCCGTAGCGGGCCGAGATGTCCTTCGCGTTTTCGGCCGCGAAGCCGAGCATCGCCCGCAGGTCGGCGAGATCGAGCAAGAGCAGGCCTTCGTCGTCGGCGACCCGGAAGATCACCTCCATCACGCCTTCCTGGGTGTCGTTGAGTTCCAGGATGCGCGAAAGCAGGGTGGGGCCCATTTCCGACACCGTGGCTCGCACGGGATGCCCGGATTTGCCGTAGATGTCCCAAAACACCACGGGATTGGCCTGCGGCTTCCAGTCCGCAACGCTGAGTTTCTGCAGCCTCGCGGTCAGCTTCTCTGTGGGCGCCCCGGCGGCTTGCGCCAATCCGGCCAGGTCGCCCTTGGCATCGGCGAGGAAGCAGGGCACGCCCATGCGCGAAAAGCCCTCCGCCAGGAGCATCAGGCTCACCGATTTGCCGGTGCCCGTGGCCCCCGCGATCATGCCGTGGCGATTGCCGTAGCGGGAATCGAGGGACACCGAGCCCTCGTCGCCGCGGCCAATGAGGATCGTCGTCATGGTTCGTCCTTCTTAAGCGTGACCTGAGCAAGTTTACGCAACGGCGCGTGTTTACGGCGATTTTTCGGCCCTTGGTGCTTGAGTCTCGCGGCCCCCGGGGGTAACGTTGCCGGCAATGCCTTACCCCCGAGCCTGTGCATGTCCGTCCGTATCCCGCGACCTTTCCTCATCCTGCCGCTTGCGATCCTTGCCGGCTGCGCATCGAGCGGCGCCCCACGTTCCTCCGGCAAGGCCACTCCCGAGGTCAATGCCTTGTACGACCGGATGAACCAGGCGAGCAAGGGGTATGAGGCGTCGATCGACCAGGCCCGCCGCGGCGACACCCCGGAAGCCGCCCGCACGCGCAAGCAGTCGCTCGACCAGCTGAAGGACGCCTCGGCGCGTTGTGCCCTCACGGCCGGCTGCGACCAGCAACGTTTCGCCGCCGTGTTCGACCGGCTGCTGCGGCTCAAGGACGGCAGCTTCATCGAGGGCGAGGACGCCGACGACACCGAGCAGGAAGCCGAAGTGGGCGCCCAGCCGGGCGATGCCTCGAAGTCGCTCGTGGTCGGCGCGCTGCCGCAGGCGCAGCGCAGCGTTACGATGCTCAAGGGCCAGCAGTTTTCCGACCTCATGGTGATGAACGGGCCGGTAAAGGCGGCGCTGGAAATGTGGCTGACCCAGCTGCGTCCGAACCTGATGGACGCCTACGTCAACTACCAGATGCTCCGCTACAAGATGTGGCCGGCATACAAGAAAGCCGACCTTCCCGAGGCGCTGCTCTTCGGCATCATGGCCAAGGAATCCGGAGGCAAGGTGCACGCCGTGTCGCGCTCCGGGGCATCGGGGCCGCTCCAGTTCATGTATGCCACCGGCCTGCGCTTTGGCCTTTCCAACACCGACGGCTTCGACCAGCGCTTCGATCCCACCATGGCGGCGCAGGCCAATGCCGAATACATCGACGAGCAGTTGGGTGTATTCAACAACAACCTCGAACTGACGCTTGCGGCGTACAACGCCGGCGAGGGGCGCATGCGCCGCCTTGCCGCGGCGAATCCGGGCGCGGGCTTCTACGATCCGCAGATCTATGGGCAGATGTCGGCCGAGACGCGCGATTACGTTCCGATGGTGCTGGCCGCCGCCTGGCTGTTCCTGCACCCCGACAGCTACCACCTGAACTGGCCGAAGATCGACGGCGAGCCGGGGCAACTCGTCTTGAAGCGCCCGGCGTCGCTAGCCGAACTCACCGTCTGCCTCGGCTCCGCGCAGGGCATGTCGGAGGGCTGGTTCCGCACGTTGCGAAACCTCAATCCGCGTCTCGATCCGCAGATGAGCCAACCGGTCGGGACACGGCTCGAAGTGCCCAAGCAACTCGAGAAAGCGTATGCCGCCACCTGCACCGACGGTCCCTGGCCGATCCTCGCCAGCGACCTGCACAACGCGGTGAAGATCGTGGCACCTCCGCCGCCGGCGGCCACGTCGGCCGCGCTGGCGAACGGCCCGTCGCCGTCCGCCGCGAAGTCGCCGTCCCGCGGGTCAAGGCAATACACCGTGCGCCGTGGCGACACGCTCGTGGGCATCGCGCGCAAGAGCAGCTGCGCCGATGTGGAAGACATAGCGCGCTTGAACGGGCTGAAGGGGCACCACTTGACGGTGGGGCAGGCGATTCGCGTGCCGGTTTGCCGCTGAGATTTACGCCACCGCTTGCGGGCCGCTCATCCAGCTCGCGGTGGGCTCACGTCGTTCCGACGCGGACAACTCCTTGATCTGGCGCATCAGGCGCAGGATCTGCCGATGGAGTTCTTCCATGCCCGGGCGGCGCGAATCGAGGGTCTCGTGGTAGACGGCGGCAATCCACAGGGCGACGCCACGCGTGGCGATCAACGGATTTTCCGAGCGCGCCTTGCCAAGGCCGATATCCGGTCCATGGCCGTAAGTGCTGTAGCGTTCTTCCGGCGGCGTGCCGTACAGGTGGGGGAAATCGCAAGCCGCGGCCTGTTCCATCTCGCGCCTTACCAGTTGCTGGAGGTCGGCATGCGCGCGCACCGGCAGGGCGAGTACCACGCGTTCGATATCGGCGAGCTGCCGGCGAAGACGAATTTCGCGATTGACAGCGATGAGATGGGTGACCAGACGCATGGACGACTTCCCCTAGTACGGATGCTTCTTGCGGTCCCGTGCCTCTCCCCCGATGGAGGCAGCGGTCCGGGGAGAATACCCCGGCCATGCGTCAAATGTAAGACGTTTTCGTCACATTGTGACGCGGTTCGTCATGCGTTCCCGGTGGCGGCTCCGGACCAGCGCCCCAGCCGCTGTCCGACGATAACCTGTTGTTGCGGCTTGAGATCGTCGAGCACATAGCCCTCGGGCAACAGCAGGATGACCGTGGAGCCCATATTGAAGCGGGCCATTTCGGCGAAGCGCTCCAGCTTCACATGCCGGTCGCGGCAATCGTGGTGACGGATATCGGACGCATACGGCGGAATGGCCAGGCCGTCCCATACGGTGGCAACGCTGGACACGAGGATCGCCCCGACCATCACCGACACGAAGGGGCCGTGCACGCCCTGGAAATGACACACCAGCCGCTCGTTACGGGCGAAGACGCGGGGAATGGCTTCCACCGCGAACGGCGCCACGCTGAAGATGCGGCCAGGCACGTGCGTGGTACCCGTGAGTTCGCCTTCCAGCGGCATGTGCACCCGGTGGTAGTCCCGCGGCGAGAGGTAGATCGTCACGAAGCTTCCGTTACGGAACGGCGCTGCCGCGGTTTCGTCGCCCAGCAGTTCGACGGCCGTGTATTCCTGCCCCTTGGCCTGGAAGATGCGGCCGTCGCGGATGCGCCCGGACTGGCTGATGCGACCGTCCGCGGGGGACACGATCGTGCCTGGATCGGGGTCGGCCCGGCGTGCATCGGCCTTCAGCTTGCGGGTGAAGAACGCATTGAAGTGCTGGTACGCGAACGGATCGGGCTGCGCCGCCTGGCTCATGTCCACGTCGTAGCGCTTCACGATCTCCCGGATCAGGAAGTTCTTCCACGGGGTCCACTCCCACCGGGTTGCCCAGTAGACGATGCGCGAGAGGAAGCGGTGCGGGAGGATGTACTGCAGCAGGACGTTGGGCTTCATGCGCGGGAGTATAGGGGACGGGACGGAAAGCACCCACCCGCCCGGGTGACCCCCGGCGCGGGCCTTCACGGCGTCGCAGCCACGCGGGCAGTAAGGAAATCGATGAAGGCACGCACGCGCGGCGGCACGAAACGGCTGTGCGGATAGAGAAGGTTGTAGGGGCGGGACCGGCCGCCGAAGTCGGCGAGCACTTCGACCAGCGAGCCGCTTTCCAGATACTCCTGCACCACGAACCGGTACGCCTGGAACAGGCCGGCGCCGGCCCGCGCGAGCGTGACGCCGCCGAGCACGTCTTCCGAGACCGTGTAGCTGCTCTCGGCCTCGAACTCCACGTCCGCGCCGTCCTGACGGAAGAGCCAGGGAATGCGCCGGCCACTGCTGGGTAGATCGAACTGAATGCATTCGTGCCGGGCGAGGTCGGCGAGCGTGCGAGGGACGCCGTGCGCAGCGAGGTACGTGGGCGCGGCAACCACGACAAGTGCGCTGTCCTCTAGGTGACGCACGATCAGGGACGAATCGACGGGTGCGCGAACGCGAATCGCGAGGTCGAAGGCTTCGTCGGCGAAGCCGATGTTGCGATTGCTGATGTGCAGGTCCAGATGGATGCCGGGGTGTTCGCGATGGAACGCGGGCAGGGCGGGCAGCAGACGGTAGTGCGCGTACGTGGTGGGTGCGCTGATCCTCAGGCGTCCCGACAGTTGCGCCTCCTGTCCGCTGGCCATGCGCTCCGCATCGGCGAATTGCGCCAACGCCTGGCGGCACTGCTCCATGTAGACGCGCCCCGCGTCGGTAAGGCGGATCTGGCGTGTGCTGCGTACGAACAGCCGTACACCCAGCCGGGCCTCGAGTCTCGCCACCGACCGGCTGACCGCCGCCGGAGTCACGCCGGCGGCGCTGGCCGCCGCAGTGAAGCCGCCCAGCTCGCCGGCCAGGCAGAACAGCTCGATGCTGCCGAGCATCAGGTCGTCGAACTGGCGATGCATGAGTTACACCATGTAATAGGTTATTTGCTTCGGATCATATTTATTGCCACCCGGCGCATCAATAGATTGTGCGTCAGGCCCGGCCACGCGCCGGCATCCATCCCTATCCGGAGCAACCCATGAGCACCCGCAACACCGTTATCGTCACCGGCGCCTCCAGCGGCCTCGGCTTTGCCGTCGCGAAGGCATTCCTCGACCTCGGCTACAACGTCGTGGGCAACGGTCGCAGCCAGGCTCGCCTGGACGAGGCGGCCAAGGTCCTCGGCAACAGCGACCGCTTCCTCACCGTCGCAGGCGACATCGCGCTGCCCGAAACGGCCGAGCGTCTGTTCGACCACGCCATCGAGGCGTTCGGTTCGGTGGACGTGCTGGTCAACAATGCCGGCATCTTCATTGCCAAGCCGTTCGCCGATTACACCGTGCAGGACATCGACGCGATGATCGACACCAACCTGCGCGGCGTCGTCTACCCGTCCCAGGTCGCCGCGCGGCACATGGCGGCGCGCAAGTCGGGCCATATCGTCAACATCACCGCGAACCTGGGCCTCCAGCCGGATCGCAACGTCACCGCGGCCATGGCCGTGCTGATCAAGGGCGGTCTGAACGATGTCACCCGTGCGCTGGCGCTCGAGCTGTCGCCGCATAACGTGCGCGTGAGCGCGGTCGCCCCGGGTATCATCGACACGCCGATGCACTCGCCGGAGACCCATGCATTCCTCAGCGGTCTGAATCCGATGAATCGGCTGGGCCGTCCGGAAGACATCGCGGAGGCGGTGGTCTATCTGGTGCGCAGTTCCTTCACCAACGGTGTGGTGTTGCCGGTCGACGGCGGCGCGAGCACCGGTCGCTGGTAACGCCGTCATGCCCTTCGTCAATGTTCGTATCACGCGTGAAGGCAACACACCTGCGCAGAAGGCGCAGGTGATCGCCGAAATTACCGAAACGCTGGAGCGGGTGCTCGGGAAGTCGCCTGAGCTGACACACGTGGTGATCGAGGAGGTCGCCATGGAGGACTGGGGTTACCGCGGTGTTCCGACATCGCAACTGCGAGGGCCGGATCCCGGGCCAAGCGGCGGCGTGAAGCGTTGAGGCAGGCCGTTTCGGCAAGGTCGCGCATTCTGTACGGTTTCTTCACGTGCATGAGCCGATGTCTGTCGCCATGCGCACGCACCTTGCCGGAATGTTCCTCTTCTTCTGTGTTCTTGCTTCGGCGAGAGCACAGGAGGTCATGTCGCCCGGCGCCGCACAGGCGATCGGTTTCGATAGCCTTCCCAGCGGAGGCATCGCCACGCCGTTCCAGGATCCCGGGGGCCTGTTCAGCATTGCCGCTTCGAAACGCGGCCCGTTTCTTTATGGCGAGCGAGCGGAGGCAGGCATGCGTCCGCTCGCCGGCCGCTATCTCGCGATACGCCCGGGCGTGGGCAAGAGCGCGAACCTGACCAGCATCGTGCTGGCACCTGGACTTCGCGGCAGCGACGCGTCCTTCGATTACTGGATCCAGACGCCGGGCGAACAGGCCGTGCAGCTTGGCTGCGTCTTCAGCAGCGGCCCGGAAACCGCGTCGTGGTCCGGCGCCACCGTTCACGCCGGCAACTACAGTTGTCATGCGCCGCCCGGCGCGACGATCCGCGAGATACACCTGAACACGACCTTTGAAGGCGGCATCCTGCGCATCGACAACCTCGTGATCCACATGGGCAGCGCGTTGGCGAAGGATTGAGCGAGCAGGCACCCGGCCATCCGGAAGCGGCCGACCACCCGGCCGGCCGGTTTCGATTACCGCACTTGCAGGCTCACCCGTCGCACGCCGCCGATGCCGTTCGGAATCACCATGTATTCGAAGTTGCCGCCGTCGCGGCCGCTGGCGTCCCATGTGCGGCGGTAGCCGACGACGGTGCCGCGGCCATTGCAGGGAAGGGCGCGGCCCCGGACGTTGCATAGAGGGACCGTCCGGATCTCACGCAAGGAGAAGCCAAGCAAACGTGCTTGCGGATTGTTGCCGTACCCGATTTCCTCTGTGGTGATGTGCATCCTGGCGCCGCCGTGATCCCGCGAGGTGGAAGAGTTCCCTGACGACACACGCTCTGTGCCGCCCTGAGACGATTCGACTGAATAGACGGCTACGCGAGTAAGGTTATTGGCTTGCGCTGTACCGGCGATCAGGCATGCAGCGAGCGCAATTGTTAAGGTGGTGGCGTATTTCATGATGATTCCTCCACGGTCGACATGACCGTGGAACATCTTTAGTGAGCACAGGCCCTGTTTCGGTAGGGATTTGACGATATTAATGGGCGGCCACATGCCCGATCCAGGGTGCGATCAATCGTCTCGCTCCTTCTGCGTAGGGGAAGCCGCGAAGTCAAGGAGGAATACGTCGCTTTGGATGTGGTCCTTGTTCTTCCACAAAGCAAAGTTTGCTCTTGTAGATAACCTTCATCAGGAGCACGAAGAATGCATATCACGCCCGCTCGCCTGAGTCATATTGGGACTGCAAGTGCGCAAGTTGCACTATCGCAGCCTCCCAGAAAAAACGAGGCGCTGCAAATCGAACGTCCGCCTTCCGTGGCTCGGGTAGATTTCTCTCGAATCACCCCGCGCCAGCTTCAAGCCTATTGCGACGAACTGATCTTTACTGGTGGTGATGCTGAATTCGAAGACGCGAGCGCTCTCTTTACTTCACTTCCGTCAGGGATATTTGAGAGCGACCCGGACAAGCCTATCGACCTTGCGGGCCACATCGAAGGCATGATCGAGTTCGACCGGAACAACGGCTTCGACGCCCTGGCTGTCTTCTATGCCGGGCTGCTGGAGCGAATGAAACTCATGGAAGCGAAGTCCGTTCACCTTTCGGTAGTCGCCTAGGTGCGTTGGCTGTAGGAGCCGCCATGGCGGCTCCTACAGGCGTGGCGTCATTTCGTTATGGGGAGTTCCAGGTAGGTACCGTTCTGACCGTCGCGCAGCACGCGTTGCGTTGCCTTGCGGTAGTCGCCGGCCTTCGCGTTGAAGATGTTCGGCACGAAGGTCTGCGGGTTGCGGTCGTACAGCGGGAACCAGCTGGACTGGATCTGCACCATCACGCGGTGGCCGGGCTGGAAGACGTGGTTTACCGTGGGCAAAGGGAAACGGTATTCGAGCGGCTTGTCAGGCACGAGCGCCTTGGGTGTGTCGTAGCCTTCGCGGTAGCGGCCACGGAATATTTCCATGGCGATGGGCAACTGGTAGCCGCCCATCGAGGGTTGCTCTTCCACCTCGTCGGGGTACACATCGATCAGCTTCACCACCCAGTCGCTATCCGTGCCGCTGGTGGAAGCCAGCAGGTGCACCAGCGGTTCGCCGGCCACGTTCATGGGTTGATCGAGCACGGGCGAGACGTAGGTGAGCACGTCGGTGCGCGTGGCGAACTGGCGCTGGTCGTCCACCAGCCATTCCGGCCAGCTGTCGACCTGATCGGGCACGCCATGCGACCACGGCTGGATCGGACGGACACGATATGGCACCGGCTTGGCCGGGTCCGACACATATTCGTCGGCGCCGCTTGCCGGCACGGCCTCGCCGAAGCCACCGTCGGCTTCCACGTACCAGCGCCGCATCGTGGGGGTGCATCCTTCCCGGCAGGCGGACGGCCAGTTGTCTAGTTTGCGCCAGACGTTCTCGCCGGTGACGAACGCATTCACCGGTGCGATGTCCGCCTGCGGTGCGCCATCCTTCAGGTACTGCGCCAGGAAGGGGCGGAGGATCTGCTGCCGGAACGTGGTGCCGGTGTCGCTTTCGAGTTTGATCGGACCGATGCTTTCGCCTCGCTCCCAGGTCTTCGCATGACGCCAGGGGCCGAGGACGAGCCACAGCTTCCTGTGTTCAGGGTCGCGCGGGGCGAGGGCGCGGTACACGGCCATGTCGCCGTAGTTGTCTTCCTGGTCCCACAGGCTGTGCACCAGCATCGTAGGTACCGTCATGGGTTCCTTCGCGGCGATGCGGTCCAGGGCCTGTTCCGACCAGAAGTTGTCGTAGGCGGGATGGGCCAGGAGCTTTTGCCAGAAGCCGAGCGCTTCCATGCCGTAGGCGCGGCCGACGTCGCCAGCGGAACCGTAGTGAAGGTAAAGGTCGTAGTCGTCGCGGTAGCCGCTGGTCCAGCCGATGTCGCTGCGGCGGGAATTCACCATGCCGTAGATGTAAGGAATCATCTGCTGGCGGAAGGCGCCGCGATGGAACCAGTCGTCGCCCATCCATCCGTCGATCATGGGATTGATGGGCACGGCCACCTTGAGGGCAGGGTGCGGGCGGATGGTGGCGACCATCGCCTCGAAGCCATCGTAGGAAATACCGATGATCCCGACCTTCCCGTTGGACTCCGGCACGTGCTTCACCAGCCAGTCGACGGTGTCGTAGATGTCGGACGATTCGTCCACGGCGGTGGGATTGCCATGGCCGATCGGCGGGCGGTTCATGACGAAGTCGCCTTCGGAACCGTGCTTCCCGCGGATGTCCTGGATCACCCGGATGTAGCCGTCCTGCACGACGATGTCGGCCGGATTGTCGTAGCCACGCAAGGTTGGCCCGAGGTGCGGGCTGTCCCCACGGTGGCCCATGCCGTCGGCACCATAAGGCGTGCGGGTAAGCAGAATGCCCGCGTGCGTCGCGCCTTTGGGAACGAGGATCACGGTGTGCAGTTTCACCCCGTCGCGCATCGGGATGTCGACGGTGCGCCGTTCGAAATCGAAGCCGGCCTCCGTCCGTGCGAAATGCGCGGGAATCTCGCTAGGAAGCTCTTTATAGGTGCGTTCGCCACCTGCCGCCGGAGTAGCGAGGACTCCGGCGGCGAGTGCGACGAAACCCAGTCGCAGCAGTGTGTGCATGACGTCTCCGTCAGAAGTCGTAGGTGACGCCGAGGCGTGCGTAACGAGGTGTCGTGTAGCTGTTGACCTGGCCGTAACCGTCGTTCACGGATCCGCTGCTGCCTGACACGGGGTTGGTCGATTCCGCCCGCTGCTGGTTCAGCAGGTTGAACACCGATACGTTGAAGGCCAGCTTGCGATCGGCCCACAACGGACGGTATTCGACGTTCACGTCGAGCAGTTCTTCCCACGGCTGGCGACCCTTCGCGCCGTATGCCGAGGGCTGGCCGAAGCAGAAGTGGTAGTAGCTGCCGTAACCGGACGGGTCGCTTTCGTCCGCGCCGTAGCGGCCCAGGCAGGACTTCGGCAAGCCCGATTGCACCGTGAGGTTGGCCGACACCATCCACTCGGCCGCGATCTGATAAGAGCCATAGAGCTTCAGCTGGTGCTTGCGGTCATTGGCGAGGTAGCCGTTGGCGTAGTCCATCAGCGTGGCGTAATCCCAGTCGCGCGAGGCCGCGACCGAACCCTGGTTCACGTCGGAACGCACCTGGCCCTCGGTGTTGCCGTAGCTGCGCGAGAACAGGTAGTCCACCTTGCCCGACCACTTGCCGTCGAACGGGTGCGAGAGGTAGAGATCCAGGCCGTAGTAGTTGCGCTTCAGATGGCTGAAGCCGAAGTCGTCGTTGGTGACGGTGACATTGTAGTAGCCGCCGCCGTCCTTCTTCAGCTGGTAGACATTGGCGCGGCCCGGGTTGGACAGGTAGCAGCTGCCGATGGTGAGCGTGTCGATGTCGGCGCCCTGCGCCGCGGCCGCGCGGCTGATGGCGCCGTTGTCGCACACGTCGTCCAGCGCGTTGCGCAGCTTGCGCACCGTGGCCTTGGCGCCCCACACCCAGTCTGCGTTCAACTGCTGGTCCATGCCGAGGATGAACTCGTCCTGGTATTCCGACTTGATGTTCTTCGAGCTGACGGTGCGGGGATCGGGTGCCTGGCCGTACTCGCCGTTCGGCGACACGCCGCCGCCGGTCTGGGAGGCGATGTAGGTGATACCGGTGGGCAGGCCGTGCGAGTCGATGCCGGTATAGGTGAAATACTGGTTTACCGCGAGCGAACCGGCGGAGGTGCGCAAGGCCACGGAAGCCGGCATGGCGAGGAAGTAGCGGCCCGCGTTGCCGTAGATCTTCATCGTCGAATCGCCGTTCACATCCCAGCTGAAGCCGAGACGCGGCGCCCATTGCGGCTTGGTGAGCTTGAGGTACGGCTTGCCTTCGGGGTTGTAGTTCGTGAACTGGTCGTTGCGCAGGCCGAGGGAAAGCAGCAGGCGATCGGTGACCTGCCAGTCGTCCATCACGTATTGGGCGCGCTGCTTCACGCGAACGGAGGCCAGCGTGTTGTAGTGGCGGTAGTAGGCGTAGTAGCCGTTCTCGCCACCGGGGTAGTCGCCCGGCTTGCCCACGAACGGGTTGTCGCTGATGTTGAGGTTGGGGTCCTGCTTGCCGTACCAGAGTTCGTAACCGTCGCCGCCGATGGTGGTGCCGTCGTCGATGTCGTGGGAATCCTGGTTGTCGATGCCGGCGGTGATCGAGTGGTTGCCGATCTTGTAGTTCAGGTCGACGCGAAGGTTGCGGTTGGTGGACTCGTGGTCGGGGTTGTCCACGGTGTCCAGCGTCTGCCCGTTGGTGATCGGCGAACCGCCGTTCAGGGCCGGGTTCTGCTGGTTCACGCCGCCGATGAAGGGGCCGGTGACGCCGGTACCCGGCGGCTCGTTGTAATACGTGAGCTTCGACTTGCCGTAGAGGGCCGTCAGGGTGAGGTCGTCGGTGATGTAGCTGGTGTACTTGGCGACATACATCATCGCCTTGGTCTTGTATGTGTAATCGGTGCCGGCATAGTCGCCGATGGTGTTGTCGTCGTAGTCGTAGGCGTACTTGTTGCCGTTGCTACGATGCGTCTGGTTGACGCCGGTCAGTTCGAGGATGTTGCTGTCGTTGATGTTCCAGTCGAGCTTGCCGTACCACTTCGGGTCCTTGTACGTGTAGCGCGTGTCGTACGCGTGGTTCACGTCGCCGATGGTGTTGCCCTCGCTGCGCTCCATCTCCACGGCGGCGAAGGCATAGAGCTTGTCCTTGATCAGCGGGCCACCTGCGTAAGCGCTGATGGTGCTGCTGTGCTCGTGATTGTCGTCGTTGCGGAGGAAGACGGAACCCGGCGGATTGGGATTGTTGTGCCCGTACTTGATGTTCCGCGCGCTGGCACGTGCGAAGTCGGGTTCCCACAGCACCTGCGCGCCGAAGTGCCATTCGTTGCTGCCGCGCTTGCCCACCTGGCTGATCACGCCGCCGTCGGAGCGGCCGTACATGGCGGAATAGCCGCCGCTCAACACTTCCTGCTGGTCCACCGCGCCATAGGGCAGCGTGATGCCACCGAAGCCGCTGAGCGGATCGGTGGTGTTCATGCCGTTGATGTAATACGCGTTCTCGGTGACCGACGAGCCGGCGAAGCTCACCAGCCGGTTGCCGAAGGCACCCTTGAAGCCGCGCGCACCCGGCGAGGCGCCCGGTGCGAGCAGGGCCACGGCTTCGGCGGTGCGTGCCAGCGGAAGGCGAGCCATGTCCTGCGCGGTGATCACGGTGCTCGAAGCGACCGTGGCCACGTCGATCTTGGGCAGGCTGGTGGCCGACACCGTCACGCCTTCGAGCTGCTGGGCGTCGGTCGCGCCGCCGGCGGTATCGAACGAGACGTCGGTGGCGGCGCCGACCCGAAGCGTAACGTTGTCGCGGGTGTCCACGACCTGACCGTTCGCCTTGAGCGACACCTTGTACGTGGCCAGGGGCAGGGCCTCGACCGAGTAGCGACCGCGAGCGTCCACGGGCACTTCGCGCACGAGGCCATTGCTGCCCTCCACGAGCACGGTTTCACCGGCCGTTGCCGGAGCCTGGCCGGCGATGCGGCCGGTGGTGGCCTGGCCAAACGCCACGCCGGACAGGGAGGCCGCGACGGCGGCGCACAAGAGGGTACGTCGAAGGTTGGGGCGGGAATGCATGTGAGTGCTCCGGGAAGACATGTGGTGTGTGGCTGGAATGTTTTCTATCGATTGAAACGGCGGTGGCAGTGGCCTTCCTGGCGCGGGTTGTTTCAGGCGTAGGCAACCTCGCCCACGGCCTTACGAAGGGCGTCGATCGCACGCGAGCGCTCCGCACGACGGTCGGTTACGAGGACGTCGATGCGGTCGGCGGGACACCAGGCGACGCGGCTGCGCACGCCGATCTTGGAATGGTCGGCCGCGATCACGATGCGCCGTGCGTTCGCACACATCGCCCTTGCGACTTCGGCCTCTTCCATTTCGAAACTGCTGGCACCGGATTTCGCATCGATCCCCACGGGGGACACGATGGCGAGGTGCGGCTGGTAGCGGGCGATCTCCGCCACGGTAGCCGCGCCCTGCGTGCATCCGATCTGCGCGTTGAAGCGGCCGCCCAGGAGGTGCACCTCGTTGCCGGGGCGCGCGGCAAAGCGCGAGGCCACGTCCACCGCATTGGTCACGATGGTCAGCCCGCTGCGCGCGGCAAGCGCCTCGGCGACGAGGTTCATGGTGCTGCCCGCGTCCATGAAGATGGTCTGTCCGCTTTCCACGAGTGCGGCCACCTTCTTCGCGATGGCGCGCTTTTCGCGCACGCGGGTGGCATGGCGCACGTCGATCGGGGGTTCGTCGCCGGTGAGCACGGCACCGCCGTGCACGCGGCGAATCTCGCCACGCTCGGCCAGCTCCACAAGATCGCGGCGGATCGTCTCGCGGGACACGCCCAGTTCCGTGACGATGCGTTCCACCGACACCTGGCCGCTGGCGCGGAGCAGATCGCGAATACGGGAATGTCGTTCTTCATGCCACATGGCGTCGTTCCTTGAGGACGTGGAGGATGAGGCGCATCGCGCCGAGCGCCAGCGCGCCGGCCAGCACAACGCACATCGCGTAGGCGGCCGCTTGCGCCAGGAAACCGTTCTCGTCCAGGCGCATCACCGTGACCGAGGCGAGGCCGAGATCGGGGGTGACCAGGAAGATCACGCCCGACAGCGTCACCATGGAGCGCATGAACAGGTAGAAGAAGGTGGAAATCGCCGCGGGCGCGACGAAAGGCATGACGGCATCGCGCAGCACATGTCCGGTACCGCCGCCGCATACGGCGACGGCGTCGTCGAGGGCGTCGGGCACCTGGCGCATGCCGGTCTGCATCGCGAGGAAGGCCTGAGCGTGGTAGTGGTAGAGGCTGCAGAACGCCACGATGGCGATCCCCCCATAGAACCACCCGGACAGCACGCCACGGTCGAAGGCCAGCACGTAGCCCAGCCCCAGCACCATGCCCGGCACGGCGGCCGGCAGCGAAGCGAGGAACTGCATGGGCCGCGCGACGCCGCGCGGAGCGCGGCGCAGGCCGGCGGCGAGCGCGAACACAAGGACCGAACCGGCGCATGCGGCCAGGAAGGACATGCCGAGCGACGTCGCTACGGGTCCGTACCCGTCCGGCATGCCGCTCGTATAGTTCGCGAGAGTCAGGGTGCGGTCGTACGGCCAGAGCTTGACGACGCTGACGTAGGCCACCGTGGCCACCACCGCGACCATCGGAAGCAAGGCCACGAGGCTCAATGCGCCAAGGGCCGCATCGCGCCACGCATGCTTTGCCGGCAGCAGCATGCGCCCGGGCATCGCGTCACCGCTGTCCTGGCGTCGACGCGCGATGCGTGCGAGCCATACCGAAAGCAGGGCGGGCGCGAGCAGCACCACGCCCAGTGTCGCGCCCATGCCGAAATCGAGCTGGCCCACCACTTCGCTGTAGATCTCCATGGCCAGCACGCGATAGTTCCCACCCACGACCACGGCGCTGCCGAAATCGGTGAGCGTTTCGGTGAAAACGAGGAAGGCGGCGGCGAGCAGGGCAAAGCGCAGGCGCGGCAGGGTGACGTCTAGGAACTGCCGCCACGGCGTGGCCCCCATGGACGCGGCAGCGTCGTAATGCCGTGCGGGTGTGCGGGCCAATGCGGCTGACACGATGATGACAACCTGTGGCAGCCCGTACAGCGTGTTGGCGATCAGCAGGCCCCAGAAACCGTAGATGTCCGTCGTTGCGCCGGTGAGGCGATGGACGAGGCCATTGCGCCCCAGAAGGCACACGAGACCGAGGCCGAGCACGAGCGAAGGCGCCAGCATCGGCAGAAGCAGGGCGCCACGGATGAACGCCTTGCCCGGAAGACGCGAGCGGTGCAGCGCCATGGCCAACGCCAGGCCGAGGGGCACGCAGCATGCGGTCGTGGCGATACCGATGGCGAGGCTGCGCAGCGCGGCGCGCGGCAGTCCCGGATCGTCGAATAGTCGGAGGTAATTGCCCGCGGTAAAGGCACCCTGGGCATCGGTCACGCTGCGCCAGAGCACCGTCGCCAGCGGGTGCAGGAAAAACAGGGCCAAGCCCAGCGCGGGCAATACCAGCAGCCAGAGCGCGGGTGCGCGGGCGCTCGTCATGCGCATACCCATGCGCCGCGCAATGCGTCCACCGATACCGCTTCGCCGCGGGCCAGGGTGCTGTTTCCCCGCAGTTCGGCCAGCAGCCGCCGGCCACGCCAAGCTACCGTCACACGCGCCAGATTGCCGAGGAAGACGAAATCCTCGACCACCGCTTCGCCGTGTGCGTCGCTTTGGACCAGCACATCTTCCGGACGAAGGCAGAACTCGTAGGTAGCCTCGCCGCCGGGTGGGCGGCGTTCGAGAAAGCCAGGCATGGTGTCGCGCACGAACGCCGTCGACAGCAGGTTCGCGCGCCCCACGAACTCGGCGACGAAGCGCGAGCGCGGGCGCTCGTACAGATCGCGCGGCGTGCCGATCTGCTCGATGCGGCCATGGTTCATGCACACGATGGTGTCGGCCATCGCCAGCGCTTCTTCCTGGTCGTGCGTCACCATGATGGTGGGAATGCCCAGGGTGCGCTGAAGCAGGCGGATCTCGCTGCGCAACTGCCCGCGAATGGCGGGATCGAGCGCGCTCAGTGGCTCGTCGAGCAGCAGCATCGCGGGTTCGGTGGCGAGCGCCCGGGCCAGCGCCACACGTTGCTGCTGCCCGCCGGACAATTCGTCCGGAAAGCGGGAGCCGAGCCCACCCAGGCCGACCCGTTCGAGCAGTTCGCTGCAACGGGCCGCGATCTTCGCCGGTGGTTCGCGTCGCAGGCGCATCGGATAACCGATATTGGCGGCGGCCGTCATGTCGGGAAAGAGCGAGTACGCCTGGAACACGAGGCCCATGCGCCGCTCGCGGGCGGGAAGGGTAGTGATGTCACGGCCGGCCAGCGTGATGCGGCCGGCGTCGGGCGCGGTCAGTCCGGCAACGATGCGCAGGAGCGTGGTCTTGCCGCAGCCGCTTGGGCCGAGCAGGCACACGAATTCGTTTTCGCGCGCGGCGAAGGACACGGCGTCGAGCACCGTGTGCCCGTCCCATGACTTCGCGATGTCGTCGATCCGCAGATGCATCCCCTTCAGTTCCCCCGTCGGTCGCGCTAGCGCGTCAACCGCTTGTATCTGGCGATAAGCGCCGCGCGTTCCCGTGCGGCCATGTCGAAGTCGCGCACGGGCAGCGTGGCGACAAGGTCGGCGGGCAGTCCTTCCCGTTGCTGTTCCGCGCTCGGCACGCTGCCGGGCGCGGCGACGATCTCCTTGTAGCCGCGGTACAGCGCTGCGGCTTCCGGCGACGCGGTCCAGTCGAGGAAGCGTCGGGCGTCTTCGTTGCGTGCCGCCTGCTTCATGAGTGCGGACGCCTCCAACTCGTACCCTTTCACGCCTTCCGGGATCACCATCGTTACCGGATAGCCCTGGCGGATTGCCTGCATGGCCGAGAACGCGAAGGAAATGCCGATGGGGAATTCCCCGATACGCGCGAGCTTGCACGGCGCCGAGCCGGACAATGTCACCTGGCCCACATTGCGTGCGATGCCGAGCGTAAGTGCCATGCCAGCCGGGTCGCGCCCGGCGTCGGATAGCGAAGAGATGAGCATGTAACCCGTGCCGGACGACGACGGATCGGGCATGGCGATCTGCCCCCGGTAGGCGGGCGAGGCCAGGTCGTTCCAGCTGCGTGGCATCGGCAGGCCCTGGTCCGCCAGCGCTTCGCGGTTCACGCACAAGGCGGCAAGGAACCCGGTCGGGGCGAACCACCGTGCGTCGCGGTCGCGAAACGCGGCCGGCATGCTGTCGATATGCGTGCCGTGCACCGGGGCGAGCAGGGCGGCGATGCGGGGGTCCAGCATGTCGGTGACCGCCATGCCCCAGATGACGTCGTTGCGTGGGCGCTGCGATTCGGCCAGCAGGCGCGCGGCCAGATCGCCGCTGGACAGGCGCAGCACGTGGATATCGATGTCGGGCAGCGCTTTCTTCGCTGCATCCAGATAGGTGGCGATCTCGTCGCTTTCCAGGGCGGAATAGACGGTGACGCTGCCCGCGTGCGCCACGCCGACGGCCAGCATCAGGATCACGCTTGCGATGTGGCGGTGTGGACGCACGGTTGTCTCCGAAGCCACATCTTGTGTGGCGTTTTGGGTATATTTGCAAATATGTGGCGCACCCGTCCACCGGAATATTTTCGTTTTTGTCATCACCCCGAAACGTGCCGTGGCTAGCCGCCGCGCATGTTTGCGAACCAGGAGCGCCTTGATGGAATCGTTGTCCGCCGCAGAGCGGAAGCAGTTCGAAGCCTTCGCCACGAGCATTGCCGACAACGCGCGCGCGTTGTCGTTGCCGCGATTCCGGCGGCCCGTCGATGTCACGCTCAAGGGCGACATGAGCCCGGTCACGGCCGTGGATCGCGGTGTGGAGTCGATGCTGCGCGAGCGGATCGAACTGGCCTGGCCGGAGCACGGACTGCTGGGCGAGGAATACGGCGCCACGCGTGTGGACGCGGAATTCGTCTGGTCCATCGACCCGATCGACGGCACGCGCAGCTTCATCTCCGGCTGGCCCTTGTGGGGCACCCTTATCGCCCTGCTGCATCGCGGCCGCCCCGTGCTTGGGGTGCTCGACATGCCGGCGCTCGACGAACGCTGGATCGGCCACGTGGCGGCCGGCACGACGATGAACGGCCGGCCGTGCCGCACGAGCGCCTGCGAGCGCCTGGCCTCGGCGACCATCTACACCACCACGCCCGACATGTTCACGCCGGATGAATGGCGGCGCTTCGATCGAACCAGCCGCGAGGCCTATACGCGCCGGTTCGGTGGCGACTGCTATGGTTACGGCATGCTGGCTTCCGGCCACATCGACGCCGTGATCGAGGCCAACCTCATGCCTTACGACTATCTGGCCATCGCCCCCGTGGTTCAGGCCGCCGGCGGCGTGGTGACCGATTGGGAAGGCCGGCCGCTGGGTCTGAACAGCGGCGCGCGCGTCGTGGCCGCCGCCACCCCGGCGCTGCATGCGGCGCTGATCGAATCGCTCGCGAAGGACTGATCGGCATGTTTTCCCGCGATCGCCGCCGATTCCTCCACGCCGCCGGGGCCACCGTGGCGGCCTCGCTGGTCGCACAAGGGTTCCCCGCCGCGATCGCAAAGGCATTGGCGACGCCGCCCGATCGCCGCACCGGCACCATCGCCGACGTGGAGCACGTGGTGGTGCTCATGCAGGAGAACCGTTCCTTCGACCATTACTTCGGAAGCCTGCGCGGCGTGCGCGGTTTCGGCGACCCGCGCGTGCTGGAACTCGGCAACGGCGACCCGGTGTGGCGGCAGCCGCTTGGCGACGCCCGCACGAAGTTCTGGAAGTCGCGTGGCGTCGGCGACGATGTGGCATGGGTGTATCCCTTCCACCTGGACACGCACGCCTCGGGAGATCACCACGAAGGCACCGACCACGGCTGGAGCAGTGGGCACGGCGCCTGGAACCTCGGCCGCAACAACCGCTGGATCGAGCAGAAGCAGGACGTGCTCACCATGGCATTCCTGCGGCGTGACGATGCCGCGTTCCACTACGCGCTGGCCGATGCCTTCACCATCTGCGACGCCTATCACGCGTCCGCGCTGGCCGATACCGCGATTAACCGCATCTACCTGTGGAGCGGCACGTCCGACCCCTCCGGGCGCCTCGGGAGCAAGGACAACGGGCCCGGTACCGAAGAGCGTCCGGAGACCAATGGCTACACGTGGACGACCTACCCGGAACGGCTGGAGAAGGCAGGTATCAGCTGGCGCGTCTACCAGGGCGGCACCGGCGAGCCCGGTTCCCCGACCGACAACTACACCGACAACTCGCTGGAATTCTTCGCGCGGTACCAGGTGAAGGAAGGCGCCGATCCGGCCGGCCCGCTCGTACGCAACGGCGTTTCCACGCATACCCTGCGCGACCTGCGCAACGACGTGCTGCACGACCGCCTGCCCCAGGTCACATGGATCGTCGCGCCGTACAAGTACAGCGAACATCCCAACGCGTCGCCGGTTGACGGCGCCCATTACATTCGCAAGGTGATCGAAGCCCTCACGGCCAATGCGAAGGTCTGGAGCCGCACTGTCCTCTTCCTGAACTACGACGAGAACGACGGCTTCTTCGACCACGTGGTGCCGCCTGCGCCGCCATTGTCGAGTGGGGAAGACGGCGAGGGCATGGTGTCGAGGGAACTCGTTGCCAGCCTGCGCGACGAAATCATGGACCTCGACCGCCATCCGCGGATCGCGGCACCCGTCGTACCCGGCAGCGATCCCGGCGGCCTGCAACCCGTCGGGCTCGGAAACCGGGTGCCCATGATCGTCGTATCGCCCTGGACGCGCGGCGGCTGGGTCTGTTCGGAAACCTTCGACCATACCTCCGTGCTGCGCTTCCTCGAAAAGCGCTTCGGTGTCGAGGAGCCGAACATCAGCGGCTGGCGCCGCGCCGTCTGCGGCGACCTCACCAGCGCGTTCGATTTCGCCGGCACGAGCGACAGCGCCATGCCGAAGCTGGGCGTTCCTGCCGGCTCGAACGCGAAGGCGCCGATCCTGGTTCCGGCCCGACAGGCGATGCCGACGCAGGAACCCGGCTCGCGTCCGGCGCGACCGCTCGCCTATGCGTGGTCCCTTCGTCACCGCCTGGACGGCGGCGCCAGTCACATCGCCTTCGACAACCACGGCCGGCTCGGCGCGGCCTTTCTCGTGTACGACGGCCTCCGTCGCGACGCTCCGCCCCGCCGCTACACCGTCGCGGCAGGCGATCGCATCGAGGACCGCTGGCAGCTCGCGAAGGCCGGCGATGCGTACGATCGCCGCATCCACGGCCCGAACGGCTATTTCTGCGCGCTGCGCGGCTTCGCCGACGATCCCGTCGAAGCGGAGGTTCGCGGCGTGCCACGCGAACGACGTATCGAGGTCGTGCTCTCCAATCGCGGTTCGCAACCGGCCGCCTGTCGTGTCGCGAACGCCTATGACGGTGTACCGGCGCAAACGGTGGAGGTGCCCGCGGGCGGGAGCAAGACACTGGCATTCGATCTCAGCGCAAGCGCGGGCTGGTACGACGTGGCCGTCGCGGTGCCGGCCACGCCGCGATATCTGAGACGTTACGCAGGGCACCACGAGGACGGTCGTGCCGCCACGAGCGACCCGGGGCCGAAGCGCTGAAGGCCACCCGGACGGCTATACTCACGGACCAGCCCCATCGAAATCCCCCCACGTGACCAGCGAACTGTCCTCCATCATCGATTTCATCCGCTATGGCGCCAGCCGCTTCTCGGCCGCCGGGCTCACCTTCGGGCACAGTCACGACAATCCGATCGACGAGGCCACCCACCTCGTCCTGTCCGCGCTGCACCTGCCGCCGGACCTGCCGCCCGCCTATGGCGCAGGCAAGCTCGTGGCCGCCGAGCGCGAGGCCGTGCTGGCCCTCATCGAGCGGCGCATCGTCGAGCGGGTGCCCGTGGCCTACCTCGTGGGCGAAACCTGGTTCGCCGGGCTCAAATTCAAGAGCGACCGCCGCGCCCTCGTGCCGCGGTCGCCCATTGCCGAACTCATCGAAAGCCGCTTCACGCCCTGGCTGGACGATCGCCACGTCGAGCGCGCGCTCGACCTCTGCACCGGGTCCGGCTGCATCGGCATCGCCATGGCCGAGTACAACCCCGACTGGCAGGTGGACCTCGTCGATGTCAGCGACGATGCCTTGTCCCTCGCCAACGAGAACATCGTGTACCAGCACGTGGAAGGCCGCGTGCGCGCGATCAAGTCCGACCTCTTCGCCGGCCTGCAAGGCGAGGTGTACGACCTCATCGTGTCCAACCCGCCCTACGTCACCAACGACGAATACGCCGCCATGCCGGCCGAATACAGCCATGAACCGGTCCTTGGCCTGACATCCGGGGATGATGGACTGGACATCACGTTGCGCATCCTCGACGAGGCCGCTCACCACCTCAGCGAGGACGGGCTGCTCATCGTGGAAGTGGGCGACAGCGAGCACGCGCTCGTCGAGCTGCTTCCGCGCGTGCCCTTCGTCTGGCTGGAGTTCAAGGTCGGGCCGATGGGCATCTTCGCGCTGGAACGGCGCGACCTCGTCGAGCACGCCGCGGACATCGCCGCGGTGCGCGCCGCAAGACACTGACCTTCGGAAACCCCGTGTCCTCCAATACGTTCGGCAAGCTCCTTTCCGTCACCACGTTCGGCGAAAGCCACGGCCCGGCGATCGGCTGCGTGGTGGATGGTTGCCCGCCGGGCCTCGCGCTCGACGCCGCGGAATTCCGCGCCGACCTCGAGCGCCGTGCCACCGGCAAGTCGCGGCATACCTCGCAACGCCGCGAGGCCGATGACGTGGAAATCCTCTCCGGCGTCTACGAGGGAGTGACCACGGGCACGCCGATCGCTTTGCTCATCCGCAATACCGACGCCCGCTCCAAGGATTACGGCAACATCCTCGATACCTTCCGCCCCGGCCACGCCGACTACACCTACTGGCAGAAGTACGGCGTGCGCGATCCGCGCGGCGGTGGCCGCTCTTCGGCGCGCGAGACCACCATGCGGGTCGCCGCCGGCGTCATCGCCAAGAAGTGGCTGGCCGAGCGCCACGGCGTCACCGTGCACGGGTACGTGGCACAGATCGGAGAGATCGTTCCGCGCGGGTTCGATGCCACGGTCGTGGAAACGAATCCCTTCTTCTGGCCGCACGCGGACCAGGTGCCGGAACTGGAGTCCTACATGGACGCCCTGCGCAAGTCCGGCGATTCGGTGGGCGCGAAAGTCACCGTCGTGGCCGACGGCGTGCCGGCGGGGTGGGGCGAGCCCATCTACGGCAAGCTGGACGGCGAACTGGCGGCGGCGATGATGTCGATCAACGCGGTGAAAGGCGTGGAGATCGGCGACGGGTTCGCTGCCGTTGCCCAGCGCGGCACGCAGCACCGCGACGAAATGACCGGGGCGGGTTTCCTCTCCAATCACGCCGGCGGCATCCTCGGCGGCATCGCCTCGGGGCAGCCCGTGGTGGTATCGATGGCGTTCAAGCCCACCTCCAGCATTCTCGTTCCTGGCCGCAGCATCGACCGGGCCGGTGAGCCCACCGAAGTGGTGACCAAGGGACGGCACGACCCTTGCGTCGGCATCCGCGCCGTTCCCATCGCCGAGGCGATGATGGCGCTCGTGCTCATGGACCAGGCACTGCGTCACCGCGCTCAGTGCGGCGACGTGGGCGTGGTGCCGCCGCGAATTCCAGGAACCTTCGAAGGCTGAAGCCATGAACAAGCCGAAGGTCTGGGTGTCCCGTCCGATATTTCCGGACATCGTCGACCGCCTGCGTCCTCACTTCGAGGTGCGGGCCGAAAGCGAGGAGCACGCGTTCACGCCGGCCGACCGGGCGGCCCGCCTGGCGGACGCCGATGCCGCGATCGTCGGCCTTACGGAGCGGATCGACGCGCAGACGATTGCGGCCGCACCGCGCCTGCGGTTTGTCGCCAACCTGGGCGTGGGGCACAACAACCTCGACCTGGACGCCCTGACCGCGGCGGGCATCGGCGCCTCGAACACGCCCGACGTGCTCACCGAAACCGTGGCGGACTACGCCTGGGCCCTCCTGCTCGCGGCGGCCCGCCGGGTGGGCGAGGCCGAGCGCTGGCTGCGCCAGGGTCATTGGCAGGGCTTCCGCTTCGATCGCTGGCTGGGCGCCGACGTTCATGGCAAGACCTTGGGCATCCTGGGCATGGGCCGCATTGGCCAAGCCATCGCGCGCCGCGCTGCCGGTTTTCGCAGCCGGGTGATCTACCACAATCGTTCGCGGCTGGATCCCGGGCTGGAGCAGGACTGTGGCGCCACGTACGTCGACAAGGCCACCTTGCTCGCGGAGTCCGACCACCTCGTTCTGGTGCTGCCGCTCACACCACAGACCCGGCACGCCATCGGTGCGGCGGAGCTGGCGGCGATGAAGACGACGGCCACGCTGGTGAACATCGCGCGGGGCGGCATCGTCGACGACGCGGCCCTGGCAAGGGCACTGGCCGACGGCACCATCGCCTCGGCGGCCCTGGACGTGTTCGAGGGCGAGCCGTCGGTGCATCCCGGCCTGCTGCAACTCGAAAATATCGTGCTGAGTCCGCACATCGCCAGCGCAAGCCGCGACACACGTCGCGATATGGCGGCGCTGGCTGTGGACAATGTGCTGGCGGCGTTCGGGCATGGTCCTCACGCCGGCCGGCCACCCTCGATCCTCAACCCGGGTGTGCTGGCCGACGCCAGCCGACCCCTTATCCCCAACGCCTGACGAAGCGAAGCATGAGCAAGAAGACGAGTTACAAGGTGGCCATGGTGGGTGCGACCGGCGCGGTCGGCGAAACCCTGCTGTCGATCCTCGCCGAACGGGATTTCCCGGTCAGCGAACTGGTGCCCCTGGCGAGCGAGCGCTCGGCGGGTGGTACGGTCGACTTCAACGGGAAACCTTACGTCGTCCAGGACCTCGCCAAATACGACTTCGACGGCGTCGACATCGCCTTCTTCTCCGCGGGCGGATCGGTGAGCCGGGAGCACGCCCCCCGGGCGGCCGCCGCCGGCGCGGTGGTGATCGACAACACCTCCGAGTTCCGCTACCAGGACGACATTCCGCTGGTGGTCTCCGAGGTGAATCCACACGCCATCGCCGATTACACCGTGCGCGGCATCATCGCCAACCCGAACTGCTCCACGATGCAGATGCTCGTGGCCCTCGCGCCCATCCATCGCGAGGCCGGGATCGAGCGCATCAACGTCGCCACCTACCAGTCGGTGTCGGGCGCCGGCCGCAGCGGCATGGAGGAACTGGGCAAGCAGACCGCCCAGATGCTGAACTTCCAGGAAGTCGAAACCGCGAAGTTTCCGAAGCAGATCGCGTTCAACGTGATCCCGCACATCGACGAATTCCAGGCGAACGGCTACACCAAGGAAGAAATGAAGATGGTCTGGGAGACCCGGAAGATCCTCGAGGATCCTTCCATCCAGGTGAACCCGACCGCGGTTCGCGTGCCCGTGTTCTACGGCCACGCCGAGGCGGTGCACATCGAAACCCGCGACAAGATCACCGCCGAGCGCGCCAGGGAACTTCTCGAGGAGGCGCCGGGCGTCGTGGTGCAGGACGAGCGCAAGGCGGGGGGATACCCCACGCCCGTGGGCGACGCGGCCGGCAAGGACCCGGTGTTCGTGGGCCGCATTCGCGAGGACATCTCGCACGAGCGCGGCCTCGACCTGTGGATCGTCGCCGACAACATCCGCAAGGGCGCGGCGCTCAACGCGGTGCAGATCGCCGAGATTCTGGTCGAGGACTACCTCTGATGCGTTGCCGCGTCGCCGCCTGGGTGCTGTTCGCCTGCGCGCCGCTCGCGGCGGCGGGCGAACGGCCACAGGCGACCCCGTCGCCCGCGGCCGAGCAGGCGAAGCTGGACAAGCTTCGTGCTCATGAGAAGAACGAAGGCACCCGGGTGGAGCAGCTCCGGAAGCAGGTGGACTCGCTCGAATCCAATTCGCAGGCCACCAGCCGCGAAATCGAGGAGCGCGACCGGAAGATCGCGGAACTGCGCCGTCAGCTGGAGGCCAGCCAGGGGAAGTAGGGCGCTGCATGGGAAGCGTGTACGAGTCTCGCGAACGCCTCAACGTTGTCGCGTAACTAGCCGTACCCGCTATTGTTAGTTGTTGCTGGGGTGCACTACAGTGGCGCCTTCGCGGCCGAACGCCCGAAAGAGGCGCGCCGTCGGCATGGGTTTTGTTCGGGGGAAAGTGATGAACCGTACGTTGAAGCTTTCGATCATGCTGGCGCTGGTCTCCTGGGGTAGCCAGGCGCTGGCCCAGAACCTGGGGCCGGTCCAACTCCATTCCACGATGGACCAGCCGCTCGTGGCGGAGATCCCGCTGAGCGGGGTGTCGGGCAATCTCGACAACGTCCACGTGGCCCTCGCGTCCGAGGAGGCGTTCTCGCGCGCCGGACTCAACCGCGCCGGTCTGCCCGTGTCCTTGAGCTTCGCCGTAGCGAAGAATGCCGCGGGCGTCCCCGTGATACGCGTCACCAGCGCCGCTCCGGTTCGCGACACGTATCTCGATTTCCTCGTCGAGGTGTCGTCGGGCGGCAACAAGGCCATTCGCGAAGTCACCATGCTGCTCGACCCGCCGGGCACGCCGCTGAACGGCGCGGCCGCTTCGTCCGCGCCGTCGCAGGCGCCCGCCGCGGCTCCGTCCAGGACCAGCGACGTCCCGGCGCGTGTGCCCGCCCAGTCCGCTGCCCGGCCTGCGCGCACCCAGCCCGCCGCACGGCCCGCCGCGGCATCCGCCGGCGGCACGTATGGCCCGGTGCAGCGCGGGCAGACGCTTTCCTCGATCGCCCGCGACCATGCCGGCGGCGCGGACATGAACCAGATGCTCGTGGCGCTGCAGAAGGCCAACCCCGACGCCTTCTACCGCGACAACATGAATGCCCTGAAGACGGGCGCGATCCTTCGCATCCCTTCGGCCGACGAGGTGCAGGCGCAGTCCAGCAACGAAGCACTGGCCGAAGTTCGGCGCCAGAATGAAAGCTGGCGCGCCGGTACCGCCCGCGCGCCCTCGGTCGTCGCCGACGCGGCATCCACCAGCGCCGGGCAAGGCGAAGCCAAGCCGAGGCAGTCCGCCAGCGATCGTCTGGCCATCGTGCCCTCGAAGGAGGGTGGCGATGCCGCCTCCACTCGTGCCGGCAGCAAGGGCGGCACGGGCGACGCGCAGGTCGCGGGATTGCGCCAGGAGCTGGCCACCTCGCAGGAAAACGTGGCCTCGCTGAAGCAGCAGGGTGCCGAACTCAAGTCGCGTATCGGCGAACTAGAGGACATCAACTCGAAGAACCAGCGCCTGCTGAGCCTCAAGGATTCCGAAATCGCCGAACTCCAGCGGAAGCTGGCCGAAGCGCAGAAGAGTGGCGGCACGGCCGCGGCGAACACGCCGGCGGTCGCGCCGGGCGCCCCGGCGGCGGCCCCTGTCGCACCGGCGGCCAGCGCACCCGCAAAGGCGGGCACGGCGGCTTCCGCGCCGTCGACCCCCGTGGCTGCGACGCCCGCACCGGTCGCGGGTTCGACGGTGACCACCGCGCCGTTGAAGGAGCCCGCCGCCGCAGCCGCGGCCGTTCCGCCGCCCGCGTCGAAGCCGGCCGCGAAACCGGCCGCCAAGCCGGCGGTCGTGGTGCCGAAGCCGGTCGAGGAAGATCCCTGGTACATGCAGCCATGGGCCTGGGGCGGCGGTGCGATCGTCATCCTCCTGCTGCTCGTGGCCGCCGTGTTCGGGCGCAAGAAACCGAAGGCGGCGGCACCTGTCGCCGCAGGCTCGCTCGCCGACCGCTTCGGCGAGGAACCGGCGTTCGATTTCGGCCAGCCGGGCGAGGCGATGGACCAGGACCAGCGCGAGATCCTCGACGCGCTGGCCGAGCATCCCGACGACATCGGCCTGCACCTCGAACTGGTGAGCCTGTATTACGGCCGTCGCGACGTCGATCATTTCGAAGCCGCCGCCGAAGCCATGTTTGCCCACGTGGCCGACCCGGACCAGCCGGAGTGGCGCGAGGTGGTGATGATGGGCGAAGACCTCGCGCCGACCCATCCGCTCTTCGGCGGCACGCCGATGGACGAGATCGACGAGCCGTACGAACACGATGGCTCGCTCGCCGGGTCGCATGCCGACACGGCCGCGGCCCTGGAGGAATTCGATCTCGGCAACTACGTCACCGGGCCCGAGGAAGAGGCGCACAGCCAGACTCCGACGCCGCAGAAGCACAGCGAATACCATTTCAATTTCGATCTGACGCCGGTGCAGCGCGCCGAGGCGGACCGCCGCCCGAACGCACCCGATGTGTTTGACGTGGATGCCCCCGAATCGCCCTACCTCGAAACGCCGACCGAAACGTCGCATGCGAGCTTCGGCGACATCCTCGATGGGGAAAAGCACGAAGCGACCGAAGAGCGCTCCACCTGGGCCTTCGAGGAAGAACACGATGTGGCCGCCACGTCGTCGACCGGCCTGCCGCGCTTCGACGAGCCGACATTCCCGGACGAGGAGCCCATCGCGGACCACAATCCGGAGAGCTTCAGCGACGACCCGGTCGACACCAAGCTCGACCTCGCCCGGGCCTACCTCGACATGGGGGACGCCGAGGGCGCTCGCCTGATGCTCGACGAGGTGCTGGCCGAGGGCTCGCAGATGCAGAAAGACACGGCAAGGCGGATCCTCGACGACATCGCCTGATTCCGTAACGCTTCCCAACGCGCAAGGAGTGTGAGATGTCTCAGCGATTGTTTGCGGAGTTCTTCGGCACTTTCTGGCTTGTTCTCGGTGGTTGCGGTAGTGCGGTGCTGGCTGCGGCCTTTCCGGGCCTCGGCATCGGTTTCGTCGGCGTTTCGCTGGCTTTTGGCCTCACCGTGCTGACGATGGCCTATGCCGTGGGCAACATCTCCGGAGCGCATTTCAATCCGGCGGTAACCATCGGCTGCTACACGGGCGGACGCATGCCGGGCAGGGAAGTGCTGCCCTACATCGTCAGCCAGGTGGTCGGCGCGATCGTGGCCGGTGGCGTGCTTTACCTCATCGCCAGTGGAAGGCCTGGCTTCGACGTCACGGCGGGATTCGCCACCAACGGTTACGGCGAGCACTCGCCCGGTGGCTATTCGTTCCTCGCCGCGGTGGTGGCCGAGTTCGTGCTGACCATGTTCTTCCTGCTGGTGATCCTCGGGGTGACGCACAAGCGTGCGCCAGTCGGTTTCGCGCCGCTCGCGATTGGCCTGGCCCTGACGTTGATCCACCTCATCAGCATCCCGGTCACCAACACCTCGGTAAACCCCGCGCGCAGCACGGGCGTGGCCGTGTTCCAGGGCGGCTGGGCATTGGCCCAGCTGTGGGTGTTCTGGGTGGTGCCGCTGCTCGGCGGTGCCGTCGGCGGTTGGGTCCACCGGGCGCTGCTCGAGAACGACCCGCCCGCCCACGGCGTACCGTAACGACGAACGGCCGTTGCCCGGGCCGACCCGGGCAACGGCCGGGCGGTGGTAACCTTGACGGTTTCCACCGCCCCACGACCCGCCCATGCGCATCGCCCTTGGCGTCGAATACGACGGCACCGACTTCCTCGGCTGGCAGAGGCTCAGCCATGCGAAGACCGTACAGGGTGCGCTCGAGGAGGCACTGAGCTACGTCGCGCACACGCCGATCGAGGTGACCGCCGCCGGCCGCACCGATGCCGGTGTGCACGGCCGGTGCCAGGTGGTGCATTTCGACACCGAGGTCGTGCGCGACATGCGCGGCTGGATCCTCGGTGCCTGCTCGAACCTGCCGCACAGCGTGGCGGTCACATGGGCCCAGCCGGTTGCCGACGACTTCCATGCCCGTTTCTCCGCACGGGCACGGCGCTATCGCTACCGCATCCTGCCGCGTTTCGTTCGCCCCGCGCTGGACGCGCGCTTTGTCGCCTGGGAGCGCCGTCAGCTCGATGCCGACGCGATGCACGAAGCCGCGCAGGCGATCGTCGGCGAGCACGATTTCTCGGCATTCCGCGCCATTTCCTGCCAGGCGGCGCACGCGCGGCGCAACGTGCGCTCCATTCGCGTGTTCCGCGACGATATCCACGTGGTGGTGGAGATCGAGGCGAATGCCTTCCTTCATCACATGGTTCGCAACATCGTGGGCTCGCTGCTGCCGATCGGCCGTGGCGAACGCCCCGTGTCCTGGATGGCCGAGCTGCTCGAGGGTCGGGATCGCGAGGTGGCCGGCGCCACCGCGCCCGCGGAGGGCCTTACCTTCCTCGGGCCCTTGTACGAGGCACATTGGAACTTGCCACAGGAGGTGACGCTATGACCCGGATCAAGTGCTGCGGGCTTACCCGCATCGACGACGTGCGGCGGGCCGCGCAACTGGGCGCCGACGCGATCGGTTTCGTGATGACCCGCAAAAGCAAGCGGTTCGTCGAGCCAGCGCAGGCCGCCCGCCTGCGCGATGCGGTGCCGCCCTTCGTAACGACGGTGGCGCTGGTGATGGATGACGAGCCCGCTTTCATCGAGGAAGTGCTGCGTGTGCTGCGTCCGGACATGCTGCAGTTCCACGGCGCCGAGAGCGACGACGAATGCTCGGCCTACGGTGTGCGCTATCTCAAGGCCATCGCCATGGGCGAGGGCGCGCCCGCCCTGGCCCGCCTGCGCGACTATCCGCGCGCCGCCGGGCTGCTGCTCGACGGTCACGGACTGGGCGAACAGGGCGGCAGCGGGCAACGCTTCGACTGGTCGCTGATGCCGAAAGATCTTGCCCAACCCCTGCTGCTCGCCGGTGGACTCACCGCGGAGAACGTGGCCGAAGCCATCCGGATCGCCCGTCCCTGGGCGGTGGACGTCTCCAGCGGCATCGAGTCGTCGCCGGGCATCAAGGATAGCGATAAGATGGAACGCTTCATTTCCGCCGTGCGCGCCGTCCCCAGCGCGTGACACGGCCTGGTGTCCCAAAGACGAGATGGCAATGACCGAGATCGCTGATTTCCACGCCTGGCCCGACGCGCAGGGGCGCTTCGGCGAGTACGGCGGCATCTATGTGGCCGAAACGCTGATGGAGCCGCTGGCGGAACTCACCGCCGCATACGAGAAGCTGCGCAACGATCCGGCGTTCATCGCGGAACTCGACCGCGACCTGAAGTACTACGTGGGCCGCCCCAGCCCCGTGTACCACGCCGAGCGCCTGTCGAAGCACGTGGGCGGCGCGCGCATCGTGTTAAAGCGGGAAGACCTGAACCACACGGGCGCGCACAAGATCAACAACACGGTGGGCCAGGCGCTGGTTGCCCGGCACATGGGCAAGACCCGCATCATCGCGGAAACCGGCGCGGGCCAGCATGGCGTGGCCAGTGCCACGGTCGCCGCCCGGCTCGGCCTGAAGTGCGTGGTCTACATGGGTGCCGTGGACATCGAGCGGCAGAAGATCAACGTGTACCGCATGCGCCTGCTCGGCGCGGAAGTGGTGCCGGTCACCTCGGGCTCGAAAACCCTGAAAGACGCGCTCAACGAAGCGATGCGCGACTGGGTCACCAACGTCACCGACACCTTCTACATCATCGGTACGGTCGCGGGTCCGCACCCGTATCCGCAGATGGTGCGCGACTTCAACGCCATTGTCGGCCGCGAGGCGCGCGAGCAGGTGCTGGAGCAGTTCGGGCGCCTGCCCGACGTGATCACGGCCTGCGTCGGCGGCGGGTCGAACGCCATCGGCCTGTTCCACGCCTTCCTCAACGATCGCGACGTGCGCATCGTGGGTGCCGAGGCCGCGGGCGAGGGCATCGCCACGGGCCACCACGCGGCGTCGCTTGCCGCCGGCAAGCCGGGCGTGCTCCACGGCAACCGCACCTATGTGCTGTCGGACGCGAACGGCCAGATCGTCGAGACGCATTCGGTGTCCGCCGGCCTCGATTACCCGGGCGTGGGCCCGGAACATGCCTTCCTGAAGGACGCCGGCCGCGCCGAATACGTCGGCATCACCGACGACGAGGCCCTCGAAGCCTTCCACCTCCTTGCGCGCACCGAGGGCATCCTCGCCGCGCTGGAATCGAGCCATGCCATCGCCCAGGCGATCAAGCTGGCCCGCGAACTGCCGAAGGACGGACTGGTCCTCGCCAACCTCTCCGGGCGTGGCGACAAGGACGTGCACACGATCGCCGCGCGCGAAGGAATCGAACTCTGATGAGCCGCATCGAACGCCGCTTCGCGGCGCTGAAGTCCGCTGGGCGTACCGGCCTCGTTCCGTTCGTCACCGCCGGCGATCCCTCGCCCGATGGCATGGTGGCATTGCTCCATGGTCTCGTGGCCGCGGGGGCCGACCTCATCGAACTGGGTGTGCCGTTCTCCGATCCCATGGCGGACGGTCCCGTCATCCAGCACGCCAGCGAACGCGCCATCGCGAAGGGCGTCGGCCTTGCCAACGTGTTGGCCTGGGTCGCCGCGTTCCGTGAGACCGACGCGGAAACGCCCATCGTGCTCATGGGTTACCTCAACCCCGTCGAGATGTACGGTTACGCGGCGTTCGCCGAAGATGCCGTCGAAGCCGGTGTCGATGGCGTCCTGATGGTGGACTGCCCGCTGGAGGAATCGCACGTGCTCGAACCGCTCCGGCAGGCGGGGCTGGCGCAGATCCTCCTGGCATCGCCGACCACCGCCGAGGGGCGCCTGGCGCGCCTGTGCGAGGCGGCAGCGGGCTTCCTGTACTATGTGTCGTTCGCCGGCATCACCGGCGCGGCTCAGCTGAGCACCGGCGACATCGCCGAGCGCGTCGCCGGGATCCGCGCGCGGTCGAAGGCACCGGTGGCTGTCGGCTTCGGTGTCCGCGACGCCGCCAGCGCCCGGGCCATCGGCGAATTCGCCGACGCCGTGGTCATCGGCAGCGCCCTGGTCGATCGCCTCTCCGGCGCGGCCTCGGCCGAGGATGCCGTCGGCAGGGCACGCGATTTCCTGGCACCGATCCGCGCCGCGCTCGACGCGCGCTAAAGAGATATTCGGAGAAACACGATGAACTGGCTGCAGAAGATCATGACGCCGAAGACCCGCGCCCCCGGCGCGGCCGGCGGCAAGGGCAAGGTGCCCGAGGGCGTGTGGGAGAAGTGCGCCGGCTGCGGCACCGTGCTCTACAAGCCCGAGCTCGAAAAGTCGCTGATGGTGTGCCCGAAGTGCGGACACCACCATGCCATTTCCGCTCGCGCGCGCCTGGCCGCTTTCTTCGACGAAGGCAGCACCACCGAATTGTGGCCGAAGATGGAAGCGGTCGACGCGCTGAAGTTCAAGGACCAGAAGAAGTACAAGGACCGCGTTGCGGCCGCGCAGAAGAACACGGGCGAGAAGGACGCGCTGATCGCGATGTCCGGCCGCCTGCTCGATCGTCCACTGGTTTCCGTGGCTTTCGAGTTCTCCTTCATGGGTGGATCGATGGGTTCGGTGGTGGGCGAGAAATTCGCGCGCGCCGCGGAGAAAGCCCTGGCCGAGAAGAGCGCCCTGGTGTGCTTCTCCGCCACGGGCGGCGCACGCATGCAGGAAGGCCTGTTCTCGCTGATGCAGATGGCGAAGACCTCGGCGGCGCTCGCGCGCATGCGCGATGCCGGCGTGCCCTACATCTCGGTGCTCACGCATCCGACCACCGGCGGCGTGTCCGCCAGCCTGGGCATGCTGGGCGACGTCAACGTGGCGGAACCGAAGGCCCTGATCGGCTTCGCCGGTCCCCGCGTCATCGAGCAGACCGTGCGCGAAACGCTGCCGGAAGGCTTCCAGCGTTCGGAGTTCCTCGTCGACCACGGTGCGGTGGACGTCATCGTCGACCGTCGCGAAATGCGCGACAAGCTCGGTGCCATGCTCGGTATCCTGCAGAAGGCACCGCGCGCCGCGGCCTGACGGCGGGGAAGGGCTTTGTGAGAGCCGGCGTAGCCGGCTGTGGGAGCCGGCTATGCCGGCGATCCCGCGGCAGCGGGCAACCTTGCCGCAAGCAACCGTCGCCGCTGAAGCGGCTCCCACACGGTCGTTTCCTCAGAGCAGCACGCGCTCCGCCCACAACGACAGCGTGCCAAGTCCGCCGCCAATAGCTGCGGCGGCCAACACGTCGCTGGGATAGTGCAACCCCAGCACGACGCGCGACGCGCCGACGAGCGCTGCGAAGCCGATCAGGAACGGCGCCAGCACCGGGTAATGCGCCACGGCCACCACCGTGAACGACACGGCCTGGAGCGTATGGCCGGACGGGAAGCTGAATTCGTCCAGCGGCGGTACGTGCGCGATCACGCCGGGGCAGGTACGGAACGGGCGCGGGCGGCGCGTCCACCGTTTCAGCACGCGGTAGAGCATGAGTGCGGTCAGGCCGGTGACGGCCATCTGCAGTGCGACGGCCACGCCGCGCCAGCCGCCCACGACTGCGATCACGGTCATCAGCGAATACCAGAACACGCCATCGCCCAGGCGGCTGATGGCGCCAAAGAAGATGCCTATGGCGCGCCGGGCGCCCCAGCGATTGGCGGCGACGCACATGCGCCGATCGAGGTTCGCCCTACGCGGCGACGGCAGTGCTGCGTTCATGGACGTGTTCCTCGGCGAGGGATTGCATGATCGATTCGAAGTCCGCGACGACCGATTCGGACGACAGCCCCGCGACCGACGCGCGTGCCGCGGTTCCCATCGCCATGCGCGCATGGATGTCTGCGCCGAGCACGGCGGCGCGCTCCACCAGTCCGCCCTCGTTGCCCGGCGCCACGCGAATGCCGTTCTGGCCGTTGCGGATGAACTCGCGCGCCGCCGCCTCGGCGTATGCGACCACCGGGACACCCGAAGCCATGGCCTCGAGCACGACGTTGCCGAAGGTCTCGGTGAGGCTGGGAAAGACGAAGATGTCCGCGCTGGCATAGTGCGCGGCCAGGTCGTCGCCGCTTCGCGTGCCCGCGAAGATGACATCCGGATGCGCGGCTTCGAGCGCCGGGCGGCCGGGGCCGTCGCCGACGATTACACAGCGGGCCTGCGGCACCCGCCGGGCGAGGGCGCGATACGCGTCGATCGCCACATCCAGGTTCTTTTCCGGCGCCACGCGCCCGACGCAGAGCACTACGGGCGTGTCGCTGTCGGCTCCCCACGACGCGCGCAGGTTGTCGTCGCGGCGGTCGGGATGGAAGCGTTGCGTGTCCACGCCGCGGCGAAGCACCCGCACGTCGTGTACACCGAGGTCGTTCAATTCGCCGGCAAGCTGACCGGTCGGCACCAGCGTCGCCTGCGCGCGCTTGTGGAACCGGGTGAGGTAGTGCCGAACGAGCGGTGTGAGCGCGCCGAACCCGTAATGGCCGACGTAGAAGTCGAAGCGCGTATGGAATCCGGTGGCGACCGGGATGCCGAGCCGGCGGGCAGCGCTTACGGCACTCCAGCCCAGGGGGCCTTCCGTGGCCACATAGACGGCATCCGGCCGGTCGGCGCGCCAGCGGCGCTCGATGCGGAAGCGGGAGGGAAGGCCGAAGCGGAGCCCTGCGTAGCGGGGCACCGCGGCGCCTTCGACGGCCAGGACGTCCATGCCCGCGTCCGCCAGGGGCGGCGTGGACGGGTGGACCGGCCGGATCAGGTCGACGGCGTGGCCGCGGCGAACCATGCCGCGGGCAAGCGACTGGATAGTGAGGGCGACGCCGTTCACGTCCGGTGCGTAGGTCTCGGTGACGATGCCGATTCGCATGACGATGCCCTGTGGCCTGGCTTGCCGCATGGTCCCTTGGGGGCATGTCGTGGCGGTTATGGGCGTATGACCATTGTGTGACCGGGCGCCTGTGGAGCCGGCCGCGCCGGTCTGTGGGAGCCGGCTATGCCGGCGATCCCGCGGCAGCGGGCAAGGTTGCCGCGAGCGCCGAATCGCCGCTGAAGCGGCTCCCACATAAAAGCCGGTAAAATGATTCGCTTGTCCGCCCAATGAATACCACGATGACCGTTCGCACCCGCTTCGCCCCCAGCCCCACCGGTTACCTGCACATCGGCGGCGCGCGCACCGCGCTGTACTGCTGGCTCGAAGCTCGCAGGCGTGGCGGTGCGTTCATCCTGCGCATCGAGGACACCGATCGCGAGCGTTCCACGCAGGAAGCCGTGCAGGCCATCCTCGACGGCATGGCGTGGCTCGGCCTGGTGCACGACGAAGGCCCGTACTACCAGACCCTGCGCATGGACCGGTACCGCGAAGTGGCCGACCAGTTGCTGCGTGAAGGCAAGGCGTACTACGCCTACGAAACGAAGGAAGAGATCGAGGCCATGCGCAACGCGGCCATGGCCGCGGGCGTGAAGCCGCGCTACAACGGCTATTACCGTGACCGCAACGAGCCGTATCGCGACGACCCCAACCGCGTCATCCGCTTCAAGAACCCGACCACGGGTTCGGTCGTGTTCGACGACAAGGTGAAGGGCCGCATCGAGTGGTCCAACGAAGAGCTCGACGATCTCGTCATCTTCCGTTCCGACGGTTTTCCCACGTACAACTTCGCCGTGGTGGTCGACGACATCGACATGGGCATCACTGAGGTCATCCGCGGCGACGACCACGTGAACAATACCCCGCGCCAGATCAACATCTACAAGGCGCTGGGCGCGCCGGTGCCGGAATTCGCGCACCTGCCGATGATCCTCGGTCCGGACGGGCAGAAGCTTTCCAAACGCCATGGCGCGGTAAGCGTCATGCAGTACCGCGACGACGGCTTCCTGCCGCACGCGCTGCTCAATTACCTCGTGCGTCTGGGCTGGTCGCACGGCGATCAGGAAATCTTCTCGCTGGAGGAGATGACGGCACTGTTCGACATCGGCGACGTCAACAAGGCGGCCTCGCGTTTCGACCTCACCAAGCTGTCCTGGCTGAACCAGCATTACCTGAAGACGGACGAACCGGCGACGCTCGGCCCCGAACTCGCGTGGCATCTCGAAAAGATCGGCATCGATCCCGCAAAGGGCCCGAATCCCGCCGACGTGGTCGTGGCGCTGCGCGATCGGGTCCAGACCTTCAAGGAAATGGCCGAGCGCGCGAAGATCTGGTACGGCCCCATCGTGGAATGGGACGACAAGGCGATCGAGAAGCACCTGCGCAACGACACCGCGCCGAAAGCGCTCCAGACCGCCAAGGCCGAACTCGCCGCGCTGCCGGAGTGGACACCGGAAGCCGTGCATGGCGCGGTGGAACGTGTTGCCGCCACGCTGGAGCTGGGCATGGGCAAGGTGGCCGCGCCTCTGCGTGTCGCCATGACCGGCACGCAGGTGTCGCCTTCGATCGAACACACCATCTACCTGGCGGGGCGCGAAGGCGCGCTGGCACGCATCGACGACGCGCTGGCCCGTGCGGCGGCCTGACGCACGTCGCTAAATCGTGGATGAGCTGCTTGCGAAAGCCATGCGGGGGGTCGATCCGACCCAATCCGGCGCGTTCGTCCACATCTTCACGAATCTCATGGCTTTGGTGCCATGGGGCGAGCTGGTCCTGTGGCAGATTCTCTTCATTGTGGTCGGAGCGCTGCTGGGCTGGTGGCGCGGCAGGTTCAAGGCCGCGGTGATCGCCTCGCTCGTCCTCGGCCCGTTCGGCTGGGTCGTGCCGTTTTTGCCCCGGCGCACGCCGCCACCCCTGCCTGCTGCCCGGCCGCTCGCCGGCCGCGAAGGTCCGCCGCCGCTTCCCGGGTCGAAAAAGCGCTGAGCGGCCCGCATGTTAGGATGACGAGCACGAGGATATCGATGTGAACACCGCCGCCCACCGACACAACCACCACCACGACGATGCGGATAGCTTCGTGGCCGCCGTGGCACAGGCGTCGTCCGAGCGCGGACTGCGCCTTACGCCGTTACGCCGTGAGGTGCTGGAACTGGTGGCCGGTGCCGGCAAGCCGGTGAAGGCGTACGACCTCCTGGACCGCCTGCGCGAGAAGCACGGCAACGCGGCGCCTCCCACGGTCTATCGCGCGCTCGATTTCCTGCTAGAGAACGGCTTCATCCACAAGCTGGAATCGATCAACGCCTATGTGTCCTGCCACCACCCGGAACAGGCGCACCAGGTGCCGTTCCTCATCTGCGACACCTGCCATGGTGCGCAGGAGGTCTGCGACGAACGCGTGGCGGAACTGATCGAGGCGCAGGCGAAGGCGCTCGGCTTCCGCCCGCAGGCGCAGACGCTCGAAGTGCACGGCACCTGCAAGAACTGCCGAGAATCCTGATACTCGCAAAAAAACATGGGGCGCCCCGAGGGGCGCCCCACTTCGTTCCGGCCACCCCGGGGAGGGAGGAGGGGCAAGGTGGCCGGGAACTCAGAAGTAGGCGCGCAGGCCTACCGAAATGTTGCGGCCCGGAAGCGGCGCCACATCCTTGAACAGTGACGTGGCCGGTCGGGCCGTCTGGTTCGTGAGGTTGTTGCCGTCCACGAAGGCTTCCCACTGGCTGCGGTCGTCATTGACGAACGTCCAGGCGAAGTGCGCGTTGACGAGCGTATAGCCGGCCGTGTCGGTTTCGTACGCGGCCACCTTGTCCTGCTTCATGTAGCGCACCGCGCCGACGCTGGCGCGCAGGCTGTCGGCGTTCCAACTGAGCGTCGAACCGATGCGTCCCGCCGGGATGCGCGGAACGTTGCCGCCGCCGTCGGACAGTGTGGCGCGCACGGTGTCGCCGAACACGCGAAGATCCCAGTTGCCCGACGTGCCCTTCGCGAGGTGGAAGGTCGCCTCGGCCTCGGCACCGCGGAACGTGGCATCGTTCTGCGACCAGACACGCACGGGGAGATCGTCTTCGACTTCACCGGTATCGGCGAGGTAGATGAAGTTCCTGTACTTGTTGTAATACACGGCCACCTTGCCCTCGACCGCATCGCCGTGGAAGTGCAGGCCGAGTTCCGCCTGGTTGGACTTTTCCTTTTCCAGGTCGCTGCCGATCTCGAAGGTGTTCGACGCCGCGTGCGGACCGTTCGCGAACAGTTCTTCCTCCGATGGCGCCCGTTCGGCGTGGTCGAGGTTGAGCGACAGGTGCCACTGCTCCGCGAACCGCCATGCGGCACCGGCAGAGAAGCTGTTCGGCGCGAAATCGCGCTTCAGGCCATTGTCGGGATCCACGCTCTGCTTGTCGTGGCGCGCGCCCAGTTCCAGTTTCACCGGACCGAACTCGCGTTGCTCGGTGACGAACACGCCCACGCCGTTCGTCACGGTGGCCGGCACGAAGGTTTCCTCGCCCACCGCGGAGAACTGCCGATGCTGGGTCTGCACGCCGAAAGCGCCGTCCCAGCCGACAAGCGGTTCATGGGTGATCACCAGGCGCCCCTGGTTGCTGTCGGTGGAGAACGTGGTGCCCGGCGTGTCGCCTTCGAACTCCACGTGCTGGTAGGCGCCGTGCCCAAGGCTGAAGTCGATCTTGTCGATGCCGTCGAACGGCTTCACCAGGCCACCCTTCAGCGTGTAGTTGGTCTGCGCCATCTTGATGTGCACCGGGTCTTCGCCCTCGGCGGGGTCGCCCGGTTCCGCGGGGCTGCCGTAGAGGTCGAGGAAGCGGGACACCGAAAGGCCGAGGTAGCCCCACGTGCCGAGGAGCGAGGCACCCACCGAGCCGGAACTGGTCTTCACGGCGCTGTTGGCCAGCGTGCCACCCGGGATGTCGTAATCGTCGTTGTCGCGGTGCATGCCGTCGACATGGATGGCGAAGCGGTCGTTGCCGGCGTCGAGGCGGAGGAGGCCGGTCCTGCCGTCGGACACGGAGTCATGGCGAACTTCCGCGCGACCGGCGAAACCGTTCTCGGGCGCCTTCTCGGGCACGCGGCCATCCACCACGTTCACGACGCCGCCGATGGCGCCGGAACCGTAGAGCAGGGTGGCCGGGCCCTTCAGCACCTCGATCTGGTCGGCGAGGAAGGGCTCGAGGGTGACCGCGTGATCCTGGCTCACATTGGACACGTCCTGCGACGAAAGTCCGTTCTCCAGCACGGCCACGCGAGGGCCGTCGAGGCCGCGGATCACGGGACGGCCGACGGCGGTACCGAGTGCCGAGGTCTGCACGCCGGGAATCGAGGACACCGTTTCGCCGAGCGACACGCCCTTGGCGTCGTCGAGGGCCGAGCCGGCGAGCACCGCCACCGGCGCCACGATCTGGTCGGCGCTCTGGCCCAGCGGCACCGCATTGACCACGATCGCGTCGAGTTTTTCCGCCTGCTTGCGGCCCTTGCCCTGGGAGGCCTTCGTGTCCCTTCCCGGGCTGCCGTCCTGGGGAAGATCGTCGGCTGCCGCCGGCAGGGTGGCACCGAAGCTGGTGGCGAGGGCCAGGGCGATAAGGGTTCTGCGCATCGGGGTGAAACTCCGTCTTGGGTTTTGCAATGTTATAAAGTATCATTACTTGCCTCGACCTGTGCAACAAGTCACGCTATGTCATCCATGACCGATCCGTCCGCAGAGCAGGAAACGCCTCGCCGTTGGTGGCATGCCGCCGACCGCCTGGGTGCCACCGCCTCGTTCCTTTGCGCCATCCATTGCGCCGCGTTGCCGTTCGTCATCGCGCTGTTGCCCCTGCTCGGCCTGTCGTTCCTGGCCGATCACCGCTTCGAGGCAGGCTTCGTCGCTTTTGCGTCGGTGCTTGCCAGCTTTGCGTTGATTTCCGGATACCGGCGACATCGCCGGCGCCTGCCCTTGCTGTTCGCCATTCCCGGCCTGCTTCTGCTGATGCTGGGCGTCACGTTCCTGCATGCGCATTCGCTGGTGGTGCACAGCGTGTTGGTCACCTGCGGCGGCCTGCTCGTCGCCACGGCCCACTTCGTGAACCTGCGCGTCGACCGCAGCGAGCACGCCGGCCATATCCATGGTCCGTCCTGCGCGCATCCGTGATTGTGTAACCGCGCCGCTATTTCCTAGCCTTCGCCCATGGCACACGACCACACCCATCCGCACGCGAACGTGCACGCCCACGCCCATGTGCACGATCACGGTCACGATCATGCCCATGCCGCGGGAAGGAGCGAAGGCAAGCTGCTGTTCGCGTTCGTCCTGACCCTGCTGATGCTGCTGCTGGAAGCGGCGGGCGGCATCGTGTCCGGTTCGCTGGCGCTTCTCGCGGACGCCGGTCACATGCTGGTCGACGCACTGGCGCTGCTGCTGGCGTTCCTTGGGGCGCGATTCGCGGCACGGCCCGCCGATGCCCGGCGCACCTATGGCTACGGGCGCATCGAGGTACTGGCGGGCTTCGTGAACGCCCTCACGCAGTTCGCCCTGGTCGCCTTCATCGTGTATGAGGCGGTGCAACGCCTTTTCTCGCCGCAGCCCATCCTCTCGGGGGTGATGCTGGTGGTCGCGGCGCTTGGACTGGTCGCCAACGTGGTGGTGTTGCGCGTCCTGCACGGCCACGACCCCGACGACGTGAACGTGGCGGGCGCCAGCCTGCACGTGCTGGGCGACTTGCTCGGCTCGGTGGCCGCCGTGCTCGCGGCGCTGGCCGTGCGCTGGATGGGCTGGAACTGGGCCGATCCGGTTCTGTCCATCCTGGTGTCGCTCCTGATCCTGCGCAGCGCCTGGTCATTGGTGCGCCGATCCGGCCACATCCTGCTGGAAGGCACGCCGGAGGGCGTCGACCTGGCCGTGGTCCGGCAGGAGCTGCACGGCGCGGACGCCGGCATCGTGAGCATCCACCACGTGCACGTGTGGCAGGTCACGGCGGGCTCGCGCATGGCTACCCTGCATGCGGAGCTGGCGCCCGGGGCGCAACGCGCCGATCAGGCCCGCGTGCTGACGGCCATCAAGCGCATGCTCAGCGAGCGTTGGCGGGTGGACCATGCCACCGTCCAGTTCGATCCCGGCCCCTGCCCGGACGAGCAACTGGGCTGCGGCAAGGGTCAGCGCCACGTACATTGAACGGCTCCACTTGCGCTTTGCGTGGCCGCTGATACGATGGCCGGCCGTTCCTCTCCATCATTACGAATCAAGGAGTTTCCCATGGGCAAGGGCGACCGCCGCACCCGTCGCGGCAAGATCTACCGTTCCAGCTACGGCAATGCCCGTCCGCACATCGACGTCGTCACCGGCGCCGCCGTTGCGAAGCCGGCCACGGCCAAGCCTGCCGCCAAGAAGGCCGCGCCGCGCAAGAAGGCGTAAGTCTTCCTACTGCGTGAGACGAAAAGCCCCGCTTCGAGCGGGGCTTTTTGTTGGTGCCAGGGCGTCAGTTGTCGTGCTTCTTGTGATCGTCGTGGTGCTGCGGCGGCGCCGGGTGCGCTTGCTCGTGGTGTTCTTGTGGCTGCGGACGTTGTGGTTGCGGGCGAGGTGCCTCGGGGCGCGGTTGGGGCATGTTGTGCGCCATCTCGCGGGGCGGCTCGAAGCGCTGCGGCTGCGGCCGCGGCGCTGCAAACTGCCTCTCGGGCTGGACCTGGGGCTGCGGACGGGGTGGCTGGAAATGCTGTTCCCGTGGCGGCTGCGGCCGTTCCGCTTCCTGATGGGGTCGTGCTTGCTGCTCGAACCTTGGAACGTCATTGCGCGGCATCGGCGGCGCATGCTGTACGAACTGCGGCTGCGCGCGGGGTGGAGGCATCTGCCCGCGCGGCTCCTGCGGCGCGTGAGCGACCGGACGCGGCTGGCCTAGTGCTGCCGGAGTGGCCGCAGCCTGTTGCGCCTGCGGCGGCAGATGGCCGCCACCACGTTCGCGATCGGCGAAGCGGCCCGGCTGGACCGGCTGCTGGCCGGGCTGCCCCGGTGCGCCCGGGAACGGTCGACCGCCCTGAGCGACATTCGGTGCGTTCGGTCGGGGTGGCGGCAGGGCCGGGTGCGCGTTGGGGGCGGTGGCATGCAACGCGCTGGGCGCGAAGCTCGGGCGTTGCATGTGCGCGTAGTCTGGCTGGACCGGCCGCGACGGGCCACCGGCACCCTGCGGGCCGAACGCGGGGCGCGGTCCCGGGACCGGACCCTGCCCAGGAGCCGGCAGACCGGGGCGGTTATAGGTGTTGCCGAAGTCATGCCGGTTGTCGATGTGCACCGAGCGATCGACGTAGCGGTTGTTCACCACGGTGCGGTTCACGACATAGGGATGATTGTCGTACACCACGGTCGGCCGGCCGCCATCGCGGTAGCCGCCCCATGACGTGTGCCAGCTATCCCAGCCCCACGTCCTGTCCCGGTGTTCGTGGTGGGCAAAGAGCTCGCCGACCAGAATGCCAGTGCCGAAACCGATGACGCCTGCGACGACGGCGTCGTGGTAATCGGGGCCGCGTTCGACATAGCGAGTCTCGTACACGCGGGAGTACACCGGCTCGCCATAAACCACATCGGGATCGTAGTCGGGCACGTACACCACGTCTGGGTCCGCAGGTTCGATCTCGATGGTCTGCGTGGGCGGACCGACGATCTCGTCCGTTTCGAACACCTGGGTCTGCGAGACGGGCGCCTCGCGCTCCACCACCCGCACCTTCTGTTGCGCCGTGCTCTTCAGATTGCCTTTCGCCTGTGCGCGCGAGCGCATCACCTGGATCGCATTCATCACGTCGGACGGCTCGTTGGCGTAAGCCTGGCCGAGGGCATCGGTCCAGTCGCCATTGTTCGCCATCTGGTCGAGCACAGCGGGGAAGGCCACGAGCGACTTCACGCTGGGATCCCACGGTTGGCCATCGGCGGCATCGATCAGCGCTGCACCGGTGAGATCGCGATGATCCTGGATGAATTGCCGTGCATCGCCGACCTGATCCGGATGCGTCGAAGCGGCGAGCGTCTGCGCCACGAGGTTATCGGGGAAGAGGGCGATGGGCGCGACGAGGGCGTAGAGCTGATCGGCCGTCGGGCGCTGGTACGGCGTGGCCTGCACCGGCGCGGCCGTGCTTTCGGTGGGTGGCGGCACATCGGCGGCTTGCGTGGGCGGCTCACGGTTGCAGGCGGCCAGTGTTGTGATGGTGGCGGCCAGCAGAGTCTTCAGGGAAACATCGAGGAATGCTCGCGACATCGGGGATGCCTTTCCTTGGTGGTGTAGGCCCAGCTTCTCGCGCCTTGGCTTACTACGGCCTGTCTGCGCCAAGGGTCGGCCAGAGTGCGTTTACCTGCGCGTTGGACTTCGCAAAAGCCTGCGATGCGCTGGCGCCTAGAGTTCCAACCGCTCGGCGAATTCGAACCGGCTGTCGGCCGGGGCGGCGATGACATTCTGCTGGACCATGCCGGGGAAGATGTTCGTTTCCACGCCGGCGTGGTTGTCGTTGTTGAACAGGTAGGGCACGTGCGACCACGCGCGGTAGCCGAGCGCCTTGATGGCATCCACTTCGGCCTGGGCCGTGTCGAGGCCGGAGAGGCGGGCGTAGATCAGAGGACGGTGCGTGCGAAGTGTTTCGGTTGCACCGGCGAGCATGTCTGCCAGTGCATGCGGCTGGTTCACCTTGAGCAGGTGGAGCGCGTCGAGTCGAAGGCTGTCGACCGTGACGATACGAATCTTTTCGTCGGCGCCCGCGCCGTCGGTCCGTGTCATCGTGTTCAGGGCGGCGCTGCTTTTGCCGCGTCCGAGCCATACCGGGTGAGTGAACACGTTGTCGAGTCCGTTGATGGCCACGTTTGCGCAGGCCTGCTGAAAGCGGATGCGGCGCGGTTCGGCGATATGCACCTCGCCGTTCGGACCGACGACGTGGGACATCCACAAAGCGTGCGCGGCGAAGTCGCCGCCGAACTCGAGTACGGTGTGGCCTTCCTCGATGAGTCCACTGAGCAGGATGGTTTCGTGTTCGGCCCATTCGCCGTAGAGCTGCAGGGAGCGGGTCACGGGATCGTCGGCCGCCACGGCGGCGGCGATGCCATAGCGCGTGGGCCAGAAAGGCGAGGTGGTGCTGGTAAGAGGGGACATGGCTGCGCTCGGTGGGATTACAGGGTGGATCGGGCGATGGCGAGCAGGCGGAGGGAGCGCGCAAGCGCGGCCCGGTCGTGGCCTTCGATGCCGCTCCAGCGGTGGCAGGCGTCGCGCCAGAGGTTCAGCAGCCGCGGTTGGGCGCCGCCGTCGTTCCAGATCGATTCGCACAAGCCTGCGGCTTTCGCAGGGTCGCCTTCGCGCAGGCAGGCTTCGGCGAGTGCCAGTCGCGCGGTCGGTGCGAGCGGGCCCGCCGCTTCCAGGTCGCGTCCGAGGGACGCGGTTACACCGGCGTGACCGTGATCGTCCACGGCGAGCGCGGCATAAACCAACTGGATGTCGAGCCGGCAGGCCAGGGCTTCGGCGCGGCAGCCGGTTTCCTGTTCGGCGAGGAAGGCATGGATGAGTGCATGCGCGCATGCGTCCGCTGCATCCGCCGGCGATAGCGAGCGAGCCCGGTGCAACGCGGTTCGCGCTACGAGCAGCGCCGTTTCCGCATCCGGCAACAGCGCATGTGCCTTGTCGAAGCAGGCCTGTGCTCGCTCCATATCGGCGAGCGCTTGCCGCCCCCGTACGAGTTCGGCTCGCTGCAGGAATATCTGGCCCTCTCGTCGTAACGCGAGCGCGGTGCATCGAGCATCGTCGCCGCGCAGCATGGCGCACAGGCGCTCCGCTTCGGCGAGCCGCGAAGCGGCGGCATCTCCCCGCACCCAGGATGCCCACGCCAGTTGCGCCTCGATGCGCGCATCGATCGCGACGGGATCGGCCGCGGCCGGATCGCCTTCGATGGCTGCGACGAGTTCGCGCATCGCGAACAGGCGCGTGGCGCCGGAAAACCGTTCGATACGAGCGAGGCGAACCCGTGTCCACTGTGCAAGCAGCGCGGGACGCGCGCGGTCGTCTGCGTCGTCCAATGTCGCGCGCACTTCGTTTTCCGCGTGCGCAAGGCGCGCATCGGCGTCCTGCCGCGGAAGCGCACGCGCCTGGCGCACGCATGTGTCCCAGTGGTCGGTCCTCGCGAGTGGCGCCATCGCCACGGGTGCCACGAGCAGGTTCACCGGATCGTCCGCGACCTGGATGGGCGGCGTGTCAAACGACGAACCGCGGTAGACCCATGCCGGCGGAAGCGTCACCTGGTCGCGATGCGTCACGGAGGCGGAGGTGGGCAGAGGATCGGTCGCAGCGGGCCGATCGGAAGGCGCGTTAGGGCGCGAGATGGAGAGGCGCTTGCGCCGGCGCCATGCGAGGGTGGCTAACGCCGGCACGACCAGCCCCCCTGCGACGGCAATCGCAAGTATGGCGAGCAACGGCATCGAGGGATCGTCGTTCGCCGCGATCGCGGTTTCGGGGTGGGGCGGAAGGAGCGGCGCGGCCGTCGACACGGGAGGTGTTGCCGCCGGCGTCGTGTCCGCTTCCATGGCATCGAGCATGCGCGACACGTCGCGCATCTGCCGTGCGCGTCGGGCACGTTCGGCCTCTTGTTGCTCGCGCCCGCCGCACGCTGCCAGTACGCAGACCAACCATGCGCAGGCGGCGAGACGTACGACGACGCGCGCCCCGGCGAGGGACGACCATGAACCCTTCAACGACATTCCTCAGCGTTTGCAACGGGCAAAGCGCCGACGATGTTACGGACTCGATACCTAGGGATCGATGGAACTTTTCGGAAAGTTTCCGCGGATTGCGCCTACAGCAACACGCGCTCCCCACCGACCCAGCTTTCCCTGAGCAGGTTGCCGCCGATCCAATAGCAGAGCTCGGGAAGGTGTCGGACGTTCCACACGGCCAGATCGGCGCGCTGGCCTGCCGCGAGCGTGCCGCGATCGGCGAGGCCCAGGGCGCGCGCGGCATTCACCGTCGCGCCTCGCAGTGCTTCTTCGGGTGTAAGCCGGAACAGCGTGCACGCCATGCCCATGGCAAGGCGTAGCGAGAGCAGCGGCGAGGTGCCGGGATTCAGATCCGTGGCGACCGCCATGGCGACGTCGTGCCGGCGAAAGGCGTCGACCGGCGGCGGCCGCGTATCGCGAAGTGCGTAGTACGCCCCGGGCAGCAACACGGCGACCGTGCCCGCCTCGGCCATCGCCCTCACGCCGTCGTCGCCCGTCCACTCCAGGTGATCGGCGGAAAGGCCGCCATAGCGCGCCACGAGCGCCGCGCCGCCGAGGTCGGAAAGTTGCTCCGCGTGCAGCTTCACCGGAAGGCCCAGCGCGGCGGCTTTTTTGAAGAGCCGTTCCGTTTCTTCCGCGGTGAAGCCGATGCCTTCGCAGAACGCATCCACGGCATCGACCAGTTCTTCCTCTGCGAGCGACGGCAGCATGATGTCGCAGACAAGCGACACATAGTCGTCGCGGCGCCCTGCGTACTCCGGCGGAAGCGCATGCAGACCGAGGAAACTGGTGCGCACGTCGATGCCCAGTTCCTCGCCGATGCGCCTCGCCGCGCGCAGCATGCGGCGCTCGGCATCCGGCTCCAGGCCGTAGCCCGATTTGATTTCCAGTGTGGTGACACCGTCCGCGAGCAGCGCCTTCGCACGCGGCAGCGACTGGCGCAGCAGTTCGTCCTCGCTTGCGGCACGTGTGGCACGCACACTGGACACGATGCCGCCGCCCGCCCGGGCGATCTCTTCGTACGAGGCGCCCTCGAGTCGTTGCTCGAATTCCTGTGCGCGATCGCTCGCGAAGACGAGGTGGGTATGGCAGTCGACGAGTCCGGGCGTGACCCAGGTACCGGGTAGCGACTCGACATGACGGGCGAGGTCGTGCGGTTCGCCCGCCAGTTCGGCGACAGGGCCGGCGAAGGCGATCCTTCCGTCGCGCCAGCCGATGGCGCCGTGTTCCACAGCGCCATAGGGCACGCCGTTGTCCAGCAGCGTGGCCAGACCGACGTCGAGCAGCAGGTGGTCCCAGCGAGGATCGACAGTCATGCGGCTCCCTCGGTGGCGGGTGTTTCGCGTCGCGCGCGTTCTTCCTCGTATTGCGTCACGAGCTGCTCGGCAAGGGCCTTGTACACCGGCACGCGACAGACCAGCGCCGACACGGCGCGGGCAAGCAGGCAGGCGGCCATGATCGGTAGCGCCATCTGCCGGTTGGCCGTGAGTTCGAGGGAAATGACCGCGGCGGTAAGCGGCGATTGCGTCACGCCGGAAAGGTACGCGGCCATGCCGAGCAGCACGATGGCCGCATGATCGGCGCCCGGCATCAGGCTGGCGATGTTTCCGCCGAGGCCGGCACCCACGGCGAGGGCAGGCGAGAAGATGCCACCCGGAATGCCGGCCCACGACGAGGCGATGTTGCCGAGGAACTTCAGTACGCCGAAGAACGGGCCGGTATCGCCATGGCCCTGCAGGATGTCGCGCGCCTGGCCGTAGCCCGTGCCGTAGAGCCCATGCGTGCTCAGGAAGCTCAGCAGCACGAGCGCGAGCCCGCAGGCACCGGCGAACACGACCGGGTTGTACCCGCGCAGCCGCCCGACAAGGCCGCGGAATCCCCTGGCCGAGGGCAGGATCAGGCGGGCGAACAGCCCGCCCGCGAGGCCGCCCACCAGGCCGGTGAGCAGCACCGCGATCCAGGCTCGGCCCAGCGGGAGCCCGGCGGCGATCTCGCCGAAATAGGCGTAGTTGCCCACCACGCCGAGGGACACCACGCCGGCGACGATCACGGCCGTGAGCAGGGTGCCGCTCATGCGGTGCTCGAACGTGCCGGACATTTCCTCGATGGCGAACACGACGCCCGCCAGCGGCGTGTTGAAGGCTGCGGCGAGGCCGGCGGCCGAACCGGCGAGGATGAAGCGCCCCGCCGCAGCGGGTTCGTCGAAACCGAAGCGGCGTCCGAGCGAATAGAGCAGACCGGCGCCGACGTGCACCGTGGGCCCTTCGCGCCCGACCGAGGCGCCACCCAGAAGCGCCCCCAGCGTGAGCGCCATCTTGCCCACGGCGATCTTCAGCGAGAGCAGGCGGGTGCGGAAGGTTTCGTCCTCGACGTCCAGCGCCGCGATGGCCTGCGGGATGCCGGAACCGCGGGTGGCCTTCATGGCCCCCTGGGTGAGCCAGCAGAGCAGGGCGAACGTGGGCGGCGTGATGACCAGCGGCACCCACCAGCCATGGGACGAGACACCGCGAAACAGTTCGAACGCGAAGTCGGCGGCCTTGGCAAAGAAGACCGCGGACAACCCGACCATGACCGCGCCGGTCCAGAAAAGCAGGCGGCGCCGCCATTGCGCCGGCGAAAGCCAGGCATGGCCGCGGAGTCGTTCGAGGGGCGAGGCAGCCGGCACCGGCTCCGTTTCCGGCGTGTCGCTCATTTCGCCTCCGTGCTGCGCGCCCAGCGCACTTCGTAGAGGTCGTAGCGGCGGTCCTTGAGGTTCTGCACCGCGCCCGAATTGCGCGCGCGGGCGAGGTTCTCCAGGCGGAGATCGGCGAAAAGCACGGTTTCGATGTTCGGGGTGGAATCGGCAGCGACGCCGTCGCGTGCGAAGGGAAAGTCGCTGGGCGTGAGGATGCAGCTCTGCCCGTACTGGATATCGAAATTGTTCACGCCCGGAAGATTCCCCACGTTACCGGAAAGGACGACATAGCATTGGTTCTCGATGGCGCGTGCCTGGGAGCAGTAGCGCACGCGGAGGTAACCCTCGCGTACGTCCGTGCAGAACGGAACGAACAGGATCAACGCGCCCTGGTCGGTGAGGTGGCGCGCCACTTCGGGAAACTCGGAGTCGTAGCAGATCATCACGCCGATGGGGCCGCAGTCGGTCTGGATGGTGGCCGCGGCGTCGCCGCCGGTGATGTTCCAGACGTTGCGCTCGCTCGGCGTGGGATGCAGTTTCTCGCGCTCGTGGATGGAGCCGTCGCGCAGGCACACATAGCAGACGTTGTGGATGTCGCCGTTCGGTTGCCGGGTGGGATGCGACCCGCCCACGATGTTGATGTTGTAGTGCACCGCCAGCCGGTGGAACAGCGCCTTGACCTCGTCGGTGTATTCCGAGAGGCGGCGGATCGAATCCACCGGCGACAGTTCCGCGTTCTCGATCGACAGCAATTGCAGCGTGAGCAGTTCGGGAAAGGCGACGAAGTCGGCGTCGTACTCCGCGGCGATGTCCACGAAGTACTCCACCTGGGTGGCGAACTCGGCGAACGAGGAGATCCGGCGCTGCTGGTATTGCACGGAGGCGACCCGCACGTTGTCGGGCAGCCGGTGGCTTTGCGACACGCGCGGCATGTCGGGTTGGTCGAGACGGTGCGGGTTGCGCCAGACCAGTTGCGCCGCATAACCGAGCGATTCGTGGTCGGACGGAACGTAGCCGCGGAGCAGGCCGATCACCTCGAAGCCGTTGCGCAGCTGGAAGCTGAGCGTCGGATCGCGGCGGCTGCCCTCGACCACCGCCTGGACATAGGCCTCGGCGCTGCCGTAGCGGCCGATGGCGCGGGCGAGCCCCGGTATGCGGCCGCCGAAGACGATGCCGCGCAGCTTGAGGTCGGTACACAGGCGCTTGCGCGCCATGTAGAGGCGTTGTCCGATGCGCATGCCCCGGTAGTCGGGATGGACCACCACCTCCATACCGTAGAGCCAGTCGCCCTCCGGGTCGTGGCGCGAAGCGAACCCGCCGCCGGTGATCTGCATCCAGGTGTGCGGCGCGAGGGCCACCGCCTCGGCGATGCGGAACGTGGCGCAGAAACCCACGATGCGGCCTTCGTATTCGACGACGAACTGGCCTTCGGGGAAGTGCGTCTGCTGGCCATGCAGCATTTCGGCGGAGTGGCCCCATTCGGCCGTGTACACGCGGGCGGTAAGCGCCACGAGTTCCGGAACGTCGGCGGGGCGGGCCAGGCGAAGCAGCAATTTGGGCGGCTGTGAAGCCTTGCTCTCGTTCATCGTCTTATTATGCGTCAGCGATTCCATCGCTGCCTTCCCTGAAAGTTTCGGCCGCTGCGCAACGGTGGCACGGAGTACCATGCCGCATCCCCGGTCGCAGGAATGTCGTCATGTCGAATACCGCCATAAGCGCAGACTTTCTCTGGCAAGGGGGCGCGTGGCGTGCCGGGGACGATGTCGCGCTCGACGTCGTATCGGGGCGATTCGGCCCGCCGGCAGGGGATGCCACGCGCGTCGGCCGGTTCGTGCTGCCGGGCATGCCCAACCTGCATTCGCATGCGTTCCAGCGCGCGATGGCGGGGCTGGCCGAGCGCCGCGGACCGGGCGAGGACAGCTTCTGGACCTGGCGCGAGACCATGTACGCCTTCGCGGAGGCGATCGATCCGGACGACCTGAAGGCCATCGCCACGCAGTTGTACGTAGAGATGGTGAAGGCGGGCTACACCCAGGTCTGCGAGTTCCACTATCTGCACCACGGGCCGCGCGGCGTTCCTTATGCCGATCCGGCAGCCATGTCGCTGGCGCTCATGGAGGCCGCGAGGGAGGCCGGTATCGGCCTCACGTTGCTGCCGGTGCTCTACATGACGGGCGGCTTCGACGGCCGGCCGCTCTCGGAACGGCAACGGCGTTTCCGCCACGATGTGGGCAGCTTCGTGAGCTTGCTGGAACGGCTGGCACCGATGCAGGACGACATGTTCACGCTGGGCATGGCGCTTCATTCGCTGCGCGCCGTGCCTGAAGACGCCATGCGCGCACTGCTCGCGACAGGTATCGCCCGGGGGCTTCCGGTGCACATCCACATCGCTGAGCAGATCGGCGAAGTGCAGGATTGTCTCGCCGTGCGCCACGCGCGGCCGGTGGAATGGTTGCTGGACCACGCCGACGTGGATGCCCGTTGGACACTCATCCATGCCACGCACCTCACGGCGCAGGAAACCGATCGCATCGCGAAGAGCGGCGCCGTGGCCGGCCTCTGTCCCACGACCGAGGCGAACCTCGGCGACGGCCTTTTCCCTCTTGCCGCTTTCATCGATGCAGGCGGCACGTTCGGCATCGGCTCGGATTCGCATATTTCCGTCTCGCCCGTGGAGGAACTTCGCTGGCTGGAATACGGACAGCGCCTGGTGACGCGACACCGCAACGTCGCCGCGCGGCTGCCCGAGGAAAGCGTGGGCACGGCACTCTGGCAGCGTGCCCTCGTCGGCGGCGCCCAGGCGTCCGGCAGCGACATCGCCAGGCTGGCGGCCGGCGCGCGGGCCGATCTGCTTGTGCTCGACGATCGTTCGCCGCTGCTGGCCGCCAGGGACGAGGCGGACGTGATGGACAGCTTCCTGTTCGCCGGCAACACGCCGCTGGTGCGCGACGTGATGGTGGGAGGGCAATGGCGCGTACGCGATTTCGCGCACGTGGCCGAGGCGTCTTCCGCAAACGCCTATCGCCGCGTGGTGGAACGCCTGGCCGCCGCCTGACCGGTGCTTGCGTCGCCGTCCGTAACGTGCTTTAGTCGGCCCATGCTTCGCATCGCCGCCAATAACGCCAACACCAATAACCGTGCCCGGAACCTCGGGAGGGTCGGCGTGTAGGCGGTTTCAGGCGAAACCATCCGAATCACGAAAGGCCCGCCCCCAAGGCGGGCCTTTTTCTTTGCGTGCTTTCTTACATGGAGTGCAAGACCTATGTGTTCGATTCTGGGAATGTTCGGCCTCTCGTCCGGCGACGATCTCGTCGCGCTCCGCGCGCGGGCCATGGAACTGTCGCAGCGGCAACGTCATCGCGGGCCGGACTGGAGCGGCGTGTACGTCGACGACGGAGCGATCCTCGTGCACGAGCGCCTGGCCATCGTCGATCCGGCCAGCGGCGCGCAGCCGCTGCGCTCGCCTGAGGGCGACCTGGCGCTGGCGGTGAACGGCGAGATCTACAACCACCGCGAGATTCGCGCGGCCAGCGACTATGCGTTCACCACCGGCTCCGACTGCGAGGTCATCAATGCCCTCTACCGTGAGCATGGCGCCGACTTCGTACACAGGCTCAACGGCATCTTCGCGTTCGCCCTGTGGGACGCCCGGCGCCGTCGGGTCCTCATCGCACGCGATCCCCTGGGGGTCTGTCCGCTGTATTGGGGGCACGACAGGGAAGGGCGCCTGCATGTCGCATCGGAAATGAAGGCGCTGGTCGGCGTGTGTGCCGATGTGGCGCCTTTCCCGCCGGGGCACGTCTACGACAGCCTGCGCGGCGAAGCCGTGCCCTACTGGACGCCCGCCTGGCGCGATTACGCCGCGACGGAAGGGCGGACAATCGATCCCCCCGTCCTGCGTGCCGCGTTCGAGGCGGCGGTACACCGGCAGATGATGACCGACGTGCCGTATGGCGTGCTGCTGTCCGGCGGCCTCGATTCCTCGCTGGTGGCGGCGGTGGCCGCCAGCTTCGCGCGCCGGCGGATCGAGGACGACGACGTTGCGGAGGCCTGGTGGCCGCGACTGCATTCCTTTGCGATCGGCCTCGAAGGCTCGCCGGACCTCAAGGCCGCGGAAATCGCGGCGGCCGCTCTCGGCACCGTGCACCATGGCTTCCGCTACACGCTGGAGGAAGGTCTGGATGCCTTGCCCGAGGTGGTGCGGCACATCGAGACCTACGATGTGACCACCATCCGCGCCTCCACGCCCATGTTCCTGCTCGCCCGCCGGATCAAGGCGATGGGCGTGAAGATGGTGCTCTCCGGCGAAGGCTCGGACGAGATCTTCGGTGGCTACCTCTACTTTCACAAAGCGCCGTCCGCCCGCGAATTCCATGCCGAAACCGTGCGCAAGCTCGATGCATTGCAGTATTACGACTGCCTTCGCGCGAACAAGGCGATGTCGGCCTGGGGCGTGGAGGCTCGCGTGCCGTTCCTCGATCTCGATTTCCTGCACACCGCCATGGGCTTCGATGCCGAGGCCAAGATGGTGGCCCGCAAGGGGATCGAGAAGGGCGTGTTGCGCGAGGCGTTCGACGGCGCCCTTCCGGCGGAGATCCTCTGGCGGCAGAAGGAGCAGTTCAGCGACGGCGTCGGATACGGGTGGATCGACGGGCTGAAGGACCACGCGGAGAAACAGGTGTCCGATCGCGAGTTCGCGGCGGCGGCGGCCCGCTTTCCGTTCAACACGCCGGCCACGAAGGAAGCCTATTTCTACCGCTGCCTTTTCGAGAAGCATTTCCCGGGCGAGGCGTGCGCGGCGACGGTGCCGGGCGGCAAATCCATCGCGTGCTCGTCGCCGGCGGCTCTGGCCTGGGACCCCGCATTCGCTGCCTCGGCCGACCCCTCGGGCCGGTCGGTTCGGGGCGTGCATCGGGAGGCGTTGCCAACCTGACCTCCTAGGGGGCGGGCTCTGTATGGGAGCCGCTTCAGCGGCGAATGGGTGCTCGCGGCAGGCGTGCCCGCCGCCGCGGGATCGCCGCTGAAAGCGGCTCCCACACAGGCCAGCCGGTGCGGCGCCGCAGCGCTTTTGCTAACATTCAACGTTTAGCCGGCGCGTTCCAGCGCCCGCACCATCAGGCCAGCCGACCATGATCGAAACCAATCCGATCCTCGCGCAGATCGCGGACCTCAAGGGCCGCGTCGAGTCGCTTAGGGGGTATCTTTGACTACGCCGTCAAGAAAGAACGGCTAGAGGAAGTCAACCGCGAACTCGAGAGTCCCAACGTGTGGGACGACCCGAAGCGCGCCCAGGAGCTGGGCCGCGAGCGCTCCCAGCTCGACACCATCGTCACCGGCATCGACGAGATGACGGCCTCGCTCGACGACGCGAAGGAACTGCTCGACATGGCTGCCGCCGATGGCGACGAGGCCACCGTGCAGTCCATCGTGGACGACCTGAACAAGGTCGACGCCCGCGTGAGCAAGCTCGAATTTCAGCGCATGTTCTCCGGCAAGCTTGATGCCGCCCCGGCGTTCGTCGACATCCAGGCTGGCGCCGGCGGCACCGAGGCGCAGGACTGGGCGGAAATGCTCCTTCGCATGTACCTGCGCTGGGCCGAATCGCGCGGCTGGAAGGCCGAGCTCATGGAAGTCTCCGGTGGCGAAGTCGCGGGCATCAAGTCCGCCACGTTCCGCGTGGAAGGCGACTACGCCTACGGCTGGCTGAAAACCGAGATCGGCGTGCACCGCCTGGTGCGCAAGAGCCCGTTCGACTCCGACAACCGCCGGCATACCAGTTTCACGTCGGTGTTCGTGTCGCCGGAAGTGGACGACGACATCGAGATCGACATCAATCCGGCCGACCTCAAGACCGACGTCTATCGTTCGTCGGGCGCCGGCGGCCAGCACGTGAACAAGACCGAGTCGGCGGTGCGCATCACGCATATCCCGACCAACACGGTCGTGGCTTGCCAGACCGAGCGCAGCCAGCACGCCAACCGCGATCGCGCCATGAAGATGCTGAAGGCGAAGCTGTACGAACTGGAAGTGCAGAAACGCAACGCCGAGAAAGACGCACTGGAAGCCACCAAGTCCGACATCGGCTGGGGCAGCCAGATCCGCAACTACGTGCTCGACCAGTCCCGCATCAAGGACCTCCGCACCGGCATCGAACGCTCCGACACCCAGAAAGTGCTCGACGGCGACCTCGACGAATTCGTCGAGGCAAGCCTGAAGGCCGGTCTCGAAGCCGGCTCCAAGCGCGTCGACGCCTGATCCGCCGCGGGCCTCCGCGCCCGCTCCCACCAAGAAGCCAACGCCACGCCATGACCGAAAACGCCAACGCCACAGCCTCCGCCGCAGCCGCCGACGAGAACCGCCTCATCGCCGAGCGTCGCGAGAAACTGAAAGCGCTGCGCGCGCAGGGCATCGCTTACCCGAACGACTTCAAGGTGGACAGCTTCGCGGGCGATCTCCAAAACGAGTTCGCCGACAAGGACACCTGGACCGCCGAGGCCATCGAGGCCACGCCGCGCCGCGTGGCCGTTGCCGGGCGCATCATCCTCATGCGCGGGCAGGGCAAGGTCAGCTTCGTGCAGATGCAGGACGGCACCGGCCGCATCCAGCTGTTCGTGCACCAGGGCACCGTGGGCGAGGAAGGCTACGAGGCGTTCAAGCGCTGGGATCTCGGCGACATCGTCGGAGCCACCGGCGTGCTCATGCGCACCAAGACAGGCGAACTGTCGGTCAAGGTCGAGGCCATCCGCCTGCTCACGAAGTCGCTGCGCGGCCTGCCGGACAAGCACCACGGCCTGGCCGATGTCGAGCAGCGCTATCGCCAGCGCTACGTCGACCTCATCGTCACCGAGGAATCGCGCCGCACGTTCGCTCTTCGTTCGAAGATCATCAGCCACGTGCGCCGCTGGCTCGAAGCCGAGCCGCGCCGCTTCATGGAAGTGGAAACGCCGATGATGCACGTGATCCCCGGCGGCGCCACCGCGCGGCCTTTCACCACGCATCACAACGCGCTCGACATTCCGCTTTTTCTGCGCGTTGCGCCGGAGCTTTACCTGAAGCGCCTGGTGGTCGGTGGCTTCGACCGCGTGTATGAGATCAACCGCAACTTCCGTAACGAAGGCGTGTCCACGCGGCACAACCCCGAGTTCACGATGCTGGAGTTGTACCAGGCCTATGCCACGTACCACGAGGTGATGGACCTCACCGAGGGCATGATCCGTTCGGCCGCGGCCGACGTGGTAGGAAGCACAGTCATCGAATGGGACGGCGCCACCGTCGACCTCGGCCCGGCTTTCCGCCGCTGGCGTATGGAAGACGCGGTGCTCGAACTCAACCCGGACATCAAGCCGGGCGAACTGCGCGACCGCGAGGCCATGGCCGCACATGCTGCCCGTCTGGGCATCCACGTGAAGCCTTCGTACGGGTGGGGCAAGCTTCTGCTCGAAATCTTCGAGGCCACCGTCGAGCACACCCTGGTCCAGCCGACCTTCATCACCGATCACCCGGTGGAAGTCTCGCCGCTGGCGCGCGAGAGCGACACCGACAAGGGCATCACCGATCGCTTCGAACTCTTCATCAACGGCAAGGAAATCGCCAACGGCTTCTCGGAACTCAACGATTCCGAAGACCAGGCGGCACGCTTCCAGGCCCAGGTGGATGCGAAGGACGCCGGCGACGACGAGGCGATGCACTACGACGCCGACTACATTCGCGCGCTCGAAGTCGGCCTGCCGCCCACCGGTGGCCTCGGTGTCGGCATCGACCGCCTCGTGATGCTGCTCACCGGCTCGTCGTCCATTCGCGACGTGCTGCTGTTCCCGACCATGCGTCCCGAGGCCTGAGCCCGCCGGACGCGGTCAAGCCGGTGCACGATGCGCCGTTGTCGTTTGCTTCGTTACAGGGGGTTACGAATGCAGGTTCGCTCTTTCTTGTTTACGCTGATCGCCGGCGCGTCCGTTCTGCTGGCCGGCTGTGGCGAGGCTGTCAAAAGGGCCCCGGTGCCACTGGAACAGTCGCTGCTGCCCGCGACCATCTATGTTCCGTCCTGCCCGCCGTACGACGGATTCGAGGGCTTGCCCCAGCGCGACTGGTTGGCCGGCGACCTCAGCTGCCGGGCGATGCATGAACGGCTGGCCCTCGCGCTGCAGCCTGTGGCAGGCAAGGTACGGATCGTCGATTACGCGTGGTCGAAGGACGCGGAAAGGTTCGCCGTCGATCCGGACAAGGCCGTGGAGTCGTCGATCGGCAGCCGGTATCGTGTGGTGCTGCGGCCGGTGTACGCCTCGCGCTTTCGCACGCCCGGCCTGAGCCCCGCGCGCCCGCCGGGTGCCATCGGCGGGTTCCAGAAAGAGCTCTCCGTGTGGGAAGACCTCGCGGTCTTTTCCGCGACCACCGATGAGGAGATCGGCGAGGCATCGCTCGTCTCGATGCAGGGCGGAGGGGGCGCCGACGAGATGGCGCCGCTCATCGCCGGCGGCATCGTGGGGGCGCGCTGCCAGGCCTTGAACAAGTTTTCGCTGAAGGCGTTCGGTCATGTCATGGATGGGTGCAAGACCTTCGCTCTGTATCCGGTCGACTGACGGACAGGCGGCAGCGTTACAATCAGCGATTTCCCGCAGGAACCCAGCCCATGTGGTATGCCATCGTCGCCCTCGACCATCCGAATTCGCTTGAGAAGCGCATGGCCGCGCGCCCGGCGCACGTCGCCCGCCTCAAGGCGCTGCTCGAGGAAGGGCGCCTGAAGCTGGCCGGCCCGTTTCCGGCCATCGATTCGGAAGATCCGGGCGAGGCGGGCTTCGACGGCAGCATGATCGTGGCCCAGTTCCCGGACCTGCCGGCCGCCAAGGCCTGGGCCGAAGCCGACCCGTACGTCGAGGCAGGCGTCTATCGCGAAGTGGCGGTCCGTCCGTTCCGGGTGGTCCTTCCGTGACCGTCGAGAAGGTCGAGCGTATCCGGCACCTGCTCACGCAGGCGCTGGCGCCGGTCGAACTGGACGTGATCGACGAAGGCCACAAGCACGTGGGGCATTCGGGGCAGGGCAAGGGTCACTTCTTCGCCCGGATCGTCAGCCCGGCCTTCGCCGGCAAGAATCCCATCCAGCGCCATCGCATGGTGTACGAGGCCCTCGGCGACATGATGCCGGACGGCATCCACGCGTTGTCGATCGAAGCAAAGGCGCCCGGCGAGTAGGAGCGCGCGTTGCGCGTTCTTTGGTGCTTGTTGGTTTTCGCTTCGTAGGTTGGGCTCGCCTTCGGCCTCGCATCGGCGCCTGTGCCGTTTTCTGGAAGCCGGCAGCCGTCGCCCTCGCCGCGAAGACTTACGTCGTTCCTTGCGAAAGGAGAGCCGCTACGCGGCTCAATGTCTTATGGCTTCGCCGCGGCGGACCCGGGCGTCCGGGCGGGGGTCTTCGACTCGACTTCCTGCCTCGGCGAAGACGGCGGGCCGTCCTGGCCCGCCCCCTGACGGGCCTTTTCCGCCCGCACGCCCTCGACTCCAGACATCGCGGCGAGGGCGACGGCTGCCGGCATCGGACGGTGCGGTGGTGTGTTGTGTAGTGCGTGGCGCGGCGTCGTTTGTTCGGTCTGTGGCGACCTTCCACGCTTGAGTCGCTGGGTGCCTGCCTTCGCAGGCACGACGGTGGTTGGGAGTCTCTCGCGTGTTGTGTAGGAGCGCGTTGCTCTCTGTGGGAGCCGGCTATGCCGGCGATCCCGCGGCAGCGGGCAAGCTTGTCCCGAGCACCCATCGCCGCTGAAGCGGCTCCCACACAAAGCGAAGCGGCTCACACACAAAGCGAAGCGGCCCCCACCAGAGCGCGATGCGACAGTCTCGCAGCGCCCCACCTACCGTCGTGCCTGCGCAGGCAGGCACCCAGCGCCCCGGTCGGCAAGAGACGAAAGCAAACCATCGACTCGCGCTTCGCTCTCCCAACAGGAACCGGCACCGTCCGTCGCCAGTACCCGTTCCCCTCGCCGCGATGTCTGGAGTCGAGGGTGGCCGGGCGGAAGAGGCCCGAAGGGGGTGGGCCTGGACGGCCCGCCGTCTTCGCCGAGGCACGGAGGCCGAGTCGAAGACCCCCGCCCGGTCGCCCGGGTCCGCCGCGGCGAAGCCATCAGACACGAGCCGCGCAGCGGCTCTCCTTTCGCAAGGAACGACGTAAGCCTTCGCGGCGAGGGGAGCGGGTACTGGCTTCCCGACCACGTACGAGCGCCGAGCGCGAGGCCAAACAGGCGAGCCCACCCTACGAAGCGAGACACTCCGCAAAAACGGCGTCAGATCGCCTCCGAGAAATAGCGAAGCAGGTTCTTCTGAGGCCATAAGCAAAGGTCCCCCGCCGCCTGTCTGCCAGAAGAACGCACCGGAAACGCGGCCTCGCTCCAACATTTCAATAGGTTACAGCCGCTTTCTCGTGTAACCTCGCGTATTGCGCGCCTCGCCCCCGTTTGGCAAAGTGGTCGATCAGCCGGGGGGAGGCCCCCGAGCGGGGCCCACCGCCGCGTCCCAACGGAAACCATAATGCGTCTGACCACGATCAAGCTGGCGGGATTCAAGTCCTTCGTCGATCCCACCACGCTGCACCTGCCCACCAACATGACCGGCGTCGTCGGCCCGAATGGCTGCGGCAAGTCGAACATCATCGACGCGATCCGCTGGGTCATGGGCGAGTCGGCGGCCAGCCGCCTTCGTGGCGACTCCCTCACCGACGTCATCTTCTCCGGGTCCAGCGCGCGCAAGCCCGTGGGTCAGGCGGCGGTCGAGCTCATCTTCGACAACGGCGACGGCACCATCCAGGGCGAATACGCCAGCTTCGCCGAGATCTCGGTGAAGCGCGTGGTGAGCCGTGACGGCCAGTCGGCCTACTTCCTCAATGGCGCGCGCTGCCGCCGCCGCGACATCACCGATCTTTTCCTCGGCACCGGCCTGGGCCCGCGTTCCTACTCGATCATCGAGCAGGGCATGATCAGCCAGATCATCGAGGCGGCACCCGAGGAACTGCGCATGCACCTGGAGGAAGCCGCGGGCATCTCCAAGTACAAGGAGCGCCGCAAGGAAACCGAGAGCCGCATCAAGTCCACCCGCGAGAACCTCGACCGCGTGCGCGACGTGCGCGACGAGGTGGAAAAACAGCTGGAACACCTGAATCGCCAGGCCCGCGCCGCCGAACGCTGGAAGGCCTTCAAGGAAGAACACACGCGACGCGAAGCGGAACTGCGTGCGCTCGAATACAGAAGCCTGCACCGCCAGCACGAGGGCGAGGGTTCCGGCCTGCGCGAAGCCGAACTGGAAATCGAAAAGCATCTCGCGTCGCAGCGGCAGGTCGAGGCGCAGCTGGAAAGCGTGCGCGAGCGCCACCACGGCGCCAGTGAACATTTGAATCAGGTGCAGGCCGAGGTCTACAAGGTAGGCGCCGAGATTGCCCGCGTGGAACAGCAGGTGCGGCACAACCGCGACCTGAGCGAACGCCTGACCCGTTCCCGCGCCGATGCCGAGCGCGAGCACGAGGAACTGCAAGGCCACATCGCGGCCGACCGCGAACAGGTCGAGACCTTGCGCATGGCACTTGCCGAAGGCGAGCCCAAGCTGGAGGCCCTGCAGCAGATCCAGGAGGAAACCGGCGAGGCGCAGCGCGCCACCGAAGCCCGCCTGGCCGACTGGCAGCAGCGTTGGGACGCGCATACCCGCGGCGCCTCCGAGTCCAGCCGCGCCGCCGAGGTGGAGCGCACGAAGCTCGCCTACCTCGATCGCCAGTCCGTGGACCTCTCCCGCCGCCGCGAGGCACTGGAAGCCGAACAGCGCGCTACCGATGTCGCCGCGCTCGACGCCGCGGCCGAACAACTCGACACCGAACACGAAACCCAGCGCGAGCGCGTCGAACACCTTGGCGGCGTGCTCGATCAGCACAAGGCGGCCTACGAGGGTGCCCTCGAGGAAGAGCGCCAGGTGCAGTCGGCACTGAACGACGCCCGCCAGCAGTTGCAGACCGCCCGTGGCCGTCAGGCTTCCCTCGAAGCGCTGCAAACGGCAGCGCTCGGCCAGGAAGAGTCCGCGGCGACCGGCTGGCTCGCGCGGCTGGGGCTGGACCGTTCCCGCCGCCTCGGCGAATCGCTGCAGGTCGACGCCGGTTACGAATCGGCCGTGGAAACGGTGCTCGCAGGCGTGCTCGACGGCGTGCTGGTCGAGGCCCCGGACGCCCTCGCCGGCGAGTTCGCCTCGCTGGGCGAGGCCGATGTGGCCCTGTTCGCCGGTGCGACGGGCGGTCCCGGCAGCCCGGGTACGCTGGCCGCCTACGTGCGTGGTCCGCTTGCGGCCGTGAATCTGCTGGGCAACATCTTCGTGGTGGATTCGGTGGAAGAAGGCGCGGCCCGCGTGGGCTCGCTGGCCGCCCATCAATCCGTGATCACCCGCGACGGCGCCTGGATGGGCCCGGGTTGGGTCCGCATTCGTCGCGCCTCCGGCAACCAGGTGGGTGTGCTGGCCCGCGAACGCGACCTGCGCCAGCTCAACGAGCAGATCGAAACGCTCGAAGCCGCCATCGAGGAACGCACGGAGCAACTGGAAGGTCTGCGCACGCGCAAGTTCGAAACGGAACGCCAGCGCGACGATGCGCAGCGCGACCTCTATGCGGCGCATCGCCGCCTGTCGGAACTCGCGGGACAGCTGCAGAGCCACCGCGGCAAGATGGAAACGGCACGCGCGCGCGCCGAAAAGGTCGGTGGCGAAATCTCCACGATCGTCGACCAGCTCGACGAACTGGAAGGCCAGACGCGCGAAGCCCGCGCGCGCCTCGACGAGGCCGTGGGGCATATGGGCGATCGCGAAGACGAGCGCCGCGGGCTGGAGAACGAACGCCGCGAACTGCTCGAGGCGCGCGAGGAAGCCCGCATCAACGCGCGCGAGGCCGCCGATCAGGCGCACCAGCTTGCGCTGGGCATGGAATCCAAGCGTGCCGCGCTTGCCTCGCTGGAACAGGCGCTGGCGCGCCTGGACACGCAGCTGCGGCAGGTGGTGGCGCGCCGCGACGAGATCGATCAGCAGCTCGCGGCGGGTTCCGACCCCATCGCCGAACTGGAAGCCGAACGGCAGACCTACCTCGACCAGCGACTGCTGGTCGACCGGCAACTCGTGGAGGCGCGCCGCGCGCTCGAGGATTGCGACGCGGAGTTCCGCAAGCTGGAGCAGGACCGCCAGCGCATCGAGCACGTGCTCAACCAGGTGCGCGAGAGCGTTTCGGAGAAGCGCCTCGCGGCCCAGGCCCTGCAATTGCGCGCGGAACAGCTGGCGCAGGCCATCGTCGCGTCGGGCCTGGAACTCGAAGCCCTGCTGTCCGAACTGCCCGAAGACGCCGAGCCGGAACGCTGGCAGCAGCAGCTTGTCGACCTCTCGCAGAAGATCGCCCGGTTGGAGCCCGTGAACCTCGCCGCCATTCAGGAGCACGCCGAGCAGTCGCAGCGCAAGGAATACCTCGACGCGCAGCTCACCGATCTCGCCGGCGCGCTGGAAACCCTGGAAGGCGCGATCAAGAAGATCGATCGCGAGACCCGGCAGCGTTTCAAGGAAACGTTCGACCGCGTGAACGCAGGCGTGCAGGAACTGTTCCCGCGCCTGTTCGGTGGCGGCCATGCCTACCTGGAACTCACCGGCGAAGACCTGCTCGATACCGGCGTGGCGATCATGGCCCGTCCGCCGGGCAAGCGCGTGTCCAACATCACCTTGCTGTCGGGCGGCGAGAAAGCGCTCACCGCCGTATCGCTGGTGTTCGCCATCTTCGGTCTCAACCCGGCGCCGTTCTGCCTGCTGGACGAAGTGGACGCACCGCTCGACGAGGCCAACGTGGGCCGCTTCTCCGCCATGGTGCGCGAGATGAGCGAGAAGGTGCAGTTCATCTTCGTGAGCCACAACAAGGCCACGATGGAAGCCGCGCACCAGCTCTGCGGCGTTACCATGCGCGAACCGGGCGTCTCGCGTCTCGTCCAGGTCGATCTGGCCGAGGCCTCGAAACTCGCCGGCGTCGCCTGAGCATTACCTAAGGAATCGTACCCATGAATCCCGCCATCGGCCTCGCCTGGAATCCCGCGGTAGGCATCCCGATGCTGTTCGTCGGCATCGTCGTGCTCGTGCTGCTCTGGCTGTTCGGGCAGCCGCGCAAGGAGCAGGGGCGGCGCAAGCCCATGCCGGAGCAGACGGAGCGCGCCCGCGAGCGGCGCGAACCGGTGTTCGGCGACGAGGCGGAAAGCGATGCCGACGAGGAAGGGCTGACGTCGTTCCGCGCGCGCGAAGACGACGACGCCAACGATCCGCTTTTCAATCCCCGGCCTGCCCAGGGGGAACTCGACGTCGACCTGCGCGCGGAACTCGAACGCCTGGGCGCCTCGCTCGCCGGCGAGCGCACCGCTTCGGCCGCGCCCGTTCTGCCGGACGAACCCGAGGCGCGCACGGGCCGTGTCGACCCCCGTCTGGACCTTCCCTTCGAGGTGGACGAACCAGTGGCCGCCGCACAGGCTCCTGCGCCCGCACCCGCACCCGCACCCGCGCCTGCTCCGCCGCCGCCGCCAAGGACGCCGCCCCGTTCCGACCTTGGCCGCCGACCGGCCAATGCCCCGGTCGAACGCATCGTCAGCCTCTACGTCGTCGCCCGCGAGGGCAGCAAGTTCAACGGCAGCGACCTGGTGGTGGCGGCCGAGAAGGCCGGTCTCGAATTCGGCGACATGGGCATCTACCACCGCCTGGTGGACGGCCACCCGGAGCAGGGGCCGATCTTCAGCGTGGCCAACCTCGTGAAGCCGGGCAATTTCGACATGGCCCGCATCGCCACGTTGCAGACCCCCGGTCTTTCCTTCTTCATGGCGCTGCCGGGGCCGGTTCCCGCGCTGGACGCCTGGGACGCCATGCTGCCCACCGCACAGCGCCTGGCCGAACTGCTTGATGGCCTCGTTCTGGACGAGGAGCGCAACGCGCTCGGTCGCCAGCGCATCGCGCACATTCGCGACGAGCTTCGCGGCTGGGACCGCGGGCACGAAGGCGAAGAGATCAAATTCGGGCAGTAAGGCGATGTATACGCCGAGGGATTTCGTCGAGTCGCGCCTGCCGGTCCTGCACGACGCCATCCGGGCGAACGCGTTCGGCACGCTGGTGACGGCGGGCGAGGGCGGCATCGAGGCCACGCACGTTCCGTTCGTGCTGGCCCGCGACGAAGGCCCCATGGGCACCCTCTACGCTCACGTGGCGCGCGGCAACGACCACATCGCGCGGCATCCGGGCGAGATCCTTTCGATTTTCACCGGGCCTCACGCGTACATCTCGCCGAATGGCTATCCCGGCAAGGCCACGCACCATCGCGAAGTGCCCACCTGGAACTACATCGCCGTGCACGCGTACGGTACGGCTGAGACGTTCACCGACCCGGACCGCCTCCTGGACCTGCTGTCGCGCCTGACCGACCAGTCCGAGCACGACACCGGTCAGGCGCAGCCATGGAAGCTGAGCGACGCCCCGGCGGACTATGTGGCGCCGATGCTGCGGGGCATCGTCGGCATCCGCATTCCCATTGCCCGTATCGAAGGCAAATGGAAGCTCGGGCAAAACCGCCCCGCCGAAGATCGCGAGGGCGCGGCACGCCTATTGAGTCAGCACCCCGGAGACAACGAGCAGGCCATCGCCGAGGCAATGCGTTCGGTCTGAGGTTTGCCCCTCCGTCATTCCTGCCCCTCCGTCATTCCTGCGAAAGCAGGAATCCAGCGCCTCACCGCTTGACCGGAGACCAAGGCCCTGGGTCCCTGCTTTCGCAGGGACGACGATACCGTCCCGCATTCACACTCCCGCAACGCCCGGATGCGTCACTGTCATGGCCTTCGCGTGCCCGGGTCATTGGCACGATGCATACATCCGGCCCGGCATGCTTGTGTCCATTCCCGAGGAACGCGAGTCACATGCAGGCCAGCCACAGCGCGCCCTTTCGTATCTATTACCTGCATCCCCTTCTCGCGGGGCCGCTGACCGCCTGGAACGCATGGATCGAACATGCGGCCGGCCTCGGGTTCCGCCAGCTACTTGTCGCGCCACCCTTTGAAGCGTCGCCTTGCGGGGACGTGTTCGTCACGCGGGATTTCGACCGCATGAACCCCGCGCTTGGCGACGGCGATGCGACGACGCGCCTTGCCCAGGTTGCGAAAGCATGCAGGGCGCACGACCTGGAACTGTGGCTGGATCTTCCGCTCGACGAACTCTCGTCCGACGCCCCGTTGCGTGCGGAGCACCCGGAATGGTTCCGCGCGGTGGCGGCGCAGCATGGCACGCCGGACCCGCGCTGGACCCCCAGCGAGAGCGACAGCGTGCGTTGGCGCCTGAACGATCCGGACGTGGCCGAGGCCGCCGGCACATGGTGGGCCGAGCGCCTGCGCCAGTGGATCACGGCGGGGGTGTCGGGTTTTCGCGTGGTTCACCCGCAGCGGCTGCGCGCCACCGCATGGAAAACGCTGATCGACGCCGTTCGCACGAGCGCGCCGCGTGCGTCCTTCCTGGCGTGGACGCCGGGTCTTACCCCCGACGAATTGACGGCCCTCGAGGGCGCCGGATTCGACGCCGTCGTGTCGTCCGCCAACTGGTGGGATTTCCGCGCCCCCTGGTTTGCCCAGGAAGCGGAGCGTCTGGCCGCGCTGGCCCCCGCGCTGGCGTGCGTGGAAGAACCGTTCGCGAAGCGGCTCGGGGATGAACTCGGTGAGGAAAACCAGTTGGAGCATGCCTACGGGCGCGCCGCCGCATTCAGCGCGACGTCTCCCGCAGGCTGGATGATGCCGATGGGCTTCGAGTACGCGGTGCACGATGCGCTCGATCCGCGCCGGGGCAGCGCACTCACGCCGTCCGCGCTGGCGAAGGACGGTGTCCTGGACCTATCCGCGACCGTGAGGGCGGCCAATGCGGCCGTCGGCGCGACAGTGGGCGCGCGCCCGCAGGTGGTCGTTCGCGGTGGCATCGCGACCTTCCTCACCCTGGACGCGGCGGACCCGCGCACGTCGCCGGGCGCGACGCTCACCCTGGTGAATGCCTCGCTGGACCGCGAGGTGGCGGTTGAGGCGGCGGATGCCTTGATCGGTGCCGCCACGCACTTCGCGCCCTGGACTACACCTGACGGCCGCAAGGTCTTCGACCAGGGAGAGGGCGTCACGCTGTCCCCCGGCGAGGTGCTGACCCTGCGCGGCACGCCGTCCATTCCCATCAAGCGCAAGCTGGCCGCCGGGGCGCAGAAAGAGTGGCTGCAGGAGGCGGTGCGCGCTCCACGCGTCATGATCGAGGCGGTGCAGCCGACCGTCGACGGCGGCCGCTTTCCCGCCAAACGCATCGTCGGCCAGGCGGTGACGGTCACGGCCGATGTGTTCATGGACGGCCACGACGTGCTCGCAGCCCGCCTGCGCTATCGGGCGGCGGACGAGAAAGCGTGGCGCGAGGCCCCCATGGTCCTCGTGAACAACGATATCCACACGGCGTCTTTCACGCCGACGCGCATCGGCCGTTACGAATTCCAGGTCGAGGCGTGGCGCGATCCTTTCGCCACCTACCGCCACGAGATCGAGGTAAAGCACGCCGCGAATGTACCCCTCGCACTGGAACTGGAAGAGGGCAGGTTGCTGGTCGAAAAGCGGGCAGCCGGTGCCACGGGTCCCAAGGCGAAGGCACTGCGCAATCTCGCCGCCGCGGTGGCGAAGAGCGAAGGCGACGAGCGGCTGGAACTGTTGCTGGCCGAAAGCACGCTCGCACTCATGACGGCAACCGACCCGCGCGAGCAATCCAGCACCACGCCTGTGTTTCCCCTCGAGGTGGATCGGCGCGAGGCTACCTTCGCCAGCTGGTACGAACTTTTCCCCCGTTCCATGACCGCATCGAAGGCGGAGCACGGCACCTTCCGGAACACGATTGCGCGCCTGCCGGCGATTCGCGACATGGGTTTCGACGTGCTGTACTTCCCGCCGATCCATCCGATCGGCAAGGCGTTCCGGAAGGGGCCGAACAACACCCTCACGCCGGGCCCGGACGACCCCGGCAGCCCCTACGCCATCGGTTCCCCCGATGGCGGGCACACCGCCATCCATCCGCAGCTCGGCACGCTGGACGACTTCCGAGCGCTGCGCGACGCCGCGCACGAACACGGACTGGAACTGGCCCTCGATTTCGCCATCCAGTGTTCCCCGGACCATCCGTGGTTGAAGGAGCACCCGGAATGGTTCGACTGGCGGCCGGACGGCAGCATCAAATATGCCGAGAATCCTCCGAAGAAGTACCAGGACATCGTCAATGTCGATTTCTACGCCGACGGCGCCGTGCCGTCGCTGTGGCAGGCATTGTGCGACGTGGTGCTGTTCTGGGCGGGCGAGGGCGTGCGCACGTTCCGCGTCGACAACCCGCACACCAAGCCGTTCCCATTCTGGGAGTGGATGATCGCCCGGGTGCGCGCCAAGTACCCGGATGCGCTGTTCCTGTCCGAGGCATTCACGCGGCCGAAACCGATGTATCGCCTGGCGAAAGTCGGATTCAGCCAGTCGTACACGTACTTCACCTGGCGAAACTCGAAACAGGAATTCATCGACTACCTGACCGAGCTGACCACCACGGCACCGAAGGAGTTCTTCCGTCCGAATTTCTTCGTCAATACGCCCGACATCAATCCGTATTTCCTGCAGACCTCGGGGCGGCCGGGGTTCCTCATTCGTGCGGCGCTGGCCACCACGCTTTCCGGCTTGTGGGGCATGTACTCGGGGTTCGAGATCTGCGAGTCCGCGCCCATGCCCGGAAAAGAGGAATATCTGGATTCCGAGAAATACGAGATCCGCGTGCGCGACTTCGACGCGCCCGGAAACATCGTGGCCGAGATCACGCGGCTGAACCACATCCGCAGAGCGCATCCCGCCCTGCAGTCGCACCTTGGCGTGCGCTTCCTGCCGGCGAACAACGACCAGGTCCTGTTCTTCGAAAAACGCGCGGGCGACGATCTCGTCCTCGTGGCGATCAGCATGGACCCGCATAACGCGCAGGCGGCCGACCTGTCCCTGCCGCTCGTCGACTGGGGACTTTCCGCAGACGCTACCCTCGACGTCCAGGACCTCCTGCACGACCAATCTTTAAGCTGGCGCGGCACGACACAGCACGTATGGCTTGGCCTCGGCCAGCCGTATGCGGTGTGGCACGTGCGGCTTCCCGGAGTCTGATCCATGGCAACCCGAAGCAAGGGAAAGAAGAAAGCGGTCGCCCCCGACTTCTCGAGCGATCCGCTCTGGTACAAGGACGCGATCATCTATCAGGTGCATCTGAAGTCGTACTTCGATTCGAACGACGATGGCGTGGGCGATTTTCAAGGACTGATCGACAAGCTCGATTACATCGCCGAACTCGGCGTGAACACGCTGTGGCTGCTGCCGTTCTATCCCAGCCCGCGCCGGGACGACGGCTACGACATCGCCGAGTACAAGGCGGTGCACCCCGATTACGGCAAGCTGGCGGACGCCCGGCGCTTCATCGCCGAGGCGCACGCTCGTGGCTTGCGTGTCATCACCGAGCTGGTGATCAACCACACCTCGGATCAGCACCCGTGGTTCCAGCGTGCGCGGCACGCCAAGAAAGGTTCCGCGGCCCGCAACTTCTATGTCTGGTCCGACACCGATCAGGCATACGACGGCACGCGCATCATCTTCCTCGACACGGAGAAGTCGAACTGGACGTGGGACCCGGTGGCCGGCCAGTACTTCTGGCATCGCTTCTTCTCGCACCAGCCCGATCTCAACTTCGACAATCCGGCGGTGCTGAAGGCGGTGCTGGACGTGATGCGCTTCTGGCTCGACATGGGGGTGGACGGCCTGCGCCTGGACGCGGTGCCGTACCTCATCGAGCGCGAGGGCACGAACAACGAGAACCTGCCGGAGACGCACGCGATCCTGAAGCTCATGCGCGCGGAGATCGACCAGCACTATCCGGACCGCATGCTCCTGGCCGAGGCCAACCAGTGGCCGGAAGACACGCAGGACTACTTCGGCAACGGCGACGAATGCCACATGGCCTTCCACTTCCCGCTGATGCCGCGCATGTACATGGCCATCGCGCGCGAGGACCGTTTCCCCATCACGGACATCATGCGGCAGACGCCGGCGATTCCGGACAACTGCCAGTGGGCGATCTTCCTGCGCAACCATGACGAGCTGACCCTCGAAATGGTCACCGACAACGAGCGCGACTACCTGTGGCAGACCTATGCCGCCGACCGACGCGCACGCATCAATCTCGGCATCCGGCGTCGCCTTGCGCCGCTGCTCGAGCGCGACCGCCGCCGCATCGAACTCATGAACGCCTTGTTGCTGTCGATGCCAGGCACGCCGGTGCTGTACTACGGCGACGAGATCGGCATGGGCGACAACATCCACCTGGGCGATCGCGACGGCGTGCGCACGCCAATGCAGTGGTCGGTGGACCGCAACGGCGGATTCTCCCGCGCCGATCCGGCCAGCCTCGTGCTGCCGCCGATCATGGATCCGCTCTACGGTTTCCAGGCGATCAACGTCGAGGCCCAGGCGCGCGATCCGCACTCGCTGCTCAACTGGACGCGCCGCATGCTCGCCGTGCGCAAGCGCTACAAGGCCTTCGGGCGCGGCACGTTGAAGTTCCTCTATCCGGGCAATCGCAAGGTGCTCGCTTACCTGCGCGAATACGAGGGCGAGCACGTGCTTTGCGTGGCGAACATGTCCCGTTCGTTGCAAGCGGTGGAGCTCGACCTCGGCGCATTCGACGGGCAGGTGCCCATCGAGATCATGGGTGGCTCCTCGTTCCCGCCCATTGGCCAGCTGCCGTACCTGTTGACGGTGCCGCCGTATGGTTTCTATGCGTTCCAGATCTGTCCGAACGCGCAGATGCCGTCCTGGCACGAGGTGCCCGCTGAGCCCATGCCGGACTACGAAACGCTGGTGCTCCGCGGTGCGCTGGTGGAGGGCCCGGTGATGGCGCACCACCGCGGCGTCATCGAGAAACAGGTGCTTCCCGGTTACCTCGCCGTGCGGCGGTGGTTCGCGGCGAAGGACCGCGGTATCGAATCGGTGCGCATCCTCTACGCGGTTCCCTGGCCGGATCGCGGCGACGACCTGATCCTCACCGAGGTGGAGGCGACGCTGGCCGACGGCGGAAAAGAGCGCTACAGCCTGCCCGTCGGCATCGTCTGGGAAGACGAGAACCCGAGCGCGCGCGCCCAGCAACTGGCTCTGGCCCGGGTTCGCCGAGGCCGACGCATCGGGCTCCTGACCGACGGCTTTGCCCTGGAGGCATTCGCCAGCGGTCTGCTGATCGGCCTTCGTCAGAACGCGGAACTGCCGATGCACGGCGGTGCGGTGCGTTTCGAAACCACCGCCGCCTTCACCGGCATCACGTTCGATCCAGATATCGAGAACCGCTGGCTCACCACGGAACAATCGAACAGTTCCTTGATTCTGCACGATGCGGGCGTGCTGAAGCTGTTCCGCCGCACATCGGCCGGCGTGAACCCGGAAGTCGAAATGGGCCGTTTCCTCACCGAGAACGGGTATGCGAACACCGCCCCGTTGCTCGGCGAAGTGGTGCGCGTGGGCGAGCACGGCGAGCGGACCACGCTGGCCGTGCTGCAGGGCTTCCTGCGCAACCAGGGCGACGCCTGGGGTTGGACCCTCGATTTCCTGCGCCGCAGTTACGACGAGTACAGCCACTCCGACGACGAGGAAAGGAAGACAGAGATCGAAGGCGGCTACGACGCGTTCGCCGCCGCCGTCGGCAGGCGGCTGGGCGAGTTGCACGCCTTGCTTGCCAGGCCGAGCGACTTGCCGGCCTTCTCCCCCGCGCCGGCGGACGGCGGTACGGCCGAGGCGTGGCGCGAGGCGGTTCGGGAGCAGGTGGGCAAGGCCCTCATGTGCCTGGATTCGACGGCCGACGTACCGGAAGCGCTTGCTGCCGAAGCGGAAAGTCTGCGCGGCCTGGCAGGCAAGCTGGACGAACGCATCGCCCGGTTGGCGGAGGCGGGACGTGGGGCGCTGACCACACGCACCCACGGCGACTTCCACCTGGGCCAGGTGCTCGTGGTGCAGGACGACGCGTACATCATCGACTTCGAAGGCGAACCGGCACGGTCGCTGGAGGAGCGGCGCAGCAAGACCTCGCCCCTGCGCGACGTGGCGGGTTTCCTGCGCTCGCTCGACTACGCGGCGGCCATGGCGCGCCGCGGCGAAGATGGCCTCGCTCCGATCGAAGACGAAGGCTTCGGCAACTTCCTTACCCGATTCCGGGCGCGTTCGTCGCGGGTGTTCCTCGACACTTACCGCTCCGTTCTCGCCGAGGCGCCGGTGCCCTGGATCGCCCCCGATGCGCTGGACGACGTATTGGAACTCTTCGTCATCGAAAAGGCGGCGTATGAGATCGGCTACGAGGCAGCCAATCGCCCCGGCTGGCTCGACGTGCCCGTGCACGGCCTGCTGCGGATCGCACGCGGCGAGCCGGCGGTGGAAGGGGAGGAGGCTTCGTGATCGATCCACGTACCTACGGGCTGCAAGACGACGCCGCGGTGGAAGCGCTGGTGGAAGGTCGCCACGGCGACCCGTTCGCGCTGCTGGGGCCGCATCGCGTCGAAGGCCGCCGCGTCGTACGCACCTTGCAGCCAGGCGCCAGGGGCGTCGAACTCATCGACGCGCAGGGACGCGTGATCGGCGAACTGCAATGCATCCACACCGGCGGGCTCTTCGCCGGTTTTCTCGACGGCGACGACGCGTACCGGCTGCGCGTGCACTGGCCCATGGCCACGCACGATACGCATGACCCGTACGCGTTCGGCACGTTGCTGGGCGAGGACGATCTGCGTCAACTCTCCGAAGGCACGCATATCGAACTGTTCCGTTGCCTTGGCGCGCATCCCGTCACGGTCGACGGGGTGCATGGCGTGCGCTTTGCCGTGTGGGCACCCAACGCCAAGCGGGTGAGCGTCGTCGGCGACTTCGACAGCTGGGACGGACGCCGTCACCCCATGCGCAAACGTGTGCCCGCCGGCGTGTGGGAACTGTTCGTTCCGGGTCTCCTGCCAGGGGCACGGTACAAATACGAGATATGGGGCGCCGACGGCTCGCTCACGCAGCGCGCCGATCCCGTCGCCCTGGCCGCGGAACTGCCGCCGGCGACGGCGTCCATCGTTGCGGATCCTTCCGCCTTCCACTGGACGGACGACGACTGGCTGCGGCGCCGTGGCGCGCTCCATCATGCCGGCTCGCCGATCTCCATCTACGAGCTGCACGCCGGTTCCTGGCTGCGCGGGAAGGACGGACGCGAACTGCATTGGGACGAGCTGGGCGAGCGCCTCATTCCCTATGTCGCGGGCATGGGTTTCAGCCACATCGAGCTGCTGCCGATCTCGGAACACCCGTTCGGAGGCTCGTGGGGTTACCAGCCCCTGGGCCAGTTCGCGCCGACGTCGCGATTCGGCACGCCGGATGCATTCGCCCGCTTCGTCGATCGCTGCCACGAGGCAGGCATCGGCGTGATCGTGGACTGGGTACCTGCGCATTTCCCCACCGACATCCACGGCCTCGCGCACTTCGACGGCACGCCGTTGTACGAGCACGCCGACCCGCGCGAGGGTTTTCATCAGGACTGGAATACGCTGATCTTCAACCTCGGTCGCAACGAGGTATCGGCTTACCTGATCGCCAGTGCACTGGCGTGGCTGGAGCGGTTCCACGTGGACGGCCTGCGCGTGGACGCGGTAGCGTCCATGCTGTATCGCGACTACTCGCGCAAGCACGGCGAATGGGTGCCGAACAAATACGGCGGGCGCGAAAACCTCGAGTCCATCGCGTTCCTCCGTCGCGTGAACCAGCTGGTGGCCGAGCGCCATCCGGACTGCATGACCATCGCCGAGGAATCCACCGCCTGGCCGGGCGTGACCCAGCCGGTGGAGCAGGGCGGACTGGGCTTCACCTTCAAGTGGAACATGGGCTGGATGCATGATTCGCTCGAGTACATGTCGCGCGATCCCATCCATCGCCGTTGGCACCACGGCGAGATGACCTTCAGCATGGTCTACGCGTACTCGGAGAAATTCGTGCTGCCGCTGTCGCACGACGAGGTGGTGCACGGCAAGCGCTCCCTGCTAGGGCGCATGCCCGGCGACGAATGGCAGCGTTTCGCGAACCTTCGGGCGTACTACGGTTTCATGTGGGGGCACCCCGGTAAGAAGCTGCTGTTCACGGGTGGCGAGATCGCCCAGCCGCACGAATGGAACCACGACGCGCAGATCGCCTGGGACCTGCTCGACCATCCGCTGCACCTGGGCGTGCAGAAGCTGGTGAGGGACCTCAACCGGGTGTATGCGGAAGCGCCCGCGCTCCATGCGTGGGATGCCGATCCGCGTGGCTTCCGCTGGGTTATCGGCGACGACGCCGAGCAAAGCGTGTTCGCCTGGCTTCGCTTCGCCGAGGGCCATCGGCCCGTGCTGGTCGTGAGCAACATGACGCCTGCCGTGCGCCATGGCTTCCGCGTGGGCGTGCCCGAGGGTGGCCGTTGGCGGGAGGCGATCAACTCCGATGCTTTCGAATACGGCGGTTCCGGCATCGGCAACGAGGGCGAGCGGCATGCGCAAGGCGTCCCCGCTCATGGTTTCGAGCACTCGCTGGTCCTCAGCCTGCCACCGCTCGCCACCGTCATCTTCGTCGCCGACTGACCAGGAGTACGCATGCCCGCCTTACCCGAACGCATGCAGCCGGGCTCGCCTCATCCGCTAGGCGCGACCTGCGACGGCATGGGCACCAACTTCGCCGTGTTCTCCGCCCATGCGGAGCGCATGGAGCTCTGCCTGTTCGATCCGTCCGGCAAGCGGGAGATCGCGCGCTACGACCTTCCCGAATGCACCGACGAGGTCTGGCACGGATACCTGCCGCGGGTGCGCGGCGGGGCGCTGTACGGATTCCGTGCGCACGGGCCGTACGCACCGGAGGAAGGGCACCGGTTCAATCCGAACAAGCTGCTGCTCGATCCCTACGCACGCCTCCTGCACGGCCAGGTTCGCTGGTCCGATGCCCTGCATGGTTATCGCGTTTCGTCGCCCCGCGCCGACCTTTCGTTCGACCGCCGCGACAGCGCGGCGGCCATGCCGAAGGCGGTGGTGGTGGACGAGCCCATGCACTGGACGCACGGTAACCGGCCGCACACGCCGTGGAGCGAGACGGTCATTTACGAGACGCACGTGAAGGGATTCACGCGCACTCTGAAGCGCATCCGCCAGCACGAACGCGGCACCTTCATCGCCCTGGCGGACCCGTACGTCATCGATCATCTCGTGAAGCTCGGCGTGACCGCGGTCGAGTTGCTGCCCGTGCACGCCTTCGTACAGGACCGCCGGCTTACCGAGATGAAGCTGCGCAATTACTGGGGCTACAACACGCTGGCGTTCTTCGCGCCGGAGCCGGCCTACCTCGCCGAGGGCGCGTTGAACGAGATCCGTGCCGCCGTGCAGGCCCTGCACGCCGCAGGCATCGAGGTGATCCTCGACGTGGTGTACAACCACACATGCGAAGGCAGCGAGCTCGGCACCACCATGTCGTTCCGCGGCCTGGACAACAAGAGCTACTACCGGCTGATGCCGGACAACCCCCGGTACTGCATCAACGATACCGGCACGGGCAACACGGTGAACACGGCGCATCCACGCGTGCTGCAACTGGTCATGGATTCGTTGCGCTACTGGGTGCAGACCTTCCACGTGGACGGTTTTCGCTTCGACCTCGGTGTGAGCCTGGGCCGCGAGGAGCACGGGTTCGATCCGAATTGCGGCCTGTTCGACGCGATGCGCCAGGACCCCGTGCTCGCCAATGTGAAGCTGATTTCGGAACCGTGGGACATCGGGCCCGGGGGTTATCAGTTGGGCAACCATCCCCCCGGCTTCGGCGAGTGGAACGGCAAGTTCCGTGACGACGTACGGAAGTTCTGGAAGGGTGAGGCGGGCATGCGCGGGACGCTTGCCGGCCGCCTCCAGGCATCCGGCGAACTGTTCGACCACCATCGCCGCAGGCCGTGGGCCTCGGTGAACTTCGTCACAGCGCATGACGGGTTCACGCTCGAAGACCTCGTCAGCTACAACGACAAGCACAACGAGGCCAACGGCGAAGACAACCGCGACGGCGGCAACGACAACGAAAGCTACAACCACGGTGCCGAGGGTCCCACGGAAGACGAAAGCATCCGCACAGCGCGCGACCGGGCGAAGCGCGCGATGCTGGCCACGCTCTTCTTTTCGCACGGCACACCGATGCTGTTGGGTGGCGATGAGTTCGGGCGCACCCAGCAGGGCAACAACAACGCCTACTGCCAGGACAACGAGATTTCCTGGTACGACTGGAAGTTGGCCACGTCGGACCGCGGCAGGGAACTCACCGACTTCGTGGCGCACCTGGCGCAGCTTCGGGAGCAGCATCCGACGCTGCGCGCCGCGCACTTCCTCCGTGGCGACACCGAGGTGGTGCCCGGGATGCGCGAGGTGATGTGGTTCGACGAGAGCGGTGCGGAGATGACGCAGGAAACCTGGGACTTCACGGAGGGCCGCCTCCTGACGCTGCGGCGTGCCCAGGTCCAGGGCGAGAAGCGCGCCGACGTGACGCTCCTGATGATCAACGGCACCGCGGAAACGCATGTGTTCCATCTGCCGCAGCCGGGGGCCAACTGGCGCCTTCGCTGCAACAGTGCGGCGCCCGCCGCCCCGGAAGTGGCATGGAGCGAACCGACGATCGAAGTGGAAGGCCGCAGCGTGGTACTCCTTGCGGCAACGGTGAGGACCGAACCGCATGAGTGACGGGTATATCCACGCGATGCCCTATGGGTTCAAGGTGCTGGGGGACGGGCGCACGCGTTTCCGCCTGTGGGCCCCCGACCGCGAAGCCGTGTCCATCGAATGCGACGACGGCCACGTGGCGCCCATGCGGGCGCTCGACGACGGGTGGTTCGAATGCGTATGCCCGGCCGAGGTAGGCACCGGTTACCGGTTCCGACTCGACGAGGACCTGGTGGTTCCCGACCCGGCCTCCCGTCGACAGGATGGTGGCGACGTGCACGGCTACAGTGTGGTCACCGATCCGCTGGGCTACACATGGCGCCATCGGGACTGGAAGGGACGTCCGTGGCACGAGGCCGTGATCTACGAACTGCACGCGGGCGCGCTGGGTGGCTTTCACGGCGTGGAGATGGTTCTACCGCACCTGGCCTCGCTGGGCATCACGGCGGTCGAACTCATGCCGATCGCGGAATTCCCCGGCGAACGCAACTGGGGCTATGACGGAGTGCTCCCGTATGCGCCTGCCGCCGCCTACGGCTCGCCCGACGACCTCAAGTCGCTGGTGGACACCGCGCACGGGCTGGGCATGATGGTTTTCCTCGACGTGGTCTACAACCACTTCGGGCCGGACGGAAATTACCTGGGCGCCTACGCGTCGCCTTTCTTCGACGAGGCGGCGCATACGCCATGGGGCGCCGCCATCGGTGTCGCCACGCCGCAGGTGGGCGACTACTTCGTGCACAACGCCCTGTACTGGCTGGACGAGTTCCGCTTCGACGGCCTGCGCTTCGATGCCGTGCACGCGATCGGCAATCCTGGCTGGCTGGCGGCCCTGGCGGGGCGGGTTCGTGCCACCGTCGGGCCCGAGCGGCAGGTGCACCTCGTGCTCGAAAACGAGGCCAACCAGGCGCATCTGCTGGGGAGCATGCGTTTCGATGCGCAATGGAACGACGACTTCCACAACGCGCTGCACGTTCTGCTCACTGGAGAAGACGAAGGCTACTACGCGCATTACAGGCCCCCGATGGAGAAGCTCTTGCGCAGCCTCACCGAGGGCTTCGCGTTCCAGGGCGACGTCATGTGCGGGCGCCGCCGCGGGGAGCCGAGCGCCCACCTTCCACCGGCACGTTTCGTCAATTTCCTGCAGAACCACGATCAGGTGGGGAACCGGGCATTCGGCGACCGCTTGAGCACGCTGGTGCCGCCGGAGACGATGGAAGCCGCGCTGGCCCTGCTGTTGCTCGCGCCGTTCGTGCCCATGCTGTTCATGGGCGAGGAATGGGCAAGCCGCACGCCGTTCCTCTTCTTCACCGATTTTCCCGACGAAGGCCTGCGCAAGGCCGTGCGTGACGGCAGGCGCAAGGAGTTCGAGGCCTTCGCGGGTTTCGCCGGGGAGACGATTCCCGATCCCAACGAGTACGACACGTTCACCGCCTCCATTCCGGATCGCGACATTGCCCTGGGCGAGAAGCGCCGCGGGTTGGTGCGCGAGCTGATCGCGCTGCGGCGCAAGCATGTGGTGCCATACATCGAGGACGCACGAAGCCTCGGTGCGCGTGCGTTGGGCGCGAAGGCATTCGTCGCTTCGTGGGCACTGGGCGGCGCGTCGCTCACGCTGTTCGTGAATGTCGGCGACGACGATGTCGTCGTCGACCGACCGCCGTCGCCATCGGCGGCATGGCTTCACGGCGACGCCGCCGATGTCGCTTCCGTTTCGCGCGGCCTGCTTCCGGCACGCCGTACCCTTGCCTGCCTGGAGTCCTGACGCTGTGAACGCACCCCTCGACGATCGCCTCGCACTGCTGGCCGAACGTGCCGGCATCGATGTGCACTGGCGTGACGCGCTCGATCGGCCGCAGACGACGCCGGCGGACACCTTGCGCGCAGTGCTTCGCGCGCTGGGCCTGCCGGCCGATCACGCTGACGAGGTCGAGGACAGCCTGCGGAGGCTGGACGAAGAGGCGCGCGGGGCGCGGCTCCCCCGCATGGTTACCGCCGACGTGGGTAGTCGACTCGAGGTGGCGCCGGGCATCGGCGCGCGGCCCTGGAAAATCGTTGCCGACGACGATACCCCGGTGAGCGAAGGCACTCTGGCCGCGGGCGACGGCGGCATCGACGCGCCTTCGATTCCCGGCTACTACACGCTGCGGCTGGGCGACGAAGAAACCACGCTGGCGGTGGCGCCACGCCGCGGCTTCGGCGTAGGCGACGTCAAGGCCGCCTCCCGCCGCCCCTGGGGCATGGCCGTGCAGGTGTCGGGCCTGCGGCGGCCCGGCGACGGTGGCATCGGCGATTTCACGGCCCTGGAAATCTGCGCGAAGGCGGCGGCCGAGAAGGGCGCCGATGCGCTCGCGATCAGTCCGCTGCATGCGTTGTTCGCCGCCGCGCCCGAGCGCTACAGCCCCTATGCGCCCTCGAGCCGCCTGTTCCTCAACGGCCTGTATATCGATCCTTCGCGGACCAGCGGCGAGCAGACCGTGCGGGCCGTGATCGATTCGCACAACCTGCGCCAGGAACTGGCCGAGCTGGAATGGCTAGAGCTCATCGACTGGCCCCGCGCCGCGCGTGCGCGCATGACCATCCTGCGCTCGATCTTCGAAGGCGCCTCCGCCGACCTTGCGCACTCGGAGCGGTTCATGGCTTTTCGCCGCGAGCAGGGCGAGCCGCTGGAACGGCACGCCCGTTTCGAGGCGCTGCATGCCGACTTCACCGCACACGGTCGTCCCGGTGGCTGGCAGGGTTGGCCGGGCGAGTTCCACGATCCGGAAGGCAAGGCCGTGAAAGCCTTCGCGCACGAGCACTCGCGTGAGGTGGCCTTCCATGCGTGGCTGCAGTGGCTCGCCAGGCAGGGCCTGGAAGGGGCGCAGAAGGCGGCGCGCGATGCCGGCATGGCGATCGGCCTGATCGCCGACCTTGCCGTCGGTGGCGACTCGGGCGGCAGCCATGCCTGGGCGCACCAGGCCGACATGCTGACCGGACTATCGGTAGGCGCGCCTCCGGATGCGTTGAATCGTCTGGGGCAAGACTGGGGCCTCACCACGTTCTCGCCGCGCGGCCTTCTGGAAAGCGGTTTCCGCGGCTTCATCGGCATGCTGCGCGCGGCGCTTGCGCACGCCGGCGGCGTGCGCATCGACCACGTGCTTGGCTTGAAACGCCTGTGGATGGTGCCGCACGGGGCGGGTGCGACCGAGGGGGCCTATGTGCGTTACCCGCTGGCCGATCTGCTGCGTCTCATCGCGTTGGAATCGCACCTGCATCGCGCCATCGTCATCGGCGAAGATCTCGGCACCGTGCCGTCCGACTTTCGCGACACGATCGCCGACAAGGGCGTGCTCGGCATTCGCGTGCTGTGGTTCGAACGCGCGGCGGACGGCGGCTTCATCGCGCCGGATGCGTGGTCGGACAAGGCGATGGCGACAACGAGCACGCATGACGTGCCGACCGTGGCAGGCTGGTGGAGCGGACGCGACGTCGAATGGCGCAAGCGCACCGGATTGGACGACCCGGCGGTGGACGAGGCCGCGCAGCGGGAACGCGAGCGCGTGCAGCTGTGGCATGCGCTTTTCGCTTCGGGTTCCGCCTGGAACGAAGATTCCCCGCCCGCGTCCGACGACATCTCGCCGGTGGTGTGGGCCGCGGCCCACCATGTATCGCTGACCCCGGCGCCACTGGCGATCTTCCCCGTCGAGGATGTGCTCGGTCTTCACGAGCAGCCCAATCTTCCCGGACCGACCGACGCCGTGCATCCGAACTGGCGCCGGCGCATGCCGGATACGTCGTCGCGGCTGTTCGACGGGCCGATCGCCCATGCCGTCTGCGCCACGATCGACCAGACACGGAATCGCTCATGAGTCCGCCGCGCGCACTTGCACGCCTGCAGTTCCATGCGGGTTTCACACTCGACGACGCGGTGGGCGTGGTGGATTACTACGCGAACCTCGGCGTGAGTCATCTTTATGCGTCGCCCATCCTTCGCGCACGCAGGGGGTCCACGCACGGGTACGACGTGGTGGACTGCCATGAGGTCAATCCGGAACTGGGTGGCGAAGACGCACTGCGCCGGCTGGTGGCGGCACTCCGCGCGCACGGAATGGGCCTGGTGCTGGACATCGTGCCGAACCACATGGGCGTCGGCGTGGAAAACGCCTGGTGGATGGACGTGTTGCGCCATGGGCGCGAAAGCCGCTATGCCGGCTACTTCGACATCGACTGGCAGGCATCCGATCCACTGCTGCGGGGCCGGCTGCTGCTTCCCATCCTTGGCGCTGGTTACGACACCACGCTGCGCGAAGGGCACATCCGCCTTGCGCTGCGTCGCGACCAATGGATGCTGCGGGTCTACGACGATCACCTGCCTTTGTCGCCAGCATCGACGAAAACGTTGGCGAGCGACACCGAAGCCGCGCACGATCCCGCCACCGACGAGGGCAGGGCGGCGCTGCATGCACTGATCGAGCGCCAGCACTACCGTCTGGCGTTCTGGAAGCTGGCCAGCGACATGGTCAACTACCGGCGCTTCTTCGACATCAACGAACTCGCCGGATTGCGGATCGAACGCACCGCCGTGTTCGAGGATACGCACAAGACCATCTTTCGCCTTTACGCGGAAGGCCTGATCGACGGCGTGCGCTGCGATCACGTGGACGGCCTGGCCGATCCGCGGCGCTATTGCCGCCAGTTGCGGCATCGGCTTGAACGCCTGCGTCCGCAGCGCCCGCCGGAAGCACCGCGCGATGGCGCGTATCTCGTCGTGGAGAAGATCCTCGCGAACGACGAGTCGCTGCGGCTCGACTGGCGCACCGACGGCACCACGGGCTACGAATTCATGGACCAGGTGTCGGCCGTGCTGCACGACGAAGCGGGCGAGGCGCCGCTTACCGAACTGTGGCGAAAACTCACGGGGGACAGCGCGGACTTTGCCACGCAGGCGGTGCGCGCCCGGCGGCAGATCCTCGTGGACAGTTTCGAGGCGGAACTGGACCGGACCGCGCGTGCGCTGTTCGCGGCCGCGCGTGCCGACGTGGCCACGCGCGACGTTTCCCTCGCCGCCATCCGCCGTGTGCTGGTGGAATTGCTGGTGCATTTTCCCGTCTACCGCACCTATGCCGGTGGCGCGGGGCGCGATGCGTTCGACGAATCCGTGTTTGCACGAGCGGTGGAGGGCGCGTTGCGCACGATTCGCCTGCAAGACGTGGAACTCCTGCACCTTGTCGCACGGTGGCTTGGCGGTGAAGCGCCGCGCAGCCTGCCGCCAGGCCCCGTTCGGCGGGCCCGCGAGCGCGCGATCGCCGTCTTCCAGCAGGCTACCTCTCCGGTGGCGGCAAAGGCCGTGGAGGACACGGCCGGATATCGCTACGGGCGCCTGCTTTCGCGCAACGAGGTGGGTGTGGACGCCGCGCACCTGGCGCTCACCGTCGAGGAATTCCATCGCCGCTGCGCGGAGCGTGCCGACGTCCTGCCGCATAACCTCCTGGCCACCGCCACGCACGACCACAAGCGCGGGGAAGACTTGAGGGCGCGCCTCGCGGTGCTGTCGGAAGTGGCGGGCCGTTGGGTGGTGACCGTGGAACGCTGGCGCATGCGCCATGCCGATTTCCGGAAGCGCACCGAGGACGGCCGGATGGCGCCATCCGCCGCAGACGAACTCATGCTCTACCAGATGCTCGTGGGCGCATGGCCGCTGGGGCTGACGCCGGGCGACGACGAAGGGATGGAGCGGTTCGCGACGCGAATCGCGGCGTGGCAGCGCAAGGCGCTGCGCGAGGCCAAGCGCTGGACCCGCTGGACGTCGCCGAACGAGCCTTACGAAGACGCGTGCGAGGACTTCCTCCGCAGCCTGCTGTCCAGCGATTGCGCCGAGGAACTTGCTGCCTTCGCCAGCTACATCGCGGCGCCCGGCGCCGCGAACGGGCTGGCCCAGACGGTGCTGCGCCTCACCACCCCCGGCGTTCCCGATCTCTACCAGGGAACGGACTACTGGGATTTCAGCCTGGTCGACCCGGACAACCGGCGCCCTGTCGATTTCTCCGCCCGCGCGGCGTCGCTGGCGCGGGACGGGAGTCCGGCGGAGGCGCTGGCGACCTGGCGCGACGGCGCGATCAAGCAGGCGGTCATCGCGCGGCTGCTTCGGTTGCGCCGGGACCACCCGGACCTGTTCGCCCGCGGCACGTACCGGCCGCTGGCGGCCACCGGCCCGGCGGCTGACCACGTCCTGGCGTTTGTCCGGGAGCACCGCGGCCAGAAGCTCGTCGTGGCCGTGGCGCGGCACACGGCCGACTGGCTGGGGGGAGCCGATACCCCAGCCATCCCGGCGTCCCGCTGGGCCGGCACGGTACTCGCCTTGCCGGAGGGGAACTGGCGCGACGTCCTCGGCACCGGCGGCTCGCAGAGAGGCGACATCGGCATGGCGGACCTGATGGGCGAGCTCCCCGTAGCCGCCTGGGTCACCGGCAAGGTATAGGCGTGGGAGCCGCTTCAGCGGCGATCTCAGTCTCGGAGCGACCGCACCAGCGCGATGTAATCGTGCATGGCCGCCTCCGGCGACGTTCCCTTCAGGGCCGCCCAGGCCTCGTATTTGGCGGTGCCCACGAAATCGAAGAAGCCCGGCCTGGCTCCGTGGACGTCGCCTTCGGAGCCCTGCTTGTAGAGGGCATAGATGCGCAGAAGGGTGTCATTGTCCGGTCGGCGCCCCAGCCGCTTCAGGTCCACGTAAGCCTGCTCGAACTGGCTCCGGAGGTCGTCTGGCATGGGGCGCTTCAACCGTGGCGCGTGGAAGTTCGGGGGCTTGTAGCACGGCGTCCCGGGGCTGTCCATCGGCCGGCGGGGGCCCTCGACGCGATATCATGCGGGTTTCGCGAACGAGGTTGATCCCATGGCCCATCCGGCAGCCGTCCCCGTCCTGACCATCGACGGCCCCTCCGGCTCCGGCAAGGGAACCATCAGCCGCCTGGTGGCGGAGCGCCTGGGCTGGCGCCTGCTCGACTCCGGGGCCCTGTACCGTGCCGTGGGTTACGCGGCGGGCGAGGAGGGCATCGACCTGTCCGACGCCGAGGCGGTGACCCGCTGCGCCCGTACGGTGAAGATCCGCTTCCAGCCCAGCGCGGACGGCGGGGAAACCCGGGTGCTGGTCAACGGGCACGACGCCACGGACGAACTGCGCACGGAAACGGCCGGCGCGGCCGCCTCGGCCATCGCCGTGATTCCGTCGGTCCGGGAGGCCCTGGTGGACCTCCAGCACGCGTTCCGCAAGGCGCCGGGGCTGGTCGCCGACGGGCGCGACATGGGGACCGTGATATTCCCGGATGCCGCCCATAAGTTCTTCCTTACGGCCAGCGCCGCCGAGCGTGCGAAAAGGCGCTATAAGCAGTTGAAGGATAAGGGTCTAAGCGTTACACTTGCGACCCTTCAGCGAGAGATCGAGGCGCGCGACGAGCGGGACGCGTCGCGGCCGGTCGCCCCGTTGAAGCCCGCCGAAGGCGCCGTGGTCATCGATACCACCGGCATGCCCATCGACGAGGTGGTGGCGAAAGTTTTCGCCGTGGTGCGTCCGTAAGGCGCGTCGCGGCATCGGTGTCCGCGCGGTGTGCGCGGGCTCTTGGCAACGGTGCAGGGGATCCCATCCGGGTAACTCCGCGCACCCTCTACCGGCGGGTCCCCCGTTCGTCTGCGATCACGAAGGTACGCAGGCCCGGGTACGACCTTTCATAACCCTGGAATCAACATGACTGAAAGTTTTGCCGAACTGTTTGAACAGAGCCAGCAGGCCATTTCCAAGCTGAAGCCCGGCTCCATCGTCACCGGTATCGTTGTGGAAATCCGCAACGACGTGGTGGTGATCAACGCCGGCCTGAAGAGCGAAGGCATCGTCCCCATCGAGCAGTTCAAGGACGAGTCCGGCGCGCTGGAAGTGGAAGTGGGCGACGAGGTCAAGGTCGCGCTCGACGCGCTCGAAGACGGCTTCGGCGAGACCAAGCTCTCCCGTGAGAAGGCCAAGCGTTCGATGGTGTGGGACGACCTCGAGCAGGCGTTCGACAAGGAAGAGACCATCACCGGCAAGATCTCCGGCAAGGTCAAGGGCGGCTTCACGGTCGACATCAAGGACGTCCGCGCGTTCCTGCCGGGCTCCCTGGTCGACGTGCGTCCGGTCCGCGATCCGGTCTACCTCGAGGGCAAGGACCTCGAGTTCAAGATCATCAAGCTCGACCGCAAGCGCAACAACGTCGTCGTCAGCCGCCGCGCGGTCGTCGAGACGGAGTTCTCGGAAGAGCGCGAGAAGCTGCTCGAACGCCTGACCGAAGGCGCGGTCGTGAAGGGTGTGGTGAAAAACCTCACCGATTACGGCGCGTTCGTCGACCTCGGCGGCATCGACGGCCTGCTGCACATCACCGACATGGCGTGGAAGCGCGTGCGTCATCCGTCCGAAGTCGTCAACGTCGGCGACGAACTGGACGTCCGCGTGCTCAAGTACGACCGCGAGCGCAACCGCGTGTCGCTCGGCCTCAAGCAGCTCGGCGACGACCCGTGGGTCGCCATCGCCCGCCGCTACCCGGTCGGCAGCCGTCTGTTCGGCAAGGTCTCCAACGTCACCGATTACGGCTGCTTCGTCGAGATCGAGCCGGGCGTCGAAGGCCTGGTGCACGTCTCCGAAATGGACTGGACCAACAAGAACGTCAACCCGGCCAAGGTCGTGCAGGTCGGCGACGAGACCGAGGTCATGGTTCTCGACGTGGACGAAGAGCGTCGTCGTATCTCCCTCGGTATCAAGCAGACCCGCTCGAACCCGTGGGAAGCCTTCGCCGCCATGCACAAGAAGGGCGACAAGGTGTCGGGCCAGATCAAGTCGATCACCGACTTCGGCATCTTCATCGGCCTGGAAGGCGGCATCGACGGTCTCGTCCACCTGTCCGACATCTCGTGGCAGGCCTCGGGTGAAGACCTCGTCCGCAACTTCAAGAAGGGCGACGAAGTCGAGGCCGTGGTTCTTGCCGTCGATCCGGAACGCGAGCGCATCTCCCTCGGCATCAAGCAGATGGAGCAGGATCCGTTCGGCCAGTTCATGGCCACGAATCCGCGCGGCACGGTCCTGACCGGCACGGTTCGCGAAGTCGACGCCAAGGGTGCGACCATCGACCTCGGCGAAGGCGTCGAAGGCTACATCCGTGCCAACGACATCGCCAAGGAACGCGTCGACGACGCCACCCAGTACCTCAAGGTGGGTGATTCCGTCGAGGCGAAGTTCACCGGCATGGATCGCAAGGGCCGTCAGCTCCAGCTGTCGATCCGCGCGAAGGACGAGGAAGATCTGGCCGACACCATGGCCGACTACCAGTCCGCCGCCGGTGGTACCACCAAGCTCGGCGCGCTCCTCAAGGAGCAGATGAACAAGGCCGACTAACCGTCGGGCGAGGGGCGGCCAACCCGCCCCTCGCTGTGTTGGATAGATCCATAGCGTCAGCTTCGAGAACCACCAGGGGACCCATGACAAAGTCGGAATTGATCGAGGCGCTGGCGCGGCGCCAGACCCATCTTGCCTTCAGCGACGTGGAACTTGCCGTCAAGAGTGTGCTGGAACAGATGAGCCAAGCCCTGTCGACGGGCGAGCGAATCGAGATCCGCGGATTCGGCAGTTTCGCGCTGCACTTCCGTCCGCCGCGCATGGGCCGCAACCCCAAGACCGGCGAGGCAGTGGCCCTCCCGGGCAAGCACGTCCCACATTTCAAACCCGGTAAGGAATTACGCGAACGCGTAAACCTCATCGAAGGAACCGACGCCGCGCAGTAGCGCGGCGTTTTTTTTGGCAACCCCCGCGGTTTTTTTCGGCACCTACGCCCTGAACGTGCCGGCGAAGCTGTATGAAATGCGAACCGCGAACCACCACGTCATTCAGGATTCGGGTACAGTCGCCGGATGCGTCTGATTGCCATCATTTTCCTACTGCTGTTCATTGCCGCCGGCGTCGTTTTCGGCGCACTGAACGCCGACCTCGCGTCGTTCGATCTCGGCTTCGCGCAGCTGTCCCTCCCCAAGGGCGGGGCCATGCTCTCGGCGGTACTGCTGGGTTGGATCCTGGGCGGCATCACCGCCTGGCTTGGAACCTCACTGGGCCATCGCCGGCGCCGCCGGCGCGAGCGCAAGGTGGAGAGCACGACCACCGCATGAACCCGATCTGGTTGCTGGCGCTCGTTCCTCCCCTCGCTTTCGCCTGTGGCTGGTGGCTCGCCCGACGAAGCCATGTGAAGCGCTCGGGGGAGCGTGTCAACGAGTTGTCTTCCGATTACTTCCGGGGCCTCAACTACCTCCTCAACGAGGAGCAGGACAAGGCGCTGGAGGTGTTCCTTCGCCTGGCCGAATACAACCGCGACACCGTCGAGACCCATCTCGCCCTGGGCAACCTCTTCCGCAAGCGCGGGGAAGTGGACCGGGCCATCCGTCTGCACCAGCACCTGGTTTCGCGTCAGGGCCTTTCCGACGAGATGAAAACGGTGGCCTTGCTGGAACTCGGTGAGGACTACATGCGCGCTGGCCTGCTGGACCGCGCGGAAACCCTGTTCTCCGACCTCGTAGCCATGGACGCCCTGGCGCCTTCGGCGCTGCGGCACCTCATCGCCATCTATCAGCACGAACGCGAGTGGCACAAGGCGATCGACCACGCGCGCCGGCTGGAAGCGATGACCGGCGAAGACGAATCGGCCATGATCGCCCAGTTCTATTGCGAGCTTGCCGAGCAGTCGCGCCAGCACGGTGCGCGCACCGAGGCACGCGACTATGTTCGTGACGCGTTCGCCTGCCAGGAGAACTGCGTGCGCGCGCACATGATCGCCGGCCGGCTCTCGTCGGAAGACGGCGAACTGGAGCAGGCGATCGCGTCGTACGAAGCCGCCATCGCCGCGGATATCGCCTTCGTCCCCGAGATCCTCCCCCCACTGCTCAACTGCTATGCGCGCTCGGGCCAGATGGACCGCGCGGAAGCGTTCCTGCGGGAAATCATGGAGCGATACCACGGCATCTCGCCGGTGCTCGCGCTCACCCGGCTATATGAGGGCAGGGACGGCGAGCGTACGGCCATCGACTTCCTCACCGGGCAGTTGCGCAAGCGTCCCTCCGTGCGTGGCCTCATGGCGTTGATCGACGCCACGATGGACAAGGTGTCCGGCGAGGCTCGCGAGAACTACCTCATTCTCCGCGACCTCACCCGCAAGCTCCTCGAAGGCCAGGCCATGTATCGCTGCAGCCGTTGCGGCTTCGGCGCGAAGGCGCACCACTGGCAGTGCCCGAGCTGCAAGAGCTGGGGCACGGTACGCCCCATTCATGGCGTCGCGAACGAATGACGCCTCTCCATGCAAACGCCGCGTCGCTGCCGATCGGCTGTATCGTGGCGGCGTTCGTCGTTTCCTTCGCGAGCGTGCGCATGGCCATCGCCTATGCCCACCGGCGCGGCATGCTCGACACGCCCGGCCGCCGGCGTTCGCACACGATGCCCACGCCGCGCGGTGGCGGCATCGGCATCGTGCTCGGCGCCCTTGTCGGCATGCCGGCGTGCCTGTTGCTGCTACCCGAATCGCCGGGTGCGGCCACGGTGGGCGCCTTTACGGTCGCGACCATCGCCGTGGCGGCCATCGGTTGGCTGGACGACCACGGCTCGCTACCCATCCGGCCCCGCTTGCTCATTCAGTTGGCGGCAACGTTGGTGCTGTGCGTGGCCGTCGCTTCGGGTACCTCGAGCCTGTGGTGGGCCGTGCCGCTCCTGTTGGCCGGGGTCTGGTCCATCAACCTCCACAATTTCATGGACGGCATCGACGGTCTGGCCGCCCAACAGGCCCTGTTCTTTGGCGCAGCCGTCGGGGCGCTTGCCTGGGCTGCCGGGAACCCGGCGATCGCTTACGCAGGGCTTGCCATGGCCGCGGCCGCCCTCGGTTTCTGGTGGTTCAACCGCTCGCCCGCGCGGATATTCATGGGTGACGTAGGCAGCGGAACGCTGGGTCTGCTGGTTTTCGCGCTCTCGGCGATGTTGTGGGCATTTCGCACGAACTTGCTCTGGCCGGCGCTTGTTTTTTCCTCGGCTTTCGTCATCGACGCGACCTTGACGCTGCTCGTGCGAATGCTGCGCGGTGCGCGCTGGTACACTCCGCACCGCGAACACCTTTATCAGTGGCTCGTGAGACGGGGAGCGTCACATCGGAGGGTAGCCGCGGGCTACCTCGCCTGGAACGTTCTCGTCTGTGTTCCCGTCGCATGGATCGCGTTCCGCTCACCAGCGGTGGCGCCGGCCTGTTTCGCGGCGGTGTACGTGGTGGGGGCAGCGGTTTGGCGTACTGGCAAGCGTTACGGCTTGCGTCGAAGGGAGCGACATGTTTCTGCGTAAGTTCATCGGCATCATTCATCCGCGCACGGCGGTCGTCGCCCACGACCTGGCGATGTCTGCGCTCGCGTGGTGGATAGCCAAGGCGTTGCGCTACGCACTGATGCCGGACCTCGCGCCGGTCACCTACCTGCCGATGGAATTCCCCATCGTGCTGCTGGTCCAGGGTGCGGTCTTCAACTGGACCGGCCTGTACAAGGGGGTGTGGCGCTTCGCCAGCCTTCCGGACCTATGGAACATCATCCGCGCCACGGTGATCGGCGCGCTGATCATCGGCCTGGCCATGGTCATGTACGCGCGCCTCGACGGCGTGCCGCGCTCGGTGCTGCTGGTCTATCCGGTGGTGCTCGTGGTGCTGCTGGGCCTTCCGCGCCTCAGCTACCGCTTCTGGAAAGACAGCCGCATCGACCTGTTCCAGTCGGTGCCCACCAAGCGGGTGCTCATCGTCGGTGCCGATCGCGCCGGCGAGGCGCTGTCACGCGACCTGCGCCGCGACAGTCGTTACAGTGTCATAGGTTTCGTCGACGACAACCTGGCCCTGCGCGGTGCGCAGATCGGCGGCATCCCGGTGCTCGGCACCGTGGACCAGCTCGCCGAGCTGTCCAAGGCCGTGGCGGTGCAGATGCTGCTGATCGCCGTGCCGGGCGCGACCACCGCACAGATGCGCCGGATCGTGGCCTTCTGCGAAAGCACAGGCCTGCCGTTTCGCACCGTGCCCCGCCTGGAGGACGTCGTCGCGGGGCGCGCGCAGTTCAACGAGATCAAGGAAGTGGCCATCGAGGATCTGCTTGGCCGCGACGCGGTGGAGCTGGACTGGACGGCCATCCGCGAGAACATCAGCGGCCGCCGGGTGCTCGTCACCGGTGGCGGCGGCTCGATCGGTTCGGAACTCTGCCGTCAGGTGGCACGCCTCGGCGCCAGTTCGCTCACCGTGGTGGAGATTTCCGAGTACAACCTCTATCGCATCGGTCAGGAACTGACCTCCGCCTATCCCGAGCTCATCTTCAACGGCGTGCTTACCGACGCCCGCGATGCGATGGCGGTCAACCGGCTGTTCGAGGAAACCCAGCCGCAGATCGTCTTCCACGCCGCGGCATACAAGCATGTGCCCATGCTCCAGGGCCAGCTGCGCGAGGCCTTCCGCAACAACGTCATCGGGACCCGCGTCGTGGCCGACGCCGCGGTGCGTTGCGGTGCGGAGTCGTTCGTCCTCATCTCCACCGACAAGGCGGTGAACCCCACCTCGGTGATGGGGGCGTGCAAGCGCATGGCGGAAATCTGGTGCCAGAACCTCGCGGCGCATACTTCGACACGTTTCATTACGGTGCGATTCGGTAACGTGCTGGACTCCGCCGGTTCGGTGGTCCCGCTGTTCCGCCGGCAGATCCGGCAGGGTGGCCCGGTGACCATCACCCATCCGGAGATCTCGCGCTATTTCATGACCATTCCCGAGGCCTGCCAACTGATTCTCCAGGCGGCCAGCCTCGGCAAGGGCGGCGAGATCTTCGCGCTCGACATGGGCGATCCGGTGAAGATCCGCGACCTCGCCGAGCAGATGATCCGCCTGGCGGGCAAGCGGCCGGGCTCGGACATCCAGATCGTGTACACGGGGCTGCGCTCCGGCGAGAAGTTGTTCGAGGAACTGTTCCATCCGCTGGAGAACTACACGAGCACGACCCACGCGAAGATCTTCCAGGCACAGCATCGCCAGGTGTCCTGGGAACTTCTGCAGACGCAGCTGGCACGCGCCGAGGAGGCCGTGTCCGCCTTCGACGAAGAAACCCTGCGTCGGTGCGTGTCGCAACTGCTGCCGTCCTTCCGTTGGAGCGAGCCGCAGACCGACAACGTGCTGCCGCTACGCCGTAACGAAAGTGGAGACATTGCATGACCCAACCCCTGCGCAAGGTCGTATTTCCCGTAGCCGGCCTCGGTACGCGATTCCTTCCCGCGACGAAGGTGGTGGCGAAGGAAATGCTGCCGGTGCTGGACCGTCCGCTGATCCAGTATGCGGTGGACGAGGCCGTGGATGCGGGTGCCGACACGCTGGTGTTCGTCACCAATCGCTACAAGCACGCGATCGCCGACTATTTCGACAAGGCGTACGAGCTCGAAGAAAAGCTCGCCGAAAAGAACAAGGACGAACTGCTCGCCATCCTCCGCGGCATCCTTCCGCGCCACGTGCGGTGCGTGTTCGTCACGCAGCCCGAAGCCCTGGGCCTCGGCGACGCCGTGCTGCGCGCGGCACCGGTGGTGGGCAACGAGCGCTTCGGTGTCATGTTGCCCGACGACCTCATCTGGAACAAAGGCAAGGGCGCGTTGCGCCAGATGGCCGAGGTGGCGGACGCCAACCAGGCCGGCGTCATCGCCGTGGAGGAGGTGCCCGAGAAGGACACCGACAAATACGGCATCGTCGACGCGAAGGAACGGCTGAACGATCGCACCCATGTCATTACGCACATGGTCGAGAAACCCAAGCCCGCCGATGCTCCGTCGAACCTCGCGGTCGTCGGCCGCTATGTCCTTCCCAGCGAGATCTTCGACTACCTGAAGAACACGAAGGAAGGCGCCGGCGGCGAGATCCAGCTCACCGACGCCATCGAGAACCTGCTGAAGGACAAGGGCAGGGTGCTGGCCTATCGCTTCGAAGGCACGCGTTTCGACTGCGGCAACAAGGCCGGCCTGGTGCGCGCCACGATGGCCATGGCGCTGGAAGATCCGAAGCTCGCACCGATCGTGCGGGAGTTCGCGAACAAGAGCGCCGTTCCGGCCTGACCGGGTTCACCGTGCCTGGTAAGAGCCGGCGTAGCAGCCGGCTCTCTTGGGAGTAGCAGCCGGCTCTGTTGTGTGGGAGCCGGCTTCGCCGGCGATCCCGCGGCAGCGGGCAGGCTCGCCGCGTGCACCCATCGCCGCTGAAGCGGCTCCCACAAAAGATCGCTCCCTTTGCGATTTCCGGTTCAGCGAACCGGCAGCGTCGGCAGGTACTTCGGTCGGCGGAACGCCTTCGCTTCCGCTTCCACGGCCGATGCGATGGAGATGAGCGTCGGCTCGCTCCACTTTGTGCCGAAGATGAGCACGCCTTCAGGCAGTTCGCCCTCGAAATGCGTTGGAAGCGTCATCACCGGGTAACCCGCCAGGGCCGCGATTTCCACGACGGGCATCGGGCCGATGAGGGCATCGAGCTTATGGGCAGCAAGTGTTGCGTCGATGCCCTCCGGACCCGTGGTGCGCAGCGCATTCTCACGCCTCAGCCTGTGTTGCGGATCGTCCGGCGTGCCCATTTGGCTCGCCCACAAGAACATCTCCTGACCAAAGTACTGCATTTCGTGTTCGGCCTCGCGTTCATTGAATGCGATGAGGTCATCGAGGCTTCGCAATGAGGGCTCGTCGCGAGTGGCGAGGTAGGCTGCGATGTCTTGTTTGAACTCCGTCAGCAGCATCGGCAGATGATCGTTTCGCGCCGTGTCGGTGGGAGGGAGCGTCACGGCATCGACGATGACCGCGCCGCTGTTCTCCAGAATCCGCATGGCTTTCTCGGTGCCTGGATCGAGCGTGCCATCCTGATGGCGCACTAGGCCTATCCGCATGCCTTTCACCCTTCCAGCATCGACATACTGCGTGTAGTCGCTCGCGTGACTATCGGCGTCCGCAGTGACGGGGTCGGCGAGATCGGTGCCTGCGATCACGGTCAGTACTGCGGCGGCATCGGCCACGCTTCGCGCCATCGGTCCGACCGTGTCCTGCGTACGCGACACCGGCACGGTGCCAGCGCGGCTTACGAGCCCTACGGTGGGCTTGATGCCTACCAGCCCCATGGCCAGGGCGGGACTGACGATTGAACCTGCCGTTTCGAGCCCAATGGATGCGGTGGCGAGTCCTGCAGCCACCGCCGCACCCGAACCGGTACTCGAGCCAATCGGGTCGCGGTCGAGTACGTAAGGATGGAGCGTGAAGCCGCCTCGCGCCGACCAGCCGTTAATGGAGGGCCATCCGCGGAAGTTGGACCATTCGCTCAGGTTGGCTTTCCCAAGGATGATGGCGCCGGCGTTGCGCAGCTTTGTCACGATGGTCGCGTCCCGGTTCGCAGGACGTTCGAGTGCCAACGATCCGGCCGTCGTCCGCATGCGGTCGCCGGTATCTATGCTGTCCTTCAGCAGGATAGGGATGCCGGTGAGCGCCGTTGACCTTCCGCCCCGGTAAGCGGCTTCCGCCGCGGTGGCGGCAGCGATGGCGTCCGGATTGATCTCCAGCACCGAGTTGAGTGTCGGCCCCGAGCGATCGATGCTTTCGATCCGCTGCTGGAACAACCGGGTCATGTCCGTCGGCGTGAGTTCCCCCATTGCGTAGGCGCGTTGCAAATCTTCTATGGACAGGTAAGCGTCGTCCACCGTGGGCGTGCGGTAACCAGGGTTTGCAAATGACGAGGGCGGCGTCAGGGCGGCTGCTAGCGCCATCGCGGCGATAGCATGACTGGCGATACTGCCCTTCTTGCGGAACTTCATGATGACCTCTCCTTGGCTCCGGCTCATATGCCGGCGAAGGCAACAATGACGCAGGGCCAAGGAGGCGTGGGAGCAGGGAATGCTCCCACATTGCGTAATCGAAAGCCGGGTCACGCCTAGGATTCAGCCTACTTTCGGATTCGCTTTGCGCTCGCGTTACCTGCCGGCGGTGTCCGTATGATTCGGCGCGGCGAAATGCGGGGGAACGGTCTATTGAACCGGCAATGTGGGCAGGTATTTGGGCCGGCGGAACGCGTTCGCCTTCCGCTCCACCCCATAGGCGATCGCGATCAGCGTCGGCTCGCTCCATTTCGCGCCGAAGAACACGACGCCGACGGGCAGTTCGTGCGCGAATTCGACGGGCAGGGTGATCGACGGATAGCCCGCTATGGCAGCGGGTGCCGAGACGCCGCCGACGGTGGGGTCGCCGCTGACCACGTGGTCGCCCAATACCAGGTCGTTCACGAAGGCTGGCCCCCAGCTTGGCGCAAGCAGCGCGTCCAGCTTGTCCTTCTTCAGTGCGGCGTCGATGCCTTCCGGCCCCGCCAGGCGCTTGTTCTTATCGCGCATCGCGACGTACTTCGGGTCGTCGAGCCCGCCCTTCGCCTGCGCGGCGAGGAACAGTTCCTGGCCGAACCATGGCATTTCTTTCGCCGCCTCGCGCTCGTTGAAGGCGATGAGGTCGGCCAGTGTCTTCATCGGCTGGTCGGGGCGGGTGGCGAGATAGGCGGCGATGTCGTGCTTGAACTCGTAAAGCAGCACGTCGATCTCGTGCTCGCTCAGTTCCTTGAGGTGAGGTATCTCCACGTTGTCCACCACGGTCGCGCCCTGCGCCTTGAGCAGGGCGATGGTGTGTTCGAGCGCCCGGTCGGCATTCGGTTCGATGCCGGCCAGCTGTCGCACCACACCGATGCGCTTGCCGCGCAGTGCGTTGGGGTCGAGGAATTTCGTGTAATCGGTGGCGTGCTTTCCCGCTTCCGCCGTGGCGGGATCGCGGGCATCGGGTCCGGCGATGGCGCTGAGCACCGCGGCCGCGTCGGCCACGCTGCGGGCCATCGGGCCGGCGGTGTCCTGGCTATGAGAAATGGGCACGATGCCGCTGCGGCTCACGAGCCCCACGGTAGGCTTGATGCCGACGAGGCCGGTCATGGACGCCGGGCAGATGATCGAGCCGTCGGTTTCGCTGCCGATGGCCGCTGTAGCAAGACCCGCGGCCACCGCGGCGCCGGAGCCCGCGCTCGAACCGCACGCATTGCGATCGAGCACGTACGGATTGACGGTGAGCCCGCCGCGCGCCGTCCAGCCGCTGGTGGCGTGGTTGGAGCGCATGTTCGCCCACTCGCTGAGGTTGGTCTTGCCCAGGATGATGGCGCCCGCTTTCCGCAGGCGCGCCGCCACTTCGGAATCGTGCGGCGCGGGTTTTACCGTGAGGGCCAGCGAGCCTGCGCTGGTCATCATGCGGTCGCCCGTGTCGATGTTGTCTTTCAGCAGGATGGGAATACCGGCCAGGGGGCCTTTGCCCCTGGCGGTACGCGCGATCTGCAACGCGTCGGGGTTCGTCTCCAGCACGGCGTTCACGCGTGGGCCGGCCTTGTCGATGGTCGCGATCCGGTCGAGGAACAGGCGTGTAAGCCCTTCCGGCGTCAGCGCGCCCGACGCGTAGGCGGCCTGCACGGTGGCGATGGAGGCGAAAGCGTCGTCCTCTCCGGCCTCACGCGCTTGGGCCGTCGAAGCCAGGTGGAACGACAACCCCGTGGCGACAAGCACCAAGGGTCTGGTCCAGCGATGCTGCATCGTTTTCCCCTTCGATCGGACGAAGCGTCGCACCCATCTTAACCGGGTGCCCCCGGGCATATACTGGCTCAAAGCCATGCTCGCGCGAGAGCCGTGCGCGGGCCCGCCAACGTTACACCAGGGAGTGCCACATGCGTCGTCTCCTTCGCCGGCTGCTCGTCGCAGCCGTCGTGTTCTGCGCCGTTCCGGCGCCGGCCGCCGATTCGCAGGCCGTACCCGACACCCTGGCCCAGCGCATCGCTGCCTGCACGAGCTGTCACGGCGAACGCGGCGAGGGTGGTGACAACGGCTTCAATCCCCGCCTTGCCGGAAAGCCAGCCGGTTACCTGCACCGGCAGATGCAGGACTTCCAGCGAGGGCTCCGCCACTACGAGATCATGGAATACATGGTGGCGCCGCTGACCGACGCATACATGCGGGAAATCGCGGAGTACTTTGCCGGACAGGAGGTACCTTACGCGCGGCATCCGGTGCCGGCGACCACCGCCGCCGCCATGGCGCGCGGGGAAGAACTCGCCACCCGCGGCGACCCCGCGCGAGGCGTGCCTGCCTGCATGGCCTGCCATGGCCCCAATCTTACGGGGGGCCAGCCCGACATTCCGGGTCTTGTCGGTTTGCCTTACGACTACATCAGCGCGCAGATCGGCGCATGGCGCACGGACACGCGCAGCACGGTGGCGCCGGACTGCATGGCCACGATCGCGAACCGCCTGAGCGACGCCGACATCAGCGCCGTGGCTGCATGGCTGGCCCAGCGTCCGGTACCGGACGACGCACATCCGGAGCCGGCGGGAAGCGTCAAGCCGCCGCTCCACTGCGGCGTGCTGGGAGGCTGACCCATGAAGACATCCAGCCTCCTGTTCGCCTGTTTCGTCCTGCTGCTGTCCGCCACCGCCGCACAAGCCTCCGCCGATGTGCAACGTGGCCAGTACCTTGCCACGCTGGGCGACTGCGCCGCCTGCCACACGTCGCGCCATGGCCAGCCGTTCGCAGGCGGCAATGTCGTGCCCACGCCGTTCGGAGCGATTCCCGCGCCCAACCTCACGCCCGACCGCGAAACGGGCCTCGGCGACTGGAGCGCCGACGATTTCTATCGCGCCATGCATTCCGGCGTCGCGCACGACGGCACGTCGCTTTATCCCGCCTTTCCATTCACCTCGTATACCAAGGTCACGCGTGCCGACACGGATGCCATCTTCGCCTACCTGCGCAGCCTTCCGGCGGTAAGAAGCGCAGGTACACCCAACACACTGCGTTGGCCGTACAGCATGCGCTCGCTCATGAGTGCGTGGCGCACCCTTTATTTCGACGAGGGCGAATACGCCACGGATCCGAAACGATCCGCCGCATGGAACCGGGGCGCATATCTCGTGCAGGGACTCGGCCATTGCAATGAATGCCATACCCGCCGCAACAGCTTCGGCGCGATGGTGCAGGAGCCATTCCTCGCCGGCGGCATCGTGCCGGTGCAGAACTGGTACGCCCCCGATCTCTCGATGGGTGCGCACGGCGGACTCGCCGGGTGGACCGAAGCCGACGTGGTTGCCCTGCTGAAAACCGGCCGTTCCGCCAAGGGCACAGCATTGGGGCCGATGGCCGAAGTCGTCATGCGCAGCACCCAGCACCTTGACGACGACGATCTGAAGGCCATGGCCACGTATCTGAAATCCCTGCCGGATCGCGAGCCGCAACGCCAGCGCGAATCGGCGGTGGGTGCGCGCGACCTGGCCTTGCGGGGCCAGAAGGTTTACGCGCAGCAATGCGCCGAATGCCACGCGGACGACGGACGCGGAAAGGGCGACGCGTATCCGCCGCTGGACGGCAACGTATCGGTCACCGATCCCACGGGCATCAACGCCATTCGCGTCGTCCTGTCGGGCGGTTTCGCTCCTGTCACGAAAGACAATCCGCGGCCCTACTCGATGCCGCCGTTCGCCCAGAAGCTCACCGACGACGATGCGGCGGCGGTGGTCACGTATATCCGGCAGGCATGGTCGAACAAGGCAACCGCGGTGTCGCCCGCTGACGTGCGCGCTTATCGCTCCACGCCGGGCGGTTGAGTTGGAAGGGTTGCCCTATCCGCTGGAATTCAGTCCTGAACGCCTGAGGTCCGAGCCGTTATGACATCCGCCATCGCCTGCCAGGTGCGAAGGTCCCACGACCGCCGCGCCTGGCCCGAAGGCGAGGGCAAAACGAAGGTGGGAACGTTGGCGAAACGTTCTTCCTGCAAGCCGTAGCCGGTGCCTTTGCCCAGCGCGGCCGTGCCGCCGTGCTTGCTGGTGAAGGCGATGGCGCCGGGAGCGAAGCGTTCGATCTTCTGGCGCAGTGCCGCGACGTCGAAGGCATCGACGGGAAGCTCGGCATCGTTGCCGTAGTGGTACTTCGAAAGATCGGTGAGCCCGATGCCGAACGCCGGGAGCAACGGGTATTCCGCAGGTGCGAGCAGTCGCGGCGTCAGCCCGACCGCGAACAATGTGCGCCAGAACATATTGCCGGGATGCGCGTAATACGCGCCCTCCCGCGCGGAGCGCGTGCCGGCGGCCGTGCCGCAGAAAACCACCCGCAGGCCGTGTTGCAGCACATCGGGAAGGACGAAGCGGTCGCTGGCGACGTGTGTTGTCATGCGCGAATTTTACGCGAGCATGCCGACAAAACGTGGACATCCCTGCCGCTAAGCTAGGATGCCATGAACTTTCCCGACTGGATGCTTGATTTCGCGCATCCGTGGACGCGTTTCGCGCTGATTGTCGCGATTGCGCTGGCCGCCACGGGTATTTTCCGCAGGCTCGTGCAGGTGCTGTTGCGGCGTTTCGCCATACACCATCCGATGGGAGCTTCCATCGTCGCACGGGCGAATGCGCCGCTGGAGGCGATCCTCCCGCTGGCGACGTTGCTCCTTGCGTTCCGCGCGGCGCCAGACGAGCCCGCGCGCCTGGTCGACGGCCTCGAGCATATGCTCGCCGTCACCCTGATTGCTGCGTGTACCTGGTTCGTCGTGCGCTGCATCGGTGCTTTCGAAGCGGCCCTGTCCCGTTTCAATCCCATCGACCTTGCAGACAACCTGCGCGCACGGCGTTTGCAGACGCAGGTGCGCGTGCTGAGCCGCACGGCCATGGTCGTGACGGTGGTGCTCGGGATCGGTGTGGGATTGATGACATTCCCCGCCGTGCGCCAGTTCGGAGCTAGCCTGCTCGCGTCCGCCGGACTGGCCGGCCTCGCCGTCGGCCTGGCGGCGAAACCGGTACTCGGCAACCTGATCGCCGGCATACAGATCGCGCTCACCCAGCCTATCCGCATCGACGACGTGGTGATCGTCGAAGGCGAGTGGGGCAGGGTGGAGGAAATCAGCAGTACCTATGTGGTCGTACGCATCTGGGACGAGCGGCGATTGATCGTGCCGTTGCAGTACTTCATTGAAAACCCTTTCCAGAACTGGACACGGACCAGTTCACAGATCCTCGGCTCGGTGATGCTGTGGTTCGACTACGGACTGCCGCTCGATCCGCTTCGGGCGGAATTGAAGCGGCTCTGCGAGCAGGCGCCGGAGTGGGACGAACGCGTGTGCGTGTTGCAGGTGGTGGACAGCAACGAAAGGGCGATGCAGTTGCGCGCACTGGTGAGTTCCGCCGATTCCGGCAGATCGTGGGATCTGCGCTGCAAGGTGCGGGAAGGACTGATCGCCTTCGTTCGCCGCGAGTATCCCCAATACCTCCCGCGGCTGCGGGGCGAGTTGGAGAGCGAGGTACGCGCGGCCGACGCGGCCGCACCGCCGTTCGCAAGCAGGACGGTTTCGGCCCGCCGCTGACTTTCGCAGGTTCATGGCAGGGGCATGAAAGCTAGCGGTACGTGGGTCGTGGTAGCGTGCGCGGCAATCCCCTCGTCCCTGGAGAATCCGCCGTGGCAGTCAACGGGCAAAACACAGAGCAAGCGGCGCACCGGTGGTTCGCCAAGGGCCTCGGCGAGCTGGGCCACGCCGAACGGCGGCTGCTGGAGAAGCTGGCCCAACGCAAGATCGTGTCGGAAGACGTGAATGCCGAGTTCCGGTCGGACCTGACCTTCGGCCAGCGCCTTGCGGACAATGTGTCGCGCTTCGGTGGATCGTGGACCTTCATCATCATTTTCGGGTTGGGCCTGCTGCTATGGACGGGGCTCAACTCCTACGTGCTGCACAAGCCCTTCGATCCGTACCCATACATTTTCCTCAACCTCATGCTGTCCATGCTCGCCGCGGTGCAGGCGCCGGTGATCATGATGAGCCAGAACCGGCAGGCCGCGATGGACAGGCTCGACGCCGCCAACGACTACAAGGTGAACCTGAAGGCGGAGATCGAGATCATGGCCTTGCATGACAAGCTGGACCAGATGCGGACGGAACAGCTTGCGGCCCTGCTCGCGAAGCAACAGGAACAGATCGATCTGCTGATGAAGCTGGTGGGTTCGAGGGACTCGCAGGGTTGAGCTCCGTTGACGGCTGCATTCAGGCAGCGTCTCCAAGGTGGTGTTGCGTGTAGCGCGTGGCGTTCTTTTGTTGGCCTGTGGTGACCGTCCGCGCTTGAGTCGCTGGGTGCCTGCCTTCGCAGGCACGACGGTGGCTGTGAGGCTCTCGCGTTCCGACAACACCAGCAATTTCGCGGTGCTCTTTGTGGGAGCCGGCTACGCCGGCGATCCCGCGGCAGCGGGCACGCTTGTCCGGTTCTCCCAGACACCGGCACAGGTGCCGATGCGAGCCCGCCCTACGAAGCGAACACCGTGAAGAACCAAAAAAAGAGCCCGGCATAAGCCGGGCTCCTTTCGTAATCACTCCAGCCGGAATCAACCCTGGCCGCGCGATGCCTTCTTGCGGTCGTTTTCCGTCAGGTGCTTCTTGCGCAGGCGGATTTCCTTCGGCGTGACCTCGACCAGTTCGTCGTCGTCGATGAAGTCCAGCGCCTGTTCGAGCGAGAACTTGATCGGCGGGGTGAGCTGGATCGCATCGTCCTTGCCGGCGGCGCGCATGTTGGTCAGCGGCTTGGGCTTGATGGCGTTGACGGTGAGGTCGTTGTCCTTGGCGTGGATGCCGATGAGCTGGCCTTCGTACACCGAGTCGCCCTCGGCTGCGAACAGCTTGCCGCGCTCCTGCAGCGGGCCGAGCGAGTAGGCCGGGGTGGTGCCCGCGGCGTTGGCGATCATCACGCCGTTGAGGCGCTTGGCGATCTGGCCTTCTTCCTTCGGACCGTAATGGTCGAACACGTGGAACAGCAGGCCCGAACCCTGGGTGAGGGTCTTGAACTGGTTCTGGAAGCCGATGAGGCCACGCGCCGGGATCATGTATTCCAGGCGCACGCGGCCCTTGCCGTCGGGCTCCATGTTCTTCAGCTGGCCCTTGCGGATGCCGAGGCGCTCCATGACCGGGCCCTGGTGGGTCTCTTCCACGTCGACCACCAGCTGCTCGTACGGCTCCATGAGCTGGCCGTCGATTTCCTTGATGATGACTTCCGGACGCGACACGGCAAGCTCGTAGCCTTCACGGCGCATGTTCTCGATCAGCACCGACAGGTGCAGTTCGCCGCGGCCCGAAACGAGGAACTTGTCGGCGTCGGAGCCGTCTTCCACGCGCAGGGCCACGTTGTGCACCTTCTCGCGGTCCAGGCGCTCGCGGATCTGGCGGCTGGTGAGGAACTTGCCGCCGGAGAGGTCCTTGTTGCCCACGAACGGCGAGTTGTTCACCTGGAAGGTCATGCTGATCGTCGGCTCGTCGACGGTCAGGGCCGGCAGCGCTTCCGGGGTGTCCAGCGCGCAGACGGTGTCGGAAATGGTGAGTTCCTGGATGCCCGAGATGGCGACGATGTCGCCCGCTTCGGCGGTGTCCTGCTCGATGCGCTCGAGGCCGAGGAAGCCCAGCACCTGCAGCACCTTGCCCTGGCGCTTCTTGCCTTCGCGGTCGATGACGGCCACGGGCATGTTCTTCTTCAGCGTGCCGCGCTGGATGCGGCCGATGCCGATGACGCCGACGAAGTTGTTGTAGTCGAGCTGGCTGATGCGCATCTGGAACGGGCCGTCCGGATCGACGTCCGGCTTCGGCGCGTGGTCCATGATGGCCTGGTACAGCGGGGTCATGTCGCCTTCGCGGGCGTCCTGGTCGAGCGAGGCGTAGCCGTTCAGGGCCGACGCGTAGACGATCGGGAAGTCCATCTGCTCGGGCGTGGCGCCCAGGCGGTCGAAGAGGTCCCACACCTGTTCCACGACCCACTCGGGGCGCGCGCCGGGGCGGTCGATCTTGTTGACGACGACGATCGGCTTGAAGCCCATCGCGAACGCCTTCTGGGTGACGAAGCGCGTCTGCGGCATGGGGCCGTCCATCGCGTCGACGAGGATCAGCACGGTGTCGACCATCGACAGCACGCGCTCCACCTCGCCGCCGAAGTCCGCGTGTCCCGGGGTGTCGACGATGTTGATGCGGTTACCCTGCCAGGTAATGGCGGTGTTCTTGGCAAGGATGGTGATGCCGCGTTCCTTTTCCTGGTCGTTCGAATCCATCACGCGCTCGGCAAGCACGGTGCGCTCGTTGAGCGTGCCGGACTGCTTGAGGAGCTGGTCGACGAGGGTGGTCTTGCCGTGGTCGACGTGAGCCACGATGGCGATATTGCGCAGGTTTTCGATCGACATGCGTCATGCGCCGGCCTTCAGCCGGTGCACCTCTTTGGTATGGGAAGCCGCCGATTATAAAGGAAATTGGCGACGTTCGCATGACCGGGCGGGGCGATCGAAGCCCCGCCCCGTCCGGCCTACGGTTCCAGGGGTTGGTCGCGGCAGGTCACCGGCAGGTATTTCTGGTCGATGCCCTCGCCGGAGCAGCCCCAGGCGATCGAATGGCCCTGCACGCGCGGGGTCAGCACGAGGGTGCCGCCGTCGAGCCGGACATCGGCCTTGCGCGGAGGTTTGGCGTCGATGGTGACCACGATCTCGCCGCCCGCGCCCACCTGGACCGACCCGGCGACGTCGTTGCCCAGGCTTTCCGGTTCGCCGAGGCCGGCGGCCTTATTGCTGGCCGGAAACTTGCCGGTGCGCTGGCGCGCCTCCGTCACGGCCGCCTTGGCCGCGGAGGCCGCGTCAAGCGCGGAGGCCACCTGGCTGCGCAGCGTGTATTCCTGGTACTGCGGCACGGCGATGGCCGCCACGATGGCGGTCCCGGCGACCAGCCCCATGCCGCCCACCTCGCCGACGAGTTCCACCGGGCTCTGCTCGTAGGTGAAGGACACCGCGAGCGTATCCGGGTCCACCTCGAGCGCGGCGCCGATCACGCCGTCTTCCGGAAGATTCAACGTATGCGCGGAGGGCAGGGTGCTGATATCGATGTCCGCGCCGACGGCGCTGCCGAGGATCTGCAGGATCTGGATGTACGAGTAATAGGCCTCGCGCTGCGCGTCGCGGGTGGTGGCGGTGAAGCCGACAAGCGTTCGCGTGCCCGGGTAGGCGCGGGCCTTGAACCAGTCGACCAGCGACGTGCCCGGATTCCCGGCCGCACGGTCGGCCAGGGCCTGCGGCACTTTCGCCATCACGACCCAGTCGCCGTCTTCGACCCAGTACGAGCGGCCGCCGAGTCGAGAAAGGAAGGCGGCAAACGACTTGAACGATTCCGGTGCGTTGGGCGGAAGATCCGCAGTCCCCGGTCCCGGCATCGACAGCCAGTGGACCGACGTGCCGTCGACTTTGGTCACCCCGGTTTTCCAGCCTTTCGCCGCCATGCTTTCGATGCGTGCGTACCAGTCCTTGCGATCGGGCGTGTGCAGCGCGTAGAACAGGCCGGCGTCGTCGGAGAACACCACCATTTCGGGGCCGAACCAGCGCAACCAGTCGGCCGGACCGGCGCCGAAGCGGGCACGCATCTTCTCCACCCCCGCGCGGTAGTGCTGCGCCGCCTCGGCCCCGAAATCGAGATTCAGGTTGCCCTCGAAGGTCTGGTAGGTCTTCGCATCCGGAAGAGACAAGGTCATCGCCCACCGCGGTTCGCCTACCGTCTTCAAGGCCGGCGAGAACGCCGACGGGGCGAGATACTGCAGTGCGCGTGCGCCAGGGGCGTGGGCGATGATGCGGAACTGGGCGCGGCCATCGACCGTGCCGCCGCCGAACACAATGGCGTCGGCCTTGGAAGCGAAATCCGATGGCAGGCGTCCGAACGGGGTATCGCCGGCCTGCGCGGCGGCTATACCACCCATGCCGCGCACGCTGATCCAGCCGAATAGGCCTTCGCCGGAGGTGTCGATGCGCGGTTCCAGCGCGACCAGCGTCGCGGGAGCCGCTCCGGGGGCGGACTTGCCGAAAGAGGCGAGCACTTCGTCCAACGCGGCCCCGTCGCTCGGTGCCTGGGCCGACTGCGTGATCCACAGCCGGTGCTCCGCGGCAACGTAGCGAACGGCCCCGCCGCTGGCGAGCCGGCCGTTCCCCTGTGCATCGAGCGGCGCGGCGAGCAACGGCGTCGAGGCATCGAGACTCGCGACGCGGGCATTGAAGGCGTCGACGGACGGGTAGTCGAGCAGCGCCGTGAGCACGAGGCGCGACGTGGGCGCCGGGATGCCGAGCGGGTCGACCAGTGCGACTTCCAACGGCGAGCGCAGATCGTTCAGCAGCAGATTGACCAGGCCCGCGATTTTCAGATCGGCGAGCGCCTTATCGCTCGCCATGCCGGTGCGGATACGTGCGATGGCATCCAGATGGGCCTTCGAGGACAACGCGGCGTCCAGCGGTCGCCCGTTCGGCACGCCGCCGAGCATGGCCCATGGCGATGGGATGCGCATATAGGCGACGGTCTGCGCCGGCAGGTGCTGGCGCATCCATGCGGGGGCGGAAATGGCGGTCTGTGCGGCGGCGACAGCCCGTGGATCGGCTACTGCGGCTTCGTCTTTCTTGTGGCAGGCGACGAGGCCAAGAGCCGCGACGAGCGCGGCGGACATCACGACGGTGCGACGGGCAATCATTGCTCTCCCCTGTGGATTCATCCGGCTCCTGCCGGGTCGCGGGAGGATAGCAGCGGCACAGCGCCCGACTGCACGTGCCGCAGTACGGAGGGCCTTATAATTAGAAGCAGGAATAGGGGAACCCTCATGCATAACCTTCGTGCCGGCGCCTTCGCGTGCCTAGTCTCTTTTGCGTGCGCCACAGGCCTGGCGCAGGCCACCGACCTGCCGGGCGTAGACGCCTTTATCCAGGCCGCCGATGTGGTTTCCGCGGCCCAGGGCACGCCGGGGGTCGACCCACCCCTGCCGGAGAGCGATCCGCGGGTACGGAAGGTCCTGGCCCTGGCGACGGACCAGGCCGTTTTCGGCAAGGCCCGGCTAGGCGCCGAGGACATTCCGAAGCTGCTCGACGTGTGCAGCAAGGCCGTCAAGGTCTCTGTGGCGTATTCGATGGCAGGTCTCGTCTCCCTGAAGCCCCTTTTCGCACAAGGCCCGGCGGTCTATCAGCCGCGCTACGTCGAACTGGCCACCCGCAATGCGCAGACCTACCAAAACGTCATTGTCCCGTTGACGGCCTTCGGCGCCTATTGCAACGGGCGCAGCCTGCCGCTGCTGACCGACTTCGCACAGCATCTTCCCGCCAGCGAGCGTACGCCGGTTCGCATGGACGGCATGCGGCAGGCGCGGAAAGGCGCGGCGAACATGATCGTGGCGGCCGTCGTGATGACCGACGATCCCTCTGTCTCGGCCGCCAACCGCAGGTTGATGCTCGTGGCGGCCGCTGACAACGCCGCCGCGATAGCGACCTTCATGACGGTCGCCGGTCGCGCGCCGGTTCTCGAGGCGACCCGGCGTGCGCTGGAACATAGCGCGCCCGAAAACCGTCCGTTGCTGGAGACGATTGCGAAGTCGTTCGCGGATCCGTCCTGCACCGGGGGATGCGCGCTCGGCGAATAGCGCACAGCGGCTCCCATACGGAGCCGATGCACAGGTAACCCCGGCCTCCGCGACCTTGCGCCGGCCAACGGACTCAAGCATCGTCACAGCCTCGATCCCCGGGAAAGGTGCCATGCTTTCGATCGAGAGCGTCGAGGAAGTGCGTGTCAGCACGCACCGCGGCAACGACGACTTGCTCAGTGCGGGACTTGGCCTGCGTGGCCTTGTCGGTGCGCCGGCTGCCTTCGCCGTGCCGGTGGCACCGACGCCCGCCGAACTGCGCCGTCGCGCAATCCAGAGCAATTGGAAGGGCATCGCCGATCTCGGTCCGCTCGGCGGCTTCGGCACCGTGTATGGAAGCGTGCCGGATGTGCCGGGGCGCGAATTCATGGCGTTCGCGAGGCATGCCGGCGCGAAGGCATCGCACCGCGTTCTCGTGCAGGTACCCGATGCCTTCGATCGCGCGAAACGCTGCCTCGTCGTCACCGCTTCGCCGGGCACGCGGGGCATTTATGGCTCCATCGCAGTCGCCGGGGCGTGGGGGCTGCCGCGCGGCTGTGCCGTGGCGTATACCGACAAGGGCGCGGGAAGCGGCTATTTCGACAGTGCGGACGGCAGCGGGGTGGCGCTCGACGGCACCCGGGCGAAGGCGGGGGAGGTGCCGCTCGAGTTCGAGCCGGCCGGTATGACGGCCGAGGCCGGCATCGCCGTGAAACATGCCCATTCCGGGGACAACCCCGAAGCCGACTGGGGGCGGCATGTCCTGCAGGCGGCCCGTTTCGGCCTTGCCATGCTCGACGAGGCATTTCCCGAAGAGGCGCCGTTCACGCCCGCCAACACCCGGATCATCGCCACCGGCCTGTCGAATGGTGGCGGCGCCGTACTGCGCGCGGCAGGCGAGGATACCGAAGGCATGCTCGCGGCCGTGGTGGCCCTGGCACCGAACATCTACGTGGAAGGTTACGGCCGGCCGTTCTACGACTATGCCACCGAAGCCGCGATTTTCCTGCCGGCCGCGCTGGCCGCGCCGGCATTCGATGGGCTGCCGTTCGCCCGCGTGGCCGGCGCCCAGCCACCGGCATGGGCGTTGCGGAGCGCCGCGCTGCGCGCCCATGGGCGGCTCTCCGCGATATTACCGGCCGCCCAGGGCGAAGAAGCGCTTGCCCTGCTGCGGGCATCGGGTTGGCACGACGAGGCCCTGGCCGTGGGCGCATCGTCTGCCTCGTTGGATCTGTGGCGCGCGGTCACCGTGGCCTATGCCTCCGCCTACCTGCGGCGGCCATGCGGTGACATGCCCTGCGGTTACGCCTATCGGCCGCAGCACACGGGCGGCATGGCGGGGCCCGTGGACGCGATGATCCGCGCGGCGTGGTGGGCCGACGGCTCCGGAACGCCGCCCGGGGCCGGGATTGTGCTAGCCGGGGGCAGCGATTTCTCCATGGATCCCACCCTGCCGGGCAACCTCTGCCTGCGCGATCTGTGGACCGGGCAGGGTGTCGATGCGCAACGCCTGCGCGAGGCGGTAAGCACCACGGCCGCCGCATTGCCGCGCGAGGATCTGCCGGCTTTCGTCGTGCATGGTGCGCAGGACGGTTTGATCCCCGTCGCGTTCTCGTCCGACCCGTACGTGAAATGGCTGCGTGCCGCCGGGCGCTCCCCCGTCTACTGGAAAGTGCCTCACGCCCAGCACTTCGACGCCTTCCTGGCGTTTCCCGATTTCGGCGACCGCCACGTGCCTCTTCTTCCATTCGGCCACGCCGCCCTCGACCGAGCCTGGGCGCACGTGGCGGAGGGCAGGGCCCTGCCGGAGGACGCGGCGGTGCGCGACACCCGGCCGCGAGGCCCGGGCGCACTCTCCGCCGCGGCGCTGGCCTTGCCCGGCGCCTGAACGGTCGTCACGCTTTCACGCTTGAAGTCCTGTGACGAGGGCGCCATCTTCGGTAGCCTTGCATCCCCCCGGGTGGGACGCGACGACGTGTCTGCCCGCATTTCAACGAGTTACAGGAACCGCGATGACCATCAACGTCACCATGAAGACGAACAAGGGCGATATCCACCTGCGCCTGCACGACGATAAGACCCCGATGACGGTGGCCAGCTTCGTGAACCTGGCCAAGCGCGGCTACTACGACGGCCTGTCGTTCCATCGCGTGATTGCCGACTTCATGATTCAGGGCGGTTGCCCCGAAGGTTCGGGCCGCGGCGGCCCGGGCTACAAGTTCGGCGACGAGTTCAACAGCAGCCTGAAGCACGACAAGCCGGGCGTCCTGTCCATGGCCAACGCCGGTCCGGGCACGAACGGTTCGCAGTTCTTCATCACCCACGGCGCGACGCCGTGGCTGGACGGTAAGCACAGCGTGTTCGGCGAAGTGGTCGGTCCGGAAGACCAGAAGGTGGTCGATGCGATCCGCCAGGACGACACCATCGAGAAGGTGGAAGTCTCCGGCGACGTCGACGCGCTGCTGGCGGCCCAGGCCGACAACGTGGCGAAGTGGAACGCGGTGCTCGACGCACGTTGATCGCCTCACCGTGGGAGCAGCTATCCGGCTCCGACAGGCATGGGTGCTTTTTGTGGGAGCCGCTTCAGCGGCGATGGTGCTCGCGGCACGCTGGCCCGCTGCCGCGGGATCGCCGGCGTAGCCGGCTCCCACAAGTCGCATGAACTCGCAGCGGACGGTGGCGGGGCCGTGTTAAAATGACGGCCTTTGCCCCATCCCCAGTCGAGGAAACGATGCCGCAGCTCGCCAAGCGTATCGGTCGTGCCAAGCCCAGCGCGATCATGGTCATCGCCGAGAAGGCCAAGCGCCTGAAGGCCGAGGGTCGCGACATCGTCAGCTTCTCGATCGGCGTGCCGAACTTCCTCCCCGGCGACCACGTGTACGCCGCGGCGCGCGAGGCGCTGGCGAAGGATTCCGGCCAGTACGGCAGCAATCGCGGTCCCGACGCCCTCGTCGACGCCTTCCTGGCGCATATCGAAGCCCTGGGGCTCACCGGCTACACCCGCAAGAACGTTTCGACGGGTGTGGGCGCCAAGCAGGTGCTGTACAACCTGGCCGAGGCGCTGCTCGACGAAGGCGACGAAATCGCATTCCCTGCGCCGTACTGGACCAGCTACCTCGACATCGCCGAAATCGTCGGCGCGAAAATCAACATCCTGCCGTGCCCGCCGGAGCAGCACTACAAGCTGACGCCGGCGCAGCTCGATGCCGCGCTGGCCCGCAAACCGCGCGTGTTCCTGTTCAACAATCCGTCCAACCCCACCGGCATGGTCTACACGCGCGAGGAAATTTCCGCGCTGGCCGACGTGATCGCGAAGTACCCGGACACCTGGGTCATCACCGACGACATCTACAACACGATGGTGTTCGACGGCGTGGGTTACCACAACTTCGTGCATGTACGCCCGGAACTGAAGGACCGGGTGATCTTCGTCGATTCACTCTCGAAGACGTACGGCATGCCGGGTTGGCGCGTGGGCTTCATCGCCGCGCCGGAAGCGGTGGCGCTCGCCGTCACCACGCTCAATTCCAACCACATCACCAGTCTGCCCGAGGTCGTGACCGCCGCCGCCCTGGCCGCGCTGTCCGGCCCGCAGGACATCCCGGCGGCGAAGCGCGACGAGTTCGCCTTAAAGCGCGACCGCGTGTACAACGCCCTGGTTTCCATTCCCGGCGTGGTCTGCCCGCGTCCGCAGGGCGCCTTCTACGCGTTCCCCGACATCTCCGTGGCCTTCGGCAAGAAGCACAACGGCGTGGCGATCGACTCCGACGTCGACTTCTGCGCGGTGTTGCTCGAAGCCAAGGGTGTGGCCTGCGTGCCCGGTTCCGCGTTCGGCGAACCGCGCGCGCTGCGCATTTCCTATTCCTGCTCCGACGAGGCACTCGACAAGGGCATGGCCCGCATCGTCGAGTTCTTCGCCGAACTCACCTGATCAGTCCCCCGCGGTATTTCTAGGAGTCGAAAGATGAAAGCACCCGTTCGCGTTGCCGTCACCGGCGCAGCCGGCCAGATCGGTTATGCCCTCCTGTTCCGTATCGCCGCCGGCGACATGCTCGGTCCCGACCAGCCGGTGATCCTGCACCTGCTCGAGATCACCCCGGCGCTTCCCGCCCTCCAGGGCGTGGTGATGGAACTCAACGATTGCGCCTTCCCGACCCTTGCCGGCGTGGTAGCCACCGACGACGTGAACGTCGCTTTCAAGGACGTGGATTACGCGCTGCTCGTCGGCGCGCGTCCGCGCGGCCCGGGCATGGAGCGCAAGGACCTGCTCGAGGCCAACGGTGCCATCTTCGGACCGCAGGGCAAGGCGCTGAACGATCACGCCAAGCGCGACGTGCGCGTGCTCGTGGTGGGCAACCCGGCGAACACCAACGCCCTGATCGCGCAGCAGAACGCTCCGGACCTCGATCCGAAGTGCTTCACCGCCATGGTCCGCCTCGACCACAACCGCGCGCTGTCCCAGCTTGCCGAGAAGACGGGCGCGCACACCACCGAGATCAAGAAGGTCACCATCTGGGGCAACCACAGCTCCACCCAGTACCCCGACCTCCACGAGACCACGGTCAAGGGCAAGGCGGCGTTGGAGCAGGTCGACCAGGCCTGGTACGCGGACACCTTCATCCCCACGGTGCAGCAGCGCGGCGCGGCCATCATCAAGGCGCGCGGCGCCTCCTCGGCGGCCTCCGCCGCTTCGGCCGCCATCGACCACATGCGCGACTGGGCGCTCGGCACCGCCGAAGGCGATTGGACCTCCATGGCCATTCCGTCCGACGGCTCCTACGGCATCGAGCCGGGCGTGATCTTCGGTTACCCGGTGACGGTGAAGGACGGCAAGTACGCCATCGTGCAGGGCCTGAAGATCAACGAGTTCTCGCAGGCGCGCATCGACGCGACCAACAAGGAACTGCGCGAGGAACGCGCCGGCGTGGAGCACCTGTTCGCGAAGTAATCGCGGCGGGATCCTGCAAACGAAAAGGCCGCGCTGCAAGGCGCGGCCTTTTTTTGTCGTGCATGTTGACGGATTGACCTGGCCATTACATGTACCCGGAGAGGATGCGGCCCATGGCCCATAGTCCCAAGCTCGTCGTTTACGCCGCGCTCGCCGCGAATGTCGGCATCGCGATCGCCAAATTCGTGGCCGCGGCCATCAGCGGCAGCTCGGCCATGCTTTCCGAGGGCGTGCATTCGCTGGTGGACAGCGTCAACGAGGTGCTGCTGCTCCACGGCCTGCGGCGCTCGCAACTGCCGCCGAACCGGGAGAACCCCCTGGGTTACGGGCGCGAGCTCTACTTCTGGAGCTTCATCGTGGCCTTGCTGGTGCTGGCACTCGGCGCGGGCTTTTCCCTCTACGAGGGTGTCAGCCATATCCGTTCGCCCGAGCCGCTGCGCGATCCCACCTTGAACTACATCGTGCTCGCTGTGGGCGTGTTGTTCGAGGGCACGTCGTGGTGGCTGTCGCTGAAGAGCGTGCAGCGGAAGAAGGGCAGGCTGGGCTATTTTGAGGCGTTCCGCAGCACCAGGGATCCAACCACGTTCACCGTGCTGTTCGAGGACACCGCGGCACTGCTGGGCCTCGCCATCGCCGCGCTTGGCATCTACCTGTCGCACGCCACCGGCGACGCGCGCATCGACGGCTGGGCCTCGATCGGTATTGCCGTGGTGCTTGCGCTGGCGTCGGCGATGCTGGCGCGAGAGAGCAAGGCCCTGCTCATCGGCGAACCGGCGACGCCGAACCTGCTGGCGAAGGTGTGCGGCATTGCCGGGCGCGTCGAGGGCGTGGAGGCGGTGAACGGGGTACTCACCTTGCAGGTGGGCCCGGACCACGTGCTGGTGGCGATTTCCGCGGCTTTCGACGACCGCCTGACGACCGTGGAGATCGAGGAAGTGGTGCGCATCATCGAGGCGCGCACCAAGGAAGCCGGCCTGCCCATCGTGGCGCTGTTCATCAAGCCGCAGACGCCCGAACGATGGCGCGAGCGTCTGCGGGAACTGGACGGCAACTGACTGCTTCAGGGGGCCGGCTCTGTGTTGGAACCGGTTCTGTGTGAATGCGGGCTTTGTGTGGGAGCCGCTTCAGCGGCGATGGGTGCTCGCGGCAGGGTGGCCCGCTGCCGCGGGATCGCCGGCAAAGCCGGCTCCCACACAAAGCCTGCTCTCACAAGGAACAAGGCTCCTACAAAGGAACAAGGCTCCTACAAAGGAACAAGGCTCCTACAAAAGCCAGGCTCCCACAAAGAGCCCGGCTGCCCGATATGCCCTCAGGAGTGCTCGCCTTCCTTCGGCGGCTTGCCACGGCCTTCGATATGCCCGCCGAAGCCCATGCGCATCGCGGAGAGCAGGCGCTCTGCGTACGTGTGGTCCTGGCGCGAGCGGAAGCGGGCGAAGAGGGCGGAAGTGAGCACCTCGGCCGGCACCGCCTGTTCGATGGCAGCGTTGACCGTCCAGCGGCCTTCGCCGGAATCGTCGACGTAGCCGGAGTAGTTGTCGAGTTCCGGTCCCTTCGCCAGGGCGCTGGCGGTAAGGTCGAGCAACCAGGAGGACACCACGCTGCCACGGCGCCAGACCTCGGCGATGTCGGCCATGTCCAGTTCGTAGCGCTCGCGTTCCGGAAGGTGTGCGGCGTTGCGGTTCTTCAGGATGTCGAAGCCTTCCGCGAACGACTGCATCATGCCGTACTCGATGCCGTTGTGGATCATCTTGACGAAGTGACCCGCACCGGCCGGACCGGCGTGCATGTAGCCGTTCTCGACGCGCGGATCGCGGCCCTCGCGGCCTTCCGTGCGCGGGATGTCGCCGGCACCGGGGGCCAGCGTCTTGAAGATCGGGTCGAGGTAATCGACCGTGGGCTTGTCGCCGCCGATCATCATGCAGTAGCCGCGCTCCAGGCCCCACACGCCGCCCGAGGTACCTACGTCGACATAGTGCTGGCCCTTGGCGGCAAGGGTTTCGGCACGGCGTGCGTCGTCCTTGTAGAAGGTGTTGCCACCGTCGATGACGATATCGTCCTTGCCCATCAGGTCGCTGAGCTTCGCGATCGTGGTTTCGGTGATCTCACCCGCGGGAAGCATGACCCAGACCACGCGCGGCGACGGGAGCGCCTGCACCAGGGCCTCGAGCGAGTCGACCGCCTCACCGCCATCCTTCGCCAGCGATTCGCGCGCGGCGGGGTTGTTGTCGTAGACCACGGTCTGATGACCGTCCCTCATCAGGCGGCGAGCGATGTTGCCGCCCATGCGGCCGAGTCCGATCAAACCGATTTTCATGCGTGGGGTCCTCGATGTATGAACGTGGGGAATATGCGGATACCCCGGCCGTATGCAAGGTATACGTTGGGATGCACTCGCCAATAGTGCGTTCTGCGGCGCGCGAAGTCGACCTCGAATGCCTCGCCGTGCACCGGGCCGCAAGGCTCGGAGGGGCGATGTGAGGGCGGCGTCGTTCCGTGGCATCCCGCGCTTGACGAGCCCTTGAGCGGCGGGATGGGACGGTGTGGCTCATCTCTCACAGGAGCACTGCCATGGCCGATACCCGCCAGGACGAACTGGATCGCATCTGGTCCCTCATCAAGGATGCCCGGGTCGCGATGCTGACCAGCGAACGCGACGGCAGGCTCTACAGCCGCCCCATGGTCGCTTCGCAAAAGGGCTTCGACGGAAGCCTGTGGTTTTTCACGCGGAAGAGCTCGCCCAAGGTCGCAGAAGTGGAAGGCCACCGCGAGGTGAACGTCGCTTATGCCAGCGCCGCCGACAACAGCTTCGTGTCGCTCTCCGGGAGGGCCGTGATCGTGGAAGATCGCGCGGCCGTCGAGGCCCACTGGAATGCCTGGGTGAAAGCCTGGTTTCCCGACGGCAAGGACGATCCGGACCTGGCGTTGCTTCGTGTGGACGTGGACACCGCGGAATACTGGGACGCGCCCTCGTCGAAGATGGTGCTTGCCTTCGATTATCTGAAGGCCAGGGTCACCGGCGGGAAGCCCGAGGTGGGAGAGAACCGCAAGGTCGACCTTCGTTGACCTGACTTCCGGCACGCTGGAGTCCGAAATCGGCTGCCGGTTACGCTCAAGGGTCGTCCCCCCGAGAGTAGCCGATGAAATTCCTCGCCCGTGCCTGTCTCGCCGTGGCCGCCTTCGTCGGCGCCTGCGGCGCGATGGCTGCCGACTTCGACCCGCGCGAGACCTTCGCGCCGTTCTCGTATCCCCAGCCGGTGAACGCCTATCGTTCCGGCAGCGGCATGCCCGGGCCGATGTTCTGGCAGAACCGCGCCGACTACGAGTTGGCGGCAACGCTGGACCCGGTCAGGAACACCTTGAGCGGCAAGGCGATCATCCGCTATACGAATAACAGCCCCGACGCGTTGGACGTGCTCTGGCTGCAGTTGGACGAGAACCGTTTCACCGCCGACGCCCGCGGCAATTTCACCTCGGACAAGACCGAGAAGAGGCATACCGACGGCTACCGTATCGCTTCGGTGACCGTCGACGGTCGCAAGGCCGAGTACGTCGTCAGCGATACGCGGATGCAGGTGCGGCTGCCCGCGCCGCTGGCGGGGAAGGGCGGCAAGATTTCGCTGACCATCGTTTATTCCTACGATCTTCCGGGCGACTTCGGCGGACGCACAGGGTTCGCCCCGTCGAAGAACGGCAACATCTACGAGATGGCGCAGTGGTATCCGCGCATGTGCGTCTACGACGACCTGCGCGGATGGGACACCGCGCCTTATCTCAATAGTGAGTTCTATCTCGAGTACGGCGATTTCGATTATGCGATCACCGTGCCTTCCAACATGATCGTCGCCGGCTCGGGCGAACTGGTGAACCCCGACGACGTGCTGACGGCCACGCAGCGCGAGCGCCTGGCCAAGGCAAGACAGAGCGACAGCACGGTGATGATCCGCACGCCGGCGGAGGTCGCCGATCCGGCCAGCCGTCCAAAACAGGGCGGCACGCTCACCTGGAAATTCCGGATGAAGAACACGCGCGACGTCGCCTTCGGCGCGTCCACCGCGTATGTGTGGGACGCGGCGCGCATCAACTTGCCTGAGGGCAAGACGGCGCTGGCGATGTCGGTCTATCCGGTGGAAAGCGTGGGCCAGGACCGCTGGGGCCGCTCGACCGAATACCTGAAGGCCGCGGTGGAGCACTTCTCCAGCAAGTGGTATCCGTACCCCTACCCGGTGGCGATCAACGAGGCGGGCACCGCAGCGAGCGGCATGGAATACCCGGGCATCGTCTTCGATCCCATGGAGGCGCCGGCGAAGCCCTTGCACATGGTCACCGCCCACGAGATCGGCCACACGTGGTTCCCGATGATCGTCGGCAGCGACGAGCGCCGTAACGCGTGGATGGACGAAGGCTTCAATACCTTCATCGACGTATACGAGGCCGATGCCTTCAACCATGGCGAGTTCGCGCCGAAGCGCGACAGTGAATATGCGCCGAAAGGCGGCAATCCCGTGGACGAGATTCTGCCCCTGCTGGCCGACCGGGACGCGCCCTCGCTGCTGATCGGCGCCGACATGGTCAAGGAGAAGTATCGCCATCCCGCCACCTACTTCAAGGCAGCGCTGGGGCTCGTGCTGTTGCGCGAGCAGATCATCGGGCCGGAGCGCTTCGATCCCGCGTTCCGCAAGTACATCGCCACCTGGGCCTACAGGCACCCCTCGCCATCGGACTTCTTCCGCCTGATGGAAAGCGAAGCGGGCGAGGATCTTTCCTGGTTCTGGCGCGGTTGGTTCGAACGGAACTGGCAGCTGGACATGGCGGTGGAAAAGGTCGATGGATCGGTGGTCACCCTATCGAACCTGGACCAACTGGTGATGCCGGCCACGCTGCGCGTGACGCTGGACGACAAATCCACGCGCGACATCCGCGTGCCCGTGGAGACCTGGCAGCAGCACAAGCGCTTCGATATCGAAGTGCCTGGCGGGCGCAAGATCGTTCGTGCCGAAATCGACCCGGACCACAAGATTCCGGACCGCGATCGCGGCAATAATAGGTGGCCCCGCTGACGGACCGCTCCATGTCGCCCCGAACCGCCGCCGTCTCCGACCTGTTCGCCATCATCGTCGCGGCGGTGGCCTGGCCTGCGCTCGTATTGCAATACTGGCTGATCGTCTGGTCCGGTTCGCTGGGCGCGGTGACGGTGCGTTACTTCAGCTTCTTCACCATCCTCTCCAACCTGCTGGTGGCGCTGGTCGCCGCATCCGCGGCGACGGGCGGCAACTGGGCGCCGCTGCGCATCCTGCGCACACCGCGCATGCGCGGCCTCGCAGCGCTGTGCATCGCGGTGACCGCCCTGGTGTACGTCACCGTGCTGCGCTCCCTGTGGCATCCGCTGGGCCCGCAACTCATCGCCGACCGGTCCCTGCATTACGTGGTACCCGCGCTCTACCTCCTCTGGTGGTTCGCCCTGCTGCCGCACGGCACCCTCGTGTGGCGCGACGCGGCGCGCTGGCTCTGGTTTCCCCTGGTGTTTGCCCTGTGGACCTTCGCTCGCGGGGCCATCGTCGACGAATACCCGTATCCGTTCCTCGACGTGGGCCGCCTCGGTTACCCCGCGGCCCTGCTCAACGTAGCGGTGGTGGCGGTGCTGTTTGTGGCGCTCGGGCTGGGCCTGGTGGCTGCTGACAAGGCGCTCGCTCCCGGACACGCGGCCCCCTGATTTCGCCTGGACCAGCGTTCATGGCCGCCACGGTGGCGGGGAAGGACTAGAATGCGCGGATGATCTTTCGCTGGTTCGAATCCCTTATCGACATCTTCCGCGAGGCGCCCGATCGGGTGCCGCCGAAGGGCGTCGTTCGCTTCTACGCCTACTACCTGCGTCAGGTGTGGAAAATTTTCGTGGCCACCCTAGTGGTGGGCCTCGCGGTAGCGCTGGTCGAAGTGGCCTTGTTCGACTTCCTCGGCCGCGTCGTGGACATGGCGCAGAAGACGCCGGCGGCGGTGTTCTTCCAGACGCACTGGCGCACGCTCGCCTGGATGGGCTTCGTGGTGGTGCTTCTGCGCCCCCTGGCCATGGGGCTGCACGATCTGCTGGTGAACCAGGCACTGAACCCGGGCATGACCACCATGGTGCGCTGGCAGCACCACCGTTATGTGCTGAAACAGAGCCTGTCGTTCTTCCAGAACGACTTCGCCGGGCGCATCGCCAACCGCATCATGCAGACGGCGCCGTCGCTGCGCCAATCCGCGGTGCAGGTGGTGGACGCCCTGTGGTACGTCACCGTATACGCCGGCACCTCGGTCTACCTGTTCGCCAGGGCGGACGTCAGGCTGGCGTTGCCTCTGGTGGCGTGGATCGCCTGCTACATCGGCATGCTGGTGTTCTTCGTGCCGAGGGTGAAGGAGCGCTCCTGGCGCGCGTCCGAGGCGCGTTCGAAGCTGATGGGCCGCATCGTGGACGGCTACAGCAACATCATGACGCTGAAGCTTTTCGCGCACACCCATCGCGAAGAAGCATATGCGCAGGAGGCCATGCGCGAACAGACCGACAAGGTGCGGTCGTCCAGCCGCATGGTCACCGGCATGGATGTGTCCATTACCTCGCTCAATGGCCTCCTGATCGCGGGCACGAGCGCCCTGGCGCTCTGGCTGTGGGTGCGGGGCGCCGTCTCCACCGGCCAGGTGGCGCTGGCAGTGGGCCTGGTGATCCGCATCAACAACATGTCCGGCTGGATCATGTGGGTGGTCAACGGCATCTTCGAGGACGTGGGTACCGTGCAGGACGGCATCACCACGATTTCGCAGGAACGCACTGTGCTCGACCGCGACGACGCCGTGCCGCTGCGGGTCACGCGCGGCGAGGTGCGTTTCGACAACATCCATTTCCACTACGGCAAGGCGGGCGGCGTCATCGCCGGGCTCGATCTCATCGTGCGCCCGGGCGAGAAGATCGGCCTCGTCGGGCCCTCCGGTGCGGGCAAGACCACGCTGGTCAATGTGCTGCTGCGCCTCTACGACCTGGAGGAAGGGCGCATCGCCATCGATGGCCAGGACATCGCCAAGGTGACCCAGGAATCGCTGCGCTCGCACATCGGCGTGGTGACCCAGGACACCTCCCTGCTGCACCGGTCGATTCGCGACAACCTGTTGTACGGCCGTCCCGATGCGACCGAGGCCGAACTGCTCGCGGCCGTGCGGCAGGCGCGCGCCGACGAGTTCATTCCCGGGCTTTCCGATGGGGACGGGCGCACGGGCTTCGATGCGCACGCGGGGGAGCGCGGTGTCAAACTTTCCGGCGGCCAGCGCCAGCGCATCGCCATCGCGCGGGTGCTGTTGAAAGACGCCCCCATCCTGGTGCTCGACGAAGCCACGTCGGCGCTCGACTCCGAAGCCGAAGCCGCGATCCAGGAAAGCCTGGAGGTCCTCATGCGCGGCAAGACGGTGATCGCCATCGCCCACCGATTGTCCACCATCGCGAAAATGGACCGCCTGGTGGTCATGGAGCGGGGCGCCATCGTGGAGACAGGCACGCATGCCGAGCTGATCGCCCGGGGCGGCCTGTACGCCCGGTTGTGGGCCCACCAGACCGGCGGCTTCGTCGGGGTCGAATAGGCCCCCACCCGCAGGGATGAATCGGATGAGAGGCTGCCTTGCAAACGTTGCGCTTGTCGGGCGCTCCGTTCCGGCGACAATACGTGTCAAACATTCTTGAGGTTCCGTATGTCGTCCGTCGCAGAGACCCCAGCCGATTCGCTTGTCGCCACGGGTCCCCGAGACTGGCGCACGCCGGCCGAACTCGTGGCCCTCGGTGCGATCTGGGGCGGCTCGTTCCTCTTCATGCGCGTTGCGGCGAAGGACTTCGGACCGTTTCCGATGGTGGCGACCCGCCTGGCTTTCGGGTCGGCGATATTGCTGCCCCTTCTGTGGCGGGCGCGCTCCGTCATCCGCGTCGCCCACCTCTGGAAGATGCTGGCGTTGGGCGCGCTCAGCGCGGCCATTCCGTTCACCCTGTTCGCATGGGGCGCGGAACGCGCTCCCGCAGGCATCGGCGCCATTGCCAACAGCATGACCGTGCTCTTCGCCGCCCTGGTCGCCTTCATAGGCTTCGGCGAGAAGATCGGCACGCGTAAGGCCATCGCGCTGGTGGCGGGATTCATCGGCGTGGTGATCCTGGCCAGCGGCCGCACCGCGGGTGAGAACGTGGCCCCCGCCGCGCTCGCCGGCGCCGCCGCGTCGTTCTGTTACGGGCTGGCGGCCAATCTCATCAAGAGGTACCTGTCGGACATCGCGCCGACCGCGGTGGCGGCGGGCTGCCTGCTCGGAGCCACCCTGCTGATGGCGCCGCTGGCCGTGTTCACCTGGCCGGAGGCGCCGATTCCCGCCAGGTCCTGGGTGGCCGTGGTGGCGCTTGGCGTGCTCTCGACGGGCCTCGCCTATGCGTTCTATTTCCGCCTTATCCAGCGTATCGGTGCTCCGCGCGCGGCCACGTCCACGTACCTCGTGCCGCTGTTCGGCGTGGGCTGGGCATGGATGTTCCTGGGCGAAGCATTGACTCCGACCATGGCGATCGCCGGCGCCATCATCCTGGGCAGCGTCATCTTCAGCCAGAAGCGCAAGGCCTGAGCGCTCCCTTTCGCCGGGGGCGCCGCTTCGACTAGTCTCGGCTCTCTCCAGATGCAGGGACTGTCCATGTCGCGCCTTCGCCAATGCCTCGCCTTCGGCGTCGCAAGCTTCGTTTTCGCGCTCGCCGCGCAAGCCCAGGAAGCCGATGCAACCGCTTCCGCCGCCGCTTCCGCCCCCGCCGCCCGGCCGGCGGCTCTCGCCGACTTCGACGCCTACGTCGATGCGACACGCAAGCAGTTCGACGTGCCGGGTATCGGCGTGGCGATCGTGAAGGACGGCAAGACCGTTCTCGAGATGGGCTCCGGTGTCCGCAAGCTGGGCGAACCGGCGAAGGTCGATGCGCATACGCAGTTCGCGATCGCGTCGAACACCAAGGCGTTCACCGCCGCGTCGCTGTCGATCCTGGCCGACGAGAAAAAGCTGGACATGAACGACCGCGTGATCGACCGGTTGCCGTGGTTCCAGATGTCAGACCCGTACGTGACGCGCGAGATGCGTATTCGCGATCTCCTGGCGCACCGCAGCGGGCTCAGTCTCGGCGCCGGCGACCTGTTGTACTGGCCGGCCACCACCTATACCACGCAGGAAGTGGTGCAGCGGCTCCGGCACGTGCCACTCACCAACAGCTTCCGTGCGGAATACGCATACGACAACATCCTCTTCGCCGTGGCCGGTCTCGTCATCGAGCAGGTTTCAGGCAAGCCGTGGGCCGACTTCGTGCGCGAGCGCATCTTCGCGCCGCTGGGCATGACCGAATCGCAGACCCATGCGCCCGACAGCATCGGGCCGAACGACGACATCGCCACCGGGCACGCCAAGTTCGACTTCAAGGACCTGAAGGCGGTAGCGCCCATGTCGTGGAACAACAACCAGGCCGCGGGCGGCATCTACTCCAGCGTGCACGATCTCTCCAAGTGGATGAACATGCAGCTGGCGGGCGGCACCTATACCGATGCCTCGGGCAAGGAACAGCGGCTGTTCAGCGCGAAGCGACAGGCGGAGATGTGGTCGCTGCTCACGCCCATTCGCATCAGCGAACCGAGTGTGCCGGAACTCAAGGCCACCAAGCCCAATTTCTACGGTTACGGCGAAGGCTGGTTCGTTTCGGATTACCGCGGCCACAAGCTCGTATGGCACACCGGCGGCTGGCCGGGCATGGTGTCGCGCGTGACGCTGGTGCCGGACCTCAAGCTTGGCATCGTGGTCCTCACCAACCAGGAATCCGGTGCCGCCTTCCAGGCCGTGACCATGCGTGCGCTCGATGCTTTCATGGACGCGCCGAAAACCGATTGGAACGCGGCCTATGCGGCAAGCGTGAAGAAGGCCGAGGCCAACGCCGACGAGAGCATGAAGAAACACGAGGCGGCGCGCATGAAAGGCGCGAAGCCCTCGCTCCCGCTCGATCGCTATGCCGGCACGTATCGCGATCCCTGGTACGGCGACGTCAAGGTGACGAAGGAGGGCGGGAAGCTGGTGATGAGCTTCGCCAAGACGGCACAGCTCAAGGGCACCCTCGAGCCCTGGCAGCACGACACCTTCATTGCCCACTGGAACGATCGCTCGCTCAACGGCGACGCCTTCGTCAACTTCTCGCTGGATCCGGACGGCAAGGTGCGGGAAGTGCGCATGGAGCCGGTGTCGCCGCTGACCGACTTCAGCTTCGACTTCCAGGACCTGCGCCTGACGCCAGTCACCGACTGACGCAGGCGCATCAGGGCTACGCGTCGGGGTCTGTCGAGGCCTTCGGCGCGTCGGCCCCGGTCGGGCCGACGAGGTCGCCCACGCTGCCGCCCGAGCGCAGCACCAGGTCCTGCGGGCGCAGCAGCGGAATGCCCGCATCGCGCAGGCGCGCGATGATGTCGAACAGCAGGTCGCTTTTCACGCCGCCCGTGTCGCGGGGGCTGCCCACGTAGCAGATGGCCATGAAGGTCATCGCGGCATGGTCCACGTTGTCCAGCATCACCAGCGGCGAGGGAGTCTCCTGCACCGAGGCGTGGTCGTGCATGGCAGCGAGCATGAGTTCGCGTATCGCGAGCGGGTCACTGTCCAGGGGCATCGGCATCTTGAACAGCACGCGTCCCTGCGGGTTCGCCATCGTCATGTTGCGTACGGGCTTGGTGATGAAGGACGAGTTCGGCACGATGATGGTCGAGCGGTCGGCTACCTGGATCTCCGTGGCGCGGACATTGATCCGCCGGATGTCGCCCTCGGCATCGTCAAGCACTACCCAGTCGCCCACCTTGACGGGCCGTTCCGCCAGCAGGATCAAACCGGAAATGAAATTCTGCACGATGGCCTGGAGGCCGAAGCCGATACCGACCGAGAGAGCGGACGCCACCCAGGCCACGTTCTGCACGGAAAGGCCCATGGCGAGCAGGGCGATGGCCACCACGATCACGATGCCGACGTAGCCGAGCAAGGTGGTGAGCGAACTGCGCATACCGGGATCGAGGTTGGTCCGCGGCAGGTATTGCTCCGACATCCAGTTCTTGATCACCCGCACCGCCAGCAGGCCCAGGAAGAACAGAACGATGGCGCTGAGGATCTGGCTGGGTTTGAGTTCGACGTTGTAGATCTTCAGCGATTGCAGCTTGCTGCCAAGCGCGAGGATGTCCGAAGCCCCTGCGCCGAAGCCCGACATCACGGCGGTCAGGCCGAACAGGAACAGCGCCAGGCGTACCACGCCCGACAGGAGCACGCCGGCCTGGTCGAGCAGCTTCGGATGAGTGCCGAATACCGCCTGCGCACGGGCGCTCATCGGGCCCTTCTCGGAGAGAAGGGTTTCGAACAGATCGTCGACGAGGCGCATCGTCAGATAGGTGGCGGCAATGACGATCGCCGTCCATACGACCTGGCCCGCCATGAACGAGGCAAAGGCGATGAAACCCGTGAGCAGCCCGATCCACGAGGCCACGATGGCGATCCACGCGGCCGCGATGAACAGGCTGGCCCAGATCGGCCGCGGGGGCGGCGGCGTGCCGTCGACATCGTGGTGGTGCGTGCGGCTGAGCCGCAGGAGTGCAACGGCCGCGAGCAGCGTCAGCACGATGGCCTGCAGGCTGCTGGTGACCACGGTGGCGGCAAGGCTCGTGCCGATCGTCCGGTTCAGTTCCTTCAGGAAATAGAACAGCACCACCGCGAGCGAGATGAGCATGGGAAACCGGCGCAGCGCCAGCGCCGTTTCGTCCGGTATGGCCGGCAGGCGCCATGAAGGGCGCTTCGCCGAGATGAGCGCGCGGCCGAGGCCGGCGACAAAGGCACCGAAGAACACGATGCGCACGAGTGCGCGGGCCATCTCGTCCGTGTCCTCACTGAAGACGTCGTTCCAGTTGAGGCCCGTGTACAGGAGCTGCGTGCCCAGCCCGGTGGTCAGGGTGGACGTGAGCGCGATGCCCACGATCAGGGCAGAGCGGCGCAACCGCCCCGGCGGCATGCGGTTGGCGGTAAGGCTCCGCACGCGCGATTCGATATAGAAGCGCACCACCGTCATCAGCAGCAGGCCCAGCACCACGCAGGAGATCAGCACCGTGCGGTTGCCGCTGCTCCAACTGGTCGCGACATCGCTCTTCACGGTGTCGGAGAACGCACGCAGGTTCGCCAGGTCGCGCGGGAACGCGGCCGCCGGTTCGGACCAGAAGGGGCGCGACAGCGGTGAGTTCGTGCGCTGCGAAATGGTTTCCTGGAATCGGGTACGGCGCAGGTTGATCAGCTGGTTGGCGGTCTGCTGGGCCTCGAGCGCGATGCCGTCGGCCGTCTTGATGCGCGCATCGACCGTGTCGAAGGCCTTCTGTGCGTCCCTTCGGGTGGCCGCCAGCTCCGGCGCTTCCTTTGTACCGGCCGCCGGGGGCGGGCCCAGCTGATCCAGGCGTGCCTTCGCCGCGTCGCGGTCCGGTTGCAGGGAGCTCGACACCTTTTGGGCAGCGTCCGCCACGTCCGAGACTTTTCCGCGGAGGCTGTCGAGGTCCTGGTTGGAAGCCTTGTCGTCCTTCATCGCCTTCTCGATCGCGTCGAGCTGGCTGCGAAGGGCGTCGATCTGCTGAGCCGGGGTGGCCGGGGACCCTTCGTCCGTCTGCGCCAGCGCGCCGCCGGAGCAGACCAGGAGGAGGGCGATAAAGAAAATTCGTAAGGTGCGCATGGGGCGATGATCGAAGCCGGTATCCATCAGGTCAAATGCCCGACCGATGCGTTACGCTCCGTGAACGGGCCCCCGGACCCTCCATGCGGCAATGCAGCTTTGCCCGGGAGGGGGCCGCCGCTATCCTGCCGCCCCTTTGCCCACGCCTGGAAGCTCCCATGCGCAAGAAGCTGGTCGCCGGTAACTGGAAGATGCATGGCTCACGCAGCATGGCCGACGCGCTTGTGCGCGAGATCGTCGAGAACCGTCCCGACGGCGTGGACATCCTGGTTTTCCCGCCGGACGTGTACCTGGCGGAGCTGACCAAGCGCTACGGCGACCGGGGCCTTGAATTCGGTGGGCAGGATCTTTCCGAGCATCACGTGCCTGGCGCCTACACCGGTGAGGTGTCCGGCGGCATGCTCGCGGATGTCGGGGCCACGTGGGTCCTGGTCGGGCACTCGGAGCGCCGCCAGTACCAGCACGAAAGCGACGACCTGCTGACGAAGAAATTCGCCGCGGCACGCAAGGCCGGGTTGAAACCCATCCTGTGCGTGGGAGAAACCCTGGAGGAACACGAAGCAGGGCAGGCGGAGGCGGTGATCCAGCGTCAGCTGGGGGCCGTGCTCGACAGCTGCGGGGTGGAGTGTTTCCGCGAAGCGGCCATTGCCTACGAGCCGGTCTGGGCCATCGGCACCGGGCTCACGGCCACGCCCGAGAAGGCGCAGAAAATTCATGCCGCCATCCGTAGCCAACTGGCAAAAAAGGATGCTAATATCTCGCTCCTGACCCGGGTGCTTTACGGCGGAAGCGTCAAGCCGGCCAATGCGGCCGAACTTTTCGCCCAGCCGGATGTGGACGGGGGACTCATCGGCGGTGCTGCACTTGTGGCCTCCGATTTCCTGGATATATGCGCCGCGGCGCGTCGATAATCGCGACACGGCAAACCAAGAAGACATGTTCATTCTCTTCAGCGTTTTCTATATCCTGATCGCCGCGGCGATGATCGTGCTGATTCTCATGCAGCGCGGTGCCGGCGCGGAGGCAGGTTCCGGCTTCGGCGGCGGCGCGTCCGCCACGGTGTTCGGTGCACGTGGCTCGTCGAGCTTCATGACGCGCGCCACGGCGGTGCTCGCCACCCTGTTTTTCCTGCTCAGCCTCGGCATGGGCATTTACCTCGGCCGTACGGGCAATCCCCAGCCGGCCGCGGATCTTGGTGTGATGTCGGGTGTCACCACCCCGGCCGCTCCCGCCAACAACGCTCCGGTAGCCCCGGCCGCGTCGGACGTGCCCAGCGCACCCGCCGCCACGGCGCCCGCAGCGAACAACGATGTTCCGGCCCCGAAGCAGGAAGCCACGCAGGCTCCCGCCGAACCGGCCAAGAAGTAATCGCAACACGCAGTAAAAGTTATGCCCAGGTGGCGGAATTGGTAGACGCACTACCTTGAGGTGGTAGCGGCTTAGGTCGTGGGGGTTCGAGTCCCCCCTTGGGCACCAACGCAAGATCCGGACAACCTCAACCGGATCGCAATGAAACCCGCGAAAGCGGGTTTTTTTGTGCGCGCTTTCCGCTTGCCCTAATCTCCTGTGCTCTTACTCGTTTCGAAGCGGTGCGATGAAAACGCCAGTACTTATCGTGCTACGCGGTAACGCAGGGTCGGGCAAGAGCACGGTCGCACGACTGCTCTGCGATCGATGGCGGCCACACAGCGCTTGGATTGCCCAGGATCATGTGCGGCGCACGATCCTGGGCGAGAAGGACACGGCGCTCCGCGACACTCCCGAATTGATGTCCCTCATGGCTCGTTACTGCCTGGAAGCAGGGCGGCACACCATCGTGGAGGGAATTTTGCATGCCGGACGGTACGCGCCGATGCTTGAAACCCTGCGCAACCAGCACCGCGGTCCAAGCCTGTTTTACAGCTTCGACCTGTCGTTCGAGGAAACGCTTGCGCGCCACACGACCCGCCATTCGCCGGACATAGACGAAGAAATGATGAGGCGGTGGTACGTCGGTTGGCAGCCGTTGCCGTTCTGTTCGGAAGAGCGAATTCTGGCCGACGAAACGCTCGACGCAATCTTGGACCGCATCGAGTCCGACGTGAATCGCCTGGCGAGCCGGCCCTGGATCGCATAGAGCGTTTCTTTGCGTCCGAGGGGATGGAAGGCGGACCGGTACCCAGGATGGCAGCAAGAGGCCTCCAGGGCGCTGCTGCATCTGATCGTCGGGACATTCGCGGACGGTCGAGCAGGAGCGAAGCCGATGGCGTACGATGGCCGGTCTGTCGCCCTTGGGAAGCTTTCGATGGAAGAGACGCAGAATCCGGTAAACCGCCTGTTCGGTTTCATGGTCGAGTTCGCCGAGCAGATGCTGGCCAAGAGTGGCGAATTCTTCCCGTTCGGGGGATCGATCACGGAGGCGGGGGAAATCGCCGCGGCCGCTGGCGAGCCTGACGACTCGGAGCATCCGGAAGCGCAGGCGGTGTATCAGCTGGTGGCGAAAGGCCTCGCTTCCATGGCGTCGAGCGGCAATGTGGCGGCGGTGGCGCTCGTCGCCGACGTCGTCATTCCCGAAGAACTCGCGCCTACCGCAGAGAACGGCATCCGCGTCCACGTGGAAGCGCCCGGATTCGCGCGCATGGTGTACGTGCCCTACGAACTCCGTACCGGCGAAGAACAGCCCGTGCGTCTGCACGAGCCGTTGGCCGTCGAGATCGACGCCCAGTTCTTCGGCTGACGATACGGATTGTCGCTAGCGGTTCTGTGCGCGCAACAACACGCGTTGCCAGTTCGGGGGAACGCGGTCCTCGGGCCCCGGTGTCGTCTGGGTCGTCGGATGGCTGTGCGGCGGCGCGAGCTGCGGCCCATCGAACCCTTCGCCGGTACGGTAATCGTAAAACCAGTCCTCACCCGGCTCGAAGCTCTGGATGATCGGGTGGCCCGTTTCTTTCGCGTGCTTCGTGGCGTGCTTCGACAGCGAGTCGTCGCAGCAGCCAATGTGGCCGCATTGCGCACAGCGGCGAAGGTGTAACCACCAGCCCCCATCCTGCTCGCATTCGACGCAGCCGGTGCCGCTGGGTGGCACCGAAGGGTCGATGCCGTCACTCTGCTTGGTCATGGAAGCTCCCGGTAGCCGATGCTTCGGGGCAGCGTAAGGCAAGAACCGGCACCGTGCATCCCCCGGATGAGGCGAGGTCGACGTCCGCCCATCTGGGTGAAGGTCACCGGGCAGGAGCGTCGCATTCCCGGGATAGCGTTCCCACCGACTTCGTCAGAGTACGAAGGGCGATCCGCAGTTCCATGGCATTCGGATGGCCGTCGGCCAGCAGGGCTTCGATTTTCTCGGCGGCGTCGGCGACATTGAGGTAGTCGTACTGGAGCGCGCAGCGAGCCATGTGGTTGGCGCGCAATTGCGCTTCCGCGTAGTCGCGGTACCGCAGCGCCTGGAGCAGCCCGAGGGCCTCCAGGGAGATCTCCTGGGTTGGGAGGTTCCTGCACATCGCGTTAGTAGGGCCGAACGCCGCACGGGATGCAATCGTCCATCCGGCCTAAGGATGATGTCCGGCAGCTTTAACGGCTATCCTTCGCCACCCGGCTCCCTATGCAAGGATTCCGCATGACGCTCGCCGCCAACCTCCTCACCGCGCTGGTGATCCTGATCCACGTCTATATCGTGCTGCTGGAGATGGTTCTCTGGCGCTCCCGCGGGCCGAAGGTGTTCGGCATCAGTGCCGATTTCGCCCGGGACAGCGCGGCGCTCGCGTCCAACCAGGGCCTCTACAACGCGTTCCTGGTAGTCGCCCTCGTGCTTGGCCTGGTGCTTCGGGAGCCTTTCGCCACGGCCTTCGTGTTTTACGGTCTGGGCTGTGTCGTCGTCGCCGGCCTGTGGGGCGCGGTGACCGCCAGCCGCCGCATCCTCTACGTCCAGGCGCTGCCGGCCGCGCTGGCGCTCGCGGCGCAGTGGATGGCCAGATAGCGAAACGCGGCAAGCGTTCGCGTTTCGTAGCCCGCTCGTCGCCGATAATGCATCGACCAACGGCGATGGAGCGGACATGCCCGACACCGATCTGCCCCTGGCGCACCCCGAAATCACGCCGCCGCCGCGGGACAACACCTTCGAGCTGGGCCTTGCGCTTGCCGGGGCGGTATCCGGCGGGGCCTATGCCGCGGGCGTGCTGGACTTCCTCTACGAAGCGCTCGAACACTGGTACGACGCGAAGGCCCGGAAGCTTCCTGTGCCCACGCACGATGTGCTGCTGAGGGACATCTCCGGAGCCTCGGCCGGCAGCATCAACGGGGCGATCTCCGCCGTGGCGCTGCCCTATGCCTTTTCCCACAGGCATATCGCGGAGGTGGACGCGCCGGCCAATCCGTTCTACGACGTGTGGGTGAAGCAGGTCGACATCCGCGGCTTCCTCGGCACGGATGACTTGAAGGACAAGAACGTTCCCATCGCTTCGCTGCTGGACACGCGTTGCCTGGACGAGATTGCCGCGAAGGTGCTCCGTTTCGAGGGCGAACCGACATCCCGGCCTTATGTGGCCAATCCGCTGAAGCTCGTGTTCACGGTGACGAACCTTCGCGGCATACCGTATGCGGTGCCTTTTGCGGGCGGTAGCGCCGATTCCGTGCACAGCATGGTGGCGCATGAGGACTACCTGCGCTTTGCGGTCGACACGGGGCAGGGGCCATACGACCGCGCCTGGCAGTACCCGGACGACCTCTACGTACCGCATCCGAAGATGCTGCCCGACCGGGCGTGGACGTCGCTGATGAACGCCGCGCTCGCGTCGTCGGCGTTTCCCGGAGGGCTGCGCTACCGCGAGGTGGAGCGGCGCTGGAGCGATTACATGCAACGCAGCGTGGTCGTTCCGGACGAGCATGGCATCTCGCGGGTCGTACCGATCGAACCACGCCGCGATGCGTGGGACCGTCATGGCGCAACGTACCGGTTCGTGGGCGTGGACGGTGGCGCGATGGACAACGAGCCGTTCGAACTGGCCCGCACCGAGCTGGCGGGCACCCTCGGCCGCAATCCGCGCCGCGGCGACGAAGTGAACCGCATCGTGCTCATGGTGGATCCGTTTCCCGAGCCCGACGACCTGGGGCCGGAATATGCCGCGTCGATCAACATGTTCGAGGCACTCACGGCGTTGTTCGCGTCGTGGAAGCAGCAGGCCAGGTTCAAGCCCCGCGAGATCGCCCTTGCCATGGACGATGCCGTGTACAGCCGTTTCCTGATCGCGCCGACACGGCCCGCGGCAAGCGGCGCGGAGCGGTGGCTGGGCGGCCGCGCGCTCGCGGCCGGCGCGCTGGGCGGTTTCTCGGGCTTCTTCGCACAGGCTTATCGGCATCACGATTTCCTGCTCGGCCGGCGTAATGCGCAACGTTTCCTGGCGGAGCATTTCCTCGTGCCCGCCAACAACCCCATCGTCGCGGAATGGGCCGCCGATCCCGCGCTGGCGGGATACCTCCGCGAGCGCGACGGCGTGCTGCACGCACCGGTCATTCCGCTGGTCGGGCCTTGCCACCCCGGAGCGCGGGAGGATGGGCTGCCCGATTGGCCGAAAGGTGCCTTCGATCCGCTGACGCTCATGCCTGCGATTCGCAAGCGCCTGGATGCGTTGTACGGCGTGGCCACGGACAAGTGGAAGGACAAGCTGCTGACCTGGCTCGCATGGCATACCTATGCCCGGCGAAAACTGCTGGATTTCGCATCGAGGCGCCTGGTCGACGCGTTACGGAAGCACGACCTTTGGTAAAAAAAACGTCTTGAATCGTGGCAAATGACCCCGTGTTGTCGCATTCGTGAAGCAGTACGAAAAATTCCACGACGAATTTGCTTCGGACGTATGGTCGCCGCGTGAAAACGGGAGTACGTTTGAATTTCGGCGACTGATCGCGGGTTATCCCATGAACATGACAGCCTCTCCCCGGGCCATCGTCTTCGAAGATCATGCCGGTCTGGCATCCGCGCTGACCGACCTCCTCGCCGAGCGTCTCGGCTATGACGTGGCCGCCTGTGCCGGCTGCATCGAGGAGGCGATCCGTGTGGCCCACGTGGAGCGCTGCGACGTCGCCGTGGTCGACCTCGACCTTCAGGGGGTCATGGCGTATCCGGCCCTCGACGAATTGAAACGCCGCGGCATTCCCTATGTGCTGGCCACCGGATCCATGGCGGTGGACATTCCGGGGCGCTATCGGGCGCCCCTGGTCTGCAAGCCCTATAGCGCACATGAGCTTGCCGACGCCATTCGCCAGGCGAGCGCACCCCGGGCGATGTAAAGCACCCCGGGCGGCCCGGAAACGATCCTGCAGCCCAGCCACGGCGTCCTCGGCCAGGTGCTTCATGTAGCGCTGGCGGGCGGGGCGTGTTGCCCTTGCGTCAAGGCCATGGGAAAGTCGGCGAGTTCTTCCCTTTCCGGCCTGCGATGACCCTTTCTCCATGACTCGGCGGAGCTTGCTCGTTCGCGGCGCCGCTGGCCTCCTCGCCGGCCTGCTGCTCGTGCTCTCCGGGGGCTGGGGTGCGTTTGCGCTCGCCATCCGGTTCCCGGCACCGCGCGTGGCAAGGCTCACCGCCGCCGGGCTCTGGATGGTGGGCTGCGGTGCGGCCTGGATCTCGTGGCTGGTATGGCGTTCGCCATGGGCCTTGCCCGCGCTCCTCATCGCGCATGCCGTGCTCCTGGCCTGGTGGGCATCCATCCGCCCGCGCAACGACCGGCCGTGGGCGGACGACGTGGCCCGTGTGCTGCATGGGGAGGTGGAGGGGAATCGCGTGGTGCTCCATGACGTGCGCGATTTCGTGTGGCGTAGCGACGACGATTACGATGTCCGCTGGGAAACGCGGAGCTACGATCTGGATCGTCTTTCGGGTGCGGACGCCATCGTGTCCTATTGGTCCGGAAAGGCGATCGCACACGCCATGCTCGCGTTCGGCTTCGACGACGGGCGCCATGTCGTGTTTTCGGTGGAGATACGGCGCAAGCGCCATGAAGCGTTCTCCGAGGTGGGCGGCTTCTTCCGGCAGTTCGAACTCATCCTCATCGCCGCCGAGGAACGCGATATCGTGCGCGTCCGCACCAACGTCCGCGGCGAGGACGCCTATATCTTCCCGTTGCGCATGACGCCCGAGGCCATGCGCTCGCTCTTCATCTCGTACGTGCGGGAAGCGAACGCCCTGTCGCATGCGGCCCGGTTCTACAACACCGTCACGTCGAACTGCACGACGATCGTCTACCGGATGGCGAAACGGATCGACGGAGCGCTGCCGCTCGATCTTCGCCTGTTGCTGACGGGTTACCTTCCAGAGTACCTGCGCGATGCGGGTGCGCTGGACCGGCGCCTGAGTATCGACGAGTGGCGGGCAAGGGGGCGGATCACGGCGCGCGCACTCGCCGCCGGTGCCGACGAGGATTTTTCGGCGGCCATCCGGCGAGGCGTACCCCCGGCTCAGTCCGGATCGTCGGGCGAAGCCACGGCGTAGCCTTTTGCGCGAAGGGCCTCGAGGTAGCCGTTGTCGCCCAGGAGGTCGTCGATCGGCACGATGGCCACGGCCTGTGCATGGCTGGCCATGGTGGCGTCGACGGTGGCGAGCCACGTTTCGCGCACCGCCTTCGGCACGTCGGCAAGGCCGATGCGCTGCGCCACGCCGCCTTCGGTCACCGCGTTCATGCAGGTAGCGCGCTGGCGCGCGCTGCGCTCGTCGCGCAGCGCGGCGATGTCGCCCGTCGCCCACGCGTTCGCGCGCCGGGCCATGTCCGCGAGTTGTGCATCGATGTTGTCGACGCTCTGCGCGAAGCACGAGACGTCGTCGAGGGTGGAACGCTTGAACGAGCGGATGGCTGCACGCGGGTCGTCCACGAGCAGCGTGTACTCCACGGGAACCTCCTTCACGCCATGCTTGCGCGCAAGGTCGCTCACGGTGCGGACGATCTCGCCCGATTTGCCGAGACCGGCCTTTTTTACGGCCGACTTGTACAACTCCAGCACGGCGAAGATGGGGCGATAGCGTTCCACCCCACGATCGTTGCCGATGTATCTGGCCTTCACGGCGAGCCAGCGCGCGTAGACGTCCGGCGGTACCGTGTCCTTCAGCGTCGCTCCATCCGGCGCATTGCGCACGCCGATCAGAAAGGGCAGCAGTGCAAGGCGTCCGAAGAAGCCGGTATTGGGCTTGATCCGGACGCTCGGCGACGAAATGAGGGCCCCCGAATGCGCGAGGGCCGCGTCGATTTCGTCGGTATTCCAGGTCATGTTCTTCGGCAGGGGTGCCAGGCTGCCCAGGATGAAGAGGGTGCGCCCGTCGCGGGTGGCCCGCCACAGTCCCGGCCCAGGCTGTTCGCCTTGCACCGTCACCGTTTCCAGTGTCGGTACGTTCGCCGCAGGAGGCGCCTGCTGCGCTGCGGCCGGCGGCAGCCACGGAAGCCAGGAAAGGAAGAGGGCGACGAGGACACGGGCAGGGGCGGACATGGCGGCGATTCTGCCAGGATGCGGGCGAGACGGCTCACCGTTCGCTCGCCCTGCGTTCACGCACGGCGGCGAAGATGGCAGGAGTCGTCTCGCGGAGATCGTTTGCATGAAGATAGGTATCGTCGGAGCAGGGAATATCGGTCGTACGCTGGCCCGCCGCTTTCGCGAGGTGGGACACGAGGTTCTCATCGCCAATTCGCGGGGGCCCGAAACCCTCACCGATATCGAGCGCGAGACCGGCGCCGTGGCGGTCACGGCGCACGAAGCGGTGCGCGGTGTCGACCTGGTGGTCGTGACCATTCCGGAATCGAAGGTGCCGCAATTGCCGCCCGACCTTTTCGAAGGCGTGCCCGCGGAAACGGTCGTGGTGGATACGGGCAACTATTACCCGCGGCAACGCGACGGGCGCATCGACGCCATCGAGGACGGCATGCCCGAAAGCCAGTGGGTGTCCGAGCGCATCGGGCGGCCGGTGATCAAGGCATTCAACAACATCTTCGCGGAGCACCTGGGGACGCGGGGCAAGCCGTCGAGCGCGGAGTCGCGGATCGCGTTGCCCGTGGCCGGCGACGATGCCAACGCCAAGGCCACGGTGCTGAAGCTCGTGGACGAGATCGGCTTCGATGGCGTGGATGCGGGGCCCCTTGCGGAGTCCTGGCGCCAGCAGCCGGGATCGCCCGTGTATACGTCCGATCGCGACTTCGAAGGCGTGCGTCAGGGCTTGCTGGACGCCAGTCGGGAAAGGCAACCGGAATGGCGTGCCACGGATCGCAGTCCGGGTACCTACGATGACCCGCGCTAGTCGTGATCCCGGCGTGAAGGAACGGCATACGTTTCTTCCGTTGTAGGCGTGGTATGGAAAGGATAATCTTGCGCCTCTGTCGGTCCGGCCGTCCCCTCCGGCTTACGCCCCGCGAGGTTATCCAATTCCTTCCATGGCCATGGTGATCTACGACATTCCGTTCCACCCGGACATGGCGGGTCTGTGGCACGTGCAGATGAACGGCGTGCCGACGCAGAACTTCGAGACGCGGGTGGCCGCCATCGCCTACGCGGTGCAGCAGTCGAAGCTTCTTGGCGCGCAGAACGGTCTGCAGGTGCTCGTGTCCGTGGAAGGTGCGGACGGTATCTGGCGCGAGTTCGAGTCGAACGCGAAGCGTCCGGTGAGCGGCCTGCAATAGCACTGCACATCGTCTTGATGCGCGATGCATAGGATGGGGGGAGAGAAGGAGGATCACCCCACTCATGACGCATCGAAAGATCGGTTACTTCGACGTTGAAGCCTCGTGTTACGTCGCCAAGCCCGGCCGCTGGCGCGGCAAATATGTCATCAGCGAAGACGGCGAAGAAATCCAGGAAAAGCTCTGCACGACACTGCACGAACGGGAAGAGGATGCCTGCGAGGAGGGGATGCGCCTCGGCATCAAGGCTGCGCGAACGTTGATGAAGGAACGCGAGGGTTTCGATCCCGGCGAAGACGAGTGAGCGCGCCCCGCCTCTGACCTCTGAACGTGCATAGGGCGTGCCACACGCGCCCTTTTTCTTGTGCCGCAATATATTCCGAATGGCCGATGGTACGCCCCGTTCACGCGGCGTAAGTTTTCCTTGCGTGCCTGTGAATGATGCGTTTTCTTCGGCCCATTCCCGGAGCCGCGAAGTCCCAGCCCCACTCCCCTAAGGCTTCGGAGACTCACAATGAAACCGACATCCCAAAAGGCGCTTCGGCGTCACGGCCTCGCTTTGTCCATCGCCACCGCCCTGGTTTGCGGCCAGGCTGCCGCACAAGACACCCAGCCTGCACCGCCTGCCGCGCCACCGCCGGCGCAGTCCACACAACAGCAGACGACGGAACTGGCCACGGTGACCGTCACCGGGTCGGCCTTGCCGCGCATCGACGTGGAAACGCCGTCGCCGGTGACCACCATCACGGCCGATCAGATCCAGAAGAGCGGTCTCACCACCGTGTCTGACGTGGTGCGGGCGGTGTCGGCCGATAACAGCGGGTCCATACCCGCATCGTTCACCGCCGGCTTCGCCGCAGGCTCGTCTGGCGTCGCCCTGCGTGGGCTCACGGTCAATTCCACGCTGGTGCTCATCGACGGCCGGCGAGCCGCGAGCTATCCACTGGCCGACGACGGCCAGCGATCCTTCGTCGACCTCAACACGATCCCGTCCAATGCCATCGAACGCATCGAAGTGCTGAAGGACGGCGCGTCGTCTCTCTACGGCGCGGACGCGATCGCGGGCGTGGTGAACATCATCCTGAGGCCGGACTACCAGGGCACGGAATTCAGTGCCGAAGTCGGCACATCCCAACACGGCGGCGGCACGTCCAAACGCGCCACGGTGCTGTTCGGCGGCGGAGACCTGCAAAAGGACGGATGGAACGCCTACCTCAGCGCCGAATACGAAAGGGACGAGGACATCCTCACCCGGCAACGTGGGTATCCGTACAACACCGCGGACATCCGGCGCAGCGGCGGCAACAACCTTATCGGAGGCCAGCCCTCGCAGAACTCCGGTTCGATCTACGGTTCGGTGACGCCCGGCACGCTTTCGCGACCCGGAGACGTTACCTCGGGCGTCGCGGATCCCGGTGCGGAGGCCCAGCCGCTGGCCGCCTGCGGTCCGCGGTCCACGCTGGTGACCGACGATCCCGCCAATCCGGGAAGCTACTGCGCACAGAACTTCGCCCGATACGCCGCCATCCAGCCCACCACCGATCGTCGCGGGCTGTACGGACGCTTCACCTTGAAGGTGGGCGAGCGTTCGAAGGCCTATGTGTCTGCGAGCTACTACGAAGTGAAAACGTCGTTCCCCGGCCCGCCGGCGCAGATCCAGGCCGGCACGCCGCGCAATACGAACTCGATCGCCTTGCCGGCCACCTTGCCGGACGGCTCGCTCAATCCCAACAACCCGTTCGCGGCGGAAGGGAAGGCGGCGCTCATCAACTTCGGGTTTCCCAGTGCGCTGGGCAGCGGCGAAAGCGACAACCACAACCTGCGCATCGTGGGCGGGCTCACCGGCTACTGGGGCGACTGGGGTTACGACACGGCGCTGGTGTTCAATCATTCGTCGCTCGACACGCGACTCAACGGATTCCTCAACTACGATCGCCTGATCGACGTCGTCACGAACGGCACCTACAACTTCCTCGATCCGGGAGCGAACTCGCCGGCGCTGCTGGCTTCCCTGTCGCCGCAGCTGCGGAAGACGTCCACGAGCGACCTGCAACAGTTCGATTTTCGCGTGAACCGGCCGCTGGCCGACCTCGGTGGCGGTGCGCTGGGCCTGGCCGCCGGTATCGACATACGTCACGAGGAACAGGACGATCCGGACCTCAATCCCGGCCTTCGCGCGCAGGGGTTGGGTATCGCCCACGTCAAGGGCGACCGTACCGTGTCGGGCGCCTATGTCGAACTCGACGCACCTTTCCTCGAGTCGCTGGAAGTGAATGTCTCGGGGCGTTTCGATCACTACTCGGACTTCGGCAACAATTTCTCACCGAAGATCGGCATCAAATGGAAGCCGATCGACGAGTTGGCCTTCCGCGGCACGTTCTCGAAGGGCTTCCGAGCCCCGAGCTTCGCCGAGAACGGATCGAGCGAGGCACAGGGCTTTGCCACGTACACACCGCCGGCGGACTTCCAGGCTGCGCACAACAACAGTGGTTATGTGCAGCCCTACGGTCTTGCGTTCCTCACCCGGGCCAATCCTGACGTGAAGCCGGAGAAGTCCAAGAGCTGGACGTTCGGCGTGCTGTACCAGCCCACGCAGGACTTCAGCGCTTCGCTCGACTATTACCGGATCAAGAAAACCGGCGTGATCGCGCAGCAGAGTCCGAGCGCGGTGCTCGACGCCTATTACGCGGGCGAGCCGTTGCCGGAAGCATCCGCCATCGTGGCCGACGTACCCGATCCGGCGGCACCGGCCGCGCTGCCGCGTCCCTTGATCGTTGCCGCGCCCTATGTGAACCAGGACGCGCTGGAGACGAAAGGGTTGGATCTGAACCTCAAGGCTGGACACGACTTCAGCGAGAACGTTCGCTTTACCAGCGAGCTCAACCTCACGAAGATCATCAGCTGGCGGCTCACCCTGGAGGACGGCACCAAACTGCAGTTCGTCGGCACGCACGGTCCGTACGGCGTCTCCTCGGGAGCGGGTACGCCGCGCTACCGCGGCTCCTGGGCGAACAGCATCCAGTTCGGCCGGACGACCATCACGGGTACGCTGTATTACACCAGCGGCATCAAGCTCACCGCGCCCGACATCACCACCGGGTGTTTCTCGACCAACACCGACACGGGCGCGAACGTACCTGGCGACTGCCGCGTGGCGTCGTTCACCGACTTCGATCTGACCGGACGCTACGACCTCACCGACAAGGTGGCGATCACCGGTTCGGTGATGAACGTCTTCGACAAGAAGGCGCCGTTCGATCCGCTGAACTACGCCGCCTTGAACTACAACCCCACCTACGCGCAGAACGGCGTGATAGGGCGCTTCTACAGGCTCGGGGTGCGGGTGAAGCTGTAGCCGGGGTGTGCCTGGGGCGACCCCGGGGAATTGACTGGCCCGGGGTTTTGCTTTAGTACGGCTCCTTGGGGGAATACCAACAGGGGGCCGTCAAGGCCATGGCAAGTCGATTCACGCTCGTCCGCTCGATCGAAGTTCAGTCCCAGCCGGAATCCGCCGCATGGCCGGATGGCTTCATGCCCGGAACGGTGGCGCCGTTCGTCATGCGCTATGGCACCGATTTCCTGGTGGCGATGCAGCGCGCTGCTGCCTCGCACGATGCCGCGCGGCCACCGGCGCGAACCGAGGCCGAACCGGCCTAGCGCTCGGCGGCAGGCCGCGCGGAAGGCGCTCGCTCGCCGTCGTCGGGCACGTCGCCCGCGGGGCCGCCGCGGTGGATGGCGCCGACCACGAAGATGGCCACCAGCGCGACGATCAGAGCGATCAAGGCGTAATAACGCGAACGATTCATCGGGCGCTCCATGGTTCCCTGGAGTCTCGGGGCCGGTCGGTCAAGGGAATGGATGGCCGGCGTTAGGGATTCGTGCCGTCGATCAGGTCGGCCACGGCCCCCACGAGGGCGTGCAGCGAGAACGGCTTGCCGAGGATCGCGCAGCCGGGAGGCAGGCGTGGAGCGTCCGCAAAGGCCTCCCACGCGTAGCCTGTGATGAACAACACGGGCAGATCCGGCAGGGCCTCGCGTGCGGACTGCGCCAATTGCCGTCCGTCCATGCCAGGCAGTCCGATATCGGTCACGAGAATGTCCGGCGCCGATGAGTCGTGCAAGCTGCGAAGCGCCGCGGCCGCATCGGCGTGATCGTCCACGGTGTACCCGGCTTCCTCGAGCACCTCGCGTGCAAGGGAGCGGAGCATGTGCTCGTCTTCGACCAGAAGCACCCGCCGGCCGCCGCCATGGTGCGGCCCACGATCGATGTGCGCGTGCGGCGCCTCCTCCTTGCTTATATGCCGGGGCAGCCACAGGCTCACCGTGCTTCCCTTGCCGGGCTCCGATTCGATGAGGGCCCGGCCACCCGTTTGCCGGGCGAATCCGTCGACCATGGAGAGGCCCAGCCCCGTGCCCTGGCCGATCGACTTGGTGGTGAAGAAGGGATCGAACGCCTTTTCGATCACGGCGCGCGACATGCCCGTGCCGGTGTCCGCGACCGAGATCACCACGTAGTCGGCGGGGCCCGCGCCGATGTTCCTCGCCGGCTCGTTTCGCGTGGAGATACACAAGGCGCCGCCCGCGGGCATGGCGTCGCGGCCGTTGATCGCGAGGTTCAGAATGGCGCTTTCGAGTTGGCTCGCATCCGACAACGTGCGCCAAAGGTCGGGCTGCATGCGCAGGTCCAGCACCACCTGTTCGCCCAGGAGAGGGCGAAGGAGCAGATCCAGGCCCCGGACGATGGCGTTCGCATCCACGTCGGTGAGCGACAGGGCCTGCTGGCGGGCATAGGCGAGCAGGCGGTGGGTGAGGCCGGCGGCGCGGTTCACCGCGCCGTGCGCGGCATCGAGCAGGCGACGCGTGTTTTCCAGGCGGCCGCTCTCGATCCGCTCGCTCACGATCTCGATGGCGCCGCCGATGCCGCCCAGGATGTTGTTGAAGTCGTGCGCGATGCCGCCCGTGAGCCGTCCGAGGGCCTCGAGTTTCTGCGCGTGCCGCAACTGGTCTTCCATGTCGCGCCGGCGTTGTACGTCGCGGCCCATGCCGTAGACGAGCTCGCCATCGGGCACGCACGTCCAGGCGAACCAGCGGTAGCTGCCGTCCTTGGCGCGCAGGCGGACTTCCAGGTCTTCTACCGTGTCGCCTTCGAGCAACTGGGCCATCGCATCGCGCGCGCGGTCGAGGTCGTCGGGATGAACCAGTTCGCCGAAGGCCATGCTCCCGAGGTCGCTCTCCTCGTAGCCCAGGTCACGCTGCCAGGCCGGGTTGATGTTGCGGTACCGTCCGTCGCGAGCCATCACGATGTAGAGGTCGGGCGAGACCGCCCAGATCTGGTCGCGCTCGCGCGTGCGTGCGCCGATCTCCCGTTCGAGCGACGCGTTCAGTTCGCGCAGGGTCATGCCGGAACGCACGGCGCTGGTCGTCTCGTGCGTGAAGGCGTACACGCCGATCACGCTTCCGCGTTCGTCGCGCAGCGGTGCGAACGAGAGGGTCCACCACGTGTTCTCGACGAAGCCGTGGCGCGTCATCGTCAGCGGAAGGTCGCGGCGCGTGCTGCCTTCGCCGGCCATCGCACGTGTCACATGTCCGGAGATGTCGTCCCACACGTCGCCCCATACCTCGTCGAGGCGCCCACCGACGGCGCCCGAGACGCGCCTGCCGAGGAGGGCCCGGCAAGCATCGTTGAAGAAAAAAATCCCGCCCGGTTCCGCGGAAACGAACATGGGCTGCGGGGAGTCGAACATCGTGGCGAGCATGGCGCGGAGTGCCGGCGGCCATGCCTCCACTGGCCCGAGCGGCGACCGCGCCCAGTCGAACACGCGGATCTCGTCCGCCGTAGGCGAATCGTCCGGGAGGAAGGCGAAGGGATCGGGCAATCGGTTCGACATGTTCCGGGCCGTTGTTCTGGTTTGGAAATAATCCTCCATCCGCGAAGGCGGCGTCGTTGCGAAACATGCCGTGGCGCGCTTGTCACATACAGTCCACGTCCTGCAATGGAACGTTCGTCACCCTATCCACCAGGAGCGACACGCATGAACGACGACATCACGCCGCAGCCCGGCAAGCAGAAAGGCGGCATCGGTTATGTGCTGCTGTGGATCCTCGGGGTGCCCATTCCGGTGCTGATCCTCATCGCGCTCGTGCGCGGCTGCAGCTGAGATACCCACCCGCATCCTTCGCCGGGGCCCGAGCAGGGCCCCGGCCCCCGCGGTTCCGATATGCTTCCCCATCGTCCGGGGAAGGCACCATGTCCGAATCGACTCTCCCGCGCAGCGCCGGCATCGACATGCTGCGTGGCGCGAGCATCCTGCTGGTGGTTATCCACCACCTTGGCCTGCGCATCCCGTTGCACAAGACCCAGGCGGCCAGCCTGCTGCCGATACCCTTGCTCAAGGGGCTGGTCTACAACGGCTACGAAGCGGTTTTCATCTTCTTCGTGATCTCCGGTTTCCTCATCGCCCGCCACACGATTCAGCGCGACGGCACCCTCGACGCGATCGACTGGCGGGCGTTCTATGTCCGCCGTGCCGCCCGCATTCTTCCGTGCCTCCTGGCGCTCGTGACCGTGCTTCTGGTCCTCCACGCGCTGGCCGTGCCGAACTATGTGATCCAAAGGAGCGGCCAGTCCGCGCTGGGCGCGACGGTTTCCGCGCTTACCTTCACGCTCAATCTCTACGAAGGACGTACGGGCTGGCTGCCGGGAGGCTGGGACGTTCTCTGGTCGCTGTCGATCGAAGAAGTGTTTTACGCGGCCTTTCCCCTGGTGTGCCTGTCCCTGGGGCGCACGCGCTGGCTGGTTCCGTTGCTGGTCGTACTGGTGGTGTCGGTTCCGTTCACCCGTGCCGCGATCGTGGATAACGAAATCTGGCAGGAGAAGGCGTACCTCCCAGGGATGGGGGCCATTGCGGCAGGCGTGCTCGCGGCATGGGTGGTGACACGCGGGCCGCGCGCCGGCCAGACGGGCAGGGTGGAAAGGCTGTGGCTCAGGAGGGTGCTGGGGGTGTCGGGGTTGGCCGCGACAGGCATGGTGATGTTCTACGGCGCACCGCTCTGGCATGTGGTCGGCGAGGGGTACCTGCTGGTGCTTATCCTGGGCGCCGTGTGCCTTGTGCTGGCCTCCCCGGAGGGTGGGCAAACGTGGCGGGGCTTCGGCTGGCTCGGCGCGATGGGAAGGGCCAGCTACGAGATCTACCTTACCCACATGTTCGTCGTGTTCACCCTCGTGGCCCTGGCGCGATTCTCCGCGACCGACCAGGCTTGGGGCTGGATTTGGTACGTGCCGGCCGTGCTTCTTTCCTGGGCGTTGGGCTGGCTCGTGGCCCGTGGATTTTCGGAACCCGCCAACCGGTGGCTGCGAAGCCGGATGAACGCATGGCGCGCGGTGGGCGCGGCGGCCTGAAAACGGACGCGGGAGCCGACGGCTCCCGCGTGCGCGACCTGAAAGGTGCGATCAGTGGTGGCGATCCTTGTCGCGTGCGTGGTCGGCAGCCTTACCGACTTCGCGCTGCACCTTGCCCGCGTTCTTTTCGATATTGCCGGCCGCTTCCTTCACGTGGTTGCCCGTGATCTTGCCGGCGGCTTCTTTCATGCTGCCCTTGATCTCGTGCTTCATGCCTTCGGTACGGTTCTTGTCCATGGTGCACTCCTCACGACGCTGCGCCATTCGCAGTGCGGACTGTTTAACCCCCGACGTACTTATCGATGCGTGAAGCACCCGTGCGCTTCCGTTCACTCTCGCAAGTGATTGCGGCTTCGCTGTCGACGTGCGAGCGGGGTTCGTCTGTGGTCCGCTGACGCGGGCGATACATGCGGATCACAAATCGCCGCGCAGTCTCGTGCATCGACGACACCCGTCACTCCCTCATAGGAGATCCGAGTCATGCCTGAGAAAAAAACCACTGCCAGGGCACGAAAGGACAAGCGCGAAGGGAAGTCGGCTTCGACCCAGGCCGGAGAATACGTACGCGAGGAAATTGAGCACGTTCGCGAAGGCAAGCACGGCGCGCGCTCCGCCAAGCAGGCCATCGCCATCGGCCTTTCCAAGGCGCGGCGCGACGGCGTCAAGGCCAAGCCGTCGAAGTCGGCGAGCAAGTCCACAAAGAAGAAGGCGGCGCAGGATTCGCGCGCCTCCACCCGGAAGCGCTCCTCGGGAACCGCGGCCAAGAAGACGGCCAGTCGCAAGCGGGCCACCGGAACGGCGGCCCGGAAGTCATCCGCACGGAAGTCCACGGCCAAGAAGACGACAGCCAGGAAATCGACAGCCCGGTCGAAGGCGAGCACGGCAGCGTTGAAGCGGGAAGGCCGATCGGCCGCGTCGAAACGGGCTCTGTCGGCACAAGGGCACAAGGCCGCCGCCAAGCGGAGCGCGTCCAGCCGCTCTGCGTCCGCGAAGAAGGCGGCACGCACGAAAGGCACGACGGGAAGGAAAACGGCCGCCAAGAAGGCGGCGCGAACCAGGGCCCGGAAGGCGTCCTGACAAAAGGAAGGCCCGCCATTGAAGGCGGGCCTTCCGTTATGGGATGTGCGGGTGCGTCTTAGACGGCGTCGCCGCTCAGGCGGCTGGCGACTTCGCCAAGCCAGTCATAGCCGTCCATCTCGCCACCGAAGAGGTCGAAGCTGCCGTCGCTGTTGGCGCCGGCGGCGAATTCGTAGGTCGAGATACCGTATTCGTTGCGCAGTTCATTCATGTGATGTCTCCCAGTCAGTACCGACCGGATGTCTCTATAGCTCTGTCGCCAACGCCGCCGGTCTCTGGCGTGGCGGGAACCTTACGCCTCCGGCGAGCTTCCCGAGAAGTCGCGCGGCGGCACTGGTCCGTTTCGTTTGGTGAACAATCCGTTCGTTAGGCTTTCGTCACAGCGTTTTCGTGCCGAATTTCTGAACTAACGAGTTTTCTATGCCCCCTTTCTATGGGCGGCCCCAGCGTTTACAAGGGCTTCCAGGCATCGAAAGGTTGGACAGCGGTTGTAAGCAAAAGGTTCAAGAAATCCCTCGCCGAGAACCGTTTCCTGTATCTACGGAGCCCTTACCCGAGGCTTTCGTTCGCCGCGCGGGCCGTATCCGTTAACCCCAGTTTAACTCAATCGGGCCCTCCATACCACCCCGGATGTTTGCGTCCCTTCACGTAGGTGCACGAGGAGGGGTGGCCGGGGCGACGTGCAGCTAGAATCCGGGGTCAACGTCATTGAGGAAAAGCACCATGAAGTCTCGCGCCGCCGTCGCCTGGGAAGCAGGAAAGCCGCTGTCCATCGAGGAGATCGACGTCCAGGGCCCCAAGGCCGGCGAAGTACTGGTGCGCATCGTCGCTACCGGTGTCTGCCATACGGATGCCTACACTCTTTCGGGAGACGACCCGGAAGGCGCCTTCCCGGTCATCCTCGGCCATGAGGGGGGCGGAATCGTCGAGGAGGTGGGCGAGGGCGTCACCTCGCTGAAGCCGGGGGACCACGTCATTCCGCTGTATACCCCGGAATGCGGCGAGTGCAAGTTCTGCCGCTCGGGCAAGACCAACCTGTGCCAGAAGATCCGGGTTACCCAGGGCAAGGGCCTCATGCCGGACGGCACCTCGCGTTTTTCGCTGAACGGCAAGCCGTTGCTCCATTACATGGGTACCAGCACCTTCAGCGAATACACGGTGCTGCCGGAGATTTCGCTGGCAAAGATCAACAAGGACGCTCCGCTGGAGAAGGTGTGCCTGCTCGGCTGCGGCATCACTACCGGCATCGGCGCGGTGCTTAACACCGCCAAGGTGGAGCCGGGCGCCACGGTGGCCGTGTTCGGCCTGGGCGGCATCGGCCTGTCGGTGGTGCAGGGCGCGGTGATGGCGAAGGCGGGACGCATCGTCGTGGTCGACACGAATCCGTCGAAGTTCGAGATGGCGAGGATGCTTGGCGCCACCGACTGCGTGAACCCGCGCGACTACCCGGATACGCCCATCCAGCAGGTGATCGTCGACCTCACCGATGGCGGGGTCGACTATTCCTTCGAATGCATCGGTAACGTGGACGTGATGCGGGCCGCGCTGGAGTGCTGCCACAAGGGCTGGGGCGAGTCGATCATCATTGGCGTGGCCGGCGCGGGCCAGGAGATCCGCACGCGTCCGTTCCAGCTGGTGACGGGCCGCGTGTGGCGCGGCTCGGCGTTCGGCGGCGTGAAGGGCCGCAGCCAGTTGCCGGGCTACGTGGAGCGCTACATGGGCGGCGAGATCAAGATCGACCCGATGATCACGTATACGATGGGGCTGGAAGACATCAATCGCGCCTTCGACCTGATGCACGAGGGCAAGTCCATCCGCTCGGTCATCGTTTACTGAGGCCGGCGGACATGGCATTTCACGAGTTCCGCCTCGAAGGCGATTACGTCGAACTAAACCTGCTGCTGAAGCTGGTCGGCATCGCCGCCAGCGGCGGCGAAGGCAAGCGCCTGGTCGCCGATGGCCTCGTTGCCGTCGACGGCGTGCAGGAATTGCGCAAGACGTACAAGGTGCGCGCCGGTCAGGTGGTGACTATCGGCGATGAGGAAATCAGCGTGCTTCCGGAAGTGGACTGACTTTTTCCGTTGAAGTCGCTGGGTGCCTGCCTTCGCAGGCACGACGTGAGGTGTACCGTCGCCCCTGCGCAGGCAGGAGCCCAGCGACTTCGTTCCCAGGATTACATGCCCGAAGTGGACGACTTCGCCGGCTCGGACGTGGCGCCTTCCTTCTTCATCTTGTGCTTCTTGTGGGTGGACTTCATGGCGCCGCCTTCTTCCGACTTCATCGAGCCGTCGCTCTTCTTCATGGAGTCGTGCTCGCTTTGCATGTGCGTGGCGGCGGTGGACGACGGCGAGGGAGCGGTCTGCGGTGCAGCGCTCTGGGCCAACGCGGCACCGCTCACGGCCATACAGCCGGCAAGCATGGCGACGATCAGTTTCGTATTGCGCATGACGGATCTCCTGGAACAGATGGCGCCTTTGGGAAAGATCGCGATGCCCGGCGCAGTGGACATCGCTCACCGGTAAGACCGGACATGGAGCGGTGTGCAGACGCTATCCCCTTTGGACCCACTTTGGTCTTCGCAAAGCAGCAATTCTTAGGTGACCATTCAGGAGAAAATTAGGCAGCGTTAAGCGACGGCGGCGGTGTGGCACATCGTTGAAACGCTCAATGGAAGTCGCGGGAGACCGAGCCGAGTTCCGGCAGTAGCTCGCTGAAGTCGTGGAGACGGTGGGCGACAAGGTGACGTACGCCATCGATGGCCTGCCACTGCCCGTCGACAGCCAGCAATACCGCATCGAGCAGGGCATGGCGGCAGGCTTCGGCTACCTTTGGGCGAACAATGACGTTGACCTGGCCGGTTTCGTCTTCCAGCGTGACGAAGGTGATGCCGCTGGCGGTTTGCGGGCGTTGGCGCACGGTGACCAGGCCGGCATGACGCAGCCAGGTGCCGTTGCGTTCGTTCTGGAGGTCGCAGGCGCGCCACGCGCGTCGGGCCAGCAAGTTCTTGCGAATGAGCCGCAGGGGATGCGAGGCCAACGACAGGCCGTGGGTGGCGTAGTCGGCGAACACATTTTCGGCAAGCGTCGGCGGTCGAAGGGCGGGACGTGTTTCCGCGACGGCGTCGATCAAGGGCAAGCTGCGTTCGATGCCCGAGCTTTCCCAGCGGGCGCGATGGCGGTGGCCGCTGAGCACGCGAAGCGCGCCGGCGTCGGCGAGTCGTTCCCGCTCGAAACGGGTGAGGCCGGCGCGGCGGGAAAGATCGGCAAGGTCGCGGAAGGGGGCTTCTGCGCGCGCGGTGACGATGCGCTCGCCCAGGCCGGCGGACAGGCCCTTGACGAGGCGCAGTCCGAGCCGCAGGGCATGCTTGCCGGGATGCCCTTCGATGGGCTCGAGTGTGCAATCCCAATGACTGGCCGTGACGTCCGGTGGCCGTACCTGCACGCCGTGCCGGCGTGCGTCGGCCACGAGTTGCGCGGGTGCATAGAAGCCCATGGGCTGGCTGTTGAGCAGCGCGCAGGTGAAGATTTCCGGGTAGTGGCATTTCAGATAGGACGACGCATACGCGATGAGCGCGAAGCCTGCCGCGTGCGATTCGGGAAAGCCGTAACTGCCGAAGCCTTTGATCTGGTCGATGATCTGCTGGATGAACTCGGACGAGTAACCGTTCTTCGCCATGTTCCGGCGGATCTTCCCGTCGAATTTCTCCAGCCCGCCGCGCCGTTTCCATGCGGCCATGGAGCGGCGCAGGTGGTCCGCTTCGTCCGCGCTGAAGTCCGCCACCTTTTGCAGGAGCGCCATGACCTGCTCCTGGAAGATGGGCACGCCAAGGGTGCGCCCCAGTACTTCCTTCACGTTTTTCTCGTAGACGATCTCGTGTGGGGGCAGCTTGCGCCGCTCCAGGTAGGGATGAACCATGCCGCCCTGGATGGGGCCGGGGCGAACGATCGCCACCTGGATCACCAGGTCGTAATACTCCCTGGGTTTGAGGCGAGGCAGCATGGACATCTGCGCGCGCGATTCGATCTGGAACACGCCGACGGTGTCCGCCTCCTGGATCATCGCGTAGGTGGCATCGTCGTTGTCGGGAATATCGGCCAGCCGCCGGTAATCCGGTCCGCCCTGCGCGCGCAGCAGGTCGATCGCCTTGCGCATGCACGTGAGCATGCCCAGGGCGAGGCAGTCGACCTTGAGCAGTTTCATGGTTTCCAGATCGTCCTTGTCCCACTGGATGATGGTGCGGTTTTCCATCGCGGCGTTTTCCACTGGTACCAGATGGTGCAACGGCGTGTCGGAAATGACGAAGCCGCCGACATGCTGCGAGAGATGCCGTGGCATGCCCACCAGTTCGTCCACCAGGAACATGAGCTGGCGTATGGTGCGGCTGCCGACATCGAAGCCGTGCTCGCTCAGGCGCTCGACGATGGAAACATCGCCATGGGCATGCGAATAGGCGCGGCTGAGCTGGTCGAGCTGGTCTTCCGAAAGCCCCAGCGCACGGCCGACGTCGCGCGCCGCGCTCTTGCTGCGATAGCTGATGACCGTGGCGGCGAGGGCGGCGCGCTCTCGCCCGTATTTGTCGAACACGTACTGGAGGACTTCCTCGCGGCGTTCGTGCTCGAAGTCGACATCGATATCCGGCGGCTCGTCGCGTTCGATGGAAATGAAGCGCTCGAACAGGGTGGAGACGCGGGCAGGGTCCACTTCGGTGATGCCCAGGCAGAAGCAGACCACCGAGTTGGCGGCCGAGCCGCGCCCCTGGCAAAGGATCTGCTTTGAACGCGCGAAGCGGACGATGTCGTGCACGGTGAGGAAGAAGGCTTCGTACGCCTTGTGCGCTATGAGAGCCAGTTCCTTTTCAATGCGCTCGGCGATGGCATGGTCGAGGCCTTCGGGCCAGCGCGTTGCGGCGCCTTCATAGGTCAGGCGGCGCAGGTGGGCGGCATGGTCGAGGCCTTCCGGCACCAGTTCCCGCGGATAGACGTAATGGATCCTGCGGATATCGAAACCGGTGCAGCGTGCGGCCACGACGAGGGTTTCCTCCACGAGGTCGCGCGGATAGATGCGGGCGATCGTTTCGCGCTTGCGCAGGTGCCGTTCGCCGTTGGGAAAGAGGGCATGCCCCGCTTCGGACAATGGCTTGCCGATGCGGATCGCCGTCATCACGTCTTGCAGGGCGCGACGGTTCCGCTGGTGCATGTGGACATCGCCCGCGGCCACGCAGGGCAGGCCATGACGCTCGCCGATCTGGCGCAGCGCGGCCAGATCGGCGCCGTCGTGCTGACCGCGGTGCAATTCCACGGCGAGCCACGCACGCCCCGCGAAATGCGTCGCCACCCAGGCGGCGCGCGCTTCATGCGTCGTCGCCTCCGTGGCGGTGTAAGGGCCTGGGGCCCATAGCAGGCATACGCCCGGTCCAAGCGCCTCGAGATCGCTGCGATGAAGTTCGTAACGGCCCTTGGCCGCACGCCGCCGGCCGAGCGTGATCAGCCGGCACAGTTCCGTGTACCCGGCCTCGTCTTCCACCAGCAGGACCACCACGGTGCCGTCGGAAAGGCGTAACTCGCTGCCGACGATCATCGGAAGACCGGTTTCCAGCGAGGCTTCCAGCCCGCGCACGATGCCGGAAAGCGAACACTCGTCGGTCACGGCCAGCGCGGAGTAGCCGATGGCTTTTGCCCGTTCGAACAGTTCCCGCGCGCTGGACGCGCCGCGCTGGAAGCTGAAGTCGCTGAGCGCGTGCAGCTCCGCATAGGCGGGGACATGGGTGTCCTCGTCGTTGGCGGGAAGCCGTTGGGTCGCGTTGATGAGCGGCATGGAGAGCAAATGTGGGAGCCGCTTCAGCGGCGATGGGAGCTTGCCGTGTTCTGGCCCGCTGGCGCGGGATCGCCGCTGAAGCGGCTCCCACAGGAAGCTTCTGTTCGAAAACACGACATCTCACGCAAACCAGCCGTGCAGCATCCAGCCGTCGAGCGTGCCGGGCGGCAGGTATGCCCATGCGTGCTGTCCTTGCGCGGTGCGCACGATGTAGTAGTCGCGGCGCGTGTCGCCGCCGTCCCACCAGCCGCTTTCGATACGTTCGGGGCCGGCGAGCACGGCGGCCGGTTCCGGTCGCATCGGTTGCGGCCGCCGCAGCAGCCAGAGAGGCCGGCGCTGGCGCGGCGACGACACCGTGTCGGTGGGCTTGCCATAGCGGGAGGCATATTCGGGACGGTGATCGGCGACCAGCGCGATCTGGCGCAGCGCCGCGTCGCCAAGGCGCGCGCGCAGGCGTTCGTCGAGGGTGGGCCAGTCCAGGCCGTCGCCCCGCACCGGCTCGAACAGGTCGCGCACGGGCGGCCGGAACACCGGCAGTTCGGCGGCTTCCAGTTCGATAGCCCGCGCGGGAGCGGGCAGGGACGCGCGCTCCAGGCGCGTGCGGGCCAGTTCGAACAGGCGCTCGGCATCGCGCTGCGGCGCGGCCATGGCCACGACGACGTGCGTGGTTTCGCCCCGGGCATGTTCGAGGGCGAGCGTGAAGCGCTGCACGCCGCCGTCGCGCGCGGCAAGCAGGTTGGCGAGCGAGCGGGTGAGGCGGCGCAATGGAAAGAGCAGTGGTTGACTGCCGTCCAGTTCGGCGTCGAATTCGATCTTCTGCCGGAAGCTGGCCGGCGGCTGCCAAGCGGGCAATACGTCGGAGGCATGCCCTTGCACGCGGTCGAGCCAGTTCACGCCCTCGCGCCCGATGCGCCGGGTGAGTTCGGGACGCGGCAGGCGGATCACCTCGGCAAGACGGCGGAAGCCCATCGCCTGCAGCGACGTCACGGTCGCGACGGGCAGCCCGCTCTGTGCCAGCGGCAAGGCGCCGAGCATGCGTCGCACGCCTTCGTGGTCGGGCAACACCATGCCGTCCGCGCTGGCGGCGAAAACCCAGGAGGCGGCGGCGAACGGCGTTGCCGCCAGCGTGTGCGCGTGGCCTTGCCCGACGAGGCCGCTACGCAATCTTTCGGCCAGCACGGGCCAGCCGTCGAACAGACGCAGGCTGGCTCCGACTTCCATCAGGAGCGCATTCGGCGGCACGAGGCTCACATGTCCACTGAACTGGTAGCACCAGGCGGCCAGTTCGGTGAGCAGGCGTTCTTCCGCGTCGGGATCGCGGGGGCGTACTTCGAGAGCGGGACACAAGGCGCGCGCAGCGGCGAGGCTTTGTCCGCGACGAACGCCGAGTGATGAGGCCTCGGCGTTCGTCGCGGCAATCAGGCGCTGGCGCGCCTTGTGGTCCAGCAGGGCGGAGGGGCCTGCCTCCGGGGTCGCGGCAAAGGCGGCGGAGAACGCCAGGCCGGGAAAACGGAGACAGGCCCAAAGCATGGCTGCGTAAGGAAGGCGACGACGGTGCGTCCGTCATGACGGCGTGGATGAGGCGGCGTCATGAAGGCTTCCATCAGGCCCGCATGCGCAGCAGCGGAGCGGTGGTGGTCAGCAGACCCCGTGACTTGAGCACGTCCACGTAGGTGGCTTCGTCGCTGTTGCTGACCTTGAGGCGAAGCGCGGCCGGACTGTTCTGTGCGGCGTGCTCGGCGGACCGGAAGAGCATGGCGCAGGCGTCGCCGCTTTCGGCGGCCAGCTGCAGCCGACGCAGGCTGCGGTAGTCGATGTCGGGCAACCAGCCGACCACCGCGCCGCAGCAGCCCGAACGCAGGCACTGTTCCATGCTCCATGCGGCCTCGGTGCTGCCGGCGTGGATTTCATGCAGGAAGCGCAGGTCGACGCCGGCCGCCGCGAGGGCGGGCGCATAGGGCAGATAAGGCGGTGCCACGAAGATCACCCGGCGATGTTCCTGGGTAAGCGCGGCCAGCGCGGGCATGACCAGATCCAGTTCGCCCAGGCCATCGTGTTCGTACAGGATTTCGCTCAGCGCGCCCTGCGGCCAGCCGCCGCCGGGAAGCTTGGCGTCCAGCGAGGTCCAGCCCGTAGCCAGGGCGCGCACGCGCGGCTGGCGATCGGCTGACCGGCGCCAGATACCGGGATGGTCGAGCACCTGGGCGAGAGTCGGTGAGGCGATGGCGTTCATGGTCAGGTCCTGCGGATGATGCCGACGTAACGCCCTTCGATGGCGAACGCATGGCGGCGAGGGTCGACTTCGATGGGATCGAAGTCGGGGTTTTCGGGAAGCAGAAGGAGGCGGTCGCGCTCGTGCTTCAGGCGCTTCACGGTCACTTCGTCGTCGAGGCGGGCGACGACGATCTGGCCGTCGTTCGCCGTGGCCGTCTTGTGCACGGCGAGCAGGTCGCCGTCGAGGATGCCGGCGTCGCGCATGCTGAGGCCCACCACGCGAAGCAGGTAGTCGGCGCGCGGGCGGAACAGCGCGGGATCGACTTCGAGCTGCGCCTCGATGTTCTCTTCGGCGAGGATGGGCGAACCCGCGGCCACACGGCCGACCAGCGGCAGGTCGTTGGCGGCGGCGATTCCCCGATAACCGGTGTCGCCCGCAGGCAGGCGCAGGCCGCGGTGCTGCGGCGAGCGTTCCAGCACACCCTTCCTGACCAGCGACTCCACACAGGCCTGGGCGGAGCTGTGGCTGGAGAAGCCCAGAGCCTCCGCGATTTCCCGCAGCGTGGGTGGGAGGCCCTGGCTCTGCAGGTATTCCCGCAGGAAGGCGAGGGTCTTTTGCTGACGCTCTGTAAGGGTAGGTGTCGACATGCGTACATTTGTACAGATGTACGAGGCGCGGTGCAAGTGGAAAATTGTTTGCACGTTGTTGCACGATTACGTACAGTGATGCGCATTCGTTCCACGAAGGAAACCTATGCGTCCCGCCCGCGCCACCCGACTCATCTTCTTGCTCTCCGGCATCGGCATGGCCAGTTGGGCGCCCATGGTTCCTTATGCGAAAGCCAGGCTGGGCCTGGACGAAGCCACGCTCGGCCTCGTGCTGCTGTGCATGGGCTTCGGCGCGGTGATGGCCATGCCCCTGGCGGGCTTCCTCACCCACCGCTATGGCAATCGCGACGTGATCGGCGTCAGCGCCTTGCTGGTTTGCGTGGCGTTGCCGTTGCTGACGATGGCGCCGGATGCGTATTGGCTGGGTGCGGCGCTGTGGTTCTTCGGTGCGTCGCTGGGCGTGGTCGACGTCGCCATGAACGCGCATGCGGTGGATGTGGAGAAACATGCCGGCAAGCCGATGATGTCGGGCTTCCATGGCCTCTTCAGCGTGGGCGGCCTGGTCGGTTCGGCCGGCATGGCGGCCTTGCTGAAAGCCGGCATGCCGCTTACCAGCGGCGCGCTCGCCGTATCCGGCGGCTTGCTGGCGATCGTCGCCACGCAATGGCGGCACTTCATCGTCCGCCTGCACGACACGGACGAAAAGCATTCCATCTTCCGCCTTCCTTCCGCCGCGGTGCTCCTGCTTGGCTTCCTCTGCCTCGTGGTGTTCCTCGCCGAAGGGGCGATGCTGGACTGGAGCGCGGTGTTCCTGCGTTATTCGCGCGGCTTCGATCCCTCGCTCGCCGGCCTGGGGTACGCCGCTTTCTCCATCGCCATGGCATGCGGACGCCTCCTGGGTGATCGCATCACCGCCTGGGTGGGGCCGGTGACGATCGTCCGTGCCGGCGCCTTCCTCGCCGCGCTGGGTTTCTTCCTCGCCACGATGCTGCCGTGGGGGCCTGCGGCGCTCCTGGGTTTCGTGCTGGTCGGCATGGGCGCGTCGAACATCGTCCCCGTGCTGTTCAGCGCGGCGGGCCGTCAGCCGCGTACCTCGCCGGGCATCGCCATCGCCACCGTCACCTCGCTGGGTTATGCAGGCATGCTTGCCGGCCCTGCGGCCATCGGATTCGTCGCCCAGCACAGCAGCCTCTCCGCCGCCCTTGCCGGCGTGGCCGTGCTGCTCGTCGTCGTCTCGGCCTGCGCGTCCATCGCGCGGCGCTGACGCTTTCTAGGAGCCAACCATGCACAACAAACGCGATGTCGTGATCTTCGATTTCGGCGGAGTCCTCATCGACTGGAACCCGCGCTACCTCTACCGCAAGCTGTTCGGCGACGACGAGGCAGCCATGGAGGCATTCCTCGCCGAAGTCACCACGCCGGAATGGAACCTGCAACAGGATGCGGGCCGTTCCTGGGACGAAGCGGTTCGCCTCCTCACCGAAGAGCATCCGACCAAGGCCGAGCTCATCGCGGCCTATCAGCATCGTTGGGAAGAAACACTCGGTGGCGCCATCGACGACAGCCTGCATATCCTGCGCGAGCTCAAGGAAGCGGGGCATCCGCTCTACGGCCTCACGAACTGGTCGCAGGAAACCTTCCCCATGGCGATCGAGCGCTTCGACTTCCTCTCGTTGTTCGACGGCATCGTCGTATCGGGTGAGGAAGGCATGGTGAAGCCCGACCCAAAGCTCTATAAGACCCTGCTCGAACGCTACGACGTCGATCCCACGCGTGCCATCTTCATCGACGACAACAAGGCGAACGTGGAGGCCGCGGAAGCCCTCGGTATCCATGGCATCCACTTCCATACCCCGGCCCAGCTGCGTGCCGAGCTGGTGGAGCTGGGTTTCCTTCCGCGATGAACGCGACGCCCGAAACCACGCTTCCGCGCGAGCGGCAGCAGTTGATCCTCGAGCGGTTGGGGCGCGACGGCAAGGTCGTGGCCGCCGACCTGGCACACGAATTCCGTGTCTCGGAAGATTCCATACGCCGCGACCTGCGCGATCTGGCTTCGCAGGGTCTGTGCCGCCGTGTGTATGGCGGTGCCTTGCTCATGCAGCATGTGGCACCCCTGGACGAGCGGCATCGCGAGCGTTCGGAACTGAAGCGTGCCCTCGCGCGCGTGGCGGCGGGGCTGGTCGGGGAAGGGCAGATCCTGTTCGTCGACGCCGGTTCCACCAACACCGCGCTGGCCAAGGCGCTGCCCGACAACCGTGGTCTCACGGTGGTGACCAATGCGCCGGATGTTGCGCTGGCCGTGCTCGGACGACCCGGCTTCGAGGTGATCCTGCTGGGTGGACGTGTGGATGCGCGCATAGGCGGCGCGATCGGATCGCGCACGGTGCGGCATGCGCAGGACATTCGCGCCGACCTCTGCTTCCCCGGCGTATGCGCGATCGATCCCGAACGGGGGCTGTGGACCTACGACGAGGAGGAAACCGTGTTCAAGCAGGCGATCATCGAAGCCAGCGGGGAAACGGTGGCGATCGCCACGCCCGACAAGCTGGTGGCTTCGGCCACGCATCACACGGCCCCGGTGACCGCGATCGCGCATCTGGTGGTGTCCGCCGATACGGACGCGGCGGTGGTGGCGCGCTATCGCGCGGCAGGTGTCGCGGTGCACATGTAAAGAGGCCCTGTCGTAAACAGGGCCTTTGCTTCATGTGGGAGCCGCTTCAGCGGCGATGGGTGCTTGCGGCAAGTTTGCCCGCTGCCGCGGGATCGCCGGCATAGCCGGCTCCCACAGGGAAGGCCCTTTTCAGTGGGCCTCCCAACAAGGAAGGCTCTTTCTCAGCCCGCCTTTTTCTTCGCCAGCCGCAGCCAGGTATCGACCACCGTGTCCGGATTCAGCGACATCGATTCGATGCCCTGTTCCATCAGCCATTCGGCAAGGTCCGGATGATCCGACGGGCCCTGGCCGCAGATGCCCACGTACTTGCCCTTTTCGCGCGCCGTGCTGATCGCCATGGCGAGCAGCTTCTTCACCGCGGCGTCGCGCTCGTCGAACAGGTGGGCGACGATGCTGGAATCGCGGTCGAGGCCGAGGGTGAGCTGGGTCAGATCGTTCGAGCCGATCGAGAAGCCGTCGAAGATGTCGAGGAATTCGTCGGCCAGCAGGGCGTTCGAAGGCACCTCGCACATCATGATGACCTTCAGGTCGTGCTCGCCCTGGACCAGGCCGTTCTGGCGCAGCACCTCGATGACCTTGCGGCCTTCGTCGAGCGTGCGCACGAACGGGATCATCACCCAGACGTTGGTGAGACCCATCGTCTCGCGCACGTACTTCACCGCCTTGCATTCGAGCGCGAACGACTCGGCGAAGCCCGGATCGACGTAACGGCTGGCGCCGCGATAGCCGATCATCGGGTTTTCTTCGTGCGGCTCGTAGCGCGAGCCGCCGAGCAGGCCGGCGTATTCGTTCGACTTGAAATCGGACAGGCGCACGATCACCGGCTTCGGATGGACCGAGGCGGCGATGGTGGCGATGCCTTCGCCGAGACGGTCGACGTAGAACGACACCGGGTCCTTGTAGCCCGCGATGCGCGCATCGATGCGGGCCTTGGTTTCCGCGTCCTGCTTCGCGTATTCGAGCAGTGCCTTGGGATGCACGCCGATATGGCTGGCGATGATCATCTCCAGGCGCGCAAGGCCGATACCGGCATTCGGCAGCATGCCGAAGTCGAACGCGCGCTCCGGGTTCGCCACGTTCATCATGATCTTCAACGGGGCTTCCGGCATGGCCCCCAGGTCGGCCGTGATGCGGTCGAACTTCAGGGTGCCTTCGTAGATGGTGCCGGTGTCGCCTTCGGCGCAGGAAACCGTGACGTCGGCACCGTCGGGAATGGCCTCCAGCGCGTTACCGCAACCGACCACCGCCGGCACGCCGAGTTCGCGCGCGATGATGGCGGCATGGCAGGTACGGCCGCCGCGGTTGGTGACGATGGCCGAGGCGCGCTTCATCACCGGCTCCCAGTCGGGGTCGGTCATGTCGGCCACCAGCACGTCGCCGGGCTGCACCTTGTTCATGTCGGACAGCGAACGGATGACGCGTGCCTTGCCGGCACCGATCTTCTGGCCGATGGCGCGGCCTTCCGTGAGCACCTTGCCCTTTTCACCCAACTGGAAGCGCTCCAGCGTGGTGGCGTGCGAGCGCGACTTCACCGTTTCGGGGCGGGCCTGCACGATGTACAGCTTGCCGGTGTGGCCGTCTTTCGCCCACTCGATGTCCATGGGGCGGCCGTAGTGCTTCTCGATCACCAGGGCCTGGCGCGACAGTTCTTCCACGTCGGCATCGTCGATGCAGAAACGGTGGCGATCCTGCGCGGGGGTTTCCTCGATGCGCACGCGCTCGCCCGGCTGGTCGGAATAGACCATGCGCTGCTGCTTCGCGCCGAGGCTGCGGCGGAGCACCGCCGGCTTGCCCTCGCGCAGGGTGGGTTTGAAGACGTAGAACTCGTCGGGGTTCACGGCGCCCTGGACGACCATTTCGCCGAGGCCATAGGAGCCGGTAACGAACACCACATCACGGAAACCGGATTCGGTGTCCAGGGTGAACAGCACGCCGGAGGCGCCGACGTCGGAGCGGATCATCAACTGCACGCCCGCGGAAAGGAATACGTCCTCGTGCTTGAAGCCCTGGTGCACGCGATAGGCGATGGCGCGGTCGTTGTACAGCGAGGCGAAGACTTCCTTCACCTTGTGCAGCACGTCGTCGATGCCGACCACGTTGAGGAAGGTTTCCTGCTGACCGGCGAACGAGGCGTCCGGCAGGTCTTCCGCGGTGGCGGACGAACGCACGGCCACGGCGATGTCGCTGGCGCCGGCATCCTTGCAGAGCTTGGCGTAAGCCTCGCGAATGGCCTGTTCGAGGTCGGCGGGCAGGGCGGTGTCGACGATCCAGCCGCGGATCTCCTTGCCCCCGCGGGTGAGTTCGTCCACGTCGTCCACGTCGAGGGTGGCCAGGCGCTCGGCGATGCGCTTCGCGAGGCCGCTCTTCTCGAGGTAGGACTGGAAGGCGTCGGCCGTGGTGGCGAAACCGCCCGGCACGGAGACACCCAGTTTCGCCAGGTTGCCGATCATCTCGCCAAGGGAGGCATTCTTGCCGCCCACCTTGCCCAGGTCGGTCATGCGTAGCGCGTCGAGCCAAAGTACCAGGTCGCTCAAAGGGAAATCCTCACATCGGTTCGTCGGATCGGCGGCGGGCCGCGCTGGAAAATCCGCCTATTGTCGTGGCCGGATCGGCAGCGAAACAAGGCGCGATGCACAAACGTTCAGCGAGCATGGGGGGTAGATTGTCATTGCGGCGTCTTGAGCTAAGGTGGCTTCCATGGACCACCCGCAGGGAAAACGCCCGATGCGCCGCACCGTGTTCTTCATCTCCGACTCCACCGGCATCACGGCCGAAACCATCGGCAACAGCATGCTGGCCCAGTTCGAGGGGGTGCAGTTCGATACCCACCGGCTCCCCTTCATCGACAACCCGTCGAAGGCCGAGGCCGCCTGCCTGCGGATCAAGACCAAGTACGCCCAGGACGGCCAGCGCCCCATCGTGGTCAACACCATGACGTCCCGGTCCCTGTGCGACATCGTGGCGGGAAGCGGTGCGCTGATGCTGGATGTGTTCGCCCCCTTCATCGAACCGCTGGAAGCCGAACTGGGCGCCAAGCAGTCGGGGGCGGTGAACCGCTCCCACGGCCTGGTGGATTTCGAACGCTACGAGGCCAGGATCGAGGCGACCAACTACGCCCTGGCCCACGACGACGGCCTGGATGTGGATTACAACCAGGCCGACGTGGTGCTGGTGGGGGTGTCCCGTTCCGGCAAGACCCCCACCTGCCTCTACATGGCCTTGCATTACGGTGTCTGTGCCGCCAATTACCCCCTCACGGACGACGACCTCGACAAGCTGGAACTGCCGACGCGCCTCCGCCCTTATCGCAGTCGGCTGTTCGGGCTCACCATCGACCCCGTTCGCCTGGCGCAGATACGCGAGCAGCGCCGTCCCGGCAGCCGCTACGCCACGTTGAAACAATGCCGTTGGGAACTGGAGCAGGCCGACCGGCTGATGCGACGGGAAAACATACCGGTCCTCAACACCACGCACACGTCGATCGAGGAAATTTCGAGCAAGATCTTCGAATACCTCGGTATCGAGCGCCACATGTATTAACGAGCATCCTACGGAGCCTTCGCCTTACTCATGACTGCCGTCGTCGAACGCCCAACCGCCCTCATTCCGGGACGTTTCGAGTTCCTGATGGGGCTCTATGCCGAGAACTACCACCGCCTGGCGCGATTGTTCGCTCCGCAGCGGCTGGCGCCGGGGCGTTATGTGTCGGACGTGGACGATGGCCTGAAGGTCCTGCTCGAGATCCAGGAAAAACACCCTTACACGCTGGAACTCGAGCTCACCTACGACTTCCTCGACGAGACGACGGGTCAGCCCTCGCCGTCGGCCCAGTTGCGCATGTACACCGACGCGCACGTGGCGGAGGCGATGCATTGCCATCCCGGGCGCAAGCTCACGCATGTGCTGGGGCCGTTCCCGCCGGCGCACACCGTGTTCCAGCATCGCCTGCGCATGAATGGCTTCCTCAGCCGCTGGCTGGAATACCTGGCGGAGCAGGGGCATTCGATCGGGACGCTGTCGCGGGCGGAAAAATAGCCGTGAACTGTGGGGGCCGCTTACCGACAGCCGCTTCATGTGGGAGCCGCTTCAGCGGCGATCCCGCGGCAGCGGGCAACCTTGCCACGAGCACCCATCGCCGCTGAAGCGGCTCCCACATAGAGCGGGCTTGGGCAAACTCCAGGCAAAAAAAATCCGCCGGACGGCGGATTCTTCTTTGGAAGTAATGGCGGAGCGGACGGGACTCGAACCCGCGACCTCCGGCGTGACAGGCCAGCATTCTAACCGACTGAACTACCGCTCCACACTTACGTTCCAACTTCCCAACAACAACCAACTTCCTTAGTCCTTTACACTCTCCGGCGGGCCGGAAAGTGGCGTCCCCACGGGGATTCGAACCCCGGTCGCCACCGTGAAAGGGTGATGTCCTAGGCCTCTAGACGATGGGGACGTACTAGAAGTTGGTGGAGCCAGCCGGGATCGAACCGGCGACCTCCTGCATGCCATGCAGGCGCTCTCCCAGCTGAGCTATGGCCCCCTTGGGAGCCGCAAAGATTACGGCCGGGGCGGGATTCCGTCAAGCATTCATTACACTTTTTTTGAATTTTTTTTCGACGCTTCGGGAATGCCGAGGCCCGGCGAGCACTTGCATGGGACCTCGTTTTTCGCGTCGTTCGCCGATGCACGCCGCGAACGAGCGCGCACGGGTTAACCTGTTCGCATACATCTACAGGGAACCGCATGCACGGCATCGTCTTCATCCAGGACCTCGCCACCGTGATGCTCGTGGCCGGGCTTACCACGGTGCTTTTCCAGCGCCTCAGGCAACCTGTCGTGCTTGGCTACATCATCGCCGGCTTGCTCGTCGGGCCACACACGTTGCCGGTGATCTTCATCCACGACGAAGAGACCATCCGCACGCTGTCGGAGCTGGGCATGATCCTGCTCCTCTTCGCACTGGGTCTGGAATTCAGTCTCAAGAAGCTGCGCGCAGTGGGTGGCGCCGCCCTGGTGGCGGCCTTCGCCGAGATCGTGCTGATGGTGTGGATCGGGTACGAGATCGGCCGCTTCTTCGGCTGGTCGGCCATGGACTCGCTGTTCCTGGGCGCGATGCTTTCCATCTCCTCGACCACCATCATCATGAAGGCGCTCGAGGATCTGGGGCTGAAGCGCGAACGCTTCGCGCAGCTGATGTTCGGCATCCTCGTCGTCGAAGACCTGCTGGCCATCGTGCTGATGGCGCTGCTGACGGGTATCGCGAGCACGGGCGGCGTCGCGGCCGGCGAGGCCCTGGCGGCGGTCGGCAGGCTCGGCCTGTTCATGGCGGTGTCGCTGGTGGTCGGCCTGCTCCTGGTGCCGCGTGTGGTCGACTACATCGCAAAGGTGAGCCGTGACGACGTGCTCCTGGTGGCGGTGCTCGGCATCTGCTTCGGTTTCTGTCTACTCGTGACCGAACTGGGCTACAGCGTGGCGCTGGGTGCCTTCATGATCGGCGCGATCGTGGCCGAGTCGAAGAGTCTGGTGCGCATCGAGCGCATCGTGATGCCCGTGCGCGACATGTTCAGTGCGGTGTTCTTCGTCGCCATCGGCATGCTGATCGATCCGGACCTCCTGCTCGAATATGCGTGGCCGATCACGGTGGTCACCGTCGCCGTGGTGCTGGGCAAGGTGATCACCTGCAGCTTCGGCAGCTTCGTCGCCGGCAACGACGGGCGCACGTCGCTGCGGGTCGGCATGGGCCTGGCGCAGATCGGCGAGTTCTCGTTCGTCATCGCGTCGCTGGGTCTTACCCTCAAGGTGACCAGCGGCTTCCTTTATCCCGTGGCGGTGGCGGTTTCGGCGATCACCACGTTCCTGACGCCTTACCTGATCCGTTCCTCCGACCCTTTGGCCGGCTTCCTGGGGCGGGTGCTGCCGAAACGCGTCACGGGCGTGTTCGGCGCCTATACGGAGTGGATGGGCAACCTGGGCCTGCAAGGGCAGGGCGCTATCGTGATGAAGATGATCCGCCGTCTTGTCTGGCATGTGGTCATCAACACGGCGCTGGTGGTGGCCGTGTTCATCATCGTGGCCTTCGCGTACCGGCGCGGGTTCCTCCATCTCGACCTCCTGACCGACGAGCCCACCGTGCGCCGCAGCCTCGCATGGTCCATGGCGGCCCTCCTGTCCCTGCCGATGATCGTGGCGACCTACCGGAAGGCGGGCGCGCTGGGCATGCTTCTTGCCGAATTGTCCATTCCCGACCGCTTCGGCGCCCGTACTTTCCGGATCCGTTCCGTCCTAGGGCGCATCATTCCGCTGGCCGCCATGGCGGTGATGGGGCTCCTCGTGGCGGCGCTCGCCTCGACCATCCTGCCTCCCCGGGAGGTGGCGCTGGTGCTCATTCTGGTGGGCGTGGGGCTGACCTGGCTCCTCTGGCGGGTGCTGGTCCAGGTTCACGCCCGGCTGCAGGCCGCCATCCGGGACACCCTGGAAAAACCGGGGCAGGACCACCCGGAGTGACGGGTAACCCATTTCTTGAAAGATTCCTGAACTTTTCGTGTGAAAGCCTGTCTCTCGCCCCGTCATTGCAAGCTGGACGCGAACCACCGCACAATGGCGTTTCCGCCTCCACAAGGAGGTGTACCGGCGGCGTCGCCGAATCTTTCCAAGAGAGGGAGTATCGAATGAAGCACTTTTTGCGTCCCACGATGACGGCCGTCGCCCTGGCGGTTGCGCTGGGTACGGCCGCGGGCGCATCCGCCCAGGCCGCCAAGCCGGCTGCCTCCGCGGCACCGGTCGACAAGCAGAAGGCCAGCTATGTCGTGGGTTGGGACCTTGCCAGCTCGCTTCCGCCGCTCGTGGCGAAGGAAGTCGACGCCGCCACGGTCGCCAAGGCACTGCAGGCCGCCCTTTCGGGCCAGAAGCCGACCATGTCGGAAGCCGAAGCCAAGTCCGTTCGCGAAGCGTTCGTCGCCCAGCTGAAGGTCAAGGCCGAAGCCGAGTACAACAAGGTCGCCTCGCAGAACAAGCAGGAAGGCGACGCTTTCCTCGCCAAGAACAAGAGCGCCCCGGGCGTGAAGGTCACGGCGTCGGGTCTGCAGTACCAGGTCGTCCAGGCCGGTACCGGTCAGCGTCCGGGTCCTAACGACACGGTTACCATCAACTACACCGGCACCTTCGTGAACGGCGAGAAGTTCGACTCCTCCGCCGACCACCAGCCGGCCGGCCCGGCGAAGATTCCTCTCGCCGCGGTGATCCCGGGCTTCCGCGAAGGCCTGCAGCTGATGCAGACGGGCGGCAAGTACAAGCTGTTCATCCCGTCGAGCATCGCCTACGGCGCCAAGCCGGAAAACGGCTTCCCGCCGAACGCGACGATCATCTTCGACGTCGAACTGCTCAAGACGGAAGCCACCCCGGCTGGCAAGGCTCCGGCTGACGGCGGCAAGTAAGCACCGGCGTCTTCGGACGTATCGAAAGGGCGCGGAGCGATCCGCGCCCTTTTTTTTGTTTCTCGCCACGAGCGGAGACGCCGGTTTGCTGCCGTCGGGCGGCGGGATACAATTGCCCGTTACGACACGACGTCGAACGCATCGGGAGCTACATGAAAGTCACGATATTCGGCACCGGTTATGTAGGCCTCGTCACGGGCGCCTGCCTTGCCGAAATGGGTAACCACGTGGTCTGCGTCGACGTCGACACGAACAAGGTCGAGCGGCTGAAGGCCGGCGACATCCCCATTTTCGAGCCGGGCCTCGAACCGATGGTGGTGCGCAATCACGCAGAAGGCCGCCTGGCCTTCACCACCGATGCCGCTCCGGCCATCGCCCATGGCGAGGTCGTGTTCATCGCCGTGGGTACGCCCCCCGACGAAGACGGCAGCGCCGATCTTCAATACGTGCTTGCGGTGGCGAAAACCATCGGCGATCACATCGACCGCTACACGGTGGTGGTGAACAAGTCGACGGTTCCGGTCGGCACGGCCGATCGCGTCCGCGCGGCCGTGGCGGATCGACTGAAAGCGCGCGGTGTGGACGTACCTTTCGATGTCGTGTCGAATCCCGAATTCCTGAAGGAAGGCGACGCGGTGGAAGACTGCCTGCGTCCCGACCGCATCATCGTCGGTGCGTCGAGCCAGAAGGCCATCGGCGTGCTGCGCAAGCTGTATGCGCCGTTCAATCGCAACCACGACCGCATGGTGGTGATGGACGAGCGTTCGGCCGAGTTGACCAAGTACGCCGCGAACGCGATGCTGGCGACGAAGATCAGCTTCATGAACGAGATCGCGAACATCGCTGAACACGTCGGGGCCGATGTGGAGCTGGTGCGCCAGGGTATCGGCGCCGATCCGCGTATCGGCTACCACTTCATCTATCCCGGTGCCGGCTACGGCGGCTCGTGCTTCCCGAAAGACGTGCAGGCGCTTGCGCGCACTGCGCATTCCGTCGGGTACGACGCCCGGCTGCTCGGGGCGGTGGAGGCAGTGAACGACGCACAGAAGTCGCGCCTCTTCGCACTGCTCTCGAAGCACTTCGGCGGCAAGCTGAAAGGGCTTACCGTTGCCGTGTGGGGCCTTGCGTTCAAGCCGAACACCGACGACATGCGCGAGGCATCGAGCCGTCGCCTCATGGAGCAGCTGTGGGACGCCGGCGCGCGCGTGCGCGCGTTCGATCCGGAAGCCGCGGACGAGGCCCGCCGCATCTACGGCGAGCGCGACGACCTCGTACTGGTGGAGCGCCCGTATGAAGCCCTGGAAGGTGCGGATGCGCTCGTTATCGTCACGGAATGGAAGGCCTTCCGCAGCCCCGACTTCGCGCGCGTGAAGTCGCTGCTGGCGACGCCCGTGATCGTCGATGGCCGCAACCTCTATGATCCCGCGGCCGTGGAAGAAGCCGGTATCGCCTATTACGGCATCGGCCGCGGCCGTAGCCTGAGCGGACGTGAGCATGTCTGATATAGACGCGCGCCTGACGGAGCTCGAAGTGCGTGTCGCTTTTGTCGACGACACCGTCAATGCGCTTTCGTCGGCCGACGCGGAAATCGCTCGTCGGCTCGATCTGTTGGAGCGGGCCGTGCGCGACCTGCGCTCGGACCTTGTGAACATGCGTGCGGGCCTGGGCAGCGATCCTGCGACCGAGCCTCCGCCGCCGCACTACTGAGTATTTGAACGAGCCCTACCGATGGCAGAGTCACTGCGCGACCAGTTGTTGAAGAGTGGCCTCGTGAAGGAAGTTCACGAGGAGAAAAGGAAGTCCGCGCCACCGTCGCGTCCCGGCAGCGGGGGCTCGGTCAGCGGCCAGCCGTACGCCGGCAACCGGCCGAAGCACGGCAAACCCCAGGGCGGGCGTCCCGGCCAGGGTGGCAAGCCCCAGGGCAGTGGCAACCCGCACGGCAAGGGCGGCCGCCCGCAGCAGGGCGGCAAGGCCGCGCAGGCACCGCGCAAGGACGGCGAGATCGACCTTGCCAAGGCCTATGCCATCCGGGCGCAGAAGGAAGCCACCGAGCGCAAGCAGGCGGAGGCCCAGGCGGCCGAACAGGCTCGTCTGCGCAAGGAACGGAAGCGCAAGGTTGAGGAGCTGCTGAAAGGCAAGGCGCTGAACCTGGCCGATGCCGACCAGGTGCGGCATTTTCCGTATGGAGACAAGATCCGCCGTGTGTACGTCGATGCGAAACAGCTGGCCGCGTTGAACGCGGGCGAGTTGGGCGTCGTGCAGCAGGGCGGGCGTTATCTCGTGGTCGAGAAGACGGTGATCGAGGAACTGCGCGGCATCGCGCCGGAGTTCATCGCGCTGCTGGTCGATCCGAACGCCGTGAACGAGTCCGACGACGGCGTTCCTGACGACCTGATGTGGTGAGGCCCCGTTGCGGGGGCCTCTATTGTGGGAGCGACCAGGTGGGATCCGCCCTTGTGGGAGCCGCTTCAGCGGCGATGGGTGCTTGGGGCAAGCTTGCCCGCTGCCGCGGGATCGCCGCTGAAGCGGCTCCCACATAAAGCTCCCACATAAAACTCTCGCCGCGGGGGTTACGCCGCCGGCGCCGAGAGCTCCGGGTTGTCCCAGCCTTCCTTCCTCGCGAAGCGCGCACCGTGGGCCTGCTCCAGCCTGGCCAGGCGCTCGCGCACCACGGCCACGCCTTCGCTGCGCACGTACTGGATCGGGCCGCCCCGGAACGGCGCGAAGCCCGTGCCGAAGATGACGCCGGCGTCGAGCAGGTCGGCATCGTCCACGACGTTCTCGGCAAGGCAGGCGATGGCTTCGTTGACCATCGGCAGGATCATGCGGTCCTGGATGTCCGCGGGCGCAACGTAATCGGGATCGACTTCCGGCTTGTCCGGCTTGCCGTCCTTCCACACGTACAGGCCTTCGCCGTCCTTCTTGCCGCGCTTGTTGGCGGCGAGTTTTTCTTCCAGGCCTTGCGGAACCTCCAGGCCGAGGAACGGTGCAAGCTCGCGGCCCACGGAAGCGCAGACGTCGAGGCCCACCGTGTCGGCGAGTTCGATCGGCCCCATCGGCATGCCGAACTTCTTGGCCTCGCGATCGAGTACCGGGCCCGGCACACCCTCGTTGTAAAGGCGCATGGCCTCCATCAGGTAGGGCATGAGGATGCGATTGACGAGGAAGCCCGGCGTGCCCTTCACCGGCACCGGCAGCTTGCCGATCGCCTTGCAGAAGGCGAGGGCGCGCTTCTCGATCGCCGGGTCGAGCGCGTCGTGGCGTACCACTTCAACCAGGGGCATCTGCGCCACGGGATTGAAGAAGTGCAGGCCGAGGAAGCGCTGCGGCGCCTTCAGTCCCTGGCGTAGTTCGTCGAGCGGAATGGACGACGTATTGCTGGCCAGGATTTCGTCGGCCTGGAACTGCGGCTCGATGGCTGCGTAGAGGGCGTGTTTCGCCTCGGGATTCTCGAAAATGGCCTCGATGGCGAGATCGGCCTCGGCCACGCCCCTGCCTTCGACGTCGGCACGAAGACGACCCATGGCGGCCTCGACCTTCGCCGGCGCCTTGAGCTTTTTCTCGAACAAGCCGCGTGCGCGTGCGATGGCAGGCTCGACGAATCGCGCCTCGCGATCCTGCAGGGTGACCTGGAAGCCCTTGAGTGCGGACCACGCGGCGATGTCGCCGCCCATCGTGCCCGCGCCGACGACGTGCACGTGCGAGATGCCGTGGTCGACACCGCCGCCCAGGCCTTTCAGGCGTTCCTGCAGGAAGAAGATGCGAATGAGGTTGCGCGCAGTCGGTGTCGTGGCGAGCTTCGCCACCGATTTCGCCTCGAGCCGCAGGCGCTGCTGGATGCTGCCGCCGCCGCGTGCCCAGGTATCGATGAGCGCGAACGGTGCCGGGTAGTGCTCTTTTCGCACCTTGGCGGCAGTCTGCTTGCGCACCATGGGCGCAAGCACGGCACGTGCGAGCAAGGTGTTGGTGGCCCATCCCTTCGCCCGCTGTGCGAACGGACGCGCGACCGGCCGGCGGGCGAGTTCGCGCGCTTCGGCAAGAAGTTCGTCGGGGCGGGCGAGACGGTCGACGAGACCGACGGCCTTGGCTCGCCGTGCGTTGAACGGCTTGCCGGTGAGCATGGCCGGCAGGGCGTCCGGGGCGCCGATGAGCCGCGGGAGACGCGCACTGCCGCCCCAGCCGGGGTGGATGCCGAGCATCACTTCCGGAAGGCCGATCTTCGTGGCGTCGTCGTCGGCCGCAATGCGCAGGCGGCAGGCGAGCGCGAGTTCGGTGCCGCCGCCCATGCAGGCGCCATGGATGGCAGCGACGGTGGGGCAGGGAAGGCGGGCCAGGTTCTCGAACACCCGCTGCCCGTTCTCGATGTTCTCGAGTACGGCGCCAGTCTGCGCGTACTCGACGAACTCGCGGATGTCGGCGCCCACCGCGAAGCCCATCGGCTTGGCGGAATGGATGACGACGCCGCGTGGGGCCTCGATGGCGAGCCTCTCGACGAGGGTGTCCAGTTCGTCCAGCACCTCGCGCGACAGCGCGTTCGCGCTGGAGCCCTCGCGGTCGAGCGTAAGGACGACGATACCGTCGTCGCCCTCGCTGGTCTTCCAGTGCTTGAATCGAAGTCCTTCGAACATGGCGGATCGTGCGGTGGCGAATGAGCGCACCACCTTACCTTTCCGCCGGGCCGAATGCGAGATACCCCGCCGTACGGTCGTCCGGGAGCGCCCGGTTCGCCGCTGGCGCAGGGACCGGCAAAGAGCGGATACTTCGCGCTCGTCAGCCGCCCGACCCCCACATGGATTCCAGCGTAGGAAACGACATCTTCGACCGCATCCTGTCGGCCTCGGGGCCGCTGGTGGCGCTCAAGACGAACGACCCGGGCCTGCTGGTGGAACAGTTCCGCCTGGTGGCGCGGCGCACCGGGCAGGCGGTGTACCTGTGGCGCCACGGCGAGGGGCTGGCGAGCCTGCGCGATGCGCAGATGCGCGTTCCCGGCTGCCAGCGACTCGGCGATGCCCTGCGCTACATCCTGCAAAGCCTCCACTTCGGGGTATACCTGCTCGACATGCCGCAGGGCGTGCCAAGCGCCACCGACGGTGCGCTTTTACGGCAACTTTCGCGCACCCAGACCGGGCATGTGCGCCGTGTGGTGCTGCTTGGCGCGAGTCCGATCCTGTTGGCCACGTTCGAAAACGACGTGGCCACCGTCGACGCCGACTGGCAGGCGCGCGCCGCGGCGCCGCGGCTGCGCGACGGCCGCTGGATCGTCTGAGCGATGGCGGTCACGGTCGAGCCCAACGGCGTACTGATCTTCACGGCGCGACGCGATGTGCGCCGCGCCGTCTTCGACGCCCTGGACAGGGAAGGCGACTTCGTCCTGCTCAGCGCGCGCGATGCCGCGCAGCTGGAAGCGCTGCTGGCCGATACGCCGCCGCTGCGCGTGGTGGTGGCCGGCGCCGACGGCACCGCCGATACCGAGCGGGGCCTGCGCATCCTGCGCAGTTCTCCGGCGTACTCGGAGTTGCCCATCGTCTACGTGGTGGACGACGTTCCGGGCGTGGCCCCGGAAGGCGCGCTCGACTGGCTTCGTGCCGGTGCCATTGCCGCGGAACTGGCTCAACGCGTGCGCGCGGCGGTCGGCGCACCCATGCCGGCGCCCTCCAGCGGTCCGGCGCGCACGGACTGGCGGTTTGCCTTCGACGCGGGAGCCGCCTGGGTCCTGGCCTCGACGCCGGACGGTTGCATTCTGGAAAGCGGCACGGCCATGCACCGCCTCTGGGCCGGCAACGGCCCCATCCAGGGGCAGCTGCTTTCCGACGTGTTTGTGCTTTCGGACGGCGCCACCTGGCCCTTGCCCGACGGCGACGGCAAGGCGTGCACGCTGCGCCGTGCGAACGGCGGCGACGTAGCCGGCGAAGTGGACGTGCGCCATATCGTCGACCAGGGCATCCATCGCATCGCCGTGGCGTTCCGCGACCTGCGCGCGGTCGACATCGCCGAGCGGGCGTTGTCCCTGCTTGCCGTCTTCGACGCGTGTCCCAGCGACGACGAAGGCATGGGCGAGGCAGCGGCCCTGCTGGCCGACGCGCTCGAACTCGACGTGGTGGCGGTGTGGTCGGCGCTGCCGGAAAGCGAAACCGGTCCCGAGGTGCTGGTGCGGGTATGGAATGGACCTGCGCCCGTGCTGTGGCCGGAACCCGCCGACGTTCCGCTGCTGAAGATCGCCCTCGGCGGCGAACCCCTCGTGCGCCTCGACGCGGAAGGCGATGCGCCCCTGGCCGACCCCCTGGTCGATGCCCTCGGCCTGCGTTCCTACGTCGTGCTTCCGCTGCTGGACGAACGGCGAAGCGTTCTGGGTGCACTGCTCGCCGGCCGCTGCCGGCCTTCCAACGACGCCCGCGTGCTCGAGCCGGCCCTGCGCGCGGCCACGGCTCGCTTCGCCTCGGCCCTCGAACTGCGTCGCGCGCGCGAACAGGGGCGGGCAAGAGGGCTCGTGGACACCCTCACGGGGCTGCCCAACCGGCTGCTCTTCAACGATCGCATGGACACCACCGTGCGCGAAGCCGAGCGCACAGGCGAATGTTTTGCCACGCTGCTGGTCGACCTCGACCGCTTCAAGGGCATCAACGAGACGCTGGGCCACGCCGTGGGCGACCAGGTGCTGACCTCGGTCGCGAAGCGCCTTCGCGCCAGCGTGCGCGCGTCGGACACGGTCGCCCGCTACGCCGGGGACGAATTCACCCTGATCCTGCGGCACATCGTGAAGCGCGACGACGTGCTGCGCATCGCCGAGAAGATCGTGCAGGCCATGGAGTTGCCGTTGTCGCTGGACGACGGCTCCGAACTCCAGGTGACCATCTCCGTCGGCATTTCGTTCTTCCCCGACGATGCCGTGGAAGGCGAGCTGCTGCTGCGCCATGCCGACGAGGCCATGTACGGCGCGAAGAGCCTCGGCCGCAACAATTACCAGGTGTACGCCGCCAACGTCGACGCCGCCCAACAGCAGCAGGCGGAACTGAAGGTGCGCTTGCGGCATGCGGTGCGCAACGACGAGCTACGCGTGTTCTACCAACCGCAGGTGGAGGCGACCAGCGAAGACATCGTGGGCATGGAAGCGCTGGTGCGCTGGGAACATCCCGAACTGGGAATGATCAGTCCGGGCTTCTTCATTCCGCTGGCGGAAGCCAGCGGGCTTATCGTGCCCATTGGCGAGTGGGTGCTGCGGACGGCCTGCGCGCAGGCGAAGGCCTGGGAAGACCGGTTCGGGCTGGGCCTTCGTCTTGGCGTGAACCTGTCGGCGGTGCAGCTCATGCAGCCGAACCTGGCCGTCGTGGTCGCCAACGCGCTTCGCGATACCGGCCTGGCGCCGGACCAGCTCGAACTGGAAGTCACCGAAAGCATCAGCGTAAAGACGGTGCCGCACCTCGTGGAAACGCTGGATGCGCTGCACGCGATGGGATGCCGCATCGCCATCGACGACTTCGGCACCGGCGCGGCATCGCTCGACTACCTGCGGCGCCTGCCCGCCGACCGCATCAAGATCGACCAGAGCTTCGTGCGGAATATCGGCGTCGATCCCGACGACGAGGCTATCGTCCGTGCCACCATCGACATGGCCCACCGCCTCAAGCGTGGCGTGGTGGCGGAGGGCGTGGAGATCGAGCAACACCTCGAATTCCTCCGCGCCAACGGCTGCGACGAACTGCAGGGCTATCTTTTCTGCAGGCCACTGCCCACCGCCACGTTCGAGAAGCTGCTCAGCGAACGCGAGCGGCTGGTGAGCGAGGGGCGGGCCGTTTCGGCATGACAACCCCGCCACCTTGAGGTCGGGCGCCGCGCCCCGCATAGTTCCATGGCTGCGAACAAGCGCGCCGGCGTGACTGAACTTGCGCCGCCCTGGCTTGTCTCAGCTGCGCCCGCGACTGGCCCCGATAAGAGTTAAGGAGACGGCCCGGATGGGCGAAAACGAACTGGATCAAGCACTTGTCGAGCGCGTGCAGCAAGGGGATCGCCGCGCATTCGACTTGCTTGTCCGCAAGTACCAGCACAAGGTGGTGGCGCTGATCTCCCGATACGTGCACGACTGGACCGAATGCGAGGACATCGCGCAGGAGGCCTTCGTGCGCGCGTGGCGCGCCCTCGGCTCCTTCCGTGGCGAGAGCGCTTTCTACACCTGGCTGTACAAGATCGCCGTCAATACGGCGAAGAACCACCTGGTCGCCATGGGCCGCCGTCCGCCCACCGGCGACATCGACGTCGAGGATGCCGTTTACGTGCCCGGGGCCACCCGCATGCACGAAAGTGCCACCCCCGAGCGCGAAATGATGCGGGAACAGGTGGAACAAACGGTGTTTTCCACTGTCCAAGCCCTGCCTGAGGAACTTCGGGTCGCGATCACCCTGCGCGAGGTGGAAGGCAAAAGCTACGAGGAAATTGCCTCCATCATGGACTGTCCCATCGGTACCGTCCGTTCGCGTATCTTCCGGGCCCGCGAAGCCATCGACCAGAAACTGCGGCCGCTGTTGTCCGACCGCGAGGATCACAACCCATGAGCGAAGCCAATCGGGAAATTCTCTCTGCCGGCATGGACGGAGAGCTGTCACGGGAGGAAATCCGCTTCCTGCTGCGACGGCTCGAAGCCGATCCGGTCCTCGCCGATACCTGGGCCCGTTTCCACGTGGCCCGCGACGGCCTGCGCCGGCAGGGCGCCCCGCTGGTGTCCGGTGACTTCGCCAGCCGGGTCATGGACGCCATCGAATCCGAGCCCGCCGTTGCCACCACATCGCGTCGCCGCTGGCTGCACTGGTCGGCCGGTGGCGCCATCGCCGCCAGCGTCGCCGTTGCGGCCCTCATGCTTTCCCAGCCGGCCGGCAATCGTTCGGCGACGCCGGATGTCGCTCAGCGCGCCTCGCTCGAGGACGCCCAGGTGGCCAGCGTGCCCGCAGCCCAGGCCGCGGCGCCGGTCGCCCCTCAATGGCTCAGCGGCAACATGGCTTCCCGGTTCACGCAGAAGGCGGCATTCGACAGCTCGAGCGCAGCCGGGGCCGAGGCCTACCTGCCGCGTTCCACGCCCTATCAGATTCATCGTGCCCGGGCCGCCTCGGCGCCGGAAGACAACGGTTACATGCTGCTGATCCGTCCCGACGGCAGTCGCTATGTGCAGCCGGTAGCGGCGCAGGCTCGCTGAGCCGCGGTTCGTGACCGCGCGCCGCCCATCGCCGGCGCGCCTTTCCCTCGATTCGTAACAGTCCGCGCGGTCAACCCGCGCGGGCAGCCGTGGTTAGATAAAAAGGAGGAAATCGATGGCTCTCTGGCATGTACGCGCACTGCTCGGTGGCGCGCTGGTTGTGGCAAGCGCGGGTGCGCAGGCGCAAACCCTTCCGGACTTCACCGGTGTCGTGGAAAAGTACGCCCCGGCCGTGGTCCATGTCGAAGCGAAGACCACGGGCACGGCCCGTAAATCGCGCGGCGGGCCGGGTGACATGCCCGACGATCAGGAAGAATTGCTCCGGCGCTTCTTCGGCATGCCGGGCATGCCGATGCAGCCGCGCGATCGCACGTCGCTCGGCTCCGGGTTCATCATTTCGGGCGACGGCTACATCCTCACCAACGACCATGTGGTCGACGACGCCGACGAGGTGAAGATCCGCCTGCAGGACCGCCGGACCTTCACCGCGAAGGTGGTGGGCAAGGACCCGCAGTACGACATCGCCCTGCTGAAGATCGACGGCAAGTCGCTGCCGACCGTCACCATCGGCGATTCGCGCACGGTCAAGCGCGGCCAGTGGGCCCTGGCCATCGGCTCGCCGTTCGGTCTCGACGCCACCGTGACCCACGGCATCATCAGCGCCGTCGGCCGCAACCTGGGCAGCGGCGACCAGCCGTATACCTCGTTCATCCAGACCGACGTGCCGATCAATCGCGGCAATTCCGGCGGCCCGCTGTTCAACCTGCAGGGCCAGGTCATCGGCATCAACTCGCAGATTTATTCCACCTCGGGCGGTTACCAGGGCCTGTCGTTCTCGATCCCCATCGACGTGGCGATGAACGTCGTGCAGCAGATCAAGGACAAGGGCTACGTGTCGCGCGGCATGCTCGGCGTCACCGTGCAGCCGGTGGACCAGTTCGTTAAGAATCTCGACCTTCCGGACGCGAACGGCGCACTGGTCGCCCAGGTCACCCCCGGGAGCGGTGCAGACAAGGCCGGCCTGAAGCAGGGCGACGTCATCCTCTCCTTCAACGGTACGCCCATCACCTCGTCGCCCGACCTGCCGCCGCTCGTCGGCCTGACGAAGCCGGGCTCCATCGCCAAGGTGGAAATCCTCCGCGACCACAAGAAGCAGACCGTCGACGTCAAGGTGGGCGAGATGCCCCGCGACAAGAGCGGGCAGTCCGCATCGTCCGACGACGGCGAAGGCGCGGGTGGATCGGCGGCGGCGCTGGGCATGTCCGTGGAAGACATCGACGCCTCGGCCCGCTCGGAACTCGGCCTCAAGGCCGGGGAGGGTGTGGTGGTGAGCCGGATCAGCGGCAGCGCGGCCGCCAGCGCCGGCCTTCGTCCGGGCGACGTGATCCTGATGGTGAACCAGAAACGCGTGGGCAGCTCGGCGGCGTTCCGCGCGGCGGTCAAGGGCCTGAAGCCCGGCGATACCGCCATGTTGCTGGTGCGGCGGGACGACTCCACCCGCTTCGTCGGCGTCACCGTGCCCGGCGACCGCTGAGGTTCCGGCCGGCCGCCGCTCGGCGGTGGCCGGTCTTCCATGCGATAATGCAGGATTCGCGCCGGCCGAATGGGCCGGCGCGCGTCGTTCGCGCCGCGAGCGATGGTGAACGTGACCACGGCGCTCCATGGAACTCATCCGCAACTTCTCCATCATTGCCCACATCGACCACGGCAAGTCGACCCTGGCCGACCGCATCATCCAGTTGTGCGGGGGACTGTCCGAGCGCGAAATGGAAGCGCAGGTCCTGGACAACAATCCGATCGAGCGCGAGCGCGGCATCACCATCAAGGCGCAGTCCGTGTCGCTGCCGTACAAGGCGCGCGACGGCAAGACCTACCAGCTGAATTTCATCGACACCCCCGGCCACGTCGACTTCTCCTATGAAGTGAGCCGATCGCTCTCGGCCTGCGAAGGCGCGCTGCTGGTGGTCGACGCCGCCCAGGGCGTCGAGGCGCAGTCGGTCGCCAACTGCTACACGGCCATCGAGCAGGGCCTGGAAGTCATTCCGGTGCTCAACAAGATCGACCTGCCCACGGCGGACATCGAAAAGGCCAAGGCCGAGATCGAGGCCGTGATCGGCCTCGACGCCAGCGACGCGATTCCGGTCAGCGCGAAGACGGGCCAGAACGTCATCGAGGTGCTGGAGGCGATCATCCATCGCATCCCGCCGCCAAAGCCGCGCGACACCGACAAGCTGCAGGCGCTGATCATCGACTCCTGGTTCGACAACTACCTCGGCGTGGTGTCGCTCGTGCGCGTGATGCAGGGCGAGATCAAGCCGGGCGACAAGATCCTGGTCATGTCCACCGGCCGCACGCATCTTGTCGACGACGTGGGCGTGTTCACGCCGAAGCGCAAGAAGCTCGAGCGCCTGGCGGCGGGCGAGGTGGGCTGGATCAACGCATCGATCAAGGACGTGCACGGCGCACCCGTGGGCGACACGCTCACGCACGCCGGCAAGCCGGCGGAAGAACCGCTGCCCGGTTTCCAGACGATGCAGCCACGCGTGTTCGCCGGCCTGTTCCCCGTGTCCGCCGACGACTATCCGGCGCTGCGCGAAGCGCTGGACAAGCTGCGGCTGAACGACGCGGCGATGTTCTTCGAACCGGAAAGCTCCGAGGCCATGGGCTTCGGCTTCCGCTGCGGGTTCCTGGGAATGCTGCACATGGAAATCGTGCAGGAGCGCCTGGAGCGCGAATACGACCTCGACCTCATCACGACGGCGCCGACCGTGGTCTACGAAGTGGCCAAGACCGACGGCACCGTGCTGCAGATGGACAACCCGGCCAAGCTGCCTCCGCCGCAGCAGATCGCCGAGATCCGCGAACCGATCATCGTCGCCAACATCCTCACGCCCGGCGAATACGTGGGCAACGTCATCAAGCTTTGCGAAGAAAAGCGCGGCGTGCAGCGTTCCATCCAGTACCTGGCTACCCAGGTGCAGGTGACCTACGAGCTGCCCCTGGCGGAGGTGGTGCTCGACTTCTTCGACCGGCTGAAATCGGTGTCCCGTGGTTATGCCTCGATGGATTACCACATGGACCGCTTCGATGCCGGCCCGTTCGTGCGCGTGGACGTGCTGATCAACGGCGATCGCGTGGATGCCCTCAGCCTCATCGTGCATCGCTCGCATGCCGAGCGGCGTGGCAGGGAACTCGTGGAGCGGATGAAGGACCTCATCCCCCGCCAGCAGTTCGACGTGGCCATCCAGGCGGCGATCGGGGCGGCCATCATCGCCCGCTCGACAGTGAAGGCCCTGCGCAAGAACGTGCTTGCGAAGTGCTACGGCGGCGACGTCTCGCGCAAGAAGAAGCTGCTCGAGAAACAGAAAGAAGGCAAGAAGCGCATGAAGCAGGTCGGCAGCGTGGAAATTCCCCAGGAAGCCTTCCTGGCGGTCCTGAAAGTGGACAAGTGACCTCTGACCTATGGAACCCCGGCGCCGGATGCGCCGGAATGGGCCTCGCGGCCCCTCGATACGACTAACGGAGTTGGCATGGCGGCATTCGATTTTTCGGCGATCCTTCTCGGCCTCACGGTCCTCTTCGGGCTGGTGTGGCTGTTCGATCGCCTCTTCCTGGCGAAGGCGCGCCGCGCCCGCGCGGAGGCCTCCGGCACGGAGCAGCCCGAACCCTGGCCGGTGGACTGGGCCAGGTCGCTGTTCCCGGTGATTTTGGTGGTGCTGATCCTGCGCTCGTTCGTTGCCGAGCCGTTCCGCATCCCGTCCGGCTCGATGATGCCCACGCTGGACGTGGGCGACTTCATCCTGGTGAACAAGTTCGCCTACGGCCTGCGCATGCCGGCCTTCAACAACAAGCTGGTGGAAAACGGCGAACCCCGGCGCGGCGACGTCGTCGTCTTCCGCTTCCCCGGCTTCCTCTGCAAGGACGAAAACGGCGACATCGTCCGCAGCGGCGATCTCAGCTGCCAGAACCCCCATGCGCCCGTGCCCAGCGAGAACTGGATCAAGCGCGTGATCGGTCTTCCCGGCGACCGCATCGAGACCCGCGGCAGCGAGCTCTACATCAACGGCGAGCGCGTCGGCGCCGACGAGATCGGCCCCTTCAAGGGCAGCATGACCCGGCCGGAAGACCGCCTGCTGATGACCTTCGGCTCGAAGCTGTACACCGAGCACCTGGGCAGCATCAACCACACCATCGCACTGACGCCCGCCTTCAACATGCCGCAGGACATCCCCAACGAGGTGGTGCCTTCGGAAGTGCCGAAGGGCTGCTACATCGTCATGGGCGACAACCGGATGAACAGCACGGACAGCCGCTGGTGGGGCTGCATGCCCGAGAAGAACCTGGTCGGCAAGGCGTTCTTCGTGTGGCTGGCGTGGCGCGGCCCGGGCAACGGCTGGCTCGACTTCTCCAAGATGGGCAAGGTCATTCATTGACCGAACGGTGGCCCCGGTCACGCCGAAAGGCGTTGCGGTTGCCTCCGGACAAGGTAATCTCCGCTGCGGGGCGCGTATGGCGCCCCGCACGCATTCGTCTCGACAGGGGAACCGCCACGGCGGCGAGGACACGACCATGAAATCCAGACAACAGGGCATTACCCTCATCGGCTTCGCCATCGTGCTGCTGGTGCTCGGCTTTTTCGCATTCATGGCCATGAAGCTCGTGCCGTCCTACATCGAGTACTTCGGGGTGAAGAAGGCCATGAGCCAGATGGCCACGAGCGGAAACGCCCAGGACCTGGACAGCCTTCGCCGCGAACTCATCTTCAAGATGGGCTTCCAGTACGTGGACGACGCCACCATCCAGCCCAAGGACATCACCCTCGATCGCGCCAACAACGGCGCGGTGCTGCATGTCGAGTACGACAAACAGATTCCCTTCATCTACAACATCGACTTCCTCCTGCATTTCGAAAACTCGGTGCAGTTGAGGAATGCGTCCATGTAACGAGCGATCGTGCCGTTTCCCCATTCCTTCCGTAATCCCGACCTCGCGACCCTGGCTCTGACCCACCGCAGCGCCGGGAAACCGAACAACGAGCGCCTGGAGTTCCTCGGCGACGCCCTGCTGGGTGCCACCGTGGCGGAACTGCTGTTCGAGGCCCATCCGAATGCCAGCGAGGGCGAGCTGTCGCGGCTGCGTGCGCAGCTGGTCAACGGCCAGGCCCTGGCTGTCATCGCCCGCGAACTGGAACTGGGGGACGCCCTGAAGCTCGGCCCGGGGGAACTGAAGAGCGGCGGTTTCCGTCGCGACTCCATCCTGGCCGATGCCTTTGAGGCCCTCGTGGCCGCCGTCTACCTGGACGACGGCTACGACGCGTGCCGCCAGGTCGTGCGCAGGCTGTTCACGTCGCGCGTGGCAGAAATCAAGCGCTCCAGCAAGGACGCCAAAACCCGTTTGCAGGAATGGCTGCAGGGCAGGGGCATGGCGCTGCCCGTCTACGAACTCACCGGCAGCTACGGCGAAGACCACGCGAAGGTCTTCGACGTCAGCTGTTCCATCGACGAGCCCGAGCCGATTCGCGTCGAAGGACGCGGTGGCAGCAGGCGCGCCGCCGAGCAGGATGCAGCCGAAGCGATACTTCGCCGCCTGCTGGAAACCAAGAAATGAACGACATCGAATCCAACGAAAACGAAGACACCCTGGTCGACGACGATTTCCGCTGCGGGTACGTGGCGCTCGTGGGGCGGCCCAACGTGGGCAAGTCCACGCTGCTCAACGCGCTCATCGGCGTGCGCCTCAGCATCGTCAGCCATCGTCCGCAAACCACGCGTCACCGCATCCTGGGCATTTCCAGCAAGCCGCAGGGGCAGATCCTCTACGTGGACACCCCGGGCCTGCATCGCGGCGGCAAGCGTGCGATGAATCGAAGCCTGAATCGCGCCGCGCGTGCGGCGATCACCGAGGTGGACCTGGCGGTGCAGGTGATCGAAGCCGGTCGCTGGACCGACGAGGACATGACCATGTATTCCGCCCTGGCGGAACAGAAGGACATGCCGAAGCTGCTGGCGATCAACAAGGTCGACCTGCAGAAAGACAAGACCGCCATGCTGCCTTTCGTCGCCGACCTGATGCAGAAGCATCCCTTCGACGACGTGTATTACGTGAGCGCCCTGAAATCGAAGGGCCTTGCCGGCCTGGAGAAAGGCATCCTGAAACGCCTGCCCGAGCAGCCGGCGATCTACGGCGAAGACGAGATCACCGACCGCAGCGAGCGCTTCCTCGCGGCGGAAATGGTGCGCGAACAGCTCATGCTCCGGCTCGACCAGGAACTGCCTTACGCCACCACCGTGGAAATCGAGCGCTTCGAGGACCGTCCCGACGGCGTGGCCGAGATCCACGCCGTGATCTGGGTGGAGCGCGACGGCCAGAAGGCCATCGTGATCGGCAACGCGGGCGCGCAGCTCAAGGCCATCGGTACCTCCGCGCGCAAGCAAATGGAAAACCTCTTCGAGCGAAAGGTGTTCCTCAAGCTGTGGGTCAAGGTTCGCGAAGGCTGGGCCGACGATGAGAACCTGCTCAAGCGTTTCGGTTACGAGTAAGCCCTTCGGGCGCCGCTCATGCGCGTCGAACAACAGCCTGCCTTCGTCCTGCACGCCCGGCCCTACCGGGAAACCTCGCTGCTGATCGAATGCCTGACGCGCGACCACGGCCGCATCGGCGTGGTCGCCCGCGGTGTGCGCAAGGAGCGGGCCCGCCTGCAACGCGCGCAGCTCGAGCCCTTCCAGCGCGTGGAGCTGGATCTGTTGATGCGTGGCGAGCTGGCGACCCTGCGCGCGGCCGAGCCAAGCGGCGCGGTGCTGCGCCTCGTGGGCGACGCCGGGCTGGCTGGCCTTTACCTCAATGAACTGGTCGTGCGCCTCACCGGCAGGCAGGACCCGAACCCGGAACTGTTCGCGCTCTACGAGCTGGCCTTGCAGCGCATGGCCGCACGCGAACCGCTGGCGTGGACGCTGCGCCGGTTCGAGCGCGACATGCTCGACGCCCTGGGCTACGCCCTGCAACTGGATGCCGACGCGCTGGATGGGGAACCGCTGGACCCGGCAGCCACATACTTCTACGACCCCGAATCGGGGCCCATGCCCGGCCGTGCGGGCGATCCCCGCGCGATTCGCGGCGCCGACCTCCTGGCCCTCGCGCAGGACATGGCCCCCGACACGGCGGGGTTGGCGTCGTTGCGTCGCATGATGCGCCAGGTGATCGCCTTCCACCTCGGCGGCGGCGAACTGCGCGCCTGGCGTGTCTTGCGGTAAGTGCCTCGTCGCGGAAACCGGTATGCCGATGCTCTTTGTGGGAGCCGGCTACGCCGGCGATCCCGCGGCAGCGGGCACGTCCGCCGCGAGCGCCCATCGCCGCCGAAGCGGCTCCCACAAAGAGCGGCGCCGCTAAGTCCTATCCCGTCGCAGACAACGCAGCCAGTGTCGCGTCGAGTTCCGCGCGGAAACGGGCGAGGGCGTCGGGCACGACGATGCGCGTTTCGCGCACATGGCCTTGCAGCACCTTCGCCTGGGCCCCGAGCCGCGCGGCGCCGCAGAATCCGCAAGCCGAGCGCAGGCGGTGCAGGCGTTCCACCAGTTCGGCGGGGTCGTCGACCAAGCTGCCCAGAGCGCCCGAAAGATCCACCAGTTCCGCGCGGAGCAGCTGGCGCAGCGCCTGCATGGTGTGCGGATCGCCGGTAGCGGTGAGGCCGGCGGCGTCGTCCAGGATGCGCGTGCCGTCGTCCAGCCCCAGGGTGGCTGCCAGCGCGTCGACCAGCGAAGCGACACGGCACGGTTTCTCGATGACGCCGGCGAAGCCGGCGGAAAGGAGCGACGCGCGCAACGGTGCCGGCACCTCGGCGCTCGTGGCCAGCGCGGTAGCTGCGTTCGATGCAGCGGCGGGATCGGCGCGCAGCGCCTTCAGTACCTCCATTGCGCCCGCCCGCGGCATCCGGCAATCCAGCAGCAGCGCGTCGAAACGCCGGCTTTGCGCCATCTCCAACGCCTCGGTGCCGTCCTGGGCCAGCGCCACGATGTAGCCGTGGGCAGCGAGCGCCCCGGCGAGGAATTGCCGCGTGGAGGGGTCGTCGTCGGCGACCAGCAGATGCCGTTCGCCGCTCGGACGAAGCGGGCCGTGAGGGTCCTGCGACATAGTAACGTTCCGTGTCGTTCATCTGGATTTGGCAGAATGGACGAGCATGCTTGCCGTATCAACCCGCATCTTCGCGCTGATCCTCGTTGCCCTGACCGCGATGGCCGCGGCAGAAGGCGCGCGTGCGGGCGTGTCGGTCGAAGCCGACACGCTGTCCATTCCGGGAATGGCGATGAACGGCATGAAGGCGGACATCGAGCCGGCCGCCGACGGCAAGGGCCTCGACGTCACGCTGTCCGCCGACCGCGCCGACGTGCCTTCCCTGGGCTGGCGCAAGCTCGGCCTGCGCCTCGAGGGTACCCTCGACCGCGACGAGTTGGGGCGATGGGTTTTCGACGGCAGCGTGAAGCTGCGCGGGGCGCCCGGCGGGGCGCTTGGAAACGCCGCCGTACGCGTCGTGGCGGACCAGGCGGCGAACACGCTGGAGGTGTCGCTCAGCCAAGACAAGGCCCAGGCGCGCGTGGCTCTGCCCATGGATCAGACCAGCCATGCGCAGATCACGCTGGCCGGCCTGCCGGCCGGTTGGCTGCAGGGGCTGCTGTCGACGGTGTGGTCGGGGCGTGCCACCGCCGGACGCGTGGATGCGGACCTCGCCCTCGACGTGCTCGAAAGCGGTGTGCAGGCATCGGGCCAGTTCTCGCTCGCCGGCGTGGGTTTCGACGGTCCGGGCGGGAAGCTGGCCGGGCAGGGCATGTCGGGCTCCGGTCGTCTGGGCATCGACAGCCAGGCCGACGGCGCCTCGGTGGACCTCGACGCCACCCTGCGTGGCGGGGATGTCCTGTTGGGGCCGCTGTATGCCCGCTTGCCCGACCACGCGGTGCAATTGTCGCTGGGCGCTCGCACGAAGAAGGGCGAACTGGCGATCCACCGCCTACGACTCACCGATCCCGATGCCTTGCAACTCGAGGGCGAACTCGGTTTCGCCGCGAACGGCGACCTCAGCCAGTTGCGCCTGGACCGCATCAACGGACGCTTCCCGGCGGCTTACACCCGTTATGGAAAGGGACTTCTGCAATCCTTCGGGGTGGATCAGCTGGACGCGCGCGGCGACCTGGCCGGCCATATGGTCATGGAAGGCGGCGCGCTGAAAGCGTTCGCCCTGCAAACGGCCGGTTTGGACCTGAAGCTCGGCGACGGGCACCTCGGCGTCGATGGCCTGCATGGTGCCATCGACTGGAGCGCCACGGAAAATCGTCCGCCCACCCGATTGGGCTGGCGCGGCTTGCGTTTCTATCGCATTCCCAACGGAGCCGCCGAATCCTCCTGGCGAAGCTCGGGGGGCGTGCTGAAGCTGGAGAAACCCTTCGCCATTCCCGTGCTCGACGGGCAACTCCGCGTGCTCGGTCTCAGCCTGCGCCCCGGCGCCGCCACGGGCGAACGGTTGCAGACGTCGCTGGCGCTGACCGAGATCGACATGGCCGCGTTCTGCCGCGCCCTGGGCTGGCCCGAGTTCCAGGGCAAACTCGGTGGGGCCGTGCCGTCGCTGCGCTTCGTGGACGACCGGATCGAACTCGGCGGCGGCCTCTCCATCAATGTGTTCGACGGGTTCGTGGACATCACCGGCATGACCCTCGCGCAGCCGTTCGGTGCGGCGCCGGTGCTCACGGGCGATGTCGCGCTTCGTCGTCTCGACCTCGCCCTGCTCACCTCGGTGTTCGATTTCGGCAGCATGACCGGCCGCCTCCATGGCAGCATCGACGACATCCGCCTGGTGGCCTGGGCGCCCACGGCGTTCAAGGCTAGCCTTATCGCCGACGAAGGCGGCCGGATCAGCCAGAAGGCCGTGAACAGCCTCACCTCGGTAGGTGGGGGTGGCATCGCAGGTGGGTTGCAAGGCACCGTGCTGAAGCTGTTCAAGACCTTCGGCTACAAGCGGGTCGGGCTGAGTTGCACGCTCAAGGGCGATGTCTGCAGCATGGGCGGGCTCGGTCCCGCGAAGGACGGCTACTCTATCGTGGAGGGCAGCGGGTTGCCGCGCCTCAACGTGGTTGGGCACCAGCGAGAGGTCGACTGGCCGACCCTGGTTCGTCGCCTGAAGGCTGCCACCGAGGGCGACGGCCCCGTCGTCCGCTGAAGGAGAAAGGAAGTATGCGCAAGCCATTGATATTCATCACGACGCTGGCCCTGGCCCTGGTAGGGTGCGTCACCATCAACGTGTATTTCCCCGAAGCGGCCGCGCAGAAGGCCGCCGACCAGTTCATCGGCAACGTGCTCGAGGACAGCGGCGTCGGCAAGCCCGCCACGGGCAGCGACGCCAAGCCCGCGCCGCCGCCGGCGAAGCAGCCTTCCGCATCGCTGCTCGATCTGGTGATTCCGGCCGCGCAAGCGGCCGAGACTCCGGACATTCGCATCAGCACGCCGGAAACCGAAGCCATCCGCGCACGCATGACCGCGCGCTTCGGCGGCCAGTTGAAGGCCCTTTTCGCCAGCGGTGCCGTGGGTTTCACCAGCGACGGCCTCGTGGCCGTGCGCGACGCCTCGGCGTTGCCCCTCGACCAGCGCGCGCAGGCCAACAACCTCCTGCGCGACGAGAACAACGACCGTGATGCCTTGTATCGCGCGGTAGCCGTCGCCAACGGCCATCCGGAATGGGAGCCGCAGATCCGCAAGACCTTCGCCGAGGGCTGGGTCCAGCGGGCGCCGTCGGGCTGGTATTATCGGGATGCCTCGGGCGCCTGGAAGCGCAAGTAAGGCAAATCCCTGCTGATTCCGTGGGAAGCGCGCTGGCGCGCGAATGGGGCTTGCAGCGAGCCCATTCGCGCGCCAGCGCGCTTCCCACATCACGTTTTTGAGCGCATGACCGAATTCGAAGCCACCATCACCGACCTCAGCCACGACGGCCGGGGCGTCGCCCGCATCGACAACAAGGCCACCTTCGTTTCCGGCGCGTTGCCGGGCGAGCGCGTGCTGCTGAAGTACCGCAAGCGCCACCGCAATTACGACGACGCCGAGGTGGTCAGCGTCATCGAGGCATCGCCTGACCGGGTCGAACCCGTCTGCCGGCACTTCGGCCAGTGCAGCGGCTGCTCGCTGCAGCACCTGGCGCCGGCCGCGCAGATCGCCGCCAAGCAACGTGTGCTCGCCGAGAACTTCGAGCGCATCGGCAAGGTCACGCCGGAAACCTGGTTGCCACCGCTGGTGGACCAGGCCTGGGGCTATCGCCGGAAGGGCCGGTTCTCCGTTCGTTACGTGGCGAAGAAGGAGCGCGTGCTGGTCGGTTTCCGCGAGGAGTCCAACCCGCGCTTCGTGGCCGACATCGAGGTGTGTGACGTCATCCATCCTGCCCTCGGCCCGAAGGTGGGTCTGCTGGCCACGCTGATCGGCGGGCTCGACGCGGCGCGCGACATTCCTCAGGTGGAATTCGCCGCCGGTGACGACACCGTCGCTCTGGTTTTCCGTCACCTGTCGCCGCTGTCGGAACGCGATCGCGCAGCGCTGACCGAATTCGGCAAGGCGCACGGGCTGGCCATCTACCTGCAACCGGGCAACCACAGCAGCGTGCATCCGCTGTGGCCGGAAGCCCCCCGGCTCTCGTTCGCCATTCCGGCGGAGAACGTGGAACTCGATTTCCTGCCGCTCGATTTCGTGCAGGTGAACGCAGGCATGAACCAGCGGATGCTTGCGCGCACCCTCGAACTCCTGGACCTGCAGCCGGGCGATCGCGTGCTCGATCTGTTCTGCGGCCTCGGCAACTTCACCCTGCCTATCGCCCGCCATGCGGCCGAGGTGGTGGGCGTGGAGGGCGAACATGGGCTGGTGGAGCGCGCGGCCGCCAACGCCGCGCGGAACGGCCTGGGCAACGCCACGTTCCGTGTCGCCAACCTGTTCGACGACCAGCGTGCCGAACCCTGGGCCACGCAGGCATGGGACAAGATCCTGCTCGACCCGCCGCGTGCCGGCGCGGACAAGGTGCTGGAATACCTGCCGCGCAAGGGCACCCAGCGGATCGTGTACGTGTCGTGCCATCCGGGGTCGCTGGCCCGCGACGCGGGTATCCTCGTCGAGAAGCACGGGTTCCGGCTCGTGTCCGCTGGCGTGATGGACATGTTTCCCCATACCGCGCACGTCGAATCCATCGCGCTGTTCGAGCGCGGCTGAACGAACGGGAAGCTCATGGGCGTCGAAATCGAACGCAAGTTCCTCCTCGCCGGCGACGGCTGGCGCGGCCTCGTGGAGCGCAGCGAGCGGATGGCGCAGGGATACCTGGTGAGCGGTGCCGCGATCGCCGCCGGCCATGCGAAGTGCTCCGTTCGCGTGCGCCTGTCGGGCAACAAGGGCTGGCTCAACATCAAGTCCGCCACGCTGGGCATCGAGCGTCACGAGTTCGAATACCCGATCCCGTACGCGGATGCGGAGCACCTGCTGCATGAACTGTCCGACGGCGTGCTGGAGAAGATCCGTCACCACGTCATGCTCGACGGTGCCCACTTCGAGATCGACGAATTCCTTGGCGACAACGCCGGGCTGATCGTCGCCGAGGTGGAGCTTCCGTCCGCGGATGCACCGTATCCGAAGCCTTCATGGCTGGGCATCGAGGTGAGCGAGCAATCGCGCTACTACAACGTGAACCTCGTGGACCGCCCATTCGCGCAATGGTCGGCCGCGGAACGGGAAGGGAAGGGAGGCACCGCATGCTGATCGTCGGCCTTGCCGGCACGGAACTGGCCACGCACGAACGCGCGTGGCTTACCGCGCCGGGTGTATCGGGCGTGATTCTTTTTTCCCGCAATTTCGCCTCCCGGCAGCAGGTGGCGGCGCTGATCGAATCGGTGCGCGATGTCGCCGGCGAAGACTTCCTGGTGTGCGTCGATCAGGAAGGCGGACGCGTGCAGCGATTCCGCGAAGGCTTCACCCGGTTGCCGCCCGTGGCGGCCATTGGTCGGCTCTACGACACCGATCCGGTGGACGCGGTGAACCGCGCGGAAGAACATGCCTGGATCATGGCGAGCGAAATGCGCGCCATCGGCGTGGATTTCAGCTTCGCACCCGTGGCGGACCTCGACCGTGGCAGCCGGGCGATCGGCAACCGCGCCTTCCATGCCGATCCGGCAGCGGCCGCCGAACTGGTGCAGGCGTACGTCCGTGGCATGCACCTGGGCGGCATGGCCGCCGTGTTGAAACACTTCCCCGGACACGGATCGGTGCTCGAAGACACGCACACGTCGTCCGCGGTCGACCCGCGGAGCAAGGACGAGATCTTCCGCAACGACCTGCTGCCTTTCCTGGCCGGCATGGAGGCGCATGCCGAGGCCGTCATGGCCGCGCACGTCACGTATCCAGCCGTCGACGATCGTCCCGCCGGCTATTCGCGCATCTGGATCGAAGACATCCTGCGCGGCGAATTGGGCTTCCGCGGCTGCGTGTTCGGCGACGACATCAGCATGGCCGCGGCAGGTAGCGTCGGCGGCATTGCCGAGCGCGCCGCCGCCCACCTCGATGCCGGTTGCGATCTGGTGCTCGCCTGTTTTCCCGACGTCGTTCCCGAGGCGATCGCGGCGGTCGAGGGCCGCCGTTCGTCGCCGCCCGAGCGCATCGCGCCGTTGCGCGGCGCGATCGGCTCCACCTGGGAAGGACTTTCCGACAACCCCCAGCGCGAGCGTTTCATCGCGCGCGTGACTGCCCTGGAGCCTTGAGCTACCCATGACATCCGTCCCGTACGAAGAAGCGCTGGCCAGCGCGGACCTCCTGTTCGGCCGCGAGCAGTTGGATATCGAGATCGCGCGCATGGGCCGCGAGATCGACCACACGCTTGCCGGCGAACGTCCCGTCTTCCTCACCGTGATGCACGGTGCCTTGCTCTTTGCCGGGCAGCTCGCCCTGTCGATTCGCACCGACCTCGAGTTCGACTACGCCCACGCCACCCGTTATCGCGGCCAGACCAGCGGCAGCGACCTGCATTGGCTCCGCCGCCCGGAGGTGCCGTTGCAGGGCCGTACCGTGCTCCTGGTGGACGATATCCTCGACGAGGGGCACACCCTGAAGGCCGTGCGCGATGCCTGCCTCGACATGGGCGCCGACCGGGTGCTCCTGGCGGTGCTCTGCACAAAGGTGCACGGCCGCCGTGCGCATGGCATCTCGGCGGACTTCAACGGTGTGGACGTGCCGGACCGCTACGTGTTCGGTTACGGCATGGACTACAACGAGCATGCCCGCAACCTGCCCGGCATCTACGCGCTGAAGGACTGACCCGATGAGCATCGACCTCGCCGTCATCGGCGGCAGCGGCCTTTACGCGTTCGAAGGGCTCGAAGACAGCGAGCGCCATACCGTCGAGACGCCGTTCGGCGCCGCCTCGGGCGATGTCGTCACGGGCCGCTTCAGGGGCAAGCGGATCGCGTTCCTTGCCCGCCACGGCGAAAGCCATACCGTGCCGCCGCACCGGGTGAACTACCGGGCCAATCTTTGGGCGCTTCATTCGCTGGGCGCACGCCGGGTGGTGGCGGTCAATGCCGTGGGCGGCATCCGCGACGACATGGGGCCGCGCACGCTGGTGGTCCCTGATCAGATCGTCGATTACACCCACGGCCGCTACACCAGTTTCAACGATGTAGAGGGCGCCGAAGTGCGGCACATCGATTTCAGCGAGCCCTACACGGAGAGCCTGCGCCAGGCGATCCTGGCTGCCGCCAGGGCGGAAGGCCTGGCCATTGTCGACGGCGGCGTCCATGGCGTGACCCAAGGGCCCCGGCTGGAGACCCGTGCCGAAATTGCACGTATGAAGCGCGACGGATGCGACCTGGTCGGCATGACCGGCATGCCGGAAGCGGTGCTGGCCCGCGAGTTGGACCTGGAGTTCGCGTGCCTCGCGCTGGTGGCCAATTTCGCGGCCGGCGCCGGGGACGAGGCTGAGATAAGCATCGAGGAAATCTTTGCCCACCTCGCCGCGGCGACCGCGAACGTGCCCCCGATCCTGGGTCGGTTATTGGCGACGGATTGATATCGGAAAGAATCCCAGTTGCGCTTTGCCTGGAAACATGATGATACTTCCGCTGCGCCGCGGGGGCAGGCCAAGGGGATCCATGGGGAACGCCTCGCCATCCGGGTGCTTCCAGTCCATGTCCAGAGGTTTCCGCAATGCGTTTCGGTACGGTCAAGTGGTTCAACGACGCCAAGGGTTTCGGTTTCATCGCGCCCGAGGACGGTGGGGAGGACGTGTTCGTCCACTTTTCTGCGATCAATTCCAAGGGGTTCCGTAGTCTCCAGGAAGGCCAGCGTGTGAAGTTCGAAGTGACCCAGGGCCCGAAGGGTGCCCAGGCGTCGGGCGTTGAAGTCGCCGCCTGATCGCTTCCACGTTTTGCCGGTTACAAGAAAACCCCGCGCATTCGCGCGGGGTTTTTTTTGGAATCGTTCTTATTGACCGTTACCGGGCGGAGTTCGATAGTCCTCCCGCCGCGCATTCGCGCGAGGCCACGGGAGAATCGAATGAAGCGAGTTACCGGCATTGGCGGGATCTTCTTCAAGGCGAAGGACCCAGCCGCCTTGCGCGCCTGGTACCAACGCCATCTCGGCATCGACGTGCAGGAATGGGGCGGCGCCATGTTCCCCTGGACCGACGAACACGGTAACCCCACGAAGGGTATGACCGTCTGGTCGATCGGCGCGGAAGGCGGCGAACAGTTTCCGGCCGGCGCGTCTCCCTTCATGATCAACTACCGCGTGGAAAACCTCGACGAGCTGCTGAAGACATTGCGCGAGGAAGGCTGCAACGTGCTCGAAAAGGCGCCCGATTCGGGCTACGGGCAGTTCGGTTGGGTAATCGATCCCGAAGGGAACAAGCTGGAACTCTGGCAGCCGCCCGAGGAGTGACGGTATCGGTTGTGCGTCGTCAAAACCGCGATGCAAAACTCACGCAATGCGCTCGCGGGAAATTCACGGCCGGCAGTGAAAGGTAAGGCACCCAGCCCACTGCCAGGACACGCCGATGGATGCCATCAAGCTGCTCAAGACCGACCACAAGCTCGTGAAGCAACTGCTCTCTGAACTTGCCGAGACCAGCGAGCGCGCGACGAAGAAGCGCGCCTCCCTGCTGCACGAGATTCAGGTGAACCTCAAGGCCCACACCACGATCGAGGAAGAGATCTTCTATCCCGCCTTCAAGGAAGCAGGACGCAAGGCCGAAGCGAAGATGTATTTCGAGGCCCTGGAAGAACACCGCGCCGCCGAAGACCTCGTGCTTCCCGACCTGCTGGGCACCGATCCTTCCAGCGTGGAATTCTCGGGCAGGGCGAAGGTGCTCAAGGAACTGATCGAGCACCACGCGGACGAGGAAGAAAAGGAAATGTTCAAGGATGCGAAGGAACTGCTCTCCAGGGAAGAGCTGGCCGAACTCGGTGCCCGCATGGAAGAGCGCAAGGCCGAGGTGATCGCGTCCTTCGGTTGATGTCCCCCGGATGAAACGGCGCGCTCACTGTGCGCGCCGTTTCGCCACCTCGGCCGGTGTCACCGTACCGGCCTTGCCACCGAAGTGATGCACCACGTAGTTGGCGAGCGCGGCCACCTCCGCATCGTTGAACGTCTGGGCGAAAGCGGGCATGTAGACGTCCTGGTCGCGCACACGCATCGACACGCCCTGGAGGATGATGCCGACCACGTTGGCACCGGACGGATCGTTCACGGCGCGCGTGCCGGCAAGGCCCGCCTGGGGTGTCTGGCGGCCTGGCCCGTTCCACTGGTGGCAGCTTGCGCATGCGCCTGCGAAGAGCTGCCTTCCCATGTCGCCCGCGGACGGGTCGGCGCCCGGCAGCAGCTCGTTCGAAGCGCTGAGGCCCCGGGCGCCGGCATCGACGACGACGGGGTCCTTTCCTTCCTTGGCGGGGACGGTCCGTAGCCAGGTGACGAGTGCGGAGACATCGGACGAGTCCAGGTACTGGAGGCTGTGGTCGACCGCCTCTCCCATGGGGCCACCGGCCGAACCCCGGCCGTCCGCATGGCCCGTCGACAGGTACTGCTCGAGCGCCGCATCCGGCCAGGCGCCGATGCCGTGCGTGGCGTCGGAGGTGATGTTCCAGGCGCGCCACCCGTTCACCGTTTCGCCGGCCAGCAGCGATCCCTTGCTCATCGCAAAGCCGATGTTGCGCGGCGTGTGGCATTCGCCGCAGTGGGCGAGGGCGCCGGCGAGGTACGCACCCCTGTTCCACGCTTCGGAGCGGTTGGCGTCGGGCTCGAAGCGGTGGCTGCGGAAGAAAGCCGCGTTCCAGAACCCCATGGCCCAGCGCTGGTTGAAGGGAAAGCCGATGTCGTTCTCGCGATTCGGCTGCCGGACCTTGGGCAGGGTGAAAAGGTAGGCCTTGATGGCGAGAACGTCCGCACGGCTCAGCTCGGTGTACGACGTGTACGGAAAGGCCGGGTAGAGGTGCTTGCCGTCCCTGCGGATGCCCTCGCGCACCGCACGCACGAACTCCTCGTCGGTGTAGCGGCCGATGCCGGTGTCCGGGTCGGGCGTGATGTTGGACGAGTAGATCGTGCCGAAGGGCAGCTTGAAAGCCAACCCGCCCGCGAAGGGTTTACCGCCCGGCGTCACATGGCAGGCGATGCAATCGGCCGCGCGCGTCAGGTATTCGCCGCGCGCGATGGGATCGCTGGACGGCGGTGCGCCCGTGAGGGACGGAGCCTTTCCGTCGGCGGGATCGGTGCGGTTGAGCCAGGCATAAGCGCCGGCGCCGATCACCAGCACGACGGGCAGGGCGATGAGCACTCGTTTCCATCGCTTCTTCATGCCAGATCCTCCACGCCGGAGCCGGTGGACACCACCTTGTCTTCCGCTTCCTTCGATGCGACCAGCGAAGTGCGCGTCACCGGCAGCTCACGCAGGCGGATGCCCGTCGCGGCGAAAATGGCGTTCGCCAGCGCGGGGGCGGCAATGGCGGTACCCACCTCGCCGATGCCGCCGGGTGCCTCGTCGCTGTCGACCATGTGAACCTCCACCGCGGGCGCCTCGTTGATGCGCAGGATCCGGTAATCGTGGAAGTTGCTTTGCTGGATGGCACCGTGTTCGATGGTGATGCCGCTGAACATGGCCGCGCTGAGACCGAAGAGGACACCGCCTTCGATCTGCGCCTTCACCGAACTCGGGTTGATGGTGATGCCGTTGTCGATCGCGGCCACCGCCCGGCGCAGGCGGACCACGCCCTGCGGCGTCACTTCCACTTCCACTGCAAGACACACGTGGCTGCCGAAGGGCGAGCCCACTGCGATGCCGCGACCCACGCGCGGCGGGAGGGGCGTACCCCATTGAATGTGTTCGGCCGCCAGGTCGAGAACCCGCCGCGGGCGCGAGCCGGGCTTCATTATGGACTGCCTGTAGGCCACGGGATCCTTGCCGGCCGCATGGGCCAGTTCGTCGACGAAACTCTCGACGACGAAGAGGTTGTGCGTCGGCCCGACCCCTCGCCACCAGCCGACCACGAGCCCCGGTGGCATGTCGTGGCGTACCCATTCCACCTGGGCATTGTCGAGGTCATAGGGCAGGTCGGCCGCGGATTCGATGGCATCGCTGTCCATGCCGTCCTTGCCCATGGCACCGGGCGCCCAACGGCCGAGCACGGTACCGCTGGTGATGCGATGGTGCCAGGCGGCAGGCTTGCCGTCGGCACCCAGCGTGGCGGCGATGCGGTCGAAATAGAGCGGCCGCACGCGATCGTGACGGATGTCTTCCTCGCGGCTCCAGATCACCTTCAGCGGATAGGCGACCTGTTTCGCGAAGGCGACGGCCTGTTCGACCTGATCCGTTTCCAGACGGCGGCCGAAGCCGCCACCGAGATACTGGTTGTGGAAGGTGACACCATCCGCGGGGATGCCGCAGATCCGCGCGGCTTCGGCCACACAACGGGTGGGCACCTGCGAGCCTGTCCAGATTTCGCATTTGCCCGGCGTGACGTGCACCGTGGCGTTGAGCGGTTCCATGGGCGCATGCGCCAGCATGGGCGAGACGAATTCCGACTCCACCCGTGTGCCCGCGGCCGGCGTGTCGCGCGTGGCCTTGCGCGCTACCAGCGCAGGTCCGGAAGCCGATTTGGCGCGAAGGTCGCGGAGGAGCGAGGCGTTGTCCAGATTTTCGTTGACGCCATGCAGCCACGTGATGTCGAGGGCTAGGAGACCCTGCGAGGCCGCCCAGTAATGCTCGCCGACGACCGCCACCGCGTCGTCCAACCGGATGACATCCACGACACCGGGTATCGCACGCGCCTTCCGCTCGTCGACGTCGCCGAGCCGTCCGGCAAGTTCGGGCGATGTGCGCACGACGGCCACCTTCATGCCAGGTACGCGCACGTCGATGCCGAACTGTGTGCTGCCGTTGACCTTGTCCGGAGAATCGACCCGGCGGATCGGTTTGCCGATGAGCGTGTAGTCCGCACGTGCCTTCAGCGTCACTTTCTCCGGCTGCGACAGTTTCCCTGCCGCTTCCGCCACCGCGCCGAACGGCAGGGTGCGGCCCGAGGGGGTGTGTGTGATGACGCCGCGGGCCACGGTGCAGTCGCCGGCTTCCACCTTCCAGCGAAGGGACGCGGCACGGACGAGCATCTCGCGCGCCACCGCGCCCGCTTCCCGAAGCACCTGCCACTGGCTGCGAGTGCTCGTCGATCCGCCGGTGGCCTGGATCCCGCCCAGGAGCACCACGCCGTAGAGTTCATCGCTCGGCGGCGAGTGTTCGATCGAGATCTGGTCCAGGCCGACGCCGAGTTCCTCGGCGAGCATCATGCAGATGCCCGTATAGATCGCCTGGCCCATTTCCACCGAGGGCATGACGAGCCGCACGGGCCCACTGCCGTCGATGCGCACGAAGGCATTGGGAGCGAAGGGTGGATTGCCGTCGGCCGCGGCGGCGCTGGCATCCGATGCCTGTCGCCGCGCGCTCATGTTAGCCAGGGCGGGACCCATGCCGGCACTCCAGAGGAAGGCCACGGCAAGGCCGCCGCCGGTCAACTTCAGGGCGGCGCGGCGGCCTGCGTCTACCGGTTCCCGGTCGCGCGCGCTCATGGCCGTTCTCCGTCCACGATGACCTGCAACCCGAGCGGGCGCCCGCTCGCGGCCTGGTGGATACCTTCGCGGATGCGCACGTAGGTGCCGCAGCGGCAGATGTTGCCGCTCATCGCCGCGTCGATGTCGGCATCGGTGGGCTGGGGCGTCTGGGCGAGCAGGGCGGCAGCCGACATGATCTGCCCCGACTGGCAGTAGCCGCACTGGACGACGTCGAGTGCGAGCCATGCGTCCTGTACGCGCTTGCCCTCCGGCGTGCCACCGATGGCCTCGATGGTGGTGATCTCGTTCCCGCCGATGACGGAGACCGGCAGCTGGCACGACCGCACCGGCTTTCCGGCCAGGTGCACGGTACACGCGCCGCACTGGGCGATGCCGCAGCCGAACTTGGTGCCGGTCAGCCCGATGACGTCGCGGAGGACCCAGAGGAGGGGCATGTCGGGCGGGACATCGACATCATGGTCCTCCCCATTGATGCGCAGGACGGTCATGGAAGTCTCCTGGTGGATCTGGCTCGATGGATTGGCTGGGTCCCAAGCGCTCGCCATGTCCCTTTCCTGTCCGGCGGCGACGGGCGCTAATGCCTGCATCGTTCGCCATTGTGGGTGGTCGCGGCTTGAACGATCCTGCTGTGTCGATACGGGCTGGGTGGCGGCATGTCCGATTTGCCGTTTCGTGCCATCGACGATCGTGGCGTTCAAGTACAGGCCGCAGGTGCCGGATAGGATGGGGTTTTACACAGGACAAGACGATGAGCAGAACCGCCGCGGATTACCTGGCAGAAACCCTGGCGTCGGCCGGTGTGAAACGGATCTATGGCGTGGTGGGGGATTCCCTCAACGGCTTTACCGACTCGCTGCGGCGCATGGGCACCATCGACTGGGTACACATGCGCCATGAAGAAAGCGCAGCCTTCGCCGCCGGTGCCGAAGCCCACCTCACGGGGAAGCTGGCGGTATGCGCGGGCAGTTGCGGCCCGGGTAACCTCCATCTCATCAACGGGCTGTTCGATGCGCAGCGCAGCCGGGTACCGGTGCTGGCCATCGCCGCGCACATTCCGAGTACGGAAATCGGCATCGACTACTTCCAGGCCACGCACCCGGAACTCCTGTTCAAGGAATGCAGCCACTACGTCGAACTGGTGAACCACGCCGACCATCTGCCCCAGGTGCTCCACCGCGCCATGCGCGAGGCCGTTGCGAAAAAAGGCGTGGCTGTGGTGGTCATGTCGGGCGATATCGCGCTCCAGCACCTTTCCGCATCGGTGCCCCGCTGGCTGGTTCCGTCCGCGCCCATCCTCCGCCCCAACCAGAGCGATCTGCAGGGGATGGCAGACATTCTCAACGAAGGCTCACGCGTCACGCTCTTTTGCGGAGCGGGTTGCGCCGGCGCGCACGCGGAAATCATGGCGCTAGCCGGCAAGCTCAAGGCACCCATCGTTCATTCGCTGCGCGGGAAGGAATACGTCGAATACGACAATCCGCACGATGTCGGCATGACCGGCCTTCTCGGCTTCGCCTCCGGTTACAAGGCCATCAAGGCGTGCGACACCCTGCTGCTTCTCGGTACGGACTTCCCCTATCGGCAGTTCTATCCCGAGAAAGCACGTATCGTGCAAATCGACGTCCGTCCGGAAGCACTCGGCAACCGTTGCGGCCTCGAGCTTGGCGTGATCGGCTCGGTGGACGAAACACTGCGGGCGCTCTTGCCGCTCGTCGAAGACAAGAGCGACACCCGTTACCTCGATGTGGCCACCAAGGATTACCAGCAAGCGCGGGCGGACCTGGATGCACTGGCAGAGAGCCGCCCCGGCGGCAGCATCATTCACCCGCAATACGTGACCCGTGTCGTGAGCGACCTCGCCAAGGACGACGCCGTCTTCTCCTGCGACGTGGGAACGCCGGTCGCCTGGGCGGCTCGCTATCTGCGCATGAACGGTAAACGCCGGCTGCTCGGTTCCTTCAATCACGGATCCATGGCCAACGCCATGCTCCAGGCCATAGGCGCCCAGGCGACATTGGCAGACCGCCAGGTCATCTCGTTCTCGGGCGACGGCGGCTTCACCATGATGATGGGTGAATTCGTTACCCTCATTCAACACAAGCTGCCGGTGAAGGTCATCGTGCTCAACAACGGCACGCTAGGCTTCGTGGAGATGGAGATGAAGGCATCGGGCTTCCTCGATGTCGGCGTCGATCTCAAGAATCCCAACTTCGCCGCGATGGCATCTGCCATGGGCATCAAGGCCGTTCGCGTGGAGAAGCCCGACGAACTCGAGGCAGCGGTGAAAGAGATTCTCGCCCACGATGGCCCGGCACTGCTCGACGTGGTCACGGCACGCCAGGAGCTCGTGATTCCGCCGGTCAAGAATTTCGACGAGTCTTATAAGTTCGGCATGTTCATGCTCAAGGCGGTGCTCGATGGGCGCGCGGCCGAGCTTATCGATCTGGCCAAGGTCAATCTGCTCCGGTAGCGGGGTCGGGATCCTTAGATGCCCATGACGAACCAGAGGACGAACGCGGCTACACCCAGCAGCGCCGCCAGGAGCAAGCCTCGAACCCAGGGTGGGTCGCGTGGCGAAACCTGAGCGGGCCAGGGCAGGGTCAAGGCCCTGAGGGCTGAAGCGAAAGCCGCGGCTGCGCCGGTGACGCGCAGCCAATCGAGCCAGACCCAGCGCTGCGCCATCGCTATCGATTCCGCGTCGGTGATCGTGTCCCTAGGCGAGCCGATGCCGTGGTACCAAAGCGCGGCGTTCATCGGCCAGAAGGCCGTAACCGTCAGGACGAGCAGGGCAAGGATGCCGATGGACGGAACACACAGCAGCCACCGATAACGCCATGGGGTCTTCCACCCTGCAATCAGGGCTCCGAACGAGGCGATCAGCATCAAGGCCGAGAAGGGGATGAAGAACAAGCCCGTGTCGACCGGCCAATGCTTGCCGTACGGCATCATCGCCAGCGACTGCGGAGGATCCGCGCTCCAGGCTCCCGCCAGTACCAGCAGGTCGAAGAGCTTGGCGCCGACCAGCGGGCCGCCGACGAGCACGGCCAGGGTCAGGAATGCCTTCGTGATCGTTTCGCGTCGCATCGTGGCTCCCCTTGTCGATTGGGCCGGAGCAGTGGTCCGTCAGGTGGGGCCGGTCGTAGCGCTACGGCGGCCACTCGCGAAAATTCACACAGACGGTCGTCTTGTCCAGCATCGCGAATTCCCGGGAACCCCACGGCTTGAGCGAAACCGAGCGGGCATTTGGATGCAGGAGATGGGGCACGCGCGCTGACATCTCCCGGTACAGCCCGTCGACGTCGTCGGTGTCGATACTCAACTCGGGTCGGTCTTTCGCCGCGTACTCCGGGCTTTCGACGAGATAGGCTTTCGCGCCGTCGCGGGCAATGACGGCCATGGTGCCGTCCTGGTACAGCACCTCGAAACCGAGGCCGTCCACGAAGAATTCCAGGCCGTCCTGCAGACGGTCGTAGAAGATCTTTGGGATGAGGTTCTTGAGCATGGCGGAGGATTCCATCCTTGATCAGGATTTCGAGCATACAGGCCGGTTCATTCGTGCGGCTAGTTCGGCATCGCTGCCGGTCCTGCCCGCTGTGGGCGATCAGCGATGCGCTGGTTCGCGGTCGCTCTTCCCGCCGTCGATGAAGCAGGCAATCTCGTCGAGGCGCTCGCGGGCCTGACGTACCGCCGCACCTTCGGGTGTTTTCGCCACCCGAGAAACGACCAGGTAGGCCCCCAGGCAGACAACGGCGACGAGCAGGTTCAGCACGATGAACGTGGGATGGGCGTCCACGATATCGACGCCGAGCAACCCGAACGCCCACACGATCATCGGCACCCACATGAAGCAGCCGACCATTCCGAAGAAGCGGCCTTCGTGGATCCGCCAGGCACGCAGAGCGGCCACTCGCTGCTGCAGGGCCAGTACGGGCGCATGCTCGGTGGCGCGCGCCGCCAGCACCAGATTTCGAGCCGCTGCCAGGATCATGGCGATGCCGTAAACGTGCAGCAGCAGTCCGGCCACCAGCATTCCCGGCACCCCGCGGTGTTCGATCCAGAACGATCCGGCAGCTACCGCCAGCATCAGGCCGGATGCGGCCTGGAACGCCTGGCCCCAACGCAATGGCCGCAGCTCGGCACTAACTCCTGCCGCCGCATGCTGCTCCCGCACGACGACATCGAGCGCGGCGACGCGCCGGTCCAGTTCGGCCCAACCGGCCTTGAGATCATCGAGTTCCATGCGCGTGCTCCTTTTCAGAGTGGTTGCCGGCCAGCTGCCGGCGCAGACGTTGCTTCAGGCGCGCGATGCGCGTGCCCACGTTGGTTTCGGAAAGGCCAAGCACGCCGGCGATCTCGGCATACGGCAGCTCGTCCAGGTAGAGCAGGGCCAGGGCTCGTTCCAACGGCGCCAGGCCTTCGATAGCGCGCGCGAGCAGGGCCAGCCGCTCGTCCGGCTCGTGGATCGGCGTGCCTCCGCCCAGCGCATCGAGCAAGTCGACCCCGACCATCGTCGGCTTTTCGCGTTCGCGGCGGGCATGGGAGAGGCCCACGTTCAACGCGACTCGGTACAGCCACGTGCTGAACGGGCGTGTGATGTCATATCGGGCAAAGGAGCGCCAGGCCTGCAGCGCGATCTCCTGCGCCAAGTCACGCCGGTCTTCCGCATTGCGCGCATAAATGCCCGCCACCTTGAATACGATACGGCGGTGTTCGTGGAGCAATGCATCGCAGCGTCGTCGTCGTTCATCGTCGGCCATGGCCCCTCCTCTTTCCCCCATGATTCGTCGGACACGGAAAAAAATCACACTCTCTTCCGAGACCCTGGTGACGGGCATCGTGCCAGTGGCCGGCTATGCTCAAGGTTCACCGAGGAGAGCGACCCATGGCCAGACTCGTTTATGCACTGAACCAGTCCCTGGACGGTTATGTCGAGCACGAGCAGCTAGGGCCACCGGACCCGGCTCTGTTTCGGCACTTCATCGAGGACGTTCGCAGCTTGACCGGCATGCTCTACGGTCGCCGCATGTATGAGGTCATGCGCTACTGGGACGACGACCTTCCGGAGTGGGGCGCGGACGAGCGCGAGTATGCGGCCGCGTGGCGGAGCAAACCGAAATGGGTGGTGTCGCGCTCGTTGGAGGTAGCCGGCCCGAATGCCGGCATCGTTGGCGGCGATGTGGCGTTGGCGGTGCGCCGCCTGAAAGCCGAACACGATGGTGTCATCGAAGTTGCCGGTCCGGAGCTGGCGGGGAGTCTTTCCGATGCCGGGCTGATCGATGAGTATCGGCTTTATATCCATCCGGTGGTGCTTGGACGGGGTAAGCCGTTCTTTTCGGGGGCTGTGCCGCGGCTGCGGTTTGTGGGGAGTGAGTTGATGGGGGGTGATGTGGTGAGGCTGAGCTATGTACCGTCCTGAAAGCGAACGCAGAAAGTGAATTGGTGCCTGGATGCCAGGGCGTGATTTTGTCTGCGTGCGCGCGTGCTTCGCTAGAGATGCCCGATGAGGCATCTGTCGGCAGGAGCAAACTTACTAGGCCTCGTTGGGCCCGTGGTTGGCGCGATGGTATGAAAGCCTGAGGGAGCGTGGATCGAGCAAGGCCGGCAATTTGCTACTTGCTTTCGCTCGACTCCGCACTTCGAGACTCAGAGCAATTTCGATGATCTCGATGCGATAGGCATAGCGCATAGCCTGTACCCGTGATGCCAATAGTCCCGCTATCATTGACAGTAGGCCGGCCCAGAATAAGGTATCGAACATCGGTTCGAGCGCCTCTAGATTAAGACCGGTGACGTGGAGTCCACGAAATGAAGCGTGAAACGATCCCCAAGCGTTGAAGGCCGCATAGAGCAACGCTACAGCTGGAATGACTCCCAGGTCCTTCATCAAGGTGGCGCTACTCCGCTCTCGACGCTTGAGCTGGCGCTTGACCCAGTCCTTTGTATAGATCAATAGGGGCTCTGGACATCCTACCAGCGGCAACGCGTGTGCCTCGTCGCGCTCAATAATTTGATCGGCGGCGCGCCGCCGCCAGTCACGCCGACCGACCCAAAGGAGATAAAAGAGTGTCAATAGCCTCACTGCAAAGCACACGAAGCCGCCCATCAATAGAATGAGCAGCCATTGCTTCGCGTCATTTGTGAGAGGGGCAGGTCGACTCAGTAGTAGTGCTGTGGCGAACACGGTCAGGATGATGGTATAGCCAAGCCACATGGCCCACGCGCCTGCGCGCTCCAGACGCAACTCGGTCGCACCACCGGGCTCGGACCGAGGCCGACAGGTCTGCAGGTAGGCCAATATATCGCGGGCGTCAGAAAAGCGAGGTTCGGCGGTCATCATGCATCTGAGGAGGATGCATTGCAGCGGGCAATGCGGGGTCAACTCATGTCGGCCAATGAACGCAACACTTTAGCGGGAGCGGCGCGATGTCATGCATGTACGGAGCGTCGCCGCGCGCTTGCCCATCCATCTTCCCGCTTGATCGCCCACTGCGTTTCATATCGCCTCGGAGGCAAAACGCAATCGGGCCAATGACTTGGTCATTGGCCCGAGCGTCGATTGGTGGAGGTGGCGGGAGTCGAACCCGCGTCCGAAGGCGTTTAATCCCCGGATCTACATGCTTAGCTCACCGTTGGATCTCGTCCGCCGACAGCACGGCGTGCTAAGCGCACCGGCGGACATGCCTGGTTAGTCTGGCGTCAGACCCACAGACGGAGGGTCTTTCGGCGATCTCGTGATAGTGACCCTACACCGACGAGCACGAGCACAAGATCGGTTCGGGCGGTTGGCCTTTTTTAGGGACCGGACAGCTTAGGCGGCGAGAGCCACCTGGTTGTCACCGTAGTAGTTGTCGTTGGCAACTATGAGTTTTGCTGCTGGATTAACGAGGAAAGCTGCCCCCTCGGCATGCACCAGGCAATCGCACTACCCCCGTCGAAGCCAGAACACCCCCGGGGAAACTGTTGTGAGACTACCGATTCGAAGTATAGGGGCGGGGCAGGGCTGTCACAATGGGCGCCCGGCCCCGCGTTCAGTCAGCCGACGCGATTATGGGCGCGCATCACGCGCTGCTTGTCCACGGCCCATTCGCGCTCCTTGTCGCTCTGGCGCTTGTCGTGCTCCTGTTTGCCCTTCGCCAGGCCGATCTCGCACTTCACCTTGTTGTGCTTCCAGTACAAGGCGGTGGGCACGAGGGTGTAGCCCTTGCGCTCCACGGCACCGATGAGGCGGTCGATCTCCTCCCGGTGCAGCAGCAGCTTCCGCGTGCGCCGGTCGTTCGCCACCACGTGTGTGGAGGCGCTGATCAGCGGCGGAATCTGGGCGCCCACGAGGAACACCTCGCCGTGCTGGATGATGGCGTAGCAGCCTTCGCCGAAGTTGATGCGTCCGGCGCGCAGCGCCTTCAGTTCCCAGCCCTGCAGTTCCATGCCGCATTCGAAGCGCTGGTCGATGTGATATTCGTGGCGCGCGCGCTTGTTCAGCGCGATGGTGCCGCCGCCGTCCTTTTCCGTGTCCTTAGCCTTCGTTTTTGCCATGTCCGTTAAAATCGGTCTATCGGGTCCCTGATACAAGGCCGGCAAGTCCCTTGACCGGCGAATGAGACGAGGTCTTCATGATTGAAATCCGCCGCAGTGCGATCGTGCCGTTCACGCCCGCGCAGATGTTCGACCTGGTCAACGATGTGGAAGCATACCCAAAGCGCTTCGGCTGGTGTGACGCCGCCACGGTGGTGGAGCGCAGCGACGACACCCTGGTGGCCCGGCTGGACCTCCGCTTCGCCGGCATGAAACAGCATTTCACTACCCGAAACACGATGCAGCGGCCGGAACGCCTCACCATGAAGTTCGTGGAGGGGCCGCTCCGTTCGCTGGATGGGGTGTTCACCTTCCAGGCGCTGGGCGACGCCGGCTGCAAGATCTCGTTGGCGCTGGATTTCGACTACGCGGGCCTGGGTGGCAGCGTGCTTAAGATGGGTTTCCAGCAACTGGCCAACCGCATGGTGGACGACTTCTGCGACGAGGCGCGCCGGCAGTATGGCTGACATCGCCGTCGAAGTGGCTTACGCCGGCCCGGAGGGTCAGGTGGTGGTCCCGCTGGCCGTGCCGGTGGGCACGACCGCATGGGGCGCCGTGGAGCGCGCCCGGGCGAGCCTGCCGGCGGGTGTGGTGCCCGATCCGGCCCGCCTGGGTGTGTTCGCGAAAAAAGTGCCCGCCGACCGGGTGCTGGAGGAGGGGGACAGGGTGGAGCTTTACCGCCCGCTGATCCTCGACCCGATGGAGGCCAGGCGGCGCCGCGCGGCCCGCGGCGCCTGAGCGGGGGGGCTTAGCGCTTGCTGGCCGGGCTGTCGTCGGACGAGCCGTGCACGCCCACGCCGAAGCCGCCGTCGTCGTCGTCCTTCTTGCCGCTGGTGTTCTTGTCGCCCTCGGCGTCGCCCGTGGGGTTGGCCTTGTATTTCTTGGAGTCCTTCAGCAGCTGCTCGGCGTCCTGGGCGAAGAAATCGCCTTCGGTGCGCACGAGGGTGTCGTTGTTGAAGGTGAGGGTGAGGGTGCGCCTGGTCATCGGCTTCCCGCGGTGCGAGAAGGTCGAGACGTAGTCCCAGCGATCCTGGTCGAACGGCGAGATGACGGACGGGGTGCCCAGGAGCACGAGCACCTGGCGCTTGGTCATGCCCGGCTGCAACTGGTCGACGTTCTTCTTGTCGAGCAGGTTGCCCTGCTGCACGTCGGGGGTATAGACGAGGCCACAGCCCGCGATGGCAGTTGCCATCATGGCCAAACCCAGCGTGCGGATGAGCTTTTGCATGCGTAGTTACGTCCGGATCGTGAAGCCTGTGATGATACACTAAGCGCCTTACGGCACCGCGAGGGGTCTTACATGGACCAGGAAACCAAAGAGCTCCGCAAGGCGGGCCTGAAAGTCACGCACCCGCGCATGCGGATCCTGCAGATCTTCGAAGAGGCGGACCAGCCCCACCTCACCGCCGAAGACATCTACAAGCGCCTGCTGTCGCACCAGGAAGACATCGGCCTCGCCACGGTGTACCGGGTGCTCACCCAGTTCGAAGCGGCCGGCATCGTCATGAAACACAACTTCGAGGGCGGCCAGGCCGTCTACGAACTCGACCGCGGCAAGCACCACGATCACATGATCGACGTGGACAGCGGAAAGGTCATCGAGTTCATCAGTGAAGAGATCGAGCGGCTCCAGCACGAGATCGCCGACCGGCACGGGTACGTCATCGAGGATCACAGCCTGGTGCTGTATGTGCGGCCAAAGAAGAAGCGCTGAGGCGTCGCGTCGCTTTACTGGATAGGCCCCTTCGGGGGCCTTTTTGTTGGGGAGAGCGTCGCCTTTTCGGGCGGGGAGGCACTGGATTCCTGCCTTCGCAGGAATGACGTGAGGGGCTTCGCAGGGTGACGGGCGCCCAAATAAAAACGCCGCCGGTGGACTCCTGTCCACCGGCGGCTTGATCCGGCGTTTTCATGGCTCGTGGAACGCGAGTTGCTCGCAGGTTCCACGGACCACCATGTCGCACCGGCGAGGCTGACATCCTGTCGCCTCATCGGGCCGATCGTCCCCACGACCGACCCGGGCTCACCGTCTCTCGACGGCGGCTCCCCCACATCGATAATGGGATCGTAACGAACCTTTCACTGGCCGGGTATTGGAAAATTTCCTATGCCAGATCCGGCACTTGTGCTGCGAAGCAGCACACGGAGGTGAAGTCCGACCGGTTCCGGGCGGATGCGAAAGAGGCCGCCGAGGGCCGTGATGCGATCGCTCATTCCCTGCAAGCCCCGCCCGCCGCCGTCGGTACGTGCCGGGCGGGGCTGGGCGGAGAGGCCGGTGCCGTTGTCGCGGATGTCGAGAATGGCGACGGGGCCGCTGTCGCGTACGCCGATGCGCAGGCGAAGGGTCATGCGGCTTGCCCCCGAATGGCGCACCACGTTGGTGGCGCTTTCCTGAACCACGCGGTAGATGGCGGTGAGGGTGTCCTCATCCAGGAGGCGGGGCTCGCCGCGCAGGTCGGTGACGTAGGTGATGCCTGCGGCGGTGAGCATGTCGCGGATGGGGCCTTCGTCCAGGGCGCGCAGCAGCCCGAACTCGTCCAGCACCGAGGGGCGCAGGCTGTCCAGCATCCGGTGCAGCGCCTTGCGCATGTGTCCCAGGATGCCATTGATGGACATGCCGATATCTTCCAGGCCCGCGCTGCCCAGCCGGTTCTGCGCCAGTTTGAGGTGGGTCTGGATGGCGGTGAGGTTCTGGCCCAGCTCGTCGTGCAGTTCGGCCGCCATGTGCCGGCGCAGGCTCTCTTCGGCCTGCAGGTTGCCGCGGGCCGCATCGCGCAGTTGCCGGGCCAGCTGGTCGAGCCGCTGGTTCGCGGCGGCCAGATGGGTGTTTTGCTGGGCCACGCGCTCGCTGCTGCGGCGCAGGGCGTCGGTGGCCGCGCCGAGCATCAGCGTGCCGGTGCCGGCCACGGCCAGGAACAGATGCGCGGCAGCGGTAGGCGCGCCGCGGCCGATCATGTCCTCGGTGACGTTGAGGCCGACGCTGGTGATGAGCATGGCCAGTCCCGCGCCACGCCAGCCATGGCGAAAGGCGAAGAACAGCACCGGCGCCAGCGACAGCACCCGGGCGAACTGCGGCTGCGGCGAATACTCGGCCAGGGTGATCAGAATGGCCAGCGACGGCAGCATCACCAGAAGGCCGTCGAGCAGAAGTTCCGCCATGGACGCCTGCGTGGGCCGTTCGCGGAAGACGAGGACCATCGCCGGCACCATCAGCAGCACGCCGAGGTAGTTGCCGAGCAGGTCGCTGCCGAACGTGGTGCCGAGCATTTCCACCGGGGCGGCGGGATGCATCGAGGCCATCATGGCGGCGTTGCCCGCCGTGGCCACCGTTGCCGTCACCATGGCAGAGAGCAGCAGGCGGGCGACGTCTTCCGGGGTGCTGAGGCTGGCGTGGAGGTGCGCCCGGCGCAGCAGCCAGAGGCATGCCGCCACCATCAGCGGCTCGGGCGCGTCGCCCAGCAGGAAGCCGGCCCCGCCGATCGGCAGCCCGCTGCGCCACTCACAAAAGGCGCTGGCGACGATCTCGGCGCCGAGGATCCACAGCCAGTTGCGGCTGCGCGTGAGCAGCAGCGCGCCGAAGCGCAGGCCGAAGGGAAGAACCCAGTAGGGCTGCTCGGTCGGCCAAAGCATGACCCAGGCGGCAGCGTAGGCCAGGGCGATCAGTGGGCCGGCAAAGCGGGAGAAGCCAGATAAGCGCATGCCGGAATGGTACACGGCGGGTGCGCGCCGTCGCGGGTTTCCGTGCCCCCGTACGCACGCGTCGGGAGAGCCTGCTACATTCAGCCCATGCCAAGAATCGTCCTAGTAGATGACCACGCCATCGTTCGCGAAGGGTTCAAGCGACTCATCGAGCTGGAACCCGACCTGGACGTCGTCGCCGAGGCGCGCAATGCCGACGAGGCGGTGGAAGCGGTTACCCAACATCGTCCCGACCTGGTAGCTGTCGATCTGTCGCTGCCCGACGGCAGCGGGCTGCCGCTGATCGAGCACCTGGCGAGCATCGCGCCGGCCATGAAGATCGTGGTGCTGAGCATGCACGACGGCGAACCCTACGTTTCCGAAGCCCTGCGTCGTGGCGCGCGCGGCTACGTCACCAAGGGCGTGGCGCCGGAGGAACTGGTGGCCGCCGTCCGTTCGGTGCTCGGCGGCGACCAGTACCTGAGTTCGGACCTGCGGGAACGGCGCTCGGGCAGGGCCACGACCGACCTCGACCCGTTCAACCGGCTGACCGCGCGCGAGCGCGAAGTGTTCCTGCTGCTGGCCATAGGCCGCGCGCCGAAACAGGTGGCGGCGGAACTGGGTATCGGGCAGAAGACGATCTACATCCACCGCGCCGCGGTGATGAACAAGCTCAACGCGGGTTCGGAACTCGACCTTTACCGCATGGCCCAGGAGCGCGGGCTGATCCGCAGCTGAGGCGCGGCCTTCCCGGGTGAGCCGCGCTTCTTACGTGGAGGCTTTATGTGGGAGGTCTTGTGTGGGAGCCGGCTGTGCCGGCGATCCCGCGGCAGCGGGCAATCTCGCCGCTAGCACCCATCGCCGCTGAAGCGGCTCCCACACAAAGCGCGGCGGTTTGCGGGGCAACATTGGGATCTGCCACAGGAGATGGCCCCTGCGGAAAGTCGTTCACCCCTGCGCGCGGTCCAGCATCTTCTTCGCGTGGGCGCGCGTTTCCTTCGTGATCTCCACGCCGCCCAGCATGCGGCTGAGTTCGTCTCGGCGGCCGGCGTCGTTCAGCGTGCGGATGCGGGTGCGGGTGGCCTCGCCGTCGCTTTCCTTCGCCACCTGCAGGTGCGAGTGGCCTTGCGCGGCCACCTGCGGCAGGTGCGTGACGCAGAGCACCTGCACGCGCTCGCCGAGGGCGCGCAGCTTCTGGCCGACCACTTCCGCCACGGCGCCGCCGATGCCGGTGTCCACCTCGTCGAAGATCATGCAGCCGATGTTGTCGTTGCCCAGCGTGGCCACTTCGATGGCGAGGCTGATGCGAGCAAGTTCGCCGCCGGAAGCCACCTTTCGCAGCGGTCGCGGCGGTTGTCCGGGATTGGCGCTGACCAGCAGTTCGCAGCGCTCGCGGCCTTGCGGGTCCGGATCGTCGCCTTCGGCGGGCTCCAGCGACACCTCGAGGCGGCCGCCGGCCATGCCGAGTTCGCCCATGAGGGCGGCCACCGACGTGCCGAGCCGGCCGGCGGCCTCGATGCGGGCCTTCGACAGCGCGGCGGCGGCCACGTCGTATTCCTTCCGCAGGCGGTCGCGCTCGCCGGCCAGGCGGTCCAGCGCTTCGCCCGCGCCCTCGAGTTCGGCGAGGCGGCCGCGCACTTCGTCAGCCTTGGCGAACAGGTCCTCGATCGGCAGGCGATAGCGGCGGGACAGGTCGTGCAGGTGGGTGAGGTGCGTGTCCACCTCCGCCAGGCGTTCCGGGTCCAGTTCCACGTCCTGCGCGTAGCGGCCCAGGCCGTCCACCGCTTCGCCCACCTGGATCTGCGCGCTGTCCAGCAGTTCGAGCAGTGGGGCGAGGGTGCCGTCCAGTTCGGACAGGCGCGACAGCTCGGCATGGGCGCGGAGCAGGGCGCGGCCGATGGCGAACTCGCTCTCGCCGTCCAGCATTTCGACGATGCCGTTGGCGCCTTCGGCCAGCCGGCCCGCGTTGGCGAGGCGGCGGTGCTGCGCTTCGAGGTCTTCCAGCGCAGACGGCGCAAGGGCCCAGCGCTCCAGTTCTTCCAGCTCGTGCGCGAGGAGTTCGATCTGCCGTTCGCGATCGTCGCCGCCGGACAGCGCGCGGATGCGCGCCACGGCGTCGCGCCATGCGCGGGCGGTGTCGCGCACCCGGGCCAGCCGTTCCTCGCTGCCGGCATAGGCATCCAGCAAGGCCATCTGGTGCTGGCGGGAAAGCAGGGCCTGGTGTTCATGCTGGCCGTGGATCTCGACGATCAGCGCCGCCAGCGCCGACATCTGGGCCAGGCTGGCGGGGCGTCCGTTGATCCACCCGCGCGAGCTGCCCTCGGTGCGGATCACACGCCGCAGCTGGCAGGTGTCGCCATCGTCCAGTTCCTCCTGGCGCAGCCAGGACAGGGCGTCCGGAAGGCCGGTGAGGTCGAATTCCGCGGCCAGTTCGGCGCGGTCGCTACCGGCGCGAACCATGCCGCTGTCGGCGCGCGCGCCGGCCAGGAGCATGAGGGCATCGACCAGAAGCGACTTGCCGGCGCCGGTTTCGCCGCTGACCACGGTGAGGCCGGGACCGAACGCGACCTCGGCTTCTTCGACGACGGCGAACTGGCGGACGTAGAGCGAGGTGAGCATGGGACCCGGGTCGGCGGATGGAATCGCGCCGATTGTAGCGGCAGCGGCGTCGCAAGGGCCGAGACTTGCAAGCCGGACGGCGAGACCTTATTGATAGCGAACGATCCGGCCCATTCCGACACTCCAGCGCATGAATCCGTTTTCCGGTCACGACATCGATGCTCGCGCGCGCCGGCTGCTGCGGACCCTTATTTCCCAATACCTCTCCGACGGCGAACCGGTGGGCTCGCGCACGCTGGCGAAGTCGTCCGGCCTGGAGGTCAGCCCCGCCACCATCCGCAACATCATGGCCGACCTGGAAGAAGCCGGGCTGGTGGCTTCCCCCCACACGTCGGCGGGCCGCGTGCCCACGCCGCGGGGTTTGCGCCTTTTCGTGGACAGCCTGCTCGAACTGAAGCCGCTGCCGCGCGACGAGATGGCGCGCCTGCAGGGCGGCCTGCCGCCGCACCAGACCACCACGCGCGACCTGCTGGGCAATGTCTCGAACCTGCTTTCGGCCATGACCCGCTTCGCCGGCGTCGTCACCGTGCCGCGCCAGGGCGATTTCCCGCTGCGCCATATCGACTTCGTGTCGCTGCCCGACGCCCGTGTGCTCGTCATCCTGGTGTTCTCCGACAACCAGGTGCAGAACCGGGTGGTGCAGCTGGCTCGCCCGCTCGACGGCAGCGAACTGGAACAGGCGGCCAACTACCTCAACACGCAGTTCGCCGGTCTTCGGCTGGCGGACATCCGCGCCCACCTGGCCTCGGAACTGCGCGAGGCCGGCGGCGAGCTCAACCGCATGCTGGCCAGCGCGGTGGAACTGGCCACGGCTTCGTTCGCCCACGACGAAGACGCCGACGACGTGCTGGTGAGCGGCCAGACCAACCTCATGGGTTACTCCGAGCTGGCCGACATCGACCGGCTCCGCGAGCTGTTCGACGCCTTCCAGCAGAAGCGCGACCTGCTCCAGCTCATGGAAATGTGCGTCCAGGCCCCGGGCGTCCGCCTCTTCATCGGCGAGGAATCCGGCTTCTCGGCCCTGGACGGATGCAGCATCGTCACCGCCACCTACGGCACCGGCGGCCGCATGCTCGGCGCGATCGGAGTTATTGGACCGACGCGTATGGCATATGAGCGGGTGATTCCGGTGGTACAGGCCACTGCCGGATTGCTCAGCGACGCCTTGAATCGCGCCGCGGCGACCTCATAAACCGCCTCGGGAGGCGGGTTTACTATTTCCCGCGAATGTTCGGCCCGCTCCTGGAAGCGGGCCGGTTAGCTGACATTTGGAGCAAGCATGCATAACAACGATCCCCATGTGCCGGATCAGGTGCAGGACGGCGGTGCGGCGGATGGTGGCGTGAACGCCGACCTCGACGCCCTCACCGCAAAGCTCGGCGCCCTGGAATCCGAACTGGCCGGAGCGCGCGAGACGGTCCTGCGCGAGCGGGCGGAGATCGAGAACCAGCGCCGCCGCCTTCAGCGCGACCTCGAGCAGGCGCGCCGTTTTGCGAACGAGAAACTGCTGGGCGACCTGCTTCCGGTCTACGACGGCATCGTGCTCGGCCTCACGAACGACTCCGCGGACGCGAAGACGCTGCGCGAGGGGCTGGAGCTGACCCTGAAGCAGCTGGAGAAGGTCACGCAGTCGAACGGCCTCACCGTCATCGACCCCCTCCACCAGCCGTTCAATCCGGAACACCACCAGGCCATCAGCTCGGTCGAGTCGAACGAGCATCCGCCGGGCACGGTGGTCGCTGTGGTCCAGAAGGGTTTCGTGCTCAACGATCGTCTGCTGCGTCCGGCGCTCGTCGCCGTCGTGCGCGACAACTGAACAAAGCCCCATGCGGCGCGGGTTCGCGCCACATGGGGAGTCTCACCAGGCATTGAATCGATGGGGCCGGTCCCCACTTTCACAAACAGTCGCGGCCGCGGGGGCCGCTTAGAAATACGGAGCAACTTCAATGGCCAAGATCATCGGCATCGACCTCGGTACGACCAACTCCTGCGTGGCAGTGATGGAGGGCTCGACCGCACGCGTCATCGAGAACGCGGAGGGCGATCGCACCACGCCGTCCATCGTCGCGTTCACCAAGGACAATGAGGTTTTGGTCGGCGCGCCGGCCAAGCGCCAGAGCGTCACCAATCCCAAGAACACCTTCTACGCGGTGAAGCGCCTCATCGGCCGCAAGTTCACCGACGCGGAAGTGCAGAAGGACATCAAGATCGTGCCCTACGGCATCGTGGCGCACGAGAACGGCGACGCGTGGGTGCAGACGGCCGATGGCAAGAAGATGGCCCCGCAGGAAGTCTCCGCGAAGGTCCTCATGAAGATGAAGAAGACCGCCGAGGACTTCCTTGGCGAGCCGGTCACCGAAGCGGTCATCACCGTGCCGGCCTACTTCAACGACAGCCAGCGCCAGGCCACCAAGGACGCCGGCCGCATCGCGGGCCTCGACGTCAAGCGCATCATCAACGAGCCGACCGCGGCCGCGCTGGCCTACGGTCTGGACAAGTCCGCCTCGGGCGACCGCAAGATCGCCGTGTACGACCTCGGCGGCGGCACCTTCGACGTGTCGATCATCGAGATCGCCAACGTCGACGGCGAGAAGCAGTTCGAGGTGCTGGCCACCAACGGTGACACCTTCCTCGGTGGCGAGGATTTCGACAACCGCGTCATCGACTACCTCGTGGAAGAGTTCAAGAAGGAGCAGGGCATCGACCTGCGCCAGGATCAGCTCGCGCTGCAGCGTCTGAAGGACGCCGCCGAGCGCGCCAAGATCGAACTCTCTTCGTCGCACCAGACCGACGTGAACCTGCCGTACGTCACGGCCGACGCCTCGGGTCCGAAGCATCTCAACATCAAGCTGACCCGCGCCAAGCTCGAGTCGCTGGTGGAAGACCTGGTGAAGCGCACCATCGAGCCGTGCCGCACCGCGCTCAACGACGCCGGCCTGCGCGTGTCCGACATCAACGAGGTCATCCTCGTCGGTGGCCAGACCCGCATGCCCAAGGTGCAGGAAGCCGTGAAGGACTTCTTCGGCAAGGAAGCGCGCAAGGACGTCAACCCGGATGAAGCCGTCGCCGTCGGTGCCGCGATCCAGGGCGGCGTGCTGGGCGGTTCCGTCAAGGACGTGCTGCTGCTCGACGTCACCCCGCTGTCGCTCGGTATCGAGACGATGGGCGGCGTGATGACCAAGCTCATCGAGAAGAACACCACGGTGCCCACCAAGGCCTCGCAGGTCTTCTCCACGGCCGACGACAACCAGACCGCCGTCACCGTGCACGTGCTGCAGGGCGAGCGCGAGCGCGCCAACGCCAACAAGTCGCTCGGCAAGTTCGACCTGCAGGGCATCCGTCCGGCGCCGCGCGGCACGCCGCAGATCGAAGTCACCTTCGACATCGACGCCAACGGCATCCTGCACGTGTCGGCCAAGGACAAGGACACCGGCAAGGAGCAGAAGATCGAGATCAAGGCCGGTTCGGGCCTCTCGGACGAAGAGATCCAGCGCATGGTGGCCGACGCCGAGGCCAACCGTGAGGAAGACCGCAAGTTCCACGAACTGGTGCAGGTGCGCAACAAGGCCGACCAGCTTGTGCATGCCACGCGCACCCAGCTGAAGGAGCACGGCGGCAAGGTGCCGGCCGAGCAGATGGCCAGCATCGACGCCGCGGTGTCCGAACTGGAAAAGGTGAAGGACGGCGACGACAAGGCCGCCATCGAGGCGAAGATCACCAATCTCGAGCAGGTAGCGCAGTCGCTCTACGCCGCGGCCCAGGCCGGCGGTGCGCAGGACACCTCGCAGCAGTCGGCTCCGGGCGGCGGTTCGGCCCAGCCCGACGACGTGGTCGATGCCGAGTTCACCGAAGTCAAGGACGACAAGAAGTAAGTCGTGTGTAGAGCGACGTGCCGCGAGCCAGGGGTTCGCGGCACGTCTCCAACGATTGACCGGAACGATCGCGCCGAGGGGCAACCCGTCGGCGCGATCGTCCGTCCAGGGAAAGCAAGCGGGCAATGAGCAGCAAGCGCGACTATTACGAAATCCTCGGTGTGGAACGCACCGTGACGGAAGGGGACCTCAAGAAGACCTTTCGTCGCGTCGCGATGAAGTACCACCCCGATCGCAACCCCGACGATCCGGATGCGATCGAGAAATTCAAGGAAGCCAAGGAAGCCTACGACATCCTCTCCGACGCGCAGAAGCGCGCGGCCTACGACCAGTACGGTCATGCGGCCTTCGAGGGTGGCGGCTACGGTCGCGGCAACGGCGCCGGTTTCGGCGACGTGGGCGATATCTTCGGCGACATTTTCGGTGACATCTTCGGCGGTGGCGGCGGCCGCCAACGCGCGCGCCGCGGCGCCGATCTGCGTTACATGATGGACCTCGATCTCGAGGAAGCCGTGTTTGGCGTCGAGAAGAAGATCGAGGTGCCCACCCAGGTCAATTGCCATCACTGCAACGGCACCGGCTCGGAAGACGGCAAGGTGTCCAAATGCAGCACCTGCGCCGGTCATGGCCGCGTGCGCATGCAGAACGGCATCTTCTCCATTCAGCAGGCCTGCCCGACCTGTCACGGGTCCGGCCAGAAGATCGACAAGCCCTGCAAGAAATGCCACGGCGAAGGGCGTCTCGAGGAAGAGCGCACGCTCTCGGTGCGCATTCCGGCCGGCGTGGACAACGGTGACCGCATCCGCCTCACGGGGCAGGGCGAAGCCGGCCCGGCGGGTGCGCCGGCGGGCGATCTCTACGTGGAAGTGCGCGTTCGCGAGCACGCCATCTTCCAGCGCGACGGTTCGGATCTCTACTGCGAGATGCCGATCCGTTTTGCCCAGGCGGCGCTGGGTACCGAACTGATGGTGCCCACGCTGGAAGGCGAGGTGCCGGTGAACGTGCCGCCGGAAACGCAGACCGGGCAGCAGTTCCGCCTGCGCGGCCGCGGCGTGAAGTCGGTGCGCGGTGGCCGCACGGGCGACCTCATCTGCACGGTGGTCGTGGAAACCCCAGTGCGCCTGACGAAGGAACAACGCGACCTGCTGCAGCAGCTGGAAGCCACCTTCGTCGGCGAAGAAGCCGCGAAACACACGCCGCGCTCCACCACGTTCATGGATGGGGTAAAGGACTTCTGGTCGCGCGTGACGTCCTGAGCCAAGGCGTGGGAGTGATCGCGACGGTGCAGGTCACCGCCCCGATCGTTGTGGGAGCCGGCTATGCCGGCGATCCCGCGGCAGCGGGCAAGCAGGCCGCAAGCACCCCATCGCCGCTGAAGCGGCTCCCACATTGTTGCGCAGTAGTCTAGGATTCGCCGCTTCAGAAGCCCTCGAAGGTTCAGCCCATGTCCCGACCAGTCCGTCTCGCGATCAGTGGCGCTTCCGGCCGCATGGGGCTTGCGCTGTTGAATCTTGCGCGAGACGACGAACGTTTCGAGCTCGTGCGCGCGGTGGTCTCCCCTTCGTCGAGCCGGTTGGGCAAGGCGGTGTACGGCGACGTTTCCCCCGTTCGCTTCGCTGACTGGTCCGGCGACGGCGATGTCGACGTGGTCGTCGACTTCAGCGGTCCGGACGGTCTGCTTGCCGCGCTCGAACGCTGCGAGGCGAGCGGCGCGGCACTGGTCACCGGAACCACGGGCTTGTCGCCGGCTGTGGAAGAACGCCTCGCCAAGGCCGGCGAACGCATCGCGGTGCTGCGCGCGGCGAACTTCAGCCTCGGTGTCGCCGTGCTTACGCGCCTGCTGCGCGAAGCGGCCGCGGCGCTGCCGGGATGGGACCTCGATATCGTCGAGGCGCACCACAACCGCAAGGAAGACGCGCCCTCCGGTACGGCGCTGGCCCTCGGCCATGCCGCTGCGGAAGGACGCGGCGCGGCATTGGAAGACCTGGCCGTCTATGCCCGCGAGGGCCGGCCGGGCGCGCGCAAGGCCGGGACGATCGGTTTCGCGGTGGTTCGCGGTGGCGACATCGTCGGCGAGCACCAGGCGCTGCTGATGGGGCAGGGCGAGCGCATCGAACTCGGCCACCGTGCCACCGACCGTTCCATCTTCGCCCGCGGCGCGCTCGAAGCCGCGGCCTGGATCGCCGGCCGTGCCCCCGGCGCGTGGACCATCGAGGATGTGATCGCAACCTCGAAAGCGTGTTAACATCCGCGCCGAAGTCATTGGGGAGTAGCCATCCTCTTTCCCCTTGAGGAGTTCGCGTCAACAGACTTGGCGGTTTAACGACCCCATGGCGCGAACGGCAGCGGAGCGCAGCGCGCATCCGCCGGCCCGGCGAGACCTTTGGCCATCGACATGCTCACCCGGGCCGGGCGAGCCGTGTCGTTGTGCCATCGGTTCCGCGTGCTCGCCCGGCCTTGTGTGAAACATGCTCCTTACCTGTTTCCTGTTCCTGGTATCGGCCGGGGCCATCTATTTCGCCTGCGAGTATTTCGTCAACGGCGTCGAATGGTTCGGGCGCAAACTCAACCTCGGTGCGACCACCACGGGCACGGTGCTGGCGGCCTTCGGCACGGCGTTGCCCGAGAGCGCGGTGACCTTCGTCGCGGTCATCTTCGGCAAGACCCCGGAAGCGAAGGATATCGGCGTGGGGGCCGCCTTGGGTGGCCCGCTGGTGCTGGCCACGATCGCCTATGCAGTGGTCGGATTCGCTTTATATGCCGGCCGCAAACGACTGAAGCGCAACGACTCTCGGGTGCGGGTAGATAACCGGCGCCTGGCCCGGGACCAAGCCTGGTTCCTGGGCATCTTCGTGGTGAAGATCGGCCTGGGCCTCGTCGCCTTCGCGTGGAAGCCCTGGCTCGGCGTGCTCTTCCTGCTCGCTTATGCCTTCTACGTCTGGCGCGAGATGCGCGACGACACCAGTGGCCCGGAGGACGAGGAACTGGAGCCGCTGACCTTCCGCCGCGACGATCCGAATCCGGCCATGGGCTGGGTGGTGTTGCAGACCGGCCTTGCCCTGCTGGTGATTGCCGTCGCCTCGCGCACCTTCGTCTGGCAACTCGAATCGCTGGGCGAGTTCCTGCACCTCTCGCCGCACCTGGTCGCCCTGGTGCTGAGCCCCGTTGCCACGGAACTGCCCGAGACGGTCAACGCCTTGATCTGGGTCAGGCAAGGCAAGGAGCGGCTGGCGCTGGCGAACATCTCGGGCGCCATGATGATCCAGGCCACCATTCCCAGTTCGCTGGCCTTGTTCGCCACGCCGTGGCTGTTCGATACGCCGCTGATCGTGGCCGGCGCGATCACCGCCGTGGCGGTCGTGGCCTTGTGGGCGATGTTCCGGCGCGGCGCCGTCGAGGCGCGCTGGCTGATGCCGATCGGGGCGCTCTACGGCGTGTTTGCGTTGTTTGTGGGCTGGTATTTCGGGGCGGGTTGACGGTAGCGAGGCGCCTCCGTGGGAGCCGCGCCGCTTTGTGTGGGAGCCGCTTCAGCGGCGATGGGTGCTTGCGGCAAGCCTGCCCGCTGCCGCGGGATCGCCGGCATAGCCGGCTCCCACAAAAGTCAATCCGGGTGGGACGCGTTGCGGTCGCGGTCCGCGCCTACCTTGCGGTCCAGTTTGCCGAAGATCTTCTTGAACGCCCGCGAGAACTTGCCTCGCTTCGTCTTGCGGGCCTTCTCTTCCTCCGAGGTGAGCCACGCCACCTGGATCACCCGGCGCTCGCCCTCGTAGGGCAGGTGGCCGTGGAAGGAGTTCTCCGCGCGGCGGAAGACGGCGAACTCGCCGTAGAGCGGCTTCAACTCGGGCGCAACGACATCGTCGATGTCGTTGATCGAGCGAAGGAAACGCAGGCAGCCGTCGCTGGTGTCCGGCCACATCGGATTGAGATAGATGAGCGCCGTGGCGATTTTCGACTTGCTGTCGGTGTGGATCGTGCCGTGCCGGCGGTTCAGCAGGCGGCACAGGGTGACCAGGGTGGGGTAGTTCTCCAGCCCCTCGATGCCCAGGTGCCGGCCGATCGCCGCCGAAAATTCCCGCGAAGTCATCTGCGCCACCAGCTCATTCACCGATGGGCCGCAGTCGCTGGCGTCGTAGGGGAAAAACCCTGCGCTGCCGTATTGGGGGAAATCGCGGTCGAGGTCCCCGCGCGCCTCGTCCGGAAGCTGCCCGTGCGCGATCATGAACGAAAACGGTTCATGCCTGATGTCGGTGTCGGGGCGTTCCAGCCGGGCGGGGTCGAGCAACATGCGGGCGGTTCTCGGGTGATTCCTCCCCGGCATTGTATCGTGACAGGCGCCATTCCCCGCGGCATTCACCCACACATTCATCAGTCGTTTCCGGTGGACAGAAACGTTCCTGTCACCTATCATTCTTACCCGCCCAACGATTCCTTTTCCCCAAGGCCCACGAGCCGCTTCACGCTGGCTTGCGGGCTTTGCTGCACCCGAAGGCGGCCATCCCATGCGTACTCCTGCTCTGCTTGCTCTCGAAGACGGCAGCGTTTTTCACGGCCACGCGGTCGGTGCCCGCGGTGAGACAGTCGGCGAGGTGGTGTTCAACACCGCCATGACCGGTTATCAGGAAATCCTGACCGACCCGTCGTACTCCCGCCAGATCGTCACCCTCACGTACCCGCACATCGGCAATACCGGCACCAACGACGTCGACGTCGAGGCCGACCGCGTTCACGCGGCGGGACTCATCGTGCGCGACGTGCCGCGCCTGGCCAGCAACTGGCGCAGCGTGGAACCGCTGCCGCACTACCTCCAGCGCCATGGCATCGTCGCCATCGCGGGCATCGACACGCGCCGGCTCACCCGCATCCTTCGCGAGAAGGGCGCGCTGAACGGCTGCATCGTTGCCGGCGACGCCATCGACGCAGACGCCGCGGTGGCGAAGGCCAAGGCTTTCCCCGGCTTGAACGGCATGGACCTGGCCAAGGTAGTGAGCACCACCAAGACCTACCAGTGGTCCGAAGGCGTATACGACCTCGACAAGCAGGCGTTCTACAACGCGCCGAAGAAGTTCAAGGTGGTGGCGTACGACTACGGCGTGAAGCAGAACATCCTGCGCCTGCTCGCCGGCCGTGGCGTCGACATCACGGTGGTTCCGGCCCAGACGCCGGCCGCCGAGGTGCTCGCCATGAACCCCGACGGCGTCTTCCTTGCCAACGGCCCGGGCGACCCGGCCGCGTGCGACTACGCCATCGAATCGACGAAGCAGATCCTCGACACGAAGATTCCCACCTTCGGCATCTGCCTCGGCCACCAGATCATGGCGCTGGCCGTGGGCGCCAAGACGCTGAAGATGAAGTTCGGCCACCACGGCGCGAACCACCCCGTGAAGGATCACGACACGGGCCGCGTGCTGATCAGCTCGCAGAACCACGGTTTTGCCGTGGATCCCGCCACGCTGCCGGCCAACGTTCGCGTCACCCACACCTCGCTGTTCGACGGCTCGCTGCAGGGCTTCGCCCTCACCGACCGCCCCGCGTTCTGCTTCCAGGGCCACCCGGAAGCCAGCCCGGGTCCGGAAGACGTCGGCTACCTGTTCGACACGTTCATTGCCGCGATGGAAGCGCACAAGGCGAAGAAGGCGTCCTGACGCCCCTTCTTAAACGCCGTCCTCCCACGCCATCGATTTGCGAGAGAAAAGCATGCCAAAGCGCAGCGACATCAAGACCATCCTCGTCATCGGCGCCGGCCCGATCGTCATCGGCCAGGCCTGCGAGTTCGATTACTCCGGAGCCCAGGCCTGCAAGGCGCTGAAGGAAGAGGGCTACCGCGTCGTCCTGGTGAATTCGAACCCGGCGACGATCATGACCGATCCGGAGACGGCCGACGCCGTCTACATCGAGCCGATCAACTGGCAGACCGTGGAGCGCATCATCGCCAAGGAGCGCCCCGATGCGGTGCTGCCGACGATGGGCGGCCAGACCGGCCTCAACTGCGCACTCGATCTCGCCGACAACGGCGTGCTCGAGAAGTACGGCGTGGAACTGATCGGCGCGTCGCGCGAGGCCATCCGCATGGCCGAGGACCGCGACCTGTTCCGCAAGGCCATGGCCGACATCGGCCTGGAATGCCCCAAGGCGGCAGTGGCGCGTTCGATGGAGCAGGCGCTGGAAATCCAGACCACCGTCGGCTTCCCCACGATCATCCGCCCGAGCTTCACGCTCGGCGGTTCCGGCGGCGGCATTGCCTACAACAAGGAAGAATTCGTCGAGATCGTCGGCCGCGGCCTCGAACTTTCGCCCGTGCACGAGGTGCTGGTCGAGGAGTCGGTGCTGGGCTGGAAGGAGTTCGAGATGGAAGTGGTCCGCGACAAGGCGGACAACTGCATCATCGTGTGCTCGATCGAGAACTTCGACCCGATGGGCGTCCACACCGGCGATTCGATCACCGTCGCGCCGGCGCAGACGCTCACCGACAAGGAATACCAGCGCCTGCGCAACGCATCCATCGCGGTGCTGCGCAAGATCGGCGTCGACACGGGCGGCTCGAACGTGCAGTTCGGCATCAACGCCGAGGACGGCCGCGTCGTCGTGATCGAAATGAACCCGCGCGTGTCGCGTTCGTCGGCGCTGGCCTCCAAGGCCACCGGTTTCCCGATCGCCAAGGTCGCGGCCAAGCTGGCCGTGGGCTACACGCTCGACGAACTGAAGAACGACATCACCGGCGGCCTCACGCCGGCGTCGTTCGAGCCGTCCATCGATTACGTCGTCACCAAGATTCCCCGCTTCGCCTTCGAGAAGTTCCCGGCCGCCGACGCGCGCCTCACCACGCAGATGAAGTCGGTGGGCGAGGTGATGGCCATGGGTCGCACCTTCCACGAGTCGATGCAGAAGGCCCTGCGCGGTCTGGAAATCGGCAAGAACGGGCTCAACCCCACCGGGCTGGACATCGGCAGCGAGGAAGGCTTCCAGACACTGAAGCGCGAACTGCGCGAGCCGCGTCCTGACCGTGTCTTCCACGTGGCCGATGCCTTCCGTGCCGGCCTCTCGCTGGAGGAAGTGCACGAGCTGACCCGTATCGATCCCTGGTTCCTCGCGGCGTTCGAAGACATCGTGATGACCGAGGGCGAAGTGCAGCGCCAGGGCATCACGGCGCTGGACGAACCGCGCATGCGCGAGCTGAAGCGCATGGGCTTCGCCGATGCGCGCCTGGCCGAACTCGTCGGCACCGACGAAGCCGCCGTGCGCCACCTGCGCCGCACGCTGGGCGTGCGCCCGGTGTACAAGCGCGTGGACTCCTGCGCGGCCGAGTTCGCCACCACCACGGCGTACATGTACTCCACCTATGAGGAGGAGTGCGAGGCCAACCCCACGAACCGGGACAAGATCATCGTGCTCGGCGGTGGCCCCAACCGTATCGGCCAGGGTATCGAGTTCGACTACTGCTGCGTGCATGCGGCCCTCGCCCTGCGCGAGGACGGGTTCGAGACCATCATGGTCAACTGCAACCCGGAAACCGTGTCCACCGACTACGACACGTCCGACCGCCTGTACTTCGAGCCGCTGACGCTGGAAGACGTCCTTGAAATCGTGGATCTCGAGAAGCCGAAGGGCGTCATCGTGCAGTACGGCGGCCAGACCCCGCTGAAGCTGGCGCGCGCGCTCGAAGCGGCGGGCGTGCCGGTCATCGGCACCAGCGCCGACTCGATCGACCTCGCGGAGGACCGCGAGCGCTTCCAGAAGATGATCCAGAAGCTCAACCTGAAGCAGCCGCCGAACCGCACGGCCCGCAACGCCGACGAGGCGCTGGCCCTGGCGCGCGAGATCGGCTACCCGTTGGTGGTGCGTCCCAGCTACGTGCTCGGCGGCCGCGCCATGGAAATCGTCTACGCCGACGCCGACCTGTCGCGCTACATCCGCGAGGCCGTGCAGGTGTCGAACGAATCGCCGGTGCTGCTCGACCGCTTCCTCGACCACGCGGTGGAAGTGGACGTGGACATCGTCGCGGATGCCGAAGGCAACGTGCTGGTGGGCGGCATCATGGAGCACATCGAGGAAGCCGGCGTGCACTCGGGCGACTCCTCGTGCTCGCTGCCGCCGTACTCGCTGAGCGCCGAAGTGCAGGATGAAATGCGCCGCCAGGTGAAGCTGATGGCGCAGGAACTGAAGGTCATCGGCCTCATGAATACCCAGTTCGCGATCCAGGGCGACGAGGTGTTCATCCTCGAGGTGAACCCCCGCGCTTCGCGCACGGTGCCGTTCGTGTGCAAGGCCACGGGCATGTCGCTGGCGAAGATCGCCGCGCGCGCCATGGCCGGCCGCACGCTCGTCGACCAGGGCGCGACGAAGGAAATCATTCCGTCGTATTACTCGGTGAAGGAAGCGATCTTCCCGTTCCTGAAGTTCCAGAACGTCGATCCGATCCTTGGCCCGGAGATGCGCTCCACGGGCGAGGTCATGGGCGTGGGCCGCAGCTTCGGTGCCGCGTTCGCGCGCGGCCACGAGGCCGCCGGCATCAAGGCGCCGCCGAAGGGCAAGGTGTTCATGTCGGTGCGTGACGCCGACAAGGACCGCCTGCTGCCGATCGCGCAGGACGTGGCCGCCCGCGGCTATGTCATCGTCGCCACGTCGGGCACGGCGAAGTTCCTGCAGGACAATGGCGTGGCATGCGAGCGCATCAACAAGGTGCTCGAGGGCCGTCCGCACATCGTCGACCTGATCAAGAACGGCGAAGTGGTGTATATCGTCAACACGACGGAAGGCAAGCAGGCCATTTCCGATTCGTTCTCGATCCGCCGCGAGGCGCTGCAGCAGCGCGTCACGTATTCCACGACCGTCGCAGGCGCGCGCGCCCTCGTGCATTCGCTGGACTTCCACGCCGACGGCGAGGTCAACAGCCTGCAGGACCTGCACAAGGAGCTTCACGCATGAGCAGCACACGTCCCCCGCTGACCAAGAAGGGCGCGGATCGTCTCCGCGCCGAACTGGAGCAACTGAAGGGCCCGAAGCGCCAGGAACTGATCAACGCCGTGGCAGAGGCCCGCGCGCACGGCGACCTCAAGGAAAACGCCGAGTACCACGCGGCGCGCGAGCTGCATGGGTTCAACGAAGGCCGCATCAACGAGCTGGAGGCCGCGCTGTCGAACTCCGAAGTGATCGACACCGAACGCCTCAATCCGGGCAAGAAGATCGTCTTCGGCGCCATCGTCGACCTCGTGGATCTCGATAGCGACGCGAAAGTGACCTACACGATCGTTGGCGACATCGAAGCCGACATCAAGCAGAACCTCATTGCCGTGTCGTCGCCGATCGCGCGCGCGCTCATCGGCAAGAGCGAAGGCGACGAGTTCGATTTCACCGCTCCCAACGGCGTGAAGAGCTACGAGATCACTGGCGTCCGCTACAGCTGATTCGCCACCCGTCCGTCGTTCCTGCGAAGGCAGGAACCCAGTGACTCGTTCGTGCGTGGCGCATCAGACGCTGGGCCCCTGCCTTCGCAGGGGCGACGGTGTCAGTCTGCACGAAACCCCTGCAACCCACGCGCAATCCGGGCAAGCTTGTCCGGATTGCGCTGCACGTGGATGCTGAGGATCTTCTCCCCGTCGGTTACATACGTCTGTGCCGATTCCAGTGCGCCGTCGAGATAACGCAGCAGCGACCATTCGCCATTGATGCGTGCAAGGCGCACCTGCACGCCGTCGCCGTATCGCAGGTGCGCGGCGAAGAACAGCTGGGCAATACGCTGGCCGCCGACCATCGGTTTCGGGAACGTGGTGACTTTTCCGCCGCCGTCGCCCCGGAGGTCCGCGTCCACGGCCAGCAACGACCGCAGCGTCTGGAAGTCGCCGCGCATCATGGCGTCGGCGAAACGGCGCATCAGGCCAAGGTGCGTGTCGTTCGGTACCGTCTGGCGCGGACGCTCGTCGCGCAGCTGATCCTTGGCCCGGTGCACAAGCTGGCGGCAGGCCGCCTCGCTCTTGCCCAGGGTGTCGGCGATCTCGGGGTAGTCGGCATCCAGCACCTCGCGGAGGATGAACGCGGCCCGCGCTTCCGGGGAAAGGCGCTCAAGCAGCAGGAGGAACGCGACGGAGACGTCGCCCGCCAGTTCCTGCAATTCCTCGGGTGACGCGCCCTCATCGGTCAGGATCGGCTCCGGCAGCCAGATCCCCACATAGTCCTCGCGCCGTGCCTTGGCGGCACGCAGGCGGTCGATGGCACGCCGTGTGGTGGCGGCCACCAGCCAGGCCTCGGGATTCTCGACGGTGTGGTGCTCGATGCCGTTCCAGCTCAGCCAGATGTCCTGGACCACGTCCTCCGATTCCGCCACGGAGCCGAGCATCCGATAGGCGATGCCATGCAGGCGCGGTCGCAGGGCTGAGAAAACGGCGGTGGCTTCGTTCATACCCATCCAGACGATTCTGCCACCGCGTTTGTGACGCGTCTTGGGCAAAATCGTTCAGCGGACGGGCATCACCAGGGGCTTGCCCTTGTCCTTCAGGATGAACACCACGAACCGTGCCGGTTCGGTCTTGCTCGCGTTGCGGCCTACGGTGTGAATGTCGTCGGGGCCTTCATAGAAGGTGTCGCCGGCCTTCAGGGTCTGCTCCGGCTTGCCCTTCACACCCATCACGATGTTGCCTTCGATCACGTAAAGCATGGCGTGGGCGTCGTGACGGTGCACGTGCTCGATGGCTCCGGGCGGGTAATCCACGGAAATCAGGGTGATTTCCTTGCCCGGGTTGTCTTTCAGCGCCTTCGTCATGAGGTCCTTGACGTCGGGCTGGGGTGCGCCGTCGGCGGGATCCTTCTGGGCCAGGGCGAGTGCCGGGGCGAAGGCGAGGAGGAGGGCGAGCAGCTTGGCGATACGCATGGTGGAATCCTCGGTTAGTGGGCTCAGGAGAGGCCCGCCTTGTTCAGGCCCCATGCCTTGTCGAATGCGCCGGGCACGGGAAGGAAGGCCACGTTGGCGCGGTTCCATGCGTTGATGACCATGATCTGGAACGTCAGGTCGGAGAGTTCCTTCTCGGAGAAATGGGCGCGGACGCGTTCGTAAAGCTCGTCGGGAACGCCGTGCTCGGGAATACGGGTCAGTGCTTCGGTCCAGGCCAGCGCGGCGCGCTCGCGCGGCTCGAACATGGGCGATTCCCGCCAGATGGCCACGTGGTACAGGCGCAATTCGCGCTCGCCGTGGATCTTCGCTTCCTTGTTGTGCATGTCCACGCAAAACGCGCAGCCGTTCAATTGCGAGGCGCGGATGTTCACCAGGTCGTTGATCGTCTCGCCCAGGGTGGACTTCTTGTACAGGGCGCTGAGCTCCATGAGCTTCTTGACCATGTCCGGGGACTGCTGCATGTAATCGAGGCGCTGCGTCATGGGTAGGTACTCTGTGGGAGATGAGCGAAAGGCTATGGCCGTACGGTCGCGTGGAGTAGACACGCGGTCGTGATCACGGCGTTGCCCGCCGGACACCAATCGCCCTGTCACAGCCCGGGTGGCTGTTACGTCTGTAGGGTATGGACCCTCATACCTCCGTCTACGAAAGTCTGCGCAGACAGCTATCGACGAAGCAGCCGCTGGACGCCGTTTTCGTCGGCTTGCTGGACACGTTGGAGGCCTTGCCCCCGGACGCGCGCGTGGCCTTCCTGATGAGCGACATCTTCGAAGCCGGTATCGACGAGGTTTCCCTGCTGCTGCGCCGCGACGCCGCCGCCTGTCGCGAACTCCTCCGGGTCGCGCGCTCTTTCATACAGGAGGCCGGCGTATGCCGGGCTCCGCTCCGAAACGAGGATCAGTCATGAACTCCTATCCGCCGTCGGTCTGCGGGGGCGCGGACGCGCTTGCCACCTCCTTCTCGGCGAGCTACGCAGGGGTGATCGCCTTCATCGCCGTAGTGAACGAGGGGAGTTTCGCGCGCGCCGCGGATCGCCTCGGCATCGGCCGGTCGGCGGTCAGCCGCAGCGTGCAGAAGCTGGAGCAGCAGGTGGGCGCCCGGCTTTTCTCGCGCACCACGCGCAGCACAGCACTCACCCACGAAGGGGAGATCTTTTTCGAGAACTGCCATCCCGGCGTGGAGAAGATCGCCCAGGCCCTGGACGACATGCGCGAACTGCAAGACGGGCCGCCGCGCGGACAACTGCGGATAGGCGCGCCGGTAGGGTTCGGACGCAAGGTGGTGGCGCCGCTGCTGAACCGTTTTCGCGAAAGCTATCCGGGTATAGCGATCGACCTGTTGCTCGACGATCGATCATTCGATTTCACGGGCGACCGCATCGATGTGGCCTTCCGCAACGGACGCATGGAGGACAGTCAGATCGTCGCGCGGCAGGTCGTTCCGATGCAGATGTTCGTATGCGCCACGCCCGATTACCTGCGCGATCACGGTGCGATCGAAAGTGTCGAGGCGCTGGCCGCACACCACGGTATCCACTACCGCGCGGGATCGGGGCGCATCGACGAGTGGGAGTTCAAGGTCGATGGCCGCCTGCGCAAGGCGCTGCCCCCGGCCATGGAGGTGTTCAACGACACCGATCTGGTGCTGCAAGCCGTGCTCGACGGACGCGGCATCGGCCAACTCGCGGGATACCAGGTGTGCGAACACCTGCGCTCCGGGCGCCTGGTGGCGTGCCTCCCCCAATACGCTCCCGACGATCGCGGCCACTACGTGTGCTACCAAAGTCGCCGGCAACTGCCGTCGCGAATCCGTGTGTTCATCGATTTCATGATCGCTGCCATTCGTGCGCTGGATCTGGAATGCGGCAGCGGCTTGCCCATTGGTGTCGCAGCGGCAACATGGTGATCCCGCCGACGGCGCTACCCGGTGCCGTCCGCCGAACCTACGATGATCCGACGTTCAACGGAGGTCACGACCATGAAAATCCTCGTCATCGGCGGCACCGGCCTCATCGGTAGCAAAGTGGTGGAGCGCCTGCGCGCGAAGGGTCACGAAGCGATTGCGGCATCGCCGTCCTCGGGCGTGAATACGCTTACCGGGGAAGGACTGGACGCCGCGATGGCGGGCGTCGATACCGTGCTGGACCTCGCCAATTCGCCGGTTTTCGTAGGGCCACAGGTGCTCGAATTCTTCGAGACGGCGGGCCGCAACCTTGTCGCGGCCGAAAAGCGGGCCGGCGTCACCCATCATGTGGCGTTGTCGGTGGTCGGTGCCGACAGGTTGACCGACAGCGAATACCTCCGCGCGAAGCTGGCGCAGGAGCGGATCGTCGCAACATCCGGTATCCCGTACACCATCGTGCGCTCCACGCAGTTCTTTGAATTTCTCGGTGGCATCGCGCAGTCCGCGGCCTCGAGCGGCAGCCTTACCCTTCCCACGGCGTTCATCCAGCCGATCGCATCGGACGAGGTAGCCGACGCCGTTACCGCCGGCACGCTCGGTACGCCGGTCAACGGCATCGTGGAGATCGGTGGGCCGGAGAAATTTCCCATGGCCGATCTCGTCGCCCGCTTCCTCACGATCGTGAAGGATACGCACGACGTCGTGGGCGACGCGAACGCTCCCTACTTCGGAGCGCGGCTCCAGCCGGATTCCCTTGTCGCGGGGCAGGGTGCCCATCTGGGGAAGATCGATTTCCCGACCTGGCTGAAGACGTCGAAATACGCGCAGTACGCTTCGGCCGCCTGAGAACGGCCGCACCCCGTCCGGTTCGGCATCGTGGGAGCGCTGGCGTGGCTGGCGGTGGGCGTCCCCTTCCTCGTGGGCGTGTGGATCGCCCTGCAGAAGGCCGCCACGCTGGTCTGACCCTGGTCCCGCATTTTCGGTACCTGTCACGCCAGGTATCTGACCTGCGTCGCATTCCCTTCGGCCGGTGCGGTTGGCCTACTACTCCGGGCCGGCGCGGAGGACTATGATCCGCTCGCGAGTGGCCTCGAGGGGAGGTGCGCCGCGAGGGCCGGACAGGCTCCGGCCCAAAGGACGGGCAGATGGGGAAGGTTATCGAATTTCTTGCGCGCGTCGGCAGCGACGCGTCATTGCGTCACGCATCCGCGGACGCGATGCGAACGGCGCTGCTGGAGGCCGGCGTCGACGACGTCGCGTTAGGTGACGCGCTGGCGACGAACGATGGCGACGCTCTTCGTGCCTTGTTTGGCCAGCGGGAATACATCAGTTCGCAACTGCCGGACAGTCCCGCGCGCGAAGAGGATCCGTTCGATGGCGAGGACGACGACGACGACACGGACGTTCCCCCGGAAAGCATCTCCCGCACGCCATCCGCGGATCCCACCGGCTGATGCCGTGAGACGCACCTTGCGCCATGCGCTACCGATGCTCGCCGCCGTGCTGCTGGTGGTCTGCACGGCATCGCGCGCGGCGACGGACGAGTCGGCCAATCCTTCGTCCACCGACGCGATCCTGGATCGGGCGGACGCCATCAAGATCACGGATTTCCAGACGTTCGGCCATCTGGTGGACGATCTGGCAACGCGCGACGCGAAGCTGGCATCGCTCCAGCACTGGAAGCTGCGCTTCCTCCAGGGATGGCGGTACACCTGGATCGGCGACTACGAGAACGGACGGAAAGCATTGGAAGAGGTGGCGGACAATGCCACCGACAGCGTGTTGCGCTTCCGCGCGACCGCCACGCTGATCAATCTTCTCGGCGTGGGGCATCGCTACCAGGAAGCCTTCGTGCGGCTCGGCCAGTTGCAGGACCTGATGCCATCCATTCGCGATCGCAAGGCGCGTTTCCAGGGGCTGGGCGAGGCGTCGCAGCTGCTCAGTTCCGCCGGCCAGTTCGAGCAGGCCGAAGCGTATGCGCGCGAAATGATGGAAAACCCGCCGCCCGGCCAGACGAACTGCGTCGGCGCACAGCACCTGTTGCGCGCGCAGCGCGAGGCGAATCGCCTCAAGACGCTGGATCCGATGTATTTCCGAGCCATCGAGGTCTGCGATGCGACGGGCAACGATGTTTTCGCGGACACGATGCGCGCCGATATCGCGGCCTTCCAACTGGGCCAGGGGAAGGCGGCGGAAGCGGTGAAGTTGCTCACGGAGTCGCGCGACGGCCTGCGCACGCTGAACTATCCCGCGTTGCTTACGGAATACGACGCCACGCTCGCGCAGGCGTATCTGAAGTTGGGCGATCTTGCCAATGCGCGCCGCTTCGGGCTGTCCGCGGTGGCGGCCTCGATCAAGGGCGAATTCACCGATCCGCGGCGCATGGGGTACTGGGTTCTTTACGAAGTGGAGCGACGCCTGGGCAATGCGCAGGCCGCGCTGGATTACCACGAGAAATACATGCAAGCCGACAAGGCTTACCTCAACGACGTGAGCGCGCGCAGCCTCGCTTTCCAGATCGTGGATCAGCAACTGCTGGCCAGGAAGGCGGAGGTCGACGCGCTGAACAAACAGAACGAGATCCTTCGCCTCACGGGTGCGCTGGACAGGAAGGAAGTGGAAACGGGCCGTCTGTACATCGTGGTGCTGCTCGCCAGCCTCGGTGCGATCGGTTGGCTGCTGTTGTGGTTGCGGCGTTCGCAGTTGCGCTTCATGAAGCTGGCGCGTCGCGACGGCCTCACGGGCATCTGCAACCGCGAGCATTTCGTGGACCAGGCGCAACGCGTGCTCGCCTACGGCGCGCGTTCGGACCGCGGCGCATGCCTGATCCTGTTCGACCTGGATCACTTCAAGACGGTGAACGACACCTACGGGCACGCGGTGGGCGACGAAGTGCTCAAGCGCGCGGTGGACGTCTGCCGCCGCGCACTTCACGCGTGCGACGTGTTCGGCCGACTGGGAGGCGAGGAATTCGCGGTGCTGCTGCCCGATTGCAGTCCAGCGCAGGCTCGCGCCCGCGCGGAGCAGTTGCGCCTCTCGATCGCGGCCACCTCCGCCACACAGGCGCGGCCCGAGCTCACGGCCACGGCCAGCTTCGGCATCGCGAGCACCACGCAATGCGGGTTCGAGCTGCACCGGCTGCTCGTGGTGGCCGACGCCGCGCTGTACCGCGCGAAGCGGGCAGGGCGCAACTGCGTGTTCATGGGCGACACGGGAGATATCCCGGATTCGCCCTATCTGAGCGAGGCGCGCGGTTAGGGGGCTGTGGTAGTCGACCCGCTCTGTGTGGGAGCCGGCTCTGCCGGCGATCCCGCGGCAGCGGGCAAGCTTGTCGCGAGCACCCATCGCCGCTGAAGCGGCTCCCACAAAAAAAGGCCGCTTTCGCGGCCTTCTTTCTCAAGCACGTCGCAGCTGGATCAGCGCTGACGGGCCTTGAAACGCGGGTTGCTCTTGCAGATCACGAACACTTTGCCGCGACGGCGAACGACTTTGCAGTCACGGTGACGCGACTTCGCGGACTTCAAAGAGGAAAGCACCTTCACGGCCAGCTCCTGAAACTTTAAGGACAAGGAAAAACGGAATTGTAGCGGCTTGTTATGCCGCCCGCAAGCTTGATATAGGGGCGCGGATGGCGGCCGTGGTGCACCTGGCGAAAAGCCGTCGTACCCGGCGCGGGCATAAAACGCGCAGGGCGCGCTCCTACGGGCCCAGGCCCAGCTTCGACCGCGCTTCGCGGATGGTGCGCAGGAAGCTGTCCAGCACGGGCGACGTATTGTCCACGCGGGACGCCACCGCCAGCAACAGGTGGGCTTCCGGGTCGTCCACCGGCACGAAGGCCAGGCCCTTCAGGTGCACCACGCGGAGCGATGCCGGAACCAGGGCCACGCCGAGCCCGGCGGCCACAAGAGGGAGCAGGGAAGGAATCTGCTGGGCTTCCTGGCGTATCTGTGGGCGGAAACCGGCCTTGTTGGCGAGCAGTGCCAGCCGGTCGTTCAGGGTCGCCGCCTGGGCGCGGGGCGGGGCCACGAACCGCTCGCCGGCCAGATCGGCCATGCGCAAGAGCGGCTGCTTCGCCAGCCGGTGGCCCGCCGGCATGGCGATCACCAGCGGTTCGTGGTCGATCACCTCGACATTGAGCTGGCGTGTGTTCGCGACACCCTCCGGGTGGGCCCGCAGCAGTCCCACGTCGATCTGTCCGGCCAGGATGGCGTCGTACTGGGCGCCGGTGAACATTTCGCCCAGGTGCAGGCTCACGCCGGGAACCGCATGGGAGAAGCGGAGCAGGGTCTCGGGCAGCGCCGGATGGAAGGAAACCGATACGGCATAGGCCAGGCGAAGATGGCCGGTGAACCCGGCCGCCGCCTCGGCCACCACCGTGCGGGCGCTGTCGGCGCGCGCGAGGATCGCCTTGGCTTCCGCGAGGAAAAGCCGGCCCGGCTCCGTGAGGGCGACCCGGCGGCGATTGCGGTCGAGCAGGCGCACACCGAGGTCGGCCTCAAGCGATTGTATCTGCTGGGAGAGCGGGGGCTGGGAAATGTGCAGGCGTTGCGCCGCCTGGGTGAAGCTGAGGGTCTCGGCGACCTCGACGAAGTAGCGGAGTTGGCGGAGGTCGAACATAGTCGGTTTACGAATAAGTGAGTGCCGAAATATATATTGGCCGGAATTTCCTAGGAAATCTATGATTCACCTCGACTTGCCACCAACCCCTCCCCCTGGGTCGGCAAGTCCCTCGCCCCGCATCGACGCTAACTACCGGCATCCGGCCTACCTCCCCCCCGAGGCCCATGCTGAGGCGTCCTCTGCGGGGCGACTTCTTTTCTGCGCCAGGAAACCCGGTGGGAGCCGGCGATAGCATGGCGGCCTTATCGCGAGCACCCATCGCCGCTGAAGCGGCTCCCACAGAGAGCCGGCCCGCTCTGCATGCGAGCCGGCCTGCTCTGTGTGAGAGCCCGGCCTGCTCTGTGTGGGAGCCGGCTATGCCGGCGATCCCGCGGCAGCGGGCAAGCTTGCCGCGAGCACCATGACCGCCGAAGCGACTCCTAAAGGTCACACCTTCGAGGTGAAATCGCACCCTGTGCCGGCGCGAACCTGGGCCTCGTCCACGCCGGGAGCCAGTTCCTTCAACTCGAGGCCGTCCGGTCCCACGTCGAACACCGCCAGGTCGGTGATGATCCGGTTGACCACGCCCTTGCCCGTGAGGGGCAGGGTGCATTCGGTGAGGATCTTCGGCGAGCCGTCTTTTGCCATGTGTTCCATGAGCACGACCACGCGTTTCACGCCGGCCACGAGGTCCATGGCGCCACCCATGCCCTTCACCATTTTCCCGGGCACCATCCAATTCGCGATGTCGCCGTCGCAGGTGACCTGCATGGCGCCGAGGATGGAGATGTCGATATGTCCGCCGCGGATCATCGCGAAGGAATCGGCGCTGGAAAAATACGACGCGCCGGGACGTGCGGTGACCGTCTGCTTGCCGGCGTTGATCAGGTCGGCGTCCACTTCGTCGTCGGTCGGGAAGGGGCCGATGCCGAGCAGTCCGTTCTCGGATTGCAGCCAGACGTCGACGCCGTCGGGCAAGTGGTTCGCCACCAGCGTCGGCAAGCCGATGCCGAGGTTCACATAGTCGCCGTCGGAGAGTTCCAGGGCGGCGCGCTGCGCCATCTGTTCGCGGGTCCAGGCCATGGTGGGTCTCCTCAGGCGCGCACGGTGCGCTGTTCGATGCGCTTGGACGGCGCGGGATTGTGCACGATGCGATCGACGTAGATGCCCGGCGTGTGGACCTGGTCGGGGTCCAACTCGCCTACCTCGACCATGATCTCCACCTCGGCGATGCAGACCTTGCCGGCCGTCGCCACCATCGGATTGAAGTTGCGCGCCGTCTTCCGGTAGACGAGGTTGCCCGACGGGTCGGCCTTCCACGCCTTCACCAGGGCCACGTCGGCCACGATGGAGCGCTCCATCACGTACATGTGCCCGTCGAATTCGCGCGTTTCCTTGCCTTCGGCCACCTGGGTGCCGTAGCCGGTGCGGGTGAAGAAGGCCGGGATGCCGGCGCCACCGGCACGCAGTTTCTCCGCGAGTGTGCCCTGCGGGGTGAACTCCACCTCCAGTTCACCTGCGAGGAACTGCCGTTCGAATTCCTTGTTCTCGCCCACGTACGACGAGATCATCTTGCGGATCTGACGGGTGGCCAGCAGCTGGCCCAGGCCCACGCCGTCGATGCCGGCGTTGTTGGAGACGGCGGTGAGGCCGGTGACGCCGGAGTCGCGCAGCGCCTCGATCAGCAGTTCCGGTATGCCGCAGAGGCCGAAGCCGCCGACGGCGACGGTCTGCCCGTCGGCCACGAGACCGGCCAGTGCCTCGCGGGCGCTGGCGACGCGTTTGTCGCGAGAGCGCGACTTCACCTGGTTCATGCGTATCGATTCCATCCGGGCGGTGCCACCGCCGGTTCGCCGCCCATGATAGCCGAGCCCGGGAAAAGCCTTCGCCGCAGTGCGGGAAACTTGCAAGAACCCTGGCCATGTTGGCGCTTTGATGGAGAACGTCGCATCCTCACCCCTTCCCCGAACCGGAGTACCGCCCGTGAGCAAGCAAAAGATCGGCGTGATCGGCATGGCCGTCATGGGGCGCAACCTTGCCTGGAATATCGAGAGCCGCGGTCATGCGGTATCCATCTTCAACCGCAGCCGCGAGAAGACGGACGAGGTGATGGCCGCCAGTCCGGGCAGGAAGCTGGTGCCCTCGTATACCCTCGAGGACTTCGTGGATTCCCTGGAGAAGCCGCGCCGCATCCTGCTCATGGTGCAGGCCGGCGCGGGTACGGACGCGGTGATCGAACAGCTGCGCCCCCTGCTGGACAAGGGCGACATCCTGATTGACGGCGGCAACACCTATTACAAGGACACCGTGCGGCGCGGCGACGAGCTGGCCGCGGACGGCCTGCACTTTATCGGCACCGGCGTCTCGGGCGGTGAGGAAGGTGCGCTGAAGGGCCCCTCCATCATGCCGGGCGGCCCCCGCGACGCCTACGACCTGGTGGCGCCCATCCTCACCGAGATCGCGGCCCGGGCGCCCGACGGCGAACCCTGCGTCATCTACATCGGACCGGGCGGCGCCGGACACTACGTGAAGATGGTGCACAACGGCATCGAATACGGCGACATGCAGCTGATCGCGGAAAGCTACGCGGTGCTGAAGCACGTGGCCGGACTCTCCAACGACGAGCTTGCCGATGTCTACAGCGAATGGAACGAAGGCGAACTCGACAGCTTCCTCATCGAGATCACCTCGAAGATATTCCGCCGCAAGGACGAGAAGAGCGGCAAGATGCTGGTGGACATGATCCTCGACCGCGCCGCGCAGAAAGGCACGGGCAAGTGGACAAGCCAGAGTGCACTCGATCTCGGCGTGCCGTTGACCCTCATCACCGAATCGGTGTTCGCGCGCGTGCTTTCCTCGATGAAGGACGAGCGCGTCGCCGCCAGCCGCCAACTCGTCGGACCGAACGCGGAAGCCTTCGCAGGGGACCGCAAGGCGTTCATCGAATCGGTGCGGCGCGCACTGTACATGAGCAAGATCATCTCGTACGCCCAGGGTTTCGCGCAGTTGCGCGCGGCTTCGGACGAGAACCGCTGGAACCTCGACTACGGCGGCATCGCGAAGATCTTCCGCGCCGGTTGCATCATCCGCGCGCGCTTCCTGCAGAAGATCACCGATGCCTATCGCAATGATGGCGCGCTGAAAAACCTGCTGTTGGACCCGTATTTCCGCGACGTGGCGCAATCGTACCAGGCCGCCTTGCGCGAGGTGGTGGGCGAGGCGGTGCGCGTGGGCGTGCCGGTGCCTGGCTTCTCGGCCGCGGTCGCCTACTATGACAGCTACCGGGCGGAGACTTTGCCGGCCAACCTCATCCAGGCGCAGCGGGACTTCTTCGGGGCACACACCTTCGAGCGTGTGGACGAGAAGGGCAGCTTCCATGCGGAATGGGCGCCGTAGGCGCCCAGGGATCCGGATGGCATACACGCTCGTTGCGCGGATATGTCGGCTGCATTTCAGGGAACTATTAAATTTGCGCCCATGTCGAATCCCGTGAAGCAGGTCAGCCACGGGGTGCTAGCGCTGTAAGGACCCTCCCTTTAGAGTTGGCGGATCGGCAGCAGGCCAGGGGTCGAAAGTTTGTGCCGCGTCCAACGAGGGAGTACGTTGTTCCATGCCTAGAAGTTCCCTGATTGCCGCTACCGCGCTGGCGGTTGCGCTGGCCGGCTGCACGACGCTGCCACAGCCGCGCGACGACGGATCGCTGCAGCGCGAGGCGCTGGCCGGCACCGAAAAGCCTGCTCCGCGTCCGTTGACGCTTCCCGACTCCAATCCGCCGGTGCAACCGGCGGCCGCGCCGGACATCACCACGGGCACGGGTGAATTCGTGAAGCCGGTGGGCCTGGCCAAGCCCAAGCCGGTGGCGGCGGGTGCGGGCACGGTCACCTTCAATTTCGAGAACCAGCCGGTGGAATCGGTGGTCAAGGCGATCCTCGGCGACCTGCTGCACGAGAACTACTCGATCGTTCCGGGTGTGCAGGGCAACGTGTCGTTCTCCACCTCGCAGCCGGTTACCAGCGAGCAGGCACTGCCAATCCTGGAAACGCTGCTGTCCTGGACGGGCAACGCGTTGGTGCAGACCAACGGCCGCTATGTGGTGATGCCGGCCAAGGACGCCGTGGCGGGCAACCTCGTGCCCAGCATCGGGGCCACGGCACCGCCGGGCGGCCTGCAAGCCCGCCTGTTCCCGCTGCGCTTCATCTCGGCCACCGAGATGCAGAAGCTCATCAAGCCGTTCGCGCGGCCCGACGCCACCTTGCTGGCCGACCCGACGCGCAACGTGCTGGTAATGGCGGGCACGCCGACCGAACTGGACAACTACGAACGCACGGTGAAGACCTTCGACGTCGACTGGCTGCGCGGCATGTCGGTTGGCGTGTTCAGCCTGCAGCGGGCCGAAGTGAAGGAACTTACGCCCACCCTCGACAAGCTGTTCGGCGAGAAGGGCAATACGCCCATGGCAGGGCTGTTGCGCTTCATTCCCATCGAGCGCACCAATTCGCTCGTGGTGATCAGCCCGCAGCCCGCGTACCTGGAAGAAGTGCGCAGCTGGATCGACCGCATCGACCGCGGCGGCGGCAACGAGCCGCAGCTGTACGTGTACGACGTGCGCAACGTCCAGGCGTCCGACCTGGCCCAGTACCTCTCCGATATCTATGGCGGCGGCTCCGGCGGCGGGCGTTCCGGTGACAACGGTGGTCGCGTGGGCCCCGGATTGAGTTCCGGCACGCTCGGCGGCAGCGACAGCGACTTGGGTAACCGCGACGGTTCCGGGCTAGGAAGCACCACGGGCGCGTTCGGCAACAGTGGTTCGTCGGGGTCCAGCCTTCTGAACACCACGAACAACAACGGTCTCACCGGCTCGTCGTCGGGCATGAACGGCGGTTCGTCGTTCGGTTCCTACGGGGCGAACAGCAGCAGCAGCGGCTTCGGCGACGATTCGTCGTCGCGTCGCCAGCACAGCGGCCCCGTGACCACCGACGACGGCGTGCGCATCACCTCGGTGGATTCGAACAACCAGCTCATGGTGCGCTGCCGGCCGTCGCAGTGGGCGGAGATCGAGCAAGCGATCAAGCGTCTCGATGCTGTGCCGCTGCAGGTGCAGATCGAGACACGCATTCTCGAGGTGGCGTTGACCGGCCAGTTCCAGTTCGGCGTGCAGTGGTACCTGGAGGGGCTGGTCGGTGGCACGAACGGCACGGTCGGTCAGCCGGGCAACAAGCAGCAGTGGGCGCTGGGCGACGGCGGCAATACGTTCAACCAGGGCAAGGACGCGTTCTTCTATTCGTTCGTGAACAATAATCTCTCGGTCGCCCTGCGCGCGATGGAAACCAGCGGCAACACGAAAACGCTGTCTGCTCCGTCCCTGGTGGTCCTGAACAACCAGAAGGCGCACATCCAGGTCGGCGACCAGATTCCGATCACGCAGACCTACGTGAATACCAACGCCAATTCGGACAACACGATCGGCCAGGTGGAATACAAGGACACCGGCGTGATCCTCAACGTGCGTCCCCGTGTGAATCCGGGCGGCCTCGTGTACCTCAACATCAACCAGGTGGTGAGCGCGCCGGGCCAGAGGGACACGGCCACGAACAACTTCCCCATCCAGCAGCGCGAAGTCGCCACGCAAGTGGCGGTGCAGAGTGGCCAGACAGTGCTCCTGGGCGGCCTGATCAAGCAGCAGGAAGGGGTGACGGATACAGGCATTCCCGGGCTCAATCGCATACCTGTCATCGGACGCCTCTTCGGCTCCACCGCCCGCAACCGCGATCGCACGGAACTCATCGTGCTGATCACGCCGCGTGTCATCACGAACGGCAACGAAGCGAAGCAGGTCACCGACGAGTACCAGCAGAAGTTCGAATCGCTGCGCCCGTACCGTGGCGAAGCAAGGCTGGGCAGCGGCGAACCCACGGTGACGGTGCCGCTCAACAAGCCTTGATGCATGTGGGAGTCGCTTCAGCGGCGATCGTGCTTGCGGCAAGCCTGCCCGCTGCCGCGGGATCGCCGGCATAGCCGGCTCCCACATGTTTTTCAGTGAACCAGTGGATTCGGGTAGCTCACCTTCGGCCGGTACGGCTGCACCGAGTTGCCGAGATTCGGCCCCATGCGGTTGCGAAGTCCGCTGGCGTTGTAGAGGCCTAGCGTATTGCTCGGTCGCTGCGCCGGATCGGTTTGCAGGGCGGCTGCGGGCGGTGAGGGCGCGGCCGTCATCAGCCGCGTGAGACAGGCGTAAGACAGGCCGACAGACGATCCCGGCGCCGGATTGACACAGCCGCTTTCTGCCGACGCATGGACGGCCGGCAGGTCCACGACCTGCGCGACGACGGCGACAGGTGCCGTCATCAGCACAACGCCCACCATGCCGGACCGGATACGCATCGACTTTCTCCGTGACGCCCGTGCAAGGCATATCACGTAACCGGTTGCAGCTGTAAGCAAAGCGGCTGGCGTCATGGTCCTGTCATTAATCATGTCACCGCTCTTGCGCCGTTCTGTCATCCGGCGCACCTAGCCTTCACCTCGAAGACGAGGTCCCGTACCGCCCACGCGTGAGGAATGAACGTGGCACGCAGCGTCGTCGCGCTCGTCGCGTGCATGGTCCTGCTCGCGCCCATGGCATGCACGGCGAGGGAACAGGCCTCCACGGAACAGCCACAGGGGTCGGAAGGAGCGTATGCGCCCAAGCGCTTCGATATCGAGGCACAAGCTCTCGCCACGGCCCTGCGCGCCTTCAGCGAGGCATCGGGCACGGCCGTGCTTTTCGACGATGTCCTTGTGGCGGACAGGCAGACGCGCGGCCTGCACGGTGAGACGTCGCCACACAACGCACTGCGCATCCTTCTCGTCGGCACGGGCCTCGAGGCCCGGTTCTCGTCCGTGAACGCCGTTACCGTCACGTTGCAGTCGTCCCCGACAGCTGATACGGCGCCGGCGCCGGATGCGGAGCCGCCCCCCGTGCTCGACGACCGTGCCGCCCGTGTCCTGCAATCGGCGATCGAACGCGCGCTTTGCAGCCATGCTTCGACACGCCCCGGCTCCTTTCGCCTTGCCATGCAGTTGTGGATCGATGCCACGGGAAGCGTGAGCAAAGCCATCGCATTGGCGCCGTCGGACCAACCGGCGAGGGACGACGACGTGCTGGCGGCGGTACAAGCCGTGCGTGTGGCCGGCACCTTCCATCGTTTCAGTCCCGTGACGATTCTGCTTGCGTCGGACCGCGGCCTTTCCGACCCCTGTGCAGCGTCGCGCGGGCGGGAGGGATGACCGTGGAGACCACACTGCTCGGCACCTTCCTCGACAATTACGACGACTTTCGCAGGCGACTTCGCCGGCGGCTGCGCTCCGACGACATCGTGGACGACGTGTTGCAGGAGACTTATCTGAGAGTCGAGCGGGCGGCACCGCTTCCGGGGAATCCCACCGCGTATCTTTTCCGCATGGCGCTGAACCTGGCGGTGGATCATCACCGCGGTGCCGGTCGCCTGTTGACCGGCGTGGAGGTGGAGGAGCTGCTACATGGTGTGGACGATCCGGCCGACCCACCCACCGTACTGGCCTCGCGCCAGGACCTGGAGGCGCTCGGCGCAGCACTCGACGCCCTGACCCGCCGTCAGCGCGAGATCCTCATCGCGGCCCGGGTCGACGAGCTGCCGCATGCGGACATCGCGGCGCGTTACGGCATTTCGGTGCGCATGGTCGGCAAGGAGTTGCGGAAGGCCCTTGAGACCTGTGCCACAAAAGTGGGGCGCCGTTCTTTCCAGCGGTTCGGTCCCGGCGCGGGCGATCCGTCTTGAGCGGTATGGGAACCACCAGCACCAATGAAAGCGAGCGTCAGGCGAGGGCCTGGCTCGTCCATCTGACCTCGGGCACGGCCACGCGCGAGGACGGCGAGGCGTTCCGTCGCTGGTGCCTTTCCGACGCGCGGCACGCCGAGGCATTCGCGCGGGTGCGCAGCATGTGGGAACACCTGGGTCCCGCCATCGCCGAATGCGACCGGGCGGTCCGGAGCGCGCGGGCGGTTCCGCGCCACGGCGTGCGCATGGGAAGGCGCGTCTTCCTGGCAACAGCGGTGACCGCATCGGTGGCGGCGGTGCTGGTCGGTCGCCACGGCCTGGATCTGGGAAGGTATGGCGCCGGCGCGGGACGCCTGCACACCGCCGTAGGCGAGCAACGCCGGGTCGAGGTGGTTCCCGGCGTGGTCGTCGAAATGAATACGGGCACCGACATCGGCTTGCACAGGACCGGTAACGTCGTCACCGGCCTGCGCTTGCGCCAGGGCGAAGCGGTTGTACGCATCGAAGCTTCACGAAGGACGCCGTTCCTCGTCCAGGTGGCGGATGCGCGGCTGGATTCCAGCCCGGGCTCTTCCTTCGCCGTGCGTTGCATCGACAACGAATCGGCGGTGACCTGTCTGGATGGCACGACGGTCCTTTCGCGCGGCGCCACGCAGACGCTGGTGAAGCCGGCGCAACAGGTAGCGTTCGACGATCGCGGCGTGGCGCCCGTAGTGGCGGTGAATCCGGCCACCGCGTTGGCATGGCGCGACCGCGTGCTGATCTACGACAACCAGCCGCTGGCCGACGTGGTGGCGGACATCAATCGTTATCGCCCCGGGCGCATCGTGATCACCGACCGCGCGCTGGCCGAACGCCGGGTCCATGCGCGCTTCACTCTCGACCAGATGGCCGATGTCGCCACGCTGATCGAAGACGCCTACGGTGCGCATGCAACCCATCTTCCCGGCGGCTGGGTGCTGTTGAGCTGAGTCTGTTCCGATCCTCACGGCGCGTTCGGTGAATTTTTTGTGACACCGGTTCAGTGCCACCCGCGTCCATGCGTCTTGTGGGCAAACGGAACAGCAGGGGATCGAGCGTGCAAGCACGAGCAACAGGGGTGGATGCATGAGGCGTGTCGTCGCCCGCCGCGGGGTGCACGCGCTTGCGCTGGCTGTATGCCTTGGCCTCGCTGCGAATGCATCGGCGCAGGATGTGCCCGCCGCGTTCGACGTCAACGAGTACGTCGTCGACGGCAACACCACGCTGCAGCCGCTGGACGTCGAGACGGCGATCTATCCGTTCATGGGCCCGGGCAAGACGATGTCCGACGTGACGGCGGCCCGAGACGCGTTGCAGAAGGCCTACCAGGCGCATGGCTACCAGTCGGTGGTGGTGGACCTGCCGCAGCAACAGGTGAGGGGAGGAGTCATTCGCTTCCAGGTCACCGAGAACGTCATCGGCCGCGTTCGCGTCGAAGGCGCCACCTATCGCTCCCCCAAGGACATTCGCGAGGCGGTGCCCGCCTTGCGGGAGGGCGAGGTTCCGGATTTCCGTGAGGCGCAGCAACAGCTGACCGACGTGAATCGCCACAGCGGCGCGCAAGTCCTGCCCGTCCTCACGCCGGGAAAGCTGCCGCAGACGATGGACGTGACCCTGAAGGTGACGGACGCCTCGCCGCTGCATGCGAGCCTGGAAGTCAACAACGACCACAGCGTGAACACGCCCGAGCTACGCACCGTGGCCAGCGTGCGCGACGACAATCTGTTTCAGAAAGGCCAGGCCGCCTCACTCACCTATATCGTGGCGCCGCAGGATCGCAACGCGGCCGAGGTCTGGGCCGGCTCGTACCTGGTGCCATTGGGAGGCGAGTGGAGCCTGCTCGCCTCGGCCTATAAGTCGAACAGCAATGCGAACGCGGTGGGTGGCACCACGGTGCTCGGCAAGGGCAACGCATTCGGTTTCAGTCTCGTGCGTACGCTCGCGACGCATGGCGAGTACTCGCAGTCGCTCTCGCTGGGCCTGACGCGCAAGCACTTCGACCAGAACATCCGCCTGGGCGAGCAGACCTCGAAAGCGCCGATCACGTACATCCCGCTCAACGTCACCTATCAGGGACAGTCGATCGGCGAACGTTCGTCCAGCACCATCGCCATCGGGGGCACGTTCGGATTCCGCGCCGGCGGCAGCAGCGCGGCGGAATTCGACAACCAGCGGTACAAGGCCCGGGCCAATTTTTTCTATGTGAAGGTCGACGGCGGTCATACCCGCACGCTGGACAGCGGCTTCACGCTGGCGGGGCGCCTTGGCTTGCAGCTGTCCAATTCGTCGCTGATCTCCAGCGAGCAGTACGCGGCCGGCGGAGAGAGCACGGTGCGTGGCTACCTCGAGGCGGAGCAGACGGCCGACCACGGTGCCATCGGCTCACTGGAAGTGCGATCGCCGTCGCTCGCTTCGCACCTCGGCGACTGGGTGAACGACCTGCGCCTGCACGCCTTTGTCGATGCCGCGCACCTCGTGCTGATGAACGCGTTGCCCAGCCTCGTCGATCCGGCGAAGCCGGAAGCCGGAAGCAGGCGCGTGAGCAGCTACAACCTTTCCAGCGCGGGTCTCGGCACCCGCTTCCAGATATTCAACATCGCCACCGGTGCGTTCGAGGTCGCCTATCCGTTCAAGGACGGGCAGGCCACGCGTGCCCACGACACGCGCATTCATTTTTCGCTCAAGGCAGACCTCTGACCGGCAGGTCGGACTTCCAGACATTCCAGGGGTAATACCGTGAACCGATTCTTGCTACTGACCTGCTTGCTTCTCCTCGGCTGGATGCCGTCCGCCCACGCGGATGCCTCGTGGTGGAACCAGGATTTCGCCTTCCGCAAGGCGATCACCATCGACACGACGGCGAAGGGCGGCAACGTGACCACGGCGGCAGGTCGCGTGCCGCTGCTGGTTCGCCTGCATTCGGGCAACTTCACCTTCGACGGTGTGTCCGAGAGCGGTGCCGACGTGCGTTTCGTCGCGTCCGACGACAAGACCCCCCTGAACTACCAGATCGAGAGTTTCGATCCGGTGTTGGGTGTCGCGCTGGTGTGGGTGGACGTGCCGCAGCTCGCCGCGGACAGCCAGCAGCAGATCTGGATGTATTACGGAAACCCGAAGGCCCAGGGCGGCGAGAAGGCCGGCGCGGTGTTCGATGCCGACTATGCTGCCGTCTATCACTTCGAGGAGGCGGCGGGTACGCCACCGAACGACGCCACGGCCTATGCCAACAACGCCGTCGGCAACGACATCCTCACGGCGGACGGTATCGTCGGCAAGGCTGCACGCTTCGACGGCTCGAAGGTCGTGACCCTTCCCGGCAGCGTGTCGATGAACGTGGCCGAGGGCGGCAGCTTCACCTTCAGCGCCTGGGTGAAGCCGGATCCGATGCCGGCGGGCCGCGCTTTGCTGTATGCGCGCCACCAGGGCGAGCAGAAGCTGCTGGTCGGGCTCGACAACGGCGTGCCCTTCGCCCAGGTGAACGATGCCACCACCACCGCCGGCGATGCCGTCAAGCCGGGCGGCTGGACGCATATCGCCGTCACGGCGAATGGGAACGACATCGTGTTGTATGTGGACGGCCGCCCGTACGCGAAGCTCGACGCGAAGCTGCCGGCCATGACCAGCCAGGCCACCCTTGGCGGCGATGTCGCCGGTCGGCCCGAGGCCACGGTGCCGTTCACTGGCATGCTCGACGAGGTGCGGCTGTCGCGGGTCGCCCGCTCGGCGACGCTCATCGCCGTGGACGCGCAGACGCAAGGAGCCGAGTCGAAGCTGCTTACCTACGGCGCCGACGAGAAGCAGTCCGGGGTGGGATTCGGCTATTTCGGCATCATCGTGAAGTCGGTCACCGCCGACGCGTGGGTGGTGATCGCGATCCTGCTCGTGATGGCCGCCATTTCCTGGCTGGTGATGTGGCAGCGCGCCGCCTACGTGAACAAGGTGAGCCGCGCGAACGAGGAGTTCCTCGAGGCGTTCCGCCAGCAGGGCCGCAACATCCTTGCGCTTTCGCGTGATCCGGCGGCGGCGCGTCTCGGCGACGCATCGCTCTACCGTCTGTACAAGGTCGGGGCGGCGGAGGTCTGGAGCCGCCGCGACGAGGACGGGCACGACCACATCGCGTCGGAGTCCATCGAGGCCATTCGCGCCACCATGGACTCGGTGCTGGTGCGCGAGAACCAGGCACTGGCGAAATCGATGGTCTTGCTGACCATCGCCATTTCCGGCGGACCGTTCCTCGGCCTGCTCGGTACCGTCGTCGGCGTGATGATCACCTTCGCGGCCATCGCGGCGGCGGGCGACGTCAACGTGAACGCCATCGCGCCAGGAATCGCCGCCGCATTGCTGGCCACGGTCGCCGGCTTGTTCGTCGCGATTCCCGCCCTTTTCGGCTACAACTACCTGTTGATCCGCAACAAGAACGTCACCGCGAACATGCAGGTGTTCGTCGACGAGTTCGTGACGCGGCTGGCGGAACAGCAGCGCATCTCCAAGCCTTCGGCAGTCCCGGCCTGAGGAGGCACCATGCGCGCGCAAGACGACGACAAGCCGTACGACGACATCAACATCACGCCCATGCTCGATCTGGCGTACGTGTTGCTCGTGATCTTCATCATCATGACCACGGCGTCGGTGCAGGGCATCAAGGTGAACCTGCCCAAGGCGAGTGCCGCGGTCAGCATGGCGAAGCCGCAGACGAAGGCCATCACCATCGCCGATTCGGGGCAGGTATTCCTCGATGCCTATCCCGTCACCCTCGACGAACTGGAGCAGCGCCTGCGTGCGCTCAAGGCCATCACTCCGGATTTCCCGGTGGTGGTGAAGGGCGATGCCACGGTCCAGTACCAGAAGGTGATGGACGTGCTGGACCTCCTGCGCCGCGTGGACCTGCCGCAGGTCGGCCTGGTCACCGGCAAGTCGCCGAAGGGATGAGCGCGTGACGACGCAGCCTTTCCATCGCCGACGCCGGCGACGTTGGCTGGGGCCCGCGCTGGGTGGCGCCGTGGTGCTGCTGCTGGCCGCGCTCGTCTGGCACTTCGCCGGAAGCAGTGTCGCCGTGCGGCGCGAAGCGCCACGCGTGGCCACCATCACGCCCCTGCCGCCGCCACCTCCGCCACCGAAGGAGAAGCCGCCGGAGCCGAAGAAGGTAGAGGAAGACATGAAGCCGGTGGAGCAACCGCAGGAGCTTCCACAGAAGCCCGTGGACGCACCGAAGCCGAGCAACGACGTGGCGAAGAACGTGACGATCAATGGCGACGCCCAGGCCGGCAGCGACGCCTTCAACATCGGCGCGGGCGACGGCGGCGGCATGATGGGTTCCGGTGGCGGCACCGGAACCGGTACCGGCAGCTACGACCAATACCTCGGCTATGCGATCCAGCAGGCCATACAGCGCGACGACCGTGTGAATCGCCTTGTCTTCGACGTGCGCGCCGACGTGTGGCTGGACGCCGATGGTCGCCTCACGCGTGCCGAACTGGTCGGTTCCAGCGGTAACGAGAGAACCGACGCGGCCTTGTTGGACGCCTTGCGCGCGATGCCGCGCATCGACGTGGCTCCGCCATCGTCCCTGCATTTTCCCTTGCGCGTCGCCATCCGCGGGAAGCGTCCCGCATGAGCGCCGTCGACACACTACACACCCGGAGAGTTCGCATGACCATCGGAAAGGCCCGCCAACGCCCCGCGCGAGCCATGCTGACGGCCGCCATCGTGCTGGCGCTTTGCGCCGGCGGCGCACACGCACAGAGTGCGCCGTCGGACAACGCCACCATCAACCTCGTTCGCCTGCTCGTGAAGCGCGGCGTGCTGACCCAGGCGGACGCCGATGGGCTTATCGCCCAGGCGAATGCCGAGGCCGCGCAGGCGCAGAAACTCGCCGGTACGGCCAACGCCGTGCCCGCCGCGCCGGGGCAGGTGCGTGTCACCTACGTACCCGAGGTGGTCCGCAACCAGATCAAGGACGAGCTGCGCCAGGAAGTGGTGGCACAAGCGAAGACCGAGCATTGGGCGACGCCGGGAGCACTGCCGGAATGGCTCGACCGCATCGCCTGGTCGGGCGACATGCGCGTGCGCGACGAGTTCCACTACTACGACAAGGGCAACGCCTTTCCCGTGGTGGACTTCGCGCAACTGAACCGCACGGGGCCTTACGATCTCAACGGCGTGAATCCGCCACCGCTGCTGAACACGCGGGAGAATCGCACGAACTCGCTGCGCATTCGGGCCGGGCTCGGCGTGAACGTGGATCTGGGCGAGAACGTGAGCGCCGGCATCCGCATCGGCACCGGGAACGACAACAACCCGGTGTCCACCACGCAGACCCTCGGCGGCGGGCTGGCAAAAAAGGACCTGTGGCTCGACCAGGCCTGGCTGGCATGGAAGCCTGCACCGTGGGCGCAGGTGATCGGCGGGCGCATGCCGAACCCGTTCATGAGCACGGACCTGGTGTATTCCAACGACCTGAACTTCGACGGCGTTGTCGGGAAGTTCAATGTGCCGATGACCGATGGGATCGATGCCTTCGCGAACGTCGGCATGTTCCCGATCGAGTACCAGGCCGACGATTTCCCGTCTCAGCAGGGCATCAAGAATGCCAGCCGCGACAAGTGGATGACCGGCGCACAGATCGGAGGGAGCTGGAAGTTCAACGAAGACACGGAATGGAAGCTGGCCCTGGCCTATTACCGCTTCGATCATATGCGCGGCGAGCTCTCCACTCCGTGTTCGATCTACCTCGGCGTGGCGTTCTGCGATACCGACGCGACCCGCTCCGCCTTCATGCAGAAGGGCAATTCGCTGTTTCTCATTCGCGACATCGTGCCGGATCCCAACTCGCCCACCAACTACGCGCAACCGCAGTATGTGGGCCTGGTGTACGACTACCACGTGGCCGATGCGAACACCCGGCTGGACATGAAGGTGGCGGACACGCCGCTGCGCCTCGAAGCCGATTACATCCGCAACATGGCCTACCACCGCCGCGATGCGTTCCGTGGCGACGTGGGTCTCAGCCGGCTGGTGAACAACTTCGGCGCCGGCGACTTCAGCGAAAGCACTTACAAGAGCGGACCGGTGGGCTGGATGGTAAGGGCGACGCTGGGCGATCCGAATCCGCACGCGGCGGGCGACTGGAACGTGGCGCTCGCCTACAAGTATCTGCAACCCGACGCCACATTGGACGGCCTGACCGACCCGGACTTCCATCTCGGCGGCACCAATGCCAAGGGCTTCATCCTGGGTGGCAGCTACGGCATCTCTCCGTACGCGTGGTTGAGCGCACGTTACTTCAACGCGAAGGAAGTCTTCGGTCCACCGCTCTCCATCGATGTCTTCCAGCTCGAAATGAATGCGCGGTTCTAAGGAGTCGACATGAAACGCTCGCTCATCGCCTTGTTCCTGCTCGCCATCCTGCCGGCGGCACACGCGCAGACTGCCAGTCTGGAGAGCCGCATCCGCGACCAGCTAAGGGAAGCACGTTCGCAATTGCAAGACCTGCAGGCGCAGCAGGCGCAATGGGCGGCGGAGAAGGCCGCGTTGGAAAAGGAACGCGACGACGCGAAGCACGCGGCGGAGGCCGCCCGTACCGTCGCGAAGAACACCGGCGGAATCTCGCCGGAAGCCAACCGGGCCCTTGCCGCCGAGAGGCAGAAGCGGGAAGCCGCGGAAACAGAGTTGCAACGGGGCAAGGCCGATGCGGGCGCGGTCGCGGCCGCTCTGCGCACCGCGGAAACCGAGCGGGCAAGGCTCGCCAAGGAACTGGACATGGCGAAGGGGCAAGTGGATGCCTGCACTGCCCGCAACGTGCGGATGTACCGCGTGGGCCAGGAGGTGATCGCGGCCTACGAGAACATCGACATGTCCGATGTGGTCGCCTCGCGCCAGCCGTTTGCGGCGAAGGCCAGGGCGAAGTTGGAGAACGCGGCACAGTCCTTTGGCGACAGGCTTTACGAGCAACGCTTCGATCCGCGGGCCGGCCAGGCATCGGCTTCGCCATGAGACGGAACGGCCATGTATCCAGGCCATGACCTCGACTCCCCGCCCGCATACCACGCGTCGCGTCCACGCACGTCTCGCGCGCGTGCCGCCGCGGACGCGCGGATCTGCGGCATGACTTGCATGCACGCGCTGGCCGAAATGCTTCGCCAGCTCTACGCCGCCAGGCAGGGCAGGGCGGCGGAAGTGCTGATGGATCGCTGTTCGCGGGAGGCTCTGGAGAAGCTCGTGCGCGAGTCGTCGGCTTTTCTCGGCGCGCGCGTGCTTTATGCCGTGGAAGACAGGCTGCGCCATCGCAAGCCGCAACTGGACGAAGCCGCGCTGCCCACGATTCGCGCGATCGCCAGCGTGTTGAACGCGTGGCTCCACGACGGACGCCGCCTGGCGATCCGGGCGGTGCTGCGCGAACTCGGCGAGGACGAGTTGAGGGAACTCGCCTCGCTGCCCGAATTGAATGACGAAGTGGCAACGATGACCGGCGATTTCGCGGGCGGGAACGCGCCGTGATCGTTGCCGATACAACAGCTCTCCGAGGCCAGTCATGATCGTACGCACCCAGGTTCCCGCCGCTAGCCGGTCCCGCCAGCCCGCGAAACCGCGGCCGGCGCTGCATCGCCGGGCGATGTGCCATTTCATCGCCCTTGCCCTGTTTGGTGGCGCCGCCCATGCGGCAACGCCGCAGGCAGCCTTCAGTCCCGGCTGGCTCGCCGGCAAGCAGGCGGGAGCCTCGCGCCCGGCCACGGCCGGCCCCGGCACGGGGCAGGCTGGCGGCGGCAATGTCTTCACGCCGGGCAATGTCATGTTGCAGCAGCGCGTGCAGCAGTCGATCGCGAACCTCGACGCCGCGGCGCAGGCGGTCGCGGCCCAAATGAGCGCGCAGAAGGCGGCCCAGGCCGCAGCGCAGTCGCTAGCCTCCGGCGTGCCGGACGGCCTGGGCGCGGGCGGCCTGAAGGTCGATAACCGCGTCGGCACGGACCCGTCGCTATGGCAGAACGCCAACGCGCCGACGCAGTCGGTGGCGGGCGGACGCACCACGGTGGAGATCAAGCAGACGAAGTCCAAGGCGATCATGACCTGGGAGTCGTTCAACGTGGGACGCAAGACCACGGTGCATTTCGACCAGACCGGCGGCACGCAGACGAACGGCGGGAACCAGTGGATCGCGCTGAACCGCGTCAACGACCCGAGCGGCAAACCCAGCGAGATCCTTGGCCAGATCAAGGCGGAGGGCACCGTCTATCTGCTCAATCGCAACGGCGTCATCTTCGGCGGCGGTGCACAGGTCGACACGCATTCGCTCCTGGCGAGTTCGCTCGACCTTTTCTCGAACGACGTGGCCAAGAGCAACGCGTTCTTCCTGAAATACGGTATCGGAAGCACGACGGACCCGGAGAACATCCTCGGTCTCGGCACATCGGTGAACATCCTCACCGACAACGGCGACGCGGGACGTCCGGACGCGCAAAGAGGCGCCGTGGAAGTCGAACGGGGCGCGACGATCTCGGCATCCAAGGACGGCTACGCCTTGCTTTCGGCACCTCGCATTGACCAAGGGGGGCAGATCGTCGCCGACAACGGGCAGGTGATCCTGGCGGCGGTGCAGACCCTCACGCTGGCACCGAATTCCACCGCCAACGGGCTGGACGTGGCGGCGCTCTTCAGCACCCGGAAGGTGGACGGGGCCATTCGGAATACGGGCCTGATCCAGGCACGCCAGGGCCGCATCCAGTGGCTTGGCGAGGACATGAAGCAGGATGGCGTGGTCGTTTCCTCGACTAGCCTGAGCCACCCGGGCAGCATTCGTTTCGACCTTGGCAGTCTGCAGAACGTCTCCTCCGTGCTGAGCCTGGGCACGGGGTCCGTGACCACGGTGCTGCCCGAGAAGAACGGGGAGACCACGACGTCGTCGAAGGATGCCGACGCGGCGTTCGTGACGAGCAGCGTGGACTTCAACATGAAGACGGTGTTGAAGCCCGGCGCGCTGGTGGAGGTGCCGGCCGGTAACGTCACCTTCCATCGCGATGCGTACGTGGACAGCGGCGCCACGATCGACGTTTCCGGCCTGGCCGACGTCACGCTGCCGATGTCGGCCCTGCTGGTCACCATTCCGCGCGTCGGTCTTAACGAACTGGCGAATTCGCCGCTCCTGCGCGACAGCTTCCTGTTCTCCGCGAAGAACGTCGCGATCGACAGCACACGGTCCGGTACCCGTCCGGATGGACTCGACTGGGTGGGCAGCCCGGTGTTGAACGTTGCAGGCTACGTGAACAACGTGCCGCGCACCGTCGACCAGCTGATGATTCGCGCCGGCAATATCGCCTTCGAGCAAGGTGGCATCGTGCGCACTGGCGCCCAGTTGCGCCTGGAAGGCGGATTCCTCAATTACCTTCCGGGGTATATCTCCACGCCGCGTCTCCAGGCCAGCAATGGGCTCATCTACGACATCGCCTCGGCGGACCCGAATGTCGACTACACCGGCTTCGCGGGTGTCTACAGCCAGGACCATGCGCGCTGGGGTGTCACGGAAACCTATGGCAATCCACTGCTGGCGAACACGGGCCGCTGGGACCCGGGCTTCATTCACGGCGGCGACGCCGGCACGCTGTCCTTCGGCCGGAGCGACAACACGGCGCTTGTCAACGATCTGATCCTCGACGGTGACGTGAGCGCGCACGCCTACGCCGGGCGCGAACAGGTACGTAGCAGGAACGAGCCGCTGGGCGGTGCGCTCGACATCGACGTTATCGAACTGCCGAAGCAACTTCCCTTGAGTGGCGTGCTTGCCGCGGATTCCGTCAACTTCGTCATCCAGTCCGAGCGCGTGCCGTTGGAAACCTATGCACCGCAATTCACGGCGGACGATCCCTGGCCGGCCAAGGGTGGCGACCCGGCCGACCCTAACAATCCGTTGTGGTGGCGCAGCCTTTCGACGGCAATGATCGACAACGCCGGCTTGCGCAAGGTGCGCATCAGCACCGCGGGCACGGTGTTGGTGAAGGACGGGGCCGAGCTGCACGTCGCCGATGGTGGCGAGGTGGACCTCACCGCCACGAATGTGAACGTCGAAGGAAGCATCGTGGCGCATGGCGGCGCGATCAACCTTTCCGCGCGCGCCACGGATCAGAACCGGCAGGAGTCGATCGCCTCGGCGATCAGCATGGGCGCGCGGGGTCGCCTCGACGCAAGCGGCCTCTGGGTGAACGACGGCGGCCGCACGGCAGACCAGGCGCAGGGCGACCACTGGATCGATGGCGGCAGCGTCACCCTCACCGGTTACACCAGCGGACGCCCGAACGCCCCCGACATCACGCCCGATATCCGCCTGGTCGAAGGTTCCGTCATCGATGTCTCCGGCGGCGGCTACGTCGGGACCGACGGTTTCCTCGCCATGAGCGGCGTGTCGCCAAGGGGCAGGGGCGGCGACGTGACGTTGCAGACGCACGTCGATACGCCGGAGATGAACTTCATCTCGAGGACCGGCCAGCCGAGCGACATTCGCGGCGGAGCGATCGACCTTGGGGCGACGCTCGTCTCCGAGGGGTTCTCGGGCGGCGGGACGTTGACCTTGCACGCGCCGTCCATCCAGGTGGGCGGGGAAGAGGCGCCGACGCCGGGCATCGCATTCCTGTACCTGGATCCCTCGATGTTTTCGTCACTGGGGTTCTCCAGCTACAACCTCCTCGCGGAAACCGATGTGACGATAGCGCCCGGGGCACAGGTCGCGGTGAGGCCACGGGCCATGCTGGCCGATCAGACGGCATTGCTGGGTGTCGCCAGTCGGTCGGGTCTGCTCGGGCCGGAAGGACGGGGCGATGTGGCTGGCGTCGGCACGCTCGCACCGTATGCCCGCTACACGCAGAGGCAGCCGGGCGACGGAATGACGATCCAGGCCGGTATTTACCGCGACTGGTTCGGCGTGGACCTTCCGGGCGTCCGGTCCAGCGTCACGGTGGGGAAGGACGCGCGAATCGACGTGGATGCGGGTGGCACCATCGGCCTTGCCGCGACCGGTAGCGTGGTCGTCGACGGCACGTTGGTGGCACCCGGCGGCTCGATCGAGCTGCATAACCTCAACAGGAATCCGATGAAGCCGGATGCGCCCAATCGCAGCCTGCAGCTCGGTGCGGAAAGTGTACTCGACGCAAGCGGTATCTCCCTCCGCGATCCGGAGGCCGGTCTGGTGACCGGCGATGGCACAACGAATGCATTGCGCCGCGACGGCGTGGTGCTCGATGGCGGCAGCATCCAACTGTATTCGGACCACGACGTGGTGGCCGAGCGTGGATCCCGCATTTCAGTGTCCGGAGCAAGCGACATCTACGATCTGCCGGCCAGCGGCCGGCGCGTGGGCATCGCCAGCGCGTCCGATGTGGCGACCCCGGTCTGGAGCAACGGCGGAACACTCGACATCCAGACGAATACCGGCTTGTACTTCGACGGAACCATCGATGCCCACGGTGGCGCCGCGCAAGCTTCCGGCGGTCAGCTGGCGATCTCTACCCGCACGGGGTCTTCGCAATCGAGCAGCACCCAGGGGCTGCTGGTATTCATCCAGGACGAATGGCGCCTTCCGCAGGGAAGCGATCCGTTCGCCGACACGCCGCTGGACGCAGGCGACGGCGGCGACCTTCGCTTCGCCGTGAACAGGCTCGAAGGAAGCGGCGTGGACGACCTCTACGTCGGCCGCCCCATCGAGGGCGGCGACGCGACCCAGCTGCAGGCCCTGTCCGTGGCCTTCGCAGGCGACGTGTCCTTGCACACCGGTCGTAGCATTCAGTTGCAGACGGTCGGCCTCTCGGCCCTCGCCGCCGATGCCCGCACACCGTCCGATGGCTCAAGCGGCCCCGGCGGAACTGTGGCGCTCGAAGCCCCGTACGTCGCCGTCCTTGGCGCGCGGACTCCGGCGGTGGCGCCCGTATCCAGCTCGCTGGATGGAGGCACGCTCAGCGTACGCGCCGATGCGATCGATCTGGGCGGACGGGTCAACCTCGCAGGCTTTGCTCAGGCGTCGTTCGATTCGCGCGGCGATATCCGTTTCACGCTGCCAGTCGGCGACAGCCGCATCAACGACACCGGCTGGCTTTACAGCACGGGCGACCTCGCATTCACGGCAAGCCGGCTGTATCCGGTGACGCATTACGCGTTCCTCATCGACGCGGCACATCCTTCGTCCGACACCACGGTGTCATTCCATCAAGCGGCGCGGCGCGACAACACCACACCGCTGAGTGCGGGCGGGACGCTCGCGGTGACCGCGGACCACATCGAGCAGGACGGCACCCTGTGGGTGCCTTCGGGATCGATCGTGCTCGGTACCGACGATCCGGACGCCACGAAGTCCGCTCTCGGGCTGACGCCTGCGCTGCCCATGGTTTCGGCGCGCGACGTGCACCTAGGCGCCGGAAGCGTCACCTCGGTATCGCTGGGTGGCGCCGTCGTGCCTTACGGCAGCACGGTAGACGGCAAGGACTGGCATTACGACAACCTTGACGGCACGCCGCTGCCGCTGGTCGCTCGCCCGCCGGAGAAATCGGTCGCCATCGCCGGCGGCGCCATCGCGATGGACGCCGGTGCCATCGTGGACCTTTCGGGGGGCGGTGAGCTGCAGGCGGCGGAGTGGGTGCCCGGTACCGGCGGTTCTCGCGACGTACTGGCGCAGACCTACACCGACTACACCGTGACTCAGAAAGGCCAGGAGAAGTCGCAGTATGCGGATGGCCGGCCTGTCTACGCGATCCTGCCCGGATACGACACGCCGCTGGCCGCGCACGATGCAGCACTGGAGCTCGGCATGGGCGCGGGCCCGCAAACGGGGCAGGCGGTCTACCTTTCCGGCGTGCCTGGGCTGCCGGACGGTGTTTACACGCTGCTGCCCGCCCGCTACGCGACGCTGCCCGGCGCCTTTCGCGTCGTGCAGAACACCGGCGTCAAGGATGCGATACCGGGTGCGGCCGCGACCGCGCCCGATGGCAGTCATCTCGTTACCGGCTACTTCACCGATACCTTCACGGGTGCCCGCGACGCACGTGCCAGCTCGTTCACGGTGCAGTCGGCCGACACGTGGGGCAAATACTCGGAATACGCGCTGACGTCTGCCAGCACGTTCTTCACCGACAAGGCCGCTGCGAATGGCGATGTGGTTCCGCGTCTCGCCGCGGATGCGGGGCGCCTGACTATTGCCGCTACAGCGGCGCTGACCCTGGGCGCGACGCTCGACGCCGCGCCGGCGAAGGGCGGACGCGGTTCGCAGGTGGACATTGCCGGCGATGCGATCCAGGTGCTTGGCGGCGGTGAAGTCGCACGCGACGGCTACCTGCATGTGGCAGCCGACGAGCTGTCGATGCTGGGTGCCGGCAGCCTGCTCGTCGGTGGCAAGCGCTCGAGTACCGAAGACGGCGACCGCGTCGACGTGCTCGCGAACCATGTGCTGCTGTCGAACGACGCGGCGCATCCGCTGCAGGGCGGCGAAATCATTCTCGTCGCAAACGGAAACGGCGGCGTGACCCTGGACGATGGCAGCGTGCTTCGCGCCACCGCCAGCAGCGACGCGGCGGGAGCCCCCCTGCTCGTCGGCAGGCTGGCCGGCGGCACTGCGCCGGCAGTCAGCGGCGATGGCGCCCTGCTGCGTGTATCGGGGCTGGATGCGGCGCCGGTGATTCGCGTGAACATCACCGGATTGGACGGCTCCGCCGGCACGCCCGGTGGCGAACTCCTCGTGGGTGCCGGCGCCGTGATCGATGCCGCGACGTCGGTAAGCATGGACGCCACAGGCCTCACGATGCTTGCGCCCGACGCCACGCTGCACGCGCCGCAAGTGGACGTCACCGCGTCTCGCATCGCCCTGACCGGCACCGATCCGCAGACGCAGGACCAGGCAGGGCGTCTGCTCATCGGCCCGCGTCTGCTTGCCCAGCTTGCGACAAGCGACGAACTCACGCTGCGGGGGCGCCAGGCCATCGACCTGATCGGCGACGCCACCCTTTCGGTGTCGCATGCGCTGACGCTGAGCGCGCCGACGATCCAGAGCGACGGCGGGCAAGCCTCGCTTGCCGCCGCGTCGCTCACCATCGCCAACGACACCGGCGCGGCAGCCGTGCCGGCGCTCTCCGGTAGCGGCATGCTGCAAGTGGATGTGGCGGACCTCTACCTCGGTACCGGCAACACGGTATTGAGCGGATTGGGACGTTTCGGCGCACATGCCGCCCGGGGCGTCCATGGCGCCGGTGTCGGCACCATCGATCTGGGTGCGGCCGACGTCTATGTCGCTACGCCGGGATTCTCGGCATCCCTTGGCGCCGACAATCGCATGCAGACGGCGGGTGCGATGCAGCTGACCGGCGACGGCGGCACGCTCGCGGCCGACGGCGCGATGGGCGGTAAACTAGGCTTTCAGGGCGGGTCGGTGGGTCTCGACACGGCCATCGTCACGCCTGGCGGCAGCGTGAACCTCCATGCCGTCGACGGCGATGTGCGCCTGGGTACCCAAGCGGTCATCGATGCCGGCGGCCTCGCGTTGCCATTCATCGACACCACGGTGCCGATGCCGGGCGGCACCGTGACCTTGCAGGCGGACGCGGGCGATGTCGTGACGTCGTCCGGATCGAGGATCGATGTCAGCGGCCCCGCGGACGGCAAGAGCGCCGGCAGTGCCGGGCGCCTGACCGTTCTTGCGCCGAAGGGCAGCGCGCTTCTCGGTGGTTCGCTCGCGGGTCATGCCGCCGCCGGCTACCTCGGCGGCGTGCTGTCGGTGGATACTGCCGGGTCGCTGGACCTGAGCGCGCTGACCAGCGCGGCAGGCGAGGGCGGCATGGACGGCTCATTCTCGGTGCACACCCGCAACGGCGATCTTGCGATCGCAAGCGGACAGACTCTGCGTGCGCACACGGTGAACCTCACCGCGGACGGCGGTGGTGTCAGCGTCGCCGGAAACATCGACGCCTCCGGCACGTTCGGCGGCAGCATCAAACTGTTCGGCGCCCATGGCGTCGATCTCGACGGCGGCCTGGATGCGAGCGCTTCCGCCGCAGGGAAGAATGGTGGCGACATAGCCATCGGTACCGGTGGCATCGGCGACGGAACGGTCAACGGCGCGTTCGGTTACGAGAACGTGCAGCGCGCCGATGCCGGCCACATCCGCATCGGCGCCGGCGCGCATATCGTGCAGGACGGCGCCGGTGCCGGCACCGACGGCAAGCTCTACCTTCGCGCACCGCTGCTCAGCGATGGCGACGTCCCCGTCGACATCGCGCCGCAGGTGAACCTGTCGCACACACGCGAGCCCTCGCTCGAGGCGTATGCCGTGTGGGACACGCGTGACGCGTCGTCCGACCCCGCGAAGCACTTCGACGGGCTGGTGGATGCCGCAGGGTGGTTCGGCGCCGATCCTTCCACGGGCAAGCCGGTTCTGGTGGCGGGTACCTTCACCGACGACGCCGGCAACGTGGTTCCGGGACCCGATCCGGCGAATGCCACGCAAGTCGCCGATTATCTCGCCCGCTATCGCTTCACGCCCTCGGCCGCGAACCTGGCGCATGCCTCGTTCTATGGCTACCGAAATGGCGACGAGACCCAGGGTGCAGGCACCTTGATGGGTTTCATCTCAGCGCCGGGTTTCACATTCGAGAACCGCCTGCAGGGGGCGCTTCCGACGCTGACCGTGCGGCCGGGCGTTGAACTGCGCAATGGCGACGCCGCATGGAACGACGGCGGCATCGCCGTGCTCACGAACTGGAACCTCGGTGCGGGAACCCGGGATGCGAGCGGCGCGCTGCATCTTGCGTATCGTTACGGCGACCAGGCACCCGCATTGAGCCTGCGCGCGGAGGGCGACCTGGACATCCGGGCAAGCATCACCGATGGCTTCTATCAGCAGGGCAGCGCAGGCGGTACGGGCGGCAAGGCGCCGGAAGCCGATCAGGCAGAGGCCAACACGTGGTACGACACCATCGTCAGCCAGGCCAACGGTACCGAGGCGATCGACGGGCTGTTCGCGAAGCCGGAGCAATTCGCCGATGGCGATTCCGAAGCCGTGAAGCAGTATTACGGCCAGTACGTCGAATATGCGAAGTACATCACGTCGGGCATCGACGAATTCAGCGATCCCAACAATCCGGCGCCGGTCACGCCAGCCACAGTGATCTCGTTCTCGCTCGGTTTCGGTCTGCTCGACCCGAATGTGCAGGCACCGCCGGCACCGTCGGCGGCGACCGTGCTGAATGACTATCCATCGTACCTCGCCAGCTATAAACCGTATCTCGTGGCGGCGGGCTTATCGACGGATTTCAAGAACACCTTCACGATGCCGTTCGACTTCGTGACCCTGGACGGCCCGCCGACGACGCTGGACGTCATCGCGCCCTCAGCCGCGCCTGTCGACAACAGTCCCTCGCCACAGGTGGCCGCCGGCAATCCGTTGCCGATCCTGAGCGCGACGCTCACAGGCGGGAACAGTTCCAGCTATCGCTTCACGGCGGGTGCCGAACTCGCGTCGAGCGATCCCGGCGCGACGCTACTGGGCAGTTCCGGATCGGTGCACCTGTCGGGGCACACGGACTATGCCGATCCGCAGACGGACCGCGTGCTCGCCGCCCCCACTGTGGTGCGCACCGGCACCGGCGATATCGACATCGCCGCGGCCGGCGACATCCGCTGGACGGACGACAGGGCGCCTGCGGCCGTGTACACCGCAGGTGCGCCGGCACCGGGCACGACGGCCGACGACTCTGCCTCGTTGCTGCGACCTTCGACGGTCCTTGGCCTGGGCGACACGGCCACGCCGGAACTTGTTGTGACCGGCCCGGTGAACCCGGATGCTGCGGGTCACCTGAGCCTGCACGCGGGCGGTGACATCGAGGGCATCCAGGACGCGGTGGACACCACGGGCGACCTGACAGGCACGGCGGGTACGCGTACCGCGCAGTACTGGTGGCAGTGGATGCAGACGAACAACAGTGAAACGCGTTCGTCGATCAACTTCGGCGGATTCGACCAGGGGCTGATGAGCGTCGGTGGCGATGTCAGCGTGCAGGCCGGAGGGGACATCCGGCAGCTTTCGGTGTCCTTGCCGACCACCTGGATCGTCGATACCGATGCCAGCGGCGCCCGCAGCCTGCGGACGTTCGGCGGCGGCGATCTCGATGTACATGCCGGTGGCGACATCCTCAGCGGCACCTACTTTGTGGCGCGGGGGCAGGGCAACATCCAGGCGGACGGCCGCATCGGCAGCGATTTCTCCGTGCCGTACAAGACGCCGGGCAATCGTGACGCGACCATGCCGGCGTCGACCATCGTGGCCATGCAGGACAGCCAGGTAACGGTGCAGGGTGGCGGTGCGGTCAGCCTCGGCGGTGTGTTCAATCCGTCGCTGCTTGACAGCAACGCTGTCTCGTTGCTGGCGTCGGCGGGGCACCTGGACAGGCAGAACTATTCGAGCGATTCGCGCATCGACGTCGTGTCGCTCACGGGCGATCTCTCTTACGGCGATCTCGCGTCTCCTATCTCCCTGTTCACTCCGGGACTCGCGGGCGCCGTTCGGAATTTCGGTGAAACCGCAGGCGATATCCTCCCCGCCACCGTCAACTTCGCGGCTGCGAATGGCGACCTGAACCTGCTCAGCAGCGGCGAACTCTTTCCATCGCGCGATGGCAACCTGTCGCTGCTTGCGCGAGGAAGCGTGACCTTCGATATCGCGGTGGTCGGAGATGGAACAAGCCGGCCCGCATGGGGCATGATCGACGCGCCGCTGAGTTCGCTGATTTCGCCACTGAACCTGACACCCCTCGGTATGACGTCCGGGGCGAGCGCGCCGGTGAACGGCTATCTCATGAACCAGATGTCGACGGTGGCGGCGATGCAGTCGAGTGCGCACGCGACCGATCCCTGGCACGCCGACGACATCGATCCGGTGCGGGTGTATGCCCTGGAAGGCGACATCGTCAATGGCAGCGCGGCGAGCGTGAACGCCAGTTACCTGATGCCGAACAAGGTGGCGCATATCCAAGCTGGCAGGGACATTGTGGATCTCGCGTATCTCGGGCAGCAACTCCGCGATGCGGACATCTCAGTCATCAAGGCCGGGCGGGACATCATCGATCGCCCGTTGGACGACGCGTTGCCAGGGGACCAGGCAGGCAATCCGTTCGCCGTCATCGCGCAGGCCGGACCGGGCTACCTTGCCGTCGAGGCGGGGCGGAACCTGGGGCGGCTTGCATCGCAGACCGATTTGTACCTGCCGCCTCGTTCGGTGAAGACGCTTCTCGCACCGGCAGGCGGCGGTCAGTACACCGGCATCAATTCGGTCGGGAACATCTACAACGCCGCGCTTCCGGATCAGGGTGCGTCGATTGTCGTTTCCTACGGCGTTGCACCGGGCGTGGACCGCGCGGCTTTCATCGCGCGCTATGTCGATCCCTCGGCCACCAAACCGCCGGGCCTCGACGATGGTTCCGCCGCGCTCGTGGCCTTCGTCGAGAACTACGACGCGGGGCTCTCGGTGAACACGGGACTGGTGAAGGACCGCCACGTGCCCGACTACAGCGTCGACGAAGCCTGGGCGAGGTTCCAGTCCCTGCCGGCCGAAGCGCAGGCCGTGTTCGCGCAGCAGACGCTGTTCCGCGTGCTCGCACAGGTGGGCAAGGACTACGGCGATGCGTCGAGTCCTTTCGCCAATCAGTATGCGCGCGGCTATGAGGCACTGAACACGTTGTTCCCCGCCTCGTTCGGCTACACCGCCAATGGCTTGGACGGCGGAACCAACGGCGCCGAGACCACCGTCCGCACGGGCGATCTCGACATTCGCGGCAGCACGATCCAGACGCAGCGAGGCGGCGACGTCTCCATTGTCGCCCCCGGTGGCGAAGCGTTGCTGGGCAGCGTGTCGGCACCGCCGGTGATTACCGAAAGCACCACCGGCAATGTGCTCGCCGGTCCGAACACGCAGGGCATCCTCACCTTGCAGCGCGGCGACATCTCCCTGTTCACCGATCGCAGCACGTTGCTTGCGCAGAGCCGCATCTTCACCGAGCAGGGCGGCGACGTCACCATCTGGAGTTCCAACGGCGACATCAATGCGGGCAAGGGCGCGAAGACGAACAGCGAGATTCCGCCGGTGCGTTATCTGTGCTCGGTCGATGCATGGTGTGTGCAGGATGCCGCCGGTCAGGTGAGCGGTGCGGGCATCGCCACACTGCAAACCGTTCCGGGTGCGCCCGAGGGTTCGGTGTATCTCATGGCGCCGCGAGGCACCGTCGACGCAGGCGACGCGGGCATACGCGTTTCCGGCAACCTCGTCGTGGCGGCGGCGCATGTCGCCAACGCGGACAACGTACAGGTGAAGGGCGATGCCGTGGGCCTGCCTGTAGTTCAGGCAGTGAACGTCGGCGCACTCAATGCTGCGAGTTCCGCGGCTTCCGCGGCGACGAGGGCCGCCGAAGATGTCGCGCGACAGCAGCAGGCCGATGCGCGCGACCGGCAACCGTCGATCATCTCCGTACAGGTGATCGGCGGCGACCCGAGTGCGAGCATCGACAGTGCGCGAGGCGCCGGGTACGACAGCGCGAGTCCGGTGCAGGTGGTGCGGCGCGCAGGTTCCGCGGGAGACGGCTTGACTCCGGCGGAACGCGCACGACTCGTGCAGTGAACGGTGTTTCGCTGTCACGCCGCGTGTCATGAATGTGCTTTGTGCGAACGGCGCGTTAACCGTGTCATCGTTCTGGCATGTCGAAGGACATCGCCACGTCATGGGCAGGACAATTACGGGGCGAATACTCGTAAGGCCTCCAAGAAGGGGGTCTTACGACTAGGGGTAACACCATGTTCAAGCGTAATGCTATGGGGAACACCCGCGCCAAGCTCCTCGCTGGCGCCGTATTGATGACGCTCGGTCTGACGGCTGCCGGCGCAGCGATGAGCACCAACGTGGGCGGCGGCGGTGCGACGCTGCCGGCCGGTGGTTATGTCGGTTGGAATTTCACGACGTCGGGTGCCGTGTCGCCCGTCTTCTCCAGCAACGTGTCGGGCAAGCCGGGTTCGTCGGTGGACTCGACGTCGCTGATGGGTAACTGGGCCAGCACCAGCTCGCCGGCCAACAGCGTGTCGTACTGCCAGACGGGCAGCGGCGGCGGCAAGAAGATCTTCGACCATTCCGACGGCACGGCCACGTGGGGCGGCGCCGGTCAGGCCTGCACCGGCTCGGCGAGCGCGACCACCGGCTTCGGCGCGGATACCTCGGTCGTCGATCCGCACTTCGTGGGCAGCGATGCGCCCATGTCGCAGAACGAGTTCAACTGGTTCGGCAACGGCACCAACCTCGGCAACAAGGCGACCCAATACGGCCAGCCGTCGCAGTTCCCGGCGATCGTCGGTTCGGTCGCCATCGCGTTCAATAACCCCGACGTGGCTTCGCTCGATCTGGCCGATGCCGGCCTGTGCCGCATCTTCTCGGGCCAGGTCAGCAACTGGAACCAGCTTACCGCTTCCGACTTCAACACCGCTCCGTCGCTTCCGCTGCCGAGCCGCACGCTCGTCCTCGCCTACCGTGGCGATGGCAGCGGCACCACGTTCTCGCTCGCCAACCACCTCAGCACCGTCTGCACCTCGCTTCCGAGCGGCAAGTTCTTCCAGGCCGACCAGAGCTTCGCGACGGTCACCGCGCAGTTCACGCTGCCGGCCGGCTCCGTCGCCGGTCAGGGCAACCCGGGTGTGGTGAGCGCCATCAGCAGCACGCCGGGCGCCATCGGCTACGCCGAATCGGCCAACTTCAAGCACACCACCGTTTCGTCCACCACCCACGTGGCCAAGGTCAACGGCAAGGATCCGTATGCGGACCTGCCGGATGCCCTCACGTTCACGACGGTGGCCGTGGACAAGGTGATCAACGGCTGGAATGCCGCCGGCGGTAGCGTGATTCCGGGTACGCCGAAGGTCGACGCCCTCACCGGCGCCAGCACGGCCGGTTGCATGGTGATGGCCGATCCGTCCACGTACGCGAAGGGCGTGGGCACCAGCTATCCGATCCTCGCCGTGTCGAACCTGATCTTCAACCAGAAGGGTAACGGCAGCGACCTCGCCGCCGTGCGCGACCTGATGACCTACACCTACAACGCCACCCGCCGCGCGGGCGCCACGCTCGTCGGCAACCGTACCGCCACCGGTGGCGGCACGGGCTATGCCTTCGTCACCGCTCCGGCGGCGGCGGCGAAGATCAACACCTGCATCACCATCTGATCGCTTATCGATCGGACGATCACGGACGAGTCAGGGATGAACGGAAAGGGCCTTCGGGCCCTTTCTTTTCCGCTGCTCGTCGTCCCTGCGTAAGCAGGGACCCAGGGCCTCGGTTTCCGGCGAGCGACAAGGCTCTGGATTCCTGCTTTCGCAGGAATGACGAGAGTCTTCGGTCACGTCATCCGTACGAAACGTGCCGCGCCGTATGCTCGAACGAAGGAGGGGGGAATACGATGCGACAGTGGCGCGCGCAAGGATTCAGCCTATTGGAGACGCTGGCCGCGATGTTCCTGCTGGCGCTCTGTTTCGGCGCCCTGATGCAGGCCGCGGGAGCTTCGATGGCGTTGAACGCACGCGCCGCCGACTATACGCAGGCCTCGCTGTGGGCCAGCGGATTCCTCGATCGGCAGTTCGTCACCGAGTTTCCCTCGACGGGAACCCATGAAGGCCGCTTCGACGACATCTACCGATGGAAGATGACAGTCACCGAACCGCCGGCGGAGTCCGCGGTGCCGACCGTCACGCCGATGCGGCTGTATCGCATCGAGCTGACCGTCCAATGGAACGAGAAGGGCAAGGACACGTCCGCGCGCTTTTTCACGCAGCGTGCGGTATCGGAGCTTCCCCCGCGCGATCCCCCGCGGGGCGACTCATGACGAAGGTTTCGGGCTTCAGCCTGATGGAAACGCTGGCGGCGCTGGCCTTGCTCGCGCTCCTTCTGCTCGGCGTGTTCGCATCGTTGGATACCATCGCGCGTTCGACGCACAGCAGCCTCGCGGCCACGGAACGGCTCGACCAGATGAGGGCTGCGCAGAATTATCTGCGCAGGGCGCTGTCCGGCGCGCTTCCCTATCCCTGGGCGCTGGGGAAGGACAAGCAGGTCGTGGTATTCCGTGGAGACGGGCAAGGCGCCACCTTCGTCTCGCCCGGGCCGGGATATCTCGCGAACGAGGGACTCCAACTGCAGACGCTTTCGCTCGTCGGCGAGCCCGGCGATCAACGCCTGGTGATCGCCTTCGCACCGCTTCCCACGCGCAGCGGTGCCGGCGTGGTGCCGGCGTCGCCGGAGACACTGCTGGAACATATCGCGTCCGGTCGCATCGTTTACGGCGGAAGCGACGCGCACGGGCGCGTGCTTCCCTGGCGGACTTCCTGGTCCGACGAACAACGCATGCCAACGATGGTCGGGATCGAACTGACGCTTCGTCACGGACTTCGTTGGCCGACCTTCGTCGTGCCGCTGCGCATGGACCCGGGGGCCGTCAACGATCGCGAGGCGTATGTCCGTCTTGCCGCCACCGGAGCGACGCCGTGAGAGCGCCCCGCACCGTACGTGCGCAGCGCGGCGTCGCGCTACTCGTCGTGCTCTGGGGATGCACGCTCGCGGCGATCACGCTGGGTGCGCTGGCCAGTGGCGCGAAAGTGGAAGGCACGCAGGCCCGCGGGCAGTACCTGCAGACGAAGGGCATCTATGCGGCGGAAGCCGGGATCGAACAGGCGGCCTATCGTCTGCGCGCCCGCGAGGCGAGGCAGCGCTGGGCGGTGGATGGGCGCGCGTATCGCTTGCGCATCGACGATGTGGATGTCGCCGTTTCCATTGTGGACGAAGATGGAAAATTGAACCTCAACACGGCCACGCCCGAGCAGATAGGCGCATTGCTCCTGGCCGCCGGTGCCGGTCCGGCGGAAGCGACGCGGTGGCGTGACGCCATCGTTCGCTGGGGAGGCGGCGGGGAACGCTTTGCGGACAGTCTGCTGGCCAAAGGCGGCTTCGCCAGCCTCGAGGAACTGCGCCGGGTACCGGGCTTGCCCGGCGCCATCGCCGACCGCGTGGAACCCGGACTGACATTGTGGTCCACCTCGGGCCCGAACCTGGCGCACGCGCCGGCGGTCGTCGTGGCGGCCATGACGGGGACCGGGCGCGAACTCGCCGAGGCGTATGTCGCCGATGTGCGGGCCATGGATCCGGAGCACGGCGGACTTCCGCCCGTGCCCGGTCGCGCCGAGGGTACGGTGGCGTCGCTGCCGTCCAGCGGAACGGTCACCGTCACCTCGACGGCAACGCTGGGTGACGGCGTGGTCGTGCGTATCGATGCAACGCTCGCGTTGCAGAACGCGCCCGGCGATCCGCGTGCGTACCGCGTGCTTCGCTGGCGCGAGTCGCGCGCCCTCGAAGAGGCCATGGACGTCGGCGGCGCCGGTGTTTCCGTTGCCGCACGTCGATAGAGGAGGTCTTCAAAACGTCATGCAGGCGGATATATGGACATCGCCAAACCGTCACCGCGCGGGAATACGGTCTGCTCGCGCGCTTGGGAACGGACCAGGCGCTTGTAGCGCTCTCCATCCATGACCGAGGTACTCGCATGACGATCCAACAATCGCCGTTCCGCAACGGCCGGCTCGCGTCCGCGGCACGTTGCGCCCTTCCTCTGCTCGTTGCCGGCGTGGCCTTGCCGGCATCGGCCGCGCACAACAACCACGCCTATGTCGTGAATCAGGGCAGCAACACCGTGTCGGTGATCGACATGGCCACCAACGGCGTCACCGCCACGATCACCGTGGGCTTCACACCGGTGGCCGCTGCCGTCAGCCCGGACGGCAAGCGAGTTTATGTGGTCAACAGCCAGGCAGAAACGGTGTCCGTGATCGACGCCGCCACGAACGTCGTGGCCGCCGAGGTGAAGGTCGGCACGACGCCGGCCGCCGTAACGGTGGGCGCGGATGGCGCGAAGGTATACGTGGCGAATTCCGGCGACAACACCGTGTCGGTGATCGACGCCGCCAGGAACACGGTGGCGTCCAGCATCCCGGTGGGCAGCACGCCGCTCAGCATCGCCGCCGGTCCCCTCGGTGCCCGCGTCTATACCGGCAACATCGGCGACGGCACGGTGTCCGTGATCGACACGCGCGCGGGCCGCACAGTGGCCAAGGTGCAGGTGAACGGCGTTCCCTTCGGTCTTGGCATCGGCCCGTTCGGTGCGCGCCTTTACGCTCCCGATATCGCTTCGAACACCGTAACCGTGGTGGATACGTTGAAAAACACGGTGGCCGGCTCGTTCACGGCGGGCAACGGCGCGTACGACGTCGCGACCAGCCTCGTCGGTACCCCGGTCTACGTGACCAACTTCGCCGATAACACGCTTTCGGTGATCGAACCGCTCAGCAGGAAGACGCTCGCCACGGTGACCGTGGGCAACTCGCCCGAATCCGTCGCGGTCAGCCGCTCGACCGGGCGCGTCTATGTCACGAACACGGGATCGAACGACGTTTCCGTGCTCGACCCCTTCACCAACAAGGTGATCGCCACGGTAGCCGTCGGCAACTCGCCGGCCGCCGTTGCCACGCAGCCCGAGTAACCGCATTCCAAGACGGGGACGAAAGGGCCCGGGAGGGCCCTTTCTTTTGGATCTTCGCGCATTTTCCGGGGACCGCAGCTTCGTTGCTTGCAGTGCGTGGCGTGACGTCGTTATGTTCGGTCTACGGCGACCGTCCGCACTGGAGTCGCTGGGTGCCTGCCTTCGCAGGCACGACGATATGGCGGCAAGAAAACCCGGCATCGATGCCCACGACATACGAGTACCCGGTGCTTTGTGTGGGAGCCGGCTACGCCGGCGATCCCGCGGCAGCGGGCCAGCTTGCCGCGAGCACCCATCGCCGCTGAAGCGGCTCCCACACAAGCGAAGCGGCTCCTACCAGAGCGCGACGCGACGGTATCGCAGCGTCACCACCTACCGTCGTGCCTGCGAAAGCAGGCACCCAGCGCCTCGGTCGACAAGATGCGAGAACAGCCATTGGCTCTTGCTCCGGCTCTCCCAACACGCGGCGATCACGGAGGGCGTCGCAGATTGGCCCGGAGTGACTTTCGCGACGGGGAGGGGGCTCCTGTGATCCATGATCTCGGCACGTGGTCGAAAGTGCTGGAACTGATGCCCACGGCGATGTTCGTGCGCGATGCCGCGCACCGCTGGGTTTTCGTGAACCGGATCGGCTGCGAAAGCTTCGGCGTATCCGCCGCGGATGTCCTGGGGAAGCGGGACGACGAGCTGTTCGCGCCGGACCAGGCCGCGCGGTTCGCCGCCGGCGACGATGTGGCGCTGCGCAGCCACGAGGTCGTGGAAACCGAAGAGACCGTCACGGACGTGCAGGGACGGGTCCGCACCCTCCTGACGCGGAAGACGAGCATCGACCTGGATGGCTCGCCCCACGTGCTGGCCGCGGTCACCGATATCACCGAACTGCGCGAAACCGAGGCCCAGGTGCGTTGGCTCGCCTGTCACGATGCCCTGACCGGGCTGGCGAACCGCACCGCCCTGTTTGGGAAGCTGGATGCGGCCATCGGGCGGGCCGCCGGGGGCGGTGGCATGGCCATGTTGTTCTACCTCGACCTGGATGGCTTCAAACGCGTCAACGATACGTACGGCCATCACGCGGGCGATGAGCTGCTGGTGGAGTTCGGCGCGCGACTGCGTGGGCTGGTCAGGGCGACCGACACCGTGGCCCGCATCGGTGGCGACGAATTCGCCGTGCTCGTGGAAGATGCCGCCGAACTCGACGTACCGGCCATGGCGGAGCGCATGCTCATCCTGGCATCCATGCCGTTCGATGTGACGTCGAGCAAGGCGTTCATCGGAACGTCGGTGGGCATCGTCCCCGTCGACGCCCATGCCGTGGCATCGGGCGAGATGGCGCGCAAGGCCGACAGCGCCCTGTACGAGGCGAAACGCGGACGCAACCGTTATGTCGTGTATACCGACGAACTCGACTCCGCGCTTGCCCACCGCCGCGGCGTGGAACTGGCCCTGCGCGACGCCTTGCGCACGGGCGAAGGCCTTGCGTGCCATTACCAGCCCCTGGTGAGGGCGGCCGACGGCAAGGTGGTCGGTGTGGAGGCGCTGGCCCGCTGGATGCATCCCCAATTGGGATCCGTGCCGCCGGTGCAGTTCATCGCGGTGGCCGAGGAGACGGGCCTTATCGGTACGCTCGGCGAATGGATACTGCGCGAGGCCTGCGCCAGGCTCGCCCCACTCGAAGGTGTATTCGTGGCGGTGAACGTGAGCGCGGTGCAACTGCGCGACGACCGCTTCGCGGACATGGTGTTCGACGCGCTGGCCACTTGCGGCATGCCCGCGCAGCGGCTCGAACTGGAGATAACCGAGACGGCCATCGTCAACGCCGATGCGGCGACCGTGCGTTTGTTGAAGCGCCTGCGCCGCGCCGGGGTGCGCATCTCGCTGGACGATTTCGGCACGGGCTATTCGAGCCTGACGCTGCTGAAAGACCTCGACGTCGACAAGGTGAAGATCGACCGGTCCTTCGTGCAGATGGCGCCCACGGCAGACGACTCGGCGGCGATCGTCAGGGCCGTGTCCAACCTCGGCGCCGCGCTGGGTCTTCGCGTCGTGGCGGAAGGCGTGGAGACGGAACAGCAGCGTCTCTTTCTAAGGGAGGCCGGTTGCGATGAACTACAGGGCTATCTTTTCTCCGAAGCCGTGACGGAGGACCGCATCGAGTCGATCCTCGGCGGTTTCACAGAGGTAGCCGGCGTTTAATCCGCCGTATACGCACCGGCCGGCATGGGCCAGGTGCGGCGGAGATCGGGCATGCCCGGCATGGTGGTGGGTTGCGGCAGCGGCAGGGGCATGCGCAGGCCGGGCAGGCCGCCGGTGGCATCGCCCACGATCGCGATGACGCAGCCGCCGCTCTCCTTCGATGTGCCGAAGGAAAGCCTTCCCCAGGGCATCTGCATGACCAGGTAGCGATTGGGCAGCATCGACGGGGCAGCCGGCAGGGCCGTCTCCGACGACGGGGCGTGGAAAGTGGTGTCGAGCGCCGAGCGCTGGAAGCAGGGCTGCTGTTCGAGCTGGATGGAGGTGAAGCGGACGATGGGTACGTCGCCGCCTTCCTCGATGCCTCGCGCCTCGAGGGCACTGACCCTGAAACCGTCGCGCGTGACGAAAGGCATGCTGCGAACGATCTGCGGCGGGGCGTCGGCGGTCGGGTGAAGCCCACCCGGCACCTTCTGCGACAGCGCGTCCATGGCGTTGGGCAGCGTGCCCATGGTCGCGTTGATGATCTCGACCAGGGTCTTGTCGCTGCGGGGCACGCTCACGGGCTCGGCCCCCGCGGACAGCGTCGGGAGCGCAAGCAGGGCCAGGGAGCGGAGGAGGCGCATGGGTTCGAGGTCGAATGGGCAGGAGGATGCTCTTGTTCGGAGCCTCCCTAGTTTGCACGAGTTCAAAGCCCGTGGCCTGGGCCGGATGGCCCGAACCTGCCGGACGCCTTGCAACGGGACGGCGCTGGCCGGATATCGTGGGGGATCGCCTATGGAATGCCCATGACCGCACTGCGCTTCGACAACACCTTCGTTCGCGAACTTCCGGCCGATCCGGACACGGCGAACGTGCCCAGACAGGTAACGGGTGCAGCATTTTCCTGGGTGGACCCCACGGCCGTGCCAGAGCCGGCGATCGTCGCGGTGTCGGACGACGTGGCGTCGATGCTGGGCGTCTCCGCCTCGGCGCCGGATTTTGCGCAGGTGTTCGCCGGTAACGCGCGTTGGCCTGGCATGACCGGCTACGCCATGGCCTATGGCGGACACCAGTTCGGGCACTGGGCGGGCCAGCTTGGCGACGGCCGCGCCATCGGTCTCGGCGAAGTGCTCACCGAGCGCCACGGGCGGCAGGAACTCCAGCTGAAAGGGGCGGGGCGCACGCCTTACTCGCGCGGGGCCGACGGCCGCGCGGTACTGCGCTCGTCGATCCGCGAGTTCCTTTGCAGCGAGGCCATGCACCATCTGGGCATCCCCACCACGCGCGCGCTGTGCCTGGTGGCCACCGGAGAGGCCGTCGTGCGGGACGTGATGTACGACGGGCATCCCGCGCCCGAGCCGGGCGCCATCGTATGCCGCGTGGCGCCATCGTTCATCCGCTTCGGTTCCTTCGAACTGCCGTCGTCGCGCGGCGAAACCGATCTGCTGCGGCGGCTGGTGGATTTCACCCTCGCCGTGCACTTCCCCGAGGCGGCGGCATTGCCCGCCGAGGAGGGCTATGCCGCGTTCTTCGCCGAAGTCTGCGAGCGCACCGCGGTGTTGATGGCGCACTGGATGCGGGTGGGGTTCGTGCACGGCGTGATGAACACCGACAACATGTCGATACTCGGACTCACCATCGACTACGGTCCGTATGGCTGGATCGACGACTTCGATCCGGACTGGACGCCGAATACCACCGACCGCACGCACCGGCGCTACCGCTTCGGGCAACAGCCGCAGGTGGGTTACTGGAACCTCCAGCGGCTGGCGCAGGCGTTGTCCCCACTGTTCGCGGACGTGGCGCCGCTGCAGGCGGGGCTGAACCGCTACGTGGAAACTTTCGAGGCCACGGACGCCGCGTTCTCCGCGGCGAAACTGGGCCTCGCGAGGCAGATGCCCGGCGACGAGGAGCTGGTGTCCGACCTGCGCGGCCTGTTGCGGGCCGGTGGCATGGACATGACCCTTTTCTATCGCGATCTTGCCACGCTGGACCTCGCTTCGCCGCACGTGGACAGCGTGGCCGCCGCCTTCTACGAGGACGCCGGCCGCGCGACCGTGGAGGAACCGCTCTCGGCCTGGCTGCGCCGCTATGCCGCGCGCGTGCGCGCCGACGAGTCGGCGGAAGAAAGCCGGTTGTTGCTGATGCGCGCCGGCAATCCGCGTTACGTGCTGCGCAATTACCTGGCCCAGCAGGCCATCGACAGGGCAGAGCAGGGCGACGATTCGGGTATCCACGAATTGCTCGACACGCTCCGGCGGCCCTATGACGAACAACCGGGACGAGAGCACCTGGCGGGACGGCGTCCGGATTGGGCGCGGGAACGCGTGGGCTGCTCCATGCTTTCCTGCAGCAGCTGATCGAACGTCCCCGGCATCCCTGGGCTAGAATCGTCGGTCCCGTTTTCCGCAGAGGCCTTTCGCGTTGTCCGCCGGTTCCGCTTCCGATGCCGCCCTCGATGCGCTCTTCGTGCCGTTCGCCGCGGGCGAACTGAAGCTCCCCGCGGATGGCCAGATCCTCATCCTCCGCGCGCGCGACGGGTTCGCGCTGCGCGAGCGCCGTCGCCCGGGCTGGATCCTGCAGCAGTCGTTCAAGCCGGCGGCGGATGCGCTGGCGCGATCCGGATTCACGGTGCTGCCGGAGGTTCCGGAAGGCCACTTCCCTGTGGTGATGGTGCTGCCGACGCGCCAGCGCGAGGAGTCGCGTGCGCTTTTTGCGCAGGCCCTGTCGCTTGTCGGCAACGACGGCATCGTGGTCGCAAGCGTACCGAATGCGGAGGGCGCCAAGACCGCGGAGGCCGACCTGGCGCGCCTCGCCGGTGGCGTGGCCTGCCTCTCGAAACACAAATGTCGCGTGTTCTGGACCGCGTCGGGCAGCACGCCAGACGGCGCCTTGCTTGCCGAATGGCTTGCGCTGGACGCGCCCACGCGAACGCTCGACGGACGCTTTGCGACGCGGCGCGGCCTTTTCGCATGGGATCGCGTGGATACCGCGTCGGTCCTCCTTGCCGATGCATTGCCCGCGACGCTCGCGGGCCGCGTGGCAGACCTCGGCGCGGGGTTCGGCTATCTCGCCTGCGAACTTCTCGCGCGTTGTAGCGGCGTGACGGCGGTGGATCTCTACGAAGCGGAAGGGCGTGCGCTCGAACCCGCCCGCGCCAACCTCGACGCGGCCATGGCGCGCGCCGGCCGCACGGTGGCCGCGAGCGTGCGCTGGCACGACGTCACCCACGGCATCGATACCGGCTACGACGCCATTGTGGCCAATCCGCCGTTCCACCAGGGGCGGGCCGACGACCCGTCGCTGGGCCGCGCCTTCATCGCGGCTGCGGCCGCCGGGCTGGCCGGTCACGGCAGTTTCTGGATGGTGGCGAACCGCCACCTCGCTTACGAATCCACCCTCGACGCCTGTTTCGCGAGCGTGCGAACGGTTGTCGAGCGCGACGGCTTCAAGGTTGTCGAAGCCAGGGAACCCCGCCGATGAAGCTCGTACGCCTCCTGGCTAACCTCGGTTATGGCAGCCGCAAGCAGGTTGCCGCGATGTTCCGCGAAGGGCTGGTGACCGACGCCGCCGGCGAGGTGCTCTATGCCGACGACAAGGTCGATCACGCCGACGTGCGCTTCGACGGCGAGCCGCTCGATCCGCCGCAAGGCATGCTGCTGATGCTCAACAAGCCGACGGGCTACACCTGTTCCCGCAAGGACGTGGGCCGGCTCGTCTACGACCTGTTGCCACCGCGCTTCGCGCTGCGTAATCCGGTCCTCTCCACGGTGGGCCGGCTCGACCGCGACACGTCCGGCCTTCTCTTGTTCACCGACGACGGCCAGCTATTGCACCGGATCATTTCGCCGAAGGCGTCGGTCAGCAAGGTGTACGACGCCACCCTTGCCGCGGACCTGCGCGGCGACGAGGCCGCCACATTCGCGGCGGGAACCCTGATGCTCGAAGGCGAGACCACGCCGTTGGAACCGGCCTCCATGGACGTGCTGGGCCCGCGCCGCGTCCGTCTTACCCTCACCGAAGGCCGCTACCACCAGGTTCGCCGCATGTTCGCCGCGGTGGGGAACCACGTAGAAACCCTGGAACGCGTGGCGCTGGGTGGCCTGACGCTCGACGGCTTGCCAAGCGGCGAGTGGCGACTGTTGACGGCCGCGGACACCGCCCGCATTTTCGCGTAGCGCCATTGCCCGGGGCGGCTCGTGCTGGACGCTTCACGACCCTGGGTGCAGTATCGGGATTCCTCGAATACCTAAGGAGTGCACGATGAATCGTATTGCCGTTGCCATGGCCGGGCTGCTCGTCTGCGCCGGTGCGCAGGCCGCCGACAAGAGCGTGACCGTGCCGATGAACATGGTGAGCGCGACGGGCTCGGGTGCGTCCGTGGGCACGGTCACGGTGACCGAAAGCGCGGGTGGCCTCGTGTTTACCCCGAACCTCAAGGGGCTGCCTCCGGGCGAGCACGGCTTCCACCTGCACGAGAAACCAAGCTGCGATCCGGGCGAGAAGGACGGCAAGAAGGGTGCCGCGCTGGCCGCGGGCGGTCATTACGACCCCGCGCACACCGGCAAGCACGAAGGTCCGGAATCCGCCGCGGGCCACGAAGGCGACCTGCCGAAGATCACCGTCGGTGCGGATGGCACGGATACCACGGCGGTTACCGCGCCGCGCCTGAAGTCCCTCGCCACCCTCAAGGGCCACGCCCTCATGATCCACGCCGGCGGCGACAACTATTCCGACAAGCCCGAAGCACTGGGTGGCGGCGGCGCGCGCATCGCCTGCGGCGTCGTCAAGTAAGGACGCGATGTCCCAGGCCGGCCTCTTCGGTACGGAGCCGCTCGTGATCGTCGACGACGAGCACGGGCGCTTCGCTTACGAGCCCGCCCTGGTCGGGCCGGAAAAGGCGGCAGCATGGTTCGCCACGCTGCTGGCCGACATTCCCTGGGAGGCGCAGCGGCGATCGATGTACGGGCGCGAAGTGGATGTGCCGCGGCTGGTGCAGCACTACGCGCTGGACGAGCCCGGCTTGCCGCCGGTGCTCGGCGAGGCGGCCCGCGAGGTGATCGCACATACGGGCGTTCGGTTCACCTCCGTGGGGCTCAACCTGTATCGGGACGGCCGCGACAGCGTGGCACCGCATAACGATCATCTCGAGGAGCTGACGGAAGGCGAGCCCATCGCACTGCTGTCGCTCGGCGCGACACGGCGCATGGCCCTGCGCGAACGGGAGGCGCCGAAACGCGCGTTCGACATCGACATGGAGCCGGGCAGCCTGCTCACGATGAGCTACGCCACCCAGTTCCACTATGACCATGGCATTCCGAAGACGCGCTCGGCCGTGGGCCCGCGCATCAGCCTCGCCTTCCGCGTGCGGCCGGGTGGCAAGGCGGGTGGACGCCGCTACGTCAGCAAGCGGTCGACGCCCCAGGGCCCCTAGCGCCCGCGCCGAACCTCAAAAGAGGTCGATGCTTCCCAGCGCCACGGACGACGCCAGTTCGCCACGGGCCTTCAGCGACTCGTAACCGTGAACGCTGTCGCGGCCGTTCTGCTTGGCGAAATACAGGGCCTTGTCCGCGCGATCGAGCACGATTTCCGGGTAATCGTTCTCGGTGATCCGCGCGAAGCCGATGCTCACTGTGACGTGCCCCACCTGGGGATACGCATGGCCGGCCACGAAGCGCCGGAAGCGGTCGAGAACCGATTGCGCCGCGTCCTCGTCCCGGGCTTCGATAAGCATCACGAATTCCTCGCCGCCGAAACGGAAGAGCACATCGCCTTGCCGGAAGCTCGCGCGCATCTGCTGGGCGAGCATGAGGATCACCTCGTCGCCGTAGACGTGCCCGTAGGTGTCGTTGATGCGCTTGAAATGATCGATGTCGAGGATCGCGAGGAAAAGTTGGGCGGCGTGGTCCAGGGACTGACGCTGCTCCTTGCCTTCCGGCGACGCGGCTCGTGCCCGCTGGCGCTGGAGCTTCAGCAGCCGCTGCAGGCGTTGCTCGAAGCTGCGACGGTTGTAGAGGCCGGTGAGCTTGTCGCGTTCGCTCTCGTTGAGCAGGGCGCTGTAGTTGCCGTAGATGCGGGCGAAGCCCTCCACCATCGAGCGCACTTCGTAGAGCGAATCCGGGGCTTCCAGCATGAGGGCGCCGATAGCCGCTTGCTCGCGCAGGATGGGAATGACCAGGCGGCTGTTGCCGTTCTCGGTGACGTCGCTGATGGCCTCCAACGTTTCCATGGCGCACACCATCGTGTCGATGGGATCGCCTTCGCGGTCGGGTTCTATCGCTTCGACCACGAGGCCGCCTTCGGCATTGCGCGAGCACACGACGATCGATTCGACCGGGTGCTGAGGGGTCTCGCCCCGCTTGCACAGCGTGACGCTGGTGACGGGGACCAGTTCCGCGAGCGAGAGCACAACGCTGTGGTCCAGGGCGTCGATGTCCCGGTGGTGCGTGAACTCCGCCACCGAGTCGAGCAAACGGGACTCCGGCAGCGCGCCAAGGAGGGCGTGCCACGGGGCTTTCACGGCGGCGGGCTTCACGCCGCCGACCCGTCGCAATATGGGCTACTGAATCGCACCGACCACTTCCTCCCCCGAGTGGGGCGCACCACGGCGGTCGCCCCTGCGTGTCTGTCCGGCGATCCGGCGAGGACCCACAAAGGGCGTGTCGGCCGGAAAGCCGGTAACTTTAGGGCGAAAGCGGCAAGATGTAAAAAAACGTGAATCAGCTCACATTTGTGGACTTCACAAAAGTGAAGGCATGGGCTAGGGATCCTTTTAGTCTCCCTCCAGCCAGCCACGCCATTTGAAGAACAGTACCGGCAGCAGGATGCTGAACGCGATGGCCGCGATTGCCATGGGGTAGCCGTACGTCCAGTCGAGTTCCGGCATCCGCTTGAAGTTCATGCCCCAAACGCCCGCGAGGATCACAGGCGGGATGGTGGCCACCGAGGTGACCGTCAGCACCTTCATCACGTGGTTCTGATCGGTGCTGATGAAGCCGAGGCTGGCATCGAGCAGGAACTGCAGCTTGTTGGTGAGCTGGTCGTCGAACTCGTCGAGCGTGCGCAGGTCGTGGTCCACCACGCGCAGCCGCAGCTCCACGTCGTCGGACATCCATTCCGGTTTCTTCGCGCGAACGAACGATACGATGCGCTGCACGCCGAGCATGGACGAGCGGTTGCGGGCCTGTTCGCCCTCGAGCCGGCCCACCTCCAGCATGCAGTTGCGCAGGGCCGGGGTGCCGAGCCGGACGGGGGTGAAGATGCGATCCGACAGTTTTTTCAGGTCGGCGGAAACGTCTTCCATGCGTTTGGCCGCGAGATTCACGATGGCCTCGATCAGCGTGGCGAGCGCGTCGGCGCTGGATTCCCACCGGTGCGACTCGCAACTCTGGCTGGCGAGATCGAAGGCAGGCGAGGGTTCGAAGCGAAGCGTCATGAGCACCTGGTGAGTAACCACGATCCCCACGGGGGCCGCGTGGTTGGTGCCGGTATCGGCGAAATAGGGGATCGACAGGTACATCGCATCGTCGTCCGTGCGAATGCGGCTGGACAGCGCGAGGCTGACGATGTCGCCACGTTCCGGCACGCGCAGTCCGGTGATTTCCGCCGCGCAGCGGCGTTCGTCTTCGCTGGGATCGAGCAGGTCGATCCAGATGGGGGCGGCCGGCCTGCCCATGCCCTTGGTCCACTGGACGGGTTGGCCCTGGTGGCCGTGTTCGTGAATGGTCAGCACGTGGGCTCGTTCTCGGCGTGAATGCGCGGGCAGTTTACGCTTCCGCCCTGTATGGAAAACGCGCATGCTTCCGGGGTCCCGACGGAGGCTCCCCATGAGCGATAAAGCCACACCCCTCGAAATCATCCACGACAGCAAGGCGCAGGCATTCTCCACGGTGGTCGATGGCTACCGTTGCGAGGTGGATTACACCCTCCAGGGCGACGTCATGACCATCACCCACACGGGCGTGCCGGACCCCGTCGGTGGACGTGGTATTGCGAACCTGCTCACCCGGTTTGCGGTGCAGGTGGCCGAGGCAAACAAGTGGAAGATCCGCCCGGCATGTTCTTACGCGGCCACGTGGTTCAAGAGGAATCCGGAGTACGCGCACCTGCTGGCGTAATCCTCGAAGCGGCGCCGTGCACGGGTCTTCATGGTCGTGTTAGGTTTCACGCTTCGCACACAGACCAGGGTCACCCATGCGTACGAAGTGGATCGCCGCCGCCGCCGCGCTCGCCTGCGTGGGCGCCGCCCATGCCGGCACGTCCCCCGCCAAGTCAACCGAAGATCCGCGGATAGCGAACATCCTCGAAGCCTTGGGCAAGGTGCGGTCCGTCGGTTCGGTGTCCATCTCGCCGGACGCGAAGCACCTGGCCTGGACGGTGAAGACGGACGGCAAGCAGGTGCTGCAGGTGGCCGACGTCGACGGCGGCAGCCCGCGCCGGGTCACGGCGACGAAAGGTTGCAGCGAAACGGAGGCCATCTGGGCTCCTGATTCGCGCCACCTGGCCTTTCTCTCCGATTGCGCGGGCAAGGCGCCTGGCGTGGAGGAGGGCAAGCAGAACGACATCAACGTGGTGGACGTGACGGCCAAGGCCGCAGCGAAGCGCATCACCCACCTCAAGGGCTACGTGCAGGGCCTGGAATGGCGCCCCGACGGGAAGGCCATCGGCTTCCTGTATGTACCGAACGCCACGCGGCGCGCCAGCGCCACGGCGGCCGCCAAGCCGCAGCTGGGCGAGATCGGCGTCGAAGGCAACGAGGTGCAGCAGGTCGCCACGGTGGATATCGCCGGCGGTGCCGTGCGCACCTTGACCCCGGACGAGCTGCACGTCTACGAGTTTTCCTTCTCGCCCAACGGCGACCGCATCGCTTACGTGGCCGCCCCGCCTCCCGGCGACAACAACTGGTGGGTGGCCAGGCTCTACGCGCAGCCGGCCACCGCGGGCGCGAAGGCGGTGGCCCTCGTCGACACCGTGAAGCTCTCCGGCCCACTAAAGGACCTGCAACTGGCCGTGCCGCGCTTCTCGCCGGACGGCACCCGCATCGCCTTCATCGGCGGGCTCATGAGCGACCAGGGATCCACCGGTGGCGATATCTGGACGGTGGCCGCCAACGGCGGCGGCGAGCCTGTCGACGTCACGCCGGGCATCCACACCACGCCGGCCTGGCTTGCCTGGACGGGCGCCGACCGCCTCCTGGTGGCCGAACACGCCGCCGGCATGAGCCGCGTCTCCAGCTACACCCTCTCGGACGCCGGTTCGAAGGCCGCGACGCTGTTCGAGACCCCGATGACCATCGGCGACGGCCGCCTCTCTCTGTCGCTCTCGCTGAGCGCCGATGCCGGCAAGGCCGCCTTTGCCGCCAGCTCGTTCGACAAGGCGCCGGAGGTGCAGGTCGCCACACTGGACGGTGGCTCCATGCCCAAGACGGTCACCTCGTTCAACGCGGGGCTGAAACCGTCCTGGGGCAAGGCCGAATCCATCACCTGGACGAACGAGGGCCATGACGTCCAGGGCTGGCTGCTGTACCCGGCGAATTACGATCCGGCGAAGCGCTACGGCATGATCGTGTCGATCCACGGCGGCCCCGCCGCCATGGTTTCGCCGCGCTGGCCGGGGGTGGGTTATGGCGGCGCGGCCTTTTCGGCGCTGGGGTATTTCGTCTTCATGCCCAACCCGCGCGGCAGCTTCGGGCAGGGCGAGGCCTTCGTGCAGGCCAACCGGAAGGATTTCGGCTATGGCGACATGCGCGACGTGCTTGCCGGCGTCGACGTCATCGAAAAGAACCACCCGGTGGACGACAAGCGCCTGGGCCTTACCGGCTGGAGCTATGGCGGGTTCATGACGATGTTCGGCGTCACCCAGACCGGCCGCTTCCGCGCGGCGGTGGCAGGCGCCGGCATCTCGAACTGGCAGAGCTACTACGGCCAGAACCTCATCGACCAGTGGATGAAGCCGTTCTTCGGCGCGTCGGTCTACGACAACCCGGCGGTCTACGCGAAAAGCTCGGCCATCAACTTCATCAAGCAGGTGAAGACGCCTACCCTCATCGTCGTGGGCGAGCGCGACGCCGAATGCCCCGCGCCGCAGTCGTTCGAGTTCTGGCACGCCCTGCGCGCCCAGGGCGTACCGACGTCCCTGGTGGTCTACCCGGGCGAAGGCCATGGGTTCGCGCGCGAGGCCAGTCGTCGTGACGTGCTGGCACGGGCCCTTTCCTGGTTCGATCGTTATCTCTCGGGGAAGGGCGATTGACCGACCGTCCATCGGGCTTTCCCGAGCGGCGGATTGCGTTTTTTCGCCGAGCCAGCATCATGCGCCAAGGGCCGGTCGTCTCACTCCGCGGAAAGACGCCGGGACGATTCGTGGCGAGGGGCTAAAGTCGGGGGCGGTTGTGGCCGATAATCCGAGGGACAAGTGGCATCGCGCCCGATCCTTCCCCGGGATGCGCGGCGTCCTTGGACATTTCGTTGAAACCGCGGGCCGGCTGCCGTCCATGCCGGCTGGCGACGTGTCCCGGAATCCGGGCCGGAGCTTGGTGTGCTGACACATCGTAGCGTCGAGATCGGCATCCACCTCGCCGAATCGAAGTGCGCGCACTGGTCCGTTTTCGGTCCGGGCGAGGTACCCGGCTGTGCCGCTTTCAGCACCGTGGGGGCCGGACTCGGCTGGATGCTGGCGCTCGTGGTGGTCTGCGGCCTGGCCGCCACGGTTATCGCCTGGCTGCTCGGCCAGCGCAGGCGCCTCCATGCGAAACTGGAAGACCCTCGCGAGCAGGCCAGTCGGGCCCTGGCCTTCCATGCCTACCACGACACGCTCACCGGGTTGCCGAACCGCGCATACCTCATGCGGGAGCTGGAAAAGGCATTGGCGGCGCAGAACGTGGCGCTGGCGGTGATGTTCATCGATCTGGACGGCTTCAAGTCCATCAACGACACCCTCGGCCATGAAGCGGGGGATACCTTCCTGCGCGCCGTGGCCTCGTCGCTGCGCAGCAGCGTGCGCGAGCGCGACACGGTGTCCCGGTTCGGCGGCGACGAGTTCGTGGTGGTCGTGCAGGCTTACGGCGGCATGGAAAACCTGGTTCGTGTCTGCCGCAAGGTGCTGGACCTCGTTTCCAAGCCCGTGAACGTGTCGGGCCAGTTCGTGGCCGTCAGCCCGAGCATCGGCGTGGCCGTGGCGCCGCAGGATGGCATGGTGGCCGAGACGCTGCTGCGCAACGCCGATGCCGCGATGTACGCGGTGAAGGAAACCGGCAAGGCCGACTTCCGCTTCTACGAAGAAGGCATGCTCGAGCAGGCGCGCGAACGCCTGGCTCTCACGGTGGAACTGCGGGAGGCCCTGCAGGCCGGGGAACTCACCGTGGAATATCAGCCCAAGCGCAACCTGCGCGACGGCACGCTGGCTGGGGTGGAAGCGCTTGCCCGCTGGCCGCATCCCATCCGGGGCGACGTGCCGCCTGGCGTGTTCGTGGAAATCGCAGAACGCTCGGGCCTCATCCACGCGTTGGGCGAATACGTTCTGCGTGCCGTGCTCAACCAGTTGCAAGCCTGGGATGCTGCGGGCACCGTAGTGGACTACGTGGCCATCAACCTGTCCATGCACGAGCTCAGCCGCCCGGCCTTCGTCGACACGCTGCACCGCGCGGTGCGTTCGTATGGGGTGGATCCCATCCGCATCCGCTTCGAACTCACCGAATCCACGGCCATGCGCCAGCCCGAAGAGACCATGCGCCAGCTCGTGAAATTGCGCTCGCACGGTTTCGACCTGCTGATCGACGATTTCGGTGCCGGGTACTGGAACCTGAGCCACCTGCGCGAACTGCCGGTGGGCACGATCAAGATCGACCAGTCGTTCGTACGCGGCAGCAGTTCCAACCTGGCCGATCGCGAGATCACCGAGGCCATCGTCGGCCTCGCCAAGAAACTGAACATGCGCACGATCGCCGAAGGCGTCGAGACCGAGGCGCAGGCGGAGTGGCTGCGCGACCTCGGCTGCGACATCGGTCAGGGATACTTTTTCGCCCGACCCATGAGCGCCGACGCCTTCGCGCGGTACCTCGACCCGACAATGGCTTATGCGAGCTGACCGCCAGCCGCGGCCCGCTCGTCTCCCGCGTTTCCGAGCACCCCTGTTCGCCCTCGCAAGCTGGCTTTGCTGCCTGCTGCTGTCCCTGGCGGCGAACGCGCAGCCGGCGCCGCCGGCGGCGGTCGATCCCTGGGCGGTATACGAGTCGGTATGGTTCGATACCGTCAGCGTCGCCGACGGGCTTCCCCATTCGACCACCACGGCGATCGTGCAGGACACCCGTGGCCTGATCTGGATCGGCACCTTCGGTGGCCTGGTGCGTTACGACGGCTATCGCATGCAGGTGTTCGGCCAGGAGCCCGACTCCTACGCCGGGGCCGTGCTGCCCGATTCCTACGTGCGCGCCCTCGCGCCCCTGGAGGACGGCGGGCTGCTCATCGGTACCAACGCCGGCGGTCTGGTGCGTTTCGATCCTTCCACGATGCGCTTCCACGTCTACCCGATCGGCCCCGGCGGTACATCGGACGGCAAGATCTTCGCCATCGCCCCCGCGCGCGAGCACGGCGTGTACTGGATCGCTACCGAAGGCGGCGTCGATCGCCTCGACCTCGCCAGCGGGAAGATCACTCACGTGGCGCCCGTCGCAGGCGACGCGAAGGACATGAAGACGCGCACCTTCGTAGTGGCCGAGGACAAGGCGGGCAGGCTCTGGGCCGGGGCCGACAACGGCCTCTTCGTCCGTCGTCCGGGCAGTCACTTCACGCGGGTGCAATCCAGCGACCCCGAGGTGGACGAGATCCTTCACGACCAGGTGTGGGCCCTGCTGGAAGACAGCCGTGGCCGGCTCTGGATCGGTACGGGGCAATCGGGTGCGATCTATATCGGCCCGAAGGGGCAGGGGCACCTCGTTCCCGGTTTCTCCGGCAAGAACGGCATGGCCCGTCGACGCACCGTGCGCGCCTTCCACGAGACGCCGCAGGGCGTGCTCTGGGCGGCCACCGATGGCGCGGGCGTGGTCACATACGACTTCGGCAGCGGACGGCTGCGATCGCTGGCCCACGACGCGGCCATGCCTTCGTCGCTGCCCGGCGACATCACGCGCGACATCTTCCAGGACACCGCGGGGAACATCTGGGTGGCCACCGAACTGGGGGCCGCGCACTACGATCCGCACGGGCGCAAGGTGTTCTCGGTACTGCCGTCGCCGCTGGAGACGCACACGCTGTCGAACGCCAACGTGCATGGCATCTTCGTCGATCCTCGCGGCCGCGTGTGGCTCGGCCTGGGCATGGGCAGGATCGACGTGCTCGATCTGGCCAAGGGCAGCATGCGGCATCTTCAACTCGGCGGCGAACAGGCGGAACGCGACGTGCAGGCCTTCGTGGTCGCTCCCGACGGTTCGATATGGGCCGGGGCGCAGGGCATTTCTCGGATCGATCCGGATACGTTCGCGCTCGAGAGTTCCGTGATCCCGAGCCTCGATGGCCGGTTGATCCTGTCCATGCAGCGCGACGGCGACGACATCCTCATCGGTGGGTACGACGGCCTGTTCCGTTACGACACGGTGCGCCGCACGCTCACCCAGATGCGCCACGACGAGGCCGACCCGCACAGCCTCGTGGGCGATCAGGTCCGCTACATCGTGCGCATGCCGGGGGCCTGGTGGTTCGCCACGATCAGCGGCATTAGCATCGCCTACGACGGCGAACCGGGTTTCGTGAACCTTCGGCACGATCCCGCCGATCCCACGAGCCTGCCCCAGGATTACACGGGCTCCATGGCGTTCGACTCGCGCGGCCGCCTCTGGCTGGGCACGTTCGGCGGCATCGCCTACCTCGACGAATTCAAGCCGCGCGGTCCGTTCCATTTCGGGCTGGTGGGTGCGCGCGAAGGGCTTTCGAACACGAAGATCAACGCATTGCTCGTCGATCACGACGACCGCGTATGGGCCTCCATGGCGAACGGCGTGGCCATGGTGGACACCGCGACCCACCGCGTGGCCAACCTCGGCATTCGCGACGGGCTGCGCATCCCGAGCTACATCCATCGTGCCGCGGCCGAGGCGCCGGGCGGCGAGCTGATGTTCGGCGGACTGGGCGGGCTCACGGTGGTCCGCCCTTACTGGGTGGCGCCTGTGGCGGCCCCTCCGCGGCTCGCCGTGACCCAGGTCTCGGTGAACGAGCGGATCCTGCCGCTACGCGAGATTCCTGGCGACGGCGGCGAGGTCTCCCTGGGCGCCGGAGCCAGGAACCTCCGGGTGGATTTCGCGCTGCTCGATTTTCGCGCGCCGATGGAAACCCACTACGCGTACCGCATGGACGGTACGGACGCGGGGTGGAACGAAGTGCAACGGGGCATTCCGCCGAGCGCGATCTACACGAACCTGCCCAGCGGCACCTATACGCTGCGGTTGCGCGCCACCATGCGTGGACTCGACGCCCGTACCGTCGAGACTTCGATTCGCGTCGTGGTCACGCCGCGCTGGTACGAGAGCCCGTGGACCCTGCTGGCGGGTATCGCGCTCGGCGTGGCGCTGTTCTTCGGGCTGGTATACCTGCGCACGCTGTACCTGCGCCGTCGTGCGGAGTTGTTGCAGGTGCAGGTCGATGCGCGCACACGCGACCTCAAGGCCGCGAACGAGCGGCTCGACCACCTCGCGGGTACCGACGAACTTACCGGCTCGCTCAACCGCCGACGCTTCCTCGAGCAGGCCGAACGCGTGCGCCAGGGCGCCGCGGCCGACGGCATCCCGTTCAGCGTCGTGCTCATCGACATCGACGACTTCAAGGTGGTAAACGACACCTACGGACACCTGGCGGGCGACACCGTGATCCGCGAGACGATGCGGGTCATCTCCTCCATGTGTCGCGCGGACGACCTCGCCGGCCGCTTCGGCGGGGAGGAGTTCATCCTCTGCCTGCCGGGCGCGCTGGCAGAGCACGCGCTGGACATGACCGAACGTGTGCGCCATGCGCTGGGGGCGATGGTGATCGTGCACGGCGACTACCGCATCCGCATCACCGTGAGCGCGGGCGTAGCCATGTGGCGGGCTCCCGAATCGCTGAATTCGCTCCTCGGCCGCGCGGACGACGCGCTGTACGAGGCGAAGAACGCGGGCCGCAACCGCAGCCGCATCGCAGCGCTGTAGGAACGCGCTGCCATCGAGTGGATCAGCAAGACGTGCCTGACTTTGAAGGCGCTTCACTACCCACGTCTCGATCAAGCAGGCAGTCGATAAACGCACGCAGCGCCGGCAGCATGTAGCGCCGGCTCGAGTAGTAGAGGAAGAGGCCGGGTACCGTCGGCGACCAATCGGCAAGGACGCGCCTGAGGCGACCGTCCCGCAGTGCTTCCGCGATATCGCCGTCGTTATAGGCATACAGGATCCCGAGTCCCTGCAGGGCGGCTGGCACGATGATGTCCTGATGGTTCGAGATCACCTTTCCCTCGCCGAAGAACTCGATCGCCTTGTCCTTTTTCTTGAATGGCCAGCCCGCGACCTTGCCGCTGCCGGGGAAGCGCCAGTTGATGCAGTCATGGCGGCTCAGATCCGCTGGCGTTCTGGGCTCGCCACGCCGGGCAAGGTAGTCGGGAGACGCTACAGCGAGCAGTTCGAAGTCCGGCGTCAGCCGGACCGCCACCATGTCGTTCTGCAGCCGGCCGCCCACGCGTATGCCCGCATCGAATCCTTCTCTTGCGATGTCGCTCAGGCCGTCGTCGATGACGATGTCGAGTACGACATCGGGGTTGGCCTGTGCGAAACGCCCCAGTCGCGGTGCGAGCACGCGCTTCGCCGCCATGCTCAGCGTATTGATGCGCAAGGTGCCTGCCGCACGTGCACTCGTGCCCACGGCCTGCGCCACGGCTTCGTCCATGTCGCGAAGCATGGGGGCCATGCGCTCATGCAGCCGCCGTCCGGGCTCGGTCGGCGAGACGCTGCGGGTGGTGCGATTCAACAGGCGGACGCCGAGCCGGGCTTCCAACTGGCGGATGATCTGGCTGAGGGCGGACCGCGACAGCCCCAGGTGATCGGCAGCACGGGCGAAGCTGGCCCGGTCGACAACGGCCACGAAGGCCTTGAGTTCCGCAAATTCGGAGCCGCGCATTGTGCACTGATTCCTACATAGCCTGATCAGATAGTAGGTGATTCTCTAACCCAAGGGAACGGATCAATCTAGCTCCGCACACCAACCGGAGCATTGCAATGAAAGATCTGGACCTGCCCGAGCCGATCTCGGCGTACTTCGACGCCGATCGCCACGATGGCCACGCGGTCGCCCGCTGCTTCACCAAGAATGGTTTCGTCCTCGACGAGGGCAAGACGCATTCCGGTGCGGCCGCGATCGAAGCCTGGAAGAACGAGGCGACTGCCAAGTACGCCTATACCGCCAAGCCCCACACGCTGGAAGTCCAAGGGGATCGGTACATCGTCACCAGTCAGGTGTCGGGAAACTTCCCGGGCAGCCCGCTGGACCTGCGCTACTCCTTCGTTCTGGAACGCGGCAAGATCGCCTCACTGGAGATGGTGTGATGAGCTTCGATCTCCAACTGGCAGGAAAGCGCATCCTGGTCACGGGTGGCACGCGAGGCATCGGGGCGGCTGTGGTCGAACTGCTGTCCCAGCTTGATGCACGGGTCGTCGCGACGGCACGCTCGATGCCGAAGAAGCCTGTCGACGGCGTCCACTACGTGGCGGCCAACCTCGCGACGGCCGACGGCGTTCGCGAAGCCGTCGAGGCGGCGCGGGAACGGTTCGGTGGAGTCGACATTCTGATCAACGTGGTGGGCGGTTCTTCGGCACCCGCTGGCGGCTTTGCGAGGCTGGACGATGCGGAGTGGGCCAAGGCGCTCGACTTGAACCTGATGTCGGCCGTGCGGATGGATCGCGCCTTGCTTCCCGCGATGCTCGCGCAAGGATCCGGCGTGATCCTGCATGTGAGCTCGATCCAACGCTTGCTGCCGTTGCATGACTCCACGATCGCCTATGCCTCCGCGAAGGCGGCGTTGTCCACTTATAGCAAGGCGCTGTCCAAGGAAGTGACCTCCAAGGGCGTGCGCGTGGTCCGCGTCTCGCCGGGCTGGGTCGAGACGGAAGCGTCGGTCGATTTCCTCGGCGGCATCGCGGCCAATGCGGGCACGGACTACGAAGGTGCCAGGCAGATGGTCATGGATGCGCTGGGCGGGATTCCGTTGGGGCGTCCGGCCAAGCCGAGCGAAGTGGCCGATCTCATCGCATTCCTGGTCTCGCCCCGTGGGGCTTCCATCTCAGGGTCGGAGCACATCATCGACGGCGGAACGGTGCCAACGGCGTAACAAGGTTCGATGGGTCCAGGAGTGCATGTGCCCGATGGGACCGCCCACTGATCGTGGGCGGTCTCCGGGACTAATCCCTGAAGTTCTCGAACTGCAGCGGTACCTCGATGTCGGCCTTGCGCAGAAGGGCCATGGCGGTCTGGAGGTCGTCGCGCTTCTTGCCCGTGACGCGAACCTTTTCGCCGTTGATCTGGGCCTCCACCTTCAGCTTGGCCTCCTTGATTTTCGCGACGATCTTTTTCGCCACCGGCTGCTCGATGCCTTGCTTGATGGTGATCTTCTGCCGGGCCTCGGCGAGGTTGGTTTCCACCTTTCCTTCGTCCATTGCACGCACGTCGATCTGCCGGGCCGAGAGACGGCCGCGCAGGATGTCGAGCATCTGCTTAAGCTGGAACTCGTTGTCGGCCTTCTGCGTGATGACGTTGTCGTCGAGTTCGTACTTGGCCGAGGTACCGCGCAGGTCGAAGCGCGTGGAAACCTCGCGGTTTGCCTGGTCCACCGCGTTGGTGAGCTCGTGGGTGTCGACTTCGGAAACGATGTCGAAAGAGGGCATGGTCGTGTTCCTTTCGAGGGCAGGCTGACAAGTCTAGGGACTCTCCGGTGAATTATCACCGCCGCCACGTCCCGGCGAGTGCGCCCGGCAGATAAGGGCCGATAAGTCATCCGAGCGTCCCTGGCGGTATCATGGGCGTTTGCACGGTGAACACAGAGCAATGGAATACGACGTCCTGGTGATCGGGGCCGGTGCGGCGGGCCTGATGACGGCCATCGTCGCAGGCGGCCGCGGGCGTCGCGTGCTGGTGGTCGACCATGCCAACCGGGCCGGCAAGAAGATCCTGATGTCCGGCGGCGGCCGCTGCAACTTCACGAACACGGCCACCTCGCCCGCGAACTTCCTTTCGGCGAACCCGCATTTCTGCAAGTCCGCACTGGCTCGCTACACGCCGTGGGACTTCATCGCCATGGTGGACCGCCACCGCATCGCCTGGCATGAGAAAGCGCCGGGGCAGCTGTTCTGCGATGATTCGTCGAAACAGATCGTGCGCATGCTGCTGGACGAATGCGCCGCCGTCGGCGTGCGCGTGGAAACCGGTTGTGCGGTTTCGCGCCTCCGCGCGGCTGCCGGCGGCTTCGCCTGCGACACGCCGCTCGGGCATGTACGTGCCGCCTCCCTCGTGGTGGCCACGGGCGGGCTGTCGATTCCCAGCCTCGGCGCCACCGGGTTCGGCTATGAGGTTGCCACGCAGTTCGGTCATGCCGTGCTTCCGGTTCGCGCCGGGCTCGTGCCACTGACGTTGAGCGGAAAGCACCAGGAGCGCTTCGAAGGCCTGTCCGGGGTGGCCTTGCCGGTGGAGGCGCGAGCGAACGGCGCGGCCTTCCGCGACGCCATGCTGTTCACGCACCGCGGGCTGAGTGGCCCTGCGATCCTGCAGATCTCTTCCTATTGGGAACCGGGCACCGACCTGCGCATCGACCTGCTTCCCGGCCGCGACGCCGGGGAAGCCCTGCGCGAAGGCCGCGCCGAGCGTCCTGCCGCGGAACTCAAGACGGTGTTGTCCGGGCTCCTGCCGCGACGTCTCGCCGAGCGGCTGTGCGAGGTGTGGCTGCCGAACAAGCCGATGCGACAGTTCCGCGACGCGGAATTGAACGCCATGGGCGCACAGTTGGCGGACTGGCCGGTGGTGGCCAGCGGCACGGAGGGCTATCGAACCGCGGAGGTCACGCTTGGCGGCGTCGACACCGACGAGGTTTCTTCGTCCACCATGATGTCGCGGCGCCAGCCCGGCCTGTACTTCGTCGGCGAGGTGCTCGACGTCACCGGCCATCTCGGTGGCTACAACTTCCAATGGGCCTGGGCCTCCGGCCACGCCGCCGGCCTGGCCGTCTGACACGGAGCAAAGGATGAACAACAGCATGCGTATCGGCTTCATCGGTCTGGGCGCCATGGGCGCGGGCATGGCGGGCAACCTGCTCAAGGCGGGGCACGCGGTCACGGTCTGGAACCGTTCGCCGGCGGCGGCGGAAGCGTTGGCGAAGCAGGGTGCCACCGTCGCGAAGGACGCGCGCGCGGCGGGCGAGGGCGTGCAGGTACTGCACAGCATGCTCGCGAACGACGCCGCGGTGCGCGCAGCCATCCTCGACAGCGGCGTACTCGACGCCCTGCCCAAGGGAGCGGTGCACGTGAACCACGCCACGCTCTCCGTGGCGCTCGTGCGCGAACTGGTCGAAGCGCACGAGCGGCGAGGGCTGGGGTACGTGGCTGCGCCGGTCTTCGGACGCCCGGACGTGGCCGCCGCGGGTGGCCTCAACATCGTCGCCGCGGGCAAGGCGGAGGCCATGGCGAAGGTGTTGCCCTTGCTCGAGCCGCTGGCCGGAAAGGTATCGCCGATGGGCGACGACCCGGTCCGCGCGAACGTCGTCAAGATCGCCGGCAATTTCATGATCGGTGCCGCGATCGAGAGCATGGCCGAGGCCTCGGCGCTCACCCGGGCGCACGGCGTGCCCGCGAAGGACTTCCTGGAGGTGATGACGGGCTCGCTCTTCGCGGCTCCCGTATTCAAGACCTACGGCGGCCTGATCGCGGAGGGGAACTATTCCCCCGCCGGCTTCAAGATGAGCCTGGGCTTCAAGGACATTGGCCTCGCGCGTTCCGCGGCCGAGACGGAACACGTGCCCATGCCTTTCGCCAGCGTGTTGCACGACACGCTCCTGGAGGCCCTGGCGGCGGGGGAAGCCGACCTCGACTGGTCGGCCCTGGCCAAGGTGGCGGCGCGAAGGGCGCATATCGGGTAATCGCGAAACGCGGGCACGTCTTCACAATCGCTAGGCCCGCCGATCCGCGACAATCGCTCCGCACGCTGTGTGCTGCACGAGGGTGGAAACATGACGGCAAGCTGGAAAACGGTGTACGAAGGACAGCACGAGGGCCGCTCGGTCACGGTGCGGGAATCGGGCGACGGCACGTTCAAGGTGCTTACCCGGCAGAACGTCCACGACGAGGGCATCGCCTACCAGGACGGGAAAACCTTCGTCCACGTGTCGCCCAGCAGCGTGGGCGAGCAGGTCGAGAGCGAGGTGAATTCGCGCGAGTCCCTCAAGGAAGCGTTGACGGAACTGCACTTTTCGGCCGAGTCGGTCAACGCCATCTGTGACGGGCTGCACTGACGAAGCGCTCTGACTTTCTGCCATGATCGGGCCTCGTCAAATGCATACAGGCCCGCGCCGACCATGGCAGAAACGACCTCCCCGATGATCGAGCGCACGGTACCCCGGCTGCTGATGTGCGCACCCACGTTCTTCGAGGTCAGTTACGTCATCAATCCATGGATGACCGACCACGTCCATGACACCACCAGCGAGCGTGCCCGCAGGCAATGGGACGCGCTGCGCGACACGGTATCGCGCCATGCCGACGTGGCCCTCCAGCCGCCGGTGGAAGGTCTGCCGGACATGCCGTTCACCGCCAACGCGGGCCTGGTCTTCGGCAATACCTTCGTTCCGAGCCGCTTCCGTTACCCGGAGCGGCAGGGCGAAGAAGTGCACGACCGGGACTGGTTCGCGCGGCACGGATTCGACATCGTCGACCTTCCGGACACCGTGTTCTTCGAAGGCGCGGGCGATGCGCTGTTCGACCGCGGAGTGTCGCGGCGCCTGTGGATGGGACACGGCCATCGTTCCGACGCGGAGGCCGCCCCTGAATTGGCGCGGCTGCTCGACATCGAGGTGCTTCCGCTCAAGCTGTCCGATCCGCGCTTCTACCATCTGGACACGTGCTTCTGCCCGTTGGCGAACGGATACCTGCTCTACTTTCCCGGCGCGTTCGATCCACCGGCCCTGGCGCTCATCGAACGACATGTGCCGCCCGGACAGCGCATCGCGGTGCACGAGCACGACGCGCTGGATTTCGCCTGCAACGCCGTGAACCTTGGACGCGTCGTGATCCTCAATCGCGCCAGCGGCGAACTGCGCGAGCGGCTGGAAGGCGCGGGTTTCATGGTGGTGGAAGTGGCGCTGGACGAATTCATGAAGTCCGGCGGCGCGGCCAAATGCCTGACCTTGCGGCTGGACGAGATCGCCGGGGCGTAGCGATTCGCTGCCTGCTCCCTGTGTAGGAGCCGCTATAGCGGCGAGGGCAGCTCGCCTCACGGCTACACCGCTTCGAGGGCTTCTCGCCGCTATAGCGGCTCCTACAGAAGGAAAGGCTCCTACAAGGCCTTCTTTCGGCGGGCGAGCCACTTGTCGAGTTCATTCGCAAAGGCCTGGCGATCGCGCGGGTGCATGGCCGCGGGGCCGCCGGTGTCGACACCCGCGCCTCGCAGTTCCTCCATGAAGTTGCGCATCGACAGCCGCACGGCGATCGTGTCCTTCGTGAACATCTCGCCGCGGGGGTGCAGCGCCAGCGCGCCTTTTTCGATCGCGAACGACGCCAGGGGAATGTCCTGCGTGACCACCAGGTCGCCGGACTCGACGCGGCGCACGATCTCGTCATCCGCCACGTCGAATCCGCCGGGTACCTGGATGGAGCGGACGAAGCGCGAGGCCGGGGTGCGGATCCACTGGTTCGCCACCAGCGTCACCTCGACCTGCTCGCGCTCGGCCGCACGGAACAGGATGTCCTTGATGACGTTCGGGCAGGCGTCGGCGTCGACCCAGATTCGCATGTCAGAGGTCCTGCCAGTCCACGGAACCGTCGATGATGGTGTTCGTGCGCCCCCCCACCCAGACCGCGCCGCCGTCGATGCGGATGATGATGCGGGCGTCGTGGCCCACCTCGCGCCCCTGGCTCACGATGTAGCCCCCGGCCAGCGTGCCCGTGGTGTCGCGCTCCGCGATGTAGGCGGCGATGAGGCCGTTCGCGGCGCCGGACGCCGGGTCTTCTACGATGCCGACGCCCGCGGGAAAGGCGCGAACGGCCAGGCCTTCGGCCGAGCGGGCGAACACGCACAGCCCCAGCGTGTCGGTGGCGAGCGCGAGCGCGCGGATGGCGGCATGGTCCGGCCGCCATCCGCGCAGTTCGGCTTCGTCCGCGAATTCGGCGATCCACCAGCGACGGCCGCCCTCGACGCAGGCCGGAGCGAGCGCGCCCGGCTTCACGCCATAGAGCACGGCCGATAACGTTTCGCCCCCACAGGACGCATCGCCGACGATGCGTGCCTTCGGGGCCTGCACGAACAACTCGCGCGCCGTGCCGTCGCCTTCCACCCGGATGGGCAGCACGCCCGCCCCGCATTCCTGCCACACGATACCCGTGGCATCCGGCTGCACCAGCCCGGCATCGAGCGCGGCGTGGGCACTGCCGATGGTCGGATGTCCCGCGAACGGAATTTCCTTCGTCGGGGTGAAGATGCGGGCCAGGTAGCCGGCACCTGCGGCGCGCGCCGGCATGAGGAAGGTGGTTTCGACGAGGTTGGTCCAGTGCGCGAAGCGCTGCATGCGCGCATCGGACCATCCCGAGGCGTCGATGACCACGCCGAGGGGATTGCCCCCGCCGTGACGGGCCGCGAAGACGTCGAGCTGCTTGTATCGAATGAGGGGCATGGGTGGAACCGGGGGACGGGGAAGGCGACATGATAGCCGCGCATGCGGCCGCCGGCATTCGACAACGCTGTGCGATAACGCGAAGATGCGCCCTGGCTCGACGCGTAAGGACGCATTCTCAAGGCATGATCACGTTGCTCATCATCCTCGCGACCTGTGTGGTCTCGATCGTCGCATTCCGCAATCACCGCCTGATGGACGACCTTATCCTCTGGCCCCCGGCACTGAGCCGTAGCCGCGAGTACTACCGCCTGGTGACCTACGGGCTGGTCCACGCCGACGGCGGCCACCTCTTCTTCAACATGATCTCGCTCTATTTCGCCGGGCGGATCATGGAGGAGTTCTTCACGGCCACCATGGGGCCGCTGGGCTTCCTCACGTTCTACATCGGCGCGCTGGTGTTCTCGATCCTGCCCTCGTACCTGGCCAACCGACGCAATGCCGGGTATCGCAGCCTGGGCGCATCGGGCGCGGTGTCCGCCATCCTCTTCGCCTTCATCCTGCTGGCGCCCTGGGCCAAGATCTACCTGATCGTCATACCGATGCCGGCGATCCTGTATGCCGTGCTCTTCGTGGTCTATTCGGTGTACATGGACAAGCGCGGCGGCGATAACGTGAACCACAGCGCGCACCTGTGGGGCGCGCTTTATGGCGTGCTGTTCACCATCGCATTGCGTCCCGGGGTGCTGCTGAACTTCATCGCGTCGCTGTCACAGCCAAGGCTTTTCTGATGGCGAACTGAATTTTGCCGACAGATTTATGTGACTTCGGCTCCTGAGTTGTTACATCATGCAGTCGTCCGGATCGAACTACCCACCTTAGATGTCGTCCGGCATGCACGCGAGTTTCCCCTGGGGGGCGGTTCGCGTCGGCTATTACCGCAGGAGGAATGAGCGCATGGCTACGACCCGAAAGTCCGCCGCGAAGAAGTCCGCGGCACGAAAGACGGCAACGAAGAAGATCGCCAGGAAGACATCTGCAACGAAGGCGTCGGCAAGGAAGGCTCCCGCGAAGAAGACCGCAAGGAAGGCGGCGCGCAAGACCACGGCCCGTCCGGCAGCGAAGAAGTCCGCCGCGAAGAAGTCCATCGCAAAGCGGGCCACCGCCAAGAAGGCCACTGCCAAGAAGGCGACGGCAAAACGGGCTACCGCGAAGAAGGCATCCACGAAGCGGGCCACCACGAAGTCGGCTGCGACCAGGAAGAGCGCGGCGAAGAAGGTCGCCACGCGCAAGTCGGCCCGGAAGGCCCCGGCCAAACGCGCCACCGCCAAGAAGGCAACCGCGAAACGCGGCGCGACAAGCAAGGCAACCACCCGGCGCAGTACCGCGACCAAGGCCGCGACGCCGAAGAGCGCCGCGCGCAAGGTCGCCAGCGGCAAGCCTGCCGTGAAGAAGGCCGCCCCGGCCCCGACCGTACGCAAGACCGCCGGCACGGCCGCAACGCGGAAGGCGCCCGCACGCAACGCGTCCGCTGCTCCCGCTTCAGCCAAGCCGCGGTCGGCACCGAAGGCCGCGCGGAAGCCGGCACGCCCGCAGGCTCCCGAGAGCACGAACGAAACGCCGGTCCAGCACATCACGCAGGAAGAGGCGGTCGCCCACATCCAGGCGCTGCTCGACGCGAAGCGCGAACGCGACCGTCAGCCGCCGAACTGGCCCACCGGCGAGCAGCATGCCGCAGGCACGCCCGATGTGACGCCGGGTGGGTCGAATCCGGCACCGAAGCTGCCTTCGCCGGAGGCGTCGCAGCCGAACATGGCGCATGAACGTGGCGATCAGCAGAAGAGCAAAGGCTGAGCGTGAAAGCTGAATGAAAGGAAAGGGCCGCCGCGTGCGGCCCTTTCCTTTTTAGCGGCCATTCAATCGGACGGGCGCAGTGTCCGGATCGTCTCCCGGAGGTTCGTCCATGCGTCGAGCGCGCTCGCTTATCCTGGCATTGGCCGCATGCCTGCCACTCGCCGGGTGCTATTACGATCCCGATTACGGCTATGTCCGCAACGGCTCCGGGGCGGACGCCTATTACGGCGAAGAGACCGTGGTCACGCCGGCGTATTCGCCCGGCTACCGCTACTACGACTATGGCCCGGCCTGCTGCTACTCGAGCCTGAGCGTGGGCACCGTGTGGTACGACGGTTACGACGGGCGACGCTATCGCGGCGGCGGCGACTGGCATGGACATCCACCGCCGCGCGGCGACTGGCATGACCGTCGCGACGGGCATGACCGCCACGACGACGATCGCGGTCGTGGCAACTGGCGGGGCGACGGTCGTCCCGACCGCGGTCCCGATCGTCCTCCCCCGGGGCGTCCGCCCGGCGGGCAATGGCAGGGCGGTGGAGATCGTCCGCAGGGCGGTTGGCGCGGCAATGCGGGAGGCGATCACCGTCCGCCGCCGTCCGCGGCTCCCCGATCCGCACCGGCGACCCGTCCGGCGGGCACAGGCCGCGACCGCAGCCGGTTTCGCAGCACTACCGACTGAGTCGACGGCGCGGGCCGCATGTTTGTGCCGTAAGGACCCACGAGGTGGCGTGGCCCAGGCCATGGCGGGCTGCGCTTAGGCTGGCAGAGGACTTCGCCATCGTCGCGTCATTCTTTTGCGCATTCGTCTTTCGCCCGTTTCCGTGGCCGTCGTCGCGCTCGTGGCCTGCACGGCGGTGCAAGGCCTCGCCGCGCTGCCTTCCTGGAAAGGGTCGCTGCTGGTGTGCGTCCTGGCCCTGCTTGTGCTTCTGTCGGCCCGCCGCGTTGTCGTACGGCTGGGCGCGGTGGCGGTCCTCTTCGCTGCGTGGGCGTTGTTCCACGCGGCGCTCGCGATGCAAGCGCGCTGGCCGGCGTCGCTGGACGGCACGGATGTGACGGTCACCGGAAGCGTGATCGGCCTTCCGCGGCGAAGCGGTGCCGACGTTTCCTTTGTCTTCGCTCCGGAATCGCGGCGCGGCGATGCACACGCTCCGCGAGGGCGCATACGCCTCACCTGGTATCGCCGTGCGGCCGCACCGGCACCGTGCGAGCGATGGCGGCTCACGGTGCGGCTGCGCCGCCCGCGCGGGGTCCTCAATCCCGGGTCGGCCGACGGCGAGCGCAATTCGTTGCAACGTCGCGTCGCCGCCACGGGATATGTGCGTGCGGTGCCCGACAATCGCCGGCTATCCACGGCGATCTGCGCGGACGGCTGGCGTGCGCGCATTGCGAAGGCACTCGACACCGCGCTCGGCGAACGTCGCGCGCGCATCCTGAAGGCGCTGGCCGTGGGGGACACGCGCGGGCTGGATGCCGCCGATTGGGACACCGCCCGCGCGACCGGTGTTTCGCACCTGATGGCGATCTCCGGGTTCCACGTCGGCGTTGCCGGCGGTGGCGGCGTGCTGCTAGGCCGCCTGCTTTATGTCTTGCTTCCCGGTCTGGCGCTGCGGCTCCCGCGGCAAATCGCCCAGGCACTGGCCGGCCTCGCGGTGGCAGGCGTGTATGCGGTCCTCGCCGGACTGGGCCTTCCCACCGTGCGTAGCCTGCTCATGATCGGCGTCGTCGTGTTGGCGGCGTGCTGCCGTCGCAGGACGAATGGCGCGTCCCTGCTCGCCGTGGCATCGCTCGTCGTCCTCGGCGTCGACCCGCTTTCGGTGCTTTCCGCCGGCTTCTGGCTTTCGTTCGCGGGCGTGGGTTTCCTGATGCTCTGCGTTGCACCGACGTCGGATGGGTGGCGCGGATGGCTGAGCAGCCTGTTGCATGCGCAAGCCGTCATGAGCATCGCCTTGCTGCCCTTGTGCCTGTGGTTCTTCGGCAGCGCGTCGCTGGTGGGATTTGCCGCCAACCTGGTGGCGGCGCCGCTCGTGAGTTTCGTGGCGGTGCCGCTGATCCTGGTCGGCTGCGCGTTGTTGGGCGCACCCTCGCTGGCCGGTATTTTCCTGACGCCCGCGTGCTGGGGGCTGTCGCACCTGTGGCGCCTGCTGGAGGCGATGGCGCGGATGCCGATGGCTGCCATCGGCGTGGCCGAGGGCATGGTGGCTACGACCTTGCTGGCGACATTGGGAGCCGCGTGGCTGTTCGCGCCGCGCGGCTTACCGCTGCGCGGCTGCGGCGCCTTGCTGTTGCTGCCGATGTTGCTGCCCCCGCGCGACCCGCCACAACACGGCGCTTTTCGGATGTGGGCACTCGACGTGGGGCAGGGGCTGGCGGTGCTGGTGCGCACCCGCTCGCATACGCTGGTATACGACGCGGGGCCAGCCTATGCCGGTGGACGCGACGCAGGTGCCGGCGTCGTGCTCCCTGCGGTCACCGCGCTCGGCATCGGGCCGGTCGACCGGCTCGTGGTCAGTCATGGCGACAGCGACCACGCGGGAGGGGCGGGGTCCATCGTGTTCCGCTATCCGGGAGCGGTGCGCCTGTCGGGCGAGCCCGGGCGTCTCGGCTTCCCATCGCGGCCTTGCAGCGGGCAGGCCCCATGGTCCTGGGACGGCGTGTTGTTCCACTTCATCGAAGTGCCGGAAGCGCGCGGGGGTAAGACCGCCTCGAACGATCGCTCGTGCGTGCTGGCGGTCGAAGGCATCGGCGGGCGCCTCGTGCTCACGGGCGACATCGGCCATGGCGCCGAACGCCGCATGGCCGCGGCGGACCTGGCCTCGGCGCTACCGACGGTCACCACCATGGCGCACCATGGCAGCCGCCATTCGTCGGTGGCGCCGTGGCTTGCCGCGGTGAAACCGACGATCTCGATCGCGTCGGCCGGCTGGCGCAATCGCTTCGGACACCCGCATCCGAGCATCGTCGACAGGCATGCGGCCATGGGAGCCGAGGTTTACGTCACCGCACGCAGCGGTGCCATTCGCGTGGACTTCCCGGTGGCCACGCCTCCGCTCGTCATGCGCGAGTGGCGGCGCCCGGCAGCGCGCTACTGGCGCGAATGACCCCCGCGCTTGCTGCAGTGCATTTGACATCTCGAATTTAGAACGATTTAAATGCCGCTTCCGTAATCGAAGGGGACGAGCGTGACGGGATCGATGCAGGTTTGGAAAAAGTCGGGACTCGCACTCGCGGTGTCCTCCATCCTCGTCACCGGCGCGGCCTTCGCGGCCGCCGCGCGATTCGACAGCTCGTTCGAGCAGGGCCAGCCCCAGGTGCTCGCGAAGGGCACCGCTGGTCTCGACGTGCGCGTCGTGGGCGGCCCGCCGCCCGAAGCCGTGCTCACGGCGAAGGCGAACGTGGGCTTCACGGGTACCCATTCGCTGCGTTACGCGGGGACGGCGAACGGCAGCCCGGCGGTGGCCAGGCTGTTCGACACCGACGTGAGCGTCGCCGAGGGCACCACGCTTTCCTGGCTGGTCTTCCCGCGCTCGAACAAGGACGATCTGGCCAACCCCGCCAACTACGTGAGCGTGGACCTGGTGTTCGACGACGGCTCGCGCCTCTCGACCAGCGGCGCGCGCGACCAGCATCGCGTGCTGGCGACGGCGAAGGGGCAGGGCGAGGGCCGTGTGCTCTATCCGGACCAGTGGAATTATGTGAGCGTGGATCTCGGCGCCGTCGCCAAGGGGCGGCGCGTGCGCGGCATCGAACTGGTCGTGAACGCGCCTGCCGGCAAGTCGTTCGAAGGCTATCTCGACGACGTGCGCATCGGCGTGGTGAAAGACATCGCCAGCACGCACCCGACCGACTACGTGGACACCCGCCGCGGTTCCAACGCGAATGGCAAATTCTCGCGTGGCAACAACTTCCCCGCCGTGGCGATGCCGCACGGATTCAATTTCTGGACGCCCACGACCAACGCCGGCTCGAACTGGCTCTACCAGTACCAGGAGCGGAACGGCGACGACAACCGTCCCCGCATCGAGGCGTTCGCTCTGTCGCACGAGCCGAGCCCGTGGATGGGCGAGCGGCAAACCTTCCAGGTGATGCCTGCCCAGGTGACGTCCGGCGCGCCGCCGTTGAAGCGCGAAACGCGCGCGCTCGCGTTCGGCCACGATGCCGAAGTGGCGCACCCGGATTACTACAGCGTGCATTTCGACAACGGTATCGCCACCGAAATCACGCCGACCGACCATGCGGCCATGTTCCGCTTCACGTTCACGGGGCCGCGCGCGCAACTGGTGTTCGACAATATCAACCGTGACGCCTCGGTCACGCTCGATCCCGCAGGTCGTTCCATCCAGGGTTGGTCGGACGTTCAGAGCCGGCTGTCCACGGGCGCCACGCGCTTGTTCTTCTATGCCGAGTTTGACAAGCCCGTGACCGAGAGCGGCCGGCTGACCGGCGAGCAGCGCGACGCCGCATCGGCGTGGTACGGCTTCGACACCTCGAAGAAAGACGGCCGCACGGTCACGATGCGTATCGCTACATCGCTCATCGGCGTCGATCAGGCCAAAGCCAACCTGGCGCAGGAAATCGCGGCCGGCGACACCTTCGACAGCGTGCACGAGCGTGCCCGCAAGGCCTGGGATGAACGCCTCGGCATCGTGAAGGTGGAGGGCGCCACGCGCGACGAACGCACCATCCTCTATTCGAACCTGTACCGCCTGTTCCTGTATCCGAACCGGGCCTACGAAAACACGGGCAGCAAGGACAAGCCGGTGTGGCGCTACGCCAGTCCGTTCTCGGCTGCCGTTGGCGCGAACACCGACACACATACCGGCGCGCGCATCGTCGACGGCAAGCCCTACGTCAACAATGGCTTCTGGGACACCTATCGCACGGCGTGGCCGGCGTACGTGCTGTTCACCCCGAAGGAAGCGGGCGAGATGATCGACGGCTTCGTGCAGCAGTATCGCGATGGCGGCTGGATCGCGCGCTGGAGCTCGCCGGGATATGCCGACCTCATGGTGGGCACCAGCTCGGACGTGGCCTTCTCGGACGCCTGGTTGAAGGGTGTCCGCAATTTCGACGTGGCGTCGTTCTACCAGTCGGCGATCCGCAACGCCTCCAGCGCCAGCGACGTGAAGGGCGCGGGCCGCAAGGGCATCGAGCGGTCGCTGTTCAACGGCTACACCGACGACAAGGTGGAAGAAGGTCTGTCCTGGTCGATGGACGGCTACATCAACGATTTCGCCATCGGCAACCTCGCCGCGGCGCTGGCGAAGACGCCGGCGAACGGGGACGGTTACCGCAACTACGCCGACGATGCGGTGTGGTACCGCTCGCGCGCGCTGGGTTACACCAACCTGTTCGAACCCGAAGTGGGCTTCTTCGTCGCCCGCGATCCGGCGGGCAAGTGGCGCTGGAACGCGAAGGACTTCAATCCGACGCGCTGGGGCGGCGACTACACCGAAACCGACGCCTGGAACATGGCATTCCACGCGCCGCAGGACGGTGCCGGCCTCGCCGGGCTCTACGGCGGGCGCGACGCGCTGGCAGCGAAACTCGACACCTTCTTCTCCACGCCCGGCACCTTCGACGTGGGCGACTACGGTGGCGTGATCCACGAAATGCTGGAGGCCCGCGACGTGCGCATGGGCCAGTACGGCCATTCGAACCAGCCTTCGCACCACATCATCTGGATGTACGACGAGGCGGGTCAGCCCTGGAAGGCGCAGGACAAGCTGCGCGATGCGGTGTCGCGCCTCTACGTGGGCAGCGAGATCGGCCAGGGGTATCCCGGCGACGAGGACAACGGCGAGATGTCGGCGTGGTGGCTGTTCGCGGCGGCAGGCTTCTATCCGTTGCGCATGGGCACGCCCGAGTACGTGATCGGCGCACCGCACTTCCCGCACATGACGATCGCCCTTGAGAATGGGGAGAAGATCGACATCCGCGCACCGGGTGTGAGCGACACAAACCGCTATGTGCAGTCGTTGAAGGTGAACGGGCAGCCCTGGAACAAGCTCACCTTGCCGCACGAACTGCTGGCGAAGGGCGCCACGCTCGACTTCACGATGGGCGCGGAGCCGTCGAAATGGGGCACGGGCGCGGACGCCTTGCCGGCGTCGATCACGGCCGAGGGCGAAAAGCCCTCGCCGCTGCGCGACGTGACCCGGGCGGAAGGCATCAGCCTCGGCGGCCACAGTGACGCGAAGCTGGCCGCGGTGGCGGACAACGACTCCTCCACCGAGTTTGCCCTGCCCAAGGGGAAGACGACGGTCGACTACCGCCTGGACAAGCCTGCTGCCGTGGCGGTCTACACCATCACCTCCGGCGCGACCCTTCCGGCGCCCTCGCAATGGACCCTGCAGGGCTCCGCGGACGGCAAGCGGTGGACCACGCTGGACGAGCGGCGCGACGAGCGTTTCCCCTGGCACCGCCAGACGCGGGCGTTCGCGCTCAAGCAGCCGGCTTCGTACAAGCAGTACCGGCTGGTGCTCGATTCCGACGCACCGGGTGCCGTGGCCGAACTGGAGCTACTGGCACGCTAAGGGCTGGTGTGGGAGCGGCTTCGGCGGCGTTGGGTGGTCGCGAGAGTGCCCGCTGCCGCGGGATCGCCGGCATAGCCGGCTCCCACACAGAGCAGGCCAGCTCACACAGAGCGGGCCGGCTCACACAGAGTCGGCGGGCCCACACAGAGCGGGCCGGCTTTCTGTGGGAGCCGCTTCAGCGGCGATGGGTGCTCGCACCACGGTTGCCCACGGCCGGGTGTTCCCCGTCGGGAAAGGCTCCTGTCCGGGCTGCGACTGGTTGCGCAGTCCCAACGGCCGGCCCTGCTATCATCCCGGTCTGACTTTTTCGTAGCTCCGGGGTTCACGTGCTCGAGATTCTTCTGGCTGGCGGCTGGGCATTGGCGCCGATCCTGATCTGTTCGCTGGCGGCGCTGGCGATCGTGCTGGAACGCTTCTGGGCCCTGCGCCGGGCGGCCGTGCTGCCGCCGGGGCTGGGTGCGGAAGTCCGCGAATGGGCGCGCTCGTCCAAGCTCGACGCCGCCCACCTCGAAGCGCTGGAAAAAGGCTCGCCGTTGGGCGAGCTGTTCGCGGGCGCACTGGCCGTGCGCGACCGCCCCCGCGAACTCATCAAGGAACGCATCGAAGACACCGGACGCCATGTGGTGCACCGCATGGAGCGTTACCTGAACACCCTCGGCACCATCGCCCTCATCGGCCCGCTGCTTGGCCTGCTCGGTACGGTCATCGGTCTGATCCGCATGTTCCTGAACGTGATGGCGGGCGGTATCGGCGACCCGACGAAGATGGCCGGCGGCATCGGTGAGGCGCTGATCTGCACGGCGTTCGGTCTGGTCGTTTCCATCCCCGCCTACGTGCTGCACCGCTACTTCCGCTCGAAGGTCGGGGGCTACGTGGTGCAGATGGAAAAGGAGGCCACGGCGCTGCTCGACGATCTGTCGGCCCCGCGCCCGGTTGCGCGCCGTCGCACCGCCGCGACGGAAGCGGCAGCCACGCAGGCCGGTTGATCCCATGCGCATCGGTTCCCGTCGCGAGGACGACTTCGAGATCAACGTGATCTCGCTGATCGACGTCCTGCTTACGCTGCTCATGTTCTTCGTGCTGAGCACTACCTTCATCGAGCATTCGCGGCTCAAGGTCAACCTGCCCAAGGCGGACAGCGAGGCAAAGGATGCCACGGACAACGCGCTCACCGTCGTCGTCGATCGTGACGGGCATTACTCGGTGGGCAGCGACGAGGTCCTGGGCGAGGGCATCGAGCCCCTGAAGTCCACCATCGAACGCGTGGCCGGGCCGGACCGCGGCAGGATCGTCGTGATCCGCGCCGATGCGATGACGCCGCACCAGAACGTGGTGCGGGCCATGGACGCGTTGGGCCAGCTCGGTTTCACCCGGCTGTCGATCGCCACCACACCGTCCGAGGCGGCGGCGGGCAAGTGAGCACACAGAAAACTTCCGTCTGGGACGTGCGCACCTGGCACACGTACAAGCGCCTGCTTGGCTATACGAAGCGATTCCGCACCGCGGGCATCATCGCGATCATCGGCATGATCGTCGACCCGGTCTGCCTGTCGCTGTTCACCAACCTGTTGCAGCCGCTGATCGACAATCTGTTCATCGCGCGCGATCCGCACACCATCTTCTGGATGCCGATCTGGATCATCTGCATCTTCGCCGTTCGCGGCGTGGCCTCGTATTGCACCGATTACGGCATCGCGTACGTGGGTCGTAACGTGGTCCAGGCCATTCGCGTCGACGTGTTCGCCGCTTACCTGCGTCTGCCGTCCACCTTCTTTGCCAAGGAACCCTCCGGCCAGCAGATATCGCGCATCACCTACACGAGCGAGCAGGTGGCCGCCGCGTCGTCCGATTCGCTCAAGGTGGCCGTCACGGAGGGCCTCACCGTGGTGGGCCTGCTCGCGGTCATGCTCTACCAGAGCGCCTACCTGGCAATGGCGCTCCTCGTGCTCGTGCCCTGCGTCGTCGTGATCGTCACGGTGATCAGCCGCCGCTATCGCAAGATAAGCAAGCGCATCCAGGGCAACATGGGCACGGTCACCAGCGCCGTCGAAGAGGCCGTGGCGGCCAACCGGGAGGTACGCATCTATGGTGGGCAGGTCCGCGAGGGCGACCGCTTCCACGAGATTGCCGACCGCCAGCGGCGCCTGAACCTGAAGGTGTCCGCCACCAGCGCGGCGTCGAGCGCCACGATCCAGACCGTTGGCGCCATGGCGCTGGCCGTGCTGGTATTCCTGGGCACCCGCCCCGGCGTCATCGAGACGATCACGCCCGGCGTGTTCACCGCGGTGCTGACCGCCATGGGCGGCATGCTGCCTTCGCTGAAGCGCCTTGCCGGCATCCAGTCCAACCTGCAGAAGGGCGTGAGCGCGGCCGAAGACCTCTTCGCGATCATCGACGAGCCGCCGGAAGTGGACCACGGCACCGTTGACCTCGAGCGCACGAAGGGCGACATCCGCTTTGAGCACGTCGAGCTCGTCTACGAACGCAACAACCATGCGGCCCTTCGTGGCGTCGACCTCGTCTGCGCGCCGGGCACGGTCACCGCGCTCGTCGGCCGCTCGGGCAGCGGCAAGTCCAGCCTGGTGAGCCTGCTGCCGCGATTCTACGAACCGACCGCTGGGCGCATCCTGATCGACGGCCGCGACTACGCGCAATACACGCTGGCCTCGCTGCGCCGGCAGATCGCGTGGGTGGGACAGCACGTGGTGCTGTTCGACGACACGGTGGCCGCGAACATCGCCTACGGCGAGATGTCGGGTGCCTCGGAAGCGGAGATCGTCGCGGCGGCACAGGCCGCGAACGCGATGGAATTCATCGAGCGCCTTCCCGAGGGGTTGAACACCCGTATCGGCCAGGGTGGCAATTCGCTGTCCGGCGGCCAGCGCCAGCGCCTAGCCATCGCGCGGGCGATCCTTAAGAACGCACCCATCCTGGTTCTGGACGAAGCCACCAGCGCGCTGGATACCGAATCCGAACGGTTGATCCAGGACGCCCTTACGCGTCTCATGCGCGATCGCACCACGCTGGTGATCGCCCATCGCTTGTCCACCATCGAGCACGCGGATCAGATCGCGGTGATGGAGCAGGGCAGGATCATCGAACTCGGCACCCATCGCGAACTGATCGACAAGGGCGGCCAGTACGCGGCGCTGCACCGCATGCAGTTCCACGAGCAGGCCACGGCGGACTGAGGCCGTGGCCATGGGCGCCTCGTTGCAGCGTCGTTGGTATGGCGGCGGCCCCCCACCGTGGTGGACGTTGCCGTTGGAAGCGCTGTACCGCCGCGTGGTGGAAGCACGCACCCGCCGGTTCCGGAACGATCCCTCCGCCGTGGTGCGGCTGCCCGTGCCCGTTGTGGTGGTCGGCAACATCACGGTGGGCGGCACGGGCAAGACGCCTCTTATCGTGGCCCTCGCTCGTGCGATGGCCGAACGTGGTTTCTCGCCCGGTGTGGTGAGCCGCGGCTACGGCGGCAGCGAGCGTGGTCCTTACCTGCTCACCGGCAACGACGATCCCGCCCGGGTGGGCGACGAACCCAGCCTCATACGGCAATACGGCATTCCTGTCGCCATCGGGCGCGAGCGGCCCGAAGCCGCGCGGCTGCTCATCGACGCCGGCTGCGACCTGGTGCTGGCCGACGATGGCCTGCAGCACCATCGGCTGGGGCGCGATGTCGAAATATGCGTGGTGGACGGCGAGCGCCGACTGGGTAACGGGCACTTGCTGCCCGCAGGCCCCATGCGCGAGCCGGCGAGTCGTCTGGGGGAAGTGGATTTCGTCGTGGTCAACGGCGGCTCGCCGGGCCCCGGCGAGATCGCGATGACGCTCGAAGGCGGCACTGCGGTGAACATGCACGATCCGTCGCTCGAGGCACCCCTGGCGGACTTCGCCGGGCGTCCGGCCCATGCCGTGGCCGGCATAGGCAATCCCACACGCTTCTTCGCCAGCCTGGCCGCGCAGGGCATTGCCGTGCACGGCCACCCCTTCGCCGACCATCACGCCTTCACCCGCGACGACTTCACGTTCGCGGATGGCTGCCCGGTGCTGATGACCGACAAGGACGCCGTGAAGTGCCGCGCGTTCGCGCGGCCCAACTGGTGGCGCGTACCCGTGCGGGCGGTGGTGCCGGAATCGTTTTTCGATGCACTCGCCCGGCGGGTGCGCCCCGGCTGACCGTGGGGCTTAGAACGCCGGCTGCACTGCGCCGCCGTAGGTCTTCTCGATGAATGCCTTCACCTCGGGCGAGGTGAGGGCAGCGGCCAGTTTCTGTACGCGCGGATCGTCCTTGTTGTCCGGCCGTGCGACCAGGAAGTTCACGTAGGGCGAATCCTTGTCTTCGATCAGGAGGGCGTCCTTCACCGGGTTGAGCTTCGCTGCCAGTGCGTAGTTGGTGTTGATGAGGGCGAGATCCACTTCGCCGAGCACGCGCGGCAGCATCGCGGCCTCCAGCTCGCGGAACTTGAGGTGCTTCGGATTGCCCGTGATGTCCTTCAGCGTGGCGAGCCGATCTTCCGGGTCGGCGAGCGTGATGAGGCCATGTTTCGCGAGGAGGAGCAGGGCGCGGCTGTTGTTGCTCGGGTCGTTGGGAATGACCACGTCGGCGCGATCGGGAAGCTGGTCGATCGAGGTGTACCTGCGCGAATACGCGCCGAAGGGCTCGATGTGTACACCCACGACCTTCACGAGGTTGGTGCCGCGTTCCTTGTTGAAGGCGTCGAGGTAGGGGGCGGTCTGGAAGAAGTTCACGTCCAGCTGCTTCTGCGCCACCTGCATGTTCGGCTGCACATAGTCGGTGAACACGCGGATTTCGAGGTTCACACCCTGCTTCGCCAGCAGCGGCTTGATCTCCTTGAGGATTTCCGTGTGCGGCACGGGAGTCGCCGCCACCGTCAGCGGGGCTTCGGCACTGCCGCTCCCGCCTTTGTCCTGGCCGCCGGAACAGGCCGCCGCAAGCACGGCGAGCGCGGAGACGAGGGGCAGCAGGTACTTCTTCATGGGGCGTCCGTGATGATGTTGCGGTGCGACAGCATAGGCGTCCATTCCGCCGGATGCAAAAAGACGGCCGGACGTCCGTTCAGCGTCGACTGTAGCGACTGACCAGTCGGTCGCCGAGCGACTGCAATACCTGCACCAGCACCACGAGCAATGCAACCGTGACCAGCATGTAGTCCGGCTTGTAGCCGTTGTAGCCGTATTGGTAGGCGAGGGCGCCGAGGCCGCCAGCACCCACGATGCCGCCCATGGCGGTATAGCCGACCAGCGCCACGGCGGTGACCGTGGTACTGGCGATCAGGCCGGCGCGCGCTTCCGGCAGGAGCACGCGCCATACGATCTGCGCCGTGGTGGCGCCCATGGCCTGGCTGGCTTCGATGACGCCGCGGTCGACCTCGCGCAACGCGGTTTCCACCAGGCGCGCGAAGAAGGGCGCCGCACCGATCACGAGGGGAACGATGGCGCCGCGGATGCCGATGCTCACGCCCGTGATCGCCTGGGTCACGGGGATCAGCAGGATCATGAGGATGATGAACGGAATGGAGCGCAGTACGTTCACGACGAGGGACAGAACGGCATAGAGTCGCGGCGCCGCGTGCAGTTGCCCGCGGGCGGTGAGGAACAGCCATACGCCGAGCGGCAGCCCGAGCGCGATCGTGAAGAGCAGCGACCCACCCAGCATCAGCAAGGTGTCGACGCACGCCTGCGCGATCTCGGGCCAGTCGATGTTGGGAAACAGCGTGTGCATGGGATTCATCGGGCGACCTCCTCGATGTCGACACCGGCTGCCCGAATCTGCGCCAGCGCTTCGTCCAGCCGCTCGCCATGCATGGCAAGCGTGAGTTGCCCGTAAGGGGTGTCCTTGATCCGGTCGACGCGTCCGGAAAGAAGGTTGTATTCGACGCCCGTGTCGCGCACCACGCGTGAGAGCAATGGGGAGTAGGTGGCTTGGCCGCGGAATGAAAGGCGGTAGAGCGGGCCGTCCACGGGAAACTCAGGCCCGCGTCCTTCGCGATGGTCGGCTTCGGCAACGAAGCGCCGGGTGGTGGCATGTTGCGGATGCAGGAAGACGTCGGCCACGGTGCCGAGTTCCACGACCCGTCCCGCGTCGAGCACGGCGACGCGATCGCATACGCGCCGGATCACGTCCATCTCGTGGGTGATCAGGACGATGGTGAGGCCGAGCCGACGATTGATGTCGGCGAGGAGTTCCAGCACCGAGGCCGTGGTCTGCGGGTCGAGTGCGCTCGTGGCTTCGTCGCAGAGCAGGATACCCGGACGATTGGCGAGAGCGCGGGCGATACCGACACGCTGCTTCTGGCCGCCGGAGAGCTGGGCCGGATATTTGTGCGCGTGCTCGGAGAGGCCGACGAGATCGAGCAACTCGCTCACGCGTGCCGTGACGCCTGCGCCGTCCGTGCCCGCATGCAGGCGCAGCGGAAAAGCGACGTTCTCCGCCACGGTGCGCGATGCCAGCAGATTGAAATGCTGGAAGATCATGCCGATGCCGGAACGCAGGCGCCGCAGTTCCGTGCCCTGCGCGTCGGTGACGTCGCGGCCGTCGATGAAAACCTTGCCCGCGGTGGGGCGTTCGAGCAGGTTGACCAGGCGCAACATGGTCGATTTACCGGCACCGGAGTGGCCTATGATGCCGAACACTTCGCCCGCTTCGATTGTGAGATCGACCGGGTGCAGCGCGGGGACGAGCTTGCCGCCCACGGAGTAGGACTTTGAGGCGGCGGCGAAACGGATCACGGGCCTGGTTCTCGGGCGGAAAGACGTCCATCATAGTGTAAACAGGCCCTCGCCGAAGCGGGGTAGACTGGCGGGCACCTCCCTCATGGACGCGCCACATGGCCAGCCTCTACGATTTTTCCGCTCGTGACATCGACGGCAAGGAACGCTCGCTTGCCGAATTCCGCGGCAAGGCGCTGCTGGTGGTGAACGTGGCGTCCAAGTGCGGGTTCACGCCGCAGTACGAGGGCCTGGAAGCGCTCCACAAGGAGTGGCACGCCAAGGGCTTCGAGGTGCTCGGCTTTCCCTGCGACCAGTTCGGGCACCAGGAGCCCGGGGACGAAAAGGAGATCCGCGACTTTTGCTCGCTGACCTACGGCGTGACCTTCCCCATGTTCGCCAAGATCGACGTCAACGGCGAGAACGCCCACCCCCTGTATCGCTGGCTCAAGTCCGAGAAGAAGGGGCTGCTCGGTACCGAGGGCATCAAATGGAACTTCACCAAGTTCCTGATCGATCGCGAAGGACACGTTGTCGAACGCTACGCGCCAACCGAAACCCCGGAGAAGATCGCCAGGCACCTGCCCGAGCTGCTGGGCTGAAACCTTCCGGTTGCCTTGGCCAGCATCGAGGCGATGGCGTCGACTTCGGCGGATGCGAAACGTGACGTTACCTTAACGCGAACAGGAGTGGACTAAAGGGACTCAAGGCTGAGTACGCGCATATGGATATGCAAACGCCCGACCTTTCCCTGGCGGCGCCAAGCCTGCCCAGGGGGGGCGGTGCCATTCAGAGCATCGGGCATGGCTGGGGCGCGGTCGGCGCCACCGGCGGCGCCTCCCTCGAAATCCCCTTGCCGGCCAGTGGCGGTCGATCCCTGGTGCCCTCCATGTCCCTGATTTACGGGAGTCAGGCGGGCCGGAGTGCGTTTGGCCAGGGCTGGGGGCTGCCCATGCCAGCGTTTGCGCGACGCATCAGCAAAGGCGTGCCCACCTACGGCGACGACGACGAGTTCGTGGGGCCGGACGGTGACGTGCTGGTACCCGAACGCGATGGGAACGGCGACCTCGTGCGCCGGGAAGCCACGGCCTTTCGTGGTCTGTCGCTCGGCAGCTACCAGGTTCAGCGCTATTACCCGCGCGTGGAAAAGGGCGGCCTGAACATCGAATCATGGCGCAGCCCTTCCGACTGGTTCTGGATGATTCACGAGGCCGACGGCACGACGCACGTTTTCGGAAAAACCGCGCGCACCGCGTGCACGATCGACGGGAAAGAGTGCATCGCCCAGTGGTGGCTTGAGCACACCGTGGCCGTCAACGGCGAGCAGATGCGCTACGAATACAAGCGCGAGGACGGCGAAGGCCTGGATGATGCATGGCCGTCGAGAGACCGCGCCAACCAGTGGTATGTGCACCGCGTCCTCTATGGCAACGAAACCGGCGATCGGGTGCCCGGCATCTTGCGGCCGGACGATGCGACAACGTGGCTGTTCGAACTCCTGTTCGATTACGGGGAGCGCGCCACCGGGCTTACGGATATACCGACACATGCGCCCGCAGGTACCTGGCCGGTGCGGCAGGATGCTTTCTCGTCCTTCGCCTTCGGCTTCGAGGTACGCACGCTGCGCCTGTGCCGGCAGGTGCTGATGTTCCACCGGTTTCCCGAACTGGGTGCCGATCCGTTGCTTGTTCGTCGCCTGCTGCTGGAATATGACGAAAACGAATACGTGTCTTATCTTGCCGCCGCCCATGAGGTGGCCTACGACGCACAGGGCCGGCCGGCGTTCTCGCCGCCGCTGGAGTTTCGCTACAGCGGTTTCGCACCCCCTGAGCAAGCGGAGTTCCAACCGTTCCCGGGGCTCTCCCCGCCCGAGTCCTCCCTGCCCGGCGTCGATGATGGCCTGCGCTACCAGCTCGTGGACCTTTACGGAGAGGGCATGGCCGGCGTGCTTCATCCCGCGGCGGGCGGCTGGTATTACCGTGAACCCATGCGCGGCCCCACGGGAGGGGACGAGGTGGTCTACGACCACTGGCAACAGCTGCCCCGGCAGCCAGCGGCCGGTCCGGGGCTTGAAGGGCGCATGGCGCTTGCCGATCTCACCGGCGACGGCAAGCTGGAATGGGTCGTCGGCCGGCCCGGCGCGGCAGGATATTTCACGCTGTCGCCCGATCGCACATGGGGCCAGTTCGTGCCTTTCGCGGCGCTGCCGACCGAATTCGCGGGAACGCGTGGGCAACTGGCCGACCTCGGGGGCGCGGGCCTGTCCGACTTCGCGGTAATCGGCACACGCAGCGTGCGCTGGTACGCCAATGCCAGGGCGGAAGGATTCGCCCCGCCCGTGGACGTGCCGCACGATCTGGATTACTTGCCCGGGGAGGGCGATGGGCGCAGCGTGCTGGTGGCCTTCGGCGACGTGCTGGGCAGCGGGCAGCAGCATCTTCTTCGCATCCGGCACGACGACGTGTCGGTATGGCCGAACCTGGGCCGGGGCAAATTCGGTGCGCGCATGGAATTTGCCCGCCTGCCGTTCGATGCCGCGAGCTTCGACGCTGCACGGGTGCGCCTGGCCGACCTGGACGGTTCCGGTGTCGCCGACCTGATCTACCTCGAAGGCGACCACGCCCTGGTTTTCATGAACCGCAGCGGGCACGGTTTTGCCGACCCGGTGGCGGTCCCGTGGCCCGAAGGGGTCCGCTTCGACAGGCTTTGCGAAGTGAGCGCAGCGGATCTGCAGGGCCTGGGTTGCGCCAGTCTGGTACTCACCGTGCCGCACATGACACCGCGCCATTGGTACTGCGATTTCAGCAAGGGGGTGAAGCCCCACATGCTGGTCGCCACGAACAACAACGTGGGCACGCACGGAGAGGTGGATTACCGCAGTTCGGCCCAGGAATGGCTGGACGAGAAGCAGGAGAGGCGCGCCGCCGGCAAGCACGTGGCCTGCGCGCTACCGTTTCCCGTGCACGTGGTGGCCCATCAGCGGCAGATCGACGAGGTGACGGGCCAGCAACTGTCGCAGCACTTCCAATACAGGGGTGGGTACTACGACGGGCACGAGCGGGAGTTCCGTGGCTTCGGCGTGCTGTACCAGCACGACACCGAGATACCGGCGGCGGATACGGTGTTGGAGGACGGCTTCACGGCGCCGGTGCGGACCACGACCTGGTTCCACGTGGGCCGTGTCGAGGCGCCCGAGGACGACGGTTTCGACAGCCACGATCCGGATCTTCCCCGGCTTCGTGCGACTTTGCATACGCGTTTCGATGCCGACACAGGCCAGGACGTGATCGAGGACCCTGGGGAGGAAGACATGCTCCGCCAGTTCGCGCGCGCGCTGAGTGGGGCGGTTCGGCGCGTGGAGGTGCATGGGCTCGACGACGAGGCACGGCCACCGTACAGCGTGGACCAGCAGCGCTACATGGTAAGGCTGTTGCGCGAGCCGTTGGCCCCGGAGCGCCATGCCGTGCTGCAGCTCTTTACCGTGGAGAGCCTGTCATGCCAATACGACCGCCTGCCCAGCGATCCACGGATAACGCACACCATCGGTCTGCGCTGGGACGAGCGCGGCGCGCTGTGCCGTGGGGTGGTGGTGTATTACGCCCGGCGTGGTGGCGAGCCGCCCTTCGAAGAGGAGTTCCCCAGGCGCTGGTGGGAAGATTCTCGCGATACGGCGCAGGACGATTACTACATCACCGAAACGCTGGCCGAATGGATCCACCTGGACGATCCCGAAGGGTGGCGTTCGCAGCTGCCCTACCGCGCGCGCAGCAATGCGTTCCTCATCCCCGGCGGCGACATCCAGCCGGGGGATATCAACCACGAGCGCTTCAGCGATCCGGACGGTCCGATAGGCGCAAGCCGGGCCCGTACCCTGGCGGGACTTTCCGTGCAGAGATACCAGGGCTGCGAAGAAGGGCAGGCGTCGTTCGCGGCATTGCCCGATTACACCGAGACGGCGGAACTGGACGAAACCGCCTTGCAGGCCTACGCGGACGTGATGACGCCGGAAGAATTGGAGGCGAAGCTCCAGGAGGTCGGCTATTTTCGAATGCAGTCGTTCCTTCCCGAGGAAGGCGCCATCCTATGGTCGGTGCAGCGTGGGTTCGCCACGTTCGCACCGCTGGAAGCATTCCATCGGGTGGTTGCCCACCGCCTTACCCGCGATTTGGGGGAAACGCAGGCCGAGTACGACCCGCACAGCCTCTTTATCACCCGCGTTACGCTTCCGGATGGGTGTGCTACGGACGCCGAGTACGACTATCGCACCTTGCTGCCCCGGCGCATCGTGGATGCGAACAGGAACACGCAGGAAGCGGCGTACGACGCCTTGGGCAGGGTCGTTGCCACGTCCTTTTTCGGCACGGAGATGGGCCAGCCTGTCGGTTTCGCGCCGATCTCCGATTACCAGCGTCCCTTCGATTTTCCGGATGAGGCGTTGGCGGACCCCGAGCGGGCTATCCAGGACGCCGCGACGGTCGCCTTCTATGCGCCGTTCGCATGGATGGGGCAGGTCAGTCCGCCAGCGGGGGCCGGCGTCGGGGAAACGGACGGGCGTTGGCTGATACCCGGCGGCTACGTGCGTGCGTCGGCGCGCTGGCGGCTGGCGGACGGCGAAAATCCCGAAGTTGCGGCGGCCTTGCTTGCCGCGGTACGGCGTCCACCGCATGCGGCCGTGTTGGTGGCCGACCGTTACCCGGGCGATCCGGAGAAACAGATCCGCCGTAGCGTTGCCGATTCCGACGGGTTCGGTCGCGTACTCCAGCAGAAGCAGTTCGTCGAACCGGGCGAAGCGTATGTGACTAGCGCTGACGGTGGCCTCGAACTGGACGACGCGGGACAGCCGGTGAAAGCGCCCACGCAGACCCGCTGGCGAGTCAGCGAGCGCGTGGAATACAACAACAAGGGGCTCGTCGTGCGCACGTACCGTCCGTACTTCGCGGACACCCACCACTACATCCACGACGAGGCTTTCCGCGCGTTCGGCTATTGCGACCGGCAGTACTACGACCCGCTCGGGCGGCCCACCGTCACGTGGACGGCGGCCGGATGGATGCGACGCCAGACCTACTGGCCCTGGTACACGATTGCGGAAGACGAGAACGATACGGCGGAAGAGGTGCTGGAGATGCGGGCGGCATCCGCAAGCGGTTAGCGGGAAGGCGACACGACGCCTCGCGGGGCGCCGAAACGACGCGACACCACAGAGCCAGTCGCGACGCTGGAATCATTAATGCACCGCCTGCGGAAGGCGAGGGAGTCTGCCATGAATGCATATTTGGAATCCTTGAGCCGCCAGGCTGGGCTAACGGCCGTGACTGACATCGGCCACCAGTCGGTCGAGGAGTTTTATCGGCAGGCCCGCGAGAACCTCACTTACCAAGAAGCGTGCACGCTGCATGAGGCTTCGCAGCAAGCGCTCAAGCGCAATCGCATGTACGAGGCAAGCTTGCTGGCGCATGCAGCACCGTGGCTCCCGTCAGCGTTACAGGTGGGGATGCGCGTGGGGCAAGACACGCGCGATTACGATGGGGAGTTCGGCGACCGGTCGAGCCGGTACACCGTACCCGGCTCGGTGTCGTCGATGTTCTCGCCAGCGGCCTATCTGACCGAGCTGTATAGCCAGGCACGCGATCTGCACCCGGCCAAGTCGACGTATCATTTGGATGTGCGCCGGCCGGATCTGAAGGAGCTGATTCTCAGCCAGGAAAATCTGGACGCGGAGGTCACGGTACTTTCCTTGTCGAACGAGTGGCTGTTGCGCAAGGCTCAAGAGGTCGTCGAGGGTGGGGACGGCACCCCGCAGGAGGTGCTGAACTTTCTGTCGAAGCTGCGCACGACCGGCGTGACTCCCCACCACGATGCTTTCGAGCGCCTGCACCATGGCCTTTTGGCCAAGGACCCGGGCTTCAAGCATTGGCATACCTACGCTGGCGTCACCGATCTCATGGAGCCGGTGGCGCGGCGTGCTTTGCGCAGCAATATCGATCCTGAGCTGCGCCAACTCCTCTTGGAGGAGATCACCGATCCGGACACGATCGATGCGGTGTACGCGCTAAATTTTAACAAGATCAGCCCGGCGCAGTTCCTGGAGCCGGATCATCTCAAGCGTTATTACGAGCTCAGCGATGAGGAGGTCGCCTACTGCCTGGAGTTCGTGCCACCGGACACGGAGCCTTCACTGCCGCCATTGATGGAATGGTTTCAGCGCAATAGGACTAAATGCATTCAATTTCTGATTAATGAAGTGCGTTACGAAATTGGCATCAAAATGGGTTATGGCGCGCTCGGTGAATTGATTCTCGAACCTCAATCCTCACCGGGCACCTACCAGTGCCGGTTTCGCTCCTATATTCCGGAAGACAGGCTGACGGTAAGAAAAAGCGAACTTCTGCTCCACTGGAGCGATGGAAGCGAGAGTGCAGCCATTTTGTTATCGGACGACTGGAGGGACTTTCTTTATTCGAATAGGTGGTATGAATCCTCCCTTACGCTCGATATCCGACCCTATACGGGGCGTGTGAATAGAGCCAGCATTCGCATCACCGAAACCAACGGTGCGGTGCGTAGCCTGGCTGAGACCGAACTTTTTACTCTCAACGAAGTATCGCTTTCCGATCTGGTCCAGATAGACAAGTATCGGGCCTTGGCATTGAATCGGTTGATTCGCCTCAGCCGTGCCAGCGGCTTGGATTTGCGAGTGGCGGTAACGGCGGTGGATCGTTATCTGCCTTCAGCGGTGAACTCCATCGAATGGGAAGCGCGTTATGCGATCTCTCCCGAGGAGCGGCTGGTGCTGGATGGAGCAGAGATTCCAACCCGTGCACCGACAGGCACACCGAGTCTGTTCGATCAATTGTTCAATACGCCGCCACTCAATGGCGTGGTTTTGGAGCCCGCCAGCGAGCCCCCCATCGTGTTGGACTTCCGTGTGGCGGATCCGCGCAAGGACATCCTCAAACGCGCTTTCGTGGTGGATGACACCGGCTTGCATCTATTGGCTCAGCTGTACTTCGGCGTGCCCGATCCCACCGAGCTGAAACACAACCTGGCGACCCTGTCGGGGCTGTGGCGTGTGTGCATGGTGGCACGTGTGCACGGCTTATCCCTGCCGGAGCTGGCGGTGCTGTTGCTTGCGATGGACGAGGTCAACCTCGGTTTTGAGAACGTGCTGGTCGATGCCCTGGCAGAGCGAATCGATCGCATTCATGCGACCTGCGAGTGGTTGAAGGGGCAAGGATGGAGCGTGTTCGATGCCCTGGCACGTACTACCTCGGCCTACGATGGGCAAAGCACGCCAGAGTGGTCGCAACTGTTGAGTGTGTTGCATGCCACGGTCGAGAGTGCCAAGGGTGCCGATACGGTGGAACAGAAGGTGGCAGTGCTGGCGCCGCACGTAGCAGCGGGTTTGCTCCTGCCTGGGGCCAGGGCTGGGGAAGTAACCTTACTCTGGGCCGATCGCTTGCCCAAGCCGAATGATATGACTATTGAGGCGTTCTGGGAGCAGGTGGCACAGGATCCGACCGATGCATCGGCGATAGCCTTTGTGCAGGTGCTGGCCCAGTTGGCCCTGATCCAGCAGGATGTGCAGTTGCCGGTGGCCGCCCTGGGTAGCTTTGTGGCCACACCGCAAACCTTGTACGGGGCCGGTTCCCCGCGGAATGTACTGGGTCATGACCTGGAGACCTTGCAAGCCTTGGCCCGTTTTGCCAAATGGTTGCAGGCCCTGGGCGAGCACGCATCGAGCACGCTCAGTGCTTTTCTTCGCGGAGAGTTGACCCCTGCGCTCCTGGCCGAGGCCATGCAGTGGGAGGCGCTTCGGGTGCAAGAAGCGGTGGTGCAGGCGGTCGCGCACGATCAGGTGGTCGATCCTGCCCATCTGAGCAGCGAACTCGAGCTGGATCGGGTCATGCAATGGGTCCGGTTGAGCGAAGTTTATGGGCTGGCACCGAGCAAGCTGTCGCAATTGCTCGCCCTTCGCTATGACGCGGGCGAAAGCTCGTATGCCAAGTGGCACGAGGCGGCCATGGCGATAGCGACGGGCCTTTCCCCTCTTCAAAGCGCTCAGGTCCATGGCGTGGTGGACGAAGCGCTGAGCGCTGCGTTGAGCGCTTACGTGATCCAGCACGTTTTTCCCGATCTCCCCCTAATGGATCGCAACGGTTTGTACCAGCACGTATTGCTGGACAACCAGAGCTCGGCGCAGGTGACTACCACGCGTATCGCGGAGGCCATCGCCAGCCTTCAATTCTATGTAAATAGCGCCATGGCCGGCTTGGAAGGTGCGGATCGGGTCGTCATGCAGCGCCAGTTCTTTCGCGATTGGCAACGCTACAACCAGCGCTACAGCAGCTGGGCAGGTGCGGCCAAGCTCGGCTATTACCCGGAGAACTACATCGAGCCGACCTTGCGCATCGGTCAGACCGACATGATGGATGCATTGCTGGCGCAGATAGGACAAAGCCAGCTGACCAGCGACAGTGTTGGCGACGCCTTCCTGAGCTACCTCAATAGTTTCGAGGAAGTCGCCAATCTGGACGTGATCAGTGGTTATCACGAGCAGATCGATCTGGAGCAAGGGAAAACCTATTTCATCGGCGAAGACATGACCGAGCCGCGTCGTTACTACTGGCGTAGCCTGGATCAAAACAAGAAGCAGGCGACGGGGGGATATCCCGCCAATGCCTGGACCGAATGGCGCAAGATCGACGGTATTGCCTTGCCCTTTGAAAGCTGTATTCGCCCTGTCACCTTCAAGTCGCGCCTGTATTTGATATGGCTGGAGCGCAAAGACATCGCTACGTCCACGCAAGCGGAAGCGTTGCCGAATGCGGAGTCATACACGTATCAGATCAAATGGGCCTATCTGCGTCACGACGGCAACTGGAGCACTCCATATTCCCACGATGTGACCTCAGCCATGGCGGGGCAGGGGGGGGGTCCCTTCGCCCACCCTGTATGTCGGTGAGGCGGACAATGCGCTGATCGTGATGTTATATGGGCGGGAAGCCCAGTACCCGGCGATCGGCCCGGCCAAGCGGATTGGCCTGCGTATCGATCACACCATGGTCATTGATGCCTTCGATACGGCGTCGTTGGCTGTGATGATGCGCCATCGTCTGGATACGCTGGGGCAACGCCATGTCAGCACCCCCTATGTCGAGCCCGAAGAAGACGTAATTTCCTACCGTGTGGTGGTGGGGGCGCCCGGGTCCATTGGTATTCCGTACTTTCAGGCGCACGAGCTGGATGCCGATCTGGGCGAGGTGTCGGTAAGGAAAGTGGATGGGCAGCTGTCGTTGGTGTGCCAGCCTTGGGGAGGACTACGCTGGATCGGCGACTTACAGGATATATCGAAAGCCGCGTTGAACTTTTCCACCCATCACCCGGAATGGGTGGCAGCACCATTTACTTTTTATCAGATATCTACAGGAAACAATCTTTGGGGAACCACATCGGGTCTCTTCGCCTTTGCGGAGATCCATGACAAAGTCGATCTGACTTTGTCATGGCGGCTTGTTACTCATCTCTATGATGGTGGCCGTCAGCCTGTGGAAGAGATCATGCCCTCGGGGAAGGAGGGATCTGTAGTGATGCGAAGCACACGTTTCGATCCTGGCCAATTTTCGGATTCACTTGCCCTCGAGGGTGGCTACGCAGGGGATGAACAGGTATATGTGTTTAGATATTATGATGGCAAAAAAATTGCGTGCCCTCTCAGTACAACCACCCGTTTTCGTATCGAGAATCAATCGTTTGATTTTTCCGAACATGGTGACAAAACTGGATCCTATTTCGCGCTCGATAACACGCTGGTCAAGTTCAAAGAGCTGAGCGCGTCTTTCAACACGGATGACATCGCGTCGAAGACCTTATCCTTCGCTCTGTCGATCGATTTCGTAGAGGTACGCTGGCCCGTTACCGTCACGCCGCTGCTCGCTGGGGCGTTACCCCCGGCCATGGCGATTCTGCGCGACGCCAATGGGGCGCAGTATCTGGCCACGGAGCACGCCCGTGTTCGCCTCAACACCTTGTTCGCGCGCCAGTTGGTAGAGATCGCCCAGCGTGGCATCCATGCCATCTTGAGTCCGCAAACGCAGCGCATCCCGGAGCCCTTGCTCGGCAAAGGGCGCTATGTACGGGTCGTACTGCCGCCCCCGGTGCTCCTCGGCACGCACGAGGTGGAACTACAGCTCAAGGATCCCGTTAGTGGGCGTTCGCAACTGTGGTGGCGAGGGTTGAACGTGGAAGGCCGCCAGCAAAGCTTCGATCTGCTGGTGCCGTTTTCACGCCTGGCCGATGGCGAACTGGTGGACTTCCCCCAGCAAGCCTCCCTGGTGGTCGAGTACCGCGATCAGGCCTACACCGATATTGGCCGATTCGAGTTCCAAGGAACCAGCGGCGCTTGCCGCTACGTGGCCCAGGCTTACGACCCGGTGACGCACCCTCGTATCGAAGTCCTGTCGACGCTGAGCACGCCGATGGATTTTGGCGGTGCCAATGCGTTGTATTTCTGGGAGCTTTTCTACTACACACCGATGATGGCGATGCAACGCCTGTTACAGGAGCGACGCTTCGATGAGGCCGGCGACTGGTTGAAATACGTATGGGATCCCAGCCCCGGGGCCGAGCGCAACTGGATCACCCGGCCGCTGTTGGAAGATACCTCGTGGAACGCCGATCCGTTGGACTCGGTGGATCCGGACGCGGTGGCCCAAAGCGATCCCATGCATTACAAAGTGGCGACATTCTTTCGTGCGCTGGATCTTTTGATCGCGCGTGGCGACGCGGCCTACCGGCAATTGCAACGCGATACGCTCAACGAGGCCAAGGGTTGGTACCTGGCCGCCCTGAAGTTGCTCGGCACGCGCCGATCGTTCCGCCTGGATGAACACTGGGAAAATCCCACCCTCGGCGAGGCAGCCGCCCCGCAGCGCCGGCAGTCGCATCAACGCCGTCTGTTGCAATTGCAGCGGGCCCACAGGGCACAGCCGACCGATCGCGAGGCCAATGGCACGGCCTTGACCGAGTTGTTCCTGCCGGAGAGCAACGACGTGTTGCTAGGTTATTGGCAAACGATCGAGCAGCGCCTGTACAACCTGCGGCACCATCTCTCCATAGACGGGCAGCCGCTGTCGCTGCCGATCTACGCCAAGGCCGCCGATCCCAAGCAATTGTTGACGGCGGCCGTGGCGGCCGACGAAGGCGGTAGCAACCTGCCGTCGGTAGAGCTGCCGCCGCAACGCTTTGCGTTGCTCCTGGAAAGCGCCCGCACCTTGGTGTTCCAGCTGATCCAATTCGGCTCGACCATGCAGTCGCTGCTGGAGCGCCAGGACGGCGAGGCCTTGGGTGTGCTGCTGCAGACCCAAGCCGAGGAGTTGGTGTTGGCGAGCATCCGCCAACAGCAGAAGTCCATCGAGGAGCTGGAACGGGAGGAAGAGTCGCTCCAACACACGCAACAGACGGTACGCAACCGCGAGGCACGTTATGTCCAACTGATTGAAGAGGACGTCAATAGCGGGGAGCGGAAGGCGATGAACCTGCGCCGGGAAAGCGGACATTTATCGGTGGCGGTGCAGGCCCTGTATCTGACGGGAGCCTCCGTGGATATGGCGCCCAATATTTTTGGCGTGGCTGCCGGTGGCATGCGTTGGGGAGGGTTTCCCTACGCCCTCGGCAACTTCATGGGTCTCTTGTCTCAGATCAAGACGGTCGAGGCGGACAAGATCACTCAAACCGAAGTTTACCGACGCCGGCGCCAAGAGTGGGAGATTCAGCGCGATGCCGCGCAAGGTGAGCTCAAAGCCCTGGAGGCGCAGTTGAAGGTGTTAGCCATACGCAAAGAGGCAGCCGCCCTGCAGAAGGCTTATCTTCAGACCCAACAAGCGCACGCCCAGGCGCAGTTACAGTTCCTGCGGCGCAAGTTCACCAATGAACAGTTGTACAGCTGGTTGCGTGGACGTCTGGCCACGATCTTCTATCAGTTCTACGACGTGGCGGTAGGGCGCTGCCTTATGGCCGAGCGTTCCTATCAATGGGAAACGCAGGACTTGCAGCACTTCGTGAAGGCGGGGGCCTGGCAGGGCAACTACGCAGGGCTCTTGTGCGGTGAAGCATTGATGTTGAACCTGGCGCAGATGGACAAGGCCTATCTGGAATGGGACCGCCGGGCCCTGGAGGTGCGGCGCACGTTATCGCTGACACAGCTGTATGCGGAGTTGGACCAGCCTTTCTCGTTGGCCACGGAAATCCGAAGGTTGCTGGAGAGCGGTTCGGGCCAAGTGGGAGACGACAGGAATGGCCTATCGTTGGAGTCCGACGGCCGCCTGATTCTGCGGGTGGATCTTACGGCAACGAATCTGGGCGCGGACTACCCCGTGAATCTGGGGCCAGTGCGCCGTATCAAGCAGATCAGCGTGTCGTTGCCGGCGATACTGGGCGCTTATCAGGACGTGCAGGCGGTATTGAGTTACGCCGGTGGCGGCAACGAAGTCCCTCCCCGCGGTTGCGAGGCCATTGCCATCTCGCATGGCGTAAACGACAACGGCTTGTTCCAGCTCGACTTCAACGAAGGCAAGTACCTGCCCTTCGAGGGAGTGCCGATCTCGGCCAGGCTGGCCTTGAGTTTTCCTCATGCGATGGGCAAGCAAAAAAACCTGCTTAACAGCCTCAACGACGTGATTTTGCACGTGGCCTATACGATTCGTCAGCGTTAAATCGAATTCCCCCCGACACGCCGGCGAAGATCGAAAAGGATCTGCCGGCGGTGCCGGGCGCCTGAGGTTCGGCGGCGTCCTCAAAGACGCCCGGTGGCCTCGGCGAGCATCACGGCGACCGCATCCACTTCCGCCGATGCGCTGCGCTGTGGCTCTGCGCCGTGCGGAGGCGGCCGGTAATTGTTGAGGAGAATCGCGAACGCCAGGCGCTGTCCCGACTTGGTGGTGACGTAGCCCGCAAGGGCGTTCACGTAGGTCATGCTGCCGGTCTTGGCGACGACGTTGCCTTCGGCAGCCGTGCCGCGCATGCGCCGGGCGAGCGTTCCGTCGACGCCGGCCACCGGGAGCAAGCCTCGCCATGCGTCGGCGCCAGGCTCGGTATCCATCGTGGCGAGCAGGCGCGTCAGGGCGGACGCGGTCGTGAGGTCGTGGCGTGACAGTCCTGATCCTTCCGCCATCGCGACGGACGTCGGACCGATGCCCCTCGCCGCGAGCCAATCCGACAGCGCCGCGGTGGCGCGATCCTCGGCGGGCGTCGCATCCGTACCTTGCGAACGGCCGGCCAGGAGGAAGACGGTCTGCAGGTAGAGGTTCTGCGATCGTTTGAGGCCCGCGCGCAGGATCTCCAGCAGCGTCGGCGAGGGCCACGAAGCCATCGGCTCGCCTCCGGGTGGCCGGACGGGCCAGCGCACGCTGCGCGCTTCGCCATCCACCCGGATGCCTTGCGCGTGCAAGGCTGATTCCAGCCGTCGCGCCGCGACCAGGGCGGGATCGGGCATGGAAATGCGTGCGGTGTGCGGCTTCGCACTAGCGTTATCCAGGCCGATGACATGGAGGGTGTCCGAGCCCGGCGCGCGATAGAACTCGGGTGCCTTGGCAGGTGCGTCGTTTTGCGGCGCATCTGCCGTGTCGAGCGCCACGGTGATCGCCGCATCCCGGGGCTGCACGTCGACACGAGGTCCGGCAAGGGCGACGATCATCGTATTTTCGTCGATGTCGAGACCACCTGCCTGGGCCCCGTAGGTTTCCTGAAGATCGGACGCTTCCCAGCCCGCACCGATGGGCGGCCCGGCGAAAAGGGTGTCGTCGCCCACCACGGCGCCATCGATGCGGCGAATGCCGCGTTCTCGCAGCGTTGCCGCAAGGCTGTTCGCCCATGCATCGCCCGACAACGTTGGATCGCCACCGCCACGGAGCACGATATCGCCGCGCAACCGTCCCCTTTTCACGGCACCGTTCGCCAGCACGTCGGTGCGTGCTCGGAAGTCCGGGCCAAGGCGGTCCAGCGCGAATGCCGCCGTATAGAGTTTGGCCGTGGAGGCCGGAAGCATGAGCCGGCCGGCGTCGTGGGCGTAGACGGTGCGTCCGTCATCCAGCGACACGACCGAGATGCCCCAGGAGGCCGCGGCGAATCGCGGCTCGGCGAGGTGGCGCTCGATCCGTGTTCCGACACCTTCGGCGTGTGCGACGGACGCCAGCAGGACCATGCATGCCGCGACGGAACGTGACAGCAGGCGGCGCGCCTTCAGACGATCCACGAGGGCTGCTTCTTGTCGAGGAACGCCGAAAGCCCGTCCTGTCCTTCCGGCGAAACGCGAAGGCGCGCGATGAGCGCGGCGTTTTCCGTGTCGATCCGCTCCATGTGCTGCAATGTCATGCCGCCCATGCCAAGTGCGAGCCGCTTCGCCTCACCTTGCGCTATCGGTCCACCCTTGGCCAGCAGGCCGGTCACGCGATCGACGGCGCCGTTGAGCTCGTCGGCCGGCACGGTTTCGTGCACCAGGCCCATGCGCAACGCGGCATCCGCCCCGAACACCTCGCCGGTCAGGAACAGTCGACGGGCGGGGCGCAAGCCCACGGCCGCGATGACGTAGGGCGAGATCACCGCGGGCACGAGACCGAGCTTCACCTCGGACAGGGCGAACTTCGCGCCGTCTGCCGCGATGGCGATGTCGCAGCAGGCGACGAGACCCACGCCGCCGCCGAACGCGGCGCCGTTCACCCGGGCGATGGTGGGCTTCGCAAGAAATTGCAGGCGGCGCATCAGGGTGGCGAGGCGAAGCGAATCGAGGCGGTTTTCTTCTTCCGACGCCGCGGCCATGCCGCGCATCCAGCGCAGGTCCGCGCCGGCGGAGAAGCTGCTTCCCGCGCCCGTGAGCACCACGACGCGCACGTCGTCGTCGCCTTCCAGTCGGTCGATGGCGGTGGTCAGATCTGCTATCAGGCCGTCGTCGAAGGCGTTGTGCACCTCGGGGCGATTCATGACGAGGTGGGCGACGACGCCCTTGCGAACCAGTTCGACGGCGGACATGGGGGAACCTCCTGATGGAAGCCGGGAATCATAAGGGGTAGGGCATGGGATGCAGCCCTCCCGCCAAAGGCATATAATGCGAACAGTTCTTATTTGAGTATTCCCTGTGCGCCTCTCAGACGCGCCGAAAGGTGCCCAAGCCGTGGTCCAGTCCGTTACCGATGCCCATCCCGCCGACCCGATCGCCCAGCGCCTTCGCGATCTGGGTTTTGTCGCGGGCGAACCGGTTCGGCTGGTGGCGAGGGGGCCCCTCGGGGGCGATCCGCTGCTGATCCAGATCGGCAGCACGCGTTTCGCACTCCGCAAGACGGAAGCGGCGCGCGTGGAGATCTCCGTGGGCGGTGCCGCATGAGCGCCGTCGCGACGCGCATCGCCCTCGTGGGCAACCCCAACTGCGGCAAGACGGCGCTGTTCAACCAGCTGACCGGCGGCCGGCAGAAGGTGGCGAATTACGCCGGTGTCACGGTGGAGCGGAAGGAGGGGCGCTTCGTGGCGCCGTCCGGACGCACGTTGCATGTCCTCGACCTTCCCGGCGCGTACAGCTTCGACGCCACCAGCCCGGACGAGGCGATCACGCGCGACGTGTGCCACGGGCGTTACCCCGGCGAGGCCGCTCCCGACCTGATCGTGTGCGTGGCGGATGCCACGAACCTGCGGCTTCACCTGCGCTTCGTCCTCGAGGTGCGCCGCCTGGGGCGGCCCGTCGTGCTCGCGCTGAACATGATGGACGCGGCAAGGCGGCGGGGCATCGTCATCGACGTGGCGCGGCTCTCGCAGCGGCTCGGCGTTCCCGTGGTCGAAACCGTCGCGGTGAAGCGTGGCGGCGCGAAGGCGCTGATCGAGCGTATCGACGCCAGCGTGCCGAACGTGGTGCCGGCACCGATCGACCAGGCCGGCGTGAACGAACTGCACGCGGAGGTTCGCGCGATCCTCGCGGACACGGTGGCATTGCCGCGCGACACCGTGGCCATCGACGACGCGATCGATCGCTGGGCGTTGCACCCGGTGTTCGGTCTGGCGATCCTCGCCGCGCTCATGTTCTTCATCTTCCAGGCGGTGTTCTCCTGGGCGCAGCCGGTGATGGACGGCATCGAGGCAGGCATCGCGGCGCTCGGCACGTTCGTCACGGGGTTCCTGCCGGAAGGCAGCGCCTTGCACAGCCTGCTCAACGACGGCCTTTTCGCAGGCCTGGGCGCGGTACTGGTATTCCTGCCGCAGATTCTCATCCTTTTCCTGTTTATCCTCGTGCTGGAAGAGTCCGGTTACCTGCCGCGCGCCGCCTTCCTGCTCGACCGCATGATGTTCCGCGTGGGCCTTACCGGCCGTGCGTTCATTCCGCTGCTCTCCAGCTTCGCCTGCGCCATTCCCGGCATCATGGCCACGCGCAGCATCCAGGACCCGCGCGACCGGCTCACCACGATCCTGGTGGCGCCGCTGATGACCTGCTCCGCGCGGCTGCCCGTCTACACGCTGCTCATCGCCGCGTTCATTCCCAGCCGCAGCGTGTGGGGCCTGTTCAACCTGCAGGGCATCGTGCTGTTCACGCTCTACTTCGCCGGCATCTTCAGTGCCCTGGGCGTGGCCTTCGTCATGAAGCGGCTGCGCAAGGACAAGAGCGAGCACGCGCTCATCATGGAGCTGCCGTCGTATCGCCTGCCGAACGTGCGCGACATCGCGCTCGGCCTGTGGGAACGCGCCATGATCTTCCTGAAGCGCGTGGGCGGCATCATCCTCGCGCTCACCGTGCTGCTCTGGTTCCTTTCCAGCTTCCCGGGGCCGCCGCCCGGCGCCACGCAGCCTGCCATCGACTACAGCATCGCCGGCCGCCTGGGCCGCATGCTCGAGTACGTGTTCTCGCCCATCGGTTTCAACTGGCAGATCTGTGTCGCCCTGGTGCCCGGACTTGCCGCTCGCGAAGTGGCCGTGGCCGCGCTCGGCACCGTGTACGCCATGTCGGGCAGCGACGATGCGCTCGCCTCGCAGCTGGGCCCCGTCATCGCGCAGCAGTGGACACTCGCCACGGCCTTGTCGCTGCTGGCGTGGTACGTGTTTGCGCCGCAATGCATGTCCACGCTTGCCGTGATCCGGCGTGAAACCAATTCCTGGCGCAACGTGGCCGTGGCCGCCGGATACCTGTTCGGCCTGGCTTACCTTGCTTCATTGGCTACCTACCAGATCGCGAGGGCACTCTCGTGAACACATTCGAAGTCGTACAGGGCGCGATCATCGCCGTCGTCGTCGTGGCGAGCATATGCGTCGCCTTCCGCAAGCTGCTGCCGAAGACGTCCACGCGGGCAATGGCACGTTTCTCGGCAGGGCTGAACCGCGAAGGCCGCTCACGAGCGATGCGGTTCCTCGGCCGCTGCCTTCAGCCCGCCGTTGCGACGGGCAGTTGCGGGGATGGGTGCGGTTCGTGTAACAGCTGCGCCCAGCCCGTACCGCACAGCGAGGCCCAACCATTGGAATTCAAGCCGCGTCGGCCTTGACGCTTCGTTATGGCAATGCCATGGCGCGGCTAAAAACAAGGTACTTCACGGAAGCTCGGGACGCTGGCCGGATGCAGCGGTTCAGAACCCCAAAAAAGCCTTCACGCGCGCCCACCAATTTCCGTTGTGAGGAGCCTGAGGCATTGGCGTTTGGGACCGTGAGCGACCAAATGTAAACTGTGGCATTATTGTCGGGCCCGGTGTGTCTGGTGTGAACGGCGTCTGCGGAGTGGGCGAAACATTCATCAACCTATAGGTGTCGCCTCCTTGGTCGGGTGGTCTGCTCGCTTCCAGAGCCTCGTCTGCCGCGATTTGTGCATGGTCAGGTAGTTGAGGCCGTGCATATGGGCCTAATAATTCGTTGCCCAGGTTCCCGGAGAATCTTTCGAAGAAACGCTGCGCGTTTCGGTAATCCTCTTGGTCCAAGTGAATTCCGAGCCGTGCCAGAATCGCCTTCACGAGAAGTCCCATTAAGTCTCCGAAGTTTTGCGTGACCATACGAAGTACCGTGTCCGTCACAGCGTCTCGGCCATTGACCGGACTTATCCTCCGCCTTCCGGAATTGATTTCAGCCTGCGGATGGCGGACGCTGATGGCAGTGATGCCAGCCTTGAGCGCACCGGCAGTCAAGGGTTGGCCCAGCAGAAAGTCGGCAACGCGGTTATTGCCGGCGATAAAGGCAGATCCGCCATAGGCGACGGCGCCCAAGAGGCCATTGGCCAGGATAATGCCCCCGGGCGCTCGGCGACCGCCGAAGTCGACACTATTCCCGGCTTCACCGAATAATCGTTGGGCCAATGCGTTCACGAGGGCATAGACCGAGGTTGCGAACATGTTGGTCACCACGTCGTTGATTGGATTGCCTCCAAACATGGCCAGCAAATAGGGGCCAGCGGTGAGGCCGGCTCCGCCCAGGGCCAACGCCCAACCTATGCCCCTAGTCTGTTGATTTCGGCCACTTGCGCCAGCGAACCAACCTGCCGTAGCGACCATGCCCGCGATGACCGCCATAGTGGCGTGGGCCAAGTCAGAGCTCTCGCCGGTGGGAAACGCGAATTCGCCGCCGATTGTAAACAGCAGCATGAACGCCATGGCGAACATGGTGATAATAAATTCACGCAGGGCGGAATCGAACACGGTTGCGCCGCGTTCTGGTCCCTCCCCATCCTCGGACGGTGCCAGTCCCGACGCATCGGCGCGGGTAACAGGATTGCCCCCCACCATGGCAAAGCGGTTTTGACCATCCACATCGCCGGCAGGGTCCGGTGCGATCCAGCGCATGAGCCAGGATGCGTAATAACGGAAGCCGTAATAATGCAAGCCGGAGTCGTCCCTCTCCTTACCGGAATAGTGGATGCTCTTGTAGCTGGCTTCGATGCGGTTGCGCGCCACGCAACCCGCCGTGCTTCCGTACGGGTGGTACCACTCGTGGCTGATCAGCGATGCGTTGCCATCGATCTCAAGTGTGCATGACCCGAGGTGGTCGGTGACGGCATAACGATCGGTGTCGTTTTCCATACCTGGGGGAACGGTACCGCCTTCCCAATGCAGGGTGCGTACCGTGCCGCCGGCGATCTCGGTACAGATGACCTGCAGGCGCTCGCCGGTGACTTGGTCGGTGCGCCATTCCAGGCCTGGAAGGTAGCGTACGTCCCGCGTTCGCCATTGCCCCCCGACCAGGATGGTCTGGAGCTTGCGCACGCGTGTGGCGACACCGTTGTAGGCATAACGCTCGTTATCGCCTGCCGCGTGCGCGCGAACCAATTGGGTCGTGCGGAACAGCATGTTTCGTCCGTTCCAGACGAGTTCCTGTCCCGGTTGCAGGTTCCGCAGGTTGCCGTTGGCATCGAAGCCGTCGGCAAGATCGGGAGGAGGCTGGCCATCGTCCAATGGCATGCTGCGATTGCTGGTGTCTGCAACTGCCATGCGGCGCGTGTAAGACTGGGCGCCCGCGTGGCGAAGCGACAACAGATTATTGCCGTCGTCATACTCATAGGTTTGCTGGTAACCCACGACGGCCTCACCGGGCTGCAATTGCCAGGCGGGTGCCCCCGGGCCCGTGGCGGGACTGACGCTTTCACGTCCGGTGGCGCCGATCAGGCGATAGAGCGTGTCGTAGCGGTAGGTGTTGACTGGCTCGACCTTCCTGCCGGAAAAATAGGTGATCGGTTGCGCCGCATCGTCTGTCGAGACAATGTTGCCGGCAGCGTCGTAGGCATAGGAAAGGTCCTGGAGCATGTCGCTACCGCGCCTGGCGCTCGACTTTTTCAGTCGATGGTCCGCCGGGGCGAATTCCCAATGCCTCTGGATGCCGTTGCCGTCGATCCTGAGTACAGGGGCCCCTTCGGCGTCGATAACCATCTCCCTCAACAGACAACGCTCGACGCCTCCGGCCAGGCCGAGCCATACCTGTCCGAGACTGCCATCGACGCCTCGCACCGAGCGTTGGGTGTTACCGCGCGCATCGGTATGAAGCATGACCTCGCTCAACGCGTTGTAGCCATACCGGGTTGTCCATGCGTCGGCTTCGAGCATCGCGTCGCGCTGGGCCACGTCCTCGGGCCAGTCGGGCACATCCATCGTGGCGAGGAAACGGCGGGTGTCGTCCAGCGGTGCGCCCGTGATCGTGTATTCGACGGCTGTCGTGGTGCCCGCGGTGTCGTCGTGCCGGATCAAGAGGCCTCGCCGGTTGCTGGGAGCGTCCGCAGCACCGTAGGTGAAACGTTCGACGCACCTGTCGCTGGCACCTGCCATGTGCTCATGCGTCGAGACCGGCCTGAGCTGGTCGTCGAATGCGTACCGCATGATGGTCCCGCGGCTATCCCAGATCTGTACCGGGTTGTCGGCTGCGGAGAACACGGCGACGCGCCGGCCGGAATCGACATGACTCACATGCAGCGGCTTGCCCGAAAGGCTCCATATGGCATTGCCCGTGGGCGGACTGCCGGCATTCTCCTGGAATCGCTTCCAAAGACGGGGATCCCAGTGCATCTCCTGTTGCCCGCGCACATTGCATTGGGAACGTCTTACGAGGGGCGTCGGTTCGTCGCTCTCGGTCGTCCGGAGATAGGCAATGCTTCGAATGCCAAGTCCGCGCGGATCGACCGCGGAAACGACGGGGGTGTGCGAATGCAGGCTGGCAGTGTCTGGCATGGCGAACCGTCCTGGTTCTGGATGCGGCAATTCCGTTGCTCTATTGATGTATTAGTCGCCCCCCTGGCATATGTCAAGCGTTTTCCTCGTCTAAAGGCGCGGCCTGGGTCAAACGGTCATTGCCCTTGGATGTCTCCGTGATCCGCGGTCAGATGTCGCGCCGTAGGAAGGAAGGGACTTTGTTCTACCGCGCAGCAACGATCCGTATTCCGGCGACGCAGACGCCGGTGCACCGGCGAATCCCAACATCTTTTCCAGATTCTTCTTGACGTGATAAGCAACGATGCCCCGAGCGTAGCCGGCAATGGACGACGCTACCACGCTCATGCTCGCCGAGATTTCCTCGTTCATGCCGAGCCTCGGCCACAGTGTCTCGGCAAACGCGGCGAGCGGTCTGAAGACACCCCGGGTCGTTATCCCCGTCGCTATGTGCACCGCGGTTCGCTTCTGGAAGGTGTGCCCGTGCTTCGTTTGCGTGGCTTGACGGTAACGTGTCATTCGTAGGAGCGCGGCGGCCGTCTCGCTCATCGCTTTCTCGGCTGGGGGGATCAGCAGAGCGCCAATCGTCGGCGAAACGTATGTCTTGAGGCGTGCCATTCCCGCCGCGATGGCCGCCCCTGCGGAAATTTGCTCCACGCTGTAGGTGAACGAAGGGGAGTGGCCCGGAGCCCAGTCGTTTCGCGGCCCATACTGCAGGACGGGCGCAAGCGCGGAAGTCACGATCAGTTTGGTCATGGTATCGACGGCCTGTCTGCCGGTGATACCCGACGCGCGATAGAGCATACCGGTTCCCAGGGCGCCGGCCAGGGTTGCCGCGCCCATCGCGATCGTCCTGGGACCACGAGGATGTTCAGCGACATGACCGTGCATGAGTGCGGCGGCCACGACCGCACCGGACCCTACCGCGGTGCTCAGGAACATGTAGTACGCGGCGTTTTCCATGACGTCGGAGTCCGCCTGGTCCCATGCCCATTGGAATGTCGTTCCGACCACCGTCGATATGAATTCGGCGGCGCCCGCTCGAGCCGCCGATGCCGCGACAATGCCGGTGTCTTGCCGGCTCCAAAGGCCCATCGCATCGGCGAAGGTGACGGGATTGCCTTTGACCATGGCGTAGAGATTCCAGCCATCCATGTAACCGGCCGGATCGGGGCTGGTCCATCGCTGCAGTGAGGATGCGTAATAGCGGTAACCGTAGTAGTCAAGACCGGTGCCGTCGCGTTCCTTCCCGCTGTAGCGACAGGTTTTGTAGTCAGCTTCGTTCGGATCGCGTGTGACGCGCGCGGCGGTATCGCCATAGGGCCTGTACCATTCGTCGCCTATAACCTCTGCCTGCTCGTCCAGTTCGCACGTGTACGAGCCGAGGTGGTCGCTCAGTTGGAAGCGAAGAGTGTCGTTGAGAAGGCCCCCGGGCGGCTCGCCAAGCCAATGCAGGTTGCGAACGAGGACGTCGCCGATCGTTACGGTGGCGACCTGGTGCGGATCGGCACCCATATGCTGCTCGAGGCCAGGCAGGTAGCGGGTTTCATGGGTGATAGCGCCCTGGGTGTCCACGCACCATTTCCTGGTGCGGCGGCCGGCGCCGTCATAAGCGTATTGCTCGCGATCGTTAGGAACATCGCGAACGGCTTCCCGTAATTGCCCGCGCACGTTCCAGTGCAGGCGCACGCCTGGCATGACGCACTGGTGGCCGTTGGCGTCGAACGCGGCATCGACGTCGGTGTCGTTGTCCGACCAGGGCACGGCGCGATTGCTGAAGGGTGCAACGCGCATGCGCTGTTCGCCCGTCCACGCGCCGCGATGAACAAGCAAAACGAGGTTGCCGGCAGTGTCGTAGGTGTAGTGCTCGGTGTATCGAATGGTGTCGCTGGACGGCCAAGGCTGCCAGGGCGGGAGGTCGGGGCCTGACGTGGCCAGTGCGCTTTCCGTACCCTCCGTACTCGTCAGGCGGTAAAGGGAGTCGTACGTATACAAATCCGAACCGCCAAGCCGGCGGATTTCCAGCACGTTGCCGACGGGATCATGCACATAGGCCGTGTCTTCCAGCAACGCGCCGTCGATGGCTCGCTTGCTGCGGCGGGTTTTCAGCCGTTGGTCGTCTTCGCCATAGGTCCATTCAGTAGTGAAGGTTTGGTCGGCGGCCACGCGGCTGACCAGCCGGCCAGCCGCATCGTAACGTCCCTCGCCAAACACGTGCCGCTCGCCCGTCGCGGGTCGCATCAGCCATGCATCGCGCGGGTGTCCCTCGATATTCTGAGCGAAGCGCCAACGATGACCGGCTGCATCGGTGATCGCGCAGGCGTCGCCTGTCGCATCGTAGAGAAAGCGCGTGATGGCGGGTTGGTCTTCCAGCAGGGCGTCGCGCTCGGCGGCCTCCAGCGGCCAGTCCGTTGCCGCGGTTGAGCGCAGGAAGATACGGCGCTGGCTGGCGTCGCCCCCGGTAAGCGCGAAGGCATCGATGTGCAGGCTGCCCACCGGATCGTCGTGGCGGACAAGGCGACCCGCTCGATTCGTCTCGTGCGCGTCACCGCTGCCGGGCGCATAGGTGAAGCGCTCTACACAATGAGTGGTGCCATCGGCGGACCGCTCGTGTATGGCCAGGGGGCGGTCCAATGCGTCGCCCTCCCGCCATTGGTTGTTCCCTCGCGCGTCCCAGACAGTATCGGTTCGGCCTGAGGCGGCCAGCAGGAGCATCCTTTGTCCCGCGTCTGCGCTGTCGCTGCGCAGGGTCCTGCCAGAGAGGGAGGGTATCTGTCGCAGCGTGGCGGGGCCGCCGTCGTTGGCGCCCGCCCAAAGGCGAGGGTCCCAACGTGCGCGTTCACGGCCCGCGGCGTCGTGCGACAGGCGATGCACCAGGGTCTGCAGCGGGTCGGGCTCTTCGCTGCGCAAGTAGGTAACGGACCTTAACGGTAATCCGCGTGGGTCGATGGCGGCCACGACCGGAGTGCCGGTATGCGGTGTGGTACAGACAGGCATGTCGAACCCTTCCTTGGGCCGGTGGCGGCTAGCCACTTGCAGGAGACTTTGAACCGCTACCGTTGCGGAATCAAGCGTCCTCGTCGCCGCGTCCCGCTCGATCCCTCCGCTGTCGCCGCATCGTCCACCAACTCGCGGTGAGGTTCACGGTGAACCAGGCGCCGATCAGCGCGAGCGGCCACGCGATCGCGGCAGGCCAGACGATCGCCACGAGCGTGAGCACCAGCGCCGCTGCCGCACCCGCGAGCACGGGCCCCGTCTCGGTGTCGCCAAGCACGCGGTGCTGGGTGATCGCGGCGCCGACGGTATTGGCGATGCGCAGCGCGCCGGCGGCGGCCCGGCCGGAACTGCCGCCGCCGCGCCGTGGCCGGGGCGGGCGCGGCGAACGGCTGCGCATGCGCTCGTTGCCTGTGCGCCGGCGCCTGCCGCGCAGGAGAATCTCGGTACTGTTCTCCAGATCGGCCTCGTACTGCGCGGCAAGCTGGCTCGCGAAGTCGGCGTCTTCGATCGCCACGTCGATCTCGCGGTTGCTGAGCCAGCTGGCTATGTTGAGGTTGGACGAGCCCACACGCGCCCAGCGGCCGTCGGCCACGGCCGTTTTCGCGTGCAGCATCGAGCCGTTCCACTCGAACACGCGGATGCCGGCTTTCAACAGCGGCCGGTAGCCGGAGCGCGACATGCTGGCCACCATCGGGATGTCGCTGCTGCCGGGTACCAGCAGGCGCACGTCCACGCCGTCGCGTGCGGCGGCCGACAAGGCCTGCACATACGGCGCCACGCCGACGAAATAGGCATCGGTAAGCCACAGCGTCCGCGTGGCCATGGCGGCCACCATCTGGTCGAGGCGGTACATGCCCGCCGTGCTCGGCTGCGTGGCGATGAGGCGCAATGAGACATGGCCTGCCCCGGGCAGGTTCACGGGCGGCAAAAGGCGCTCGTCGTTCGGCAGCGGCTCGCCGGTTTCGCGCCAGCTGTCCGCGAATGCATGCTCGATTTCGGCGACGGCAGGCCCGCGCAGCATCACCCCCGTGTCGCGCCACGGCGGCACGTCGCGCGCCGGGTCGCCCAGCCATTTCTCGCTGATGCAGACGCCGGACAGGAAACCCACCTCGCCGTCCACCACCAGCACCTTGCGGTGGTCGCGGCTCACCCAACCGAACGAGCTGCCGAGCTTCGGTGGATTGTAGATGCGCACCTGTCCGCCGGCCTGGCGCAACGGATTCCAGAACGACGAACGCGACTGGCCCAGGCACCCCGCCCAATCCGCGATGACGGCGACGAAGACGCCGGCCCTGGCGCGCTCCACCAGGGCGTCGAGGAATGCCCGGCCGATGGCGTCGTCGCGGACGATGTAGTTCTCGAGGAAGACGTGGCGCCGCGCGGAAGCGATGGCCGCGAGCCACGCGTCGAAATGCGCGCGGGCGTCGATCAGCAGTTCGACCGCGTTCCCCCCGATCAGGGGCGCCCCCGCGCTGCGGCTCAGGGCCTGCTCGGCGAACAGGCGATTCGAAAAACCGGTGGCACTGTGGCGGACGTTCATGTTCCCGAGTTTACGGGGATATGCGGTAAAATGGCCCGCTATGACCGAAGACCTCTCCAGCCGCCCGCGTCCCGCGGAAGCCGGCGCACGCCGCCCCAGCACGGGCGTCCTGATCGACCGTGTCCAGGTGGGCGGCGGCGCGCCCATCGTGGTGCAGTCGATGACCAACACCGACACGGAAGATCCCGTCTCCACCGCGAAGCAGGTGGCCGAACTGGCCCGCGCCGGCTCCGAGATGGTGCGCATCACCGTGAACACCCCCGCGGCCGCTGCCGCGGTGCCGCGTATCCGCGAGCGGCTGGAGATGATGGGCGTTTCGGTGCCTCTCATCGGCGATTTTCACTACAACGGCCACCAGCTGCTGGAAGGCGAGCCCGCCTGTGCGGAGGCGCTGGCCAAATACCGCATCAACCCCGGCAACGTGGGCTTCGGCAAGAAGAAGGACGCCCAGTTCGCCTCGATCATCGAAATGGCGATCCGCTACGACAAGCCCGTGCGCATCGGCGCCAACTGGGGCTCGCTGGACCAGTCCATGGTGGCCGCGCTGATGGACGAGAACGCGGGCAGGGCGAATCCATGGGACGCCAGCCACGTGGCCCGCGAGGCACTGATTCGTTCCGCGCTGGATTCCGCCGCCCGTGCCGAAGACCTCGGCCTTCCGCGCAGCCGCATCATCCTGTCCTGCAAGGTCTCCGGCGTACAGGAACTCATCGCCGTCTATCGCGACCTGGCCCGGCGTGGCGACTACGCACTGCACCTCGGGCTCACCGAGGCCGGCATGGGTTCCAAGGGCATCGCGGCATCGAGCGCCGCGCTGGGCGTGCTGCTGCAGGAAGGCATCGGCGACACCATCCGCATCTCGCTCACGCCCGAGCCGGGACAGTCGCGTACCACGGAAGTGATCGTCGCGCAGGAACTCCTGCAGACCATGGGCCTGCGCGCCTTCACGCCGCTGGTCACTGCCTGCCCGGGCTGTGGCCGCACCACCAGCGAGTTCTTCCAGGAGCTGGCGAAGACGGTGCAGGGGCACGTGCGCGAGAAAATGCCGCTCTGGCGCGTGAAGTACGACGGCGTCGAGAACCTCACACTCGCGGTCATGGGCTGCGTGGTGAACGGGCCGGGCGAGTCCCGCCACGCCAACATCGGCATCTCGCTGCCGGGCAATGGCGAGGCCCCGTCGGCACCGGTCTTCATCGACGGTGAAAAAGCGATGACCCTGCGCGGCGATCGCATCGCGGAAGAATTCGTGGCGATCCTCGACAACTACGTGGAAACCCGTTACGCCGCACGCGGGGATTGAGGCGTTCCTCTGCCGTCACATCCCGCATGCGTGAGAATGGGGACCATCGGGGGTGGTCCCCCTTCCGGAGAGTCACATGGCAGCGAAGGTTCCGCTCCTCACCCTCAACGATGGCCACACCGCGCCGCAGCTCGGCTTCGGTGTTTTCCAGATTCCCGACGCCGAAACCGCCGATGCGGTTGCCCACGCCTTGCAGACGGGCTATCGCTCCATCGACACCGCGTCGATCTACGGTAACGAGCGCGGCGTGCGCCAGGGCATGGAGCGCTCCGGCGTGGCACGGAGCGACATCTTCCTCACGACCAAACTGTGGAACGCGCACCAGGGGTACGACGAGACGCTGCACGCTTGCGATGAAAGCATGAAGCGTCTGGGTGTCGATTACCTCGACATGTACCTCATCCATTGGCCGACGCCGAAGAAGGATCGCTACGTCGATACCTGGAAGGCTTTCCTGCGCCTGCGCGAGGAAGGCCGCGTCCGTTCCATCGGTGTTTCCAATTTCCAGCCCGAGCATCTCGAGCGCATCATCGGGGAAACGGGCGTCGTGCCGGTGGTGAACCAGATTGAACTGCATCCGGATTTCGCCCAGCGCGAACTCGTGGCGGTGAACGCGAAACACGGCATCGTGACGGAGGCATGGAGTCCGCTCGGGCAGGGTGGCGAGTTGCTGAAGCATCCCGTTCTTGTCCGTGTCGGAGAGAAGCACGGCAAGACCGCCGCGCAGGTGGTCCTGCGTTGGCATGTGCAGCTTGGACACATGGTGATTCCGAAGTCGGTGACGCTGGAACGCATCGCCGCGAACATCGACGTGTTCGACTTCGAACTGTCGGCAGACGACATGAAAGCCATCGACGGGCTCGACGCCGGCAACCGCATGGGCCCGCATCCGGATGAGCTGAACTGACCGGACAGATGTGCTCTTCACGTACGAGGCGATAGTGTCCGGACGAAAGCGCCGCTTCCGCGGCGCATCCGGAGCCCTCATGCGTCCGTCCATCGTCGTTACCGCACTCGTTCTCGCCGTCGCCGCTGCGCCTCACGCCTCGGCGCAGGTCGTGCCAAGCCGGCCGGCCGCCAGAGAACGGGCGACCGAGCCGCCGCCGTTGCCGACCCCGTCGTCGTCGATTCCGCGCAACCCGGCGGCCGCACCCATGCGTCCGGCGTCCGATGCCGGGGCGACAGAACGCGGGCTGGCTCCGGTGGAACCAGGGAAGCCCGGCGTGACGAATCGCGTCCAGGATGCGAACGACCAGAATCGCGATCCGCAGGGACACCTCCTCGACCCGCACGGGAAGCCGGTCGGCCAGAAGCCGAGTTCGCCTGCACCCGCGACGACACGCTGACTGCCGTCGCCCGAAAGACCGTCGCAAGTTCCCGGCGGTGAGCTACCATCGCGGGCGATGCTGTCCTTTCCGGGGGTGAGGATGAAACGTGCGATCGCGATGGCCGTCCTGGTCGTCGGACTCGTTGGATGTCAGGGCATGGCGGCGAAGATCGCCCGGCTCGACGTGGGCACGCCTCGCGACGAGGTGATCGACCGCCTCGGTCGTCCCGACTCGGACCGCACGATCGTCGGTTACGAAGTGCTGAGCTGGCTCGACCGCCGGCCCGGCCGCTTCTCGTTCTCACACAAGGATTACACCGTCGTGTTGAAGGACGGCAAGGTCGTGCAGTTCGGCCCCGGCCTGATTCGCCGCGACGGGAAAACCTCCCTCCAGATCGAGACGGACGATCCCTAGGGTCCCTAGATCCATCCGTGCAGGTGATAGGCCCAAAGGGCTATCCGCTCGTAAAGGCAGCGGGCGGTGAGGGTGAGGGCATCGCGGCGCGGCAACCAGCCCGGCGCGTCGTACAGGGCCACATGGGTCTCGTCCGTGGGCTCCGGCCACACCTTGATGCCCATTTTCCTGAATGCCGCCGAGGCCCGACGCATATGGGTGGCGGACGTTACCAGCAACACCTCCGAGGCACCGCTGGCCGCCAGCAAGGCCGCCGAATCGCGCGCGTTCTCGTGTGTGTTCCGGCTGCGTGCTTCCACCCGGATAGCGTGAACCGGTACACCAGCCGCCGCGTAGCCCTCCGCCATCGCGCGCGCCTGATCGCTGCCGGATACCACCAGGAGCGGAGCGTATCCGGCACGCCAGAGGGCCAGCCCCTTGCCCGCGCGGGTCTTCGCGCTCGACCAGTCGGCCAACGGACGCGTCTCCCCGCCCAGCACCACGATGGCATCGGCGTGGGGAGGCTGTGGCGGCCCGGTCGTCGCCAGGGTGTTTCGTAACGCCAGGGCGAGTGCGGGTGTGGACGCGAACCACAGCCAGGCCAGGGCTATCGCGCCTGCCCATGCCGCCAGGGCGTGCCGGCGACGAAACACCATCGCAAGCGAGATCGCGCCCAGCAACAGTGACTGGACGGCCGGGTGCGTGAGGCTTTCCACGATGTCGAGCGACTCGGCCAAACGGGCATCTCGAGTGCGTCGGAAACAGGCTTCCAGCATGACGCAACGCGCTCCGGAACACCTTCGGTCGAATGGCATAGGCGGGCTGTCGGAATGGACGCCGGGTGCCATTGAAATGACGATACCGCTCGACGAAGTCACAGGGGCAGGTGTTCATCATGAAGGTCTTCAATCGCGTTGCCACACTCGCCACCGTACTTCTGTTGGGCGCGTGCGCCACCGGCGGAAGCACGTCCCCGCCACCAAAGGCCGCCGCCGAAAGCCAGGCGGTGAACACCTATCTGATCGGTGTGGACGACCAGCTCCAGGTCACGGTCTGGCATAACCCCGACCTCAGTGTCAGCGTGCCGGTGCGACCGGACGGCAAGGTTACGGTACCGCTCGTCGGCGACGTCGCCGCAGGTGGCCGCACCACCGAGCAGGTGGGTGCCGAGATCCAGCAGAAACTTGCGCAATACATTCGCGACCCGCAGGTGGCGGTGATCCTCACCGCGCTGCGCAGCCACGAGTACCTGTCGCGCGTTCGCGTTACCGGTGCCGTACGCAGTCCGATTTCCATTCCCTACCGCCAAGGCATGACCGTGCTCGACGCGGTGCTCGCGGCCGGGGGCACCACCGAATTCGCGGCGCCCGATCGCACGGAACTCTATCGCCGCAACGAGGGCGGCGACACGCAGTCCTACGCGGTGCGGCTGGAGAAGATCCTCCAGCAGGGCGACTTGGCGAACAACTATCCGGTGCAGCCCGGTGACGTGATCACCGTTCCGCAGCGCGCATTCTGACCGATTCCGCCGCAGGCGGATGCAAGGGGTAATTCGATGAGTGGCGAACTCGTTCCTTTCTCGGGCATCGTGCCCGCACTGGTGGGCGAAGCGCGCAGGCGGCGTATCGCGATGGGCGTGATCTTCGCGGTCATCGCTCTTGCGGCGCTGGCGGTCGGCTCGGTGTGGCCGAAGAAGTACGAGGCGTCCACCACGATCCTCGCCCAGGAGGCCAGCATCATCACCCCGTTGATGGAAGGTGCCGCCGCAGCCACGGGCAACAAGAATCGCGCCGGCATCGCCCGCGACGTGATCTTCAGCCGCAAGGTTCTCGACGACGTGCTGAAGACGGGCGGCTGGCTGGCGGGCAATCCCTCGGCAGTGGAGCGCGACAGGATCGTGGAGGGTATCAAGGCGCGGACGAAGATCGTGAACAACCGCGACAACCTCATCACGATCAGCTACTTCGACTCCGATCCCAAGCGCGCCTTCGAGGTCACGCGTGCGTTCGGCCAGCTCTTCATCAGCGAGAGCCTGGCCTCCAAGCAGCGGGAAAGCCGGGAGGCGTACGAGTTCATCAATAGCCAGGTCGAGGCCTACCGCACGAAGCTCACCGATGCGGAAGACAAGCTGAAGGCCTACCGTGACGCGAATGCCGATGCGCGCCCCGGCAGCGAAACCGACGCCAATGCGCGCATCGCGCAGCTGCGCACGCAGATCGAAAACAACCGCATGGACTACATGCAGAAGCAGTCGCAGGCGGCGGCGCTCACCTCGCAGCTCAGCGGCGAGTCCGAAGTGAACGCGGTGCAGACGGTCGGCGGCATCTACCAGACGCAGCTTGCCGACCTGCAAGGCCAACTGGACACGCTTCGGCTGACGTACACCGATGAGTATCCGGACGTGGTGCGCCTTCGCCACCAGATCGAAGACCTGCGCAAGCAGGCGCAGACGGCGGATGCGAAGCGCACGGTCGGCGGAGCCGTGGCGCTGGACCATGCCGTGACGATGAATCCCGTGTATCAGCAGATGCGCTTGCAACTCGCCTCGATACGCAGCGATGCGGCTGCCAGCGCCGCCCGTGTGTCCGCAAGCGAAGCCATGCTGCAGTCGGAGCTGGAGCGCAGCAAGCGCATCGCCAACTCGGAGAATGTGACGGCGGAGCTCACCCGCGACTACACCGTGAATCGCGACGTGTACCAGGATCTGCTGAAGCGCCGCGAGAACGCCCGCGTCTCGATGAACCTCGACGCGGAGCAGCGCGGCCTGACGTTCCTGGTGCAGAACCCCGCGGTGATGCCCCTCGTGCCGACGGGCCTGCGCTTCATGCACTTCGGACTGGCAGGGCTCGCCCTCTCGCTCGCCGTTCCGTTCGGCCTGCTGTTCGCCGTGGCGCGCTTCGATCCGCGTGTCCGCTCCGTGGCGCAGGTGGAACGGGCCACGGGCTTCCCGATCCTGGCAAGCATTCCGTTCTATCCCACGCCGCGCGACCGCCGCCGCGAACACCTGCAAAACACCATGCTCGCCGTGATCGTCGCGAGTGTCGGGGCGGTCTACCTCCTGGTGTTCTGGCTGAGGATCAAGGGTTGACGATGAACAAGATGGCCGCTGACAACATCGAACTGGGCGACGTGGTCGCCTCCCGCCAAGGCGAGCATGTCTCGCCGGGCCATTCCATCGCGAGGATGCGCGAGGAAGGCGGCGCACTGGCTCCCATCGACTGCGAGCGGAAGCGCCTGATCCATCGCGAGGAGTCGGTCCGCCAACAGTCGGATTCGTTCCGCAGCATCCGCACGCGCCTGCTGGAGATGGCGGGCGAAAGCAACTTCGTCACGCTGGTGGTCGCGGTGAGCCCCCGTTCCGGGGGCAGCTTTGTGGCACGGAATCTCGCCACCGCGTTTGCCTTCGACGAATCAAAGACCAGCCTGCTGATCGATTGCAACCTGCGCTACCCGAACCAGCACAAAGCGTTTGGCGTGGAGCCGCAGACCGGAGGCCTGATCGATTTCCTCGAACACCCCTCACGGGGCATCGCCTCGATCATGTACCCCACGGGAGTGCCGCGCCTCAGGCTTATTCCATCGGGCCGGCCGCGCGAGAACAGCAGCGAGTATTTCTCGTCGTTCCGCATGCGCGCCGTGCTGGATTCCCTGCGTTGCCGCTACTCCGACCGCTACTTGTTCCTCGACGGCCCGTCCGTCAAGGGGGCGCCTGATGCGCGGATCCTCTCCGATCTTGCGGACTTCGTCGTGCTGGTGGCGGGCTACGGCCGTGACACCCCGTCGTCGATCAGCCAGGCCGTCGCCAATTTCGACCCCGCGAAACTCGCCGGGGTGGTGTTCAACCAGTCGCCTTGAGTGCGCGCCCCCGTCGGATCGGGGGCGAAGGGGAGGGATCATGCCGCCGTCGTCCAGGCTTGCCTGCGCCATCGTGGTCGGACTCGCGACGGCACCGTCGATGGTGCTGGCCGGGACGCTCAACTACACGCTTTATGCCGGTGTCGAGCATAGCAACAACATCGCCTTGTCCTCGGACAACCCGGTGAGTGAGAACGTGCTGACACCGGGGGGCACCTTCCAGTTCACCCAGATGGGCTCGACGTTCCAGGCGAACGTGGCGGGCACGGTCGAATATCGCAAATACCTGCAGAACCATTTCGATTCGCAGTTGCAGACGCAGCTGGCGGGCCAGGGCAACTGGACGATCATGCCGGACCGCCTCGATTTCTCGGTGGAGGACTATGCGGGCGTGCAGCCGGTGGACCAGTTGGCCAGCAACTCGCCGGACAACCAGCAGCAGACCAACGTGCTGGTGGCGGGGCCGACGCTGCGCATGCGCTTCGGCCAGTCCGCGCGGGGGCAGTTCGAGTTGCGGTACATCAACAGCTATGCCTCCAAGGTGGACGACTTCGATTCGTCGCGCGGCCTGGCGGCCTTTCGCGTTTTCCGCGACCTGAGCCCTACCGACACCATCTCCGCGAACGTCGAGTTCCAGCGGGTGAACTTCGACAACCAGGAAAGCAGCGCCGACTACGACCGCAAGGAAGCCTTCGTCCGCTACACCAGCACCCTGGCGCATTTCGATGCGGATGTGCTCGTGGGCGGCAGCCGCCTCGAATTCGACGGCGGCGGAAGTCATTCCGCGCCGCTGGTGAGGCTGCGCCTCGGCTGGCAGCCCACCCTGCGCAACTCGCTTACTGTGTCCGGCGCCTACCAGTACGCGGATGCGGCGCAGGACATCATCACGACGCCAGGGGTCTTCGGTGCCGGCCTGACCGCCGATCGCACGGAATCGATCGATCCCTTCGCGGGTACGGGCGGGTTGGGCAGCGGCCTCGGCATCGGTACGGGCATAGGCACGGGAAGCGCGGTGATCGGCTCGCAGGTGTACAAGGAGCGCCGGCTCGATGCCACCTGGAACTGGCGCGGCGAGCGTCTGACCGTCACGGCATCGCCTGCCTACAGCAAGCTCCGCTACGTCGACGATCCCACGTTCGACCAGAACGATCGCGGCCTCAGCGTCGGTGTCGGGTATCGCGTCCGTCCGACGGTCACGCTGAGTGCCTTCGCCACGCTGGACAAGCTCAAGTACGAGACGGTGGACAGGAACGACACCACGGTGCGCCTGGGCCTCAACCTCAGCCGGCAATGGAACCAGCATTGGAGCGGCCAGGTATCGGTCGCGCGGGAAAGGCGAACCAGCAACGCGATCGGCCAGGACTATCGGGCCACGAGTTTCTTCGTCGGCGTGGTGTATCGGAGATGAGCATGCGGCCCGACGCCGAACTTCCCTTCTTCTTTGGCCCCGACGGCGGGCTTTTCGGGATGTATCACGCTCCGGACGTGCCGGCACATCGGGCCGTGCTGATGTGTGCGCCGCTCGGACAGGATCTGATCCGCTGCCATCGGATCTATCGACAACTGGCCCAGGCGCTCGCGGGGCAGGGCCTGGCGGTGCTGCGCTTCGACTATCACGGCACGGGCGATTCGGCGGGAGAAACCGCCACGGTGGACTGGGATCGTTGTGTGGCGGACACGGTGTTGGCCGCGGCGGAGCTGCGCGCGCGTTCCGGCGTGGAGCGCGTGGTGGCGTTCGGCGCGCGTCTCGGCGGCAGCATTGCCATGTGTGCCGCCGAACGGGCGGGCTTCGCCGAAGCGATCGTGTGGGACCCGGTCCTGGACGGGAGCGACTACGTGGCCGCACTCGACGCGATGCAGGCGGCGCTGCGCGAGGATGCCGGGCGCTTCACGCAACCTCGCAGCCATGCCGACGTGGCCGAGCAATGGCTCGGGTTCGATACGGACGACCGCCTGCGCCGGCAACTCCGCGCCCTCACGGTCGGACCGGCAAAGGTGCCGACGATGGTGCTCGACTCCCTGGGTGCCTCGGAGACCTTCGCATGGAACCGATGGGTCGCGCCGCAGGGCAAGGTTGCGGGCATCGCGCCGCCGACGCCATGGAACGATCTGCGCCGCCTGGAAACAGCGATCCTCTCCCAGCCGGTGATCCAGGCGGTGAGCGGCCGTCTCAGGGAGACAGCGTGATGCGCGAGGAAGCCCATCGTTTCGGTCGCGGCCGTCACCTCGTCGGCATTGCCGGCGTGCCCGACGGAGCCCCTGGCGAAACAGGGGTCATCGTGCTGAATGCGGGTCTGGTCCATCGCATTGGCCCGTTCCGCCTCCACGTGGAACTGACCCGGCAACTGAACGAGGCGGGCTACCCGACACTGCGCTTCGATCTCTCGACACTGGGCGACAGTGGCGCGACAGGCGGCGGCCTGACGCGGGCACAACAGGTCTGCGCCGACCTGGACGACGCCATGAACCTGCTGAAGGCGCGCGCGGGCTGCGAGCGCTTCGTGCTGGTAGGTCTTTGCTCGGGCGCACAGAACGCCCACATCGTGGCGGCGACGGATCCACGCGTATCCGGTGCGGTGTTCCTCGACGGCTATGCGTACCGCACCCTTGGCTACAAGCTTCGGCATTACCTTCCGCGCCTGGTCGACCCCGGCCGGTGGGCGCGCCTGCTGCGGCGAAAGCCCGCCGCGAGCACAGAGCGGCCGGCATCGGAGCCCGTGTTCGCAGTGGCTCCGGCGCCGCGCGACGAAGTGATCGCCGATTTCACCGGCATGGTGGAGCGTGGGATGAAGCTCTACCTCGTCTATTCGGGTGGGATCAGCAACTACTTCAATCATGCGCGGCAGTTCCGCGAATGCTTCGGCCGGGTGATGAACCATCCGGCCGTGACCACGCGTTATGTCGCCGAAACCGATCACACCTACATCCTTACCGGCGACCGCGCCCGCCTGCTCGACGGCATCGGTGGCTGGCTCCAGCGCAACTTCCCACCGGCCCACGCCGGGAGGCCCGCATGAATTCGGTACTCGTCACGGGAGGCGCCGGCTACATCGGCAGCCATACGGTGCAGCAACTGGTCGAACGCGGCGAGCGCGTCGTGGTGATCGACAACCTGTCCACGGGTTTTCGCGAAGCGGTGCGAGGTGCCTCGTTCGTCGAGGGCAATGTCGGCGACATCGACCTCGTGTCGCGCGTTCTGGAGGCCCACAGGGTGGACGCCGTGCTGCACTTCGCCGCCCACACGGTGGTGCCGGAGTCGGTGAGCGATCCACTGAAGTACTACGGCAACAACACCGGCAACACACGTAACCTGCTGGCCTGCTGCGCGGCGGCGGGCATCGACAAGTTCATCTTTTCGTCCACCGCCGCGGTCTATGGCACCACCGAGGCCGGCGTGGCCGACGAGGACACCCCCACGTGTCCGATCAACCCCTATGGCACGTCGAAGCTCATGTCCGAGACGATGCTGCGCGACTGGTGCGCGACGGGCGCGATGCGGCACGTGATCCTGCGGTATTTCAACGTGGCCGGATGCGATCCGCTCGGACGCATCGGCCACTCCACGCCGCAGGCCACGCTGCTGATCAAGGTGGCCTGCGAACATGCCGTGGGCAAGCGCGCCTCCATTGCCATCTACGGGACGGACTACGACACGCCCGACGGCACCGGTGTACGCGACTTCATCCATGTGGACGACCTGGCGGCAGCGCACCTGCGCGCGCTGGACCACCTGCGCGACGGCGGTCATTCGCTCACGCTGAACTGCGGCTACGGACACGGCTACAGCGTGCGCGAAGTGGTCGAAGCCGTGGCGAAGGCGGCGGGGCATCGCCTCAATGTCGTGGAATTGCCGCGCCGGCCAGGCGATATTCCCAAGTTGATCGCGCGCAGCGACCGCCTGCGAGACCTGCTCGGGTGGCGCCCTGCCTACGACGATCTGGACGTCATCGTGCACACGGCCCTGTCCTGGGAGCATCGCCTCGCCGGTACGCGCTTCCTTTCCGCCTCGGTGGCATGAAAACGCGCATGCCAACCGGTGCCGGAAGATATCGTTGGGTCCCGCGCGAGCCGGGACCCATGTCCGCGTCGCGTTCGCCGACGCTTCTTCGTCATATCCTCATCGTGTTGGGGTGCGTGCTTGCGCTCGCTCTTGCCGCTTCCCCCTCGAAGGGTGGGGCGGCCAGGCACGTCGCGAGTACCCCGGCGTCGATGGCGCCTCCGCCCTCAGGGGTCCCTGACGCACCGTTGTCCCGATCCGCGCGAAAAGTGGAAGTCACTCGCGTGGCAGGGAAGGGCGACGATCTGCCCGTGACGGTGGGCATCCCGCTTCCGCCCGGCTTGCTGCGCGACACCTCGCAGGTGCGCCTCTTCGACGAGCATGGCAGAGAGGTTGCCGTGGCGGTGAAGCCCATGCTTACCTGGCACTTCCGCGACGACAGCCTGCGCGCCGTGCGCGTGCAGTTCCATGGCCCGCCGGGGAGCTATTACTTTGCGTTCGACGCCCCCCGCACGAAAAGCATCGCTGGCTGGCCCTACGACGAAGGACTCGTCGACGGCAAGCCGGCGGCGATCGCATCCCTTGCTCCCGAATGGCTGACCTCTTCGCTCATCGTCGGCCCGCAATCCGTGGCTGCGCCGGGCGAACCCTATGCCCGCTATGTCGATGCGCAATTTCGCTGGGCGCGCACGATGCCGACGGGCGACACGACCGCATGGCTCTTCGACCGGCCGTCCACCCTGTTCAAGGCCTACGTGCGCACGGGACGCGCGGACTACCTTGAGGCCGCGGAAGCCAGTTACCGGTGGTACATGGCCGGCATCAAGCGCGACGGTATACCGGTGAGTCCTTCCTGTGCGGGTGGCTGGCTGCCGGACGGCAAGCCTTGCGACGTCAAATACGTGTACATCGAGCCGATCCTGCTCGCCGTCGCGCTGACCGGCGACGATTCCATGCACGATGCCGGACTGGTCGAGAAAATGGCCGAGCTATGGAATACGGGAGGCTGGAGCGGGTCGCCGGGACCGTATCGGTACGCCACGGACTATTTCACCGAACGGCTTGCGGGGCTGGGTCTTGTGGAGACGGTAGCGGCCTACGAACTGACCGGCGAGGCACGTTATCGCGAACGCATCGATGCGCGCGTGGGCTGGCTGTACGAACACCAGCGCCACAATCCCGACGGACTCGGCGACGACGGTTCCTGGCGCAACAGCTGGAACGTGCACGAAAACGATCCGGGCGGAAAGGACGACGTGCGTGGTGCATCGCCGTGGATGAGCGAAAACATCGTGGACGGGCTTTGGCACGCGTGGCTGGTGACGGCGGACCCGCGCATCCCGGGCATGATCGCCGACTTCGGACAATACATGGAACGCTACGGATGGATTTCCGCCGACCTGCTCGTGCCTCCGCATGACTGGCGCAACGATTGCTCCGGACCCGGCGGACAGATCGCGTGGTATTGGTCGTCGTCGCAAGCGAAGGTGCCGGCCCTGATGAAGATCCAGGAATCGGAGGGCTGGTACAGCGACGGACACACCGTGGAACTGGGTTTGCCGGTTGCCGCGGCATGGTATTTCGAGCGCGACCCTGCGCGGGCTGCAGCCTTGAAGAAGCGATTCAAGGCGATCGCCGCGTCCTACAGCCCCGCATGTGCCGCCATCTCAGACACGCTGCGCCGCTTCAACTGGAACAATCGCGGCGCGGGCGTGGCGCAGTGGATGATGGCGCAGCCGGCGGGGGCGGGCCTCGGGGCGGCGCCTCCGGTGCGGATGGCGAGGGGGGTGTCGCCATGAACAGGCGAATCGCGGTCCTGCGCAGTGTCGGCATCGTCACGGTGTCCACCTATATCGAGTACGCCCTCGGTCTGCTGATGAGCGTATGGATCGCGCGTTCGCTCGGCCCCTCCGACTTCGGCCGCTATGCGTTCACGGTGTGGCTCTGCGGTTGGTTGATGGTCTGTTCGAACCATGCTTTGACGACCTCGTCGACAAAATTCATCGCGGAGGCCGACGGGATGGGTGACCCGTCGCTGGCCTCACACCTGGCGGCGCGCTTCTCTCGCATCCAGACGATCAGTTCGATCGTGGTGATCGGCCTGTTCGTCCTCGTGGGTTACCTTTTTCAGCCCTCGGAATGGCATGGCTCGCTGTTGCCGATCATGGGCCTCGTCGTCGTGGCGGTCGTGGCGAAGGCCAATTACGCCATGCTCGTGGCCATCGGAAAGGGGCAGGAGCGATTCGAGCCGGAAGCGGTGGCGACGGTGATCGGCGGTATCGTGGGCATGCTGCTGGTGCTCGCAGCGATGCTCCTGCATGCAGACCTCGTCTCGTTCGTTGCCTTGTTCGCCGTGGCCTGCCTGCTCCTCAACCTCGTCAACCGCATCGCCTTCCGCCACTGCTGCCGGCCCTATGCCGACGGCCCCGTCCCATCCGCGGTCGCCGCGCGCGTGAACCGGCATCTGCGCCTCACCGCCGCGCTGGTCCTCATGGGCTCGTTTCGGGCAGGTACCATCGAGGTGTTCCTCCTCACGACCTTCACGGGTTCGGTGGCGGTAGGTTATTTCGCCATTGCCGGCACGCTGACCCGCGGTGCCGTCCAGTTGTTCTCGGTCGGCCTCACGTCCACGCTGCTGCCGTACATGGCAAAGACCTACGGCGAGAGCGGCACGGCGCGCGCCGCGCGTTTCCTGTCCGAAGCGACACGGTTCTACTGGGCCGTGGGTATCGCCATCGCGGGTCTGGGGCTTGTGACGACGCCGGAAATCGTCCGGCTCATGTATGGCACCCGTTATGTCGATGCCATCCCTGCCATCGAAGCGACGCTGGTGCTCGGAGGGCTGCTGCTGATAGGTAACGGCATCGCGGCGTTCCAGACCGTGGTGGACCGCCAGGACGACCGTATCCGCATCGCCGTGGTCGCCCTGATCGCTAATGCCGTCCTCGGGATATCACTGGTGCCGATGCTCGGGCTTGCCGGTGCGGTGCTGACCTATGCAGCCACGCGCATCGTGGAAATGACCCTCGCAGTTCATTACTTGCGCAAAGCCACGAGCGGTGGATTACCGGTGGCCGCCATGTCGCGGTTGTTCGCCGTGGGGCTCGTCGCCACGCTGGCGGCTTGGGTGGCTACCGAGGCGACGCCGTCGCGGCTGGGTTTCCTGGTCGGCGCGGCGGCGTTCGTCGCCCTGTATGTGCCGGGGAGCGCGCTGGTTCGCTACTGGACCGCGGACGATTACCAACTCATGACCGGCATCGGCCGCCGGCTCGGGCCGCCGGGGCGGGCGCTGGTCCGGGCCGTCGAGTTCGTTCATCCACCGGTAGCCAAGGCCAGCCCATGAACTACGTCTGTTCCACCGTACATACGTTGGACGCCTTGCGCGCGATACGTGACGACCTGGCCCGTGTCGCCGAACTGCCAGGCGCTGCGAGTGGCATCGTGCAGCACCCGGACTGGCTCGTGTTCGAGGTGGAAAGCCGACAGGACGGCACCGTGCCGCACGTCGTCGTCGTTCGCGACGGCAACGGGCGGGTGGTCGGATACCTGCCACTGCTTGCCGTCGAACATACGGCTCGTCTCGATGTGGCCGGGCGCCGCGTGAAGCTCTATCGCGGCGCGGCACTGCGCTTGCTCGGTAGCGGCGTGGTGGCGCGGGAGGCCGAACGCGACGGCGTCGAGCTTGCGGTGACCAGGCAGCTGGCCGGCGACCTGGATATTCGCGTGATCCGCATTCAGGAGGCGGACCTGCCCAATCGATTCGCCACCGCGCTTGGCGGACGTGGTGGATTCCGCGTGGTGTCGGCCAACCTCCTCGATCAGGTGCACTGGTCGATCGACCCGCAGCCATCGGCAGAGGCGTGGCTGGCCGCCATGGACAGGAAAAAGCGGGCGGATCAGGTGCAGCGCGTGGGAAGGGCCTATCGCAAGCTCGGTGGCGACGCTGCCCTACATGTCTTCGACGGCGGCCAGGACATGGCTCGCTATTGCCGGCTCATGAACGAGGTCTACGCACGCACCTGGCATCACGCCGAATTGCCCATCGATTGGGAAGCACCGGAACGGGTGGCGCTCTTCCGCCGCCTCGCGGACGCCGGGCATCTCGTGGGTCATATCGTGCTGCGCGAAGGCAGGCCGCTGGCGTATGTGCACGGCTACCGCATCGGAGGCACGTATCTCGTCGACGACCTCGGCTATGACGACGAGGTGGCGAAGGTGGGCATCGGTTCGGTTGCGGTATTCCAGGCCGTGCGCGGGCTGCTGGATCGTTTTCCGGGCGAGCGCATCAGCTTCGGCTACGGCGACAACCAGTACAAGCGGCTGCTTTCGACGCGGGCCGAACCCTGCGGTTCGCTTTATGTGGTGCGGCCCACGCGGGCAACCGCCGGCTTCCGCATGTATGCCCCGGTGCGTTGGATCTACCGAGGCCTGCATCGCGTTCGCGCGGACCTGCGTGCGCGCCGAGGCGCCCTCTAGAGAGATCGACCCCGGCAGGACGGCCCGATCTGCCAAACGGTTTAGACCCCCGTGCTATGGGCAATGGGGCGGCGGAAGCGCAAGCTGGTCACAGGCACCGTGTCGTGGAGGACACGCATGAACGCTCAAGTCGGTCCTCGGCCCTACCAGGAGGCCACGGCACGCCTGCCGTTAGTCCGCCAGCTTCTCGAAACCCGTTACCGGAGGGCCTTCTTCGCCCACCGCGCCCTGACTCACCACATCTACCGTGGTGTGTTCCGCAGCTTCGACGAAGCGCAGGCCAGCATTCCGGCCGACCATGCCAGCGGCTATGACAACACCGAGTCGGCGGACCTGTATCGCGAGCGGACGCGGCGGGTGTTCATCAACGACTATCCGATGATCCATTGGCTCGGTCGCTGGTTCGCGGAGGGTGCGCGAAGCGTGTTCGATCTTGGTGGACATATAGGCATCGCGTACTACGCGTACCAGCGATACCTGGCCTATCCGCAGGGCCTTCGCTGGACCGTGATGGATGTGCCAGCGGTCAACGCGGCTGGTGCGGCCTGGGCGATGGAGCACGATACGCCGCGCCGCCTCGCCTTCGCCGACGACGTGTCACAAGCGTCCGGCGCCGACGTCTTGTTCGCCGCCGGCTCGTTGCAATACCTTCGCTACTCTCTGGCGGACGCCCTCGCGGCGATGGCGAAGAAGCCGCGTTTCCTGCTGCTCAATTCCGTGCCCGTGCACATGAGGGAGTCATATTTCACCGTGCAGAACATCGGCACGGCCTGCTGCCCGTACCGGGTCACTGCCGAGCGCGAATTCCTCGGCAGTCTGTCGTCGCTAGGGTACGAGTTGCAGGACCGCTGGGAGAACCCGCAGCGGTACTGCATCGTTCCGTTCCATCCGGAGTTGTCGCTGGATCGTTACTTCGGATTCGCGTTCCGTCTCGCGGCATGAGCGGCACCGTCGTTTACGATCGTTCGCCGGTTCTCCATCCACTCGTAGACCACGGGCAAAAGCAGCAGCGTCAGCAACGTGGACGTGATGAGCCCCCCGGTCACCACGGTCGCGAGCGGGCGCTGCGTTTCCGCGCCAACACCTGACGACAACAGCATCGGTACCAGTCCCAGGATGGCCACCGTGGCGGTCATGAGCACCGGTCGCAGGCGCAGCGCGGTTCCGTTGAGCACCGCCTCGCGCACGCTCGATCCGGCTCGCCGTTGCTGTTCCAGGAAGCTGACGAGGACGATGCCATTGAGCATGGCCACGCCAAAGACCGCGATGAAGCCGATGGCCGAAGGGACAGAGAGATACTGCCCCGATATGAACAGTGCGACGATGCCGCCGACGGTCGCGAAAGGTACGTTCGCGAGGATCAGGGCCGCGTGCCGCATGGAGTTGAAGGCGGTGTAAAGCAGGATGAAGATGAAGAAGATCGTCACGGGAACGATGATGGCCAGCCGCTTGAGCGCTCGCTGCTGGTTCTCGAAGGCGCCGCCCCATTCGGTGTAATACCCCGCCGGCAATGTCACCTCGCGGGCGATGGCTGCGTTGGCGTCCCGCACGAACGAATCGACGTCCCTGCCGCGCACGTCCATCTGGATGACAGAGTAGCGTTGCAACTGCTCCCGCCGGACGAACGAATAGCCTTCCGCTGTGCTCACCTTCGCCACCTGGCCGAGCTGGACCAGCGATCCCGACGGGGTTCGCAGTGGAATGCGTTCGATGTCGCGCACGGACGCCTTGCTGGCCTCGTCGAAGCGAACGGTGAGGTCGAACCGCTTCACGCCGTCGACCACGGTACCGACGGGTTCGCCACCGATGCCGTTGCGGACGACGGTGAGTACGTCGTCGGCGTTGAGCCCGTAACGGGAGAGGGCTTCCCGATCCACCTCGATGCGGACCTGTGGCTTGCCGAGGTTGGCCTCGAGTGCGAGATCGGCGACACCGGGCACGCCTGCGATAGCGCTCTTGATCTGTGCGGCCAGCCGGTCGAGCTGGCCGAGGTCTTCGCCGTAGAGTTTGAGGGCAAGGGTGGCGCGCACCCCTGAAATCAGTTCCTCGATGCGCATCTGGATAGGCTGCGTATAGCTCACGACGGCGGTGGGCAACAGGGCTGCCAGTTCATCGGCCATGTCTCGCTCGATGCTGTCGAGTGTCTGCCCCTTGCGCCACTGCTCACGCGGTTTCAAGGGCGTATAGACCTCCATGTAGTTCACGTCGGCGGTTTCGCCTTTTTCCGCGCGTCCGATCATGGCCAGCGTGGTTTCCACTTCGGGGAAGCGGGCCTTGATGCGCTCTGCCACCTTACGCGAGATGTCGATCGATTCGTCCAGCGAGGCCGATGGAATCGAGGTGATGCGCCACATGATGGCGCCCTCGCGCAGGTTGGGCATGAATTCCTTGCCCAGGAAGGGAAACAGCGCAAGGGCGCCGACGAGGCAACCTCCGGCCATGGCGAGCACGGCGCGGCGATGCCCGAGTGCCCAGCCCAACGCTCGCGCGTATATCGGCTTCAGCCGCGCGAGTAGCCACGTGTCGCGTTCCGTTCCGGGCTTCAGCACGGTGGCGGCGAGCACGGGCACCAGCGTCAACGACAGCAGCAGCGAGCCGGCCATGGCGAAGGCGATGTTGAAGGCCATCGGCTTGAACATCTTGCCTTCGAGACCCTGCAGGCTGAACAGCGGCAGGAACACCACGATGATGATGAGAATGGCGAAGGTGATGGGGGCGGCCACCTCGCGCGCGGCGGCGAGTACCGCTGCGGGCCGGTCCACAGGCTCCCCGCGTGCCTTACTCTCCGCCATGATCCGGAACGCGTTCTCGACCATGACGACGGCACCGTCCACCATCATGCCGATACCGATGGCCAGGCCCGCCAGCGACATCAGGTTGGCCGAGAGGCCTGCCTGCCCCATACAGATGAAGGCGATCAGCATGGCAAGGGGCAGGGTGACCACGACGACGAGCGCGCTGCGCAGTTCGCCGAGGAACAGGTAAAGCACCAGCGCAACGAGGGCGGCACCTTCGACGAGGGCGCGCACGGCGGTGCCCACGGCCGCATTGACGAGGTCGGTGCGTTCGTAGACCGGTTTCACGACGGTGCCGACGGGTAGGGCCCGCCGTACCGTGTCGAGCCGGGCCTTTACCGCCTCGACCACGTTCCGCGCGTTTTCGCCGATGCGGGCCAGCGCCTGGCCCATCACCACCTCCTTGCCGTCCCGCGTCACGGCGCCGGTGCGCGGCGCCCCAGCTTCGACCACCGCCGCCACGTCACGCACGTACACGGGGGTGCCGTGTTCGCTCTTGAGCACGATGCTGCCGATGTCTTCGACACCCTTCACCAGGCCAAGGCCGCGCACCAGGTACTGTTCGTGACCCACGTCGATGAAGTTGCCTCCGACCTGCGCATTGTTCGCTTCCAATGCCTGTATCACGTCTTTCAAGCTGAGGTCGTGCGCGAGCAGGCGCATCGGATCCACGCGCACCTGGTACTGCTTCTCCTGGCCGCCCCACGAGGTAACGTCGTCGACGCCTGGCGCGGTGCGCAGGATCAGTCGCACCGTCCAGTCCTGAAGGGTGCGCAGGTCCATGTCGGACGGGCCGCCGCCGGCCGCGCTTTCGTCGCGCTCCACCGTGTACCAGAAGACCTGTCCGAGGCCGGAGGTGTTGGGTCCCATCTCCGGCTTGCCGTAACCCGCCGGCAGGCGGTCGCCCACCTGTTGCAGCCGCTCGTTCACGAGCTGACGCGCGAAATAGACGTCCATGCCATCGTCGAAGTACACGGAAACATAGGACAGCCCGAACAGGCTGACGGAGCGGATGTCCTGTACGCCAGGCAACCCGGCGAGCGCCGACTCGATGGGGGTGGTGAGCAGGGGCTCCACGTCCTCGGCGGCCAGTCCGGGTGCCTCCGTATACACGCCGACCTGCACGGGGGTTACGTCCGGGAACGCGTCGATGGGCAGGCTTCGCGCCGCGCGATAGCCCAGCGCGGCCACCGCGACGAAGGCGATCGCCACCAGCAGCCTGTACTTGAGGGAAAGGGCGACAAGGCGTCCGAGCATCATTCTTCCCCCAACTGGGAACGCAGTATCCGCGCCTTCAGCGCGAATGCGCCCTTGCGCACGTAGGGCGTGCCGGCCACCAGGCCGCGCGTGATGGCTGTCCAGCCGCCACGCGTCTCACCCACCTCGACCGGCACGGGCTCGAATTGCCCGGCGCGCTTGCCGCGCACGAAGAGGGTGGGCTGGTTCTGCAGCAGCACGATCGCTTCGGCCGGCACCGCGAGGTTGCGGGACTGCGAAGCGACCTCGATGCGGCATTCGACGAGGTCGCCGGGATGCAGCAGGTCGTCCTTGTTCGGCACCTGGATGCGAACATCGACCGTTCGGGTTTTTTCATCGGTAAGGTGAGAGCGACGGATCACGCGACCCTCGAGCTCCCTGCCGTTCGCGGCGACGACGACCCGGGCGCCGTCCCGAACCTCGTCCGCCTGGCCGGGCGGCATACGCGCCTCCACCCATACGGACGATTCCGCCACCAGCGTGAAGAGGGTGCGGCCGGGTTCGACGCGCTCGCCGACGATGAAGTCGTCGGTCGTCACGCGCCCCGCCTGCGGCGCCAACAGTTCGAAGCTGCCATCGGCCGCCGCCGAGCCCCGCTTCACCACATCGCGGATCTGCGCATCGGAAAGACCGTATGCCTTCAGCTTCGCGCGAGCCTGGTCCCGCTGCACCAGGGCCTCGTTGTAACGCCGGGCGGATACCGCCTGTGGCCCCAGCGATGCCACTCGCGCCCAGTCCTGACTCGCCACGATGAGCTGTCCTTGCGTTTCGGCGACATCCACGCTCGACAGCGCCACCAACGGTTGCCCGGCCTTGACCAGGTCGCCCAGCTTTGCCCGGCGGGCGACGACCTGTGACGCGACCCGGGGCGACACCAGTGCGGTGGCGTAGGCGTCGATCTTCACCTCGCCGGGTGCGCGCACCTGGTCGACCGTCGTGCGTACCTGCGCGGTCTCGACCTCGATGCCGGCCGCCGCGATCGCGGCGGCGTCCAGTATCAGAGGATCTCTTTCCGCGGCCTGTGGGGCGTCTTCCGGACGCGCGGCGGAACAGATGGGGGCGCCGAGCAGCAGGGCGAACATGAGCAAGGCGGTGGGACGAAAAATGCGGGGTGTCATGGCGAAGAATCCTTGCTGGTATCGCCGAGCCAACCGGTCAGGCGGCCCGCGGCGGCGAGATAGTCGAACCAGGCCTGCCAGGTCTGGCTTTCGAGCGCGATGCCCGCAAGCTCGGTGTCGAGGCGCTGCTTCAACTGGACGAGGTAATCGGATGTGCCGATTTCGCCCGCCTGCCAAAGCCGGTCGAGCAGCCGGGCCCGGTCGTCGAAGGCACCGGCCCGGCCAGCGCGGAAACCTTCCGCGGCGTGGCGCACGGCCTCGTAGGTCGTCCGTGTCTGTGCAAGCTGCGCATCCGAGCGAAGGGTGGCCGAGCGGCGGGCCGCGAAAGCGGCATCGGCGGTGGCGCGTGCCGCTTCCACGTCGTATCGCCCGGAGTTGAATACCGGCAATGGAATCGATAGGCCGACGCCGATCACGAGGTCCGTACGGTTGCCGCTGCGCACGCGGCCCCCGGTAAGGCTCAGCGTGGGGTCGGGCCGGCGAGCGCGATCCGCGACGGCCACGGCGGCATTCGCCCGCTGTTGTTCGGCGTCCGCCTGGATGGATTCCAGCCGTTCCGAAGTCTCCACAGGAAGCACATCCGTGGCGGGCGGCGGAAGGTCGCGCGGCAGCTCTGGGAGCGGTTGCGGTGCGCCGCCGAGCGCGGCCAGTCCTGCGACGGCGGCGGCTTCCTGTGTTTCGAGCGCCGCCTGCTGGATGCGCGCTTCGCCAAGTGCGAGTCCGGCCAGATCGCGTTCCGGACTGCTGATGTCACCGATCCGGAGGCGTTGCGTGGCCAGTTCATCGAAGCGCCGCATCAGTTCCACGCGTCGCCTGGCCAGCGCGACCTGCTCGCGCGACAAGGCCGCGGCCGCCCAGGCTTTCAGCCAGTCGAGCGCGACGCGACGGCGTTCCAGCGCATAGGCGGCCTCGCGTGCGCGAATATCGGCTTCACCTTCGGACATGCGAGCCATGCGTTTGCCGGACACGTCGAGCGTGAGGCTGGCCCCGGCGGTGCGCCTGTCGACGTCGGCATTCTCGCCCTCGATGGAAAGCGATGGGTTGTATACCGGTTGCGCGGCGGCACGGGCACGCGCCTGGGCGGCCAGGCGTTCGGCATCGGCGGCCTGTACGTCGGGGCTGGTGGCCCAGATGTCGCGCACGGCGTTTCGCAGGGCGGGCGTGGCCGATGGTCCGGCCACATGGGCCGGCGAGGGTGAGGCGATGGCGCTGGCAGCCATCCACACGCACGCGGCGCCCCATGGCGCGGTACGTAGGAAAGACATGGTGGATCTCCTTCAAATCGGACGCAGGTCGGCGCGGCCGCTTCCGCGACCGGCATCGGGCGGTGCGGCTTCAGGAGATCGGTGGGCGCAGCGGAGAACGCGCGAAAGCGGGCGATTCGCCCGCGGGCACTGCAAGGTGCAGGTTCGACGGCCGTTCCGTTGCGGCCATGACGGTCGCATGCGTGGGCAGGGCCACCGCATGCGCACAAGTGCAATGGCACCCGCCGCCTTCGCCGAGTGCGCAGTAGTCGTCGTCGGCATCGACGCTCGCATCCTGCACGGTAACGGCCGAGCCAGCCGGCGCATTGCCGGCGAAAGCAGCGCGGGGGCCGTCGAGCGCGCAGAAGGTCGACATGGCTACCTTGAACAGCAGCACGGCCAGCGCAAGCATCCACACGCCGCGGTGGCGGCGCAAACGGACGAGGAGGCTTGGCGGACGGCGGGACATGGCGCACATCCTAGTCGGAGGTGCCGTTGTTAGACAATTGCAACCGAATATCCGTCGAATCACCGAGTTACGACGCTGCCTTCCGAATTCGCCTTGCGAATTGATTTGTCGGGCCAAAGGCCACGGAGGTAACTTTCCACACTGACGGAACAGAAGAAGCATGGCCAAGGACGGAGCAAGTGAACACCTTAGGTCTCCTGACGTACCAGGTTTCCGAAAATTCGGCCTGCAACTATCACCGTATCGCCAACCCCATGCGGTACCTGACCGATGTCAAGGCGAAGGTTCCTGTCCTGTTCTACAACCGATTGCTCGTCACGCATGACCGGCTTGACGCCATCCGCAAGGGAGGCATCAAGATCATCATCGATATCGACGATGATGTGGTCTTGGGGCCGGACCATGTGCTGTATGCCTCTTACAAGCGCGAAGGAATGACCGAGACCCTTATTGGGAACATTCAGCGGGCCGACGTGGTGCTGGCGACAAACGCGCATCTTGCCGACCGTGTGAGGCCCTACAACCCGAACATTGTTCTGGTTCCGAACGCGCTGCCTTTTGACGAGGACCAGTTCACGCGGACCGAGCCTTGCGAAGATCGAAAGATCATCTATGCAGGCGGGGGTACGCATTTCGAGGACCTGAAGATCATCCAGTCATGCGTGCCGAGGAATCACATGGTGATAGCGGGCAACGAGGATAAATCAGCCCAGTGGGCAAGGATCCGGTCGCTGTACAGCTTTGCCAAGTTCAAGCCGGTAAGGCCGGTATGCTCCTACATGGACGTCTATAACGGGCACGCGATCTCCGTAGCCCCATTGGTGAACACGAGCTTCAACCGGTCCAAGAGCAACCTGAAAGCCCTGGAGGCGGGAGCCAAGGGCCTTGCCTTTGTCGGGTCCAAGGTACATCCGTACGAGAACTCCCTGGATGACGGAGTCGTCCTTCTGGCCGATGGCAAACCGCAGTGGCGGACGATCCTGAAGCGCTTGGTGGAGGACGAAACCTATCGCAGGGAGAGGGCAGAGATGCTCGCCCAGCACGTGAGAGAGCATTATTCGCTTCGCCGTATCAACGAGATACGGCGTCAGGTTATCGAGGCCTTTTCATGATCGGCATAGGCGTTATCACGACAGACGTTCGAAGCGTTCCCGAGGCATTCCCATCGCTGTGCGAGGAAGGATCGCTTGTGCGCATAGAGAAGGACGTGGAGAAAGCTGGTGCGGCCGTCACGCGCAACAAGTGCCTGCGCTACCTCATGGACCAGGGATGTGAGCACGTTTTCCTCTTCGATGACGACTGCTATCCCACCATGAAGGGCTGGGAGCGCTACGTGATCGACGAAGCGGCACGGCACAATATGCACTTCATCGGGTTGCCCGAGATTTTCAAGTCGAGGCCCTTGGCCTCGGATGGCGAATTGATCTTCTGGGATCGTGTCATCGGGTGCTTCTGTTATCAGACCCGCGCATTGCTTCAGGCCATAGGCGGCTACAATCCGTCCTACGTACGCTATGGGTACAACGACGTGGCACGTCCCACGCGCGCCCTTCGATCAGGCCTTGCGGGCGACGGCAAGGGATACCCTTCCCTGTTACGGCTGCCTTCTTACATCCACAGCATGGACGTTCACGGAGAGAACCCGGTGCCGAACTTCAGCCCCCAGGAGAAGGCTCGTTGGAGGGAGAGAAATTGGGTCACCTTCCGGGAGGAGATCGAAAGTGAGGTGATTTGCTACCCCCTTTAGGTTGAGGTGCCGGCGCTCCCAGTGCCGGCGCGTTCATGCCCGCATCAGCCGTTCGCCCTAGCCGTCGGTTGCATGCCTGCACTGCCTTGGTGCTATGGCTATCGCGGTCGATCCGCGACAGAGTCGATACTACCGGACGCCTGCACGCATGCGCGTCCGACCTTGAATGGGGGTAGCCATCATGCACTGGCGTGCCAAGGGCGTGTTACAGAAGGTGCTGGGCCACGTGCCGGGCGGCGAACAGGCGCACTACCTGCTACAGCGCCGCTTTGGCGGCCTGCGCGGGTTCCGCCGCGAGTTCGACGTCAAGATGGACGACTGGCGCCTGATGGTCGGACACCTGCGCGATGTCGGTCGTCCCATTGCAGGGGCGCGACTGTTCGAGGTCGGTAGCGGCTGGTATCCCACCTTTCCATTCGCCTGCTATCTGGGCGGCGCCCGCCAGGTCGTCACGGTGGATCTCAACCGGCACATCAGGCCGGCGCTGGTGCGCAACTGCGCCGCTAACCTCTCACGATATACAGCGCTCATTGCCGAGGCATGCGGCGTGCCCGAAAGCGACGTCAGGGAGCGCCAGCAGGGCCTCCTGGCGCGGCTGCAGCAAGGCGACGACGTGGGAGCGGCCAGCGAGGGTGTGGTGGTCTACGAGGCGCCCGCCGACGCGACACGCACCCGGCTCGACGGGCAGCAGATGGATTGCGTTTTCTCCAATAGCGTGCTCGAGCACGTGCTGCCCGAGGCGATCGACGGCATCTATCGCGAAGCCATGCGTATTCTGGCGCCCGGCGGGATCATGTTCCATTCGGTGAACTGCGGCGACCACTACGCCTATGTCGACGGCAGCATCAACCAGCTCAACTACCTGCAGTATTCCGACCGCCAATGGCGACGCTGGGATAACGCCTTCCTCTACCAGAACCGCGTGCGCGCCTACGAATTCGTGGAACGCGCCGCCGCCGTCGGTTTCGACATCGTGCTCAACACCGAGTGCGCACGCGAGAAACGACTGGCCGAACTGGCGAGCATGCAGGTGCATCCACAGTTCGCGCACATACCGCCCGAGCGGCTGTGCGTGACGTCCATCGACTTCATCGGCCGCAAGCCCGGTACGGCGAGCGCATGAGTCACGCCCTCGTCAGCGTGATCATGCCGGCCTACAACGCGGCTGCAACCTTGCGGGGTGCCGCGCTCTCGGTGCTTGCGCAAAGCCACGAAGCCTGGGAGCTGATCATCGTGAACGATGGCTCCTGCGACGGCACCGCATCGATCATGGACGACCTCGCCGCTGCCGACCCGCGTATCCGCGCGATCCATGCCCAGCGAAATGTCGGCGTTGCCGCCGCCCGCAACGCCGGCATGGCGGCGGCCCGCGGCAGCTACATCGCTTTCCTGGACAGCGACGACAGCTGGCACCCGACCAAGCTTCGACGTCAGCTGCAGCATATGGCCGACACCGGAAGCGCCATCTGCTACGCGCCTTACGATCGCGTTTCGGAAGATGGCCGGCTGCTCTCGCATGTGCGTCCTCCGACGCGGGTGGGCTATGCGCAGATGCTGCGCAGCAACCACATCGGGAATCTCACCGGTATCTACGACCGCAGGCTGGGCGACATCGATTTCCGGAAGGTCGGCCACGAAGACTACGTGTTCTGGCTGGAGATGGTGCGTCGCGCCGGCGTCGCAACGTGCGTGCCAGGCAGCGAGGCGCTGGCGTACTATCTGGTGCGCAACGGTTCGGTGTCTGCCGACAAGTGGCGCGCGGCGCAATGGCAGTGGCGCATCTACCGGGACGTCGCCAAGCTCGACTGGCTTTCCTCGAGCCGCCACATGTGCCAGTACGCGTGGCTGGCCATGCGCAAGCGGCTGGTCTGATTCATCCGGTTGCCCGGGCGGGTTCGGCGATTTTCCCTGGGCGAGCCAGTTCGAAGTCGCGATGAAGGCCCGGGTTGCCGGTCATGCCGGCCTCGGCCGCCTTGGCAATGTTGTACATTTCGCGCGCCGTCACGTAGTGGAGTACGTAATCGCGGCCGTCGTTGTAGGCGGTCTCCAGGTAATCGTGCATGTCTTCGATCGGCTTGCCCAGCAGCGTGTCCATGTCACGCTCTTGCGTGCCGTGCGTGTGTACCTTCACGAACACCCATTCCGGGCGGCCTTCCACGTGGATCCCCGTGCTAACCCACTGGTCCACGCGGTGGCGTGACGGCGGGCAGCCCTTGCGGATATCGGAATTTTCAATACGCGGCACGATGCCGAAGCGGCGGTCCTTCCAGTTCAGGCCCAGAGGCCCCTGGATGATCAGCAGGTCGCCCACGGGCTTGCCGCCGACGCGCATCGGCACGCCAGTGTCGTGCGACTTGCAGCGCTGGGGATCGTCGGTGGCGTAGTAGATGGCATTCGACATGCGCGTCTGCGTGTCGCTCGGCGCCGAGGGTAGGGTGAAGTCGGCGTAGCAGCCGAGCTCCCGCAGCAAGATCAATTCGTTGTCGATGCCGCACCAGCGCCCGTCGGGGCGCGAATTGTCCAGACACCAGTTGCCGTGGATGAACGCGAAGCGCAACTGACCAGTCACCGGATCGCGGGGAAGCGCGCCGTGCCTGTCGTGCAGGAGACGGTTGAACCGGTCCATGGTGGCGACGAAGTTTTCCGGCGTGTCGTTGTCGTGGTGCAGGTGGATCTCGATTTCACCGTAACCGTCGGCGCAGAGACTGGCGATCTTGTCGAGGTGCTCCTCCACATACTCTTCTTCGGGGTAGAAGAAGGTGTGCTGCGGCATGCGCCCGTCCGCGTCGTGGTGGCGCGATGCCAAGGCGCGATAGTCGGTGCACCAGCGGTCCACGCGGCGGCGCTGGGTGTCGATATCCACGCGACCCCAGTTCGGCTCGAAATGATCTACGAAGCAGAACAGTACGTGCACCGGACCTTCGACCCTGGGCGGCTTGCGCCGCGTGAGGTAGCCCCACAGCCAGTACTGCATGTTGCGTGCGCGGATGGCTATGGTCAGCAGCACCGCGGCGCCGAGGAGGAAGATCATGGCGACGGCTGCGATCATGGGTGTGCCCCGGCAGGTACGAGGGTAAGTAGCTGTTCTGCGTTGTTGCGCCACTGCCGTTCGTTTGCGATGTAATCGCGGGCAGCCTGTCCGACGCGGCGGCGTTCCTCTGCGCGCTGGGCCAGTTCGAGCACGCGTTCGACGCAGGCCGCGGCGTCGCCGCGAGGGAACAGCCAGCCGGTGTGACCATCGGCGATCACCTCGGCAACAGGCGCATAGTCGGGCGCCACCACCGCCACGCCCATGCCCATGAATTCGAAGAGCTTCATCGGCGAACCGTAGTGATTGGAGTTGGGTAACACGGCATAGTCCATGCAGGCGATCCAGCTCGCCACCTCGTCGTGGGGAACGCGACCCGGCAGCAGTACGCGGTCCGACAATCCGCGCGCCTCGATCAGTTCGCGCACAGCCGGTAGCGTCTTGCCGTCACCCACGAAGACAAGGGCAAGGTCGGGCACGCTGTCGAGCCGGTGGGCGATGGCCTCGACGAAGGCGTCCACGCCGTGCCAGTGCGCGAACGCACCAACGTGGCCGCACACCGTCCTTCCGGTGAGTCCGCGTTGCGTACGCAGGCACTCCCGATCGAAACGCGACGGATCGAAACGGGGCAGGTCCACCGCATTCGGTGAAATGACGCAAGGCGCAATCTCTCCGTAGGCGGCGATAGCGGTTTCGCGAAAGTAGGTGGAAATGAACACCAGGCCCGTAGCGTGCCGGAAACACCAGCGCTCGATGCGCCGTGCCAGCCTGCGCATTTTCAGTGGTCGCACGCGCTCCACCAGTGCGGAGTCGTTGATTTCCAGCACCAGTGGAATTCCACGTCGCCGTGCCAGCCAGATGGTGGCGAACAGGAACAACGAGTAGCGCTCATAGATGAGCTGCGGCTGTGCCACCCGCCACGCGCGGCCCATGCGCGCCAGTGTGACCACGTTATAGAGCAGTTCGAACATCTCGAACACTGCGCCGGGAAGCTTCGTGACAAGGCTGGCGAGACGGCTACGACTCTGGGTCGTAGTCGCCTCCACCTCGCGCTCCGGGTCGGCGCCGGGAAACGACATCACGTCCACCTCATGGCCCAGTTCGCGCAGTGCTCCCACGATGCCGCGTATATGCACGCCTTCCACGTGCCGGCCTCGCGTGCGGTGGTGGTAGAGGATCCTCATGCGGCGCTCCCCGGCAATGCGGCGAAGCGTATCCCCTGCGCCAGCCATTCCGGCAGAAGCACGTCGAGCGCGTCGGCCGCTTTGTCGCTATCGTCGTGCATCAGCACGATGTCGCCCGCGGCGGGCGGGTCGTGGCGGAGACGATCGATCAAGGCCTCCACCGGGCGGTCCTGGTAGTCCAGGCTGTCGTACGACCAATAGACGAAGCTGCGGCGCCGGCGGGCGAAGTGCGCGAGCAACGAAGCCCCGACATAGCCGTGCGGTGGCCTCATGCGATGGTGCGGCCGGTTGTCGAAGAGGCGGAGCAACGCGTCGGTGCGATATACCTCGTCGAGTTGTTTCGCGAGGTTCATGTTGCGGAACGACCAGTGGCTGTACGAGTGGTTACCGATCATGTGGCCTTCCTCGACGATACGTTTCACGATGTCGGGGTGCTGTTCGATCTTCTCGCCGACGAGGAAGAAGCTCGCCTTCACGCCATGCCTAGCCAGGGTGTCGAGGAGCTTCGGCGTGTGCGCCGGGTCGGGGCCGTCGTCGAAGCTCAGGTAGCGGAGGTCGGCGTCCCGGGTACGCGTGAGGACGAGGTGTTCCGGCAGCAGGCCGAGAAGGTCTTGTTTTCTGAGTTTCAGGTTCATGTATGCGGAAGACGACCAGGCTGATCCGGTGGGGTGGCGCTGCTTTGCGGGAGGCTGTGGGCGCCTGCCGCGGCACGAAGGAGCACGCGCTCCAGGCGGTCGATGTTCTCGTCCCAGCGGAACGTGGCGGCGTGCGCCGCGATGGCCGCCGGGTCGAAGCGCCGTTCGAATGCTTCCACCAGCGCGGTGCCGAGTTCATGCGGCTGATGTGGGGGCACAAGGATGCCCGCGTGGTCGGGAACGACCTCGGGAATGCCGCCGACGGCGGTGGCGACGATGGGTGTGCCGCAGGCCATGGCTTCCAATACCACGTTGGGCACGCCTTCGTTATGGCTCGGAAGGCATAGAACGTTTGCCGCACGAAACCAGTCCGTCAGTGCGGCATGGTCCACGGCGCCGGCAAAGTGCACTGCGGGGGCGAGGCACAGGGCCGCCGCTCGGCCTTCGAGACTGCCGCGGCACGTCCCGTCGCCCACGTACACGAGCCGTGCATCCGGGTGGCAGGCGACCAGCGCCGGGAACGCCTCGACGAGGTCGAGGCATCCCTTCGTGGCTTTCAGGTTGCCCACGTAGAGCACGATCGGCGCGTCGAGGGGCAGGTTCAGACGCTCGCGCGCGGCGCACCGGTCACCGCGATGGAAGAGACGCGTGTCGACGCCGTTGTAGATGGTTTCCACGGCTCCCGCGTCCGCACCCAGGGCGACCGCCTTGCACGCCAGTGCCCGGCTGACCGCGACGACGCCGGCGGCTCCGCGCAACGCGGAACGGACCTGTGGGCGGCGCAGACGGAATTCCGCCTGCACGTTCAGATCGCTGCCATGTACTTTCACCACATAGGGGATGCCGAGCAGACGGGCGACCCACGCCGCACCCGCCGCGTCGGGATAGGCCCAGCTCGCGAGCATCACGTCGTACTCGGCCTCGCGCAGCTCCCGGCCTCTTTGCCACATGAGGCAGGCGAAAAAACACAGCGCGTTGAGGAAGCGGCCGAAACCGGGCGGGTGGAAGAAGGTGAAATAGTCGCATTCGATGCCGCTCACATCGGCGTTTCCCGATTTGCCGGCCATGCGTTCGCGGAAATCGACGGCAGTGAGCACGTGCACCTCGTGGCGTTCCGCCAGGCGCTGGAACTGCTGCCGGTTGAACGTGCCGCGCCGTGGGTCCCAGGGCGTCGGAAAGAGATTGGTGACGACCAGGACTTTCACGACGCCGCGTCCATGTCGCCGAAGTAGAGCTGGCCGTACCGCGCAGCCATGGCTTGCAGCGATCCATGGGCCTCCACCCACGCCCGCGCCGCCATCCCCAGGCTGGATGCCCTGTGCGACGCATGCAGCAGTTCGAGAATGGCGTTTGCGAGGGCCGGGGGGTCGCACGGCGGCACGAGGCGCCCGGTGGCATCGTCGTGCACGATCTCTGCGTTGCCGCCCACGTCGGTGGCGACGATCGGAAGACCTGCCGCGCAGGCCTCCAGCAAGGCCATCGAATATCCCTCGGTGACCGACGAGAGGGCGAACAAGTCGAAGCCCTGCATCAATTCGCGTACGTCGTCGCGGTCGCCCAGGAAGTGCACGCATCCGGCCACCCCTTCGTCGAAGGCACAGGCCCGGAGCGTTTCGCGCAGTTCTCCGTCGCCCACCAATACCAGGGCCGTGTCCGGACGCGCATGGCGCACGATGCGGAAGGCGCGGATGAGGCCGGCCTGGTCCTTGGTCCAGTTCAGGCGGCCCACGCTGCCCACGATGCGTGTGCCGGGGGGTACGCGGATGAGCCGTGTGAGCCGTTCGTGCATGGCGTCCGAGGCCACATCGAAGCCGTCGAGCACGATGCCGTTCGGCACCACGCAGGTTTTCGCGGCAGGTGCGATGCCGCGGCGCACCGCATCCTCGCGCGCAGCCTGGCAGACGGCCACCACGGCGTCGGTGGCGGCGAGCGCGCGGCGGAACAGCCATTCCCGTCTTCCCGGTTTGCGTTGCGCGCCCATGCCGTGCCGTGTGTTCACTACCTGGCGAATGCCCATGCCCGCGCTGGCAAGCACCGCCTGGTAGTGGGCCACCGCGTTATGCGTGTGCAGCACCTCCGTGCGGTGGTCGGCCAACAGCCTCCGAGCACATCCCAGCGCGCGCAGGTCGAAACCCTTGCGCTTGTGGCATGCCGACACGGGCACCCCGATGGCGTCCAGCTCCGGGGCCAGCGAGCCGCGCTCGAACAGGCATACCACCTGCACCTTGTGGCCCTCCCGGTGCTGCTCCTTCACCAGGTCGATGACCATCCGCTCCAGGCCTCCCCGGTTGAGGTTCTCCACGAAGTGGGTGATGTTCACGAAGCCAGCTCCGAAACGGTGACGCGCAGCTTGCCGCTGCGGGTGAGGGGAATGTCGTCGACGAAATGACAGTGCAGCTCGGCGCTGTCACCCAGCACCCTGGCAACCTCGCGGCGAATGTAGTCGAGCGAGGCGTCCTCGAAATCGCGGCCGCGCACGATGGAAAGGTCCAGGCGTTCGAGGCTGCGCTGCACGAGTTGGAAGCGGGCCACCCCGGGAACATCCTTCAGCATGTGCGGGAAGAACTCGCCGGGGAGGACGTTGCCCGCAGGCGTGCGGATGGCGTCGAGCTTGCGCCCGTCGACGGAGGCGAGCATCGGCAGACCCCTGCCGCATGCGCACTGCGAAGTGGCGTGTGTGGCCATGTCGCCGTTCACATAGCGGACGAAGGGCATGCCGTAGTTGAAGAGGTCGGTGAGGGCCACCTCGCCGCTGCCCGTTCGCGTGGGCTTGCCGCCGGCGTCCAGCGTTTCCACCACCAGGTGGTCGGCGTTCACGTGCAGACCTTCTCGATGCTCGCACTCGGAGGCGATGAGCATGACCTCGCGACAGCCGTACGTGTTGAAGGCGGGCGCGCCGAAGGCGCGCTCGATGATCTCGCGCTGGAAAGGATGCAGTGCCTCGGCGGCGCCGATGATCGACTCCGGGCGAGCCACGTGCCGCCCGTGTGCCAGCAGCCACTCCGCAAGGCGGACGAGCGGGCCGACGTAGCCGACGATCACCTTCGGGCGGTACGCGTCGATCGCGTCCGCGTAGGCGGCCATGTTGCTTTCGCTCATACGGAAGCTGTCGAGCACCTTGCGAGCGAACGCGGCGTTGTATAGGCGGTCCTTGATCTGGTGCGAGCGGCTCGGTTGTCCCACGGCACCGCCCCAGAGGAACAATGTGCGCCGCCCCATGCGCGAACCCGCCCAGCCGTAGCCACGCCACATGACCGCCACGCGCCGGTCGTTGCTTTCGCGCGTGTACCCATAGCGCAGGGGCTCGCCCGTCGAACCGCCGGTCGCCTTGTAGGCCAGCGTGTCCTTCAGCGGGCGGGCCTTGAGGTCGTCGGCGTTCGCGCGGATGTCGGCCTTGGTAAGCACCGGCAGCCTGGCGTAGTCGTCCAGGTTGCGGATGTCGCCCGGCTCGATGCCTTCGGCATCCCAGCGCCGGCGATAGTAGGGCACTTCCCGATAGCACCAGTCGAGCAGCCGCTTCAGCCGTTCGAACTGCAAGGCCCGGATCGCTTCCGGCGACAGCCATTGGTCGTGCGCATAGCGGCGCACGTAGGCCGGCGTGTCCCGCCGGCGAAGGCCGCCTTCGTAGGCGGGCCAGAGAACGTGGCGCAGCAGGCTTTCGTAGGTTTTCATGTGGTACGCAACAGGAAAGCGACGAGGACGAACAACGCGAACACGCTGCATGCACCGGTGGGTACCCAGCGCCAGCCGCCGTCGGAAAGGCGAAACATGGGCAGCTCGGGCCAGCGCCGGCGGGCGCCGACGTAATGCCCGGCGACCATGGCCGCGATGAGGTACAGCACGACCATGTAGCTTCGGCTCAGGAAGAAGGCGGCGGCGAACAGGCCGCACAGCGAGAGCAGCAACGTGAGGGCCATCTGCTTTTCGGTCGTCCAGGCGGCTTCGACGGCAGGGTCGGTACCCACCGGGCGCTGGAACCGCACGATCTTCAGCATCATGAGAAAGCCGTAGGCGACGAAGGCCAGCCAGAGTACGAAGCCGACAAAGCCGGTTTCCGCCAGCACCAGAATGAAGGAGTTGTGCGCGGTCAGTTCGTTGTATTCGGTGAAGTTGCCGGGACCGACGCCGAACAGCGGGTTGTCGCGAAACATCTCCAGGCCCGAATACCAGGCATCGACCCGGCCCGCGGCGGATTCCTCCCCCGCGTCCAGTTCCTCCATGCGCGAGGAAAGCGCCTTGAGCACCGCGAGTCCCAACACGCCGAGCACGGCCGCCACGGCCACGCCCTTGCGATACCAGATGTAGCAGCCCGCAACGACAAGCACTGCGAGCATGGCACCGCGCGAATTGGTGAGATAGGTGCCGTAGAGCAACAACAATGCGGCTGCCAGCCATACCGGCCGCATCACACCTGCGCCACGACGGCCTAGGAACACGGCCATGGGAAGGGTCGCGGCAAAGAGCAGGCCCAGGTCGTTGGGATCGTTGAAGATACCCACGTACTGGATCCGGTTGCCTTCGCCCAGGGGGATGCCCGTCCAGCCCATGCCGAGCTTCGCCTGTTCCACGCCATGCAGGGCCAGCACCGCAGCGGAGGCGACGAAGACGCCCATCGCCACGCGCACGCGTTGCTGTGTGCCGCATGAAGCGCCGAAGATGAAGAACGCGATCACCACCGGGCCGAAGCGGGCCAGCTCGTCCACGGCGCCGCCGGCCCAGCCATTGGTCGCCTGGGAAACCATGAGGACGAGCAGGAAGGCCGGCAGGATCACGAATTGCGGCGCTTCGAAGGTCTTCTCCTTCGACAGCACCCATGCCGCGAACGCCAGGAGCAGCACCACCGGCAGGATGGGCACGGCATCCAGCCCTTCGACATAGTCTTGCGGGCGGATGATGGTGAGAACGACGTAGAGGAGAATCAGGGGGAACATGGCATCTCCCGCGGACCGGTGACGGCGTGCGGCGGTGTGGGATAACTCATCAGCTGTGGCAGGGCCAGCATCGCGGCGAACCAGCCGGGGCCCATGTTGCTTTCCACCGGCAGGCGCTGCAGGGCATAGCGGTTCTCGCTGGGCTCGGCATTGGTGCCGCAGATGTAGCTGCAGGCGAGCTGGAAGCCGGCATTGCGCGTGGCGGCTATCACCGCGTCGTTATAGGCCCGATCGCCGCCGACGGGATACGACATGAGCACTGCGGGATGGCGCAGTTCCCGGTCCAGCGTGGCCTTCGATTCGCGAATCTCGCGCTCCATTTCGTCCTGCGGAAGTCGGGCCAGCATCCGGTGGTGCACGCCGTGCGAACCGAACTCCAGGCCGGCCGCTTCCATTTCGCGTGCCTGGTCCCAGGTCATCGGGCGACAGTCGGCGGGGCGCGCGTTGGCGGAAGGCATGTCCCATTCGGCCTCGAGCCGTTCGATCATCGCCGTCTGGCCAAGGGCGTCGAGCCATTTCATGCGCAGAAGCACATTGCCGGCGATACGGCGTCGCTGCGCACGGGCGGCTGGCAGAGGGACGTCGATCGCCAGCTCCGGCAGCACCAGCCGCGGCGCATGCGTCAGAAGGATCATGTGCACCAGCCAGTCGTACGCGTACGGCCGGCCCGTATCGATGTGGCCGGTGGAGACGAAGAAGGTGGCAGGTACGCCCACCTCGTCCAGGATAGGTGCGGCGATACGGTAGTTGTCGTCGTACCCGTCGTCGAACGTGACCGCGACGGAATCGGGCGGAAGTGCCTCGCCCGCGTCGAGCGCCGCGACGACGTCGGTAAGCCGGACCGGCCGGAAATGCTTTTTCAGACGCAGCATCTGCTCGCGGAATTCGGCGGGCGGCGTGCTGATCAGTTCCATGTCGAATTCGTAGGTATCCGCATCCGGCACGGGCATCACGCGGTGGTAGGCGAGGATACGCAGGTCGCGCTGCCACCATGCGCGCACACGCTGCAAGGAATGCAGCAGGCCGCTGGAATAGCAGAGCTCGCCGAGCCGGCCTCGAATGCCGGGCGCGCCGCGCGGGGTCGTTGGGATCACCATAGGTGGAGCCTGCGGTTGCGTGCGAAAGCGACAAGGGCCTGCGCGGCGAAGAGATTGAGATAGAAGAAGGCCACCGCGATGCGCAGCGGCAACAGGCGCCCGAGGAGCGGTTGCAGGCGGGCCACGGCAACCAGCAACAGGCCGCCCATCAGGCCGCCGAACGCGATGGCGTACATCGGGTGCCGCGTCACCAGCAGGCCGCTGCTCACCGTGAGCGCCACGATCAGCCACGGCGCCAGAAGCCGCAGCAGCTTGTGGCTGACGAAGCGGAACCACAGGGGATTGCACCAGGGCAGCAGGAGCCAGGGTGCGACCTGGATGAGCTGGTAGTTGCCGGCCAGGGTGAGGATCTTGCGACGGCGCTCGTCCTCGGGCATCTGCGACGGCTGGTCCCACGCCATGGCCTTCGGCTCGAAGACCACCCGTTTGCCCTGTGCGGCCACGCGCATGGGCACAAGCACGTCGTCGAGTACGGTGCCTTGCGGCAACGGCGCGAAGAGGGCGCGGCGCATCGCGTGGATCCCGGCGGTCACGCCGATGGTTGAGCCGGACAAGCTTTCCGAGTGGCGGATGCCTTTCTCGTAACGCCAGTAGAAGTCCACGCCCTGCGCGAATCCCGTCCGCACGTTTTCCATGTGCAGTTCGCCGGTCACGGCGCCGACGTCGGGATCGCCGAGGTTCGCCACCAGTTCCTTCAGAGCCACGGGGGAGAGACGCTGGCGCACGTCGGTGAAAAGGATCACCTCGCCGCGCGTGAGCGCCACCGCATCGTTGATGCATGCAGCCTTGCCGCGGCGGTTCGGGTGGTCGAGCACGGTCAGCCGCGGGTCGGTGGATCGCCGGGCCAGCGCGACAGTGGCGTCGCGGCAACCGTCGCACACCAGCACGATGTCGATCAGCGCCGACGGGTAGTCCAATTGGCGCAGATTGGCCAGCTTCGCGCGGATATGCCGTTCACCGTCGTGCACGGCGAGCACGATGCTCACCGTAGGCAAGATGTCCCGCTTCGCCACGGGCCGCGGCCGCATGCGTGCCTGCAACCACATGAGGAGCGGATAGCCGGCAAACACATGCACGAGCAGAGCGGCCGACGTCCAACAGATGAACCAGGCAATGTGAGTCATGGCGTTCCCCCCGGGCGCCGTCGCTCAGCCGCGGCCGAGCAGGCGGCCCAGCAGGCCGCGTTTTGCCGCCGTCCGGGCAGGCGCGGGCGGCGCGTTGGCGAGCTCGGCGGCGAGGGTTCCCAGCGTGCCGTTCGCGATGTCGAGCAGGTTGAGCTGCACGCCGGTGAGCTTCTGCACGCGCAGTGCCATGTCCACGGCGAGCAGCGAGTGCCCGCCCACATCGAAGAAGTTGTCGCTGGTCCGCACGCGCGACATGCCCAGCAATTCCGTCCATACCGATGCGAGCAGGCGCTCGCTCTCGCTGCGGGGCTGGGTGCTCTCCACCGACATGGCCGCCGACTGTCGCTCCGCCGGAAGCGGCAACGCGGCCAGGTCGGGTTCGCCCGTGATCAGCAAGGGCAGGGCATCGAGCACTGCCAGGTGTGAGGGCATCGCCCAGCTCGGCAGCGCTTCGGCGAGGGCCGCGTGCAGTCCTTCCGCGTCGGCGATGGCACCGGGTGCGGCCACGGCGTAGGCGTCGATGCGCGGCAGTCCCGCATGGTCGGTGCGCAGCACAGCCAGCGCGCGCACGATGCCCGGCTGGGCAAGCAGCAACGATTCAATGGCGGCCGGTTCGACGTCCATGCCCTGGCGCCGCAGGCGGCGGTCGGAGCGGTCCAGCACCTGCAACTGGCCGCCCGGCAGCCAGCGACCGCGATACCCGGTGCGAAGCACGCCCTGGCCCGCGGGAGGGCGTTCGGACGCGCGTTGACCGGAAGGAACGGCATGGGTATGCCCGGCGACGGCGATTTCTCCAGTCGCGCCGATCGGGCAGGGTTCGCCGTTTTCGTCGAGGATCCACACCTGTGTGTGCGGCAGCGGCTTGCCTGCGTGCAGCGCGTCGGCCACGTGTTCGACGCGGCCGCAGGTCGCGGCCGGTGCCGTTGTCGTGTCGCCGAACAACGTCCAGAGAGACGAGGCGCCGGCCGCAATGCGTGCCGCCATGTCAGGACCTGGCGTACCACCCGCGACCACGGCGCGCAGGCGATCGTCACCCTGCCAGCCGGCGTCGAGGAGCGCCTGCCACGTTTCGGGCGTGGCGATGAAGGTGTCGAGGCCTTCGAGGAACGTCGGTGCGATGGACCTACCCTCGTTGCCGACGGGCGATTGCGGGGCGACCCAGGTCGCCCCGTGCGCCAGCGCAAGCAGCGCTTCGATGCTCAGCATCGGGTCGCCCGGCAGGGCGTCTCCGGAGACGCGCTCCCCTGCGTGGATCGACAGCACCTCGCCAAGGCCTTCGACGATGCCCGCGACGGCGTGGTAGGACAAGGCCATGCCTCGCACCTTGCCGTCCGCACCCAAGGTGGGGAACGCCACGGCCGGGCTATCCGGATCCACCGCATCGAACGTGATGTCGTCGATGGCAAAGGCTTCAAGCTCTGCGCTGTCCGTGTCGAGCCATACCGCGCAGTCGTGCGGCCAGTCGAGCTGGCTTTCCAGTGCCGAGTCGCCGACGAGCAGGGTCATACGCGCATCGGTGAGGATGTCCCTCAGTCGGCCGACCGGATCGTCACGGTCCAGCAGCAAGGCCGTTCCGCCGATCGTCGCGATGGCGAGCAGGCAAGCCACGCGGTCCGTGCCCGGACGCACGCAGAGGCCGACGACGCTGCGGGGAATGCCGCCGCGTTCGCGCAACAGCATGGCAACGCGCGTCGCACGGCGGAGCAGGGACGCATACGTGACGTCGCGCGGTCCGTCCGCGATCGCGATGGCGTCCGGAGCGACCTTCGCGGCCGCGGCGACCATGGCGTACAAGCCCACCGGGAGGCGAACGTCCGCGCCGGTGTCGTTCCATTCGTGCATGCGTTCGAGTTCGCCCGGCGTCGCTGCGGTGAGCGAACCCACGGCGATGGCGGGATCGTCGGCGACGCGGCGCATCATGCCGAGGTAGCGCTCCCGCATGAGGCGGGCGGTGTCCGCCTGCAGCAGGTCTGCGTTATAGGTGACGCCACCCACCATGCCCGTGTGCCCTTCGAGGAACCAAAGGCCGAGATCCTCGGTGGCCCCGCTCTGGAACAACAGGATCTGCTCGTGCGCCAGACCGCCCCAGTCCACCACGCGCTGGCGTGCGTCCTGGAAGGAAAACAGGGCCTGGTAGAGCGTGGCGCCCGCACCCTGGCCCACGCGCAGTTCGCGCTGCAGGTATTCCAGCGGCACGTCGGGATGGCCGAAGGCCTCGATGGCGACGCGCTTCACGTGGCGCACGAATTCCAGGAACGACAGTGCGGGATCCACGCTCACGTGTAGCGGCAACAGGTTGTTGAAATAGCCCATGACCGATTCGACCTCGGTCTGGTTACGTCCGCGCACGGGAGTGCCCACCACCAGATCGCGCTGCCCGGCGGAACCCGAAAGCATCACGAAGTACAGCGCCAGCAAGGTCATGTTGAGCGTGGCGTCCGCCTGGCGCGCCACGTCGTGCATGGCATCGGTGTCTTCGCGCGAAACGCGGATCCATTCCGTCCTGCCCAGTCCGGACATGCCCGGACGGCGGGGATGGTCGGTCGGCAGCGCACGCACGTCGCCCATCTGGCTCAGACGGTTGCGCCAGAACTCCAGCTGGTTGCGGAAGGCCTCGGATTCGAGCCAGTGCGCGTGCCATTCGGAGAAGTCGCCGTACGTCACCGGCAGCGGAGCCAGAGGCGAGGGCAACCCGGCGACGAAGGCACGATACAGCGCCGACAGTTCGTTGTAGAGGATGTCGAACGACCAGCCGTCCCAGATGATGTGGTGCGGCATGAAGAAGAAGGCGTGCTCGTCGTCGGCGAGGCGGAACATGCGTGCGCTGAACAGCGGCGCCTTGCCAAGGTCGAACGGTGTGTCGGTCAGTTCCTGCAGACGCTGCATGAGCCGGATTTCGCGCTCGTCGTGCGGCAGGTGGCTGAGGTCTTCGGCTGGAAACAGCGGGTAGTCCAGCCGCGCCTCCACCACCTGGGCGATGTCCGCGCCGGTGTCGCGGAAGGCGGTGCGCATGATCGGTTGCCGCTGGATCAAGGCCTGGAACGCCATGCCGAACGCGTGCTCGTCGAGCTTGCCGCGCAGGCGGTGTGCCGACGGCGCGTTGTACGTGACGCGTCCCGGATTCATGCGTTCGAGGGCCCACAGGCGGCGCTGCATCAGCGACAGGGGCGCATGCTCCTGCTCGTTTTCCGCACGATGCACGATGGGTTCGGCTGCCGGCGCGGCACCGCTGGCCACCTGCGATCCGATCGCCGCGGCCAGCTGTTCGATCGTCGGTGCGTCGAACAGCGTGCGGAAGGAAAGGGTCACGCCGAATTCGCGGTTCAGCCGCGCGGTCAGTTGCGCCGCCAGCAGCGAATGGCCGCCGAGCGCGAAGAAGTCGTCGCGGATGTCGAGGTCGGGCAGGCAGAGCACGGCCTCCATCGCGGCAGCGACGCGGCGTTCGTCCTCATTGCGTGGTGCCGTCCGCTGGCCCGGCGCGGCCACCGAGTGCGCAACCGGAGGCGGCAGGGCCTTGCGATCGATCTTGCCGTTGGGCAGCAGCGGAATCGCATCGAGCACGAGGATGTGCTGCGGCACCATGTAATCGGGAAGGCGCGCGCGCAGGCGCTCCCGCAACATGCCTTCCAGGTCGTCGTCGCGACGAAGCTGCCCGTCGACGACAACGTAAGCCACCAGCCGCACGTCACCCGGGCGGTCCTCGCGCGCCATCACCACAGCGCGGACGACTTCCGGTGCATCCGTCAGCACGCTCTCGATCTCGCCCGGCTCGATCCGGTAGCCGCGCACCTTCACCTGGAAGTCGAGCCGGCCCAGGTGTTCCAGAAGGCCGTTGCTCAGCCAGCGCCCGCGATCGCCGGTGCGATACATGCGCGAATCCGGCGTTTCCGACCAAGGATCGGGCACAAACTTTTCGGCGGTGAGTTCCGGACGGTCGAGGTAACCCAGCGTGACGCCGGCACCGCCGATGTGGATCTCGCCGGGAACGCCCAGCGGACAGTGATTGCCGCGTTCGTCGAGGATGTGCACCGTGGTGTTGGCGATCGGACGGCCGATGTAGATACCCTCGCGCGGATCGGACACGCGCCAGTAGGTCGAATACACCGTGGTCTCTGTGGGGCCGTAGCCGTTCCACACTTCACCGCAGCGATCGAGCAGCGCCTCCGCCAGATCGACCGGCAACGGTTCGCCGCCCGACACCGCACGGAACGCGGGGCGGCCCTGCCAGCCCGCGTCGACGAGCAGCCGCCACCCGGCGGGCGTGGCCTGCATCATGCTGGCGTCGCTCTCCTCGATCAGGCGGCGAAGCTGCACGCCGTCGCGAACGTCGTCGCGTCCCGCGATCACGATTTCCGCGCCGCTGGTCAGCGGCAACAGCAATTCCATGAAGGCGATGTCGAACGATAGCGTCGTGACCGCTACCAGCCGGTCGTCCGGCGCGATGCCTGGCACACGCTGCATGCTGGTGAGGAAGTTGGCGGCCGAGCGGTGCGGTACGCGCACGCCCTTGGGCCGGCCGGTGGAGCCGGAGGTGAAGATGACATAGGCCACCGAATCCGGCGTGGCCGCCCGGCGGTTGCGTTCGGGCCGGTCGAACGAGGCCCGCGCCACCTCGTCGCCATTCAGCGCGAGCACGCGCGCGGCGTCGAAGTCGAACGCCAGGGGTGTGTCGTCGTCCACCACGAGCGCGGAAAGTGCCGCGTCCGCGGCCATGAAGGCGAGACGGTCGGCGGGAAAGGCCGGATCGAGCGGCACGTAACCCGCGCCGGATTTCAGCACACCCAGGACCGCGGCCACCATGTCGATGCCGCGGGTAAGCGAAAGTCCGACCAGCGCGCCGTGGCCGATGCCTCGCTCGCGCAGCGCGTTGGCGATACGGTTCGCGCGCGACTCGAGCGCCGCGTAGCTGAGCGAGCGATCGGCATGGCGTACCGCGGCGCGCTCCGGTGCGCGGTCCACCTGCTGCTCGAAGAACTCGTGGGCAAGGCGCAGCTCCGGGAACGGCGTGGGTGCGGGTTGCAGCGCCGCCAGTTCGCGGTACACGGCGTCACTGACCACCGGCAGGGCGACGGCCGCTTCGCCCGGATCGAGCGCCGCCTGGCGCAGGAGCGTGGCATAGGCGTCGAGCCAACCCTGGATCGTCCCGCCTTCGAAGAGGTCGGCGTTGTACTGGCATTCGAGACGCAAGCCACCGTCGACCTGCACGGCATTGACGAACAGCTCGAAGTTCTCGTACTCGCGAGGCACCGCCTCCACGTCGAAGCGCAGGCCGGGAAAGGTCACCGTGCTTTCGTCCAGTTGCGCATCCAGATTGAACAGCACGGCCACCAGCGGCAGGCGCGACGGATCGCGCGCGAGCGAGAGGCGGGCCAGCAGGCTGCCAAGGGTGTAGCGCTGGTGTTCGAAGGCATCCAGCAGGTCGTTGCGCACGGTGCCGAGCACCTCGGCGAAACTCGCGGTGTCGTCGATGCGCGCCCGCAGCGGCAGCACGTTCACGGCATGGCCGACCAGGGTGTGGAGCCCTTCGGCTGCCTGGCCTGCGGTGGGGATACCGATCACCACGTCGTCCTGCCCCGCGATACGGCGGAGCAGTACGGCGAAGGCGGCGAGCAGCGTCGCATAGAGACTCGCGCCATGAGACGCGCCCAGGCGCTTGATTGCGGCGACTTCCGTCGGGTCCAGCATGCGGTCTTCGCGCCGCGAGGCGAACGACCGACGGCGGGGGCGGGAACGATCCACGGGAAGGTCGAGTACGGGCACCTCGCCGGCGAACCGGTCGAGCCAGTACTTTTCATCCTCCCGTGCCGTCTCGCTGCCGGCGTGCGCAGCCTCGGCCAACGCGAAGTTCGAGAACGCGCCCGCGGGGGCCGGGCCGTCGCCCTTGCCTGTGCGTTGCGCGTAAAGGGCGGCGAGATCGCGAACGATCACGCCGAAGGACCACCCGTCGCACACGATGTGGTGCGCGACGATGGTCAGAAGGTGGCGGTCGGCCGCCAGGCGGAACAGTTCCGCGCGCACCAGGGGCCCGTTCTCCAGGTCGAACGGGGTGGTGACGATACGCGACAGCGCCGCCTGGATGCGCGCATCGCTTTCGAACGGCGCAAGCAGCGACAGATCGTGGAAGGCGATCGGCAGGGTCGTGTGTTCGGCGACGAACAGGCTTTCGCCGTTGCCGCCGAAGGTGGCACGCAGCGCCTCATGGCGGTCCACGATGCTTTGCAAGGCCCATTCGAGGGCCGGCACGTCGAGCAAGCCCTTGAGGTTCAGCGATACCGCCTCGTTGTACGCCAGCGAGGCTTCCGGCTCCAGCCGGGATGCCAGCCACACCTCGCGCTGCGCAGCCGTCGTCGGCACGAGGCGCGCAAGCGGCGCGCCGGCGAACGGATCGTAGTCGACCGCCGTGGCGGCGGCCAGCTCGTTGGGCGTCATGCGGTAACCCTCAGGTACTTGCCCGGCGCATCCGGGTTGGGAACGAACCATGCCGGATGGCCGTCCGGATCCTTGCCCAGGCGCGCGCCGGGCATGGGCGGGTGGGCGGCGTCGAAGGCGGCGGGTTCGCGGCGGCGCGGCAGGAACTCGGCTTCCTGCATCTCGAGGATGGATTCGCGGAAGGCGTTGGCGATGGCCGCGAAATCGGCCTCGCTGTGCGCCGTGGTGAAGAAGCAGGGGAAGTTGTCGAGGATGTGGATGCCGCGGCTGCGCATCATGGCGAACAACAGGTCCTGCAGCGGATGGTCTTCGCTGAATACGATCTTCCACACCGACGAGAAGTGCACGATCTGCACCGGTGCCCCCACGCTGGCGCAGAAGGCATTCAGCTCATCGGCCATCGCGGTGACCTTCGCATTCAGCGCGGCCTGCAATTCGGGCCCCTGTTCCTTCAGGTGCGTGAGCACGGCGTGCGCGGCCGCCAGTGCAAGCGGATGGCGCACGAAGGTGCCGGCGAAATAGGTGACGCCCACGGTCGGCGTGGAATCGTCGCCGAAGCGCCAGTGGCCGCCGTCGAGCGCATCCATGAAGCGCCGCTTGCCGGCGATCACGCCGATGGGAAAACCGCCGCCCACCACCTTGCCGTACGACGCCATGTCCGCGTCGATGCCGAGCATCGCCTGGGCGCCGCGCGGGTGTGAGCGGAAGCCCGTCACCACCTCGTCGAAGATGAGCAGGGTGCCGGATTCCTCGGTGATCGCGCGCAACTCCTGCAGGAACTCCACCGGCCGGAAGTCCGGGCGGCGGCTCTGCACCGGTTCGACGAGCACGGCGGCGATGGACGAGGCGCGCTCGCGGATGATGGCCAGCGATTCCGGGGTGCCATAGTCGAGCACCAGCACGTTCTCGGCGGTGTTGCGCAGGATGCCCGGCGCGGCCGGCACCGACTTCAGCTTCTTCGTGCCACGGACGATCACTTCGTCGAAGATGCCGTGGTAGGAACCGGTGAAGATCACCAGCGTGTCGCGGCCCGTGACGGTGCGCGCCACACGCACGCAACCCATGACCGCTTCGGAGCCGGTGTTGCACAACGCGGCGCGGTCGAAACCCGTGAGATCGCACACCTGTTTCGCCACGATGCCGGCGAGCGGATGCTGCGGGCCGATTTCGTAGCCTGCGTCCAGCTGCGCGCGCACGGTGTCGAGCACGAAGTCGGGCTGCCAGCCGAACAGGTTCATGCCGAAGCCGTTCAGGGCGTCCACGTATGCGTTCCCGTCGAGGTCCCACACCTTCGAGCCCTTGGAGCGCTCGATCACGATCTGGTAGACGATTTCCTTGAGCAGCGGGCGGAATCCGTTCACCACGCGCGGATCGGCAAGGTGCGGGCGGTGCTCTTCGGTATAGGCCTTGGATGCCTTGCTGCGCTCGATGTAGCGACGCATGAAGGCATCCAGCCGCGCGCGCTGCCGCGCGCTGAGCTCGGTGTTCGTGGAGTGGATGCGCGCGATGGCGCCGAAGGCCTTCTTCACGTCGTAGGTGGTGTGGGCGAGGGCGGCTTCTTCGTCGTTGCTGGCGATACCTTGTGTGGGAGGCGCTTCGGCGGCGATGGGTGCCTGCCGCAGGTTGCCCGCTGCCGCGGGATCGCCGGCATAGCCGGCTCCCACAACGGAGCCGGTTCCCACGGGAGCCAGAGGCGCGGAAGCGGCGGCTCCCGCAAGCAACGCCAACTGCTCCCGCATGATCTGCATCTGCTGCGCGATCACGTCCTGGACCAGTCCGCCACCGATGGCCTGCGCCGCCGGTGCCGCCGCCATGGCCGGCGCGGGAACTGCCGCGGCCACGGGCGCCGCCGGCTGGGATTCAGCCGGCAACAGGCGATCGATGTGCGCCGCGAGACGTTCGAACGACGAGCAGCCGTCCATCAGCTCGCGAAAGGTGATCTTCAACGCGTAGGTCTTCTGCAACTGCAACGCCACCTGGGTCAGCGAAAGCGAGTCCAGCCCCAGTTCGACGAAATGGGTGGAAGGGTCCACGCCGTCGAGATCGGCGCCCGACACGTCTTCGAACAGGGCGACGAGTTCGGCGGCGAGGCGCTGCGGACGGTGGCTGGAAGCAGGCGCGGTAGGCATCGGCATGGGGAACTCCGGTACGGCGGCAGGAACGGCGGCGGGCGGCGCGAGCGCGGCCGCGGCGGCGATAGAGGTGATCGAGGCAGGCATCCGGGCATCGATCCAGTGCCGTTTGCGCTCGAAGGGATAGGTGGGCAGGCGTACGCGGCGGCGCTGCTCGCGGTGATCCAAGGCGTGCGTGGCGATCGTGGCGCCGGCGGACCAGAGCGTGCCCGCGGCGGCAAGCCATGCGGCGCGTTCGTCGGCAGGGCCTTCGCCCAGCGAAGCCACGATCGTGCGGCCGCGTGACTGCGCATGCTGGCGTGCGAGCAGGGCAAGGCTCGGACGCGGCCCGACCTCGAGGAATGCGTGCGTGTCATCTTCCAGGGCATGCAACAGCGCCGGCGAGAAACGCACGGTTTGCCGCAGGTGCCGCGTCCAGTAATCGGGCGACATGGCCTCGGCCGCGGTCAGGGGAAGGCCGGTAAGCGTGGAAACGATCGGCACCCGCGGAGCGGAGAGCGCGACGGCACCGACTTCCGAGCGGAAGCCGTCGAGTACCGGGTCCATCATGGCGGAGTGGAACGCGTGCGAGGTATGGAGCAGGCGGCATGCCACGCCTTCGCCTTCGAGCAGCAAGCGGAAGGTGTCGATGGCCGCCGCCGGTCCCGACACGACGCTCGCGTTCGGTGCATTCTCGGCCGCGAGGGAAAGAACGCCCGGGAGCCGCGCGCGCAGTTCGGCGGCGCCCAGGCGAACGGAAAGCATCGCGCCCGTCGGAAGCGCCTGCATCATGCGGCCGCGACGCGCGACCAGGCGGGCGGCGTCGGCCAGCGGCATGATGCCTGCGAGCGCGGCGGCGACGAACTCGCCCACGCTGTGTCCTATCATCGCCACCGGTTCCACACCCAGACTCATCCATAGCCGCGCCAGGGCGTATTCGAGCGCGAAGGTGGCCGGCTGGGTGAGCGAGGTGGCCTTCAGGGCCTCCGCATCGTCGGCGAACATGCGGTCGCGCAGATCGAAATCGAGTTCTTCCAGCAGCGCGTTCGATGCCTCGTCCAGCGCGGCGCGGAATACGGGTTCCGTCGCGTGGAGTTCGCGCCCCATGCCGGCGTACTGCGAGCCCTGGCCAGGGAAGAGGAAAACGATGCGGGGTGCCGGATCGGCACAGGCGCGGCACATCGCGGCAGCGGCGATGTCGCGCAGTTTCGTCACCGCGTCGCCGGTCGAAAGCGCCACCAGGTGCGTGCGCTGCGCGAAGGCCTTGCGGCCGCAGGCCAGCGTCCATGCGGTGTCGGCCAGGTTACCGTCCGGATGCGCGGCGAGGTGGTCGGCCAACCGCGCGGCCGCGTGGCTCAGCGCCGCCGGCGTGCGCGCGGAGAGCAACAGCAGCTGGGGCCCGCTGGCGGGTTCGGACGGCGAGCGCTCAGGGGCTTCCTCCAGCACTACATGGGCATTCGTTCCACCCACGCCGAACGAGCTCACGCCGGCGCGAAGCGGGCCGCCCGCGGTTTGCCAGGGGCGCAGCGCGTCGTTCACCACGAAGGGCGAATCCTCCAGGCCCAGGCGCGGATTCGCCGACGTGAAGTGCAACGACGGCGGGAGGCGGCGCTCGCTGAGCGCGAACGCCGTCTTGATCACGCTGGCCGCGCCGGCTGCCATCACCAGGTGGCCCACGTTGCTCTTCAGCGAGCCCAGCGCGCAGAACCCCTTGTCCGCGGTGGCACGGCGGAAGGCGCGCGTCAGTCCTTCCAGTTCGATGGGATCGCCCAGCGGCGTCGCAGTGCCGTGTGCCTCCACATAGGAGATGTCACGGGGCGAGACGCCGGCGTCTTCCAGCGCCATGGCGATCACCGCCGCCTGCCCGACGGCATTGGGCGCGGTGAAGCTGGCCTTGATGGCGCCGTCGTTGTTCACGGCGGCACCGCGGATCACGGCATACACCGGATCGCCGTCGCGAAGGGCATCGGAAAGCCGCTTCAGCAGCACCACGGCGGCGCCGTCGCTGAACACCGTGCCCTGTGCGTCCTTGTCGAAGGTGCGTGTGTGCCCGTCGGGGGACAGCATCGATCCTTCCTGCGCGATGTAACCGCTGTTCGGCGGGCAGGCGATGGACGAGCCGCCCGCAAGCGCCATGTCACAACGGCCGGCGCGCAGGGCGTCGAAGGCCTGGGCGATCGCGACCAGCGACGTGGAGCATGCGGTATTCAGGCTGATCGCCGGGCCCGTGAGGTTGAGCTTGTGCGCCACGCGGGTGGCGAGGTAATCCTTCTCGTTACCCAGCATCACCTGGAAGGCGCCGAGTTTTTCGATGAGGTCCGGGCGGCCGCTGATGTGCTTCTGGTAATACGTGGCATTGTGCATGCCGCCGAAGACGCCCACGGGCGCCGACTGACCATCGGGTACGTAGCCGGCGCGTTCCATGCACTCCCAGCACAGTTCGAGGAACAGGCGCTGCTGCGGATCGGTCAGTTCCGCCTCGCGGGGCGACATGCCGAAGAATCCCGCGTCGAACTGGTCCACGTCGTCGACCACGCCACGCGCTGCCACGTAAGCCGGATCGTCGCGTTCGGTCTGGCTCACTGCCGGGTCCAGTTCCCCCGGCGCGAAGAAGCGTATGGATTCGCGGCCTGCGCAAAGGTTCTCCCAGAAGGTCTCGGCGTCCGGTGCGCCGGGGAAGCGCCCGGCCACGGCGACGATCGCCACAGGTTCCCCTGCCGCCTGCGCGCCGCCCGCCAGGCGTCCTGCCGGCGCATGACGGACGGCGCGCCCCTCGATCGTGGCTCCCACCGCGGCCGGGGTCGGCTCGGCGAAGAACCCGACCAGGGTCGGGACGGGCGACAGCTCGTCGTGCACGCGTGCGATCACGCGCGACGCAAGCAGCGAGCTGCCGCCGAGGTCGAAGAAGTTGTCGTCGCGACCGACGCGGGCGATGCCGAGAACTTCGGCGAAGAGATTGCACAGTGCCGTTTCCACATCGCCGCGTGGCGCGGCAAAGGCCGCTGCGAGTTCCGGGCGGGCGGCGTCGGGCGCCGGCAGCGCCTTGCGGTCGAGCTTGCCGTTGTCGTTCACGGGCAGGCGTTCCATGCGCACCCACGCCACCGGAAGCATGTAGTCGGGCAGGGTACGAGCCAGCGCGTCGCGCAACCCCCGCGCCGTCACGGTGTCGTCTTCGCTGACGTAATAGGCGACGAGGCGCTTGTCTCCGGGGATGTCTTCGCGGGCGATCACGGCGGCGGCGGTCACGCCGGGCAGGGCGCGCAACGCGATGTCGATCTCGCCCGTTTCCACGCGATAGCCACGGATCTTCACCTGGCCGTCAGCGCGGCCGACGAACGCGAGGTTGCCGTCGGGCAGCCAATGCACCAGGTCGCCGGTGCGATAGCGTGTGCCACCCGCGACGAAGCGCTCGGCGGTGAGTTCGGGACGGTTGAGGTAGCCGCGGGCCACGCCCGTGCCGCCAATGTAAAGTTCGCCGGTTTCACCCTCGGCGACGTCGTTGCCGTCGCTGTCTAGCACGTGCAGCGAGGTCTCGCCGATGGGTCGCCCGATCGGTATGGCCCGCAGGTCGTCGGGCAGGTTGCGCGGGATCGCATAGGTCGTCGCGAACGTGGTGCATTCGGTGGGACCGTAGCCGTTGATCAGCGCGGTGGCGGGAAGCGCCGCATAGGCCTTGCGCACGTGCGGCACCGACAGCGCCTCGCCACCCGTCATCACCACGCGCAACCCGGCCAGATGGCGCGGGTCGTCGTCCACGATGGCATTGAACAGCGCGGCGGTGAGCCACGCGACGTCGGCACCGTGTTTGGCCACGGTGCGGGCGATGCCGGGGCCCGTGGGCACGCGTTCGCCATGCACGATGCAGGTGCCGCCATTCAGAAGCGGCGCGAAGATCTCGAAGGTAGACGCATCGAAGCCCAGGGGGGCGGCATGCAGTACGTTCGGCGCGTTGAAGTCGATGTAATCCGAGCGCAGCACGAGCCGCAGGATCGACACGTGCCGTATCTCGACGCCCTTGGGCGTACCGGTGGAACCGGAGGTGTACATCGCGTAGGCAAGGTCGCTTCCGGAAGACCGGGGACGTGCCGCTTCGCAGGTGTTCGCGCCCGAGGGCGCTTCCCACATCGGTGTTGTGTGCTCCAGTTCCGCGAGCGTGAACACCGGTACATCGTCATTCTCGTACATGTCACGCACATCGTCGGTCACGACGGCGGCGACGTCGGCATCGCGCAGAGCGAATGCCACGCGGTCGTCTGGCCAGCGCGTATCGATGGGGAGGTAGGCCGCACCCGCCTTGAGCACTCCCAACAACGCGATCACCGCTTCCGCCGAACGATCTAGCAACAGCGCTACATAGCAACCCGGCTCCACGCCCGCGGCCGTCAGGTTCGCGGCGACGCGGTCGCTGCGGGCGTCCAGGTCGGCATAGCTCAGGCTAGCCGTGTCGGACACCAGGGCGACGCGTTCCGCAAAAGCTTTCGCGACGGCGCGGAAGCGGCCGTGGACGGTGGATGTGTCGTGCCCTGCGGCGGTCATTGCATCGCTCATGGTCTGGCCCCGTACCGATTGGAAGAACGCGATGGCATAGGCCGAACGGTCGAGGCGTCGGCGGGGCGGATGGGCGGAGCGCTCCGTGTGCGCCCACCTTCCGCTTCGCTTCCCCCGGTGCCCCCTGTCCGCCGCGCCGAACCCTCGGCTCTCATGCGATCTCCCGTCACGCCCGGGGCCGGATGGCCCTTCGCGTCTGTGGAATCTTTATAGCCCCCGGGGTGGGAGCGGCATATACAACTGGCGCGCTAGCCGGGGTGTGCGAATGGCCGAGGGCAGACAAAAAAAATGGTTCTTCACGTATGACCGGGATGAGTACAGCCTTCGAGTCGACGCCACTGGCTTCGACGGACTCGTCGTAGCGTTCGCTTTTCCGGTATCGCCAAAGCGCTGTACAGCCGAGCATCTCGCAGGAGACCTTGGTGCCCACCCTCGCTGCTCAGACAGGTCCTCCGCGTTCGAAAAGGAAGGCCGCTGCCGCGGCCCATGTACTAATTGGCCTGCGGCTGCTCTCTTGTGCGGAACTCGCCTCGAGGGTGGACGACGAAGGCTCTGGCCTCACCGCCAAAGCTGACGGCGGCGCCAGCCGCTCGACACATGCATTCGCCATGGCGAATGAACCTTTGCATGCGGCATGCGTCCCCGGACTTCCGCGATGAACCAAAAAAGGCGCCGCATCCAGCACGGCGCCTGTGGAATCAAACGTGAAAATCGCCGACCGAAGCAGGATGCGCGCCGAAACTTGAACGCGTCAGGGCGTGTCCTTCGGGCCCGCTTAATGGCGGGTGGCGACGTAGATCCAGGCTTGCTTCGCAGCCGCGCTGCCGCTCGCGTTCGTCGCGGTGTAGTTGAAGGTTGCTGTGCCGTATTCGATGTAGAGGAGGTACTCCGTCGGAATGTTCCGGTCGATGAATACGGCCGGTACCGGCGGCGACACGCTGTCGTCTTGCTTTGGCGTCAGGTCTTGCGGCAGTACCTCGTATTCGAACTCGTACCTCGACTCCGGAATGGGATCCGTCCCGGGCGTCGTCGTGCGATAGCCCTGGAACACCATACGCAACGTATCGCCTGCCCCGATGTTTTCGTAACCGTAGATGCGGAGCGGCGTACCGCCGTCGCTTACGGCTTTCTCATAGTCGATCTGGTCCGGCACGCCAGAGCCTGCAGGACCCTCCAGCCACTTCGCCTCGCGCAAGGGGGCGCCGCCGCCAGGGATGTCGGCCACATCCATGACGTCGACCGCCTGCGCCGACGATCGTGCCGCGTTCTCGAACGGCGCCAGTGCAAGCTTGCGAGTGGCCACGTAGTGGACGTTCCATGTTCCAGGGCTGTGCGCGGTGAGGGTGGCCGCGGGCACCGTACGAGTGACATCCCTTCCCGCCGTGGTGACGACGAACGGCGCATCCACCGGAATGCCGTCCCAGAAGAACTGCACGCTGTCGCCGGGGCGGAAGGCCGGTATAGGCGGGTTGTCAGCCGTCACGCCGGGAATGATTGCCGTCGCATCTTCGTCGATGGCATCTCCGGGGATCACGTTCACCGGGCCGCCGCCTGCCGGCTGGACCGAAGGTGGTTGGAGGCGCTCGTGTTCGGGCGTGGATGGATTCGGATCCCTGCCGCCCGGCCCGAAAAGGTTTACCTGTGGACGCGCGGGGTCCGGCTCGCCCAACGGGCGGCCTTGTCGCTCGACGCGGTAGCCGGCCTCCGCCGCGACATTTCGGTCCGTGTCGCCGGCCACGAGGAACCAGTCGTCGTACACCCGTTCGTAAGGCGCCACCAGGGTCATCAAGGGGTCGGCGCCGACCCCCGACGCGTCGACAGAAACAGGGGGAAACTCGGTGGTGTTCCACCACCAGACGACCGTGTCCCCTTCCTTGATCGCGTCGTGGCCGGGAATCTCCACCAGGGCGCCGGTCGTGCCTGCAAGGCTTGCACGAGCGTCGCTTTCCGTCACCAGCCCGTCGGTCGCTCCGGGGACACGGGGTGGCAACAGATCGTCGATGGTCTCCTTGAGGCGCAAGAGCAGACGCTGTTCGTGAGACAAGCTGGACCGGTTGCCCGCGCGATCGACCAGGCCGATCGCGAAACCGTGCTTGCCATCGGGCTCGGTGCTGACGCCAAGACTTTCCAGCAGCGCCCGGGGGAAACGAAGTTCCTTCGCCATGCCCGACTCGAGATAGCCGACGTCTGCCCCCACCGGAACGGGTTGTCCGTCGATGAAGGCGTCGATGCGGTCTCCATCACGCATGAAGAAGTAGGGAGCTACCGTGGCGGGAAGGTATTCGTTGCCGTCGGGGTCCGTGGAGAGCCGATCCGGAGTCACGCCGTCGGCCACCACGTCCGCAGCGAATTCCGGATGCGCGATCTCGTCCCCGCCGGGCGCCGTGTAGTCGACGATGAACTGTTGGTCGTCGGGCCCCGTGACGGTGTTGCCCGGATCGCCGGAGCCATACGTCACCCGATAGTTGATCCGGTAGATGCGCTCGTCCGTGCGGTCCGTTGGGCTCACCGGTAACGGAATGTCGGTGTCCCCGAGGAAGGGATCGACGAGGATGTCCGCGCCCATGGGGCGTCCGTCATCGAGGAGCTGAACCGTATCCCTCGCCTTGACCTGTAGGGGTGCCCGCGCAAGCAAGAGCACGAGGGTGTCGTCCTGCACGGAAGCAAGGAGGAGGTTGTCTGCCGGCATCCCTGCCGGGAGCGGGGCCAAGGCTGCCTCAGGTATCCGGAGCCGCTCCGTCAATTCGGTCGGCGTGGCGGACGCGGGGAAATCATCGCGAGAGGTTGTCATATGGCCTTCCTTGGCTGAAACCCTTGCGCCTGTCCCGTCGGTGCGGCCGCCGGGACAGGCCACGGGCGTCAGGGATTGACGGGGCCGGCGCGTCCGTCGATATCGAGCACCTGATCGGTGGACTCGACCGTGCCTGCGGTATTCGTCACCTTGTAAGTGACATGCGCATGGATCGCCGTCCACTTGCTCTGGTCGTCCGGATCGGGATTGAAGCCCAGCAGGTCGTAGCCATTGATCGGAACGACGGTGTCCGCGACAGTGCTTACGATGGTCACCGGGATGTTCAGCATGTCGCGATCGGGCATCGGGTCTTCTGGAAGTCCCGGCGGTGTGTGGACTTCATACCCGAACAAATCGTAAGCCACCACATTGATGACGACAGTGTCAGCGGTATCCTGGTTGGCGTAGTGCGGAATGACGAAATCGACGGTGTCCGTCGGGGCTGGAGCATGCCTGGGAGCGAGTATGAGCCGGTCAGGATCGATCGGGTCGAGGCCAGCTGCCACGGGCACTCTTATGGGGGCGAGCGTGCCACCACCAGGCAGGCCATCCGCACCCACGACTTCCACTGCCTGCGTAGGAGACCGCGCCACATTCGGCCCGTTCTGCTGGAGTTGCCTCGTCACGGTATAGCGAAGTGCCTTGCTGCCGGAACCCGCGGCCTGGATGGTTGCCGTGGGCAGCGTCAGCGCGATGGGCACGGCGGCGTCGACGTCGTCCTGATCCACGATACGCGGACCGATCGTGCCACTCGCGTCGTATTGGACGTCTATGACGTCATCCAGGAGCAGCGTGCCGCTGGCGTCTACCGTCTCCCAGGGAATGGTGACGGTGGCGTCCAGTTCGAAGCCGGTGAGCGAGATCGTATTCGGTGGATCGTTCGCATCGCCGCTCTGCAACGCCGGCGCTCCGAGGTTTTCGTTCTCGGGCGTTTCAGGATCGGGGTCCGCGCCGCCCGCCTGGTACAGGTTCACTTCCACATCGGCGCCCGTGGCCGTGCGGCCGGCCACAATCCCGCCGCGCTCGACACGATAGTGGACCGTGACCGGTACCGGCGTATCGTCTTCGTTGCCGCCTTCGACCCATGCGTCGAGGATGGCGGCATACCGGACACTGACGGGCGTGACCACGGTCGGATCGGGTACTGCCGTGGGCCCGACATCGGCGTCACCCCACATCACGATTATGTCGTCGCCGGGCAGGATGCCCGGATTCGCTGGGATAATGACCTGCAGGCCACCGATTGCGCGGGCGTCATCTTCGTCGATGACCTTGGGATCGGCGTCGTCGTCATAACTCGGCACCGACGGTGGGGCCAGATTGCGTATGGCATCCTTGACAAGCACCTTGAGAAGCTTGCCTCGTGACCTTATCGACCGGTTTCCGGCTCGATCCTCCACTTCATAGGAAAACTCCTTGTCGCCGTCGCCCTGCGATTCGATGAAGGCCTGCGTGAAGTGAATATTCAGGCCATTGCCATCGTTCGTACTGTGCAGGGTCTCTTCATTCCCGTCGATGTAGCCGATGATTTCATCACCCGGCGCCAGGCCTGCGTAGCCGTCCACCGTCGCGAGCAAGTACGGTTCGTTGGTGCCGTCATCGATGATCGAGTCGAGGGTGACGAATCCATCGGGAGCGCCCGGAAATTCCAGGTCCGCGAGGGAGGGGTCGCCCGGTCGCGTCAGGTCTATGACGTACGGCTGATTCGGTCCCGGGTGTCGGCTACCGTCTCCGGAGGTCAGCAGGATGGCGTACCGGATGCTGTGCCGGCCCTCGCCACCACGGTCTGCGTCCGGAAGGGGTATTTCTTTATAACCATTGGTGATGTCTGCAGCAACGAGTTCCTTGGCTGTAGACAGCAGCTCCACTCCGTCGATTTCGAGCATGACGGTGTCGCGGACCCTGACACCTCCGAGTTCCTCTGGCGGGGGAAGGGGAATCCTGACCATTATCTCCCTACCGTTGGCCACTGCGAGGAGCAGGTTGTCGGGCGGCAAGGGAGCGGGAGGCGGTTTAGCGAGATCCGCCGGTGCGAATGTGAGTTCGCCGGTCAGGTCGACAAGAGGCCCGCTGGCCGGGCTGCGCAACGTGGCCGGTGGTGTCCGGCGGCGCGCTGTCCGGGGGTCGAATATGGGAGCGAACAGCTTCCGGCGCGCCGTTTTGCCGACTTTACTCATGACATTATCCTCATCCTTGATTGGTTGCCGACCACTCCATGGCACCTGCGCTCTTGCGTGAGAATTCAACGGCAAGGTCGGGCCAGCGAGAAGCCTAACCGTGGCGAGAGCCGCCAACCATATGCCAAAGAGTGTAGGTGCTATGCGCGGGATGGCACCAATTCGGCAGGAATTGGGCAGGGACATGACGAATCCTGGGTATCTCCATTGCGATGCCATCGAGCCGGTGTAAAACGGGGAAGGCAGATTAGGAGTGCTCCTATAGAGCGGGTTTCGCACGCTGTGCTTAAGTAAGAATCTGCCACGGCATTCTTCGCAGCTTGAAACACATCGTTCTGATAGAGGACCTTTGCCCATGACTCCGCAACGAAACGCAGGCCATTGGTTCGTGCTCGCTTCCGCCTTGTGGCTCCCCTTTGACAGTGCGCACGCACGGGTTCTCAACCCTGGGCAGTCCGCCACCGTGGGGCCGCAGGATGCGCCGGAAACCTGGACCGTCCCCGGAACGGCGACGCTTACCATGCTCGCGGGCTCTTCTGCGTTGACTATTCGCGCCACCGGCGGTCGAGTAAGCACTGCCGATGGCGCCAGCATCCTGGGGTCTTTCGAGGGGCTCAACCTGAGCAGCGGCGCCCAGGCCACCCTCGTCAACACGGATGTGGAAGGCACCGCGGGTGTCGGTTTGATTCTTACCAGGACGGATGCGAACCCGGCGATCACGACGGCCACGGTAAAGGGAGGATCGCTGCGTGGTGGCAATTATGGAGCCAGCGTGGGGCAGGACGGCGTCCTGACGCTGGATGGCGTTAATGTCCGCGGAACGAGAGCCGGGTCTGGGATCGGGGCGCAGGTCTCGGCCGGTACGCTGAACGCGAGCAATCAGTCGGAACTTCTGGGTGAGGCCAATGGCGTTCTTTTCATGAAGGACGACCGCAGCGGCCCTACCGGTGGAGCATTCCTGAATGTCGATGCTTCCCGGGTCGAGGGCACCGCGGGAAGCGGCATCCTTCTCGAGGTGCTCAGCCCGGGCAAGACCACGGATGCCGTCATTCGCCTTTCCAACAACAGTCTGTTGCGGGGTGGCAACGGTATCGCCCTGGAAGGCATGGCAGGCACAACCGCCGACATGTCGGTCGACCACAGCACGGTCGATGGCGACATTGTCATGGCGGACGGTGGGCGCGCCGTCGTCAATCTCTCGAATGGCGCGGTGATGAACGGGGCCGTGTCGGGCTCGGTCGCGCTCGGATTGGACACGGGTTCGGTATGGAATGTACGGAGTGACTCGGCCGTCGATTCGCTTGCCATGTCGGGCGCCACGCTGGCATTTTCCCCGGCGGCGGCCTCCCCTCTCTCGCTCGTCGTGCGAGGCGACCTTTCAGGAGATGGCGGCGTCGTCACCCTCAGGACCACGATGAATGAAGGCGGTCCTCTCGCGAACCAGGTGACGGACCGCCTGCTGGTCGAAGGAAATGTCACGACGAGCGGACCCACTGTCATCGCCGTGGTACCGAATGGTCCGGGCGGGCTGACCGACAGCAATGGCGACGGTGTGGTCGATGCGCACGAAGGCATCTCGTTGATACAAGTGGGGGGCGCGTCGCGCGCGGATGCTTTCATATTGCGCGGCCGCTACGTTGCCGCCGGCCCGTACCAATACACCCTGCATGCGTTCGGCCCCGGCCAGACGGATCCTGCGCAGAACCTGCTGCCTTCCGGCAACCTCAATTGGGACTATCGGCTCGGCAATCGCATCGTCTGTGAGAAGGAATGCGAGCCGGAAAACCCCGGAGACGGTGGTGGGGATGGTGGCGACGGTGGGGATGGTGGCGACGACGGTGGCGAGAACCCGAATCCCGACAGGCCGCCTCCGGAAGATGGCCGCAATGCGGTCGTGCCGCAGGTGCCTTCATACCTTTCCGCGCCGGCCGCACTGCTTACCTACGGCGACATGATGACCGACGGCCTGCACCAGCGCCTCGGCGACATTCGCCAAGGCACGTCGCACGACCCGGTCGGCGGCGAGGTGTTCATGCGTTACCTCGGCGGCCAGTTGCGCTACAGCTCGAACCGCTCGTTTGGCAATTACGGATACGATTTCGACCAGCAGGTCAACGCGTTGCAACTGGGCGGAAGCCTGATCGCGCTGGATCACGACAATGGAACGTTGCGCGCCGGCTGGGCCGCCGATCACGGCACGACGCGTGTTACGCCAAAGGCAGCTGACGGCAACAGCCGCGCAAAATACCGCGCCAACGGCGTCTCCGCCTGGGTCACATGGCAAAGCGGCAATGGTTTCTGGGTCGACGGCGTGGTGGGTGCCATCCGTTATCGTGGCGACGTGGGCACCGATCTGCGCGGCTCCGATGTGGGGCGCATCCGTGCCAACGGCTGGACGACATCCGTGGAGGGGGGTATGCCGTTCGCCCTCGGTAATGAATGGACAGTGGAGCCGCGCTTCCAGGTGAAGCACCAATCGCTGAACTTCCGCGACTTCCGCGATGTCGATGGACTGGACGTGCGGCTGGGGACGGCGAAACAGACAAGTGCCACGCTCGGCGGACGACTTTCGCGGACGGCCAACCCCGTGTTCATGCCGTACGCCAGTGTCGACCTCACGCACACCAGTAACGGCGATCCGTTGGTGGACGTCTCCAGCGAGGAGTGGAATGCGGCCGATCGCTTCCGGTCGGGCCGCGTCGGCAATGGTTATCGCGTTTCCGCCGGTGCCGTCAGCCAGTTGGGCAAGCGCGTGCAGATTTACGGCGAGGCCAACTACCGTCACGCCATCGGCAGCTACGGCATGCGCGGCTTCGCCGGCAACCTCGGCGTACGCGTCACCTTTTGAGTTTGCCCAGACCGGGGGCGCATGGATCGCGGCCCCCGGGGGCAATGGACTTACAACGAGAGTCCCTGGTGGCTCGACACCTCGGCCGCGGGCGGATGCGCTCCCTGCGCCTCCCTCCCGGCACGTCCCTGTGCAGTGTGCTCCTGCTCATCCGTGGCGTCCTTGACTTGTTCCGCCGCGGCTCGGGGTATCGAGAAGCTAGGCTATCTCCATGTAATGAAAAGGAAAATAGGCCTATTGTTGTAGGATTGGATGTCCGGTTGCGGACACTTCGCTCCCATACGCATGCGCATTTTTGTACGCCTTCGGACGCAGGTCACGGCGCGGCGCGACTATTTGCGAGTTGCATTTTCGACACACTGTCCGGAATCGGACGACGCCTTGATGTTCCGATGTGAACGGATGCCAAACGCGACGCCGGTTCAGCGGATCGCGATCAACCAAAGTACCGCGCCCTGCACGGGTGCGGCAGTCCAATGCACCCGATAGGTGCCTGCGCGATCCACCTGTTTCCAAGCTACCGCACCCTGTACACCGCTTTCATCGGGAAGCTCCGTGAACGCGTCGATCAATTGGAAGCCGTCGCCGGGCGTGACCGTCATGCGCTTCACGCCGCCGTCGCCCCACCAGAAAGCGAGCAGGGTTGCCGGTCCGTCCACGCGTACGTCACCGCTTGAGACGACCAGCGAAGGCTGGGCATAGGATTGGGCGATGTCCTGTATGCGCGTGGCGTTGCGTACCTCGACGAAGGGAAGCGAAAGTTCGCCCGCGGGTTCGCCGCGCTTCTCGATCGATACCGTGTGCGCCGGGCCGCCCTCGCCGGCGAGGGCGACATAGCCCCGCACGGTGAAGCGGCCGCCGTAGTTGGCATAGCTCACGGGCCGTCCCAGCGGGCGCCAGCGATTTCGGTACGTATCGGCAGGTACGGCATCGTTGCTGGCGTAGCCTGCGTTGAACACGACGAAGACGCTGCCCGCCGGTTGCGTGTCCACGGCACGGGTCACCGCCGGGCTGACGCCCAGTCCTTCGCCCTGACCCAGGAAAACATGTGCACCGAGGGCTGGCCCTTGGGCGGCGGAAGCCGTCAGGGCCGAGGCGGCCGCGGCAAGGAAGGAGAGCAAGGGCATGGCGATTCTCCAAAAGTGATACTTGTCAGCGTGAAGGCCGTGCGCGACGCTTGCCGATGCGAGCGCCGGACCTGACGGTATGCAGCGTGCGCCGCCGCAGGGGACATTCTGGTGACCGACGAAACCGACTTCATCGACCTGTACGGCAAGCTGCGCGTGGAGCCCGGCTGTTCGCTCGACGAATTCAAGCGCGCGTATCGCCGCAATGTGGCGCTGTGGCATCCCGACAGGCGACGCGGCACGCGTGCGGACAAGCTGGCTGCCGCTCGCCTGCAGCGGCTCACGGCGCAATACGGGGCGGCGATGGACTTCCATCGCCGGCACGGACGCCTTCCCGGCGCTCCGCTTCCCGCGCGGGATGCAGAGCGGGTGCCGCATGAACCGCAAGCCGTCGCTCCGCCTTCGCCCAGACCGCCGCAACGTGTCCAGGCGAGGCATTGGTATGCGATTACGCTGGCGATCGCGGCACCGCTGCTGGCCTGGTCGTTGTGGCCTGCGAACGAGGCGGTGGAAACGGAGGTTCGCGAGGTCCCTGTGCGGATTGCACCCAAGGCATCGGTGCAGGCGCCCGTGCTTGCGCTCGGCATGACACAGGACGAGGTGCTCGCCATCGAAGGGGAGCCCACGCGACGTGGCGAGGATCGCTGGGAATACGGTCCCTCGTGGGTGCGGTTCGAAGCGGACGCGCTGGTGGACTGGCACAGTTCGCCGTTGCGTGCATTGCACGTGACCACGCCCGGGCCCCCGCCCTGACAGGGTTGCGCGATCACCGCGCCCCGCGGCCGAACAGCACCACCTCCACCGTTTCGATGAGGATCACCATGTCGAGGAAGAGGTTGTGGTTCTTTACGTAGAAGAGGTCGTACTTGAGCTTTTCCGCCGCATCCTCTTCGGACGCGCCGTACGGATAGCTTAACTGCGCCCAGCCAGCCAACCCCGGTTTGATGCAGTGGCGCAGGTTGTAGAAACGGATCTTGCTTTCCAGGTCGGTGACGAACTGGGGCCGCTCGGGGCGAGGCCCCACGATGCTCATGTCGCCCCGGATCACGTTCCATAGTTGCGGCAGTTCGTCGAAGCGCAGCTTGCGGCAGACCCGTCCGACGCGGGTCACCCGGTCGTCGTTGCTGGACGCCCAGCGCGCGATGCCGTCCATTTCAGCATCCGTACGCATGCTGCGGAACTTGTAGAGCCAAAAGGTCCTTCCGTGTTCGCCCACGCGTTCCTGTCGATAGAGGATCGGCTGACCGCGACCGGACTCGATGCGTATGGCCAGCGCAACGCCGAGCATGATCGGCCAGCAGAGCAGGGCGATCAGCGTGGAGGCGGTGAGGTCGAAGGCCCTTTTCAGGAAGAGGGCCACCGGCGTGGCATTGAATCCGCCGGAGAATACGAGCCACGACGGATCGAGCATGGTGAGCTGCACGCGTCCGGCTTCGCGCTCGACGAAGGTAGTCAGGTCGGTGATCTGCACGCCGAGTTGTCGGCACGCCAACAACTCGTCCATCGGCAGGCTGCCGCGACGGTCGTCCACGCCCACCACGATCTCGTCCAGTCGTTCCCTCCGGGCCAGATCGGCCAGCGATTCGGCGGGCCTCACCAGCAGGTTTTCCGGAATGGCCACCGTTTCGTTCAAGCCCCTTACGTAACCGAGCAGGCAGAACCCGCGACGGTCCGAACGCCGGCGCATGCGGTTGTGGATCTGCGCGGCGCGTTCGCCCGCGCCCAGCACGAGGACGCGGCGCTTTAGCGATTCCAATTCCACGAGGCGCATGAACAGCGCACGGAATCCCGACGTGACGACGAAGGCGATGACGAGGGCCATGCCAAGGACACCGCGGCCGACGTAGGCCTGTGGTACCACGTAGTAGCCGACCACAAGGACCAGGCCGCCGAGGGCGAAAGCGATGGCATGCCGTGCAAGCTGTCCTCGCCAGCTCATGCGCAGGGTGGCCCGGTATTCCCCGAGGGCCGCCATGCTCAGGAAGATCACGATCGCGAACATGGAGGCACGGGCCGTCAACGAATGCGACGACGCGGCGAGGTCTTCGGGTGACGGGGCGAAGCGTATCCACGTTGCGGCATTGAGCGACGCGGCAAGAAGCAACAGTTCGCAGCAGCCCATCAGGGTGAGCCAGCGCACGATCGGCTGTCTGAACAGGCGAATCATCGGTCGTCCCCTTGAAGCACGCGTTCTGTCACGTGCGGATATCAGAGAGACTAGGTGGGGCACCGCGGGCTGTCGATTGCACTTCCGGACGGCCCATGGCTAGTCCGAATGGCCGTCTCGCAAACGATGCAGGCGGATGTCACGGATGGCGGGCGGTGCCGCGAGCGCACCGATCCAGCCATCGTCAGCCGGCAGGTTGCGCGTGTGGCAGGGAGGATAATGCAGGGCCTTCGCGGGCGGCATCTGGGCATGGCCGGCGGGCGCGGCGACGGTGGCGGGATCGGCGAGCAGGCCCACGCCGAACGCCTTCAGCAAGGCTTCCTTCCGCGTCCACAACTCGAGCAGTGCGCGCGTCCGCTCTCCTTCGTCGAGCGATGCCATGGCGGCACGTTCCTCGCGCGTGCAGAACATGGGCATGAGCGCCTCGAGGTCGATCCTCGCGGGCCATTGCTCGACGTCGACGCCCACGGTGGCGGCAGGGCATACGGCAAAGGCCACATATTCGCTGCTGTGGCTCAGGCTGGTCGACAAGGTGGTACCGGCGAGACACGGCTGACCGTCTCCGGTGCAAGCCAGCGGTACCTCCCTGGCATCGACGCCGAGGCAGATACCCAAAGCCACGCGCCATGCGGCGTGTGCCAGCACATAGGTGTCGCGATCGCGCCGGAAACGGAAACGCGCGGCGCGAGCCCGCTCGCGGCGGTCGAGCACATCCATGGCAAGCGGCGCGTATGTCGCCATGGCGCGCGCGTCGAAGACGACGACGCAGGCCTGGTCGGCGCGAGGTATCGAGAACCCGGCCGCATGCAGTTCGCCGGTCATGGCACAGGCGAAGTCTCCGCGCGGCAGCGGGAAACCTGCGTCGACCAGGACGGGACGGCCAGCCACTACAGCAGGCCGCCGCTTTCGCTCAGCAGTGCGCGGAGTTGTTCGGCCAGGCGCAGGCTGAGCGCCACGACGGTGAATGTCGGAAACGCCCAGCCGCCGGTCGGAAACACCGAACTGCCGGCAACGTGCAGGTTGGCCATGCCGTGCACTTTTCCATCGGGGTCGACCACGCCCGTGGCGGGATCGGCGGACATGCGTGTCGTGCCCATATGGTGAGCGGTGCCGTGCACCTCCGGAGGTGCGTCGCCCATGGCCCAGGCCGCGGGCTCGAAGCGACCGTTGCAGGTGGCGGCGAGTCGCGCGCCGGCAATGACCGTCGTGGTACGCCACGTATGCCTGTCGAGCTCGTTGAGCCTCCATTCGACCCGCACGCGCCGAAGGCCGAGGGCGTCGCGCGATTCACCGAGCAGCACGCGGCTGTCGCGCTGCGGCGCCTGTTCGAAGAATCCGACCAGTTCGGCCCGGTCGCTGCGTACCGTGGGGCGGTCCACCAGTTTCTGGGCCGCCGCTTTCACCACGTCGCCCATGTGCAGGCCGACGCGCATCGCACTCAGCACGAATTTCTGGTGCACGGCCACGGCCGGGCCCGTGGGTCCGTTCTGCAGTGCCGCGCAGAGCCGCGCTTCCAGCAGGGTGGCTTCGGTGTGGCGGGGCGGGCGCAACGCCGCACGCACGTCGCGCAGCGCACGGATGCCATGGGGCACGCGGCCCTCCACCGCGAAGGGATGGACTCGCGCATTGAGGCTGCGATGTGCGCGCTGGGCCTCGAAAGACAACCCGATCTCCGGTGACAGCGGCGCACGCACCTTACCGATGGTGCGTTCGTACGGTCGTGTGAGGCGGTCGGGATCGTCTGCGCGCACGCTACCGATGGCGCCGCATGGATGGTCCATGAAATAGCGGCCGACCAGATCGCGGTCGTTACCGAGGCCCGCCGGAGCGACGCTGTCGGAGAGCAGCATGATGCGCGCATTCTCGATGCCGCCCGCGGCAAGCACATAGTGGCGCGCACGAACGCATCCGCGCCGTCCATCGAGGGAGCCGATGCGTGCGCCGGTGACCGTGGCGGCGTCGGCCGTCGCGTCGAGTTCCATCACGTTCGCATGCAGCAGCAGGGTCACATTGTCGGAGCGGCGCAATGCCTCGCGATATGCATCGCCGAAGGTGATCGGGCTACGCGCGAAGACGAAGTTCACCAGAGCCTCCGGGTCGAGGTCCAGTGGCGCGCGCGGCGGCGACCCGTCGAAATGGCCCGGCAGGGGCGTGGCGTTGATGCGGCAGAACTCGCGCGCCTTCTCGTACCACGGAGCGAGGTCGGCGTAGCGCAACGGCCATCCGCTGTCGGGCACCCAGTCGCGAGGCGCGAGGTCGTCGTCGGAGAACGGAATGCAGCCACCACCCCACAAGGTGCAGCTGCCGCCGAGGACGCGCATGCGCGATGTGCCGGCATCGAGCGGCAGATCGCCCGCGGATTCGCCCTCGTACAGCGATTGGCTGCGGTCTTCGCCCGAGAATCCGCCCCCCTCGATCAGGCAGACGGTGAATGGTGAATCGGCGAACGCAAGGGCGATGGCGATACCGGCCGGGCCGCCGCCGACGATGCACAGGTCCGCACGATAATCGCCGGCGGCGTGCGGATCGAGATAGTCGATGATCACCGTGGATCTCCGGTTGGGCAGGGGCGAGGTGTCTTATGCACGGTAATACCTGCGATACCAGTCCACGAAACGCGGCACGCCCTCATGCACATCCACTTTCGGCGCGTGGCCGGTGGCCTGCACGAGGGCGGACACGTTGGCCTCCGTATCCGGCACGTCCCCGGGCTGCAACGGCAGCATCTCGAGGCGTGCGGTCTTGCCAAGGCACTTTTCCAGCACTTCGATGTAACGCAGGAGCTCCACCGGCTTCTCGTTGCCGATGTTGTAGATGCGATAGGAAGCGACACCGCTGCTGCCCGGGTCGGGCCGCTCGCCCGACCAATGGGGGTCCGGTGCGGGAATATGTCCGAGGATGCCGACGATGCCGTCCACGATGTCGTCCACATAGGTGAAGCTCCGCTTGTGGCGACCATGGTTGAAGACGCGCACGGGTTCATCGGCCAGGATGGCCCGGGTAAACAGGAAAAGCGCCATGTCCGGTCGGCCCCACGGACCGTAGACGGTAAAGAACCGAAGCCCGGTGCACGGCAGCCCGTAGAGATGGGCGTATGCGTGCGCCATCTGTTCATTGGCTTTCTTCGTGGCGGCGTAGAGCGTCAGCGGATGTTCCGTCGGCTGGTGTTCGGAGAATGGCATGCGGGTGTTCGCGCCGTACACCGAGCTGGTGGACGCGAATACCAGGTGCTCCACGGCATGCTTTCGGCAGCCCTCCAGCACGTGCAGGAAGCCGGTGACGTTGCTCGACACGTACACGTGCGGATTCTGCGCGGCGTAACGCACCCCTGCCTGGGCGGCGAGATGCACCACGCGTCGGGGGCGATGCAGGGCGAACGCCTGTTCCATGGCATCGCGATCGGACAGGTCCGCATGCACGTGCGTGTATCCGGGGAGTTCCCGGAGGCGGGCCAGGCGCGCCTCCTTCAACCCGACATCGTAGTAGTCGGAAAGGTTGTCCAGGCCGACGACCTCTTCGCCGAGCTCGAGCAGCCGGGTGGCCACGTGTGAACCGATGAAGCCCGCGGTACCGGTGACCAGGATTGTCATACCGTGGCCTTGGCTCAGAGCCGGCCGTCCACCGCGTCGCGGGGCAGCACATATTTCACGTCGTACACCACGGAGAGGGGTTTGCCGAAGGCGCGTATGCCTTCGGCTCCCATCGTGACGAACTCGCGATGGCCCACGGCCACGACGATCGCGTCGTACGTCCCGTGTGCCGGTTCGGCGACGGGGTCGATGTCGTATTCGTGCCGTGCCTCGCTGGCCCGCACCCATGGATCATGCACGTCCACCGCCACGCCATATCCGCCAAGGGCAGCCACGATGTCCACGACACGGGTGTTCCGCAGGTCGGGGCAGTTCTCCTTGAACGCGAGACCGAGCACCAGCACGCGGGCGTGCACCGGGTTGATGCCCTTGCGCACCATCAGCCGCACCAGTTCGCCTGCAATGTACGGCCCCATGCTGTCGTTGGTGCGGCGTCCGGCGAGGATCACGTCGGGGTGATGGCCCACCTGCTGGGCCTTGTGCGTGAGGTAGTAGGGATCGACGCTGATGCAATGCCCGCCGACCAGGCCGGGCCGGAAGGGCAGGAAGTTCCACTTGGTACCGGCGGCTTCCAGTACTTCCAGGGTGTCGATGCCCAGCTTGTTGAACAGGATGGCCAGGTCGTTCACCAGGGCGATGTTGAGATCCCGCTGGGTGTTCTCGATGACCTTCGCCGCTTCGGCCACCTTGAGCGAGCTGGCGCGATGGGTGCCGGCGCCGATCACCGAGCGGTACAGGGCATCCACGAAATCCGCGGCTTCCGGCGTGGAGCCTGAGGTCACCTTGAGAATGCTGCTCACGCGATGGGTCTTGTCGCCCGGATTGATACGTTCAGGGCTGTAACCCACGAAGAAGTCACGGTTGAACACGAGACCCGAACCGCGCTCGAGGACCGGAACGCAGACTTCCTCGGTACAGCCCGGATAGACGGTGGACTCGTACACCACCACGTCGCCGCGCTTGAGCACTTTCGCCAACGTCTCGCTTGCCCGCAGCAGCGGCGTCAGGTCCGGCCGGCGCGCCTCATCGATGGGTGTCGGCACCGTCACGATGTAGACATCGCATGCCGCCAGGTCGTCGAGGCTGGCCGAAAAGCGAAGGCGCGCAGACGCGGCCAGTTCCTCGGCGTCCACTTCCAGCGTGGCGTCGTGGCCGGCGCGCAATTCGTCGATGCGGGCGGGGCGAATGTCGAATCCGAGAGTGGCATAACGCTTGCCGAACTCGACCGCCAGGGGCAGCCCCACATAGCCGAGTCCGACAATGCCCAAACGGACACCCTCCAGTGGGCGGTCCAGGAGGCCGCCCGGCGTGTCCCACGGACGCGCGTTCGCTACGGATTCAGCCACGCCGGCGGCGCCGGCTGCTGCTGTGCGGCTTTCTGTGTCCATGCCCGCTTTCACCCCTCACGGCATCGAAAAACCCCGTCTGGCGGGGCGATGAGAGCGTAGCAATACGGATCGGGATTGCCTGTATGGCTTACGGAGGTGGTCGAATGGCCGATAGCGTGTAGCCGGAAGCTTCCCAGGTCTTAGAATGACGACGTTTACAAGGGAGTGCGCACCGATATATGGTGCGTCCGCATCGCCCACGAAAGTAGGGCATTCGACAGGCAACACCCGGCTATCTGGTCCACTCATGTCCGCGCGATCCTATCTCGGCTCTGTGCGCGTGGCCTTGCTGGACGACCATGCGCTCGTCCTGAAAGGGCTGGTCGCGCACCTCGAAAAAGCCCCCTCCATCACCATCGTCGGCAGCCATTCGAGCAGCCGGCCGTTCCGCGCCATGCTGGCCACCATGCCGGTCGACGTGGCCATCATCGATTACTCGCTGGCGCTCGACGACATCGACGGCATCGCGCTGATCAAGCAGCTGCGCGCAGCCTATCCCCGGATGAAGATCCTCGTGGTCTCGGCGCACGACCAGGGCCTGGTGATCCACAGCCTGCGACAGGCTGGCGCGGACGGTTTCGTGGCCAAGAGCCAGGAACCGGACGACGTCATCCGCGCCATCGACGCCATCATGACCGGGCGCGGCTTCCTGCCCCAGCGCGGCGTGGAGAGTGACGATCCCCCCGCGCTCGTACCGTTGTCGCCACGCGAATGGGAAGTGATACGCCAACTGCTGGAAGGCCTGACCGTGGGGCAGATCGCCACGCGTTCCGGGCGCAGCCTGAAGACGATCAGCACGCAGAAGTCGGCAGCCTTCCGGAAACTGCGGATTTCCTCAGACAACGAGTTGTACTTGCTGCGCGATTACATCCTCGCGCTGGATGGTGGATCGGCGTGAGGCGACTCTTCGCCGTCCTTTTCGGACTGCTCGCTTTCGCCGTGGTGGCGACGGAAACGCCGGAGGCCGGAGCCGCCGCGCGCAAGGCCTGGATCGCCGCGCATCCGATGTTGCGCATCGCCGTGGACCCGCAGCAGGGATCGGAAGTGGGCGGCAACTGGGGCAATCCGCTGGTAAGCCAATACCTCGAACTGGTGTCCCGGCATACCGGGCTGCGCTTCGTCACCGTGCGCACGAAATCCTGGGAGGAATCGGTACGGGCCTTCAACGAAGGCCGCATCGACATGCTGCCGTCGCTCAGTGACCGCCTGCTGGAGGCCGACGTCGGTGATCGCGCACTCGTGTCGAAGCCCTTCTACGTCGGCCGGACCCTGATCATCAGCCGTACGGTCGGGCCTGCCACGCTGGATATGCATGCCCTGGACGGCCGGGTGGTCGCGTTCAAGGGTGGGGGTGTCTACGAATCGTGGCTGCGTCGCGAGCATCCCGCGGTGACCCGCCTTCCCCTTGCCGACATCCACCAGGTGCTGGCTGCGGTAGAGAGCGGTATCGCCGATGCCGGGGTGGGCGTCGACGTGGCCTACCATCCGATCGTGCGGCGTGATTACGCGTTGAGCCTGCGCATCGCCGGCGATGTTCCGGAGATGCCGATCAGCGTTCGCGTTGCCGTGCGGAAGGATGCGCCGGAGTTGCTGGCCATCATCGACGACAGCCTGCGGAGCATCGGCCCCGACGACAACCGCGCGGTGATCGAGCGCTGGCTCGAAACGGCCTACCTTCGCGCACCGACCTTGTCCCAGGTGGCTTCCGCGTACCGGGTGGAGATCGGCCTGGGGCTCGCCCTCATCGTCGTGCTGATGTTTGCCCTTTGGCAGTTGCGGCGTGCGCAACTCGCCTCGCGGCGCGGCGAACGCCAGAAGACGATGCTGCTCGCCGTGATGAGCCATGAGGTGCGCAATGCCGTGAATGCCGTGGCCTCGTCGGTGGATCTGCTCTCGCGCACATCGCTGGACGGCGCGCAGCGCGACCTGATGGCCATCGCGCAGTCGAGCAGCCGCAGCCTTCAGAACCTGCTGAAAAGCGCCCTCGACTATAGCCGCTCGGAAAGCGAGGGCTTTACCCCCGACCTCGTGGCGTGCGACATCGTGGAGGTCGCCCGCGAAGTGATCGAAGGGCAACGCGCCGCGATCGAGCACAAGGGCCTGGCCGTGCGCCTGGACCTGCCCATGGGCGCCTTGCCATGGTTGCTGCTTGACGAGACACGGATGCGCCAGCTGATGGAAAACCTTCTGTCGAACGCCGTGAAGTTCACCGAGCGCGGCCATGTCGGCATCGCACTCTGGCAGACGGCGAACGAAGGTACCGACGAAGTGCGCCACCTTGTGCTCGAGGTGTTCGATACGGGGATCGGGGTGCCGCCGGAGCGGCAGCGCGAACTCTTCCGCCCGTTCTCGCAAGCGCACGGCACGCATTCGCGGCGCATGGGCGGTACAGGCCTGGGGCTCGGCATCTGCGCGGAAATCGTGCGCCACCTCGGTGGCCGGCTCGAGCTCAGCAGCGATGTCGGCGCCGGCACCGCCGTGCGCATCGAGCTTCCGACCAGCCGCGTGCCGGTCGCGCCGCCCGAGGATTTCGCCGGAGCGTCCGACGACACCGCCCCCGAGCCGAAAGGCACGATCCTCCTCGTCGAGGACCACCCGGCGAACCGGCAGATCATCGCCGCGCAGCTGAAGTTCCTCGGCTACGACACACACGCCGTGGATCACGGACAGGCGGCCATCGACGCCTTCGTGCCGGGCATGTTCGCCGGCGTGCTGCTCGACTGCGAACTGCCCGACATGCAGGGCTACGACATCGCTGCGGAATTGCGCGCACGCGAGGCCGGCGCGGGAGGGGCGCGCACACGCTTCATCGCCATCTCCGCGAACCATGGGGAAGCGCACGTGCGCCGCTGCGAAGAGAGCGGTATCGATACCGTCCTGGGCAAGCCCCTGACCCTGGGCGGGTTGCGCGATGCCATCGCCGGGGCACCTGGCACGTCCATCGCGGAACGGGCCTTCCGCGACGAAGCACGGCTCGACCTCGTGGCCATTCGCGCAGCCCTCCAGGAGGCCGCGCCCGAACGTGCCCTGCACATCGCCCATCGGCTGAAGGGCGCGGCACTCATGCTCGGGGCGACCACGGTGGCATGGGACGTGGAACAGGTAGAAGCGCTGCTTCTTGCCCGGCCGGTCTCCCGGGGGGACATCGACGAGTTGCTCGGCAGGATCGACGAGCATCTTTGACAAGACGTGGTCGCGATTATTTTCGAAGCTTGACTCTGGGGGGTTTAGACCGCCGGGTCCATCCCAATGTGTGCATGACACCCTTCATCCAACCCACGGGAGCAAGTCCATGAGCAGTATCAACGCAGCGGCCAGCGGCACGTTCAGGATCGGCGGCGACCTCGAGGTCAACCGCCTGGGATTCGGCGCCATGCGCATCACCGGGAAGGGGATCTGGGGCGATCCGGCCGATCCGCAAGCAGCGCGCCAGACGCTGGAGAAACTGCAGCCCCTCGGCGTGAACCTGATCGACACGGCGGACAGCTACGGGCCGTTCGTCAGCGAGGACCTCATTCGCGAGGTGCTCCATCCCTATAAGGGCATGGTGATCGCGACCAAGGGCGGCCTGACCCGCCATGGCCCGGATATCTGGGCGCCGGTAGGCCGGCCCGAGTATCTGCGCCAGTGCGTGCTGATGAGCCTGCGCCGCCTCGGCGTCGACCGCATCGATCTCTGGCAGCTTCACCGCATCGACGCAAAGGTGCCGCGCGACGAGCAGTTCGGCGTGATCCGCGACATGCAAAACGAAGGCCTGATCCGCCATGTCGGCCTGTCCGAGGTGAACGTGGAGGAGATCCAGGCCGCGGCGAAATTCTTCAAGGTCGTCACGGTCCAGAACCTGTACAACCTCGGCAACCGGCAGAGCGAGGCCGTGCTGGACTACTGCACGGAGCAGGGCATCGGCTTCATCCCCTGGTTCCCCCTCGCGGCGGGCGAACTGGCGAAGGAAGGATCGGTGCTTTCGTCCATCGCGAATAAACTCGGTGCGACGGACGGGCAGGTGGCCCTGGCGTGGCTGCTGAAGCGCTCGCCCGTGATGCTGCCCATTCCGGGCACCGGCAGCGCGGACCATCTGGAAGAAAACGTCAAGGGTGCTTCGCTGGAGCTGTCGCAGGAAGACTTCGAGGCTCTCGAACACGCCGTAAAGAAATAAGACCAAAGCTCTTTGTGGGAGCCGGCTATGCCGGCGATCCCGCGGCAGCGGGCACTCCCGCGACCCGTATCGCCGCTGAAGCGGCTCCCACAGGGGCTCAGTGCAACTTCACCGGCGGCAGCGTGGTGTCGCGGAGCCAGTCGGCCAGCCAGAGCGCGTTCGCCCTTGTCCAGCCATGCAGCGCCACGCGGTGCATGTGCTGCAACGAGACGTAGACGAGCTTCGCCAGCCATCCGCGCATCGGAATGGGCGCGCGTTTTTCCGCCACCGGCAATTCGCCGGTGGCCTTGTATGCGCCGAGCGATACGAGCGTTCCCTTCGAGCGATACACGAAGGGCGACACCGGCTGGCCGTGAATCGCCTTCGGCAGGGCGTCGGCCAGGTAGTTCGCCTGCTGGTGCGCGGCCTGTGCGGTAGGGGGCACGCTCGCGCCATGGGGCGCCGCTGCGAAAGCGCAATCGCCCATGGCATAGACGCCAGGCACCCCACGCGCCTGCAGGTATTCGTCCACGACGATCCTGCGATCCCGCGAGAGTTCGAACGACCCGAGGCCGGCGACAACGTCGTGTCCGGTGACGCCGGCGGCCCAGACGCGTATATCGCAGGGCACGGTGTCGCCATCGGACAGATGGAAGGCCTCGGGCGTGACGGCATCGACGCCGACGCCCACCCGCACGTGCACGCCCATGCCCTCAAGGATGCGTTCCGCCGAGGCCGACGTCCGTGGGTCTACGGCCGGCAGCACGCGGGGGGCCATGTCCATGAGCGTGATGTCGAGCCGCGACGCTCCCGCCAAGCCGCCATAGCGATGCATGTCGTTGAATGCGTGATGCAGCTCGGCCGCCAGTTCCACCCCTGTGGCACCGGCGCCCACGATACCGATGCGGATGCGGCGCGCGGGATCGCCGGCGGTACGCAAGGCCAGCGCAAGGATCTTGCGCCGCAGCGCGATGGCCTGTGCCGGGCTGTCGAGCATGTCGCAGTAGTCGAGCACGCCCGGTGTGCCGAAGTCGTTCACCCGGCTCCCGATGGCGAGCACCAGCGTGTCGTAGTGCAGCGACCGCGGGGGCAGGATGATTTCGTCCGTAAGCGGCATGCGCACTTCGTCCAGCGCGATGCGATGGGCCTCCGCTTCGACGCGCACGAGCGTGCCGGGCTCGTATCGATACCCGTGGGCCTGTCCGTGCGCGAGATACGAGACGGCTTCCTCGCCGTCGCCCAGCAGGCCGGCGGCGAGCTCATGCAGCCGCGGCTTCCAGAAATGGCTGGCGTCCCTGTCCACCAGCACCACGTCCAGGTCGCGCCGCTTGCCGAGCCTCGTTGCCAGTTCGATGCCGGCGGCCCCGCCACCGACGATCGCGACGGTATGCGCGCCGGGATCTTTCGAGATGGTCATGCGTCATCTCCCAATATCGTCGGGGCAGGATACCGTTGCGATCGTTGCGGCGTCGCGAAGACACGGGCGCATGAATCGACAAGACGCGGTCAGGGTGTGCATGGATACGCAAGAACCGGATGGCGGCACCCGGCGGCGGCGTGGAGCATATGTCCCATCCCCGAACGAGGAGCCTGCCATGTCCTTTCGCATCACCGGTCTCGATCCCGCGCCCTTCGTCCCGCTTTACGGTCTTGACGAAGCGTCGTTGAAAGCCCGCCGCATCGTTCGCATGCGAGCGTCGGACGACACCGGCTTTCCCGAGCGCGTCGAGTTGCGCAACGCGCGGCGCGGCGAGAGCCTGCTGCTGCTCAACTACATGCATCAACCGGCGGATACGCCGTTTCGTTCCAGCCACGCGATCTTCGTGCGCGAAGGGGCCACCGTGGCCTACGACGCGATCGACGAGGTGCCGGAGCCGTTGCGTGTGCGCACCATTTCCCTGCGCGGTTTCGATCGCAATCACCATATTGCCGATGCAAGGGTGGTGCACGGCGGACAGCTGACCCACGCCATCGAGCAGTTGTTCGCGATGGAGCAGGTGAGCTACCTGCACGCGCATTACGCCGGGTACGGCTGCTACGCGGCGCGCGTCGACCGGGCGTAGCGCTCCCGGTGCGACGCACGGTTACAGCTTGTAATTCACCCCGAACATCACCGTGCGGCCGAACTTGTCGTACTCCAGCGGCCGCGCCACCTTCACGCTGTTCGGCAAGGCAGCGATCTGCTGCGTCTTCATGGGCGAGTTCGTCAGGTTGTTCACTTGCAGCAGGACAGACAGCCCGTTCCATGCGCCATGGTCGAAGGCATAACCCAGCTGGAAGTCCGTCTGCCTGTCAGCCAGCACCTTGGTGTAGCCCAGCTGGTCGAACAGGGCGACGGCCTCGCCGGTGAACGACGAGCGGTAACGCTCCGCGATGCGCACCGACCAGCCGTACTTCTCGTAATACAGGGCGAGGTTGGCCACCTTCCGCGAGAGGCCGGGCAGGGTGGACGGGCTGCCCGGAATGGTGGAAACGGCGCTTACCGGCAGCGTGCTGTTGGTGAGCGAGAAGTTCGCCTGCACGCCGAAGCCGTCCAGCGCACGGGTGAGCAAGCCGAGTTCGAGTGCACCGGACAGCTCCAGGCCCTGCATCTTGCCGCCCGTGCCGTTCTCGGGCCGCGTGAACGAACCGATGGTGCTCGTAGGGGTAAGGGTGGGGTTGTCGTTCGTGTACTTGGAGAAATCGTAGTCCAGCGTGGTCTGGTTGTAGATGTAGTTCAACAGGTTCTTGTTGAACACCGCGGCAGCCACGTAACTGGATGTGCCGAAGTACTTCTCCCAGGACAGGTCCGCGCCCACCGCGATGTACGGCTTCAGTTTGGGATTGCCGCCGCTGCCGGACCACAGCACCTGACCCGCGGCCGGCCCGTCGTTCACCAGTGCGACGCCTGCCGAGGTCGCGACCTTCTCATCGTCGATGCGTCCGCGCGCCATGGTCTTGGCGAGACCGAAGCGCAGGTATTGCTTGTCGGCGATCTCGGCCACCAGGTTCAGGCTCGGCAGCACCTTGGTGTATTTCGTTCCATCTGAGATACGGCCGACCAGGGCATCACCGTTCGTCTGCAGCGCCACCGACGACTGGTCCGTGCGCACGGCCTGCACGCCGACGTTGCCGCGCAACGGTATGTCGCCCATCGTGGTGTCGATGTTGAACTTCAGGTAGGCGACCGGAACCTTCTCCCTCACCGTGTAATTGCGGCTCCAGTCGGACTGTCCGTTACGTTGCGTGAGGTAGAACTGGCTCGCGAGCGCGCCGAGCACGTCGTAGTTGAGGATGCCCGGAATGCCGCCGTAGCTGAGGTCCGTGGTACCGCGCAGGAAGGAGGGATCGATGGGCGCTGCAAAGCCGGGCAGGTATGTGTCGCCGGTGGAGCCGTTGCCGTTCAGCCAGGCGAAGAACACGTTGGCCTCTTTCGTCTTTCGGCGGTCGGAGTAATTCACGCCCAGCGTCGCATCGGAAAAGATCCAGCCCACGGGATGGGTGACTTCGAGGCGGAAGGCCTTGATCGTGTCCTTCTGCTTGTCGAATTCCTCGCGGCCGTTGTAGCCGTAGTCGTTCGGGTCGGTGAAGAAGATGGCGGACGGGTCCGCGAAATTCACGCCCGGACGGAAGTCCGGAAAGCCTTCGTGCTTCGGCGTCGCGAAGTCGGTGGACGACGTGGCCTGGCCGGGCAGGCCGGCGAACAGGTAGGCGTCATGCAGGCGCTTCTTCGCGCTCGAGTAGGACGCGTCGGCGTTGATCGCCCACCCGTTGCCGAAGTCGTACTGGTTGTTCCAGCCTGCGGAGAACAGGCGGTCCTTTTCCTTGGTGTACTCGTTCTGCAGGATCGAATGGAGGCCATCGATATGCCCGGTGGTCACGATCGGATAGGGCAGGGCCGGCACGTAGCCTACGTTCGAGTACGACACATTGTCGTAAGAGCTGCTCGACCACTGCGCACCATTCAGGTACGTCTTCTGGTCGAAGGTGGAGTAGTAGAGGTCCAGCGTGGAGTGGTAATGGTCGTTGGGCGCCCATTCGAGCACGGTCATCAGGCCGTTGCGCAATTGATTTTCCGATTTCGCGCGCAGTTGCATGCCCTGCTGTGACAACACGTTGTCGGGCATGCCCGGGGTGTGTGGCGCACGCCAGTAATCCGGGTTCTCCGCGCCCTCGGAGCCGTTGTTAATGTTCCACCACCATGCCTGGTACTGCTTTTCCTGCACCGGCGAATCCAGTTGCGCGAATCCGACCGCCAGGCCCAGCGTGTGGTCGAAGAACTGGTCGATGTACGAGAAGCTGGCGCGATGACCGGTGTCGCCGACACCCGTGCCGTGGTTCAGACTGCCGTGGGAATTGTTCTCTCCACGAAGATTGGCAGCGATGGCTCGCTTGGGCAGGTCGAGCGGTCTGATCGTGTGCAGGTCCACCGTGCCGGACAGGCCCTGGCCGATGAGGCTGGCGTCCGGCGTCTTGTACACCGCCGCTCCACTGATCAGCTCAGATGGATACTGGTCGAAATCGACGCCGCGGTTCTCGCCGATGGTGGCCTGCTCCCGGCCGTTCAACGTGGTACCGGCGAAGTCGGGCGACAGGCCGCGAATGGATATCTGGTTGGCGCGGCCGTCCACGCGCTGCGTGGCAAGACCGGACAGGCGCGCCAGGCTCTCGGCGATGCTGCTGTCGGGCAGCTTGCCGATGTCTTCCGCGGAGATGGCTTCGATGATGTTGTCGGAGTTCTGCTTTGCCTTGATCGCGTTCTGGATGCTTCCCTGAATGCCGGTGACGACCACGGCGTCGAGGTTGCTCACGGCGTCCGGGTTCGGGTTGCGCTTCGGTTTCTGCGCAGTGGCGGCAGGTTTCGCGGGCGCGTTGCCGGAGGTGTCCTGCGGGGGCTGTTCCTGTGCCCATGTCGTGCCGCAAGCGAAGGAAACTGCGGCGGCGCAGGCCATGGCAAGCGGTTTCGCACGGAAAGCAGGCACGGCGAAGCCGCGCGGCAGGTGGCGACGAATCATTCGATTTTTCCCCGCAAGTTCTTGCGACGCCCCCGCGGCGCCCTTGCGGCGGGAGGATGGGGTAGCGACACGTAAGTGTCATCCTGCGTCGCAACAGAATGCGAGGCACCCGTTCAGCTACCGGGTGGGCGTGAACGAATGAAGCTGCGGGAAGCGCGAGCGCGCTTCCCGCAGTTGTCACTGAAGCATCAGGCCTTGATGAAGGCCAGAAGATCCTTGTTCAGCTCGTCGGCGTGAATCGTCAGCATGCCGTGCGGGTAGCCCTTGTACACCTTGAGCTCGCCCTTCTTCAGGAGCTTCACCGACAATGGCGCAGAATCGGCAAAAGGCACGATCTGATCGTCGTCGCCGTGCATCACCAGCGTGGGCACGTCGATCTGCTTCAGGTCTTCGGTGAAGTCCGTTTCCGAGAACGCCTTGATGCAGTCGTAGTGCGCCTTGATGCCGCCGATCATGCCCTGGCGCCACCAGTTGCCCACGGTGCCCTCGTTGGGCGTCTTGCCGGGACGGTTGTAGCCGTAGAAGGGAATCGGCACCTCGCGATAGAACTGCGCGCGGTTGGCCGCGAGTTGCTTGCGAAAGCCGTCGAACACGGAGATGTCGAGTCCGCCCGGGTTGGCGGCGCTCTTCACCATGATCGGCGGCACGGCGCTCACGAGCACGGCCTTCGCTACGCGGCCCTTGCCATGCCGCGCCACGTAGCGCGCCACTTCGCCGCCACCCGTGGAGTGGCCGATATGGACGGCGTTCTTCAGGTCGAGGTGTTCCACCAGCGCGGCGACGTCGGCGGCATAGGTGTCCATGTCGTTGCCGGTGTCGGTCTGGGTGGAGCGGCCGTGTCCGCGGCGATCATGCGCGATGACGCGGAAGCCCGCGTTGAGGAAGAACATCATCTGCGCGTCCCAGTCGTCCGCGCTGAGCGGCCAGCCGTGATGGAACATGACCGGCTGGCCCTTGCCCCAGTCCTTGTAGAAGATCTGGGTTCCGTCTTTGGTCGTGATGAACGGCATCGTGTTTTCCTTTTTTCCGGTGGTGTTTGAAGCGGGTGCGGCAGCGGTCGCGGTGCTGGCGGCCAGCGTTCCGATGCCTGTCAGGGCGCCTGCGGCAAGTACGCCGGCGCCAATGACGAAGTTGCGGCGCGCCGGGTCGAGTGCCGGTTCGGGTGAGTCGGTCACGGGTGTGTCTCCTTGGTGGCTCCCTTCCTTTTTTAGGGGTTGCCGCCAGGAGCGGATAGGACGCGCATGCCCTCGTTTTTGGACGATTGCGGAGCGTGCACGCCGCGGGACTCAGCGAGTGCGATCGAAGCGCTCCTTATCGGCGGCTTCCTCCACGGTGTAGCAGGTCTCGGGCACGGCCTCGAGCCGTGCGCGCGGAATGGCTTCGCCGTTGCCGTCCGAGATGCCATAGGTGCCCTCGTCGATCTTCTCCAGCGCGCGGTCCACGGCCGCCAGGCGGCGCTCGTTGTGACCGAGCAACGCCTCGTCGTTTTCCTGCTGGGCGAAGCGCTCGCCGTCGTCGCCGGTGTCTTGCGGTTCTCCGCCGGCAGCCGTCTGGAGCGCCTGCTCGTCGGCGCCGGCGGCATCGCCCACATCCACCAGCTGCCGGCGCAGGTCGAGTAGCCGTTGCTTCTGGCGGGCTAGGAAGTCGTCATCGAGAGTCGTCGGTGCCATGGGGTTCTCCTGGGAAATGACCGGTATAGCAGGCCGCCGAATCCACGGCTTGTCGAATTCGGCGGCGCCTGCGGTGTCGCCGGGGATGCCGGAAGTACCATGGCGTGGTGCGGCGGGGCGCGGCTAAGATGCCGAAAAGCCACCGCGCCCAGGGGTAACCGCATGAAAGCCCGTTCTTTCGCCGTCATCGTAGCTGCGGCCTTGTCCGGCGCCATGGCGCCCGCATTCGCCTCGACACCGGAACAGTCCGCCGTGCTGGCGCCGGTGCAGGCGATGTTCGATGGCATGGCGAAGTACGACCAGGGGGCGATGCGGGCGACCGTCCAGCCCGAGGGAAGCGTGGCGTTGCTCCGCAAGGGCAAGGTTGTCCGGATGACGCTGGGGGAGTTCATCGATCGCATCAAGCCGGGCAAGGACACCATCGAAGAGCGTATACATGATCCGCTGGTGCGCATCGACGGCGATCTGGCCATGGTCTGGACACCGTACGAATTCCTGGTGAATGGCAAGGTGAAGCACTGCGGCACCGACCTCGTGCACCTGGTGAAGATGGACGGCCGCTGGCTGATCGCCGGTATCGCGGACAACAGCCGCGACGAGTGCGGTCACTGAGGGCCGCTCAAGTTTCCGTGCCGCGGGCCGTCACAGGGGCGATAGGGGCGACCCACGGAACGATGGGGACTTCGGGACATGATCGGACATGCAGGTATGGCCACGGCGAACACCCGGCTCGTCGAGGTGTCGTCTCTCCCAGTGCCGTCCGTTTCCGCCAATGCAGCGCCGGACACGGCGACCGCTCCCGCTTCGGTGGTGGTTACGCTGAGCGGCCTCGCCGCGCCGGAAGCATCGCCGACGTACGCGTTTCCTCCCGCATCGCCGCCCGTGTGGCAGACGCCGCCCCAGGACGCGATCTCTTCCCTCATGGCGAGCCGTTACACGGCCGCTTCGCTGAGCGGTCGTTTCGATGGCGTAGGCAAATCGCTCTTGGAACGGTTCGCGGCGGATGGTGGGGACTTTTCCCAGAGCGTGCGCCTGGGTGGCCCTTTCGCGGCGCCCGGTAACGGCGCGCAGGCGACTACCACGCTGAGCATACGGACGGCCAGCGGGAAATCGGTGGTGCTGGACATGACCACCGAGGACGGCAGCCTCGCGGTCGGCGTTCACGGCAGCGCCGGCCTGGACGAAGCCGAGCGTGCGGCCGTGGGAAAGCTTGCCGACGCGTTCCAGAAGGCGCTCGACGGCGCGGTGTCGACACCGCCCCGCATCGACCTCGAAGGCTTGGGCGGGTTCGACACCGCGGTGCTGTCCTCGGTCAACTTCACCGTCCGCTCGGCGGAGGCGGGCCGCACTCCCACCAACCTCGTGTTCCACGCCGATGCCACGACGCGCAACCTCACGCTGACCGGCGAGCGCGGAACCATCGACATGGCCGTCGATTTCCATGCCGCCGCCATTCTCGGCAATCGCGCGCAGCGCGCCGAAGCGCTCGCGGGATACCTGCGGCAGTTCGACGCCGCCGCGGTACGCGGGCAGGGCGACAGGGCCTTCATGGCGATGTTCAAGAGTGCTTTCGGTCAATTGACGGCATCGTCGGATGTTTCGCCTTCGGGCCTCGTGCCGATGGCGGGGGCACCTTCCGCCGTGCAAGCCTCGGTGCTCACGGGGCTGCCCGACTTCCATGCGTCGATCGTGCAGGCCGCGAGTGCGCCGAATCCTCTGAAGCCCTCCGAAAAGGACGGGTTCGCCTACTCGGTATCGCAGGAGACACGCATCAGCGGAAACGGCGCGCTCGATCGGGGTATTTCCCAGAACTTGCACTCGCAACTGAGCGCCAGCTACCACTCGCCGCTCAGTGCGGATGGTGCCTTGATGCTCACACTGGACCCGAAGTCGCAGAACTATGTCTACACGCACGTCGAAGACGTGGCCGACAGCCAGACCGACATCGCTTATGAAAAGGGGCGCCTTGCAAGAGCGAGCATCGCCCGCTCAGCCAGCCAGACGACGGAACGTTCAAGGTACGTGATGGCCAAGCTGGTGGACCAGGCCACAGTGCCCCATCGCGCGTCGGAAACGCGCGACCTGCTGGATCTGCTTCGGCCGCTGGATGAGGACGGAAGCGCGCCTACACGGCAAAAGCAGGCGTACCGCGACCAGGCGCTCGCCGCCGTGCACGCCACCGTCGGCCTGGAAGCCGATCCTTCGGCCTTGCTCGACACCAGGCGCGCGCGCGACTTCCCGTCATGAATGCCTGATCGTCGAAATCCGGCCGATCGGTCGTTGTCGGCATCGCATGCGGAATGTGTTCGCCGTGGGCACGGTATGGGCGTCGGACTTTCACATCCGGGGTTCTAAGCTCCCGAGGTCCCCTAACAACGGAGCCTCGATAATGAAAGCCGTCGTATTTCATGGCCTCGGTGACATCCGTCTCGACGATGTTCCGGAACCTCAGATCGCCTCCGAGTTCGATGCGATCGTCCGTCTTACCGCATCGGCGATCTGCGGCACCGATCTGCATTTCATCCGCGGAACGATGGCCGGCGTGGAACCGGGAACCATCCTCGGCCACGAGGGCGTCGGCATCGTCGAAGCGGTGGGCGAGGGCGTACGCAACCTCAAGGTGGGCGATCGCGTCGTGATTCCTTCCACCGTGGCTTGTGGATACTGCTCGTACTGCCGCGCGGGCTATTACGCGCAATGCGACAATGCCAATCCGCACGGCCCGGGCACGGCCTTCTACGGTGGCCCCAAGGAAGCCGGCGGACTGAACGGCATGCAGGCCGAGAAAGTGCGCGTGCCGTTCGCGCATGTGAACCTCGTGACGCTGCCCGATGCCGTGAGCGACGACGAGGCCATTCTTATTTCGGATATTTTTCCCACGGGCTACTTCGGTGCCGATATGGCCGACATCAAGCCCGGCCACACCGTTGCGGTCCTGGGTTGCGGTCCCGTCGGGCAGTTCGCCATCGCGTCGGCGCGGCTGCTGGGTGCCGGGCGCGTCATCGCCATCGACCAGCACGAAGACCGCCTGGAGATGGCCCGTGCCCAGGGAGCGGAGACGGTGGATTTCGGACGGGAAGATCCGGTAGAGACGGTGAAACGCCTGACCGGCGGCATCGGCGTGGATTCGGTGATCGATGCGGTGGGCGTGGATGCGGAGCACGCGCACGGTGGGCCTGCGGCCCAACATCCCGCGCCGGGCGACGCGAAGGATGCGTCACCGGATGCGCGCAGCGACGAAGGGACCTGGAAGGCGGGCGACGGACCGATGCAGGCGCTGGCCTGGGCGGTGGAGATGGTCGCGAAGGCCGGCACGGTGTCCATCATCGGTGTCTATCCTCCCACCGACAATCTGTTCCCCATCGGTGCCGCGATGAACAAGAACCTCACGGTACGGATGGGCAACTGCAACCATCGGAAGTACATCCCCATGCTCGTGGAGCGTGTTCGTTCCGGCGAGGTTGTACCGACGCGGATACTGACCCAGCGCGAGCCGTTATCCGACGTGCTTTCGGCCTATGAAGCGTTCGATCAGCGTCGGCCCGGCTGGATAAAGGTCGAGTTGAAGCCGTCCGTCCGGCAGGCCGGATAACCCTCCGCGTACTTGACGGACATATCGATGGGGGCCGCTGCTGCGGCCCCCATCTTTTTACTTCTTGGCTTCTTCCTGTTGCAACGTGCCGAGATCCGCGCCCGTGACGGGGTCTCGCTTCGGATCGGACTTGCCTCGCGCGGCGAACGCGTCGACCGCGGCCTTCTCGCCGCGTGACAACTTGACGTCGGCGTGTCCGTCGCCGCCATCGACAGGCAGGCTGTCCTCGCTCGGTACGATGACTTCGCTGAACCCCTTGCCCTCGCACCAAGGTCCAGTGCGATCGCCTTCGCCTTGCGACGTGTTGACGTAAGTGTCGGTGAAACGGGGATCGCCAGGGAGTTTGCCCGGCGGGAAGCTCTTGTCCATGGAGTACAACGCTTTTTCGAAAGACTTCTGGTGCGCGATCTCGCGCGTCATGAGAAAATTGAGCGCGTCGCGGACACCCGGATCTTCGGTGACGTTGATCAGCCGCTCGTATACGATCTTGGCGCGCGCCTCGGCGGCGATGTTGGAACGCAGGTCGGCCGTCGGCTCGCCGATGGTGTCCACGTATCCACCACTCCAGGGGACGCCGGCGGAATTGACGAGTGCCGGGCCGCCACCATAGAGCACGTGGGTCACGTGGCTATCGTTACCCGCACCCTGCAGGGCGCGGTACATCTCGGCCTGCTGGTCGACGGTCTCGGCGAGCATGCCTTTCGCACCGCGGTTCAGCATCGCGATGATGGAACCGATGACCTCCAGGTGGCTCAACTCCTCGGTGGCGATATCCAGAAGCATGTCCTTCCGGCCCGGATCTTCCTCGGCCAGCGCCTGCGTGAAATAGCGCATGGCCGCCGCCAACTCCCCTTGCGGGCCGCCGAACTGCTCAAGCATGAGATTGGCCAGGCCGGGATTCGATTCACTGACGCGTACGGTGTATTGGAGTCTCTTGTTATGACTGAACATCGCTGGCTGCGCTCCTCTTGGCTTGCGTGTTCGCCATGATGGGCATAGCCGGGGTGCAGGCAGTGGGCACCATGGGTGACGACCGAATCTACTCACGTGAAGCGCCGCTCGTTCACATCATGGTTCCGTCACGCATCCTGGCTGTGCGCTGCACGTCCGTTCCGAAAGCATGGGCGCTCCCGAAACCGACCGAAGGAACATACCTATGGCAGACATGCGCGAGAACCTCCTCGACTGGCTTCGCGACGCCCACGCTATGGAGCAACAAGCGGAGCACATGCTCAAGGCACAGGCCAGCCGTATCGAGCATTATCCCGTGGTGAAGCAGCGCATCGAGGAACACCTGCAGGAAACGCTGGGTCAGCAGGAACTCCTCCGCCAGTGCATCGAACGTCTGGGCGGAAAGCCTTCGGTCATGAAGGACATGATGGGCAAGGCGGCCGCCTTCGGCCAAGCCGCCGGCGGCATGGTGAATTCCGACGAGATCGTGAAAGGCGCGATGGCGAGCTACGTCTTCGAGAATCTGGAGATCGCGATGTATACCGCGCTCATCGCCGCGGCCGAAACCGTGGGCGACGAGGAAACGAAGCGGGCGTGCGAGAAGATCCTTCCCCAGGAACAGGCCATGGCCGAGTGGGTGCTGGAACACCTGCCGCAGCTGACCGAGGAGTTCCTGGTTCGCGACGCGACTCCCGACGTCGAAGCCAAACGCTGAAATCAGTGGCGCGGCGGCGACTCCTTGTCGCCCCGCGCCCGCTTCGGCGAGTCCACGTCCTCGTACATCTTCTCGTTCATGCGCGCCTGCATGTGCTCGGACATGAACCGGCGTGAGAAGACCATGGCCTTGTTGACGGCGCCGGCCACGACGACACGCTCGCCGCCCATGCACGCGCCGTAGCCGATCTCCGCCACTTCCTCGGGGTCCATGAGGTTCGCCTTCTGGAAAGCGAAGCTCTCCTCCAGGTCGCCTTTCGGGAAAAAGTCCGTGTCGGTCGGGCCAGGGCAGAGTGCGGTCACTGATACACCGGACCCTTCCAGTTCCGTGGCGATGGCTTCGCTCCACGACAGGATGAACGCTTTGCTCGCGTGGTACACGGCCATCGTCGGCCCCGGTTCAAAGCCCGCTATCGAGGCGGTATTCAGTACGCGCCCTTGCCCGCGCTGCACCATGCGCGGCAGGAACATCGACGTCAGCCGCAGAACGGCCTCCACGTTCAGCCGAAGCACCGAAAGGTGGGTGGCGAGCGGAACCTCCGCATAGTTGCCCTTGAAGCCGTGGCCGGCATTATTGACCAGGATATCCACCTGCCAGCCGGCGCCGTCCACCGCCGAGGCAATTGTCTCGAAGGCCTCCTTGCTTTCCAGATCGACGGCCACGGACAAGGTTTCGACGCCATGGCGCTGCTGGATGTCGCCCGCCAGCAACTCCAGTTCTGCGGCATCCGGCGCGACGAGGCATACGGGGTGGCCGTACATCGCGAACCGATGCGCCAGGTGCATGCCGATGCCGCTGCTCGCGCCGGTGATCAGGACCCGCTCGCTGTTCACGTTGCTCATCGTCGTCTCCGGTGGTCACCGCCATGCCCGCGGTACGGCACGATGCTGCGCGGGTAGCGCTCAAGCCCGCGTGCGCGGCGGATGAATTGACGCGACACGTGGATGAAGGCGTTCGCCAATGTCTTCGCCGGTGCCACACCCCTTTGCCGTGCCGACGACATCCGAGGGCAAAGGATGCAAGACGCCTCGTCAAGGGAGAACACAATGCTCGCGACTACCTATCGCCGGCCCTATCGGGTCAGCGCGCGCCACGTCCCCGACCCGGTCATCGAGCATCCACTCGACGCGGTCGTGAAGGTGCTTCGCTCGTGCATCTGCGGGTCAGACCTTCACCTCTACCACGGGCTCGTACCCGACACGCGCGTGGGCTCCATCTTCGGGCACGAGTTCGTCGGCGAGGTCGTGGACGTCGGTTCGGATGTTCGCAACCTGAAGGTTGGAGACCGGGTGCTCGTCCCGTTCAACATTTTCTGCGGCACGTGCTATTTCTGCCAGCGCGAGCTCTACAGCAACTGTCACAACGTGAACCCCGAGGCCACGGCGGTGGGCGGCATTTATGGGTACTCACATACCACGGGCGGCTACGACGGTGGCCAGGCTGAGTACGTTCGCGTGCCCTTTGCCGACATCGGGCCGACGGTCATCCCGCCCGGCATGCATATCGAGGATGCGGTATTGCTGACAGACGTGGTTCCCACGGGATACCAGGCCGCCGAGATGGGCGATATCCGGGAGAACGACACAGTCGTGATCTTCGGCGCCGGACCCATCGGCATCATCGCCGCGCGCTGCGCCTGGCTGATGGGGGCCGGGCGGGTGATCGTGGTCGATCATATGGACTACCGTCTGGATTTCGTCCGCCGCTACGCACAGTGCGAAACCGTAAACTTCCGCTCCGTGGGCGACATGGCCATCCATATCAAGAAGATGACCGACGGCCTCGGCGCGGACGTGTGCATCGATGCCGTGGGCTGCGAAGCGACGGGCAGCGTGATGCAGCACATCACGGGCGTGAAGATGAAGCTTCAGGCAGGTGCGGCCACGGTGCTGCATTGGGCCATCAACTCTGTTCGCAAGGGCGGAAACGTTTCCATCGTGGGTGTCTACGGCCCCACTTTCAACGCCGTTCCGATCGGAAACGCGCTCAACAAGGGCCTTACGCTGCGGATGAACCAGGCCAGCGTGAAGCGGCACCTGCCACGGCTTATAGAGCACATCCAGGAAGGTCGGCTCGATCCCCGCGCCATCATCACGCACCGCGTGCCACTCGAGGAAGTGAGCGATGCGTACGAGATGTTCTCGCGCAAGCAGGACCAGTGCATCAAGACCGTGCTCATCCCCCCGGGCGCCGACAGCGCTTCCTCGACCGCAACCTGAGGTATTCGCCATGAATGCACCGAAAGACCGCATCCCCGGCTGGGGCGCCGACCTCGACCGCGCCAACCGCCCCGCCGTGCCCATGGAGCGCATGCCGCCCCGCCTTGAAGGCGTTCATTGGGGCGACCCGACACCGCAAGCGTCCGACGTGGAGATTCTTCAGTCCACGGAACATTTCAAGCGGCCACCCGTGTTCGGCACCAGCGTGCCGCCGCGCGGTGTCAGCGGGTGGATCCGGCGCCGCGCCTTTCGCCACAGCGAGAACGACCTGCGCCACTGGCTTATGCTGCTTTTCGCAGACCGCGTGGACGTCGTGGAGAGCCTGGCCTCGGATGCACGGCGATCGCCGCGTGCGCGTTCGGCGGCAATGATCGCGGGAGCTACGCTCGCTGCGGCATGGTTATTGCGACGCGCGGGATATTAGGTCAGCCCATGAGGTCAGCCCGTGAGGGCGATGCGCACGATGGACAGCAGCGACAGCACCGCCATCAGCAACAGCGCCAGGCGGGTGAGAATGGCGCTCCAGAACGCAAGCCAGCGCGTGTGGATGTAGTCCTCATAGATATTGCGCAGCCCAAGTTCCGTGTGCCAGCAAACAAGCACGACAAACGTGGCCATCAGCGTGGCGTTCGCGGGATGGGCCAGCGCATGGCGCACCGTCGCATAGTCCTCGTGCATGAGTGTCAGCACGAGGACGACGAACCAGACGGAGAGGCCGACAAGCACCAGCGATGTGAACTGCATGCCCATCCAGGCCGCGGCGCCCGACTTGGCGGAACCGATGTTCCGGGCGCGTTTCAGCGGGTTGCGCAGGTCGCTCGTCATCGCCTCGTCCTCGTCGTAATCGCGCTTGTCGTGTCGCGGAAAGCTTGTCGAGGGGAGCGTGCAGCCAATCTTCCCCTTTCGTCAATACCCATTCACGTTGCTTAATGGAGCGGTCGCTCCGAGTCGTCCTGCGCACGGGAAAAACGTGATCCCGCAATGTCTTCATTGCGTTCACGGGATCAAGCTGGGCGCATGACGGACGCGCGCCTACGCTGCTGTCTTCAGTGTTGCATGACCCGACGCGGAGAAGACCCATGGCAGTAAAGACGATCGAAGACCTCTTCATTCACGAGCTTTCGGACATCTACAGCGCGGAGAAGCAGCTGACCAAGGCGCTGCCGAGGCTGGCACGCGCTGCCGAGGCTCCGGAACTCAAGCAGGCCTTCGAAGCCCACCTCGAAGAAACCCAAGGCCAGGTCGAGCGTATCGACCAGATCGTGGAGACGCTCGGCATTCGCCTGAAGCGCATGAAATGCGCGGCGATGGAAGGCCTGGTGGAAGAGGGCAAGGAAGTCATCGACGAGATTCCGGCCGGCCCGCTGCGCGACGCTGCCCTGATCGGCGGCGCCCAGAAGGTCGAGCATTACGAGATCGCTTCATATGGCACGCTTTCCGCCATTGCGAAGCAACTCGGCTACAAGGACGCCATTCCGCTCCTCCAGGCGACCCTGAAGGAAGAGAAAGCGACCGATGAAAAGCTCACGTTGCTTGCCGAGCAAGCGGGTAACCAGCGCGCCGCTGAAAAGTCAGCGGCCTGATGTCCGGCATGGAAGCCCGCGCCGGCCTCGTTCGGCGCGGGTTTCTTCGATGGAAGCTCGCCGCGGAGGAAACGACTGATGGGACGCACAGCAAGTAAGGTATTCACCGATCCCCAGGACATCGCACGCATGGAGCGCTGGGTGGAAGAACTGGCGATCAACGCACGGGTCCGCGTGCACCTGGTCGAAGAAGCGCCGGTGGAGGGCGTGGTCATGGTCACGCCGACCGTGCAGGTCTTCAAGGACGCCGACGACGTGGAAGGCATCAACGGTACGGTAAAACTCGAGGATCCGCAGCAGCCTGGCTGGAGCGGAGTGGTCTGGCTGGGCGACATCGTGCGCGTCGAGCATCTCGACTCGGTGACCATGGGCGCGACGAAAGCGTAAGGCGTAAACCTGTCCCGGGTAACGTTCAGCCCATATCTGCAGCGTGCGTGCGCGCCGGCCGCAGCGGTGGGCGTGTGCCGAGGTACGCCAGGAGTGCGGGCAGCGGCATGGGCTGCGCCACATGGTACCCCTGGATCTGATCGCATCCGTTCCGGCTTAGCCAGGTGTACTGGTTCTCGCTCTCCACGCCCTCGGCGACTACATGCATGCCGAGGGTGTGCGCGAGCATGATGATCGAGCGGCAGATCGACGCCGCGCGCTCGTCGGTGTCGACGCCGACCACGAACGACCTGTCGATCTTCAGCGAATCGATCGGCAGGTCGCGCAGGTAGGCCATGCTGGAGAACCCGGTGCCGAAATCGTCGAGGGACACGTGCGTGCCCTGGGCGCGCAGCGCTTGCAATGCCGGTACCGCGCGCTCCTGATCCATGAGGCTGCTCTCGGTCAGTTCCACTTGCAACGCATGCGCGGACAAGTGATATGCGGTCAAGACGGCGCGCACCTGGGCCGCCACGTCGCTGCGCTGGAATTGCACCGCCGATACGTTCACGGCCACCGGTAGATCCCCATGGCCGGCCGCGGCCAGGTCCAGGCAGGCCTTCGCGACGGCGTCCAGTGTCCAGCGGCCGAGCGGCAGAACCAGGCCCGTTTTCTCGCAGAGCGGAATGAACACGGCCGGTGGGACATGGGTGCCGTCGGACTGGCGCCAGCGGACCAATGCTTCAAGCTTGCATATCGCCCCGGTCGCGGCGTCCACGATGGGCTGGAAGTGCATCGACAGCTCGTCCGAATCGATGGCCTGACGCATGCGCGAGGCCATCGTCAGGCGTCCCATGGCGCGTTCGGCCATGGCGGGCTCGAACATCTGGATGGGCTCCGGTGCATTCGTGCGGGCATGTGCCGCCAGCGCGGCACTGGCGATCACCTGTCCGGCGCGGCGTCCGTCCAGCGGATGCGAGGCCGCGCCCAACTGCGGGTCCAGCGTGTGCAGGGTATCGTTGACCGCCACCGGCTCGTTCACCACGGCGAGCAGCCTTGCCACGATATCGTCGCGGCGCTCCGGATCGGTGATCGCGACCATGAACCGCTCGCCGGGGCGATGCGCCACCATGCCGTGTGCGCTGCCGATGGCGGCGAATCGCGCGGCGACCTGCCGCAGCACGTTGCGCCCGACCTCCAGGCCAAAGGTATCGCTTACGCGGTCGATGCCGCGGAGATGGATGTAAACCAGTTCATACCATGCGTGATCGCCGAGACCGTGTTCCAGGTATTCGACCAGTGCCTCGGTATTGGGAAGCCCGGTGATGACGTCGTGGGTGGCACGATAGGTGAGGGCGCGTTCCGAACGCAGCCGTTCGGTGATGTCCTCGGCCAGAACGAGTCGTGCCTCGTGTCCTGCGAAATCGATGCTCGCCGCGTGCACACGTACATCGAGCGTGGTGCCGTCCTTGCGACGGTGCACCCAGACCTTGCCCGGTTCGACGTCCTCGCCGTGATCGCGCGTCTGAAAAAGCCGTTCCAGGATCCGCGCATCCTGCAACGACCGAATATCGGTGATGCGCATGGAGAGGAATTCGTCTCGCGAGTATCCATAGCTGCGCACGGCGGCCTCGTTCACCTCGAGGAACGCCAGAGTCTTCGTGTCGAACACCCAGTAGGGGAGAGGGTTTTTGTCGAAGGCCAGCCGGAAGCGCCGCTCCGCGTCGGCCAGTTGGGACTGGATCTGCAGCCGCTCGTTCAGTTCGCGGATCTGCGCTCGTTCGCTGGCCGCCACCCGGCGGTACAGGTAGACGAAGCCGACGCAGTACGCGAGGTAGAGACAGATGCCGAAAAAGGCAAAGCGGTACCAGGGGCCGAGGATGGTGGACGTGGCGACGCCCACACTGATCCACAATGGATATTTCTCGGGACCGCTGACCGCCACCAGGCGATCCACGCCGTCCATGGGGGTCACCCTGTGGCTAGCGGCGGCATCGAACGGTTCGAACAGGCCGTCGACCGATTCGCCGACGAGGCCCGGTGAATGGCCGGTGCGAGCGACGATCTTCCCGTAGCGATCGGCAATGGCCGCCACGCCGCCGGTGCCCGCGTGCACGTGCTCCACGATGACCTGCAACTGGCTTTGCCTCAAGCGTGCGAGCACCCAGCGGCCGTCGCCGGCGGGTACGGCAATCGGCAAGAACCATTGTCCCTGCCGCGATTCCAGCGGGCCCAGGCGAAGGCTTTCACGGTTCGCGGCGTCGCGGACCCATGCAGGCAACGCCGGGTCGCCCTCGCCGGGCGTAATGGCCTTGCCGTTTTCGTCCACGAAAAGGAGGTCGGCGATCTCAGCCTTTTGTCGCCTGGCGACGCCCGCCATGTTCTCGGAAATGAGCGCTTCTGCGCGGTCGGGCACCGTGGCGAAGAATTCCTCGCTATCGGATGCCACGCCCTCCATGGCCCGTTGCACGACGCCCAGGTGTTCACCTAGCAGGTGCTGGCCGCTGTCGGCGAAGGCCTTCGTCTGCGCGCGCGCCGTCTCGACGCGTCGCTCGTAGTCCATGTCGAGGACAAGCGCCAGCCCGATGGCGAGAAGGAATGCGAGCACACCACCGACCATGCGGACCAGCCGCGCGGAACGATAATGTGCTGCTTCGGCCATGGACGCTCGCAGACGGCGGGAAGGGGCTCACCTGAGGCGAAACTAGCAACCTGCCCGCTCGACGGCAAGTCGCATCCCGTCACGTGAATGTGAAATCACAGGTCGAGCGACAACGGCCCTCGCGGTGTCGTGCAACAGATGAGTACATCGCCTTCGGGTGGCGGCAGGAGCGGGTCGGGCGCATAGGCGACCGCGCCTTCGACGAGCCCGCACTGGCAGGTATGACAGACGCCGGTACGGCACGACCAGCGCACCGGTACGTTGCATGCCTCCGCGAGTTCGAGAAGCGAGCCGTAACGTGGATCCCAGGCCACGCTCAGCCCGCTGCGAGTGAAAGTGACCTCCGGTCCGGTACCCGCTTCCGCGGGCGGATGGGGAGGCCGGCCCTCGGGCCCTGTCGTACCGGGAGTGAGGGAGGCTTCCGCGCCGAACGTCTCGCTGTGGATGTGAGAGACGTCAACGCCGAGCCGGCCCAGATCCGCCATCGTCTGCCGCATGAAGGACTGCGGCCCGCAAAGGTAGTAGTGCGCGTCGGGTGGAAGCCCCATCGCCGCAAGCCGGGAGCCGTCGATCCTGCCGCCCACCGCGTAGTCGCGGCCCTCGATGTCGCCGGCGGCGGGCCGGCTATAGAACAAGCACTCGCGCGAGCCGGGCAGCCTCGCCAGCGCGCTGCGTGCTTCGTCGCGAAACACGTCCTCGGTGCCGCTGCGTGCGCTGTGGATCCACCACACCGCCCGGGGCGGCGATTCCAACGCCAGCGCGTCGAGCATGGGAAGCAGCGGCGTGATACCGATGCCCGCGCTGATGAGCACCACGGGCGAGCCGTTCGACACCAGAGTGAAATCGCCTCGCGGCGCGCTCGCTTCCACACGGTGGCCGGCCGCGACGTGCTCGTGCAGGAAGCGGCTGCCTTCGCCTTCCGCCCGTTTGACGCTGATGCGATAGCTTTGCCCCGGCACGCAGCCGGAGATGGAATAGCTGCGCAGGACCGGCGATTGCTCGTCGCCCCTATCGACACGCAATGCCAGGAACTGCCCCGGCAGCGCAGGGGGCAGCGGCGAGCCGTCCGCCGGCACGAGCACGAACGACCGCACGGCGTCGTTTTCGCGATGCACGCTCTGCACGATGAATGGTCGGTAGCCGCTCCACGCCGGCTGGCTCCTTGCCGCGTTCCTGGGGCGGCCCTCGTCTTCCAGCATTTTCGCGAACGACTGCTTCCAGCCGGGACTCAAGGCAGGAATGCGCAACGCGCGTTCGAGGGTGTCGCGCGAGTGGCCGGGAAGATAGAGCAACGCGTCCACGTCGGCGACCGTCAGGTCTTCCGGCCCCTGGGACACGCGCTCGATCGTGTCGCCGGCGCCTATCTCGCCTTCTTCGAGCACCCTGAAGTAAAAGCCGGGACGATGGTGCGCCACCAGCAGCGACGCCATCTGCGGATGCTCCATGCGGATGCCCACGCGATAACACGTGACCCGTGGTTGGGTGACCTCGAAAAGCGCGCTGCCGATCCGGTACCGATCGCCAACGCGAACCTCGCTGTCCGGCAGTCCCTCGATGGTGAGGTTCTCGCCGAATCGGCCGTATTCCAGCGGCGGGCGCCCGAGGAAGGACTCCCAATAGCGATACGATTCGATCTGATAGACCATGACGGCGCGATTGGGGCCACCATGGCCCGCGGTGTCCGCCTGGCCGTCGCCGTCGATGTTGAGCGTGCGGACCATGACCCGGCCTTCCACCGGAGACTTGAAGATGCCGGTACGCACGATCCGGCCTTCCCATGCCACCTCGCGTGGCAACCCGACGTTGACCGAAAGCACGCTTGCCATGTCGTCTCTCCGCTGTGCGCGCAGTATATGCCTGCCGGGCGGATCGGTTTCGCCGCTCAGCGGGTGAATGCGGCCCGATGGCCGCTCAACCAGACGGCCATGTCTTGCAGTAGATGTTGCGAGGGAAACACCCGCCCATAGCACAGCGCCAGGATGGCTAGGGCGCCGCACCCGAGCACCGCCCTCCATGGGCCGTCGGGTGCACCCGGCGTCGCGCGCGGCGACGACAGCCCCCGCAGGAACCAGAAGGCGACGGCGGCACCGAGCGCCGCGCCCAGCCACACTTCCGATGGGCTGTGGAAACGCAAGACCAGCCGCGATACGCCTACCGCGAGGCCGAGAAGCAGGCCGAAGGCGATCGCCGCCGGGTGCCCGGCATGTCGCCAACCGCGCGAGAGCAGGGCCGCCAGCGCGGGCCACACCAGGATCGCCAGCGCGGTGTGTCCGCTGAAACCCGTGTAATCGAGCCCCGGCGGGCGCACACCCCACGCCATGAACAGCAGTTTGGAGAGCGCCACACATCCGCCGCACAGCGCGGCGGCCACCAGCCAGCGCCAACCGTCGCGGCGGTAGGGTGGCGGCAGGCCCAGGCAAATCGCCATCCAGCCCATCAGCGGAAGCAGCACCGCGCTGTCGCCCAGGGCGGTGATGGCCATCCATATCGTCACGTGCGACTCTCCCATCGGTTGTCTATTATGGCGACATGTTCCAGCGCCTATTGATCGTCTGCATCGGCAACATCTGCCGAAGTCCTACCGCGGAATACCTGCTCCGGCATCGCCTCGGTTCCGGTCACGCTGCCACAGTGTCGAGTGCCGGCCTCGGCGCGATGGCAGGCCGCCCCATGGACGGCACGGCGCTCGAGCTGTTGCGCGAGCATGGCGTCGACGGCGAAGGCCATGTCGCGCGCCAAGTGGACGAACGCCTGCTGCGCGATGCCGATCTCGTCCTCGCGATGGAACGGAGCCACGTCGATGCCATCCGGCGCATGGCGCCCGAAGCCAGCGGCAAGGTGTTCCTGCTCGACAAATGGCTTGGCGGTCGCGACATTCCCGATCCCTACCGCCAGCGCCGGCCGGCGTACGAGCAGGCGTACGGCATGATCGAGCAGGGCGTGCAGAGCTGGCTGCGTTACCTGTAGGTTCTATTCGCGGATCTTCTCCAGGTTCTTGTCGAACAGGTCGCCGTCCAGGTCGTTCGTGAGGGTATACAGGGTGTAGCGCTTGTTGAGGCGCGCGCCGCCGTCTCGTATCAGCGGCTGCCAGAGGAGGGTGGCGCGGCTGCGCGAGGAATGCGGCAACAGCATGTCGAAGGGAATGGACACGTAGATGCCCTTGTCGAAGCTGCCTTCGCCGTATCCGGCGCTGCCGGACTTGTTGGTGATCGTGGCATAGGCGCCCATCCTGGCCCCATTTGCGAACTCGCGCGACACGTCCACCGTGCTGCCCCAGTCGCCGGCAAGATAGCGGCCGACGCTCACCGCCACCGTGACGTCGTGGAAGCCGGTATTGAAATAGGCCGTGGCCTGCCCGGTGATCACGTGGTAACGGCGCAAGGAAAAATCCTGCCGGAAACCGCGCTGCTTCACCCAGTTCACATCGGCGCCCACGGCCCATCGCTCGCCGAAGGGACGGTAGAGCACCTCGCCGCCGACGCCGCCGTACATGCTCTCCAGCATGCCGGCGTACGCCAGACCGTAAAGATCCTGCCCGAGGCGTCGCGTCCCGGTGAGCTGGACATTGGGGAGAGTGACGTCCGAACGGGTCAGGTACTGCCGAAGGTCGGTGCGCACGCGAGGAAGGTTGCTCGGGGCGTCGTATTTGAACTTGTCGTAGTTGTTGGCCAGGTTGACGGCGAGCACGCCGTCGAGCCACAGATTGCGGTTGAAGTTGAAGGTGCCCGAAGCCGCACCGTACACCTGGTAGAGGACGAACGCGTCAGGGCCACCGAGATTCTGCTGGTAGCCGAGTGACGTGCCACCGGTGAAACGCTTGAGCGGCGCTCGATAGAGGACCTCTTCCTCGCGCGCGGTCACCGGGTCTTGCTCGACGCTTCGGCGGAAGTCGGCGAGCGGAAGCCGGTCGTCCAGCAGTTCGACGAATCGCGGCCGATGCACACTGGTTTCCACGATGGGCAGCCCGTTGCGTTCACTGGAGACGGTCAGCCATCCGATGCTGTCGTCCACGCGGCGGTCGACGATGCGGGTGGCGCGGCCGACGCCCTCGGCCGTGTAGAAGAACCGTTGCTGCTCGCCGTGGATCACGAGCTCGGAGCCGCGCCGTCCGATGCGCGACACGTCGATGCCCGCGTTCTCGCGAAGCCTGTCGGCCACCGCGGGCCAGTCGACCTGTTCCGGCGCAGCGCGTTGCGGTGCCGGAACTTCGGGCGGAGGCGCAGCGGTGGCCAGCGGCTCGGGTGCGGGATCGAAGGTCTTCGGTGGATCGACATGCGTCGCGAGGTTGCTGTGCAGGTTGAGGCCAGCCGTGACCACGTTGCCGCGTTCATAGCCGACAGTGAGGTCGACATTGCGGTTGAGGCGGAACACCGCGCCCAGGTTCACCGGCCAGCGTTGCGGCTGGTTGTTCTTCTGTGGCTGATGCTTGTAATCGTTGCCATCCAGTTCCGCCTTGAGGATCAGCCAGTCCCATGGCGAGCGGTACTCCACGCCGCCGAAGAAACCTGGCCGGCCACGCAGGAACTTGTTGATGCTGAACTTGCCGGTTCCCGTGCCGCCCGTGGGCCGGGTGCTGAAGCGGTCGCTCAGGATGTCCAGCGGATTGCCGATATCACCGCGCGCGCCCATGTAACCCCATGCGAGGCCAAGGCTGAAATCGAACGGGCCAGCGCGCTTGCTCGCCACCACGTATTCGCTGGAGAAGAGGCCCGTGCCGCCGACGTCGCGCGCGCCGACCGCCACCGCGGGCAGCCAGCGGCTCTCCTGCCACAGGCGCACCTTGGCGTCGATGGACTTGTCCTTGTAGGTCTGACTCCCGCTGAGCGAACGTGGCCCGTAGAGGCGATTGCTGACATTCGTATAGCGGAATGAGCCCTCCAGCCATGGCAACGGCTGCATGGAAACGTTGTAGTTCGTATAGGGCGTCGTGCGGCTCAGCACGAAACTGAACTCGCCTTCCTCCGCCATGCGCGCGGTCGGTGTCTGCAACAGTCCCACGCCGCCGAAGTCGCTCTGCGTGAAGGCTTCCTGGGCGTGAGCCACGGATGTGCCCCCGGCGAGCAACGCGAGCGCGGTGCGGCAGCAGCCGTGCCATGCGCGGCGCCGCATCAGGGGCCACCGCCATCGCCAGGCACCTGCGTGGCAAGGAAGGCGGCAACGTCCCGGTTGAACGCATCGTCCGCCGCGCCCGCGATGGCATGCCTGTCGAAGGGAACGTAGATCCAGGCTCCCGGCGCGAGCGGCCGGGGCGGGTCGCGATTCCACAGGGCCACGCCCTGCTCGAACACGGAGCCGTCGGGCTGCACTACGAATACGATGTCCGGATCGGCTGCGGCGGACGCAGGACACGCGGCGAGGTAACGGCGCGCATCCTGCATTGCAACGTGGGGCACGCGGCAAGCTTTCTCGACGGCGCCGACCACGCGAACGTCGTCGGGACGGCGAGGATAGACCAGGGTGTCGCCCGTGTTCATGGGCCAATCCTTGGCCCGGCCGGTTTCGAGGCGGGCCGGATCCAGTGAGACGCCCGTTCGTCTTCCGGTAATGGGAAGCTCCGACAGCCACGACTGGAACGACTTGCCGGCCGCAGAGGGCGTGAGGTCTCCCTCGCCAAGCGCCTTGTTGCGGATGGCCCCCAGTTCGTACACGAGACCGGCCCGGAGGCGAAGCTGTTCGCGCCGCAGACCCGGTTGGAGCCATGCGCCGGCGACGGTGTAGGCGTGAGGGGGCGCCTGCCGGGCCGCGGCAACGGAAAGCCGCTCACCGTCGCCGGGAGGCGCCGCGGGCGGAGGCGTCACATCGGCTGCGGATGCGGCGGACTCGCGGTACGGCTGCAATTGAATGAGTTCGAGGGGCAGTCCCGGCGCGACATGCTGCACGCTCTTCCAGACGAAGCCGTCGGTCGGATCGATCCAATAGCGGTTCGTCATGCTCACGCCCAGCGCCGGCGCGGATACATGCTCGTCGATGCGGCGAAGACGATGGATCGTGCCGAGGATCTCGACGTCCTCGATGGCCTTGGGCTCCAGTGTCGCCGTCAACGCGATGCCATAGCGGTAGCCCGGCGACCAGTCGACCTGGCGGGCGTACGTGACGGGCGCGCTCAAGTGCTGCAATCCGTCGTGGAACGGATTGCCGGCAGGGGTCGTCGTTTCCTCCAGGTCCTGTGGCAGGCCCACCGTCTTCACCACGAGTCCGTCGCGGGTGAACACCGCATCGCGCCCCGCGCCGTACCAGCCCAGTTCCCCGTCGGCAACGTGCGCGAGGATGAGAATGGCCTCGCCGTCGGGTCCGTTGGCCTGCATCTGGAAATACGGCGTGGCCGCGACGGAGGCCGGAGTGGGGTGCACCGTCTCGCGCCGCATCGCCAGCCGCAGCGACTCCAGGCTGCCGCGGGAGACCGACGAGCATGCCGTCAACGCCGTCAGCAGCAGACAGACACCGCCGAGGGTGGCAGCGCGCAGCGACAGACGCGTGAGGGGCTGGGCGCGACGTCGCACGATGACCTGTGCTCTCAGTGCCGCAGGGATCGGCCGCGGCCAATGCCGTAGTAGGCGATGCCGGCGTCTTCCACGGTGCGGGGATCGTAGAGGTTACGGCCGTCGAAGAGCGCCGGACTCTTCAACGCTGCCTTGATCCTCGCGAAGTCGGGGCTGCGGAAGGCTTTCCATTCGGTCACCAGGGCCATGACGTCGGCGCCTTTCAGTGCATCGTACGGGTCGTCGCAAAGCACCAGGTCGTCGCGTTCGCCGTAGATGCGGCGAGTCTCCGCACGGGCCTCCGGATCGTAGGCGCGCACGCGCGCACCGGCGGACCAGAGCGCCTCCATGAGCTTGCGGCTGGGTGCTTCGCGCATGTCGTCCGTGTTCGGCTTGAACGCCAGCCCCCACACGGCCACCGTCCTGCCTTTCAGGTCGCCGCCGAAGTATTCCGAGATCTGCGTGTGGATGCGTGTCTTCTGATCGGCGTTCACAGCCTCCACCATGGCGAGCAGCCGCGCATCGTAGTCGTGGCCGCGCGCGATGCGTTCCAGCGCCTGCACGTCCTTGGGGAAGCACGATCCGCCGTAACCCACGCCGGGATAGATGAAGTGGTAGCCGATGCGTGGGTCCGCACCGATGCCTTGGCGAACCAGTTCCACGTCGGCACCGACGCGCTCGGCGATATTGGCGATCTCGTTCATGAAGCTGATCTTGGTGGCCAGCATGGCGTTGGCCGCGTACTTGGTCAGTTCGGCCGAGCGCTCGTCCATCACCACCATGCGGTCGTGGTTGCGATTGAACGGGGCGTAGAGCTTGCGCAGGCGTGCGATGGCGCGGTCGCTCGACGAGCCGACCACGATGCGATCCGGACGCAGGCAGTCTTCCACGGCGTCGCCTTCCTTCAGGAACTCCGGGTTGGACACGACGTCGAAATCGGCCGCCGCGCCGCGCTCCACCAGCACATCGTTCACGGTGCGGCGCACGCGGTCCGCCGTGCCCACGGGCACGGTCGACTTGTTGACGACGACCGTATAACCGTCGAGGTGCTCGCCGATGGTGCGTGCCACGCCGAGGACGTATTTCATGTCGGCACTGCCGTCCTCGTCGGGCGGTGTCCCCACCGCGATGAAGATCAGTTCCCCGTGTGCGACGGCCGGGCCGGGGTCGGTGGTGAAGTCGAGTCGCCCGGAGGCATGGTTGCGCTTGACGATGGGCTCAAGGCCGGGCTCGAAGATGGGAACCACGCCCCGGCGAAGCCCTTCGACCTTCGCCTCGTCGACGTCGACGCAAACCACGTGATTGCCCATTTCCGCAAGGCAGGCACCCGTGACCAGACCTACGTAGCCCGTGCCGAATATGGTGACCTTCATTTATGTCGCCCGTAGAGTGTTGAAGTTGAGTGGATCGGACGCGCTCAGAGCTTGCTGTCGCGATCCAGGTTGTATTGCGCCGTGGCTGCGTTGTTGATCAGCCCGGAGAAGGGCAGCAACTGGCTGATGAACCGGTTCCAGCGGGTGATGCCGGCTGGCCCCACGAATACGACGTCGCCGGGCTTCACCGCGAACTGCGCGGCCACCGCGAACGCCGACGGCGAGGTGCCGTCGAGCTGGTATATGGTCGCAGGAGCCTTCTCGAAGTCCTCCACGCCGCGGATCACGTAAACCGACTTGCCGCGGGCGCTCGTCTGGTTGAGACCGCCGGCCCGGCCCAGGGCCTGGGTGAGCGAGAGGTCGCTCGTCTTGAAGGCGATGGCCTGGGGACGGAGCACCTCGCCGATGACATAGGCTTCGTGTCGATCGTTATAAGGGAGGTAGATGCTGTCGCCGCCCTTCAGGTAGATGTCGCGACCGCCCTCAGACGAGCGGGAGAGCGCGTCGAGATCGAGGTGGTAATCGTGGTTGTCGCGCCGGAGGACCACATTCGAAAGGTCGGCCAGCTGCGCGTTGACGCCTGCGGAGCCGATGGCCTGGCTCAACGTCAGGGGCGTTATGGTGATGTCTTGCGGGTCGGTTTTCACAAAGGCGCCGGACAGCGTGACCTTCTGGCTGGCGAAATTGACGATGCTGATATCGACCTGCGGCTTCTCGATGTACTTCGTCAGCTTGTCCGTAATGGCGGTGCGCAGTTCCTCCACCGTGAGACCCGAGGCGTGCAACAGGCCCACGTAGGGGTAGAAGAGCGTGCCGTCGGGCCGCACGAGGCGTCCGTTCGCCGCGGTCTGCTGCTGCGAGCCGGCAGGGGAGGTAAGTTCCGGATGCTCCCACACGGTGATGTAGAGGGAATCGCCAGGACCGATGCGGTAGGAGTCCGGCTTGTACGCGGTGAGCGCGGGGTCGATCTCGGGTGCGACGGCGCTGGCGCGGTCCATGGCAATCAGCTTGGGCGTGATGGGAACAAGCTGGTAACGGCTGCCAGTTGCGCTTTCCTTGTCGTTCAACTCGCCGGTTTTCATGTGCTGGCCGGGTGCGAGGATGCATGCTTGCAACAACAGGCAGCACCCGGCCAGACCGAGAGTCGGCAGGAACTTCATCGTTTACGGGGTCCTTCGATCGTGGCGCCTTCGTGAGGAGGCCATCAACGTACTAAAACCGATCAAACATTAACCGATCGGGAATATGAACGGACGTCTAGATGGCCAGACGCCTTCATCGTCGTTCAGTGCGTACCTCCCGTGCCGCCGGTTCCGCCTGTGCCACCGGTGCCGCCCGTACCTCCCGTGCCGCCTGTACCGTCATTGCCGGTGCCGTTCGCATCGTTCGCGGTGGCACCGGACGCCGCGGCCACCGCGGCCGTGCCTGCGCCCACGCGAGCAGGTGCGATAGCGCCGCGCGCGGCTTGATGCGCCTGGCTTGGCGTGGCCACGCGCGGCTTGCGGGGGCTGTTTTGCGAGGAGTCGTCGCTTGCCGCCGGACGCTGGCTCTGGGCAAGAAGCGGTGCCGCGACCGCGAGCAGGATGCACGCAACAAATAGACGTCTCATGGGCGTTGTCTCCAAGGGGAAAGGGCGTGTGCGCACCGCGTTCATGAACGCTTTCTCTCGCATGCGGTGCGTATTGCATTCACCGCCAACTGTGTTCCGTAAGCAAGGCAATCAGCTGAACGCACGATCCCGACCACTGTTTTTGTGACACCACTCCCAAATTTTCAGTTGTCGGATTGCGCAAGGTTTTGCGTGCGATGCAGCATGGGCCGTCGGACTGGATAAGTACGACATTTCTCAGATCGGGCCTTCTGTGCTGAAGGTCCGGTCCGAAACGTGTCGGCCCGCCGCCTGATCCGGTGACAGACAGGCAGGGCCTACAGTGGGGGCACGTACCTTGGGAGTCTCGCCGCTTTGGCGCGTCCCGCTCCGGCAGAAGGTGCTTGTCATGCAATTGTCTAAATTCAACGCCTTACTGGACCTCGAGATTCGCGCGAGCGATCCGATCTGCGCGATCGTGGCGGCTTACCTCGCGTACTTCATTCGCTTCGACACATGGCGAATGAGCAGCTTCTATGTCGTCGCACTGATCATCCTGATGCTGGCGACGCTGGCCGCGTCGATCCTGTTCAGGGTGTACGAGCGCCCCATGGGGGAGCGCGCTTATGAGCAATATTGCTGCATTGCCGCATCGTGGACAGTCGGCTTCGCGGCGTTGCTCGCGCTGGGCTACCTGCTGAAAGTGGGCGATCTGTATTCGCGCGGATGGGTCACGCTCACATTTTTCCTCGGGCTCGCATTGATGGCAGCCGTGCGGCAACTGGCCGTCGCTACGCTGTGGTATCTGCGGCGTCGGGGCGTGGGCCTGCGGCGTTGCCTGCTTATCGGCGCGACGGAGTCCGGCCTGCATATGGTTCGTCAGGCCAAGGCCAACCCGGCGTTGGGCATGACGATCGGTGCCTACGTCTCCACGAGCCACGACCAGGGCGTTCCGGAGGGCGTGCGTTGCGCCGGGTCGCTACGGCATATCGACGAGATTCTCGATCGGGGCGAATGGGACGAGGTGCTGGTGGCGCTGCCGGTGAGCGCACACCGCGCGATCGGTTATGCGCTCGACCGCATGGAAGAGCGGGTGATCACCGTCAAGTTCGTGCCGGACATGTTGGGGCGGCAGCTGATCAACCAGCGCATGGTCGATTGCGGTGGCATGCCGTTGGTTACGCTGCGGGACAGTCCCTTGCTCGGCCATGCCTGGCTGCTCAAGGCGGTGGAGGATCGAGCGATAGCGGCCGCGATCCTGCTCATGATCAGCCCCCTGATGCTGGCGTTGGCGATCGGCGTGAAGCTGTCGAGCCCCGGCCCCGTGCTGTACCGGCAGCGCCGCGTCGGCCTGGATGGCAAGGAATTCGAGATGCTGAAGTTCCGCTCCATGCCGGTGGACATGGAAAAGAACAAGGCCGTGCAGTGGGGCAATGCGCAGGCGAAGACCACGACCCGCTTCGGACGCTTCATTCGGCAGACCAGCCTCGACGAGTTGCCGCAGTTCATCAACGTGCTGCGCGGCGACATGTCCATCGTCGGACCGAGACCGGAACGGCCGATGTTCGTCGAGAAGTTCAAGGGTGAGATTGCCGGATACATGCACAAGCACCTGGTGAAGGCCGGCATCACGGGATGGGCCCAGATCAATGGCTGGCGTGGCGACACGGACCTCGTCAAGCGCATCGAGTACGACCTCTATTACATCAACCATTGGTCGCTCGCGTTCGACCTGCGCATCATTTTTCTCACCATCTTCAAGGGCTTCGTGCATAGCGAGGCACCGACGGCCACCGCGCCTGCCGTGGAGGTACGAGTCGAAAAAGCGAGTTAGCGGCACCAGGCACCTGTATCCACTCTCCGGCGGGGTATCGATTGAAGTTTCTCATCTGTGGCGGTGCGGGCTATGTGGGCTCGCACATGGTGCGTTACCTGGTGGAGAACCAGCACGATGTCGTGGTTTACGACGACCTCTCGACGGGCCATCGCGAAGCGGTGGCCGACGATGTGGCGTTCGTCCACGGCGATATCGGCGATGCGGTGACATTGTGGCGCCTGTTTGCCACGCACAAGTTCGACGCGGTGATGCACTTCTGCGCGCGCTCGCTGGTCGGCGAATCGGTCCTGGATCCGTACCAGTACTACCGCAACAACGTGGCCAATACGCTCATGCTGCTGGCCGCCATGCGCGAGGCCGGGATCCAGCGGCTGGTGTTCTCGTCTACGGCCGCCGTGTTCGGCAATCCGCGCAGCGACACCATCGACGAGACCCACCCGACCGATCCGATCAACCCGTATGGGCAGAGCAAGCTGATGATCGAGCGCGTGCTGGCGGATGCTTACCGCGCGTACGGCCTGCGCTCCGTTGCCCTGCGGTACTTCAATGCCGCCGGTGCGGACCCCTCCGGCGCCATTGGCGAGTCGCACCACCCCGAGACCCATCTCATTCCGAACCTGCTGCGGGCGGTGCTCGGTAACGGGCCGGGACTCAAGGTGTTCGGCGACGACTACGACACGCGCGACGGCACGTGCGTGCGTGACTACGTCCACGTGAACGATCTGGCGTCCGCGCATCTGCTGGCGGTCGAATTCCTCGAGGAGAACGAAGGCGCCTTCACGTTCAACCTCGGTAACGGCGAAGGTTTCAGCGTTCGCGAGGTCATCGCTGCGGCCCAGCGCGTCACGGGCCGCGAGGTGCCGCACGCGATCGCCCCGCGCCGGCCGGGCGATCCACCCACGTTGGTCGCGTCCAGTCTCCAGGCGCGCCGCACGCTCGGCTGGCAGCCGAGGATCGGTGTGCTCGACGACATCCTCGATAGCGCGTGGCGCTGGCATCTCCAGCCGCGCTATTGACCCGGCGCGAGCGGCATCAGGCCAGTCTGGCGATGCGCTGCAGGGCGTCGGGCACGGGCTTGCCGTTCGCGAAGCAGGCCTTCACCAGCGCGTTCGCTTCGGCGAGCGTTGGCCGGTAGGTCCTGAAGCGCTCCAGGATCTGCCTGTTGCCGGATGGTGTTCCCGACATTCCCTCGGCGTAGACGTGGTTTTCGGCCATGCGCGTCTGCGTGGCCAGATTCATGTCGATGCCGGGCGCCCGCGGCGCCACCACGATGTTGTCATGGATGGCCGTGCCGTTGGGAACGCCTCTCCAACTCGTGGCCTTGAAGACGGTCACCTGCGAATCCGCGTCGGGCTTGTCGGGAATGATAATGATGTTGTTGTATATCTGGCTCCCGTCCACCGGGCCGGAGATGCGCAGCGAGGCGCTGCCGGTCTTGCGCAGTGCGTCGTTGATGCTGACGTTGTAGCGCACGATGGTGCCGCGGTTGCCGATGCCCTGGGTATCGCGGCCGTCGTTGCAGACCAGCGCCATGCCGCCGACGTTGTCGTGGCTGTAGTTGTACTGGATGATCGTGCCCTGGCACTGGAAGTCGGCGTCGTATGCCTGCCCGTCGGCCGGGGCGCGATGGCCGCTCACTTCGTTGTACTGGATAAGCGTGTCGTCGCAGTCGAACGGCCAGATGCCTGCGGCGGCCTCGCCGGGGGGGAGGGTGCCGCATTCGCTTACCGTGTTCCGCTCCACGAGGGCACCGTGGCAGCCCTTCACCAGGATGCAGTCGCCGGGCACCGCTCGAATGCGGTTGCCGCGAACGGCCACACCGGTGGCGAGTCCACCGCCGCGGCTGCCGGCACGCAGGAACAGGATGCCGTCGCGCTGGCATCGTTCGATCATGTTGTTCTCGATGGCAAGACCGTCGTGTCGGGTCGGGCGGCTCCTGCCCTTCGTCTCGACGAGAATGGCGCTGCCTCCGCCGTCCTTCTTTACCGGCGAACCGTTGACATCGTGAATGTGCAGGCCCTGCAGGGCGATGCCGTGGACGATGCCCACGTCCTCGTGCAGCAGGTGAATGCCCGTCCTTCGCGGCGCCGGTTGCGGGCCACGGTTGGAAATGGCCAGGTTGCGCAGTGTCCAGTACTCGACGTTGCGGAGGACCACGGTGGATGCGGCGCTGCCGTCCGCGTGCAAGTGGGGGGCGTCGCCGTCGCCATAGGCGTCGACGACGATCGGCGCGCCCGCGCGTCCCGATCCCTTCGGGGCGAACACGCCTGCATAGGCTCCGCCGCGCTTGAAGAAGATCCGGTCACCCGGACCGAAAGCAGTCTGGTTCAACTTTCCTAGGCTGCGCCAGGCCTTCGTGGCGCTGCTTCCGTCGTGTACGTCGTCGCCCATGGCGCTGTCGATGTAGTAGTGCCTTCCCGTCGACGAGGCGGCGGCAAACGTCTCGCGTGGCAGGAAGGACGCCAGCATCAGGGCGCTGGTCGTCTGCCGGAGGAACGTACGGCGATCCATGGCGACCTCCGGCTCAGCGGCGCTCGCTCATGGAGTAGCGGTAGACGCCACCGTGCTTCCTCAGCATGTAGGCGAATCCGGCCAGGTGCTTCAAGGTGAGCTTCGAAAACTTGCGCGTGCGGCGTTTGTAGTCGTGGATCACGGAGATCCTGCGGCTGTAGTAGTTGCGCAGCCCCATCTTTCGGGTGCGCACGCAGAACTCCGCGTCTTCCGGCCCGAAGAAGATGCGATCGTCATAGCCCATCAGCAGGGCGGCCACTTCCTTGGTGAAGGTCTGGTTGGCACCCAGCACGTAATCGACTTCCATCGGGTCGTTGCCTTCGTCGAAGCGGGTGTCGAGCATCAGGTGCCGCTCCAGTTCGCGGCGCACGAAGCCGAGCCGCCGGCTCAACGGAACGCGCGCCGCGATCGGCTGGTAGAAGCGGGGGAAGCGTCGCGTGGAATCCTGGCGGCTCCGGTCGACGTTGAGCAGTTCGAAGCCCACCACGCCCGCGTCGGGATGCGACAGGAAGAAGTCCTCCACGATGCTGCCCGGGTCGTCGGTGAGGAAGATGGTGTCGTTGTCCAGCGTCATGCAGTACTTGCCACGGGCGAGGAACAGCCCGCGGTTCCGTGCGGGACCCACGCCGAAATTGCGTTCCAGCGGAAAATAACGGATCTGCGGCAGGGTGGCGACGAACTCGGCGCTGCCATCGGTGGAGCCGTTGTCGACGACGATGACCTCGTCGCGCGAAAAATCCACCTTGTCCAGCAGGGAGCGCAGGCAGCGCTCCAGGTTGCCCAGCTCGTTCCAGGTGATGATGACAATGGACAATCTCACATCGGCCTCGCTCATGACGATGCTCCAGCTGGGGGCGTGGTTGGGGAGGAGGGGGTGATGACGGCATTGGCCTTCACCACGAAGTTGTCCGGTATGACTACCGGTCCGAAGATGCATGCTCCGGTACCTATGGTGACGTTGTTCCCGATGACCGGCGTGCCGTCGCCGGGCCAGCGGTTGCCGATGCACACACGGGCATAGAGCGTGCAGTTCGCACCGATGGTCGTCTTGCCATTCACGATGACCCCAAAGGCGTGGTAGATCACGAGCCCGGGGCCGATCGTGGCCGTGGTAGGCAGGTAGCACTTGTGCACGAACTCGGCCAGCTTCTCGAAGACGCGTAGCGGCGCGTGCAGAGGCGTTCCCCGCGCCGTCGCGATCAGGCGGTAGCACAGGATCACCCAGAACGACTGGTCGAGCATCCACCAGAGCATCCCACGGTAGCCCGGCATGGATTTGTACCGGCGCACGTCGGCGCGAAAATCGTCAAGCATGGTGTGCCACCGTAGGGAGGGCTTCGCGCCTGGTGCGCGCTGTTTGCCGTAGGCGGGCACGATGCATGTCGTCCCGCGCATAGAACATACCCACGAAGAACCAGAAATACGCCTCGTAGCCGCTGAACTCGATGAATGCCAGCATCAGGTAAAGGAGCAGGAAGGCCTTGATGTTGCGTTGCTGCCCTTCGGCCGGCCGAAGCAGGATATGCCCCACCATGAGCAGGAAGAGCAGCAACGACTGGATACCGCCTTCGAGCAGGAACTGGAGGTAGATGTTGTGGACGTTGTTCTCGACGAAGGTCAGACCGGAGATCTGCTCCATGAGGGGCACGCCGTTGCCTACGCCGTAGCCGAACAGATTATGTTCGAGCGCCAGCGTGGCGCTGTTCCAGAGGGCCAGGCGCCCCACGTTCTTGTGTTCGAGCTGGGTTTCCGCCTGCAGGTTGAAGCGGTCCAGCACCGGAATATCCACCACCGAGGACAGCACGAGCCCCGCGACCAGCACGACCGCCGCGATACCGATGAAGGTATGGAAGTAATACGACCGGGTTTTCCTTGCCCGGTACGCGGCGATGCCGATGGATACCGCGGCTCCGACCAGGCCGGCACGCGAGAGCATGGTCGCGCTGGTGAGGAAGGCGATGCCCGCCGCTATCGGGTAGGCGCGGGTGCCGAGGAGGAGTATGGAGAGCAGGGCAAGCAGGCTGGCCTCGATGTTGCGACCGCCGGTGGACATGTAGAGAACACTGGAGGCACCCTCGGTGCGGGCGTACACCGCACCGAGCTGGCCGGCGTACACCGCATCGCGCACGACGATGAACACGATGCAGCAGCCCAGGATCCATACGAAGATGCGGCGCAGGTCCAGGTCCGGCAGCTTTCGCCCGAATACGTTTCCGAGGAAGTACGAAGCGGCGACAAACACCACCAGCGTCGACCGCATGCCGCCGCCATAGACCGCGGCGGCCCCCAGCGACGTGGCAGCCAGGGTGGCAATGAACGCGGTGGCCGGATTCAGCTTGAGATAGCGAAGCGCCGGAAAGTAGAGCACCGGCATCAGCAGGAGGAGGAGATGGTAGACATTCACGTGCGACTTGCTGGCCGTGCTGTGCGTCAGGGGAACCTGCACGAAGAGCATGGCCATCAGGGTAACCGCCGCGGCGCGCGTTTTGTTGATCTTCATCCGATCGCCACGCCGAAGAACTTGTGCAGCAGCAGCTTCACGGTCGACTTGTAGCCCCCCAGGGATACATTGCGCACGATCTCGGCCAGCGGCGGCCGCTCCCGGTTCATCACGTACTGGATGTTCCGGTGGTTGCGCCGCTGATCGGCATTCATCAGGCGCTCGTGCTTGGCGATGAAGCGCCCGCTGCCCTCGGCCCGTTTGCTGGAGTTGCGGATGCGTGCGCGGGAGCGATCATCGTCCACGAACGACAGAAGGCTGCGGGCGCGTACCGCGGGGCCGAAGCGCTCCGCCAGCCGGATCCACATGTCGTAGTCCTGCCAGGCGGGCATGCTCTCGTCGAAGCCGCCCAGTTCCCGCATGCGCGACAGCTCGGTCAGCACCTGGTTGCCCGCGAGATTGGCGTACAGCAGGGCGTGCAGATCCAGCCTGTCCGCCCTGGCCAGTTCCGCCTCGCCGTGCATGCGGTCGCGCAGCGCCGCCACGTCGGCCACCGACTGGAAGTAGCGGAATCGACTGCACGCGAACGATGGCTTGTGACGGCGGTACAGATCGACCAGGCACTCGATGCGCTGGGGGTGGAAGAAGTCGTCGTCGTCCAGACCGGTGACATACGTGCCGGAGGCCTGCTCGATGCAACGGTTGCGTGCGCTGCAGGCGCCCTGCGGCGTGTCGTTGCGCAGCACGATGACCTTGCCCGGATGACGGCGTGCGTACCACGCGAGTACCTCGGGCGTGTCGTCGGTAGAGGCTTCGTCGCATACCAGGATCTCGATCCTCGGCCAGGTCTGCTCCAGCACCGAGTCGAGCGCCCGCCGCAGCAGGGTGGAACGATTGCGCGTGGGAACGTAGACGCTTACCAGGGGTACGGTCGTGTCCATCATCAGGCACCTGCCGGCTGTGCGATTCGGGAGAGCCAGGTGTCCCGGTTCCGCCAGACGACCCAGAGCAGGGCCGGCGTCACCAGAAGGAAGCGGACCACACTGGCCTTCCAGTCCTCGCCGGGATAGAGGACCACCGCCAGCATGAGGAAGGCATAGGGCACGAAGCTCTCGACCATCCACGAACCGAAGAATTCACGAGCCGTGATGTCGATGATCTTCGAGGAAAAGAAGTAATAGGAAAGAACCGTCGCCAGCACCTGGCTGACCGCGAGCGCCACTGCCATGACCTGCAACGAGCCCGAGTACGCGCCGATGACCGTCACCAGCAGGGCCACGCCGCAGATCTTCAGGTTCCAGCCGAACTCGATGTCCGAACGACCCAGGCTCTGGCTGAGCGCGCCGATGAGCGAACCCAGAGGGCGCAGCATGCCGAAGAGCAGCATGAGCGGAATGAGGCCCGAAACGCCCGCATACCGTCGCCCGTAAAGGATGGTCACGGCGGCGGGGGCGAACACCGCCAGCATGATGAACACCCCGGCGGCGGCCACCGATACCAGGCGCAGGCCGGCGAGGTAAAGATCGCGCAAGGCCAGTGGATCACCCTGCCGCGTGGCGAGACGCGGCAGGGCCAGGCGCTGGACCACGGGCATGATCAGCTTCGTGGGTTGGAGCACCAGCTCCTTGGCCAGCGAATAGACGCCCAACGCAGCGAGGCCGAGGAACTTGCCGAGGATGATCTGATCGGCCTGGCTGCGCAGTTGGTTGATCACCTGCGAGCCCAGCTGGAAGGCGCCATAACGCAACGCCTGTCGCACGATGGCACGATCGAAGCCGCCACCGGGATGCCAGTCGCGTTCGGCCACGAACACGAAACACACCAGCCGCACCAGGCTGTTCACGATCATCGCGTAGACCGCCGCTTCGATCGACGCGCCGAAGACCAGTACCAGTACCAGCAGAGTGACGAGCCCGCTGAGGCGGCCGAAGACCTCGATGCGGGCCAGCCGTGGAAGCCGGAACGACTTGATCAGGCTGGCCTGGTATTGCGCCGCCAACCCGAGCAGCACGAAGTTCACGGTGGAAAGCCGCAGCAGTTCGCCCAGCTGCGACGAACCGTAGAAGGCGGCGATGGGGTAGGAGATGGCGAACAGCACCAGCGCGGAGGCGGCTCCCAGTCCCGCACTGATCATGAAAAGCGAGGTCCGTTCGCGGCGGGTGATGTCCTGGCGGTGCACGAGATAGCTGCTGAGGCCCATGTCCTGCAGCAGCGTGGCGATCGCGTTCACCACGTTGACTATCGCGAGCGCGCCGAGCAGATGCGCGTCCACATGGTGGGCGAGCACGGCGATCTGGAGCAGCTGGCTCGCGGCGCTGACAATGGTGGAACCGGCAGTCCAGAGGGCGTCGCGTCTGGCGGATGGCATGGCGCTTGTCTCCTAGGCCAGACGAGCAGCGAGCTGGTCGTGCAGCCGGCTCTGGTTGAAATGCGTTTCCACCGTGTGGCGCGCACGGCGCGCGATGGCGGGAAGGTCGTAGTCGCCGCGCTGGATGCCCGCCAGTCTGTCGGCCAGCGCATCCACGTCGCGCTCAGGCACCAGCCAGCCGGAGCGGCCGTCCTCGATCAGTTCCGGTATGCCGCTGTGCACGGTGGAGAGGCAGGGAACGCCACTGGCCATCGCTTCCATCAGCGACACCGGAATGCCTTCCTGGTCGCCGTCCTCCGCGGTGACGCTGGGCAGCGCGAACACGTCGGCGTGCGCGAGAGCGGCCTGCACGTACGCCTTGTCTCTCCGTCCCCGGATGTGGATGCAGCCCTCCAGCGACTTCGACGCGACGAATCGTTCGAGGTCGGCCTGCAGGGGGCCGTCGCCGATGACTTCCAACTCCACCGGCACCCGTCGCCAGGCAAGCTGGGCCACGGCGTCGCAGAGGTATGCGATGCCCTTCTTCTCCACCAGGCGTGCCACGCTGAGCACGCGGAGCGGGCGCGTAGGCGCGGGCACCCGGTCCTGCGGGGGACTGAAACGGAAACTGTCCAGATCCACGCCCATGCGGTGCACGTGGATCTTTTCCGGGGCGCAGCCCAGCGCCATCAGCTTGCGGCTCCACAGCGCGCTGATGGGCAGCATTTCCTCGCCTGTGGCGAATAGCCGTCGATAGTCCCGCAGGTGCCGATCGAGCACCTTGTACTGCGACAGGTCGTAACCGTGGAACACGGTGTACAGCGGGCCGTCGAGCAGGCCGAGCGAACGCAGGTGTGCCGCAAGCACTCCGGTGGGGCCGAAGTGCGCGACGATGGCGCCGGCCTTGATCGGTTCGCGCAGCCGGCGCGCCGCACCGGCCAGCGCTAGGCTCTTCGCGACATGGCCGTAACGCCGCACCGAGAGTGCGCGGCGGACGCGAGCTCGCGGCAGGCCGGGCAACACCTCGCGGGCACGTTGCAGGGCCACCTGCCATCCGGCGCCGGCACCGGCCTTGCGGGGGAAGATGAACGTGGTGCGTTCGATCAGGCCGTGCGTGCTGACGGCGTCGCCGGGCATCGGCTCGGCGCCGTGGTTGACGGCGAGGATCCGAACGTCGAAGCCCCGTTCGAGCAGGCCGACGATCTGGTCGATGACGAAGGTCTCCGAATACTTCGGGAACTCGGCGAGGACGAACAGCACCGTCATGTTCAGGACCCCATGGCGAGCGTGGCGAGCAGCGATTCGCGCGCGAATGCCTTCTCGCGGGCCACGGCGGCGGCTACCCGCGCCCGCAGTCCGGTATCGCCGAGCAGGGACAGCACCTTGTCGCGCAGCGTGCCGTCCAGCAACGAGTGCACGGGCACCGCCAGTTCGTCGATGCCGAGGCGCTTCATGATCCCCTCCGACTTGTGTTCGTAATTCAGCGCCACGGAAGGGGTGCCAAAATTCATGGAGACGATCGCGCTGTGCAGACGGGTGCCGATGGTGAGCACGCACGCGCCCAGTTGCCTTCCGAGCTGCACGTCGTTCAGCTCGTCCATCTCGACTTCGAAGGCTTCGGGATGGCGCAGGCGGGCACGCACCTTGAGGGCGATCATCCGGTCGTCCTTCGGATAGCCGTCGATGGCCGTACATGTGGAAAACGCGCGCACGTGGAAGCCGGCCTCGATGACCGCGTCGAGCAGTTCCGCGAATGCCGCCTCGTATTGCTCCTGAGTGACGCCCAGGCGTTTGTCGAAGGGCGCGAGTTCGCGGAAGGTCACCGCTACCGTGGGTCTTGCCGTGTCCACCGTCACGGGCGCCCCGGGATGCACCAGCCATGCGGTGTCCGACGTCCAGCGCAGCTTTTCCTGTGGGATGGCGGCGTCCTGCATGTAGCGCGCGCTGACTTCCTCGCGCAGGGCCAGCGCCTCGACCCGCGCCATCACGTCGCGGGAGACCTGGCGAAAGAAAGCGTGCTGGAACGGCCCGACGCTGTGCCCCAGCATGTAGACCGGCCGTCCTGCGAGCAGCGCGCAGCTCGCCAGATCGTACTGGGTGGCGCCGTAGAGATCGACGAAGAACGAACCCCCCACCTGGATCACCACGTCGTAGGCCGCCAGGGATGCGATGAACTCCCGGTGGGTTGCCGGCAGCGGAATCCACCGGCTCCACCAGCGCTTCCGCAGGTGCGCGTGCAGCAGCCATGGCACCCAGCGGCGCAGCAGCTTCGCGCGCAGCGTGCCGAAAGGCTTCTTCGCGGCCGCCAGGTAATATGCGTTCAACACGTCCGGAAGCAACGGGCGGCCCAGCAGGTATTCCGAACTGACGGGGAAACGGCTGGTCGCGTCGATGCGGCAACCGGGCAGGGCATCTTCCAGGCATTCCAGCAGGCCGCGCAGGATGGCGCAGTCCCCGCGATTCCCGCAGGTGTGGTTGCCGACGATAAGGATGCGGGTCATGGTCTTCGCTTCATGCGGTGGCCGCGTGCTCATGGGTCATGCCGGATCGGCCTTGTACTTGTAATAGGCGTAGGTGGAATAACCGGAGGCACGGCGCTCGACGGCGTTGAAGATCGCGCCTTTCAGCTCCACGCCGTTCTGTTCGAAGCGCTGCTTCGCCAGTGCGAGCTCGCGCGCCTTGTTCAGCCCGAAGCGCGCGACCAGCAGGCTCGTGCCCGCGTGGTGGCCGATCACCGCGGCGTCCGTCACGGCGAGGATGGGCGGCGTATCGATGACCACCAGGTCGTACGAGGGCACCACGCTGGCTATGAAGCGGGTGAAGTTCTCGTGCATCAGAAGCTCGGAAGGGTTTGGCGGCACCCTGCCACGCGCGACGAACGAGACATTGGGGAGCGGGCCGGGCTGTATCACTTCGGCGAGTTCGGCACCGCCCACCAGGAGGTCGGACAGGCCCAGGGCGGGCTTGATGCCGAGCACCTGGTGCAAGGTGCCCCGGCGCATGTCGCCGTCCACCAGCAGTACGCGCTGCCCCGCCTGTGCGATCACGGCGGCGAGGTTCGCCGAGACGAAGGTCTTGCCGGCGAAGGGGCTGGAGCCGGTGATCATGAGCACGTTGTTCTTTGCTTCCAGCCGCGCGAAATGCAGGCTGGTGCGCAGGCTGCGGATCGCTTCCACCGCAAGGTCGTTCGGCGACGCGATCGCGAGCAACGGGCCGCGCGAGGGCTTTCCCTGACGGGTTCGCGCCGCCTTGGTGCCGGGGCCGGTGCCCAGCGGTACCGACGCGTATACCGGGAGGCCGAGATCTTCGATGGCGGCCGGGTCTTCGATCCCGCGGTTGAGCACCTGCCGGAGGAACACGAAAGCCAACGCGAGGAAGCCGCCGAGGAAGGTCGCCACCACCACAACGAGGGCCTTGCGCGGCTGTACCGGCTGGGTTTTGTCCACCGCCGACGTGTCCACGATGCGCACATTCCCCACGGTGCCGGCGCGTGCGATGTCGAGCTGCTGGGCCTGGTTCAACAGGCTCGTGTAGGTGTTGCTGCTCACCTGGACGTCGCGGTTCAGCTTGAGCAACTGCTGCTGGGTGTCGGGCAGGTCACCGACTTCCTTCTGCATCTTGTCCTTTTGCGCCTGCAGCTGGCCCATCTGCTGTTGCAGGGCCTTGTAGGCGGGGTGGTCGTGTGTGAAGCGCCGGTCGATATCCGCTTCCTGGAGATGCAACTGCTGGATGTTGTTCTCGACGGCTACGATCTGGTCGAGCAGGCCCTTGGTCTGCATGCTCAGATCGATCGAATGCGCCTTCGTCTGGAAGTCGTTCATCGCCGCCTGGGCGCGGTCCAGTTCCTGGCGAACCTTGGGCAACTGGTCTTTCACGAACTGCAACTGGCTGGCCGCCTCCGCGGAGTTGCGCTCCACGTTCTGCCGGACATAGGCCGAGGTGACGTGCGCGAGCACCCGCTGCGCGAGATCCGGATCGGCGTTGTTGTAGCTGAGCCCGATGATGCCGGATTCGTTGCCCTGTTCCAGCGCGACGATGTCGCCCTGGAGCTTGCTTATGGTGGTGAGCGTCGGCTGCACCAGCACATCGAACCGGGTGCCCGGGTTGGCCGTGAGCTGCTTCAGCTGCATCGTCGCGCCGCCGCCATGCACCAGCTGGCCCACCGCTCCCGAGAGGATGCGCTTGCCGTCGTCGTCGTACAGGGCGTACCTGCCACCGTCTTCCGCCCTGAGTTCGAGCTTCTTGCCCATCAGCGAGTCGGGCAGGTCGAGCCTGAAAATGTCCACCACCTCGCCGCCCCAGCCAAAGCGGCTGAGCCCGAAGCGCGGCCGTCCAAGGTCGCCCGGTTTGTGGCCACGCGACAGGTAGTCGCCCACGAGAGGCAGGCGACGTGGCTGGACCTGAACGTCGAGGCGCAGATCGTTCACCGCCGTACCCACGACCAGGCGGGAGGTGATGAGCGCGATTTCCGTGGTGGCTTGCGAGGCGGTGGTGCCCAGAGATTGGGTAAGGTCGCTCAGGCCCGGCAGGCTCGGGGTCTTCTGTTCGACCTGCACGACCGCGGTGGCCTGGTAGATCGGCGTGGCGAGCATCGTGTAGAGCACGCCGGCCACGAAGAACGTGCCGGTGATCGCGGCGATGATCCACTTGTGGTCGAGCAACGTACCGAACAACGCGTTCAGATCGATGGTGTCTTCGTCATGAACCGGATCAATCTTGGTCGTCATGCGGCTTGGTCGTTCCCGAATCTGAATGGACGTCTAAACGTTTATATCGCCGATAGTCTGAACAGGTCGGGAAGATGTGTGTGATAAGTTGCTGATTCGTATATTGATTCGGGCAGGGCTCATCGCGCCGGCCCTGGCGGGCCGAGCGCTTCCTTCGCACCGAAATGGTGCGATCACGGGGTCATGAGGCGGACGCATTTCGGAGGGCGATGACTGTTCCGCCCATGCCGACGCCGTTCGTGGTCGATCACGATGTCCTTCGCCATGCCGGCCCCCAAGGTGCAAGGGGAATGGAGGGCCAGCTCATGGGTCCAGAATAGATGGCAGTCCGGACCGCTCAAAGGGAGAGACGCCATTTTTGCGACGCGCGTCAACTAAACGTCGCCATTGTGTCTGCATTAAGACATGCGTGTCATGACGATGCTAATGACAAGGAGCGTGACCTTGGTATCGCTGGACGTTGAGATCCGGATTCTGGTTTAGTGTTTTGCCCACATTCGACTTGGACGAAGGAGCGCCGCCATGACCGCGCCAGCTAAGATCACGCCCTGTCTCTGGTTCGACTTCAACGCCGAAGAGGCGGTGAACTACTATCTCTCCATCTTCAAGAGCGGCCGTATTCTCGAAGTGTCGCGTTATGGCGACGCGGTTCCTTCGCAGAAAGGTAACGTGCTTACGATGCGCTTCGAGATCGAAGGCCAGCACCTTCTAGCGTTGAACGCGGGGCCGCAGTTCCCCTTTACCGAAGCGATTTCACTGATGGTCGACTGTGCGACGCAAGACCAGGTGGACGAGCTGTGGGCGAAGCTGAGCGCCGGCGGCAGCGAAGGCATGTGCGGATGGCTCAAGGACAGGTTCGGCTTGTCGTGGCAGATCGTGCCAAGACAGATGATCCCGATGTTCAGGAGCTCCGATAGCGCGGCGGCCGCGCGGGCGATGCAGGCGATGATGTCGATGCGGAAGATCGACATCGCAAAAATCGAGGCTGCGTTCGAGGGCAGGTAGCGGCATGTCTTCCGCTACTTGCCGTTGGCCGAGGATCAGGAGGCCTTCTTCCTGGCCTTGCGCTGCTGCTCGACATAATTGCGGTAGGCGTCCATGGCCGCGTCCTGGCGGAGGAGCTTCGACGCCGGGTCGATGACATACAAGGTGGTTTCTTCCGGAAGTTCGACATCGCCGCGACCGTCCGTCATGGGCAGGGTCACGACACGGTCGCCGACCTTCACCTCGACGGGCAGGGGGAACGGGCCGTTGCCGGGTACCGACCAGGCAAGGTGCAGTAACCGGCCTTCCTGCTTCACCTGAAGGTCCGGCAGCGCGGCCTGGTAGAGGTACACGTTGAAGAACCAGTGCATGTCCTTGCCCGTGACCTTGTCGACGATGTCGATGAATTCCCTCGTCGTGCCGTACCGGGGCGAGAAGTTGCCCGGCGTCGGGTTCTCGGTGCCGTAGACCATCAGGCGTACCGAGCGGTAGAAGGCGTCGTCGCCGATCAGGTTGCGCAGGGTGTGCAGCATCAGTGCACCCTTGTTGTAGATGTCCTGGCCGGGGCCCCCGCGCTCGTCGTTGTATACGTCTTCCTCGCGCCGCGGGGATCCCGACACGATCGGGTGGTGATTGGCGACGATGGTGCGCAGGCGCATGAGCGTGGAGAAATAGGCCTGCTGGCCGCCGATGGCGCCCGCGTAGAGCGGCTGCATGTATGTGGCGAACGCCTCGTGGATCCACATGTCGTCCCAGTCGGCATTGGTCACCTGGTTGCCGAACCACTCGTGGGAAAGCTCATGTTGCAGCAGGTCGTCGTAACCGTACGGCGTCTTGGCGTATTCGTTGCCATACGCGTTCACCGTCTGGTGCTCCATGCCTTTGTATGGGGTTTCCACCACGCCCATCTTCTCGGAGCGGAACGGGTAGGGACCGATCGTGCCCTCGAGGAAGTCGAGCATGTGCGGGAATTCCGCGAACAGGGCGCGGGCCTTGGCATCGTCGTCCACATACCAGTAATGCATGGGGTAGGTGTCGCCGAAGCGGCTCTTGTAGGTGCCCGATAGCTCGCGGTATGGCCCGATGTTGAGGGAAATGCCGTAGGTGCTCACGTCGTGCGCGCGCCAGTGGTAGGTGCGCATGCCGTCCTTCTCTTCCATGCCGACGGCGACGCCGTTGCCCACCGCCACCAGCGGCGCGGGCACGGTCACGTGTTCGTCCACCAGCTTCGGGCGGCCTGTGGGGTGGTCGATGCACGGCCAGAAGAGATCGCACCCTTCGCCTTCCACCGCCGTGGCAATCCACGGTTGGCCGTCGGGCGTCGTCGACCAGACCATGCCGCCGTCCCAGGGCGGCTTGACCGCCGTATGCGGGCGACCGTGGTAGATCACCCGTACCGCTGTCGTGGCACCCGCGGCCAGCGGACGCGGAAGATCCACTTCGAGATGGCCGTCGGTGTTGCGATATGCCCCTGCCGCGAGGCGCTGGCCGTCGACTTCCACGGCGTCGATCGGAAGGTTGCGGTCGAGGTCGAGAACCACACGCTTCAAGGGCGCCTTCGGCCGGAAGGTGAGGGTGGCGTCGCCTTCAAGCCGTCGGGCCTCCGGATCCACGCGGAAACGCAGGTCTGCGTGTTCGAAGCTGACCGCCTGCTGTTCGGGCGTAAGGGGCGCTCCGGAATTGATCGTGAAGTCCGTGAGCGGCGGCGGCGCAGGCGGGGCGGAAGGCGAGCACGCGGCGGCGCTGAGCGCGAGGCAGATGCCCACAGGAAGGGGATGGCGCATGGCGTGATGGGTCCGGGACGAAAGGGAGCAAACGTCCGACCATAGGAAGGCCGAAGACGATGACGCATGTGCCGGTAGTCATTCACTCGTCGTTTGCGTGGCCGATGGCAGCTTGGCACCTTCTCCGCCGCCCAAGGTCAAGTGCCCTAGCATGCGTAGCGACCTGTCGCTCTATTCGGTCGGCCATTCGAATCGGGAAATCGACGCGTTCCTGGCCGTGCTCGGGGACGCGCGCATCGAGTGCGTGGTGGACGTGCGTACATTCCCCAGGTCGCGCACGAATCCCCAGTTCAACGTCGAAGTGCTGCCCGACGCGCTGGCAGAGCACGGCATTGCTTACGAATATCTGCCCGATTTGGGCGGCCGGAGACGAAAGTCCAGGGACATCCCGCCGGAGGTCAACGGTTTTTGGAAGGTGTCCAGCTTCCACAACTACGCCGACTATGCCATGTCGGATGCCTTCCAGGCGTCGCTCGCGGAGCTGCTACGACTCGGCGAAGAGCGACGCTGCGCGATGATGTGCTCCGAGGTTCTGTGGTGGCGCTGCCATCGGCGGATCATCGCCGACTACGCCATGGCTGCCGGTCGCAAGGTGTGGCATCTCTTCGACGTGGGTCACGTGGAAGAGGCCCGGCTCACGCCTGGCGCGGTGATCGAGCGCGGGCTGGTCGCCTACCCGGCATCCCCGTGAATCAGGACCCGGTTACGGCAAGCGCCACGTTCCCTTCCGTCACGGACAGACGAGCAAGGGCACCTCGCCGTTCCTGAGGATGCTCCGCGCCACATCGTGCAGGAAACTGCGGCGATGTCCGGAGCCCTTGCCCGGCACCACGATCATGTCGCAGCGGTGCGCGTTGGCCCGGGCCATCGCGACGGTATCGGGGCGATGGTCGAATGTGTACTCGGTGGATACCTTGACGCCGACCATGTCCCCCGCGTGTTTCGCGTCGTCGAGCAGCGCCTGGGCGCTGGACGTCACGCGCTTGAAGCAACCGCCGCCTTCGATGTAGTCGGCAAGAAGGTTCACCGTCGGAAGCGGAGAGATGACACTGAGCGCGTATACGTGGCTGCCCAGGGTGGCCGCCGTGTCCATGCACAGGTGAACGGCGCGGTCCGACGCTTCGGTGCCGTCGACAAGAATGAGGATGCGCTCGAACGTGAGGGACGGCTCATCCTGGCACACCAGCACCGGCACGCGCGCTGCGAGGAGCACCTCTTCCGTCTTGCTGCCGAGCACGAACCGTTCCAGCCCGTGCCTGCCGTGCGTTCCCATGACGATCAGATCGCATGCATGCTGTCTGGCGAACTCGAGGATCGCCCGCCCGGGCGACGCGTGGGCGACCTGGGTGGCGTCGCAGGGCATCCCTCGCGCCAGGGCCATCGTTTCGACCTGCGCGAGGCAGGCTGCCGCGTTCTGCTGTGCCTCCACGACGCTGTCGGTCTCCGAGACCGTGGCCACGCCGCCAACATGGTTACGAGTCGGCGCGTGCTTCACGACGTGCAGGGCCGTGAGGTGGGCACCGCATCGCCGTGCCAGTTCCACCGCGATGCGTGTGGCCCTCAGCGAGGCCGGTGTGCCGTCTGTGGGAAGAAGGATGTGCTTGAACATCGTGCCCTCCGCAGCTCGTGTGCTGAGCCGAGGATGGGCCGTTCCCCGGACGCCAACTTGACCGGGATCAAGACGAGGCGCGATTGACCTGTGTCAATCGCCCCGGAAGGCGCCGGCCGTACAACAACGGTTCCAGCACGAATGGAAGGTGGCTGCCATGAACGAGAACATGTTTCCCCAGAATCCGGACGACGCGCTCGATTGGCACACGCTCGGCGAGCCGGCGCGAAAGCACGAGGCCGACCCCTTGACCAGGTTTCGCGACATCGCCGTCGTGGTGGCGCACCTGCCGGGGGACACTCTGGCGATCACCTGTGCCGGCGGCCTCGCGCGGCGAGCTGGCGGGCACCTGCATGTTCTGCAGATGCTCGCGATGCCGGTCGAGGCACCGGATGCCTGGGCGTTGGTTCCCGATCCCGCGCTGGTCGAGCGTTACGCGGAGCTTCGTGCCAAGGCCGCGCGGCAGGCGCGGGATATGCAGCACCGCTTGTCGGCCATGTGCGTGCAGGGCGATGTGCTCACGCTCGAAGCACTGTGTTCCGCACCCCCCGCCATGGCCGCCGCGGCAGCCCGCAGGGCAGACCTGGCGGTCATCGGACGTCCTGCCACTTCCCCGTCCGACGCGTCGATCGCGCATGCCTATTTCGCCGGCGTGTTGCTCGAATCGGGGCGTCCCGTGCTGGTCGTACCCGAAGGCACATCGGCGCGCATGCCGCCGAGACGGGCTGTCGTCGGCTGGTCGGACACCCCGGAAGCAACCCGCGCCGCGCACGACGCCTTGCCGCTCCTCGAATCGGCCGAGGCGGTCGATATCGTGGTCGTGAACGCCCCGAAGGAACCCGTGGAAGCGGTCGAACAATCTGTCGAGGGCCTTCTGACTCACCTGCGTCACCACGGCGTCCGCACTGAACTCACGCTTTGCTCGTCGGGCCGCTCGCCCGTCAGTCGCATGCTGCTGGAGCAGGCGCACCGGAAGCAGGCGCAACTCATTGTCGTCGGGGGGTACGGACACGGACGCATGCGCGAGTGGGCCCTGGGCGGCACCACGCGCGAACTCTTCCACGACTCGCCGATTCCCGTCCTCTTCTCCCACTAGTGCTGCCGTTGATCCCGATCAAGTCGGCCAAGACTTGCGCGGCATATATCTGTTCCACGAACTCATTCGGAGAATCCGCCATGGCAACCACGACGTCCCGGTCGGCGAAACCCGATTTCCCCTCCATCGAAGGCGACCATTGGATCGAAACCCTGGACGACGGCACCCATGTGCTCGTTCGCCCCCTGCGCCCGGAAGATCGCGCGCGCGAAGAAGCCTTCATCCGGAGGTTGTCCTCCACGTCGCGCCGGAACCGGTTCCTTGGCGAGATCCGCGAGGCGTCGCCCGGGTTGCTGGACCAGCTCATGAACGTGGACGGCCGCCGGGCGATGGCTTTCGTGGCACTCGCCCACGATAACGGCGAGCTACGCGAAGTGGGCATCAGCCGTTATGCCGCCGACCCAGGTATGGAGCGGTGCGAATGCGCGGTGACGGTAGCCGACGACTGGCGGCACCGCGGCCTGGCGGTACTGCTCATGCGCCACCTCATCGAGGTGGCTCGCCGTGAGGGGTTCAAGGCGCTGTACTCGCGGGACCTGGGCGAAAACAAGGACATGCGGGAGCTGGCCGAGTTCCTGGGTTTCTCACGCAAACAGGACGCCGACGATCCGTCGCTTGTCATCCACACCCTGCTGCTCTGACACACGCACGGAGGCACCGTGATCGTCTACACCTGCCATGGCGCCGCGCGCGGCGTCACCGGTTCCTGTCACCTCGTGCAATGCGGCAACAGCCAGGTCCTGATCGATTGCGGCATGTTCCAGGGCGGCCGTGACGCCGACGACGCGAACGCCCGCGGGTTCGCGTTCGATCCGCGCTCGGTCGATGCCGTGCTGCTGACGCACGCACACCTGGACCATTGCGGCCGGCTGCCGAAACTGGTGCGCGACGGCTTCGCCGGGCCGGTCTTGTCCACCGCCGCCACAAGGGATCTTGCCCGCATCGTGTTGCTGGACGCCGCATCGCTCCAGGAACAGGAGGCGCGCCGGGCCGCCGCGCGCGGCGACGTGAACGCCACGCCATTCACGACCATCGCGGATGCGTTCCTCGCGATGGAGGCGTTCGACGGTGCCGTCGGTTATGGGGAAACACGCGAGGTGGCACCGGGGATCCGCGCCACCTTTCTCGATGCGGGGCACATCCTCGGCTCCGCCAGCATCCTGCTGGAACTGGACGACGGGACGAGCCGGCGGCGGATGGTCTTTTCGGGCGACCTCGGCCATCACGGCAGCGGGATGTTGCGCGAGCTTGCGCCCGCCCCGGAAGCCGACGTCGTGGTCATGGAAACCACCTATGGTGACCGGCCGCACCGCGATTTCTCGGCAACGGAAAGCGAGTTCTTCGAGGCCGTGGCCACCACGCTGCGGCGGCATGGCAATGTGATCGTTCCCACGTTCGCCCTGGAACGCGCGCAGGAAATCCTTTACTGCTTGCACCGGGGCATGCGGAGCGGTGCGATTCCCGCGAATACGCCAGTGTTCCTGGATTCGCCCATGGCGATCTCCGCCACGGAGGTGTTCCGGCGTCACCCGGAAGGCCTGAGCGACGCCTTTCGCGCGTTGCTGGCCCAGGAAGATCCCTTCGACATGCCGCACGTGCGCTTTACCCGCGGTGTGGACGACTCCATGGCGATCAACACGATCGAAGGAGGCGCGATCATTCTTGCCGGCTCGGGCATGTGCACGGGCGGCCGCGTGGTGCATCACCTCCTGCACAATCTGGACCGGGACCGGGCGGGCGTTGTCTTCGTGGGTTATGCGGTAGAGGGGACGCTGGCCAGGAGGATCATCGACGGGCAGAAGCGCGTGCGTATCGGTCGCCACGACGTCGCCGTGCGCGCGCAGATATGGACGATCAACGGTTTCTCGGCGCATGCGGGGCAGCCCGAACTGCTGGCGTGGCTTGGAAATTCGCCGCGACGGCAGGTGCTGCTGGTGCACGGGGAGCCGGACGGCGGCATGCAGGTCATGGAACAACTCCTGCGCGCGCGGGGCGTCTCCGTGGCATGTCCTGCCCTGGACGCTCCCTGCCGGCTCGCATAGCTCGCACAGCAAGCCTGCCGGCTTGCTTCAGTGGTAGAGCAAGGCAGGCAGGTTGCCATGGGCCAGCACATGCCGCGTGACGCCGCCGAACAGCTTTTCCCGCAGCGGCGTGTGTCCATAGGCGCCCATGACGAGCAGATCGGCCTTGAACTGGCGTGCGTGCTTGAGGATCGCGGCGCCGGCTTCGGCCGGGGAAGCATGCATGCGCTGGCGGGTCGCCTCGATGCCGTGCTGCGCCAGGAACGCCATGGGATCGAAGGTTGGCGCGTCCTGTTTGGCAGCACCATGCGCTGCGCAGCCGTCAAGCAGGAGCACGTGCTGGGCCGCCGCGACGAACGGCAATGCCGCGCGAATGGCACGGATGGCCGGCCGGCTGCCGTCCCAGGCCAGCATCACGCGGTCGAAAACGCCGGAGGGAGCACAGACGTCGGGCAGTACGAGGCAAGGCAGGCCCGTACCAGTCAACAGCGACCCCAATCCTTCGAGCGGGTCGGCGTGAGGATCCGCCGGCCGCTGGACGACGATCAGGTCGTGCCACGCGCTCAACATCGCAAGCGCATGGCTGGCATCGTTCCCCAACACCGCCCACTGCGGACCGTGCGCCCCGGCGGTCTCGGCCATGCGTATGAACTCATCGCCATCGCCACCCAGGCGCAGGTCGTCCTTGCGCTGGGCAGATGGCGCCGGCTGCAGTAGTGCCGCGACGGTGGCGTCGGTGCGGAAGGCGCGGCCGCCCAGGAACGCCGGCGAAGCTTCGCAGCCCGTCACCGATCCGCCGTCGCGTGCCGCCAGGCGGCTGGCAACATAGGCGGCGCCGTCGCGCGGGCCGGAGACGATCGCCAGCACGTCGCCCACCGGCGGCAGGCAGCTGGCCGGCGAATAGGGTGTGGTGTCTTGCGAGGATTTGGTCGTGTTCATGTCCGCTCCTGACGAGGGTCGATAGCACCCTTGTACGACTTCGGCGCCAGGCCGACTTGATGCCGGTCAACTACTTCACGCTCGTCCGGCGACGATGCCGAACTTGACCGCGATCAAGACGAACCGGTGCGCTCCGCGCGAAGGTGTAGGCAGTCCCTGACAAACATGAACGGGAGGCTGCCATGGACAAAGCGCCGTCGAAGCCGTACCGATCGCTCCTGCGCCAGCCCATCTCCGAGGGGGAGGTTCCCGACGAACTGCAGCCTTCGAACGATGCACTGCGCCTGCTCTGCCGAACGTGCGCGAAGACCTTGCCGCGCGGCGACATGGTCACCGAGTGCAAGCCGCCCTTTACGCGGATACTCATAGCGACGGACGGATCGGCCCTTGCCGACGACGCGGCCACGCTTGGGGTTTCGCTCGCCCAGGCCCTGGTCGCATCCGTCGTTTTCCTGCACGCGGCAACGCCATGGCGGGGAGGGCGCGTGCTGGCGCGCCTGTTCGCGGCCGCCGAGGTCGCCGTGGATCCGGACTGCGCCTCGCTCGCCGAGCGCAACCTCGAACGACAGCGCGTCCTTGCCATGAATGCCGGCGTCCGTTGCGAGACGCGACTGGCTTACGACCCGCATCCGGATCGAGCCATTCTCCAGGCGGTGGCGGACACCGGCTGCGACCTCGTTGTGATGGGCGCGCGTGGCGGTCGTCTGGCGCGTCGCGTCGCCGCGCGAATGAGCGTGCCGCTGCTGACGTGCCGGGGCGCAGCACCTGTCGAGTCCGCTGCCGCAGGCAGTTGACGTACGTCAAGGTGGACTGCCGACGACGTCGTACAAGAGACTTCCCCATTTCACCGGAGCGCCGACATGTCCCTCCCTGCCAGCCAAACGACCGTTCCCCATGCGGCGAGCTCACCCTGGCGCGAGATCGCCGTCGCACTCGTACAGACGCGGAGCGATGCCGTCGCCATCGAGTTCGCCGGCGCGGTGGCCCGCCAGTTCGATGCAAGGTTGCAGGTGCTGCAGCTCATGGTGATGCCCGCGCCGATGATCGATGCATGGGCAATGATTCCCGACCCCAGCTTCCCCCAGATCTACGACGACTTGCGCGAATCGGCGCGCACCGCGGCGGACTCCACCCGCAAGACGCTCGCGGCGCTGGGTGTGCCGGGCGACGTGCGCACGCTGGAGGCCCTGTGCGTGGAGCCCGCCAGCCTGGCCGCAGGTGCTGCGCGTTCGAGCGACCTTGTAGTCCTGGCGCGCCCTGAGGACGGACAGGCCGATCTAGCGATTGCCCATACCTACTTCTCGGCGCTGCTGCACGAGTCGGGGCGCCCCATCATGGTGGTTCCACCGAACGATCTGCAGCCATACCCGCCGCGACGTGCGCTCGTGGCGTGGTCGGACACACCCGAGGCTGCCCGTGCCTTGCAGGAGTCGCTTCCTCTGCTGGAAAAGTGCGAGCGCGTGGAGGTGCTGCTGGTCGATCCGGTGGCCAGCGCGCTGGAAGCGCGGGAGGAGCGCGGCAGCGGCGCGCTCGGTTATCTGCGCCGCCATGGCGTCGCGGCACATCTGGATACCTGCAAGTCCCGTGGCCGGTCGATCGGCGAATCGATCCTTGCGCATGCCCAGCATATATCGGCGGAACTGATCGTCGCCGGCGGGTACGGACACGGGAAGGTTCGCGAATGGGTCATCGGCGGCACGACGCGCGACCTGTTCTTCCAGGCGCGCGTGCCGGTGCTGTTCGCCCACTGATCCGGAGCCCGTTGCCATGCAAAGATCCACCCCCGACGTCGCCCCGTCGCGGCCTCGCACGAGGAAGCACGCCGCCGACGTGTCGACCGACACGTTCAACGGCATCCTCTCCATCCTGGGACAGGAGCCGCACGACGCCGCGGTGCTCGAGGCCGCCGCGCATTTCGCGCCACACGGGGACGAATGGCGTGCCTTGTTGCCGGTTCCGCTCCCTGAGCACGTGCCGTGCCCCTGGGGCGAATCGCCCGTACGGGCGCTGGCCATGGACCATCTGGCGCGGCGCGGCGATGCCGAGGCCCACCTCGAATCGCTCCGTCGATCGCTAGCGCGGCTGCATGCGAAGGCGGCCTGCGAACGGGCCGATTGCACCGAACGGCAACTCGTCGACTCGGTCCTGCGCCTCGCGCGCGGCGCCGGGTGCGTGGTGACAGGCGTTCCTCTCGAAGCCGCACCCATGCGGCCGGTGGCCACGCGGTGGTTCAGCCATCTTCTGGTCCGAAGCGGCCGGCCCACGCTCGTCTTGCCGCGCGGGGCGACGTTGGCCCGCCGGCCGCGCCGCGTGCTGGTTGCCTGGAGCGACACGCCGGAGTCCGCGCGGGCGCTGCATGAAGCACTGCGTTGGTTACCGTCCGGATGCGCGCTGCGCATCGTCACCGTCGCGGGGGCAGGGCAGGCACGCGCCGTCTACGAGAGCACGACCGGCGCCTCCGCACTGGCCGGCCATCTCGCCAGTCACGACATCATGGCCACGTTCGACGTACTTGATGGCCAGGGCAGGCCTCCGGAAGATGTGCTGCTCGATGAAGCGCGCACCACGTCGGCCGACCTGATCGTGATGGGCTGCTACGGCCACAGCCGCACCGCGGAATATGTCTTCGGCGGCGTTACCCGAGCACTGTTGCACCGGTCTCGGGTACCCCTGCTGATGGCGCATTGAACAGCACCAGGTCGCAACGGTGCGCGGTGGACGCCTCGCGCACGATCATCTCGGCATCGTTTCCGAAGGCATAGCGGCATACGCAGGGCACGCCCGCGGTGGCGGCCATCCGGCGTACGTGGCGAAAAAGGCGCTCACCGGCATCGACGGCATCCTGCGAACGAGGCCCCCACGAAGACTGGGTGCCACCGTTCGCCGGCGTGACGATGAACAGCACGGTGACCCGGGCGCTGATGCGGGAGGCGATGCGAAAACCAAGGGCGACGTCGCGCTGGGTGCCGGCACGGCCATTGATCGCGACGAGCAGATGGGGAAACAAGTTGGCGGCACCTTGGGATGGAGAAGCAGGCCTATCGGAACCCATGGAGGCCGCATCGACATTGATGCCGGTCAAGGCGCGACGATTCCCGCGGGACCGTTACAAAGCGTTACGAACCGTTGCAGTGGCGAACACGTTCCGTGACGCAAGGCGTTTAACGTGGCTTCACGGCAACGGGATCGAACCAGGGAGACCCACCATGACCACGAGCATCGACCATCCATTCGCCCGATCCCTTCCATGGACGGCCTGGCCCTCGGCGCCATCGCCGGACGCGGGCCTGGACCTGGACGTGCTCCAACGCCATCTCGCGGTCACCCGGCGGAAGCACAAGGCCGGCCAGCACCTGTTCCACGCGGGCCAGCCGTTCCGCGCACTGCACCTGATCCATTCGGGATCGTTCAAGACCTCCGGTCTGACCGACGACGGTCGGGAGAGGGTCACGGCGTTCAAGATGCGCGGCGAGTTGATCGGGGTGGATTCGATCGGTCTCGGCTCCTACGCGTGCGATGCCGTTGCCCTCGAAGACAGCGAAAGCTGGGAGTTGCCGTATCCGGCCGTGATGAAGGCTGCAACGCACGTTCCCGGTTTGCAGGAGCAGATCCATGCCGCGCTCGCCGCGGAGATCCGCTGCGATCGCAGCTGGATGCTGCTGCTCTCCACGCTTGCCGCCGAACCGCGGGTGGCCGCGTTCCTGATCGACATGGCGGCGAGACAGGCGCGGATGGGTTACAGCGCGAGGCACTTCATCCTGCGCATGAGCCGTCTGGACATCGCAAGCTTCCTCGCGATCAAGCACGAGACGGTGAGCCGCGCCCTCTCGCACCTGGCCGACCGCCACTTCATCAGCGTTCAGCGCCGGGAAGTACGCGTGCTCGATGCGGAAGGACTGCGCGAGATGGCTGTCGCCGCCTGATCAGGACTGCGACAGCACCCGCTGCCAGACGGCCAGCAGTTCTTCGCGGCGATACGGCTTGCGCAGCAGCGGAAAGGCCGGTTCTTCGGCGGGATCGTCGCCTCGCGAGTCGAATTCGTAGCCCGAGGTGAGCAACACCTTGAGTGCCGGACGACGCGCCTTGAGTTCATGGGCCAGTTCGATGCCGGATTCTCCCGCGCCAAGAACCACGTCGGTGAACAGCATCTCGATATCGTCGTGGGCGTCGAAGATCGCGTGCGCCGAAGCGGCATCGGGGGCCTCCAGGGGTACGTATCCCGCCGAGCGCAGGAAGGACGCCGCGATGCGGCGTACCTCGGCTTCGTCTTCGACCACAAGGATGCTCGCGCCGCTCGAGGCGACGGTGGAGGCTTCCGGCGGCCCGACGACCTCCGCGCGGGCCACGGGAAGCACCATCTCGATCCGCGTGCCTGCGCCGGTTTCGCTTTCCAGCGTGAGCCGCCCCCCCGATTGCTTCACGAACCCATAGACCATGCTGAGGCCGAGTCCGCTCCCCTTGCCGGGACCCTTCGTGGTGAAGAAGGGTTCAAAGGCGCGGGCACTGACTTCCGGCGGCATGCCGACGCCGGTGTCCACCACCGAAAACACCACGTAGGAACCCGGCGCGAGATCCTCGTCCGCCTGAACCTCCAGCGCCCGGGCCGAGATGATCAACTTGCCGCCGTTCGACATGGCGTCTCGCGCGTTCAGAGCGAGGTTGATCAACGCGGCCTCCAGCTCGCCCGGATCGGCGAACACGGCGGGCAGGGCGTCCGTGCAACTCGCCATCACGCGAATCTGCTCGCCCAGCGTGCGGCCGAGCATGTCGCTCAAGTCGGCCAGGAGCAATTCCGGCCGCACGGCGCGCGGGGTGAGGCGCTGGCGTCGCGAGAAGCCGAGCAGTTTCCGGGTGAGTGCCGACCCTCGTTCCACGGCGCGCGACGCGCTTGCCACCACTTCCGCGGTTTCGGCGTCCTTGGCGCCGTCCATCTCCAGCAGCTGCAGGTTTCCGGAGATGATAGTGAGCAGGTTATTGAAATCGTGCGCGATGCCGCCGGTAAGCTGGCCCAGGGCGTCCAGGCGCTGGGCATGGGCCAGTTGCTCGTCGGCGCGTCCACGCTGGATGGCTCCCGATAGCACGTTGGCCACGGCGCCCACGAAGTGGTGCCTGTCGCGATCGCTGCCGTTTCCGTTGCCGGGGGGCAGCCATGCAACGAGGTAGCCGGCGGGCGCACGCCGATCCGGTAGCGTGGCCACCACGGCGTGCGGCGACGGTGCGCCGAGGAGAGCAGGGAATGCCACGACTTCGCCGGCTTCCATCCTGCCGCGCTGGAGTCCATCCAGCATCGGCAGCCAGGGGGCGTGGGACAGGCTTTCCTTGAACGCCGGATCGAGCCCCGAGGAGCCGCTGACGCGAGGCTTGTCCCCGTGCGGGTCGGTCAGCAGGATCGCGACCGCCGGCGCGCTCAGTGCCGAAGCGATCAATGCGGGGATCTCGGCGAGGGCCGCCTCGTGGTTGGGCGCAACGAGAATGCGCCGGCTGATGTCCGCCAATGCGGCATCGTAGCCGCTGCGGGCAAGTGCCTGACGGGCGCGCTGCGTTTCCGAGATGTCGCGGATGGACGCGGCGAAAAGGGCTTCCGGGCCACCGGCGATCGGACTCAGGCCAATTTCCACGGGAAACGGCGAGCCGTCTGCGCGCACGCCCGTGAGTTCATAACCGGCGCCCATGGGACGAACACGCGGGCTGTCCATGTAATGGGTGCGGTGCGCCACGTGCAGTGCGCGCACCTGGTCGGGCAACAGTACCTCGATGAGCTGTCCGGCCAGCGTGCCCGGCGCGTAGCCGAAGAGGGATTCCGCCCGCGGGTTGGCCAGCACGATGGTGCCCGACTTGTCCACGACTACCATGGCGTCCGGGGCCGTTTCGAACAGGGCCCTGAAGAGGGCGGCATCCGCGAACCGGTCCGGCCAGGAACTCATGTCCGTTGCACCGTGGGAGTGAAGAGGTAGCCGGTACCCCGCACGGACTTGATCAACTGCGGCTGCGCCGGGTCGGACTCGATCTTGCGGCGCAGGCGCCCCACCTGCACGTCGATGGCGCGGTCGAAGGGGCCTGCCTCGCGTCCGTGCACGTGGTTCATCAACTGGTCGCGGGTCATCACCTGGTTGGGGTGTTCCACGAGCGTCTTGAGCAGGGCGAATTCGCCCGTGGTGAGTTCGACGCGGGCGCCCTCGCGGTCGGCGAGCGTATGCGTGCGCAGGTCCAGAATGAAACGGTCGAAGGCGAATCCGCCGGGTGTCGCTGGCGGTGACGGCGGAGCGGGCTCCGAAGAGCCGCGCGTACGCCGCAGCACGCTGCGAACGCGGGCCAGCAGTTCACGCAGGTCGAAGGGCTTGGTCACGTAGTCGTCCGCGCCCAGTTCGAGGCCGACGATGCGGTCGACCGACTCGCCGCGCCCGGTAACGATCACGACCGGGCCGCGCCATTGCTCGCGCAGGTAGCGCGTGATGGCGAACCCGTCTTCCCCGGGCAGGCCGAGATCGAGCAGGACGAGGTCGACCGGCTGGTCGGCGATCGTGCGGCGCATCTGATTTCCGTCGCCCGCGGTGAGCACCTGGAAACCCTGGGCGGAGAAATAGCGCGACAGAAGCGTCGTCACGTCGGTTTCGTCGTCGACGATCAATAACGTGTCGCCCGATTTGTCGGCCGCCATGGGCTCTGTCCCTTGAGAGTAAGCCGGGCCTCGCCGGTCGCTTGCCGCCCATTAAAAAGGACGAGGCCCTGCACGGCAAGTATGCGTTCGTGGGCGATCCCCGAACGTCAGGCCACGGCGTGCTCCGTACGCGTGGCTTCGAGTACGGCCATGGCGGCCGAGGCCACGCGCGACGCCGGGCTGTCGGCGCGGCTCGTGAGGGCGACCGGAAGCGACGCGCCCAGCACGATGCCGGCGGCGATGCCGTCGGCCAGGAGCACCAAGGCCTTGGCCAACAGGTTGCCGGATTCGAGGTCGGGAGCGATGAGGATGTTCGCCCTTCCGGCCACCCGCGCCTCGATATGTTTCATGTCCGCCGCGGCATGGCTGATCGCGTTGTCCAGGGCAAGCGGGCCTTCAAGGTCGGCCCCGACGATCTGGCCGCGTTCGGCCATCTTCGCCAGGGCCGCCGCGTGCAGCGTGGCCGGCATGGTCTCGTGCACCGTCTCGACGGCGGCCAGCACGGCGACGTGCCGGTGCTCGATGCCGATGGTCTGCGCCAGCCCGATCGCGTTCTGGCAGATCTCGCGCTTTTCCTCAAGACCGGGGCGCAGGTGGATCACCGCGTCGCTGATGAGCAGTGGGTGCGAGTAGGCCGGCGTGTCGATCGCGAACGCATGCGACATGCGTCCGCTGCCGCGCACGCCCGCATCGCGGTCGAGCAACACGTGCATGAGGTCCGCAGTGTGGATGTCGCCCTTCATCAGCGCGGCGACGTCGCCACGGCGACCCGCCAGCGCCGCGGCCCGGGCGGCGGCACGGGCATCGCTCGCATCGCGGATGGTGACGCCTTCGAGACCACGGCCGAGGGTATCGGCCAGTTGCCGGATCTGCGCCTCCGGGCCGAACAGCCAGGGCTCGATCAGCCCATGCGACGCCGCATCCAGCGCCCCTTCCAGCGAGACGGCGCTGCACGGATGGATCACGCCCATCGGGATCCGTGGCCGGTCGCGACAGCGTTCCAGGAGAAAACGGAAGCGGGGGTGACGCAGGTCGCCTTCGGCGGCCGTTTCGTTGATTGTTGGGGTCATGGCGATTCCGGAGCCGGCGTTCGATGGGGTGGCAGGTGCGTCAGCGCACGACCAGCACGGGGACTTTCGTGCGCTCGAGCACCTTGCGGACCACCGACCCAAGGAACGCCGTCATGACCGCATTCCGCCCGTGCGAACCCATGGCGATCATGTCGAATTTGCCGCGGCGTGCTACCGCGGCGATCTCCTCGGCGGCGTCCCCGATGCCGAACGCTTCCTCGTAATCCACGCCGGCCTCGCGCAGGACCGTTCGCGCCCGCCGCATGGCGGCCTGGCGGTTCTGTGCGTGGAATGCCGCGATAGAGACCTCGTCCAGGTAAGTGGCGATATGGCCGTTGAGCGGCGCATCGACGTGGATCAGCGTCAACTCGGCCCCCTCGACGGCGACCTGATGGCGCAGGACGAAGCGCAGTGCACGGATCGAGGCCGCGCTCCCGTCGATAGCTGTAAGGATCTTCATGGAGTGATCTCCGTGGGTGGCCGGCGCGCCCCGAGGGCCGTCGTGTCCCCATTCTTCGATCTCGTTCCGACCTGCATCTTGATCCGCGTCAACGCGGCCCGCCCAACGTGGCAGTCTCATGCGCCTGATCGCTACCGGAATGCCGCATTGTCCGCACAGTCGCCGAACACACGAGGGGAAACCGACCCGGGCGCGGGTGCCGTGTCGCCGGCGCCTGCGCCTGTGCGGATTCGGCAACGGATGGCGCTTCCGCCCATCCTGTTGGCCGCGACCGTGCCGATTCTCGTCTGGTCAGGGTGGTCTCCGAACGACCGGGGCGACTGGTTGCTGGAAAACGCGCTTGTGGCGATTGCCATGCCGCTGTTCGTCGCCGGCTATCGCAGGCTGCGCTTCTCGACGCTGAGTTACCTGATGCTGTTCGTCTTCTTCTGCCTCCATGAGGTCGGCGCGCATTACACCTATTCGAAGGTTCCGTATCCCCAGTGGCTGGGATGGTTGCCGGACCTGGCCTGGACAGGTGCCGGCGAGTCCCGCAATCACTACGATCGCGTGGTGCACTTCGCCTACGGATTCCTCGTGATGCCTGCGGTTTTCGAACTTTTCGCACGCCGGGCCGCGCTGCAAGGCCTGTGGCGATGGCTTGTCCCGGTCACCTTCGTGATGGCGCACTCCATGGTGTACGAACTGGTGGAGTGGGGAGCTGCACTCGTCTTCGGAGGTGACCTGGGGCTGACGTACCTCGGCACGCAAGGCGATGAGTGGGACGCGCAGAAAGACATGCTCCTCGCGACCGCGGGGAGCGTGGCAATGACATGCCTGCTCGCCGCGGCGGGCTGGCGCGGCCTCCGGGCCGCCGTCGCGGACACGCGGTCATAGCGCCGATGCCCACCGATATCGGCATCCTTTCTCTTACGCCGCAGGTCGTCTCGCTGGGCGTGGGGTTGGGCGTGGGCCTGCTGATCGGGCTCGAGCGGGAACGCGCGAAAGACCACCACCCGCGCGCCCTGCCTGCGGGCGTGCGAACCTTCAGCATGCTCGGGCTGGGCGGCGTGATCGCCGCATTCGCCGGTACCGCGGCCATCTGCGTCGGCGGACTGTTCCTGGCCTTCGTCGCGACGGCGAGCTATGTGAGAAGCGCCACGGAAGGGAAGGAAGACGCCGCTGGCAACCGAACCCCGCCAGGCCTCACCACCGAAGTGGCGATGCTCGTGACCTTCCTGCTCGGCGTCCTGGCCGCGTCGTCCGCGGCGCTGGCTGGCGGCGTCGGCGTGGTGGTGGCCACGCTCCTCGCCAGTCGGGCGCGCCTGCACCGCTTCGCGCGCCAATGGCTGTCGGAGCGGGAACTGCACGATCTGCTCATCCTCGCGGTGGCCGCGTTCGTGGTGCTGCCGCTGCTGCCCGACGTCACGGTGGACCCATGGCAAAGCATCAATCCGCGACGGCTCTGGTGGCTGGTGGTCGCCGTGATGTCCATCGCCTCGGTCGGGTATCTGGTGCTGCGCATTTTCGGCGCCAGGGTTGGCCTGGCCGTTGCGGGTCTGGCCGGCGGATTCGCATCCAGCACGGCCACGGTGCTCGCAATGGGCGAACGGGCCAGGGAGGCTCCGGCGCTGGCGGCGACGGCGGCCAGTGCCGCGATCCTCGCGAACGTGGGCAGTCTCGTGCAGCTGTCCGTGGTGGTTGGATCCCTCGCTCCCGCGTTGCTCGAACGATTGGCGATTTCCCTGTTGGCGGCCGGCCTGGTCACCGTGGTATGCGCCGTGGCGGCGGCATGGGGCGCGGGTACGACGGCAACGCCGGGCAGGCTCGCCGGATCCCGCCCATTCAGGCCGGGCGCCGTTCTTCGCTTCGTCGCCATCCTCGCGGGCGTACTCCTGCTTACATCGGTGCTCCGCGAGTGGTTGGGAAGCGGCAGCCTTCCGTGGCTGATGGTGTTTTCCGGCATCGCCGACGTGCACGCCGCCGCCGCGTCGGCGGCGCAATCGACGGCGAACGGGCAGATCGGATTGGGTCTCGCGTCCGCGTGCGTGCTCATCGCGTACGCATCCAGTGCCGTCTTCAAGTGCACGCTTGCCTATGCCAAGGGCGGCACCCGCTATGCGTTGAAGGTTGCCCCCGCCACCGTCGCGATCCTCGCGGTGTTCGCACTTGCACTCTGGTGGACGTCGCCCTGAGCGATAGGCACCTTTCGTCAGCCAGGCGCCTTGCGCGCGGCGCTCGTACGTGGTCGGGAAGCCGGCAGCCGTCGCCCTCGCCGCGAAGACTTGCGTCGTTCCTTGCGAAAGGAGAGCCGCTGCGCGGCTGGTGTCTTATGGCTGGCGCCGCGGCGGACCCGGGCGTCCAGGCGGGGGTTTCCGACTCGGCATCCTGCCTCGGCGGAAACGGCGGGCCGTCCTGGCCCGCCCCCTGCGGGCCTTTTCCACCCGCACGCCCTCGACTCCAGACATCGCGGCGAGGGCGACGGCTGCCGGCATCGGACGGTGAGGCGGTGTGTTGTGTAGTGCGTGGCGTGCGTTGCTTTGTCGGTCTGTGGTGATCGTTCGCGCCTGAGTCGCTGGGTGCCTGCCTTCACAGGCACGACGGTGTGGGGTGCTGCGGAAGCCGGGAGTCGCGCGCTCTTCTGTAGGAGCCGCCATGGCGGCGAGACAACCTGGCCCCAGTCGATCCGAGTGCGATTTTTGGAAACCGGCTTGCCGCGAGCACCCATCGCCGCTGGAGCGGCTCCTATAGGACACGATGCAGCGTTATCGCCAGCGTGCCTCGCCGCCATGGCGGCTCCTACAAAGGACAGCGCAACGCTATCGCTGGCGTGGTTCGCTGCGCTCCAAGCGCCGCAGCCCACCTACCGTCGTGCCTGCGAAAGCAGGCACCCAGCGCCCGGTCGGCAAGAGACGAAAACATACCATCGGCTTCAGCTCCGGCTCTCCCACCAGCACTCCGCACCGTCGGTTGCCAGTACCCGTTCCCCTCGCCGCGATGTCTGGAGTCGAGGGTGGCCGGGCGGAGAAGGCCCGAAGGGGGCGGGCCAGGACGGCCCGCCGTCTTCGCCGAGGCAGGAGGCCGAGTCGAAGACCCCCGGTCGGACGCCCGGGTCCGCCGCGGCGAAGCCATCAGACACTGAGCCGCGTAGCGGCTCTCCTTTCGCAAGGAACGACGTAAGCCTTCGCGGCGAGGGGAACGGGTGCTGGCTCTCACGCCACGGCACAGGCGCCGATGCGAGGCCGACCAGGCGAGCCCATCCTACGAAGCGAATCTCATACCGACTCCATATGCGCAGTCACGCCACGCAGCCGGAATACGTGAAGCACCAAAAATAAGCGCCCTGACCAAGACGCGAATTGTCTCGCGGCGTAACGCTGAGTGTTCCGACCCGAGGGGCATTCATCAGGAACCGGTATGACATTCCTCAACTGCACGCGTTCCATTTCCGGCAGGTGGTCTCTTCTGCTGACCGGTGGCTTGCTGGTTTCGTCGATTGCCTTCGGTCAGGAGGCGAAACCGGTCAGCCCGGTCATCAAGATCAACGAGGCGGCCGCCACCGCGCCCATCGAGAGCACACCATTGCGCGATTCGTTGACGATGTTGTCGGGTTCCGGCGGAAACATCACCGTTCTCAATGGCAAGGAAGGACAGTTCCTCGTCGATGCGGGCATTGCCGTCTCGCGTCCCCGCGTCGAAGCGGCCTTGCGGGCGCTAGGCAGCGGCCCGGTGAAGTACGTCGTCAACACGCATTACCACTGGGACCACACCGACGGCAATCCGTGGCTTCACGACCTGGGTGCAACGATCGTCGGCACGGCGGGGACGGCGAAACGCGTGTCCACCGTCACGCGAGTCGCATTCTGGGATTACACCTTCCAGCCCTTGCCGGCCGGCGGTGTTCCCACTGACATTGTAAAGAAGGACAAGCGTTACCACTTCGCGGGCCAGACCATCGAGGTGAAATTGGCGCGGCCATCGCATACCGACACCGACCTCTACGTCCTTTTCAAGGAGGCCAACGTCGCATCCCTGGGCGACCTTTTCTGGAACGGCGTTTATCCGTTCATCGACAACGAACACGGCGGCGGCATCGACGGCATGATCGCTGCCGACGACGCGATCCTTGCCCAACTCAAAGACGACGTGGTCATCGTGCCGGGACACGGCCCGGTCGGCACGAAGAAGCAGTTGAAGGATTTCCGCGACATGCTTGCCGGCATCCGGGACAACGTGGCCGCGTTGAAGAAGCAGGGGAAGACTCGCGACGAGGTGGTGGCGGCGAAGCCCACCGCCAAGTACGACGACGTGTATGGCCACTTCGTGATCGGTCCGGATTTCTTCGCGCGCATCGTCTATGACGGTTTGAAGTGAGCGAAGGCGAGGGAGTCGTCCATGGTCTGGAAAGGGTCGCTGGTTCTCGTGGTCCTCGGGGTGTTCGCCGTGTTCGGCCTGCGCGCGGGAGAAAGCGCGTCGTCGCCCCCGGGCGGAAACGCATCGCCGATCTATGGCGTGGTACTGCCCGCGGACTACAGAAACTGGCAGGTGGTGAGCGTGGCGCACGAGGCCGGCAGCCTCAACGACATACGGGTCATTCTCGGTAACGACATCGCCATGAAGGCCTTTCGCGAACATACCCTGCCTTTTCCCGACGGCTCGATCATCGCTCGCCTTGCCTGGAAATATGAGGCGTCGGCACGCAACGATGCCATCTTCGGTCGACAACAGTCCTTCGTGGCCGGCGACCCGACGAACGTGCAGGTCTCGGTCAAGGACTCGAAGCGTTATGCAGAGTCAGGCGGATGGGGCTACGGACAGTTCGAGAACGGAAAGGCAAATCCGGGCAGGCCACTGATGCAGACCTGTTTCGCTTGCCACAGAAAACTGCCTGCCGAAGACGACTTCGTATTCACGACGTATTCGCCGTAAGGGAGTCCGGGCGGTCATGGCCCGGACCAGCGGCCCCTACGGTTGGGAGGTGGCCTTTCGCGATCGCATCAGCGCGTCGTAGTCGGGCGCCTCCACCGTTCGTTGCTGCAGCGACGTGCGATAGTTGCCTTGCATCACCAGCGACACCTCGCCCAGTCCGCCGTCCTGCGCGGTGCTCCAGGCGGCGATGGCGATGGTGTTGTCGCCGTGCCGATTCAACAGGCCCGACGGCAGCTCGAAATCGGTCTGCGGTCCCACGTCGCTGATGTAGCGGCCGATCTGCCAGCCGTTGACGAACACGACGGCCCGATAGTGGTGGGGCGCGGCATCGTGGATACGCAAGGCGATCGGCACGTCCTGCCCCTCGGGCAGGTCGAGATGGAACGTGGTGCGGTACCAGTCGACGCCCGGCGTTTCCCTGCCATGCGGCAACGTGGCGGCCTTCCATCGCCCATCGTCGAAGCCGGGAAGCTGCCAGCCCATGCGCTCGCCAAACAACCCGCCAGCGTTGAACGGGCCGCGTACAGGGTCGGGGAGATCCTCCCCACCGGCGTTGCCCTGGATCTTCCAACGAATGTCGGTGGGCGCGCCGGCGAACGTTGCCGAGATAAGGCCCCGCCGCTCACGGAACGCGCCATTGCGCTCTTCCTGGAGATGGCCATGGTTGTCGACCAGCACCGACACCACATTGTCTTCGCCCTTCTTCAGCCACGTCGGATCGATGGCGAACTGCTGCGCGCCGCTGGGGTTGTTGCCGAGGAAGTGGCCGTTGAGCCAGGCGGTGAAGATGCCGTGGTTGCCCAGGTGCACGCCGGTGTTGGCGGCCAGGCGAATACCGGTTTCCTTCCCCGTGGCGCGAAAGTGCCCGCGATACCACACGTTTCCGTGATGGAAACCGTACGCGTCGCTGTCGAGGATAGGCAGCCGGTGGTCCCAGTGCGGATTGGGCGAGCTGGCACGGTCCGTGGCTAGCCATCGGCTATCGTCGAACGCGGGTGCGATCTCCGGCGCGCCGTCGTGCACACGCCAGCGATCAAGGCGGGGAAGTGTCACGGGCGCGGGCCCATCCACGTGCGCGAGAAGGCTGGCGGAAGGCGTCGCCACGGCATCGACCGGCACGCCATTCCAGGTTATGCCGCGCGTACCGGGCGGCGTGAACACCTCCAGCTCGCCGGCCTGCTCGGTGTCGCCCGTGAGCGCGACGGTGTCGCCCACCCGCACCGCATGGCGTACCAGATAGGGGCCGCGAACCAGCACCGGACCGTCGGCGGTGTCCAACTGCCAGAAGCGCATTGCCGCATCGTTGTCGCCGATCAACAGGAGCAGCGAGGCGTCGCCTTGTTCGATGCTCATGCGCGCAAGGCCGTCGTGACGATAGTTGAGTCGCAGCGAGTGCGTGGCGGCGTCCCAATGCGTCGTCACAGCCCCTTCGAGGACACGAACCGATGGTTGGGCCGGATAACGCAGGACGATCTCGCCATCTCCGCCATGGCGGCCGTAGAACAGGGCAAGGTCCTTCGGTCCCTGGCGCAGCTGGGTCATCAATTCCGACGTGGCATACGCGAGGTTCTGTTTTCCGAAACGGAAGTTTGCGAGCAACACCTTGGCGTCACGTCCATCCACATGAATGGCCGTGCCGGGCTGTTGCGGTACCGTGGTCTCGCCCGCGCCGGCCAGCGCGATCTTCAGGTGCGTGGCATCGTTGGACGTGTCCTGGGGCTCCGCATGGCGGAGGAAGTAGAAGCGCGTGCCGTCGTCGGGGTTGATGCGCGCGGTGACGCGAAGCCGGCGATTGTCCGGCACCGATGCTCCGACCTCGTCGGTTCGGGCCAGCGACGGCACGGCATGGATCATGTAACCGATGAGTTTCTGCTGGTCGTATTTGGAAGTGAGCTGACGGCTGGCGGTGATCGCGGCGCCGTAGTCGTACGACGTGTAGACCCCCGGCGACGACAACCATCCCCAATTGATGCCGCCGTAGGTCATGTAGAAGTTCTGCATGGTGGACCCGGCCGCCATCATCGACTCGTAGAACACCCGCTCGAACGCCGGTCCGGTGAGTTTCCGGCAGGCTTCGTAGCCGGGGCCGCCCCATACGTCGAAGGCACCGCCCTGGTACTCGGGGAAGAACAGGGGCGCGTGTGTCAGTTCGCGGCGTTCGGCGCTGAAGTCGTAGATGGCATTCCAGCGTTCCGGGCGCGTGCAGTCGAAGTCCAGTGGATAGGAATCCTGGCCCGGAATGTCGGTGGCGCCCAGACCCGACACGAAATTGCCGTTGTGGTTTCCCGTGAGCGGCACCGTGATGCCGTCGGCACGGGCCTTGTCTTCCAGAGCCTGCATGTAACGGCGCGTGTCCTCGGACTCGTCGTAGAGTTCGTTCTCCACCTGGTAGAGCAGGACCGTGCCGCGCCCGTCGGTCACCTGGTGCCGCGCGATGATCCGGTTGATCTGCGTCATCCATTCACGGTATGCGGCGGTGTATTCGGGAGAGTCGGAGCGCGGCTTGCCCGCGGTCGTCACCAGCCAGCCGGGGAACCCGCCCGCGTCGGTTTCCGCATTGATGTACGGGCCGGGGCGCGCGATGACATAGATGCCGACGTCACGTGCCATGTCGAGCAGCCGGTCTACGTCGCGGATGCCCGAGAAATCGTAGACCCCGCGCTTTGGCGAGTGATAGCCCCAGTCGAAATAGATCTCCACGCCATTGAAGCCGGCGGCCTTCATCTTCTGCAGCACGTCGAGCCAGAGGTCGGGGGAGGGCAGGCGCCAGTAATGGAACGAACCCGACCAGAGATACGTGGGTTTCCCGTCGATGACGAGCGAATAGCGGTCGTAGGTCACGGTGTGAGCAGGGGCCGCCGTGGCGGCGGACGCACCCAGGACCGCCAGCGCGAGGCCGGCCCAACGAAACGAGATCATCCCACCTCCGATCGATGACGGATCGCCTTTGCGGCGTCCGCCGAAGGATGGGTGACTTTGGGGTTTTATGCAACTTTGTGGAATTTGCTCCGGAGCCGGGCGCGGGGATCGGGAACGTACAGCGTGCACAGGCCGGCGATGAAGAGACTGGCCCCGCCCAGCCCGAGCGCCGCGATCGGCTGGCCGTGGAAGCACACGCGCAGCAGCAGGCCGAGAATGCTGGCGGCAAGCACCTGCGGAATCACGATGAAGAAATTGAAGATGCCCATGTAGACGCCCATTTTCGTCGTGGGCAGATGATCCGAAAGCATCGCGTAGGGCAGCGACAGGATCGACGCCCACGCGAACCCCACACCCACCATGGACAGGAGAAGCCAGCGCGGGTCGCGGATATACAGGAACGAGAGCAACCCTGCGCCGCCCAGGCAAAGGTTGATCATGTGGCTGGACCTCAGTCCCCAATGGCGCACCATCAACGGGACGACCACCGCGGCCAGGGCACCGAATCCGTTGTACGCGGCGAACAACACGCCCACCCAGTTGGCTCCTTCGTTATAGGCCGACGAGCCGGTATCGGCGGCGGCGTACATCGTCTGCGTTACCCCGGCCGTGGTGTAGATCCACATCGCGAACAGGGCGAACCAGGAGAACAGCTGCACACCCGCCAGACGGCGCATGGATACAGGCATGCCGTAGAGATCGCCCATCACTTCGCGCAGCATGCCCTTGCTGCGGGTGCGACTGAGCCAGGTGAGCAGGAGACCGAACACGATCAAGCCGCCGCCCAGAAGGTAAACCTCCTTTTCGAGCGCGAAGTGCCTTATCGCGAAGATCACGCCGATGCCCGCCAACAGCAGCAGCGAGCCCGGCCGTCCGGCGCGCGACACGTCCGCCGATGGGCCTTCGGGTACGTTGTCGGTGAACGATCGCAGCTGCGTCGGCGGGTATTCCCGTGTGGTGAGCATGGTCCAGAGCACCGCACCCAGCAGTACGGCACCGCCGCCGTAGAACGCGTACTTCACCGTATCCGGGATGCCTCCGTCCGGCGCCACGTTGGCGACGCCGAAGTGCGCCAGCACCCAGGGCAGGATGGACGCGACCACGGCACCCGCACCGATGAAGAAGCTCTGCATGGCGAAGCCGGCAGGCCCCTGCCGCGTGGGGAGTTGATCGCCCACCAGGGCGCGGAACGGCTCCATCGACACGTTGATCGACGCGTCCAGGATCCACAGCAGGCCGGCGGCGATCCAAAGTGCCGGCGCGTTGGGCATCCACAACAGTGCCAGCGAGGCGAACACCGCGCCGGCCAGGAAATACGGACGGCGCCGGCCCAGCCGGTTCCACGTGCGGTCGGAATAGTGGCCGACAATCGGCTGCACGATCAGTCCTGTCAGCGGCGCGGCGATCCACAGGGCGGGAATGTCGTTCACATCCGCACCCAGTGTCTGGAAGATGCGGCTGACATTGGCGTTCTGCAGGGCCAGGCCGAACTGGAGGCCGAGGAAGCCGAAACACATGTTCCATATCTGCCAGAACGAAAGGGGGGATCGCTCCCTCATCGGCGCCCGGCCTTCATGTCGGCGACGGCATGCCGTGCGCGTACGCCTGTGAACAGCGTACTCGGCATGTGCGCAGTGAGCCTGCGCCTCGATTCTTGCGGGTCATGGTTTCCTCCTCCGACGACAGTTATGTCATGGGCTCGCGCGTCCCGCATGCTGCGACCGCAGCATTCGCGGCCGCGATCACGCTTGTAAACGGTACGCTTCCGGCGGCATAGTCGATCGACAGCGCGATCGAAAAACGGAGAGTCCATGCGGGTACGCCTCGAAGATGTGGCGCGCGCAGCGAACGTGTCGCCCAAGACCGTCTCGCGCGTGCTGAATGACGAGGCCAACGTGACGGAGGCCACGCGCCAACGCGTGCGCGCGGCCATGGAGGCCATGGACTATCGCCCGCATCCCTCCGCGCGCAGCCTCGCCGGGAACCGTTCATTCCTGGTGGCGATGCTCTACGACAACAACGACAACCCGTCGTCTACCTATCTGGCGGAGATCCAGGACGGCGTGCTCGAGGCCTGCGACGCGCATCGCTACAGCATGATGGTGCGTCCGCTCCGCATGCGGGACGGCGACTTCATCCGCCGCTTCGACGCGTTGATATCCGATCACCATCCGGACGGCGTGGTGCTCACTCCGCCCCTCACCGACTACGCACCGCTGCTGAAGCGGTTGCGCGAGCGCAACGTACCGTATGCCAGCGTGTCGCCGCTGCGGAAGGGCAAGACCCTGGGCGTGACGATGGACGAGCAGCAGGCCGCCCGCGCCATCGTGGACCACCTGCTGGCCCTGGGACACCGGCGCATCGCGCATGTGATCGGCATCGCCAATCACGGCGCCAGCCGCTGGCGCCTCGCAGGTTATCGCGACGCGATGGCCGCCGCGGGCATCCCTGAGGACCCGGCGCTGGTGGTGCAGGGCGCCTTTACCTTCGCCTCCGGCGTGGCCGCGGCACGGCAACTCTTGTCATTGCCGACGCGCCCGACGGCGGTTTTCGCCGCCAACGACGACATGGCCACCGGCGTGATGTGGGCGGCGGGCGAGTACGGCTTAAAGGTGCCCCAGGACCTGTCGGTCTGCGGGTTCGACGACACGCCGCTGTCCCGCCAGCTCTGGCCGGCTCTCACCACGGTGCAACAGCCGAGCCGCGAGATGGGCAAGATGGCCGCCGAGCAACTGCTCGGCGAGTTGCGCAACCACGGCAGCGGCCGCCTGGTACAGGTTCCCTTCTCCCTGCAGATCCGCGGTTCTACGGCGGCAGCGCCCTGAGAGTGCATGTCCGGCGCGACACGCCTTCATGCTGCATAGCAAATTGACAGCGCTGTCATTCCTGCCAGTATGCGCCCCGTGAAGCGCGCCGCCGGCGTGCAGCCAGGAGGGTTCAGTGCCGTTGCCGCAGCGATCCAGCGTGTTCTTGCGAAGCCTTTCCGTGGCCCTGACCCTTGCCGGTGCCTTGCCGATGACCTCGTCCGTCCAGGCAGCCGATGCTGCCGTCGCGCACCCGGAAACATGGCCCTCCGCGAAGTCGCCGCTGCCGGCCGACCCCCAGCTCGAAGCACGGGTGCGCGCATTGCTCGCGCAGATGTCGGTGGAAGAAAAGGTCGGCCAGATGATCCAGGCCGACATCCAATACGTCACGCCCGACGACGTGCGTCAGTACCGGCTCGGGTCCGTTCTCGCGGGAGGCAATTCGAAACCGCCCGGGCATCCGTTCCCGGTGGCCTCGCAGTGGCAGGCGTTGGCGGACGAGTTCTACCGCGCGTCCATGGACACCTCCCGCGGCGGCAAGGCGATCCCGGTGTTGTTCGGTATCGACGCCGTGCATGGCCACAACAATCTGGTCGGCGGCACGCTGTTCCCGCAGAACTCCGCGCTGGGTGCTGCGCGCGATCCGCAGCTGATCCATGACATAGGCGTTGCGACCGCGCAGGAACTTCGTGCCAGCGGCATCGGCTGGACGTTCGCGCCCACGCTCACCGTGCCGCAGAACGGGCGTTGGGGCCGCGCGTACGAAGGTTACTCGCAGGATCCGTCTTTGGTGGCCCGCTACGCCGCCGCCGTGGTGAGCGGATTGCAGGGCAATGCGCGCACCGCGGAATTCCTGGATGCCAGTCATGTGATCGCGACCGCCAAGCATTTCCTCGGCGACGGCGGCACGGAAAACGGCAAGGACCAGGGCGATGCCCGTATCGGCGAGGCCGCCTTGCGCGACATCCATGGCGCGGGCTACGTCCCCGCGATCGAGGCAGGCGTGCAGGTGGTGATGGTCTCGTTCTCCAGCTGGAACGGGGTGAAGATGGCGGGCAACCGTTCTCTCGTCACCGGTGTGCTGAAAGAACGCATGGGCTTCGACGGCATCGTTCTTGGCGACTGGAACGCGCATGGCCAGGTGCCCGGCTGCACGAACGAGGATTGTCCCGTGGCATACAACGCGGGGCTGGACATGTTGGAAGCACCCGATTCCTGGAAGGGGCTGTACACCAACACGCTCGCGGAAGTAAAAGCCGGCGTGATTCCGATGAGCCGGGTCGACGATGCGGTGACGCGCATCCTGCGGGTGAAGATGCGCCTGGGCATGTTCGAGGCCGGTTTGCCGTCGTCCAATGCGCTGGCGGTGCGCTCCGCCGAAGTGGTCGGCAGTCCTGCGCATCGCGCGCTCGCCCGCCGCGCCGTTCGCGAGTCGCTGGTACTCCTGAAGAACAACCGCGCCGTGCTGCCGATCGATCCGCGCAAGCATCTGCTCGTCGCCGGCGACGGTGCCGACAATATCTCCAAGCAGAACGGGGGATGGACGCTGAGCTGGCAGGGCACGGGCCTTACCAACGCGAATTTCCCGGGCGCCACGTCCATCTGGGGTGGCATCCAGGTGCAGGTGAAGGCAGCCGGAGGCACCGCGGAGCTGTCACCGGAGGGCGACTACAAGCAGAAGCCCGACGTTGCCATCGTCGTGTTCGGCGAAGACCCTTACGCGGAGTTCCAGGGCGACCTTCCGAACCTGGCCTACCGTCCGGGGAACGATCACGATCTGGACCTGCTTCGCAAGCTGCGCGGGCAGGGCATTCCTGTGGTGGCGGTGTTCCTGACCGGTCGCCCGCTGTGGCTCAATCGCGAGATCAATGCGTCCGACGCGTTCGTCGTGGCGTGGTTGCCGGGAAGCGAGGGCGAAGGCATCGCCGATGTGCTCCTGCGCACTCCGGAAGGCCGGGTGGCGCATGATTTTCACGGGAAATTGGCTTACGCGTGGCCACGCAGCGCGGCGCAGATTCCAGTGGCGGCGGCTGCCCGGGGCGAGAAGCCGCAGTTTCCGTTCGGCTTCGGCCTGACGTACGCGGACCGCACGGATACGCCTGCATTGCCGGAAGATCCGGGGCTTGTGCTTAGCAACCAGCAATCCGGCGTTTACTTCACCCGTGGCAAGTCCGCGCGCGATGTCGCGGTGCGCCTGATCGGCGCCAACGGCGAAAGCGTGAATGTCGCTGCCGTGCCTGCCGCTACGGCGGACGGTAGCCTGCGGATCGGTGCGCTCGACTACAAGGCACAGGAAGATGCACGAAGCCTCAGCTGGAGCGGCAAGGATTCGGGAGCCGCACGCATCGAACTGGTGGCTACGGCGCCCATGGACGTGGACCGCGAAACCAATGGCGACGTGATGCTCGTGACCACCCTGAGAGTGGACGCGATCTCGGCCGGCGATACGTCGACCATCGGCATCGGGTGTGGCGCAGGCTGCGAAGGTCAGGTGTCCATCGGACAGCAGCTTTCCTCGTTGCCGAAGGGCCAGTGGCTGCGTGTCGGCATTCCGTTGAAGTGCTTCCGCGCCGCGGGTGCGGACATGAGCAAGGTCGACCGGCCGTTCGAATGGTCGAGCCGCGCGGGAGCAGCGATCGCCATCACGGACGTATCGCTGGGCACGGTCGCTGACCGCAAGCTGGCGTGTCCTCCGAAAACGGGTCAGCCGTAACCGCACAGATGTGAAGCACTACGCGTCTCGCCTGTTTGCTGCGCAGCAAAATGCCCGGCAGACAGGTGCGGCGTAGTCGAGGAAACCTGTATTTGAAGGGTGTGTATCGACGATGCCGCCGTGCTGCCATGCGGCAAGCATTCGTCGCCCCGGAGTTCTATGATCCAGTAATGACAGCGCTGTCATTCAAGGATCGATGACGTGCCGTTCGGGGAATAGGGGAAATCTTTGTCACGACCGATGCACGCGGCGGACAACACATAGTCAATCGATGGATGGGGAGAGCCAGATGAGTCTGCATCGCAACTTGTTGTACGTCGCCATATCGCTCGTGATCGCTCCGGGCACGCTGCTTGCCGCGGATCAGGAAACCACAGGGCAGGACGCCGCGTCGAAGAACCCGGCGACTGCCGAACGGAAGGTGCAGAACCTGGACGCCGTCTCGGTCACCGCGACCAAGCGCGAAACGCCTCTGCAGAAGACGCCGGTGGCTGTTACCGCGATCACGGTCGACACGCTCGACAGGGAGCGCGTGATGACGGTGCAGGACCTCACCAAGCTGGTTCCCGGCCTGCAAGGCACCTCGCAGGGCGATCATGGCGTGGTGACGCTGACTCTCCGCGGCATCGGCAATGACAGCGCCAAGACTGAATACGCCGACCCGGAAGTCGCCACCTTCGTCGACGGCGTTTATGCGCCGCGCGCCGAGGCTGCCTCCGGCCTGCTGCTCGACATGGAAGGCGTGGAAACGCTGCGTGGCCCGCAGGGCACGCTCTGGGGCCGCAATTCCACCGCGGGCGCCATCAGCTTCCAGACCGCCAAGCCGGACATCGGCGCGGGCTTCTACGGCAACGCGCAGGTGGAAGCGGGCAATTACAACCAGACAGGCGCGAGGGCGGCGTTCAATCTGCCCATCAGCGATACCTTCGCCATGCGCGTGGCAGCGGTGCACCAGCAGCACGACGGCTATGTCGATTATCAGAGGCCATCGGGCCAATTGCCCAGTGTGGCCCAGCAGCAACAGGCCTACCTCGCCTCCGGCGGCAACCCGGCCAACTTCAGGCCGATCGATCCCAGCTGGTACGTGCAGAACGGCGACAAGTACAACGCCCAGGATCAGTCCGCCGCGCGCATCAGCACGCTGTGGCAGCCGAGCGACGCCTTCAAGTGGAACCTTTCGTACGAGTACTTCGTCGATCGCGGCACGCCCAGCCTCAGCCTGATGCAGACCCCGCGCCAGGGCCAGGATTTCTGGTCCGCGCTGATCGATACCGCGCCGTACCTGCACCGTACGTCGAACACGGTGCGCAGCCGCATGGACTGGACGATCAACGACGGTGTGCAGCTGAGTTATATCGCCGGCTACAACAAATATTCCGGCAAGAGCGACTTCGACCAGGACGTGGGCGTCAGCGTACCGACCAGCTTCACCACCAACGGCGTCTACCAGGACGATCGCACCAACGATTCGAACTACAAGAACTGGAGCCAGGAAATCAACCTCAAGTCCGTGGGCGCGCAGACCGTGGACTGGATCCTCGGTGCGTACTACGGCTACGAAGACAACGACATCCGCTTCGACATCCCCATCATGAACGGCACGCGCTACGGTACCGTGAGTTGGCAGGGGTCCTTCATCCAGCCGAAGGAAACCGTGGAGTCGTATGCGGTGTTCGGTCAGGCCACGTGGCACTTGAGCGACCACTGGCGTTTGACGGGCGGCGCGCGCTGGTCGCACGACACCAAGGAGAACAAGGGCGGCATCAACTGGGGTTGGGCGTACGACCCGACCGTTCCCCAGGTACCCATTTCTCCGGATGTCTATCCCAACCCGTCGAACGGCTTCTCCATCTCGCAGCGGAACACCGCCCGCTACAGCAAGAGCAAGCCCACCTGGTTGCTGCGCCTGGATACCGACGTGAGCGAGAACGGCTTGCTCTATGCCAGCGTGTCCACCGGCTACAAGTCGGGCGGCACGCAGGACGCGGGCACGCTGTACAAGCCCGAGACGCTGACCAACTACGAAGTCGGCAGCAAGTTCACCTTCCTCGACGGCCACATGACGTGGAACTCGGCCGTCTACTACGAAGACTTCAAGAACTTCCAGCTCTCGGCACCCATCGTGTATCCCGACGGCAACCATGGCCTGGGCTTCTCCAATGTGGGTGGCAGCACCAAGGTGCTCGGTATCGAATCGGAGCTGGCGTATCAGGCCACCGACGATCGCTTCAACCTGATCTTCTCCGCCATTCCGAAGAAGGAACTGGGGCGGCTGGTGTATGCCGGTTCGAACGATTACCAGGGCCTGCCGGCGTGCCCGCCGGAGTCCAACCTCGCCAATTGCGCGGACGTGACCGGGAACGACCTGCCGCATGCGCCGAATGTGTCGCTCACCGGCATCTACGAGCACACCTTCCACCTTGCCAATGGCGGCCGCCTCACGCCACGCATCAGTGCGCAGTACCAGAGCTCCCAGTGGCTCAGCTACTTCAACCTGGGCTCCGGCGACCGGCAGAAGTCGTACACGCGCGGCGACGTGTCGTTGCGCTACAGCGAGCCGGGCGACAAGTGGTGGGTGAACGCTTACGTGCAGAACGTGTCCGACGGAAAGATCCGCACCAGCGCCGGTCGCTTCCTCATGTCCGACGGGTCGCTGCAGTACGTGTCGCAGTACCTCGCGCCGCGTACGTACGGCGTACAGCTGGGCGTCTGGTTCTGACCTTGATGCACGGCGGCTCCCATGATGCACCTGCCGCCTGAGGTTTGCCGTTCTCCCGGCGGCGCCCCGGAAGGGCGTCGCCATCTCTCCCAATGAATGGCGCTTGCCGGGCCCGCGTGGGGCGGCCCGGCAATTCTTTTTGATCATCGTTCGGCAGCGGCGGGGACACTCCATGGCGCGTCTGAAGAAAGTATTGATCGTGGGCGGCGGCACCGCCGGATGGCTGGCAGCGTGCTATCTGGCCAAGGCGGTCAACGCGGTCGACCCGCGGAGCGTGCAGGTGCATCTGGTGGAATCGCCCGACATCGGCCTGCTTGGTGTCGGGGAGGCCACGTTCCCCTCCATTCGCGGCACGCTGTCGGCCATTGGTCTCGACGAGCGCCGTTTCCTCGTCGGCGCCACGGCAACGTACAAGCAGGGCATCCACTATCGCCACTGGGTACGCCCACCCGGCGCACCCGGGCCGGACCATTTCTTCCATCCGTTCAACGTGCCCAGCCAACGTCCCGGTGGGCCGGAGCTGTTGCCGTACTGGTTGCTGGGCGCCGCTCCCGCGGGCATGCCGTTCGCCGACGCTGTGTCGATGCAGACCACCCTGGTCGATCACTCGCGCGCGCCCAAACGGGCAAGGGATGCGGACTACCAGGGGCCGATGAACCACGCGTTCCACTTCGATGCCGCCTGTTTCGCACGCGTGTTGGCGGAACATGGCCAGCAGGCGCTCGGTGTGGTGCGCCATGCGGCGACCGTGGAGCGCACGGAACTGGACGAGCATGGCGCCATCGCGCGGGTGGTGACGAAGGAGGAGGGCGCACTCACCGCCGATCTCTACGTGGACTGCACCGGCCTGCGCGGCGCCCTCATCGGCAACGCCATGCAGTCGCCGTTCCGCAGCCGCGCGGATGTGCTGTTCGCCGACCGCGCGGTGGCGATGCAGGTACCCTATGACACCCCCGACGCCCCGATTGCCTCGTACACGATTTCCACGGCCCAGGAGGCCGGGTGGATCTGGGACATCGGCCTGCAGAAGCGGCGTGGCGTGGGATACGTGTATTCGTCGCGGCACACCGACGACGAACGCGCCGAGGAGGTTTTCCGCTGCTACGTGGGCCCCGCGGGCGATGCCCTGAAGGCCATGCACATCAAGTTCGAAACGGGGTACCGTCCGGAGCACTGGCGCAAGAACTGCGTGGCAGTAGGCCTCGCAGGCGGCTTCGTGGAGCCGCTGGAATCCACCGGCATCGCCCTGGTGGAACTGGCAACCTATCTGCTCACGCACCTTCTACCCGCCGACACCGACGAGATGGAAGGCGCCGCGCGTCACTTCAACGAGATGATGGTGGCCCGTTACGATCGCATCATCGACTTCATCAAGATGCACTATTGCCTGAGCCAGCGCCGCGACTCGCGTTTCTGGATCGACAACACCGACCCTGCGAGCATCCCGGCAACCCTTCAGGACAAGCTCGAGAAGTGGAAGCATCGCCCGCCGCACCGGCTGGATTTCGTCAGCGATCTGGAGATGTTCATGACCTCCAGCTGGCAATACGTGTTGTACGGTATGGAGTTCAAGACCGATCTCGAACCCATGCGCAGCGCTTACCCGCACGTGGACGCTGCGCGCCATGAGTTCGCCATGATCCAGCAGGCCGCCCTTCGCGCGCTCGACGACTTGCCGGACCATCGGGCGCTTGTCGAGCAGCTGTGCGACGAGCACGCCCGGCGCGGCCAGGGTCATGCCGCCGGTGTTCTCCACGCCTCGGCCTGAACCACCGATTCGATGCACGCGCGCAGCCAGCGCTGTGCCGGATGCTTGTCGTTCCGCCGGTGCCAGATCATCACGTAGGGGCAGGGCGCCAGGTCGATCGGCGGCTGGCGGATCTTCAGATGATGTTTCCACCGGTCGTCGTCGACTACGCCGAGCATCAACGTCCCGACGAGGTCCGACGTTGCGATCAGCGCCGGTGCCGGATACATCTGCGTGACGGTGACGCTCAGTCGCCTCGACAGTCCCCTCCTGGCGAGCACGGTGTCGGTATGGCCGAAACGATCGCCCTCGGGCGAGACCAGCAAGTGGTCGAGCGATAGGTATGTGTCGAGATCGAGCGGGCGACCGGCCGCGGGATGGCCTTTCCGCATGACGCATACGAAGGGTTCTTCGAACAGGGGCTGCACGAATATCCGACCGGGCGCGCTCCTTGGCGGCACCCCGATCGCGATATCCGCCTCGCCGCTGTCGAGCAGTGTGATCGCTTCGTCCCTCGCGCCATAGGTAACGACGTGCAGCGCGATGGAAGGACTGCCGGTGCGAAGTCGTTCGATCAGGCGCGGCGCGACCTTGAAGGCGGCATGCTCCTGCATCGCGATGTTGAACGTGAGCGTCGACTCCCGCGGATCGAAGTCGTCCGTGATACGAAGTGTCTGCCTGATCTCGCGCAGCGCTCGTCCGATGGGCTTGGAAAGATCCATGGCCCGCTGGGTCGGCTGGAGACCCTCCTTTCCGCGGACGAACAGTTCGTCGTTGAAAAGGCTGCGCAAGCGGGCGAGCGCCGCGCTCATCGCCGGTTGCGTCCTGCCGATGCGCCTTGCCGCCTTGGTGACGCTGCGCTCCGTCATCAACGCATCGAAGGCCACCAGCAGGTTGAGGTCAAGCCCATGTAAATCCATGGAATTGATGTAATCACATATCCCTTATCGATGGAACGGCCGGGCATACTCGCCGCCGAGTCACCCCTCCCATCCCCGAAAACCAAGGAAAACTTCCATGCCGTTCGCCAACTTCAAGGTTCCCGAAGCCGCGCTCTCCCGCGCGCAGAAGGAAGAGATCGTTCACCGCACCACGGCCATGCTCGTCGAATATTTCTCGGAAGCCGCCCGGCCGCACACGATGGTCCTGATCGAAGAAGTGAAAGACGGAGGCTACGCCCGGGCCGATGAGGTATTCACCATTCCGGAAGCCTATCGCGCGAAGGATTGAGCGACAGGGCGTCTGTTTGCCCATTATTTCGGCAGAAGGTGGTACAGGCCGCCGGGTGAGCCGTCTTCAAGCATCCAGAGCGAACCGTCCGGCGCCTCTTCGATATCGCGGACGCGCTTGCCGACGCTCCACCGCTGAACCGCCGTGGCGCCGCCATTGTGGTCGAACGTGACGCGAACGATGCCCAGGCTCACAAGGCCGCTTAGCAGCGCGCTGCCATTCCAGTCCGGGAACAGCTTGCCCTTGTAGAACATGAGATTGCCCGGAGCGATCACCGGGCTCCAATAGATCACCGGCTTGACCAGGTCGGGACGCGTGTCGGGGCTGGGAATCGGTACGCCGTTGTAGTTGATGCCGTAGGAGACCAGCGGCCAGCCATAGTTCTTGCCGCGCTGGATCAGGTTCAGTTCGTCGCCACCGCGCGGGCCATGCTCGAGCTCCCACAAGCGGCCGTCCGGTGCGAAGGCGAGGCCGTAGGGCGTGCGGTGGCCGATGCTCCAGGTTTCCGCCGGCGTGCGGTTGGGGCCCTGGAACGTATAGGTGCTGACGACGGGCGCCGTTTTGGCCTTCTCGGTGTCGGCCGGCGGATCGATCAGCGGAATGGTGCTCGCGCCGACCTTGCCCGCCCAGGGGTTGCCGGGCGCCGGTTTGCCGTCGAGCGTCAGTCGAAGGATCTTGCCCACCGGCTGACTGGGGTCCTGCGCTGGCGTGAAGCGCTGGCGGTCGCCCAGTGTGAGGAAGAGATACTTGCCGTCCGGCGAAAAGGCGATCTGACCGCCGGGCTGGCCGCCCTTGCCCGAGGGTACCTGGCGCCACAGCACCTGGAAGCCCTCGAGCCGGGGCTTGTCGTCGAGCACCAGCCGCCCGCGACCCAGGGCCACCGCGCCGCCGTAATCGCCCGGCTCGACATAGGTGAGGTACACGTTGTGGTCGGTCGCGTAGTGAGGCGACAGGAACACGCCCAGCATGCCGTTCTGACCTTCGTAATAGCTCGCTGGTATGCCCCCGAGATCGGTCTTGGCGCCTTCCGGCGTCACGAGGGCGACGCGGCCGACCTTCTCGGTGACGAGCATGCGGCCATCGGGCAGGAACGCGATACGCCAGGGCACGTCGAAACTCGCCACCCTGGTGATGGTGAAGGGCAGGTCGGGTTCGGGCTTCTGCTCGCCCGCGTTGGTCTGGGCGTGGGCCACATTCGCGGCCAGAACCGCCAGTAATACCCCGTTTACCCGTTTCATCATGTCCGCGTCCCCGTCCGAGTGATTCGGCCATCTTAGCGTCGCCACCCCTCACGAGGCGTGACAGTTACTTTAGGTTTGGCGCTCGCTTGCAAACGGCGCATGTCGGGCATACAGTGAACCAAATGGTTCACTATCAAGCCTCGCTGGACGCAACCTTTGCCGCGCTTTCCGATGTCACCCGTCGGGGCGTGCTGGAGCAGCTTGGCGAATCGGAAGCCTCGGTGTCCGATCTCGCCCAACGGTTCCGGATGACCCTTACGGGCATGAAGAAGCACATCGGTGTGTTGGAGCAGGCTGGACTGGTGACGACGGAAAAGGTCGGGCGCGTCCGAACCTGCAAGCTCGGGCCGCGCCGCCTGGAAGAGGAGGCCGCCTGGATCGAACGGCACCGCCAACTCTGGAGTGCACGCTTCGACGCTTTGGACGAGATCGTCGAGCACTTGAAACGCAAGGAGAAGACAGATGCCCAACGAAAGAGAAGGTAATCCGGCCGCCATGAACCCGACCTCCGTGGAACGCAGATCCGAGCGCGAACTCGTCGTGACGCGAACATTCGACGCCCCTGTGCATATCGTTTTCGAAGCCTGGAGCACCCCCGACCTGTTCAAGCAATGGTGGGTTCCGAAGTCCACGGGCATGACGCTTGTATCGTGCGAGATGGATATCCGTACCGGCGGCACGTACCGACTCGTGTTTCGCCACCCGGCCTTCGACCAGCCGATGGCGTTCTTCGGCACGTACAAGGAAGTCACCGCGAACACGCGCATCGTCTGGACGAACGAAGAAAGCGAAGACGGCGCCGTAACCACCGTGACGTTCGAAGAGCGCGCCGGCAAGACGCAGGTCACGCTGCACGAGCTCTATCCCACCGAAGCGGCCCGCGACGAAGCCATCGCCGGTTCGGCGGAAGGGCTACCCGAGCAGTTTGCGCAACTGGACGAGTTGCTCGCCGCCAGGGCGTGACAACGGGATGTCGTCAAGTCCGTCGCCCGAGGGTCACAGGAACAGACCCAGGGCGACGAGCCCCATCGCCCCGGTCGCGATCCACCCAACGACGCGCAGCGCGCCCTTGAGGATGAACGGGCCCATCAGGGCCCTGCTGGAGGCAGCGAGCATGATCGCCCCCATGAGTGGCACCGCGACAACGCCGTTGATGACGGCAGACCAGAACAGCAACCGGAACGGCGCGATGGGCAGGAAGGTCAGCAGCGTTCCCAGCGCCGTGGCAATCGCCAGGATCGCGTAGAACGTGCGGGCCTGGTCCACGGTGCTTTCCAGGCTGCCTTCCTGCCCGAGCAACTCGGACAGCGCATAGGCAGCGGAGCCTGCCAGCACGGGAACGGCGAGCATGCCGGTGCCGACGATGCCCAGCGTGAACAGCGTCGATGCGAGGTGGCCACCGAGCGGATCCAGCGCGCGCGCCGCGTCGGCCGAGGTGTCGATCGACGTCACGCCGGCACCGTGCAGCACCACGGCGGCGGTCAGCATGATGAAGAACGCGACGGCGTTCGAATAGATCATGCCCAGGTCCGTGTCGACACGTATGCGCTGGAATTCTTCCGGCGCGTCTTCCGGTGCGGACAGCAGCGACCGGGCGCCCGGATCGGCCCGCTCGGTCTCGACTTCCTGTGCCGCCTGCCAGAAGAAGAGGTAGGGGCTTACGGTCGTGCCGAACACGGCCGTGAGCGCGACCAGCGTCTGATGGTTCCACTCTGCCGGACGCCAGTGCGCGAGCAAGTCCCGCCAGGGAATCCCCACGACGCATGCTGTGAGGACATAGGCGAGAAGGCTCATCGTCAGGAGTTTGAGGATAGGCGCGTAGTGCCGGAACGGAATGAACATTTCCAGCAGCAGCGACACAGCGGCGCAGAGCAGGGCCAGGTAGCGGGGATGCCCGTCGGTGAGCATGGCCAGCGCATCCCCCATGGCTCCGATATCCGCGGCCAGGTTCACCACATTGTTGACGACGAGCAACGCCACGAGGCCACCCACCAGGCCACGCGGCAGGATTCGCACCAGATTGGCCGTCAACCCCATTCCCGTTACCCGGGCGATATGGGCACAGATCGTCTGGATGCCGATCATCAACGGCACCGTGGCCACGGTCGTCCAGAGCATGCCGTAGCCTAGCTGCGTGCCCACCTGCGAATAGGTGGCCACGCCGCTGGGATCGTCGTCCGCGGCGCCCGTGACCAGACCGGCCCCGAACCGTCGCCAGACGCCTCTCGTTCGTGCGACGCCGACGCTGGCGGCGTTAGTCGGCACGCCATTCGATGTGCAGATTGTCGTGAACCTTCCTTACCCCTGGAATGGCCCATGCGGCTCGCTCGATCGCGCGGCGTTCTTCGTAGTCGCCCACGTTACCCTCCAGGGTGACCTCGCCGGGACTTACGACATCGATCTGTATCCGCGCGGCTTCACCGTCCACGTGGCGACGGAGCGCATCCTTGATCTTGTCGCGTACGTCTTCCGACTTCAGCGCCTGCTTTATCTCTACGTTGTTGATCACGCCGTGGATGCCGGTCAACCGCCTTACCGCCGCCTCGGCGGCGAAACGCTGGTAGTGCCAGTCGACGGTTCCGGTCAGGGTGATCCATCCATGCGACACCTTCACGCGGATCGAATCGGTGGGAACGGCGCTGCTCCAGGCGAGGATCCTGGCGGCGCGTGTGGCGATCTCGTCGTCGTTGACCTTCGCGTCTTCGGCAAGCCGAACCTCGATTTCCTGCGCAAGCGCTTTCACCCCTTTGATGCGCCAGACCGCCTTTTCCGCATCCACCTTCTGCGAATAGCTGGGAACGTGCCCGCTGAGGGTGACCACGCCTCCCGCAACCGACACGGCAATGCCACGGGAATCGATGCCCGGCTCGAAGTCCAGCTCCTCGATGATTTCCTGACGCAGTTGCATATCGTTCATGGCTTTTCTCCGTTGAGAGGGGACTTTTGTTCTAGCAAGGAGGGCAGCGCCCATCTGATCCAGGTCACGACCGCGCGCCGTGGCGCACTGTGGCCTTCAGGCGGCCGGTCGCTTCGGTTCAGCGGCGAAGTGGTCGGGAAAGCCGGCACGCACATGGCGTTCGAGCGTTTCGGCCTGCAGGCCGACAATATCCTTGCCTAGCGTGCCGGCGACCCCGGCAAGCTCGAGGTCCCCGATCTCCTCGCAAAGCATGCCCAGGAAGCGCGGTGGCGCGACGAGAAAGACCCGTGCATAGCGTCGGTGCGCATGCGCTTCGCCCAACTGCTCCGCGATGTGTTTCGCAAATGCCCGGGCACTGTGATCCTTCCTGCTTTCGCGAGGCTCGATGACGTGTCTCGCGCCGCCGACGCTTTCTTGCGATCGCGGTACCGTACGCCCGGTGTTGAGGGCCATCGGCGGTCCCCGCAGTTCGGGATTGGCGTATCCGGCCACCTCGGTCCATGCACCTTTCCTGTCGGGTGCTTCGAACAGCCGAGCTCTTGCGGCATCGCAAGCGAGTATCCAGATAGTGGACATGGAAAGCCCCCTTGGTGTCAGTGGGAGAAGAACGTCGGGAGAGTGGTTTCGAAGAAGAGCTCGCGTGTCGTGCCTCCCACCGTCCATTCCCGCCACCTAGGGTGACCGTAACCACCCGCCACGAGCAATCCGGCTTTCACGTTCCGGCAATAGTCCAGGAGCAGGCGGCTCGGCACGCGGCCTTCGCCGCGAATCCGGTGGACGGTGACGTTGACGCCGTGCGATCGCAGCAGCAGTGCGGCAGCTTCACCTGCCTCGGCTGCGCTCTCGAGCGGCGAGGCCGGCGGATCGATGGTCACGAAATCGACGGTCGTGGCATTCAGCAGCAACGGCAACGCATCGTGCATGGCCCGGGTCGCTTCCGGTGAGTCGGTCCAGGCGATCACGGCCTGCTGGATCGGCAGTGTGATCTTGGCGCCCTCGGGTACGACCAGGACAGGCCTTCCCGAATTGAGCAGGAGACCCGCGAAGAGCGCGTGGGTATAGGTGGCATCCGCGATCGATCCCGAGGGGCGCGCGGTCACGACGAGATCGGCCCTGCGTGCAGCCAGTGCCGCGAGACTGGCGGGGTCCTGGAAGGTGGCCTCGAGGGTCGTGATATCGCCCTCAACGCCATACGAGGCCAGGCGATGGCGAATGTCCTGGGCCTGCCGTTGCGCCTCGCCACGGATCTGCTCGTGACGCTCGGAAATGGCCGGGTCCATGGAGAGTGCCCAGGCACTGGCGTCCACGGGCATCGGCAGCAGTTGGATGACGCTCACCTTGGCGTTCGCTGCAGCGGCGATGGCTGCCGCCGCAGCGAGCGCGGCACTGTCGCAGCTGACTTGCGCGGCGAGGCTGCCGATGTTGTGCCAGCCGATGGATGCCTCGCCTACGCGCTTTGTTGCGGTACGTGATGTGACGGACATGGTGTGTTCCTCCCCGGGGGATGGCACCCTTGTAACGGGTGCGCCCGGAGAGGACATTGACGAGGATCAACCCGAGGCGATTGCGTTATTGACCGCCTTGAAGCTTCTTCAGGTGTTCGGCACCGTGGGCGTTGGAAGGATCGAGTGCCAGCGACTTGCGGTAGTTCGCGATGGCGTTCGGTTTGTCGCCCAGCGTCTCGTAGCCTTCCGCCAGGCTGTCGAAAGCGTTCCAGCTGGTTGGCCATTGCTCGGTGTTGTAGCGGAAGAGGCCGATCGCCTGGGCGCCCTTGCCTTCGCGCAACAGGCCGTAGGCCCAGGTGTTGACGAACTCCTCCGAAAGATGCAGCTCCGGATACTTGCGCTTCACGTCTGCGATCACGCGCGAGGCATTGGCGGAACGGTCCTCCTGCAACGCGCGTTCGAGCGCCACCAGCGCCGGCGGCCTTCCCCAGATATCTTCCAGTGCCTGGTTGGCCAGATCCTGCAGCTCGTTCTGCGCTTCGCCCGGCCGGTTGGCCAGAAGGATGATCCCGTAGCCGAGCGCGGGGTACATCTCGATGTAACTGGCGCAACCGAAGGTGCTGCCGGACATGCGCAGGCGCGGCTTGTTCTCGACCGTTCTGCTGAGAACCCAGTTGAGGCCCATCGCGGATTTGCCGGGGTCGCCCCAGGCAGGCTTCTGGGTCAAGCGAATGGCCGGGTCGGTTGCCGCCAGCTCCGCGGCCAGGAACTTCGCCATGTCGCGCGTGCTGTAGCGCAGGCCACCCGCCATCAGGAATGCATCTTCGTACATGCGTGGCATGGCGACGTGGCGCTTGTTGTAACCGTCGACCTCCAGGGATTCGCGGCTCTTTCCAAATCCCGTCTGCATGCCCAGCGGCTTCTCGATATAGCGAGCCACCAGACTTTCGTACGATTCGCCATAGACCTTCTCCAGAATGCGGCCCATGAGCACCGGCGCGAGATTGGAGTGTTGCGTCTGGGTGCCGGGCTTGCGACTGAGCCTGGCGTTCCTGAGTTCTTCGTACACCTGGTTCGGTGTGATGCGTTTCATGGCGTCTGTCGCGATGAAGGGCGCCTTGTCCGGATCGGCACCGACGGGAAACGGATTGGGCAGATTGTCGGGTAGCGCCGAGGTGGTCGTGACCAGGTCGACGATGCGCACCGGCGTGCCTTCCCATGCCAGGTTCGGATAGTCGCCGGGGAGATACTTACGAATGTCGTCCTGGAGGTTGATCTTCCCCTCCAGTACGGCGTGCGCGAGGATCAACGCATTGAACACCTTGCTGATCGAGCCGATCTCGTACACCGAGTCTTCCGTGGGCGGTTTGTCCTTGCCGCGCGTGGTCGTACCGAAGTTGTAGAAATGCGGCTGGCCGTTCCTGACCACCGCGATCGATACGCCGTCGGCACGGCCGTCCGCAATGAATCGGGTTCCGAGCACTTGAAAGACGCGGTCCATCCGGGCCTGCTCGGACTCGGGAGCACTCTGGGCCACCGCCATGGAGGCAGGTATCGGGGCGAAGCAAATCAGCAAGAGGAGGAGCTTGCGAAACGGCATCGTGTCATTCCTGTGGGCGATGGGGCGTGCAACGCCGACCGCGTCCGGATGGCCGACGGCGGGCTCGTCGCTGGGATGGATGCAGGAGGGCAGGAAAAGGTTGCAACCTCCCGCGTCGGACACCTGATGGCGACCGACTCGCGCCATGGGACACGAGGCGCCCCTGTCAGCCCGCGAGCACGCCGTCTTCCTCGGCGGCCGTGAGCGGCGCCGCTTCCAGGCCACACTCCATCAGCAGCGGCGATGGCACCCGCGATGCGGGGTGCATGCGGATCAACTGCAGGATCGATCCGGACACGCCGCTCATCAGGCCCGGCGTGAACGCATCGCGTGCCAGCCCGCCGACGATGCCGTGTTCCTCGATGCTGGACAACACGATCGCTGCCGGGGGGAGTCCGGTGCTGGGCACCAGGGCAGGGGAGATGCGTGCTGCCCGGGTCAGCAGTTCCCAGGTGCTGAGGTCGCCATGGCAAAGGGTATGGCTGTGTCCCCAACCTCCCTCGGCGGCGGCGCGCACCGCGCGGCGCAGTGTGTCCAGATGACGCGGGTGCCTCGTGCGCTCGTACAGATCACACGCCGCCATGCCGATGCCGACACTGCCATGGCACCAGGTATTGGCGAAGTCGCCGCTGTCCGGTTTGCGCACATCGATCCAGTTGCCCGCCTTCGCGTCGTACAGCGATTCCTCGAAATCAAATGCCCGCTCGGCAAGCTCGAGCCAGCGGTGACGATCGCTGCCGTTGCCGGCCTCGCTGAGCCCGAGGCGTGTGAGCGCCCAGCCGCTGCCCGTCGCGCCGTGCGCGAAGCCGCCGATCGGCTCGCTGAAGATGGAAGCGGACCAGCGCGCGCCACGCTCGTCGACGATGGCGGTGGCCTCGAGATGCCTCCCCGCACGCGCAGCCAGTGTCAGCCAGCGTGGATCGCCGGTGGAATCGGCGAGATTGATGAGGGGAACGATCGCGCCGCCGACGCCCTCGAGGATATCGAGCACGCGTTCGTTCTCGATGTCCCACTGTTCCATACGGGCCGCTTGCGCGACGGCGTGGGCTAGGAAGCCTTCGCCGGGACGCAGGTGATCCAGCGTGAGCCAGGTTTGCACCTGCGAGCCCAATCCGATGAAACCACCGATGGCCTCGGCTTCGTCGGCGTCCTCTGCGACGCGAAGGATGCGGAGCACGCCCTGCAGCGCCCCCGTGACCCCGGCCACCTCGTCCACGCGGCCATGACGCATTTCTTCCGCGTACGCGGCGAGTGCCAGCGCGATACCGCCCAGGCCCACGTAGAGATTGGCCTGCAGTGTCCGCATGGTCCAGCCGCCGCGGCCGAGGATCGGACTGATCCATGTCATGGTGCCGTCGTTGCCACGCACCGAGAGGCGCAGGAGCTGTTCGAGCGTTTGCCGGGCCATCGACCGGCGCCGGCGATCCAGGTCTCCGGCATGCGCTCGCCGGGCGGACAGATCGTATGGCGAGCGCTTGTCGTCGTTGAGGCGGACGTTGAGGTGGGCAGTGACGAGGGCGCCGCGAATGGTCAGTTCTTCCAGTTCGATGCGCATGTCCAGCCACGCACGAAACACCTCGTCGCGTTGCGTCTCGTCCAGCACGTTCGCGAAGACGGGAACGTCGCCATGGCGCATGTCGTCGATTTCACCGGCGATGGCCGAAGGATCGGCCGGAGCGATGGGCGAGACCGCGGCGTTCCGTGCCAGCAGGTCGCGAGCCCGCTCGATGGCGGCCGCTTCGTCGTGTAGCGATGCAGGATGCCAAAGCATGCGCATCACTTCGACATACGCCTGGGTAGGCCGCCGGATGCGTCGTATACGGCAACCGACGAAGGCGTCGAGCAACGGAGCGAGCTCCCCGTTTCGGTGCCGCTCGACAAGCGTTTCGGTCATCGTGCGGAAGCCCGCGACGATGTCTTCCCAGAATCGGGAGATATCGGGGTGGCGGCATGGATGGTTCTTGCCGGTTTCGATGTCGATGCTGACCAGACCCACACGCGCATCGGTGGTGCCGGGATCGACGATCTCGGGCACGCGGATCTTCGGTTGCTCACCCTGCAACGCGCCGATGGCGGAAATATCGACACCGTCGAGGCCGAGCACGGGCGCTCGGAAGGGCACGAGGCCCGTGCGCAGCACCGAGGAGCGAATGAGCGCCTGCGCAAGGTCTACCGCTTCGCCCTTCTGCGACGGCGGGAGTGGAACCTCCGTCACGAACAGGCTCTCGACGTCGACCACATAAGGCACGACGGATGAGGCGATGAGGTTTTCGTAGTGGATGTCGGTGCCGCCGAGCAGCCGCATCACCGCCAGCCAGTGCCCGATGTTGCGATAGAAGATGGACAGCTGGGTGTCGTCGGCACAGTAGATGTGCTCGACGTAGCGGCTCCAGCCGTAGTCGACCCGGTCGAGCACAGCGGGTACGCGTATCCGCGAAGGATCGCCGGGGAGTACGGTAGCGAGAAAATGGTCCAGGGCTGCATCGACGCGCAGCGACCTCGGTTTGTACATCACCGTTCCGCCGGCAAACGTAAGGCGTGCCACTGATTGTCCGCCCTCGTGCACGTCGCCTTCGCCGAGGTCGAGCGCGCGTAATTCGCCAAGTTCCGTTCCGACGAAGCGGGACAGGGCTTCGCGATCGGTTGCCAGCCGCGAAAGCATGGTGGCGATCGCCCGGCGCTGCTGGTCCAGCACGCGGGCGAGGCGGCCGTGCAAGACGGGATATCGGCGAGCGAGTGCCGCGGAGAACTCGGGCGTCATGGCTCGCGCGATGAAGGCAGCGAAGCGCGTGGCCTCGGTCCCCTCGGGCAGGTCGCCGGAGAGCTTGGCTGCATGCAACTCAAGCAGGAGCACACGGTTGAGCTTTCGCTCCGCGTTGTCGAGCAAGGCACGCTCCGCGGCCGCTGCGACGAGCAGACGCTCCGCGTGGTTGAATCCAGGTTGACGGCCGATGTCTTCGGCGAGTTGCCGGCGCGCATCGCGAGCGAAGAAGGCGATGACAGGAGCGAAGGCGTTCTGCGAGGCGGATGCGTCCATGAGCGTTCCCGGCGATACCCTTGGGTTTTAAGGGGGAAAGAGATAGCCGTGGTGGTTGGCCACGGCTATCGCGGCTACTGCCTGTCAGCAGCAGACGCCCGGCCGGGAAGCCGTACACGAACTGCAATTCGAAACCAGTGCGATGTCCGTGCTGGTCATCGCCATCACCGTCTGGGCATGGCCCTCGGTGTAGAGCGAGCCAGCCGGGTTGTCATACCCACCTACGCTATCGGCGCCACTCAGCCATCCCGCCAGGATCTTGTCGGTCTGCATACGAGTACTCCTAGGTTTTTCAGGTGTGCGCCCGGACGTTGAAGAAGCGCATCGCGGCGGGCGCGTCCACGACGACGCCGAAGCATTCTGATGAGTTCGGAAGGAGTATTCGCAGCGCTTGCCGAATTAGCGTGCAATCGATACCGCATGACGGCTATGCGTTTCTGGCACCATGTGACGACGTCGCTTCCTCGGAGGGAAGGGTGCATCGATGATCCTCAAGCGCTTCATCGTCCAGCACCGCGCCCTTGTGCTGGGGGCCGTGGTTCTTTCCGCCGCAAGCGCGGCCTGCACCATGGCCTTGCTGTCGCATATCAACGAACTCGCGGCACACGGCCTGCCCGACGCCCGCGCAGCGGCCCTGTGGGTGGGCGCGGGGTGGTTGCTGGCCGTGCTCGGCACGGGTGCCGCGTCGCAGTTCATCCTTGCCCGCCTGGGCGGCGATCTGGTCGCACAGCTTCGCCTCGTTCTCTCGCGGCGCTTCATCGACCTGGAGTACGAGAAGCTGGCCAACGAGAAACATGCGATCTTCGGCTCGCTGATCGAGGACGTGGCAAGCATCGCGCCGCTGGTGCTCGTCGCGCCCCTCTTGGCGTACAACCTGCTCCTCGTTGTGCTCTATGCCAGTTACCTGGCCAGTGTGTCGCTGCCGCTGCTGTGCATACTCGTGCTCTTTCTCGGCACCACGGTGGCGGCCTCGCTGACGCTGGAGCGGTTCCTTCGCCGTCGCTTCGACGCCCTTCGCGAAGCCAACGAGAAGGTCTTCGAATACTTCCGCTACTTAAGCGAGGGGAAGAAGGAGCTGGCACTCAACGCGGCGCGCGCCCGACATGTCGCCGACCAGCTCATTCGCCCCGCCATAGGTCGCTCGCGCCGCCTCATGATCCAGGTGCATACGGGCCTGGGCTTCAACGAGGCGTGGTCGTCGGCGGTGATCTACGCATCGGTGTTCGTCATCGTCTATGTCGGCTATGCGACGCTGGCGTTGCCGCAGGCAACGATCATGCGCTTCGTGATCGGCGCGCTTTTCCTCAGCGGGCCCGTGGCGTTCATCGTCAGCGCTGCCCGGCAGGTGGGTGTGGGCACTGCCAGTCTGAGACACCTCCAGCGGGTGGGGCTGGATATGGGCGACGAGGCCGAAGTAGCCGGACGCGACGATGAGGGGGAGGGTGACGACGCGTGGCATACCATATCGCTCAGGGGCGCCACGTACGCCTATGCCGGCGACGAGGATGGACGCATCGCGCTGGGGCCGGTCGATGTCGACATACGCCGTAGCGAGCTTCTCTTCATCGTCGGAGGCAACGGTAGCGGCAAATCCACCTTGTTGCTCCTGCTCGCCTCGCTGCTCACGCCACGCACAGGCGAACTGCTTATCGACGGCGTGCCTCTGGATGGCGACAAGCAGCGGCACCGCCGTCGCTTCACGGGCGTCTTCGGCGATTTCTTCCTCTTTCCGCATGTGCTCGATGCGGCCGGGCGCCCGGTATCCGACGAACGCATCCGGAACCTGCTCGCATCCCTGGGGCTGGGTTCCCAGGTAACAGTGGAGCAGGGGGAACTGTCGAAGCTCACCCTCTCGACGGGACAACGCAAGCGTCTGGCACTGCTGCAATGTTATGCGGAAGACCGCGACATCTTCTTCTTCGACGAATGGGCCGCCGATCAGGATGCCCATTTCCGCGATTACTTCTATCGCACGCTGCTCCCGGACCTGAAAGCGCGGGGCAAGACGGTTGTGGCGATCACTCACGACGACCGGTATTTCGGGCTTGCGGACCGTGTGCTGAAGCTGGAAGCCGGGCGTATCGTATCGGATACGCGGCAGAGCGTTGCGGGCGCCGTGCACGGATCGCTCGCGAAGGAGTCTGCGTCGACGCAGGTCGACTGATGCAGGATCGGCATTCGTGCGCGTACCCCGAGCGAGCGATCTGACTCGCCAACGTTCAAAACGGTGATCTTGCGCACATCTTTCACCAGCCCGACATTGCGTATCATGCGTGCGACCAGGGGCAGGGGTGTCTCATGTCATCAAGCAGCGAGCCGGCAGCCGCCGGCAGCGGTTGCACGCGCCCGAAGGCATCTGTGTCTTCGGGCAAGTCAAACCCATCGTGAGTATTGCCCGTGACGGCATGCCGTCGCGCCGGTGGCGCTCGCTCCTGACAAGGGTAATCCAATGAATCGAGTGTTCCGCATCGTCTGGTCGCAGACGTTGAGCGCGTGGGTCGTCGCCTCCGAATTGGCCGGTCGGCACGGTAAAGGGCGTGGCCGCGCGGTTCAGGACGGCGCGGACGAACGCTCACTCTCGCGACGTATCGCGGAATCGCGGGCAATGCGCCTTGGCGTGCTTGCCGCGCTTGCAGCCATGTACGCGCCAGGCGCGCTGGCTGTGGACCGCTACTGGGATGTCAACGGCGGTTCGGCCGGTAGCGGCGGCACCGGTACGTGGAACACGGTGTCGCCCTACTGGAACGCCGCCGGCGATGGCGTGGCAGGTCCATTCTTTGCCTGGAACAATGCGGGCCTCGACAACGCGGTCTTTGCCGGCACGGCAGGAACGGTGACACTGGGAGCGCCGGTAACCGCGAACGCGCTCACCTTCAACACGGTCGGCTATACCCTCACGGGCGGCACGCTCACATTGGCCGGTACCACGCCAACGATCACGGGTGCCGGGGCGATCAGCTCGGTCATTGCCGGCACCGCCGGACTTACCAAAGCCGGAACCGGCACGCTGACGCTGAGCGGAGCCAACACCTTCAGCGGCGGCATCAATGTCAACGGTAGTTCGCTGGTCGTGAATGGCGACGCCGCGCTGGGCGCCGCGAGCAATGGCGTGACGATGGCAGCGGGCACGGGCCTCGGCGCCAGCAGTGCGCTTGCTTCTACCCGTGTTGTCAGCCTGACCGGCGGCACGGTGAGCCTCACGGGGCCAGGCGTCGGATCAGCCCGGTTCACGGGAACTGCCAATCTGAACGTCGGTGGCAACGTGATCATGAGTAACGCCGCCAGCGATTACGATGGCGTGACGGCCTTTCGCGGCGGTGGAAGCTACGGATTTACGTCGATCGGCAACCTTGGCGAGGCCAGCTCGCTCGGCGCACCAACCAGCGACGCCAACGGCCTGGTGAGCGTGGCGGCAGGAGGTGGCCTCGGCGGCTCACTGTATTACACCGGCGACGGCGACGTTTCCAATCGCGACTTCCAGTTCGGCAATACGTCCAGCGGTGGTACCGCCTTGCGGAACACCGGTACCGGCACACTGGTCTTGAGCGGCGACATGACGATGTCGGGGTCCTGGACGCTGGGGCATAGCTTTGTCGCACAGTCCGCCGACCTGCAGATTCTCGGCGTGATCAGCAGTCCGAACTCGACCCGGACCATCGGTTACGCCGGTGGCGCCGGCCGCAGCATCGTCCTGGGTGGCGCCAATACCTACAGCGGTCCCTCGACCATCAACACGATCACCGTGTATGCCCCGGTGCTAGCCGATGCTGGCAGCAGCAGCTCCTTCGGCACCGGCACGGATGGCAACCTCAACCTCCAGAACGGCACCTTGCGCTATACCGGCGGCGCTACGTCGTCGAACCGCACGATCACCTCCGATGGCGCCAACACGTTTGCCAACGACGGCACCGGCGGCGTCTCGCTCACTGGCCAGGTCGCCTTTGTCGCCGGCGGCACCGATACATTGAACCTGTCCGGCACCTATGCCGGCACCAATACCGTGAGCGGCGTCTTTTCCGGCACGGGCAACCTGGTGGCGAACGGCAGCGGCAACTGGTTGCTGAGCGGCGCCAATACCTACACGGGCACCACCACCGTACAGGCGGGAACACTCACCGCAGGCAGCGTCGATGCTTTCGGCGCGTCGAAGGGATTGATCGTCAACGGCGGCACGCTGGATCTCAACGGCCTGGCCATCAGCGCGCCGTCCCTGTCCGGCACCGGCGGCGTGGTGCAACTGGGCAGCGGCTTGCTCACGCTCAATGCGTCGGCGGGCAGTACGAGCTACGGCGGCACCATCGCCGGTACCGGTGGCCTCACCAAGCTTGGTGCGGGCACGCAGACGCTTTACGGAACCCACACCTACAGCGGTGCCACGACGATCGGTGGCGGCACGCTGGCGCTGGATTTCGCAGGTAGCCCGAGTACCGACATCATCAGCAATGCTTCCACCCTCAATCTCGCCGGCGGTACATTGGCGGTGAAGGGCACGGGCGCGGCCAATACCCAAACCTTCAACGGGCTGAACGTTACCGCCGGCAACAACCGCATCAATGCCAGCGCCGGCACGGGCGGTTCGTTGACGGTCGCACTGGGGGCGATCACCCGCGGCGGCGGCCTGGTCGATTTCGGCTACAACACCGGCGCGACCATCACGACGACGCAGCCGGACGGCGCGCTCGGCGGGTGGGCGACGGTCAACGGCTCGGACTATGCGCAGGTGGCAGGCGGCGTGATCACCGCGTTCACCGCGTATGCCGACAAGGACGATGCCGGCCAGTGGCTCAATGGCGACATCGTCAGCGACGAGGGCGGCGCGGCAAACACACCCTACTTCGGCACGGTGAACGGCAACGTCGCGCTCGGCGGCCTCAAGTACACCGCCGCGGCGCCGTCGACGGTGAACGTCGGCACGGGCAATACACTGGGCGTGGACGGCAGCATCATCCTGTCGCCGACGCTGGGTACCACCACGCAGACCATCCAGGGCGGCTCGCTGACCGGTGGCGCCGGCGGCAGCCCCCTCGGTGTGCTGCAGAACAGCGGCGGTACGTTCAACATCCGCTCGACCATTGTCGACAACGGCGGTGCCACCAGCTTCATCCTCGGCGGTTCGGGTGCCGGTACCGTTGCGCTTTCCGGTGCCAACACCTACACCGGGGGCAACACGGTGAGCGGGGGCACCCTGTCGTTCAACAGCATCGCCGACGGCGGCGCGGCCAGTGCGATCGGTGCGTCGGGCAATGCGTCGTCCAATCTGGTGCTGGAGAACGGCACACTGCGCTACACCGGCGCCACCGCCAGTTCCGACCGAGGTTTCACGCTGGTCAATGGTGGTCCGTCGCGCACCATCCAGGTCGACGGTAGCGCCGATCTGACGTTCGGCGGGGCGGTGACCAGCCCCGACGATGCCGGTTTCACCAAGACCGGTACCGGTACGCTGACGCTTTCCAACGGCGCCAACGATTTCATCGGACCGGTGACGGTGAGCAATGGCTTGCTGTCGACCGGCACGCTCGCCAACGGCGGCACGGCAAGCGGCATCGGCGCCGCCACGTCCGACCCGGCCAATCTCGTCCTGCAGACCGGCGGCGGCCTGCAGTACACCGGCGCCACGACGTCGACCGACCGCGGCTTCACGCTCGCTGGCGGGCAGGGCCACGTCGACGTCAGCCAGGCAGCCACCACGCTGACCGATAGCGGTACGGTGGTGGGAGGCGGAACCCTGGTCAAGGATGGCGCCGGCATCCTGGTGCTGTCGGGTGCCAATACCTATACCGGCGGCAGCACGGTCACTGCCGGTACGCTGCAGGCCGGGTCGGCTACGGCTTTCGGTGGCAGCGGGCCCGTCACGGTCAATGCCGGCGCGACGCTCGACGCTTCCACTTTCAAGGTCACCATCGGTGGACTGAACGGCGCGGGCAACGTCACCCTGGGCACGGGCGGCGGTCTGGTGATCAACGGCAACGGTACGTTCTCCGGCGCCATCGGCGGCCCGGGCAGCGTCACGGTGGTCGGGCATTCCGAGGTCATGAACGGCTGCGGAAGCAGTTACACCGGCGCCACCACGCTCTCGTCCGCCACCATCAGCACCGACTGCCTTGCCAATGGCGGCCAGGCCAGCGGCATCGGTGCCTCCGGAAGCGCACCCGCGAATCTCACGCTCAGCAGCGGCACGTTGATCTATACCGGCGGGAGCGTTGCCATCGATCGCGGTATCCAGCTCACCGGCAATGGCGCATTGAGCGTCAGCAACGCGGCTACGACGCTCGGCATCGGTGGCACCATCCAGGGCACCGGGCAGATGCAGAAGCTGGGGTCCGGCACGGTGGAGTTCGGTGGCACCAACACGTATACGGGCGGCACCTACGTTCGTGCCGGCATCTTGCGTGCTGGCGCGACCAATGCATTCGGCACCGGTTATGCGACGCTGGACGACACGGCCGGCGCCGCGCTCGACCTCAACGGCTTCAATACCGGCGTCAGCTACATCAACGGCGGCGGCACGACCGGCGGCAACATCGATCTGGGCAGCGCAACGCTCACGATCACGAACGGTGCCCTCAATTTCGCCGGCGCGATAAGCGGCACCGGCAACCTGGTGAAAAACGGAGGCGGAACGCAGTTGCTGTCCGGGAGTGCGAGCACCTATACCGGCACGACAACCGTGAATGCGGGTCAGCTCCAGGTGTACGAACTCGCCGACGGCGGCGCAACCAGTTCGATCGGCTCGTCCGGCAGCGCGGCCGGCAATCTCGTGCTCAATGGCGGCACGCTGGCCTATGTCGGCGCGGGCGACGCCACCAACCGGCTGCTCACGCTCGGCCCATCGACCACCAGCGCGCTGGACGCGTCCGGTACGGGCGCGGTGCAGTTCACCAGCACGGGCGCGCTTGCCTTCAGCGGCGCCAACACCTCGCAAACGGTGACGCTGACCGGCACCAGCGCTGCAAACAACGGCCTGGCCTTGCAGATTGCCGACAACGGCACCGGCAAGACTTCGATGAGAAAGACAGGTACCGGCACCTGGATCCTGCGCAATCCGGCCAGCACGTACACCGGCGTCACCACGATCACCGGCGGCGTGCTGGGCGTGGACAAACTCGGCAACGGCGGCCAGGCGAGCAGCATCGGCCAGTCTTCCGGCGCGGCGGCGAATCTGGTGATCGGTAGCGGCGCCACGCTGCGCTACACCGGGACGGGCGACACCACGGACCGTCTGTTCACGCTGTCCACCGGCGCAAGCGTGATCGAATCCTCCGGCACGGGCGCCATCGTCTTCAGCAATACCGGTTCGGCTGCCTATGCCGGCAACGGAAACCGCACGCTGGGGCTCGGAGGCAGCAACACCGGCCTCAATGCGATGGGCGGCAGCATCATCGACGGGCCCGGCGGCGTCACCACGGTGGCGAAGAACGATGCGGGCACCTGGGCGCTTACCGGCAACAACACCTACACCGGCAACACGGTGGTCAACGGGGGCATTCTGCAGATCGGTGCCGGTGGTACCACCGGATCGATCGCGAGTCCCAGCGTCATCGTCGCGGCCGGTACGCTGGCCTTCGACCGTTCCGACACCATGACGCTGGCCGGCACGGTTTCCGGCGCCGGCAACGTGGTGCAGCAGGGCACGGGCACCACGGTCTTCACCGCCGCCAATACCTATACCGGCGGCAGCACCATCAGCGCCGGCACCCTGCAGCTTGGCAATGGCGGCGCCAACGGCAGCATCGTCGGTAACGTCACCGACAACGGCACGCTGGCCTTCAACCGGTCGGACGTCTATACGTTCGGTGGCCTCATAGGCGGCACCGGTGGCGTCACGCAGCTCGGCGGCGGCACCACCGTGCTCACGGCGGCCAACACGTATGCTGGCGCGACGAACGTGCAGGCCGGCACGCTGCTGATCAACGGGGACCAGGCTGCCGCGACCGGCACCACTACCGTGCAGAGCGGCGGCACGCTGGGCGGCAAGGGCGTTATCGGCGGCAACGTGACGGTGGAGAGCGGCGGCGCTCTCAGTCCGGGCGATGCCGGCGCGGCGGGCACGCTCACCATCGACGGCAACCTGAACCTGGCGAGCGGGGCTGCGCTGAACTACCAGTTCGGTCAAGCGAACACGGTGGGCGGCGCGCTCAACGATCTGACGGTGGTCCACGGCAACCTCACCCTCGACGGCACGATCAACGTCGCCGCGACACCGGGCGGCAGTTTCGGGCCAGGGCTTTACCGCATCGTCAGCTATGACGGTGCCCTGACCGATAACGGCCTTGCGCTGGATACCGCGCCGGCCGGCACGTTCCAGGTACAGACCTCCATCGCGCACCAGGTGAACCTGCTCAATACCGGCGGGCTCACGCTCAACTTCTGGGACGGCCCCTCCGGCCACGCCAACAACACCATCGACGGCGGCACGGGGGTGTGGCAGAACTCGTCGGGCAACGACAACTGGGCCGACCAGACGGGCCAGTACAACGCGCCTTACAGCGATGGCGAGTTCGGCATCTTCATGGGCACGCCGGGAACGGTCACGGTGGACAACAGCCTCGGCGCCGTCACCAGCTCGGGCATGCAGTTCGCGGTAAGCGGCTACACCATCGCAGGCGGTCCGCTCACGTTCAGTGGCGCGCCGAACATCGTCCGTGTTGGCGACGGCACCGCGGCGGGCGCCGCCATGACCGCGACCATCGCCGCCTCGCTGACCGGCACCGGCGGACTGGTGAAGGAAGACCTCGGGACATTGGTGCTCTCCGGCAGCAATACCTACGCCGGTGGTACCTCCGTCAATGACGGCACGCTGGAGGTATCGTCCGACGCCAACCTCGGCGATGCGTCCGGTGCCCTCGCTTTCGACGGCGGCACGCTGCGCAACACGGCAGCACTGTCTTCCGCCCGCGCAGTGACGATCAACCAGCAAGGCGCCACGCTCGATACCCAGGCGGCGCTCGTCCTGTCCGGAACGATCGGTGGTGCCGGTGGCCTGACCAAGATCGGTGCCGCCAGCCTCACGCTGGACGGGAACAACAGCTACGCGGGCGGCACCGCCATCGACGGCGGCAGCATCGTGGTCTCCAGCGATGGCAACCTCGGCGATGCCAGTGGCGCGCTCACCTTCGACGGCGGTGTGCTTGAGAATACGGCCGGTTTTGTTTCCTCGCGCACGATAACGTTGAATGGCGCCGGTGGTCGGTTGCTCACCGACGCCGACCTCACCTTGAACGGCGCCATCGGCGGTGCGGGCACGTTGACCAAGGACGGCGGCGGCGCGCTGGTGCTGACCGCGAACAATAGCTACACCGGCAGTACGCTGATCCAGGCCGGCACGTTGCAGTTGGGCAACGGCGGAAGTGGCGGCGCCATCCTGGGCGCCGTCACGAACAACGGAACACTGGTATTCAACCGCTCCGACAACCTGGCCTTCGCCGGGCTGATCACCGGCGTCGGTGCGCTGGAGCAACAGGGTAGCGGCATCACCGTGCTCGGTGCCGACAACAGCTACGCCGGCCCGACCGCCGTGCGTGCGGGCAGCCTCTTCGTCAATGGCGATCAGAGCCTCGCCACGGGCGACACGTCGGTGGACGCCGGCGGCACGCTTGGCGGCAAGGGCACCATCGGAGGCAACGTGCTGCTGGCTGACGGCGCCACGCTCAGCCCGGGCGACCTTGGCGTTGCGCCGGGCACGCTGACCGTCAAGGGAAGCATGGCGATGAGTGATGCCAGCAACCTCGACGTCAGCTTCGGCCAGGCCAACGTGGTGGGCGGTCCGCTGAACGATCTGCTGCGGGTGAATGGCGATCTGACGCTCGACGGCACGGTGGACGTATCGGTATCCGCAGGCGGCACGTTCGATCCCGGCATCTACCGCATCATCGGCTACGACGGCGCGCTCATCGACAATGGCATGAGCATCGGCACTGTGCCGACGCCGAACTATTTCCTGCAGACGTCCATTGCGCAGCAGGTGAATCTGGTCAACACCGCCGGCCTCGACGTCAGCTTCTGGGACGGCAATGGCGCGCGCGGCGACAGCCAGGTGCAGGGCGGCGACGGCGTGTGGCAAAACGCCGGCGGCAACGACAACTGGACCCTGATCGACGGAAGCGTGAATGCGCCTTACCAGGACAGCTCGTTCGCCATCTTCGGCGGCGCGGGCGGTACGGTGACCGTGGATGACACCCTGGGTGCGGTGAACAGCGGCGGCATGCAGTTTGCGGTCGGGGGATATCGCCTGCAGGGCGACAGCATCGCATTGGCCGCGACGCCGACCATCATCCGCGTCGGCGATGGCACGACGGCGGGCACCGGCATGTTCGCCACGATCCAGTCGGTGCTTACCGGCACAGGCGGCATGACCAAGTCCGATCTCGGCACGCTGGTGCTCGCCGGCGACAACACCTATACAGGCGGAACCACCATCACCGGTGGCGCGTTGCAGATCGGCGAGGGCGGTACGAACGGATCGATCCTGGGCGATGTGACCGACAACGGTGTCCTGGCCTTCAATCGATCGGATGCGCAGACTTTCGGCGGGATGGTGTCCGGCACAGGCGCGTTGATGCAGGTAGGTAGTGGGGCCCTGACGCTCACCGGCGCCAATACGTACACCGGCGAAACCATCGCGCAGACCGGAACGCTGCTGGTGAACGGTGACCAGTCCGCTGCGACCGGTGCCACTACCGTGCGCAGCAGCGGCACACTCGGGGGTACGGGCACGATCGGCGGCGACGTGAGGGTCGGCGACGGCGGCACGCTGAGCCCGGGTGACGCCGGAGCGGCGGGCACGCTCACCATCAACGGCAACCTGGCGTTTGCCGGGACCAGCAGGCTCGATTACCAGTTCGGCCAGGCCGGCACGGTGGGCGGCGCGCTCAACGACCTGACAGTGGTACACGGCAACCTCACGCTGGATGGCACGCTCGACGTCGCGCCCACGGCGGGTGGCAGCTTCGGCGCGGGCGTGTATCGCCTCTTCAGCTATGACGGCTCGCTCACGGACAATGGCCTGGCGCTAGGCACGGTGCCGACGGCGGATGCCTTCGTGCAGACGTCCATCGCGCACCAGGTGAACCTGGTAAACAGTGCCGGCCTCACGCTGAGCTTCTGGGATGGCCCCGGTCATGCCAACGACGGCGCCATCGCCGGCGGTACAGGTACCTGGCGCCTCGACGACAACGACTTCTGGGCCGATGCAAGCGGTTCGCTCAATGCGCCGTACAGCCACGGTGCGTTCGCCGTGTTCGGCGGCGCCGGTGGCACCGTGTCAGTGGACAATGCGAACGGCCAGGTGTCGGCGTCGGGCCTGCAGTTTCAGACAGACGGGTATCGCTTGACGGGCGGTACGCTGGCGCTGGCCGGAGGCGCATCGGCTATCCGCGTGGGCGATGGCACCGCGGCCGGTGCGAGTATGACCGCCACCATCGAGACAGCGCTCATCGGTAGCGGCATGCTGGTGAAAGACGACCTGGGCACGCTCGTTCTGACCGGCACCAACGTCTACGCGGGCGGCACCGAAGTCCGCGCCGGCACGTTGCAGGTGGCCAGCGACGGCAATCTCGGCCTCGACAGCGGTGCACTATCGATCGACAACGCCACCTTGCACACGACGGGGAGCTTCATCACGCAGCGCACGGTGGGCCTGGGCGGCGACGCCACGGTGGATACCGATACCGGAACTCATCTCGAATTCACCGGCATGGTCTCCGGACCGGGCAGCCTCACCAAGACCGGTGGCGGTACCCTCACCCTGAGCGGCAGTTCGACTTACAGCGGAGGGACCACGGTGGCCGGCGGCACGCTGCTCGCGGGCACCGAAGGCGCATTCAACGCATCGTTGGCGTTCACCGTGCAAGGTGAAGGCACCCTCGACCTGGACGGCCATTCGCAACGCGTCGCTTCGCTCGACAACGCCGGCAACGTCGCCCTGGGCAACGATCCCGGCACGGTGCTTACCGTTGCCGGTAATTACACGGGGCAGGGCGGCACGTTGAATGTCGACGCGGCGTTGGGGGGCGACGACTCGGTCACCGATCGCCTGGTGGTGACGGGCAACACGGCGGGCAACACCGTCGTGCGCGTGACCAATGTGGGGGGCGCGGGTGCGCCGACCCGGCAGGGCATCAAGCTGATCGACGTGCAGGGTGCATCGAACGGCTCATTCGCGCTGAAGGGCGACTACGTGTTCCAGGGTCAGCAGGCCGTGGTGGCCGGAGCTTATGCGTATCGCCTGTACAAGGACGGCGTCGATTCGCCCGACGGCGATTGGTACCTCCGTTCGGCGCTCACCGCCGGCGCGTCGGCCGGTGGCGAGCCGCCGGACGCGGATCCGCCGCAGCCGCTGTACCAGCCGGGCGTGCCGCTGTACGAGGCCTACGCGGGCGTCCTGCAGCAGCTCAACACGCTCGATACGCTGGCCGAGCGTGTCGGCCACCGGCTGTGGGCCACCGCGCAGGATGCCGGGGACATGAAACCGGGCGAGGGCGTGTGGATGCGCGTGTCGGGTGGCGACCGCACGCTGCATCCCGAAAGCTCGACCAGCGGCGCGAACTACGACGTGTCCTCGCGGAAAGCGGAGGCCGGCATCGACACCACCGTTACCGAAAACGAGGGCGGCCGGCTCGTGGCGGGCGCGACCTTGCAGTACGGTCGCAATCACTCCGATGTGCGCTCGCTGTACGGCCAGGGCCGATTGGAAACGGACACCTATGGCATCGGTGCGTCGCTCACCTGGTATGGCGATCGCGGCTTTTACGTGGATGGCCAGGCACGCGGCATGCGTTTCGACACCGATCTGCGCTCCGGCACCCTCGGCCAGTCGCTCAAGGACGGCAACAAGGGGTACGGATACGTGGCCGGCGTGGAAGTGGGCCAGCGCATCGGCCTGGGCGATCACCTGTGGGCGATTCCGCAGGCCCAGTTCAGCTATGGCAATGCGCGCTTCGACGCGTTCAACGACAGCTTCGGTGCGCGCGTATCGCAGCGGGAAGGGAAGGCGATCACCGTGCGCGGCGGCCTGGCCATCGACTACCAGCACGCATGGCAGGCGGCATCGGGCCCGATGGCTACGCACGTTTACGCCATCGCCAACGTGTATCGCCACGCGACGGACGACGCCCGTGTGAAGGTGGCCGGCACCGACTTCAGCACGCGCAACGAGCGCAACTGGGGAGGCTTCGGACTGGGCACCACGCTGGATTGGGCGGGCGGGCGCTATTCGGTCTACGGCGAGGTGCAGGCGAGCACCGGGCTGTCGCACTTCGGCGACAGCCATGCCCTCAACGGCAGCCTGGGGTTCCGCATGCGCTGGTGATGTGGCGCATCCCGCAACACCCGATCCGCGGCCGGTCGGGTGTTGCCGGGCACGGCGCTCAGGGGAACGTTACGTCGGAGAACGATGCCGGTCGCGTAGGATCAGCGCGGCGAGGCCGCTCCGGCATCCGTATGGAGCAGACGCCGCATGGCACCCTCGACCACCTGGGTGAACTTGTCGGGCTGGCCGTAAGCGCGCGCGAGAATCATCGCGCCGTACACCGTCGACATGAACGACTCGGCTTCCACACTGGCGGCGCTCTTCAGCGTGAACACGCCACGCTGCGCACCGGCCGTGAGTACCGTCTCCAGCCAGCGCGACAGGTCGCGGAAGTGCATGCGGACGCTTTCGGCGAGTTCTTCCGGCAGGCAGTCCAGTTCGCTGGCCAGCATGCCCGCGACGCAGAAGGGCGCCGACGCATCGGCGATGCACTTCTCCCAGTAGCCGGTATACCCCTGCAGTTGCCGCAAGGGGTCGAAAGCCTCGCTTTCCATCATGCGGATCTGCTCGCCGATGATGCCGCGCGACTGCTCGACCACGGCCTTGGCAAGGTCCGCCTTGGCAGGGAAATGGTGATGGATGGACGCCTTGCGTACCTCCACCTGAGCGGCGACGTCGGCGTAGCTGAAACCGCTGTAGCCACGCGTCTGGATGAGGTAACGGGCGGAATCGAGGAGCTTTTCACGGGTGCTCATGGGTGACAGCCTACCAGTAGGTCGGGTGCTTTTCAAGGGCTGAACAGCGTTTTTCCTCGTTGCGAACTAAATAGTTGACTCTAAGCCTACCGACTAGTAGGTTTGCGCTCCCCAGTGAGGACAATCCCATGAACTTCCTTCGTAACTACTACTACCTCCGCTCAGTGGTCTCCTTTTCCTGGGTGGCGCTGGTGGTGCTGTTCGCCCAGCTCAACGTGCCCTTCGCCTTCAGCGCCACGTTGATGGTGCTGTATCCCGCCTGGGATGCGGCCGCGAACTTCGTCGACGCCCGGCGCTCGGGCGGGCTGCGCGCCAACCCCGGCCAGCGCCTGAATGCCGCGACGAGCACGGCGACGGCTGTCGCACTCATCGTGGCGCTCATCAGCCACGGAACGGCCGGCGGAGTGCTGGTCTTCGGTATCTGGGCCCTGCTGGCAGGCTTGTTTCAGCTGTGGGTGGGCATAAGCCGCCGCAAACTGGGCGGTCAGGCCTTCATGATGCTCAGCGGCGCGCAGTCCGCGCTGGCCGGTGTCTTCATGGTCATCAAGTCGTTTGGCCATGAGCCGAGCATTGTCGGGCTGGCTCCGTATGCCGCCTTCGGCGGCCTGTATTTCCTCCTCGCCGCCTTGCGTCTTACCTTCCGGACGGTACGCGCGTAATCGTCGTTCGCGATTTTCCCGGCTACCGCCCGCATGTTGACCGGCGTCAATACACGTGGGCAGGGACGGAGGTTTCATCGGCATCGTACCGTTCGCCACGATGTCGGAGGGACGCATGCTTCCTGCCACATACGAGGCCTTCCTCGACCGGAAGGATGCGGGTGAGCAACTCGCCGCCGCCCTGGCGGGGTTGCGCGGCACCCGTCCGCTCGTGCTCGGGATCCCGAGGGGCGGGGTGGTCGTCGGTCGGGTCGTCGCAGACCACCTCGAGGGCGATCTCGATGTCGTGCTCGTACGCAAGCTCGGCGCGCCGGGGAACGAGGAATTCGCCGTCGGCGCGATCGACGAGAGCGGTCACCTGGAGATCGGCAGGGAAGCCGGTCAACTGGGACTCGGCGACGCTTACCTGAGCCGCGAAGCATCGCGGCAATTCGCGCGCATCGAGGAGCGGCGCCAGCTCTATAGCCCGCACCGTGTTGCGCACGACCCGAAAGGCCGCGTCGTCGTCGTCGTGGACGATGGCCTGGCCACGGGAGCCACGATGCGCGCCGCCCTGACCGCCACGCGGCGACATGGTCCCGCCCGGTTGATAGCGGCCGTTCCCGTGGCTTCGGCGGACCGGATTCCATCGATCAGGGCATTGGCCGACGAAGTGGTCTGCCTGTCCGTGCCCAGGCACTTCCGGTCGGTGGGGGAACACTATCTTTCCTTCCCCGCGGTCGAAGACGCCGAAGTCATCCAACTGCTGAAACCCGCGGGTCATCCCGCGACCGCCCCTTTCGTCGGCGGCATGCGCTTTGCAGTCGATGGCGTCGTGCTGGAGGGCGATCTGCACGTTCCGGCCGACGCGAAGGGCTGCGTCGTATTCGTACACGGCAGCGGCAGCAGCCGGCACAGCACGCGGAACAAGCATGTGGCGCGTGCGCTCGAAGACCGCGGGTTCGCCACATTGCTGTTCGACCTGTTGAGTCCCGACGAAGACACGACGTTCTCCGAGCGGTTCAACATCGCGAAGCTGGCCCGCCGGCTCGACGGCGTGCTGAACCGCCTGGCCGACGAGCCACATGTGGCAAGCATGCCTGTCGGCCTGTTCGGCGCGAGCACCGGGGCGGCCGCGGCGATCGCGGTTGCGGCCCACCGTGACGACATCCGGGCGCTGGTTTCCCGCGGCGGAAGACCCGACCTGGCGGGAGCCGTGGCGCTGGCCAAGGTCGGCGCGCCAACACTGTTCATCGTTGGCGGCGCCGACACACAGGTGATAGCCCTCAACCGCCAGGCTCTGGCGGCAGTGACGGGTGTCGGAGAGCTGCGACTCGTGCCGAACGCAACGCACTTGTTCGAGGAGCATGGCGCACTGGAACAGGTCGCAGCCATGGCCGGGGACTGGTTCGCCCGCTGGCTGCCTCAAGGTTGACCGCGGTCAATAGGTACGGGCGCGCGATCGCGTAGGTTTCGAGAAGGCAGCCCCGGCGCGCCATGCCGGTTCGGATGCCGTCCGTAGAGCCAGAGAGGAGTTACCGACCATGACGAGCATGATTCGCTGGAATCCACTCAAATCGCTGTCGGGCATCGATCGTTTTCCCGACTTCGATGACCTCATCCGCAACACCTTCCCTCGTACCTCGTGGGGCAACGCGGAGATCGCGCCCGACATGCGCATCGACGTGACCGAAAGCGACGGTGCGTACAAGGTGAAGGCGGATATTCCAGGTGTGGACAAGAAGGACATCGACATCTCGATCAACGACAACCAGGTGGCCATCACCGCCGAGGTGCGGCGTGAAACCCGCCAGAAGGAAGGCGAGCGCGAGATCGTGACGGAACGTTCCTTCGGCCAGGCATACCGCGCGTTCACCCTGCCGGCCGCCGTGTCGTCGGACAAGGCCGAGGCGCATTACGAGAATGGCGTCCTGACGCTCACGCTACCCAAGAAGGAAAACGGAAGCGCACGGAAGTTGAAGGTCAGCTGAGAGCCTTCGTGCGCCTCTCCATAGCGGCGGGGAGGCGCATCTTTCTTCCAGGCCCATGGGGGCATCCGATGAACGAACACGCGCAGATCGCGAGCATCCGTTCCGGTGCCACGGTGCTGGAAGGCGATGACACCGACTACGACGACCTCGTCGAACGCGCCGGCCAATGCCGGATTGTCATGCTGGGGGAGGCCACCCACGGTACGGACGAGTTCTACCGGATGCGGGCGGCCATAAGCCGTCGCCTGATCGCCGAGCGGCAATTCGACGCCGTTGCCGTCGAAGGCGACTGGCCCGATTGCTGCCGGGTGGACCGCCATGTGCGTGGCGGAGGCGACGACGGCGCCTCTGCCTCCGGAAGCCTCTCGGATTTCCAGCGATTCCCCCGTTGGATGTGGAGAAACACCGCGGTAGTGGACTTCGTCGACTGGCTCACCGCCCACAATGCGTCGCGGCCGAAGGCGGAGCGCTGCGGCTTCTACGGGCTGGATATGTACAGCCTTTACCGCTCTGCGGACGCGGTGATCGACTACCTCGCCACCGTCGACAGCGAGCAGGCCGAGATCGCGCGGCACCAGTACGCCGCGCTCGACCATGTGCGCGACCCGCAACGCTATGGCTATGAAGCCGTGCGCGGACTGCGCCCGGACTGCGGCGAAGCGGTAAGGCAGCGGCTGGCGGAGCTGGTGCAGCGGCAGGGCGAATACAAGTCCGCCGACGTTCCGGATCCTGAGGACGCCTATTTCTTCGCCGAGCGGAATGCGTGCGTCGTGGCGAACGCGGAATCGTATTACCGCGCGATGTTCGGCTCGCGTGCGCTCAGTTGGAACATGCGCGATGCGCACATGGCGCAAACCCTGATGGCCTTGCAGGCGCACCTTCGCGCACAGGGACGGGAAGGGCGGGTCTTGGTCTGGGCCCACAACTCGCACGTGGGAGACGCCCGCGCCACCGAGATGTCGCTCGGCGGCGAGTACAACCTGGGCCAGCTGATGAGGCTGGTGCCGGCGGCAGGACCGGTGTTCCTCGTGGGTTTCACGACCTATACGGGCACGGTGCGGGCCGCCTGGGAGTGGGGCGGCGAGGCGGAAAGCAGGCGCGTGAACGAGGCCGTGGAGGGTAGCTACGAGCACGTGTTCTACCGTAGCGGACTCGAGGCATTCTACCTTCCGTTCGCACATGATGCCGTTGCGCCGCTGGACGGGCCGCTCCTTGAGCGAGCGATCGGCGTGCTCTACCTACCCGACACCGAGATGCAGAGCCATTATCTGTATTCGCGCATGCCACGGCAGTTCGACGCCGTGTTCCACCTCGACGAGACCCACGCGGTCGAGCCGCTGGATTGACCGGGCGGTCAACGACCCTGAGACGCGGGGTTGACGTAGATCAAGGCGCCTGCTGCGAGCCGGCGGATGATCGATACCGTCGAAGTCCCGCCGACGCGATTCTGGCGGACACAGGCAGCCGGCTTCCGTTCGCCGGGCGCATCCATAAGGCAGGTTGGGAACTCCCCGGTCACGTGGCTCGATGCACCAAGTTTCACGCATCCGACGAAGCCTCGTTCATCCACCCATCAAAGGAGAACTAGCCATGCGTTGTCATCGCCGTGTTTTAGTGATTTCGTCGTGTCTGCTGGCGGTCGCTCTCACCGCTTGCCATGGATACGTCAAGAAGGCCGATTTCGACTCCACTGTCGCCGAACTCCGTGCCAACGACCAGAAACAGCAGCAGGAGATCGACGGGCTCACCGAGCAGATGCGCCAGCGCTTCGCCGACTACGACGCGAAGATCGCTGCCATGAAGGGGCGTATCCGCGTGGACGCCGCGAGCCATTTCGCATTCAACGACTCCACCCTCCGCGAGGAAGACAAGCCCTTGCTGGACGACTTCGCAAAAGTGGTATCGGGCAATTTCCCGGAAGCCGTCATCACCGTCGAGGGCTTCGCCGATCCGGCGGGAAGCACCGCCTTCAATCGCCGCCTTGGCCAGGCACGCGCCGACGCGGTACGCGATTACCTCGTTTCCACCGGCGGTCTCTCAGCGGACAAGGTGCGCGCCGTGAGCTACGGCGAAGCGCGGAATCGCCAGGTGCTCCCCGGTCAGTCCGGTGAGGGCGGCGAGCCGAACCGCCGTGTGACGCTGGTGATCGACTATGCCGGTGCGATGGCGGGAGCTTCCGGCGGATAAGCGTGCTTTGACGCTGCCGTGGCGAAGGGCCTGGGAACCATCGCCCCGCCACGGTGGCGGCATCGTCGACCGACACTGCGCTTCGGAAAGGAAGCCGGGAATGGAGTCACGCGTTCCGGTGAACCCTTGTTCGGAGGTATACGGTCATGCGTATATCCCTTCTGATCCTCCTGCTCGCTCTCGCTCCGGTGGGGCAGTCGCTCGCAAGTGGCGGCCCCCTGGGCATCGACCATCGGCTGCACTACGACAACAGCGGCATCTGGAAGCGAAGCAACCAGAAAGCCCTCGTCTACGGCAGCATCGTAGGAATAGGGGCGGGCGCACTCGCGCTCGGAGACGGGAGCGAATTGGGTGATACGTTCTGGCGTTCCGTCGATGCCATGGTGATCAGTGGCATCGGGACGCAGGGACTCAAGTACGCCTTCGGCCGCGAGCGACCTTCGCAGACGAACGATCCCAATCGGTTCTTCAAGCACGGAAAGAGCTTCCCCAGCGGTGAGGTGGCAGCACTCTCCGCGGCGGTCACGCCGTTCATCGTGAGGTACGGAGACGACCATCCTGTCGTTTACGCGCTGGCGCTGTTGCCGGCCTACGATGCGGTGGCGCGCGTTAAGGTCCGTGGACATTGGCAGAGCGACGTGCTGGCCGGCGCCGTCATCGGCACCGGCATCGGGATATGGGCATCGCGTCGCGATTCACCCCTGATCGTGGGCTGGCTGCCGGGCGGTTTCAGCGTGGGGTATGTCCATCACTTCAAACCATAGAGCGGCAGGTCTGCCGCACCTCGGCTCATGCAGCGCCGTCCGCTACCTGAGATAACCCCGTTCAAGCGCGATGACGACGGCGTGCGACCGATTGTTGGCGCACAGCTTGCTCATCGCGTGGGACAGGTGCTCCTTGATCGTCTCCGGCGACAGGCCGAGGCGGAGGGCGATCTGCTTGTTTTCGAGGCCCGCGGCGACGCCCTGGAGTATCAGTATCTCGCGCTCGGTGAGGGCCTCGGTTCCCGGGTGATCGCCAGGCTGCGTGGCAAGAAGACGCCAGCCCTCGCTGGTCAGCATGTCCTGCGTGTCCGGATTCTGCCGCATGTAATCGACCGCGAAAGCACAGGCAGGCTCCACGAGCAGGCCTTGCTGCCGTGCCTGGGCCATGGCCACACGCATCAGCTGGATACCCACGCCGTTGGCGATGAGGTTGTCGGAGATATCGACCCGGAAGAAGCTCAGTGTCTTCCCGTCATTCCGGTACCAGGCGCTCGCGGTCTCCTGACCGAGTTCCGCGACGAAGCGCCCCTCGTCGGGCACCTCCCTGATGACGATCTCCGCTGCCATGCTCGCGCCATGGAATGGCCGGAAACCCGGCGACCGGGGAATCCTAGCCTGTGGGAGACCGGAACGATTGCACTATTGGGTCAGCACCGGATGTCTGGTTTTTGCGCTGTGCATGTCCGGTTGGCCTTCGTCGGAATACATCGGCGCACGTCACCTTTCTGCAATCCCGGCGCGTGCACGTTTCGCACACTGCGGCCATCCATCCACGGGTGTCTCCCATGTCCGATAGCTACCACGCCGCCGGCCGTCATCGGCTCAGCGCAACTATCTCTCTGCTGTTCGCACTGGCGGCGGCTTCGTCGGCACATGCCGCCGATGACGCGCCCGGTTTCTTCAAGATGCCGCTGGGGAAGGTCACCGTCGTCGCGCTCTCCGATGGCAACTTCACGCTTCCCGCATCGGGCCTGATGGTCGAAGCCCACAAGGGTGAGGTCCAGAAGGCTCTGGCGAAGGCACATCTCGGCGACGGTGTGCCGACATCGGTCAATGCGTTCCTCATCGATACCGGCGACAAGCGCATCCTCATCGACTCCGGTTCCGGCACATTTCTCGGTGCCACGCTCGGGGAGGTCAACGCGCACCTGCGGGCGGCGGGTTACCGTGCCGACGCGATCGACGAAGTGCTGATCACCCATCTGCATGCCGACCACGTGGGCGGGCTCATCGACCAGGGCAAGATGGTGTATCCGAACGCCATCGTGCGCGTCGACGCGCGGGAGAAGGCGTTCTGGGAAGATCGCGGCAACGCGGGCAAGGTCGATGCCTCCGTGCAGGCGACCTTCGATGCGGTGGCCACCGCGCTCAAGCCGTACGAGGCCGCAGGCCACGTCAAGGTTTTTCATCCGGGCGACGTCGTCGGACCCGGGATCACCGCAGTGGACGAGCCGGGCCACACGGCAGGCCACACCGGCTATCGTGTCGAAAGCGAAGGCAAAGTACTGATGGTCTGGGGTGACCTCGTCCACCTTGCCGTGGCGCAGTTCCCCGATCCGAAGGTCACCATCCGCTTCGACAGCACGCCGGCCGCCGCCATCACCACCCGAGAGAAGGCATTGCGGACAGCGAGCAAGTCCGGCGAACTCGTTGCCGGCGCGCACATCCCGTTCCCGGGTATCGGGACGGTGCGGAAGGCGGGTGCCGGTTATACGTGGGTCCCCGTTGGGCCGTGATTGGCAACATAGGTTCTTCGTGCCGATCGTTGGTGCTTTGTAGCCAGGTTCGTGTGGGGTTCGCTTCGTAGGGTGGGCTCGCCTGTTCGGCCTCGCATCGGCGCCTGTGCCGTTGCCTGAAAGCCGGCAGCCGTCGCCCTCGCCGCGAAGACTTGCGTCGTTCCTTGCGAAAGGAGAGCCGCTGCGCGGCTGGTGTCTGATGGCTTCGCCGCGGCGGACCCGGGCGTCCGGGCGGGGGTTTCCGACTCGGCCTCCTGCCTCGGCGGAAACGGCGGGCCGTCCTGGCCCGCCCCC
>NZ_JAAOYX010000002.1 GCF_011759605.1 Luteibacter sp. SG786
ATCACCCTCTGAACATTTCGTCCCGAGGTGAGCCGCCCATTCTATATCGTTTTTCCTGTCCGTCAACACCCTCGTGATGCTTTTTTTCGAGGTGGTTAACGCTTCGGAACCCCTCGCTGGGAGGCTTTCGTCGCGAGGGATTGAAAGTATAGGCCGAGCCCGCGTCGGTGTGAAGGGGGTCTCGACATCTTTTCGGCAAATCGGCGCGCGGTAGACTCCGCCGAGCCCCTCCACACTAATAAGGTCTAACGATGTCGAAGTGGTTCCTTCCGGTCGCCCTGCTGGTGCTCTCCCTCGGCGCCCACGCTGCCACCGAGCCCTCCGTGACGCTGCACGGCAAGCGTTTTTCCACCGAATTCGCCACCGACGACGCGTCGCGCGAGCGTGGGCTGATGAACAGGGCATCGATGGCGCCCGACCACAGCATGCTCTTCATCTTCGCCGACGATGAGCCCCGTGCGTTCTGGATGAAGAACACCCTTATCCCGCTCGACATCCTCTACTTCGACAAGGATCGCAAGCTGGTTTCCATGCAGCTCAACGCACAGCCATGCAAGGCCGATCCGTGCGCCATCTATCCCAGCGACGGGAATGCCCGTTATGTCCTGGAGCTGGTGGCAGGCACCGCGGGGAAGCTGGGCCTGAAGCTGGGCGACTCGCTCGTCGTGGATGGCGAGCCCGGTCCGGTGCGCTGATCCGGCGACAGCCCGTGCTCGCAGGGCACGCCCACGTGGTACGGGACGAGTTGAGCCGGATCGATGCCGGCCAGTTCGTCCCACTGGTCGTCGAAGGGGATGAATCGTTGCATGACCGCTTCCTCCGCTGATGGCCACGTTGCGTGGCCTGGCACCATGGAAGCAGGTTTTCCTGCGCAAACGCTGGCGAATTGGGGCGAAATCGTGTCCGCCCCCTCTCTAGTTCGCGTCAGTCGAGTTCGACCATTTCGAAGTCGTCCTTGGTCACGCCGCAATCCGGGCACGTCCAGGTGTCGGGAATGTCTTCCCAGCGGGTGCCCGGCTCGATGCCCTCGTCCGGCAGCCCCAGGGCTTCGTCGTAGATGAAGCCGCAAACGACGCACATCCATTTGCGAAGGGTTGTTTCAGTGCTCTGGCTCATGGCTTTGCGTGTAGTCAACGTGCGGATAGTCCCTCATTCTGTCACCCCCCGCGCTCAAACCCAAGGAACACCATGACGACGCTCATCCGGTCCCCACTCTCGGGCAAGGGCATCTACGCCATCACCGACGGGCCCCGCGACGACCTGTTCGCGGCGGTCGAGGCCGCCCTGGCCGGCGGTGCTCGCCTCTTGCAGTACCGCGACAAGACCGGCGACGCAGAGCGCCGCCGCGCGGAAGCGGACGAGATCTCCCGGATCTGCGCGCGTTACGACGTGCCGTTCATCGTCAACGACGATGTCGCACTGGCCCGTGATACCGGCGGCGGCGTGCACCTCGGGCGGGAGGACGTCTCCATCGCCGAGGCGCGGGCAGCGCTGGGGCCCGACGCCATCATCGGGGTGTCCTGCTATGGCTCCATCGAGCGCGCGCGCCAGCTGCAAGGTGAAGGAGCGGATTACCTCGCCTTCGGTGCGATGTATCCCTCCCCCACGAAACCGCATGCGCCCATCGCGCCCCATGACGTATTGACGCAGGCGAAGGCCCTGGGGCTGCCGATCGTGGCGATCGGCGGCATCACCGTCGACAATGCGCGGGTGCTGATCGATGCCGGCGCCGATTACCTGGCTGTGGTTTCCGCCATTTTCGCCGCGCCGGACATCCAGACGGCGACGCGTCGCTTCGCCGACCTTTTCGAACCAGGACTCATTCGATGACCACGAACCACGAACTTTTCGCCCGCGCCCGTCAGCTGCTGCCCGGTGGCGTGAACTCGCCGGTGCGCGCTTTCAAGTCGGTGGGCGGCGAGCCCTTCTTCACGGCGCGAGCGGATGGCGCCTGCCTGTGGGATGTCGAGGGCAACCGCTACATCGACTATGTGGGCTCGTGGGGCCCGATGATCGTGGGCCACAACCATCCCGCCGTTCGCGAGGCGGTGGAGCGTGCGGTGCGCGACGGCCTCTCGTTCGGCACGCCCTGCGCCGACGAGGTCACCATGGCCGAGACGATCGTTTCGATCGTGCCCTCGGTCGAGATGGTGCGCATGGTGAACTCGGGCACCGAGGCCACCATGTCGGCCATTCGCCTGGCCCGCGGCGCGACGGGTCGCAGCAAGATCGTGAAGTTCGAGGGCTGTTACCACGGCCACGGCGACAGCTTCCTGGTGAAGGCGGGCTCGGGCGCCCTCACGTTCGGCGTGCCCACCTCGCCAGGTGTGCCCAAGGCCTCGGCCGACCTGACCCTGACCCTGCCCTTCAACGACATCGACGCGGCACGCACGTTGTTCGCCCTGGAAGGCAACGACATCGCCGGCCTGATCATCGAGCCGGTCGCCGGCAACATGAACTGCATCCCGCCGAAGGACGGCTACCTGCAGGCACTGCGCGAGCTTTGCACGGAGCACGGCGCGCTGCTGATCTTCGACGAGGTGATGACCGGGTTCCGCGTCGCCCTGGGCGGTGCGCAGGCCCATTACGGCATTACCCCGGACCTCACCTGCTTCGGCAAGATCATCGGCGGCGGCATGCCGGTCGGCGCCTATGGCGGCCGCCGCGACCTCATGGAACAGGTGGCGCCGGCAGGCCCGATCTACCAGGCCGGCACCTTGTCGGGAAATCCGGTGGCGATGGCGGCAGGTCTGGCGATGTTGCGACTCATCCAGGCCCCGGGCTTCCACGACGACCTCGCGGCTCGCACGGTACGGCTCACCGACGGCCTGCTCGCCGCCGCGCGCGACGCCGGGGTTCCCTTCACCGTGAACCGCGTCGGCGCGATGTTCGGCCTGTTCTTCACGGCAGACACCGTGGAGAGCTATGCGCAGGCCACGGCCGCCGACGTGGCGCGGTTTAACCGGTTCTTCCACGGCATGCTCGAACGCGGGGTCTATCTCGCCCCCTCCGCTTTCGAAGCCGGCTTCATGTCGAGCGCGCATGGCGATGCGGAGATCGACGCCACGATCGCGGCCGCGCGAGCGGTGTTCGCCACGCTCTGAAACCGGGTGCCGCTCAGGCGCGCCTGGGCGGCACCAGCGACAGGCGCTTGCCGCGCGTCGTTTTCGGCGCCAGCAGGCGTTCGATTTCGTCGGGCGGAAGTGGGCGCGAGTAGAGGAATCCCTGGCCTTCCTGGCAGCCTGCGCGAAGCAGGAAATCGTGCTGGCCTTCCGTCTCGATGCCTTCGGCGATGGTGTGCAGTTCGAGGCTGCGTGCGATGGCCACCATCGCCTCGGTGATCGCCACGTCGTTCGGATTCGTCGGCAGCCCGGTGACGAAGGAGCGATCGATCTTCAGGTAGGCCACCGCCGGCAGCTTCAGATAGGCAAGCGACGAATAACCCGTGCCGAAGTCGTCGATGGCGACGGCCACGCCGAGGTTGTGCAAGGTCTGCATGGCGCGATGGGTGTCCTCGCCCAGACGCAGAATGGCGCTTTCCGTCAATTCCACCAGCAGGCGGTCCGGCGAAACGCCGCTGTCGCGCAGCGCCTGGCCGATGCCCTGGAGGAAATCGGGGTGGCCGAACGATCCCGCCGATACGTTCACGGCCATGCGCAAGGCCGGCAGGCGAGCCTCGTCCCAGGCCGCGAGCTGCCGCGACGCTTTCTCCAGCACCCACTGGTCGATCTGGCGGATGAGGCCCAGGTTTTCCGCAATGGGGATGAACTCGTCCGGCGCGATCAGGCCGCGTTCCGGGTGACGCCAGCGGATCAGTGCCTCGACGGCCACGATGCGGCCGCTCTTCATTTCCACGCTGGGCTGGTACACGAGATGGAATTCGTTGCGCGCCAGCGCCTGGCGCAGCTCCGAGGCGAGCTTGAGCCGGCGCCGCGCATCCGCGTGCATTTTCGGCGTGTAGAAGCGGAGCGCGTTGCGCTCTTCGGTCTTGGCCACATACATGGCGGCATCGGCGTTGGCGATGAGCGTGACCGCATCGTTGCCGTCCAGCGGGTAGCCCGCGATGCCGATGCTCGCGCTGACGAAGAGTTCGTAGTCGCCCAGGTCGAAGGGGCGTGCCAACGACGCCAGCATGGCTTCCGCCACCGTCAAGGCTTCTTCGCGCGAGCGCAGGTCTGCCAGCAGTACCGTGAACTCGTCGCCGCCGATGCGCCCGGCCACGTCGTGCGGTGCCAGCTGCGCGCGGATGCGCTCAGCCACGCGCATCAGCAGCGCGTCGCCGATCGCATGGCTGTAGCTGTCGTTCACCACCTTGAAGGCATCCAGGTCCACGAACAACACTGCCACCGCGCCACGCTCGTGCGCCGCGCGGGTGATCGCCTCGGCGCAGCGCCGTTCGAACTCCGAGCGCGTGACGAGCCCGGTCAGCGGGTCGTGCGTGGCCAGATGCTGCAGGCGTTGGCGGTCGGCCTTGCGCGCCGTGATATCGGAAACCACCGCCACGTAGTGCTGGGGGCGCCCCTCGCGGTCGCGGATGGTGCTGATGCTCATGAGCTCGGGATAGGTGCTGCCGTCCGCCCTGCGACTTTCCACTTCGCCCAACCAGTTGTCGCCGGCGGCAATGTCGTCCCAGAGTGACTGCGGCAACGGCCGTCCGTCGGGCAGCGTGCGGGTGGCGTCGAAGCGCGTACGGCGCAGCGCCTGCGCCGGAAAGCCGGTGAGCTTCGCATGGGCGGCGTTCGCCGTGGTCACGCGCCGCTCGGCGTCGGCGATGATCACGCCCTCGGCGATGCTGGCCAGGGCCTCGGCGGCGATCTTGCGCTCCTGCTCCATGGCCACGCGATCGGAGATGTCGCGCACGATGGCCTGCGACACCTGCCGTTCGCCCCACGTCACGAGGCTGCTCTGGGTTTCCACCGGACGGGTACTGCCGTCGGCGCCCCGCAGCAGGCCCTCGCCCACTTCCGGCGATCCTTCCGCGAACAGGCTGGACAGTTCCACGCCGGTCAACTCGGCGCGCGCGCGGCCCAGCCACGCTGCGGCCCGGTCGTTCGCGTCGAGGATGCGGCCGGTTTCCTGGTCCACCATGAAAATGGCGTCGGCCGCACTGTCGAACAGAAGGCTGTATCGCTCCTCCGTGCCGCGAATGCCCGCGAGGATGTGCTGTGCCAGGCGCAGCCATAGCAGCGACGCCACGGCCGCCACGCACAGCACCAGGAAGAACAGCACGCGCCCCAGCCAGGAGGCCCCGTTGGCGATGTCCAGCGAGAAAGCCTTGGCGCGGGGCTCGATGTAATTGTTGAGTGCGGCGATCCGGACGCGTTCGCTTGCCGCGGCCCCGGGATCGAGCATGCCGGAGGCGTACCCCCGCTCGAGGCGCTCGGCGATATCGTTCAGTTCCACAAGGCTGTCGTCGACCGACCGCCACTCCGCCACGGCCTCGCGCACATAGGGCATGCCGGAGAAATACTGGAAGATGAACACCATGCCCGGGATGGCCTCGGGAATCACCCCGCCGCGAGCGAAGTCGCTTTCCACCGCCGCATGGGAAAAGTGGCCGCTGGCGATGGCGTCGCGCGCCTGCCGGTCGGCCAGCAGCACCGCATAATTCCGCCGGAAGCCGGCCAGGTCCTCGGGCCGCCCATGGGCGGCATATTCGTCCAGATCGATGACGGCCTGCTTCTGGGCTTTCGACCACAGACTCTCGCCGTTGAGGAACCCGGCGAGAGTGACCTGCGTCTGCATCGCGGCCCAGGTCAGGGTGAGGATCAGCCCCACGACCGCCACGAGCGCATAGGCCAGGGGCCTCAGGCGTCGCGACAGGAGTTGCTGCTGGCTGGCCTCTGACCGCATCGGACCCTCAAATCAAAAAAACCTCATGGATAGTGCGCTAGTTGTCGGACAACTTGCGAGTTACGCAGCCGCCTCGTTCCACTTGCGCACCATGCCCGTCGCGTCCATGCAGCGGTCGAGGGTGATGCTCATGCTCACATAACTGCGGCGGACACACTCCCTTATGTGCTCCACCTGGTCCACAGGAGGGTTCCCGCCAAGCAACGTGCACACGATTTCCAGCGCCTCCCAGGGGTGCGTGTCGTCGTAGGCGGCATGCAGCTGAAGCCAACGAAGACCTGCTTTCCGGCCGGAAACCGGCAGGCTTTCGGCATAGGTTGTGCTTTCGTACACGATTTGCGACCAGTCCCCGGTCGCCCCCTCCACCGCGTAGTTGGTCGCGGCGATGCCCGCGGCCAGCGAATCGTTGCGGCTTACCTCCTCGCACCAGTCGGCAAGGGCCTGGGTGCCTTTGGGCGGCTCCGAGGCCAGTACTTCGGCCCGCGGCACCCCCGCGCTCTCCGCCCAGTTCAGCCAGTACTCCGCGTGGTTCTGCTCCACGCGGATGTTGCGTACGAGCCACCGCCGGGCGAGGTCGTCCCCGGGGCTGCGACCGAAGCGGGTCTTCAGCAGGCTGTGCGACATGTAGCCCGGAAAACGCTCGATGACGGGCCATACGCCCACCATGAAGTTCCGGGTGGTCTGCCGGTCGAGCGTGGCGGCACACATGGCCGTCCACATCTCGTGGCTGACGATACCGCGGCGGGCATCCTCACAGGAGGCGACCATGTCCTGTGCCCAGGTCGGATAACTGGCGATATCGGTCTGCGGACCGGTGAGTTCGAAACGTGCGTTCATATAGATCTCCCTAAAGATCTGCCAAGGATGGTCGGACGAGCCGAGGCGCCCCGCGGCCCGCCCTGATACCGGCCCCATTGCGGGGCCGGAAGCCATTAGGGCACATCGCCGCCAGGTCTTCCCTGGCGGGTCGGCCGGCCTCTGCGCCTAGTCCATCGGTCATGCACACAAGTCCCCTGGCGGCGACTATCGTGTGCATACCAATCACGAAGGGCATCTTCCATGGCCACCATCCATCGGCTCCTCGCCGCCTCGATCGCCTGCGGGCTTGCTTCCACTGGCGCACTCGCGGCACAGCCGTCGGGCATCGACATGAAGGGCATCGACCGCTCGGTGCAGCCCGGCGACGACTTCGACGGCTATGCCAACGGCACGTGGAAGAAGACCGCCGAGATTCCGGCCGACCGGGCCAGCACGGGCGTATTCCTCGAGGTATTCCAGAAGGCCGAGAAGCGGAACGCCGAACTCATCAAGGCCGCGAGCGAAGGCAACCCGGCGGCGGGCAGCAACGAGCGGCTGATCGCCGACTACTACAAGGCGTACATGGACGAGGCCGCCATCGAGAAGGCCGGCCTGGAACCGCTGAAGCCGGCGCTGGCGAAGATCGACGCCATCAAGGACAAAGGCGCGCTTTCCACCGCCCTCGGCGCGCAGCTGCGGGCGGACGTCGATCCGATCAACGCGACCAACCTCGACACGGAGCACCTGCTCGGGCTGTTCGTCGCGCAGGGGCTCGAAGATCCTTCCAGGAATGTCCCCTACCTCTTGCAGGGCGGCCTGGGCATGCCCAACCGCGATTACTACCTGAAGAACGACAAGGACATGGTCGAGGCGCGCACGAAGTACCAAGCGTACGTGCAGGCGATCCTGACCGAGGCCGGCACGCCCGACGCCGCGGCGAAGGCCAAAGCCATCGTGGCGCTGGAAACGAAGCTGGCCCAGGCGCAGCTGTCGATCGTGGAAAGCGAGGACATCCACAAGGCCAACAACCCGTGGCCGCGCACCAGCTTCGCCACGAAAGCTCCCGGCATCGACTGGAACGCCTACTTCAAGGCCGCCGGCCTCGACGACCAGCCCACCTTCATCGTGTGGCAGCCGTCCACCGTCACGAAGTTCGCGGCCCTTGTCGCCAGCGAGCCGCTCGACACCTGGAAGGCCTGGCTGCGTTTCCACACCATCAACGAGAACGCCTCAGGCCTCCTGCCGAAGGCCTACGACGACCTCGCGTTCGGCTTCTACGGCAAGACGCTCACCGGCACGCCGAAGCAGCGCGACCGCTGGAAGCGCGGCTTAAGCCGCGTGAACGTCGACCTCGGCGACGCCGTGGGCCAGATCTATGTGAAGAAGTACTTCCCCGCGTCCTCCCGCACGGAAGTGCAGGACATGGTGAAGAACATCCTGAAAGCGTTCGACGAACGCGTGGACACGCTCGACTGGATGTCGGCGGGCACGAAGCAGAAGGCAAAAGCGAAGATCGCCACCATCAAGGTTGGCGTCGGCTACCCCGACACCTGGCGCGATTACTCCGGGCTGGAGGTTCGTCCGGACGATCCGCTCGGCAACCACCAGCGTGCCGAACTTGCCGAATATCGGCATCAGGTCGCCAAGCTGGGCAAGCCGGTGGACCGCGACGAGTGGTGGATGACGCCGCAGACGGTGAACGCCGTGAACCTGCCCCTGCAGAACGCGCTCAACTTCCCGGCCGCGATCCTCGAAGCACCGTTCTTCGACCCGAAGGCAGACGCGGCGGCGAATTACGGTTCGATCGGCGCGGTGATCGGCCACGAGATCAGTCACAGCTTCGACAACACCGGCGCGGAGTTCGACGCGCAGGGACGCCTCGCCAACTGGTGGACCCCGGCCGACGAGAAGCACTTCAAGGAAGCCGGCCAGCGGCTGGTGGAGCAGTTCAACCAGTACGAAGCGCTACCCGGCTTGCACGTCAACGGCCAGCAGACGCTGGGCGAGAACATCGCCGACGTGTCGGGCCTCGCCATCGCCTATGCCGCGTACAAGGAAAGCCTGGGCGGCAAGCCGGCTCCCGTCATCGACGGGCTTACCGGCGACCAGCGCTTCTTCCTCGCCTTCGCGCAATCGTGGCGCACGAAGACGCGCGATGCCGCGCTCCGTCAGCAGGTCATCGGCGACGGCCATGCGCCGGGCCAGTTCCGCGCGCAGACGGTACGCAACCTCGATCCCTGGTACGACGCGTTCCAGCCGAAGCCGGGACAGAAGCTGTACCTCGACCCGAAGCAGCGCGTGCGGATCTGGTAACCGCACGCTCCTACGACTGGCCGCGGCGGATCCATCGTTCCACCGCGGCCAGCGCGGCGTCGATCGTCAAGGCCAAGGCGCCGACCAGAAGGGAGCCTTGCACAACATAGGCGGTGTTGTTCCCCACCAGCCCCTCGACGATGGGCGAGCCCAGCGTCGTCGCGCCCACGGCCGATCCGATGGTGGCCGTGCCGACACTCACGATGGCCGAAAGACGCACACCCGTCATGATGGGCCCGGCAGCCAGCGGCAGTTCCACGTCGAGCAGGCGTCGCCAGCGGCCGTAGCCCATGCCGTCGGCCGCGTGCAACACGGGCTTCGGCACCTGATCGAGTCCTACCATGGTCTGGCCCAGCACGGGCAGCACACCGTAGAGCGCGAGTGCCAGCAGCGTGGGCGCGGCGCCAAAACCTAGCAACGGCACCGCGATGGCAAGGACCGCCACCGGCGGCACCGTCTGGCCGATGACGGCAACGGCACGCACCGTGGGAAGCAACGAGCGACCCGCCGGACGCGTGGCCACGATGCCGAGCCCTAGGCCCACCGCCACCGCGATCGACGTGGCCGCCACCACGAGGCCCACGTGGGAAAGCGTCAGCGCGAAGAACGAATGACGCGAGTACAGCGGATGCGACACGTCCGGCTGCCACGCATGGAACCATGCGGCCGAGTGCGGCAACACCACGAGGAGCGCGACCAGCAGCGCCAACGAAACGGCCGCCCTCATGCGCGCCGGCTCACGAGATCGGCCAACACGATCGCGCCCACCCTCTCGCCGTGCATCTGCACGGGCAAGCGGTCACGCCCCTGCGAGAGCATGGCGCCAAGTGCGTCCTGCAACGAGGCATCTGCATCGACGGGATCGCCGTCCGCCTGCTCGCCACGACGCATGTTGTCGCCGACGGTGCGCACGGCCAGCTCACGTAAACGGGCGCGCGTGCCGCCCACGAAGTCGCGCACGCGGTCGTCCGCAGGCGCGTGCAGCAGATCCAGCGGCGAGCCCACCTGCACGAGGCCCCCGTCGAGCATCAGCCCCACACGGTCGCCGAGCCCGAACGCCTCGTCCATGTCATGGGTGACGAAAAGGATTGTGGTGCCGGTGTCGCGCTGGATCGCCTTCAGGCTGGCCTGGAGGGATTCGCGCGTGAGCGGGTCGAGTGCACCGAACGGCTCGTCCATCAGCACGATGCGCGGCCTCGCGGCCAGCGCCCTGGCCACGCCGACGCGCTGCTGTTGTCCGCCCGACAGCGTGTGCGGGTAACGCGACCCCATGCCCGGTTCGTCCAGGTGCAGCAGCGAGAGCAACTCGGCGGTACGCGCACGGATCTCGTGCGGAGGCCAGTGCAACAGGCGTGGCACCGTCGCGATGTTCTCGGCCACCGTGCGATGCGGGAACAGCCCTACCGACTGGATCGCGTAACCGATGCCACGGCGCAGGGTTTCCGCATCGCGCGTCGCCACGTCCTCGCCGTCGATCCGCACTTGTCCGGCGTCGACCGGAACGAGCCGGTTCACCGTGCGCAGCAGGGTGGACTTGCCCGAGCCCGACGGCCCCACCAGCACGAAGAACTCGCCGCTTTCGATGCGCAACGAAAGGTCGTCGATCACCACCTGTTGGCCGAAGCGCTTGTGGACGTGGTCGAACTCGATCATGCGCGACGCTCCGTGAGGGCCAGCAACCCCTGGAAAAGAAGATCCGCGACGAGGGCCAGAGCGATGATGGCCAGTGTACCGAGCAACACCATGTCCATCGCGCCCTGCCCGATGCCGAGGAAGACGAAGCGGCCGAGCCCGCCCGCGCCGATCAGCGACGCGACCGCCGCAAGGCCGATCGTCTGCACCGCGACGATGCGCAGCCCGGCGAGCAGCACCGGCCATCCCAGGGGCAATTGCACGCTCCACAGCAATTGAGCGCGGCTCATGCCCAGGCCGCGCGCCGCTTCGCGTGCGTCGGCCGGCACGGCATCCAGGCCGGCAACGGTGTAGCGCACCACCGGCAGCAGTGCATACAGCAGCAGCGCGAACACCGCGGGCGCGCCGCCGGTGCCACCGAAACCCAGCGCGCCCAACGCGGGCCAGGCATGCGCAAGCCAGGCGAACGGCGCGATGAGCAAGGCGAACAGCGCCAGCGACGGCACCGTCTGCAGGAAGGCGAGCGTGCCCACCAGCACACCGTTGGCACGGCCCGTGCGCCATACCCACCAGCCCAGCGGCGCACCGAAAGCGAGCGCGAGAACCAGCGTGACGGCGGCAAGACGGAGGTGCTCGCCCAACGCAGCGGCGAACGGTGCGCGTTGGGCCTGCCATTCGCGCACGAGCGACAGGCCGTCGAACGCACCCGTCGCGGAAGCCGCGACAATCGCCGCGAGCGCGGCAAACCACGCGCCTGCCTGCCATGCCTTGCGCATGCCGCGAAGGCGGTCGAGAAGCAGCAGCGCGGCGGCAAGCCATCCAAGCCAGAAGCCTGCGCCGGGCTGCACCCGTGTGAACGGCGTGGCATGCGCGAGCACGTCCCGCGCGTCCGCGCCGGCCAGCAGCGGAAGACCCGCCACACCCGTCCAGGCGAGCAAGGCCAGGACCCATCGCCCCGCCGGAACGGTGACGAAGGAACAGGCGACGGCCAACAGCCACCCGCCCGCCAGCAGCCATGCATGCGGGCTAAGCGCTTCGCCGGTGAGTAGCCGGTTCGGCGCGACGCGGAGAAACGCCGGGAGCCACGCCGCGACCAGGCCGACTGCCGACAACACCCATACGGGCAACGCCGTGCCCTCGATGAGTGGAGCGGGCTTCGCACTCACTTCAGCAATCCCTGCGAACGAAGGTAATCGTTCGCCACCTTGGCGGCGTCCTCGCCGTCGATCTGCGTGCGTGCGTTGAGCCGGCGAAGCATCTCCACCGTCAGCGGACGGAACGCGGCTTCCAGCGGTGCCCGCATGCCCGGATAGCGCCGCAGCACCTCTTCGCGCACCACCGCCGCGGGTTGGTACACCATTTCCACGTGCGCAGGATCGTCCAGCACCGCGAGCCCCGTGACCGCGATGGCGCCATCCGTGGAGTACACCATGCTCGCGTTCACACCGGAGATGCCTTCGGCCGCCGCCTTGATCGTCGCCGACGTATCGCCGCCGGCCAATACCAGCAGCTGCTCGCCGCGCAGCGTGAAACCGTACGCGGACTGGAACGCCGGCAACGCCGCGTCGCTCTCCACGAATTCCGCGGAGCCGGCCAGCAGCACCTTGCCGCCGGCGTTCACCCAGCGCGAAAAGTCGCGCAGCGTACGCAGGCCTTCGCGCTTCGCCACGTCGCCGCGCACACCGATGGCCCAATGGTTGTCGGCAGGTGCGGGGGCCAGCCAGACCAGGCGGTTCGCTGCGAGATCCAGCGAGGCCGCCAGCGCGTACGCCTTCGCGGGATCGCGGAACGCAGGGTCGCTTTCGCGGTGGAAGAAGAACGCCGCGTTGCCCGTGTACTCCGGATAGATGTCGAGGTCGTCGTTCAACAGGGCGCGGCGCACGATGGAGGTGGGACCAAGCTGCGTGCGGTCGGCCACGGGCACGCCCGCATGGCGAAGCACCTGCAACACGACCTGCCCCAGCAGCGCACCTTCGTTGTCCGCCTTCGAGCCGACCCGTACCGGCACCTGCGCGTGCGACGCGAAGGTCATCAGCGCCAGGGCGAGCACCGCCAGGCGGCGCACCGTCAGCGGCCCAGCATCTGGGTGAAACCGCGCTTGAAGGCGTCGTCGATCGGCGTGGCGCCGACGCTGTCGGGCAGCGCGGCGTAACGCGCCTCGAAACGCTTCACCTCCGCGGCGAACCGTTCCGCCCTGCCGGCGTCGTCACCCTCTTCCACTGCATAGGCCAGCACGCGGGCGGCCTGTCCCGCAAGATCCACGTCGTCGGGCAGCGCGGAGATGTCTCCCCACACCTGCTTCAGGTACTTCACGGCATCGCCGGCGCGGCGCATGCGGTGCAGCAGTCCGGGCGGCGGGGCATGCTCCGGTGCGAAGCGCGCCACGACGTCCTGGGCCTCGTCGACGGACACCGGTCCGAGGTCCACACGGATGCACAGCCACGCGGCGTCGAACAGCCATGTGCGCGGTTTCGGCTCGGCGCTGTAAGGCAGCGGCTCGCCGTTGACTTCCACGCTTTCGGGAATGCCGGCATCCAGCAATTCCACCACGTACGAACGCGTGGCCGGGCGGCCGCGGTAGTCGCCGCGCATGGCATCCAGATGCACGCGTTGCATCTGATCGGCACGCCGGCTCGTGACGCGCGTGGTTGCGAATTCGCCGCGCCGGTAGCCCTGACTCATGCCATCGTCGTCGTACAACGACGTGCAGCCCCCCTCGCCGGGGAACACCTGGAGAATGAGGCAGTCCGGCGGAGTGGCCAGGTCGCGCAAACCTTCCGGATAAAGCGGCACCACGCTGCCCGGGCGGACGAAGATCGGAATTTCCCCCAGCGTGTACGAGCGCGCGAACACCTTGCCGCCTTCGAACGACTCCGCGCCATCGCGGCTGTACCACAGACCGGGCGGCAGCCACACCGGGAATGGCGCCGTGCCGTCCGCACCCGCGGGCACGGTGACCGGCGCAACGAGGATGTCGTCTCCGAACATGTACTGCCCCGGATACGCATAGGCTTCGTCGTGTTCCGGCCAGTGGTAGTACATGGGCCGCACGATCGACACGCCGGTGTCGAAGGCGGCCCGCGCCGCGGCGTAGATGTAGGGGGCAAGCTGGTAGCGCAGGCGGATCGCCGCAAAGATGGCGTCGCCGTAAGGCGGCCCGAAATGCCATGGCTCCTTGTGCAGGCTCGCCTCTTTCGCCGAGTGCGTGCGCAGCACCGGGCTGAACACGCCCAGTTGCATCCAGCGCGCATACAGCTCCGGCTCGAGGTGGCGCTCGGGCCGGGGAATCTTCTTGTCGAAGGTGTGCCCCCCGATGTCGTGGCTCCAGTACCCGTAGAGCACGTTCGACGCCATCGACGTGAAGTGCGGTTGGTAGGCCAGCGACGTCCATGAGATGACGCTGTCGCCGGAGAACCCGATGGGATAACGGTGGTTACCGAGGCCACCCCAGCGGTGATAGATGAGCCCGCGACGGTCGCCGTCGCGCTCCATCTCGTTGAAGAACACATGGTTGAGCCACCAGGTGTTCGAAAGACCCGGATGGCTTTTCGATTCCGGCCACTGCTGCCAGTCGAGCCACCAGAAATCCACGCCCTGCGCCTCCAGCGGGCGCAGCACGGTGTCGAACAGCGCACGCATGTACGGCTGCGACGCGCCTTCGAACGGAATGGGTGCCTGCGTGGAGGTATCCCAGGAAAGCGCCTTCGCCATCGCTTCGTACCGTTCCTCGTGCGGCATGACGCCGGACGCGGGATGCAGGTTCAGCGTGATGCGCAGGTTCTGCCCATGCGCCCAGCGCATGAACGCCTTCGGGTCGGGAAAAAGGCTTCGGTTGAACGTGTAGCCGGTCCAGCCCGAGGCTTCGCCGAAGATGTCCTTGTGCTCGTGGCCGGGCCGAAGCGAAAGGCCCGGCGTGGTGTGCCAGTCCATGTCCAGCACCAGCACGTCGAGCGGAATGCGTTCCTTTTCGAAGCGCGCGCCCAGCGTGCGCAGCTCCTCGTCGGAATAATTCCAGTAGCGCGACCACCAGTAGCCGAACACGAAGCGCGGCGGAATGGGTTGCGGCCCGGCAATGGCCGCGAAGTCCGCGAGCGCGGCGCGGTAGTCGTTCCCGTAACCGAAGAAGTAGAGGTCCTGGCGCTCGCCGGCCGGCCGTTCCGTCACCCAGCCCTGCGCGTCGATGCCGAAGCTGTCGGTGTCGTCGACCACGTGCCATCCGTCTCGCGCGATGAGCCCATCTTCCAGTGGAAGCTTGCTGCCGTCCTGCCACGTGTCGCCGTCGTAGCGGTCCAGTGTGCGGTACGTGCCGCCGAGGTTCGCCTTCTGCGCATCGCCGGGATTCCACGTGACGGGGTTGCCGTCGCGCCGGACGAGGATCGCGAGGTTCGCGGCGCCGAAACGGCCGGTGCCCTTCTCGTAGCGCACGCGCAGCTGGCCCGTGTCGATCTCGATGAAGCGGCCGTCTTCACTCAGCGTGAAGGGAGGCACCTCGAGGGCACGCCGGACGACCACCTGTGTCGGGCCGTCACGGAATGTTCCCCCGGCGCTCCACTCGAGCCGAACAAGCCGCGGGGTGAGTACAGTGAAGCGCACGTCGCCGCGTTCCACCATGGCCTCGGGCCGGGCGGCCGCATCGGTGCCGGCGCGGCTTTCTGTCGTGGCGTGCATGGGCGGGCCTCACCTCTTTTCGAAACGGAGGTGGGCCATTATGACTCAGAGCAGCACGCAGCGATTCCGCCCCGCACGTTTCGCGGCATAGAGCGCGCGATCCGCACGGTCGAACGCGTCGGTTGCCTCCTCGTGGGCGTCGAATCGCGTGATGCCGCCGGACATGGTGATCGTCACCGGCTTGGAACTGGCATGGAAGGCCAGGGCCTCCACGGTGGCGCAGAGGTGTTGCGACAATGTTTCCGCATCGGCGGGCGATGTATCGTGGAACACCACCACGAACTCCTCGCCACCATAACGCGCAACGAACGCGCGTCCCTCCAGTTCGCGCGCGAGGGCCTGTCCGACGATGCGCAGTACGGCATCGCCGGCGGCATGGCCATACGCATCGTTGATGGATTTGAAGTGATCGATGTCGAAGGCGCCCACGCACGCCACGGCACCGCGGCGCACGTCGCGTTCCACCTCCGCCATCCGGCGTTCGTAGGCGAGGCGGTTCGGCAATCCGGTGAGGCCGTCGGTCAATGCCAGTTCGTGTTCGCGTCGCAACGAATCCTGCAAGCTGGTGGTCTGGCTTTCCAGTTCCTCCACCCGGTCGCGCATGCGTTCCGCACGATGCCGGTATGCCGCCAGCCTGGCGTCTTCGCGTTCGCGGTATTCGCTGAAGTGACGGTCGATGAGCGACAGCCGCGCGTTCACTTCGGCCTGCAGGCTGGCGAGGTCGCTTGCCGCGAGCGTCTTCTCGCCGAGCGCCCGCATTTCCTCGCGCACCCGCGCATCCAGCTCGCGGCTGCCACCCTCCCCGGCTCTTGCCGCTTCCAGTTCTCCGGCGAGGAACCGGGTCACGTCGCCGAGGCGCGCGCTCACCGTTGCCAGCAGTTCCTGGAGCCGGGCGATGTCCGCACGAAGGGCTTCGATGGTCGCCGCGTCCTCGCCGCCCTCGGCTGACGAAGCCTCGTCCAGCCGGGTCACGACGCCCGCCAGGGCGTCGAGCAACGGTTCGATCGAGGCGGGCGACGGCTTGCCGCGCAACTCGGCCGTCAGCCGTTCCAGCAAGGCATCGACCTCGGGACCGGGCGCGGTGACCAGGGCGACGAGACGGAGCGCCAGCCGGCGCAGCACTTCCTCGACGGCACGAAACTCGCGCTCGTCGCTTTCCATCCGTTCCAGCGCAAGGTGGTACTTGCGCTCCCAGACACCCTCTTCCAAGCCATCCCCCGGTTTCGTGACCCTGGGGGGCATCGTACGACGAAGCGGGCTTCAGCCGTTGACGGGACGCAACATGCGCCGCGTCCCTAAAGGGAGGTTGAAGCCCGCAGCGTATCGCGGGCGCGAGACACCACGGCCCTGCCGCCCGCCACCGCGACCGTCTGCTCGGCGAGGGCCGCAACGCCCGGACGATGCGACACCACCAGCAGGACCGTCTCCGGCAGGCGTCGCTTCAGGGCCGCGAGCACCCTCAGCTCCGACGCCGCGTCCAGTGCGCTGGTGGCTTCGTCCAGCACGGCCAGCCGCGGTCGCCGGAGGATCACCTGCGCCAGGAGGAGCCGCTGCAGTTCGCCCCCGGAAAGCCGGCTCGACGCGCTCGCCAGCGCCGTGTCGAGGCCCTCCGCGCTGTCGTCGAGGCGGCGTTCCAGTCCCACGTCCGACAGCACTTCCCGCAAGCTGGCATCGTCGGCGTCGGGAGCGGCCCAGGCCAGACATTCGCGCACCGAGTGCTGCCACAGGCGAACGCCCTGGCTCACGTAGGCGCCCTTGCGCACCAGGCCGCGGTAGGTCGTGAAGTCGATATCCGCCGTGCCGATCCCTGCCGCGAACGTCTCCGGCGGAACCATGCCGGCCAGGACATCCACGAGACTGGTCTTGCCGATGCCGGAATCGCCGGCGATCAGCGTGAGTTCTCCCGGCACCAGTGTGAGATCCGAGACCTCCACGCCTCGCGCGGGCGGACGCACGCGCATGTGCCGGATCGTCACCGCGACCGGCGCCGGCACGGCCACGCTGGCCGCGGCCTGCTCGGCGTCGATGTCCATGTAGCGCTGCCACAGGGCCAGGGCCGGCGCGGCCGAGCGCAGATGCTGGAAGCTTTGCCGCGTGGTGGCGACGTAAGGCAGCAGACGACCCAGTAAGAGGCACACGGCCACCAGCGATGCCGTGTCGATTCCGTGCCAGCGCCGGGCCAGGATGAAGAGACCGGCGATGCCCGCGGCCGCGAGCAGTTCGAGCACGAGCCGGCCCGACGCGATGAGTTCCAACTGACGCGCATAGCCGCGACACAAGTCGGCGGCGACTTCGCCGTAGCTTGCCTTCTCCGCCTCCTCGCGCCCGAACGAACGCACGTGGCGGAGCCGTCGCGGCAGGTCCTCGCTATGCCAGAACAGGCGCGTCATGCCGGCGACATAGGCCCTTCCCACCTCGGCCTGTTCGTGCACGAACGCACGCGATGCGACAAGGCCCGCCAGGGCGAACACCGGCACGGCGAGCATCAGCGGGGGCGCCACCCAGAACGCGAACGCGACATTCACGGCCGCGGTGCTGCCTGCAACGAGCAGTTGCTGCAACGCGCTGAAACCCTGCACCGCGATCTCGGTATTGTGCGTGAGCACGTTCGCGATCTCCGCCGACGTGGCATTCGCCAGCGCGGGCAGCGGCGCCTCCACCAGACGCGCCTGCACACGTCTGCGCAGGGCCATGCCATAGCGCGCCGTCAGCTGCGCACCCCGTTGCGACGCATGCCAGCGCAGCACGGCGAATACCGCCGTGGCAACGACGAAGACGATCGCGGGTCCGTCACCCTGGGGCGACGGGAGCAGGAACCCAGGCAACGAAAGCGCGTGCGCCGGCTGCACCAGCGGCACGAGCAGCAGCGCGGCGATGCTGCCCACCAGTGCCGACACCAGCGACAGTGCCACGTATGCCGCGATCTTCCGCCGCTCGCCGCGCGGCAGCGTGTCCAGCATGGCACGCAGCGGCGACGCGTCGCGAGCGCGGGCTCCGGTCACGTCAGCCCGCGCCGCCGGCGCGGTCGAACAGCGGCGCCAGCGCCCGGATGGCATCGCGAGGGTGCGCGCCGCGGCGCAAGCGGTAGACGCCGGCACGAGCGATCTTCTGCACGAAGCGATCCCAACCCACCTGTCCGGTGCCATAGGGCTGGTCGCCCGCCAGCATGGGCGCGGCGAATTCCCAGGGAATGCTGTCCAAGAGTCCGCGCGCCGCGTCACCCGACTCGTCCGACACGAACACGGCCGCGACGATGCGCAGCGGCGCGGGTGCGGCGAGGCCGGCGCGCCCGCGCAAGTCGGCTTCGTGTTTGACGGCGCCGCTGCGCCGCCGGATGACGGGCGCCTGTTCGATCCACTCGCGCGCCGTGGGATCGTCGACGAACCGCAATGTGTCCGACTTCACGTGAAGAAAGTTCGCCACGCCGGTGGCGAGCAGGCTCTCGGCATGCACGAACACGCTGTCTTCCGCCAGCATCTGCATGCCGGCGAGCAGCGCCTGCAACGCGAGCGTCGACTTGCCCGCGCCGCTCGCACCTAGCAGGAGCACACCCAGCCCGTCCCTGCCGATGCACGCGCCATGCAGCGGCACCAGGTTCAGTACGCGCGATGCAAGAAGGAACACCGCGAACTCGATCAGCTCGTAGCGCACGTGATAGGGAAACGCGAGCATGTCTTCCGACACCACGACAAACCCACGGCGCTGCGCAGGCACCAGCAGTACGTAGTTGCACTCGTCGACGACACCGCAGAGCAGGCCTTTGCCGCCCTGCGTGCGCACGGGCGGCGGCTCGGCGAGCGCCGGTCCCGCCGTGCGAGGCACCAGGCGCAGTTCGACATGGAACTCCGGCGACAGGCCGGGGAAGCGATGCGCCGGCAGGCAGCCATAGGCTGCCTCGACCAGTTCGAGCAACGCGATGCTGTCGCTCTCGAAGCGGAAGCGGCCGCCGAGCACCTGGCGGCTCATGCAGATGGCCGGACGCAACCGCTCGCCGAACGGATCGGCGCGGGAATCGTCGCGTGTGGGGATGTCGCCTGGATGAATCATTGCCCGTGGGTGCCAGGCGTCCCGCGAATGGTTGTGCCGCCAGAGGCAACCTCGCTGGCAGGGCCGGGCACTCATCACCATGGCAGCGTCGCCCGCGCGGCGTCCCGATGGTTCCGTTCGAGGCTTCCAACCGATGCTGAATATCCAGGTAGGCCACTCCTATTTCCTGCGCTACGACAGGAAACAGTGGGAGCGCGGCAAACCCTATCCCCCGTTGGCGACCATACAGATCGCCGCCCTGCTCCGCCGCATGGGACACGAGCTTTCGCTGTTCGATGCCATGCTGTCCGGTGGCGTGGAGGATTTCCTTCCCGCCTTTCGCGACGCCGCTCCCGATCTGGTGGTGTTCTACGAAGACAACTTCAACTTCCTGACCAAGATGTGTCTTGGCCGCATGCGCGAAGCGGCCTGCCGGATGATCGGCGAGGCGCATGCCGCCGGTGCCCGCGTGATCGTCGCAGGCTCGGACGCCTCCGATCACCCGGAGCCCTTCCTTGCCGCCGGTGCCGACGCGGTGCTCACGGGGGAAGGCATCGGCGCGCTGCTCGCGCTCGTGGACCGGCTGGAGCGCGACCCGCACATCAACGACGAAGCCTGGACGGCCGGGTTGCCGGGCGTAGCCACGCGCACCGGCGACGGCGTCAGGCGTGCGCACGTGGGGCCACAGCCGCCCGATCCGCGCGTGGTGGGACAGCCCGCATGGGACCTGCTCGACGTGGAACGTTACCGCCGCTTCTGGCACGAACGGCACGGTTATTTCAGCCTCAACATGGCCGCATCGCGCGGCTGCCCCTTCCGCTGCAACTGGTGCGCCAAGCCCATCTGGGGCAATCACTACAATCAGCGGCCGGCGCGCGAAGTGGCCGACGAGATGACCTGGCTCAAACGGACGTACCGGCCCGACCACATCTGGATGGCCGACGACATCTTCGGCTTCCGTGCCGACTGGGTCGGCGAATTCGCCGAACGCCTGGAAGAAGAAGACGGTTCGATTCCCTTCACCATCCAGACGCGTGCCGACCTCGCCAGCGAGCGCATGTGCGCCGCACTCGCGAAGGCCGGATGCGCGGAAGCATGGATCGGCGCGGAAAGCGGCAGCCAGCGCGTGCTCGACCGCATGACGAAAGGCACGAGCGTGTCCGAGCTCATCGGTGCCCGGCACCGGCTCGGCGTCCATGGCATCCGCGTGGGGTTCTTTATCCAGCTCGGCTACATCGGCGAACAGCTCGACGACCTGCTGGCCACACGCGAACTGGTGGCCGACGCCGCACCGGACGATATCGGCGTCAGCGTGTCCTACCCCCTTCCCGGCACGAAGTTCTTCGAGGAAGTGAAGGCGCAACTCGGCCGCAAGACGCATTGGGAAGACAGTGCCGACCTGGCGATGATGTTCCGCGGCGCCTACGACTCCGACTTCTACCGCGCCTTCCGCGACCTGTTGCACGAGCAGGTGACGCTTCGGCAAGGGCCGGCCGACAGGAACGCCGAAGCGTCGCTGCGCAAGCGCTGGGACGCGCTCATCGCGAGCGAGCGCACGCATCGCAGCGAGGCTCCCACGCCCGCGTCGCCCATGGCGCTGCAAAGCGTCGCCCTCCCCCTCCTCTGAAGCCCGCCATGACTCCTCCGCTCAAGCTCGTCCGCCGCGGATTGCGCGACACCACCGAGATCCTCGCGAACGAGCTTGCGCGAGCGCTCCCCGGCACCGACATGCCCGCCTGGAGCGAACTCGAGTGGCGGCTCGCCATGGCGGCCGCCGCCGCCCACGGCATTTCGCCGTCGCTCTGCCGGTTCACCACATGGCAGCAGCCGGCGTGGCGCCGTTTCCTGGTGGAGCAACGCGGACACGTGGAGCAACGGCACCAGCGCATCGCCGACCTGCTCCGCCGGATCGACGCAGGCGCGCGCGCCAACGGCCTGCCGCTCATGGCCTTGAAAGGTGCGGCGCTGCATGCGCTGGGTCTTTACGCCGCGGGAGACCGGCCCATGGCGGACATCGACCTGCTCGTCGACGACACACACGCGGACGCGACGGCAGACCTGCTTGCTTCGCTCGGCTACGAGGCCTCGTTCACACAGTGGAAGCACCGCGTGTTCAAGCCCCGCGACGCATCGCCGGTCATGGCATTGGGGGAGCATTGCGATACACCGGTCAATATCGAACTGCATACCCGTATCCACGAACGCCTGCCCGTCGCCACCGTGGACATCACCGCGCAGGTACGGACGGCCGACGCCACGCCCGGCATCCATGCCTATCCGTCCCTCGGCGCGTTGATGAGCCACCTGCTGCTGCATGCGGCAGGGAACATCTGCGGACGCAGCCTGCGCCTCATTCACCTCAACGACATCGCCCTGCTGGCGACGCGCATGACGCCTGCCGACTGGCAACCGCTGTGGGCCGGTGAGGCCCCGTGGTGGGCGCTGCCGCCGCTGCGCCTCGTGGCGCGCTATTACCGCAGCGCCGTTCCGGCGGCCGTGCTGGGCAGGCTGGAACGGGACTGCCCGCCCCTGCTTCGCGCCTTCACGCGCTACCAGACGCTGAGCAGCCTGTCCTGCTCCAATCTGTGGCTCAACGCATTGCCCGGCCTGGAATGGGCGCGCTCGCCGCGCGAAGCGGCACGCTACCTCCGGAACCGACTGCGTCCGACACAAGAGAGCGTGCAGGAACGAAAGGACATGCTGCGCACGCAGGCGTGGCTGCAAGACCAGCCCTGGGTCACCCTCGGCCACCGCCGTCGCCTGCTTACCTGGCTCACGCGTCCGGTGCCGCGCATGGACACGCTCTATGTGGTGCGCAAGGCGCTGGAACATGGGGCGCCGCTTCCGGGTTGACACCGTTCCCCGCTCAGCGGCGCACCAACTCTTCGTAAAGGGACTCGAAGCAAGCAGCCGTATGGTCCGCGTCTTCGGCGAGCGCGAGCTGTTGTGCCTGCCGGGCGAGGCGCAACCGCAGTTCGTCGTCGCCGAGCGCCATGGCCACGGCGGCGGCCAGCGCGTCCGCATCGCCCACGGGAACGGCGAGCGCCGCCGCCGGCGCCCATTCGGCGATGTGCCCGACTGCCGTGCCGACCGTGGGCACGCCGGCTACCGCGGCCTCCAGCAGAACCAGGGGCCCGGCCTCGTGCAGCGACGACATCACGAGCAGATCGGCCGATGCCATGAGCGGGCGCAACTCGCGCTGGGTACGGAAGCCGAGGAAGCTCACCCGCTCCTCGAGGCCGAGGGAGTGTGCAAGCTGCTGGATCTCGCCGGCGAGCGTGTCCACGCCGACGACGCGAAGATCGAAGTCCACGCCTGCGTCGGACAGCTTGCGCATGGCCCGCAGCAAGGTCGAAGGGTCCTTCACCCGGTTCAGGCTGGCGACGTGGATGAGCCGGGCCGGACCGCCGGCGCGCGCGCGCGGAGGCAGCGGCACCCATGCCTGCGTATCGACGCCGAGGGGTACGCGACGCGCCGCGATGCCCAGTTCCCGCAACGAATGCAGTATCGGCGCGCTCGCGGCGGTAACGGCACGCGCCGCACGCAGCACTACGGCCTCGCGCAGGCGGCTGCGCCACTTCCTGCGGCCGCCGTAACCGATGGCTCGCAGCGCCACCAGTTCGCCGCCGGCAATGTGCACGAGGCTGGGAAGGCCGAGCCACCTCGCCGCCACCACCGCGATCAGGCCGCAATGGCCCGAGAAGATCGCATGCACGACGTCGAAGGCACCTTGCCTGTGTTCCGCGCGGATCGCCTGGATGGTGCGCCATACGGTCCGGCCGGCACCGATGTTGTGCACGGTAGCGCCCGCCAGCGGCCAGGAACCCGGCCGCGTTTCCTGGTGCAGGGCGAACACGTGCACATCGTGATGGCGGGCCAGGCGCGCGATCAGGGCGAGGAAGACAGGAATCACCCGCTCTTCGCCGCCGCGGTCCACACCGCCCGGCAGCACCAGCGCGATCTTCATGGCGAGCCCGCGAGCAGCTGCGCATAGGTATTCGCCCAGCGCGCCCCCAGGGCATCGAACGACAGCGTGCTGTCGAAGTGCGCGCGCACGGCGGCACGGTCGACCCTGTGCTCCGCCGCGCCGATCAGCGCGTCCGCGAGCGCCGCGGCGTCGGCGCGTGGCCACAGCTTTCCCATGCGCCCGTTGCCGGTGATCGCCCTGAAGGCAGGAATATCCGTCACGACGGGAAACGCACCGCAGGCGAGCGCTTCGAGAAGCGCATAACCGGAGCCCTCGGCGAGACTCGCCGATACGAACACATCCGCCGCGCGCAGCAGCTGTTCCACCGCTGCGTGGGGTACGTTGCCGAGGAGCTTCACGCGCGTGGCGAGGCGCGGGTCGCGTTCGATGCGCATGCGCACCTCCGGCATCAGGGGCGCGGTGCCGAAGGCGCAATACAGCCGCAGGCCGGGCAGCCGCTCGGCCGCCTGCGCCACGCCGTCCAGCATCGTCATGGGGTCCTTGCCAAGGGCGAGGTGGCCCACGGACACCACGCATGGATCGCCTCGCAGCCCCGTGGCGGCGCGCGCCGCCTCACGATCGCCCGGCGTGAAACGGCTGCTGCTTTCCGGTATCGCGAAGATCGGCGTGTCGCGCGGGAACAGGCGTTGCCGTGCGAACGGCTCCGCCTGCGCGACGGACGTGAAGACGATGCCCGAGGCCGCACCGTACCAGCGGCGCCAAGGCAGCCGGCGCCATCCCCGCGGCACGCCGTCCGCATGGTCCTGGAGCAGGATCGGCAGCGTGGGGAGCGCGCGCGACACCGCCATCGCATGCCGCGCATACGCCAGGCTGTGCACATGCAATGCGTCCGCATCCAGCCCTGCCACGACGCGCGCGGCGCGGCGGCCGAGTTCGCCCGCACGCCGCGTACCGCCGGTGGCCACGAAACGGTATGTCACGCCGGCACGCTCCAACTGGTGGTCCGAGTCCGCCATCTGTACGACCGTTACGCGGGTACCCCCGCGAACGACGATCTCGGCGATGTCGGCCAGCGAACGCCAGTGCGCGAACACTTCCTCGGGAGACGCGCCGGGCGGCGCGGGAAGGAAGTTCACCATCGCGACGTGCATGCGCTGCCGCCTCAGAGGCCCGATACCTGCGGCATCCGCAGCCGCACGAGCCGGTTGGCCAGGTTGAGCTCCCACGGACGGTCGTAGCGGCGCCGACGGTAGCGCCAAGCCGCCATCGCACTGAGGCCGCGCTTGGCCCAGGGCGGCGAGCGCAGGTCCTGCACGGTCGGGAAGCGGCACCGCAGCACGGTCACGAAATCCTGGATGTGCCGGCGCAGGTCGTCGCTAAGCCACGGCGCATCCGCGTGGCAGGCATAGTCCACCCATCGGCGCTCGGTCCATTCCTCCGGCGAGGTGGGAAACACCACCGGATCGCCGTTGAGATCGAGCAAGGGCATCGAGGCACGCTTGCCGCGCTCCTTCTCGTGCTTGCTGCCCTCCGGCAACGGCGTATAGATATAAACGATGATCTCCGATTGCGGATTGATCTTCTTCAGTTCGCGAATGAACTCGAACGTGTGCAGCGTCTCTTCCTCCGTGTTCACCGGCGGAGCGACCATGAACGACAGCTCCGGGATCACGCCGTGCCGCCGGCACAGTTCCGCCACCTCAAGGGTCTGGTCCGGCCGCGTACCCTTGCGTATCTCCTTGAGCATCGCGCCGCTGGGCGATTCCGCGCCGATATACGCCATGCGCAGGCGGCTCTTGCGCACCAGCTTCCAGGTGGATTCGGAGAGGTTCAGCAGGGCGTCGGAACGCGCGTAGCACCACCACGGCAGCTCCAGCTTCGCCATGATCTCGAGCAAGGGCACCATGTCCGCTTCGCGGTCGAAGAAGTTGTGGTCGAAGAACTGGATGGAGTCGGCGCCAAGCTGGTGCTTCAGGTATCCGAGGTCGCGCTCCAGACGCGCCGTGGCGGGCAACGCCGTGGCGCCGCCGAACATCGCCGCCACGCCGCAGAAGGTGCACCGGAAACGGCAGCCGATGGCGGCCTGGTGCGCCGCCGTGCGCCGGCCAAGGAAGGTGCGCGCGAGATAGCTGCGCGGATCGCCGAGCTTGTCGTAGGGCAGCACGATCCCACTGTCGTCCAGCGAAAAACGCCGGTTGGGGTTGTGCACGACGACGCCATCGTCCTTCCAGGAAAGCCCGCCGATGCGCGACAGGTCGCGTTCGCCCCGTCCCAGCGCCGCGAGGAGTTCCGGCAGGCTCTCCTCGCCCTGCCCGCGTATCGCATAGTCCACGTAAGGCGCGGACAGCGCGGTGTCGGTATACAGCGTGGGAAAATAGCCGCCCCACACGATGGGCAGGTCGGGGCGGTATTCGCGGATCGCCTTCGAGACAGCGATCGACGGCGCCATCTGCGGCCCACCCATCACGCTGATGCCGACGGCGTCGAAACGCTCTTCACCCAGTGCACGCAGGGTGGCGTCCACCACGTCGCGATCCACATTGCCGTCCACGATGCGGCTGCTGCCGTTGCGATCGAGCGCCGCCGACAGATGCAACAGCGACAAGGGGAAGCGCGCGCTCGCACGCGAGGTGACGGTGGGGTTCACGAGGAGCGTGTTCGAAGGCGTCATGACTGCAGTCCGGGAACGGAAGCGCCAACCCGGCGCAGGAGGAACACCAGCGCCACAGGCACCTCGAGCGCCTTGCGGTCGAAATGTGCGTCCGCGGGAATGTCGCGAGGGTCGAGCATGGGTTCGCGCACCTGTTCGATGGCGAGGCCGAGTCGCGCGCAGGCCGCATGCCAGTGGCTGTACAGATGCGGCGTATGGCGTGCGGCATAGCGTCGGCCGCCCGCCTTGAAATCGCGAAGCCAGCCCAGCGCGTGCCCCATGGGATGGACGTCGCTGCACGCCACGTACCCGCCCGGGCGCGTAACGCGGCACAGCTCCGCCAACGCCGGTTGCAGTACCTCGACGTGTCCGACGGTGAGGCCGCACACGGTGAGATCGGCAGTCGCATCGTCCAATGGCAGAGCGTCCAGACCGCCTTCGCTCAGCACCACGCGCGACATGTCGCTCCCAAGCTCCGTTGCTGCACGGGCGAGCATGGCCGGCGACAGGTCCACACCGTGAACGCGTGCCGCGCCCCGGGCGAGCACATGCCTCACATAGCGCCCGCTGCCGCAGCCGGCATCGACCACGGTGGCGCCGGACAAGTCGTCGGGCAACAGATCCAGCATCGCCCGCTCTTCCGTGCGCATCACGGGATTGTGTGCGTGCGCCGGGTAATGGGCGGCCCAGAGTTCATAGGCCTCCATCGGCTCCAGGACGGGTGTGCCGTTCATGCGCACTCTCCTGCGCGGCGTGCGGGGCGCAGGGGCGCCCCAGGCTCCAGTCCGGGCTCCATGGCCAGAAGATCGGCGTCGGCGAACGCACGCGCGAGCAATTTCGGCTTGCCATCGAGCGTCACGGATATCGTGTCGACCTTCGCGACGTCGAACCAGGGGGCGAAGTCAGGGTCGGCCAGGCACGGCAAGCCGTCGCGCACGACCATACGGAGATCGGCGCGCGACAGCCCCACCAGGTTATGCGCGCTTCCCGCACCCCGGTCCTCGACGATGACAAGGTCCGCGACGTAGCCCGGGTCGATCCGGCCGCGCGCAGGCAGCCGAAGTACGCGTGCCGCGTCGGTGGTCGCCAGTCCCAGCAACGCCTCGCCATCCAGTTCGCCGCGTGCAGCCTCCGTGCGCAGCTCCTCCAGCAGGTCGCGCGCGCCGCTCAGGCGCGAGTCGCTGCCGAGCGCGAGCCGTCCCGCCGCCTGCAACGGACGCGGGTCGAGCGAGCGGCCGAGCAGGCGATGGTTGCTGCCCGGGCACCACACGACGGAAGCGCCCGCTTCGATCACGCGAACGACGTCGCGGGCGCCCATGCCCACGCCGTGAATCAGGACGGTGTTCGCCGCAAGGCAACCCATGCGGTCGAGCTCACCGAGTTCGTTTGCGGCCACGTCGTCAGTGCCTTCGGCAAGGTGAATCATCCACGGCATGCCGAACGGCGTGGCGGCGAAGCTCGCCCGCACGGGCGGCCCATAGGCCGGTCCGTGCAGCGCATAGCTCCAGCCGTGGTCGCGCAGGACGCCCACCGGAAAATCGGGGCCGTCCAGGACGGGATGCCATGGATCGTGATGCGCCACGAAGGTCACGCCGGAAAGAAGATTCTTCAGCCCGCCATGGCGCATGCGCCGCGCCTTCGGCACGGCGAGCGAAGCCACGGTGGCAGGGTCGGCGAAATGAGCCTGGAAGGCCGCGATCCAGTCGTAGGCGCTGGGAAACACGGCGTCGCCGGGCAGCGGCGGCACGTTGTTCACCTGGAGGTGGTCGTGCGCATTGATGAGGCCCGGAAAGATCACGTGGTCGCGCAAGTCCACCGGGACCGAACGGATGCCGGCGCGCGCGACGATGCGGTCGCCGCGAAGATGCAGAGGGGCGCGGCCCGCCCCCGCAAGACGCGCGCCGGCGAGAGTGAAGCCCGGTAGCAAGGCGGCGCCGCGCATGCTCAACGCCGATGCATCACGATCAGGAAATGGTCGCCCATGTCGCGCAGCAGGGGCAGACCGCCGAAGCGGTCGTCCAGCCGGCCCAGGCGCTCGTACCGCTCGGGGCGCCGGCGGTAGCGGTCCACCATGTAAGGCGGCGGCAGGAACAGGCTCAGGGCTCGGTAGCTCGCGAGCGTGAAGTGCTCCGCGAATGCCGCGTAGAACTCGCGGGGTGTGTAATACCAGGTCCAGATCGTATGGCCGTTCATACCGACCTCGCGCACGCCCTTCCCGAAGCGGATGCCTGCCCGCCCGAAACGGCGGCGGGCGGCATAGTGCGCCAGCTCCCATGGGCACACGCGACCCATGACGGAAAAGACGAGGCTGCCGCCGGGGCGGACCAGCCGCGCGCACTCGTCGGCCACGGCGCGAAGATCCGGTGCGCAATTCAACGGCCCGAAGTTGGAATAGACACCGTCGAACCGTCCGCCCAGGAGGAACAACTGCTGGATGCCGAGATGCACCGCACTGAGACGCGCTTGCACACCTTCTTCCACCGCACGGGCACGCGTGCGCGCCACCATCTCCGGCGACCAGTCGCTGGCAACCACGTGATAGCCGTGGCGCGCGAATTCCACCGCGTCCAGTCCGGTGCCGCATCCAAGATCGAGCAGGCGCGAGCCGGCGGGAAGTTCCGCGCCGACGGTATGCCACATCGTCGTGCGCATGCGCTGGATCAGTTCGTTGTTGCCACGCGGCCCGTCGTAGTCGGCGGCCACGCTGTCGAAGGCGCGTTGCGTGTCGAGGAGACGTGCCTCGTCGAACTCCCCGGATGCCGGCTGTCCCGCTTGTGCTTGCTCGTTCATGGCGGTGGGTGCCATGCGGCGTCGGTTAGGTTTAACCCGAAGCCGAGCTCGGCTTCGCCATCGCCTCGGAACTCGTGCGTATTGGTGAGAGCCCTTGGCCGGTCCCCTCGTCGCTACGCTGCGGTGTCGCTTGGGAAAGGAGGGCCGCTGCGCGGCCAGTGTCCGATGGCTTGCGCCCCGGCGCGCACGGACGGTCGGCGGGGTTTTCCGACTCGACATCCCTGTCTCGGCGGAAAAGACCGGCCATCCTGGCCGGCCCCCTTCGGGCCTTATCCGCCGACCGTCCTCACCTCCGCTACCCGCGCCGAGGGGACCGGCCAAGGGCTCTTCCGGACTGTGGGTTAGCGCGCGGGGAAAGCACGAACCGCTCCGCAGACGGCAGCCGATAAACGTCCTATGGTGCTCGAAGGCTCCACGTCCGAACGTGGATTCTGAAGACCCACGCGGCCCTTACCCTCCGACTTCGACGACCTCGATGGTTGCGAGGCGCTGAAGCGCCCTCATTCATCGATTTCTGTTTCTGGTTCCACTGGGTCACGGCGCACCCAAAGACGGTCGGCTCCAAGGTAGTGATACATCCCGTATTGATATAACGGCCAGCGCGTTCTTTAAGCTTCAAAGTCCGTGGCACCGAGCTGTCTGCAACGCCCCGAGGAACGATCAAACACTTCGAACCCACCATTCGTTCGGTGCGACACCGCATCAGCGCCCTTCCCACATGACGCCTGACCGTTCGAAGGAGCCCTCGGCTGTCCCCCTCGGCGCGGGTAGCGGAGGTGAGGGCGGTTGGCGGACAAGGCCCGAAGGGGGCCGGCCAGGATGGCCGGCCTTTTCCGCCGAGACAGGGATGTCGAGTCGGAAAACCCCGCCGACCGTCCGTGCGCGCCGGGGCGCAAGCCATAGGACACTGGCCGCGTAGCGGCCCTCCTCTCCCAAGCGACACCGCAGCGTAGCGACGAGGGGGACAGCCGAGGGCTCCCTCTGCACCGTCCGAGCGCTATCGCGACGGCGAAGCCGAGCCAGCCCGAAGCCCGCTAAGCCGAAGCACGGCGCAACGCATGCCGAGCGACAGCCGCCAGCGACGCGAGAAACGCCGCCGCCAGCAGTCCGATACCGAGGGTGAGCACCGTGTTCGGGAAGACCTTGTCCTTGTCGACGTACACCGGCCAGGCGAGCGAGGTTTCGTAGGTGTAATTGGGCAGTTGCCGCAGTGCGAGGTCGGCACGTACCTGTTCCAGCGCGCGAATGTCCTGGTCGCTGGTGGCGACTGCCAGGTCGGTCAGCGCCGCCTGATCGTTTCGCCCCGTGTTACCGGCGAGCAGCTTGGCGCGGCGCTCCTGCGCGTCCTTGAGGCGTGCGTCGACAGCGTCGATCCGGTCGCGGACAAACGCTATCGGGGCGGCGGCGATGCGCGTGTGCGCGGCGTGCAACACCGTGGCCGCCGCCGTCGCCAGTTGCTTTGCATCTTCCGCCGAGTACCCGCGCACACGCAGCTTCACGATATTGGCATACGGCAGCTGCTCGATTTTCATGCTTCCGCGGAAGAGCCTTGCCTCGGGCGCATCGACCGGCACGCCGATACTCTTCAGCACATCGTCCTGGAACGCCCGCGTTTCGAGGCGCTCGACCGTTCGCGAGAACGCCTCGACGTGCGGGTCCTGGCCGGCAGGCGCAGTACCCACCTGTCCGATCTGGATCCACGCCGTGGCCTCCCACTGGTTGCGCGCGTGATGAAGGTAGGCGACGGTGAGGGCGAGGACGACGAGTCCCACACCGATGAACCAGCGCCATTCCCGGACGACGATGCGCCACATGTCGATCAGGTAGATTTCGTCGTCGTTTGCCATGCAGGTAACTCGTGGGGGTGATCGGAACGGAAAGAAGGCATCGCAGCACGCCGGTTCGGAAGCAGGCCGGCAAGCAGTTGCAGCAACAGGCAGAGGGCGAGGAAACCGCCGTTCATCCAGATGAAGATCTGCGGTGCGAAGGGCGACATCACCGAAACGTAGGCGATGCGCAGGAACATGAGCAGCCCGAAGAGCGGTACCGTGGGGCGCAGCCGCCGCACGCACCACAGCAGCAGCGCGTAGGCCGCGATCATGGCCGCGACGGCGCCACCCGCGCCCCAAGCCATGAGGAACGGAAGGTACTCGGTGCCGACATTGATGTTGATGGCGTCCAGGGGGATGTCGGTGTCGGCGGTGGCCAGGGCGCCGCTGCCGGGCACAAGCTGGTGCAGTAGGAAATCCGCGTTCGTGTAGTGCTTGGCGAGCATCGCGGCGAAGTTGTAGGGGCCGGCACTTACATACAGCAACAACCACTTCACGCCCTGGGGCGCCGAGCGGTAGAGATCGCCGAAGGGTAGCGTCACGTGCTCAATGGATCCCGAACGAAGTGTCCCCAGCACGGAAAACACGACGCAGCCGATCAGTCCCAGGACGGCGATCGCCTTCCATGGCAGCGGCCGGGTCTCGTCGCGGCGGAACGCCAACACGAATGCGATGGAAAACAACCCGGCGAAGATCCGATTGCGATCGATCACCAGCACCGGGAACGCCAGCCCGATCGCGATCAGCCCGGACCGCAGCGCCGGGTGGCGCGCGCAAAGCAAGCCGATCACGGGCAGGGTCCAGCACATGTCGGAAATGTGGCGAAGGTGTTCGCGCCCTGGCTCCAGCGTCGCGTACGACGACGGGTTGCTGATGAGCGGCACGGGATAGAGCAGCAGCTCGAGCAGGCAGAAGACGACCACCACGCCGGCAAAGGCAAGCGCGACGAACGCTTCGCGCGTGCCTGCGTACGTGCGCTCGCGGAATCGCCGTGGCGCAGGAAGTCTCGACGCGAAACAGGCGTCCGCGAGCATGATGCCCAGCGAGGCGAGCACGAGCAGGAGGATGCCCTGCCCGTACCCTTGAGGCAGGTCGTAGGTGAGCAGCGTGACGCCGCACGCCAGCAACATGGGCAGGCAGAGGTATGTGGAGGGCAGGCGGAGCAGCCGCTTCACGCCGCACCCACGTGACGGCGACCATGCGCGACGCGCAGCCTCGAGATCGCCAGCAGCGATACATAGGCTGCCATGTGCACTGCGACCTTTCCCATCCTGCCCTGCAGGTAGGCGATCTTCGCACCGATGCGGCATGCCTCCGCCCGCAGCAGCGTGCGATCCGGCTCGGCGAACATGCAGACGCGGCGCAATGCCACCTCGCGCGCCTCGGTGAGGTTCACGATACGCGTGGCCGTATGGCGCGTCTTGCTGAAGTTGGCGCCGTGCAAACGGTAGGCGCACACTTTCTCGTCGACGAAACCGATGGCGTCGCGCGCGGCAAGGCGCAGAAAGAGGTCCCAGTCGTCGATGCGCAGGCCCTCGGTCCAGCGCGCGACGGTTTCCAGGGCGCCCTTGCGCAGCATGGTCACCGGCCCACCGATGGCCCAATGGCTGATCACGGCACGGCGAATGCCCTCGTCGGTGCGGTACAGGCGCTTGTCGGCGCCATGCAGGTCGCTCATGCCGCTGTCGAGCAGCTTCCGGCCATCGCGGTCGACGACCACGCAATCGCCGATGGCGGCACCCTTGCCCGGATGCGCCATCAGGTAGCGCACCAGTGTCTCCGAACCGCCCGGCAGGAAGAAATCGTCGCTGGCACCGATGCGCAGGAATTCGCCATGGGCGCGTGCCGCCAGTTCGTTCAGGGTGGCCGCAATGCCCTTGTTCTCGCGGCTCACGTATTCCACGGGGATATCGTCGCGGTGCCGCGCCAGCCACGCCTCGATGCGCCCCGCCGTGCCGTCGGTCGAGCCGTCGTCGATGATCACGATCTCCTTCGTCGGGTAGGGGTCGGCGAGGATGCTGTCCAGGCATTCCTGCACGAACGCCTCGTGGTTGTAGGCAGGCACGAGCACCGAAACCAGCGGCATCGACGTTATCGCCGGGGCGGTCATGTCACAGGGCTCCCAGGTAGCGCCTTGCTACCGCAAGGTTGAAGAGCAGGTAGATCGCGTAGTTCGCGGCGAAGGCGTACATTGCGCCGACGAGACCGAAGCGCATCGACAGGGCGTGCACGAGAAGGAAATAGGTGCCGGCGAAAACGAGTTCGGAGACGATGAAGAGCCGTGTCATCGCCTTGGCCAGCATGAGGTAGGCGAGCACGAACGAAGCGATCTTCAGCACGTCGCCGATCAGCTGCGGCGCATACAGGTCGTTCGCTGCCGCGAAATCGCCACTGAAGAGCACCCGGGTGACGACATCGCGCATCAGGTAGATGACGATGGCCACCACCGTCACTGCCGGCAGGAGGTAACGCCACGCTTCGCCCAGGGCAGCGACCAGGGCCCCTCGTTCCTTTGCCGCCGCAAGCCGGGGCAGGTAATGCATGTTGATCGCCGCGACCACAAACAGGAGGTAGGCGTCCGACACACGAGTGACTGCCTGCCAATAGCCGACCTGCTCCCATCCGAAGCGGGCGGCGAGATCGTCGCGGACGGCGATGTTCACCAGCGGCGGCACCAGGGCCGATGTCAGCGTCATCGTCGAGAACGCCGCGAGCCGGTGGGTCATCTCCCGATCGAAGCGCATGCGGAGCATGCCGCGCTGGAAGTACGGACTGCGCCACCATGCAGGCAAGCCCACCACGAGCCACAGCACCTGTCCAAGCACCAGGGAAAGCAGCGCGCCATACAGATGCAGCCAGCGCGAGAGCGCAAGCGCCGCCAGCATCGCCAGCGCCGAGCCGGCCACCTGCACCAGCGCCAGCCGGCGAACGTCCATGAATCCGTTGATGACCGCGAGGATGTAGTTGACGGCCGCGATGCCCAGTTGCGCGATGGCGAGCACGCGCACGAGCCCGGCATACGCCGTGTCACCCAGCAGCCATGCCGCGATCCTCTCGCTGAAGAGCCACGTCACGAGGCCCATCGCACAGGAGGCCAGCAGCGCGTACCACAAGGCCGCGGACAGGAGACGCGCAAGGCGCGCTGCGTCGTCGCGGTATTCCGCCACGTACTTCACCACCGCGGAGCCGATGCCTCCCCCGGCGAATACCGCCAGCAGCGACATCAGGCTGATGAACTGGCCCAGCCGCCCGACGCCGGCGGGGCCCGCGAACGAGGCGACCAGCTTCACCACGAGCAGCGCGGCAAGCAGGCGTGCAGCCGTACCGGCCGCCGAATAGAGACCCGTCCGGACGATGTTCATGCGTCGGGAAACGACAGGCAGGCATCCACCACCTGCGCCACCTGGTCCGCGCGGAGGCCCGGACCCATCGGCAGGCTCAACACCTCGTCGTGGATGCGCTCCGTGAGCGGCAGCGACCTATGGCGCAGCTCTGCATAGGCCTCCTGGCGGTGCGGAGGAATGGGGTAGTGCACCAGCGTTTGCACACCTCTGGAGGCCAGGTGCTTACGCAGGGCGTCACGTCGCGCGCTGCGCACCACGAAAAGATGCCATACGTGGCTGCCCGGGCTTCCCTCGCCCGGCACTCGGATGGCGGGGTGGACGATCGACTGCCGATAGGCGGTGGCGATCCGCTGCCGTGCCATGTTCTCCGCGTCGAGGTAGCGGAGCTTCACGCGCAGCACGGCAGCCTGCCATTCGTCGAGGCGGGAATTCACGCCCTGCCGGTCGTGCCGGTACTTCTCCACCGAACCGTAGTTGCGCAAGGTACGCACGGCCGTGGCGAGCCGGTCGTCATCGGTCACGACGGCGCCGCCGTCACCCAGGCCGCCGAGGTTCTTGCCGGGATAGAAGCTGAACCCCGCGGCATCGCCGAACGCGCCGGCCTTTCGCCCGAGCGATGCCGCACCGTGCGCCTGCGCGGCGTCTTCGATCAGCAGAAGGCCGTGCCGCCGGGCAATGGTCGCGAGTGCGGCCATGTCGGCAAGGCGGCCATAGAGATGAACCGCCATGATCGCGCGCGTGCGCGGTCCGATGGCGTCCTCGACGCGTGAGGGATCGAGGTTGAACGAGGCTTCGTCCGGTTCCACCGGCACGGGTACCAGGCGGTTGCCACTCACGGCGAGGAAGGTCGCGATGAACGTGTTGGCCGGCACGATCACCTCGTCGCCCTCCGCCAGCTCGCCCATGTCGATGTAGGCACGCAGGATCAGTGACAGCGCGTCCAGTCCGTTACCCACACCCACGGCATGGCGCACGCCGCACCAGGCTGCGAATTCACGCTCGAAGCAAGACAGCTCCTCGCCCATGACGTACCAGCCGGAGTCGATGACCCTGGACGCCGCCGCCTTCAGCTCGTCCGCATGCGCGGCATTGGCCTCGCGAAGGTCGAGGAACGGCACCACCGGCGACGCCGACGTCACCACGCGCCTCCCTCCAGCCTCGCCTCGCCCCTCACTTCGCGAATGAACTCGTCGTAGTCCGTGATGTAGTCGGCCGGGTCATAGAGTTGGTCGGCCAGCACCATCAGCACGCAGTCGTCGCTGAAATCGTAGAGGTCGCGCCACACCATGCTTCCGAGGAGAAGCCCCCGGGCGGGGTCGTTCAGGGTAACCGTGCTCGGGCCGGTGCCGTCGTCGAGCAGGAAGGTGACGCTGCCGCGCACCGCCACGGCCAGCTGGTTGAGGTGCCGGTGCGCGTGCATGCCGCGGTGCACGTCGGGGCTGGTCGAGAAAAGGTAATAGACGCGCCTGATCGGGAAAGGGACATTGCGCTCCTGCTCAAGGGCGACAAGCATCCCGCGGCTGTCGCCGTGCGTCTGCAGGGGTATCGATTGGATGTCCATGTTCGGGCGACCTGCTGTGCTGACGGCGGACTCGAGCTTGAGTGCCGTGCCGTTCGGCAAAAGGTTGCGGCCGCGCAGTGCAACCTTCCCGCGGCGCGGAGGCACTCAACCGGACACGACACCCGAGGGGGCCCCGGCATGGAGAGAAACGAACCGGTACCGACGCGCCCGCGCAAGCTGGTGGCGCTGCACTGGCTCACCGTGCTCTTCGTGGCCATCGCGGCCACGCTGATCCTGCTTCGCGACGAACTCGACGGCCGGGCCGTGCGCGCCTGGTTGCTCGAAGGTCATCGCCACGCCGGACTGCTGGTGCTGCTGCTTTTTGGCGTGCGGGTGTGGCTGCGCATCCGCTACGGCAAATTGCAGCCGGGCGGCGAGCATTCGCGCATCGTGCGGTTCGGCGCCGGCCTCACGCACGTTGCCTTGTATGCGTTGCTGCTCGCGCTGCCCTTGCTCGGCTGGGCGATGTGCGGGGCCGCGGGACTGGACGTGCACTTCTTCGGATTCACCCTTCCGGCCCTGGTCGGCGAGGACGAAGACCTGGCGGACAGGTTGCAGGCCTGGCACGTGGACGCGGCCTGGGCGCTTCTGGTGCTGGTGGTCCTGCACCTTTCCGCCGCCCTGTGGCACCACTTCGTGGTGCGTGATCACACCTTGCGAATGATGTTACCGGGGCGCCGCCGCTGATCGGCCGCCACACGTTGCGATCCACCGACAGTAAGAAGGAACCGACCATGCTGCCGCCAACGAACCGATGCGCGAAGCGAAGGAACCACACTTCCCTCTTGGCCGGCGTGCTCGCCGCGCTGCTGCTTTTCGTCACCGGCACCGCGCAGGCCATTCCCGCCTATGCGCGCCAGACAGGTGCAGCGTGCGCCGACTGCCACGCCGGCGCCTACGGCCCCGCGCTCACGCCTTACGGCATGCGCTTCAAGCTGGGTGGCTATACCGACACCGACGGCAAGGGCACGAAGATTCCGCTGGCTCTGCAGTTGACCGAAACGCACAGCAATCCGGCGCGCGGCGACAGCAGCACCACGCTGTCCGAAGGCGACCTCTACCTCGCCGGCCGGCTCACCGACCAGGTGGGCGGCTTCGTCAAGGTGGAAGCCGATCACACGGGCCACAACACCTACAACACGAAGCTCAGCAGCGTGGACCTCCGCTTCGTGGCCAAGGAACTGAAGATCGGCGGCAAGGACACCTTGTTCGGCATCAGCGTGAACAACAGCCCGGGCTTCAACGACCCGATCTCCGCGCTGCCCTCCGCCAGCTTCCTCGGCCCCGCCGGCATCACGGGCTCGCTCCTCAACCCGTCCAGCCCCAACTCGCTGGCCAACCGCGTCATCGGGGCCACGGCCTATGCCCTGTATGACGACAACTGGTACGGCGAGGCGGGCACATACCGATCGTTGCCCACCTCGCAGCAGGATCACCTCGGCTACAACATCGGCGGCGATCCGGGCCGGCTGCGCGACACCGCTTACGGGCGCTTCGCCTATATGAAGGACATGAAGAAGCAGTTCTTCTCGGCCGGCGTGGTGGGCCTCACCACGAAGCGACAGCTGCCGCGCTCGGGCCCCAGCGACGACATCGTGGACCTCGGCTACGACCTCACCTACCAGTATCTGGGCAACCGCGACCACATCGTGCAGCTGGCCTACGTGAACATCCTGGAGAAGCGCGACTACGGCAGCACGCCCCTGATCGGCGGTGTACTCGCGCGGGACAAGGGCATCGTGCACGACCAGACGATGACCGTGACCTACACGTTCAAGCAAACCTACGGCCTGACCTTCACCCACTTCAAGAGCACGGGCTCGCGCGACCTCGCGCGTTTCGGTCCGTCGGGCGATCCGGACACCACCACCAACCTCATCAGCCTGTACTGGGCGCCATTCGGGAAGGACGATTCGTATACCTCGATCGCCAACCTGAAGCTCGCGGCCACCTGGTTCCGCTTCAGCCGCTTCGCCGGCAGGGAGGACGACATCTTCTTCGCGCCGCCGGGTACGCAACGCACCGACGCACGCGACCTGAATGCGTTCTCCATCTCGGCCAGCATCGCCTTCTGACCATGACGGGAGCACCACGCGTGTCGTTATCCAACCGTTTTTACTTGGCACTGTTCGCACTTGTCGCCGGGGGCCTGGCAACCCCGGCCACCCGGGCCGGCGACGCCGCAGCCGGCAAGGACGTCTTCAAGTCCGAATGCGCCGAATGCCACGCCGTGGCGGAAGGCCGCAACAAGAAAGGCCCAAGCCTGTTCGGTATCGTCGGCAGGAAGGCCGGCAGCGTCGCCGGCTATGACTATTCCGATGCGCTGAAACAGAGTCCCTGGACATGGACGACGGAACAGTTACATACGTATCTGTCGCAACCGGCGAAAAAAGCCAACCCGGGCACGAAAATGAAATACGACGGCCTGGACGATGCGAAGGACCTCGACAATCTGATTTCCTATCTGGAAACGCTGCATTAGAGTTCCTGCGGGCCATGACGCGCCCGAGGGCTCGATGCCGCACATGGATTACCGTCCCGCGTTCACGCATGCATGGCAGCGCCGGCGGATGGCAGGCGCCCGCATGAGCCGTCGTGCACTGTCGGGCAGCCTTGCCGCGTGGTTGGTTTTCGCCTGTCATGCGGCGCATGCCCAGGATTCGCGCTTCAGCGGCACCGTGGCCGTCGCATCGCAACTGGTGGATCGCGGCCTGGCCATTACCCGCCCCGGGCCCGTCTTCCAGGGTGCGCTCAACTGGACGTCTCCCTCGGGCTGGTCCGCCGGGATTTCCGCCAGTGCGGAAGCGCGCACACCGCGCGGGTTCGTCGGATTCGTTGCGCAGGTTGCCCATTCATGGTCGCTCTCGCCGGATTGGCAAATGCAGGCCAGCCTCCTCGACTACCGCTATCCGCGCCACGGCGGCGGAAGGACATACGACCGCACCGAACTCGGCGTGAGCTGGATCTATCGCGACGTGCTCACTTTCGGGCTTTCCGCGTCGCACATGGACCGCTACGGCGGGCAGAGGCCGCGCGGAGCCGCCGACCTGGGCTTCCGCTGGCCGCTGGCCCATGGGTTCGCCTTCACGGCGAGCGCCGGCGTCGCCCAGGAACTGGTGCCGCCGCGCGGCGCCGGTTACGAGCGCCGGAACCACTACTATTACGGGCACGCCGGGGTGGCCTGGGATCAAGGACCCTGGCGGGTCGAGGTGGCCCACGTCACGAGCGATCGCGACCGGCCGAGGTACCAGTACAAGGTCTCACCATGGATCGCGACCGTGGCGTGGACTTTCTGAAAGGTGACGGGGGCAACCTTTTGCGTCCCGCTCGGCACCCAAGAGTCATGCGAACCCACGAGCCACGCCCATGAGCGACGCCGACAACCAGGCCGACGCGACAGATCGCCAGCTGCTGCGGCGCATGGCGGAGGGCGACCGGGCTGCGCTCTCCGTGATGTACCGCGCTTACCACGGACGGCTCTGCCGGTTCCTGTCGCGCATTACCCGGCGCGCCGATGTCGTCGAGGAAGCCATCAACGACTGTTTCTGGATCGCCTGGCAGAAAGCCGGCACCTTCCAGGGCGAATCCCGGGTGTCCACGTGGATCATGGGCATCGCATACCGCTGCGGCCTGAAGGCACTGCGCCAGCACGGCAGCGAGCCGGTGGACGAGGACAGCCTGCCCGAGGACCGCACGCCTTCGCACGACCCCGACGACGACCGCGTGATGCGCGACTGGCTGGGCAAGGGTCTGGAAAGACTCTCGGCCGACCAGCGCGTGGTGGTGGAACTCGTCTACGGCGTGGGCCACACACTGGACGACGTGGCGACCATCATGGGCTGCCCGGTGGGCACGGTGAAGGCTCGCCTTTTCCACGCGCGCGTGAAGCTGCGCAACGTGCTTCCCGGCCTTGCCGGCGAGCGAAACATACACAGAGAGAATGCGCCATGACCCTCCAGAAGGATGCCGGCAGGGATTGCACACGAGCCTGGGAAGCGATGCCCTGGGTATTGCGGGGCGATGCTCCCGCCACGCAGGACGACTGGCTGCGGGCGCACCTCGCCGGCTGCCATGGCTGCCGCGAGGAATTCGCGCAGCAGGAACGCCTGCGCGAAGCCCTGTCCCTGCCGTCCGATCTTCCGCTCGACGCAGATGCGGGGCTTGCCCGCTTGATGGCCCGCCTCGACGAAGAGGAGGCGCGGCCGCCCGTGGCGCGCCGCCGTGTTTCTTCGGGCTGGCTCGTGCGCGCCCTGGCTGCCGCGGTGCTGGTGCAGGCCGTCGGCATCGGCGTGCTGGGCGTGAAGCTGCGCGGCGAAGCGCCGCCCGCCCCTGTCTACCGCACGCTGAGCAGCCAGGACGAAGCCCCCGCGGCCGCCGGCTCGTTGCGCGTGGTACCTCAGGCCGCGATGAAAGTAGCCGAGTGGAACCAGCTGTTGCAGAGCCTGCATCTGCGCGTGGCAGGCGGTCCGAACGACGTCGGTGCGTACACGCTGGTCCAGGAGGACGGCAAACCGGCATCGGACGAAACGTTGCAGCGCCTGCGGGGCACGCAGGGCATTCGCTTCGCGGAGCGAGTCGCCGGAGCACCATGAAGCGTCTGCTGGCCGTCATCGTAGCGTGCCTGCTTGTGCCCGCTCTCGCGGGCTGCGCACCGACGCGCGCGCTGGCGGGTAAGCCGGCGGCTTCCACCGCACCGGTGGGCGGTGTGGCCACCATGGACAGCGGTCGCGACATCGTCCTGGCTGTGGCGAATCCGCTGGAACCCGCCCCGACCCACGCCGGCTCGAACCTGCTCGGCTACACCCCCGCGGCGAATTACAGCTCGGGACAGCGCGCGGCATCGGCGCTCGCGGACATCGAAAAAGCGTACGGCGTGCGCACGATCACCGGCTGGCCGATCAAGGCCCTGGGCCTGTATTGCGTGGTGATGCAACCGCCGCCCGGCGTGGACCGCGACGCACTGATCGCCCGGCTTGCCGCCGATACCCGCGTGCAACTGGCCCAGCCGCTTCAGGATTACACCGTCTACGGCGAAGCGGATAACGGGCAAACGGAGGGTCGCCGCTACAACGACCCGTACACGGACCTTCAGCGTGGCTTCGTCGAAACCCGTGCGGCCGTAGCCCATACGGTCACCCAGGGCGACGGCGTGCACGTGGCCGTCGTCGACACCGGCGCGGACATGAGCCACCCCGACCTGCGTGACCACGTACGCGATGCCGGCGACGCGGTGGACGGCGACGCGGCAAGTTACAACGGTGACCGCCACGGCACCGAGGTAGCCGGCATCATCGCCGCCGAAGGCGACAACCATCAGGGCATGGTCGGCATGGCGCCGAAGGCGCGCATCAGCGTATACAAGGCCTGCTGGTATCCCCAACCGGACAAGGGTGCGCGCTGCAATTCGTTCACTCTCGCCAAGGCCCTCGCCGCGGTGAACGACACCGACGCCCGCATTGTGAACTTGAGCCTCGGCGGCCCCGCGGATCCCCTGCTGGGCAAGCTGCTCGCACAACTGCTGGAGCGTGGCCGGATCGTCGTGGCCGCGATGCCGCCCGGCGGCGGCACCGGCGGTTTTCCCGACAACGCGCCCGGCGTGCTCGTCGTGCGCTCGAGCGACACGGCACCCGCCGCACCGGGCATCCTGAGCGCACCGGGCAAGGACATCCTCACCACGCAACCCGGCGGCGGTTACGATTTCTCCTCCGGCTCGTCCATGGCCGCTGCCCATGTGAGCGGCATTCTCGCCCTCCTCCTATCCATCTCGCCGCGACTGGATGCGGCCAAGGCCCGCGACATCCTCCTGCGCACCAGCAGCGTCACCCACGGCATGCTCGAGGTGGACGCGGCCGCTGCGGTGGCTGCGCTGGGCGCGGAGCGCAGAAACCCGTAAAACCAAGGCGCCGGAGCTACGGGCTACACTGCGCCCCATGCCTCTTACCCTCCTCATCGCCGACGATCACCCCATGTTCCGCGGGGCGCTGCTCCATGCGCTGGCCGCGCTGCTCGTGGATGGCAAGGCGCTGGAGGCCGGTAGCCATAGCGCGATGGAAGCTGTGCTCGCCAAGGGCGAACGCGTCGACATGGTGCTCCTGGACCTGACCATGCCCGGCGCGATGGGATTTTCTTCCCTGCTGTGGCTGCGTGGCGAGCACCCCGATATTCCGGTGCTGGTGGTGTCGTCGAACGACCACCCGCGCAACGTGCGCCGCGCGCAGCAGTTTGGCGCAGCGGGCTTCGTGTCGAAATCGGCACCGGCGGATGTGCTGCGCGATGCGGTGCAGACGGTGATGGGAGGCGGAACAGCCTTCATCGGAGCGCGCTCCGAGTGCAGCGAGGACGACGCGAAACTCGCGGCGCGCCTGGCCAGCCTTACGCCGCAGCAGTTCCGTGTGCTGATGCTGCTGGCCGAGGGCCTGCTCAACAAGCAGATCGCCTCGGAACTCGGCCTGGCGGAAAACACGGTGAAGATCCATGTCACCGCCGTGCTGTCTAAGCTGGAATGCCGCTCGCGCACACAGGCCGCCGTTCTGGTGAAGTCGCTGGACCTTGAAGAAGGTGTCGAGGGTTCGCACCCGGGCTAGCCGGCCACCATGAGCAATCGCGTCATCACGGCGCGCAGTCGCGCGGGTGCCAGCGGCTTCACGAGATAACGCAGGCCCTGCGCCGTGGCACGTTCGATATCGGCCTGGCGCGGCGATGCCGCCATCAGCACGGTGGGCGGCAGGGCACCCCATCGCGATGCCATGGCCGCACGCAAGGCATCGCCCTCGCGGCCGTCGAGCGGGTCGTCCATGAGGATCAGCGCGGGGGCATCGTCCGTTTCGGCGTAGCGCAGCGCGCCACGCTCGCTGCCGACGCCCTGCACGTCGCAGCCCCAACCCGCCAGCAGGTCCATGGCCTGGCGACGCGTGACAGGGTCGTTGTCGATGACGAGGACGCGCTTGCCGACAAACGGGGAGTCGTCCTCGTTCGGCGCCGCATGCACGGGCACCGCCGCGCCGACATCGGCCAGCGGCAGCGCAATCGAGAACACGCTGCCACGCCCTTCCCATGACCGCACGGCCACCGTCGCCCCCAGCAATCTCGCGATGCGGTCGACGATGGAAAGCCCCAACCCCGCGCTGCGCCGGTCGCGGTCCACGCCGTTGTCCAGGCGAAGGAACTCGTCGAAGATGGCCCGCGTTTTCGCCTCCGGGATGCCCACGCCGGTGTCCCACACCTCGATGCGCGCCTGCCCTTCGGCGCGGCGCACGCCGACCATCACGCGGCCGCGTGGCGTGTAATGGATGGCGTTGCTGAGGAAGTTTTGCAGCACGCGGCGGAGCAGCAGCGCATCGCTGTGCACGGTCAGCGTCGTGCCCACATAGTGCAACGAAAGGCCACGGGTGGAAGCCAGCACGGACGACTGACGCGCCAACTCGCGCAGCAAGGGGTCCAGCGGCACGGCGGCGAACCGCGGCGCCACCGCGCCGCCTTCCAACCGCGAGATGTCGAGCAGGCTGGCCAGCAGCTCGTCCTGCGTATCCAGCGCGCTGCGCACGCGTTCGACGAGCTCGCGACCTTCGGCATCCAGCCGACGCGAAGCGAGGCTGCCGATGAACATGCGTGCGGCGTTCAGCGGCTGCAGCAGGTCGTGCACCGCCGCGGCGACGAAGCGCGTCTTCGAACGGTTGGCCTTGTCGGCCTCGGCCTTGGCTTCGATCAGGTCGCGGGTGCGCTCTTCCACGCGGCGTTCCAGCGACGACGCCAGGCTGCGCAGCTCGCGTGCGGCGGCCTTGTATGCGGTGATGTCGGCATAGCTGGTGACGAAGCCGCCATCCGGCAGGGGGTTGCCGCGGATCTCCAGCGTGGTGCCGTCGGGGCGCTCGCGCTCGTACATGTGCGGGCTGCCGGCGCGGAGGTATTGCAGGCGGCGTTCGATCGCCTCGTCGGTATCGCCCGGCCCCAAGAGACCGCGGCGGGCGTTGAAGCGGAACATGTCCTCGATGGGACGTCCCACCTGCATATACTCGTCCGGAAAGCCGAATATCTTCTGGTAGCGCGAGTTCCACGCCACAAGGCGCAGCTCGGCATCGACGACACTCACGCCCTGCGGGAGATGCTCAAGGCTGCCGTGGCCGCCCTGGGCGGCCTCATTGGCGGCGGCCACGATGCTGTCCTGGGCGGAGCGCAGCGCCGATGCATGGTGCGCCACCATCCGTTCCAGCTCTTCGCGGCTGCGCTGACGCAGGCGGGCCATGCGCACCCGCTGCTGCAGGAACATGCCAAGAAGCACCAAGGGCAGCCACGCCGCCAGCACGGCGAACACGGCGTTGCGCGCCGCGGCGGCGGCGGGGCGGGTATCTGCGAGCAGGTGCAACGTCCACGCCTGCTTCGGCATGGCCAGCGAGCGCCACATGGTGTCGTGGTTGAGCCCGGGCGAGATCATGCGCACCCACAAGGTCCCGCCGACCGGTGATCCCAGCACGTTCCAGTCCATGGGCTGCAGCGGCCGCGTTCCGTACTGGCGCGTGCTCGCGATGGAGGCGGCATCGGCGGGCGACAGGGGGTAGAGCACGCGGTACACCCACTCCGGGCGGTTCGCGAGGAAGACGACGTTGTGCGCATCGGAGAGGAACACCACATCGCCGCCCCGCGCCCAGTCTTGCTGCAAGGCATCGAGCGAGATCTTGAGCACCACCACGCCGATGTGATGGCCCGCGTCGTCGTCCACGGCCTGGGCGATGAAGTAGCCCGGCACATTGGTGGAGACGCCCAGCGCGTAGAACATGGCGTGGCCATCGCGCATGGCGTCCCGAAAATACGGACGGAACGCGTAGTCGAGCCCGACGTTGCTCTCCGGGGTGTTCCAGTTGTTGGCGGCCAGGGCGCGGCCGTGGCGGTCGAGCAGCGTCAGCGTCGAGGCGCGCACGGCATCGTTGGCGCGGTCGAGCTTGGCATTGAGGGCGGCGGCATCGACCGCTCCCGGCGATCCTTCGAGGGCCGCCTTGAGCTCCGGATCGAGCGCCAGCACGCGGGGCAACACGCGATAACGGTCGATAAGGCGCTGCACGGCCAGGGCATGCAGGTGCAGGCGATCGCCGGCCTGTTCGCCGATGGCTCCCAGCGCCCGCCGCCACGCATACCACCCGCCCAGCGCTGCGCTGCCCGCCACCAGCAGCAGGAGCACGAGGAACCAAAGGGCGCGGAATGAGCGAGGTCGGGCCATGGTGTGAGGAGATATCGTCGCATGGCCGGCGGGCACCTAGCCGGAATGTGCTATGGGGTTTGCGGCCGGTGCGGGCTACAAAGCATACCCCTACCGCCAGCCGACGCCCGCAATGCACGTGCAGGACACCACCCCCACCGCCCCGGTCCCCTTCTACCGCCAGACCTATGCGCAGGTGCTGGTGGCGATCGCCTGCGGCGCGCTGCTCGGCCACTTCGCGCCCGCCTTCGCCGAGCAGCTCAAGCCGCTGGGCGACGCGTTCATCAAGCTGGTGAAAATGGTGATCGCCCCGGTGATCTTCCTCACCGTGGTCACCGGTATCGCCGGCATGCCACACCTCAACGCCGTGGGTCGCGTGGTGCTGAAGGCGATGGTGTACTTCCTCGTGTTCTCCACGCTGGCTCTCGTCGTCGGCATGGTCGTGGCGAACGTGGTGCAGCCGGGGGCCGGCCTCGACATCGATCCGGCGTCGCTCTCCACCGGGGAGATCGCCGCGTACGCCTCCAAGGCGCACGACATGACGCTCACGCACTTCCTCCTCGACATCATCCCCGACACGGTGGTGGGCGCCTTCACCTCGGGCAACATCCTGCAGGTGCTGCTGTTCGCGGTGCTGTTCGGCATCTCGTTGACGCTGGCCGGCGAGCGCGCGAAGCCGGTGGTGGCCTTCTTCGAAGCACTGACAGCGCCCGTGTTCAAGCTGGTGCACCTGTTGATGAAGGCCGCGCCCATCGGGGCGTTCGGCGCCATCGCCTTCACCATTGGCCGCTACGGGATCGGATCGCTGTCGAACCTGATGTACCTGGTCGCGACGTTCTACGTCACCGCGCTGCTGTTCGTGCTCGTCATCTTAGGCAGTGTGGCGCGCCTCACGGGCTTCTCGATCTTCCATCTGCTGCGCTACCTGAAGGACGAGCTGCTGCTCGTGCTCGGCACGTCGTCGTCGGAAGCCGCCCTGCCCTCCCTGATGGAAAAGATGGAGCGCGCGGGCTGCGACAAGTCCGTCGTCGGCCTCGTCGTGCCCACCGGCTACTCGTTCAATCTCGACGGCACCAACATCTACATGACGCTGGCCGCGCTGTTCATCGCGCAGGCCACCAACACGCCGCTGACGCTGGGCGAACAGGTGGCCTTGCTGCTCGTGGCCATGGTGAGTTCGAAGGGCGCGGCCGGCGTCACCGGCGCGGGCTTCGTCACGCTCGCCGCCACCCTGTCGGTCGTGCCTTCGCTGCCGGTCGCGGGCATGGCGCTGATCCTCGGCGTCGACCGTTTCATGAGTGAGTGCCGCTCGCTTACTAATTTCGTGGGCAATGCCGTGGCCACCATCGTGGTCGCCCGCTGGGAGGGCGCACTGGACCGCGCCGCGCTCAGCGATGCCCTTGCCAACCGTGCCGGAGAGAGCGGCACGCCGTCGATTGTCGCCACCCAGGGGAAACAGCCATGAACCTCCTTCGCGCCGCGCTGCTTGCAGCCGCCGTCGCCCTTGCCAGCACCGGTGCCTTGCAGGCGCAACCCGCGCCGCAGTCCGGCAAGCCGGTCTCGTACGATCTATGGCCGGACACGCCGCCCGGCGGTGGCGGCCCGAGCGGCCCCGAACGCATCGGCCAGACCGGCACGGGCGTGGGGGCGGTCTCCAACGTGAGCAAGCCGCGCATCGAGGTGTACAGGCCCGCCAACCCGAACGGTGCCGCCGTGGTGCTTCTCGGTGGCGGCGGCTACTTCCGCATCGGCATTGGCCACGAAGTGATTCCGACGGCCCGCTGGCTCGCCGCGCTGGGCGTGACGCCCGTGGTGCTGTACTACCGCCTGCCAGCCGACCGCTGGCCGGCCGTCGCGCCGTTCCAGGATGCGCAGCGCGCCATCCGCCTCGTCCGCGCGCATGCGCCGGAGCTGGGCATCGACCCGAAGCGCGTGGGCGTACTGGGCTTCTCCGCGGGCGGCAACCTCGCCGGTATCGCAGAGACGCGCTTCGCCGACGCGTTGTACCCGGCGGTGGATGCCAGCGACAAGCTCTCGGCCCGCCCGGATTTCGCGGGCCTCATCTATCCCGTCGTCTCGCTGCAGAAGCCCTACGACACCACGCGCTCGTTCCGCGAGCTGTCGACGCAAAGCGATGCCGTGCAGGCCTATTCGGTCGAACTGCACGTGACGCACGACACGCCGCCCACCTTCCTCGCCCAGGCAGCGGATGACCCCATCGCGAACATCGGCAACAGCCTCGTGATGTTCGATGCGCTGCGCAAGAACAACGTGGACAGTGAACTGCACGTGTTCGACAAGGGCGGCCATGGCTGGGGCCTGGGCGATCCGGGCAGCGCGCCATCGGCATGGCCACGCCTGTTCGCCGCCTGGGCACGCCGCCAGGGTTTCTTCAGCACCGCGGATGCCAGCCCGTTCGCCAACCCCGCCGCCACGCCGGCCATGCCGACCACGCCAGCCGCGTCATCCGACGATGCCGGCAACGACGACGACAACTGAGCGGGGATACCACCATGACCATCAAGTCCCGCCTTTACCCGGCGCTGGCCGCCGTGCTGTTCGCCGGTACGGCCATGCCGGCCCTCGCCGCGCAGGAAGTCACCAACGCCGAACTGCTCAAGCTGATCAAGGCGCAGGCCGCCGAGATCAAGGAGCTTAAGCAGCGACTCTCCGCGGTGGAAGGCCACGCCGCGCCCGCCGCGATCGCGTCCACGCAAGCGGCCAGCGCGCCATCGAACACCGCCTCGGCCACCGATGAAGACGTCCGCCGCGATGCCCAGGTCAGCAACGCCATCGCGGATACGCGCGAAAGCGAGATGGCCGTCGCCATGGCCCGCGGCACCGGTGGCAAGACCGCCGGCGGCGGTTCCGGCGCTCGCTGGGGCCGCGGCGGCGAAGCCGGCCCCACGTTCCGCAGCGACGATGGTTTCTTCACCTTCAAACCCGACGGCCGCCTGCTGTTCGACGTGAGCCGCACCTCGGGCTCGAGCTACGAAGCGCGCAACATCACCGGTTCGCAGATCACCAGCGCGCGCCTGGGGGGCGAAGGCACCATCGGTGCGCTCGGCTACCACGTGGAGGCCGACTTCGCGGACAACGAAGTGGCGCTGCGCCAGACCTACCTCACCTACACCACGCAGGTATTCGGCAACCGCACCAAGTTCTACCTCGGCAACTTCCTGAAAGATCTGGGGACCGAAGGCTCGTCGGAATCCGCACGCGTACCCTTCATGCTGCGCAACGCCGCGACGGCCGTGGGCCAGCCGGTGGTCAGCTACTTCGGCATGGGCGGCCAGATGCGCATGTGGGGCAACGGCTGGCATGTCAGCCTGTCCATCAACGGCAACTCGCCGAACAGCTCCACATCGGGCTCGAGCACCGACAGCACCACGTACCTTACGCGCGCGCACTGGAACCCCATCAAGGGCGCCGATGGCTTCCTCCACTTAGGTGGCTGGTACTACTACGAGAAGATCAGCGATGGCGTCACCAGCATCAACAACACGCCGTCCATCGCCGCCGACTACAACGACAACCTCGCGGTCTCCGCCAGCTCGATCGCCAACCCGACGCAGGACCGCGGCAAGGGTTTCGAGCTCGGCGGCGTGTACCGGAATTTCTGGATGGTGAACGAGTACGGCAAGCGCACCATCGACTCCAGCACGGCCGATTCGGTGAGCCGTCACGGCTCGTCGTTCGCGGCGGGCTGGATGATCACGGGCGAAGCACCGGGCTTCTCGCAACGCTCGGGCAGTTGGAAGGCCGTGAAGGTGAACGACCCGGTCACCTCCGGTGGCTGGGGCGCGTTCGAGCTGGCCGGCCGCGTCGACCACTACGACTATGCCGACGCGCCCCGCGGCGGCAAGGGCAAGAGCTACACGCTGGGCCTCAACTGGTATCTCAACGACTGGTCACGCCTGATGCTCAACTACGTGCACTGGAACACCGACAACAAGGTGGGTAGCTTCCAGGGGCCGGATGCCGGGAACACCCTGTCCATGCGCGCGCAGGTCGTTTTCTAGCTTCTTCGCCGAATTGCTGGGGACGCTGCCAGAAGGTTCATTCGCCGAGGCGAATGCATGTGCTTAGTGGCTGGCGCCGCCGTTGGCTCGGGGCTGTGAGGCCAGAGCCTTCGGTGTCCACCCTCGCTGCTCAGACAGGTCCTCCGCGTTCGGAAAGGAGGGGCCGCTTGCGCGGCCCGTGTACCTATATGGCCTTCGGCCGCTCTCTTGTGCGGAACTCGCCTCGAGGGTGGACACCGAAGACTCTCCCGATACATGAGGTGGCGTGTCGGGAGAGCCGACACGGCCGAAGACGGCAGCCGCTGCGAGCGGGACAGCATCGCCTCACCACACCTCGCGAACCTCGGCCAGGCCTTTCATGACGCCGGACGGTCTCTTGTCGAGACACCGTGTGACATCTCAAGCATCGCTCGCGCAGGTAGCTACATTGACGCCTGCGGCTCTCCCACCACGCCACCGCACCGCCCGTGCGTCGACGCTGCGACGCAAAGCGCTTTGCCACGACAAGTCTGTCGAATCTGGAGACGTCGAATCGGAGCCTGCGCTTCCTGCACGGGAACGCACGCGGCATCACAACGCATCCCATTATCCAGTTCGATCAAGTCGTTACGTTGAAAGGCATGGTAACCGGCGGCCAGAGACGGTACCTTTGTAGGACCCTCGTCGGCCGCGGATAACGGGCCGAATTCCAATCCGGACACCATGAAAATCGGTCCTTACACCATCTCCCCTGCCGTGGTGCTCGCGCCCATGGCCGGCGTCACCGACAAGCCGTTCCGTCTCCTGTGCAAGCGCATGGGGGCCGGGCTTGCAGTGTCCGAGATGACCACGGCCGATCCGCGGCTGTGGAACACGCGCAAGTCGCTGCGGCGCATGGACCACGACGGCGAGCCCGAACCGGTGAGCGTGCAGATCGCGGGCTACGATCCGGGCATGCTCGCCGAGGCTGCGCGATACAACGCCGACAACGGCGCGCAGATCGTCGACATCAACATGGGTTGCCCCGCCAAGAAGGTGTGCAACGTGTGGTCCGGCTCCGCCCTGCTCCAGGACGAACCCCTGGTGGCGCGCATTCTCCACGCGGTGGTGAAAGCGGTGGACGTGCCCGTCACGCTGAAGATCCGCACAGGCTGGGATCGCGAGCATCGCAACGCACTGAGCATCGCGCGCATCGCCGAGGACGCGGGTATCGCCGCCCTGTCGGTGCACGGGCGCACGCGCGCCGACAAGTACGAGGGGGAAGCCGAATACGCGACCATCGCGGCGGTGAAGGCCAGCGTCTCCATTCCCGTGCTCGCCAACGGCGACATCGCCGACCCGGCAAAGGCACGCGAAGTGCTGCGCATCACGGGTGCCGACGCCGTCATGATCGGCCGCGGCGCCCAGGGCCGCCCGTGGATATTCCGCGAGATCGCCCATCACCTGGAAACCGGCGGTTTCCTCCCGGAACCCACGCCCGCCGAAGTGGGCGACATCCTCACCGGCCACCTCGAACACCTCTACGCCTTCTACGGCGAGACGATGGGCGTGCGCATCGCGCGCAAGCACCTCGGGTGGTACGCAAAGGACCGGCCCGAGAACGCGGCGTTCCGGCACGTGGTGAACAAGGCCGAGGACGCCGCCACGCAACTGCGGCTTACGCGCGAGTACTTCGACGCACTGGAAGCGGGCGTTTCGCTGGCCGCTTGAACGGGACGGCAGGCGTCCTGCGCCCTAGGCAGCTTTCAATACCGCCGCCATCTTGGGGCGGTCGAGTTCGTGCTCCCATGCCGAAATAACGATCGCCGCCACGCCATTGCCCACAAGATTCGTCATCGCGAGGCCCGTGCCGAGGAAACGGTGGACGCCCAGGATCAGCACCATGCCCGCCACCGGAACGACGGGCACCACGCTCAGGGTGGAAGCCAACATGACCAGTGCCGCCCCCGCGACGCCGCTTGCGCCTTTCGATGTCAACATGCCCACGATCGCCACCGTGATCTGCTGCCCCAGCGTGAGCGGGATGTTCAGCGCCTGGGCGATGAACAGTATCGCCATCGTGAGGTAGATGTTCGTGCCGTCCAGATTGAACGAATAGCCTGTCGGCACCACGAGGCCCACCGTCTCTTTCGGGCAACCCAGGGCTTCCATCTTCCGCATCAGCGGCGCCAGTACCACTTCCGACGAGCTGGTGCCGAGCACGATCAGCAGCTCGTCCTTGATGTACGCGCAGAAGCGCAGGATGCTGAAACCCGCGATGCGTGCCACCACGCCGAGCACCACGACGACGAAGATCACGCAGACCAGGTAGAAGCTGCCGATCAGCTCCATCAGCGGCACGAGCGACACCACGCCGTATTTGCCGATGGTGAAGGCCATGGCCCCGAACGCGCCGATGGACGACACCGCCGTGATGTAGTGCACGATCTTGAAGAACACCTGCGCGCCTGCTTCTATCACGTCATATACCGGCTTGCCACGGTCGCCCACGGAAGCAAGCGCGCAGCCGAAGAGCACGGAGATAAGCAGGATCGAAAGCACGTCTCCCTTTGCGAAGGCGCTCACGAACGTCGACGGTATGATCGAGAGCAGGAAACCGATCGATTCGATGTTGTGGCCCTGGGCGACGAGGTTGCCCACCTCGCCGGCCTTCAGGGTTCCCGGGTCCACGTCGAATCCGCTGCCGGGATGGAACACATGTCCGGCCAGCAGACCGAAGAACAAGGCAAGGGTGGAGATCATCTCGAAGTACAGCAGCGCCTTGCCGCCTACGCGGCCCACCTTGCGCATGTCGCGCATGCCGGCGATGCCCGTCACTACCGTGCAGAAGATGATCGGCCCGATCACCATTTTGATGAGTGCGATGAAACCGTCGCCCAGCGGCTTCATCGCCACTGCGTACCGGGGCGACAGGTAACCGAGTATCACGCCGATCACCACCGCCACCAGCACCTGCACATAAAGCTGCCGGTAGAACGGCTTGCGTGGCTTCTGCGACGAGGGAACGGTGGCGGCGATATCGGACATGGGATTCTCGTGGGTGATTCAGGCGAAGTCGTACAGGCGCGCCGGATTGTCGACGAGCAGGCGCTTGCGCAAGGTTTCGTCCGGGCAGAAGCGGAACATCAGGTCGACGAGTCCGCCGTCGTTCGGCATGTCCTTCGAGATGTTCGGATGCGGGAAATCCGTACCCCACAGCACGCGATCGGGCGCGGCCTGGATGAGCGCGGCGGCGAACGGAATGGCATCGTCGAACGGTCTCTTGCCGACAGAGACGCGCTCCGCGCCGCATACCTTGACCCAGGCCAGCGGATTGTCCCGCATGAGTGCCAGCAGGAGGCGAAAGGGTTCCTGTTCCAGGCCCTTGGCGGCCTGCACACGTCCCATATGGTCGATGACGAAGGGAACGCGAATCCTTGCGAGCACGTCGTCGTTCAGTTCCACGATGTCGTTGGCGTCGAGGTGCAGCACCACGTGCCAACCCATGTCGGCCACCTTGTCGAGCACGCGCCAGAACACATCCATGTCCGGGCGGCCGCCCAGGTGTTGCACGAAGTTGAAGCGCACACCGCGCACGCCGCCACGGTCCAGCGTCTCCAGGCCCTTGTCGTCGATGCCGTCGTCCACAATAGCCACGCCGCGGTAGCGGCCGCCGCCCCGCGCGATCGCGTCGAGCATGGCCGTGTTGTCGGTACCGTGGCAACTCGCCTGCACGATCACGCCACGGTCGATGCCCAGGAAGTCGTGCAGCGCGGCAAGATGTTCGTAAGGCGCGTCCGGTGGGGTGTAGCTGCGGTCAGCGGCGTAGGGGAAGCGGTCCGCCGGGCCGAACACATGGCAATGCGCGTCGCAGGCCAGCGGCGGGAGCGCGTGCTGCGGCCTGGTGGGATGGGGATCGGGGGGAAGGCAGGACTTCATCGGATCACTCGTTGGGAAGTTCGTCGAGGTAGCGCAGACCGGCGGCGGCGAGCTTCGGACGCATCTCATAGATGTCGAGGCCCAACTCGCCTGCCGCAAGGCGCCTGCGCTTTCCTTCTTCGTTGAGCATGCGCATCTGGGCGGCAGCAATGGCGTCGTCCACGGTGGCGTGGGGCACCACCACCACACCGTCGTCGTCGGCCACGATGGCGTCGCCGGCTTTCACCCACTGGCCGCCGATCACCACCGGCACGTTGACCGAGCCCAACGTGGCCTTCACGGTGCCGCGCGCATGCACGGCTCGGGCCCAGACGGGAAAGCCCATCCGGCGGAGTTCCGCGCTGTCGCGCACGCCGGCGTCGATCACCAGGCCGGCCACGCCGCGTGCCATCAAGGAGGTGGCGAGAAGATCGCCGAACATGCCGTCCTTGTTCTCCGTGGTGCAGGCCACCACCAGCACGTCGCCCGGGCGGCACTGCTCCACGGCAACGTGCAGCATCCAGTTGTCGCCCGGCTGCGCCAGCACGGTGACCGCCGCGCCCGCGATCGCGCGATCCTGCTGGATCGGCGCGATACCCGGCAGGAAGAGGCCCGTGCGTCCCTGTGCCTCGTGCACGGTGGCGACCCCGAGCGCGGCGAGGATACCCGCCTGCTCCGCCCCGAGCGTGGGCCGGTTGCGAACGACGACCCCGATCATGCGAGCGTCCCCTGCGTCACGTGCGGGAACACGCGCTGGAACGCTTCCGCGTAGGTAATCTTGAAGTCCGAATTACGCGTGGCCTGCGCGCCGCGCTGCAGGCCTACCCGCGTGTAGTACTCCCAGAGGTGTTCCTGCGCCCGCATGGTCTCGAATGCGGCGCGCTTCTTTTCCCACACCGGCGAGATGTCGAGGAACAGTTCCGGCTTCCATTCGCACTGCTCCGGCTGGTGCGGCTCGAACAGGAACACCGGCGGCGCGCCGATTACCGGTACCAGCGGCTCATGGCCGTGCGCCTGCGCAACGACGCGAGCCTCCTGGGCGACATGCGTTGCGAGGGGATGGTCGAAGTTGTATGGGTCTTTCAGCGAATGGCTGAGCACGAACGACGGGCGCAGTTTGCGGTAGACCTCGGCGAGGTGGAACACCACGTCCAGGTCGGCGCGCATCGGGTAGTCGCCGATATCGAGGAATTCCACAGTGGCGCCGAGGATATCCGCGGCTTCCTGCGCCTCCGCCCGCCGGTCGGCCTTCACCTTTTCGATGGTCATGCCGGGCTGGCGCCACAGTTTCGCGGACTCGCCGCGCTCGCCGAACGACAGGCACACGATGTGCACGCGCCAGCCCTGCGCGGCGTGCAAGGCGATGGCGCCGCCGGCGCGCCAGACGAAATCGGCGGAATGGGCGCTGACGACGAGCGCGGTCTTCAGTTCGGACATGGTTGGCTCCAGGGGGATGAGATCAGGCCGCGGGGCCGCGCCAGATCGAGGGGGAGACGGGAACGGTGCCGCGCATCAGCAGTCGCGCCGTGCGCAGGAGGGCTGCGCGCATCACGCGCGTGCCGTCCATCCCCAGTTCGACACTGAACTCTCCCGAGGGATGTTCGATCGACAGGGTGCGCAGGTCGCCCTGGCCAGGGTTCGCGACGTCGTACGCCACGGAGCCGGGAAGCACGGCGGCTGTCGCGACCGTGACCGCGCCTAGCACGCCGATGGAGGTGTGCACGTCGTGCGGAATGAAGGTGCGCGTGGCGATGGCACCGCCGGCGCGGGGCGCCGACACCAGGGTGATCTTGGGCACCGGCTTCCGGCTGACGTCGCCGAGGTTCATGAGCGGTGCCGCCTTCAGGCGCAGCGCCTCGATGCGCGCCTTCAGCGACGTGTTCGCGTCCAGTTCCTCGGGTGTTTCGTCCCCGCGAAGACCGAGCGACGCGGCGGCAATCACCATGACCGGCATGCCGTTGTCGATGAGTGTCATCTCCACACCGTCGATCGTGTCGCGCACGTTGCCGGTGGGCAGCAGACTGCCGGCGAGCGAGCCTTCCGTGTCGAGGAAACCGCAGGCCACGGGCGCGGCCGGACGCGGCACGCCGTCGATGCGCGCCTCGCCGTCGTACACGGGTCGGCCGCCGGGTGTCTGGATGGTGATCTCGGCCACGACGCCCGTATTCACCGTGCGGACGCGCCGTGTGGTGCTGCCCTGATCCCCGCGGATGAGTCCGGCTTCGATGGCGGCGGGCAAGGCGGCGGCGAGCATGTTGCCGCAGTTGGGGGTGGTATCCACCAGTGCGTCGGCAATGCCCACCTGGCCGAAGAGAAAGTCGAGGTCGGCCACGCCGTCGGATGGAATCGAAAGGATGCCTACCTTGCTGGTGAGTGGCCTGGCGCCCCCGAGCCCGTCGATCTGCCGCACATCGGGCGAACCCATCGCGGAGAGGATCACGGCGTCACGCAGCGCCGTATCGGCGGGCAGGTCGCGGGCCAGGAAGAATGGCCCTTTCGAAGTGCCGCCTCGCATGTACAGACAGGGAATTTCGTACGCCATGACATCGGGCCGAAGGAACGATGCAAGGATGGTCGTCCTGGGACGCGAGACGTACAACGCGCTGCCACGCTTATCTGATATGCAGCAAAGTCATGGCTCGGGGTGGGAGTTGCACATGTCGCAACGCAGCACGACACAGGGGACACCCCCACGGCAAGCGAACCCTCAGCTCGCAGGATCGAGCTTGCCCTCGCCGATCAGTTCGTCCACGAGCGCAAGGGCTCGTTCGGTGATGGCGCTCATCGGCCGCTGCGTCGGCGTCGCGACCACCAGACGGGTCACGATGTTGGGCATGACGATCGGTACCGCACGCAACTGGTGCGGGCCGCGGCGAGCATGTACCGCATTGCGCGAGAGCACGCCGTAGCCGACACCGCGTTCCACGAGGTCCAGCAGCGAACGCACGGAATCGATCTCCAGGCGGATATCCAGCGACACCCCATAGCGGGCGGCATCGGCTTCGATGAGCTGCCGCACCGAATGCAACGGCGATGGAATGATCAGGGGGTATTGCCCGAGCGTGGCCAGAGGCACACTTTCCGGAAGCGCGCTGCTGTCCTTCACGCTGCCGATAAGGTAAAGCTGTTCGGAATGCACGTGGCGGAAACGCATGTTGGCGTTCACCGCCGGGTTGTACAGCAACGCGCAGTCCAGACGGCCGAGTTGCAACCATTCGAGCAGGCTGGCGCTCAAGGCCTCCACCACGCTGATCTGCGCGGCCGGGTAGCGTTCGCGGAAACGCGTGACCAGTTCGACCGTAAGCAGGCCGCCCACGCTCGGCGGCAGCCCGATCGCAAGTTTTCCCGCAACGACGCCTCGTGCCTGGCCGAGCTGCATGCGCGCCACTTCCACCTGGCGCAAGATGCCGCGCCCGTGCTCGACCAGTTCGCGACCCGCCTCGGTGGCAACGACACCACGCCCGTTCCGCTCGAGCAGGTGCGTGCCCAGTTCCATTTCCAGTTGGCGCACCTGGCGGCTCAGCAGCGATTGCGAAACGTCGAGCGTGGCGGCGGCCCGCGTGAGACTGCCGAACTCGACGATGCGGATGAAACTCTGCAGGTGTTTCAGATCCATGGAAGGGTCATGCGTCGATCGGCCAGGATGCCCCGATTATGTGCCGATCCGGCCCATCGGCGCCTCACGGGCTGCCCGGGCCGCCCATGTTCACCATGACGCGCAATCCGATCACGAGCGCATTGGCGGGCACGCGCCTCACTCCCACCGTGTTTCCCAGGATGTCCGGATGCACGATGTACTGAATGTTGGGGACGAGACTCATAACTGGGAACAGCTTGTAGCTGTAGTTGAGCTCGGTCATCCATTCGTTGCGGGCGAAGTGATCACTCGTACCGCTGTTCTTGTGGATGAGATCGTCCTCGAAGCCCACGGCCTTGCGGCTGAACCGGAACAGCGTGGCCTGGAAGCCCAGCGAGTCGGTGGGGCGGGCTCTGGACAGTCCTGTCCAGAGCATGCCCACGGTGGACTGCAGCGTGTAGTTTTCCGCATTGTCGAGCGGGCCGGTGACCGAACCAAACAGCGCGAGGTTGCGCGTATTTCGCGTCGGGTCCGGCTTCCATACCACTTTGTCCGCCAGTACGTAGAGACCGTAGCGGCCGCCGTCGTAGCTGCGCGCGGTGCCACCGACGAGACCGCGATGCAGGCCGCGCGTATTGAGTTCCGGGTCGGTGAATGGCGCCGAGTTGTACCAGCCACCGATCTTCAGGTGCTTCGGGTAAGGATCGTCGGCGAAGCTCGTGCCGTAACCCACTTCCACGGGAACGAGCACGCCCGTGGCGTCATGGGTGCTCCAATCCAGCCCGTTGTTGTTCCGCCGTTCCGGGTTGATCTCGAACGCGCCGATGGAAACGTAACGCGCATCGGGCTGGTAGGTCACGCGTGCGCCCCAGTTCACGTAAGGAAACCCGGTGAATCCGCCGGTGGTATTCGTGAGCTGATACGGGCAGTCGGGCGCGCTGACAAAGCGGCAGCCGTAGGTAGAACGCGCGAACTGCCATGTCGCGTTGATTCGGCCCGCCAGCACATTGATGTGGCTGTCCTTGAACTGCTGTTCCCAGCTCAACTGGGCCAGTTCCCATTGGCGCTTCGGATACCAGTAGCCCTGAATCTTCTGAATCACGCCGATATCGTTCGCCGCGACGCTATGCCCGTAATAGCGGGCGAAGGTGATTCGCACCTTGCCGCCTTCGATGCCGGCGAGCTTGCCCATGTCGAGATCGGCGCCGCCCACGGCGCCACCGCCGTTCGTCGCGCCGAGCCGTTCGCCGCCGCGCACGCTCGCTGCCCAGTCGTTGGCCCAGACGAAGCGCAGCGACACGCCGTCGTCGCGCAGGCGATCCACCGGGCCCTTGTCGTCGTCGTGCGTCGACGCCGGCGCCGCCTGGCTCGGCGGCGGCGCGTCGGACGCGCTTTGTGCGATGGCGACTGGTGCAGCGAGCGCGACCAGTGCAGCGATGGCGAAGTGTCGGACGGTCATGGCGGTACCCCTAACCGCCGGAACGCCGACGGAGCGCAAGCGATGCTCGTCGCCGGCGTACCGCGGAACAACGCGCTGGGGCCACTATCAGGTATGCGAAGAATGCATAACTTGAATCACGTCATGACTATTGTGCATTGCACAAATCCGGCAAGGGCTTCCGGCGGGGCAAAGCGCGTGGCCCTGCGGCGACGCGGCAAAACCTTGCGCACCACCATATCTTCGTTCAATTGCCCGCGCGGGCACGCCGGTAGAATGATCGGGCGACGCCATCCCCTCAGCAGCAAGCGATGACCATGAGCGACAAACCTGTCCCCGGCTACGAACCCTACGATGCTCCTGCCGGCGGTTGGGGTGCCCTGGGGGCCGTGGCGAAGGCGCTCAGCGGGCAGATGGCCATCGCGCGCGAGTCCATGGCGCTGCACCGGGTGAACCAGCCCAAGGGCTTCGACTGCCCCGGCTGCGCCTGGCCCGATCCGAAGGAAACCTCGTCCTTCGAATTCTGCGAGAACGGCGCCAAGGCCGTGTCCTGGGAGGCCACCGCCAAGCGGGTGCGGCCCGAGTTCTTCGCCAGCAACAAAGTGGCCGACCTCTGGAACCTCACCGACTACGCACTGGAGGGCCTCGGCCGCCTGACTCATCCGATGGCGTACGACCGGGACACCGACACCTATCGGCCGATTGCCTGGGAGGAGGCGTTCCAGCGCATCGGCACGGCGCTGCGCGCCCTGCCCGATCCGAACATGGCCGAGTTCTATACCTCGGGCCGTGCGTCCAACGAAGCGGCCTTCCTCTACCAGCTGTTCGTGCGGGAGTTCGGTACGAACAATTTCCCCGACTGCTCCAACATGTGCCACGAGGCCACGAGCGTGGGCCTGCCGCAGTCCGTGGGTTCCGGCAAGGGCACTGTGGTGCTTGAGGATTTCGAGCACTGCGACGCCATCTTCTGCATCGGCCACAACCCCGGCACGAACCACCCGCGCATGCTGTCCACGCTCCGCGAGGCCTCGCTGCGCGGCGTGCCCATCGTGGTGCTCAATCCCTTGCCCGAGCGTGGGCTGGAGCGCTTCACGTCGCCGCAAAGTCCGGTGGAGATGCTCACGGGCAAGTCGGTACGCATCGCGTCCACCTATTACAAGCTGAAGATCGGCGGCGACGTCGCCGTGCTGAAAGGCATGATGAAGGCGCTGCTGGCTGCCGACGAACGCGCCGTCGCCGCCGGCATGCCGGGCGTGCTCGACCGCGAATTCATCGCCGCCAACACCACCGGCTTCGAAGCGCTCGAGGCGGATCTGGCGCGCACATCGTGGAACGCCATCGAACGCCACTCCGGCCTCACGCGGGGAGAGATCGAAGACGCCGCCGACATCTACGCCAAGGCGAAGAACGTCATCGTCTGCTACGGCATGGGTATCACCCAGCACGCGCACGGCACCGAGAACGTCCAGCAGATCGCCAACCTCCTGCTCCTGCGCGGAAACATCGGCCGGCAGGGCGCGGGCATCTGCCCGCTGCGCGGCCACAGCAACGTGCAGGGCGACCGCACGGTGGGCATCACCGAAAAGCCCAACGAGGAACTGAACGAAGGCATCCGCCGAACCTACGGCTTCGAGCCGCCGACGGCGCACGGGCACGACGCCGTGGCCGCGGTGATCGCGATACGCGAGGGCCGTTCCAAGGCCTTGGTGGCGCTGGGCGGCAATCTCGCCGTTGCCATGCCCGACACCGAGGAAACCTTCGATGCGATGCGCAAGCTCGACCTGGCCGTGCACGTGGCCACCAAGCTCAACCGCTCGCATCTCATCCTGGCGAAGGAATCCATCATCCTGCCGTGCCTGGGCCGCACCGAGCTGGACGTGCAGGCCACGGGCCCGCAGGCCGTTACGGTGGAGGATTCCATGTCGATGGTGCATGCGTCGGCTGGCACGCTCGAGCCGGCGTCGGAGCACCTGCGATCCGAACCGTGGATCGTGGCCGGCATCGCCAAGGCGGCACTACCGAACACGCGCGTGGACTGGGACCGCCTGGTGGGCGACTACAACCTCATCCGCGACGACATCGAAAAGGTGTTCCCGATCTTCCGCGACTTCAATCGCCGCGTGAGCGTTCCCGGCGGGTTCCGCCTGCGTGTGGCCGCCAGCGAGCGCGACTGGGCCACGCCCGACAAACGCGCGCACTTCCTGCTCGCCAGCGGTCTGAACGAAGATCCGCCGGCGGATGCGGAAGGACTGATGCTTACTACCGTGCGTTCGCACGACCAGTACAACACCACGATCTACGGGCTCAACGATCGCTACCGCGGCGTGAGCGGGCGACGCGACGTGGTGTTCATGCACCCGAACAATCTTGCCGCACGCGGCCTGGCGCACGGCGACCGCATCGACGTGTTCGCCACCGGGGCGAACGTGGCCGACGGCAAGGAGCGCGCAGTGCGCAACTTCGTCGCGCTGGCCTACGACATCGCGGAAGGTTCGGTGGCCATGTATTACCCGGAAGGCAATGCGCTGATCGCCCTGGAAAGCCACGACCGCCGGTCGGGCACACCGGCGTACAAGTCGGTACCGGTGCGCATCGAGGCGGCCACCGCGACAGCCGACCGTCCGGCGATGTCGAAGGCGAAGGCGTTACATGCCACCTGAGCGGCCCGCCCAACCCGGTAGCGCCGCACGGCCCGTCGTTCGCGTCGAACGCGGGCTACGCAACGAGGATACGGACCGCCTCGCAGAAGAAGTGCCCGTGGCCATGCACTTCGACGGCGCGCCGTTCGCCGTGATGATGACGACGCCCGCCGACCTCGAAGACTTCGCGCGCGGCTTCGCCCTCACCGAGGGAAGAGTGGCTTCGATGCTGGAGATCGAGGACATCGACGTGCGCGAAGCACTCGAAGGCATCGTCGTCGACGTCCGTACCCGCGGGCGTCGCCATGGCGACGAGGAGCCCCGGGACAAGCAGCCCAGCGTACGCGAGCTGCCCGGCCGGAGCGGCTGCGGCATCTGCGGCAGCCGGGAACTGGAAGACGTGGTACGCCATCCGCCACCGGTGGCGGCAGGTCCTGTCGTGACACCCGATGCCATCCAGCGCGCACTCGACGCACTCCGTTCGCGACAGCCGGTGAACGCGGCCACGGGTGCCGTGCATGCCGCCGCCTGGGCGCTGACCGACGGCACCATCGTCGAAGTGCGCGAGGACGTCGGGCGGCACAACGCGCTGGACAAGCTCATCGGGGCGATGCTCCTCGCGCGCATCGACCCACGCGACGGCTTTCTCGTCATCACCAGCCGCGCCAGCTACGAGATGGTCACAAAGGCGGCCGTGGCGGGCATGACGATGGTCGTGGCGATTTCCGCACCCACCGCGCTGGCGGTACACCTGGCGGCCGATTGCGGCGTGACCTTGCTGGGCTTCGCCCGGCCCGGCCGGTTCAACATCTACAGCCGCCCGGAACGAATTGCCTGAGCGCGCTAGCCGCGGCGGCGGCGCAGGCTGTCCTTCACGTCCACGTCGAAGCGCACCGTGGTGGCGACGGTATCGTGGCCGGGAATGTCGAAGGTGAGCCCGTCCTTGCTTGGCAAGCGCGACTGCAGATCCTGCAATGCCTGTCTCGGTACTTCCATGCGCCATTCGTGCGCCGTGCCGGAGAGCATGCAGCCGTTGTCGGTGGCATCGATCGCGTAGCGCATCGTGAATGCCTTTCCGAAAGCCGTGGAACCCAGCAGCGCCACGTCCTGCAGCAGTTCGCTCAGTTCGTCTTCGTCGATCCTCACGCGGATCGTGTCGTCTTCCAACTGCACCCTCATGCGTTTGCCTCTCGCCATTCGTCGGGAGTATTGCAGTTGACCAGCAGCCGCGTGTCCATACCGTCGAGCGGCAGCGCCACGGCACCCAGGCGGGCATGCAGCGCGGCGACGGAGCAGGCGGGGCCGGGACGGCCCAGCAGTTCTTCGAGCGCCGCGCGCGCCGTTGCGTCCATCGTCAGCCGCATCGGAAGGGGGTGCCGTTGCCAATGCGTCGCGGCGGCTCGCCTGTCGGCGAGCAACGGCGCGAAAACGGCCGGGCCGAGGCGCGGCATGTCCACCGGCACGACGAGCCATTCGCCGTCCGGCAGTTCCCTCATGGCGCTGGCAATGCCGCCGACCGGACCGGTGTCCGGCCAGAGGTCCGCAATTCCACCGGCCCGCGTGCCGCTGATCGCGACACGCTGCGCGCCGGCCTCGCGAAGGATGCGCGAGGTACGTTCGAGGAGCGTTTCCCCGTCCATGCGCAACATGGCCTTGTCTTCGCCCATGCGCGAAGAGCGGCCGCCGGCGAGGATGAGGCCGAGGATCATGGGTGCGCCGGATGTCATGGCGCGAAGCGTAACCCGAAACGTTCGTTCATCGACGTGCAGTTCCCGGACATCCAAGGGTTGCCTTGTGTGGGAGCCGCTTCAGCGGCGATGGGTGCTTGCGGCAAGCGTGCCCGCTGCCGCGGGATCGCCGGCATAGCCGGCTCCCACAAGAGCATGCCTGTGGGAGCCGGGTTTCTCTTTTATGCCGAGCGGCGCGACGGTTCCTGCAACGCGGGCCGGTAGGCGTGGAACGCCACCGTCGCCGAGGCGCGGCCCTGGCTCAGCGAGCGGAGGGCCGTGCTGTAGCCGTCGAGCTGGGCCAGCGGAACGTCGGCTTCGATCTCCGTGCGTTCCTGCCGGTCGACGAGGTTCACGATCTGCCCGCCGCGGCGTTGCAGATCACCCAGCACGTCGCCTACCGCCGAGCCCGGGGCGCTCACGGAGACGCGCATCACCGGTTCCAGCAACACCGTGCCCGTAGCCTCGAGCGCGGATTTCACCGCGATCTGCGCCGCGCGATGGAACGCGGCCTCGTTCGAGTCCACGGCGTGCGCCTGTCCATCCAGCACCACGACGGACGCACCAACCACCGGGTACCCGCGCGGACCTTCGAGCAGGGCCGACAAGGCACCCTTCTCCACCGCGGCCTGGAACGGCTTGGGGATCACGCCGCCAGTGGTGCGGTCCTCGAACGTGTTGGCATCGGTTCCGTTCGGCGTCACCGACAGCACCACGCGCGCATATTGCCCGCTGCCGCCCGTCTGCTTGGCCAGCTTCCCTTCGACGGCGCCCGACGCCGACGCCGGCGTTTCCTGGTAGGCCACGCGCGGCGAACCGGTGCGCACCTGCACGCCCCACTCGCGGCGCAGGCGCTCCACCATCACTTCCAGGTGCAGTTCGCCCATGCCCCAGACCAGCGTCTCGCCGGTATCGGGGTCGGTGCCGACGCGGAAGGACGGATCCTCCTGCGCCAGGCGCGCCAGCCCGTTGCCGAGCTTCAGCAGGTCGGCCGAACGCTCGGGCGACAGCCGCCACGACAGCACCGCCGGTTGCGCCTGGATGGCTTCCAGCCGCACGTGCCGGTGCGCATCGGACAAGGTCTCGCCCGTGGCCACGTCTTTCCAGCCAGCGATGGCGACGATGTCGCCCGCCTCCGCCTCGTCGACGGCTTCGGTGTCTTCCGCACGCACGACGGCAAGGCGTCCGATGCGCTGCACGCGATCCGTGCCGCTGCGCCACACCGCGTCGCCCACGTGCAACCGCCCTGCGTAGAGACGCACGAACGCCAACGGTCCATGGGCCTGATTGACCACCTTGAAAACCAGCGCGGCCAGCGGTGCGTTCGCATCGGGCGCAACCGTGGTGTCGCCATCGTCCGTATGGGCGACCACCGCCGGACGATCCAGCGGCGACGGCAGGTAAGCCACCATGGCATCGAGCAACGGTTCGATACCGACATTGCGGAACGCCGAGCCCGGAAGCACGGGCGAACCAAGGCCGGCCAAGGTACCCCGGCGCAAGGCCGCGGCGAGCGCGGCGGCATCGATGGGGGCATCGGCAAGCCACAGTTCGGCCAGCGCCTCGTCGCGATCGGCCACGGCCGCCACGAGCTCCGCGCGCGCTTCGGCGAACGCTTCACGCTCGCCATCGGTCCATGCGCGCACGGTGGCGTTCCCGGCGTCGTCGAAGCGCCAGGTGCGTTCGCCCACGAGGTCCGCCAGGCCGGTCATGTGTTCGTCTTCGACGATGGGGCGCGCGACCACCCACGGGTTGGCCCCGAGCTTGTCGCGCATCTGCGCCACGACCGCGTCGAAGTCCGCGCCGGGGCGGTCCATCTTGTTGACGAACGCCATGAGCGGCACGCCGTGACGGCGCGCCTGGTGCCACACGGTTTCCGATTGCGGCTGCACCCCGGCCACGCCGGAGAACACCGTCACCGCACCGTCGAGCACGCGCAGCGAACGCTCCACCTCGATCGCGAAATCGATGTGTCCGGGCGTGTCGATGAGGGTGAGGCGATGCGGCTGGCCGCCGTCGGGCGTCCAGTTCGCGCGCACGGCAGCGGCTCCGATCGTGATACCGCGCTCGCGCTCCAGTTCCATGTGGTCGGTGGTGGTCGCGCCGTCGTGCACCTCGCCGGTGCGATGGATCGTGCCGGTCTTGTAGAGCAGGCGCTCGGTGAGCGTGGTCTTGCCCGCGTCGACGTGCGCGATGATGCCGAGGTTGCGCCAACGGCTGACGGGAATGCGGGTTTCTCGGGTGGTACTCATGGCTAACGGTTCCTGATGGGGATACGCCAGGGGCTCGATACGTCTTCGAGCGAGGCACTCCCCGATCCCTAGCCGCCGCCCCTGGCTGAGCAGGACGGTCAGGATCGGGGGTCGCGGCGGTTCTTCATGGCACGTTGCTCCGGGTCAAATGGCTGATTCGGGACAAAAAAAAAGCACCCTTGCGGGTGCTTTCGAGTTCTTCCTGGCCAACTCGCCGTCTTACGACAACGAGCCTCCATGCACGGCGCACGCGCACCCGCGACGCGCCCGTGGGGCGATCGGTGGGACCTGCATCAAATCGTGCTTGCAGCGGAACATGGCTGGCTCTCTTGGAATGGGGGCGGATCGTACGCCGGTGCCGCCAGGGCGGCAAGGCTTCGTGCGCATAGATGGAGTCACCGGGCGGCCATTCAAGCCCCCTGTGGGTGAGCGCGTCGCGAGCACCCCATCGCCGCTGAAGCGGCTCCCACACAAAGCCGGCCTGCTCTGTGTGGGAGCCGGCTATGCCGGCGATTGCCACCCATGGCGGCTCCCGCACTCAGGGCAATGAGTACGCCATGACGTAATCGCCAGACTTCGTGCCCAGGCCGCTGTGGCCGCCGGCCGCGATCACGATGTACTGCTTGCCGTTCACCGCATACGACATCGGGTTGGCCTGGCCGCCCGCCGGCAGGCGCGCTTTCCACACTTCCTTGCCCGTGCGTTCGTCGATGGCGCGCAGGTAGTTGTCCGCCGTGGCGCCGATGAATACGAGGCCGCCCCGCGTCGTCATGTTGCCGCCGATGTTGAAGATGCCGGTGGGCAGCGGCGCATTCACATGCGTGCCGAACGGGCCCGTGTCGCGCGTGGTGCCGATGGGGTGTTCCCAAACCAGCTTGTGCGTCACGAGGTCGATCGCCGCGAGCGTGCCCCACGGTGGCGGATTGCAGGGCACGTCGAGGGGATTGAGCCAAGGATGCACCTTGCCCACGTAAGGCGTGCCGTATTGCGGCGCCAGCCCACCGCCCACGTGCGGCTCGTTGCCGCTGCCGTCCCACGGCTTCACCAGGCCTTTCGCTTCCGCCTGCTCGCGCGGGGCCAGGCTGATGATGAAGGGGATGTAGTTGGCATTGGCGATCAGCAGCTTGTTGTACGGGTCGATGGACGCGCCATGCCAGTCGATCACGCCGTCGAAGGCGGGATACACGATGGTGTCCTTCAGCTGCGGCGGCGTGAACTGCCCCTTGTAGTACGACTTGCGGAATTGGATGCGGCACATGAGCTGATCGAATGGCGTGGCGCCCCACATCGATGCTTCGGTGAGGTCCTTCGGTGCCAGCGACGGCATGCCCACGGAATACGGTTGCGTGGGCGAGGTGAAGTCGCCAGGCACCGCGCCCTGCGGCACCGGCTTTTCGCGCACCTCGGTGAGCGGCGTGCCGGTGCGGCGGTCGAGCACGAAGAATTCGCCGCGCTTGGTCGTCTGCACAAGTGCGGGCACCGTGCCGCCCTTACCGTCGGGCAAGTCCACCAGCGACGGCCCCGTCGGCACGTCCATGTCCCACACGTCGTGGTGCGTGTTCTGGTACACCCATTTCGGTGCGCCGGTTTCGATGTCCAGCGCTACCGTGGAACTGGATACCTTCTCGTCCATCGGGCGCCGATGGCCGCCGAAGTAGTCGGGCGTGGCGTTACCCATCGGAAGGTATACGAGGCCGAGGTCCGGGTCCGCGGTGTAGACACCCCACGCATTCGGCGTGCCACGGGTCAGCTGATCGTTCGGGCCGGGCGTCCAGTTCTGCGGATCGTGTCCCACGTCCCAGGCCCACACGAGCTTTCCGGAAAGCGGGTCGAAGGCACGCACGGCACCGGACGGCTCGCCTTCCGCCTGGTTGTCGTAGACCCAACCACCGAGCATCACGCGATCCTTGAGCACCAGCGGCGGCGACGTCACGAAATGGAAGCCCGCCGGCACGTGCCCCAGGTACTGCGTCAACGACACGAAGCCATGCTGGCCGAAGTCCTCGCACGGCTTGCCTGTGTCCGCATTCAACGCCATGAGCCTTGCATCGAGCACCGGCGCGATGATGCGGCGGGGGCAGTCGGTCTGTGTTCCCTGCGGCGCCTCGTAGTAGGCGACCCCACGACAGGCGAGGTAGACGTCGGCATCCGTGTTCGCCTTGGGATCGAAGCTCCATTTCTTCTGGCCGGTGGCCGCGTCGAAGGCCACCACCCAGCTATGCCCGGTGCACACGTAGAGGGTGTTGCCCACCTTGATGGGCGTGTCCTCGAAGTTGAACTCGTGCCCGGCATCCGTGCCGCCCTTGTCCTCGCCCGGACGCATGGTGTCGCCCGTGTGTGCCGACCAGGCCAGCTTGAGGTTCTTCACGTTACCCGCGTTGATCTGATCCAGCGGTGAGAAGCGATCGCCGCGCGGCGTGCGCCCATAGAACAGCCAGTCATCGTCGGAAACGGATGTGTCGTGTCCACCGGCGTCGTTGCGCATCACCATCTCGCCGCGAGTGCCCACCGGTTGCATGAAACCGGCCACGCCGACGCCGATACCGACGACGGCCAACAGCAGCAGCGCCAGCACTCCGCCGCGTGCAGGCGCCAGCCGCCGTGTCACCCACGGCATGGCGAGATAGAAGGCGAGCAAGACCGGAAGAAGTAGACGCGGTTCGAGTTGCCAGCCGACCAGCCCGACCTCCGCTACGGCCCATACGATGGTGCCCAGGAGCACGATCGCATAGAGCCACAAGGCGGCACCCGAGCCGCGCGCGAGGAGGATGCCGGTGGCGCAGACGCCCGCGCCGGCAACGAGATAATAGGCGCTGCCGCCGAGGGCGACGAGCCAGACGCCACCCAGGGCGAGTAAAAGACCGAGGATGGCGACGACGAGACCGGTGATGCGTGGTGCGCGCCGTGGCGTGCCGAGGGATGACATGTCGCTTCTCCGCAGGTACCAGACCATTGAAGATAGCCTTGTCAGGTATATGTAACGTCTACGCCATTCCGGCAAGCGACGCTTCTCTACGGAGGTTCTCCATGCGCTATGTGAAATTGGGCCGCACCGGCCTCGACATCTCGCCCCTCGTGCTTGGCTGCATGACCTACGGCGTGCCCGATCGCGGCAACCATGCCTGGACCCTCGACGAGGAGGAAAGCCGACCGTTCATCCGCAAGGCGCTGGATCTCGGCATCAACTTCTTCGATACCGCGAACGCTTATTCGGACGGCACTTCGGAAGAAATTGTGGGTCGTGCACTGAAAGATTTTGCGAGGCGCGACGAAGTGGTGCTGGCCACCAAGACGTTCTATCGCTGGCGCGAGGGGCCGAACACGGGTGGGCTGTCGCGCAAGGCCATCTTCCATTCGGTGGACGACAGCCTGCGCCGTCTCGGCACCGACTATATCGACCTGCTGCAGATCCATCGCTTCGACCACGGCACGCCCGTGGAGGAAACGATGGAAGCGCTGCACGACGTGGTGAAGGCGGGAAAGGTGCGCTACCTCGGTGCGTCGTCCATGTATGCGTGGCAGTTCGCGAAGATGGTCTATACCTCACGCCTCCATGGGTGGACCGAGTTCGTGAGCATGCAGGATCACTACAACCTGCTCCAGCGGGAGGAAGAGCGCGAGATGATTCCGTTCTGCATCGACCAGGGCATTGCAGTGATCCCATGGAGCCCGCTGGCACGCGGCCGCCTCACGCGTGACTGGGACGAAACCAGCACCCGCCAGGAGAGCGATGTCTTTGGCAGCACGCTGTACAACGCGACCGTCGATTCGGACAAGGCGATTGTCGCCGCGGTGAAGAAAGTCGCCGAGGGACGCGGCGTGCCGCGTGCGCAGGTGGCCTTGTCCTGGGTGGCCCATCGCAAGGGCGTCACCGCGCCGATCGTGGGGGCGTCGAAGCCACACCATCTCGACGACGCCGTGGCGGCGATCGACCTGGTGCTGAGTCCGGAAGAGACGGCCATGCTGGAAGCCGCCTACGGCCCGCATCCCATCGAAGGTTTCGAGTAGATTGACTTTGGACGTCCAGAGGGCTAATTTCCCGCTCGTTAGCGGTCTTTATCTTTATATTCGAATAGGAAGATAAAGCTAAGAGGGAAGCCGGTGGGAATCCGGCGCTGCCCCGCAGCGGTATGTGGAGACGAACCCGTCACAGGCACTGGATCGATGGCGATCCGGGAAGCGACGGGGGAGGAGATGCCCCGGCATCACATCCACGAGCCCGAAGACCTGCCGCCAGCCGGAACGAACGCGCCGTCATGGGTGCGTCGCTCCGTCCGGCCTGGGCCGTCGCCTTCTTCCAAGGCACGGCCCGGTTCGCCCGCGGGGGCGAAGGTCGACGGCAACCCCTCATGACCAGGCATCGCTCTCCGGGGTTATCCCGGCGGCGCCCCTGTCGTGCGACAAGCCGCCCTTCCCTCCTCTTTCTTTGCGAAGAGGAACAGTCATGCCACACGTCACCTACCCCGGTCTTCCCCGTATCGGTCGCCGCCGCGAGTTGAAGCGCGCGCTCGAAGCTCATTGGAAGGGAAACATCGGTACCGAAGAACTGCTCGATATCGCCCGTGAATTGCGCTTGCGGCACTGGGCCCTCGCCCGGGACGCGGGAGCCGACAGTGTTCCGGTGAACGATTTTTCGCTCTATGACCATGTACTCGACGCCGCGGTCATGGTGGACGCCATCCCCGAGCGCTACCGGCCGCTTCACGACGTCGATCCGCTGGCCGGCTATTTCGCCATGGCCCGCGGCAGGCAGGACGATCACGTCGACCTGCCCGCCATGGAAATGACCAAGTGGTTCGACACCAATTACCACTACATCGTCCCCGAAGTATCGGCGGGCCAGACGTTCACCGCCCGGCCCGGCAAGGTCGTGGACGAATATCGCGAAGCGGTCGCGGCGGGACACGTCGCACGTCCGGTGTTGCTCGGCCCGATCACCTTCCTGTGCCTCGCCAAGGCGATCGATGGCAGCGACCCGCTGGCACTGCTCGACGCACTCCTGCCCGCCTGGGGAAGCGTGCTCGATGCCCTAGCCGACGCCGGTGCCGGGTGGGTGCAGGTGGATGAGCCCGTGCTGGTGCTCGACCTCGACGATGCGACGCGCGATGCCTTTCGCCGTGCTTATGCGTGGATAGCCACGCAGTCGCGGATACGGGTACTCGTCGCGACCTACTTCGGTTCACTCGACGACAATCTCGAACTCGCCATGTCGCTGCCAGTCGCCGGCCTGCACGTCGACCTTGCACGTGCGCCGGGGCAACTCGACGCGGTGCTCGCCGCGCTGCCGGCCGGCTGCGTCCTCTCGGCGGGTGTGCTCGACGGACGCAACATCTGGCTCAGCGATCCATCGACCCTCCTTCCCCGCATACAGACGCTACGTGATCGCCTTGGCGATGAACGCCTGTGGTTATCGACGTCCTGCTCCTTGCTGCACGTGCCGTTGGACGCCGACGAGGAAAGGCGACTGCCGGGACGCCTCGCGACCTGGTTGTCGTTCGCCCGGCAGAAAATCGCCGAACTGCGTCGCTATGCCGACGCCGTCCAGGGCAACGAGGTCGCCCTGGAGGCGCTCGCGCGCCAGCGCCTGTCGGTCGCCGGACGACAGGCCGCGCCCGGGGTCGTGCGCGACGAGGTACGCAAACGCGTTCGCCAGCTCACGGCGCAGTTCAGCCACCGCCGCTCGGCGTACCCGTTCCGCGCGGCCGCGCAGCGTGAACGATTCGGCTTGCCCGACCTGCCGACGACGACCATCGGCTCGTTCCCGCAGACCGCGACACTCCGCGTCGCCCGTGCCGCACACCGCGCGGGCAAGCTGGACGACGAGGCCTATACCGCCATCCTGCGCGACGAAGTGCGCCGCGCCGTGGCATTCCAGGAAGAGGCCGGTATCGACGTGCTCGTCCATGGCGAGCCCGAACGCAACGACATGGTCGAGTATTTCGGCGAACAACTCGACGGCTATGCCTTCACGTCATTCGGTTGGGTGCAGAGCTACGGTTCGCGCTGCGTAAAGCCACCCATCGTCTACGGTGACGTGGCACGGCCCGCGCCGATGACCGTGGCCTGGTCCACGTTCGCGCAATCGCTGACGAAAAGGCCGATGAAGGGCATGCTCACCGGTCCGGTGACGATGCTGCAATGGTCGTTCGTACGCGACGACCTGCCCCGTGCCGATGTCTGCCGGCAGATCGCGCTCGCCTTGCGCGACGAGGTGCGCGATCTCGAAAAAGCGGGCATCGGCATCGTGCAGATCGACGAACCCGCCTTGCGCGAAGGCCTGCCGCTTCGTCGTGCCGAGTGGGAGGGCTATCTCGCATGGGCGGTGGAGGCGTTCCGCATCACCGCCGGTGGTGTCAGTGACGCAACCCAGGTGCACACCCACATGTGCTACTCGGAGTTCAACGACATCATCGAGGCGGTCGCGGCCATGGATGCCGACGTCATTTCCATCGAAACCAGCCGCTCGCAAATGGAATTGCTCGATGCATTCACACGCTTCCAGTACCCGAACGGCATCGGCCCCGGCGTCTACGACATCCACTCCCCTCGCATTCCCGCCGAAAGCGAGATGGCCGGCCTGCTTGCCCGCGCGTTGCAGGTATTGCGTCCCGACCAGCTCTGGGTGAACCCCGATTGCGGCCTCAAGACCCGTGACTGGCCCGAGGTGGCCGCGGCGCTGAAGGCCATGGTCGCGGTGGCCAAGGCGGCACGCCAGCGGCTGGAAGCGGCGGCCTGACCCCACGGCGGGCCGGTGGGCGCGCCCTGAACATCCATGCAATCGTCACTCCCGGGCGCTACCCTTCCCCCTGCAAACCGGCCCGGAGGCGTGTATCATGGCGCGCCCTTTATCTCTTTATCCGTAAAGAAGGATATATAGCCCCGATGAGCAACTACCTCTTCACCTCCGAGTCGGTCTCCGAAGGCCATCCGGACAAGATCGCCGACCAGATCTCGGACGCCGTTCTGGACGCCATCCTGGCCCAGGACCCGCGCGCTCGCGTGGCCTGCGAGACGCTGGTGAAGACCGGCGTCGCCATCGTGGCGGGCGAGATCACCACCAGCGCGTGGATCGACCTCGAAGCCCTCACCCGCAAGGTGATCCTCGACATCGGTTACGACTCGTCGGAAGTCGGCTTCGACGGCGAAACCTGCGGCGTGCTGAACCTCATCGGCAAGCAGAGCCCGGACATCAACCAGGGCGTGGACCGCAAGAAGCCTGAAGAACAGGGCGCTGGCGACCAGGGCCTGATGTTCGGCTACGCCACCAACGAAACCAGCGAGTACATGCCGGCGGCGATCCACTACGCCCACCGTCTCGTCGAGCAGCAGACCAAGGTCCGCAAGAAGAAGAACTCGCCGCTGCCGTGGCTGCGTCCGGACGCCAAGAGCCAGGTCACCCTGCGCTACGAGAACGGCGAGGCCGTCGCCATCGACGCCGTGGTGCTCTCCACCCAGCACGATCCGGACGTGAAGCAGAAGGATCTGATCGAAGGCGTGCGCGAGCTGATCCTGAAGCCCGTGCTGCCGGCGAAGCTGCTGCACAAGGGCACGAAGTTCCACATCAACCCGACCGGCAAGTTCGTGATCGGCGGCCCGGTGGGCGACTGCGGCCTCACCGGTCGCAAGATCATCGTCGACACCTACGGCGGCTGGGCCCGTCACGGTGGCGGCGCGTTCTCGGGCAAGGATCCGTCGAAGGTCGACCGCTCGGCCGCCTATGCCGCGCGTTACGTGGCGAAGAACATCGTGGCGGCCGGCCTGGCCGATCGTTGCGAGATCCAGGTCAGCTACGCCATCGGCGTGGCCGAGCCCACCTCGATCTCGGTCACCACATTCGGCACCGGCAAGATCCCCGACGAGAAGATCGAGAAGCTGATCCGCAAGCACTTCGACCTGCGTCCGTACGGCATCATCAAGATGCTCGACCTGGTGCACCCGATGTACCAGCCGACCGCCTCGAACGGTCACTTCGGCCGCAAGCCCTACGAGATCACCGACAAGAACGGCAACACGTTCACGGCGTTCTCCTGGGAGAAGACCGACAAGGCCGACATCCTGCGCGACGCCGCGGGCCTCGGCGCGAAGGTCGGCCGCAAGTAAGCTGCGCCTTCATGCTGTATCGAACGGGCACCCTCGGGTGCCCGTTTTTTTTTGGCTCTTGTGGGAGCCGCTTCAGCGGCGATGGGTGCTCGCGGCGAGCTTGCCCGCTGCCGCGGGATCGCCGGCATAGCCGGCTCCCACAGAGAGCTGGCCATTGTCACGAGCACTTCATCGCCGTGGTGCGAAACCTAGGGCTCATCTGCCGGAGAATCCACCATGAACCGCCGCCCTGCCCTCGCCATTGCCTTTCTCGTCGCCTCGCTGGGGCTTGCCGCGCATGCCCAGGAAAAGGACAGCCAGGGCGGTACCGCCACCGATGCCGGGTTCTTCAAGAATGCCGGTGCGTCGGGGCTCGCGGAGGTGGAGGCGAGCCGGCTCGCGCTGAAACAATCGTCGTCTGCGAAGGTGAAGAAGTTCGCGCAAACGATGATCGACGAGCACACGCGGGCCAACGAGGAATTGGAAGGGCTGAAGTCGGGCGACAAAGGCTATTCGCTCGTGACCTCTCCCATGCCGGACAGCCAGAAGATCATCGACGCGATGTCGCGGATGCACGGAGCCGAGTTCGACAAGGCCTATGCGAAAACGATGGTGGCCGATCACGAAGAGGCCGTCGCGATCTTCGAAACGGAGATCGAGAAGGGTTCCAACCCGGAGCTGAAGGCGTTCGCGAAGAAGACGTTGCCGAAGCTGAAGCACCATCTGGAGATGGCGAGGAGCCTCCCTTGAGGCAAGCTTGCCCGCTGCCGCGGGATCGCCGGCAAAGCCGGCTCCCACACGTTTGTCAGGCGTTGCGGTTGGAGCCTGAGAGCACGTCAACCCACACCGCCAGCACGAGGATCACGCCCTTGATGATCATCTGCCAGGAGTTGTCCACGTCCATCAGCTGCATGCCGCTGTCGAGGCTGGCCATGACCAGGGCGCCGATCAGGGCGCCATAGACCGTGCCGGAGCCGCCGCGCATGGAAGTGCCGCCGATGAAGCAGGCCGAGATGGCGTCCAACTCGCCGCCTGTGCCCGCCGAGGGGGAACCGGAGCCCGTGCGCGCCACGGTGATGATGCCCGCGAAGGCGCACATGAGGCCCATCAGCGCGAACACCACGAGTTTCACCCTCGCCACGTTCACGCCGGACAGCCGTGTGGCTTCCATATTGCCGCCCACCGCGTAGATGTGGCGGCCGAACACCGTCTGCGTGGACACATAGGTGAACACCGCGAGCAGGCCGAGGAGGATCATCACCGGAATGGGAATACCGTTGGCGTCGTTGAGCATGCGGATGAACCCCGCGATGAACGCACCGATGGCCACGAGGCGGGCGATGTCGATCCACAGTGCCGCCTGCTGCAGGCCGAGCTTCGAACGGCGCATGCGGCGACGCACCGTAAGCGCGACCATGCCCACGAAAATGACTCCGCCGATCCAGCGCGAGAGTTCCACGGGCACGAAGCCCTGACCGAGTGCAATGAGGTCGTCGGGCGCGGGTGCGATCGTGGAACTGCCGGTGATGTACAGCACGATGCCGCGGAAGGCGAGCATGCCGCCGAGGCCGACGATGAACGAAGGCACGCGCATCTTCGTGACCACGAAGCCGTTGAAGGCGCCGAGCAGCAAGCCCAGCACCAGCACGGCTCCGATGGCAGTCCACGTTCCCCAGCCCTCGTTCACCGTGAGGATGGCGACCACGCCACCGAGCAGGCCGAGCAAGGAACCGATGGAGAGATCGATCTCGCCGGCGATGATGACGAACACCATGCCGCACGCGAGCATGCCGGTGATCGCCATCTGCCGGAACAGGTTCGAGAGGTTCCCCGGAGTGATGAACGCGGCGTCCGTCTTCACGTGGAAGAACACCCAGATGATCGCCACTGCGATGAGCAGCGCGAGGATCTTGTAGCGGACGAACAGCTGCTGGACTTTCTGTGCCTGCATGGAAGCCTTTCCTGATGACGCTTTGAACGGATGAAGAATCAGGCCGCGTGCGCGGGACCTTCCGCGGCATGCGAGATGGCCGCGGCCAGCACTTGCTCCTGGGTGAGGCCAAGGCTCGGGAAGTCGCCCCGCAGCTTGCCCTCGCCCACTACGAGCACGCGATCGCTGACGCCCAGCACCTCGGGCATTTCGGACGAAACCATGATGATCGCCACCCCCGTGGCGGCCAGCTCGAACATCAGCTTGTAGATGTCGTACTTCGACCCGACGTCGACGCCCCGGGTAGGCTCGTCGAGGATGAGCAGCTTCGGCTGGGGCAGCAGCATCTTCGTCAGCACAGCCTTCTGCTGGTTGCCCCCCGACAGCCCGACGATGGGCAACTCCGGGCTGGCCGTCTTGACACGAAGGCGCCTGATTTCGGTTTCCACCGTCTGCAATTCCGCCTGCCGGTCGATCTGCCCGGCGTGGGCGTAATGCGACAGCGTGGCCAGCGTGATGTTGTCGCCCACGCCGAGGAGCGGCACGATGCCCTGGCGCTTGCGGTCTTCCGGCACCAGCGACAGCCCCGCCTTGATCGCCTGCTCCGGGGTTCGCACCTTGATCGGCTTGCCTTCGAGCACGAGTTCCGCCTCGTAGCGACCGGGGTACGCGCCGAAGATGGCCGACACGAGTTCCGTGCGGCCCGCACCCACGAGGCCCGCGATGCCGAGGATCTCGCCCCGGCGCACCTGGAACGAGATGTCGTCCACGCGCTTGCGGTTCGGGTTGGCTAGGTCCCAGCAGGTAACGTGCCGCGCTTCGAACACCACGTCGCCGATGTCGTGCTCCACCTTCGGGAACAGGTTCTCGATGTCGCGGCCGACCATGGCCGTGATGATCGACTGCGTGGTCATCTCCGACATCGGCTTGGTTAGGATGTGCCTGCCGTCGCGGATCACGGTAACGGTGTCGCACACGCGCGCCACCTCGTCGAGCTTGTGCGAGATGTACACGCACGCCACGCCCTCACGCTTCAGGTCCTCGATGATGGACAGCAAGGTGTCCGTTTCCGCCGAGGTGAGTGACGAGGACGGCTCGTCGAGAATGAGCAGGCGCGCGTTCTTGGCCAGGGCCTTGGCGATCTCGAACAGCTGCTGGTAGCCGCCGCCGTAGTTCATGACCGGCGCGGCCACGTTCACGTCCTTGAGCTTCAGCCGGGCGAGCAGCGCCTCCGCCTTCGCGTACATCGCGTCGTAGTCCATCAATCCGCCGAAGCGGCGGATCTCGTTGCCGAGGAAGATGTTCTCCGCCACCGACAGCTGCGGCACCAGCATGAGCTCCTGGTGGATGATGACGACGCCGGCGTCCTCGCTGTCGCGTACCGAGTACGCCTTCAGCGGCTTGCCTTCGACGAGGATCTCGCCCTCCCAGGTGCCGTAGGGATAGACACCCGACAGCACCTTCATGAGGGTGGACTTGCCCGCGCCGTTCTCGCCACACAGACCCACGCATTCGCCGGGCCGCACGGCCAGGTCGATGCCGTCCAGCGCGCGAACGCCGGAAAACTCCTTCACGATCCGGCGCATCTCGAACAGGTAATCGCTCATGACGGCCGGATCAGGGGCCAACCTGGGCCTGGGTGTAGAAGCCGTCCTTCACTACGAGGTCCACGTTCTGCTTCGTCAGCGCGGTGGGCTCCAGCAGGATGGTGTCGACGTCCTTCTTGCCGTTGTTCATCTTCGACGTGAACTTGGGCGCTTCACCCTTCGCCAGCTGCACGGCCAGATTGGCCGCATCGGTGGCGATGGTCTTGATCGGCTTGTACACCGTCATCGTCTGGGTGCCTGCCTTGATCCGCTTGATGGCGGCAAGGTCGGCGTCCTGGCCCGACACCGCGACCTTGCCCGCCAGCTTCTGGCCATTGAGCGCGGCGATGGCGCCGCCGGCGGTGCCGTCGTTGGAGGCGACGATGCCTTGGATGTTGTTCTTGTTGGCAGTGAGCGCGTTCTCGATGATGGACTGCGCGTTGGATGCCAGCCATTCGTTCGTCCACTGCTGCCCGACGATCTTGATGTCGCCCTTGTCGACCAGCGGCTTCAGCACTTTCATCTGGCCTTCGCGGAGGATCTTCGCGTTGTTGTCGGTGGGAGCGCCGCCGAGCAGGAAGTAGTTGCCCTTCGGCGCGGCGTTGACGACGCCCTGCGCCTGCATCTGGCCGACCTTGTCGTTGTCGAACGAGATGTAGGCGTCCACGTCCGCGTTGAGGATCAGGCGATCGTAGGAGATCACCTTGATGCCGGCGCGCTTGGCTTCGGCCACCACCGTGGAGAGCGTTTTCGCGTTGAAGGGGACGATCACGATCACGTCGACCTTGCGCGAGATCAGGTTCTCGATCTGCTGGATCTGCTTCTGCTCGTTGGCGTCGGCGGACTGCACGGACACCGTGGCACCCTTGGCCTCGGCCGCGGCCTTGAAGAAATCGCGGTCGCGCGTCCAGCGTTCGACGCGAAGGTCGTCGATGGAGAAACCGATGACCGGCTTTTCCTTGCTCGCGTGCGCCTGCGGCGCGGCGAAGACACCGGCGGCGATCATCGATACGGCCAGCAGGGTGTGCAGGGGCTTCTGTTTCATGGGCTTCTCCGTGCAGTCATGGCATCGCCCTCATGCGAGGGCGGGGATTCGTCGCCGGCGATGGCGCCGTCGGCATACAAGGGTTCCAGTCGCTCGTAGGAACGGCGGAACAGAGGGTGACGCGTTTGCAGGAAATAAGCATGACGCGCCGCATCGGGCTCGAAGGCGGCCGTCACGGGCGGCATGGGGCAGACCTCGTCGAGCGTGGCGCCGGGCTCCGCGGCCAGGCGCGCCAGGCGCGCCGCACCGAGCGCGGGGCCGACGTCGCCACCGCTGCGCATGACCAGCCGCTTGCCGAGGATGTCCGCAAGCATCTGCGTCCAGTACGCGCTGCGCGAACCGCCGCCGATGACGGTGATCTCGTCGGCCACCAGCCCCGTGGACTCCACCGCCAGCAGGCCGTCGAGCAGACCCAGGCCCACGCCTTCGAGCGTGGCATTGGCAAGTTCGGGACGGTCGGTACCGGGCCCGAGCTGCATGAACGAGCCACGCGCATGGGGGTTGTTATGCGGGGTGCGTTCGCCCGTGAGGTAAGGCAGGAACAACGGCCCGTGTTTTTCCAGGCCACGGGCCTGCGCTTCGGCGAGCAGCGAAGGCACGTCACTCGCGCCGGTAAGCCGTGCGGTGAAATCCAGGCAACTGGCCGCGTTGAGCATCACCGACATCAGGTGCCAGGTATCGGGCACCGCATGGCAGAACGCATGCACGGCCTGCTCCGGACTTGCACGAAAACCGTCCGATACCGCGAAGTAGACGCCCGAGGTGCCGAGCGAGAGCATGGCCTGCCCGTGCCGCACGATGCCCACGCCCACGGCACCGGCGGCGTTGTCGCCACCGCCCGCGGCCACGGGCACGGTGTCCATGCCCCAGCGGGCCGCCAGTTCGGGGTGGAGATGCCCCGCGGGTTGCGTACCTTCCTTCACCTGCGGCATGTGCGAACGATCCAGACCGGTGGCGGCCAGCATCTCGCTGCTCCACTGGCGGTTCTCCACGTCGAGCCACAAGGTGCCCGCGGCGTCGGAGGCATCGGTGAAGAAGTCGCCGGTGAGGCGCAGCCGCAGGTAATCCTTTGGCAGCAGCACCTTCGCCACGCGGCGGAAGACATCGGGCTCGTGCCGGCGCACCCACGCGAGCTTGGGTGCCGTGAACCCCGGCATGGCAAGGTTGCCCGTGATGGCGCGGAAACCGGGAACGCGTTCCAGTTCCGCGCACTCGACATCGGAACGCCCGTCGTTCCAGAGGATGGCCGGGCGCAGGATCGCGTTCGCCTCGTCGAGCAACGTCGCGCCGTGCATCTGGCCGGAGAGGCCGATGCCGGCGACGCGTTTCGCGTCGCCCTGCGTGAGGACTTTCTCTACCGCGGACTCTGTCGCGGCCCACCACGCGGCCGGGTCCTGTTCCGACCATCGGGGGCGGGGATGCGATACCTCCAACGGGCTGGAGGCGCTGGCGCGCACGCCTCCCGCCTCGTCCATGAGGACCGCTTTCACCGAAGATGTGCCCAGGTCGATGCCCAGGTACAGGCGCGCCGGCGCTTCCATGTCGTGTCTCATTCAGCCGTAGATATAGCGGTTCACAACGTTCTCGAGCAACTCCTGTCCACCCGAAACGTGCTCTGGGTGGATGTCCCGGGCAACGGCGTCGTCGGCGAGCGAGGCCAGGGTGAAGCCGCCTTGCAAGATCTTGCTGCCGAAGTTGCCGTCCCAGCCCGCATAGCGCTTCGCCTTGAATTCGGCCAGCGCGTCGCGCTCGATCATCCTGGCTGCGCGTTCGAGGCTGAGCGCCAGCGCGTCGATGGCACCGATATGGCCGTGGAACAGGTCTTCCGGTGCACTGCTCTGCCGGCGCACCTTGGTGTCGAAGTTGAAACCGCCGGTGGTGAAGCCGCCGGCCTTCAGTATCTCGTACGTCACCAGCGTGAGTTCTTCCACGCTGTTGGGAAACTGATCGGTATCCCAGCCGTTCTGCGGATCGCCGCGATTGGCGTCGATCGAGCCGAAGAGACCGAGCGAAATGGAGGTGGCCACTTCGTGGTGGAACGAGTGCCCGGCGAGGGTGGCGTGATTCGCCTCGAGGTTCGTCTTCACCTCATTCTCGAGCCCGAACTCCTTCAGGAAGCCGTACACCGTGGCGGTGTCGTAGTCGTACTGGTGCTTGGTGGGCTCCTGCGGCTTCGGCTCGATCAGGATGGTGCCCTTGAAGCCGATCTTGTGCTTGTGCTCGATCACCATCTGGAAGAAACGCCCCAGTTGGCTGCGTTCGCGCTTGAGGTCGGTGTTCAGCAGGGTGTCGTAACCCTCGCGGCCGCCCCACAGGACATAGTTGGCGCCGCCGAGGCGATGGGTGGCTTCCATGGCGTGACGCACCTGGGTCGCGGCATAGGCGAACACCTCCGGCTGCGGATTGGTCGCGGCACCGGCGGCATAGCGCGGATGGCTGAACAGGTTGGCCGTGCCCCAGAGGAGACGCATGCCCGTGTCCGCCTGCTTCCGTTCGAGCACGTCTACCATCGCGGCAAAGTTCTTGCGGTATGCCGCCAGGCCGTCGCCTTCCGGCGCCACGTCGGTGTCGTGGAAGGTGTAGAACGGGGTGCCGAGTCGGGAGAAGAAGTCGAACGCGGCATCGGCCTTCTCGCGGGCGCGCTCCATCGGGTCGCCGGGCTGCTGCCAGGGGCGGCCGAAGGTGCCGGCGCCAAACACGTCCGAACCCGGCCACACGAAGGTATGCCAGTAACATGTGGCCAGGCGCAGGTGGTCTTCCATGCGCTTGCCCAGCACCCGCTTGTCTGGGTCGTAATGCCGGAACGCCAGCGGGTTGTCGCTACCCTGGCCTTCGTAGCGAATCTTGGGAATATGGGAGAAGTAGGACATAACGCTTTCCTTGACGAACGCGGGAACGGATTCCGTCGATCGTGACGAGCGAGCCCCATGCCGTGCAATTGCGATTTCCGGCGCTTGCGAGGTCTTTTTCGATGCCGCGCTGCGTCATGGACGCGTCTAGCAACCTAAGCTAGCTTGGCAATGATGAGTTGTCCCCGCGGAACACCATGACCAACCCACATCGCATCGCCCTCCTGTTCAACGCCAACAAGGTGTACGACCGCCAAGTCATCGCGGGCATCGGCCACTACCTGAACAGCACGCGTGTGGAATGGGACCTCTTCATGGAAGAGGATTTCCGCAGCCGCATGCGCGACATCCACCAGTTCAAGGGCGACGGCGTCATCGCCGACTTCGACGATCCGGAAGCGCCGGAAGCTCTTCGCGACCTGCCCATTCCCGTCGTGGCGGTAGGGGGCTCGTACCACGATCCTTCCGCGTACCCGGCAGGGGTGCCTTACATCGCCACGGACAACGCGCGCCTCGTGCGCCTCGCCTACGATCACCTCATCGAGCAAGGGCTCGGCCGGTTCGCGTTCTATGGCCTCCCACCGCACCCCGGCAGCCGCTGGGCCCAGGAGCGCGAGCACGCGTTCCGCGCCGTCGTCGAGGCGGAAGGCGTGGAAGCCACGATTTACGAAGGATCGCCCACCAGCGCCGGCGGCTGGGGCGAGGCGGTGGAAGAACTGGTGGCATGGCTCACGGCGTTGCCGAAGCCCATCGGCATTATCGCCACCACGGACGCCCGCGCGCGGCAGGTTCTGCAAGCCTGTGTGATCGGCGACATTCCCGTGCCCGAGCAGGTGGCCATTGTGGGTATCGACAATGACCCGATGGCGCAGCTGCTTACCCGCATTCCCCTCACCTCGGTGATCCAGGGTGCGGAGGAAATGGGCCGCACCGCCGCCCACCTCCTGCACCAGATGCTCCGCGGCGTGGACTGTTCCGGCACGCGCGTGCTGGTGCCGCCCGTGGGGATCAACGTGCAGGTGTCGAGCCGTTACCACCCGGTGCGCAGCCCGCACGTCATGCGCGCCAGCCACTACATACGGCAATACGGATGCCTGGGCATCAAGACCGAGCAGGTGGCGGACTATGTGGGCGTGTCCCGCACGGTGCTCGAAGAACATTTCAAGCGCGAACTGAAGCAGACGGTGCACCAGGTGATCCTGAAGCACAAGCTCGATGCCGCCTGCGACCTGATCGCGAATTCCGACACGCCACTGGCCGACATCGCACTGCGCTGCGGCTTCACGTCGCTTCAGTACATGTATGCGGTATTCCGTCGCGAGTACGATTGCACGCCGCGACAATACCTCGACCTCCATCGAACGGCGGGGGCGACATGATCGCCGCCCACCAGGAACGTTCCATGCCCGTATCGCACGCCACCGTCTGGGGCCACTTGCCCGACGGCCGCCCATTGCACCGTTGGACGCTGCGAAACGCCGGTGGCGCGCAGGTGGACATCAGCGACCTCGGCGGCACCCTTCTGTCCTGGCAGGTGCCCGACCGGCAGGGGCGCCTCGGCGAAGTGCTGCTGGGCCACGCCACCGCGCGGCAATACCTGGATTCCAATGCCTATATGGGCGGCATCGTGGGACGCTGGGCCAACCGCATCCGGGGCGGCAGGTTCCGTCTCGACGGCATCGACTACAGGGTGGACCGCAATGACGGCGGCAACCACCTGCATGGCGGCAACGACGGCTTCCACCGGCAGCGCTGGGACGTGGAGCCGGACAACGGCGGCCTTCTGCTCCGGCTGGTGTCGCCGGAAGGCGACGGTGGATTCCCGGGCGAGGTTCGCGTCGAGCTGCGCCTGCGCCTGGAGGACGACGGCACCCTCGACCTGCGCTATACCGCCACCAGCGACGCGCCGACGCCGCTCAGCCTCACCGCCCATCCGTACTTCAACCTCAACGACCGGCGGCCGGATATCCGCGATCACGTGATCCGGATCGACGCCGACGCTTTCCTTGCCATCGACGCGGGCGCCATCCCGGTCGGGCGGCAGGAGGTTGCCGGCTCGGCCTTCGACTTCCGGGAGGCGGCGCCGATCGGTTCGCGCCTGCACTGGCCCGACCCGCAACTTCGGCTGGTCGGCGGTTTTGACCATTGCTACGTGCCGCGCGGCGCGGCGGCAACCCACCCGCGCGTGGTGGCCGAGGTGACCGAACCCTCCAGCGGGCGCCGGCTCACCGTGGAAACCGACCGTCCGGGGCTGCAGTTCTACAGCGGCCAGAAACTGACCGGCCAGCCGGGGCGCCATGGCGACATGTACGGCCCGTTCGCGGGCTTCGCGCTGGAAACACAGGCGTTCCCGGACCAGATAAACGGCCCGGACGCGGAAGGCGCGATCCTGCGCCCCGGCACCGTCTGGCGCCAGCACACGCGGTACCGCATCGATATTCTCTGACCCTGGCTCCCTGTGGAGGGGCCCCTTTCGTAGGAGCGCGCCCTGCGCGCGACAGGTTTTGAGGCCGTGACTCGGCGCTGGCGCGCAGGCTTGGGGACTGGCCCGAAAGGCTGTCGCGCGCAGGGCGCGCTCCTACGAGCCGAGCGGGCATTACAATGCCCGCATGTCATTAATCCAATTACTCAACGTCGACTACAGTGTCGGCGGTCCGCTCCTGCTCGAACAGGTCGATCTTTCGCTGGATACCGGCGAGCGGGTCTGCATCGTCGGCCGTAACGGTGCCGGCAAGTCCACCCTGCTGAAGCTCATCGCCGGCGAACTGCATCCCGACGACGGCGAGATCCGGCTGCAGGGCGGCACGCGCATCGCGCGGCTGACCCAGGAAGTGCCGCAGGACACGCAGGGCAGCGTTTTCGACGTGGTGGCCGACGGGCTCGGGGAGCTGGGCCACCTCCTGGCTCGCTACCACCACCTGCTCGACGCGGGCGACATGGATGGGCTCGGCGACGTGCAGGCGCAGATCGAGGCGCAGAACGCGTGGGACCTCGATTCGCGCGTGCAGCAGGTCATCGAGCGCCTGGAGCTGCCGGCGCATACCGATTTCTCGGAACTCTCCGGCGGCATGAAGCGCCGCGTGCTGCTCGGCCAGGCACTGGTGCGCGACCCGAACCTGCTGCTTCTCGACGAGCCCACGAACCATCTGGACATCGAGGCCATCGCCTGGCTCGAAGGCTTCCTGAAGGGCTTCTCCGGCAGCATCGTGTTCATCACCCACGATCGCAGCTTCCTGCGTTCGCTGGCCACCCGCATCGTGGAGATCGACCGCGGCACCGTCACCAGCTGGCCGGGCGATTACGACAACTACCTGCGCCGCCGCGAAGAGCGCCTGCACGCCGAAGCCCAGGCGAATGCCCATTTCGACCGGAAGCTTGCGCAGGAAGAAGTGTGGATCCGCCAGGGTATCAAGGCGCGGCGCACGCGCAACGAAGGCCGTGTGCGCGCATTGAAGGCGATGCGTCGGGAGCGTGCGGAGCGTCGCGAGCAGTCCGGCAACGCCCGCATCACCCTGGCCACGGCGCAGGCGTCGGGGCGCAAGGTGATCGAGGCGAAGCACATCACGCAAGCGTATGGCGGGCGCACGCTGCTCGACGACGTATCGACCACCATCATGCGCGGCGACCGCGTGGGCATCATGGGTCCGAATGGTGCGGGCAAGTCCACGCTGCTGAAGATCCTGCTGGGCGAGCTGAAGCCGCAGCAAGGCGAAGTCACGCTCGGTACGGGCCTGGAAGTGGCCTACTTCGACCAGCACCGCTCCGTGCTGGACGATCGCATGAACGCGCTGGACAACGTGGCCGAAGGCCGTGAATACATCGAGCTGAACGGCCAGCGCAAGCACATCATCGGCTACCTGCAGGACTTCCTGTTCTCGCCGGAGCGGGCGCGTGCACCGATCACGCGACTTTCGGGCGGCGAACGCAACCGCCTGCTGCTGGCGAAGCTGTTCGCGCAGCCGTCCAACCTGCTGGTGATGGACGAACCGACGAACGATCTCGACGTCGAGACACTGGAACTGCTCGAGGAACTGCTCAACGAGTACACCGGCACGCTGCTTCTGGTGTCGCACGACCGCGACTTCATCGACAACGTGGTCACCAGCACGCTGGTGCTCGAGGGCGACGGCCTCGTCGGCGAATACATCGGCGGCTACAGCGACTGGTTGCGGCAGCGTCCCACCACGCCGGCGCCGAAGCCCGCCGCGGCGAAGGCAGCGCCCGTGACGGCGCCGGCGCCCGCCGTGCCGAAGCGCAAGCTGTCTTTCAAGGAACAGCGCGAACTCGACCTGCTGCCCGCGAAGCTCGAGCAGCTGGAAGCGGAAATCGCGAAACGCACCGAAGCGATGAACGACCCGAAGTACTACCTGCAGGACGCGGCCACGATCACGCGCGGCAATGAGGAACTGGCGAAACTGCAGGCGGAACTGGAAGCGGCGTTCGCGCGGTGGGAAGAGCTGGAGGGCTGAGGGCTGCACTTGCACCCTGTGGCAGTGGCTCAGGCGAGGCTTGTGTGGGATTCGCCAAGCAAGCGAGTCTGTGTGGGAGCCACCAAGCAAGCGAGCTTTGTGTGGGAGCCGCTTCAGCGGCGATGGGTGCTTGCCGCAAGCATGCCCGCTGCCGCGGGATCGCCGGCATAGCCGGCTCCCACACAAAGCATAGCCGGCTCTCACACAAGGCACAGCTGACTCTCACACAAGGCACAGCTGGCTCTCACACAAGGCACAGCTGGCTCCCGCACAAGGCACAGCCAGCTTCCACACAAGGCATAGCCGGCTCCCGTAAGGTCGGTACCGTCAACCCGTATTCTGCAGCCCCTGCGACACGCCATTCACGCAAGCCACCAGCGCCTTGAGCAAGGTATCGTCCTTGCCGCCGGTGGCACGCCAGCGGCGCAACAGATCCACCTGCAACAGGCTCATCGGGTCCACGTACGGATTGCGCAGGCGGATCGACGTCGCCAGCCGCGGGTCGCCGGCCAGTAGCTCCTTGCCGCCCTTGAGCTTCGATACCCACTGCACCGTTCGCTCGAACTCGTCGCGGAGCATCGGGAAGAAGCGATCGTGCAACGGTCCCGCGAGTTTCGAGAACGCCTCCGCGATGTCGATGTCGGCCTTCGCCAACACCATTTCCACGTCGTCGAGCATCGTCGCGAAGAACGGCCAGTCGCGCGCCATGCGAACGAGGGCCTCGTCGCCGCATTCCTTCGCGATGCTGTCCAGCGCCGAGCCCAGCCCATACCATCCGGTAAGCACGGCGCGGCATTGCGTCCATGAGAACACCCACGGGATGGCGCGCAGATCTTCCACGCCCTTCATGCTGCGCCGACGCGCCGGACGCGAGCCGAGCGTCATGCGTTCGATGACGTCGATCGGCGTGGCGCCGCGGAAGTAGTCCACGAAGCCCTCCTTGTCGACGAAGGCCCGGTAGGCCTTGCGGCTTGCATCCGAGAGCCGCGCCATCGTGTCTTTCCATGCCTCTTCGCGCGCCTCGATGTCGCGCGGCCGCAACGACGCGCGCATGACCGCGCCCAGCGTCTGCTCGAGGTTGCGCACGGCGAGAGCGCGAATGCCGTACTTGCGATGGATCACCTCGCCCTGCTCCGTGACGCGCAGGATGCCCGCGACGGAACCGCGCGGCGACGCCATGAGCGCGGGCGTGATACGCGAGCCGCCACGGCTGGCCGAGCCGCCGCGGCCATGGAAGAAGGCGATGCGGATGCCGGCCTGCTTCGCCACGTCCAGCAGTTCCACCTGCGCGCGTTGCAGGCTCCACTTGGACGCGACGGTGCCACCGTCCTTGCCGCTGTCGGAATAACCGAGCATCACCCACTGGCGGTCGCCGCGCGCCTTGAGGTGGGCGCGATAGACCGGATCGTCGAGGAGGGTGCGCAGCGTTTCCGCGCCGCCGGCAAGATCGTCGATGGTCTCGAACAATGGCGCGACGTCCAGCGGCACGATGCCGTCGTGCACCAGGCCGCCGTGGCGCGCGAGCGCCAGCACGGCGAGCACGTCGGCCGCCGTCTCGGCCATGCTGATGATGTACAGACCCGTGGCTTCGTTGCCGTATCGCTTGCGCGAATCGGCCAGGGTGGCGAACACGTCACGCAGCATCGTCACGTTCTCGTCGCCGGAGCCGGCGACGAAGCTGCGCTCGCCGGACGCATACGGGCGCAGGCTGCCGGCGCGCGTCGCCGCGTCACGATTCGCCCATTCGCCGTCGTCCAGCAGCGCCGACAAGGCTTCGTCATGCAAGCGCGCGTCCTGGCGCACGTCCAGCCGTGCGAGGTGGAACCCGAACGTGCGCGCACGCCACAACAGACGGCCGACGGCATAGGCGCCCGCGTGCTTTCCGCCATGCTCCAGCAGGCTCGTTTCCACCAGGACGATATCGTCGATGAACTCGTCGGCGGCGCCGTAACGGCCGTCCCGCTCGTGCAGCGTGGCGTCCAGGCGCTCGACGACGAAGGTGAGGAACGCGCGGTAGGGCATGTCGGCGTGCCGCGGCCGGATTCGCGCGGCCGCCTCGGGGAACCTGTCGCGGTACGCCTGGAGGCGCGCGCGGAAGCCGTCACCCAGCTTCACGCGATCTTCCGTCTGGCTGAGCAGGCGGCCCAGTGCGCCGACGTCCTCGATATAGCGTTCGAGTACGAGCGAGCGTTGCGCCGACAGCGTCGCCGCGATGGTGTCCGCGTTGACGTTCGGGTTGCCGTCCATGTCGCCGCCCACCCAGGTGGCGAAGCGCAGCACGCGCGGCACGGCGATGCCTTCGCCGAAGGTGTCGGCAAGCGCCTGCTCCAGCGCTTCGTAAAGCGCGGGCAGCACACGGTACAGCGGCCGGGCGATGTAGAAGCCGACGTGCTCGAACTCGTCCTGCACGCTCGGCCGCACCGGCGATGCCTCGGCGGTCTGCCATCCGGCGGAAAGTGCCATGAGGATGCGGGCATCGTCGTCGCGCAGTTCCTGCGGTGTGCGGGTCGGGTCGAATTCGTCGACGAGCGCGCGCACGATCTCCTGTTCCTTTTCGAGCAGGGAACGACGCACGGCCTCGGTGGGATGGGCGGTGAAGACCGGCTCCACGTCCAGGTGGCCGAGCAGCCGGGTCAGCTCGTCGCGGTCCACCCCGTCCTTCTTCAACTGCGCCAGCACGGCGGCCAGCGACTCGGGCTGCGGCGCGCGGCCTTCACGCTGGTAATCGCGCCGGCGGCGGATGCGGTGCACGCGCTCGGCCGTGTTCACCGCCTGGAAGTAGGTGGCGAAGGCGCGCGCCAGGGCTTCGGCATCCGCAGCGTCGAGGCCGGTCAGGGTCTCGGCCAAGGCGTCGACCGACTCACCGCTGCGCCGGCGGTGAATGGCCGCGGTGCGCACCTGCTCTACCCGCTCGAAGAAGGCCTGCCCGCCCTGCTCCCTGAGCATCTGGCCGACCAGGGCGCCCAGACGGCGAACGTCGTCGCGCAAGGGGCCGTCGTGGGGAAGGAATTCGGGATCGCGTGCGGCTTCCATCGGGCTCTCGTGTCTGGCAGGAACCCCGAGAGTACCGAAAAATGCCGTTCATCCCTGCATCCGGATTCCGCGATATAATCAGAGGACCGTTTTGCCCGCCGAGGGGCGCTGCGACCATGGGTTTCCCCATAGGCCAGGCTCGGCGCGGCGTCCCACCGAACGGCGCCCCCGTGAATCTCCGGAGCTACGCCAGATGAACGCCGTCACCAAAGACACCTCTTTCCAGGACTACAAGGTCCGCGACATTTCCCAGGCCGACCTCGGCCGCCGCCGCATCCGCATGGCGGAAGAGGAAATGCCGGGCCTGATGCAGATCCGCGCCCGCTACGCCAACGAGAAGCCGCTCAAGGGCGTGCGCCTCTCGGGCTCGCTGCACGTCACCAAGGAAACCGCCGTGCTCGCCGAGACCCTGCGCGAGCTGGGCGCCTCCGTGCGCTGGGCCTCCTGCAACATCTTCTCCACCCAGGACGACGTCGCCGCGGCGCTGGCCGCCGGCGGCCTGCCGGTATTCGCCTGGAAGGGCGAATCGCTGGAGGAATACTGGGAATGCACGCTCGACATGCTCACGCATCCGGGCGAGCTGGGCCCGCAGCTGATCGTCGACGACGGTGGCGACGCCACCCTCTTCATCCATAAGGGTGTGGAACTCGAAGACGGCAGCGACTGGGTCAACACCCCGAGCGGCAACCACGAAGAGCAGGTCATCAAGGACCTCGTGAAGAAGACCGCCGCGGCGCGTCCGGGCTGGTTCAAGAAGATCGCCGCCGAATGGCGTGGCGTGTCCGAAGAAACCACCACCGGCGTGCACCGCCTCTACCAGCTCGCCGAAGCCGGCAAGCTGCTGGTGCCGGCCATCAACGTCAACGACTCGGTGACCAAGAGCAAGTTCGACAACCTCTACGGCTGCCGCGAATCGCTGGCCGACGGCATCAAGCGCGCCACCGACCTCATGGTGGCCGGCAAGGTGGCCGTGGTCTGCGGCTACGGCGACGTGGGCAAGGGTTGCGCGCATTCGCTCAAGGGCTTCGGCGCACGCGTCATCGTGACCGAGATCGATCCGATCAACGCCCTCCAGGCCGCGATGGAAGGCTTCCAGGTCACCACGGTGGAAGACACCCTCGGCATCGGCGACATCTATGTCACCACCACGGGCAACAAGGACATCATCACGCTGGAACACATGGCGAAGATGAAGAACAACGCCCTGGTCTGCAACATCGGCCACTTCGACAACGAGATCCAGATGGATCGCCTGAACACCGCGAAGGACGTCACCCGCGAGACCATCAAGCCGCAGGTCGACCGTTACACCTTCGGCGCCACCGGTCGCAGCATCTACATGCTGGCCGAGGGCCGCCTGGTGAACCTCGGCTGCGCCCACGGCCATCCGAGCTTCGTCATGTCGAACAGCTTCTCGAACCAGACGCTGGCGCAGATCGACCTGTGGAAGAACAAGGACACCTACGAGAAGACGGTGTACCGCCTGCCGAAGAAGCTGGACGAGGAAGTGGCCCGCCTGCACCTCGAACAGATCGGCGTGAAGCTCACCGTGCTCACGAAGGAACAGGCCGATTACATCGGCGTGCCGGTGGAAGGGCCGTACAAGGCCGACCACTATCGCTACTGATCGATACCGCTAGAAAGCACGGAATGGAAGGCGCCTTCGGGCGCCTTCTTTCGTTTCGCCGCCCCGAAACATCTGAAGGGCCGGCGCCATGCGCAAAGCTGGCGGCCAGTGGCGAGCCCTTGCGGAATGCGGCCTACAGCCCGCGTCGGCAATGAACTATTGCCATGCTCCGCCACTTACTTGAGCATCCTCCCGCCCCACGCAAGGAAGGAACGGGAAGACATGAAACTTCGCGAACGTGCCATGGCGGCACTGGTCGCTGTGAGCACCGCCGGTGTTACTGCTTGCGCGTCGACCGCGCCGACGCTGGATAAAGAGCCCGACATCGACCCGGCCTTGCGTGCAAGGCTGCACCTTCAACCGCCGAAGTGGCCGTTGAAGTTCAAGGACCACACCTTCAGGGTGGTCTGTTACAGCACGCAGATGTGCAAGGTCTGGTATGCGGGCGCGTGGTCGATCCGCGATAAACCGACGCCGCCCTCATCCGAGTATGGCCCCAAGTACCTTGATCGCCTTCTCGGTGGCCACGTCGGCATCGCCAATTTCCCGGAGCCAGCGGAAGTCACCTGGCGCTCCATGGATGGCACGGAGCATCAGGCTCATATCGACATCGGCGCGATCTTTCGAGACGAAATCGCCAGGCACAACGTTCCTCGGGAGGAGGTATCCGACCTTCCCCACGGCGAACTCACCGTCGACCCCACGATCCTTCTGGAGATCAACAACCGAACGATCCGGGTCTACATGCGTACCTATATTCCGACCAGGCACTTCCAGATCCCGGGCAACCCCTATAGCGATTCTCGCTACGAACCGATTCTCGCCAAGACCTATCACTACTAGACACACGGAGTGTGATCCATGGGACAACTTCTTTCCGGCGGCACGACTCGCCCCGCAAGCGCAAGCGACCTGGATGCCTACGAGCGGATGCGCGAACAGCAGGCGAAGCAGTCCGTGCCGGTCCTGCAACATCGTGACCGACCGCACGAGTACCTGTTCATCGCCCTGTTCGATGGCACCGGACAGAGTGCCTACAACGATCGACTGTTGACGAACATCGGTGAGTTGAATAAGCGAGCCAATGAGCTTGCCGATAAGCCAAGTAATCGAATCAACGTCGGCTACGCCGAAGGCATTGGCACCCAGAAAAATCCGCTCGCCCGCGCCATCGATGGAGCCTACCCTTACACCTGGGACGACAAGATCCGGAAAGTCTACCGGGACCTTACCGCCGCGGCGGACCAATGGAAGCGCGAGGACCCGGAGGCGCAGATTCGCGTCGTCGGAATCGGCTACAGCCGGGGAGCCGTCCTGGTACCTGGGTTGGCGCGTCTCATCGATCAGTTCGGCATTGTCCATCCCAAAGGCCTCGAGTTCGGCCGAGACACTCATGGGAATATCACAGTCGAATCGTCGCAATCGCTCGTCCCACCGGGCGAAGTGGCTCAGGCCGTCGGTCTGTTCGATCCGGTCGGCACCAATCTTCCGAAGAACTACGACGCACGCCTGCCGAAGTCCGTGCTGTCGGGCTTCTCGCAGATCGCCCGCGACGAACAGCGCGAGCTGTTCCCGCATCAGACCATCCTCGATCCGGACTGGTCCGACGACGGCCGCTTCCTCAGTGCCACCCTCCCCGGTGGCCATTCGAACATCGGCGGCGGCAATGACGACGCGGGGCTCGAAACCCTGGCCTTCAACGGCATGGCCGACTACCTCAATGCGCTGACCGACCGGACGCTGTTCAGGCACCGGGAGGTGCCGCAGGATCCGGCGCAGTTCACCATCTTCCAGGCGGGCGGCGTCACCGCCGCCTTCGGTCTGCGCATGGACAAGGACGGCCAGCGCGACCTCCGCGACGAGTTGGCAAATTGCAAGATCGTCGATATCTGCCGCGACGCCGAACCCGTGGATCCTTCGCTGGCAAGCCAGTTCGACTGGCAGCGCGTCACCCCGGAACCACCCAAAGCACTGCCACAACTACCCGAGGCCGCCGAGGTGATGCGAACCGTCGAAGCACCCGCGGCACCTCTCCATGCGTCGACACGGACGGCACCGCCGACGCCGCCGACGCCGCCACCGGTCGTCGTACCCGTCATCCGGCTCGACGACCCGAGCCACCCCGATCACCGCATGTATCTCGACGCACAGGCGCATGTGTACGACCTCGACCGGCAGGTCAACCGAACGCCCGACCAGCGCAGCGACAACCTCAGCGCCGCCCTCGTTGTCGCCGCTCGGGCGAACGGCCTTGAGCGCATCGATCGCATCGAACTAAGCAAGGATGCCGAGACGCTCGCGGCCGTCGAGGCATCCTTCGACCGTCCTGAGAAGCGCAGCGAGGTACCGCTGGTCGCATCGATGCATACGACCATGGCACGCAGCGCCGACCAATGGTCGACCGCCATGCATGACTTCGAGCAACACCAGGCGCGCGCGCACGACGTGGCGCAGGAGGCGTCCCTCGACTCCCTGTCAGCCCGCACCCCACCGGGACACCTTCCCACGACAGCGATCCTCGGCCCACAGGACCCCCGCCATCCGGAGAACCCTGATCACCGGCTCTATAAGGAACTGGAACGCTGTGTGCCCCAGGCGTCCGAAGAGCGCCTGGTGCAATTCACCGTGGCCTGCCACGCAAACCGGATCACGGCCGACAATCTCTCGGAAGTCCGCCTGGACGAGGAGAAGTCGACCATCGAATTCGTAGGAACGGGAGTCCGGACCACACCGGCGAAGATCGATCTGGATAGCGACCCGCCTCACCCCGAACAGGCCATCGAGCAGATCCAGCAGCACGACCAGCGGCAGGCGCAGATCATGGAAGAGATACGAGCGCAGCAGGTACAGATGAGCACGGGGCGCTCGCTCTGATGCGCTGGCGGGCTTAGCCATCTTTCCATCTGGATAGAAAGATATTTATACTGCGACCATCTTGCCGAGGTCACCCATGCCAGCCATCAGCTTCGAGTTCTTCCCGCCGAAAACCGACGAGCAGCGCGAGCAGCTCGATGCCGCCGTAAGCCGTCTCAAGGCGCATGCGCCGGAATACGTGTCCGTGACCTTCGGCGCGGGCGGCTCGACACTCAGCTATACCGACGAAACCGTGCGCCGGCTGCGGGCGGAGCATGCGCTCTCGGTGGCGCCGCACCTGTCGTGCATGGGCGGCACCCGAGCGGAGATCGGCGCCCTGCTGGATACGTACAAGGCGTCCGGTTGCCGCCGTATCGTGGCCCTTCGCGGCGACCTGCCCTCCGGCATGGCTTCGCCCGGCGACTTCCGCTATGCCGCCGAACTGGTGGCCTTCATCCGCGAGCACAGCGGCGATCACTTCCATATCGAGGTGGCCGCCTATCCGGAGACGCATCCCCAGGCCGAGAACGCGCTGGCCGACCTTCGCCACTTCAAGGCCAAGGTCGACGCCGGTGCCGACGGGGCGATCACCCAGTACTTCTTCAACCCGGACGCCTATTTCCGCTTCATTGACGACGTGGCGAAGCTCGGCGTGAACGTGCCCGTGGTGCCGGGCATCATGCCCATCGCGAATTTCAGCCAGTTGCGCCGGTTTTCCGACCAGTGCGGCGCGGAGATTCCCCGCTGGATCGTGAAGCGCATGCAGGCGCATGGCGACGACGCGGCCGCCGTGCGCGAGCTTGGCGCCGACGTGGTGGCGGAGCTTTGCCGCCGCCTGCTGGACGGCGGCGCACCCGGCCTGCACTTCTATACGATCAACCGCGCACGGGCGACGGCCTCGGTGCTGGAGCGCCTCGCCGCGCGGTAACGTGCGCGCCGTCACCCTTCGCTGAAGGGCGGACGGGGATGATGACGCACCGTCCGCCAACGCGTTCCGTGCCGTGATCCGTGCCATCGTCCTGCTGCTCCTGCTTTTCCTCGCCCTGCCCGCCGCGGCGCAGACCGCGATCCACCGCTGCGTCGGGGCCGACGGAAGACCCGTCTTCAGCGACCAGCCGTGCGCGAGCGTCGGCGCCACGTCGCTGTTGCCCGCGCCGTCCGCGAGTGCGCCGTCGTCGGACGCTCCTTCCGCGGGCCTCCTCTGTGCGAAGGACATGGCCGAGCTTCGCGGCGGCCTTGCCGGGGCGTTCGCCGCCCGGAGCGCCAACCGGGTGGGTGGGCTCATCCTGTGGTCCGGCTACGGTAGCGCCGGGGCCGTGGAGAACCTGCGCACCATGGAAGCCCTGGTCCGCCAGCCACTGGTGTCACTGCAAGGCGACGAAGGTTCCGGCATCGACGCGGTGACCTCGGCCCCCGGCGGCGATGGCGCGACCCGGCGCGCGCATTTTGCCGTGGTGCGCGACTCCGGCTGCCTTTGGTTGAGGCCGCCAGGCTGAGGCGGCCGGGCCCCGAGGCCCATCCGCCGGCGCACTGACGCATCGCGCCATGTGGGCGGATGCTCCACCCGTTATCATGGGCGGTCCCCTCCGGAGCGATCCCATGTCTCAGAACTACCCCGAATGGATCTGGCAGAACGGCCAGATCAAGCCGTGGCGCGATGCCACCGTCCACGTGATGGCGCATGCGCTGCACTACGGTTCGTCGGTGTTCGAAGGCATCCGCAGCTATGAAACGCCCGATGGCGCCGCGATCTTCCGCCTCACCGACCACCTGAAGCGCCTTTATCTTTCGGCCAAGATCTACGACATCGAGATTCCCTATTCGGTGGAAGAGCTGGCGGAAGCCTGCCGCGAGGTGGTGAAGAAGAACGACCTGAAAGCCGCCTACCTGCGTCCGGTGGCCTTCCGCGGACTGGGCGGTTTCGGCCTGTCCGCCGAATGCCCCACCGACGTAGCGGTGGCCAGCTGGCCGATGGGCCCGTACCTCGGGCCCGAGGCTCTCGAGAACGGCATCGACGCCTGCGTGTCGAGCTGGCAGCGTTTCGCGCCCAACACCATTCCGGCAGGTGCCAAGGCCGGCGGCAACTACCTCTCCGGCCAGCTCATTGCGCGTGAAGCTCGCCGTCTGGGCTTCGGCGAAGGCATCGCCCTGGCATCCACGGGCCTTCTCAGCGAGGGTGCGGGCGAAAACCTGTTCCTCGTGTTCGACGGCGCGTTGCACACCACGCCGGCCAGTGCCTCGATCCTCACCGGCATCACCCGCCACACGCTGATGACCCTTGCGCAGGAAGAGGGCATCGACGTGGTCGAGCGCGACCTGCCACGCGAGTACCTCTACCTCGCCGACGAGATCCTGATGTGCGGCACGGCGGCGGAAGTCACGCCGATCCGCTCGGTGGACGGCAAGAAGATCGGCACGGGCAAGGCTGGCCCCATCACGCGCCGCCTCCAGGAACTGTTCTTCGGTCTCTTCAATGGCAAGACCGCCGACCGCTGGGGCTGGCTGGAACCGCTCTGATCCCTCGTGCCCTGGCGACCGCATGGTCGCCAGGACACAAATGGCTCAGTTGCAGAAGCCGTTCGGGTACGCCGCCGACCGATACGCGTAGAGCCAGCTCGTCTTGCCGCCGTCGTTGGCGATGTTCCAGTTGTTGCCGATCGAGCCGATCGCCTTGTTGAGCGTTTGCGAGCGCGTGAGCACCGGCGTGGTGAAATAGCTGTCCTCGTCGGCTTCGACGCGGAACGAGAGTTCGGCGAGCGACGGCGTGGCGGCGTTGTTCACGTACCACAGCGTCAGCGTGAACTCGGCAACCGACTGGCCGATGTCCGCCACGGGACCGTCGTACTCCTGCTGGGTCACCGTGACGCCGCCGACCGCCGACAGGCTGGCGCTCGAGATATCGGACAGCGCAGACGCGCCCGGGAACTGCGAGATAAGCCCCGACACCGTGGCCGGCGTCGTGGTGAAGTCCTGCTTCGTCGAATGCGCGAGCACCAGGTTGCCCGGCGTCACGTCCGTCTCGAATTTCGTGTCCTTGTTCTTGCCCGCGCCGGAGACGTCGGTCCAGTACGAGAGCTCTTCGTCCGGATGACGGAACTTGAACTGGATGTCCGAATGGTCGCCGGCGCGGGTACGCACGGTATAGCCGCGCCCGTAGAGCGAGCAGCTGTGCGCGGTGTCGTAGTAGGCCAGCGTGTCACGGTCGCCCGCGCTGAAGCTGCCGGTGACCGTCTTGTCGAACTTAAGCGCGGCGAGGCGCGTGGACAGATCCTTCAGCAGCTGCGCCGCGGCGGTCGAGGGATTCGTCGCGAAACGCGACGAGTCCAGAAGCGCCTTGTATTCCTTGCTGTCGACGTAGGCCGGCGTGTTGGCGTGCGCGGCGACGGCGCCGAACAGCAGCGAGGCGGAAACCAGCGAGAGAACCGTACGTTTCATCATGCGCGTTAGCCTTCAGTGGTGGTGGGAGGCGGTCGTGGAACGCATGTCCGGCAGGGTGAGCCGGAACACGAGGATGCGGTTGTCGTTGTCGATGGCGGAGTCGCAGCGCTTACCGTCCATGACGCAGCGCCTGGCGACGAAGTCGTTGTCGTTGCCGACGAGCAGGAACCAGTCGTCGGGGTGGCTGGCATCGAGCGCGGGAACGAGGTCCATGGCTTCCCATTTCTCGGACAGCTGCGTCGCGCCCGGCGCCAGCGATAGCCCGGCGCGTGCCAGGTCGGCGGGGTCGAGAAGGTTGACCAGCGGCTGCCAGGTCGCGGGTCGGATCCCCGCGCGCAGCGCGCCCGACGCCTCGCGCACCGACGTCGTCGCGGTCTCGTAGGCCGTGCCGGCCAGGTTCGTCGCACCCGTCGTGTCGACGAGCAGCACGCTCTTGTAAACGATGGGGCGGTCGCTATCCGCGCCGCGGCCCGCGGCGTCGCGCGCGAGCATCAGGAAGCGGTGATCGTCGAGCACACGGATCTCGCTCTGCGCAGCCGTGCGATCGGGCACGCCGCCCTTTCCCTTTGCGTCGTATGCCGGCAGATCCACGACGAAGTGAGCCACGGGCTGACTGGGCGTCGCGTTACGGCTCACGTCGTAGACAAGCACGCGCGTCGGCGTACGACCGGCGCCGTCTTCGCCCCGGCTGTCCTGCACCAGCGCGCTCTGCAGCACCACGAACAACCGAGTGCCGTCCGCGGAGAGTGCCATGCCCTCCACGCCCTGATTGTTGCGGCGGCCACTGGCGGGTGGCCGCAACGACGTGAAGTCGGGCGCGCCGCGGGGGTCGAGCGGCCGCACGGCGCGCGGCGGGACGATCACGCCTGCGAGACGTCCGTCGCGATCGAAGCGGTAGACGTTCGCCGCGTACTCGTCCCCGATGTAGAAGCCGCCGTCGCGCGTGAACTGAAGCGACTCGGCATCGAGGGAAACCTTGCCGGCGCCCGTTCCATTCCCGGGCGACGGCAGCACGATGCCTCGTTGAGTGAGCACGCCGGCACCGGGGTCGGCACCGGTGAAAGGTTTGCCGCGAAAGTCGGCGAGCGTGCGGCCGCCATCGGGTATGAGCGTGAGGGTGCCGGCGATCGACGCCCCCTTCCCGGGAACCATGCGCAAGCGAAAGCGATGCAGCCGTGCGCGGTAGTCGAAGAACACCTGGTGTTCCGGATCGTTGCGCCCGCGGTCCGGCAGCGTCCAGAGAATGCCGGCATACGCGTCGCCGTCGCGCCGCCACGTGCCGGGTTCGATCGAGAGCGACGAGAACGAACCCAGCGTGTCGCCCAGGAAATCGACGGTGCCGGCCGGCAGGGAGCCACTGGCGACAAGGCCCTGGTCGACGTAAGTCCGGCCACCGCTCTGGATCGATCGCGGCAGCGGCGCGGTCGCGATGTCGGGCGCGCGGATCGCGACGGATTGCGCCGCCACGTGCGACGACAGGATGACGAAGGCCAGCCCGGCGACCGCACGGCGCATCAGAAGCGCACGTCCAGCGTGGCGAAATACTGCCGCGGCGCGGACGCGTGGAACACATAGGCCGTCCCGTTCGGGTCCGCCGGTACGAAGGCGCTGGAATCGAAGTTGCTGGCGTAGCGCTTGTCGCCAAGGTTCGTCACGTTGAGCGACAGGCGAACGTCGCTGGCGAAGGACATCGCACCGAAGTCGTATCCGCCCGAAAGGTCCCACACGGTGAAGCCGCCGAAGCCCCGGTCGTTGGTGTACGTGTAGAAGCGTTCGCCCGTGTACTTTCCGCGCAGCGATGCGAACCACGCACCCTGCGTCCAGTCGATCTGCGTCGCGAAGAGCTTCTTCGGCGTGTCGGTCTGGATCCGGCCCTTCGTGTGCTGAACCACGCCGGCCTGCACGTAGTCGCTCGCATACGTCGAGCGATTCAGGGACGCCGAGTTGTACCAGCGGAGATGTTCATCGGGCGTCCAGACGAAGGTCAGTTCCACGCCATGGCTGTCCACGCCGCCCACGTTGTAGAAGCGGTTACCGCAGGACGGCCCGACAGGTTGGCGCGAATCGCATGGGTTGTACTGCAGCAGGCGATTGTCGAAGCGCACCTTGTACGCCGCGAGCGACGCGGCCAGCGGGCCGCTCTCGACGCGGTATCCGGCCTCGAGGCTGCGCGACTTCTCGGGCTTCAGGTCGCCCTGCGCGTTCCAGATCGCCTGGCTCACCGCCTGGGGGCCGAGCTTGAATCCGCCCTGGAACATGGCGATGTTCTTCGCGAAGCTCGCGAACACCTCCTGCCCCTCGGCGAGCTTGTAACGTGCGCCGAACTGGGGAAGCAGCGCCTTACTGGCGCTGAGCTTGCCGCTGGCGAACTGGTTGTTCGACGTGGGGCTGATCGGTTTCACCGCCACGCCCGGAAGGGCGGTTGCCTGCGAGGTCGCATGCGGGCTCTTCACACCGACGTCGACGGTCAGCGCGTCGTCCAGGAAGCGGATCGTGTCCTGCAGAAACGCCTGACGTGTGTTCCACACTGTGCGCTGGTCGAACACGCCGAGATCCGGCGTCTCGTCGATGCGGCCACTGAGGTCACGCGGACCGGTCACGTAGCTGCTGTAGCGCGATGCGCTCGACACATTATGTTCGTACCAGACGCCGCCTTCGACGTGGTGGTTGGCGATGTCCCACGAGGCCGACAGGATCGCGCCGGAGCGATTGATCGTGTACAGCGTATTGCGGAAGATGATCGGTAGCTGTCGGGCCGTGCCAGGGTACGAATACGTGCCGCTATTCCAGTTGTGGCCTTCGCCGGCGTCCCCGTGATGATATGCCTGCGCATGGATCGTTACCGCGTCGCTCGGGAAGAAGTCGCCCGCGAGATAGTAAAGATCGTCATCGCGCAGGATCTGACCGGCCGTGAACGCGCCGTCCGCGTCGGTGTCCGGACCACTGCGATCGCACAGCCGGGCGTTGAACGTGCCGCTGTTGCAGTACGCCTTGCCGATCGCACGTTGCCAGTCCGGCGCGTAGCCGCCCCAATCCCAGCCGAGGCCGCGCGCGAGTTCGCTTTTCGACAGGTAGAAGTAGTCGGCCTGCGTGGTGCGCGAGGTGTCCGCGAAGCCAGTGATGCGCGCCCAGTCGAAGTCCCACACGGCCTTGCCGTTGAACTGCTTCGTCGTCGACTGGTTGTACACGTCCTGGCGATTGAACAGATCGGATTCCGTTCGGGCGCCGGAGAGGTACATCGAGAACCCGTGGTAATCGCCGGTGTCAAAGCGCGCATAGGTGCGACGGTTGCGATCGCTGCCGAAGGTCTGCGCCACACGGCCACCCATGCTCTTCAGCGGGTCACTCGACGTGTAGGCGATCGTTCCGCCAAGGTTGCTGGTCGACGGCGTACCGAGATTGCCGATGCCCTCGGAAAGCTCCGCACCGCCAAAATTCTCCGAGATCAGCGCGCGATTGATCGAGAGCCCGTTGTAATTGTTGTAGGCGCTATCGCCGAGCGGCATGCCGTCGAGCGTGTAACCGAGGCGCGTACCGCTGAAACCGCGAAGGCTGAGCGTCATCGACTGCTCGTTGGTACCCAGCGCGTCCACGGACTGCGCGTTCACGCCGGGCAGCGTGTTCAGCACCTTCTGCAAGCTCGTACCGGGCGGCAGCACCTTCTGCTCGGCCGGCCGCAGGCGCTGCACCTGACGCGTTTCGCCCGTGCCGATCACGGAGACCGCGTCGAGGTCCTGGGCCTTTTCACGATTCGCCACCGGCGCATCGGCCGGGGGCGACGTGGTGTCGGTGTCCGTGGCGTGCACAACGGAAACGAGGGCCATGCCGAGGGCAGCGGCCAGAGCGGTATACCGGAAGAACACGAGCGACGTCCCTTCTTACGCGGGCGCGCTGCGGCGGTCCCTCCCCTGAGGTTGCCCGACACGCGCCATGGATGCGTCACATGGTCGGACGTCTAAATGAAATCTTGATGACACGTGAGATGACGGTCCTGCGACGCGCAGGCCGCGACTCCTCAGCGGAAGTCGATCGTCGAGATGGCGCCGGCCATTTCGGGACGCGGGCGCAGGGAAACGTCCCAGCCGTAGAGTTCGCACAGGCGGCGCACGATGGCCAGGCCCAGGCCCGCGCCGCCGCCCGTGGCACTTTCGCCACGGATGCCACGCTGGAACAGTTTCTCCGCGTCCTCGGGCTTGATGCCGGGGCCGGTGTCGATCACGTCGATGCGTCCGTCAAGCACGCGCACCGTGACCTTGCCTTCCATCGTGTACTTGATGGCGTTGCCGATCAGGTTGGTCAGGGCCACCGATACCACGGAGGCCGGCGCGTTCACGGTTACCGATCCGTCGGCAAGCAGTTCGATCTCGATCGGCTTGCCGCCCATCTGCGGACGCTGGCTCTCGATGACGTCGGCGGCGACCTTGGCCACGTCCGTGGTCTCGCCGCGTGTTGGTCCGCGGCGCTCCGCGCGCGACAGCAGCAGCAGCGCCTCGATGAGTTCGGTGGCCTGGCGCGATGCGCGCTCGATGCGCTTCAGGCGTTCGCGCAACTTGTCGGTGAGGTCGGGCGAACCCTGGAGCAGTTCGGTGGTACTGGCGATCACGGCAAGCGGCGTGCGCAACTCGTGGCTCACGTCGGAATTGAATTCACGGTCGCGCTCCACCACCGAGGTGAGCCGCATGGCGTATTCGTCGAGCGCCACGGCCAGTTCGCCCACCTCGTCGTCCGCGAAGTGCGGAGCCAGCGCCTCGGCCTTGCCCACGCGGCGAAAGTCGCGCAGGCGGCTGGCGAGGTCGGTGACGGGGCGCAACACGCGCGAAGACAGCCACACGCCCAGCACCAGCGACATCAGGCCGAACAGGAACACCGCGGCCACCACGCTGGTGATGAGCTGGCGCTTGCCGAGTTCGTCGCGGGACACGTCGAACTGGAGGAAGCTGATGATGCCCCCTTCCCTGCGCACGGCCACCTTGTAATGGTGGCTTCGCCCGTCCTTGCCCGTGTCGTAGAGATCGTGCACGCCCGTGCCGAGCGACTGCCAGTTGAGCGGCGCCTTGTAGATCGTGCGGTCGCTGAAGGTCGCGCCCTTCACGATGTCGAAGGGCGGCGCCACGTTGGGATTGGCCCGCACCTTGGCGTTGAGCGAATCGACTTCGTCCTGGAGGGCCGAGTTGATCAGCTGCTCTTCGACGCGCTCTCGAATGTTGAGCGCGGCGTACGCGAACAGGGCGCTCAGGCCGAACCCGAACAGCGTGAACGTGACGATGAGTCGGAAGCGGAGCTTACGCCTGGACCGCATCCGGATCGACCATGCGGTATCCGATACCGTGACGCGTGTGGATCAGCGGCTTCTCGAACGGTTTGTCGATAGCCGCGCGGAGCCCGTGGATGTGCACGCGCAGGGAATCGGAATCGGGTAGTTCCTCGCCCCACACGCGCTGTTCCAGGTCCTGGCGGGTGACCACCGAGGGGCTGGCTTCCATCAAGGCCTGGAGCAGCTTCAGGCCGATGGGGTTCAGCTGGATGGACTTGCCTTCGCGGGTGACCGTGAGGGTGTCGAGGTTGTAAGTGAGGCCGCCGACCTTCAGCACCCGGCTTTGCGGGCCCTTGCCGCGACGGGCCAGCACTTCCAGGCGCGCCGCCAGTTCCTGCAGGGCGAACGGCTTGGTCATGTAATCGTCGGCACCGGACTCGAAACCGGTGAGCTTGTGCTCCAGGGAGTCGCGGGCCGTGAGCATCAGCACCGGGGTCTGCTTGTGCGCTTCATGGCGCAGCTTCTTCGCCACGTCCAGGCCGTCCATGCCCGGCAGGGTGAGGTCGAGCACAATAACGTCGAAATCGTGTACCACCGCCAGGTGCAGGCCGGTGACGCCGTCGCCGGCGAAATCCACAACATGGCCGCGGTCTTCGAGGTAATCCCCGATGTTGGTCGCGATGTCGGTGTTGTCTTCGATGACCAGAACGCGCATGCGGCACTCCGTGTTGTGCGGTCGCTTTAAGTCTTAGGAGTATTGCGACAGCAAGCTTAACGGGGAATGGGTGAAGCGGACAGCATCGCGGCCTGCCTGCCTCCCCTAAAAGAGAGGCCCGGGCGGGGAAACCCGCCCGGGCCGAAAGAACTACTGCCCCGATACCGTCACCCCGCGTCGCGGAATCACAGTGGGACCTTTATAGGGGACGGCCCTTTAAATCGCCGTTAACCCCTTCGCGACCCGGGCTTTCCGGGCCTTCGGGGCGACGGGACGCTCGGCCAGGCGGGCTTCGCAGTGGGCGACGATGGCGGCGGCCACGTCCACCCCGGTGCTTCCCTCGATGCCTTCCAGGCCGGGCGAGGCATTCACCTCCAGGAGCAGGGGGCCGCGCGACGAACGCAGCAGGTCCACGCCGGCCACCTCCAACCCCAGGGCCGATGCGGCCTCCACCGCCACCCGGCGTTCGTCGTCCGACAGCTCCACGGACGCCGCGGTGCCGCCGCGATGGAGGTTGGCGCGGAACTCGCCCGGGGCCGAAGACCGCTGCATCGACGCCACCACCTGGTCGCCCACGACGAAGCAGCGCAGGTCCTGGCCGTTCGCCTCGCGGATGAATTCCTGGACCAGGAAGTTGGCGTACAGGCCGCGGAAGGCCTCGATGACGCTCTGCGAGGCCGAGCGTTTCTCGGCCAGCACCACGCCGGTGCCCTGTGTGCCTTCGTTCAATTTGATGACATGCGGCGGGTCGCCCAGCATGGCCATCAGGTCGGCGGTGTCGTCGGGGTTGTCGCCGAAGACGGTAAGAGGCATCTCGACACCGCGGGCGGCCAGCAGCTGGAGGCAGCGCAGCTTGTCCCGCGCGCGCAGCACCGCGTCGGAAGGGTTGGGGGTGAACACGCCCATCAGTTCCAGCTGGCGAAGCACGGCCGTGCCGTAGAAGGTGCTGGAGGCGCCGATGCGCGGGATCACGCAGTCCACCGGGCCCAGCGGCTTGCCCTTGAAATGGATGGCGAACGATTGCGGCCCGATGCTCATGTAGCAGCGCAGAGGGTCGATGACACGAACCGTGTGTTTGCGCTTGCGCGCCGCTTCCACCAGGCGCTGGGTGGAGTACAGCCGCGCGTTGCGCGACAGGATGGCGATCTTCATGACGGGTCCCGGACGACGCGGCGCGGCGTCTGCGAATAGGAAAGCGATGGGTCGACCAGGAAGCGCCCGTCGAGGGCGGTCCGGCCGAGCAGAAGGGGAAACAGCATGTGCCGCCTGTCGGTGAGGTTCACCTCCGCCATGAAACGGCGTCCGGCGAGCTCCACGTCGGTATGGATGAACCAGCGCGTCGTCGTGTGGCCACCCGAATCGGTGACGGAGCGCCGGCCGATCGCCCGAGCCTCGCACGGTGCCGATACACCGCCCTTGCGGGTGGTGCGCACCTGGAAACGCAACCAGGTGCCGTCTGCCCGCTCGTCCACGTCCAGCCATTCCACGTGCAGCGACGACGAGCGCGCGCCCGTGTCGAGCTTGGCCTTGAGGACGGGAACGCCGAGCGACGGAAGAGCGAGCCGTTCGCGCCAGCCGAGTGTGATGACGTCAGTCATGGTCTGGAGCGAGGTGTGAGGACGACGGTGGACCGCGGGGAACGATCCGGTAAGCGCGGCGACACTGCCGCGACGAGAAAAGGATGCCCAACGTCCGTGGCCGGCGCAACTGTCATATACGGCCGGCCGAGGCCCGCCGTCACGGGCATGAAAAGTGCGTGAAACGAAAGGGTCGCGAATCGCGCCGCCGGCTGCGATCAGGTCACCGGGCGGACGCGCTTCGCTGGCGCATCATGTAAAAGGCGCTGCAAGCGCCGACAAGCGCCACCAGGCCCACGTAATGCGCGGGACCGAGACCGCCGGCCGACTTCGCCAGGTACCCGACCAGCACGGGCGTCGCGGCGCCGCATATGGCATAGGCCACGTTATAGGACAGCGAGATGCCGGAGAAGCGGATCGCGGGCGGGAACGCCGCGACGAGCACGGAGGGAACGATGCCGGCCACACCCGCAAACAGCCCGGCAAGCGAATAGAGCACGAACAGGTTCGCGCCGCCGGCCTTCAGGTCGGCATAAAGCGCATAGGTGCTGATGGCGAGACCCACCGACGCCACCAGCATGGCTCGCGCCTTTCCCTGCCAGTCGACGAGAAGGCCGCCGAGCACACACCCGATGCAGAGCGCCAGCGCGGCGAGGCTGCCGGCGGTGAACGCACGCGCGGATTCCACATGGAACGCGGTCTGCATGAGCGTCGGTGTCATCAGGATCACCACGACGATGGCAGCGGTGAGCACCCAGGTGACCACCATCGACAGGAGCACCGACGGCAGGTGGTCGCGCAGCACCACCCACGCCGGAAGTTCGGTCGTGAGTTCCTTGCGTTCGCGCATGCGCGCGAACACCGGCGTCTCGCTCAGCCACCGGCGCAGGTACACCGCGAGAAAGCCGAACACGCCGCCAAGCAGGAAGGCGATGCGCCAACCGTGGTCGAGCATCTCCGCCGGCGACATCCGTGCATTCATGCCCGCCGCCACGAGCGACCCGATGAGGATGCCGAAAGTGAGCCCGGCGCTGAGGCTGGCGCACGCCAGGCCCACGCGGTGCCGCGGCACGTGCTCGGCCACGAACACCCACGCTCCCGGCACCTCGCCGCCGATGGCGATGCCCTGCACCACGCGCAACAGGGTGAGGAGCACCGGCGCGAGCACGCCGATGGTCGCGTAGGTCGGCAACACGCCGATGATCAGCGTGGGCACCGCCATCAGGAACACGCTCAGGGTGAACATGCGCTTGCGTCCGATGCGGTCGCCGAAGTGCGCCATCACCAGTCCGCCGAGCGGCCGCGCGAGATACCCCACCGCAAAGATGCTGAAGGCCTGCAACTGCGCCACCCAGTCCGACGTGCCCGGCGGGAAGAACAGGTGACCGAGGGTCTTCGCGAAGTAGGCGAAGATCACGAAGTCGTAGAACTCGAGGGCGCCACCGAGCGCGGAAAGCACGAGGGTTTTCGCGTCCCTTCGATCGAGCGGACGGTTGTCGATGTGGGCGGAGTCGGCGTTGACGATCATGGATACGCTTGGCGAGGAAGGGTTCGGACACTGGCCCGGTCGGCTATTTAGTCGGCAGGCGTGGGCAGGGTCAAGCATCGTTGGCGAAACGTCTTGCCTGTAAGACGCCACGCAAGAAATCGCGGCGCGCGGCAGCGCCCCTCTCGGGTCGGCTATACGTGCGCCGCCCGCGGTGCCGACCCGATACGGAATTGCCGCCGCCATGCCCCTGGCGCCATGCCGATCGACTGCGTGAATACGCGACGGAACGCGGCCACCGACTGATAGCCGACGGCTTCGGCCACCGCCTCCGTCGAGCGCGCGGGATTCTTCAGTTCATTGGCAGCCAGACTCATGCGGATGTCCTGCAGCAGCTCGCTCGCGGATTTACCCAGGCCTTCCTGGAAGCGGCGCATGAACGTGGCGCGGGACATGTTGCACAGCGCCGCCAATTCGGGAAGCGTCCACGCACGGGCAGGCTCGGCCAGCATTGCGGAGATCGCCGGCGCGAGGCGCGGGTGCGCGGCCAACGCGAGCAAGCCCGGCGGCGGCGCGTCGGACTGGCTTGCGACACGCAACACCAGCGCGAAGAGCGCCGCGGACAACGCATTCAGTATCGCGTATCCGCCGGGGCGGCCGTCGGTGGACTCCGCACGCATCAATTCCACCAATGCGGCCAGGTGCCGCGCGGCGGAATCGGTTTCATGCCCTGTCGCGTCGCCCGTGCGCACGATCAGCGTGGAAGGCAGATAGCTGCGCAGCCAGCGGTCATGTGGCGCTGCGATGGCAAACCGGCCACAAAGCATGTCCAGGGGCTCGCCCGTGCCTTCGTTCTCGCTGAGGACGACGTTCGGCGTCTGCCGCTCGTGCGTGCGCGCCGGCGGAAGACCGCTGCCGTCGCGCAACACATGGGCGGAACCGTGCGGGAAGAGCACCGCGTCGCCCGCGTGCAACTGCACGACCTCGCCCTGGGGGCCTTCCACCCATGCCGTGCCGCGCAGAAGCAGGTGGTAAGGCACCTCGCCGGGCGAAGAGACCTCGCCATTGACGATCCACGGCGCGCGGTAAGCGCAGCGGATTTCCAGCTTTCCCGACACCGAGACCACGGCCAGGAAGCGGCTCAACCAATCGACGTCTGCTGACATGCGGCACCCCGGTGATCCTTTCGAGCATCTTATCGAGCCACTTGCGGCTCGTCGAGATCACTCCGTGCGCCCAGACTATGCCCATTCCCACCACATAAGCACCGGAGCCAAGCCATGAGCCGCATCACCCTTCCTGCCGTCGATACCGCCACGGGCGCCACCGCCGAGGTCTATGCCAAGGTTCGCAAGGCGGCCGGCGGCAAGTTGCCCAACATGTACGCCACCATGGGCCAGCTGTCGCCCTCCCTGACGGCTGCCTACCTCGACGCGGACACCGCGCTCAACACGGCGGGCCTGGCGCGCAAGGATCTCGAAACGATCAAGCTCCTCGTCAGCGCGCAGACCGGTTGTGACTACTGTGTGGCCGCCCACAACATGCTGGGCAAGCTGGCCGGCCTGCGCGTCGACGACGTACGCGCCATCCGGCAACTGGAAAACACGGGCGATGCGAAGCGTGATGCGCTGATCCGTTTCGTACTCGGCATCCTCCGCCAAAGCGGGACCGTGCCGGCCGAAGCCGTGGCCGACATCCGCGCTGCCGGCTACAGCGATGCGCAGTTGCTTGCCATCGCCTATGCGATTTCCATGATCACGTTCACCAATACGTTCAATCGCATCAACGACACGGATGTCGATTTCCCCGCTGTGGAATGACGGCACCCCCGTGCGCGCCTCCGGGCGCGCACGCCCTCTCGAGCGTCGGTTATGGCGAATCGGCGCATATTCGGCAGACATCGGCCTGCCCCAATGCACAACGATAGGCCACGCCTCTAGCTGCTATCGGATCAATCAATTTTTGCAATCTCCTTCACGCGCCTATGATCCAGAAAGGAGTTCCCCCTTTCCTGGCTGCCCAGAGGAGTTGCGCCATGTCGACCGAAGCGAAGTGCCCCTTCAAACATACCGCCGGTGGCGGCACGACGAACAAGGACTGGTGGCCGAAGCGCTTGCGCGTCGACCTGCTCAACCAGCACTCGTCGCGATCGAATCCGCTCGATCCCGAGTTCGATTACGCGGAAGCGTTCGAGAAGCTCGACCTCGCGGCGGTGAAAAGAGACCTGGCCGCGCTGATGACCGATTCGCAGGACTGGTGGCCGGCTGACTTCGGACACTACGGTCCGCTGTTCATCCGCATGGCATGGCATAGCGCCGGCACCTACCGCATCGGCGACGGTCGCGGCGGCGGCGGTCGCGGCCAGCAACGCTTCGCACCGCTGAACAGCTGGCCCGACAACGTCAGCCTCGACAAGGCGCGCCGACTACTCTGGCCCATCAAGCAGAAGTACGGCAGCAGCATTTCCTGGGCCGACCTCATGATCCTCACCGGTAACGTCGCGCTCGAGAGCATGGGCTTCAAGACGTTCGGATTCGCGGGCGGCCGCGAAGACACCTGGGAGCCCGACGAGGACGTCTACTGGGGCCGCGAGAAAGAATGGCTAGGCGGCGACAATCGCTACGGCAAGGTGCAATCCGACGACGACGGCGTGCTGGTCGCGGACCCGCATCTGCACGGCACCGAGGAAGACCGCACCGAGCACGGCCGCAACCTGGAAAATCCGCTTGCCGCGGTGCAGATGGGCCTGATCTACGTGAATCCGGAAGGCCCGGAGGGCAACCCCGACCCGGTCGCCGCCGCGCGCGACATCCGCGAGACGTTCGCACGCATGGCGATGAACGACGAAGAGACGGTCGCGCTGATCGCCGGCGGACATACCTTCGGCAAGACGCACGGCGCGGCCGATGCCAAGAACGTGGCCGCCGAACCGGAAGCCGGCGAACTGGAGCAGCAAGGCTTCGGCTGGAAGAACTCGTACGGCAGTGGCGCCGGCGCCGATACCATCACCAGCGGCCTCGAGGTCACCTGGACGCAGACGCCCGCGCAGTGGAGCAATCACTTCTTCGAGAACCTGTTCCGCTACGAGTGGGAGCTGACAAAGAGCCCTGCCGGTGCGAACCAATGGGTGGCGAAGGACAGCGAGGCGGTGATCCCCGATGCGCATGGCGGCCCGAACCGGCGCCCGACGATGCTGACCACGGATCTCTCGCTGCGTGTCGATCCCGCTTACGAAAAGATCTCGCGCCATTTCCTCGAGCATCCGGAAGCGTTCGCCGACGCGTTCGCACGTGCGTGGTTCAAGCTGACCCATCGCGACATGGGCCCGCGCGCTCGTTACCTCGGCCCGGAAGTACCGGAAGAAAAGCTGATCTGGCAGGACCCGGTGCCGGACGTGGATCACCCGCTGGTCGGCGACGGCGACATCCAGGCCTTGAAGGACAAGCTGCTGGCGTCCGACCTCACCGTGGCCGAACTGGTATCCACCGCATGGGCCTCCGCCTCGACCTTCCGCGGCGGCGACAAGCGCGGCGGGGCCAACGGCGCCCGCATTCGTCTCGCACCGCAGAAGGACTGGAAGTCCAACCAGCCCGAACAGCTGGCACGCGTGCTGGAGCGCCTGGAAACCATCCGCTCCGAATTCAACGCAGCGCAGTCCGGCGGCAAGAAGATCTCGCTGGCCGATCTCATCGTGCTGGCCGGCGGCACGGCCATCGAGAAGGCTGCGCGTGATGCGGGACACCCGGTGACCGTGCCGTTTGCTCCCGGCCGCACCGATGCGTCGCAAGAGCAGACGGATGTGGATTCGTTCGCGCCGCTCGAACCCGTGGCCGACGGATTCCGCAATTACCTGAAAGCCGCGTACAGCGTGCCGGCAGAGGCCTTGCTCATCGACAAGGCGCAACTCCTTACCCTGACCGCCCCCGAGATGACTGTGCTGGTGGGCGGCATGCGCGTGCTCGGCACCAACGTGGACGGCGGCAACCAAGGCGTGCTCACCGACCGCCCGGGCAAGCTCACCAACGACTTCTTCCGCAACCTGCTGGACATGGGCACCGAGTGGAAGCCCACCTCGCCGGCGCGGGAATCGTTCGAAGGCACTGAGCGCGGCACGGGCAAGCTCCGCTGGATCGCCAGCCGCGTCGACCTCGTGTTCGGTTCGAACTCCGTGCTGCGCGCCCTGGCGGAGGTTTACGGAAGCGCCGATGGCGAGGACAAGTTCGTGCAGGATTTCGTTTCGGCATGGACGAAGGTGATGAACCTCGACCGCTACGACCTCAAGCGCCGCAAGAAGGCGGCGCCGGTGCGCGAAGCGGCGTGATGCCAGACGTGGGCCCACCTCATGGTGGGCCCACTCTCCGAGCGGGAAGCAATGCCTTGTCGATGGACGCCGCGACGCCAACGCTCCGGCCGGCCAGATTGGCAACCGTGTAATGCACGGCCGTGCCGAGCACCTGTGCGGCCTGGGATAGAGTCAACCCGTAATCCTGCTGCAGCCACTGGATCGTGCCGGTGCTCGCGGCCTTCAGTGCGTCGTCGAGGGAGCCGGCCTGTCCCAGCACCATGATGCGCGCGGGCGATTCGACCCTCGGCATCGATACCGTGCGCCCCCGGATCAGATCGACGGTCACCGTGACATCCATGGATGTTTCGAGCGCGTATTGCGTGGTTTCGCCATCGCCCTGGAGGGCGTGCGCGTCGCCGAAGTACAGCAGCGCGCCCGGCTGCTGCACCGGCAGGTACACGGTGTTGCCCTCCACCACTTCGTTGAAGTCCATGTTGCCGCCGAAGCGGCTGGTATCGCCCGTGGAGATCGCCGGCATCCCGAAACCCGGCGCGACGGCCAGTCCACCCAGCATCGGCTTCACCGGCACGGCGTAGTTCCCGAGGGCGCCCGTGGCGCCATCGGGGCGTGCCAGTCCCTTGTCGCGGTCGAGCTTCCAGCGAACCGGCTTACCGAGATTCCCTGCCTGCCCTGCCAGCGACGCGCCGAGCGCTCGCCCCACGATGGTATCGAGACTGTCGGCGTAGTCGCGGTTGAGCTTCAGGCGACGGATGTGCACGACGAGCGTGTCGCCCGGTGCGGCACCGGCCACGAAGAACGGCCCGGTCTGCGGATTGCCGAACAGCGCGCGGGTCACACCGTTCTCGTCGACGCCGCCGGAGTCGAGCGTGGTCGTGTGGATGGTGTCGCCCGGCCAGACGACGAGTACCGGGTGCCGGTCGGCGTCCCACGTATTGGAGTAACTCGTCGGACGATACTCCCAGACGCGGGGGCCGCCCGTGCGATCGGGCACTCTCCATCCGGTAACCGCATGCGTGACGCGGCGGGTTCCGTCGTTCGGGTCCGGCATGTCGGCCGTGCCGGCGATCGCATCGCGTTCCAGCCGCAGGCGGAAACGCGACGTTCGGCCCTGGGTATCTGTGCTTTCGAACGTCCATGTGTCGCCTTCCACCGAACCGCGCATGGCATCGCCGTCGAGATCGCCGTGCAGGGCCTTCGCGTCCTGCTGCGCATGGAGCGTGGAAAACGCCGGCGATTGCCAGAGGTCCGTGCGCAGGACCCACGTGTCCATGGCATGGGCCGTGACGGCGAAGCCCGCCAGACCCAGAGCAGCGATAACCCCGATACGAGACCGCATGACACACCCCTTTGGCTACACGTGTAGTCAAGATTACACGTGTAGTCACAAGTTAGCCACTGCCGGTTCGTCTGGCAGCCGGCCAGCATCGTGCCGCCGATCTGCCCGCGCGCTGCCTCAATTGCGGCAGACTATCTGGCTTGCATCCAACCAGGGGGTCCCATGCACATATCCATGCTTCGCCTGCTGCGCGCCTCATCGGCCTTGTGTTTCGCGGTGGCCATGTCCATGCCTGCCTGGGCTTCCGGCACGGATACCCATCTGCGCGACACCCTTGCCCAACTTGCCGAGCGGGCGAAACCGGGCACGCTCGGTGTGACCGTGGTGGACCTGGAAACCCATGACCGCACGCGCATCAACGCCGACCGTGGCTATCCGATGATGAGCGTCTTCAAGGCACCCGTGGCCGCGGCCGTGCTCGCGGAGGTCGACGCAGGAAGGGTCGCCCTCGATCAGGAGGTGACGATCGACCGCAAGGACGTGGTGGGCGGCTCGGCGGTCCCCTCGATCGGCGCCCATTTTGCGGGCAGGCAGATGCGCTTCACCGTCGACCGCCTGCTGGTGGCGGCCGTGAGCGAAAGCGACAACACCGCGGTGGATGCGTTGATTCGGTTGCTCGGCGGCCCGGCGGTCGTTACCCGCTACCTGCGCGATCACGGGATCGACGGCATGCGCGTCGACCTGAGCGAAGGCGACGTCAGCCACATCTTCGATGGCACGGCCAACGGCCAGACCATTCCCGAGAATGAAACCGAAGCCGCGCAGGCCGTTCGCAGGCAGCGCGGGTACCAGGCGTTCATGGCCGATGCGCGCAACACCACGACGCCCGATGCGGCGGCGGACTTCCTGGAAAAGCTCTCGCGCGGCAAGTTGCTTTCCGCAGACTCCACGCAGCGCCTGCTGCGACTCATGTACGATCAGACGGTGCCCAATCGCATGCGCGCCGGCCTTCCTCCCGACCTGCGCTTCGCCGACAAGTGCGGCACCTCGTATACGCTGGACGGCCAGACGGCCGCGTTCAACGACATCGGTATCGTCACCTGGCCCGACGGCCACACCGTGGTCGTGGCCGCGTTCCTCACCGGCTCGCGCGCGGATGCCAATACCCGAAACGCCCTGTTCGCGGACATCGCCCGTGCCGTTGCCGCGCGCCGCCAGGGGGGCCTTTAAATATTCGATGCCATCCACATGTCGAATTGACGCCCTACCCCCTCCCGTCAAGGACATGAAATGAACGCATCGCAGAAAGTCGCCCTCGTCACCGGTGCTACCCGCGGCATTGGCCACGAGACCGTCCGTCAGCTTGCCGAAGCCGGTGTGACCACGTTGCTTGCCGGGCGCGATTCGACGCGTACCCAGGCCGCCGCGGACAAGCTCAAGGCCGAAGGCCTGCCCGTCGAGGCGATCACGCTGGATGTCACGGACAGCGACACGATCCAGAAAGCCGCTGCCGAAGTGAAGGCACGGTTCGGCAAGCTCGACATCCTGGTGAACAATGCCGGCATTGCCGTGGACGATCTCACCAAGGCGCCGTCCGAGCAGTCGCTGGACGTATGGCGCGAAACGTTCGACACCAACCTGTTCGGTGTGGTGGAAGTGACCAAGGCCTTCCTTCCGTTGCTGAAGGCCGCACCGGCAGCCCGCATCGTCAACGTGTCGAGCATGTTGGGCTCGCTGACGCTGCATGTGGACCCGACTTCGCCGATCTACAGCTTCAAGGTGCCGGCCTACGACGCCTCCAAGAGCGCACTCAACTCATGGACCGTGCACCTTGCCTACGAATTGCGCGACACGCCGATCAAGGTCAACGCCGTTCATCCGGGTTACGTACAGACCGACATGAACCGCGGAGAAGGCGAGATCGACGTGCCGACGGGCGCGAAGACCAGCGTCGAGATGGCACTCATCGGTGCCGACGGCGCGACGGGCAGCTTCACCTACCTCGGCAAGACGCTGCCCTGGTAATCCACCCCGGGCCGTTCATCGGAGCGGCCCGTTTCCGGCGACAGCGCCGGATCCGAGCGCGAGGCCCGGCCCGTTTCCTTATGACCCGCCAGGCGCCGCAGGAATCGCGCGTCGTGGTCGCTGGTCACGCTGAAGTCGAACCAGTGGTCACTGGAGACGATTTCCCAGAGGCTCTCGACGCGGGCGCCCGGTAACAGGAAGTGACGCCTCGGCGGCAGATGGGTGTAATCGTCGTTCGGTGTCACCGTGACCATGCAGGCGCGGCTGCCTTCGTTGGAGATGACAAGACGAAGGAGTCCATCCAGGCCGCCGGTTGCCAGACGAACTTCAGGCTGGGCACGGCGGGCGTGCTCGGCCGCCGTGGGCTGGCTGCCGGCAAACCGGCGAAGGAAGCCGTTCGGCCCTGTCACGGAGAGATCGTAGGCGTTACCGCTGTAGAGACTGTTCCATGAGTCGGCGAGCGATTTGCCGGCTTCCACCGTGTAGGCCCACGGACCGTCTGCCCTCGCGGACGAGAACACGTGGAAGAAGGCCGCGCTTTCGCCCTCGTTGATGAATTCCAGACGATAGCGGCCCGCCGCAACATCCACCCTGCCCTGCACGTCCAATGCATAAGGCAGCGGCCGCGCAGGCCGTTGTCCCGGCTCCTGCTGCGGCATGCGCTGGTCGGAGGGCGGCGTCGGGCGAAGCTCGTCATGGGCTTTCTGGTCGGGCACATAACCGCTCGTGCCCGGCAGGCGCGGTGTGTCGGCGTCGTGCCGCGAAAAGTCGAAGGCGCGGGTGAGGTCGCCGCACACGGCGCGACGCCACGCCGATATGTTCGGCTCGCGCACACCGAAGCGCCGTTCCAGGAAGCGGATGATCGAGGTGTGGTCGTAGGTTTCCGAACAGACCCAGCCACCCTTGCTCCACGGCGACACGACCAGCATCGGCACGCGAACACCGAGGCCATACACGCCGGCGGCGAAGCCGTTGCCACCCGGATAAAGCTCGCCGTCCGTGCTCACCGTGGACAAGCCCTGATCGCGCGACGACGGCGCATACGGGGGCACCACATGATCGAAGAAGCCGTCGTTCTCGTCATAGGTGACGAAGAGTGCCGTCTTGCTCCACACCTCGGGATTGGCGGTCAGCGCCTCGAGAACGCCGTCGAGGTACCAGGCGCCATAGTTGGCAGGCCAGCTCGGATGTTCGGTGTATGCCTCCGGCGCCGCGATCCACGAGACCTGCGGCAGCCGCCCCGCGACCACGTCGTCGCGGAGAATGGCGAACGGCGATTGCCCCTTGGCGATCTCCGTGCCCGTGCGGGCCTTCTCGTACAGCGCATCGCCCGGCTGGGCATTGCGGTAGTTGTCGAAATACAGCAGCGAATTGTCGCCGTAATTGCCGATGTACGGGTTCGATGTCCAGCCCCAGCCGCCCGCGGCATCCAGACCCGTGCCGATGTCCTGATAAATCTTCCACGACACACCCGCCTGCTCCAGGCGCTCGGGATAGGTTGTCCAGCCGTAGCCTTTCTCCGCGTTGTCCAGCACCGGGCCCGCGCCCTTGCCGTCGTTGCCCGCGTAGCCGCTCCACATGTAGTAGCGGTTCGGGTCGGTGGAGGAAAGCATGCTGCAGTGGTACGCGTCGCAGATGGTGAACGCATCGGCCAGCGCATAGTGGAATGGGATGTCTTCGCGCGTGAGGTACGCCATCGTGGTGGTGCCCTTGGCTTGCACCCACCCGTCGTATCGCCCGCCGTTCATGGCGGCGTGCGTGTCGTTCCAACCGTGCGGAAGGTCCTCGAGGAACTGCAGGCCGAGGTCGTCGGCCTCCGGGCGGAACGGCAGAAGATAATCGTCCGGCGAAGCCGCATAGGGTTGCTTCCAGACCGGCTGTCCGCTCGCCAGGGTGAAGGGCCGGGGATCCCCGAAGCCACGCACACCCCGCAGCGACCCGAAATAATGATCGAACGAGCGGTTCTCCTGCATGAGGATCACCACATGCTCGACGTCGGCAAGCGTGCCCGTGCGCCTCGACGCCGGAATGGATAGGGCTTTCGCGATCGAGGCGGGCACGACCCCGGCCGTGAAGGCGGCGCCTGCGGCGCCGAGTGAAAGCTTCAGGAAGTGGCGCCGGTCTTGAGATGTCATGGTGGCCCTTTGCGTTGCCCTGGGCGACCGAGTGTTGTGCCGTAACATGACAGGTTCGTGCCAGCGCCCCGTCATGCGATGGCATCGTGCCGGTTCTGCGACGGTCGTCGCAGAACCGCTCCGCTCACCACGACCGAAAAAGCAAATTGCTGGCAGCCATCCATGAGGTCGACATCGTGAAAACGTTCGCATTCTTCGCCGCCGGCATGCTGCTGGGAACCGCTGCGCAGGCGACCCCGCTCCCGTCCACCCAGGCCACCACCACGTACCACTACGCGACAGTGGACGGCATCCGCGTGTTCTATCGCGAGGCCGGCCCGAAGGACGCGCCGACACTCGTGCTGCTGCATGGCTTCCCATCGTCGTCGCGGCAGTTCGACACGCTGATGCCCTTGCTTGCGACGCGATACCATCTGATCGCACCGGACTATCCGGGTTTCGGGCACAGCGACGCACCGGACCCGACACGCTATGCCTACACCTTCGACCACCTGGCGAAGACGACCGACGACCTCCTGCAACAGCTGGGCCTGAAGCACTACGCGCTGTACCTGCACGATTACGGCGGCCCGGTCGGCTTCCGCATCATGGTGGCGCATCCGGACCGCGTCGACGCGCTCATCGTGTCGAATGCGAACGCGTACGAGGAAGGTCTCGGCAAGAAATGGACGGCCATTGCCGAGTATTGGAAAGACCCGAAGGCGCATCCGGAGGTGTTCGATTCGTTCGTGTCGCTGAAGGGAGCCGAGCTACGCCACACTCTCGGCACCTCGCATCCGGAACGCTATAACCCCGACAACTGGACGGACGAGTTCGCGCATCTTTCCCAGCCCGGCCAGAGCGATATCCAGGCGTCGCTCCTGTACGACTACCGCACGAATGTCGCGTCGTATCCGGCCTGGCAGGCCTGGCTGCGCACGCACAAGCCACCGACCCTCGTCGTGTGGGGAAAGAACGATCCGTCATTCATCGGTGCGGGCGGTGAAGCATACAAACGCGATCTGCCGGACGCGGAGGTACACCTGCTCGATGCCGGTCATTTCCCATGGGACGAGCAGGTGGACACCATCGCGCAACTCGTGCAGACCTTCCTCGACAAGCACCTGACGCGCCGGTGATACGGCGCTACCGCCGTGGCGCTACCAGATGCGAATCCGCTCCGATGGCGCGAGGTACAAGGCACCGCGCCGTACGTCGAAGGCGTCGTACCACGCATCCACGTTGCGCACCGTGGAGAGCCGTACCGCGCCGGGCGGGTGCGCGTCGGATGGCAGCAGGGTGCGGAGATAGGCCTCTCGATAGCTCGTGCGCCACAGTTGCGCCCAGGCGGTGAAGAAGCGGCGGTCAGCCTCGCGACGGCCTTCGCCTGCGGGCGCCGCCTTCGCGGCGAACGCATCGTGCGCCGCCAGCAGGCCAGTCAGGTCGGCCAGCGACTCGCCCAGCACAAGCCGTCCATTCACGTGGTGGCCCGGCAGGGGTTCATAGCCCTCCAGCTGTTTCGCCAATGCGTTGGCCTTTGCCTCGAAGCGCTGTGCGTCGGTTGTGCTCCATGTGTCGCGCAGGCGTCCGTCGGCATCGTAATGGAGGCCCTGGTCGTCGAAGAGGTGGCTCAGTTCGTGCCCGATGGTGGCGCCGAGGCGTGCGTAGTTCGCCGCCGGATCGGCCGTCGGATCGAACAGCGGCGGCTGCAGCAGGGCGGCGGGGAAAATCACTTCGTTCGCCGCCGCGCTGGCATAGGCATTCGGCACGCTCACGGGCGACTGCCACGTCGTACGGTCGAGAGGCTGCGTCAGGCGTGCGACTGCCTGATCGAAACGCCATGCGGTCAGCCGCGCGACATTCCCTGCGAGGTCGTCTTCCCGGAGCGCGACAGTCGGGGCAGCAGGCCAGGTATCGGGATAACCGATGCTGATGCGGGTGCGCTTCAGTTTGCGGCTCACTTCCGCACGTGCGGACGGCGACAACCACGTGGCCTTGTTCACCCGGGCGGCCAGTGCGATGCGCACGTCATCGGCGATCGCTTGTGCCCGCGCCTTTGCCGCGGGCGGAAAATAATGCTCGACGTACGCACGGCTCAATGTTTCGGGCATAAGGTTGGTCACGAGGTCCACGCCGCGTTTCCACGCCGGCGGTTCCGCGGTCGTGCCACGCAGCGCCCCGCCGTAGTACGCGAGACGGGCTGTGGCGTTTCGCGCATCCACATAGCGGCTGTACGTGTTCATGAGTTTCAACCGGAGGAGGTCGCGCAGCACGTCGAGTGGTGCGGCTGCGACCACCTCGAGTTGCGCCCGCAGAACAGCGGGATGCGCCACGTTCACGCGGTCCGGATGCTCGATACCGAGCGCCGCGAACCATGACGACCAGGCGAAGCCCGGCACGCGCGACGACAGCTCGCCGACCGGGACGGGATGGTACGAACCCACCGCGTCACGCTGGGCTGCGGGCCCGAGCTGCGACTCGGCCAGGCGCGCCTCCAGCCCCAGTACCGCATCTACGCGACCGGCAGCTTCCGACGGCGGAACGCCCGTAGCGGTCAGCATCGCGACAAGGTAAGTGCGATAGGCCTCGCGACGTGCACCGGCCGGACCTTCCGTCGCATGGTAGGCCTCGACGTTGGGCAGGCCGGGGCGGCCTTCGCGCAGGGTGAGAATGGATTGCCCGGGGTGCCCATCGTCTTCTTCGATGATGGGCACGACGATGGCACCTACATCGATCCTCGCCAGTTGGCCGATGGCCGCAGCGAAGGCAGCGCGATCGCCGATCGCGTCGATGCCGGCCAGCCATGCCTGGAGCGGTCGTAGCCCTTGCCGGTCCCGCATCGGCTGGTCCATATAGCTCGCATAGAGGATGCCCATCGGTTCTCTCACGGCCGCGGCTTCCTCCACCAGGAGGCGCGACTGCTCAACGGCCTTGGCCTGCATATCCGGCCACATGCCGATCGACGTGCGATCGGCGGGCACCGGGTGGTCGCGTTCCCAGGCACCGTTCACGTAGCGGTCGAAGTCGTCGCCGGGCGCGGCCTGCGGCTGGGCTGTCTTGGATGGTGCCGCCGACGGAGCCACCGGCACCTCGGGCACGGGCGAGGCGGCGGCCGCCATGCCAAGGAGGCCGGCAAAAAGGACGACAGTGGATTTCATGGGATGCTCCGGGGGAAGCGCTCGGCGCTGGTGCTATCCAAACGCGCCACGACGGCGCATTGGATGTTCACGCCTGCTCATCCAATCGCCGGTCGGCATCCGTTATGCCAGGACCCATGCAGGAGATTCCCATGCTCGACGCCCACTTCCTCGGCAGTGTGATTACCGCCCTCGCCATCCTCATCGTGCTGCACCAGCTGATCCGGCTGGCCATGGTGGCCATGCTGCACCGGACGCTGCGCCAGGGCCTGCAAGCCGGCGTGCCGCTCACCGTGGAACAGTTGGACCGCGCGTTGGGCCGCGTGCCCGCGGCGGAACGCGCGGCAGCCGACCGCCGCAATGGCTGGATACTCGTCGCCATCGGCGTGGCATGTGGCGGCAGCGTTGCCTTGCAAGGCACGCAAGAGGCCATGCGCGTGGCCGCGGGTGCGGCGCTCTTCCCGCTCCTGACCGGCATCGCGCTCGTGCTGCTTTCGCTGCGGGCGAGCCGTGACCGTTGATACCGAACCAGCCGACGACGCGCTGAACCGGCGCGTCATCGCCGGCGATCGCTCTGCCTTCGACGTGCTGGTCGCGCGGCACGAGGCGCGCCTGCGTGGCTTCCTGCGCAAACTGTGCGGGAATGCGGCCATGGCCGACGACCTCGCCCAGGAAAGCTTCGTGCGCGCCTGGCAACGCTGCACGCAGTTCGACGGGAGCGCCAGCGACAGCAGCTATGCCGCGTGGCTCGTACGCATCGGCTGGCGGCTCTTCCTGGACATGGAGCGCCATGAACAGCACTTGCGCCGCAAACACGAGCAGTCGGCCGAGCCGTTCGACGCCGTCGATCCCAATCCGGGCACGCGGATCGATGTGCTCGCCGCATTGGCCACACTGCCCCCGCGTGAACGCGCCTGCATTCTTCTGTGCGACGTGGAAGGCTGGTCGCACACGGAGGCGGCGAAGCTGCTCGATCTTCCGCTGGGTACGCTGAAAAGCATCATCCCACGCGCGCGCGACATCCTGCGCCGCCGCCTCACTCTCGCTCCGGAGACATCGCGATGACATCCGACGACCAGGACCTCGCCCGGCTGCTTGCCGGTGCGGATATCGACACGCCCGACCCGCGCTTCGTCGAGCGCACCCACCGCGTCATCGCCGTGGAAGCACTCGCACGGCTGGAAACCACGAATGCGTGGAAAGCGTGCGTGCGCGATCTCGTCATCGCCACCACCCTCGTCGGCGGCATGGTGGCCGCGTCGCTCGTGCTGCTTCACCATACGAGCGATTCGATGCTGGTGGCGCCCCTGGCACTCGGCATCGCCTTCTGGGCGGTGCTCCACGACTGGTCGCTGCCTTCGTTCGACGGTGCGTCACGCGTGCGCCCCGACGAAGCGAAGCCCCTCAGTGCACTCGCTGCGGCTCGGCCGCCCGGCGACGCGCAAGACTGAGCACCACCGCACCGATCGGCAAGACGCCGCCAAGCACGCACACCACCGGCCAACCGCCGTGATGCCATGCGGCCGCGGCCAGCGACGAGCCCAGTGCACCGCCCACGAACATCGTGGTCATGAACAAGGTGTTCAAACGGCTCTTGTACTCCGGATGCAGGCCGTAGATCAGGTGCTGGTTCGACACCAGTGCGATCTGCACGCCGAAGTCCAGCACGATCACACCGACGACGAGCCCGGCGAGGCTCTGCCACAGTCCGAACACCAGCCACGCCAGCACCGTGGCCGCGGCGCCGAGGGCGATGACCGGTGCCGGACCACGACGGTCCGCCACACGTCCGGCCACGGGTGCCATGGCCACGCCCACCGCGCCGACGATGCCGAAGAGTCCCGCCGACGCCGCGCCGAGATTCAGCGGCGGCTCGGCCAGGCGCAATGCCAGTGTCGTCCAGAACGCGGAGAAGGAAGCGAAGAGCAGTGCCTGGGTAGCCGCGGCACGGCGCAGCACCGGCTCGTTGCGCCAAAGGTGGATGAGCGAACCCAGCAGATCGCCATAACGCAGCTTCCTGGCCGGGTGGTGCGCCGGCAGGCTGCGCGCCATGAGCACGGCGCCCAGCAGCGCGAGCGGCACGGCGACCCAGAACATGGTGCGCCAGCCGGCGACGCTCGACACGATGCCGGCTAGCGTGCGGCTGAGGAGGATGCCCGTGAACAGACCGCTCATGACCGTGCCGATGGCCGCGCCGCGCTTCTCCGGCGCCGAAAGGATCGTCGCGAATGGCACGATCTGCTGCGCCACCGTCGCAGCGGCGCCGACAAGCACGGATGCGACGGCGAGCACCGCAAGACCGGGAGCGAGCGCCATCAGCACCAGCGAGAGCGCGAGAATGCCGAACTGCACGACGATGAGTCGGCGCCGCTCCAGCATGTCGCCGAGCGGCAGCAGGAACAGCAGACCGGCCGCATAACCCAGCTGAGTGAGCGTGGGAATCCAGCCGCTGACTCGTGCGTCGTGCAGTGACGACGACATCACCCCCAGCATGGGCTGGTTGTAATAGATGGATGCCACGGCGAGGCCCGTCGCCAGCGCCATGGCGAAAAGCGTGCCCCGGCCCAGCGCGGAGGCAGGTCTGGTGGAGGAGGACATGGGGGTTCCAGTACGAAGACTGATGCGAATGCTACGCGCCGAACGGCCTTCAGGTCAGCCACACGAAGGTATATCGCTCATTCCCCTTGGGAATAGGCCGCCGCCTCGCCGCAGTTATCGGGCGCCCTTCACCCAGCGTTCCAGATCGGCCACCGAAAGCGGCTTGCCTGCCGGGTGGATTGCGTCGGAAACCGTCGCCTTGGCGACGATCCCGTTGCCGTCGACCAGCATCATGGTCGGATAGATCTTGACGCCAGCCTGCTCCGCCAGTGCCTGCTGATCGGGCAGCACCGGCCAGTTGAAATGACGGGCGCGCGCGAATTCGCGCGCCGCGACGGCATCGTCGAAGGTGAACGCCAGCACGGCGATGTCGGGATGGGCCTTGTGGAACGCGGAAAGGACCGGTGTTTCCGCGATACACGGCGCGCACTGGGCGAAGAAGAAGTTCGCGACGAACGGCTTTCCGCGCAGCGACGCCGAGGCGATCTTCTTTCCGTCGAGCGTTTGCGCACTGAAAGCCGGAAACGGATGGCCCTGAATGGCGAGAGCCGTCGGTCGGGCCTGTTCCGCATGCGCCTTGACGATGTCGGCGTCGCTTTCGAGCTTCAGGACAGCCTTGTGCGCCATCCGGTCCTTCTCGACGCCGAACGGACGGGTGGCCATCGCCGCCTTGAACTGCGCGTACGTGAGCGAGCGACCCGCCTGATCTTCGAACGACACGCGGTAATCGGCCGGGATGGCGAGCTGTTCGAGCAAGGAGGCTGGCGCGGATTCCGTGGTGGAGGCAGCTGCCGGGACGGTCGTTGCGCTGGAACCGAGCCACAGGCCGGCGAGGAGAATGGCGAACACGGTGCACCTTTGGGCTACTTATGTAGCCACTACGCTACACATGTAGCGCGAACGGCACAACCCTCTCTGCCCCTCAGGGCCGGGCGGCCGGCCTCGTCGTGACCACCCATTCGCCGGAAGGGGTCCGGGCGAAGCGAATCTGATACGGACCCGGGGCGAATGCGCGTGTGCCTGTTTCCGCCGGGCCGCCGAGGGTGGTCACGCGATAAACGCCGCTCGTGCCATCAAGCGGCGCGAAGCGCATCGTCATGCCGTGCAGGCCCGCCACGGTCTCCAGGCCACCTCCGATGCACCACATGAGCGCGGCGGCCAGCGCGCCCGTCGACAGCGCCATGCCGGCCATGCCGCGCTGTCGCCATGGCGGCGATGCCATCGCACACGACGGCTCCAGGATGGCATCCATGCGACGACGCAGCGCGGACATAGGCCCAGACATGGTGGAACCCAGGGCGCGGTACTTCGCGGCATGTCGAAGCGCATGGACCAGTGCCTGCGCATAACCGATTCGCGTCGGTTCGTCGGCCCCCCGCAGCGCCATCGCATCGCACAGTTCCTCGCGCGCGGCCGCAAGCATCCGGTGCAATGCACGCAACGGCACGCACCATGGCAGCAGCGCCATCGCGGCGTTCTCTGCCAGAAGCCGCCAGTTGTCCCACCGGGCAGCGTGCGCCTGCTCATGCCGAACAAGCGCCTGCACCACACCGGGTGCGCAGGCCTGCATCATTTCGGGCAGCACGACGACGGGACGGCGATACCCGATCAGCATGGGACCCGGCACGCTCGCCGTTGCGACGGCAGGCCAGGTGACTTCGCTCGGACGAAGGGCTCTACGCAAGCCGGCCGTGCGCCATACCTGGCGTGCGAGACGACACATACCCGCCGCGGCCACGGCCATCCACGCGCAAAACAGACCACGCGCCAGCGTCGCCAGCCATGGCTGAGCAGGCAGCGCATCGGAGAAGACGGCCGTCGTCGCGCCCCAGAGCGCCTGCGCGTTCGGCGTTACGGAGGCATCGCCAAGACAGACGAGCAGAGGCGGAAGCGCCGCCGTGAGCCAAAACGCCGCGGACCCGAATGCGTGACGCACACGTGCCGAGAGCCCGTCCTGTACGCGCGCCAGCGCAGCCGCCATGCCGGTGCCCACCAAGACGCCGCACACGCACCCCGTGAGAACCGTCAGCGCATTCATCAGCGCCGCTTGCGTCCGTTGAGCATGCGATCCAGTTCCGCCAGTTCCTCTTCGTTGAGCAGTGTGCTTCCGGTGAGCGCGGAGACAGGAACGCTGCCCGGCACCTCGAGAACGTCGCGGAACAGATGGGCCAGTGAATCCCCAAGCACGTCCACCTTGCTCCTGGCCGGCGAGAACACGGCGAGCCCGTGCACTTCGGTGCGCAAGACCAGTTCCTTGGCGCGCATGCGGTCGAGCACGGTGCGCGTGGTGGACAAGGCCCAACCGGTGCGAGCGGCAAGCACATCGTGCAGTTCACGCGCGCTTTGCGGGTGCTTTTCCCAGAGGGCTTTCATGACTTCCAATTCGGTGTCGGGGAGAAGCATAGGTGCATCCGCAGCGGGGACGCGGCATGGTACTACACATGTAGCGCGCGAGGCGCGGCCTGCGCTACGCCCCTATCTGACGTTGACCAGATAGAGCAAGTATGCCCCGGACAGGACGGTGACTATCTGACTCAGAACCAGCATCCAGCCCTCTGCGTTCCGCTCCGCGATCAGCCGTTTGCAAATATAGGTCACGCCGGAATCCTGGCCCCACGATTTCCGATACTTGATCACGATCGACCAGCTGACGAACCCCGTCATTCCGATGATCAGGCTGAGCACAGTGGTCAGTTTCATGATGGGTCGCGATCCGGAAGTGAAGGTTCCTCGGGCTATCCGCGGTATATCTTTTTCACTGCGGGTTGTACATCGTAAAAAACTACGGACTTTCTACCGAGATCAAGGCACGCTTCGCGCAGTTCGGTCGATGTTCTCGTTGAGGATGCGGCGGAGTTCCAGCACCGCCGCCGGCGTCTCCTGCACGCTGTGCCCGGACACGATCACCTTTTCGCTTGCCGCGCCTGGGAGATGGGAGCTCCAGTACGGCACGAGTCCGTCGTCGCTGTCCTCGAGCGGCCCTTCGGCTTTTTTCCGCGCGATGACCGAGTGATAGCGCACGGCGGCATCGATGGGCAGGGTTGCCGCGGCCCGAATGAACGGATCGCTGGCCTGCAGGTTGTCGATGCTGTTCGGCAAGAGCGGCGCCTTACGGCCCTTTGTTTCCCCGTCGTCCCCATCGAGATCGGCCAGGAGCCCTCCGAAGCGGGCAACGACCGCGCCGGGCAGGCGAATGAGGTTCGACAGCAGACGCGCCACCGGATTGGCCGCGAAGGTCGTGCCACGATGAGGCGCGGCAATGAACACGGCCTCGTCGACGTTGGGCAGGGCATCAAAGTGCAGGTAGGGGCCGAAGTCGCCCGCATGCTTTTGAAGAAAGCCCGTTTGCGTGCGCTGCCCTGCGTCGCCTCGTTCCACAGGGCGTCGCCTGACGACGACACCAGCAGGCGCGCGAGGATACCGCCCATGCTGTGACCGATGATGATCAGCTGATGGGACGCGACGGCGTTGCCGGAAGGGTCGAAGTGCGCAAGCGTCTGTGCAAATGCGTCACGAATCGCGCGATTGTTGACCGCGATGGGCACGTTAGTCGGGTAGTACACCTGCCAGACCTGGAAGTTACGGCGGAGACGCTCGTCGCCGAGGATATCGTTCGCGACGTTTACCCAGGCCTCGGGACTCGAGGCGAGCCCGTGGAGAAGAAGAATGATCCGGCGGTTGGGATCGTACGGCTGCATCAGGTAGATACGCGGCTGGGTGAGAGCGTCGCCGCGCCCCAGGAGGGTGGCCAGCGACTGCGTGGCAAATCCCGACCGCGCGAGCCAAAGCCCGTAGCCTGCCGTGAAGTTGCCCGCAAGCGGTACCGTCGTCTCGCCCATGGACACCGTCGCATCACGAAACGGATCGTGACCTTCGAGCACCGCGTCGCGAGCGCCGAGCACGCCGGCAAGGGAGTCGCCAGGGAATCGGAGGAACGCCGTTGCCGAGGGCGTCGGCATGCTGCGGTATGCGCTGCTTTCCTTGTCTTCGGCCGAACGCACATCGACCACGAGCTCCGCACCCAACCCGTCCCTGCGATAGGTGCTGCGGATGCCCTCGAACCGGAGGGCCGATGCCGCAACGACCTCGCGCGGGCGTTGGTTGGCCCAGGCCAGCGTGTGTATGTCGACCACCACATGCGTCTGGCCGATGTCAGTGGCCATGCCCTTTTCCGTATGTTCGCGACTGTGGTGACCGAGAAGGATCGCAAGCTGCTGCACGGCGTAGTTGTAGTAGTCGCGCACCTGGGTCTGACGATCTTCGAACGCGCGCTCGGGGGCCGCACGTTCGGTGTAGAAGAGATAGGCATAGGCATGGCGTGCGGCTTCCAGGTAGGCCGCTTCCCTTGCCTTGTCGCCTCGTTCGTCCGCCCCCGGGGTGTCGTCCATCGCCCGCGCCAGCCACATTTCAGCAATGGCCGACTGGCGGCGTTCCTCCGACATGGGCGAGAGCACCGACAGCGACGCGATGCAGGGTGACGGCGCCCGCTCGCACGTCCTCGCATCGAGTCCGGCCATCGCCAGGGTCTCTGCCGTGTGTCCGCTCAAATGCCGGCCGGAGAGGATGTCGCCCCGGCGATGGGCAATGTACTCGCGTGGGCTGACGTCGCCCACCTTGACCATGGCGCAGGCCGTCGTATGCAGGACCAGCACGACGAGAAGGAGCCGAAGGAGGGCTCTAATGATCATGGCGGATTCCATTCATGCCTGGGACACCGACGCGGATCAGCCTCGAAAAATCCTCCGCGTTCCCCGCCGCGCGTGCCCGTTGCGTGATATCCCCGCGATCGCGCAATGCCTTGAAGGAAAAGCCTGGGACCAGACCCTGCTCGTCGAACGCGTAGCGGTCGAGGTAGCCAGACAAGAGAATGCGCGGATCGACGGGCAGGCCCGGACTTATCCTGCGCATCAGGTCGAAGACGACCGTAGTGCAGTTGCTCGTCAGCGTGTTGTAAAAGCGCGGCTTGCGTTCGAGTTCCGCCGCCTGTTCGAGATAGCCCAGGAACAGCGCGCGCCTGGCCTCCGGTGGCATCCGCAATCGGTAAAGATGCATCGTTTCGCCACGGAAATTCGTGCGCACGCGGAGGATGTCACCCTCCTCCGCGGCCACCAGGACGGATTCGAAGCGGCGAACGAAACCACCCAGTGCGGAGAAGGACTCGCCTTCTTCGCGTCTGATTTCCGAGGAGAAGACAAGATGACGCCCGTCGTCGAATTCGAAGCTGACCAGCGTGTGCGCGATGGCGGGCCCCATCCAGTACGACAGGGCGAGATCCACCGCGACGATGTGATCGAGGTCGTAATCCCGTGTCACCCACACCTCGTCTGCCGTCTCGTCACCCGTCCAGCGGAAGTCACGTACGTTGGTGAGGTGCACCTTGTTACCGGACACGGTCGCACGCAGCACACGCGCGACATCGGGCGCCCAGTGCCTGTCGTTGGATGGGTGCAGACTTGCCCAGCCGGCAAGAATGACGAGCGCGCAGACCGACGCACCCCATCGCGCCGGGCGAACGGCGCGCCACCGGCGAGGGCCTAGAGCCAGGAGGCACAGGCATACGACGCACCCCGTTGCGATCGCATTGAGGCCGGCCCATGTCGGCAAGTGGAACCACACCACCAGGGACAGCCACCCCGTGCCGAGAAGCAAGCAAAACGTTATCGCGGCGCGCGCGGCATATCGCCCGATAACGCGCAGTAAAGGACCCACCGAGCACCTCTGTGGAATAGCGGTCGATCATGATTATTGCACTTAGTGCAAATTCGGTGAAGCATGGCCGCCCAAAGACGCGAATTGCTACGCTTGCGACATGCAGAGAAAAGCCGGTTCTCCTCCATCCAGCCGCCGCGAGGGCCAAAAGACCGCGGTTCGTGCCAGCCTTATCGAGGCCGGGCTCCGTCTTTTCGTGGCTACCGGATACGACCGCGTATCCGTCGACGACATCGCCGAGGCAGCCGGCGTCTCCCGGCGTACGTTCTTCAACTACTTCGCCGGCAAGGAAGACATCGTCTTCGCCTGGGCTGAGAAGGCACGCCAGGCGCTGATCGATCTCGTGGCCCATGGCGACCGAGCACTCTCGCCCCGTGAGTTGCTTCGGAACTGCGTACTGGCCGTGGTCGACCTCCTCCCCGTCGACGAGATACGGTCGCTGGCCGACCTCATTCACGTAACGCCGGCCCTTCGGGGGCGCCAACTGCTCGACATGGAGGGCTGGGAAACCAACGTTGCGGAGGCCCTGGTTGCGCGTCTTCCGCGCGTCAGCCCCATCGATGCGCGCTACCTGGCCATGGGTGCGATCGGCGTGCTGCGCATCGCGGGCCAGCGTTGTATCGAAAGCGGGTGGAAGCTCAATTTCCGGCGCACGGTGGACGACGGCATCCGTCGCCTCTGGCCGGAACTGGCGCCCCTGCCGCCTGCACGCAGGCATCGCCCGGCCTCAACGCCTTCTCTACGGTAAGCCCCGGATGCTTGGCCACCTCTCGTTGGCGCCTCATCCATGACCCAGAATCCCCCTGCCTCCGCCCTCGTCGTCGCGGAGGGCCGTCCGTTCCCGCGCGGCGCCACCTTTGACGGCTCCGGCACCAATTTCGCGCTGTTCTCCGCCAACGCCACCCGGGTGGAACTGTGCCTCTTCGACGCTGACGGCAACGAAACCCGCGTTGACCTGCCTGAATACACCGATGAGGTGTGGCACGGCTATCTGCCGGACGTCAAACCCGGCCAGCTTTACGGTTATCGCGTGCATGGACCCTATGAGCCCACGCAAGGGCACCGCTTCAACGCCAACAAGCTTCTGATCGACCCGTATGCCCGGGAGCTTTCCGGCGACCTGGTGTGGTGCGACGAGCTGTATGGCTACACCGTGGGTCACCCCGACGCAGACTTGAGCTTCGACGAGCGCGACAGCGCGCCGTTCGTACCCAAAGCCGTTGTCGTGGAAGACAACTACGACTGGGGTGACGACCAGCGGCCCATGACCCCATGGGACGAGACGGTCATCATGGAAACCCATGTTCGCGGTTACACCATGCGGCATCCGGCCGTGGCCGAGGACGTGCGCGGCACCTGCGCGGGCCTGGCCACGCCTGCCGTGCTGGATGGCATCCGCTCGTTGGGCGTGTCGGCCGTGGAGTTGCTGCCCATGCACGCCTATCTCGACGACCGGCACCTGCTCGAGGCAGAGCGACGGAACTACTGGGGTTACAACACCATCGGGTTCTTCGCCATCAAGCGGCGTTACCTGTCCAACGGGCATCGCGACGAGTTCCGCGACCTGGTCAAGGCGGCGCACCGACAGGGGCTCGAGGTGCTGCTGGACGTGGTCTACAACCACACGGCCGAGGGCAGCGAGTTGGGGCCGACCCTTTCGCTGCGCGGCATCGATAACGTGTCCTACTACCGGCTGGCCGACGATCCGCGGTTCTATATCAACGACACCGGTACCGGGAACACGCTCAACGTGAGCCACCCGCGGGTGATCCAGATGGTGATGGATTCGCTTCGGTATTGGGTCAACGACATGCATGTGGACGGGTTCCGCTTCGACCTGGCGACCATCCTGGGTCGGGAGCCCTCGGGCTTCGACCAGCGCGGCGGCATCCTCGACGCCGTGGCACAGGACCCGGTGCTGGCCTCGGTGAAGATGATCGCCGAGCCGTGGGATTGCGGTCCGGGCGGCTATCAGGTGGGCCACTTCCCGCCGGGCTGGGCGGAGTGGAACGATCGGTTCCGCGACGATGTGCGCGCCTTCTGGAAGGGCGACGAAGGCACCCTGGCGGATTTCGGCAAGCGGCTCACGGGCTCGGCCGATTTCTTCGACAAGCGCGGACGCCGTCCGTGGGCCAGCATCAACTTCATCACCGCCCACGACGGTTTCACCCTGTACGACCTGGTGAGCTACAACGAGAAGCACAACGACGCGAACGGCGAGGACAACAAGGACGGCTCGGACAACAACCATTCTTGGAACTGCGGGGTGGAAGGCGAAACGGACGACGCCGACATCAACGCCCTGCGCGAGCGGCAGATGCGGAACCTGCTGGCAACGCTCTTCCTCTCCAAGGGCACGCCGATGCTGCTGGCCGGCGACGAGCGCGCCCAGACGCAAGGCGGAAACAACAACACCTATGGCCAGGACAGCGAAATTGCCTGGATCAATTGGGAGCGCGACCCGACCGAAGGCCGTCTGGCCGACTTCGTGCGCGAACTGACGGCCTTGCGCCAGCGCTATCCCCTGCTGCGCCGCGGCCGTTTCCTGGATGGCCGCTACGACGAGGCCAATGGTGTGCGCGACATCGTGTGGCTTGCGCCCGACGGGTCGGAGGCCGGCGAGGCGCATTGGACCGACGCCTCGGCTCGCTCGATGGCCGCCCTCATCGACGGACGCGCGCAGCAAACGGGTGTGCATCGGCCCGGCACGGACGCGACCCTGCTCCTGCTGGTGAATGCCTGGGCCGAAGGTGTCGAGTTCAAGCTGCCCGAGCGCAGCGATTGCCCCGAGTGGACGGTGGCGCTCTCGACAGCCACCGAATTGGCGCCCGGGCTGAATGTTCCCGGCGGCCAGACGTTCGTATGCCCGCCGCGTGCCATGGTGGTGCTGGCCTGCGGCCGGAACTGAACCGGCCGGGTCATGCGCGAGACCACCATCGCCATGATGTCTGCGTGAAGAGTGGGCCCGGGGAGTCACCCGCCGCTAAGATGCCGTTTTGCAGACTCCGGGCGACGATACGCAAGGCGGTGGCTACCCACCGCCCCGTTGCCGCCACAACTCTGGACACCAATGAGCGACGAACCGACATGGCTGACGCCAAAGCCCCAGGGCAAGCGCGTCGAGGTGGGCTACACCGGGATGGATCATCCCGAACACGACATCTTCTTTGCTGCCGTGCAGACCACGCGCATGCCGATGATCGTCACCAACCCCAACTTGCCGGACAACCCCATCGTCTTCGCCAACGAAGCCTTCATTCGCATGACGGGCTACGAGGCGGACGAACTGATGGGGGAGAACTGCCGATTCCTGCAAGGCAAGGACACCGACCCTGAAACGATCGCTGAGATTCGGAAGGCGATCGCCGGAAGCCGGGAAATCGCGACCGAGATCCTGAACTACAAGAAGGACGGCTCGACGTTCTGGAACGCGTTGTTCATCTCGCCGATTTACGACCGCGAAGGCAAATTGATCTACTTCTTCGCGTCCCAGCTCGATGTGAGCCGCCGCCGCGATGCCGAAGTTGCACTCCGGCAAGCGCAGAAGATGGAAGCCCTCGGGCAATTGACCGGCGGCATCGCGCACGACTTCAACAACCTGCTGCAGGTCATCACCGGCTACCTCGAAGGTATAGCGATGACCAACGAAAAGCCGGATGCCGATCCAGCCCGGGTCGCCCGGTATGTGGAGTCGTCGCAGCGCGCGGTGCACCGGGCCGCCACCTTGACGCAGCAGCTGCTGGCATTCGCGCGCAAGCAGCGCCTGGACGGCCGCACGGTGAACGCGAATGCGCTGATCTCCGGCATGCACGACATGATGGTGCGTGTGCTCGGCGAGGCCGCGGATATCCGTCTGGAGTTCGACGACGACCTTCCGCTGTGTCGCATCGATCCGACCCAGGGCGAGGTGGCGCTCCTCAACGTGCTCATCAACGCGCGCGACGCCATGGCCGGCCGGGAGAGCCAGCGCATCACCATCGGTACCCGCAAGGTGCACATTGCGACCGGCGATTCGCGGCTCTTCAGCGATTTGCAGGCAGGCGAGTATGTCGAGATCGCCATCACCGATACGGGTACCGGCATGCCCCCGGAAATCATCAAGCGCGTGATGGAACCGTTCTTCACCACCAAGGAAGAAGGTCGCGGTACGGGCCTGGGCCTTTCCATGGTGTATGGCTTCGCCCGCCAGTCCGGCGGCAGCGTGCACATCTATTCCGAAGAAAACGTGGGCACGACGGTGCGACTTTTCTTCCCCGCCGTGGGCCAGGACATCACGCACCCCATCGAAAAGCAGCACCAAGCGGCCGCAGAGCAGCGGGGCCACGCACGCATCCTGGTCGTGGAAGACCGCGAGGACGTGGCCGATCTCGCGCGCGACATTCTCGAAGACTACGGTTACGACGTGTCCGTTTCGCACAACGCTTCGGAAGCGCTGAAGCGGCTCGACGACGGCGAAACCTTCGACATGCTGTTCACCGACCTCATCATGCCGGGCAGCATGAACGGAGTGATGCTCGCCCGTCAGGTGCGCGAGCGCCTGCCACGCGTGCGCATCCTGCTGACCACCGGCTATGCCAACTCGTCCATCGAACGCGAGGATGCGGGCGGTCGGGAGTTCGAGATGATCCACAAGCCGTATGCGCGGGCCGATCTGGCGCGGAAGGTTCGGTTGGTGTTGGAGGGGCCGACAGGGGTGAGCTAAGCCGTCTACCGGACGGTGCCCCAGCCGCCGATGTAACGGACAATAGGGGGCATGCGATTCAGGGCCCCCTTCCTCACTCTCATCTTCTTCGTCGCCGGTGGAGTGCGGGCGGCCGCGTACGCCGCCGAACAACCCGCCGAATCGCTGACGCAGTTCCAACACGTGTCGTTCGCAAGGCTCGGCGGCGCCCCTGGGGACATTTCCCGCCTGGCCCTGGACGACCGCGGGTTCCTCTGGATGCGCGCCGGCCGTGGCAGCGCCCGCTTCGACGGCAAGACCTTTCGCACGTTCCAGACCGTGCCCGGCATCCTCGAACAGCGTCCAGCCACCGATGCGGACGGCAATACGTGGTGGGCGGCCCATGGCGATCTTTGGGTCAAGCCTCGTGGGCAGGGTGTCGCGGCCTCGATCGCCCTGGCGCATGAAGGCGTTCGCGAGGTAGCCCTCGGCAGCGGCGATCGGCTCTTCACCCGCAACGACGACGGCGTGCACATGTTCCGCCGCCATGGAACGAGTCTGACGCCGGTCGCCAAGCCGATACTCGACACGCAGGTCAACGGCTTGCTCGTCTCGCGCAGCGGGGCACTCTGGGTAACTCGCACGACAGGTGTGCTGCACGCATCAAGGGAAGCGCTGGACGTTGCCGAACGGGATGGGCACGCCCCGGCGATGGAAACGTTCAACCGGGCGAATGGCCTCACCGGCGCGTTCCCGCAACCCCTGCTCGAAGACACCGCCGGGGATATCTGGGTCGGCACCGAAGGGGGCCTGAATCTCTTTCGGCGCACACCCTTTGTGCCGGTTGCGTTGCCGGAAGGCTTGCACCAGGTAGAGGCGGCCACCACCGCGCGCGGAACGACCTGGGTGGGCAGCGACAACATGGCCCTTCTACGCATAGACGCCGACGGCACCCGAACGACCCATGGGCCGCCGTCCCGGGTGTTCGCGATGGCGCTGGACACAGAGCGAGACGTCGCATGGGCGGCGAACGAACACGGTGTGTGGCGCCTGAGCGAGGGCGAGCCATCGCTGGCGGCATCCCTGCCGCATGGCGGGAGCACGAATGACGCGTCGTTCGTTGCGATACCCGGCGCCGGGCACATCGTCGCGACCGAGGCATCGGCCACGGGTGGCCGATCGCCGGCTGTGTCCCTGTGGAACGGCACGCAGTGGACGCCCTTGCCTGCCTTGCCCGCCCTTCCGGTGACAGGCGCGGCAGGTTCCGGCGGCGTCCTATGGTTGGGGCTCTCCGGAAAACCCCTGCTCGCGCGGATCGCCGAGGGCAAGCTAGCCACCGAAGGCGAAGCGCAGGGACTGGCAACCGGCCCCATCAAGGCGATCGTCGCCGATCACGGGGGAGCATGGGTAGGCGGGGATCGGGGCGTGCAGTTCTACGATGGCACACGCTTCCGAACCGTTCATACCGAGCAACCGGATCTGCTGCATTGGGTCACCGGGCTCGCGCTCGACCGCGACGGTTTCCTTTGGGTGGCAACCTCGGCGCTGGTATTTCGTTCACGAATGCCCGCAAGCCGCATGAACCTCGACGACCCGGCCACGCCCATCCGCTTCGACCGCTTCGACTCCGTGGACGGCATCGCCGGCGGTGCCGATCCCGACCGCGGGTTGCCGAGCCTTCGCATGAGCGCGGACGGGCGGATCTGGGCCAAGACCGTGGCCGGCCTGTCGTGGATCGATCCGGCGCATGCCCCCGAACCTCGCGCACCTGCGACGCCACGCATCGAAGGTGTCGACGTGGGCGGCCGTCATCGGTCGATGGACAGCGCAGGGATCGACCTCGAACCGGACGAGAGAGACCTGGCTGTTCGATTCACCGTGGCGGAGCTATCGCGTCCCGACCGGATTCGCTTCCAGTACCGGCTGCTGCCGTCGGCACCCTCGTGGACGGATGCCGGTGAAGGCCGGCAGGTGTCGTTCACCCAGTTTCCCGCCGGACGTTCGACTTTCGAAGTGAGAGCCATGCTCGGCCCGCAGGTTTCGGTCAATCCGGCCGTGCTCGCTATCCACCGGACGGCCGCGTTTCGCGAGACGGCAGGTTTCACCGCCTTGTGGGTGGGCGCGTTGGCAGGCTTGCTCGTACTTGTCCTGTGGCTGCGCATGCGCGCCGTGTCGTTGCGTTTGCGCGTGCGCTCGGAGGAACGCGATGCATTGGCGCGCGACATACACGACACCCTGCTGCAGCGTTTCCAGGGCGCCATGTTGACCATGCAGGCGTTGGCCCGCCGCCCTACCCTTCCGGACGAAGAACGGCGCGAAATCGCTGATGTTGCCGAAGAGGCGAGACAGGTGATCGTGGCAGGGCGCGACCGCATTCAGACGCTACGCGGCGCGCCCGATGCCGCCGTGGAGCTTTACGACAGTCTGCTTGCCGAAGGTCAACGCCTCGCGTCTTTGCATGGGCCCACGTTCACCCTCACGCTCGATGGCAAACCCGTGCCGCTACGCGAGAACGCCGCTGCCTCGTTGCTTGTCATTGCCACGGAAGTGATGACCAATGCGTTTCGCCACGCGCAGGGCTCGCGCGTCGACGTCACCGTGTCTTACGAAACGAACGATCTGTGGCTCGTGGTAACGGATGACGGGCTGGGTTTCGATCCGGACGCGGTGGAACGCGCATCGACCACGGGACATTTCGGATTGCGCGGCATTCGCGAACGTGTGGCTTCCCTGCGCGGAAGCATCCGGATCGAAACGGCGCCGGGAGAAGGTACGGAGATACATGTGCGGATTCCACGGCGCACCGCGTACCGATAACGCCTAGGGATCGAGGAAACCCCGTTCGCGCGCAAGGGTTACGGCGTGTGTGCGGTCGTCGGCACCCAGCTTGGCGAAGATGCTGCGTACCCTGGACTTCACCGTTTCCTCGGAAACGAGCAGCGAAGCCGCGATGGCACGGTTGCCCTGGCCAAGCGCAACCAGGCGAAGCACCGCAACTTCCCGGGACGTGAGCGCTTCCGTGCCCACACGATCGGCCAGCTGGCGCGCCGCTGCGGGAGACACGGTTTGCCGCCCGCGCACGGCCGCACGCATCGCCCGAAGTATCTCCTGAGCCCCGGCCGCCTTGAGCAGGTACGCCCTGGCCCCCAGGGCCAGGGCACGTGCGATGCGCGCATCGCCTGCATAGCTGGTGAGGACTACGATGTTTGCCTCCGGCGACACCTCGCGTATCGATCGGATGGCGTCGAGTCCGTCGCCACCCTGCATCTGCAGATCCATCAGCACCACGTCGGGCTGCAAGCGGCGAAAAGCTTCGACGGCCTCGTCACCGCGGCTTGCCTCACCCACCAGAAGCATGTCTGCCTCATGGGCGATAAGCGAGTGCAGGCCCTGGCGCATCATCGGATGATCGTCTACGACGAGCACCCGAATCGGTGGAGGCACATCGGAGGTGGCGGTGGCCATGGGCGGCGGGAACTACCAGAGATGGATACGATCGGCTGGCGGCACGTAGAGTGGGTCGCCGGGCCGCACGGAAAATGCGTCGTACCAGGCATCGATATGTCGAACGACACCGTTCACGCGCTGCCGGGGCGGCGTGTGTGTGTCGGAGGCTACCAGAAACCGGAGCGTCTCCTCGCGCACGTTCGTTCGCCGCATCTGGGCCAGCGCCAGAAAGAAGCGCTGTTCGCCTGTGGTGCCATTCAGCACCGGCGCCTTGCCGTGGCGCTGCTGGTATTTCCGATACGCCATGAACGCTGCCTGGGTGCCGGTGAGGTCGGCCATGTCTTCACCGAGTGTCTTCTCGCCATCCACGTGCAGACCCGGCAGCACTTCAATGGTCGCGTAGTCGGCAGCCACTCTGGCCGCCATTCGTTCGAACGCTTTACGCGACGCGTCGGACCACCAGTTCACTCGCCTCCCGTGCCCATCGAATGCGGCGCCGTCCACATCGAAACCATGCCCGATTTCGTGGCCGATCGTGACGCCGATGGCCCCATAGTTCACCGCCGGATCGGCCGCAGGATCGAAGAATGGCGGAATCATGCTGCCGGAGGGTATGAGCACCCGGTTCTCCTCGCGCACGTAGAAGTCGTTACCACCCTGGGCGAACCCATAGCGGGCGCAGGCATCGGGTGGAGAGCTAAACGATGCCGCCAACAGCGCGGCGCGCTTGCGCTCGCTTCGAATGACATTTCCGAACAGGTCGTCCTTTGCAACGACGAGATCGGAAAAGTCCGTCTTCAGCTCCGGACCGCCGATGCATGCCGTCAATGCCGCCAGCTTGGCGCGCGCGGCTTGCCGTGTGGGCTCGTCCATCCACGCCGCGCGGTCGATCAATTCGGCATAAGAAGCCTTCACGTTGTCGAACATCTCGCGGATGGCCTGCGTCGTCGCCGTGTCCATGTAACGCTTCACGTACAACCGGCTTACCGCTTCGGGCATGGCCTTTTCGACCAGCCGAACGCCCTGGCTCGCCCGGTCACGCGAAGCCGTGAGGCCATACAGGGTGCGGTCGTAGAAGTCTTCACGCGCTGTGGCGAACGCGGCCGGGAGATAGTCGGCACGGTCGCTTACCAGGCGGAACGCTAGATAGTCCTTCCATGTGCCCAAGGGCACGCTGGCTACGAGCTCGGCGAGTGCTCGCACCGATGCCCCGGACTGCAAGCGAAGCTCCTTCGCACCGCCAAGGTCCCTTGCCTTGAGAAGATCAAGCCATGCCACTTGGGGGAGCTGCGTTGGCAGCACCGGAACAGGCACGACCATGTCACCCCCGGACGTGCCCTGCGCTTGCGCTTTCGCCATGCGCATCTCGAGGGCCACGATGGCCTCGGCCTTGGTAGCCGGCGCCGCGACGCCGCTCAGCGTGAGGATCTGTTCGACGTAGCGCCGATAGGCTGCGCGGTCCGCGTCGAAGGCTGCGCCTTGCTGGAGGTAATAGCTGAGCGCCATACCCAGGCTTCCGGCGGAAACCACGACTTCATTCCGGTTCGGATCCGAGGCCGTCGGCGCCACGTCGATGTCGAAGGGCGAGGCGAATTCCGCGGCGCCGAATGCGGCACCCAGGTCCGCACGACTCTTCAGGCGGGCGATGCGCGCCAGCAGGGGACGAAGCGGCGAAAGCCCAGATCGCTCCCTCGTCACCGTATCCATCCAACTCGCGTAGAACTGCGCGACCTTGCGCTGGTCGGAATCAGGGGCTTCCAGGAATTCCGGACGGTCCATGAGGTTCAGCGCGCGGGCATCCGCCAGCGCGTTGAAGTCCACCGCGACGCCGACAACCTCCTGGTTACCGGCGAAATGCGCGCTCTTGGCCCAAGCACCGTTCGCGTATGCCCAGAAATCGTCGCCCGGCCGGACTGTGGCGTCGATGGCCGTCACGTCGAGGCCGAAGGTACCGTAGGTGGTGCTTGCTAGTGCGGTCTGTGCGGACGCGACGTGCAAGGTGATGAGTGCGAGCAGGCTCAAAGCGAGTCGCGGGACGCGGCGGGATGGGTGGCGCATGGGGAACTCTCGTGGGCGAGCCCGGCATGGTAGTCGGCCGGTTTGGCTAGCCACACCCTGAAATGGGGGTAGCGTTCAAGTGAAACGCCCAGTCTTAAAGAGACCCTACCTACTCAGAGCGATCGACGCTTGCCGAAATTGCACTCCTATTGAGCTGAAGCCAGGGCGCTGCCGTGCCGATGTCAGGAGAAACTCTCACGGAGGTTCTCATGTCATTCGCCGCTCGGGTCGAACGGGTCGCCCCTGTTCAGCATCAGAAATCCATATCGCCGGCACGGTCCCATTCCGCCTGCATCGTCTCCAGGAAGTCACACATGCGCTCGTCCGACTGCATCACGCGTGCATAGGTGCCGTTCGCCGCGTGGGTCAAGATGGTCGGCAGATCGCTGTCCAAGTAGTGCTTGGCTGGGGCCAGCGATGAGCCCCATAGCCATTCGAGGAATGCATCGATGGCCGCCAGCGCCTTCGATTCCGCAAAGGGTACGTCGCCAGACAGCTGAAACGGGTGACCATCGCCCTGATTGATCAACAGGGGCACCGCACCCACTGCCGAATGGAAATGGAACGCCTCACCCCGCTTTCCGAACGAGCCATGGGCCAGGAAGTTGCGCATCTGCTTCCGAAGATCGACGAGGACGTCGTAATGGGCCTTGCATGAGCCATCGCCAAGATCAAAAGCGGCGCGGAACTTGGTTCCCCAGTCGGCCGTGGCTAACTCACGCACGGCCTCTCCCGTGCTGAGCGATCCTTGGAGAACAGCCAGATGGATGAATGCATGTTCCGACCAAGCGTAAAAGGCATCGATGGCCGCCTGCGCCGACCAATTGGCTCGCCGTCGGGCCTCAGCCAGCTCGACGTATCGCTTCTCGTCACGCAGCCGATCCGCCTGCTCGCCATGGCGGCTGGCTTCGTCCACGAAATGCTCGTATCGGCTCAAGAGCGCACGAGACCGGTTGGACACATTCAGGCGCGATCCCCGCGCCTCCTGCTGGGCGCGCCACTCGAAATAGGGAGTCGACTTGTCCACGGCTGTGTTGATGATTCGGCAGATGATGGTGGCATCTTGCTCACCCAAGATCGTCACTGGCCCGCTCATGCGCGCCTTTGGATCGTGCTGTGGTTCGAAAATCCCGAGCCCGAACTTTCGATGCTCTACGACATACAGCCGGTGCTCGAATTCAACCGGAATGGACCAAGCGACTTTGTCGCCTCTGCCGGAATGGTCGAACCCGAGTAAATCCACCAATAGAAAGTAGACCAAATAGTAGGGGCGCAAGGCGCGACCGCCATTGGTTCGCGAACTGAGAAAAAGCCCGTGGCAATCGCTATCAGTCAGCGAGCGGGTGAGGCGCAGCGGTTCCATGATGCGCGCGGCGCGCACCCTGCAGGCTTCGATTTCAGGCGGCAGTGGCTCATGCGACATGGCCAAACGGAACCGTATTAGCTGGCGGTGCGGTGATCGCTATACAACGTATCGACATCGAAGCGATGCGCTGCCCCTTACCGAAATGCCAGATGCTGAGCGGGGATGGCGTTCAATATCCATCCATCTTGGTGCACGTGGTTCAGCTCTAAGGCGTCGAAATACTGCGCTCTAGCCGCCGTCTCGGCCATTTGCAAGCTGAGCGATGCGGTGGATTGATGCGCTGCCTGCGCAGTCAACCAAGCGGTACGCAAATCGAAGATTCGATTAGTGACCTGCGTCTTCAATGTCAAGTTGCCATCATTCGACAACGCGCTGGCGTATTTGAACGAGTCCATCACCGTATAAAGCCCGTCGCCATCCACATCGGAGGGACTAACGATCCACTTGAACACATGAATCAAAAAGACATTGGCGGGCCAGCGAACCTCGCCATTGATCAACGTCTCGGTGGTGGACGCGCTGATGCTCGAGTGCAGATTGGTCGCGCCCATGACAATCACATCCGCGTCGCCGGACGGCCCCTTGCCCTTGCCCGCACCCACATAGTTGAAGATGCCTGCATAACATTGCCCTAAATAGACGACCGCATGCTTGAGCTGGGGAGCACTCTTGATGGCGGTCACGAAGGGAAACGGCTTGATGGGATGAGGCGCGTCGATCCCGTCCCATCCGCCATGGCCGGTGACGAACATCACCAAATTCTCAGCTTTTTCGTTCCTGATATCGACGAAGAATTCGTGGCTCTCCTGGACCGGGATGGCCGATGTCGTGCCTTGGCTCCATTGCGTTGCAATGGCGGCGCGGTCGGGGCCATCCACGTACACCGAAATGTCAGCCGCCTTCACCCCCGCGCGTTCCAGGCAATACACGCCGTACGCGAGATCGAGGATGTGCCGGTCTTCTGCCTGATGGCTGGATGCCAAAAAAAGGACCCATCGGGTGGGCCCTGCGATCAATCCCTGACTCATTCCATGCGTCCTTAGCTGAACGTCAATGCCCGGCGAGTCCCGCGGTTCTCGCTAACAGATTTCGGGCTGGGCAGATCCGCGAAGTGCAACACCTCATCGATTCGGGGCGCCTCAGCGGCCTCGCCAATGCTGACCACCTTTCCTGACCGATCCAGTCGATAGAGGCTGGCGTTACCCTTGATGTAATACTCGACTTCTCTGTCGTCGTGGTCCTGATGGGTCCGGAAGAGCGTCCAACGGCCATCGTTGACGCGCTCCTTCACGGAAGCATCGATGTCTGGCAAGTCCGTTGATTGAATGCGCTTGAGTTCCACGGGGTTCCCTCCGGCCACGTTGTGGGATTACAGGTTCCAACACGCCACGTTCCGAGCATGTCACTCACGATATGGGCGATAAGTCAAGGGTCGCACAACTGAATATCATACTCTGAGACCGAGGCCGCGCAAGGGCCGGCCCTAAGACCCTTATTCGGCAGTCAGCCGCTGCCCTTTAGCGCCCGGCACCGACCGCCTCCCATCTCCCACGCCGCTGATACGGGACGCCATCGCCCACCGCGCCGAGCGCGTCGTCCAGGTCGAGAGACAGCCACCCTGCCACCATCTCCACCGGCAGAGCTTATCGGAGGCGCTCCTCTTGCATGGGAGGTCCGTGTGGCCGAGCCGCCGCTCCACGCCCGAGTCACCCTGCCGAGTTCTGCGGTGCGATAGCTGGGAGATCACCGGGCAGCTGCTGTTAGCACGTACAGCGAGGTGCCGATCAAGGTGCCGCTAGGCTTTCTGGCTCGCAGCATTTAGGCTTCCAGCACGCCCGCATACGAAGGATCGTCGATGCCGCTCACCGCCTACTCTCACCGGTTTGCCGCCGAGCTGGACCTACCTCAATGGCTGAGCCGCATGACGGGCGTGCCGCTGGACCATCTGCGCCTAGATGGCTTTGAAGACAAGTGGCGCCATGCTGCAGCGCAAGACCTGGAATGCCCCTCGTGCGGGGCTCGAGGAGCAGTTTTGGTCGCTGCCGGCGTGGACCGACAGACGCGGCGAAAGGTGCGCCAAGCGACGTTTCGGTTTCGAAATCCAGATGGCGGCGATGCGCACGATCCCCTGTGCGACTTCACTGTCCACGACGACCCCTCGTCGGTCGACGGGCTCGTCAATTTTCAGTCTCCAAGAGACTGGCTTACTCGCCAGGTCCGCTTGCTGGTGTGCGGAGGCATTCACGGCGGCGTGTTTACGCAGGCGGACATGCGCGCAATGCGTCTGTGGTTCTTCGAGCAGCGCCAAGTTCACCGAGTCATGATCACCCTTGATCCTCGAGTCCCGCAACTGGTCAAAAGCCTTTGGCGTCGCGCGGCACCCTCGGTTCCCTATTCACCATCCCATGGCGACATACCTGACTTCGATTGGAAAGCTGTCGCGCGACGCATGGCATACCCACAAGCGGATGGAATCTTGGCCTTATTAGCAGAGCGCCGAATTTGGCCCACCGACGAAGTGGTTGCTGCAGCGACGCGCCTGGCGACGCGTCTTCGCGGCGAGACCGCCTTCGACGTCTCGGTCTTCGATGAAAAGGTGGTGCTCGCTAATTCACTCGTCGATTTTATTGTCGATAACTTTGGTGCATTCAGGACCAAACGGACCCGGTGCTTCGCGAAGAACCGTTTGGACAGGCAGCCGCCGCTCCTGGCGTTGGCGGCCTTGCTTTTGTTTACCTCCGACTGGAATCTGAGTCTCGCGGCAGATCGATTCGCTCGGCTGGCCGGCTTCACTGCTCCCCCCGAGGTGCTCGGCAATCTGATCGGCCTGAATCCGTTCACCGATCTTCGGCCCATCGGACTGATTCATGTGCTGCAAGAGTCGCCCGTGCAGATTGATCCAGCGCTTGATTTTGAACAGGCGGTGTCCGACTGCGAACGGGACCTGCGCCGAGCGCACCAAGCCTGGGTAGATGCCGGGCGGCCCAACAACACGCCACTTCGTTTACCTAATCCCTGAGAGCACATGGTGCATGCCCATCGAACGCGTGATTGTTCGCAACTTCAAAAGCCTCGCCTCGCTGGACCTTCCGCTGCACCCCCACCTTAACATTCTCGTGGGGGACAATGAGCGTGGAAAATCGACGGTGCTCGAAGCGATCCATGCAGCGCTTACCTGTCAGTGGCGTGGCCGTAATCTGATGTATGAGCTGAGCCCATCGATGTTCAACAACAACGTGGTGGCCGAGTACCTCAAAAGCGGCTGTATTGCGGGCGGAGAACCGCCAACGCTGCTGATCGAACTGTATTTTACAGACGACCCCGCCCTAGCGTTGTTTCGGGGCACCCACAACTCCCGAAATCAAGACGTCGCAGGCGTTAGTCTGACCATCGAACTAGACGATGCCTATCACCAGGCGCTGTGTGATTACACCGCCGCAGCGCCCCATGGCGCCGGGCTCCCGGTGGAATACTTTCGGACCTACTGGCGATCCTTCGCTGGCAATGGCGTCGTGCCTCGCACGCTGCCTGCCAAGTCGTCCATCATCGATACCCACGCATCTAAGTCGCTGTCGGGGGCGGATCGTTATGTTGCCGCGATCATCGAGGCCGCAATCACAGCCGAAGACCGCGTGGGCTTGGCTGCCGCTTATCGCAAGATGCGGGACGATTTCGCCGCGAATCCGCGGGTGCAGGTCCTCAACGAGCATCTCAAGGCCTCGCCCTCGGCCATCAGTGAGAAGAGCCTCACAGTCGGCATCGATACGGCCAGCCGGTCGGGATGGGAATCGGTCCTTTCGCCATATCTGGACCAGATTCCCTTCTCGCAGGCCAGCTTGGGCGAGCAGAGCGCTGCCAAGATGCGGCTTGCGCTGCGGGCCCAGTCCGCGTCCCAAGTGGTCCTCATCGAGGAGCCGGAGAACCACCTGTCGTTCGCCAACATGGCACGCTTGATCGAGAACATCGCCAAGGAGGCCGTTGATCGACAGGTCGTCATCACCACGCATAGCAGCTTTGTGCTCAATAAGCTGGGGCTCGATAAGCTGACCATGTTGGGCGCCAACGGCAAGCACATGCGCCTGGATAATCTGCCTCCGGATACCCTGAACTATTTCCTCAAGCTGCCTGGCCACGACACCCTGCGGTTATTGCTGGCACGACGAGCCATCCTCGTCGAGGGCCCGTCGGATGAGTTGATCGTGCAGCGCGCCTACATTGACCGCCACGGCCGCGCGCCACTGGCCAGCGGCGTCGACGTTATTTCCGTCAAGTCACTCGCCTTCAAGCGCTTCTTGGACATCGCTCGCCTGCTGTCCATCGATGTCATCGCCCTCACCGATAACGATGGCCGTCCAGAACAGCTCAAGGAACGGTATGCCGAGTATCTGGACTACATTGACTATGACGATGATCCCGCTGCTCCGTCGCTTGAGCAACAGATTCTCAAGGTCAACGAGCTGCCCGTGATCAACACGGTCCTTGGCAAAACATTTGCCGAAAAGACGGCGGCGCTGGCGTACATGAAGGCCCACAAGACTGAAACCGCGCTGGCCATCTTCGCCAGCACTCAAGCCATGACCTATCCGGGATACATCGCGCGTGCCGTCGAAGAATAGCGTCCTGATGTCGGCAGCGGGCTCAGGAAAGACCACGCATCTGGTGGAGCAAGCGCTCGCGCATCCCAGCGCACGCATCGCTATTTTGACCTACACAGTAAAGAACCTCGCCGAGTTACAAGCGAGCTTCGTGCGTAAGGCCGGGCATGTGCCCGCGAATGTGACGCTCTTGTCCTGGTACGAATTCCTGCTTCAAGAATGCATTCGGCCCTATCAGCGTGCGATCTACCCGGATCGACGGATCGAGGGGCTGCATTTCGTATCGGGCCAGACGGTCAATTACGCTAAGCGCAGTGATGTCGCCCGGTACTATGTGACGCCGGGGAGTCTCATCTATTCGGATCGCGCGTGCGCGTTCGTATTGGACTGCAACAAGGCGACCGACGGCGCGGTGCTGGACCGCCTGTGCGCTCGGTTCACCGACATCTATATCGACGAGGTCCAAGATCTCGCAGGCCATGACTGGGACTTCATTGCGCTTCTCATGGAGCAGTCCGGGATTGCCATAACCTTGGTCGGGGACACTCGGCAAGGCACTTATGCAACGCATCATTCCGCGAAGAACAAGCAGTTTAAAAACCACCGTGCGTCGGAGTTGTTCGCCAAATGGGCGGCGAAGGGCCTTTGCAACGTTCTTCACCGGAATGAAAGCTACCGTTGCCCGCCATCCATCTGCGCGTTGGCCGACTCGCTATATCCTGCCATGCCCGCAACACTGTCAAAAAATGACGCAATCACCGGCCACGATGGCCTGTTTATCGTGGCGCATCGAGATATCGACGCGTACGTTGTCGAGTTCTCGCCGACGCTGCTGCGCTACGATCGAAAAACGGATTCCGGGGGAAGACTGGCGCAGAATTTTGGTGCGGTCAAAGGGCTCACGTTTCCGCGCGTCTTAATCTTGTCGAACGGGGTAATCAAGGCATTCCTCAAGTCCGGAGATCCATCCACCGTGGCGTCGCCGGCTAAGTACTACGTCGCGTTCACCCGGGCCTGTCACAGCTTGGCGTTCGTGTACGACGGGCCTTGCGCGCTTGCGAACGTGGTGTCATATGTCCCACAAGCCGAGTGACGCGCTCCCCGCTTCATGCGGCCAACGACGCGCTAATGGACTCAAGGCTCACCCGGGCCGCCCCGACCGAACCAGGTGCGGTCGAATGGTTCGTGTTCTTTCGGATGAACCAGCGAGCCGGCAGCGTTGCGCGTCTGCAACACAAGCTTCTGTCGCCGGGGGGATTGACAGAGGGCGCTCCGCGGCGGCCCTCACGGCCATTCAGTATTCGCCGTCATCCATCTATTCATTCGCCCGCCTCGTCGCGCATGGCGCGGGCGATGACGAGATCCACGAGCGCCAAGGCCTCGACAGGCAGAATCTGATGCGGTGAATGCGGGCGCGCTACGATGATGCTCCGCACCTCTTCGGGACTGACGTGGGCGTAACTGTCCTGCGGACGCATCCCAAGCGCGTCGGTGACCTCTTCCTTCAAGCTCATTATTACCGCGCGACAATGGTTGCAGATCCGCTGGCGTCGCCAAGCGGGGGACCGGCTGGTCACGCACGTACGAAACAGCACCTGGCCTTTGGGCCCGATGTACACCTGGGCGTCTTTCGTCCGGCCACAAACGGCACAGCACCAATCGGATGCGACCTCGTTCCAACTGTCCGCCACATCGGGCCGCGACAGCAGGAGTGGTAGGTAATTGGCGGGTACAGGCGAGGCGCGTCTGAAAGTGCCCTTTCGCCACTTGGCGCGATCGGGTCGATGCAGCCCCGGTTGCGGCCCGAGTGCTTTGACTACTGCGTCTAGACCTACCCACTCCTGCAACCAGCTATAGATGGAGGGCGCTCGGGGGTCGCCCAGCACCGGGACGGCAATCGACCGACGAGGGTGCGGCTCATACCAGTGTTCATTTGTGGCCGCCGCACGAGATACGGCGCGGATGATCTTCATGCGCAGCTCGTAGGCCGGCTGAGCGGCGAGCCACACCGCACGCGCCTTAGTCAGGTCAAGCGTGTGCGGCACATGGGGCCTCGGTTGGATGAACTGCTTGAGCTGACCCACCGAAAACGAAAAGAAGGTGGGAAGCCCCAGGTCCTGTTTCGCGGACGGGTCGGCGTTGTTGCAATCTTCGCAGATGAGCACGGGCTCATACGCCGAAAACGCACTGCCGATCCGGTCGATCAGCGCTTGGCCCTCGGTTTGGGGGTGTGCCGTGCCTTCGGACGAGAACGCGGCCGAAAATTCGCGCGCAATGGCTTCGCCCATATGATCATGGTGGACGACCAACTTGGCCAAGATTTGTCCCTTAGACCCGAGGCGGCTTATCTCTACCTTGTCGCGTCCGCAGCAAGGACAGCGCCAATCTTGAGGGCTCAAGATCCACGTCGAGTGCATCTCGAACGGCCGTTCGCCGTGGATGGCAACGATGGCCCTTGCGACTGGGGAGGTCACTCCGTCCAGCGAGGTGAGTTCGCCCACCCTGAAGCTTGCCAGCAATTGTTCAAGAGCCTCGCGTCGCGTCTCCTCAGAGGCAGGCGTCGACGCCATTTTTTTCATGCGCCAGCGCGCGAACGCACTGGTGTGCCACAAGTCACTGAGCATCGCAGGATCCCGGTTCTCCCTCCGATCCATTGTGAGGTGCCGGGGCTAAGTAACCAAGCATACGAGAACACCGGTCTGCGGCCGGCAACACGGGTGCAGTCTGTCGGGCATCTCCGACAGGACGCGCTGCGGGCTTATCGCTGGATCGCGGGCTGGTCAGCCACCGCCCCGTCGTGCCGCGAGCACTTATCAAGCAGAAGAGGAAACCTGGAGCGGGTGAAGGGAATCGAACCCTCGTCAGTAGCTTGGGAAGCTACAGCTCTACCATTGAGCTACACCCGCGTCGGGGCTCGGATGGTAATACGACTTCGGCGGCTTGGGCAAAGGTGGCGGGTGGCTGAACATGGCGGCGGATTCTTACGCCACCCGGAGGGGGCGCGCGCATAATCGGCCCAGGGAATCCTTACGAGGGCCGGATCATGCATCGAGCGCTTTCGCTTTCCATCGCTGTGGGGCTCGCGCTGGCCGCGGGTGGGGTTCTTGCGCAGTCGCGGGTGGTGTCCACTGCCGACATGCCCAAGCCCGGTGTCAGCTATATCAAGGGGCCTTCCCCCTCGGCACCGGTCCGGAAGGAAACCGTCAGCACGGGCTCCCTACCCCAGCCGGCGCGCCTCTATGTCGGCGGCCAGGTATCGGCGGGTGGCGGTGCATATGAGGAACACGGCGACTACGGCGGCGGTAGCGTCGTCGTCGACAACGGCTATGGCTACGGCGGCTACCCGCCCGGCTACGGCTGGAACGACCGCGACGGCCGCGGCGGCAGAGACCACGACCACGGCCGGCCGGGCCACGATCACGACCACGACGGCCCGGGCCACGGCCACGGCGGTCACGACCATGACGACGACCGGGGCAACTCCCTGAGCCTCGGGGCCGGCAGTGGCGGCAACGCCTCGGCCAGCGGCGCGGGCGTGAAGCTGGCGCCGGAACGGCCGCCGGGCTGGAACGACCGGGATCGCGACCGCGGCTGGAACCGCGGCTACTACGGGAATCCATCGGTGCAGCCGGGCACCGGCTACACGAACAGCAGGGCGCCGCAGCCCGGAACGGGGATGGGCTCGGGGAACCAACCGGGCACGGGCATTCCGATGCGCGGCGGCGACGGGTGGCGGGGGCGCTGACGGGCTCGTTAGAATCGGCGGATGCTGATTACGCTCAACGGTGATGCGCGCGACTGCGCGCCGGGTACGTCCGTGTCCGCCCTGCTCGACGACGCCGGCTATGCCGGCAAGCGGGTGGCTGTGGAAGTGAACCTCGAGATCGTGCCGCGCAGCGCGCACGCGACGCACCTGCTCGCCGAAGGCGACCGGGTGGAGATCGTCCACGCCATTGGCGGCGGCTGACGCCGTCCCCACGGATACCCCCATGAATCATTTCGCTCCCGCCGCCGACGACCTCCTCACCATCGCCGGCCGCACCTTCCATTCGCGCCTTCTCACCGGCACCGGGAAGTACAAGGATTTCGACGAGACGCGCCGCGCCACCGACGCCGCCGAGGCGCAGATCGTCACGCTGGCCATTCGCCGGGTGAACATCGGCCAGGACGCCAGCCAGCCGAACCTGCTGGACGCGCTGCCGCCGGATCGCTTCACCCTGCTGCCGAACACGGCCGGCTGCTACACGGCCGACGATGCCGTGCGCACCTGCCGCCTCGCGCGCGAACTGCTCGACGGCCACAACCTGGTGAAGCTGGAAGTGCTGGGCGACGAGCGCACGCTCTACCCGGACGTGGTGCAGACCCTGGCCGCGGCGGAGAAGCTGGTGGCCGACGGCTTCGACGTGATGGTGTACACCTCCGACGACCCTATCCTGGCGCGCCGCCTCGAAGAGATCGGGTGTGCGGCCATCATGCCGCTCGCCGCGCCGATCGGCTCGGGCCTCGGCATCCAGAACCGCTACAACCTGCTGGAAATCGTGGAGAACGCGAAGGTGCCGGTGATCGTGGATGCCGGCGTGGGCACGGCTTCCGACGCCTCCATCGCCATGGAGATGGGCTGCGACGGCGTGCTGATGAACACCGCCATCGCCGGCGCGAAGAACCCGGTGCTGATGGCGCATGCGATGAAGCTGGCCGTCGAGGCGGGCCGGGCCGCGTTCAGGGCCGGACGCATTCCGCGCAAGCGCTTCGCCTCGGCGTCGAGCCCCGTCGACGGACTGGTGGGCTGACCATGGCGCACGACGACGACACCCAGGGCGAGGCGCCGTTCCACCGCCGCATCCGTAGTTTCGTGCTGCGCGAGGGCCGCATGACCCCGGCCCAGCAGCGTGCCTTCGACGACCATTGGGCGCGCTTCGGCCTGGATTACGCCGGCAAGGAGCGCGACCTCGACGCCACGTTCGGGCGCGCCGCGCCGCGCGTGCTGGAGATCGGCTTCGGCAATGGCGAGGCACTGGCCTGGGCGAGCGAGCACGACCTCGCCCGCGACTACATCGGCGTGGAAGTGCACGGCCCGGGCGTGGGCCGCCTCATGAACGCCCTGGCCGCGCGCGACGCGGGCAATGTGCGGCTGTACAAGCACGACGCCGTGGAAGTGCTGGAGCACGAGATCCCGCCGGGCAGCTTGTCGGAAGTGCGCATCTGGTTCCCGGACCCGTGGCACAAGAAACGGCACAACAAGCGCCGTCTGGTGCAGCCCGCGTTCGTGGAACTGCTCGCCTCGCGCATGGCGCCCGGCGGCCTGCTCCACCTCGCCACCGACTGGGAGGCCTACGCCGAACACATGCGCGAAACCATGGAAGCGGCGCCGGGCTGGCGCAATCGCGTGGGCCCCGGGCAGGCGGCGGAACGTCCCGCGTGGCGCATCGAAACCCACTTCGAGCGCCGCGGCACGCGGCTTGGGCATGGGGTGTGGGATTTTCTGTACGAGCGTCTCGGTGACTGATCCCCGGCCTACGGAACCGCACTGTGGGAGCCGCTTCAGCGGCGACAGGGTGCTCGCGGCACGCTTGCCCGCTGCCGCGGGATCGCCGGCATAGCCGGCTCCCACAGCACCTCGAGCGTCGCAAGCTTCAGCCCTTGTCCACGCCCAGCGCGTATACTCCTGCGGCAACACCACAGCCTGGCAAGACCATGCCACCGCACGTTCCAACCGACCGGACCCGGATAGCCGGCTAGTGGCACTCACACTCACTCCCGAAATGATCCTCGTGCTGGGCCTGGTGGGCTTCACCATGCTCATGCTCGTTCTGGAGTGGATCCGGGCCGACATGGTGGCCCTGCTCGTGGTGGTCACCATCGGGCTGACCGGCCTGATCCCCGGCGACCAGGTGTTCAACGGCTTCGCCGGTAACGCCGTCATCGCGATCATCGCCATCATGATCATGGGCGCGGGACTCGATCGCGCCGGCGTGCTGAACCTCACCGCCGCCTTCGTCATGCGCATGGCGCGCGGCGTGGAATCCCGCCTCGGCGTGGTGGTGAACAGCGTCACCAGCCTGTTCAGCGCGGTGATTCCCAGCCAGGCGCTGGCCGCGCTGATGATCCCCGTCACCAGCCGCCTGTCCGCACGCACCGGCGTGCCGATGTCGCGGCTGCTGCTGCCCATGGCCTTCTGCATCCTCACGGCCACGAACACCACGCTGATCGCGAACTCGCCCCTGATCGTCCTCAACGACCTGATCGCCAGCGCGAACAGCAACCTGCCACCCGGCGCCCACACTATCCCGAAATTCGGCCTTTTCAGCGTCACGCCGGTCGGCCTGGTACTGGCGGGGGCCGGCATCCTGTTCTTCTACCTCTTCACGCGCAAGCTCCTTCCGGAGCGCGAAGACGATCGCCTGAAGGTCACCCCCGGCCGCACGGAAAGCTACTTCGCCGACACCTACGGCATCGCCGGCGAAACGGCCGAACTCACGGTCACGGCCGAAAGCCCGCTGGTGGGCATGAGCATCGGCGAAGTGGAACAACTGCATGGCGCGCCACTGATCCTGGCCATCAAGAACGGCAACGAAAGCCGCGTGGCCCCGCCGTCGGACCAGATGATCTGGGTGGGTACCGTGCTCGGCGTGCTGGCCCCGCGCGATGCGATCATGGCGTTCGCGAACAACCAGCTGTGCCGCGTGTCGATGCGCATGCGCCAGCTCGGCGAACAGTTCAACACCACGCGCGCGGGTATTTCGGAGGCGGTGATTCCGCCGAGCTCCCGCTTCATCAAGCAGAGCGTGGGCGACCTGCGGCTGCGCAAGCGGTTCGGCATCTCCGTGCTGGCGGTGAACCGCGGCGACGAGGTGTTCCGCGAGGATGTGCGCGCCGTGACGCTGCGCGCCGGCGACACCCTGGTGCTGCACAGCAAGTGGCGCGACCTCATGCTGGCGGAGGAAGACCGCGACATCGTCGTGGTCACCGACATTCCGAAGGAAGAACAGCGTCCCGGCAAGATCTGGCAGGCCGTGGGCTTCTTCGTGCTGGCGAAGTGCCTGGCCCTGTTCACCCACCTCGACCTGTCGGTGGCGATGATGACGGGCGCCGTGGGCATGCTGCTCACCGGCGTGCTGAACATGGACGAGGCCTACAAGGCCATCAACTGGAAGACCATCTTCGTCACCGCCTGCCTCATTCCGCTGGGCTGGTCGATGGATGCCACGGGCACCGCGTCATGGATCGCGCAGGAAGTGCTGCAGATCCTCGGCCACGCGCCGCAGTGGACGCTGCAACTGTCCATCGCCGTGCTCACGCTGCTGTTCTCGCAGGTGATGTCGAACGTGGGCGCCACGGTGATGATGGTGCCCATCGCCATCAGCGTAGCCGTCACCACGGGCGGCAACCCCTCGGCCTACGCGCTGATCGTGGCGGTGTCCTCGTCGAACACCTTCCTGCTGTCGTCGGGCCACCCGGCGCTGATGATGGTGGCCGGCCCCGGCGGCTATCGGTCGAAGGACTTCCTGCGCGTTGGTTTGCCGCTGACCATCCTGGTGCTGACGCTGACGCTGGTTACGATCAACCTGATGTATCGATAAACGGCCGGCGTAAGACGCTGGGCCCCTGCCTTCGCAGGGGCGACGGTTTCAGGCACCGCCCAGATTGCCGTCGCTCCTGCGAAGGCAGGAGCCCAGCGCTTTACGCTGCAGCGAGCCGAACCTCTCCATCGACCACCGCGACGGACACCGCGCGCAACCGGTCGCCCCGGCAGGGCCCGGCGGTGCAGTCGCCCGTGTCGGCCGTGAAGGTGGCGCCGTGGGCGGCGCAGATGATCCGCCCGTCGCGGACCAGGAACTTGCCCGGCACGTAGTCCAGGCGGCGCCCGGCATGGGGGCAGACATTGAAATAGGCCCTGGCCTCGGTTCCATGCCGATACACCATCAGGGATTCCGTCTCTCCGTTCACGACGGCTTCGACCTCGATGGCGCTGCCGTCGGTAATGTCCGCCAACTGGCAGAGAGGGGTCGCCTGGGAGGTAGTCGTCATGGCACTTGTCTATGGGGGCGGTATGCCCCAAGGTACAGGGGCTCATATGCATGTCATTGTGCCACATACGGATTTTTAACCAATGCGTCTCGTCTTCCCGCCCATCCGCCGTTCGCGCAATCCCCTCGTCCGCGCCCTGTCGCTGGTGCTCGGCCTTGCCGTGGTAGGCGTACTGCTCGTTTTTGGCGTGGTCGTGCTCGGCGTGCTGTTCGCAGGTGGCCTGGTTTTCCTTGCCGTGCGTCAGTGGAAGCTTTCCCGTGCCCGCATGGCGGGTGGCGGTGCCCGCCCGACGCCGAAAGAGCCGGACGTACTGGAAGGCGAGTTCGTGGTCATCCGCCAGGGCCGGCCCGTCCATCACTAACGGCGCAAGAAGCGGATGGTGACGGGGTTGGCCTCGTCCTACGCTGGCTTCCATGAAGGAGGCCACCATGAATGCCCAGATCCGCCCCATGTCCGTTGCCGACGACGCCCTTGAACGCGTGCGTGCCGCCCTCGAACGCGGCGACGGCGCCACCGATCTCAACAGCCTCGCGGCCATCGCGGGGCTGAGCCCCACGCACCTGCAACGCGCCTTCCGTCGCCGCTACGGCGTCAGCCCGGCCGAGTACGCCCGCGCCCGCCGTTTCGGCCAGTTGCGTGAGGCGCTGCGCGAGGGCGCCGCCGTGACCGATGCCGTCTACGAAGCCGGTTTCGGCTCGGGCAGCCGCGTGTACGAGGAAAGCGATCGCCGCCTCGGCATGACACCGGCCAGCTACCGCGCCGGTGGCGCCGGTGCCTCCATCCGCTACACGACCACCGGCACCCCGCTAGGCCGGTTGCTGGTCGCCACCACCGCGAAAGGCATCTGCGCAGTGACGCTGGGCGACACCGATACCGAACTGGAAGCCCGGCTGGCGACGGAATTTCCGCTGGCCCAGCGCGAGCGCGTGGACGAAGGGCGCGAGGAATGGCTGGACGCGGTGATCGGCCGCGTGGCCAGCGAACTGGGCTGGAGCGATCGCGACGCGCCGGCCATGCCGCCGCTGGATGTGGCCGCCACGGCCTTCCAATGGCGCGTGTGGGACGCCCTCACCCGCATCCCCCGCGGCGAAACCTTAAGTTACGGCGAACTGGCCGCGAAGCTTGGCGTGCCCAAGGCCGCCAGGGCCATCGGGCGGGCCTGCGGCAGCAACAAGCTGGCCCTGCTGGTGCCCTGCCACCGGATCATTCGCGAGGACGGCAGCCTGGGCGGCTGGCGCTGGGGTCTGGAGATCAAGCAGCAACTGCTCGCCACCGAACGGGCCATGAAACCGGCTCAAGGCTGACCCCGAAAGGTTTCGCTACCGCCTCCGGCCCGGCAGCGATATCTTGCACGATTCGCAGCACACCACGCGCTGCGAACGACCCCGGATACGCCCCATGTCAGACACCGCCTGTACGAACCAAGCACCCGCCTCCGTCGCGGCCGACCCGCGCTGGCTGGTGCCGCTGTCGCTGTTTGCCCTGTATGTAATCTGGGGCTCCACCTACCTGGCCATCCGCTATGCGCTGGTGAGCTATCCGCCCTTCATGCTGGCGGCTATCCGCTTCGCCGTCGCCGGCGTGCTCCTGTTCGCCGTGCTCCGAGTGCGCGGCGAAACCCTGCCTACGGCGCGCCAGTGGAAGAACGCCGCCATTGTCGGCACCTTGCTGCTCGCGGGCGGCAATGGCCTGGTCTGCTTTGCGGAACAGTCGGTCAGCTCGGGCATCGCCGCCGTGGCGGTGGCCAGCATGCCGTTGTTCGCTGCCGTCTTCGGCGGCATCTACGGCGAGTGGCCCTCGCGCGGTGAAACGGCAGGGCTCCTGCTCGGCTTCGTAGGCGTGGTGGTGCTGAACCTCGGTGCCGGCCTGTCCGGCTCGCCGCTGGGGGCCATCGCACTGATCGTCGCCGCGATGTCGTGGGCTTTCGGCTCGGTGTGGTCGAAGCGGCAGGACATGCCGAAAGGGCCGATGAATACCGCCGCACAGATGCTCTGCGCCAGCGTCTCGCTGGCCGTCATCGCGCTGCTGCACGGTGAGCGCGTGCCGGCTCATCCGGAAGCCGGTGCCACGATGGCGCTCGCCTACCTGGTCGTCTTCGGCTCGATCGTCGCCTTCAGCGCCTACCTCTATGTGCTCAAGACGGTGCGCCCCGCGCTTGCCACCAGCTATGCCTACGTGAACCCACCCGTTGCCGTGCTGTTCGGCGTGGCCCTGGCGGGGGAGCACGTGGGCGGGTTCGACCTCGCCGGTATGGCCATCATCCTGGTGGGCGTCGGCATCATCACGATGATGCGGGTACGCAAAGCCTGACGCGAGTGTGACGTGGGTCCCATAGCGGACCCACCGACGCACGTTTTCAGAATTATTCGATGTCCGTTGTTCTCACGACTCCCTAGGCTGGCCTGCCTCGTTACGGGAGTGAGGCTTTGGCTGGAACCGGATCGATACCTTTCGGCAGCTTGCAGAGTCGCCGCTGGTGGATGGCGCGCATGACCACGGTGTTCGGCGTGGCCATTGCCGCACTCGCATCCTGCCAACGGTTCCACCCGCAAGCACCCGATCCGCGCGGCCTTGCCCAGGAACTCGCCGACGTGGACGCCTGCATCCACGGCGGAGGATCGTGGTCCCTCGATGCGCGCCAGTGCGTGAGTGGCGCCGACACACGTGCCGGCGCGGCACCCGTTACAACAGCATGCCGCCCGACACTTCGATGCGCTGGCCGTTAACCCAGCGGTTGTCGTCCGAAAGGAGCGACGCGATCATCGGCCCGATATCGTCCGGAACACCGGCACGGCCGAGCGCGGTGAACTCAGCCACCCTGCGATTCACTTCGGGGTTGTCCCGCACCATGCCGCCACTGAAGTCCGTCGCTACCGCGCCGGGCGCAACGCAGTTCGCCGTGATGCCTCGCGACCCCAGTTCCTTGGCGAAATAGCGCGTGAGGACTTCCACGGCACCCTTCATCGCGGCATAAGGCGCACTGCCCGGCATGGCCACGCGAGTGAGCCCGCTGGACACCGTCACGATACGACCGCCGTCGCGCAGCAAGGGAAGCAACGCCTGGGTCAGGAAGAACACGCCCTTGAAGTGCACCTGGTACAGGGCGTCGACTTGAGCCTCCGTGGTCTCGGCGATGGGCGTGTGATGCGAGGTGCCCGCGTTGTGCACGAGGTAGTCGAAGCTTTCGGCTCCCAGCTGATGCAAGGTTTCCCGCAAGCGCTGCGTGAACGCCGGGAATGCGGCTGTATCGCCGGTGTCGAGCTGGAGGGCCACGGCTTGGGCGCCTTCCGCCGCGGCCATCTCGACGACGGCCTTGGCTTCCGCCTCGTTGGAGTGATAGGTGAAAACGCTGGACACCCCGCGGCGGGCAAGATGCTGCACCGTATTGCGGCCCAGCCCCCGGCTGCCGCCGGTGATCACCGCGATGCGGCCTTTGGATTCGGAACCTTGCATGACGCACTCCCGTTGAATGATGACGGGAAGATTAGGCGCCTGCGTGGCGGGGACGAATGCCGGAATTGGGCGGTTTCTTGCCTGATCGTGGCAGGCGCCGCGGCTTCATTCATCTCGCCGAGTATTGGTACCAGTTCTCTACATAGATGACCGAGCCACCAGCGTCGATGAAGGCAACATACTGCTCGGAGGATGTCGGGGCGTCCTTTCCATAGATCAACAAGCACCTTTCGATACGCCGACGAACGTCTTCCGGGGCCCTCAGCGGTGCAGGACAGGTCAGCGGACCACCGACGGTATAGTTCTTCGCCCGCTCCTCGGACCTGAGTCCCGCTCCAGCCACCGCGGTGTCAAAGGTATTTCGAGTCGCGGGCAGCGATGGAAAACCGCTGTACTTCTCACGGAGAGACGGCTCACTGCCGTTTGGCGAATAACCTTCGTATCGCTTTTCACAGCCATACAGCGGCACCAAGGGAGTGACAAGTAAGGCTGCCAGCATTCGTACCGACCGAAGGCTCATGACGGGCACTTTATCCTCCACCACGCGTGCGGCGATTAACGTTCGCAGGAAGCATCTGGCCCAGACTTGGTGAGCCTATATTCACCTTCCGAAAAATCCATCCCTTGCTTCGTTTTCCGGAGAAGCTCACGGAAGTCATAGTTCCTGGTCTTCCCGGCATAGATACCCACGATGCCATCGCCAAAGCGGTAGTGAAACATGAAGTTCGGTGAGGCATCGAATACCAACCAGAGATCGTTGTGCAGAACCATGACCGTCTTTGGTTGAAAACGAAGACGACTGTAATCGTCTGGCTCCGTCCTGCTGCATTTGCGAAAGTATGCAAAGGCAAAGCCACGACCGTCCGAGAAACAGGCCTGGTAGTGGTCGCTGCAATCCTGGAGCGAACCAGTGAAAATGCCTGGTCCCCTTCGAACACCGCGGGCAAGATCCAGCTCGATGATGTCGCCATCTGCCGTGGCAAACACCGAGGGAGGCCGGATTTCAGTGACTTTTTCCTCCGCGCATGCGACAGCGACCGGGGGCATAATGAATGCGAGTATCCACATGATTCGAATCATTGGCATGACACGACGTCTTGACCTAAGAAGGATCGACCCTCATACACGCGATCTGAAACGAACACGGTTTCACTTGCTCCCGCGCAGCGACTGATATTTGTCGGTCAGGTCGGCGATGGTGGGCTGATTCAATGTGCACGCCTCGTCTTTGCATGCCACCAGATTCACTCGCCCTTCGTTGAAGGGCCAGTCGGGAGAGCCTTCCACCCATACCGGCACACGAAGGGTCAGGTCACAGGTTCCGTCTTTGCGCAGACGCACGAGGATTTCGTCCCATGAAGCCCCTTCCCACATCACACCATGTGAAAAGCGAATCGGCTCCACCGTATCTGCAAGCGCCTTACGACAACCTCGCGGCTCAAAGATGACCAGATCCGAATCGGGATACCTCCTGTGGTGTATACGCCAGGTATGGTCTGGATCAGTTTGTGCCCATGCCGGGATGTCCGTAATGATTGAGTCGGCTTGAGTAATGCACCAGGCCCTCTGCCGAATCTCGCACACTCGTTCCGGCATCGCGGCCGGATCCGTTCTCGCAGCGCTAGACCCTGCAGGTGATGCATCGGCTGTGTCGGCCAACGACAGGGCCGTAGCCATGATCAAACGAGAAAGAACATATTCCATCTCAGCAGACTCCTGTTGCAGCGTGGGTGCCTCACTTGACGCGGTAGATGCCAAACGGACCGTTGGCCGATTGGAAGTAGGCCCCTTTCGTTCGCTTCAGAAAGAACAAATAGGTCTGGCCCACCTCGCAGCAAAGGGGGTTCTCTTCGGCGATGGGACCATCGAAGAGCACCGCCATATCAACGGGAGCCGTCCCCTTGAGGGTGGAGGCTACATTTAGTCTGGCGCACCGATGCATGCCCAGGCACTCCCCGCCGCCCACGGCGACGATACTCGCCATGAGCACCAGGTCAGAGCTTTCCACTTTCTCGGACAGCGTCATCTCGCGTTGTTGGTTGGACAGAACGGCGCCCGGCCATAGGGCGGCCAGCGCCAGCAAGAGGGCTGACGCTCCCCGACTTCGACGAACTTTGCCCATGTGAACAGACCTCATACGAGGAGCCAATCTGCCGTCAGTGCAAGTAGCCCATCACGACGGCGATCGGCCAGACCAATCTCTTTAATACCCGCCCTCTGCATGAGGATGGCAATCCGCCCCATGGCGAATAGGTAGACGACTACCACCAGGAAGCACATGGCACCGGAAACGATCATCAGAATCTCCATCCGATTCCATCCCAGGTTTTCCAGTCAAGGGAAAAAGCATGCGGCACGGGCTCCATCAGTCATGACCTATCAGGGCGGGCCACCAGCCAGAACACCACCCCCGATAAACAACCCAACATACCAACCATAACGGATACGAAGGCGAAGCTCGTCCATGGTCCGGGCTCGTCGGTGGCAAGTGCGTTCATTATGGTACTTGCAAAGATAAGCACGGAGGCCACCAATCCACCGCACGCACCGATAAGCACGTAGCCCCATACGGTTGCCCATCCGAGCCTACGGAAAAGGACGTGCAAAGGCATGCCAACGATCAATGTCATGCCTAGTGAAAATAGAAGGGCAAACTTTGCGACCCATGCCCCGTCCCGTGAATTCGACAGAAGGAACATGAGGATGGGCGGCACCAAAGGCGCGATAAGGAAGGCCGCCAGTGCCCGTGAAAGCCGACGATGCTTAGCAAGCATTTCTCATATCCGTCCCACAGAGTGTGACCCTTTAAGTTTGCCGCGAGCGCCGCGCCCCGCGGGCCGTTATTGAACGACGTCGAACAACGTAAATCGCGGAACGAACGTTAGGTGGACATGGGTCTTCCTTCCTTCACTCGAGAACACCTCGCAGCGAAGGTGGTACGAACCCTTCCGCAATGGGAGCCGTTTGAAATCGCCTATGCTTGCAACCTCCACCTCGTTGCCGGCGCCGACTTCCAACGTCAAGTCGAATGCACGCAACGCCGCCTCAGACGTTGGCGGCATGTGCGCCTCGAGGCTGACAGTGACGCTGTGGACACCATCGTCGTCCATCCCGAAGGATACGCTTTCCGGCCGCCACGAATATCCAATGCCCACCTGCTCATCAGTCCAACCATTGAAAGGCTCGTTGACATCGGACGAGAAAATCGAAAGCTGCGTGTACGATACCTCTATATCGAATGTCTCATTCAATGGACCAGATGGCGCGGACGACTTACTTCCGCTTTCATAGCGCAGGCAACCGTTCGCCTCCTCCCGGCTAAGCTCCTCTTCAACCGTTAAGGCAACGGCACCATGGGGGCAACTTATAGCCAGAAGGTTATGTGACGACCACTCAAGAACGATTGCGTGCAACGCTAGAAGCGCCACGACGCGATCTTTATCGACCTCGGAGGACTCTCCGAACCAAACTCGGAAGGTAATGTGTCCGCCGCGTTTTACAACGCCGTTGACAACATTCGATTCATCCAGCGCAACTGAATCACCGAGCGACAGGTCGTACAAAAAGAAAGGCACACAGCAAATGAGAAAGGTTCCTCCCTCCTCTCGCCTCACCCATAGTTGCTCCCATCTAGGGGTATCGTCGATGCGGGCAAGACAAATGAAGTCAGCCTGCCCCTTCCAAGCCGGCGCCTCATGTTGAGCACAGTAGTCGCCCGCAGCGCACTTCACATTCGACTCTGAAGTCATACTGGCACGACCTTAACCAGCTCAAGCGCCAAGTTGCGGCAAGCACCCAAGCGAATGATCCACCCATTGAGGGAGGCGTCATTGCGTACAACGCCGGTTGCCCGAACGCGCTTTCCGTTAAGTGAAGAAGTATCCGGTACGTGATCGTATCCGATGAGCGACATGCATCCGCGCGTATCCCATCGTTCGTGATCACCGGCATCCAACCACAAATTGTGATCTTCGTCCGCCAGGCTGATCCAGGCTTCCACGGTGATTGTCTTTCCTTCGTACGCGGCAGGCCGAGTCAGCACATCCACTAATAGGGGATCCGTATCCGCCCTTGGCTTCTCGACCCAGGTACAGGATGCAAGGAATGCCAGCGCGACCAACAAGGACGTCCTGCTATGCACATCATCCCCCTGGGTCATGGTTGTGCCCACCGCTTCAGTGAAACACCCACCGACCGGCTGCAAGATCGGCCTCAATTAGATAATTGACTTAGCGCTTAGCCTCGTAGACTTCGAGCATATTGTTCAATCTGTCGCGGTCCATCGATGTGAGACCTGGATCATCTACAAGCTCCCTCACCAGGTAGAACTGCTCATCGGTTTCGATGGAGCCTCGCTTGACGATGGCCGCCCACTTTTTTGACAGATAGGCGCGAATCATCTCGATGGAGGGCGCTCCGGCCTCTTCCAGCTTCGCAGAAAGAGCAGCAATTGTTTCTGGCCGCTCATCCCTCAGCATCGATATCGCGTCAGATATGCCCAGGCGTAGGCCTTTAGCAGCCAATGCGCGACTCTCCTTCTCCATCCTTCCCAGCACGCGTATAGGGTTCGCGTCGCCCTCGATGTGACGAGGGTCGAAGATTACCCCGACAACCACCTGAAAGAAGAGTTTCAATTGATCGTAGTCAAGCACGTGTATCACTCCCACTCGCGGCTTGTGTCCGGCAAAGCTCTTGCTGGCGGCCTCTTGAAGCTTGAAGCTAGGCGCCTTCCGCCTCCATGCGCCGGCTCACTTTGGAAAAGATCTCCCATGCCTCGGGATCACGGTCGAGAATGTGCTCGCTAAGGTATGGATCGTCGACAAATTCCTTCGGCTCCAGCGCGAGCAGAAACCGAGTCCTGTCATAGCTAGCGTGCCAGTACCTTGATGCGCGAGAGTCCGAGACGTCAAAGGCCCGGATGGCGTCGCGTCGCGAGGTTATACGAGCCCCTGCGCAGAAAGCGCAAGACATTGCGGTTCGGTTGCCGAAAAGGCGCAGCACCTGGGGCCCTGCCCCATGACGATGCGACGCGACCGGCTGCCTGAACCGGGCACTTTCTTGCCCGATCCTGCCACCCGCCGCGGGGGAGGGCCCCATCCGGGATAGGATGCATAGCATCTCGACTAGCCCTCGGATACCCCATGTCGCGCCCCCTGCTCGACGCCATCAAGCGCTACACCGAAAGCCAAGGCGGCACGTCCCCGTGGTTCACCGCGATCGAGGACGTGGTGATCATGCGCGCGGAGCTTCCGCACCAGTCGCAGGTGGTGTTTCGGCCCTCCTTATGCGTGGTAGCCCAGGGCGCCAAGTGGAGCGCTTTCGGCGGTCGCCGCTACGAGTACGGCCCCGGGCAGGCGCTGGTGGTCAGCGTTGAAATGCCCGCGTTCAGCCGCGTGGTGCAGGCCAGCCCGGACGAGCCGTTCCTGGGCATCGCCATCGGTCTTGATCCGACGTTGCTCGGCCAGGTGATCGAGGAGCTGCCGACGCCCGTAAAGCCTTCGCCAGGCGTGGCACGCGGGGTGTTTGTCACGCACTACGACGGTCCGCTTTCGGACTGCGTGCTGCGCCTGGTGAGGCTGCTGGATACGCCGGAGGCGATTCCCCATGTCGCGCCATTGATCAAGCGCGAGATCGCCTATTGGCTGCTTACCGGGCCGCACGCCGCCGACGTGGCAAAGGTGACGCTCGGCGATCCGGGTACACGACGCGTGCTCAGTGCCGTGCAGACGTTGCGTGCCAACTTCGCTGAACCCATGCGCATCGACGATCTGGCTAACATGGCCCAGCTGAGCCCGTCCGCGTTCCACCGGCATTTCAAGGCGCTCACGTCGATGACGCCGCTGCAGTTCCAGAAGCAGCTGCGGCTGCTGGAAGCCAGACACCTGCTGGTGGCCGGCCAGGCCAATGCCGAGACCGCCGCCTATCGCGTGGGCTACGAAAGCGCCTCCCAGTTCAGCCGCGAGTACACGCGCATGTTCGGCGCGCCCCCGCGCAAGGATGCGATAGCACTGCGCAGCGGCGGCGACTCATCCCACTGAGCCGCGCCGCCGCATGCGCCTGGCGCTGCGATTACAACTCCCGCAACGCCGTGGTCACCGGTACCCGCGCGGCGCGCAATGCCGGAAACAATCCGCCGATGAAACCGATGGCCAGCGCCCACTTGATGCCGGTCCACAGCAGGCTGCCACTTACGTGGAAGCGGAAGACCACCTGGCTGAAGTTCGATCCGAGCGTGGACGCCGTGTAGCCGTTGAAGACGATCCACACGATGCCCGCGCCTATCACGCCACCCAATAGCGCCAGCAGCATCGTCTCCAGCATCACCGACACCACCACCGGCAAGCCGCGGAAGCCGATGGCGCGAAGCGTGGCGATTTCCCGTGCGCGTGCCTGGATGGCCGCGAACATGGTGTTGAGGGCGCCGAACACGGCGCCGATCGCCATGATGATGCCCACGGTGATGCCCACCGCGCGCAGCACCTTGGTCAGGCCTTCGGACTGCTTGCCGAAGTACTCGCGCGTGGTGCTCACGTCCACTTTCAGGCGCGGGTCCGCCGCGAGGCTCGCCTTGAAGGTATCGAACGCCTGCGGCGAATCGAGCAGCACCGTCACCGACTGCACGCTGCTGCCGCGGCGATAGGCCGACGCCACGCTCTGCGTGTCGCCCCACAACTCCGATTCCAGGGCGTCGTTCGATTCGAAGGTGCCGACCACGGTCCAGGTCTGTCCGGCCAGGCGAATGCTCTTGCCCACGTCCAGGCCCTCGAACTGTTCACGGGCGCCCTTGCCGACGATCAGCTCGCGCAGCCCGGGGTTGAACTTGCGTCCCTCGACGATCTTCACCTGATCGCGCAGGTTCCAGACATCCTCGCTCACGCCGCGAATGGGCACATTCGAATCGCTGTTGGGATCGCCCTTGCGCGGCAGGTTGGCCACCACAACGAGCTCGCCCGAAGCGATGGGCTTGCCCTGCGCGTCTTTCTTCACGCCCGGTGCCTGAATCACCACGTTGGCGCTGTCGCGGTCGAGGATGGAGTTGAGCTCCGCCTGCGATCCGCCGCGCAGCACGATGGCGGTGCGATCGTTGCCGGTGGCACGCAGGGTATCGGCGAAGCCTTCGCTCATGGCGAGCATGGCCACGAGTACCCCCACCACACCGGCGATGCCCACGACCACGACGGAGGAGGAACCCAGCCGCTGCGTAACCGTGGCGAGCCCCACCTTGGTCACTTCCCAGGTCTGCCGTCCGCGGCGGGTCACGGCCATCCAGATGGCCAGCGCCACACCCAGCGCAACGATGCCGGGCCACGGCAACGCGATCCAGATCGCGAGGAACACGGCCACCACGAGCAGGGTGAGCACGTTGGCGGCGAATGTCTTTGCACGTTTCATCGGTGTGTCTCCTCAGCGACCGGCGAGCGCGTCGACGATGTTCAACCGCATGGCGCGGATGGCGGGCAGCGCGCCGACGAGCGCGCCGATGGCCAGCATCAGCACCAGGCCCAGCACCCAGGTTTGCACGCCGATCGGCGGCAGGTTCAACATGCCGCCGCTTCCCTTGGCCACGATGGGCACGATGACACCGGCCAGCCCCAGGCCGATCACCCCGCCGAGCAACAGCAGGAGCATGCCCTCCGCCAGCACCATGCCGAGCACGCTGCCGCTGGAGAAGCCGATCGTTTTCAGCACGGCCAGTTCGTTCGTGCGTTCGCGCACGGCCTGGGCCATCGTGTTGCCCGTGAGCAGGATCAACGTGAAGAACACCGCGCCCATGATCGCGGACACGATCAGGCCGATGTCGCCGAGCTGCTTCGCGAACGAGGCGTTGAAGGCCTGCTCCGTCTGCGTCTTCGTCTCATGGTCGGAGTTGGCCGAAAGCGCGTCGATGGCCTTGGCCACGGCATCGGCTTTATCGGCCGAGGTAAGCTGCACGGCATACCAGCCCACCGTGGTGCCCACGCTCTGGAAGGCGTTGGCGTCCTCGAAATACTTGTGGTGGAAGAAGAACTGCTGGTCGGTGCCGTTGGCGGCGCCCTTCGCGGGCGTATAGATGCCCACGAGGTCGAACGGCCAGGTCTTGTCGCCGTTGCGTTGCGGAAAGATTGTGGACTGCAGCGGGATCTTGTCGCCCACCTTCCAGCCGAAACGCTTGGCCAGTGCCTCGCCCACGATGGCGCCGGTGCGCGTGCTCTCGAAAGCCTTGCGCTGCTCCGGCGGCAACACGATCTCGTGGTAGATATCGAGATAGTTGTCGCTCACCGCGAAACTGAGCACGAAGTTCTTCGGGTCCTGGTAGATACCGCCGAACCAGTTCGCATAGCCCACGGTCTTCACCCCGGGCACCGCCTGCATGCGCGTGGCGAGGCTGGCGGGCAACGACTGGATGATGGAATAGCGCGACGTGGTGATGAGACGGTCGACCCCGACCACGCTGCCTCCGGAGGAGAACGCCGCGCGGGTGGCATCGAGCATGCCGAACAGCAGGAATGCCGCGAGGATCGACACCAGGGTGAAGAAGGTGCGTGCCTTGCGCCGGAACAGCGCGGCCCAGATGAGGTGCAGGTATTTCATGCCGGCATCCTCCGCATCACGCCAGGGCCGACTCGACGAGGGTGCCCTTGTCGAGGTGCAGGGTGTGGTTGGCGTATTCGGCGGCCTTCGGATCGTGCGTCACCATCACGATGGTCTTGCCGTGCTCGCGGTTGAGCTCGCGCAGCAGCCCCAGGATCTCTTCGGCCGACTGGCGGTCGAGATCGCCGGTGGGCTCGTCGCAAACGAGCAACGTGGGATCGGACACGATGGCGCGTGCGATGGCCACGCGCTGTTGCTGGCCGCCCGACAGTTCCGACGGCTTGTGCGTGGCGCGGTCAGCCAGCCCCACGAGTTGCAGAGCCACGGAGGCGTTCTTCTTCCGCTGCGCGCCGGAGAGCTTCGTCAGCAGCAGCGGCAGCTCCACGTTGCGCTGCGCGGTGAGCATCGGCATGAGGTTGTAGAACTGGAACACGAAGCCCACGTGCGCCGCGCGCCACTTCGCCAGGGCGCCCGAGCCGAGCCGGTCGATGCGGTCGCCTGCCACAGTGATGCTGCCGCCCGTCGGCGTGTCGAGGCCGCCGATGAGGTTCAGCAAGGTGGTCTTGCCCGAGCCCGATGGGCCCATCAGCGCGAGGAAGTCGCCTTCCTCGATCTTGAGGTTCACGCCGTGCAGCACTTCGACCTTCTGCCGGCCGCGCTCGTAGACCTTGGAAAGATCCTGGATGTCGATCAGGGTGGCCATGGTTCTGTCTCCGTACGTGTCAGGGCGTGGTGGTGGTGATGCGGACGGTGGCGCCGTCGGCGAGATCGGAAGGTGGCGAAACGATGACGGTGTCGCCCGCGGCAAGACCCTCGGTCACCAGGCGTAGGTCGCCGGTGGCTTGGTTCGCGGTTTTCACCGGGCGGCGCGCGGCCTTGCCTTCGGCGACGGTGTAGACCACGTTGCGATCGTCGCGGCGGATGACGGCGGCGGCAGGAACCAGCACCCCCTTGGGCGCATTTGCCTGGGAAGGTGCGCGCCGCTCCAGGAAGGACACGCGTACGCCCATGTCGGGCACGATGCGGGCATCTTTCTGTTCGAGGGCTACGCGCACCTTCACCGTGGCCTTGCCGCGATCCGCGGCAGGCACGATGGCGATCACATGGGCGGGAATGCGCCATTCCGGATACGCATCGAGCACGGCTTCGGCCGGCATGTCGGCCTGGACGCGGCCGATATAGGCCTCGTTGACATCCACGTCGATTTCCAGCGAATCCATGTCGACGATGGTGCCCACGCCGGTGCGGGTGAATCCGCCACCCGCGGATAGCGGCGATACGATCTCGCCCACCTGCGCGGCCTTGTCGGTGATCACGCCGTCGAACGGCGCACGCACCACCGTGTAATCGAGATTGACCTGCCCCACGCCCACCTGCGCGTCGGCGGCATCGGCCTGCCGGCGTGCCGTATTGAGCTGTGCGCGATACGTGTCGGCCTGCGTGCGCGCCTGTTCGGCGAGCTGCTTCGAGACGAGGCCGCGGCCCACCAGGGCTTCCTGCCGGTCGGCGTCGCGCCGCGCTTGGGTGAGCTGCGCCTCGGTCTGCAGCACGTTGGCGTGCGCCGCGGCGGCATTGGCCCGGGCGGAGTCGAGGCTCGCACGCAAGGCGTTGTCTTCGAGGCGCGCGAGTACCTGCCCCTTCTTCACCCGGTCGCCTTCCTCGATCAGCACCTCGGTGAGCGTGCCCGTGATCTGTGCCGAGACGGTCGCCTGCCGGCGCGCGGTGACATAGCCGGTGGCCTGCAGGACGGCGCCGGCCTCGGCGCTTGCGCTCGGCGCCACGGCGGTGGCGGTGCGCACTTCCACGGGCCGGTGGCTGAGGAAGAACCAGGCGCCGCCGCCCACGGCCAGCAGCACAACCAGCACGGCCACGCCGATCCACACGGCCCGGCCGCCGGCCCCTCCCCCGTCGCCGGGCGCTTCCCTGGCCGATTTGTCGATCTTCAGCTGCCGCAGCAGCTCGGTGTTCGAAGTCATCTTCCCTTTCCCCAAGTGCCATGTCGGCAGCAAGATCATGCGTTCCCGCGGCGACCGTGCACCACTTCCCGGCATCAGTCATCTGCCGTGACAGGTGTCACCTGCTAGGCTTGGCCGATGACTACCGTGATCCCTACGCCGGCCCAGCCGAGCATTCCCGTCGCCGGGCGCGCCGAGCGCTTCCCGGTCCGCCGCATCTTCTGCATCGGCCGCAACTACGCCGACCACGCCCGTGAGATGGGCGCCTCGGTGGACAAGGCCAATCCGATGTTCTTCACCAAGCCGGCCGATGCCATCGTGACCGACGGTGCGGACGTGCCCTACCCGTCCGCCACACAGGATCTGCACCACGAGGTGGAGATGGTGGTGGCCCTGGGTGCCGGTGGCTCCGATCTTTCGGTCGAAGAAGCCGGCAAGCTCGTCTGGGGCTATGGCGTCGGCCTCGATCTTACCCGCCGCGACCTGCAGGCGCAGGCCAAGGCCAAAGGCGCTCCGTGGGACGTGGCCAAGGGCTTCGACCATTCCGCGCCGGTGTCGGCACTGGTGCCGGCGGGCGAGACCACGATAGCCGCGAACACGCGCATCGCGCTCGAGGTGAACGGCGAGGTGCGCCAGCAGGCCACGCTGGGCGAGATGGTGCTCGACGTGCCGGAAATCCTCAGCGCGCTTTCGCGTCTGTTCGAATTGAAGGCCGGTGATATCGTCTACACCGGTACACCCGCAGGCGTGGCCGCGCTGATCCGCGGCGACCGCTTCCGCGCCACGCTGGAAGGTGTCGCCACCCTGGAAGGGCGCGTCGCCTGACTTCGCGAAGTGCCTACATTGGGACCGCTAACTTCATTCGTTCGCTGCCATGCCATGAGGAGAAGGGCCGATGAGCTTCATCGCGGAATTCAAGAAATTCGCGCTGCGGGGTAACGTGATCGACCTTGCCGTGGGTGTCGTGATCGGCGCCGCGTTCGGCAAGATCGTCACCTCGCTGGTCGACAACATCATCATGCCGCCGATCGGCTACGCGATTGGCGGCATCGACTTCTCGGACTGGAAGTGGGTGCTGAAGCCCGGCGACCCGGCCACCAAGACGGCCGAAGTGGCCGTGCAGTACGGTGTCTTCATCAACGTGCTCATCCAGTTCGTCATCATCGCGTTCGCCATCTTCCTGGTGGTGAAGGCCATCAACCGCCTCAGCCATCGTGAGGAAGCCAAGCCGGCGCCGCCGCCGGCCGATGTGGCGCTGCTCACGGAAATCCGCGATTTGTTGAAGCAGCAGAATCGCACGCCTTGAGGTTCGCCGCAGTCCTGTAGGAGCCGCTATAGCGGCGAGTAGGCGCAGGGAATCCACGCATTGTCACCAGAGCGGCGAGGTGAGCATTTCCTCGCCGCTATAGCGGCTCCTACAGGGGCGACGCCCCCAGGTGAGTGCCAGCACCCATGACTTCCGGCCTACCTGCCGTTTTTGCCCCGGCGCAATAATCGGTCTTTCCGTCCTCGGGGGTTACACATGCGTCACACGCTCCGACTTCACGCGCTTGCCGCGTGCCTTGCGCTTGCCTTCTCCGTCCATGCCGCCGACAAGGCCACCACGATTCCGCAGAAGGCGGTCACCGCCGCCACCGAACTGCGCGACCGGGCGATGAACGACAACACGGGCTACGAGTTCGTGAGCCAGCTGACCACCGAAGTGGGCCCCCGCGTTGCCGGCAGCGCCGCCGATGCGCGCGGCGTGGCCTGGACGGTGGCGAAGTTCAAGGCGATGGGCTTCGACAAGGTCTACACCGAGAAGGTGAGTTATCCACTGTGGCAGCGCCGTAGCGAGCATGCCGAGATCGTCTCGCCCTTCCCGCAGCCACTGCTCCTCACGGCGCTGGGTTATTCCGCAGGCACGCCGAAGGGCGGCCTCACGGCCGAGGTGGTCGGCTTCGACGATCTGGACGCGCTGAAGAAGGCCGATCCCGCCACCGTGAAGGGCAAGATCGTCTATGTCAGCACGCACATGGAGCGCCACAAGGACGGCCACGATTACGGCATGGGTTCGGCCACACGCACCATGGGCGCGGTACTCGCCGCGAAAATGGGTGCTGCCGCCTACCTGCTGCGCTCGGCCGGCACCGACCCGCACAGCCGCACGCCGCATACCGGCGTCACGGGCTTCCGCGATCCGAAGGAGGCGATTCCCGCTGCCGCGCTGTCGCTGCCGGACGCCGACCAGTTGGAGCGTGTGCTGAAGGAAGGCAAGCCGGTTTCGCTGAAGCTCGACCTCGATGTCGGTTTCGCCGGAATGTATGAAGGTGCGAACGTGATCGCCGAAGTCACTGGCCGCAAGCACCCCGATCAGGTCGTCGCCATCGGCGGCCACCTCGATTCCTGGGATCTCGGCACGGGTGCCATCGACGACGGCGCCGGCGTCGCTATCGCCGCGGCCGCCGCCAAGCTGATCAAGGACATGCCGCAGCGTCCTGACCGCACCATTCGCGTCATCGCGTTCGCCAACGAAGAGATGGGCCTTTGGGGCGGCCGCGCATACGCCGAGGCGCATGCGAAAGAGGTTTCGAAGTTCCAGTTGGGTACCGAGTCCGATTTCGGCGCCGGCCGCATCTGGCGCATGAGCGCCAGCGTGAAGCCGGAAGCGCGTGGCGCCATCGAGCAGATCGCGAAGGTGATCGAGCCCATCGGCGTGGCGTACGACGCGACGAAGCCGGGTGGCGGCGGTTCCGACCTCTCGCAGATGCACGCGAAGGGCATGGCCGCGCTGTCGCTCACCCAGGACGGCACCGACTACTTCGACTACCACCACAACGCCAACGACACGCTCGACAAGATCGACCCGAAGGCTCTCGCCCAGAACGTGGCGGTGTATGCGGCGTTTGCATACATGGCCGCGCAGGCGGACGGCGATTTCGGCTCCGCGCCGGATGCCTTCAAGAACGACGGCGCGCACGACTGATCGAGGCATGGCTGCTGTCCTTGGCCGGCAAGCTGACTCCCACACAAAGCGTTCGGATAGCTTTGTGTGGGAGCCGCTTCAGCGGCGATGGACGCTCGCGACAAGATTGCCCGCTGCCGCGGGATCGCCGGCATAGCCGGCTCCCACATAAGGCATTTCACACCACTGCAAGCCTCATATCTCGCAGGGCAAGCCGGTTCCATATAAGGCCAGCGAGTTTCAGTGCGCCGGCGTGGTTTCCAGCTTCTTCGCCGGCGCCAGCCTGTCCTGCAGGCGGTTCATGTACAGATAGATCACTGGCGTGAGGTAGAGCGTCAGGATCTGCGACACGATCAGTCCACCCACCACCGCAAGCCCCAGGGGGCGCCGCGTTTCAGCACCGGCGCCGATGCCCAGCGCGATGGGCAGCGTGCCCGCGAAGGCGGCCATCGTGGTCATCATGATGGGGCGAAAGCGTACGCGGCATGCTTCATAGATGGCGTCGAACGGAGCCAGGCCCGCCTCGCGCTGACGTTCCAGCGCGAAGTCGATCATCATGATCGCGTTCTTCTTCACGATGCCCACCAGCATGATGATGCCGACGAACGCGAACAGGTCGAGCGACGCGTTGAAGATCACCAGCGTGAGCAACGCGCCCACGGCAGCCGCGGGCAGGCCGGAGAGAATCGTCAACGGATGGATGAAGCTCTCGTAGAGGATGCCGAGCACGAGGTAGATCACGAAGACGGCCAGCAGGAGCAACAGGCCCATGCCCTTCACCGAATCCTGGAAGGCCTGCGCGGTGCCCTGCACCGAACCGCTGAGCGTGGGCGGCAGTTTCATGTCGGTGGTCGCGCGGTCGATGCTCGCCACCGCGTCGCTGAGCGACACGCCCGGCGCGAGGTTGAACGACACCGTGACCGCCGGGAGCTGGCCCTGGTGGTTCACCGTGAGCACCTGCGGCACGCGCTGGAAGCTCGCAACCGTGTTCAAGGGAATGAGCTTGCCGCTGTCCGAGGTGACATAGAGCCGCGACAGCACGGCGGGATCGTCCTGCATGCGCCGTTCCACCTGGAGGATCACCCAGTACTGCGTGGCGGCGCCGTAGATTGTCGAGATCTGGTTCTCGCCGAACGCGGTGCCGAGCGCCGTCTGCACCTGGTCCATGGTGAGGCCCAGCGGCGCCAGCTTGTCGCGATTCACCGTCACGACCATGGATGGACTATTGAGATCGAGGTCGGTGGTCACGTCCTGGAAGCCCGGCAGCTTCTGGAACGCGGCAACGAGCCGGCCCGACCAGTCGTAGAGCGCATGCAGGTCGGTCGATTGCACGGTGTACTGGTATTGCGCCTTCGATTGCCGCCCGCCGACCTGGATCGCGGGGGGATTCTGGATATAGGTGCGGATGCCCGGCACTTCGGCGAACTTGCGGCGCAGCTCCTGGATGACCTCGTCGGGCGTGGTGTGACCACGATCGGCCGGCGGCCTCAGGCGAAGGAGCATCGAGCCCGCGTTCGCGGTGGCGCGGGGGCCGCCCGCGCCGACGCTGGACATCACGGCTTCGATATTCGGGTCTTGCTGCGCGATGGCGGCCAGCGCCTGCTGGCGTGCCGACATCGCGGCGAAGGAAATGTCGGTCGGGCCTTCCGTGGTCACGCGCAGCTGCCCGCTGTCCCCGGCCGGAATGAAGTCTTTGGGCGTGACCACGAAAAGCACGCCCGTTGCGACAAGGCTCAACGCGAACACGCCGAGGACGGTGCGCGGATGCCGCATGCCCCACAACAACGAACGCGTGTAAGCGTCCGACACGGCGGTGAATCCCCGGTCGAACCAGCGCACGATGAAACTCGGCCTGTCGTGCGCGTGCGCCTTGACGAAGCGGCTGCACAACATCGGCGTGAGGGTGATCGACACGAAGCCCGAGATGAGGATCGAGACGCTGATGACGACCGCGAACTCGTGGAAAAGTCGGCCCACGATGCCGCCCATGAACATCACCGGGATGAACACGGCCACCAGTGACAGGGTCATGGAGAAGATGGTGAAGCCGATCTCGTTGGCACCCTTTACGGCGGCCTCGAAGGGCGCTTCACCCGCTTCGATGTGACGCATGATGTTCTCCAGCATCACGATCGCGTCGTCCACCACGAAGCCCACTGCGAGCGTGAGCGCGAGCAGCGAAAGATTGTCCAGGCTGTAACCGAGGGCGAACATGGCGCCGAAGGTGCCCAGCACGGAAATCGGCAACGCCACGGCCGGGATGAGGGTGGCGGAGGCATTGCCGAGGAACAGGTAGATCACCAGCACCACGAGCACGCCGGCCAGCACCAGCGTGAACTGCACGTCATGCACGGATTCCCGGATCGACGTCGAGCGGTCGTACATCACGCTCAACTTCATCGACGGCGGCAAGGTCGCGGTGAACCCAGGCAGGAGCGCGAGGATCTTGTCCACCGTCTCCACGGTATTGGCGCCCGGTTGGCGCTGGATGGCGAGCGTGATCGAACGTCCGCCATTGAACCAGCTGGCTTTCTGGTCGTCCTGCACGCTGTCGTGGGGTGTGGCGATATCGGACAGGCGAACGGGCGCGCCGTTGCGATACGCCACCACCACTTGCGCATAGTCGGCGGCCCGCATCAACTGGCCGTCCGAACGGATCGACAGCAACTGGCGCTTCCCGTTGAGCGAGCCCGTCGCCTTGTTCACGTTGGCGGCGGCGATGGCATCGCGCATCTGGTCGACGCCGATGCCCGTCGCGGCCAGACGATCCGGGTCGACGGCGATGCGCACCGCGTATTTCTGCGAGCCGTACACGTTCACCTGCGCCACGCCATCCACCATCGAGAGGCGCTGCGCCAGTTCGGTTTCGGCGTAGTCGTCCACCGTCGAAAGCGGCAGCGTGGACGATTGCATGGTGAGAAAGAGAATGGGCGCGTCGGCCGGATTCACCTTGCGATAGGTGGGAGGCGTCGGCATCTCGCGCGGCAGTTGCCGGGTGGCCGCGGAAATGGCGGCCTGCACGTCCTGCGCGGCACCGTCGATGCTGCGGTCCAGTGCGAAGGTGACGGTGATGTTGGTGGAGCCCAGCGAACTGGACGATGTCATCGAATCGATGCCGGCGATGGTCGACAGCTGCGCCTCGAGGGGCGTCGCCACCGACGATGCCATCGTTTCCGGCGAGGCGCCCGGCAGGCTGGCGCTGATGTTGATCGTCGGGAAGTCGACGTTGGGCAGTTCGTTCACCGGCAGCTTCGGGTAAGCGGCGATGCCGAAGATCACCAGCGCCGCCATCAGCAGCGTGGTCATCACCGGCCGGCGGATGCAGAGTTCCGGCAGATTCATGGGCGCACCCTCAACCCTCGTCGACGCGCACGCGCGCGCCGTCGACGAGCAGCATCTGGCCTTCCGTCACCACGCGTTCGCCCGCCTGCAATCCCTTGTCGACCACCACGCGGTCCGCAGTGGTGGCGCCGGTGGTGATCGTCCGCTGCTCGACGCTGCCGTCCTTCTTCACCACGAAGACGAAGGTGCCCTCGGTCGAACTCTGCAACGCCACCACCGGAATGCTCACGGCGTCGAGCAGGCGCGTCGTAGGCAGCGTCACCTCTGCGAACTGGCCAGGCGTAAGCCGCCCGTCGGCGTTCGCGAAACGGCCCTTGAGCACGATGGTTCCCGTGGTGGCATCTACCGCGTTGTCGATGAATTCCAGTTCGCCCGTCAGCGGTTCGCCATCGTCGCCGGGAATCTTCGCGTGTACCGGCAGGGTGCCGCGTCGCGCGCTGTTGCGCACGGCGGCGAGGCTGTCCTCGGGAATGGAGAAGGCGACGCGGATGGGGTCCACCTCGTTGAGCACCACGATGTCGGTGGTGTCGGCGTTGAGCGTGGCGCCCGGGTAGGCCAGCGGCGCGCCGGTCACGCCGTCGAAGGGCGCCACGATGGTGGTGAAGTCGAGCTGTGTCTTGGCGGCCCTGGCGGCGGCGCGGTCGCTCTCCAGGGCCGCGCGGGCCACGCCGAGGTTGGCCTTGTACAGATCGAAATCGGCGCGGCTGACGAAGCCTTTGCCCAGCATGTTCTGGTATCGCGCCAAGTCGGCCTCGGCCTTCACGAGTTGGGCCTGGTCGCGCGCGACATTGCCCATGGCCTCGTCGTACGCCGCCTGCAGGGGACGCGGGTCGACCTTCGCGAGCAGCGCGCCCTTCTTCACATGGGTTCCGGGTGTGAACGCCAGCGATTCCAACTGCCCGTCGACACGGGAGCGCACGTTCACGGTGGAATAGGCCTCGGCCCGCCCGATCACCTTGAGGGAAAGATCGATTTCACCCCGCTTGGCCGTCGCGACCGTGACCGGAACGCCCGCCGACGCGCCTTTCGCGGCCGCCCCTGTGACGGCTTCGCCACCGCCTTTGCCGTGTTGCCGCCACAGCCCGAAAACAACGACCGCGACGACCACGAGGCCGACGATGAGGAGGAGTTTCTTCCCGGGGGATCGCTGCATGTGGGCTCCGGCCGAATCCATCGGTTCGGTCGCCGCGCTGGGGGAGGCGCGGGCTTTGGGTTCAGGGACGGTTATCCGTAGAAGCTAACGCACATCCCCGCGACAGGTTGACCGGCGTTCAGCTTTCCTCGCCGGGCCCGTCCAGGCCCTGGAGATTTTCCTTCATGCGGTCGAGCACGGCCAGCATGGTCTGCAGTTCTTCGGTGGAGATGCCGTGGGTGGCATCGCGACGCAGGCCGCGGGCGATTTCCTCCATGTCGTCGATGACGCCGCGGGCCTGGTCGGTGTCGTGCAGGCGCCAGGCGCGGCGGTCCTTCGGATCAGCCCGGCGTTCGACGAAGCCCGCCGACTGCAGGCGATCGATGACGCGGCCCACGGCGATGGGTTCCATGTCCAGCTGTTCGGCCAGCTCGTTCTGACGCATGCCAGGGCGGCGGTGCAATGCCTTCAGGGCGCGCCACTGGGCGCGGGTAAGGCCGAAACGCACAGCCCGCCGGTCGAAGTGCTTGCGGAACAGCAAGGTCACGTCGTTGATGAGGTATGCGAACGAGATATCTTCGGCTTTGATTTCGGCCATGGCCTTTGGTGGATCGCTGCTTGGTCCGGGACATCGTAGCCAAATGCCACGTGGCCGTCACAAGGAGTTTTCCTATGAAAGTTGAAGTGATCGAAACGGATATCACTACCTTGGCGGTGGATGCGATCGTGAACGCCGCGAACGAATCGCTTCTGGGCGGCGGCGGTGTCGACGGTGCGATCCACCGCGCTGCCGGACCAGCACTGCTGGCTGCTTGCCGCGCCTTGCCGGAACTGCGCAAAGGTGTTCGGTGCCCGACGGGGGAAGCCCGCTACACACCGGGATTCAACCTGCCCGCGCCGTTCGTGATCCATACGGTCGGGCCAGTCTGGCATGGCGGTGACCGCGGCGAACCTGGCCTTTTGGCCGACTGCTATAAGAATTGCCTCAAAATCGCGCGGCAGTTGGGCCACGATTCGATCGCCTTCCCTGCGATCAGCGCGGGTATCTATGGCTACCCGGCCGAAGCGGCGGCGGAGATCGCCATGACGACGATTCGTAACGCCGAATGGACCCCCGGGCGCGTGGTCTTCTGCACCTTCGGCGCGAGGATGACCGGCATCTATCGCGCCTTGCTGTAGTCGGCCTTACCGGGGATAGAGCGGCGGCAGGCCCGGAGCAGAATCGGCAGGTGGCGACACCTTCCAGTCGAACCCCTTGGCGAAGGCCTCGCGCAGCGCCGCACCCGGAACGGGACCGTCCGCAAAACGCGCACGCTGCAACGCCGCGATGGCCTGCGTCTGCGGCCCTTCATGAAGCTGGTCCGACAGACTGCCCAGCGAACGGACGGCCGGGCGGACGGCGCGAGCCCATTGCAGCAGACCTCGCTCGATGGCCGCCGGATCGGAACCGGCCGCCACCTCCAGGAACCGCTTGTGCGCCGCGCGTTCGCGCAAGGGTGCCTCGGCATCGGCGGGCGTGGCCGCCGGCTTGCGCGAGCGGTGACGCCGGGCGACCACGAACCATGCGGCAAGCGTCAGCAACCACAGCGCGAGCGCGCCCACGAACAACCATCGCCAGGGAATCGCATCGCCGGCCACAGGAACGGACGACGTCGCGGTGGCGGCGGCAGGCGCAGGCACCGGCGTATCGCCTACGGGCGACTTCGCGGCCGGGTTGGCGGACGGTGCGGCACCCGCCGCGCTCCCCGGCGCCACCACGATGTCGTGCGCGGGGACCGTGGCGACTTCCGCCTTGTCCGTGATCACGTTCCACCAGTGCAGCGTGGTGGCCGGGATATGCAACGTGCCCGGCCGGGTGGGAACCACCGCGAAGCCCTGCTGGCGGCGGCCGGTTACCCAGGGGCCGCTGACGCCGCCGCCGGTCACCGCCTTGTCGGGATAGACGTCGGCGCCATCCAGTGTGGGCAACGACAGCGCCGGCAGGGCTTCGAACGGCATGCCGGTGGCGCTCAACCGCATGGTGAGCGTGATCGGCTGACCGACGCGTGCCTTGCCGTCGGGCGGCAATCCGTCGAGCGCGAGCTTCAGGTCGCGCGCCGGAATCCAGGCGCCGTCGGTGGCGGACGCCGGACGGCCCTTCACCTCGACGCGAAGCTTTTCGGCAACGGCGTTCACCGGTTCGCCGGCGCCGAAGAAAGAGTTGGCGTCGGTGGGGTCCACGGCCGTGCCCTGGAACGTGGGCGGCTGGATCTCGAGCGTGCCGGCGTGCTGCGGAAAGATGGCGTAGTGCCGTTCGACGACATTGAACCGGCGGCCGCCCCGCATCGCCTGGTAATTCGCGTCCTGGCCGATGCGCCGCACCTCGGCGCCTTCGGCGGAGGGATCGCCCAACTGCCCGTCGGCGAGGTTCACCGCGAAATAGAGGCGCAAGGTGTAGTCGATCTGCTGGCCCACGTAGGCCTTGGTCGGATCGGCCGTGCCTTCCAGCACCACGGGCCGGTCGGCCGCTGCGGGACCGGTGTCATTGGAAGCCACCACGTCCAGCGACACAGGCTGCGTCTGCTGTCCGCCGATGCTGAGGGGAGGAACGGTGAGATGGCCCTCGCGCCGCGGGCGCAATGCGATGCCCAGGATGGTGCGCGACTCGCGCCTGCCGTTGACGATGCTCAAGGTGTGGTTCGTGGACGTACCGAGCACCACGAAATCCGGCGTGAGCGGAGAAAGGTCCGGCGACTCCGTCGTCTGGTCGGCTATCTCGATATTGAGCGTGACCGTCTCGCCCACACCGACCTTGCTGCGGTCGAGCGAGGCCACCGGCGCCGCGGCCTGCGCCCAGGCAAGCCACGGCAAACATCCCAGCACGATGCCGAGCAGAATCCTGCGCATGTTCATTCTTCCGGCTCCGCGCCATGGCGGCGTTGGTATTCGAGCATGAACTTCCTCCGTAGCAGACCGCCCGGGTCGTCGGGCACGCGCATCAGCGCACGCCGCACATCGGCAGGCAGCTTCGAGGACGCATCGTCGCTGGAGACGGCGCCGAGGTCGTGCTCCTTGCCGTTGTCCTGCTCTGCCTTCTTGGCGGCAAGGGCCTCGTCCATCTTCTGCTTGAGCGCCTGCTGTGCTTCCTGCGCCTGTGCGCGCTCCGCCTGCGATTTCGCCTCGGCGTCGCCCTGCGGCGCCTGCGCCTTACCGTTGTCCTTGCTGCGATCGCCGCCTTCGCCCTCGCCGGCCTTGTCCTGATTGCCCTGCTGTTGACCGTTCTCGTTGCCGTCGGCACCGGACTGCTTGCCTTGTTCGCCCTGCTTGCCGTCTTTGCCGTCCTGCTGACCCTGCTGCTGGTTCCGGTCGCCCGACTGGTCTTTCGGATCCTTGTCCTGACCGCCCTTGCCGCCCTGCTTGTCCTGGTTCTGCTTTTTCTCTTCCTGCTGTTTCTTCAGGAAGTCGGCCACGGCCTTGCGGTTCGCGGCGGCATCCTCGTTATGCGGATTCGCTTTCAGCGCGCGATCGTAGGCGGCCAGCGCGTCCTCGTAGCGTTGCTGCTTCGCCAGCGCGTTGCCGAGGTTGTACTGCGAGTCGCTATCGCCGCGCTGCGCGAGGGACGCCTCAGCCGCCGCGTAATCGCCCGCACGATATGCGGCGACACCGCGCAACGCGGGATCTTCCGCAAGGGCCTGTGCGCGATGCGCGTCGCCTGCGGCGAGCGCACGGGCGGCTTGCTGGTCGCGCGTGCGGAAGGCATCGGTGACGCCATCCGCGTGCGCGGGCGACAGTGGCAGCAATGCGAGGGCGAACACGAGCAGCCACCCGCGCCGGAAGGCGAGCGCCACGATGGGCAACAAGGGCAGCAGCAACCATGGGCCGCGGTCCTGCCATTGGCCCGACGCGGCGCCTTCCACGGCCTTGCCGTCACCTTCGCCGCGCGCAAGGCCGGCCAGGGCGGTCACGTCGGAAGCATCGTCGGCAACGGCGACGAAACGCCCGCCTCCCGCGTCCGCCACGGCGGCAAGCGACGCATCGTCGCGCGGTGCCATCACGATGTTCCCGCGCGCATCCTTCAGGAACCCACCGTCGTCGGTCGCGATGGGGCCGCCGCGTGCGGTGCCGATGCCGAGCACCGAAACGCGGTTACCCGCCGAACGTGCGCGGCGCGCCGCGGCCGTGGCGGCGGCATCGGCCCGGTCGGTCACCAGTACGATGGAACCGCCGCGGAGGTCCGCGTGGTGGATGAGATCGGCTGCCAGATCGATCGCCTTGGCGGGATCGTCGCCATCCACCGGCATGGTGTCCGGTGCCAGGGCGGCGAGGAGGTCGTCCACGCTGTGCGCGTCCGTCGTGAGCGGCGCCACGGTGAAAGCTTCGCCCGTGTACGCCACCAGCGCGTTCATGCCACCGCGATTGGCGGCGTACAGCTCACGTACCTTGTAGCGCGCACGGCTCAGGCGATCGGGAACGACATCGTGCGAGAGCATGTGGGGCGACATCGACACGACGACGACCTGCGCGGAACGCTCGGCGAACAGCGGCTGCGATTGTCTGTCCCAGGTGGGGCCGGCCAGCGCCAGCACGGCCAGCACCGCGGCACAGACGAATGCCGCGACCGGCCCGCGCGACGCGGACGGCGTACCGTCGAGCAGGTAAGGCAGCAGGGCGGGATCGGCGAGGCGGGCGAGCATGCGTTCTCCCGCCTTGCGCCGGCTTCCGATCCAGGCGAGCACGGGAACGAGAAGCAGCAGCCAGAGCCAGCGCGGCTCGAGGAAATGGAAATCGGCAAGCCACGTCTTCATGCGACGGCCCTTCGTCCCACGTAGCGAGGCAGCACGGCCAGGCCAAAAAGGACCAGCGCCGCGAGCAGTGGCCAGCGGAAGAGTTCGAAGCGGGGCCGCAACGCGGCACCTTGCTGCGGCACGGGCTCCAGTTCGTCGATGGCGCGATAGGCAGCCGCCAGCTGATCCGTGTCGGTGGCGCGGAAGAAGCGCCCGCCGGTCTGGTTCGCGATGTCGGTGAGCATGCCCACGTCCAGGTCGGCGGAAGGATTGACGACGCGGGTCCCGAAGAAATCGGGCACACGCATCGCATTCGCTCCGATACCGATGGTGTACACGCGTACCCCGGCCGCCTTGGCTGCACGTGCCGCTTCGCGCGGCGCGATGGAACCGGCGTTGTTCACGCCGTCGGTCAGCAGCACGACCACGCGCGCCGCTTCCGGCATGTCGGCAAGGCGCTTCACGGCAACGGCGAGGGCATCGCCGATGGCGGTTTCCCGCCCAGGAAGACCCACGACGGCACCATGCAGCTGTGCGCGCACGGCATCCAGGTCGTATGTGAGCGGCGTGACGAGGTAGGCCTGCGAACCGAACAGGATCAGGCCCAGTTCGTCGCCGGCGCGACGGTCGATGAAATCGCCGGCGATCGCTTCCACGGCGGCGAACCGCGTCACCTGCCGCCCCGCCAGTTGCATGTCGTCGAGCGACATGCTGCCGGAAAGATCCACCGCCATCATGAGCGCGCGGCCGCTGCGGCGCTGCGGCTCGGGCGGCCCCAGGTGCTGCGGACGCGCCGCGGCCACCACGAGGCTCAACCATGCGAGCGCCAGCAACAGTGTCGCCGCGAAGGGGGCGCGAGCGAGCGACGACTGTACGAGGGACAGGCCCGGCTGTGGCAGGTTCAACGCCTGCGCCGGCTTCAGCGGACGCAGCACATGGCGCAGCACCCAGGGCAGCGGGAGCGCGAGGAACATCCAGGGCCAAGCGAACTCAGGCAGCGACATGCGGCCGCCTCCTGTCCAGTGCCTTGCGCACCCATGCCTCGACGGCGGCTGCCGTCTCGCGCACGTCGATGTCCGCCACCGGGCGGTATTTCGCTTCATCCAATGCCGTAAGGCGCGACACGTCCCGATCCGGCGCGATGGCGGCAAGCGCCTGATGCCATGCGGCGCCGGACAGCGTCGCGCTGTGCGGATCGCGGAAGCGCGCCACGCGGCGGACGAGCTGGCTCGCCGTGGCGGCGAAGGCGAGCGTATCGCCGTCGTCCGCATACCGTGCCGTTGCAGCGCGCAGATCGGCAAGCGACGCATCGACAAAGCGCCGCCACGCCGCGCGCCGGCGCAGGAAGAAGGTGAGCGCGATCGCAGCCACCAGCAACAGCGCCAGGAGCAGCCACCAACCTGGGGCGAGTGGCCACCACATGGACACGTGCGGCACGTGGATGTCGCGCAGTTCGGGACCGTTGCCTGGCATCAGCGTGCCCTTGCCGTGCCGAGCAGGGCCACGACGGCATCGAGTGGATCGGCGCTTGTGTCGAGGGTGCGATGGCGAATCCCGAGGCCGTCGCAGAGTTCGTCCAGGCGACGGTGGCCCTCGCCCAGGCTGCGCGCGAAATCGCTGCGTTGGCGTTCGCCCTGTAACACCACGTCGTAGTGCACGCCACGATGGGCGAAGGGATAACGGCCCGCCGGTGGTTCGGACAGTTCCAGCGGATCGGCGACGGTGAGCACCGCGACCTCGGCCTTGGCGACGAGGCCGAGCATGCGCCCACGCGCCGCCGCATCCACCGCGAAACCGTCGCTCACGAGCAACACGCGGGAGGCCCCGTGCATGAGCCGGCCGGCGCGCTGCAACGCCGCCGACAACGACTCGTCTTCGCCGGGCGGCAGCGCATCCCACGCGGCAAGCGCACCGGCCACGGCCAGTGCCCCACGCGATCCGCCCTGCGGGCGCAACAGCTGGCGCTGTCCGCCGAAAGCCAGCACGCCCACGCGGTCGGCACCGCGCACGGCGTACCACGCGGCCATGGCGGCGGCCCGTGCCGCCTGTACCGATTTGAAGCGGGTGCGCGTGCCGAAGCGCATGCTGGCGTTCGTGTCGAGCAGGATGAGCAACCGCCCTTCCCTTTCTTCCTGGAACAGCTTGGTATGCGCCACGCCGCTTCGCGCGGTGAGGCGCCAGTCCATTCGGCGCACATCGTCGCCGGCCTGGTACACGCGCGATTCGGCGTAATCCATGCCGCGGCCGTGCAGACGACTGGGCCGCTGCCCGCTGCGCTGCACGCGCGAGGTCACCGGCGGTGCGGGCGCGCGCGCCACGCGCGAACGCAGGGCGATGAGTTCCGGGAGCGACACATGGACGCGCCCATCGGCGATGGGGGCCACGACGCTCACGGCAGCGGCACGAGGTCCAGCAGGCGGTCGATCACGGTGTCGATGCGCACGCCTTCGGCTTCCGCCTCGTAGCTCGGCAACACGCGGTGCCGTAGTACCTCGTGCGCGATGGCGTGGATGTCGTCCGGCACGACATAGTCGCGGCCGGCCAGCCATGCATGCGCACGGGCACAGCGATCGAGCGCGATCGTGGCACGCGGGCTGGCGCCCCAGGCGATCCAGCGGGCCAGCTCCTGGCCGTAGCGCCCGGCATCGCGCGATGCGACCACCAATTGCGTGATGTAGAGCTCCAGCGGCTCCGCCATGTGCACGGCCAGCACCGCCTCGCGTGCCGCGAACACGTCGTCGGGGCGCAGCATGTGCGCCGGCCTGGCGGCGGGATGCAATGTCTCGCGCGCCTGTTCGCGCGCAAGACGGAGGATGGCCAGTTCCGCGTCGGCATCGGGGTAACCGATGGTCACATGCATGAGGAAGCGGTCCAGCTGGGCTTCCGGCAGCGCGAAGGTGCCTTCCTGCTCGATGGGGTTCTGCGTGGCCATGACCATGAACAGGTCCGGCAACGGCCAGGTGCGCCGCCCGATGGTGATCTGCCGCTCGGCCATGGCTTCCAGCAGCGCCGACTGCACCTTCGCCGGCGCGCGGTTGATCTCGTCGGCCAGCACGATGTTGTGGAACAGCGGACCGCGCTCGAACTCGAAGCTGCCCGTCTGCGGCCGGAAGATGTCGGTGCCGGTGAGATCGGCCGGCAGCAGGTCCGGCGTGAACTGGATGCGGTGGAAATCGGCTTCCACACGGGTGGCCAGCGCCTTGATCGCCGTGGTCTTGGCCAGCCCGGGGGCGCCCTCCACCAGCAGGTGCCCGTCGGCCAGCAGGGCGATGAGCAGGCATTCGACCAGGTGCGGCTGACCGATGATGCCCTTGGCCAGGTCCTCGCGCAGGCGGACGAAGGCGTCCTGGAGCGGCGTGGCAGCAATTGGCGTAGCGGACATCGTGGGCATTCCGGACAAGGTGAAGGCCCGATCAGACCACAGCACCGCCAATAAGTTTAGGGCCGGAGGTCATCGGCCCTCACTCTCCCCGCAGCCACACGGCCTTGCGAGCGTGTGACTCCGGCTTCTTTCGGCCGGAAAAACGGTTCTCGCGGAAGTCCGGTGAGGCTGTCTCGATGTAGCAGTTCATTCGCCAAGGCGAATGCATGTGCCCTAGCGGCTGGCGCCGCCGTCAGCTTTGACGGTGAGGCCAGAGCCTTCGGTGTCCACCCTCGCTGCTCAGACAGGTCCTCCGCGTTCGAAAGGGAGGGGCCGCTGGCGCGGCCCGTTTACCTATCTGGCCTTCGGCCGCTCTCTTGTGCGGAACTCGCCTCGAGGATGGACACCGAAGACTCTCCCCATACCTGAGGCGACGTGTCCGGAGAGCCGGCACAGCCGAAGGCAGCCGCTGCGGGCGGGACAGCATCGCCTGGCCCACCCGCACGCTCAGCCAGTTGCCACCTCGGACGGCCTTTATCGGGGCATCGTTTCACATACCAACCAAAAAAAACGCCCGCGCGAGGCGGGCGTTCGATTCGGAGAGCGGTACGGCTTACTGCAACGTATCGCTCAGGATGCGCGGCGTGACGAAGATCAGCAGCTCGGCCTTGTTGTTGCCGCGGTTGGTGCGGCGGAACAGCACACCGAGGCCTGGGATATCGCCCAGACCGGGCACCTTGTTGGTGGTGTTCGTCTTGGTGATCTCGTAGATGCCGCCCAGAACCACGGTCTGCCCGTTGTCCACGAGCACCGACGTATTGATTTCCCGGGTGTCGATCGACGGAACAAAGCCACCGCCCGGCGACGGCGTGTTGCCGGCGAGGGCGTCCTTCTTCACGTTGATCTTCAGGTAGACGCGGCTGTCGGCGGTGATGGTGGGCGTCACGCGCAGTTCGAGCACGGCATCCTTGAACTGCACGGTAGCGTTCTGCGCGCCGCCGCCGGATCCCGAAGCCTGGTAGGTCACGTAACCGATCTGCGTACCCTGCTTGATGACGGCTTCCTGCTGGTTCGCCGTGATGACGCGAGGACTGGAGACGACTTCGCTGCGGCCTTCCGTCTGTGCTGCCGACAACTCCAGATCGACCATGTAGTTGGCACCGAGGATCGCAAGGCCGATGCTGCCAGCCGGATTGGAGACCGGAAGGTTCACGTTGTAGCCGCCAGGGAGCGTATACGGCTGGCGGGTCGGCAACGTGCCGGTCGAACCGTTGGCGATGTACTGATTGACCGCATTGGCGTAGTTCACGTCGCTGTTGCGGACGCTGGTCACGAGACCGCCGGTGCCGCCGCCGGTCGTGCCGGTGCCACCGCTGCTCAGATCCGGCGTGGTGCCGATGATCTGATTGGCGTTGTTGTGATTGAAACCCTGTGCGCCCCAGCGGACGCCCAGTTCGCGACTGAACTGGTCAGTGGCCACGACGATGCGCGACTCGATCAGCACCTGCTGCACCGGGCGGTCGAGCGTGCCGATGAGTTCACGCAGGTCGCGGATCTTGTCGGGCGTGTCGTTGATGAGCAGGGTGTTCGTGCGGTCGTCGAAGGAGACGCTGCCGCGCGGCGAAAGGAATCCACGGCTGCTGCCGCCGCTGGAACCGCCACCGCCCTGCAGGCTGCCCTGGGTGAGCAGCTTGGCGATGTCTTCGGCCTTTCCGTAGCTGATCGGAATGTAGTCGGACACCAGTTCGGCGGAGTCTTCGGCCTTCTGGCGGGCGTCGGCGAGGCTCTGCTCGTAATTGGCCAGCTCGGCCTGTGGAGCGATCCACACGACGTTGCCGCTACGACGCTTGTCCAGCCCCTTGGCGCGCAGGATTACGTCCAGTGCCTGGTCCCACGGGGTGTTCACGAGACGCAGGGTGACGCTGCCGCCCACGCTGTCGGAGGCGACGAGGTTGAGCTTGGCTTCGTCGGCGATGAGCTGCAGGGCCGAGCGGACGGGGATATCCTGGAAATTGAAGGTCAGGCGGGAGCCCGAATACGTCGGTTCCTGACCCTTCGCGGCCTTGCCCGTCGGCGCGGCGACCTTCTTCGGTGCGACTTCCACGGCGTACTCGGTGCCGTTCTGGTAAGCCGACACTTCGACCTCGCCCCGGGTACGGATGTCGAGGCGGGCGCCGCCCGGACGGGAGCTGGGTTCGATCGACTGCACCGGCGTGGCGAAATCGAGCACGTCGAGGCGCTGGTTGAGCTTCGGCGGCAGCGAGGTGCCCGGCAGGCTCACCACGACATGGTCGCCTTCGCGGTGCATCTCCGGCGTGGATGTGGCCGAGCCGAGGGTCACCAGCACGCGGCCTTCGCCGTTCTGGCCGCGGCGGAAGTCGATGTTCGACAGCGGCGTGCCGGCGCTGGACGGCAACGCCTTGGTCGGATCCGAGACGATGGCCGTGGTGGTCGTGGCGCCGGTCGGACCGTTGTTGACGGTGACCACGAGGTTCTTGCCGTCGACGCGGGTCTTGTAGGCGGAATCCCGGAACAGCTCGACGGTGACGCGGGTGCGGCCGCCGGCGGATATGACCGAAACGCCCGAGGTCGCGCCCTTGCCGATGTCGATGTGGCGCGTGCTGAAGGCGTTGGCGGTGTCGGGCAGGTCGATGGCGATGCGGGGCGGGTTGCTGGTCGTGAAGACCTTCGGCTCCGGTGCCCGTTCGGAGAACGCCAGGGTCAGCTCCACGCGGCCGCCGGGCTGGGCGTCGTAGCTGACCTTCTGCAGCGCGTTCGCCGCCGCGGCATTGCCGGCGAAGGCTCCCGCGAGAGCCATCGCGGCGCCGAGGATCCAGCGCCGCGGCCGGTGGCGCGCGCTACCCGGCAGATGATTGAGTTTGGTCGTCATGTGCGTCATCCCCGAGTTCTTATTTCTCACCGACCGCGATGCTTGCCGGACGCTCCATCCAACCGCCGGCGCCGTTCGGCACCAGCTCGACCAGATCGATACGGTCCTCCCCGACGGCCGTGACCCGGCCGTAGGCTTGCCCCATGTATTCATTACGGTGAACCCGGTGGATCACGCCGCCGGGATCTTTCACGAGTGCCTCGAGCCTGGAACCAGCACCAACCGTGCCAACCATCTTCAGGCTGTCCAGGGAAAACATTTCCAGGGGCTCCTTCGGACGGTTCTCGTCGGGCCGCGGTCCATTGGAGGCCGCCGTGTCCATTTCGGCCGTGCTGGGGCTGAACGGATCGCGGGCGCCCTGGTCCTGGTAGGCGAATGTCTCGAACGTGCGGATGACCGGCAGCGGCGGAATCGGCACGCCTTTCTTGTGCTTTTCTGCATCGACCCACTCGCGCAGGTCGGATGTGCCGCGCGTGCAGCCGGCGAGGGCCAGCAGCGCGAACGCGCCGAGGCCGAGGGAACGCAGGATGGCAGAAGGGCGGGTCATCACTTTTTCTTCCCCTTCGCCGTCGTCGCCGGCTTCTTCGGCTGTTCGTCGTCGTCGAGGTAACGGTAGGTCTTCACCGTGCCCTGCAGGACCAGGAGGCCGGAACCGCCCTTGCCGTCCTTGCCCGCGTCTTTCGGGCTCAGCGATACGTCATGCAGTGTCAGGATGACGACGCGCGGCAGCGAGGCCACGCCGCTGATGAAGGTGCCGAACTGGTGGTAGGTGCCCACCATGCGCAGGGTGATCGGCTTCTCGGCGTAGAAGTCCTTCGGCGTTTCCGGACCGGGCTGGAACAGTTCGTTCTCGATGCCGGCGGCCAGTGCCGTCTGCGAGATGTCGATGAGCAGCTCGGGCATCTCGGTTTTGCTGGGCAACTGGCGCAGCAGGGTGCGCAGCATGTCCTGCATGTCGGCCAGCTGCTGTTCCAGGGCTTCCAGATTGGCGGACTTCGCCTGCTTGGCCGAGAACTCGGTTTTCAGCTGCTCTTCCTGGCTCTCGGCATTGGTCAGGTCATCCTGCTGGGAGCTGATCTGGAAATACCAGCCGGCGAGCAGGACCACCACGAATACGAGGCCGGTGAAGAAGAGCTTGATCGACTTCGGCCAGCCACCGACGTTGTGGCGATCGAGGTTGCGCAGATCGTCAAGGAATTTCATGGCTTGGCTCCTGCGGGCGCGGACGCGGCAGGCGGTGTGGCCGGCGCGGCCGCGGCGGGGGCGGCAGGCGCCTGGTTCGCGGCGGCGGGTGCCGGCGTGCCGGTCGCGGATTGGGCGGCCTGGACCAGCGGTGCCGGCACGGCGGCCGAACCGGCCGGTGCGGTCGCGGCCGCTCCGGCAGCGGCGGGCGCCGCATCAGCGGCTGTGTCCGCCGGGCTGTTCAGGCGCACGTCGAGGCCGAAGCGATACGGCATGCGCGAGCCGTCGTGCGTGTTTTCCGTCTTGCGCAGATCGACGTGCCCCATCCACGGCGAGCCTTCGATGTTGCGCATGTACTCGGCCACGCTGGAGTTCGACTGCGCCACACCGTCCAGCGACATCGACTGGGCCGACTGCTTCATGCCCGAAAGGCGCGCGCTGGCGGGAATCGTCTTCACCAGCTCGTCGAACAGGTGGACCATCTGCGAGCGGTTGGCCTGCAACTGCTCGATGATCTGCTTGCGCTGGAGCAGGTCGGCGCGAACCTTCTCAAGGTCCTTGATCTTCGCGATGCGGTCGTCGAGCTGCTTGATCTCGCCTTGCAGGTAGGTGTTCCGGTCGCCCTGGTTGTCGATGCGGGCATCCATCCAGAACGACCAGGCGATCAGCACCACGAGCGCGGCACCGAAGGCGAGGCCAAGCTGGATGTAGAACTCCCTCTCGCGCTGCTTGCGGCGCTCGGCGCGCCAGGGGAGCAGGTTTATGCGTGCCATCAGTCGAAGCTCCTCATGGCCAGGCCGACGGCGATCATCAGGGCGGGGGCGTCCTGGGCGAGGGTCTGGGCCTGTACCTTGCTCGACAGCGACATGCGGGCCAGCGGATTGGCAACCACGCAAGGCACACCCAACTGCTGTTCGAGAAGTTCCGTGATGCCGTCGATGGCGGCGCAGCCGCCGGCCAGCACCACCTGGTCGACGCGGCTGTACTCGCTGCCGGCGAAGAAGAACTGGAGCAGGCGGCTCACCTGCTGCACCAGTGACTCCTTGAACGGTTCGAGGGCCTCGGCTTCGTAGGACTCCGGCAGACCGCCCTTGCGCTTGGCGCGGCCGGCTTCCTCGTAGGAGAGGCCGTAGCGCCGCATGATCTCGTCGGTGAGCTGCTTGCCGCCGAAGACCTGCTCGCGGGAATAGATGGTGCGCTGATTCTTCAGCACCGCCAGGGTGGTCATGGTGGCGCCGATGTCCACGACGGCCACCAGGGCGTCGCGGGACACCGCCAGCTGGTCCGCCACCATGCCGAAGGCGTTCTCCATGGCGAATGCCTCGACGTCGATGACCCGGGCGGTCAGCCCCCCCAGGTCCAGCGCCGCGATGCGCATGTCCACGTTCTCCGTGCGCGACGCGGCCAGGAGCACGTTATTCATCTCGGGATTGTCGCGAACGGGGCCCAGCACCTCGAAATCGAGGCTCACTTCCTCGATCGGGTAGGGAATGTACTGATTGGCCTCGACCTGGATCTGCCCTTCGAGGTCGTCCTCGGAAAGGTCGGCCGACATGGGGATGACGCGGGTGATCACGGCGGACCCGGCTACCGCGGCCGCGGCGTGCCGGCTCTTGGAGCCGGAGCGGGCCAGGGCACGGCGAATGGCCTCGCCCACCGCCTCGACCTCGACGATGTTCTTTTCCACCACCGCGTTCGGCGGCAGGGGCTCCACCGCGTAGTGCTCCACGCGATAGCGCCCGCCGGCCTGGCTGAGTTGAAGCAGCTTTACCGCAGTCGAACTGATATCGACGCCGATCAACGGCGCCGCCTTCGGTGTAAAGAGCCCCACGATGTCCCCCTTCCCCGCGCCTTGTCGGAATTGGTCTTCGGCGCGAAGGCATTAAACCTAAACCTTAACGGATTGGCAACGGGCGCAAGGGGGGCCTTACCGGCACTAATTCACAAATCCAGTCACCGGGTTAGCGGACGCCCTTAACACCCGGTCGAATTCCGGGGCCCCCGCCCGATCGGCGGCTTGGCTCTATACTCGGGCCCGACCCACAAGGCGGTGACCCCTTCCCCTCCATGCGAATCCTCAAGCGTCTGCTGCGCTATGCGCTGTACCTGGCCCTGGCCGGCATCCTTTTCGTGGTTGGCGCCGTGGGCGTCGCCTACTGGCTGCTCGCCCCGCGCCTGCCGTCCGTGGCGGTGCTTCGCGATTACCACATGCAGGTGCCCCTGCGCGTGCTGAGTTCCGACGGGCGCCTTATTGCCTCTTTCGGTGAAACCCGGCGTATTCCGGTGCATATCGCCGACGTACCCGCGCGGCTGAAGAACGCCGTGCTGTCGGCGGAAGACGCCGATTTCTACAGCCACCCCGGCGTGGACTGGCATGGCATCGCGCGTGCCGGCATCCACGTGATCGTGTCCGGCGGCGACAAGGGCCCCGGCGGATCCACCATCACGCAGCAGGTGGCACGCAACTTCTTCCTGAGCCCCGAGAAGCTCTATTCGCGCAAGCTCACGGAGATGTTCATCGCCCTGCGCATGGAGAACGAGCTCAGCAAGGACCAGATTCTCGAGCTCTATATCAACAAGATGTTCCTCGGGCACCGTTCGTACGGCCTGGCGGCCGCGGCTGCCTATTACTACGGCAAGACGCTCGACCAGCTGACCGTGGCCGAGTGCGCGGCGCTGGCCTCCACCTTCCAGCTGCCGTCCGTGGTCAACCCCCTCAACAATCCCAAGCGGCTGCTCGCGCGGCGCAACTGGGTGCTTGGGCAGATGCTGAGCAACCGCTTCATTACCCAGGCGGAATACGACCAGGCCATCCAGGAACCGAACGACGCGTTCCCGCACGAACAGCAGATCGAGGTGGATGCACCTTACCTTGCCGAGATGGTTCGCCAGCAGGTGCTGGAGAAGCTCGGCAACGACGCCCTCACCGAGGGTTATGTCGTGCACACCACGGTGCCCAGCGACAGCCAGGCCGCGGCCAATGAGGCGCTGCGCGGCAGGCTCTCCGCCTATGACCGCAGGCACGGCTACCGCGGCCCCGAGGGCCACGAGGAGCTGCCGGCCCAGGCCGGCCCGGACGATTACGACCGCGTTCTCGCCGGCTACACAAGCGTGGCTGGCATGATTCCCGGCATTGTCACGGAGACAGGCGCGAAGGAGGCGAAGGTGTACCTCTCGCCCAAGGAAACCGTCACGCTCAGCCTGGAGTCCATGGCCTGGGCCCGGCCTTACGTGAATGAAGGCCGCGCCGGCGCGGCGCCGACCCGGGTGGACGCGGTGCTGAAGCGCGGCGACGTGGTGCGGCTGTTCCATGCCGCCAAGGACGAGGTCAACGAAGACGTCGCCACCGACGCCAGCGCGCCCAAGCCCGAGCCGAAGCTCGAATGGCGCCTTACCCAGATTCCCGCCGTGCAGGCGGCGCTGGTCTCGCTGGATCCGGAAGACGGTGCGGTACGGGCGCTCGTCGGTGGCTTCAGCTTCGTGCGCTCGAAGTTCAACCGCGCCGTCATGGCGGCCCGCCAGCCGGGCTCCAGCTTCAAGCCCTATCTTTATTCGGCCGCCTTCGACCGCGGGTTCACGCCCGCGTCGATCGTGAACGACGCGCCCGTGGCCTTCCCCGACCCTTCCCGCCCGGACGGCATGTGGACTCCTTCGAACGACGACGGCAAGTTCGACGGCCCCATGCGCCTGCGCGAGGCCCTGGTGAAGTCGAAGAACCTTGTCTCGGTGCGCCTGCTCGACGCGATCGGCCTGCGCTATGCGCGCGACTACATGACACGCTTCGGCTTCACGCCGGACGCGCTGCCGCAGAACCTCTCACTGGCGCTGGGCACGGCCTCGGTGTCGCCCATGAGCATGGCGCGCGGCTATGCCGTGTTCGCCAACGGCGGTTATCTGGTCACGCCTTATTTCATCTCGCGCATCGACGATCGCGACGGCAATCCGGTGTACGTGGCCAACCCGGAACGCGCCTGCGCCGACTGCCAGGAGCGTCTGCTCAATCCCACGCCGCCCGGTCCGCCGACGCAGGCGTCCACGGCGCTCATTCCCGCCAAGCCCGCGACCGCCGGCACCGCAGCGGGCAGCGGCACCGGCGACGCCGTGCTGCCGGCGGATGCGCATGCCGATGCTTCGGAGGCACCGAAGCTGGCGCCGCACGTGATCGACGTGCGCAACGACTACCTCGTGACCTCGCTCATGCAGGACGTGGTGAAGCGCGGCACCGGTGCCGCGGCCAAGGCCCTCGGCCGTGACGACATCGCGGGCAAGACCGGTTCCACGAACGACCATCGCGACGCCTGGTTCGTCGGTTTCAACGGCGACGTGTCCACCGCGGTGTGGGTCGGCTTCGACGACTTCAGTTCGCTGGGGCGCGGCGAGTTCGGCGCCAAGGCGGCGCTGCCGATCTGGATGGATTACATGGGCGCGGTCCTCAAGGACAAGCCTTCCCATTCCCTCGCCATGCCGCCGGGCATCGCCACGGTGCAGATCGACCCGGGTTCGGGACTTCCCTCGCCGGGCGGCATGAACGAGATCATGAAGGTTGAAGACGTCGACCGTCTTCGCGAGCAGGCGACGCAGAAGCAACAGGAGGAACAGCAGGAACACGCCTACGACATCTTCTGACGCGCGCCACGCACCGACGCGCGCCTGACATACGCACACACCACACGGGGGTGAGTCATGGCACGAGGCGAACACCACAGGATCCATGCCCAGGACCGGACGCAGCGCAATCGCGTCCTCGTCGCCCAGGAGGCGGCACGCCTGATGAGCGAGCATGGCATCCGTGACTTCCACCACGCGAAGCTGAAGGCGGCCGAACGGCTCGGCATCGTCGATACGCAGGCCCTTCCCCGCAACAACGAGATCGAGGACGCGCTGCGCGAGCACCAGCGCCTCTTCCACGGCGACACGCAACCGCAGGCCCTGCGCGCACGCCGCGAGGCTGCCGTGGAAGCGTTGCGCTTTCTCCGCGGTTTCGATGCGCGCCTCGTGGGCGCCGTGCTGGAAGGCACCGCGGACGAACACTCCGCCGTGTGCCTGCATGTCTTCAGCGACGACCCCGACGCACCCGGCCTGTTCCTGCGCGAACAGGGCATTCCGCTGGAAGTGCAGACACGCCGCCTGCGCTGGTCGCCCACGGAGCAAAGCGAACACCCCGTGCTGCTGTTCGGCGCGGACGGCATACCGTTCGACCTGACCGTGCTGCCACTCGACGCGCTGCGTCAGGCCCCGCTCGACCGCGTGGACGAGCGCCCCATGCGCCGTGCCACAGCGGCGATGGTGCAGGAGTTGCTGGCGGAAGAAGACATCGAGGCGTTCAACGCGTCGATGTGAGCTTTTTAGGGAGCCGCCACATAAAAAGAGCCCCGCTTTCGCGGGGCTCCTTTTTTTAGCGCTTGTCGCTCGAAACGTAGTCGCGAACGTCGGCGCCGGTGTAGATCTGGCGCGGGCGGCCGATGCGCGATCCCGGGGTTTCGTGCTGCTCGATCCAGTGCGAGATCCAACCGGACGTACGCGCGATGGCGAACATGACGGTGAACATCTCGGTGGGGATGCCCAGGGCCTTGTAGATGATGCCCGAGTAGAAGTCGACGTTCGGATACAGCTTGCGCTCGACGAAATAATCGTCCTTCAGCGCAGCCTCTTCCAGCTTCATGGCCACGTCGAGCAGCGGGTCGTTCACGCCCAGCTCGTTCAGCACCTTGTGGCACATTTCGCGGATGATCTTCGCGCGCGGGTCGAAGTTCTTGTACACGCGATGGCCGAAGCCCATCAGGCGGAAGGAATCGTTCTTGTCCTTCGCGCGCTTGACCGCCGTCTCGACCTTGTCGGCCGAACCGATTTCCTCGAGCTGCTTGAGCACGGCCTCGTTCGCGCCACCGTGTGCGGGGCCCCACAGGGCGGTGATGCCCGCAGCGATCGATGCATACGGATTGGCACCGGTCGAACCGACGAGGCGCACCGTGGACGTGGAGGCGTTCTGCTCGTGGTCGGCGTGCAGGATGAAGAGCAGGTCGAGCGCCTTGGCCACCACCGGATTCAGTTCCAGCGGCTCGCTCGGCACTTCGAACATCATGTGCAGGAAGCGCGTGACGTACTCGAGGTTGTTGCGCGGATAGCGCGTGGGCCAGCCGATCGAGTGACGGTAGATGGCGGCGGAGATCGTCGGCATCTTCGCGATGAGGCGGATGGCGGCGAGCTTGCGGTCTTCCGGGTTATCGACGTCGAGCTTGTCGTGGTAGAACGCCGACAGCGAGGCGATGGAGCCGGCGAGCATGGCCATCGGGTGCGCGTCGTGATTGAAGCCGCGCAGGAAGAACTTCAGGTTCTCGTGCATCATCGAGTGATGCGTGATGTCGTGCTCGAACTTCGCGAACTGATCCTTGCTCGGCAGTTCGCCATTGAGCAGAAGGTACGAGGTTTCGAGGAAGGTGGACTTCTCGGCCAGCTGTTCGATCGGGTAGCCGCGATAAAGCAGCACGCCCTTGTCGCCGTCGATGTAGGTAATGGCGCTCTTGGTGCTGGCGGTGCTGCCATAGCCCGGATCGTACGTGAAGTAGCCGGTGTCCTTGTACAGCGTGCCGATGTCGACGCACTCGGCGCCGAGCGTGCCGCCGATGACCGGCAGTTCGCTCACGGGCTTGTTGGATTCATCGACCAATTTGACGGTTTTGGCGTCGGACACGGCGAGCTCCTCTTCTCTCTGTTCCCGCCGCTTCGCCAGGCGAAACGACGTAGGGATTTTGGGAAACGGCACCTTGGGGGAAGGCGTCGTACCGGCCACTGCGTGCGGCCGAAGTTCCCCATTATCGCACAGAGGTAGTTCAAACGTCCGTTAGAGGTTCGTGTGCGCGGGACGCAAAAAGACACGGGGCAAGCCTCGGCTCGCCCCGTGTCCTCGATCCTCGCGAAACGCCACCCCGCAGGCGGCGCGCGGATGTAAAGCGGTCTTACTTCTTGCCGTAGCGCTGACGGAACTTGTCGACGCGGCCGCCGACGTCCAGCGTCTTCTGCTTGCCCGTGTAGAACGGGTGCGAGTGGCTGGTGATATCGAGCTTGATCACGGGATATTCGTTACCGTCTTCCCACTTGACGGTTTCCTTGCTGGACATGGTCGAACGCGTCAGGAACGCGAAGTCGGACGAGAGGTCCTGGAAGACCACCGGCTGGTAGTTCGGGTGGATGTTCTCTTTCATGGCTTGAACCTGAGAAATAGCGGGGTGAAAAGAGCGGCATTGTAGCCAGCGCCCGGCCGCTTGGCAACCGGCCGGAAGCCGGGGAATCAGGGAACGCCCAGGGCCCGGGCTATCAGGTCGCCGAAGCGGGCCTGGTCCACCTCCAGCACGATCCTGGCATTGGCCTTGCCGCCCAGCCGGCGATGCCAGTCCACCACGGTGGCGCCGCGGGTGAGCCGCCCGTCCAGTTCCACGGCCACGTGGCGGGTTTCCGCCCGCTCCACGATGGCGGGATCCAGTGCCACGGCCATCGCCAGCGCGTCGGCCGCGATGAAGCCGGTGCGCTCGTGTTCGGCGTTGAAGCGCCGGGCGGTGCCGAAGATCTTCTCGAAGAAGGCGGCGCGGCGATCGCCCGAGGCAACCCAGCGCTCGTAGAGGTCGTCCGGGAACGCATGGCGCACCGTGGCTTCCCAGTCCACGAGATCGAACATCGGGAACGCCTCGAAGACCACGTGCGCGGCTTCCGGGTCGAACCCGATGTTGAACTCGGCCGGCACCTTGCCCGTGTTGCCATGGCCGGTCACGGCGCCGCCCATGATCACCAGCCGCTTCACGCGCTCCGGCAGGGTCGGATCCAGGCGCACGGCGAGCGCCAGGTTGGTGAGGGGCCCGAGGGCGACGAGGGTGAGTTCGCCCGGACGCTCGCGGGTGAGCCTGAGCAAGGCCAGCGCCGCGTGCTCGGCCTCGGCGAGGTGCGCCGGCTCGGCGAAGCCCACGTCGCCGAATCCGTCCGCGCCGTGCACGAAGGCGGCATCTTCGTCGGGCTCGCGTACGAGGGGCGAGGGACAGCCGGCGAACACGGGCGTGCGCGCGCCAAGCAGTTCGACAAGGGTACGGGCATTACGCACGGTATGACCGAGACCAACGTTGCCGGCGGCGACGGTCAGCGCGGCCACGTCCGCGTGTTCGTGCGCCATGAGGATGGCCAGCGCGTCGTCCACGCCGGGGTCGGTGTCGATCAGCAACGGAACTCGGGTCATCGTCGATGGCTTTCCGTGAAGGGCGCACAGCATAGCGCCCGCCGACGGATCAGGCACCCTGCGCCGCCGGCTCGGTACGCGCGCCGAAGTCGAAGCCGAGTTCGCGCGTGACCTGCTCCACGCCGGCGCAGAGGGCTTCCAGGGCCGGTGTGCGCGCCGCGATGCGGGAGCGCAGGTCGAGCGTGCATGCAAGTCCGGCCTGCAACAGGTCTGCGTGGGCGACGTGCAGCGTGTCGGCCTGCGTTCCGGACAGCAGCCCCGCGTCGCGAAGCGTATCGATCAGCACGCTACTGGCCGGCGTATCCAGGATCGACGGATGCGACGACGCATGCGCAAGCACCATGCCCTGCAGGATGAACTCGATGTCGATCAGTGCGCCCCTGCCCTGCTTGAGGTCGATACGCGTGGCATCCGACCGGTCGCGCTCGCCTCGCCAGCGCGCACGCATCGCGCCGACCTCGGCGCGGACGCGCTCCGAATCGCGCGGGGTGGCGAGGATGTCGCGGCGAATGGCTGCAAGCGCTTCGCCGATGACGGGATCGCCCGCCACGGGGCGTGCACGCAACAACGCCTGGTGCTCCCACGTCCATGCGCGATCGCGCTGGTAGGCCTCGAAGGCGTCCACACTGGCCACGAGCAGGCCCTTCGAACCATCGGGGCGCAGGCGCGTGTCCACTTCGTAGAGATGCCCTGCGTGCGTCTGCGCGCTCAGCCAGTGCATGACGCGCTGTGCGAGGCGCTGGTACCAGCGCGTGCCGTCCACGGGACGCGGACCGTCGCTCATCGCGTTCGCGCGCTTTCCGTCGTATACGAAAACGAGGTCGAGATCGGACGCAAAACCGAGTTCTTCTCCGCCCAGGCTACCGTATCCAAGTACGGCGAAGCCGCTGCCTTCGCCGGGAAGCCGGCCGTGCTGCGCCGTGAGTTCGCGCGTGGCGAGCGCGACGATCGCCGCGATCACGGCTTCGGCCAGACCCGCGAGACGGCGCGCCGTGGCGGTTGCGTCCGCGCGGCCGTCGTTGAAGGCCAACCCCAGCCGGAAGGCGATGCTGGAGCGGAATTCGTTGATGCGTTCGAGCTCCCGTTCCGCGTCGCGCTCGTCAAGCGCGCCGAGGGTCCGCGCGATCTCGGCGGAGATGTCGGCACGCTTCAGCGGCAGCTGATCGATACGCGGGTCCAGCACGTCGTCGAGCAACAAGGGCTGTGCGATCACCCGCTCCGCGAGGAACGCGCTGTCGGCGAAGACGGTGGCGACGCGCCGGCGCGCATTCGGTTGCTCGTCGAGCAGCGCAAGGTAGGACGAACGGCGCGCCACCGCCTGCACGAGGCGAAGAAGGCGAAGGAGACTGGCCGCGGGCGCCACGGATTGGTGTGCCGCGTCGATCAGCTGGGGCATCAGGCGCTCCAGGCGTTCCGCCGACCGCGCGGACATCGACCGCACGGACGCCGCGCGGGGAAGCTTCACCAGTTCGTCGGTAACCTCGCGGCCCGGCACGAAACCCGCGGCCTCCATCATGGCGTCGGTCAAGGTTTCGTCGCGCGCCGCCTTCCACAGCGCGACATCTGCAACCGGGACGGAAGCCCTGTCCCCCGCGTCGGGCATGAGCACCGCCGCGAATTCGGCGGACACCGCGTCGCGATGCTTCGCCAGTTCCACCGCCAGCTCGTCCCAGGAGGCGTGCCCCATGCCGAGCGCGAGCCGTTCGCGCGACAACTCGTCGTCCGGAATATCGTGCGTCTGCGCATCGCGCAGCATCTGCACGCGATTCTCCAGCCGACGCAGGAAGACGTACGACGCCCGCAACGACTTCGCGCGCGACGCCGGAATGTACCCGCGCGCCTCGCACGCGCGCAGCGCGGGCAAGAGCCCGCGCACACGCAATGCCGGGTCGCGCCCACCGCGGATCATCTGCGTGAGCTGCACGATGAATTCAATCTCGCGGATGCCGCCGGGGCCTAGCTTGAGGTTGCCCGCCAGGTCCTTGCGGGCTACCTCGGCGTCGATCAGTGCCTTCATCTCGCGCAGGCCGGCGAAAGCCGTGTAGTCGAGATAACGTCGGTAGACGAACGGACGAAGCATGTCCTGCAATTCGCGCCCCGCCACGCGGTCGCCGGCGACCGGGCGTGCCTTGATCCAGGCGTATCGCTCCCAGTCCCTTCCTTCGCGCTGGTAGTACTGCTCCATCGCCGAGAACGGCAGGGCCAGGCGTCCGGACTGCCCGAACGGACGAAGGCGAAGGTCCACCCGCGCGCAAATGCCGTCCACCGTGGGCTCGGCAAGCAACCGCACGAGCTGCCTCGCCTCGCGTACGAAGTATTCGCCGTTGTCGAGCGGGCGCGAGCCGTCCGTTTCCCCACCCGAGGCATAGGCGAGCACGAGGTCGATGTCCGAGGAAAAATTCAGCTCGTTGCCGCCGAGCTTTCCGAAACCGAGGATCACCATGCGCTGGGCCCGGCCCGAGGCGTCGCGCGGGCGCCCGTAACGCGCATGCAGCGACGCTTCCGACCAGCGCAGGGCAACCTCGAGCAACGTTTCATAGAGCGCGCTGGTCGAAGAAAGCGTGTCGTCCAGCTCGTCCAGGTCGTTCACGTCACGGAAGACGATGCGAACCGCCTCCGCGTGCCGGAACCGGCGGAGCACGGCCATGCAGCGCTCTTCGTCGTCGGGAAGTTCGAGCGTCGCGCCGCGCGTAGCAGCGTCGGCATTCGCACGAAGGCGCTCCAGGCCGGCCGGCGAAAGCAACTCCGGCTGCCGTCGCAGTATGTCGAAGGCGAAGTCCGAAGCGAGCAGTGTGCGTCGGATCCGCTCGGCGACGCCGGCGTCGTCGTGGACAGGAATGCGGGCCACGCGGCAGGCCGCCATGAGGTCGGCGTAGCGCTGGTCGATAAGCGTGCGCAGCGGGTCGCTCTCACGCCGGGCTGGGACTGGAGTGGTCATCCGCCGCATTGTGCCTCAGGCCATGGCCTGCGCCTAAGCCGCGCCCCGTCAGGCACCCGCCGGGCCAGCCGCAACGGCGCATGAACCCTTCCCATTCCCGGGACAACGCATTCATGTCAGCTACGTTACAGTCCCATGCCCTGAAGGCGCGGACGCGACTGCTAAGAGGATGTGATGACGGCCGATTCCAACCATTGGCGAGATATTGCGGGGCGCGTGGCATTGCCGCTGTGCCTCGCTGTCGCCTTCGTCCTCTATACCGGCTTCCTGGACGGCAATCCCGGCGTGGCCAGCCTGGAGTGGTCCTCGCGCCCGTTGCACCTGCTGGCCAACGCGTTCCCGGGCCTGCTTCTGGCCGGTCTGCTATTGGTACTCACCCGCCGCCCCTGGCTCTCGTTCGGCATCGCGTTCATGGCGCAAGGCGCCGTGCTCGTGGTGAGCGACATCAAGATGAAGAACCTGGGCTCCCCGCTGCTCCCCTCGGACTTCCGCATGGTTGGGCAGTTGAAGAACGGCGGCGCGCACCTCCTTGGCGGCTACCTGCCGTCGAACCCGCTTCCCTATCTGGCCATCCTGGCGGTGATCGGCCTTGTCGTTCTCGCCGCCCGCTTCGAGCCACCGCTGTTCGCGCGGCGCACGCGCGGGCGCCGTCTCGTCGCCGGCGTGGCGCTTGTGACCTTGATCGGCACGCTACTGGCGGGCACACCCGCGTGGTCCGCGCTGTACGACAAGGACCGCCTGGGTCTCCAGCCGTGGTCGGCGGCAGGTAACGCGCATTACAACGGCGTGGTCACCACGATCATGCAGTTCCGCCTGCAGAACGCCGGAAAGAAAAAAGCGAAACCCGACGCCGCCGAAGCTGGTCGCTTCATCGCCGATAACGACAGCGACCTGCGCCGGTACATGAGCGCGGCAGCCGAGAACCAGCGGCAGACACCCGACATCGTGGTGGTACAGAGCGAATCGTTCTTCGATCCCTCTGTCATCCGCGGCATGCAAGGCGAACAGTTCGCACCGAACCTCCACCGCCTGGCCAAACATGCCAGCAGTGGCCAACTGCACGTGCCGACCTACGGTGGCGGCACGATCCGCACCGAGTTCGAGGTGCTCACCGGGCTCTCGCTGCGCTACTTCCCCGACATGCAGTTCCCCTACCTGCAGATGCACAGCGGCGTGGTTCCGAGCATGGTGCGCACGCTCCGTTCGCACGGCTACGAAACCATCGCGGTGCACGGCAACGACGCAGGGTTCTGGAACCGCACAGCGGCCTTCAAGTCGCTGGGGTTCGACCGCTTCGTGTCGCAGCCGGACTTCCCAAAGGATTACCGGAAGGACGGCGCCTACATGGCGGACAGCGCCATGACCGACGAGATCATGACCCAGCTCCGCGATTCGGGGCCGCCGCGCTTCGTCTTCGCCATCAGCATGGAAGCGCACGGGCCGTACGACAACTCCGCCAACATCGATACCAAGGAGCGCGATGCCATTCCGGCGCCAGAGGGCATCAGCAATGAGGCGAAGCTTCAGTTCCGCAATTACGTCTACCACATGCGCCACGCCGACGCGGAACTTGGCAGGCTCGCCGATCTGCTGAAACATCGCGAGCGGCCGACCCTGCTGCTGTTCTACGGCGACCACCTGCCGGCCCTCACGGAAACCTTCGACAAGGTGGGCTTCGCGGGCGGCACCAGCATGTTCAACCAGACGGTGCCTTACATCCTCATCGACGCGCACGGCGACGGCCCCGCGCCGGCGAAGGAAGATGTCGCCGCGTGGATGCTGCCGGGCAAGCTACTCGAACAGGCAGGCGTGCACGACGACGCTTACTTCGCCCTCACCCAGGTGGTCGCACCCAAGCTCGCCGCGCTCACGCACGCACCGGAAGCCCCGACGCCTGTGGAAGACCCCATGCAGAAGTACGCCGACATCTCGATGGGCAATGTGGCGATGCTGCGACTGAAGCGGAAGCTTGACCCACTACTGGCGCAGTATGCGGCGCCCGATGCGGGCGCCATCGCACAGCGACAGAGTGCGATCGAGCAAGGTGCGGCCACGGGCGCGGGGCAGTAGTCGCCCTAGGTTAATAATAATTCCTCCTCACAATGCGTCCGCAAAGTTAAATCGGACCGGGGGTATGCAACGCAAGTCAATACATACCCTTTCTTTATTTGATCATCGTCGAGAAAGTTTTGTTCGCCCTGTTCTACCTTCCCGATTATTAATTTCGCGACGCAACTGGAGCAGCTGCCGGATCTGCATCCCCTGTGCAGATCTATTCCTTGCTTTTCAGCCACATCCAAAATGTACTCATCATCGGGCACTTCTATGGTGGCATTGAGCCCTTCTTCCGCATTTTCCAGTTTCACTTTGTATTTCATGTCCTGGTCCCGTCCCTGGTCGATGGAGTTCTCCAGCGGAATGCCCGCGAAGTCAGAAGTACTCCCGCTCAAATGACAGCGTCATGAATCTCGCCCGCTGGCCGGCAAGATTCGAACATCGTCACGGATAGCGAAGAGTTTTGTGGCATCCAAATCCACCTCCGACTCGAACGGTGAGGCCAGAGCCTTCGATGTCCACCCTCGCTGCTCAGACAGGTCCTCCGCGTTCGTAAAGGAGGGGCCGCTTGCGCGGCCCGTTTACCTATCTGGCCTTCGGCCGCTCTCTTGTGCGGAACTCGCCTCGAGGGTGGACACCGAAGACTCTCCCAATACCTGAGGCAGAGTGCCCGGAAAGCGGAACGGCATAGACGGCAGGCACCGTGAGCGGCACAGCGTCGCATCGCCCAGCAAGTCTCGGTGAGGCATTTCGTGGACGGTCCCTTCTCGGGCACCGTGTCACACCTCAAGCATCGCTCGCGCAGGCTACCGTATCGAACGCCTGTGCTTTCCCATCACTCCACCGCGCCGACCGGAAGGGTCCTTGGTGTCCATCCTCGAGGCGAGTTCCGCACAAGTGAGCGGCCGCAGGCCGATAAGTACATGGGCCGCGGCGGCGGCCTTCCTTTTCGAACGCGGAGGACTTGTCTGAGCAGCGAGGGTGGACACCAAGGGCCCGTGCGAGACGCTCAGGTGCAATGCGCTTTGACCACGCCGGGCGAGCGAGCCCCCACGCGTGTCGTTCACTCCGACCGGAGCTACCAGCCACTCGTCCAGCTTGAAAACGGGCGGGAAGGCCGACCGAGCGCGGGGACTTAAACGACGAAGGAGCCCCGCTTGCGCGGGACTCCTTCGCTTGGAACGCACAGATGGAGAGCGGGACTTAGAAGTCCATGCCGCCCATGCCACCCATGCCGCCCGGACCGCCGTGGGCGTGGCCTTCGTCCTTCTTCGGCAGCTCGGTCACGGCCGCTTCGGTCGTGATGATCGAGCCGGCGACCGAGGCCGCGAACTGCAGGGCCGAACGGGTCACCTTGGTCGGATCCAGGATGCCGAAGGCGATCATGTCGCCGAACTCGCCGTTAGCGGCGTTGTAGCCGAAGTTACCCTGGCCGTCCTTCACCTTGTTGAGCACCACCGACGGCTCTTCGCCGGCGTTGGCGACGATGGCGCGCAGCGGCGCTTCCAGCGCGCGACGGGTAATGGCGATGCCGAGATCCTGGTCCTGGTTCTTGCCCTTCAGGCCTTCCAGCGCCTTGAGCGAACGGATCAGGGCCACGCCGCCGCCCGGAACCACGCCTTCCTCGACGGCCGCACGCGTCGCGTGCAGGGCGTCTTCGACGCGGGCCTTCTTTTCCTTCATCTCGACTTCCGTCGCGGCGCCAACCTTGATGACGGCCACGCCGCCGGCCAGCTTCGCCACGCGCTCCTGCAGCTTCTCGCGGTCGTAGTCCGAAGAGGTCTCTTCGATCTGCGCCTTGATCTGCTTGATGCGCGACTGGATGCCTTCGGCATCGCCGGCACCGTCGATGATCGTGGTGTTTTCCTTGGTGATCACGACGCGCTTGGCGCGGCCCAGATCGTTGATCGTGGCCTTGTCGAGCGCCAGACCCACTTCCTCGGAGATGACCGTGCCGCCCGTGAGCTGCGCGATGTCTTCGAGGATGGCCTTGCGACGGTCACCGAAGCCCGGCGCCTTGACGGCGGCGACCTTCACGATGCCGCGGATCGTGTTGACGACGAGGGTGGCCAGGGCTTCGCCCTCGACTTCCTCGGCGACGATCAGCAGCGGCTTGGCAGCCTTGGCGACAGCCTCGAGCACCGGCAGGAGTTCGCGGACGTTCGAGATCTTCTTGTCGTGGATGAGGATGAACGGATCGTCCAGCTCAACCTGCTGCGACTGCTGGTTGTTGATGAAGTACGGCGACAGGTAGCCGCGGTCGAACTGCATGCCTTCGACGACGTCGAGTTCGTTCTCGAGGCCCGAGCCTTCCTCGACCGTGATCACGCCTTCCTTGCCCACCTTCTTCATCGCGTTGGCGATGATGTCGCCGATGTCGGCGTCGGAGTTGGCGGAGATGGTGCCGACCTGGGCGATGGCCTTGTCGTCGGCGGTGGGGTTCGAAAGGTTCTTCAGCTCGCCGACGGCGGCGGCGACGGCCTGGTCGATACCGCGCTTCAGGTCCATCGGATTGATGCCGGCGGCAACGGCCTTCAGGCCTTCCTGGATGAACGCCTGGGCGAGGACGGTCGCGGTGGTGGTGCCGTCACCGGCAACGTCGGACGTCTTCGAGGCGGCTTCCTTCACGATCTGCGCGCCGATGTTCTCGTACTTGTCGGCAAGCTCGATTTCCTTGGCGACCGAGACGCCGTCCTTGGTGACGGTGGGCGCGCCGAAGCTCTTCTCGAGCACGACATTGCGACCCTTCGGGCCGAGGGTGACCTTGACGGCGTTGGCGAGGGTGTTCACACCCTTGAGCATGCGCGAGCGCACGTCTTCGCTGAAGCGGACTTCTTTAGCTGCCATGATTGAATTCCGTAAAGAGTAAGAAGGTAAACAGTAAGTAAGAGCGGAGGAGCGGGAAGGCGAACGTCAACCAGTTACGGTTCACGGTTCACTCTTCACGGTTCACGCCTCGAGAATCGCCACGATGTCGTCTTCCTTCAGGAAGACCAGCTCTTCGCCGTCGATCTTGATTTCCTGGCCGGCGTACTTGCCGAACAGGACGGTCTCGCCTTCCTTCACCGACATCGGACGGACCGAGCCGTTTTCCAGGATGCGGCCATTACCGGCGGCGATGACCTTGCCGCGGGTCGGCTTCTCGGTGGCGCTGTCGGGGATGACGATGCCACCGGCCGAAACACGCTCTTCCTCGAGACGCTTGACGATGACGCGATCGTGCAGCGGGCGCAGTTTGCTCATGACTTCTCCAACCATGTGATTGACAGACAAGGAAATTAGTACACCCTGTTAGCACTTGACCAGGGTGAGTGCCAGAATTTTAGCCAAAGGTCCCGCCCATCAGGAAGGCCCTTCGATCACCGACAGATGGCGCCGCGCGATACCCGTTCAAGGGCACCGGTGCAAAAAAGACGCGGCCGGGGGGCACAATGGCCGTCATGTCCCAGCCCGTCGCCATCCTTATCGCCTGTCCGCAAGGCGAACCCGCCGCCGCCCTGGCGCGCGGCCTCGTCAAGGCAGGGCTTGCCGCCTGCGTGAACCACCTGCCGGGCATGCGGTCCACCTACCGCTGGAAAGGCGAGGTGGTCACCGACGGCGAAGACCTGCTGATCGTGAAAACGGTCCGCGAGGCCTTCGCCGAGGTCGAAGCCTTCGTCCTCGCCAACCATCCCTACGAGGTCCCCGAGGTGGTCGCCCTCCCCCTGGTGGAAGGCCACGCACCTTACCTCGCCTGGCTGGAAGCCGAGACGCGTGCAAGCCAATCCGGAATCGCCCGGTCATAATGACCGACGTTGTCGCGGTTTCGTCGCCGTATCGATCCATGGAGTCGACATGATGTCTGTTGTCCGCCGCGCGCTGCTCCTCGCCGCCGGCCTCGGCCTGTTCGCCACCCTTCCGGCCCTCGCTCAGGACGAGCAGGAACTCCTGCCTGTCACCCAGGCCTTCCATCTCACGACGGACGCCAGCCAACCGGGCACGGTGAAGCTCCATTGGCGCATCGCGCCGGACTATTACCTCTACCGGGGCCGGATCAAGATCGCCGCGGCGGACCCGGCGGCGGTGAAGCTCGGAGAGCCGAAGCTTCCCGCCGGCCTGAAGGAGCACGACGAGTACCTGGGCGACGTCGAGATCTACCACGGCGACATCGAGGCCACGGTGCCCTACACCCTGGCCGACGCCGGTGCAAAGACGATCGCGCTTAACGTCCAGTACCAGGGCTGCCACGAGGTGGAGCCGAAGATCTGCTACCCGCCGAACACCGAGCATCTGACGCTGGCGATCGGGGCACCGTCCACCATCCCCACGACGGCAGCCGCCACGCCGCCCGCCAATGCCGCGGCGCTGCTCGGAGCGCCCACTGCGGGCACGCAGGGTAGCGAAGCACAGCCCCTGCCCGCCGAGCAGGCCTTCCGCTTCGAGGCGCTGGTGAAGGACCACGGCAGTCTCCTGCTGCGCTGGACGATGCCGAAGGACTACTACCTGTATCGCGACAAGACGCAGATCGCCGTGGTCTCTCCGGCCGGCGTGAGCGCCGGTGAACCGGAATGGCCCAGCGGCACCGCGCACCACGACGAGCACTTCGGCGACACCATCGTCTACTTCGACCAGGTGGAACTGCCCGTACCCCTGGAAGGGGCCGCGAAGGCCACCTCCCTGGCCGTGGACGTGTCCTACCAGGGCTGCCTGGAAAACGGCATCTGCTATCCGGTGATGAAGCGCCGCGTGAACGTGGACCTCGCTGCCGGAACGGCCTCGGTCGGCAGCGCCACCGAGACCCCTCAGCCCACCGCCGCTCCCGCCGAGGTGGCCCCGACGCCGCCCCCGCCGGGCATGGCGCCGGGCGGCGATGCGCCGGTCGGATTCATCGCCGCCATCGGTCTCGCACTCCTCGGCGGTCTGGTGCTGAACCTCATGCCCTGCGTGCTGCCCGTCCTTTCGCTGAAGGCGGTCACCGTGCTGGAAAGTGGCGAGAGCCATGCGGCCGCACGCCGCCACGCGCTCTGGTACACGGCCGGCGTGCTCGTGGCCTTCGCCGTGCTCGGCCTGATCATCGTCGGCATCCGCGCCGCGGGCCACGGCATCCAATGGGGCGCGCAGTTCCAGCAGCCGCTGGCCATCGGTGTGCTCGTCTACGTGATGCTCGCTGTGGGCTTGTCGATGTCCGGCGTGTTTGAGATCGGCGGTTCGCTGGGCGGTGTGGGCAGCGGGCTGGCCGCGCGTTCGGGCCGTTCGGGCGACTTCTTCACCGGCGTGCTCGCCGTGGTGGTTGCCAGCCCGTGCACGGCGCCGTTCATGGGCTCGGCCATCGCCTTCGCTTTCGCCGCGCCGTTGACCGTGGCCTTCCTGATCTTCCTTGCGCTGGGCCTGGGCCTCGCGCTGCCCTTCCTCGTGATCGGCTTCGTGCCCGCGGTCGCGCGACTTCTGCCGCGACCGGGACGCTGGATGGAAACGCTGAAGCAGGCACTGGCCTTCCCGATGTACCTCACTGCGGTGTGGCTGTTGTGGGTGCTGACGAAGCAGCGCGGTGCGGATGCCGCCGCGCTCGTGCTGGCCGGTGGCGTGCTGCTGGCCATGGCACTGTGGTGGTACGGCCGCAGCCGCGGCGGCCGGGCGCTGTCCTGGGCGTTCACGGGCGTGCTCGCCATCGGCGCCGCCGCCGCGCTCTGGATGGTGCACGGGCTGCCTGCACCGCAAACCGTCACGACGGCGGCCGACGGTTCGGTGCCCTACTCGCCCGCGAAACTCGCCGAATTGCGCGCCGCCGGCACGCCGGTGCTGGTCGACATGACCGCCGACTGGTGCATCACCTGCAAGGCCAACGAGCATGCGGTGCTGGATACCGACGCCTTCCGCGCCCTCCTGAAACGTACCGGCACCGTGTACATGAAGGGCGACTGGACCGACGTGAACGCCACCATCGCCGCCTTCCTCGAGCAGTACCACTCCGTGGGCGTGCCGCTCTATGTGGTGTACCCGAAGGGCGGCGGCGAAGGCACGAAGCTGTCCACCGTGCTCACCTACGACACCGTGGAGAAAGCGCTCGAGGCAGCCGCCCGCCCATGATCCGCGGTCCGACGCCCTGGATCGTCGCCCTGGCCGTCGCCGCGGCGGCGACAGGCCTCTATCTCGAACACCGGCGGCTCCATCCGCCGCCGCCGCAGGGCCTTACGGTGGCCGACGTGGGCGACTTTCCGCCCGACGCTACCTTCCTCACGGTCGACGGCAAGCCGCGCCAGCTTACCGACTGGCGCGGCAAGCGCGTGCTGGTGAACTTCTGGGCCACCTGGTGCGCGCCCTGCCGGCGCGAGATGCCCTTGCTGAGCGAGAACGCCGCGCGTTATCGCGACCGGAACGTGGCCGTCGTCGGTGTCGCCGAAGACACCGCGGGGGCCGTGCGCGGTTTTCTCGCCGTGCGTCCGGTGGCTTACCCCGTACTGCTTGCCGATACGGATGCGCCGGGCGGCTCGCTGTCGTTCGGCAACACGCGCCGTGTGCTGCCTTATAGCGTTCTCATCGGTACCGATGGGCGTATCGTGCGGCGCAAGCTGGGCACCTTCAGCCAGGAGGAACTCGACGAATGGCTAGGGACACCACCATGAATACCCCGCCCACTCGCGACGAAGCCATCGAGGCCACGCGCCTCTGGCTGGAACGCGCCGTCATCGGCCTCAATCTGTGTCCCTTCGCCAAGGCGGTGCAGCGGAAGGGACAGGTGAGGTATGTCGTAAGCGACGCGCAGCAACCGCTGCAACTGCACGCCGACCTGGTGCGCGAGCTCGAACTGCTGCGCGACACCGATCCCGAGGCGGTGGACACCACGCTCCTGATCCACCCCTGCGTGCTCGCCGATTTCATGGATTTCAACGAATTCCTGGAGGTCGCAGACGCCACGGTGGCCGACCTGCAGCTGGAAGGGGATATCCAGGTGGCCAGCTTCCATCCGGATTTCCAGTTCGAGGGCACGGCGGCCGACGACATCACCAACTACACCAACCGCTCGCCCTTCCCGACCCTGCACCTGTTGCGCGAAGCCAGCATCGACCGCGCGGTGGCCGCGTTCCCCGACGCCGCCGCGATCTTCGAAACGAACATGGAAACGCTGGAGAAGCTGGGGCACGAGGGTTGGCGGAAGCTTTTCCAGCACCCGTAGGAGCGTCCGTTTCCATACGGCTGCGTGTGGAAAGTCTCGATCTCCAGCGAACTGCGCCGAACTCCATCGAACTGGACAACCTGCGGCGACAGGCGCACACTGCGCCGCGAACCGGGGGAGCCGGACCCGCTAAAAGGTGAACAGTGGCCAGGATCCTCGTCCTGCACGGACCCAACCTCAATCTGCTCGGAGTGCGCGAACCCTCGGTGTACGGCCGCGAGACCCTGGCCGACATCAATACGTCGCTCCAGACCCGCGCCCAGGCAGCCGGACACGACCTGGGCTGGTTCCAGTCGAACGCGGAGCACGAACTGGTGGGCCGCATCCACCAGGCGCGCGACGAGGGCACGGCGTGGATCCTGCTGAATCCGGCGGCCTTCACCCACACCTCGATCGCCCTGCGCGACGCGCTGGCCGGGGTCGCCATTCCGTTCATCGAAATCCACCTGTCGAATCCGCACGCCCGCGAGCCGTTCCGCCACCACTCCTATGTGTCGGACATCGCGGCCGGCACGATCTGCGGTTTCGGGGGCGACAGCTACCGTCTGGCACTGGAAGCCGTCCTGCTCCGACTCGCCGTCCCAGCGGTCTGAATCCTTTCGTGGCGCGCCTGGCGCGCCCGCCCAACCACCAGAAGGTTTGTCCCATGGACCTGCGCAAGATCAAGAAACTCATCGACCTGCTCGAGGAATCCAACCTCGCCGAACTGGAAATCAAGGAAGGCGAGGAAGTGGTCCGTCTCTCGCGCGTGCCGAAGGGCGGCGTCGCCGTGGCCGCGCCGCAGATGATCGCCGCGCCCGTGGCGCCGGCACCCGCCGCGGCCGCACCGGCTGCCGCGCCGTCCGCCCCCGCCGCCGAACCCGGCCTGCCGCCGGGCCATGTGGTGAAGGCCCCGATGGTGGGCACCTTCTATGCCGCCTCGACGCCGGGCGCTCCGGCGTTCGCCAGCATCGGCCAGCAGGTGAAGGCCGGCGAGACGCTGGGCATCATCGAAGCCATGAAGATGTTCAACCAGATCGAGGCCGACGTTGCCGGTACCGTCGTCGCCATCCTGGTCGAGAACGGCCAGCCGGTGGAATTCGACGAACCCATGTTCGTCATCGCCTGAGGCCACGACGCATGCTCGAGAAGGTCGTCATTGCCAACCGCGGCGAAATCGCGCTGCGGGTGCTGCGCGCGTGCAACGCGCTCGGCATCAAGACGGTCGCGGTGCATTCCACCGTCGATCGCAACCTCAAGCACGTCGGCCTCGCCGACGAATCGGTATGTATCGGCCCGGGTCCCTCGGCCGAGAGCTACCTCAACATTCCGGCGATCATCGCCGCGGCGGAAATCACCGACGCCGGCGCGATCCATCCGGGGTACGGCTTCCTGTCGGAAAACGCCAACTTCGCCGAGCAGGTGGAGAAGTCGGGCTTCGTCTTCATCGGCCCCACGGCTGACGTGATCCGCCTGATGGGCGACAAGGTGGAAGCCATCCGCGCCATGAAGGCCGCGGGCGTGCCGTGCGTGCCGGGTTCCGGCGGCCCGCTCGGCGACGACGTGGACGAGAACATCCGCATCGCCCGCGAGATCGGCTATCCCGTGATCATCAAGGCCGCGGGCGGCGGCGGCGGCCGCGGCATGCGCGTGGTGCGCACCGAGGCCCACCTCGCCAACTCCATCGTGATGACGAAGCAGGAAGCCAAGGCGGCTTTCAGCAACGATCAGGTCTACATGGAGAAATTCCTGGAAAATCCGCGCCACGTGGAAATCCAGGTGCTCGCCGACGGCCAGGGCAACGCCATCCACCTCGGCGAACGCGACTGCTCCATGCAGCGCCGCCACCAGAAGGTGGTGGAGGAAGCGCCGGCGCCTGGCATCACGCCTGAACTGCGCGAGCAGATCGGCAAGGTGTGCGTCGACGCGTGCGTCCGCATCGGCTATCGCGGCGCAGGCACGTTCGAGTTCCTGTTCGAAAACGGCCGCTTCTACTTCATCGAGATGAACACCCGCATCCAGGTGGAGCATCCGGTGACGGAACTCGTGACCGGCATCGACCTCGTGCGCGAGCAGCTGCTGATCGCCAGCGGCCACAAGCTGTCCATTCGCCAGGAAGACGTCGTGCTCACCGGCCATGCCATCGAGTGCCGCGTGAACGCCGAGGACCCGGACACCTTCATGCCCAGCCCCGGCACGGTGAAGCGTTTCGAGGCGCCGGGCGGCCCCGGCGTGCGCGTGGACACGCACCTCTACGACGGCTATCGCATTCCGCCCAACTACGACTCGATGATCGGCAAGATCATCGTGCACGGCCCGGATCGCGCCACCGCCATCGCTCGCATGCGCATGGCCCTGGCGGAAACGGTGATCGAAGGCGTGAAATGCAATATCCCACTGCAGCAGCGCATCATGGCCGACGTCGGCTTCCAGCAGGGTGGACAGAACATCCACTATCTGGAAAAACGCATGGCCGAGCAGAAGGAAACACCGCCCGCAGGGGCGTGAACAGTGAACAGTGAACCGTGCGCTAGAACGTAGAGCTCACGGTTCACGGTTCACACTTTACGGAATCCGCTGATCCGCACCCAGTCCTCCAGCGTGCGCACTTCCAGCCCCTCGAACCACTCGGCGTAGCGCGCCAGCAGTTCCTCGTGCTGGCCGTGCAGGATGCCCGATAGCGCGAACGGCGCGCCGGGCTTCACCGCGGCGGCGAAGGTGGGTGCGAGTTCGCCGAGCGGGCCGGCGAGGATATTCGCCACCAGCACATCGGCCAGCGCCTCCGGCGCTTCGCCGGGCAGATAGACGTCCAGATCGCCGTGCACTCCGTTGCGCTCCGCATTGTCGCGCGAGGCGAGCAAAGCCTGCGGATCGTTGTCGATGCCGATGGCGCGTGAAGCGCCCAGCTTCAAGGCCGCGATGGCGAGGATGCCGGAACCGCAGCCGTAGTCGAGCACGTGCTTGCCCGCCAGTTGCTGGCCGTCGAGCCATTCCAGGCACATCGCGGTGGTGGGATGCGTACCCGTGCCGAAGGCCAGGCCGGGGTCGAGACGCACGACCACGATGCCGCCATCCTCGGGCGGCTCGATGTTCCATGGGTACACCCACAGCCGGCGCCCGAACGGCATCGGCTTGAACTGGTCCATCCACGCGCGCTCCCAGTCCTGGTCTTCCACCATGCGCCAGCCGATCTGCGCGGGTTCGATGAAGGGCAAGTCGTCGGCGATGGCCGCGGTAAGGCCGCGCTTGTCGGCGTCGGCGTCGAACAGCGCATTCAGGACGATCTGGTTCCACAGCGGGATCTCGCCCACCCCCGGTTCGAAGATGGCCTCCTCGTCGGGCGTCTCGGCATCGGCGTCCTGCAAGGTGATGGACAGGGCGCCGAGATCTTCGAGCGCGGCTTCGACACGCGGCTGCTCGGCGGCACGGATCGTGAGGGAAAGTTCGAGCCAGGGCATCGTGGGGGCCAGTACCGGAGGGCGGGTCCACGATTCTACCGGGCGCGCACGGGCACCGCGCGCTAGACTTCAAGGATGTATACGCAGTGCCCGGAATGCCTCACGGTCTACAAGCTGGAAGCGGAACAGCTGGTTCCCGCTTGCGGGTGCCTGCGCTGCGGCCACTGCGACGCGGTCTTCAACGCGCTGGGCACCCTTGCGGCGCACCTTCCACCGGAACCGTTCACCCGGCTTGCCGAACACGCGCTGGACCAGGACCCGCCGCTGGCCGACGTGGCGGTGTTCCGCCCGCGCCCGGCGGCACCCGAGCCCGTCGACGAGCCACCCGAGACGGCATCCGAGCCCGCCGTGGCGGAAGACATCGGCGAAGACTTCTCGCAGTTGACCTTCACGCCGCGCTTCGCGAAGCCACGGCGGCGTTCCTGGCGTACCGCGGCGTGGGTCGCCGTGTGCATGGTGCTCGTCGTTGGCCTCGGCATGCAGCTCGCATGGGCGAAGCGCGACGCGCTCATCGCCGATCCCACGGTGGGCCCGCTGATCGAAACCGGCTGCGCGTTCCTTGGATGCCGCCTGCCGCTGGTGTCCGCACCCGAACGCCTTCGCCTTCTCGCTCGCGACGTGGAAAAACATCCCTCCGTGAACGACGGCCTGCTCATCACCGCCAGCGTGCGAAACGATGCCGCATTCGCGCAGCCGTATCCAGTGGTGACCATCGTGCTTTCGGACGCCGACGGAAAGCATCTCGCGATGCGCCGCTTCCGGCCCGAAGACTACGTGGGTGACGCGGGCGCGCGGGCGCGCGGACTGGCTGCCGGCGCAACCACGGCGATGGTGTTCGAAGTGCAAGACCCGGGCCAGAAGGCCGTCGCTTTCGCGTTCACGTTCGACTGAGCCGTTCGAAAAATTTTCTTTTTGCAAGCCTGCACTTCGTCGTCCGGGGCGAGTACACTCGGTCCCCTTCGCGACGTCCGACCCACCCCGACGAGGTGTGTCCGGGCCGCCACCCAAGCGACGATACGACAAGAACCGACCGGAGCATTCGCCCCGGCCTGCGAGAGGGGAATGCCTTGAACGCTGTGAGACTGACTGCTGCCGAGGCTGCAAACGAAACCTCCATGCAGAGCGCCCTCAGCGAATGCGTCAGCCGCACGGTACGTCGTTACCTGGCCGACATCGGCGACACGGAGTGCGGCGAAGGCCTGCATGCCCTCGTCATCCGCGAGGTCGAAGGCCCCCTCCTGCGCGAAGTGCTCTCCTTCCACGACGGCAACCAGAGCCGCGCCGCCGCGGCGCTCGGCATCAACCGCGCCACCCTGCGCAAGAAGCTGGCCGCCCACGGCATCTCCTGATCCGGCCGCCGTCCGCCCGGGCGGCTATAATGGCGCGCTTTCCTCCCCGGATTGCCCATGCCCACGCCCGATCTCGTTCCCGTCCGCCGCGCGCTCGTCAGCGTTTCCGACAAGCAGGGCCTGACCGAACTCGCCCGGCGCCTCGCCGCCGCGAACATTGAAATCCTCTCCACCGGCGGCTCCGCCAAGGCGCTGCGCGAGGCCGGCATTCCCGTCCGCGACGTGGGCGACCTCACCGGCTTCCCCGAAATCATGGCTGGCCGCGTGAAGACGCTGCATCCGCGCGTGCATGGCGGCCTGCTCGGCCGCCGCGGCACCGACGACGCGGTGATGGCCGAACACGGCATCGTTCCCATCGATCTTCTCGTGCTCAACCTCTATCCCTTCGAGCGCACCGTGGCCGATCCGGCCTGCACGCTGGAAGACGCCATCGAGAACATCGACATCGGCGGCCCGGCGATGCTTCGCGCGGCGGCGAAGAACTGGAACGACGTGGGCGTGCTCACCGATCCCGCGCAGTACGACGAGGCCTTGGCGGAAATCGAAACCAAGGGCGGCCTCTCGCGCGCCACGCGCTTCCGCCTCGCGGTCGCCGCGTTCAACCGGGTGTCGGACTACGACGGCGCCATCAGCGACTACCTCTCCGGCCTCAGCCTCGACGAGACGCACACGGCCATCGCCGGCCGCGCCGAATTCCCGGCCCAGTCGAACGGCCGCTTCGTGAAGGTCATGGACCTGCGCTACGGCGAAAACCCGCACCAGGCGGGCGCCTTCTACCGCGACCTCTATCCGGCGCCGGGCACGCTGGCCACCTTCCGCCAGCTCCAGGGCAAGGAACTCTCGTTCAACAACATCGCCGACGCCGATGCCGCCTGGGAATGCGTGCGCCAGTTCGACGCGCCGGCCTGCGTGATCGTGAAGCACGCCAACCCGTGCGGTGTGGCCGTGGCCGCCGATCCCCTGGCGGCCTATGAACTGGCTTACGCCACCGATCCCACCTCCGCCTTCGGCGGCATCATCGCCTTCAACCGTCCGCTCGACGCGGAAACGGCCAGAACGATCCTGAAGCGGCAGTTCGTCGAAGTGCTGATCGCACCACAGGTGGCCGAGGACGCAGTGGCCGAAGCCGCGAAGAAGGCCAACGTGCGCGTGCTGGAAATCCCCATGGGCGACGGGCGCAACACGCACGACGTGAAGCGCGTGGGCTCGGGCCTGCTCGTGCAGACCGCCGATCATCGCCAGGTGGGCCGCGACGAACTCAAGGTCGTGAGCAAGCGGCAACCCACGCCGGCCGAGCTCGACGACATGTTATTTGCCTGGCGTGTCGCGAAAATGGTGAAGTCCAACGCGATCGTCTACGCGAAAGACCACCGCACCATCGGCATCGGTGCCGGACAGATGAGCCGCGTGGTCAGCGCGAAGATCGCCGGCCTGAAGGCCGAGGAAGCCGGCCTCGTGGTGCCCGGCAGCGCCATGGCTTCCGACGCATTCTTCCCATTCCGCGACGGCATCGATGCCGCGGCCGCCGCGGGCATTCGTGCGGTGATCCAGCCCGGTGGCTCGATGCGCGATAACGAAGTGATCGCCGCCGCCGACGAACACGACATGGCCATGGTGTTCACCGGAGTGCGCCACTTCCGGCATTGAGCCAGGATTGCGCCAATTCAGCCACTGAACTGTAGGAGCGCGCCCTGCGCGCGACATGTTTTGAGGCCATGCCTTGGAGCTAGCGCGCTAGCTTGAAGACAGGCGCAAAAACATGTCGCGCGCAGGGCGCGCTCCTACGATGAGCGCGACGCGTAGCGGCGCGCCAGCACCGCGCAGACCATCAACTGGATCTGATGGAACAGCATGATCGGCAGCACGATCATGCCCAACGGATGTCCTGCGAACAGCACCTTGGCGATCGGCACGCCGGCGGCCAGGCTTTTCTTCGAACCGCAGAAGACGATGGTGATCTCGTCTTCGCGGGAGAAGCCCAGCGCACGCGAGCCATAGCGCGTCGCCAGCAACGCAAACGCAAGCAACACCGCGTTCGCGACGACAAGCCCGCCGAGTACCGGCGGCGGCAAGCGGTGCCATAGTCCCTGCAGCACCGCTGCGCTGAAGGCCGTATAGACCACCAGCAGGATCGACCCCCGGTCGACGAAGCCGAGCAGCCTGGCGTGCGCACGCACCCAGCCGCCGATCCAGCGCTGCGCGATCTGCCCGGCGGCGAACGGAATGAAGAGCTGCACCACGATCGCGCCCACCGAATGCCACGACATCCCGCCATGTCCGGTGCCGGCGATCAACAGGCCGACCAGCAACGGCGAGATGAAAATACCGAGCAGGCTCGACGCCGACGCCGCTACCACCGCCGCGGGTACGTTGCCGCGGGCGATCGACGTGAAGGCGATGGACGACTGCACCGTGGACGGCAGCGTGCACAGGAACAGGATGCCGAGGTAGAGGTCCGGCGTGACCAGGGGCGCGAGCACCGGTCGCAGCACGAGCCCCAGTACCGGGAAAAGGACGAATGTGCTGGCAAGCACCGTCGCATGAAGGCGCCAGTTCTTCGTGCCCGCCAGCACGGCTTCGCGAGGCAGCTTGGCACCGTGCAGGAAGAACAGCAGCGCGATGGCGAGGTCGGTGACGATCTCGAAGACGTCGGCCACCGCACCGCGGCAGGGCAGCAGGCTGGCCAGTGCGACCGTCAGGACGAGGGAAAGGGTGAAACCATCGGGAAGGAAGCGGCGCATGCGGCAGAACGATCGGCGAAAGCAGGCATTGCAACCCTTCCGTGCCCCAAAGTAAATGTGGGATGCGCTTCCCACCGCACTGCCCGCCGGCCCTCACTTTTGCTTCAGCGTGGCGATGGCAGGCTCGGGGGCTTTACGGCAGGAGGGAGCGCGATGAGCTACCAGCTGTATTACTGGACGGGCCTGCAGGGCCGTGGCGAGTTCGTGCGCCTGTGCCTCGAGGATGCCGGCGCCGCTTACACCGACGTGGCCCGCGTCGAGGGCGACGACGTCATGACCCCGTTCCTCGAAGGCGAGCACGCGGGCGCCCTGCCCTTCGCACCGCCCTTCCTCGTGTCGGGGCGCCTCGTGATCGCGCAGGTGGCCAACATCCTGCAGTACCTCGGACCACGGCATGACCTAGTACCGGACAGCGAATCCGCGCGCATCTATGCGCACCAGCTGGAACTGACCATCACCGACCTCGTGGCCGAGGCGCACGACGTGCATCATCCGGTGGCGGGCTCCCTCTATTACGAAGACCAGCGCGAGGAAGCGAAAAAGCGTGCGAAGGACTTCCGTGAGTCGCGCATTCCGAAGTTCCTCCATTACTTCGAGAAAGCGGTGGACCGCGGCGGTGGAAGATACCCGCTACGCAGCCATTCCTACGTGGACCTGTCGCTGTTCCAGATCATGGCGGGACTGGAATATGCCTTCCCGAAAGCCATGAAGAAGCAGAAGGTGCCGCTGCTGCGCGACTTGGCGAAGCGCGTGGCCGATCGGCCAAATGTCGCCGCCTATCTCGCCTCCGAGAGGCGCGTGCCGTTCAACACGAACGGCATCTTCAGGCACTACCCCGAGTTGGACGGCTGAGCCATGTGGGAGCCGGCTATGCCGCGGCAGCGGGCCACCTTGTCGCGAGCACCCATTGCCGCTGAAGCGGCTCCCACAAAAAAGCTTGCTTGGCTCCCACAGAGCCTAGTCTCAGTCCGAACCGGCCGGCTTCGGTGCCTTGCCCCATTCGTAGACCTTGTAGAACACCGGGCTCACCGGGCCGTTCTTCGGATCGTGGATGGGCTTGCCGGACTGGTCGAGCATGTAGGTCTGGGGCACGCCGTTCTTCGGCGTCACCACCACCATGTATGGCTTGCCGCCCATGGTGAACTCGTCGACATGGGTGCCTTCGCGGTCGTAAGACCGGCTCAGCGTCGGCGGCGGGTTGCCCTGCGCATCGACGCCCCCGTTGTCCTGCATGGACGGCAGGGCCACGGCGGACCCGGACTGGCTCCGATTGGCGTCCGACGTGGCCGGGGTGGTCTTCCCGTCCTGCGCCTGGTCGTAGGGCACAGGGCGCTCGATGGGCTTCTGCCCCGAGCGGTCGGGCTCGCCGGCCTTCACGCCCGGATCGTTCAGGCCTGGCGGCGGCGGGGCCGGCTTGAACGAGGAGGCGTCCTGCGCGGCGACGGGTACGGCCAGGACCAGCGCGAGCGCGGCGGCGAGGGCATGCAAGCGGTTCATGGGGGAAGTCCTCCTTTCGGGACGAGGAGGATAGCAATTCCGATATGTACGGACATTGATGCCGGACAAGGCCTCGCACACGGACGGTTCGCGCGCGGCCGTGAGAGAATCCGGGGATGCCTACGCTCACCCTCATCGACGGGTCCTCGTACCTGTATCGCGCCTTCCACGCGCTGCCTCCCCTGACCAACACCTTCGGCGAGCCCACGGGTGCGCTGTTCGGCATCGTCAACATGCTGCGCACGACGATGAAGGCCGGGTCGGACTACGTGGCCTTCGTATGCGACGCCCCAGGGCGAACCTTCCGCGACGACCTCTATCCCCAGTACAAGGCCAACCGCCCCTCGATGCCCGACGAGCTGCGCGCACAGATCGAACCGATGATGAAGATCGTGGGAGCGCTGGGCTTTCCGATCCTCTGCGTACCGGGCGTGGAAGCCGACGATGTCATCGGCACCCTGGCCCGCCAGGCCGCGGAACAGGGCATCGACACCATCATCTCCACAGGCGACAAAGACTTCGCCCAGATGGTCGGCGCGCACATCGTGCTGATCAACACCATGAGCAACACCACGATGGACATCGACGGCGTCGTGGAGAAGTTCGGCGTGCGGCCGGAGCAGATCGTCGACTACCTCACCCTCATGGGCGACAGCATCGACAACGTGCCCGGTGTCGAGAAGTGCGGGCCCAAGACGGCCGCCAAGTGGCTGGGCGAATACGGCAGCCTCGATGCGCTGCTCGCCAACGCCGACAAGATCGGCGGCAAGATCGGCGAGAACCTGCGCGCGGCGATCCCCCGCCTTCCCCTGTCTCGCGAACTGGTCACGATCCGCACGGACGTGCCGCTCGATCACGGCCCGACCGACCTCCACATGCGCGAGCGCGACGTCGAGGCCTTGCGCGAGCTTTATACACGCTACGACTTCAAGGCCGCGCTGAAGGATCTGGACACGGCCGACACCGCCGCCCCTGCGCCCGCTGCCACCGCCTCCTCGTCGGCACCTGCGGCCTCGGCGGTAACGCCCGGTTTCGCCGGGGAAGGCGAATACGAACTCGTGCTGACCGAAAGCCGCTTCGCGGCGTGGCTCGAGAAACTCGAAACGGCGCCGCTGATCGCGTTCGACACCGAAACCACGAACATCGACGCGATGCAGGCCGACATCGTGGGTCTGTCGCTCGCGGTCGAGCCCGGAAAGGCCGCTTATGTACCGTTGGCGCACGACTTCCCGGGGGCGCCCACGCAGCTGTCGCCGGAACATGTACTCGGTGCGCTGAAGCCTATCTTCGAAGATCCGACACGGCCGAAGGTCGGCCAGCACGGCAAGTACGACATCAACATCCTCTCGCATTACGGTATTGCCCTGCGCGGCCTGGCGCACGACACCATGCTCGAGTCCTACGTGCTGAACGCCACGGCGACGCGGCACGACATGGACTCCCTCGCATCGCGCTACCTCGGCTACACCACGATCAAATACGAAGAGGTCGCGGGTAAGGGCGCGAAGCAGATACCGTTCTCGCAGGTGGATTGCGACACCGCGTGCCGCTACGCGGCCGAGGACGCCGACATCACCCTGCGACTGCACCAGGCATTGTGGCCGCAATTGGAAGCCGAGCCTTCGCTGCGCTCGGTGTACACCGACATCGAGATTCCCCTTGTGCCGGTGCTGGCCAAGATGGAGCGCACGGGCGTGCTCATCGACGCGAACGAGCTTCGCCTGCAAAGCCAGCAACTCGGCAAGCGCATGGTCGAACTGCAGCAGCAGGCGTACGCGTCGGCCGGCCATGATTTCAACATGGACTCGCCGAAGCAGCTCCAGGCCGTGCTGTTCGACGAGCTGGGGCTCGCCGCCAAGATCAAGACGCCGAAGGGCCAACCCTCCACCAACGAGGAAGCCCTGGAAGCCATCGCCGACATGCACGAACTGCCGCGACTCATCCTCGAATACCGCGGATTGGCGAAGCTGCGCTCCACCTACACCGACAAGCTTGCCGGCATCGTCAATCCACGCACGGGCCGCGTGCACACCAGCTATCACCAGGGCGCCGTGGCCACGGGCCGCATCAGTTCCTCGGACCCGAACCTGCAGAACATCCCCGTCCGCACCGAAGAAGGCCGGCGCATCCGTCAGGCATTCATCGCACCGGAGGGCTGGCGCATCCTGGCGGCGGACTATTCGCAGATCGAACTGCGCATCATGGCCCACCTGTCCAAGGACGAGGGCCTCGTCCGTGCCTTCCAGGAAGGCGGCGACGTGCACCGCGCCACGGCGGCCGAGGTGTTCGGCGTTCCCGCCGCGGAAGTCACCGCGAACCAGCGCCGCGCCGCGAAGGCCATCAACTTCGGGCTGATGTACGGCATGAGCTCGTTCGGACTGGCCCGCCAGCTGGGCGTCGACCGCGGCGAGGCCTCCGATTACATGGGCCGCTATTTCTCCCGTTATCCGGGCGTACGCGCGTTCATGGACGCCACGCGGGAACAGGCGCATCGCGACGGCTACGTCCAGACCCTGTTCGGGCGGCGCCTGTACCTGGAAAACCTCAAGTCACGGAACCAGGCGTTCCGCGCGGGTGCCGAGCGCGCGGCCATCAACGCCCCCATGCAGGGCACCGCCGCCGACATCATCAAGCGCGCCATGATCGCCGTCGCCGCCTGGATCGAGCCGCGCGACGACGTGCGTCTCCTCATGCAGGTGCACGACGAACTGGTTTTCGAGGTTCGGGCAGACGCCGTCGACGAAGTCCGGGCCGGCATCGAGCAGCGCATGTCGGGGGCCGCCACCCTGAGCGTCCCGCTCCAGGTCGATATCGGCGTGGGCGCGAACTGGGACGAAGCGCATTGAGCGTGAACCGTGAACCGTGAACCGTGAACCGTGAACCGTGAACCGTGAACCGTGAACGCTAAATCGAGCCTCATCCCTCCGGCAAGCGGCGGCAGCTAACGGTTCACTCTTAACTCTTTACTGAACGGATACTGACTTTCGCCCGGCCAGGCTGCAACTTCCGGCCCGCCCAAACGTCAATACATACGGACGCACGCAACGGCGTCCCATCGGTGGACTCCACCTCCCTGGAGTCACCCTGCGGACGGCCCGATCTTCCCCTGGGTCCGGTCGTCCTCCGGGCCCCGAGAGCTCCCCTGGCTCTCGGGGCTTTTTTTTCCTTGCGCCGAGCCGGGCCTTCGGGTTTTTCGCCACGACATCGTCGTCGCGCCATGACGACCCATGTTTCTTTTTCCGATTTTGTCTACGCCTTTCGCGCATTGGCCGCATGCGGGATGTCCGTCGCGCGCGATTCGCGCTTGAATCTGATCGGGGGAATCGTTCATCGCGTCGTCGGAGGGAGGGCGAACGCATGACCGATATCACGACACTCAGCTTTGTGGGCGACTGGCGCATCACCGTCCTTTCGAAGGATGCCGATTGGGCGCAGCGTGTCGTCGCCGAAGGAACCCAGGCAGGCACGAACACGCTGCCCGGCGCACCCGGCGCCAGCACGCAAGTCTTTGATTCGGGCAGCGCTCCCTGGAGTCTGCGGATAGAACACCGTGACGACGACGGCAACTGGTCGCGAAGCGTGTTGCAGGCGACCTCTTCCGTCTCCGGCGTGCGTCTCGAATACATCGTGCGCTCCGAAGACAACACCACCGAGGGCAGCGATCGCGATTTCAATGACCTGGTCGTCAGGCTCGACAAGCTGGGGGCGGTGTCGCAACCCGTGCCACCGTTCGCGATCCGGCCGGAGACGATGCAGGCGATGCCGGAAGGCATTTTCGAAGCGACCCTCGGACGCTACTTCATGGCCGTCCGCATCACCAATATCTTCGGCCTCGCGTGGCCGGTTTCCGCACGCGTCGGGCTCAGCGACCGGTCCCGCGCATGGTTGCATGCGGGCGGCGTGGACGTCGTGGACGCCTGGACGCCCGACGAGCAGTCATCCGTGGGGCAGCGTGTCGTCAATGGCCGCGTCGCCGTCGGTGCGTTGCTTCCCGGTGCCTCGCGGCTCATCTACTTCAAGGTGGATGTATCGCGGGCGCAGGTGCGAAAGCATATGGTCGAGGTCCAGGTCGACAGCGATGCCGGCGCGGAGGACATCGCGCTCATAAGCCCCAAGGCGAAGGCTCCTATCCAGGTATCGCGCACCACATACGACGACGCGACCGGCACGTTTGTGGCGCGATGCGACGTGGGCACGCTGACCGCGAACATCCGGCACCTGGTGGTGGACTACGGCACGTTCAAACGTGCGATGGGTCGCGCACGCCGCCTGCATGATGGCCGCGACGGCGGCGCGGGCACGTGCTGCGACCAGTCCGAACTGGAACGTATCCGCGAACGGCTGCGTGCTTTCCTGGAAGGCAAAGAGGTGGATATCTGCGCGATATGGCGGGACCTCTCGCGCTGCTGCGCCGGCGACGGGGGATGCCATTGCGAGGACTGGACGAAGGGCTGCGGCCCCGACTTGAGCTTCTTCGCGTGGCCCACCGTCATGGACTACACGGTGGCCTATCGAGCGCCGTTTGCAGGGCAGTACGGACCCATTCCCTACGACGATCCATGGTGGAAGGTATTGCTGGCTATCGTCGCGATCATCCTGTCGCTGGCCGCCGCCGCTTCCGCCGTGGCCGACCTCGCCAACCGTGCGGACAGCGTGGTGATCGGTACCATGACGCGTTCCGTGCTCAACGCCCTCGACGCCAGGCCGTCCATCCCGCCCGGCCCCAACGATCCTGGCTCCATCGATGCCGCCGTCGCCGCGCTCAACGGCAGCCGCACCTTGTCGCCCGACGTGTTCTCGTTCCTCGATGCACAGCCGGGCGAGTTCTACACGGCCATGCCGATTGTGGGACTGGGCGGGCATTTCGACAGTCCGGGAACGGTCTTGTCCAATGCCCAGATCAACGCGCTCCTGCAGAACCTCCACGACCATCCGGACGACCCGGCGGCGAAGGATGCCTTGCGCGTTTACAAGAGCGGCGCGCGCAGCGGCATCGGCATCGGCGCACTCATCACGAACGTCATACCGGTTGCGCCACGGCTGAACCATGACGGCAGTTCGATCTTCCTTCTCAACCAACTCACGATTTCGCAAGACGAAGACACCACCGACGGCCTCTCGTGCGCAGGCGACTCGGGGTCGCTCTGGCTCCAGCGGGGGACGAACGCGATCGTCGCTCTCAACCACGGGGGACCGGTGACCGACGACGGATCGTCGGCGCTGGCCTGCCGGATCGAAGACGTCATGACGCAACTCGGCATCCGCTTTGCCTGAGGAGACAGATCATGAAGAAGAAGCACTCGGGCATGCTCGCGCTGGCCGATGTCGCCGCCACCGAAGGCCAGCGCCTTGCCGACGACCCGAATATCGTCTGTGTTGGGGTGGGGCTGAAACACGTTGCGGGCAAACCCCGCATGGTGGCCGCGCTCCGCTACCACGTTCGCACGAAGCACGCCGGCGAGGCCGCGGTGCGCGCCGCTGGGAGCGAGCCGGTACCGGCGGAGGTGGGCGGTTATCCCACCGATGTGGAGGAGTGGAAGTTGTGGCGCATTGCCGCGGGACCATCACAAAAGACACCCACCGGGGGCCGCGGAGGCGACAAGGAAGACCCCCTGGTCGGCGGCACGTCGACAACGGTGCTGAGTGACTTCCATTCCTTTCCCACGGGTTACGGCACGCTTGGCGGCATCTGCTTCGACACAGTGGACGGTAGGGCGATGGCCCTGTCCAATGCCCACGTCTATGGCGACGAGACCGGCAACGATGTGATCCAGCCGTGGTTGTCGATCAGCAACTACCTCGCCGCCTCCCTGGAAGTGCTCTACTGCGGGCCTGCGTTCTATGTGTTCACATGGACAGCGCCAAGTCCGGCGACGGCGATACTGACAAGCGCCGCCGCCGCCGCCTGGACCGCCGCCGCGCTGTCCGATGCAGAAGATCCCACGCGTTGGGGACAACGAACGACCGACGTCCCGGCGTCGGGCGCGCTGACGACACACGAGCAGATGGGTGCCGAGGCGAAGCTGCCGCGCATGCCGTTCCCGGGAAGGCAATGGAGCACGAAGGCGCGTTGGGATTATGCGCGCCACACCACGGCGGGCATCACTCATGGGACGAGCACCGAAGACAGACCGAACGAACACGTGTTGATCGGGAAGCGCGTGTTCACCGACCGGCCGACCTACGCGCCGGGTGGAACGGTCACGACATGCGCCGAACTGTGGTCCGCGGCTTCGCGCAAGGACGAGGCATACTTCGTCGTGGCGCACTATTTCCCCCTGGCCGATCCCGACAGCACCGTCAAGCGCGTCATGCTCACCGGCGGTCCCTGCGAAAAATACGATGCCCGCATCGGTTACACCGCCACTCCAATCTGCGTGCACGGATTCAAGCCGCAAGTGGAAGGGATCGCGCAGATAGGATTCCCCTACGTCACCAGCGTCTTCCGGCTCTGGAGCGGCGAAGACGCCACCGTGCTCGAAGGCAGCTGGCTGCGCCTGCCGACGCCATCGGGCATCAGCATTGCGTGCCCGCCGAGCACGCATGTCGAGGTCGAGGCCGTGCCTTCGGACAAGCCGGTGCACGCTACGGCCTACAGCGCGAACGGCGTGGCTGTCGAACAGGCGGTGACCTCGGGTCCGCCGGGGGTGGCCCAGACGCTCACGCTGACCGGGCCCGAGATCGTTCGCGTGACGGTCGCTGCGGCTTCCGGGGACTGCTACCTCGCAGGTATCTGCGTGGACAAGCGAAAGCTCGACCCGTCCCGCTGGAAGGCGCGATCGCAGTACTACAGCGCCACACTGGCGTTGCCCAGGATCGCCACGCGCGGTACCTGGGGCGTAGTCGTCGTTGCGCAATCCCTGGACAATTCGCCCGTCGGCGCGGACCCCGTCGCCGCCGCGCGGCGCCTGGGCGGCATCGTGGCCTCGGCGAACGTCGCCGAGGTCGGCACCTGCGCCTGCGCGATCCTGTTCGATTGCGTGTTCGAGGTGGGCTGAGCCCCGGGGGGATGAAAAAAACCCGCCTCGCGGCGGGTTCTTTCGGATCAGAGCACGTAGACGAAGAGGAAGAGCGCCAGCCAGACCACGTCGACGAAGTGCCAGTACCACGCCACGGCCTCGAAGCCGAAGTGGTCGTCCTTCGTGAAGTGGCCCTTCGCGCAGCGCACCCAGATGATCGCCAGCATGATCGTGCCCAGGGTCACGTGCATGCCGTGGAAGCCCGTGAGCATGAAGAACGTGGCGCCGTACACGCCGCTGCCCAGCGTGAGGTTGAAGTGCTCGTACGCTTCCGCGTACTCGTGCGCCTGGAACCACAGGAACAGGCAGCCCAGCAGCACCGTGGCACCGAGGCCGATCAGCAGCGCCTTGCGATGGCCCGCCTTGAGCGCGTGGTGCGCAATGGTGATCGTTACACCCGAGGACAGCAGGATCAGCGTGTTGAGCAGCGGAAGGCCCCAGGCGCCGATCGTCTGGAACGCACCGCCGATCTTCTCCGGACCGCCACCGCCACTGGCACCCCATGCGGCTTCATACCCTTGCCAGACGAACTGGTGGGTGAGCACGCCATGGCCTTCGCCGCCCAGCCACGGCACCGAGAAGATGCGGGCATAGAACAGCGCGCCGAAGAAGGCGCCGAAGAACATCACTTCGGAGAAGATGAACCACATCATGCCCATGCGGAACGAGCGGTCCACCTGGCCGTTGTAGTTGCCGGCCATCGATTCGTTGATCACCGAGCGGAACCAGCCGAAGAACATGCCCAGGATCATGGCGATGCCGACCCAGAAGAGCGGCTTGCCGAAGCCGCCCTGGCCCGGCTGCGCGTTCAGCCAATGCGCGGCACCGAACACGGTGACGAACATGGAGACCGCGGCCACGATGGGCCAGTAGCTCTTGCTCGGTACGAAGTAGACGTCTTGTTGCTGGTGACCCATGGTGGTTTCCCGTGGATATCTTGGTTTGGCCGGTCAGACCTTCAGCATCTGCACGATGGAGAGCACGAACACCGCTACCGCGAAACCGCCCGCCAGCAGGGCGGTACGACGGGCGCGCTTGCGGCGCGCCTCGAATGCGGCTTCCGTCGTGTCCTGCATCGGTCAGTGTTCCGTGTTGCCGTGGGCGAGTTCGTCGTCATGGATGACCGGCGGAACGTCGAACGTGTGGAACGGCGCCGGCGACGGTACCGTCCACTCCAGGCCCTTCGCGCCTTCCCACGAGCGGTCGGCCGCCTTCTTCTTCGAGAAGAACACGCAGTGGATGACCACGCCCAGGAAGATCAGCTGCGAGGCGCCGAACCAGAAGCCGCCGATGGAGCTGATCATGTTGAAGTTGGCGAAGGCCACGTTGTAGTCCGGAATGCGGCGCGGCATGCCGGCAAGGCCCAGGAAGTGCTGCGGGAAGAACAGCACGTTGACCGAGATGACGCTCGACCAGAAGTGGATCTTGCCCCAGGTCTCGCTGTACATGTTGCCCGACCACTTCGGCAGCCAGTAATACGCGGCGGCCATGATCGAGAAGGCGGCGCCGGTCACCAGCACGTAGTGGAAGTGCGCCACCACGAAGTACGTGTCGTGGTACTGGAAGTCCGCCGGGGCCAGCGCGAGCATGAGGCCCGAGAAACCGCCGATGGTGAACAGGATCACGAAGGCGATCGAGAACAGCATCGGCGTCTCGAAGGTCATCGAGCCGCCCCACATCGTGGACACCCAGTTGAACACCTTCACGCCCGTGGGCACCGCGATCAGCATCGTGGCGTACATGAAGAAGATCTCGGCGCCCATCGGCAGGCCCACGGCGAACATGTGGTGCGCCCAGACGATGAACGAGAGGAAGGCGATGGAGGCGATGGCGAACACCATCGCGCGGTAGCCGAAGATCGGCTTGCGGGCGAAGGTGGGGATGATCTCCGAGATGATCCCGAACGCCGGCAGGATCATGATGTACACCTCGGGATGCCCGAAGAACCAGAAGATGTGCTGGAACAGCACCGGATCGCCGCCGCCGGCGGCATTGAAGAAGTTGGTGCCGAAGTACTTGTCCGTCAGCAGCATGGTGACGGCACCCGCGAGCACCGGCATCACCGCGATCAGGAGGAACGCCGTGATCAGCCAGCTCCACACGAACACCGGCATCTTCAGCAGGTCCATGCCCGGAGCGCGCATGTTGAGGATGGTGGCGATGATGTTGATCGCGCCCATGATCGAACTGATGCCCATGAGGTGGACGGCGAAGATCACATAAGCCACCGACTCGCCCTGGAGCGACAACGGCGGATACATCGTCCAGCCGCCGGCGGGGCCACCGCCGGGCATGAACAACGTGGACAGCAGGAGCAGGAACGCGAAGGGCATGATCCAGAACGACAGGTTGTTCATGCGCGGCAACGCCATGTCCGGCGCGCCGACCATGAGCGGGATCATCCAGTTCGCAAGGCCCACGAACGACGGCATGATGGCGCCGAAGATCATCACCAGCGCGTGCATCGTCGTCATTTCATTGAAGAAATACGGCTGCACGAGCTGCATGCCCGGCTTGAACAACTCCGCGCGGATAACCATCGCGAAGGCGCCGCCGATGAAGAACATCGTCAGCGAGAAGATCAGATACAGCGTGCCGATGTCCTTGTGGTTCGTGGACATCACCCAACGCTGGAAGAACCCCTTGGGGGCCCCGTGGTGATCGTGGTGGTCGTGGGTGGCTGCGTGCGCCATGGCCTTACCTCTACCTAAACGTTCGGGTTAACCCTGGGGGGCCGGGGCGGGAGCTGCCGGGGCGGTCTGCGCGGTCTGCGCGGCCTTCTGCACCTTGGCCTCGTCTTCCTGCGCCGCCAGCCACTGTTCGAACTCGGCCTTGGGCACGGCCTTCACCACGATGGGCATGAAGCCGTGGTCCTGGCCGCAGAGTTCGGCGCACTGGCCGCGGTAGACACCGGGCTCCTTGATCTTTGTCCAGGCCGCGTTGGCGATGCCGGGGATCGCGTCCATCTTCCAGCCCAGCGCCGGCACCCACCAGGAGTGGATGACGTCGCCGCCGACGATGACGAAGCGGATCTTGGTGTCGGTGGGAACGACCAGCGGCTTGTCCACGTCGAGCAGGTAGGTGGCGTAGCCGTCGACCTGGATCTTCGCCGGGTCGAGATTGGACTTCAGCTGGCGGGTGCGATTGGAGGTTTCCTCCAGCTTCGACATGAAGCCGACCTTGTCGACGCCCTTGCCTTTGTAATCCACGTAGTCGTAGCGCCACTTCCACTGGTAACCGGTGACCTTGATGGTCATCTCGGAATTCGTGGTGTCGGCGAACGAGGTCAGGCCGCCGGTGGCCAGGTGGGCCAGGAAGATGAGGATGATGACGGGGATGACCGTCCAGACCACTTCGAGCTTGGTGCTGTGCGACCACTTCTCGGCGACGGCGCCGCGCGACTTACGGAAGCGGAACATCGCGATGAACATGGCGCCGAAGACGACGATGCCGATCACGACGCAGACCCACAGGGCCACCATGTGCATGGCATAGGGCGACCACTCGGCCACGCCCTTGGTCATGTTCAGCTGGTTCGGTTCGGGATTGGCCCACGCCGCTCCCCCGAACAGCGCGAAGGCGCCCGCCGCCCACGCCGATACAGATCGTCCGATGCCGCCAGATGTCATGTCTTGCACCTTTGTTGAACCTACCTGCGCGTCTGGCCAGAGACTTCGGACAGCAGCACCATGAGTTTCCTTGACACCTCGGTCCTTTCCTCTTCCCCAAGGAAGGCCCCGATTTCCAGCTCGTTGCCGTGCGACGTGAGCAACAGACGCTGTCGTCCGTCCCCCGGTTTCAGCCCGACCCGCACCCAGTATGTCTGGAAGCGGACCGTCCGTCGTCCCGGCACGGCACGCACCTCCAGCGTATCCGGACCGATCGCGATGCGCTCACCCCTGCCGCCGGCCCGCCAGGCCGCGCCAAGCGCGAAACCCACGACGAAGGCCTCCAGCAGAGCGAAGAAGGGAGCGAACACGTTCCCCTGCCACGCACCGAGTGTCGCCGTCGCCAGGGCCATCGCCGCAAGGCCGATGATCAGTCGACGCAGACCGCGCCTGTCCAGCGCACGGTTGGGCCGCAGCCACAACACGCGCGGGTGACCCGCGGCGGTCGGTCGAAGCACGATCATGGGAGCCTAAGCGTGCCTGGAACATTGGGATGATAGGGCGCCAGGGATGCCGGGGACAAGTTGTCGCATCCGTAAGACCCCGCAATAACACACGAAGGGGCTTGCTCCCCTACAATGGGCGGTCTTCCTCGCCCCCCACACGCCCACGTGAACCCGACCATCCTCAGTCCCGAACTTCCGGCCGGCGCAGAGCCGGCACGAGCGCGCATCACCGCCGCCTGGCTGCGCGACGAAACCGAGGCCGTGAACGACCTGCTGGCCCAGGCCACGTTGCCGCCGACCGAGCGCGAAAAAGTCATCGACGTGGCGGCCGGCCTGGTCACGCGAGTTCGCGCGCGGGCCAAGGACCAGAGCGCGGTGGAATCCTTCATGCGCCAGTACGACCTTTCCTCGGAGGAAGGCGTGCTGCTGATGTGTGTTGCCGAGGCGCTGCTGCGCATTCCCGACAAGGCCACGGCCGACAAGCTCATCCGCGACAAGCTCGGCGAAGCGGACTGGAAGAAGCACCTTGGCCAGAGCGAGTCGCTGTTCGTCAACGCTTCCACGTGGGGCCTGATGCTCACCGGCCACCTGGTGAACCTCGCCGAGGAAACCCGCCACGACTTCACGTCCGCCCTGCGCCGTCTGGTCGGCCGCGCGGGCGAGCCGGTGGTGCGCCTTGCCGTGCGCCAGGCCATGCGGATCATGGGCCACCAGTTCGTCATGGGCCGTACCATCAAGGAAGCACTGGACCGCTCCAGCGAAAAGGAACACGCGGTTTATCGCTATTCGTACGACATGCTCGGCGAGTCGGCCCTCACCCAGGCCACCGCGGAGCGCTACCAGCAGGACTACCGCGACGCCATCAACGCGCTCGGCGCACGCGGCCCGTTCCCGAACAACCTGGAAGCCCCGTCGATCTCGGTGAAGCTTTCCGCGCTGCACCCGCGCTACGAGGTGGGCAATCGCGCCCGCGCCCGTGCCGAACTCGGCGCGAAGCTCCTCGAACTCTCGCAGCTCGCGTTCAAGAACGGCATCGCGCTTTCGGTGGACGCCGAGGAAGCCGACCGCCTCGAACTCTCGCTCGACATCATCGGCGACGTCTTCGAACACCCGTCGCTCGAAGGCTGGAACGGTCTCGGCATCGTGATCCAGGCGTACCAGAAGCGCGCGCCGTTCGTCATCGACTGGGTGACCGAAAAGGCCCGCGCCACCGGCCGCCGCTGGTTCGTGCGGCTGGTGAAGGGCGCCTATTGGGACGCCGAGATCAAGCGCGCCCAGGAAGGCGGCCTGCCCGGGTACCCGGTGTACACGCGCAAGCCCAACACCGACGTGTCCTACCTCGCCTGCGCGCGCCGCCTGTTCGCCGCCGGCACCGACGCGATCTATCCGCAGTTCGCCACGCACAACGCCCATACCATCGCGGCGATCCACCATATCGCCCAGGGCCGTCCGTACGAAAACCAGCGCCTGCACGGCATGGGCGCCGACCTCTATGCGGAAGTGATCGGCAAGGACAAGCTCAACGTCCCCTGCCGCGTATACGCCCCCGTGGGCAGCCACGAGGATCTCTTGCCGTACCTGGTGCGCCGCCTGCTCGAGAACGGCGCGAACACCAGCTTCGTGAACCGCGTGGTGGACGAGAGCGTGCCGGTGCGCGATCTCGTGGCCGACCCTTGCGAGATCGTCCGCGGCTTCGCGTCCATCCCCCACCCGCGCATCCCCCTGCCGGTCAATCTCTACGGTGAACTTCGGAAGAACTCCATGGGCATGAACTTCGCTAACGACAACGAGCTCAACGAACTCGCCGATGCCGTGAACCGCCACAGCGGCCCCTGGAATGCCGCGCCGCTGGTCGCCGGCGGCGCCGTCTCCGGCACGAGGATCGAGGTGACCGACCCCTCCGATCGCCGCCGCATCGTCGGCACCGTGGAGAACGCCGACGCCGGCATGGTCGACAAGGCACTGGCCGCCGCCGTGAAGGCGCAGCCGGGCTGGGACCGCCTTCCGGCGGCAAGCCGCGCGGCGATCCTCGAGCATGCTGCCGAACAGCTCGAGCACAACCGCGCCGAATTCATCGCGCTGTGCGTGCGCGAGGCGGGCAAGAGCCTGCCCGACGCCATCGCCGAGATCCGCGAGGCCGCCGACTTCCTGCGCTACTACGCCACCATGGCGCGCCGCCTGTTCGGCCAGCCGGAGCAGCTCCCCGGTCCCACCGGCGAAAGCAACCAGCTGTTCCTCAACGGGCGTGGCGTCTTCGTGTGCATCAGCCCGTGGAACTTCCCGCTGGCCATCTTCCTCGGCCAGGTGGCCGCGGCTCTCGCCGCCGGCAATTCGGTTATCGCCAAGCCGGCGGAGCAGACCTCGCTCATCGGCCATGAAGCCGTGAAGCTGCTGCACGCCGCCGGCGTCCCGACCGACGTGCTGCAATACCTGCCGGGCGACGGCGCCACCGTGGGTGCGGCGCTTACCCGCGATCCGCGCGTGTCCGGCGTGGCCTTCACCGGCTCCACGGAAACGGCCTGGGCGATCAACCGCGCGCTTGCCGCGCGCAACGCGCCGATCGCCGCCCTGGTGGCCGAGACCGGCGGCCAGAACGCCATGATCGCCGACTCCTCCGCCCTGCCCGAGCAGATCGTGAAGGACGTGATCGCCTCCGCCTTCCAGTCGGCCGGCCAGCGCTGCTCCGCCGCGCGCGTGCTGTTCGTGCAGGAAGACATCGCCGACAAGGTCATCGACATGCTCGCCGGCGCCATGGCCGAGCTGAAGGTCGGCGATCCGGGCCTGCTCTCGACCGACGTCGGCCCGGTGATCGACGAGGACGCGCGCAAGATCCTTGTCGAGCACGTCGAGCGCATGGAGCGCGAGGCGAAAAAGATCGCCGAAGTGCCGCTGCCGGAAAGCACGGCGCACGGCACGTTCTTCGCACCGCGCGCATACGAGATCCCTTCGCTGGCAACGCTCACCCGCGAGATCTTCGGGCCGGTGCTGCACGTGATCCGCTGGAAGGGCTCCGAACTCGAGAAGGTGGTCGACCAGATCAACGGCACGGGCTTCGGCCTCACGCTGGGCGTGCACAGCCGCATCGACGACACCATCGAGTTCATCCAGAGCCGTGCCCGCGTCGGCAACTGCTACGTCAACCGTAACCAGATCGGCGCGGTGGTCGGTGTGCAGCCGTTCGGTGGCGAAGGCCTCTCGGGCACCGGCCCGAAGGCCGGCGGTCCGCATTATCTGCTCCGCTTCGCGGGCGAGCGCACGCTCACCATCAACACCACGGCCGCCGGCGGCAACGCTTCGCTGCTGACGATCGGCGAGTAAATCTCGCTCACTGGAAAGCAAGGCCACGCTCGCGAGAGCGTGGCCTTTTTTCTTCACGCTCTGCGAAAGGTTCGCTGCGTGGGGCTCGGCTTCGCCATCGCATTGGGGCCTGAGCGTGGCGGCGAGAGCCCTCGGCCATTCCCCTCGGCGCTACGCTGCGGTGTCGCTTGGGAAAAGAGGGCCGCTGCGCGGCCAGTGTCTTATTGCTTCGCCCCGGCGCGCACGGACGGTCGGCGGGGTTTTCCGACTCGACATCCCTGTCTCGGCGGAAAAGACCGGCCATCCTGGCCGGTCCCCTGCGGGCCTTGTCCGCCAACCGCCCTCACCTCCGCTACCCGCGCCGAGGGGAACGACCGAGAGCTCTTCCGGGCGCTGGGTCAACTCAAAAGGAAGCACAATCCGCCTTGGCTGGGCGCCAGACGACAAACGTCTTGTCGCTCTTTGTAAGGGTCTCATGCCCAGCGCGTGACGCCGGCCATCCCGCAAAAAATGTTCTGCTTCCATCATTTGCACTGGTTGCGGCGTATCCCAGTGCAATCGTCTCCGCAGGTAGCAAACCGTCGCCTCTTATGCCGATTTATGTGCGATCAGTGCGTTCTTAGATGTGCTGAGAAGGAAACACCTTCGAAGCTCGACGTATATTGCGAGAAGGAGCGGAACGACTACCCGGCACGAATGAAGGAATGGGATGAGTACGAGCGGTTGTCGCAGGAGGCGCGCAAGCGAGGCGAGTAGGAATATCTACTGCGTTCACTGCTCACGAAGAAAAGGTTGCCGGACGAAAAATATCGAAGTCCTGCCGCCGACAAGAGCGCGCTGGCTTTCCTTGCACAACACCCCGGTGTCCGAAGGAGCCCTCGGCCGTCGCCCTCGGCGCGGGTAGCGGAGGTGAGGGCGGTCGGCGGACAAGGCCCGAAGGGGGCCGGCCAGGATGGCCGGCCTTTTCCGCCGAGACAGGGATGTCGAGTCGGAAAACCCCGCCGACCGTCCGTGCGCGCCGGGGCGCAAGCCATAGGACACTGGCCGCGCAGCGGCCCTCCTTTCCCAAGCGACACCGCAGCGTAGCGACGAGGGCGACGGCCGAGGGCTCCTGCCGCTATGCCCCGAGCGTGACGCGATGGCAAAGCCGAGCCCGTGATAAGTCCTGCGAAGAGCCATTCTCAAGCTCTACAATGTCGAAAGCATCCAGGAGCGGAACCTTCCAAGTGAGTCACGAAGCCATCGTCAATCCCTCGGTCCGTCAGAGCGAAGGGAACCACGCGCGCACGTTCGCCGAAGCGCAGCCGTTTCGTCACGTGGTCATCGACGATTTCCTGGAGCCCACGTTCGCCGACGAATTGCTGCGTGAATTTCCCGCGTTCGAGAAGGGGAATTACATCGGTGACGACGGTCGTCCGGGTGGCAAGTCGACCGTCGACGCCATGCCGCAGTTGGGACCGGCCTATCGCCGGCTCGACGAAGTTATCCAGACACCTGAGTTCCTTGCCTACATCGGGCGGATCACCGGCATAGAGGGACTCCTGTACGACCCCTTCTACCTTGGCGGCGGCACTCACGAGAATCGCAATGGACAGCCGCTCAGTGCCCACATCGACTTCAACTACCATCCAAGCGAGCGCTGGCATCGCCGGCTCAACCTCATCGTCTATCTCAACCGGGAATGGCAGACGGACTGGGGCGGCCTCCTGGAGCTGTACCGTGATCCCTACGCCGACCCCCAGCCATCCGTGCGCGTGACGCCGCTGTTCAATCGCTGCGTCATCTTCGAAACCACCGAATCGAGCTGGCACGGATTCGATCCGATCCGACTGCCCGCCGACAGGCCCGACCTGTCGCGAAAGTCCATCGCGCTGTACTTCTACACCAAGGACCGCCCGGCCGAGGAAACGGCAGAGCGGCACACCACGCATTACGTCAACCGGCAGCTTCCGGAGCACTTCAGTGCCGGTCATACGCTAACCGAGTCCGACGTGGCCACCCTGCGCGAGCTGATCTCGGTGCGCGACTCGCACATGAAGAATCTGTACGAAGAGAACGGACGTCTTCTCCAGGCTCAGGACAAGGGAATCGCGGGTCACATCCTCTATCTGATGAAGCGCCTGTACGTACGCTACCGCCGACGCATTTCAGCCTCGCGGTAATCGCCCCGCGCTGCCGTATTCGTGCAGTGCACAAATACGGCAGCAGATACGCTTTCCTGCTGCCTCGAGCGCATCGCGCGTCGCGACAGGTTTTGTTTTCAGGAGAGCCAGAAAAGCATGCAGCTGAAAAACCTGGCCATCGCAACGATGGCCGTCTTTACCTGTTCCACCACCGCAGCGCAAAGCGCCAGCGAAAGCTTCGACCACCTTCCCCCGCAGCAGATCTCGCCGGAAAATCCGCTCGTTCTCGATCATTTCCGGGTGGAGCTTCCTCTGGGAGGCGTGGCCGTCGTGCGCCCGGCCGAGCAGGACGACGAACTGACTTCGGGCATGGTGCTGGGAGCCCATGAGGACTGGACGCTCGCGAACCTCATGCTGCATTTCGACCAACCCTGGAGCCGCATCACGTTCTCTCTTGTCTTGCCGCCGACGTCGGAGACGAACATCCGTTCGCTCTTCATGCTCTACGGCAAGGACGCGGGCAGCCCGTTTTCGAACGCGACGCTCTTCTGGCACGGCACTGACCGCCGCCACGTGCGCGTGGAGCTCCTCCGCAACGGCAGCGAAGAGCCCTTCCAGCGCGTGATGCTTCATCTCCTTCGTGGCGCCTACGTCGACAATATCTCGGTGGACGCGTCGCGTAACGTCTTCGACCTGGCCGACGAATAGCGGCAACCGGCAAACGCGGCGCATTTCCGGCACCGCGACGCCAAGCCCCTTCCCTTTCCCGCGAAGGGGCATTCTCATATCGCTGGCGGAAGGAACCGCATCGCCTATGCTGGCAACGAGCGACATCCACGGAAGGAAGCAAGCCATGACCATGGAATCACGATCCGGAAAGGACGTCCTTTCCGCGCTGCACGGCAGCAAGGGCGCCGCCGCGACGGCCCCGTACACCGAGACGTTCGGCCATGCCGCCACACGCACGCTGGCTGCAAACGAGACGCACGATCTCGGCGAAATTCTCGTCGTCACCGGCGAAGAGCCGCTGTTGATCGTCGACGACGACGACGACGGACTTGCGCTTACCGTGATGCATGAAGGCAAGCCCCGGCTGCGCAGCGCATGCAAGCTACTGTTCCGTCACGCTTACCAGCACGTGTCCTTCCAGGTTGAGATGGAGGACCGGACTGCGGACGCACATATCGGCCTGCTAAGGCACACCACGCTGACAGAAATGCAGGCCTTCACGCTCCACCGGCCCAAGCCGCTGCGCACCCAGGAGGGCAGCCGCCTTCGCCATACCATCGACTACCACGCGCCCGCACTCGACGAAGTACAGGGCATCGTGTGGCGCGGCGGAAACCTCAAGCTCAGTCACATTCACCTGGAGCCTTGATGGCAGGAGTGAGCCTGCGCGCAACGGCTTTTCGCGGCACATCCGGAGCTGGCGCGCCAGCTCCGAGGTTCGGCGAAAAACTCAGCGCGCGCAGGGCGCGCTCCTACTTCAGGCCGCGATCCTTCAGCATCGGTTCGATGCTCGGGTCCTTGCCGCGGAAGTCGCGGTAGAGCTTGCCGAGTTCCTCGGTGTTGCCGCGCGAGAGGATCTTGTCGCGGAAGATCTGGCCATTTTCGCGGGTAAGGCCACCGTGTTCCTTGAACCACTCGAACGCGTCGGAATCGAGCATCTGCGTCCACAGGTAAGCGTAGTACCCCGCCGCGTAGCCATTGCCCCAGATGTGCTGGAAGTAGCTGGAACGATAGCGCGGCGGCACCTGCGGCAGGGTGAACCCGGCCTGCTTCAGCGCATTGGCCTCGAACGCGTCCACGTCCTGCTTCGGACCGCCGGCGGGCAGCATGTGCCAGCGCATGTCGAGGAGCGCGGCGGAGATCAACTCGCTCATCGCATAGCCCTGGTTGAAGCTCTTCGCCTTCTTGATCTTGGCCACCAGTTCAGCCGGCATGGGCTCGCCCGTCTGGTAGTGCTTGGCGTAGTTGGCAAACACCTTCGGATCGGTGGCCCACTGCTCGTTGAACTGCGACGGGAACTCCACGAAATCGCGCGCGGTGCTGGTGCCGGAGAGCGACGGATACTGCGAGTTGGCGAACATGCCATGCAGCGCGTGCCCGAACTCATGGAACATCGTGGTCACGTCGTCGAACGACAGCAGTGCCGGCTGTCCGGCCGCGGGCTTGGTAAAGTTCGTGACGTTGTACACCACCGGCTTCGTGCCGAGGAGCTTCGACTGGTCGACGAGGTTGCTCATCCAGGCGCCGCCGCCCTTGTTATCGCGCTTGAAGTAGTCGCAATAGAACAAGGCCATGGACGTGCCGTCCTTGTCGAACACTTCGAACACGCGCATGTCCGGCTGCCACGTCGGAATGTCCTTCCGCTCCTTGAAGGTGATGCCGTAAAGTTGGTTGGCGGCATAGAAGACGCCGTTCTGCAGCACGTTGTCGAGTTCGAAGTACGGTTTGATCTGCGACTCGTCGAGGTCGTACTTGGCCTTGCGCACCTTCTCCGCGTAATGGTCCCAGTCCCAGGCCTGCACCTGGAATCCGCCCTTCTCTTCGTCGATCGCCTTCTGGATGTCCGCCGACTCGGCCTTCGCGCGCGCCACCGCCGCGGGCGCGAGGCGCTCCATGAACTTCTCGGCGGCGTCGGGAGTCTTCGCCATCTGGTCGTCGAGCTTCCAGGCGGCGTAATTCGGGAACCCGAGGAGCTTCGCGCGATCCGCGCGCAGCTGGGCGATGCGGGTGACGATCTCGCGGGTATCGTTGGCATCGCCGTGTTCTGCACGCTCCCACGACGCCTTGAACAGCTTCTCGCGTGTGGCCCGGTCGTTGAGCGCCTGCAGCGCGGGCTGCTGTGTGGTGTTCTGCAGGGTGACCACGTACTTGCCGTCGAGCTTACGGTCCTTTGCTGCCAGCGCGGCGGCCTGGATGTCGCCCTCGGACATGCCGTCGAGCGCCTTCGGATCGTCGACCACCAGGGCGCCGGCCTTGGTGGCTGCAAGCAGCTGGTTGGTGAACTTCGTGCTGAGGGTGGACTCCTCCTTGTTGATCGCCTTCAGTTTCTCCTTGTCCGCCTGCGAGAGCTTCGCGCCCGCATGCACGAAATCCTTGTACGTTACCTCCAGGAGGCGTGCGGATTCCGGATCGAGGTTCAACGAATCGCGCTTGTCGTACAGCGTCTCCACACGCTTGAACAGCTTGTCGTTGAGGTAGATCGCATCGCTGTGCGCAGCGAGCTTAGGCGATTCCTCTTCCTCGACCTTCTGCAGCGTGTCGTTCGTGTTCGCACCGGTGAGTGCGCTGAACGCCGCTTCCGCGCGCTTGAGCAGCACACCCGACTTCTCCATCGCGACGATGGTGTTCTCGAAGGTGGGCTCGTCGGACGAATTGGCGATCGCCTCGATCTCGGCGATCTGCTGCTTCATGCCTTCTTCGATCGCCGGCTGGAAGTCGGCATCCACGATCTTGTCGAACGGCGGGGCCTGGAAGGGAAGCGAGCTCTGGGTCAGCAGCGGATTCACGTGCGAAGCCTGTGCGGTAGGGGCGGTGCCGGGGGCGGCCGGAGCCGGAACCGGGGCCGCCTTTTCGGCGTCGTTGGACGAGGAGCAGGCGGCGGTGAGTGCGATCGACGTGGCGATCGCGAGCAGGCGGAGCTTCGGCACGGGCTTGTCCCCTTGAGCGGTGAAAAGCACCGACTCTAGCGGCCCGCGCCGGCCTGGGACAACCGCCACAGGTCAGGCCTGCGATCACCGCGTGTCGCGAAGCTCCCAGCTCGATCCGATCAACAGGTTGAGGCGATGCTTCACGATGCGCATCGGCAGCGACGTCGTGAGCTGCACGTCGGTACGCCCGTTGGAAAGCTCGCCCTTGGCCGAGGCGCCCGCATCGGTGACGCCCAGGGACGGGTCCACCTCGTCGGGCTCAGGTTGCTTGGCGCGCCAGCGCTGGAAAAGGGCATCGCCCCGCATGGCGGCGGCGATGTCGGCGGCGAGCTTGTCCGGGCCGATGCCCTCGAAGGAAAGCTCGGGGTCCGGGCCCTTCGCTTTTTCCATGTCCTTGACGGAGAGAAAGTAGGTCGTCATGGGTCAACTAGTTAAGCGGGTCGGTGTGAAGGGGCCGTCAGGCGAGCGACGCGACGTCGAGCATCACGGCCGCGGAGGCGGGCGCGACGCGGTAGGGCAGCACGCCGAGGCATGGCGCGGGCAGGCATTCGCGCAGCGTGGCGATGTTTTCCTCCAGCAACGGCATGGTCGGCTCCAACACGTTCGCGATCCATCCGGCGAAACGGCATCCGTCGGCCTCGATGGCTCGCGCCGTGAGTCGCGCATGGCTGATGCAGCCGAGCCGTATGCCGACCACCAGGACCACGTCGAGGTCCCAGCGCCGGGGTATGTCTTCCATCGACATACCGTCGCCCAGCGGAACCATCCATCCGCCCACGCCTTCCACCACCACGCGCTCGTAGTCGCGGACCAGCGCCTGGAACGCGGCATCCAGGGGCGGCCACGCGATCCGGATGCCCGAGCGGAGGGCAGCGAGGTGCGGCGCCACCGCTTCCTCCAGGGCGATCGGGTTGACCAGGGCGTAATCGGGCGGCGGCAGGCTGGCCGCCTGCAGGTCGAGCGCATCCTGATTGCGCAAGCCGCTGCCGCCGGCCCGCGCGGAACCGCTGGCCACGGGTTTCATGCCGGCCACGCGCTCCCCGGCCAGTCGGAACGCATGCACGAGCGCCTGCGCGCCGTGGGTTTTGCCAATGCCGGTGTCGGTACCGGCAACGAAGAGGTGCCTGGGCATGGATAGGCGGCCTTGCGGAAGCGGGGACGTGGCACCATACACGGCTTCTGTCCACGAATCGCACCGGTACCGCCATGTTCGAAGCCAAGGCCATCGCCACCGACGACAAGGCTGCCCTGTACGCCGAGCTGGTCCAGCAGGCGGAAGGCCTGATGCACGGCGAACCGAACGCCATCGCCAATGCCGCCAACTTCGCCGCCCTGGTCTACGATGCCGTGCCGGATCTGAACTGGGCAGGCTTCTACCTGTTCGACGGCAACGAGCTCGTCGTCGGACCGTTCCAGGGCAAGCCGGCCTGCATCCGCATCGCGCTCGGCCGCGGCGTGTGCGGCACGGCGGCGCAGACGCGCCAGACCCAGGTGGTGCGCGACGTGCACGAGTTCGCCGGACACATCGCCTGCGATGCCGCATCGAATTCGGAAATCGTGGTGCCCCTGGTCAAGGCCGACGGCACCCTCTTCGGGGTATGGGACGTAGACAGCCCCTCCGTGGCGCGCTTCGACGACGAAGACCGCAAGGGCATGGAGGCGCTGTGCCGGGTTTTCATGGCCACGCTGGGCTGACCCTGCCCTCTGTGGGAGCCGCTTCAGCGGCGATGGGTGCTTGCGGCAAGGCTGCCCGCTGCCGCGGGATCGCCGGCATAGCCGGCTCCCACAGGGTTCGCTCCTACAACTCGTGGGGCCGCGGGGTCGCCAGGAGTTCCATGATCCGCGCACGTGCCTCGTCCACGCCGGTTTTCGCCGTGGAAGAGAAGATCTGCGCCGTGCCGGGTACGCCGTTCTTGCGGAAGTCCTTGCGCAGCGCCTCCAGCGCGGTCGACGCCTGGCCGCGCGACACCTTGTCGGCCTTCGTCATCAGCACGTGGCACGGCAGCTCGGTGGCCGCGCAGAATTCGAGCATCGTGCGGTCGAAATCCTTCAGTTCGTGACGGATGTCCACGATCAGGACGATGCCGCGGAGGCTTCGGCGCATTTTCAGATACGCGTCGATCTCGCCCCGCCAGTGCTGGCGCATCGCTTCGGGCACCTTGGCGTAGCCGTAGCCGGGAAGATCGACGAGGCGCGCATCGAGCGGCGCGGCGCCCTCCACCTTCAGCGGCGGCAGATCGAACACCACCATGAGCTGCGTGCGGCCCGGCGTCTTCGAGGTACGCGCCAGGCCGTTGTGCCCCGTCAGCGCATTCAGCGCACTGGACTTGCCGGCGTTCGACCGCCCCGCGAAGGCCACCTCCGCCCCCTGGTCGTAGGGAAGCTGGGTGATTTCATGGGCGGCAAGGACGAAGCGCGCGCCGTTCAGGGGATTCGAAGACATGGGTACGTAAAGCGCCTGGGGTGCATCGATAACGAAGGTCGGGGAGTGTATGCGATCGGGTCGCGGCGCGCCTGCCGACGCGGTTTGACCGGGCTCTCTCGCGCCCGCCATAATCTTTTGGTTGAGGCGCGGCAGGGAGCGCGCCCCGGTCCGGAAGGTTCCCCTTTGGAGAGACTTATGAAGTTTCGGCACGCCGCCGCTGCCATCACCGCGTTGCTCGTCATGAATGCAGCTGCGGCCCAGACCGCCGCCCCTGCGAAGCCGGCATCCACGCCGGCTCCCGCCACCGCCGAAGCCAAGCCGGGTGCGAACGCCGCCACGGATCCGGCCACGCCGGGCATGCCGAAGGCCGAGACGCCCACCGCACCGGCCGGTGCCGAGGCCACCGCCGCGCTGAAGCCGGGCGACGCCACGGCTGGCCAGGGCAAGGCCGCTGTCTGCGGCGCCTGCCATGGTATGGACGGCAACTCCACCGATCCGCAATACCCGCGCCTTGCCGGTCAGAGCGAGCAATACATCGCCGCGCAGTTGGCCGCCTTCAAGTCGGGCAAGCGCATGAACCCGATCATGATGGGCTTCGCGCAGCCGCTGTCCGCGCAGGACATGAACGACCTCGGGGCGTATTTCGCCACCAAGACCTCCCTGCCCGGCGTGGCCGATCAGGCCCTGGTCGAGCAGGGACAGACGCTGTACCGCCAGGGCGACACCGACCGCGGCATTCCGGCCTGCATGGCCTGTCACGGCCCGGACGGCCGCGGCAACCCGGGCGCCCACTACCCGCAGGTCACCAGCCAGCACGCCAAGTACGTCGAGGCGCGCCTGAAGGGCTGGCACGACAACGGCACGCAGAGCGACGACCCGCACACCAAGATCATGGCCGGCATCGCGCAGAAGCTCGACGAGAAAGACATCGCCGCCGTGGCGAGCTATCTCGAAGGCCTGCACACGAACGAACCGGCCGCTGCCGCGCCGGCCACGCCCTGAAGGCGTTAAAGTTGGACGATCGAACGGGCCTTCGGGCCCGTTCCTGTTTAAGAAGGTAAGAAAAGGACCCCCCATGCGTATGCGCCTTCCCCTCCTCTGCGCCACCCTGATCGGCCTCGCCGCCTGCAGCGGCGGCAACAACGACACGGCCGCGAACGCCCCGGCCGCGGCATCCACCGCTACGACGGCGCCGGCCGCCCCTGCGCAGCCGGCGACGACCGCCACGCCCCCCGCCGCCGCATCCACCGCCGCAACAGCCGCTCCCGCGACGACCGGCACCGCGGCAGCACCGACCGCGTCCGCCCCGGCGGCCGATGCCGACGACAAGCGCCCCGCGCCGAAGCCCTTCGTCGACGACGGCAAGTGGGTGGAAGGCAAGCACTACTTCCGCATCGATCCCGCCCAGCCGACGAGCACCCCGGGCAAGATCGAGGTCACCGAGGTGTTCTCGTACGGCTGCCCGGCCTGCTTCCAGTTCCACGGCATCGTGGACGAACTGGCGAAGAGCCTGCCCAAGGGCACGGTGATGACCTACACGCCGGCATCGTTCCGCCCCGACGAGAACTGGCCGCTGCTGCAGCGCGCCTACCTCACGGCGCAGGCGTTCGGCGTCGACCAGAAGAGCCACGACGCCATGTTCGACGCCGTCTTCAAGAGTGGCGAACTCGGCATCATGGACCAGAAGGCCGGTAAGCCGAAGCCGCCCGCCGCCTGGCCCACGATCGACGACGTCGCCAAGTTCTATGCGAAGTTCGGCGTCAAACCGGACGAATTCGTCGCCACTGCCAACTCCTTCACCATCAACACGAAGATGAAGCGCGCCGATGAACTGATCCGCGCCTATGAGGTCGATAGCACGCCCACGATCGTGGTGAACGGCAAGTACCGCCTCACCCCGAACAGCGCCGGCGGTTACCCGCAGGCCGTGGAACTCACCCAGTGGCTCGTCACCAAGGAAGCCGCGGGCAAGTGACCGCGATTCGTCCCAAGCCGGAGATATCCATGTTCAAGCGTCTTTCGCTCCTCTTCGTCGGCCTTGCGCTGACTGCCGCGTGCAGCGCGCGTCCCGCCGATGGCGCGGCCACCTATACCGAAGGCCAGCAGTACGTGGCCACCACCACGCCGCAGCGCCTCGATCCGAAGGACGGCAAGATGGAAGTCGTCGAGGTGTTCTCGTACGGCTGCATTCACTGCGCACACTACGAATCGTATGCGGAGGCGTTGCAGAAGCAGCTGCCCAAGGGGGTCACGTTCCGCGTCGTGCCCGCAGCGTTCAACGACGCCTGGCTGCCCTACGCGCAGGCCTACTACGCGGCGCAGAAGCTCGGTGTCGCGCAGAAGGCCCATGCTGCCTTGTTCAAGGCGATCCATACGGACCACTATCCGATCCATACCATCGACGAGCTTGCCGACTGGTATGCCACGAACTACGGCGTCGACAAGGCGAAGTTCGTGGCGTTGGCCACCAAGGACGACGGTATCCGCCAGCGCATCCTCGCCGACGGCAAGCTGATCCAGGGCTGGGGCATCGACGGCACGCCCACCCTCGTGGTGAACGGCAAGTATCGCAGCGCCCAGATCAAGGACTTCGACGAACTCAACGGTGTCGCCAAGTACCTGGTGGACAAGGAACTGAAGGGCGGGAAGTAATCCGCCCCCGACCGATGCCCCCCGTTCACATGGCGGGGGGCATCCTCTGGCCTCCTGGGCCAGCCGAGAACAGACGCAGCACCCATGACGCTCGCCAAGCCGAACATCCTCACCGCTCCGGAACGCACGCTGCGTCTGTTGAGCTGCAACATCCTGGCCGGCGCGAGTGTCCAGCGGTACAGCGACTATGTCACCCGCAGCGTCAACGCCGTGCTGCCCGGCCGGTCGAAACTGGCAAACCTGGATTCGCTGGCGGAACTGCTCCATGAATTCGATGTAGTGGGCCTCCAGGAGGCGGACGCGGGCAGCCTGCGCTCGGGTTTTCTCAACCAGACGCGCTATATCGCGGAAGCGTCGGGCATGCCGTACTGGAGCCACCAACCGAACCGGCCGATGGCGCGGGTGGCGCATTCGGCAAACGGGTTGCTCAGCCGTATCGAGCCCAGCGAAGTCATCGACTACCCGTTGCCCGGCCGGATCAAGGGGCGAGGCGCATTGTTCGTGCGTTTCGGCGAAGGCACGGAAGCACTGGTGGTCGTCATCGCCCATCTCTCGCTCGGTGCCGCCGCTCGCATGGGGCAACTGGCTTTCATCGGGGAATTGCTCGCGCCCTACCCGCACGCCGTGCTCATGGGCGATCTCAACACCGAGCCCAGCAGCACCGAGATGCGGCAACTCTTCTCACGAACGGCGCTGCAACCGCCCTCGGTGGCGACACCCACCTTCCCGAGCTGGAAACCGCGCCGCGCACTCGACCACATCCTCACGTCCGCCGACATCAAGCTCGACCGGATGTGGACATTGCCTCGCGCTTTCTCCGATCATCTGCCCCTCGCCGCCGAAATCCGCCTGCCGCTCTCCCTCGCGCAGGCCGCCGGCGCGGCAACCACGGACGAGGCCGCTCCACGCACATGAAATCCATCTTCCGAACCGCCCTGCCCTGGGCCGTCATCGTCGGCGTGGCACTGGCGGCAAGCGTCGTGCGCTATGGGTTTGTCGAGCCCCCGCATATCGCGCACGCGTGCGAGGTCCAGACGGGGCCGTGGTGGTGCGCCACACGTAACCTCGTCGTACAAGGCTTTCTCTCTTACGGCTACGGTTACGCGGCGGTACTTGCCGCACTGCTGGCGGTGTTCTGGCGGCACGCCTTCGCCGCCGTGCTGGCTGTGTGCCTCGGCGTCATCGCGTTGCAACTGTATTGCTACGAAGGCGGCGCGCTCGCGTTGCTGGTGGGCACGCTGCGCCTGGTGCGCGTGCAGTCCGGTGGGAGCCGCTTCAGCGGCGATCCCGCGGCAGCGGGAAGGTAGCGTCAAGCTTCCATCGCCGCTGAAGCGGCTCCCACACAAAGCTCAGTGTTCTAACGCGATGTGCCAGCTCGGCGCCACGCCAGCAGCACCGGCAACGCCATGGCGACGTTCAGCAGCAGCCAGCCCCATGCGACGGCGTTTGCGCCTACTTCCTGCACCACGACCGCACCCCCCAGCAATACCAGCCAGACCGCGAGCAGCCGCTCTTCCAACAGGGGCTTCAGCGGGTCTTCGCGCGTGCGCAGCAGGGCAAGCACGAGGAAAGCGACAGCCGGCATCGCGAACAGTCCGATGGGGAAGTCGCGGTAGCGGCCGTTGAAAACCATGAGGATGCCGTATAGCGCCAGGACGAACATCCAGAAGAAGCGCTGCGGCGTGAAGCGATCCGTCCATGCGATGCCCAGGAGTCGCCGCTCCGCAGGCGTCGGCGCGACTTCCGCGGGATTCACGGGTGCCGCAAGGCGCGATGCGATGGCGCGTGCCAGCGACAGCGCGGTCCAGGCCCCGACCACTCCGACAGCGATGCCCACGGTCCATTCCAGCCGGTTGCGGCAAGCGAATTCCAGCAGCCGGGCATGCGCGGCGAGCGCCGTTCCGGTCGCGAAGCCGGCTAACGCCAGGGATATCCACCCCGCCACGCCTCGCCAACGGCGACGGAATGCACCGGCCACGAGGAAGACGATCGCCAGCACCCCGCCCGCGCCCAGGGCCCACGCCCAGCGCGGCTCTTCGACCACCGGACCGGTCATGGCAAATTTCGGCCGCCCCTGCACGTCGAAAATGCCCCAATAACCACCCACCGTGCCTTCGAGGTCACGCTTCCAGGGTTGGTCGAAGGCTTCGATCACGTTGTAGGGCATGTCGACAGTCGCGGCGTAGTTGAGGAACTGCCGCATGTAGCGGGCCTCGTTCACCAGACTGGCGCTGGCCTGCCGACGCGTGCGTCCCTGGCTCGGCCAGCCCGTCTCGCCGATCATCACCGCCTTGCCCGGGAACTCGGCCTTCATGCGCTGGTAGACATCGGCGACATGACGAACGGCCTGCGCCGGGGCCACCGGCTCGTCTTCCCAATAAGGAAGGATATGGATCGTGACGTAGTCGGTGACCTTGGCGAGCTCAGGATGGCGCTGCCAGAACTCCCACACGTCCGCATAGGTGACCGGCACATCGGTGGCCGCGTTCATGCGCGCGATGTAGCCCGCAAGCGCCTTCTCGGTCAGTTCGCCGCGCAGCAGCACCTCGTTGCCCACGACGATGCCGCGCAGGTTGGCGGCGTGTTTCTTCGCGGATGCCATCGCGAGCTGCATCTCCCGCTCGTTCGCGGCGAGATCGCGCCCGAGCCAAACGCCCATCAGCACCTTCATGCCATAGCGGCCGGCGATCTCGGGCACCGCGCCAAGCCCTTGCCCCATCGAATACGTGCGCACACAGTCGAAACGGGTGGACAGGTCCTTGAGGTCCGCATCGATGCGCTCGGGCGATACGAAGGCGTGCGGATCGAAGGGCGTCTCGCCGTCGAAACGGAACGGCGCATACGATACGCAGGCGATCCTGGTGGTCGGCGAATCCGGCAAGGGCACCGGTCGGCCGAGCGACCACCAGTAGCCGGCACCGAAAACGGCGGCGAGCACCAGGACGATCCATGCTAGCGGTCGCGCAAGCCGCGCATACGAGGTGTGGGGCGTCATGCCGGTCCAATCGGAAGCAAGGGGAAAGCGCCGCAAGCTTAGCGGGCGGCGCCGCCGAGGGCGAATACCCCCGAAGTCCTTCGTTCATCCGACTTGCGCGAGCTGTTCCCTACAATGGACCGACATGTCTTCGTGAAGGAACCCCGATGATGGCTGCTCCGGCATCGCGACGCGCCGCCCGCTCCCTCCGCACCCTGGCCTGCATCGCCCTCGCCGCCACCGGACTCCTGGCGACCGCCGCGATGGCGGTGGGCACGGATGCCGAGCGCGCCCGTTTCCGCCAGGCGTACGCCGCCGCGCAGCAAGGGGGCGACGCATGGCGCGCGCAAGCCACCGGCCTCGAGCAGTACGTTCTCTTCCCCTATCTGGAAGCCGCCGCGCTGGAGCACGATCTGCGCACGCTCGACCGCGCGCGCGTTGAGGCTTATCTCACCAAGTATCCCGGGCTGATTCCCGCCGCCGACCTTCGCCGCGACTTCCTCGGCGAACTGGCGCGCCGCAAGGACTGGACCACCTTCACCGCGATGTACCAACCGGGCCTGGGCGACAGCCTGAGTTGTTTCGCCTTGCAGGCCCGGCTCGCGCGCAACGAACCGCTGGTGTTCGAGCGCGATCTCGCCGACCTGTGGAAAAAGCCCAACCTGCCCAATGCTTGCGACCCGGTCATCGCCGCCGCGCACGACCAAGGCCTGCTCACGGCCGATCGGCTCTGGGCCCGCATCCAGAGCGCCGCGGAAGCCGGCAAGGGCGGCACGGTGGCCTCTCTCGCTCCGTGGCTGCCGCCGTCGGACGCCCCCGCGGGCAAACGCATCGGCCAGGCCCTCAACGATCCGGCCGGCGCCCTGCGCGACGCCTCGGATTGGCCCGATACGCCACGTCACCGGCAGGCACTGACGCTGGCCCTGCAACGCATGGCACGCAAGCAGTCCACCGCGGCGGATGCCGCCTGGCAGTCGCTCGGTCCACGCTTCACGCTCAGCGAGCAGCAGCGCGGTGCCGTGGAGAACGCCCTGGCGCTGTTCCATGCCACGGATTTCGACGAATCGGCGCTCAGCCGTCTGGCCGCCCTCGCCCCGGGTGCGCAAACCGACGCCACCCGGGAGTGGCGCGTGCGCGTGGCGCTCGCCCGCGAAGACTGGCCAGCCGCGCTGACCGCGCTCGACGCCCTGGGCGAGGCGCAGAAGGACGACGGCGAGTGGCGCTACTTCCGCGCCGTGGTGCTCGCGAAGCTCGGACGGGAGGAACAGGCGCAGGCGTTGTTCCGTTCCGTGGCCGAGGAAGCCACGTACTTCGGTTTCCTGGCCGCCGACCGCGTCAACGCCGCCTATGCCATCTGCCCTGCCAGCATGGCCACGGACGAGACCCGCGAAGCCGCGCTCCTTTCGGACCCGGGGCTCGATCGCGCCTTCGAACTCTACGCCGTGGGCTTGCAGAAGTTCGCCCGGCGGGAGTGGGCCGCCGCGCTGGCCGGCCGCGACAGCGACACCCGGCGGCTCGCCGCCGACCTCGCCTTCCGCAAGGGCTGGTACGACCGCGCCGTGTTCGGACTCTCGTCCGGCGACGCGCTGCGCCTCTACGAACAGCGTTTCCCTCTGGCACGGCAGGACGGCGTGGTGGAACAGTCGAGCCAGGCGGGCATCGAGGCCCCTTGGGCGTACGCCATCATCCGCGCCGAGAGCGCCTGGATGAGCGACGCGCGTTCCGGTGCCGACGCGCGCGGCCTGATGCAGCTGTTGCCGGGCACGGCGGAGCTGGTGGCACGGCGCAACGGCCTTGCCTGGAGCGGCGGCGAGAGCCTGTATGAGCCGACGACGAACATCGTGCTGGGCACGCGCTACCTCGCCCAGATGGCGGCGCGATACAACGGCGCTCCCTGGCTCGCCAGCGCCGCTTACAACGCCGGCCCGAACAGGGTCGACCAATGGGTGGCCGCGCGGGGCGGACTGGCACCGGACCTTTTCGTCGCCAGCATTCCGTTCAAGGAGACCCGCGAGTATGTGGCCCGCGTGATGGCGTTCGCGGTGATCTACGACTGGCGGCTCAACGGCAACGCGCTGTCGCTCAGCAGCCGCATGACGCCGATCGGCAGTGCCTATGCATTGCCGACGAGCGGCGCGGTGCGCAAGCCCGTGAGCTGCCCGTCGCCCGCCGTGGCGAAGCCCACGCCGCCCTCTCCGCCGGCCGCCGTCGAACCGGCACCCGCCGCCGCCTCGTCGGCGCCCAGCCCGGACGAGCCGCGCCAGTGACGGGCTTGGCGTGGCAAGGTAAGCAGCCTACGCTTCGCGGATGAAGTCGCAACGCATCGTCATCCTCGGCGGCACCGGGTTCCTCGGGGGCGTTCTCGTGCCCCGGCTTGCCGCCGATGGGCATAGCCTCTTGCTGCTGTCCCGCAACCGGGAAGTTCACCGACAGCGCACGGTGGGCCGCTACGTCACGGTGGCCACTGCCGATATCTACGATCCGCCCACGCTGCGCCGATATCTCGCCGGCGCAGATGCGGTCATCCACCTCGTCGGTATCCTCAACGAAAGCGGCCGCAACACGTTCCAGCGCGCCCACGTCGATCTCGTCCGGTTGGTGGTGGAAGCCTGCGTCGATAGCGGCGTGCATCGGCTACACCTTATGAGTTCGCTGCAGGCAGGTAAGGGGACCTCCCATTACCTGCGCTCGCGGGGTGAAGCGGAAGCACTGGTCAAGGCGTCCACGCTCGACTGGACCATCTACGAGGCAAGCACGATCTTCGGCCCCGGGGATGGACTCGTCTCGCGCTTTGACGGCCTGCTGCGCATGTCGCCAGTGGTGCCGCTACCCCGCCCTGGAGCGAAGATGGCACCCGTGTACGTCGGCGATGTCGCGGAGGCGATCGCACGCTGCGTGTCCGACGACGCGTCCCTGCTGCACACCTACGAGCTCTACGGTCCGGAAACCTGGACGCTGATCGACATCGTGCGCGCCATCCGCGATGCACGGGGCCGCCGCCGGGCCGTGCTCCCCATGCCCGACATGCTGGGACGCGTGCAGGCACAGGTGGCGCAGTTCGTGCCCGGCAAGCCGTTCAGTCCCGACAACTTCCGCTCGCTGCTCACCGACTCCGTCGGCCACACCGACGGTCTGGCACAACTCGGCATCCAGCCGCAGCGGCTCTCCGCGTGGTTGCCGCGCCTGCTCGGACCGTCCGTGCGCCAGCAACGCCTCGACGCGGCGCGTGCACGACGCCGGCCCTGACGCATGGATATCTACCTGGTGGGCGGCGCCGTCCGCGACACACTGCTCGGGCGCCCCGTGACCGACCGCGACTGGGTGGTCGTGGGTGCCACGCCCCAAGACATGCTCGCAGCCGGCTACCGCCCGGTGGGCAAGGATTTCCCCGTGTTTCTCCACGGTCAGACCAAGGAGGAATACGCGCTTGCGCGCACCGAGCGGAAAACCGGGCGTGGCTATCACGGATTCGCGTTCCATGCCGACCCGTCGGTCACGGTGGAGCAGGACCTGGAGCGCCGCGACCTGACCATCAACGCCATCGCGCAGCGCGAAGACGGCACCCTCGTCGATCCTTTCGGCGGCGTGCGCGATATCGAAAGCCGCACGCTGCGGCACGTGTCGGACGCGTTCGTCGAAGACCCGGTGCGCCTGTTGCGGGTGGCGAGGTTCGCCGCACGATACGCACCGCTGGGCTTCACCGTCGCCGACGAGACCATGGCGCTCATGCGGCGCATGGTGGACGACGGCGAGATCGACCATCTGGTTCCCGAACGCGTGTGGGCGGAAACGCGAAAGGCGCTCGCCGAACCCATGCCGTCGGCCTTCCTGCGCGTGCTGCGCGAAAGCGGCGCGTTGCGCGTGCTCTTTCCGGAAGTGGAGGCGCTGTACGGCGTGCCGCAGAGGCCGGAGTTCCATCCGGAGGTAGACACGGGTGTGCACGTTGAGCTGGTGCTCGATGCCGCGGCGCGACTCGCACCCGGCGATGCGCTGGTCGGATGGTGCGCGCTCACGCATGATCTGGGGAAGGCGCTCACGCCGCAGGACATCCTGCCACGGCACATCATGCATGAGCAGCGCGGCATCGAGCCGGTGCGGGCCATGTCGGCGCGGCTGAAGGTGCCGGTTGACTACGCGTTCATGGCGGAGATGGTGTGCAAACACCACCTCAACGCGCACATGGCACTCGAACTGAAACCGTCGACGATCCTGCGCCTGCTGGAAGGACTGGGCGCCCTGCGCCGCCCCGCGCGGCTGGAAACCTTCCTGCTCGCCTGCATGGCCGACAAGCGCGGACGCTTGGGCAGCGAGGACGCCAGCTATCCGCAGGCCGATTTCCTGCGCGCGTGTCGCGAGGCCGCCGCGTCGGTCGTGTCACGCCCCTTCGTGGAGCAAGGCCTCGAAGGGCCTGCGATTGGGGAGGCCATGAAGAAGGCGCAGATGAAGGCCATCGCCTCGGTGGCCAAACCTGCTCCGTAACCTCGGTTTTGTGTGGGAGCCGCTTCAGCGGCGATGGGTGCTCGCGGCTAGCGTGCCCGCTGCCGCGGGATCGCCGCTGAAGCGGCTCCCACAGCTCGGCGAAAGCTACAACCGCGAACCCTGGTCCGCTGCCATCACGTCGGCAGGCAGCGCCGCGGCGTCGATGCCCTTGGCGAACATCATCACCTGGAAGCGCTCGCCCATCTCTTCGGGCAGCGTGAGCTTTTTCACTTCCTGCGCCAGCCGGTAACGGGCTGCCTCGTCGTCGAGGGCGAGGTAATCGTTCTCGAAGAATTCCTGCATGCCCGAGGCGATAAGGAACTGCGCCTGAGGCATATAGGCGGCGACACCGAAGCCGGCGCTGTTGCCCGCTTCGGCAAGGGCGGTGAAATCCACGGACGCGGTGAGGTCCTGCAGGCCCGGCAACAGGAACGGGTCGGCGTGCGTGCGGTGACGATAGAACGCGCGCAGCGTGCCATCCGTGCGCTCGGGAAGGTAGAACTCCCCGCGTGTATAACCGTAGTCGGAGAAGATCATGGCGCCGCGCTGGAGCGTACCGGCCACCGCCTGCACCCAGTACGGCAACTGCGGCAGGATCTCGCTGCGATACCCCGCCTCGAACTCGCGGCCGAGGTCGCGCTCGACATGGCGCACCGCGCCGCCCACCAGACTGTCCGCCGGCCGGTCGCTGCGAACGAACCTCCCGTCGCCGTCCAGCACCACGTGTTCCTCGTACACCTCGCCGTCGCGGGTAGTGAAGCGCGTGGTAGGCAGGGCGTCGATGACTTCGTTCGCGAACAGCACGCCGTCCCATGGCGTTTCGAGCGGGCCGTCGAGCCATGTCACGCGGGCGAACAGGGAGGGCGGCAATGCTTCGCGAAGGCGCTCGCGCTGGCGCTCGCGCAGGTCGGCGCTCGGTTCCAGGATCATGAAACGGCGCGGTGCGCGGCCGGCGGCGTCGAGCGCGAGCAAGGCGGCTTCGGCGAAGGCACCGGTACCGCCGCCAAGTTCAAGGAAGTCGGCCTGAGGACCCAGCGAGGCCAGCACCGGTTCGAAGGCGCGCGCAACACACCGTGCGAAGAGCGTGCCCAGTTCGGGGGCCGTGACGAAGTCGCCCTCGGTGCCAAACTTGGCCTTGCCGGCGCTGTAATAACCGAGGCCGGGGGCGTAGAGGCAGCGCTCCATGAAGCGCGAGAAAGGCATCGGCCCCCGGGCCGCGATTTCCTCGCGAAGGAGGGCCGCGAGGTGGTCGGAGTGGGCGCGCTCGTCGGCGGCGGGTTCGGGGAGTTTCGGGTTCATGCCGTGCGTGTTCGAGATCGAACCCGCAGGATAACGGATAGTGGCCCGCACAGCGTCAAGCCCCACCGATAAGGGCCTGGCCTCAGCTCCTGTGGGAGCCGGCTATGCCGGCGATCCCGCGGCAGCGGGCATGCGTGCCGCGAGCACCCATCGCCGCTGAAGCGGCTCCCACACAGAGCCCGCCATCTGGCAGAAGTACCGCCCCCTCCCGGCGGCGTTCTAGAAATCCTGTTGCAGCGACAGGAACACGCCCCGGCGCGGTCCGAACTGGGGCGCCCCGACGCCGATGCCCGACCCGTCGCGGAGTTCGTACGTGCGGTCGAACGCATTCACCAATGCCAGCTGCGTATGCGTGGCGCCCGCCGGGGTCAGGTGGAAGTCGTGCGAGAGGCTGAAGTTCATCTGGAAATACGCCGGCATCGTGTCGCCGTTGGGCACGAGACCGTCGCGGCGCAGGCCCGAGCCGAAGAGGTAATCCGCCCCGATGCGCGTGTCGTCGTCGATCGCGTAACTGATGCCGCCCGACGCGGTGTATTTCTGGTCGTGGTCCAGGTGGATGAAATGATCCTGGATATACGCGAGGTCGTCAGGACTGAAGTTGTATTGACCCGTGATGATGCGCTTGCCCACGGAACGGTTGTACGCGAAGTTGAAGTACGCGGTGAGCGCGCCACCGTCGTAGTTCAGCGTGAACTCGTCGCCCTTCACCTTGCCCTGGTCGTAATTGAACGTGGAGTACACCAGCGCGGTGCCGAACTGACCCTCGTCCTGGATGCGCGACACGTTGCGCTTGTAGCTGTCGAGCCCCACGGTCCAGGCAGTGCCGATCTTCTGCGAGATCCCCACATCGTAGTAGCTGGAACGCTCGGCCAGCGGCGTATCGTTGCCGTTGTCCGGCAAGGCGTTGGTGGTGCCCGCGAACTTCGCGATCGAGGTCGGGCTGATCATCTCCGACGCAGGCGGCGTGAAGTAGCGCGAATAGCCCGCGTGGATCGTCGTGCTGTCCGTGGGCTGGTAGACCAGGCCCACGCGCGGGCTGAGCTGACTCTCGGGACGGAAGGCGTCGTAGCGGTCGGCGCGCACGCCATAGTTCACTGTCCACTTCTCGCCGATGCTCCACTCGTCCTGCAGGTAGAGCGCATAGGTGCGCGCGAGGATGCGGCTGGCATCGACGATGGAGAGCGGCGTGGTCGACGTCTGGTTGCCGTCGGCGTCCGCAGGAAAGACGAGAGCATCGTTGGTCGCGCTCGCCCGTTCGAACGACGCATACATGCCGTAGCGCAATGTATGGTTGTCGCCCAGCGGGGTGGCGAAGTCGGCTTGCAACGTGCTGGCACGGTTGGCGCGACGCACGTCGGACGCGACGCCGTTGAACATCAGGTCGCCGATGTCGTCCGGGGTGAAGGTCAGACCGCTGTACCGTTGCCCGGCCGATACCTGGTAGGCGGTGTCACCGAGCTTGCCCTGGAGGCTGAGGACGCCGAAGCGCGTCTTTTCGTGCTGTCGCTCGTTCAACTGCGCCGAATCGAAGTTCGTCACGTCGAGATAACCGAACGCCGGTTCCTGGCCGGGGTTGTTCGGTATCTCGAAGCGGTTGTTGGTGACGCCGAAAAGGAAGCTGAGGCGCGTATCGGGGTTGATCAGGTAGGAGACATCGCCGAACGCCTTCACCTGGTTCGTATGGTCGTGGATCGGCTTGCGGCTTGCCGTGGGGTTCTCGATCCCGACGTCGTTCTCGAGATAGTTGGCGGTGAGGAACCAGCTCCAGGCACCGCTTCGCCCGAACAGCGTTGCGTTCGGATTCAATGTGCCGAACTGGCCGCCCGTCACGCCCACGCTGCCGCCGATGCCGTCCTTCGAGGGCGTGCGGGTGGTGATGTCCACGATCGCCGCCGTGCGTTCGCCGTACTGTGCGGGCAAGGCGCCGTCGAGCAGCTTCACGTTCTGGATCATCCGCGCATCCAGGGTCTGGCCAAAGCCGCCGATGCTTTCCGGGATGAGCACGCCGTCGATGCGGTATTGCAGGTTGGCGTGGTCGCCGCGCACGTGCAGTTGTCCGTAGGAGTCCTGCACCACACCCGGTGCCTGGAGGATCACCTGGTTCAGCGGCGTGGAGTCTCCCAGCGGCAGGGCCTGGATGGTCTGGCGGTCCATCACGTACTGGCTGCTGCCGGTATCGGGCGACAGACTGTTGCGCGCCTCGTCCAGCCGCGCGGTCACGTCGACCTCGCCGAGGTTGGTGGCTTTCTGCGGCGGGGCGTCGTCCGCATGGGCGGCGGCGGCCAGGAGTGCGAGGGCGATGCAGGACGCGAGGCGAACGGGAGTCATGGGCTCACTTCGTAAAATGTTATAACGTATCAATTAGTCTGGAGAGCGAAGCTTTCGCCTCGCTTTCGGCGCGGGCAGGTCCGGCGCTTCATGGACGAATCACGCGACGGCGGCGACCATGTCCACGCATTCGCATCCGGAGTAACGACATGGCAAAACGCGATCCGGCTTCGACATCGAAGGAGATCGTTCCCGTCAGTGCCGACCGCGGCGACAGTCCTGTCGCGAAGGCGATCCTCGAATTCGTCAGCCGCATCCCGGACAGCGAGGTGCCTCGTGCCGGCAAGGGCTCCGCCGAGGAAACCTGCCGGCAGTTGGCAAGCACCGCGGCCAACAAGGCGGCGATCACGGCGGGCTCGCTCGCCTTGCCGCCCGGCCCGTTGGGCTGGCTCACGGTGCTTCCGGAGCTGGTGGCGATCTGGCGCATCCAGGGCCAGCTGGTCAGCGACATTGCCGCCGCGTACGGGAAGACCGCCACGCTCGGACGCGAACAGATGCTCTGGTGCCTGTTCCGGCATACCGCCGCCCAGGCGTTCCGCGACGTGGCCATTCGCGTCGGCGACCGCCTCGTGTTCCGCACCGCAGCCACCAGCGCGTTGCAGCGCGTGGCAGGCCGCATCGGCGTCAGCGTGTCCAAGCGTGCGGTCGGCAAGGGCGTCTCGCGCTGGCTGCCGATCGTCGGCGCGCTCGGTGTAGGTGCCTATGCGTACTACGACACCGGGCAGGTGGCGAAAACCGCGATCGACCTCTTCAGCGGCGAGGTGCACATCGACGATGGCGACGCGCCCGCGTCAGGAAAGAGCCGCGCCGCGGCGAAGGCGTCCGGCGGGCACGCGCGCGCGGCGGAAAGCGCATCGACCCCGAAGGCCAGAGCGAAGACGACGGCCAGAAAGACGGTGAAGCAGACAGCGGCCAGGAAGACGACCACCAAGAAGACCGCCGCGCGCAAGAAGGCGACGAAAGCCGTCGCACCTGCCGCTGCCGCGAAGAAAACCGTGGCCAGACGCCGCAAGGCGGGTTGAACGTTAACCTTGTTGGCTTCCACGTGACGCGCGGCACCGTTTGCGGCAAGCTCGTGCGCGTTGCGAAAAGGAGCTTGCCGTGAATCCGTCCCCGGTCGTCCTCGTCACCGGCGGTGCCCGCCGTGTCGGTGCCGCCATCGTCCGGCGCCTGCATGCGGCGGGCTGCTCGGTCGCCATCCACTACCGCCATTCCGGTACCGACGCCGAAGCGCTCGCGCGCGAACTCGATGCCGTGCGGGCGGGCAGCGTGGCCACATTCCCGGCGGCGCTCGACGACGACGCGGCGCTTCACCCGCTGATCAAAGCGGTGGTGCAACGCTTCGGGCGGTTGGACGGACTGGTGAACAACGCCTCGGCCTTCTATCCCACGCCCATCGGCGAGACGACATCGGCGCACTGGGACGACCTGTTCTCGGCCAACGCGCGGGCGCCGTTCTTTCTTGCCCAGGCCGCGGCGCCGGCCCTGCAGGAGACCGGCGGAGCCATCGTCAGCATCGTCGACATCTATGCGGAACGGCCGCTCGCCGGGCACACCGTGTATTCGATGGCCAAGGCCGCGCTCGCCATGCTGACCCTGTCGCTGGCGAAGGAACTGGCCCCCGAGGTGCGCGTCAACGCCGTCGCGCCCGGCGCCATCCTGTGGCCCGCCTCGGGCAAGCCAGAGGAAGCGGCGGAAAGCCTCATCGCGAAAACGCCGCTCGGACGCAAGGGCGAACCCGAGGACGTGGCTGAGGCCGTTCGCTGGCTGTTGCTGGACGCGCGCTACACGACCGGCCAGGTCGTCCGCGTGGACGGCGGTCGCGCATTGACGATCTGATCGCGGCCCCGTCGGCGTGCGAGCCCGCACGCCGACGGTTCCGGTGCTCCCCCTGGAGCGTGTTTCAGTTCTTCGGACGGAACGCCGATTCGAGCAGCGCGCGGTCGAAACCCTGGCCCGGATCGCCTTCCTCCGCGAAGCGGTAGAGCGCGGCCGAGTACACGCCGTGCATCGCCGTCTGGAACAGGCTGAGGGCGATCAGCGCGATCACCGCCACGACACCGACGATGACCATCAGCGCCACGGAGTGCGTCGCCGCGGCGGCGAAGAAAAGCACGCCGCTGGCGAAGATCAGGCAGAAGGTGAGAATGCCGCCGGCGAGGCCGATGCCGGCATTGCCGATCAGGTTCTCGCCCCAGGTCTGCCTGAGCAGCGAAGTGCTGCGCTTGACGGCATCGACCGGCCCCACGTCCTGCGCCGCGAGCACCGGCACCACGAGGAACGTCGCGACCGTCCAGCCGAAGCCGAGCACGCCCGCAACGATGCGCCCGACAAAGCCGAGGCGTTCCTGCAAGGCGCGCAGGATCATGCCGACGGTCGCGGCGATGAGCGCATAGCCGATGATGTTGGGCAGCTTGCCCATCGCCGTGCGCATACCGTCGCCGAGCGTGGGGTTGCCACCGTTCAGACGAATGAGCGCGGCTGAGGCCAGGGCGACGTTGAAGAAGATCACCACGCCGTACTGCACGAAATAGAACAGGAAGCTCACCAGCATGAACAACGGCGAGACGTGCCGGCGCTGGCCTTCGAAATCCGCTTGATGGTGCGCGAACAGGGTGTAGACCGGCCATGCGAAGGTGGCGATCACGATCAGCGATGCCAGGCCCGCCAGCAAGGGAAAGAGCATCAGCTCCTTGTCCTGGCGAAGGATATTGGCGCTGGCCTTCATCAGCGCCCAACTGCGTCCGAACTTACCCATTTCCTTGCTTCCCCATGGTCCGATGTGGACGCGTTGTAGCATCTTGGCCGGTGGCCCGCCAGTTGCCGGCTCCCACAGTTCGGTGCCGATGGGCCTTTCGGCAAATTACTTCGCCGCCATGGCGGCTCCTATCGAAGCAGAGCACCCCTCATCCACCGCCAGCGGCTCGCTCCCGGCCGGAAACGCCGCCCAGAGTTCCGCCATCGTCTTCCCGCTGACGGGGTGGCGGACCTCGGGCGCGATGTCGGCCATGGGCTTCAGCACAAAAGCATGGCGAAGTTCGCCGCGAGGCACCTGGAGGTGGCCCTCGCCGCTCAGCACGAGGTCGTCGTAGAGGACGATGTCCACGTCGAGGGTGCGGCTGGCGTAACGCCTGCCACCGCGCACACGGCCATGCCTGTCTTCCAGGGCGTGCAGCCAGTCGTTCAGGGCTTCGGGAGCGAGGTCGCTGTCGAGACCCACGGCCAGATTGAGGAAATCGGGCCCGTCGAAACCGACCGCAGCGCTGCGGTAGACCGGCGACACGTCCAGCTTGCCGAAGCGCGCCCGCAGTTCCGCCACGGCAAGGCCGAGCCAGTGCTCCGCATCGATGTTGGAACCCAGGCTGAGGTAGGCGCGTGCCACGTCAGGCCTCCTGGGTGACCGCAAGACGAATACCCGCGACGGCATCGCGCACGTCGCCGCCCGACGGCTGTTGGAACGGCCGCAGTCCGAACTCCGGAAGGATCGCGATCAGGTGGTCGAAGATGTCCGCCTGGATGCGTTCGTAATCGAGCCACACCACCGTATTGGTGAAGCAATAGACCTCCAGCGGAATGCCCTGCGCGCCGGGATCGCGCATGCGGACCATGCGGGTCATCTTGTCGTGCACGTCCGGGTGCGCCGCGAGGTACGCCTCGGCGTAGGCACGGAAGGCGCCGATGTTGGTCTGCCGGCGCCGGTTCACCGGGAGCTTGCCCGGTTCACCCAGCGCCTCGTTCCAGCGGCGGATGTCCTCGCGCTTGCGCTCCAGGTAGGTCTTGAGCAGGTACACGCTTCCATAGCGTTCGATTTCCTCGTCCTCGAGGAATCGCACGCAGGCCGCATCGATGAACAGCTCGCGCTTGATCCGTCGCCCGCCCGATTCGGCCATGCCGCGCCAGTTCTGGAACGACTCGGAAATCAGCTTCCAGGTGGGCACCGTGACGATCGTGCGGTCGAAATTGCGTACCTTCACGGTATGCAGCGTGATGTCGATCACGTCGCCGTCGACGCCCGCGGAGGGCATGGTGATCCAGTCGCCGATGCGCAGCATGTCGTTCGTGCTCAGCTGGATGCCGGCGACGAAGCCCAGGATGGTGTCCTTGAACACCAGCAGCAGCACGGCGGACATGGCGCCGATGCCGGACAGCAGCAAGCCGACGCTCTGATGGGTGAGCTTGGTGATCACCAGCACCAGCGCCACGATCCATAACGCCATCTGCAACAGTTGGACGATACCCTTGATCGATCGCTTTCCCGCCGGCGTCGCGCTGTAGAGCGATTCGAACGCGAGCAGGGCGCGGCCCATGGCCGAGATCACGCACACGATGATCCAGCAGACGGCAAGGCTGCGCACGAACGCGCCCACGCCGTCGTCCACCGGCAGCAACAGGGCGATGCCGTAGTAGACGACAACGCCGGGCAGCACGCGCGCCAGCCAGCGGAAGCAGCCGAATTCATAGAGCGCGTCGTCCCAGCGCCAATGCGTGTGCCGTGTGGCGGCACGCACCACGCGATGGAGGAACAGGCGGCCGAGCAGGTCCACCAGCCAGGCGATGACCACGAGTCCACCGACCATCACCACGCTGCGCCACACGGTCGATGGAATGACCTCGTCGAGGAAGGCCTGTATGTCCCGGGGCTCGATCATTGCGGCCGCGTACCGCGTTCGATACGCACGCCGACTGCTTTCGCGCCGCGCACCGCGCCGGGCTTGGACAGCTTGAGCCGCACCCAGGCCACGCCGAATTCGTTCTGCACTATCTCGGCGCAACGCTCGGCCAGCGTCTCGACGAGGCCGAAGCTCGAAGCTTCCACATAGGCCTGGAGGCGCCTGGAGATCGATTTGTAGTTGAGGGTGTCGGCGATGTCGTCGCTGGCCGCGGGACGGCGGTTGTCGAAAGCCATTTCCAGGTCGAACGACAGCGTCTGGCGGATGCGCCGCTCCCAATCGTAGATACCGATGACCGCGTCGATGCGCAGGTCCTCTATGAAGACGATGTCCATACGGGTGCAACGATGAAGAGGGCCGTACAGGGTCGGCGAGGAAAGCCGATTGCGCAAGCGCCTGCTTTCTTTGGAGCTGCTTTCTGTGGGAGCCGCTTCAGCGGCGATGGGTGCTCGCGGCAAGCTGGCCCGCTGCGCGGGATCGCCGGCATAGCCGGCTCCCCACGCTTTCAGGCCGCGGGCAGCGTCTCGAGGTTCCAGCGCGGGAACACCTGGATGGTTTCGTCCTGGTGCTGGCCCGCCGCCAGCCGTATGGCACCGGCAAGGGCGATCATGGCCCCGTTGTCGGTGCAGAACGCCAGGCGCGGGAAGTAGACGCGGAAACCGTCGGCGGCTCCGGCCTGCGCCAGTTGTTCGCGCAGGCGCTTGTTCGCGCCCACGCCACCGGCGATCACCAGCCGCCTTGCGCCCGTGGCTTCCAGTGCACGCCGGCATTTGATGGCCAGGGTGTCGACAATGGCTTCCTCGAACCCGCGCGCGATGTCGGCGCGGGTCTGGTCGCTCTTGTCCGAGGCCTGCCAGGCCAGGAGCACCTGGGTCTTCAGCCCCGAAAAGCTGAAATCCAGCCCCGGGCGGTCGACCATGGGCCTGGAAAAACGGAACCGGCCGGGGGTGCCCTGCTCGGCAAGCTTCGCGAGCGCCGGGCCACCCGGGTACGGCAGGCCCATGAGCTTCGCGGTCTTGTCGAACGCTTCGCCCGCGGCGTCGTCCAGCGTGTCGCCGAGGATGCGGTATTCCCCGATGGCCTTGACCTCCACCAGCATGGAATGCCCGCCCGAAACCAGCAGCGCCACGAACGGCGGCTCCGGCGGATCGTCCTCGAGCAGCGGCGCCAGGAGGTGGCCTTCCATGTGGTGCACACCGATGGCCGGCACGCCGAGCGCCCAAGCCATGGCCCGCGCCGCCGAGGCGCCCACGAGCAAGGCACCCACGAGGCCGGGACCGGCGGTATAGGCCACACCGCCCAGGTCGGCCGGCGTCAGACCGGCGTCCTTCAGGGCCTGGCGCACCAGGGGCAGCAGCTTGCGCACGTGGTCGCGACTGGCCAATTCCGGCACGACGCCGCCATATTCCGCGTGCAGGGCGATCTGGCTGAAAAGCGCGTGCGAAAGGAGCCCGCGACCCGGTTGGTCCGGGTCCCAACGCAGCAGGGCAACGCCCGTCTCGTCACAGGACGTTTCCACGCCAAGCACGGGCTTTGAATTTCTCATCAGACTCACGTTATAATCCACGGCTCACCCGGATTCACGGGTCAGTTTAACCAAGTGGAGTTTCCATGCCGAGCGTTAAAGTCCGCGAGAACGAGCCGTTTGAGCTTGCCCTTCGCCGCTTCAAGCGTACGTGCGAGAAGGCTGGCGTGCTGGCCGAAACGCGCAAGCGCGAATTTTACGAAAAGCCGACCCAGGAGCGTAAGCGCAAGCGCGCCGCTGCTGTGAAGCGCCACCTGCGCCGTCTGTCCCGCGACACGACGCGCCGGACCCGCATGTACTGATGCACCGGCCGGCCCTTCCCGGGCTGGCATGGTACCGCGGCTGGCGCGTTTTCGCCGCCGCCGCAAGCAGGCGGAAATCCCGAGCCGGCTTTGCCGAAAGGTGAAGCCGGCTTTTCGTCGTCCCGGAGAAAAGAATCATGAGCCTCAAGGCAAAGATCACCGAAGACATGAAGGCCGCCATGAAGGGCGGGGAGAAGGACCGCCTGGGCGTCATCCGCCTGGTCCAGGCCCAGATCAAGCAGCGCGAGGTCGACGAACGGATCGAGCTCGACGACACCCAGGTGCTGGCTGTGCTCGAGAAGATGCAGAAGCAGCGCCGCGACTCGATCGAGCAGTACGACAAGGCCGGCCGCACCGACCTGGCCGACGTCGAGCGCTACGAGATGGGCGTGATCGCCGGCTACCTGCCCGCCAAGCTCGACGAGGCCGAACTCGACGCCATCATCGCCGCGGCCATTGCCGAATCGGGCGCCAGCTCCGCCCGCGACATGGGCAAGGTGGTCGCCCTGGTGAAGGAGAAGGCCGCCGGCCGAGCCGATATGGCCGCCGTCGCCGGCAAGGTGAAGGCGAAACTGGCCTGAGCCACCTCTTTACTGAGGGCCTTTGTGGGAGCCGCTTCAGCGGCGATGGGGGCTCGCGGCAGCGTGCCCGCTGCCGCGGGATCGCCGGCATAGCCGGCTCCCACAAAAGACCCCCACACCACACAAGCCAAGCAAGCTTTGTGTGGGAGCCGCTTCAGCGGCGATGGGTGCTCGCGGCAAGCGTGCCCGCTGCGGCGGGATCGCCGGCATAGCCGGCTCCCACAAAAGACCCCCACACCACACAAGCCAAGCAAGCTTTGTGTGGGAGCCGCTTCAGCGGCGATGGGGGCTCGCGGCAAGCGTGCCCGCTGCCGCGGGATCGCCGGCATAGCCGGCTCCCACATGGTTGCCGGTTACCAAAGGTTTTCGGTTCCCCTATGCGTCCGGGGCTTCACGGCCTCCCCACGCACGCCGCCGCATCCTCCCCGCGCCCCAAGGAGGATCTCCATGCTCAAGTACGCCATCATCTTCGGCCTGATTGCGCTCGTGACCGGCGCGCTCGGCTTCAGCCGCGTCTCCGGCGTGGCCGCGACCATCGCCAAGGTCTGCTTCGCCATCTTCCTGATCCTGTTCGTGATCGCCATCCTGGCCGTCATCGGCGTCTTCAAGCTCGCCTTCTGACGCCCCTGCCAGACTCCATACGGAAGCGGATGCATGGCATCCTAGGGGACTGATGCGTGGCCGAATTCCCGACAGCTTCATCGATGAACTGCTGACCCGCGTCGACATCGTCGACGTGATCGAGCGGCGCGTGCCGTTGAAGAAGGCAGGCCGGGAATGGACGGCCTGCTGCCCCTTCCACAACGAACGCTCGCCCTCCTTCTACGTGAGCCCCCAAAAGCAGTTCTTTCACTGCTTCGGGTGCGGCGCACACGGCAGCGCGATCAAGTTCATCATGGACTACGACCGCCTGGAGTTTCCCGACGCCATCGAGGAACTGGCGCAGTCGGCCGGCCTGAAAGTGCCTTACGAAGGCGCCCGCGACGATAAGCCGCGGGAAGACCGCAGCGACCTCTACACGCTGCTCGATGAAGCCGCCTCGTTCTACCAGCGCGAACTGGGCAACAGCCCCGAAGCCCGCGCCTACATCGACCGCCGCGGGCTCGACGACGACATCGTGAAGCGCTTCCGCATCGGCTGGGCGCCGGCCGGATTCGATGGCGTGCTGAAGGCGCTGGGCACCACCGATCGTCGGCGGCAGCTGCTCAACGAGGCCGGCATGGTCGCCAGCAACGAGCGCGGCAACCGGTACGACCGATTCCGCGAACGGGTGATGTTCCCCATCCTCGACCGGCGTGGGCGCGTCATCGCGTTCGGCGGCCGCGTGCTGTCGTCCGAGCAGAGCCCGAAGTACCTCAACTCGCCGGAAACGCCCCTTTTCCACAAGGGCCGCGAGCTCTTCGCCCTCTGGCAGGTGAAGCAGGCCCACCAGCACCTCACCCGGATCATGGTGGTGGAGGGCTACATGGACGTCATCGCGCTGCACCAGGCGGGTCTGCCGATCGCCGTGGCCACGCTGGGTACCGCGACCACGCCAGAGCATGCCGAAGTGCTCTTCCGCGCCGCACCCGACGTGTACTTCTGTTTCGACGGCGACCGCGCCGGCCGCCAGGCAGCGTGGCGCGCGCTGGAATCGATCCTGCCGCGCATGCGCGACGGCCGCCAGGCGCATTTCCTGTTTCTGCCCGACGGCGAGGATCCGGACACGCTGGTGCGCAAGGAGGGCAAGGACGGCTTTGAGCAGCGCATGAAGAACGCCATGCCGATGTCGGAGTACTTCTTCGAGGAACTGGGTCGCGACGTCGACACCAGCCGCCTCGACGGCAAGGCACGTCTCGCCGAACGGGCCCGTCCGCTCATCGCGAAACTGCCCGACGGCGCCTTCCGCGACCTGATGGCGCAGGAACTCCAGCGCCGTACGGGCGCACGCGCCGTGCTCGAGGCCGAGCCGGAACCGGCGCGCCGGGCGCCGGCCCGGCCGGCAAACGTGCAGCGCAGCCTCGTCCGCAGCGCCATCACCCTCCTCCTGGCGCAACCCTCGCTGGCCGACGAAGTAGAGCCGCCCTACGCCTTCCTGCGCCTGGACAGGCCAGGCGTCGATCTGCTGGCCGAACTGATCGACGTCGCCCGCGCCCGTCCTGGCATCAACCCGGCCGTGCTGGTCGAGCATTTCCTCGACCGGCCGGAGTATCCGTCGTTGCAGAAGCTGATGCAGGCCGAAGTGATCGGCGAGGCCGACATGCAGCGCGTCGAGTTCCTCGACGCCCTGGCCCAGATGCAGCGCCAGGTCACTACGCAACGCCGCGAGTACCTGATCGCCCGCAGCCGCGAGGGCGTGCTCGACGACACCGAGAAAGCCGAACTGCGCGTGCTGCTCGCCGCCCGCGCGGCACCCGCCCCGGCGGACGGCGAATGATGCGCCGCATCGCGGGCATAACGCGATCCGTGGGATCATCCCGCCTTCGTATTTCCAAGGGACCGGCCCGGGCCGGATTCGTGCGCCACTGATGGACCTGCTCAACGACCTCGTCGATTTCTTCGGAAGGAACGGCTACCTCGCCGTCTTCTTCGCGCTGATGCTGTGCGGCGCAGGCCTTCCGCTTCCCGAAGACATCAGTCTGGTCGCGGGCGGCATCATCACCGGTCTGGGCTACGGCGACGTGCACACCATGGTCGGCGTGGGGATGGCCGGCGTGCTGGTGGGCGATTCCACGATGTTCCTGCTCGGCCGCCATTTCGGGGGGCGCATCATGAGTTGGCGCCTCGTGGCCCGGCTGCTCACGCCGGAACGCTATGCCAAGGTGCAGGAGAAATTCGAGCGCTACGGCAACCGCATGATGTTCGTCGCACGCTTCCTGCCCGGCATGCGCACCGCCGTGTTCATCACGGCCGGCGCCACGCACCGCGTGGGCTTCTTCCGTTTCCTGCTCCTCGACGGCCTCGCCGCCGCGATCAGCGTGCCGATCTGGGTCTACCTTGGCTATTTCGGCGCGCACAACCACGAGTGGCTGGCGATGTGGATCCGCCGCGGCCAGACCGGCGTATGGCTCGCCATTGCCGCCGCCGTCGTGGTGCTCGGCGTGATCTGGTGGCGAAAACGGAAAGCGGCACGGGATTGCTGAGCCGCGCGGGAGGCACTGGGCCCCTGCCTGCGCAGGGGCGACTGCGGTAGGTGGGTGTGTTGCGAGCAACGTCGGGAAACACCGTCGCCCCTGCGCGGGCAGGGGCCCAGCGTCTTTACCGGGCGCCGCCAAGTTCGGCGAACAGCCAGGCCCTGAACAGTTCGGTTTCTTCCCGCGCGGTCGCCTCGTGCGATACGGCCAGGTAATACGTGTGCTGCAACGGAACGTCGAGCCGGAACGGTTCCGCAAGCCTGCCCGCGGCCACGTCATAAGCCACCAGCAGTTCCTGGGCCAGGGCCACGCCCTGCCCTTCGATGGCGGCCTGCAACATCATCGTGCCGTCGCCGAAACCCATTTCGCGCGACACGACGCCGGGAGCGACACCGGCTCGTTCGAACCACTGGTCCCAGCCCACGGCGGGAGCCGCGCGGCGGCCGGGACGCTCGTGTAGCAGCACCTGGGTGGGAAGGTCTTCGGGGCCGCGCAATTGCCCTGCCACGGCCGGCGAGCACACCGGGGTGTAACGACTCACGACAAGGATGGATTGCTCGCGTCCCTCGCCGAGGCGATCGTCCACCGCCAGATCCCAATCGCCGCCATCGCCGCCGTCGGTGACCACCTCGACGGCGATATCCGGGTGCTTCGCGAAGAAGCGGAACAGGCGCGGTACGAGCCATTTTGTGCCGAACGTCGGTGGCACCGAGACCCGCAGCGAGGCGTTCCGCTGACCGAGAACCTGGTCGGTCGCTTGCTGCAGTGCACGAAAAGCGTCGCGAATGCGCGGAAAGTAATTCTCGCCGGCGGCCGTGAGTTTCAAGCGATTGTTGCGTCGCACAAATAGCGGTGTGCCGAGGTACGACTCCAGCAATTTGACTTGCGCACTGACCGCCGCAGGGGTAAGAGCCAACTCCTCCGCGGCTTTCGTGAAGCTCGAATGCTGCGCTGCAAGCTCGAACACGCGCACGGCGTTGAGGGGTAGCGAGCGCTTCATTGCAAGGTCATCAAGAAAAATTTGGGGAAGGCCCGAAGAATTTCTAGTTTGCCTGCGTCGGAAGGCCACGCCAAGAATCCGGGGCGACCCAGAGCGGATCCCCGATGAATATCCTCACCATCGACACCGGCACCACCAACACGCGCGTCAGCGTGTGGCAGCACGGCGCCGTCATCGGACAGGCAGCGCGGCAGGTCGGCGTACGCGACACGGCCATCACCGGCAGCCGCACCCGGCTCGAAGAGGGCGTTCGCGAAACGATCGCCGAAGCCCTGGCCACAGCGGAACTGGGCGAAGGCGACATCGATCGGGCCCTGGCCTCCGGCATGATCACCTCCAACATGGGCCTGTGCGAGATTCCGCACGTCGTGGCGGCGGTGGGCATCGACGACCTGGCCGGCGCCATGCGCGAAAGCCACCTGCCCAACGTGTGGCGCGACCCCATCTGGTTCGTGCCGGGCGTACGGAACGCGGTGGAACACATCGGCCTGCACAACTGCGAGGCCATGGACATGATGCGCGGCGAGGAAGTGGAATCCTTCGCGCTGGTGGAACGCCTCGGCCTCGACGAACCCACCGTCATCGTGCTGCCGGGTTCGCATTCCAAGTTCGTGAGCATCGACGCCGAGCGCCGGATCGAGGGCTGCGTCACCACGCTTGCCGGCGAACTGCTGCACGTGATCTCGCACGACACGATCCTCGCCAGTTCGCTCAAGGAAGGCTTCGCACAGCGCATCGATGCCGAGATGCTGCTCGCGGGCGCCGCCTCGGCGAAGAAGATCGGCCTGGGCCGCGCCTGCTTCAGCGTGCGCATTCTCGACCAGTTCGCCGTGTACGACGCCAACGCGCGCGCGAACTTCCTGCTCGGCGCCGTGCTCGGCTCCGACCTCCTTACCCTCAAGAATTCCAGCGCGATCCGGATGAGTCCGGGCACGCGCTTCGTGGTGAGCGGCAAGCCCATCCTGCGCGAGGCCATCGCCCGCCTGGTGGAAGGCGACGATTTCTTTTCCGGCACCGTCACGGTGCTGGGCGACGACGAGCAACGCGACCTTGCAGGACACGGCGCCATCGCCGTGGCACGCCAGCGCGGGCTGGTCGGCTAAACCTACTTCGTTTCACGAGGAGCAGCACATGAAGATGAATATCGCCAATGGTCTGAAGGCGCTTGCCCTGGCGCTCGCCCTTTCCGGCTGCTCCGCGGCACCCAACGACGAAGTGAAGATCGGCTTCGTGGTGAAGCAGCCCGAGGAACCGTGGTTCCAGGACGAATGGAAGTATGCGGAGCAGGCAGCGAAGGAGAAGGGCTTCACCCTGGTGAAGATCGGCGCCCCCGACGGCGGCCAGGTGCTCACCACCATCGACAACCTCAAGGCACAGCACGCCCAGGGCTTCATCATCTGCACGCCGGACGTGAAGCTCGGCCCTTCGATCGTCGCCAAGGCCAAGGCCGACGGCCTCAAGCTAATGACGGTGGACGACCGCCTCGTCGACGGTGCCGGCAAGCCCATCGAAGCGGTTCCGCACATGGGCATTTCCGCATCGAAGATCGGCGAGCAGGTCGGCCAGGCGATCGCCGACGAAATGAAGAAGCGCGGCTGGAAGCCGGAAGAAACCGGCGCGCTTCGCGTGTCCTACGACCAGCTGCCTACCGCACGCGAACGTACCGAAGGCGCGATCGAGGCACTCAGCGCGGCCGGGTTCCCGAAGGACAACATCGTCAACGCGCCCCAGGCGAAAACCGATACCGAGAATGCCTTCAACGCGGCCAACATCGCCATCACCCAGCATCCGGACTTCAAACACTGGGTGGCATTCGGCCTCAACGACGAAGCCGTGCTCGGCGCCGTGCGCGCGGCGGAAGGCCGCGGCTTCTCGGCCGAGAACGTCATCGGCGTGGGCATCGGCGGCAGCAAATCGGCCCTCAACGAGTTCTCCAAGGCACAGGCCACCGGGTTCTTCGGCAGCGTGCTCATCAGTCCGAAGCGGCACGGTTACGAGACCTCGGTGAACATGTACGAGTGGATCAAGAACGACAAGGCACCGCCGGCGCTCACGCTCACCACCGGCCAGCTCATCACGCGCGCCAATGCGGACGAGATCCGCAAGGAAATGGGGCTTTGACCATGGCCGACGTTCCGCGGCTCGAGTTCCGCCATATCGGGAAGACCTTTCCCGGCGTGCGGGCGCTCGGTGACGTCGGCTTCGAAGTGCGCGCCGGCAGCGTGCACGGCCTGCTCGGCGAGAACGGCGCAGGCAAGTCCACGATGATGAAGATCCTCGGCGGGGAATACATTCCCGACGAGGGCGAGGTGGCCATCGACGGCCGGACGATGCACTTCCGCAGTGCCGCCGACGCCATCGACGCCGGCGTGGCGGTGATACACCAGGAACTCCAGTACGTGCCGGAGCTTTCGGTCATGGAGAACCTTCTGCTCGGGCGCCTGCCGACACGCTTCGGCCTTGTCGATCGCCGCCGCGCGCTGGCCTGGACCCGCGAACGACTGGATGCGCTGGGCGTCGATCTCGACCCGCGCGCGAAGCTGAAGAAGCTCTCCATCGGCCAGCGGCAGATGGTGGAGATCGTGAAAGCCATCCTTCGCGACGCGAAGATCCTCGCCCTGGACGAACCCACCAGCTCGCTGTCGCACCGCGAGACGGATGTACTGTTCCGCCTCGTGCGCGACCTCCGCGCGCAGGGCAAGGCGATGATCTACATCTCGCACCGTATGGACGAGATCTTCGAACTCTGCGACGCCGCCACCATCTTCCGCGACGGCCGCAAGGTGGCCGATTTCGACACGCTGGAAGGCGTCACGCGCGACACGCTGGTGCAGCGCATGGTCGGCCGCGAGATCAGCGACATCTTCGGCTACCGCCCCCGCACACAGGGCGACGTGCGCCTTTCGGTCGAGGGCGTCACGGGCCGCGCGTTGCCGGTGCCGACCAGCTTCGACGTGCGCGCCGGCGAGATCGTGGGCTTTTTCGGCCTCGTGGGGGCCGGACGGTCGGAGATCATGCGCGTGGTGTACGGCGCCGATCGGCGGGTCTCGGGCGAAGTGCGCGTGGACGGGCATCCGGTCCGGCCCTCGCGCATTCGCGACGCCATCCGCCACGGCCTCGTCCTCTGCCCCGAGGACCGCAAGGAGGAAGGCATCATCGGCGTGCGTTCCGTGTCGGAGAACATCAACATCAGCGCCCGCCGGAACCACCTCACGGCGGGGCTCTTCGTGAACGACCGCGTGGAGGCACGCACGGCCGACAGCTTCATCGAGCGCCTGCGCATCCGCACGCCGCACCGCCGGCAGGAAATCCGCCTGCTTTCCGGCGGCAACCAGCAGAAGGCCGTGCTTTCGCGCTGGCTCGCCGAAAAGGACCTGCGGGTGCTGATCGTCGACGAACCCACGCGCGGCATCGACGTGGGGGCCAAGAACGAAATCTACAACGTGCTCTACGAGCTCGCCGAACGCGGCGTCGCCGTGGTGATGATCTCCAGCGAACTTCCCGAAGTGCTCGGCGTTTCCGATCGCGTGATCACCATGTGCCACGGCCGCATCACGGGGCAGTTCGATCGCGCCTCGGCCAACGAACAGAACGTCCTCGCCGCCGCCCTGCCCGAAGGCGCGGGAACCACCCTTCCAAGGAATGCCTGACCCATGACCGAGTCCAACGCCGCCGCCATCGCCGCGACTCGCGAGACGCCCCGCGACCGCCGCCGCGCCCTGCTCTGGCAGCTTGTCGACGATTACAGCCTGATCGGCATCTTCATCGTGCTGTTCGCCGTGCTGAGCATGACGGTGCGCTACTTCTTCTCGTGGGACAACGTCGTGGGCCTGGCCCTGTCGGTGTCGCAGATCGGCATGGTCGCCTGCACCATGATGTTCTGCCTTGCCTCGCGCGACTTCGACCTTTCGGTCGGTTCCACCGTGGCGTTTGCCGGCGTGTTCTGCGCCATCGTGTCCAACGCCACCGGCAGCGTGGTCATCGGCATCGCCGCGGCCATCGTCGCCGGCGCGCTCGTGGGCTTCGTGAACGGCGTGGTCATCGCGAAGCTCAAGATCAACGCGCTGATCACCACCCTGGCCACGATGGAGATCGTGCGCGGCCTTGCGTTCATCGCCTCGCACGGCCAGGCGGTGGGCGTCAGCAGCGAAGCCTTCTTCACCCTCGGCAGTTCGCAGTTCCTGGGCCTTCCGGTGCCGGTATGGGTCACGCTCGCCTGCTTCGTCGTCTTCGGCGTGCTGCTTAACAAGACCATCTACGGCCGCAACACCCTGGCCATCGGCGGCAACCCCGATGCGGCGCGCCTCGCCGGCGTGGCCGTCGACCGCGTGCGCATCGCCATCTTCCTCATCCAGGGGCTCATTGCCGCGCTGGCGGGCGTGATCCTCGCCTCGCGCATGACCAGCGGGCAGCCCAACGCCGGCGAGGGCTTCGAGCTCAACGTGATCTCGGCGTGCGTGCTGGGCGGCGTGTCGCTCATGGGCGGCCGTGCCACCATCAGCGGCGTGCTCGTTGGCGTGCTCATCATGGGCACCGTGCAGAATGCGATGAGCCTCATGAACATCGACGCCTTCTACCAGTACCTCGTGCGTGGCGCGATCCTCCTGATCGCCGTGCTCGTGGACCAGCTAAAGAACCGCAGGCAATCCCGCTGATGACCGACTTCAAACCGATTTCGCCACAACGCCAGGCCCACGCCGAGGGCGTGATCTGGGACGACCACGCCAACCTTGTGCGCTGGACCGACATCGCCACCTCGCGCCTGTACGCCTACGACCCCGCCACAGGCGCCGTGTCGGAGGCGGTGCTTCCCGCCCGCCTGTGCTGCTTCGCGCTGACCCACGTGCCGGGCGTGCTGCTGCTGGCGCTGGAGAAACAGCTGGCGCGCTATGACACCCACGACGGCACGCTGCACGTGCTGGAGGACATCGAGCCCGACCTGACCGGCATGCGCGCCAACGACGGCCGCTGCGACCGCGGCGGCAACTTCGTCTTCGGCACGCTCAACGAACGCGGTCCGGAGAAGACGGCTTCGTTCTGGCGCTATACGCACGACGGCAAGCTGGGCCGCCTGGCCCTGCCCAAGGCAGCGATCACGAACAGCATCTGCTTCAGCCCCGACGGCGAGACGATGTACTTCACCGACTCGCCCACCGCCCAGATCATGGCCTGCGACTACGACGCAGCCAGCGGCGAGGTCGACCGTATCCGGGTATTCGCGGCACTGTCGCCCGGACTGGAGCCGGACGGCTCCACGGTCGATGCGGAAGGCTTCCTCTGGAACGCCCAGTGGGGCGGTTCGCGCGTCGTCCGTTACGCGCCGGACGGCAGGGTCGACGCGACGATCGAACTGCCGGCGCGGCAACCCAGCTGCGTGAGCTTCGCCGGCCGCGAGCTCGACCGCATGGTGATCACCTCGGCCCACAAGGGCCTGGACGAGGCGGTGCTGCGCGACGAGCCCGCCAACGGCGCCATCTTCATCGGCAGCCCGGCGCACGGCCGCGGACTGCCGGAAGCCCGCTACGGTCACGGAGTGAAGGCATGACCCGCCGCCCCGATCCCCGCACCACACCGCTTCCCCGGCTCGCCGGCAAGGTGGCCATCGTCACCGGCGCCACCCAGGGTATCGGCGCGGCCACCGCGCGGCTCTTCGCCGCGCATGGCGCGAAGATCGTCCTCAACGTGCTCGAAGACAACGCGCAGGCGCGCGACACGCTCGCCAGCCTCGACACCGACGACGCCATGCTCTTCGAGGCGGATGTCACCCGGCCCGACGCCATCGAGCGCATGGTCGCCGCCGCCAACGAACGCTTCGGGCCGCCCGACGTGCTGGTGAACAATGCCGGCATCAACGTGTTCAACGACCCGCTGTCGTTGAGCGACGAGGAATGGACCCGCTGCTTCGAGGTGGACCTGAAAGGCGCCTGGAACTGCGCGAAGGCGGTGTTGCCGGGCATGCTCGCGCTCGGGCGCGGCAGCATCGTGAACATCGCCTCGGTGCACGGGCACAAGATCATTCCGCACTGCTTCCCCTACCCAGTCGCCAAGCATGGCCTGATCGGCCTCACGAAGGCCCTGGGCATCGAATACGCCGCGCGTGGCATCCGGGTGAATTCGATTTCGCCCGGCCTCGTGCTCACCGCGATCGCCGAAGCCGGTTTCGCCGCCGCGCCCGATCCCGAGGCCGAGCGGCGGAAGCAGACCGAGATACTGCCCAACAAGCGTATCGGCGAGCCGGAGGAAATTGCCTATACCGCACTGTTCCTCGCCTCCGACGAAGCCCGCTACATCAACGCCGCCGACATTCGCATCGACGGCGGCCGCTCCCAGCTCTACCACGAGTGAACGCCATGGCCTGGCCGACCGCCCTACCCCTCATCGCCATCCTCCGCGGCATTACCCCGGACGAGGTGGTCGCCCATGTCGAGGCACTGCTCGAAGCCGGCTTCGACGCCATCGAAGTACCCCTGAACTCGCCCGACTGGCAGCGCAGTATCCCACTGGCACTCGAGGCGGCTGGCGACCGCGCCCTCGTGGGCGCCGGCACCGTGCTCACGCCGGATGCCGTGGATGCCGTGGCCGACCTCGGGGGCCACCTGCTGGTGACGCCGAACACCGATGCCTCCGTGGTCCGTCGCGGCCGCGAGCGCGGCATGTATACGTCCATCGGCTTCACCACGCCCAGCGAGGCCTTCACCGCCCTGGCGGCGGGCGCGCAATCGCTGAAGCTGTTCCCGGCGTCGCAATGGGGGCCGGGCTACGTGAAGGCGATCCGCGCCGTTCTGCCGCCCGACGTGCCCCTGCTCGCCGTGGGTGGCGTCACGCCCGAGAACATCGGCCAGTTCCTCGACGCCGGCTGCATCGGTGCAGGGTTGGGCGGCGACCTGTATAAAGCGGGACAGCCGGTATCGCGCACGCGTGAGCGCGCGCAGGCCTTCGTCAAAGCCTATCGCTCGGTATAAGCATGAAGATCACCCGCATCACTACCTATCGCGTCCCGCCCCGCTGGATGTTCCTGAAGATGGAAACCGACGAAGGCATCGTCGGCTGGGGCGAGCCCGTGATCGAAGGCCGTGCGCGCACCGTCGAGGCAGCGGTGCACGAGTTGTCCGAGTATGTGATCGGCAAGGATCCCTCCCGCATCAACGACCTCTGGCAGACCATGTACCGCGGCGGTTTCTACCGCGGGGGTGCCGTGTTCATGAGTGCCATCGCCGGCATCGACCAGGCCCTGTGGGACATCAAGGGCAAGGCCCTCGGCGCACCGGTGTTCGAACTGCTCGGCGGCCGCGTGCGCGACCGCATGAAGACCTATTGCTGGGTGGGCGGCGACCGTCCCGCCGACATCATCGCGCAGATCCGCGAACGTCTCGCGCACGGCTTCGACACGTTCAAGATGAACGGTTGCGAAGAGATGGGCATGATCGGCTCGAGCAAGGCCGTGGACGATGCCGTGGCACGGGTGGCGGAAATCCGCGAGGCCTTCGGCAACACCATCGAGTTCGGCCTCGATTTCCACGGCCGTGTTTCCGCACCCATGGCGAAAGTGCTGGTGAAGGAACTGGAACCGTTCCGGCCGCTCTTCATCGAGGAACCGGTGCTCGCGGAACAGGCCGAGTACTACCCCCGCATCGCCGCGCAGACATCCATTCCCCTCGCCGCCGGCGAGCGCATGTATTCGCGCTTCGAATTCAAGCACGTGCTGGAGCGCGGCGGCATCGCCATCGTGCAGCCCGACCTGTCGCATGCCGGCGGCATTACCGAGTGCGTGCGCATCGCGGCCATGGCCGAAGCCTACGACGTGGCCTTCGCGCCGCATTGTCCGCTGGGGCCCATCGCGCTCGCATCCTGTCTGCACGCCGACTTCGTCAGCTGGAATGCCACGCTGCAGGAACAGAGCATGGGCATCCACTACAACCGCGGCGGCGAAGTGCTGGACTACGTGCTCAACAAGGAGGCACTGGCACTGGACGAAGGCGGTTACGCGAAACCGTTCACCGCGCCGGGCCTCGGCATCGAGGTCAACGAGGAACTGGTGATCGAACGCAGCCGCGACGCCGCCGATTGGCGCAACCCGCTGTGGCGGCATCCGGACGGGTCCGTGGCGGAGTGGTGAGCGTGGCGGCGGCTTGCCCGCTGCCGCGGGATCGCCGCTGAAGCGGCTCCCACAAGGAGCCTCGCCAATTCCATGGTGAGGATACCCATACAGGCAATCCGCCCGCTGCGCCGAAGCGGTTCACCGAAAGATTGTCGCCATTGCGTTGTGTGGGAGCCGCTTCAGCGGCGATTCGGGCCTGCCGCGGCCGCCCGGGCATCGATCACCCGCACCTCGCCCGGTGCCAGGCCATCCAGCCGATAGCTGCCTACGGCTTCGCGGATCAGACGCAGGGTCGGCAATCCCACCGCGGCGGTCATGCGGCGAACCTGGCGGTTGCGGCCCTCGCGCAGCACGATGCGCAGCCACGCGTCCGGCACCGTCTTGCGGTAGCGCACCGGCGGGTCGCGCGGCCATAGCCATTCGGGTTCATCGATGGCCTCGACACCGGCCGGCAACGTAGGACCGTCGTTCAGCACCACGCCGCGACGCAGGCGTTCGAGCGCTTCTTCCGAAGGCGACCCTTCCACCTGCACCACATAGGTCTTCGGTTGCTTGTGCTTCGGATCGGCAAGGCGGTGCTGCAGCGCCCCGTCGTCGGTCAGCAGCAACAGCCCTTCGCTGTCCTGGTCGAGCCGGCCGGCTGCGTAGACACCCTTCTGTGGCACGAAGTCGGCCAGCGTGCGCCGGCCGGCTTCGCCCGTGAACTGGCAGAGCACGCCGAAGGGCTTGTTCAACGCCACCAGCACTCAGCAAATCCTCCGCGCGCCGTGACCTTGCACGGCGCGATCCAGTGCCGCTCGCGTCACTTCGCGGTGGAGGGTTTCACGAAGCGGAGCGTCATGCGGTCGGACTCGCCGATCGCAGCGTACTTCGCCTTGTCCTGCTCGCCCAGTTCATACGTGGGCGGCAACGTCCAGACGCCCTTCGGGTGATCGTGGTTGTCCTTCGGGTTGGCGTTGATTTCGCTCTGCCCGTCGAGCTTGAAGCCCGCGTCGGTCGCCAGCTTGATGACGTAATCCGTCGGCAGGTAGCCCGTGTTGACCACCTGGTCGAGCGTCTTGCCCTTGTCGGCGCGATGGTCTTCCACGCCCAGCACGCCACCCGGCTTCAGCACCTTGTAGAACGCCTTGAACATGACTTCAGCGTTGCCGTCGGCGGCCCAGTTGTGCACGTTGCGGAAGGTCAGCACCATGTCGGCCGAGCCGTCCGGGCCGAGGTTGGGCGCCTTGTCGTCGAACTCGACGAGCTTCGCGTTGCCGAAGTGCGCCTGGTCGAACCTGAACTTGTTTTCCAGCGCCACCTTGCTCTTGGACCCGGTCGGCACCGCGCCGATGTAGTGGCCGTTGGCGTTGAGGAACGGCGCGATGATCTCGGTGAACCAGCCACCGGACGGCCAGATCTCGATCACGGTCATGTCGGGCCGGATGCCGAAAAAGCCGAGCGTCTGAGCCGGATGGCGATAGGGGTCGCGGGCCTTGTTCTTTTCCGAGCGCCAGTTGCCGTTCACGGCCTGCTGGAGCTGGGCGGAGGCCACCTGTCCCGCACTGGCCGGCGGCGTGGTCTGCCTGGGCTGGTCGACGTCATAGGCAACGGCCACGACGGAGGCCACGAGGCCGATCACATTGGCAACGATGAACTTCTTCGCGAATTTCTTCATGGCGGCGCCGCTTCCTGTGGGGGTGGGCGGGAAGGCTAGCACGCCAAGCCGGGCCTGCCGCCTTGAGATAACGCATACACTTCCTTAAGCACCATTGTCTGCCCACGTCCCCGGGAAGCCGCGCATGCCCATGACCCACGCCCGCACCCTGGCCGGCGCTATTTTCTTCGCGCTGTGCGCAACGGCCGCGGCGCAGGAGGCCCGGCTCGCTCCCGTCGTGGTCACGGCCACCCGCACCGAGCAGGCCCCGTACGACATCCCCGCCGCCATCGACGTGGCGGCAAGTCCACCGGACGGGTCGCTCGACGTGAACCTCTCGGAGCGCGTGCAGGCCATCCCCGGCATCGTGGCGCGCGACCGGCAGAACTATGCCCAGGATGCGCAGGTTTCGATTCGCGGATTCGGTGCCCGTTCCACCTTCGGCATTCGCGGAGTGCGCCTCTACACCGACGGCATCCCCGCCAGCATGCCGGACGGCCAGGGACAGGTGTCGCACTTCAACCTGGATTCGGCCGATCGCGTGGAAGTGCTGCGCGGACCCTTCTCCGCGCTCTACGGGAACGCCTCCGGAGGCGTGGTGCAGCTGTTCACCGCCGACGGCACCGATCCCCCGGAACTGCGCTTCGGTGTCGCGGTAGGCAGCAACGGCAACCTCAGGGCGTCGGTGAATGCCAGGGGCGTGGAGGGGCCGGTCGACTACAACGTCGACTTCACCCACTTCCGCACCAGCGGCTACCGCGACCACAGTGCCGCGCGCCGGGAATCGGGCAACGCCAAGATCGGCTGGAAGATCGACGACGATGCGAAGCTCACCCTCGTGGTCAACACGCTCGACGTGCCGGACGCGCAGGACCCGCTCGGCCTCACCCGCGCGCAGTACCAGGCCGACCCGCGTCAGGTGGCCGCCGTGGCGAAGACGTTCGACACACGCAAGTCGGCCGACCAGCAGCAGGCGGGCCTCATTTACGACCAGCGTATCGACGACGCCAACAGTCTTCGCGTGATGGGGTACTACGGGCAGCGCGGCGTCACCCAGTACCTGTCGATCCCCGTGGCCACGCAGGTCTCGCAGCCCGGCAATTCGGGCGGCGTGGTGGACCTGTCGAACGACTACGGCGGCGGCGACGTGCGCTGGACCTGGCGCGACACGCTTGCCGGGCGCCCCTTCGAACTGGCGGCCGGCATCGCGTACGACAACCAGGAGCAGCATCGGCAGGGCTACGAGAACTTCGTGGACGACACGCTGGGCGTGCGTGGCAAGAAGCGCCGCGACGAGATCGATCGCGTGTTCGACTTCGACCAGTATGCACAGGCCACCTGGCGCGTGGCCGACGACTGGACCCTGATGGGCGGCGCGCGGCACAGCGAGGTGCGCTTCCGTTCGACCGACCGCTATGTCGCGCCGGGAAACCCCGACGACAGCGGCACGGTGAGGTACTCCGCGACGACGCCCGTGTTCGGCGTGCTGTGGCGCGCGGCGCCATGGATGCATGTCTATGCGAACTGGGGCCGGGGCTTCGAAACCCCAACGTTCTCCGAGCTGGGCTACCGGGCGGATCGCGGCCCGGGCCTCGCGTTCGACCTCAAGCCGTCGCATTCGCGCAACGCCGAACTCGGCCTGAAACTTCGCCCGGCGGAGGGCATGGAGGCGGGCCTTGCGCTCTTCCGTGCCGACAGCGACGACGAACTCGCCGTGGCGACCAACCTCGGTGGCCGCACGACTTACCAGAACATCGCGCGCTCGCGCCGCCAGGGCATCGAGGCATCGTTCAAGGACGAGCTGACGAACGATCTGCATGTCGTCGCGTCGTACACCCACTTGCAGGCCAGCTTCCGCACACCGTTCCTGACCTGCGTCTCCGCGGGGTGCCCTGCGCCGGACACGCCGGTACAGGCCGGCACACGCATCCCCGGCGTCCCGCGCGCCACGGGCTATGCCGCACTGCGCTACGGCGCCACGAAGGGATGGCAGGCAAGCATCGATGTGAGCGCGATGGGCGCCACCCCGGTGAACGACCTGGGTAGCGAATCCGCGCCCGGCTATGCCTTGTTCGGGCTCTCGGGAGGCTATGTGTTCGACCAGGGCCCGTGGCGCGTGAACACTTTCGCACGCGTGGACAACGTGGCCGACCGGCACGTGGTCGGCTCGGTGATCGTCAACGACGGGAACGGCCGCTACTACGAACCCGCGCCGGGCCGCACGTTCCTGGTGGGTGTGGACGTGCGCTGGCGGTAACCGTGCTCCCTTGTGAGAGCCGGCTGCTCTTTGTGGGAGCCGGCTTCGCCGGCGATCCCGCGGCAGCGGGCACGTTTGCGACAAGCACCCATCGCCGCTGAAGCGGCTCCCACACAAAGCATGCTCGCCTTGTATGGAAGGATGTCTTCTGGGGGGGCCGGCTTCACCGGCGATCCCGCGGCAGCGGCCCAGCCATCAGCCCGAAATCGCCAGACGCTCCGAGCGGTACATCCATGCCGTGGCCCATACGGCCAGTATCGCCGCGGCGAAGCCACCGGCGAGGCACAGGCCCATCTGCCAGCCGGGCACGCCGTCGCCACGCAGCAGCTGCACGATGCCGAGGTTCTGACCCAGCAGCGGCACCGCGTACATCCACGGCTCCGCGCGCACGGGGATGACCGAAAGAAGCGCGCTGGGCAGCACCGGCACGATCATCAGGATCGACAGGTACGTCTGCGCCTCGCGATAGCTTTTCGCGAAGGCGGACACCAGCGACTGCAGCGCGGCAAGCAGAAGAATCAACGGCAGCATCAGCAATACCACCTGCGCCCCGAAGCGGAAGCCCAGATCGAGCGCGATGCCGAGCTTGTCGGTGGGGATGAACCACGGTGCGGTGGCGAAGGCGGCCACGCTGAGGAGCAGGCTCACCACCGAGAAACTGCAGATGGCGCCGAGCTTGCCGGCGAGGATCTTCCAGCGCGACACCGGATTGACGAACAGCGGCTCGAGCGACTGCCGCTCGCGCTCGCCGGCGGTCAGGTCGATGGCGAGGTACATGCCCCCCAGGAACACGGTAAGCACGAAGAAGTACGGCAGGAACGAGAACATGAGCGCGGACCGCGATTGCGACGTGGCCTGGTCGCGCTCGGCCACCTGTACCGGCCATGCCGTGGTGGGCGACATACCGCGAGCGATGAGGCGCATGGCGCCTTCCCGCTTGCCATATGACTCGACGGCATTGCGCACACGCGCAACGGGGGTCGATGCGTCCCGCCGCGAGGAGTCGTAGATCAGCTCCACCTGCACGGCCTGTCCCTCGCTCCAGGCCTTCGCATAGGCAGGGGAGATGCGCACGACCACGTCGGCACGCTGTTCGCGCACGGCCGTTTCCGCATCGGCGAGCGCCGGTGCCGCGTCGATGCCCGCGCTGCGCAACGCGCCGACGAGGTTGGGGGCGAGGTCGGCACCGATGACAGGCACCGAGAGGGGCCGGTCCGACTTCGACAGCTGCTGGTTGATCATGATGTTCATCAGCATGATGAACATCACCGGCCCCAGCAGCGGCCCGGTGATCAACGCGTTGATCAGCGTGCGCCGGTCGCGCAGGTTTTCGCGCACTTCCTTCCAGTAGACGGTGGTGAACGCGTTCATGCGGCGAGGCCCTCGTCGGTTCCGATGATCTTCACGAAGGCATCCTCGAGTGTGGTCTCGCCGGTCTGCGCCAGCAACGCATCGGGCGTCTCGTCCGCCACGACGCGGCCGTGCGCGATCACCACGATGCGGTCGCACAGCGCAGCGACCTCCTGCATGATGTGGCTGGAAAACAACACGCAACGGCCCTCGGCTTTCAGGCGATGCATGAAGTGCCGCATGGCGCGGGTGGCCATGACGTCGAGCCCATTGGTGGGTTCGTCCAGCAGCACGTTGCGCGGGTCGTGCACCATCGCACGCGCGATCGCCGTCTTCACCCGCTGGCCCTGCGAGAACCCTTCGGTGCGCCGGCCGGCGATGTCGCGCATGTCCAATGCATCGATCAGCGCTTCGCGGCGTTCGCGCAGCAGCCCGGCGGGAACGCCATGCAGCTGGCCGAAGTAATCGATGTTCTCCGCCGCCGTCAGCCGCTTGTACAGGCCGCGCGCATCGGGCAGCACGCCAAGCTGCCGCCGCACCGCGGTCGGATCGACGGAAGCGTCCACGCCGTCGACGAGCACCTGTCCCGAGTCCGGCGCCATCAGCGTGTACAGCATGCGCAGCGTGGTGGTCTTTCCCGCGCCGTTGGGCCCGAGCAGGCCGGTGATCTCGCCGTCGCGCGCCGTGAAGCTCACGCCATTCACGGCGCGCACGTCGCCGAAGGTCTTGTGCAGATCCCTGACTTCGATCATGGGGTGGCTCCGTTGAAACCGACGAAGACCGGCAATGGCGCGAGGCGGTCGAGACAGCTGGCATCCAGTCCCTTCGCATCGGCCTTGTCGATAAAACGATCCAGCAGGCGCGGCATGCAGCCGCGCGCCACCACGTTGTGGCCCTGGCCCTTCAGTACGAAGTGGCGGCCGTTCGGCAAGCCCTTCAGCACGTCGTCGCCATAGCGGGGCGGCGTCACGGGATCGAACTCGCCGGACATCAGCAATGCCGGTACGGCGCTCTTGAGCGGCTGGTGGAAGTCCGCGGGACGCGTGCCGTGCGGCCACACCGAACAGGCGGTGCGGAACGCCTCGATCATGGTGTCGCCGAGGATGGTGTCCTTGTCTTCCGGCCGCGACCGCAGCAGGTCGGCATCTTCGGAACAGATCACCGAATACTGCATGCCGCCATCCATGCTGTCGCCGAGGTCGCCGGTGAGAAGCTTGGCCTGCCCGAGGAGCGGGCCAACGTCGCCATGCGCGGCAGCATCGATGGATAAGGGAAGCAGCGCGGCGGTTTCGGGCGAATAGGCAAACATGCGCACCACCGTCGCCAGCGAATATTCGCTGAGCACGCGCTGCACCGAGGCGTAGTTCTGCGGGTCGCGGAAACTCACCTTGTGCGGGTTGGCGCGCAGCGCGTCCCTCAACTGGTAAAGCGTCTGGTAAGGGTCGCTGAAGCGCGAACGGCAGGTCTCGTCGGCATGGCATCGGGCGAACTGCGCCTTGAGCGCGGCGTCGAGGTTCACCGCGAAGTCCTCGCCGAGCACCAGGCCGTTCGGCGCGATACCGTCCAGGATCAGCGTGCGCAAGCCGTCGGGATGGCGCATGGCGTATTGCTGCGCCACGCGCGTGCCATAGGACACGCCCAGCATGTCGAACTGTGGCGAGCCCAGCGCGCGGCGAACGTCTTCCAGGTCGGCCACCGCATCGGTGGTCGTGTAGAAGCGGACGTCGGCCTCTTTGGAAAGACGGCCCAGGCAGGCAAGGGTTTCCTTCCGCACCGCCGCCGCATCGAAGCCGCTCTCGTCATCCGCGCCGCCCGGTACACCCGGTTCGTCGTCACGGCAGCTCAGGGGATTCGATTCCCCTGTGCCGCGCTGGTCGAGCAACAGCACGTTGCGGTGCGTCAGCAAAGGCGCCAGCGCCGGGGCGATCGCGGTGTAGCTTTCCGCCGCCGACTGGCCAGGACCTCCCGCGATGAAGGTCACCATGTCGGGCGCGGGCACCTGCGCACTGCTGCGCAGCACGGCCAGGCGAAGCGATATCTTCCGTCCCTCGGGATGCGAGCGGTCTTCCGGTACCTCGAAAGGCGCACACCAGGCGGCGGTCGACAGTCCGGAATGCGGTTGCGCGAGTTCGCAGGGGCGTAGTTCCAGCGAGCCCAGTTTCCAGACGCGCGGCGGTGCGGGTTTCGTGGCGGCGAGAGGCTGGGTGCCCGTCGCCGTGTCGGCACCGTCGTGTCGTGTCCACTGCCGCACGGCGAAAGCCGCGGCGAGTATGACGACCACCATGGCGATCCGTGGCATCCGTTTCATGCCTGCTCCCCGGGAGTGAAGATGGATTCGATGGGCATTTCGAACAACCTGGCTATCTTGAAGGCCAGCGGAAGGCTGGGATCGTATTTCCCTGTCTCGATCGCATTGACGGTCTGCCGGGAAACGTCGAGCTTGTCGCCCAGGTCGGCCTGGGACCATCCCAACAATGTGCGCAATTCGCGGACGCGGTTATTCATCGCGAGCGGTAGTACCAGCCGAGCATGCACTTGGCCACGCCAAAGCTGCCCATGAGCGCCGGCAACACCCAGATCGCCACGGATTCCGCCGAAGGCGGCGCGATCACCCTGGCATTCAGCAACATGCCGTAGGTGAAGAATCCGAAACCTGCCACGGCGCCACCGATGGCGATGGCTTCCAGGTCGACGCGGCGCTCGAACTCGTCCTGGTCGCGGATCACCCGCACCATCGCCCGGATGACGAATGCGATCGGCAGCACGGGCAGCAGCGTGACGATCGTGCGCAGGGCGGTGCCCTCCAGCGACTTCAGCCAGCTCACCGACAGCAGGATCAGCACGACATAGGCGAACATCGCCGGAAAGAATTCGCGCATGTAACGCTTGTGTACGGCTCGCATGGTTTTCCCCGTCCTATCCCCATCGAGCCGGTGTCAAGCTCGCTTGACACCATGCTGCGACTTCGCGTCGGCCGTGTCAAGCATGCTTTACATGACGCTTAGAATGTCCAGGCCGCCCCGAGATGCACGCCCCGACCCGTCTCCGCATGGCGGCCGTGGCCCAGGCTGGCCGTGGCATCGGCGCAGGCGATCCATCGTTCGCCGAGTTCGAACGAGGCTCCCATGGCGAGATCCACACGGTGTCCCGCCCTTGCGGCGGGAAGGTGTTCGCCGGCCGCACGCACATGCGCGCCCGCATCGAAAGCCGCGCCATAGCGAAGATCGACATAGGGTGACCAGGCACGGAGCATCCGCCCCTCGGGGCGGAACGATATCGATGTCCTGGCACCGCCGCGAAGGGTGACGCGGCGAGGTGCGCCTATCGACACATCGATGCCGTCGCGATCGCGCATGCGTTCGGCGCCAAGGCGCTGCCAGAGGAGCGAGACGCCCGGTTCGACGAGCAGGCGTTCCGTCGGCCGCCAGCGAAAGGCGGAGGACACCATCGCCTCGTCGGTGGTCTCACGCATGCGCGGCAACACCTGACCGCGCAACGGTGTATGCACGTCGATGCGGTATCGGGTGTGGGCGTAGTACGAGGCAATGTCCCAGCCCCTTTCGCTGGTGAGCACCGCGTGCCACGCGATGCCTCGCGCCGTGGCACGCAGATCGCTCCGACCGTCCAAGGCGCGCGGCGTGGCGCGCACCGTGCCTGCGGATAGCGAGGCGCCGGTACGCAGCGTGGTGTCGCCGATGCGGTGGACGAGCAGGTCGCTTGCTACGTGCAGCCCGCGATCGACGCGCTGGTAAGCGATGCCGTCGTCGGTGCGCGGCGCACCGCGATACATGGCGTTGCCGCCGAACGTGCGGACGCGAAGGGCCGGCGCATCCAAGGGGGGCACGTCGGGGGAACGCAACGCGTCGATGGCGATGCGGCCATAACCGAACAGCGCATGGCCAAGCACGAGGTACGCGGGTACCTGCGGCACCAGCGCAGCGCGTGCCTTCGTGCCTGTGCGCACGCTTTGCAGCCGATAGTCCCAGTACCCACCGTTTTCTCCGACCAGCCGTTGCGCCGGATCGCTCGCTCCTGGGCCAAAGGCACGGAGCCGGTACTGCCATGGGCCCACAGCCACGTAGTCTCCGGCGAGATGGAAGGATTCGGCGCTAGCCGCGCCGGCGACCTGCACGACGCTGATGCCGTCGCCCGATCCGTTAGCGCCATCGCGCCCGGCGGTGTCCGCGCCGTGTCCCCCGACGTGTGTCACGTGCAAGGCGGTGCGCCCCACGGCATCGCCGCTGACGAGCAGGCGGTCCGTGGCCTGCCGGCGCAGCGTGCCGCCCGCGTCCAGGCGGGTTCCGAGAACGACCCCCGTGGCACCCGCTTCCGCGCGCCAGGTGCCCACACGCAGTGTGCGGAAGGCAGGATGTCCGCCGCCGATGTCGATGCGGCCGCCGCGTTCGAGCCGAACCGTGTCGACATCGCTGTTATCGGTCAGCGTCCAGATCGCGTGCTCCAGGGACAGCGCGGTCAAGCGGCTACCACGGCCATGCCATGCGCCTTCCACGAGGTTCACGTCGAGACGCCCCGTGCCGCCGCGCACGATGTCGCCGTCGATGCGACCGCCCATGGCATGTACCGAGAGGCCGGACGCGCCGCTTTCGATGCGACCGCGTACACGGGAGTGCGCCATTCGGACGACGGCCGCGCCTTCGCCTCGTTCAGGCGTGCGAACGGCGTGCCCCCCGGCGCCTTCGAGCAGGCTCCCGCGCAGGATCGCTTCACCGCTTTCGATAGAGAGCGCGATGGCACTGTTGCCGTTCGCGAACACCTGGCTACGTGTCGCCACGACACGCGAATCGCCCCAAACGGACAATGCCACGCCCTGCCGTCCGTCGACCCGCAGGGTGAGGCCATCGAACGCGAACTCGCTTTCGCGCCGCGCGACGATGCCGATGCCCGCGTCGCCCGGTACCTCGACCAGCGACCGTGACAGGTCCACCCTGGCCTTGCCCTGCGCCTGCACGCCGATGCCCCAGGGTCCGCTCACCCGCACGTGGCCACCCGCAAGGGATAGCCCGCCGCCATCGGAGACGAACGCGCCGAATGCGCGCTCGACAGTCGTGCCGCCGCCATCGTTGAAGAAGCCGGCACCCTCCGCATCGAGCGTGGCTTGCGCTTCCACGTGTACCGCCATGCTGCCGGGACCCGCGGTGCGCAGGATCTCGCCTGGATCGAGCGCCTCCGCGGTTTCGCTCGCTACGATGAGGCGGGCCGGATGCGCCCGAGCGGCTGCAGGCGCGGCCAGGACGGTGGCCATGGCGACGGCCATGGCACCGCGTGCAGGAGCGTTGGTAACCATGCGCCTTCCTTGCTCTGGGATCGGAGCAGGAAACGTTAGGCATCGGTGCCGACGGCGTATGTCGGATGGCTGCGCGACGAAAGTCGGAAGAGGGAATCAATCCTCGTCGCGCGACCAGCCACCACGTTTCGGTTTACCGCCTGGCTTGGGTCCGGACTTGCGCTTCAGACGTGCCTCGAGCGTTGCCGCCTGCTCTTCGCGCTCGTCGTGCAGCTTGAGGTAATTGCGCCAGCGCTGCGGCGACAGTTCGCCGGACGCGAGTGCCGCCTGGATCGCGCAACCGGGCTCGTTGCCATGGCTGCAATCGGCGAAACGGCATTGTGCGGCAAGCGCCTCGATGTCGGCGAACAGGTCGAGGTTTTCCTCGCCGGTGAGCTTCAACTCGCGCATGCCCGGCGTGTCGATGAGGCAACCGCCCGAGGGCAGGCTGAGCAGCGCCCGATGGGTAGTGGTGTGGCGGCCGCGGCTGTCGTGCGTACGCACGGCGCCGGTGGCCATGCGCTCCTCGCCAAGCAGCGTGTTCGTGAGGGTGGACTTGCCCGCGCCGGACGAGCCGACCAGCACGGCGCTCATGCCCGGCCCGAGATAAGGCGCCAGAAGGGCCACCGTGGCCGGGTCCTTCGCGTTGACGGCATGCACAGCGGCATCGGCGGGCAGGCGCGGAACGAGCGTGGCGATCGCGCCTTCCACATCGACGTCGGTATCCGCCTTGCCCAGCAGTACCACCGGCCGTGCGCCCGATCCTTCGACCAGGGTGAGGTACCGTTCGATGCGCGACGGATTGAAGTCGCCGTCCAGGCCGGTCAGCACCAGCACGTAATCGATGTTCGTGGCAATGATCTGCCGCTCGTAACGCTCGCCGGCCGCGGCGCGAGTGAGCACCGAGCGCCGAGGCAGCACCGTTTCGATCACCGGATGGCTGGCATGGTCCAGGAACACGAAGTCGCCCACGGCAGGCCGCAGCGAGGGATCCAGGCCACGCTTGAGGAACGGACCCGCGGGCTGGGCGTTGAAGGCCGTCGACCCATCGTGCACCTCGTAGCCGGCACGATGCTGCGCCACCACACGCACGAGGCGGCGTGGATCGTCGGGCAAGGCAGCGTCGCGCCAGCCGATGTGGCGCAGGCGCGCCAGGTCCGGGGAGTCGGTCATGGCGGAATTATGCCCGGTCGCAGGCTAGGGATGCTCTGACAAGTTATCGCAAGCACCATGACGCTGTTAGGATCGGGGCACGACCGCCGGGAGGGTCCGGCGCAGACAGTGGACGTACGCCGTGTCACCGATCAAGCCCAGCGCGCATCTTTCGGAGGTGCGTTACGAAATCCGGGGTGCGCTTACCCGCCGCGCGCGCGACATGGAGGCTGCCGGTCAGCCGATCATCAAGCTCAACATCGGCAACCCCGGTCGTTACGGCTTCGCCACACCGCCGCACCTGCGCGAAGCCATCGCCACGCACCTGGCCGACAGCGAGGCCTACGGCCACGAACAGGGCCTGGAAGAAGCCCGCGAAGCCATCGTCGCCCAGCAGCGCGCGCGCGGGGCCAGCCAGGTCGACGTCGAGCGCGTTTTCGTGGGCAACGGGGTCAGCGAGTTGATCGACATCTCGTTGCGCGCCTTGCTGCAGCCGGGCGACGAGGTGCTGCTGCCCAGCCCCGACTACCCCCTGTGGAGCGCGGCGACCATCCTCAACGACGGCAACCCGCGCTATTACCGCTGTCTGGCCGCGAACGGCCACCTCCCCGATCCGGAAGAGATCGACGCCCTCGTCGGCCCGCGCACGCGGGCACTGGTGCTGATCAATCCGAACAATCCCACGGGCGCCGTGTATCCGGCCGCCCTGCTGGAGCGCATCGTGGAGGTCGCGCGCCGGCACGGGCTGTTGCTGCTCTGCGACGAGATCTACGACGAGATTCTTTACGACGGCGCCCCCTTCCAGCCGCTGGCGGCCGTCGCGGGCGACCATCCCTGCGTGAGCTTCGGCGGCCTGTCCAAGGTGCATCGCGCCTGCGGCTACCGGGTGGGCTGGATGAGCCTTTCCGGCGACCCCGCGCGCACCGCCGAATATCGCGACGCATTGCAGCTGCTTGCCGCGCTGCGCCTGTGCGCCAACGTCACCGCGCAGTGGGCCGTGCGCCCCGCCCTGCTCGACAAGCCCACCATCGGCGAACTCACCGCGCCGGGCGGCCGCCTGCACGAGGCCCGCCGCATCGTCCTCGAAGGCGTGGCGGCCAGTCCGTTCCTCGACGTGGTGGCGCCCGGTGGCGCGATCTACGCGTTCCCGCAGGTGCGTGCGGAAGCACTCGCGCATTTCGACGACACCGCGTTCGCCCTGCGCCTGCTCGAGGAAGAAAGCGTCCTCCTCGTGCCCGGTACCAGTTTCAATCTTTCTGCCAGCCGGCACCTGCGCCTCACGCTGTTGCCGGAGCCCGCGCAACTTCGGGACGTATTCGTCCGCATCGATCGCGTGCTGGGCCGCATGGCCGCGGAAGCCGAACCCGCCGCCAGCGCGGTCGCCTGATCCATGGCAAAGGCGACGTTCCTCGCCCTCGGCGACTCCTACACCATTGGCGAGGGCGTGGAAGAAGCCGACCGCTGGCCGGTACAGCTCGTCGCGCGGCTTGGCGAGCTTGGTATCGCGGTGGAAGCGCCCCGCATCGTCGCCACCACCGGCTGGACCACCGACGAACTGTCGGCGGCGATGGATGCCGCCACGCTCGGCGATCGATACGACCTGGTGACGCTGCTGATCGGCGTGAACAACCAATATCGCGGGCGGCCGGCCGACGAGTATCGGCAGCCATTCCTTGCCCTGCTCCGGCGTGCCGTGGCGCTCGCCGGCGATCCGCGACGTGTCGTGGTCGTCTCCATTCCCGATTGGGGCGTCACCGCCTTCGCAGAAGGCCGCGACCGCGCCGCCATCGCCCGCGACATCGACGCGTTCAACGCCATCGCCCGCGAAGAGACGATCCGCATGCACGCGCGATGGGGCGATGTGACACCCGCCTCGCGCGAAGCCGGAGCCAAGCCGGACATGCTGGTGGACGATGGGCTGCATCCTTCGGGCAAGCAGTACGCGGCGTGGTTGAAGGCGATCCTGCCGGAAGCCAGGGCCGCCGTGGCCTTGCCCCTGTAGGAGCCGCCATGGCGGCGAGAGTATGGCCTCAGGAGTCGAGGTTGCAGCTTCGCCGCTTCGTTGGCTTCTCGCCGCTATAGCGGCTCCCACAGGGTTGGTTCGCAACACCCTTGCAACATCGCCGCCATGCCCCGGTTACCTCGCATCCCGACACTGACGACCCGGGACAACCCCGGGAACCGATGCCATGGCGAAGCTCACCTGCCGCAGCGCCTTCATCTCCGACGTGCACCTCGGCACGCCCGATTGCAAGGCTGCATACCTCCTCGACTTCCTTCGCAACGTCGATTGCGAGCGGCTCTACCTCGTCGGCGACATCGTCGATCTGGAAGCGCTCGCGAAACGCCACTGGTGGCATCCCGACCACACCGCGGTCCTCGCCGAATTCGTCGCCCTGGCGGCACGCGGCGTGGAAGTGATCTACATCCCCGGCAACCACGACTGCCAGATGCGCGGCCTTGTCGGCTCCAGCATCGCGGGTGTCCGCGTGGAACTGGACGCCATTCACGAGGGCGCCGACGGCCGCCGCTACCGGGTCAGCCATGGCGACGAGTTCGACCCCGAACACGTCGGGCGGCGCTGGATCGCGTGGCTGGGCGATACCCTGCATCGCTTCATCTGCTGGGCCAACCGCCGCGTGCATGCCGTGCGCTCGCGCCTGGAGCTGCCCTATCTCCCGCTTTCGATCATCCTGAAGTCGCACGTGGGCGCCGCACTGGCCTACATCCGCGACTACGAACAGCGCGTGGCTCGCGACGCGGCGGAGCGAGGGCTCGACGGCCACATCTGCGGCCACATCCATTTCGGGCACGTGCGGCCGATGGATGGGATCCTCTACCTGAACGACGGCGACTGGGTCGAGCATTGCACCGCCCTCGTCGAGGACTTCACGGGCGCCATGGAACTGATCCACTGGACCGACCGCGTGACGCCCCTGGGGCGGGCCAGCCGGGAGACGGTACTCCCCTCGCCGGAGGCCGTCCTGGGCTTCGCTCCGCTGGTGGACTGCCGGACCGACCTGTCCGGATTGCGGGGCGCCGAGGTCGCCGTCCCCGGTTGAATCCGGGGCGAATGGGCCCATGTGCGAGGGATGCCGTTAAAATGGCCCCCTTCCTTCCCGCGGTGACCCCCATGGCCCTCGATACACCCACCCGCGAGCGCATCGAATCCCTGCTCGGCCAGCACGACGTCGTGCTGTTCATGAAGGGCACGCGCCAGCAGCCGATGTGCGGATTCTCCGCCGCGGCGATCAATACCCTGAACGACGTGGTTCCCACCTACCACACGGTGAACGTGCTGGAAGACCCGGAGATCCGCGAGGGCATCAAGGAATTCGGCCAGTGGCCCACCATTCCGCAGCTCTATGTGAAGGGCGAACTGATCGGCGGCTCGGACATCATCCGCCAGATGTACACCAGCGGTGAGCTTTACACCCTGTTCGGCGCCCCGGCGCCGGATCGCACGCCGCCGGAGATCACCATCACCGAGAAGGCCGCCGAGGCCATCCGCGGCGGCATGGCGAATGCGCAGGGCATGGCGTTGCATCTCGAGATCGGCCCCGACCACAGCGCCGGTTTCCAGCTCGCGCCGGCGGGCGACCACGACATCGTGACGGTGGCGAGCGGTATCGAAGTGCACTTCGATCCGGGTAGCGCGGCTCGCGCCAAGGGCATCGTCATCGACTGGGTTTCCACCGTGCAGGGCGAAGGCCTCAGCCTGAAGTTTCCTGGCTCCGTCGAGATCGGCTCGCTGAGCGTGCAGGACCTGAAGGCGAAGCTCGATGCGGGCGACGTGGTGCTGGTCGACACGCGCCCCGCGCAGAACCGCGCGATGGTTGCCCCCATCGAAGGTGCGCGCATCCTCGAGAACGAAGGCTACGAAGCCCTGGCGCAGTTGCCGAAAGACACCCCCATCGCCTTCATCTGCAACGTGGGCGCCTCCAGCCGCGCCGCGGCCGAACGCTTTGCAGCGCACGGCTTCACGCAGGTCTTCAACGTGGAAGGCGGCATGGATGCGTGGATGCGAGAGATCGGCGCCTAAGGTTTCGAGCAATCGCGGTAAAGCAAAGCGGCGTTCTTTTCGGGGCGCCGCTTTTTTTTGGATTCTTCATACATTACGGGGCAGCAGAGGTTTCGAGTCGACGCCTGTGGTTTCCACGGGCTCGTCTCGGCGTCCGCGAGCCTGGAGTCGCCAAAGCGCTATGCACCGTAGCGTTTCGCATGGGCCCTTGGTGTCCACCCTCGCTGCTCAGACAGGTCCTCCGCGTTCGAAAAGGATGGCCGCTGCCGCGGCCCATGTTCTTATCGGCCTTCGGCCGCTCACTTGTGCGGAACTCGCCTCGAGGGTGGACACCAAGGACCCTTCCGGGCGGTGCGGGCGCGTGATGGGAGAGCGGCGGGCGTCCGAGGCGACGGCCTGCGCGAGCGATGCTCGAGGCGCGGCAGGGGGTCGCCACAAGGAATTCTCCCGAAGTCACGAAAGACCTGACCGAGGCTCGCGGGGTGTGATGAGGCGATGCAATCCCGCTCGCAGCGGCTGCCGTCTTCGGCCCTGTCGGCTCTCCCGACACGGCACCTCATGTATCGGGAGAGTCTTCGGTGTCCACCCTCGAGGCGAGTTCCGCACAAGTGAGCGGCCGAAGGCCGATAAGAACATGGGCCGCGTCAGCGGCCCCTCGTTTACGAACGCGGAGGACCTGTCTGAGCAGCGAGGGTGGACACCGAAGACTCTGGCCCTACCGTCCGAGCAACGGCGGCGCCAGCCGCTGGCCCCATGCATTCGCCTTTGGCGAATGAACCTTATCGCATCGCTTCGGCCTCTTTCTCGCCGCGCAGCGCGCCGGCACGGCCCGGGGCTTGGGCGAGTGCCGTCTTGAATGCCGCCAGTGCGGGCCCCGGTTGCTTCTGCGCGAGCAACAGCTCGCCAAGTTGCTCGCGCGCGGGAATGATCGGTCCCGGCGTCACGGGGCGTTTCTCCACCCTGTCTTCCTGTTCCGCCGCCTCGGTCATCAGGGCCACGGCGGCCGTGCCTTCGCCGCTGGCGTAGGTGGCCCACGCCTTCACTTCGGAGGCGAGGACGCCGGTCTGCACGGACCAATAGTCATCGCCCGATGCCTTGAGCTGGGCCTGGATCTGGTCGAGGCGCCTGGCCTGGGCGCGAGCTTCTTCGGCATGGCCCGTGCGTGCGAGACCGACACCCTTTGCCCACACCGCGATGGCGGCAACCGACGCGGGAGCGCCGGCTGGTGGCGCGATCGTCGCAGCCTCGTTCCATCGTCCTTGTTCGACGATCTCGCGAATCGGCATGGCCGTCACGGGATAGGCGACGCCGAAGTCGTCCATGTCCAGGTCGCGCATGGCCTTCAACTCGCCGATGACCTCCCGCGCTTCCCGGTCCCTGCCGGTCTGCATGTACGCGTAGACGAGGTAATCCATCGCATGCACCTCGCCCATGGTGTCGCCCTGCTCGCGCGCGGCTTTCTTCGATGCGAGGTTGGAGCGGATCGAATCGTCCCACAGGCCAAGCCGGGTGAAGATGTGCGAGGGCATGTGCAGCGCATGCGGCGCCGAGGGCGCGATGTCGGCGTACTTTCGCGCCGCCGGCAGGCCGCGTTGCGCCAGCTCGGCGCTGTCACAAGCATGGATCAGGTAGTGCGCGATGCCGGGATGCTCCGGATGCGCACGGAATAGCGGGTCGAGAATGGCGATGGCCTGCTTCTGCTTCGCGTGTGTCTTGTCGGCCATCGACGCGTTCGACAGCAGGGCTACCGCGTAGAACACCTGTGCTTCGACATCGTCGGGATAGTCGCGCGCCACGCCGGCCATCGCCTGCTCGTAGTCGAGCGTGCGCTGCGCGGCCTTGACCTCGCCGGCTGCATAGAGCCGCCCCAGCGCATGGATGTATGCCTGCTCCCGCGGCGACGCGTTGGCCGCGAGCCGCGCTGCCGTACGGGCCTCCGCCTGTCCTCGGGCCATCGTGTCGGACGGCAAGGCCGGCGACCATACCGGATGGAAGAAAACCATCGCGATGCCCCAGTGGCCCATGGCGCATGTCGGGTCCTTCGCCACGACACCTTCGAAAGCCTGTCGCGCCGCGGCGTAGGCGAACGAATGCAGAAGCGCCACGCCGCGATTGAACGATGCCTGCACCGACGGTGCGCAGGAGGTGGGAAACGACACGTCGCCCAGCTTCTCGGGCGCACCGTGGTCGTGCATCTCCTGGGCCTGGGCGGCGGTCGCCGCGAACAGCGACAGGGCGAGGAAGCGCAGGAAACCGGTCATGTCAGACTCCGTTCGACGGTCATCGCGTGTCCGCGGGAACGTTGGAATCTACGCCCGTCCGGCGCACCTGCCCATCGGCAGAATGGCCGATGGCGGCGCTGTGCCTTTATCCCTTATCGGGAGACGAGAACGATCAGGGTCGCGGCCTCCACCATCTCGACCAGGGCGCCGGCCGTGTCGCCGGTGAAACCGCCGAGTCGGCGGAGCACGGTGCGGCGCCACAACCAGCCGGCGGCGAGCGCGGCGAGGAACGCGACCAGGCCCAACTTGCCGAAACACAGCGGCGATAACGCTGCCATGGCCAGCGCCACACGGCAGCCGGTGGCCGGGGCGCCGCGCAGCGGGTCGCCCAGGCCGCCCACGCGGACATAGGGGGTGGTGAGGAACCACGCGACGATCGCGGCGCGCCCAAGGAAGGGCGGCAAGACGAGCAACCAGGGATCGGCAAGCGTCGCGAGTGCCGAGAACTTCAGCAACAACACCAGCACGAGCGCAACGACGCCCGCGGGGCCGCTGCGCGGGTCCTTCATGATGGAGAGCGTGCGGTCGCGGTCCCCCATGCCGCCGATCCAGGCATCGGCACTGTCGGCGAGGCCGTCGAGGTGCAACGCACCGGTGAGTGCGACCCACGCCACGAGAACCACCGCCGCCGCCGGAATCGACGGAAGCACGGTCCACGACAGCGCTGCTGCGCCCGCCAGCAGCCCACCGAGCACGACACCCACCAGCGGATACCACTTGAGCGAACCGGCCTGCGCCCCCGGCAGGAACTCGATCCGAGGCACGGGCAAGCGGGTGAGGAAGCCGAATGCGATGAGCAGGCCCCGCATCACGCCCCCGACGAGCGGATGGCTTCGCGTGCCGCCGCAACGCGCCGCCAGGCCAGGGAATGCAGCGAAGCATGCGGCACGTCGATGCCCGCCATGTCGCCGAAATCGCGGCCCTCGGCCATGCAACGCAGTAGCCGGATCGCGCCGCCGTGCGTCACCACCAGCACGCGTGCCGACGATGCTTCCACTGCCACATCGTCGAGCGCTTCCGAGAGCCGCGCACGAAATGCGCCGAACGTTTCGCCTCCGGGCGGCGGATAGGCGACCGGATCGCGCCAGAAGCGTCCCAGCGCTTCGCCTTCGCGTTCGGCGATGGTTTCGATGGGAACGCCCTGCCATGCGCCGAAATGGTATTCGACGAGGCGCGCATCGATGCGCAACGGCAAGCCGCGGCGTTCCGAAAGCTCCCTGGCGAACGCGGCGCAACGCGACAGCGACGACGACACCACATGATCCCACGCCATGCCTTCGACGGCCTCGCGCAGCTGCCGCCAGCCCAGTGCCGACAGCGGATCGTCCAGTTGTCCGCGGTAACTGCGCTGCGCGGTGTCGCCATGCCGGAGTAGATGGATGCTCATGCTTCCGACACTCCCGCCTCGGCGAAGGTCGCCATCGATCCGTGCAACGCGCAAGCCAGACGCAGCAACGGCACAGCCACGGCCGCACCGCTGGCTTCACCCAGGCGAAGGTGCAGGTCGAGCAGGGGCTCCGCCGCCAGCGCTTCCAGCACGCGTGCATGGCCGCGCTCCTGCGAGCGGTGCGCGAAGATCAGCCACGGCCGTGCATCCGGACGCAGCGCCACCGCGGCGAGCGCCGCCACGCTGGCGATGAAGCCGTCGACGAGAACGGGCAGGCCTCGTTGCGCCGACGCGATGAACGCGCCGGCCAGTGCCGCGATTTCGAATCCACCGAGCCGGCGCAGCCATTCCCTTGGTGTGGCGGCACCCGCGTGCAGGTCGAGGGCACGCGCGATCGCGCTCGCCTTGCGCGCCACACCGTCCGCGTCCAGGCCGGTGCCCGCGCCGGTCAACGTTACCGCGGATTCGCCGAGCAGTGCGCAAGCGAGCGCGGTGGCGGCGGTCGTGTTGCCGATGCCCATCTCGCCGCCGATATAGATATCCGTACCCATGGCAACGGCATCGGCGGCGCTGGCGACACCCGCGGCCAGGGCCGCTTCGAGTTGCGCCTCGGTCATGGCGGGGCCCGTGCAGAAGTTCGCCGTGGATGCGGCGATGACATGACGACGCACGCCGGATATCTCCCCCGGATCGTTCACCGTGCCCAGGTTCACCACTTCGAGCGTCGCCTGCAGCTCGCGCGCGAGCACGGCGATCGCCGCACCGCCACGGGCGAAATTGCGCAGCATCTCGCCCGTCACCGCCTGTGGAAATGCCGAAACGCCTTCCGCCGCCACGCCGTGGTCTGCCGCGAACACGGCGATGCGCACGCGTGCCGCGCTTGGCCGTGCGCTTCCCTGCAAGCCTGCCAATTGGATCGCCAGTGCTTCGAGCCTGCCCAGCGATCCGGGCGGCTTCGTAAGCGTGTCCTGCCGTGCGGCGGCCGCATCGGCGGCGGTCTGGTGCGGTACGCGGCAGGGGCTCGCGAGCCAGTCGTTCATGGAGGCGTTCCTTTGAGGGTCAGGGGCAGGCCCGCGGCAACGAAGACGACACGGTCGCATCGCCGCGCAAGGGACTGGTGAAGCCGGCCCGCTTCGTCGACGAAGCGGCGGGTGAGTTCGCCCAGCGGCGTGATGCCGAGGCCCACCTCGTTGCTGACGAAGCAGACGTCGCCGGGCAAAGTGGCCACGCCGCGCAGCAGCGCGTCGCGTTCCGTCTCGAAGCGTGTGGCGTCCTTCGCACCGAGAAGGTTGGAAAGCCACAGGGTGAGGCAATCGACGATGACGAAGCGGCCGTCGCGCGCATGGCGGAGCAGCGTATCGGCGAGCGCGAGCGGTTCCTCGACGAGCCCCCACTCCGCCGGACGGCGCGAGCGGTGATGCGCGATGCGCTCGCTCATCTCGCCGTCGAGCGCCTGCGCAGTGGCGACGTAAAGCACCTCGCGGCCGCTCTCGATGGCGAGCCTTTCCGCCAGGGCGCTCTTGCCCGAACGCGCGCCGCCGAGGACGAGACTCAGCATGGCGGCAAACCGAAAAGCGATGCGAGCATGGTCGTGTCCATATGTGCGTCGACGGTGTCCGCCAGGCGGTCGAAGGTCGCCTCGCGCAGGGCGAGGAGGTCAAGCGGCGCCGCACGGTCGAGGCCCGCGTCGCCAAGCAAGGCCGCGAGCGCGTCCGGGGCATCGAAAAGACCATGCAGGTAGGTTCCGAGCACACGGCCGTCGTCGGATCGCGCGCCGTCGCTGCGCCCGTCGTCCAGTTGCACCGCCGGTATCGTCATGCCGGGACCGGTGCTCACGCCGCAGTGGATCTCGTAGCCGGTGACGGTCGCGCCGCCCGGCAGCAGGTGGCCACGGACATTGCGCAATTGCTTCGTCGGCGCCAGCGTGGTTTCGAGGTCGAGCAGGCCCAGGCCTTCGTCCGAACCCGCCGCGCCCTCGATGCCTTCAGGATCGTGCACGGCACGACCCAGCATCTGCATGCCGCCACAGATGCCTATGACCTTGCCGCCGTAACGAACGTGGCGAAGAATCGCCCTGTCCCAGCCTTGCGCACGCAACCATGCAAGGTCCGCGCGGGTGGACTTCGAACCCGGCAGCACCACGAGGTCGCAGGCCGGAAAGGTTTCGCCCGGTCCGACGAACAGGCATTCCACTTCCGGGTGCAGGCGCAGGGCGTCGAGGTCGGTGTGGTTGCTTATGCGGGGCCACGCCGGCACGGCCACGCGCAAGCGTGCCCCTTCGTTCGCTTCGCGGGATCGCGGCAGCGCGTCCTCCGCCTCGAGCACCAGTCCGTGTAGATAGGGGAGCACGCCGAGCACCGGCTTTCCCGTCTCCCGCTCCAGCCAGTCGAGCCCCGGCTGCAGCAATGCGATGTCGCCGCGGAAGCGATTGACGACGAAACCGACGACACGCGCCCTCTCGCTCTCGGACAGCAGTGCCAGCGTTCCCACGAGGTGGGCGAAGACGCCACCACGATCGATATCGGCGACCAGGATCACCGGACAATCCACCGCCTCCGCATACCCCATGTTGGCGATGTCGCGGTCGCGCAGGTTGATCTCGGCCGGACTGCCCGCGCCTTCCACCACGACGGCGGCATACCGCGACACCAGGCGCGCATGCGACGCCAGCACCGCGTCCATCGCCACGCGCTTGTAGGCGTGGTAGCCCACGGCGTCCATGTTTCCCACGGCGCGGCCATGCACGATCACCTGCGCACCGGTGTCGCTGTTCGGCTTCAACAGCACGGGATTGAAATCGGTGTGCGGCGCCACGCCTGCTGCCTGCGCCTGTACGGCCTGCGCCCGTCCGATCTCCCCGCCGTCCACCGTCACGGCGGAATTGAGCGCCATGTTCTGCGGCTTGAACGGAGCGACAGCCACGCCGCGGCGGCGCAGCCAGCGGCACAGGGCGGCCACCACCGTGCTCTTGCCGGCGTCCGACGTGCACCCCTGCACCATGACGACGCGCGCGCTCATGCAAGCACCGCCGCGAGGGCCCGGTCCAGCCGCGCGAATGCCTCGTCGTCGCCCGGCAAGCCGAAGCGCAAAGCCTGCGGGTTGTCGAAGTGGCGCACGAGGATGGCCTGTTCGGCCAGTGCATGCTGCAGCGCGCATGCCTCGGCATGCACACGGTAATGGAAGAACTCGCAGCCACCGGACGGCGACAGGCCATGCTTCGTCAGGAGGTTCGCCAGTCGCGACGAATCCTCGCGAAGCCGTATCCGCGCCGACGCATGCCACGTGCGGTCGGACAGCGCCTGCGCCACCACATGACGCGTGGGGCCGGTCAGCGTCCACGGCCCAAGCGTTTCGGCCAATGCATCGAGCAGGCCGGGCCAGGCAACGACGAAACCGGCACGCGCACCGGCGAGCCCGAAGAACTTCCCGACCGAACGCAGCACGATGATTCCCTCGCGCACGTGGGGTGCGAGACTCTGCTCCGGCCGCCCGTCGATGAACGCCTCGTCCACGACGAGCCACGGCTTTCCTGTAGGAGCCGTTTCAGCGGCGGTGGGTGCTCGCGGCGGCCTGGCCCGCTGCCGCGGGATCGCCGCTGAAGCGGCTCCCACAGATACTGCCCTAGTCTGGAGAGCCAGGAGGGCTTCCATGTCCGGGCAGTCACCCGTCGGGTTGTTCGGGCGGATCAGCACGACGACATCGAACTCGCCCGCTCGCGCGAGCAATGCATCCATGGGCAACGTCACCACGTCATGCCCTGCCTGCCGCCACGCGTGCGCGTGCTCGGCGTATCCGGGTTGGACCACCGCCACGCGCGAGGGCGGACGCAGGCGTGGCAGCGCGGCAATGGCTGCCTGCGAACCGGCCACGGGCAGAACATGCCGTGCACCGTAGTACGTACGCGCCGCTTCGAGGAGTGCATCGTCGTCTTCGGGGAGCCGGTGCCATGCCGCCGGCGGTATCGGCGGAACGGGCCAGGCATGAGGACTCACGCCCGTCGAGAGATCGAGCCATGCCTCGCGTGGAATGCCGTAGTCGCGAACCGCGCGCCCAAGGCGTCCGCCATGCTCAAGCATGGGCCGCGACTCCGATGACGACGGCAACGGCCATCCATGCGACGGTGCCGCGATCCACCAGCCGCAGCGCGCGCAGGATGTCGTTCGCAACGGGCGCATTGCCTTCGCCGAGCACGGGCCGTTCCTCCCAACGGCCGTGGTACGGCGCGGCGCCACCCAGCCGCACGCCGAGCGCGCCGGCGCCCGACGCCATCACCGGTCCGGCGTTAGGGCTGTCCCACGAGGGAGCTTGCCGGCACCAGCAGCGAATGGCCTTCGCGAAGTCGCCAAGGCACGCATAGGTGAGCGCCGTGAGCCGCGCGGATGGATACCCGAGCAGATCGTCCGCGCGCGCGGCCGCCCAACCGAAACGCTCGTACCGTGGCGTTCGATAGCCCCACATGGCGTCCAGCGTGTTAGCCAGGCGAAAGAGCAGCACGCCCGGGCCGCCCAGCAACGCGAACCAGAACAAGGCGCCAAACACGGCATCGTGTCCGTTCTCCAGCACGGATTCCGTCGCGGCGGCGGCCACCTGACCCGCATCGAGTGCTTCGGTATCGCGGCTCACCATGCGGCCCACCGCGTGCCGTGCCGCGTCAAGGTCGCCGTCGGACAAGGCTCGCGCGACTGGCCGAGCATGATCGGCAAGGCTCCGGCGGCCGATCGCGAGATAGGCCACCGACACATCGAGAGCGAAAACCACGGCGGCGGGCAACGCGGCGCGCAGCATACAGAACACACCGACCGGAACGAGCACGGCCGTGCACCACGCGAGGGCGCCCGCGGCGCGCGTGTCGGCATAGATCTTCGTCTCCACCCAGGTCACGAAGCGACCGAAGCCGATCAGCGGGTGATAGCGCCGCGGCTCGCCCAGGATGGCGTCCAGGATGAGCGCCAGCGGCATGCCCAGCGCTGGTGTCATGGCAGGAACAGTCGCGCGGCGCCGTCCGCGTTCGAGGGGAAGTAGAAATGCACGAAGCTCGCCGTCATGCGCCCGTGACGGTACACGCTTTCCGCCGTGGGCCCACCATGCGGATTCGTGGCTTTCGCCAGCGGTTCGGCGCGGATGTCCGCCTTCGCATAGTGGAAGGAGTGGCCGCGCAAGATGCCTTCGGGGAGACGGGCTTCCTGCATGCCCAGCGCGACCATCCGCGGCTGCACCGTGGCGCTACCCGGCAACAGGCCCGCCATGTCGCCCTCGCGGCCCCCGCGGTCCGCCAGCCGGTCCAGGGCGTAGAGCAATCCGCCGCATTCGGCGAGCAGCGGAAGTCCGGCGGCCACGTGCGCGTGCAGGTCACGACGCAGGAAATGGTTGGCCGCGAGTGCGTCGAGATGCAGTTCCGGATAGCCACCCGGCAGCCAGACGGCATCGCAGGCAGGCAGGGCTTCGCCGGCCACGGGCGAGAAGAACGTGAGTGCCGCACCGGCCGCGCGCAGTGTGTCGAGGTTGGCCTGGTAGATGAATGCGAAAGCTGCATCGCGTGCGATGGCGATCCGCACACCTTCGAGCAGGCGCACGCTCGCAGCGGCCGGCGGTGCCGTGAACGCCACGGCCGGTGGAAGCGCAGTCACCCCTTGCGCGAGCCATGCATCCGCGAGCGCATCCAGGCGTGCGTCGATATCGGCCAGCTCGCCCGCCGCGACGAGGCCGAGGTGCCGCTCCGGCAGCGCCATGGCCGCGTCCCGCGGCAATGCGCCGTACCAGTCGATGCCCGGTGGCAGGCTGCCGCGGAGCAGCTCGGCGTGGTAAGCGCTGCCGACGCGATTCGCGAGTACCCCGCTCAACACCAGATCGCGCCGGTAGCCGGCAAGGCCCTGCGCAAGCGCGCCGAAAGTCTGCGCCATGGCGCTGCCGTCGATCACGGCCATGACCGGCAAGCCGTGCGCGACGGCGAGATCGGCGCTGGACGGCGCCCCGTCGAACAGACCCATGACACCCTCGACCAGGATGAGGTCCGCTTCGCCGGCAGCGTCATACAGCCGTGCACGCACGTCGTCCGCGCCGCCCATCCACGGGTCGAGCTGGTATACCGGCGCGCCGCTCGCGCGCTCCAGGATCATCGGGTCGAGAAAGTCGGGTCCGGTCTTGAACACGCGCACACGGCGCCCCTGGCGCACATGCGCTCGTGCGAGTGCCGCCGTGACGCTCGTCTTGCCCTGTCCCGAGGCCGGGGCGGACACAAGGAGCGCGGAGCAGTGCCGGGTCACAGTTCGACACCCTTTTGCGCGCGGATGCCCGCCTGGTAGGCATGCTTGACCACGCGCATCTCCGTGACCGTGTCCGCCGCGTCGACGAGGGCATCGGGCGCGCCGCGCCCGGTTACGACCACGTGTTGCCGTTCGGGGCGCGTGGCGATGGCGTGCAGCACGCGGTCGAGCGGTATGTAGTTTTTCACGAGGGCGATATTGAGCTCGTCGAGCAACACGAAGTCGTAGGACGCATCGCCGAGCATGCGCTCGGCTTCCTGCCACGCGGCCATGGCTGCCGCGATGTCGCGCGCCTTGTCCTGGGTTTCCCAGGTATAGCCCTCGCCCATCACGTGGTAGTCGAGTGGGCCGTCTTCGAACATGCGGAAGAACGCCTCCTCGCCCGTGGAGAAACTTCCCTTGATGAATTGCACCACGCCGCAGCGAAAACCATGACCGAGCGACCGCGCCAGCATACCGAAACCGGACGAGCTCTTGCCCTTGCCGTTACCGGTATTCACCACCAGTACGCCGCGGTCGATCGTGGCCCGCGCGATGCGCCGGTCGATCAGCTCCTTCTTGCGGCGCATGCGGTCGCGGTGGCGTGCATCCTCGTCCATGTCCTGCCACGGCGCGGCGCCGCTCATGCCCGTGCGGTCCTGCCGTCGCCGGCGCGGGGGGCGAAGCGGAACACCAGGGCCTGGATCGCCTGTGCAACCAGCACGTAACCCGCCGCGGCACGAACGAACAACGGCGCCCATTGGGCGAAGCGTTGCACGTACTGGGCCATGTTCGGGTCGGTATAGCGCCCGCCCAGCCAATAGAAGGCACCGTTGGACACTGCGTACGACAACGTGGCGCTGACCAGGATGCCGGCGAATACAGTGACATGCGAAGCCAGGCTTCCGTCATAGCGCGGCGCGAGCAGACGGCCGGCATACCAGAGCACGGCGTACGCGAGCGGCATGAACGAGTACGCGATCGTGATGCAGAAGTCGCTTACCCCCGCATAGCGGATCGAATACCAGTCCACCAGCACCGAGAGGACGACAAAGCCCACGAAGGCGAGATGCTTGCGCAGATAGATGCCACCCAGGAAGAACAGTGCCATCGACGCGTCCGGCAGGTGCAGTGCATCGCCGAAGTGGTGAAAGCGGGTTGCGATCATGACCATGGCGAAGATCGCGGCGACGGCAGTGAACATGGGGCGGGACAACGGTTTCATGACGGACTCTCCCAGGGTGGGCGGATCAGGAACGCGGCTGGTAACGCAGCGTGAGCAGCCAGTTGCGGCCGGGTTGATTGAAGTAGCGGGCCGTTTCGTAGTGGCGGTCGAACACGTTGTTCGCCGACAGCTCCACCTTCCACGCGTCTGCAAAGGCGTAGGCCGCGCGCAGGTCGGTAAGGGCGTACCCACCGAGGCGGTTGGCATTCGCGGTGTCGTCGTAGCGGTAGCTGAAGCCCGAGACGCTGGCACCGATGCTCAACGGGCCAAAGCTGCGGTCCGCGTCGAGGCGTGCCGTGCGGCGCGCACGTCGGGGAAGCAGGTTGCCGTCGGTGGGGCCGTCGCTTTCGTCCTCCGGTTGCAGCCACGTAGCGTTACCCGACAGGCGCCACGCGCCCAGCGTGGTGTCGCCCGCCAGCTCCACGCCACGGATACGCGACCGGGCGATGTTGTTCGCTCCCCCGAACGGAAACAGCGGTCCGCTCAAGCTCGAGTCGAAGACGATGAGGTTATCGATCCTGTTCTGGAAGGCGTTGACCGACCAGTTGCCCCAGCCCGGCGTACCGCGCAGGCCCAGCTCCCAGTTCCGGGAGGTTTCGGGGCCGAGGTCGGGGTTGCCGTAGTCGGGGTAATACAGATCGTTGAACGTCGGCGCCTTGAATGCCGTGCCGTAGCTGCCGGTCACGCGCAGGCTCTTCGTCAGCGCATAGCCGTACTGGAGGCTGCCGGTGGTCTTGCCGCCGAACTGGCTGTTCTCGTCGCGACGCAGGCTCGCTTGCACGGAGTTGTCGCCGAATTCGCCCTGCCATTGCGCGAACAGTGCGTGGTTGCGGCGTGCGTCGACGAGGTAATCGGTGCTGCCGACCACGCGGTCGCGCTGCCAGTCGAAGCCGAGCGTGGTGAGTCCGGTGTTGCTGGACACACGACCAATGTCCGCCTGCAACGACGCCACGTCGCGATGCGTGTTGAACGCATCGGCGTAGATGCCGTCTTCGTAATCGGTGGAAAGGTCTTCGCTGCGGCCGACGTTGGCCGTGACCACGACGTCTCGGGCCGGCCTATAGCGCAACCGGCCGCCGAGCACCTGCGTCGCCGACTCCGCGAAGTTGCTGCTGGTACCGTCGTAATGGTTGCGGCCTTCGGTGCGCGTGGCAGTCGCGTCGGCGTCCCATTGCTCGTCAAAACGCCAGCCGCCCTTCAGGGACAAGGCATTGTTGCGATAGCCGTCCTTGTCGGGCTCGTAGGTGAAGCAACCGCCGCCGCGCGGGCTGGGCTTGCCGCGACAGGCGTTGATCCCGTCGGTCTGGTCGTGGCTGGCCTCCACCGAGTACCAGCCCTGTGTGCCGCGGCCCGCGAATCCGGCGGAACCGCGCAAGGTGTCGTAGCTGCCCACGCCGATGGAGGCATTCGGCACGAAGGCACCTTCGGGATGGCGCGTGAATATCTGGATGACGCCACCAAGGGCGTCGGAGCCGTACAGGCTCGAGTACGGACCGCGCACGATCTCGATGCGCTCGATCTGGTCGACCGGAATGTCCTGGAAGGCGGCGGTGCCGGACGTGGCCGATCCGACCTTCACGCCGTCCACCAACACGAGCACGTGGTCCGCTTCGGTGCCTCGCATGAACACGGAGGTCGCCTTGCCCGGGCCGCCGTTGTTGGCGATCGACACGCCCGGCGTGCTGCCCAGCAAGTCGGCCAGCGAGCGCGGCTGCAGGCGCTCGATGTCGGCACGGTCGAGCACCGTGGAGGCGGCCAGTACCTGATTCAGCGACTGCTCGGTGCGGCTGGCGGTGACGACGACCGAATCCATGTCGGTGGAAGCCCCGTCCGCGAACGACACGGCGGGCACGAGAAAAACCGTCGCGATAGCGAGCGCGAGGGTGGAAGAACGAAACGACACGTGGTGACTCCCTGCTGACCGCGCCGACCCGCGCGGCATGAATGGCGAGGGACGGGTGCAGGGAAACGCGGGATGCCGGCGGCGAGAGGCGACGGCCACCCACGACATGGCCCTCCGCCTGTCCGGTGTACCTCGAGGCCGGTCTCCGGGCTTGCGAGCGCAGGGGTTGCCTGCCGGACGGCGCCTTCCCATGCCTCGTGGGCACAGTGGCTGGATGCCGACCTTTTGCTCGCCTACCGTTGCGGGGGCAGCTCCGGAATGGCGGCGGCATGGAGACCGCGCGCGTCACCGGATTCCCGTTTCAATCCGCGGCACTGATGCCTTGGATCACCTTGGGCGGCGACAGTGTAGCCGAAGCCGGGGCGCGGCGGTCACGCCAGCGCAGGAACGTGCGCTCCACCGTGTAATGCAGCAAGGCGCCACCGGCGAGGGTCGCGGCGGCGAAGATGCCGAAGCGCAGGTAACGATGGTCGAGCAGATAGCCATCCAGATGTCTCTCCACCATGGCGAAGACGAGCTTGTGGCTGAGATAGAGACTATAGGAGGCACGCGCAAGCCAACCGGCACCGGGAATGTCCAGGCGTGCCAGCCAGGTGGCACCGCTGGCCGCCACCACGAAGGCGGCCAGCGCCAGTGAGAGCAACGGGTAGCCGATCACGCATGGCCAGAACGCCGTACGGGCGCCGTCGAACAGTACCAGCGATGCGATCAGGAGAATCGCTCCGACCGCCAGCACCGCGCTTACCCGCGCCTGCATCCAGGCCATGGCCGCCGGCCGGTACACCCGGCACGCGGCGAGGGCCACACCGGCCATGAGCCCATCGAGTCGCGACCACGTGGGGTAATAGAGATGCCGCAGATACGCCAGCCCGTCGTTCCCGCCGCTCGTCTGGAGGGGTGCCACCTCGTGCGTCCACAACCAGGCCCGCAACAGCACGCCGCCGACGACCACGGCGGTACACACGGCGGCGAACTTCCATGCCGCCGGGCGCTGCGCGAGCACAAAGGCGAGGAACGGGAACACGAGATAGAAATGCTCTTCGACGCACAACGACCATACGTGCGAGAACGCGTAGTTGTCGCTGTTGTCGAACAGCAGGTTGAAGGTGAAGGTCGGGAACTGCCACCACGGCTGCATGCCGGGCGTCTCCCGCCAGCCAGGCACGAGGGCGTAGATCGCGAACACCACGAAGAAGGCAGGCAAGATGCGCACGCATCGCCGCCAATAGAAACCTGCGGCATCGATACGGCCCGTGTCGCGCAGCGACTTCATCACCTGCGAACCGATGAGGTAACCGCTGAGCACGAAGAACAGGTCCACCCCCATCCAGCCGGAGCGCTCCAGGGCGCCGAAACCTTCGCCCAGCCCGCCGACCAGATAACTGTGGAACAACATCACCCAGACGATCGCGATGGCGCGAAGCGTGTCCAAGCCAGGCGTCCTGTGCATCGGTGTCTTCCCCCTGTTCGTGGCGCGATGTTCGGCCATCGGCGGGACATGCCGCGGCGCGGGTCATGGCGATTTGCGGGCAATGCGCCGGTCGCACCGCGACCGGTAAGATGCCCGCACACGAACGACGGGGTAACTGGCAATGACGGAAGCGGCACCCGGCTCGCTCGCCTGTGTGGGTGTGGGAATGACCCTGGGTTCCCATCTCACGCCGCTGGCGCGCAGCCACATCGAATCGGCCGACGTGGTGTTCGTTGCCGTATCGGACGGTCTCGTGGAGCAGTGGGTGCGGCAGATGCATCGCGACGTGCGCAGCCTGCAGGCCTTCTATGCCGACGACAAGCCGCGGCAGGCCACCTACCGCGAGATGGTCGATGCCATGCTTGCCGAGGTCCGGGCTGGCCGGAAAGTTTGCGGCGTGTTCTACGGCCACCCGGGCGTGTTCGCGCAGGCGCCCCACGAGGCGATCGCACGTGCCCGCGAGGGAGGCTACGCCGCGCGCATGGAACCGGGTGTGTCATCGGAGGATTGCCTGTATGCCGACCTCGGCATCGACCCGGGGCGGTTCGGGTGCCAACACTTCGAGGCCACGCAGTTCATGCTCAACCGGCGCAGGGTCGACCCGTCCGCGTGGCTGATCCTCTGGCAGGTAGGGATTGCCGGCGACCTCAGCGGCGGACGCTTCGAGACCGACCCGGGCCGCCTCGCGCTGCTTGTGGATGTGCTTGCCCGCCACTACCCGGAAACGCACGAGGTGGTGGTCTATCGCGCCGCCACGCTTCCCTTCCAGGAGCCGCGCATCGAGCGCATGCCGCTGGCCGATCTGCCACGGGCCGCGCTGGGGATGTCCGACACGCTGGCGGTACCGCCAGGCCGCGCCCTGGTGCCCGATCCGATCGTTCGCGAACGGCTGGCCGCGCTCGGTATACAAACCTGAACCACGGCCCTTAACAGGCGGCCGGCTGGGTCGCGCTATGATCGGGCCGCGTACGTGCACCTGGGGAGGTGTACGGCGCCACCAATCAGGGGAACACATGTCGAACATCATCGATTTTCTTGCGCGCATGGGCGCCAGCGCCACGATGCGCACTTCCGGCAAGGCCGACCTGGCCAACGAACTGACCGCTTGCGACGTCGAACCCACGCTCGCTGCCGCGATCCTCGCCGGCGATGACGCCACGCTTCGCGACCGGCTCGCACCCGGCAAGTTCTTCGGCATCCAGCTCGATCAAGAGGAACCCGAGGAGCAGGAAGACGGCGACGAAGAATCGTCCGTTCGTTTCGCACAACGCAGGGCGTAAGCGCTTCGCCATGGACATGGCACGCCGCATCGGACGCTGCTGCCGGCCGTTCGTCGCGCTGCTTGCCCTGTGCGGCCATGCCGCCGTCGCGTTCGCGCAGCTGCAACCGGGCGAGGACGCGACCGCGACCCTCGCCCGGGCCGACGCCAACAAGACCTCCGATCACCAGCATTTCGTCGATACCCTGGTCCGGCTGGAGAACGATTCGACGCGACTGACCGAGAAGCAACGGGCCCATCTCCAGTACCTGGAAGCGTGGCAGGTGGCCTACGCCGGCGATTACGACGCGGCCACGCCGCTGCTGGAGACCGTCGCCGGCAGTTCGCCGGACAAGGTGCTGCGGTTTCGCGCCACGGCGACGCTGATCAACATCCTCGGCATTGGCCACCGTTACCAGGAGGCGTTTTCCCGCCTGACGGAACTGACGGACATGCTTCCCGCGGTCACCGATCCCCAGGCGCGCGTTCAGGGCCTCGGCGAGGCCGCCCAGATGCTCGCGACGGCGGGACAGTACGACCTGGCCGCCGATTACGCGGAACGCATGATCCAAAGCACCCCGGCCGGCGACAGCGCATGCAAGGGTACGTTCATCAAGCTGCACGCGATGTTCCGCGGCAAGCGGATCGACGGAACCGACGACCGCTATGCGCGAGGCATCGCCGACTGCCAGACGGCAGGAGAAAACCTCATCGCCAACGCGCTGCGCGCCGACGTGGCGGATACCGCGATTCGCAACGGGCAGCCACGCGATGCCATCCACCTATTGGAATCGCACTACGCCGACGTGCTTCGCTACGGTTATCCCAGCCTGACCTCGCAGGTGGAATCGCTGCTGGCGCAGGCCTATTGGAACGAGAACAACAGTGAAGCCGCCGGCAAATACGCCAGCGCGGCGGTGAAGAGCGCGCCCAGCGGCGAATATTCCGAGCCCCTCGCGGTAGCCTTGCGCACCTTGTACCTCATTGCGAGGAAACAAGGCGACTTCCAGGCCGCGACGCAGTGGCTCGAACGTTACATGCAAGCGGACAAGGGCTACCTCGACGACGTGAGCGCGAGTGCCCTCGCCTATCAGATGGTGAAGCAGCAGGTCGTGTCCAGCCGCATGGAAGCAGACGCCCTCGACAGGCAGAACCAGATCCTCCACCTGCAGCGCGAGGTGGACAGGCGGTCCATCGAAACGAGCCGGCTCTACATCGTGCTGTTGCTGACGGTGGCCAGTGCCATCGCGCTTTGGTTGATCCGCACCAAGCGCGCGCAGTTGCGGTTCATGCGCATGGCGCGCCGTGACAGCCTCACCGGCATCTGCAATCGACAGCACTTCGTGGAACGGGCACAGCAGGCATTGCTGGCTTCCCACAAGGCAGGCAGGGCCTCATGCCTGATCCTGTTCGATCTGGACCACTTCAAGCTGGTGAACGATACCTATGGCCATTCGGAAGGCGACTGGGTGCTATTGCGCGTGGTCGCGGAATGCCGCGATCACCTGCTCCAGGACGACGTGTTCGGCCGCCTCGGCGGCGAAGAGTTCGCGATCCTGTTGCCCGGCGTCGACGAGGCCGACGGAGCAAGACGCGCGGAGTTGATCCGCGCCGCCATCGCCGCGCCTCCCGCCGGAGGACCTTCGAGCGCCAGGGTGACGGCGAGCTTCGGCGTCGCTTGCACACGGCGCCATGGCGCCGACCTCGACCGTCTGCTCGTGGTCGCCGACGAAGCGCTCTACGAAGGTAAATCGGCAGGACGCGACCGGGTCGTGGTGGCGGTGGCGCATTCGGACGCCGGGAAAGCGCGGGCGCCGATGGCGCCCTTGGCGTCGAAGCCGCTCGGGCTGGCCCGGTCCTGAAGGTGGAGCTGTGCCGGGCCTTCCAGAGGAAGGCCCGGCCGACGCGTTACAGGCAGCTGTTGATGCTGTCGTAAACGGAGTGACGCGACATCGGAAGCTTCGCGTCCAGCGGGTTTTCGCCGTCCACCACCTCGTAGAAGGCGTCGATCGGCGTGTTCTTGGCGAGCATGAGCTTGCACTTGAACAGCCGCGCGCTGGTCGTCACCGCACCGGTTTTCTTGTTCACGGAGGAACTGCTGCCCGAGAACGTCCACAGGCACTGTTTCAGCGTGGACTTCGTGACATCGACCGAACAGCGCAGTTCCATCGGACGCAGGTTGGCGAATTCGCCTTCGCAGAACGTGTCGCCGCAGATGCGATTGAAGCCCGCGACGAGCTTGGCCTCCGCATTCGCAAAGCGATCGATACCCGCTTCATGGGCCGGCCAGTCGGTGGCGTCGACGTAACGCTCGGCGACGGGCTCGGCCGCGAAGGCAGTGCCGGCAAAGCCGGCGGCGGTGACGACGAACAGGCTGGCGGCGAGGGTCTTTCGGATCATGCGTTTGTCTCCGTTGAAAGGAGCACGTATGAAACCCTCAATGCGTACGCGGGTCTGCTCGCTCCTGCCCACGGAACCTTGTAGTCCGTTGCATCATGGAAGACAGCCGACCAGGCTGTCGTACACCGTATGCCGCGTCATCGGCAGCTTCTTGCTGAGCAGCTCGCCGTCGTGCATCGCTTCGTAGAACACGTCGACCGGGGTGTTCCGCGCGAGCCGCAGGTTGCATTTGTAAACTTTGGCCGACGACCGTACGGCACCGTTGGAAGCATCCACCGATGTGCCGCTGCCCGCGAAGATCCAGAGGCAGCGCTTCATGGTGCCATTCGACGTGTCTACCGAGCAGCTCAGCTGTATGGGCCGCAGGTTCGGGTACGGGCCCTCGCAGAATGCGTCGCCGCAGAACCTGTCGAAACTCAACGAGAGCATATGCTCGGCCAGCGCGAACTTCTGCAAGCCCGCCTCCTTCGTGGGCCAATCGATCGCGTCGACGTAGCGCGGGGGCATATCCCCCACCGCCCGCGCAAGGCAAGCGGTGGGAAAGACAAACAAGGCGATGGCCAGAAAGGTATGGCGCATGGCGGCGTCTCCATGGGGGGCGAGCGCGTATGGAACCCCCTTCCGTCACATCGCGTCTGCCACCGCCGCCCACGCCGGGCCGTAGCGATAGGCGCTACAACCAGCGCCCGTAGCGGCGGATGTAGAGCGTCTTCACCAACTGCGTAAGCATGCAATAGCTCACCAGCGTAAGCGCCAGCCAGGCAAAATAGACGCCAGGCAACGGCTGCATGCCGATGCGCGCGCCCAGTGCGGAGTACGGGATGAACATGCCGGCCACCATGATCGCCCCGGTGAGCGCCAGCACCGGCGCCGACGCCATGCTGCGCAGGAACGGAATGCGCCGCGTGCGGATCATGTGCACCACCAGCGTTTGCGACAACAGGCCTTCGATGAACCAGCCGGACTGGAACAGCGACTGGTGCGCCACGTCGTTCGCGCCGAAGTAGTGCCACATGAGCCAGAACGTGGTGATGTCGAACACGGAACTCACCGGCCCGATCCAGACCATGAAGCGGCCGATGTCTCCCGCATCCCATTTGCGCGGCTGACGCAGGTATTCCTCGTCCATGCGGTCGAACGGAATCGAAAGCTGCGACAGGTCGTACAGCAGGTTCTGCACCAGGATCTGCAATGGCATCATCGGCAGGAACGGCAGGAAGGCACTGGCCACCAGCACGCTGAACACGTTGCCGAAGTTCGAGCTGGCGGTCATCTTGATGTATTTCATGATGTTGCCGAACGTGACGCGGCCTTCCACCACGCCTTCTTCCAGCACCGTCAGATTCTTTTCCAGAAGGATGATGTCCGCCGACTCCTTCGCGATGTCCGTGGCGGTGTCCACCGAGATGCCCACGTCAGCGTCGCGCAACGCCGGCGCGTCGTTGATGCCGTCGCCCAGGAAGCCCACGGTGTGGCCCAGCCGTTGCAGCGACTTCACCACCCGGGCCTTCTGCACCGGCGACATCTTCGCGAACACGGTGGTGTGCTCGACCATGGCGTCGAGCGCCGCATCGTCGAGTTGCTCGATGTCGCGCCCCAGTGCGGACGCTTCCACGTCCAGGCCCACTTCCACGCAGATCTTCCGCGTGACGGCCTCGTTGTCGCCGGTGATCACCTTCACGGCCACGCCGTGGTGGTGCAGCGCGCGAATGGCCGTGGCGGCGGAGTCCTTCGGAGGATCGAGGAACGCCAGGCATCCCACCGCAGTGAGGCCGGACTCGTCGGCCACGCCATAGGCGCGGTCGCTGGAGGGATCGCGCCGGATGGCGACGATCAGCACTCGCAGGCCATCCTCGTTGAGGCGATTGGTCATGGCGCGGATCGCCAGGCGCTTTTCCTCCGTCATGGGCTCGACCACGTCGCCGGTGCGCGCCTGCGTGCAGATCGCCAGCATTTCCTCAACGGCCCCCTTGCACACCAGGAGCTGTTCGCCCTGGCCGTCTGTCACCACCACCGACATGCGCCGACGCTGGAAGTCGAACGGAATCTCGTCGACGATGCGGTAACGGCCCGCGGACGGCTCCAGGTCGCGATGGGCCAGCACCGCCTTGTCCATCAGGTTGCGCAGGCCGGTCTGGAAGCGGCTGTTGAGGTAGCCGTATTCCAGCGCTTCGTCGCTGTCGTCGCCGGAGAGATCGACGTGGCGCTCCAGCACGATCTTGTCGAGCGTGAGCGTGCCGGTCTTGTCCGTGCACAGCACGTCCATCGCCCCGAAGTTCTGGATGGCGTTCAGGCGCTTCACCACCACCTTGCGCTTCGACATGGCGATGGCGCCCTTGCCGAGGTTGGCGGTGACGATCAGCGGAAGCATCTCCGGCGTGAGGCCGACGGCGACCGAGAGGCCGAACATGAAGGCTTCCAGCCAGTCGTGCTTGTCGATGCCGTTGATGACGAACACTACCGGCACCATCACGGCCATGAAGCGGATCAGCAGCCAGCTCACGGAGGCGATACCGCGGTCGAAGCTGGTCTGTACGCGTTCGCCGGAAAGGGTGCGGGCCAGCGACCCGAGGTAGGTGCGCGGTCCGGTGGCGAGCACCACGGCGGTCGCGGTGCCGGACACCACGTTCGTGCCCATGTAGCACACCGTAGGAAGGTCCAGCGGGCCGGCGTTCCCGGCTGCCGTCGTTCCGTTCGGCGCCCACTTCTCCACGGGAATGGATTCGCCCGTAAGGATCGCCTGGCTGATGAACAGGTCCTTTGCAGCAAGCAGGCGGAGGTCCGCAGGCACCATGTCGCCCGCGCCGAGGTGCACGATGTCGCCTGCGACGAGTTCCTCTACCGGTACCTCGATGCGCTCGGCGTGCCCGTCGTCGGCACGGCGCGTCACGGTGGCCGTGTTGCGCACCATCGCCTTCAGCGCTTCGGCGGCGCGCGACGAACGGAATTCCTGGGTGAAAGACAGCACCACGCTGATGCCGACCATCGCGGCGATGATGATCGGGCCGGTGTAGTCGTCGGGTTCGGTGAAGAGTTGCACCACCGCGAGCGCAAGCAGGACCACGATGAACGGGCTGCGGACCGCACGCAGCAACTGCACCGACCAGTGCGGTGGTTTCTCGTGGCCCACCTCGTTGACGCCGTCGCGGTCCAGGCGTTCCGCGATCGCGGCTTCGTCCAGGCCGTCGGGACGCGTGTCGAGCGCGCGCAGCAGTTCGTCCGCCGGACGGTAGGCGTCCGCGCTTGCGATGGTTGGGGTCTTGGCAGCGGTGGCTGCCGGCGAGGTGTGGATCTTCATGGCTCGCTGCCTTTCCGGACCCCGGTCCGGAGGCGCGAGCGGTCGTCGGCGTTAGCCGAGAGCGGGCGCGCCGGCACGGAGCCGACGTTCGGTGTCGCTATGGAATCGGGCGGAGAGCGGCGTAAGCCGCGCCGTCGTGTCTATGTCGCAGTTCATGGCCGCGGGAGTTTGCCATCCGCCGGTTTCGTCTGGCTTTCGGTGGCTTCGAGCGAACGCGGCACGGTGATCGTGCGCTTGGCCGGCACGGGTCCGGTAGCGCGGCGACGGGCGAGTGCGAAAGCGAGACGGCGGCCGAACATGCGCGGACCGGTCTTTTCGAGCTGGAGGTTCATGGCTCAATCCTCGAAATAACGGAAGCTCACGGCTTCCGGACGAGGAGAGCCGGACTTTCCCTAGCGGAGGAAAGCGCCGGCCGACCGGGTGCGGTCGCCGCGGGCGATGAGTTTTGCCAGCGCCGGGACCCGATGCGTGCGGGAGCCGGCGCGTCGACTAGGGTAGACGTCCATATGCCTGGGTAAGGTAAGGAAGGTGCCGCCACGCGACACATCGTGTGGTAGCCGGCGAATTGTCGCGCCGCAGCGTGGATCGGTCAAGGGCGCGAACTGCCGCCGCCCCGGCTGTTGCGACCCGTTCACGATGTCACGGCAGGTACCGCCACGCCCCAAGGCGCCGGCGTCTGTCGTCACGGGGAAATAACACCCGGAGAGCCAAGCTCCTTCGCATGGAAGGGTTCATAGGGATATGAAACCATGGCCTCCCTCGATTCCAATACGCCGTTCATCACTGCGGTGGACCCGCGTGGGTTGGTGGTGCGTGCAATACGCTATAACCGAAGGCAGGAGAGCCTTCCGGCAGAAATATGTCTTTCGCGCTCCGGATACGACCGTATCGGCCGCCGGGTCGCCGAGTGGAGTCCCGGGCGAAGCGGCATCGACGATCGCCCCCAACTGACGCTGACCTACAGCCTTTTCGGTGCCGTACTTCGACGGCACAACGCCGACAAGGGCGCCGGAACCTCGCTATACGCGGCGACTGGAGTTGCCGTATTGATGTGGGACGAGCGCCGCACCGTGACGTCCATTACCTACGATTCGCAATCAAGACCCGTAGCGTGGCACGAACAGATGCTTGATGAGGACTCCGGCCGCTGCCTGGAGAGGCGGCGCTATTCCGGGCCGGAGGGGGCTGACTCCAACCATTGCGGGCGAATTCGACGGCACGAAGATCCCGCAGGAGTTCTAGAGTGGACCGAGCGCTCCATCGACGATCAGCCTCGCGTAGAAACCCGCCGTTTTTTGAGCACACTGACTCCTCCCGACTGGCCGGAGGCAGAATCCGATGGTGATGCTCTGCTCGAAGATGAAGAGTACGTAACAAGGTGGACCTACGACGCCGTCGGCTCCCCTATCCTTCAAGTGGATGCCGCCGGCCATCGGCGGGCCAATTCTTTTGGGATGGGAGGTAACCTTTCCGCGGTCCGGTTGACGTGGGCCAATGGCGGTGAACATCTACTGCTGGACGGTTTGGAGTACGACGCCCAGGGCCGGATTACTGCTCAGAAAGCTGGCAACGGTGTGATCACTAGTACGACCTTCGACCCAGCCAGTGGTCGCCTCCTGGATTTCGTGACAAAGCGAGCCGACGGTCACGTGGTGCAAGCCATGTCGTACGGCTACGACCCAGCAGGTAACGTCGCTTCCATCAACGACACGACACTGCCGGTTCGCTACTGGCGCAATCGCCGCAGCGGTGGCATGAACTCATTTCGTTACGACACCCTGTATCAACTTGTGGAGGCGACGGGCCAGGAAAGCGCGGGGGCGGGAATTCTTCCCACGCTTCCCCCTTACCAGCCTATCGGGGACGACACGGTGTTGACTCCCTATATCCAAGCCTACACGTACGACGCAAACGGTAACTTGGCCTGTATGCAACACACAGGGACGAATTCATACACCAACGAGATAAGAGTTGCACCCCACAGCAATCGGGCCATTCCATGGACACCCGGTGATCCGGACCCTGATTTTGAAGGGGCATTCGACGGCAGTGGTAATCCGAAGCGCCTGCAGCCTGGCGGATCGACGCTTTGCTGGAATGGCCGTAATCAACTGCGCAGGGTAGTGTCTGTAAGTCGAACGGCCGCGCCCGACGATGACGAGGTGTACGTCTATGACGGCAGCGGAAAACGCTTGCGCAAAGTTTGCACGCGCTTGACAGAAAACACCGCGCAGATCAGTGAGACACGCTACCTGCCCGGCCTGCAATTGCGGACAAGTTCGCATCGCAGCGAGATTCTGGAAGTAGTCTCCGCAACGATGGGCAGGATCACAATAACTGGGCTCCACTGGAAAGCCGGGCGACCGCAGGGAATCGAAGATCTCCAATTGCGTTACACGTTCGCCGATCACCTGGGCAGCGCTGTCGTCGAGCTCGACGGCGACGCAGCCCTCATCTCTGCAGAACACTACTACCCTTACGGAAGCACCGCGTGGCGATCGGCGCGCAGCGCCATCGAGGCCGATTACCGCACAGTGCGATACAGCGGTGAGGAGCGAGATGGGACCGGTCTCTACTATTACGGCTCTCGTTACTACGTCCCATGGCTGGGGCGCTGGCTCAATCCTGACCCAGCAGGCGAGATCGATGGGCTCAACCTGTTCGCCATGGTCGGCAACTCGCCCATTCGTTATGCCGACGAGACCGGCATGCAGATGACACCCATCCAACTGCTAAGGCAGAACTACAGCACAAACGTGAAGCCATTCATTGTCGAGAGAGCAGAAGCAGACAGAGATCGGGCCACCGGCCGCCTAGTCGAGGAATGGGGTGTGAGCGAGCCTGAAGCTACCCGGCACCTCGAATCCATCGTCAGTGCCGTCCGTGGCGCGCCGTTCTCCATCAATGTCAATGCCACGCGGCTTTTGCAGTTCAGTGGCAGCCATATTCAGAACGCTTTCGAGTCAGGCACCCGGCGAACCGAATCGTACCTCGCCCGCCGCCAGATAAGAGACGAACTTCTCGTACGCATCGACACAGCAGGCGAATCCTTTCGAAAGGTATTTGCGCTTAACACACCCAGTGGCGAGACAAACATTGATTTCGACCCCAGGTCGCACCCGATACATGGGGCAATCCAGCTCCATAGCCCCTCTACGCGCGAAGGGGCCGTACCAGAAAGCATGCGCAGGGACTACGGTCTTTCCGCGTTGTTCATTGACGACAACGTCGTGAATTACATGACATTCACGCCGGACGATTCCATGAATCTTTACTGGGAATCGGGTGCGGACTCAGGCGATGCGGGAATGGCTGAGTTTCAGAGTCGCCTCGCCAACTTTGCGAATCCTTACCCTCTCGTTAGATACGCGACCCCGGACCAGTTGAAGCACTACAGGATGCTTGCAGAGGGCAGCCCTGTCGACCGCCCTCTAAATCCTTATGTCGAATGGCAAGCGCATACAGAAATCCCACTAACAGGCGGAATAAAGACGATTGCCGTACACCCCGCGGAAGCTTCCTCCGCTCCGAAGCGCTGGTTTGGCCAAAGTTTCCATACTCGTATGACCAATTTCGCGAAGAAACACGGATCCGAGCTGGTCTGGCTCTGAATCGCATCCTCTGTCACGGCAGGTACCGCCACGCCCCCAAGCGCGTGCCGTCGCCGAGCCCCTCTTCGTATTCCTTAGCCTCGGCCAGCAGCCATTCGCGGAAGCGCGATACGCCGCTGTGGCCTTCGGAGCGTTTCGGGTACACGAGGTAATAGGCTTCCGTGACACGCAGGCGCTCTTCGCACAGCACGGTGAGCGCGCCGCACTCGATCAGCGAGCGCGCCATCACGAGGCGGCCGAGGGCCACGCCCATGCCTTCGAGCACCGCGCGTTGCAGGTGCTCCGTATTGTCGAAGCGGGCGACGTAGCGCGAGGGCAAGGGCATGCCAAAGGCCTCGGCCCAATCGTTCCAGCGGCCGGACGGGTCGCCGAGAAGCGGCCACCCGGAAAGCGATGCGCCCGGCAGGCCGCCCATGCGGCGTACCAGCGAGGGACTGGCGATCGGCACGATGTACTCGTCGAACAGCCGCTCCGCCTTCGTCCGCGGCCAGGAGCCGAGTCCGTACCGGAACGCCACGTCGACCGTGGGCTCTCGGTCGAAATCGACCACCGAGACGGACGAATGCAGGCTGAGTTCCAGTTCGGGGTGCTTGCCCACCAGCCGAGGCAGCCGGGGCACCAGCCAGCTCGACGCCACCGAGGGAAGCACACTCACCGTCACGGCGTCCTGGTGGCGACTTTCGTATCTGCCGAGCGCGTGCTCGATACCCTCGTAGTGGTGGCCGATGGCTTCGAGGAGGTTGGCGCCCTCGGTGGTGAGGGTGACGCCGCGCGGGCCCCGGTCGAACAGCGGCCGGCCCAGGCGTTCCTCCAGGTTGCGGATCTGGTGGCTCAGTGCGCTGACGGTGAGGTTCAGCTGCTCCGCCGCACGCGAGAGCTTGCCCGTCCGGGCGACCAGGACAAACCCCTGAAGCAAACCGAGCGGCAGGCGGGACATGTGAAAAATCCTCAAGACCGGGTTGCAAACATATCGCTTTTATACCGCCCGCGGTACGGGCACCCTTTACTCCCATTGTAGTCGCAGCTCCTTGCGGCGTCACTTCGGAAGGAGGTTGTCATGGCTTCGATTTTCACCGGATTGGCCTTCATGCACGGGCACATCGTCGACCGCGAACTCGTACTTCGCCTCGGCAGGAGCGAACCGGCACGCGGAACCGGCACGCGCGCCGCCGAGAAGCCGGCCCCCTCGCCTCCGCCGGCACCCGCGGGCGTGGCCTGCGCCACCTGCTGACGGATACGCCGCCTCAACCTTGCCTGCGTCATCATCGAGGTTTCCGCCCTATCGGAGATCACGCATGACGCTTCGCCAACTTGGCCGTTCGCCCTTGCAGGTGGCTCCCCTCGCCTTCGGGGGCAATGTGTTCGGATGGAGTGTCGATGAGCCCCGCTCGTTCGACCTCCTCGACGCTTTCGTCGACCACGGTTTCAACCTGATCGACACCGCCGACGTCTACGAGGCGTGGGTGCCCGGCAACGAAGGCGGCGAGTCGGAAACGATCATCGGCAACTGGCTGGCACGCAGCGGCAAGCGCGACAAGGTCGTGATCGCGACCAAGGTGGGCAAGTGGGCGCGATACCCGGGCCTGTCGCCGACGAATATCCGCGAGGCGGTGGAAGATTCGCTGCGCCGGTTGCGCACGGATCACATCGATCTCTACCAGTCGCACGAGGACGACCCGAAGGTGCCGCTGGAGGAAACCCTGCGCGCGTTCGACGACCTGGTAACGGCCGGCAAGGTGCGCGTCATTGGCGCGTCCAACTACGCGGCCACCCGGCTCGCCGACGCGCTGGACACCAGCACGTCGAAGGGGCTCGCACGTTACGAGTCGATGCAGCCGGAGTACAACCTCATGGATCGCGCCGGCTTCGAAGATGCCTTGCAGGCGCTATGCGTGAAGGAACAGGTGGGCGTCATCAGCTACTACTCGCTCGCCAGCGGCTTCCTCACCGGCAAATATCGGAGCGAGGCCGACCTCGCCAAGAGCACGGCACGCGGTGCACGCGTGAAGAACTACCTCGGCGAGCGCGGTTCGCGTGTCCTTTCCGCGCTGGACGACGTGGCCGCGGCGCACGGCGCCACGCCGGCACAGGTGGCCCTGGCGTGGACGATGGCCCAGCCGGGCATCACCGCCACCATCGCCAGCGCCACATCGCGCGAACAACTCGACGAATTGGCGAAGAGCGCAACGCTCGCACTCACGGCGGCCGAGTTGACGAAGCTGCGCACGGCGAGCGACGCCTGATTGGGGGATCAGCCGCGCGGCTGCAGCAGGTCTTCGATGCCGGCGCGCCAGAACAGCTCGCGGCGCACGCGGTCGGCGACGCCATTCACGATCTCGGCGCCGTCCTGGGACGGATCGACGTGCAAGCGGAAGGGCCGCTTGCCGAAGGGCATGTCCACCACCTCGACCATTTTGCGCGCTACCTCGGCGGCGTCCGCGTCAGCCGGCTCCAGGGCTGCCAGCCCCTTGAGGATCTTGTCGGGCATGCCGGCGTACGGGCCTTCCATGTATTCCACTTCGCGTGCCGTGTCGGCAGGCTTGCCGGCATGCACGAAGTGGTTCGTTCCCTTCGTGAACGCACCGGGCACCATGATGGAGGTCTCGATACCCCAGCGGGTGAGTTCGCCCGCGTAGCTCACCGCCAGCGAATCCATCGCCGCTTTCGCCGCGAAGTAAGGCGCGAGGAACGGCGGCGTTCCACCGCGTGTGCTGCTCGACGATACCCAGAGCAGCAGGCCGCGTCGCTGGCGGCGCATCGCGGGCAGCGCCGCACGGTTCACGCGCTGGGTCCCCAGCACGTTGACGTCGTAGAGCTGCGCGTATTGCTCCGCGGTGAAGGCCTCCGCCGGCCCGAAGACCATGTGCCCCGCGTTGTGCACGAGCACGTCGAGCCGGCCGTCGCGTTTCAGGATCTGTTCGATCGCGGCGTCGGCGGAGGCGTCGGAGGTCACGTCGAGTTCGACCACGCGCAGGTCGACGTTCCGTTCCTTCGCCTCCTTCAGGACGGCGTCCGCCTGGGCCGCATTGCGGCCCGCGATATCGCGCATGCTCGCGTACACGGTGTGGCCGGCGTCGGCGAGGGCGCGCGCGGTCAACAGGCCAAAGCCGCTGGAGGCGCCGGTGATGAGGATGATCTGCTTCATGACGTATGGCTCCGCTTGAGAGATCAGACGACGCCGCCGTTGGCGCGAAGCACCTGCCCGTTGATCCATGCGCCGTCCGGCCCGACGAGGAACGCGACGGCCGCCGCGATGTCCTCGGGCGTACCCAGACGCTCGAGCGGCGAGAGATTGGCGAGGCGGTCGATCAATTCGTCCGACTTCCCATTGAGGAAGAGGTCCGTTGCAGTGGGACCGGGCGCGATGGCGTTCACCGTGATCTCGCGACCGCGCAGTTCGCGGGCAAGCACCATGGTGGCGGCCTCGATCGCGGCCTTCGTAGCCGCGTAAGCCGCGTACCCGGGTTGCAGAAGACCGACGACACTGGAAGAGAAGTTGACGACGCGGCCGCCCTTGCGCAGGCGCCGAGCCGCTTCGCGCATGGTGTTGAAGCTGCCCTTCACGTTGATGTCGAACAGACGGTCGTAATCCTCTTCGGTCAACTCGGCGATCGGTGCGAGTTGCATGACGCCGGCGTTGTTCACGAGCACATCCATCCCGCCGTAAACCTCTTCGACGGTGTCGAACAGGCGGCGGACATCGGCCGCCTTGGACACGTCGCCCTGCGCACTGATGGCCTGACCGCCGGCGGACTCGATGTCGCGCACGACGTTTTCGGCGGCCTGGGCGTTGCCGGCGTAGTTCACCACCACGGTAAACCCGTCCCGGGCGAGGCGTTTGGCCACTGCGGCGCCGATGCCGCGCGAGGCGCCCGTGACGAGGGCGGTCCTGGTTTGGGTAGTCGCGTTCATGTCGATCCTCCGATTCCGGCGCCATTGCCGGGTGGAGATAAGCATGCGCGTTGTCCTGCAACGGATAATCGGCCAGAATTTGGCAATAGCATTCCATCAGATGGAATAATTAGATGGCTCTGGACCGATTCGACACCATGCGGCTCTTCGTCCGGATCGTGGAACGGCGCAGTTTCACCCTCGCCGCGAACGACCTCGACCTACCCCGCTCGACGGCGACCCAGGCCATCAAGCGCCTGGAAAGCCGTCTCGGCGTGCGCCTGCTGCAGAGGACGACGCGTCATGTGAGCCCCACCCTCGACGGCGAGGCCTACCATCGACGCTGCCTTGCCATCCTGGCGGACGTGGAAGACGCGGAGGCCGCATTCACGGACGCGCGGCCGACCGGGCTACTGCGCGTGGATGTGCAGGGCACCCTCGCGCGTACCTTCGTCCTTCCCGACCTGCCGGATTTCCTGGCCCGCTATCCGGGCCTGCGCGTGCATATCGGTGAGGGCGACCGCCTTGTGGACCTCGTGCGCGAGGGCGTGGACTGCGTGCTGCGAGTCGGCGATCTCCACGACAGCAGCATGGTGGGCCGGCGCATTGCGATGCTGGAGGAAGTGACCTGTGCCAGCCCCGGTTACCTCGAGCGACATGGCACGCCGCACACCCTGGACGACCTCGATGGCCACGTTGCCATCGGCTTCGTGTCCACGGCCACCGGGAGCACCCTGCCGCTCGAGTTCGTGCACGGAGGCGAGGTGCGCAACGTCACGCTGCCGTCGGTCGTGACCGTTTCCGGTGCGGAGACGAACACGATGCTCGCTCGTCTCGGCCTCGGCCTGATCCAGGTGCCGCTCTATCACGTGGCGAAGGATCTCGCCGACGGCACGCTGGTGCGTGTACTTCACGACCAGCCGCCGACACCCTCGCCCGTATCCCTGCTGTATCCGCACAGCCGCCAGCTTTCGCCACGTGTGCGCGTATTCATCGACTGGCTCGCCGGCACGTTCAGCGCACGTGCCGGCGAGGGCGTCACCGTGGTCTGACGCCATCGTCAGTCGACGATGCGGCCCTCCGTGTCCACGACGTGCAACGCGGGGAATTGTTGCCGCAGCTGGGCTTCGATACTGCTGCGGTCGCCGACGATCACCCAGGTTCTGCCTTGCGTGCGAAGAAGGTCCGCCAGCGCGCCGCTGACGCGCTCCGCGCTCAACCCCCCAAGCACGGCAGGCAGCGTCTGCCAGAAGTCGTCGCGGCGCCCAAGCTTCACCGACATGGCAAGATTGGCCATCAATGCCTGGTCCGTTTGCAGCGCCGCCGTCAGCGAGCGCGCGAGGCCTGTGCGTACGCTGGCCACTTCCGTGTCCGAAAGGGGCGTGGAGCCGTCCACCAACGCGGATATTTCGCGGCGGATCTCGGCGACAGCATCGGCCGTGCGATCGGCCTGGACCGGCGCGTGGACGGTGAACGTTCGCGGACCGCGTTGGCGGGACAGGCCACCCGCCACGCCGTAGCTCCACCCCTTGTCTTGCCGCAGGTTGGCATTCAGGCGTGAGCCCGGCAGGTCGGCGAACACCTGGCTTGCCAGATCGAGATTCAGGTCCTCGCTTGCCGGCGGGGCCAGTGAGCCGACCGCAATGTGTGCTTGCCGGGCGCCCGGCCGGTCGACGAGGTAAGCCATGTCGCCCGGCTCTCGCGTCACGGCATGCATCGGCGCGGACGGTATCGGCGCGACGGGAGGCACCCACTCTGCAAACGCGCTTTCGAGTTGGCGTGCGCCCTCCTCGTGCGTTACGTCCCCGACCATGACCACGGTGAGGTTGTCGGGCCGCAGGTAATCGCGGCGATAGGCGCCGGCCGCATTTGCGTCCAGTGCTTGCAGCGATTCGCGCGTGCCATGGGGAAAGGCCGCAAAACCATAGGGATGGCCTTCACCGAAAAGCAGGCGATTCATCAGCCCGTGGGCGAGGCCGAAGGAAGTCATCGCCCCCGTATCGGCTGCTGCCAGCCGCTGCGTTCGCACGCGATCGATGTCTTCCTGGCCGACGTCGTGGCGGATGGCATCGACCATGAGCGCAAGGCCGGCTTGCAGCCTATCGCGAGGCACGCGCAGGCCGACCGTGCATGCGTCGACCTCGCAACCGGTTTCGAACGTGGCGCCGAGACGATCTGCCTGCATCGTGGCGGCGCCTTCGAGCAATGACATGGTGAACAGCGCGGTGCCGGGCAGCCGCCCGAAGTCGCCGGCGCTGCCACCGCCAAACAGGAAGCGGACGCGCACGAACGGCGAACCGGTACGCTGCGTGGACACCAGCGTGGACCCACTGCGGAGTCGACGCCGGTGCACGGCGGGGAACGAGAATTCCGCGGCACTTTCGACGACGGGCGGCGGGACCTGGCGGTCGACCGCCCACCCGTGCGAGGCGCGGAAGGCTCCGGTCGCCACGACCCCCGGTGCAGGTTGTCCTTCGGCGACGCCAAGGCCCGTGTCGGACGCATCTTCGGCCTCGGCATCGAATCCTTCCGGCGCTGGCAGCACCGTCAGCGTGTAGCTGGGTTGAGTGAGCCAGGCCGCTGCCTCGCGGCGTACCGACTCGGCATCCGCGTGTGCCATCCGTAACTGGACCACCCACTCCTCTCCCGGATCGTCGTGCAACGCCTGCCCCCGAGCCAGGCGTCGCGCCTTGGCATCCATACGCTCGGTTCCCGCCAGGAAAGCCGTGTTCTCCCGCACCTGTGCAAGGGCCATCTCGTCGCTATCCGGACCATTTGCCACGAACCGGCGCAACTCATCGTCGAGTGCCGATTCGACGGCCGCGGAATCTGCCCCTTCGGCCACATCGACGACCAGCCACAACATGCCGGCAAGCGCGAGGGACGGAACATACGCCGCGACGTCGCTGGCCACGCGGTCTTGTGTGACCAACCGGGCATGCAGGCGCGACGCGGTGCCGTCGCCCAGGATGCGCGCCGCCAGCCGCAAGCGAGCCGCGGCATCGGTCCCTGCCTGCGGGATGGGCCACGCCCGGACGATGCGATGGGTGGCTACGTGGTCGTGCATCGTGCCGCGAGCCGCCACACGCAAAGGAACGACCCACGGCTGCTGTCGCACCAGGTCGGGGCCCGGCACCAGGTCGCCGAAGTAAGTCATGGCCTTTTCCCTTGCGGCTTCCGGCGCGATGTCCCCGGCCACCACCAGCGTGGCATTGGCGGCGCCGTAATGGTTCCGGAACCAGGAACGCGCGTCTTCGACGGTCAGGTTGTCGAGATCCGGCGCGTGACCGTCGACGTCATGGTGGTAGGGATGATTCGCTGGAAACAGATGACGGAGCAGGTGCGGGTGTGTACGTGCGTAAGGAAGGTCCAGCGTATCCCGATTCTCGTTACGGACGACCGCACGCTCGGTCGTCAGCCGCGCCTGGTCGAGTGGGCCGAGCAGATGCCCCATGCGATCGGACTCCAGCCACAACGCCCTGTCCAGTGCGACCGTCGGCACGGTGGCGTAGTACGCGGTGTGATCGAACGATGTATCGGCGTTGACGTTCCCGCCGCCCATGTCGTGCATTGCGTCGAGGAAGGGTGCGTTGTAGTGCTTCGACCCGCGGAACATGAGGTGTTCGAACAGGTGGGCGAAACCGGTGCGGCCGGCCGGCTCGTCGGCGGAACCCACGCGATACCACACGGCGAGCGACACGATCGGCGCGCTGTGGTCTTCATGCACGACGACCTTCAGGCCGTTGGGCAGGCGCAGGCTCCGGTAGGCAAGGACTTCCGCGGCAGACGCTGCGGGCCACACGGCCAACACGCCCAGCGAAGCGAATACCGCAACGCGCAACAGCGCGGTACCGGAAAAAGATGCGGTCATACAAAACTCCCATGCAGTGGAGCATGGAAGTTAGGTGCCGGGCGGTGCGGATCCTATCGGTCGGTACCGCCCGCGCAGGTGGGGGTTGTGTATCAGTTCTTGAGGGGCACGGTTTCGAAACCGCCCTGCGGCGTGGTGCTTGCCGGCGGCGGAGGCGGCGTGTCGCTTCGCGTCGGCGTCAGGTTGCGGCTGCCACAGGTGTACGCGCCCCAATCCTGCGAACCGTTGTTGGGCTCGCCCAGCGGCTTCACCGTGTCGGCACCCATCTTCGCGGCTTCGTTGCGCGCCATGACTTCGAGTTCGTCGCGCACCTTGAGATCGTTGCGATCGACGGGACCGATACGGCTGGTGACCGAGACGGTGATCTTGCCTTGATCGCGGCAGCTGCCGACGTCGCCGTTCCACGCCGTGCGCACGTTGCGCGCGCTGTCGTCGAGCTTGATGCCCCAGTCGCAACCGGAAAGCGCGAGTGGAATGAGGAGGAAGAGGATCTTGCGCATGGGAGGCTCCGGCAGAACGTTCGGTGCTTATGCTAACGGGGATGACCATCGAGGCGCGATCCATCCACGGATCGCGCCTCCCTTGCGTTCATTTCGCGGACGCGGCCATGGGCTTGCCCTGCCCTGCGCCCGCCTGTTTCACCGGGTGACCGTCGGCATCGATGACCTGCACTTCGCCGAGGTTCAGCGCCCGGATGGGGGCCTCGATCTTGCGCAGGTCGCCCACGATCACCCAGGTGAGCGCGTCGGGGCGAACCACCTCGGACAAGGCGGCCTCGGCGGCGCGGCGATCCACTGCCTCGATGCGCGGCTTCAACGTTTGCACGTAGTCGTCCGGGCGGTCGTACACGAGGATACCGGTCATCGCGCCGAGCACGGCGCTGGTCGTCTCGAAGCTGCCCGGGAGGGCACGCACGCGCTGCGCGCGAATCTTGGCGATCTCGTCGTCGGTCAACGGCTTCGCGCCGACGACGGCCTTCGCTTCCTTGAGGATTTCCTCCGCCGACTGGGCCGTCTTGTCCGTCTGCACCGGCGCGTAGATGAGCATGGGGCGCTGGCCCTGCGCATCCGACAGCATGCTGCCGGCGCCATACGCCCAGCGCTTCTCTTCGCGCAGGTTCATGTTGAGTCGCGAGGTGAAGGTGCCGCCGAAGGCGCCGTTGGCGATGCCGAGGTCGAGTGCGTTCTTCGCCTTCGTCGAGGGCGCGATCAGGCCGGCGAGAATGAGCGACTGCGGCGCGTCGGTGCGGTTGATGAGGAAGACGCGTGGCTTGGGCTGCACGGCGACCATGCCCAGGTTCTTCTTCGGCACAGGACTCGCCGGCGGCGTCCAGTCGCCGAAAACCGCATTCAGTTGCGGCAGGATCTCGGCCAGCGTGGTATCCCCGGCCACGAGGATGCGCATGTTGTCCGGACGCAGGAAGTCGCGCTGGAAGGCTTTCAGGTCGTCGGCTTTCAGCGAGGCAATGGCCTCCGCGGTGCCGCTACCCGTGAACGGAATGCCGTAGGCATGCCCGGGGCCGTAAAGGAGCGGCGGAAGCGTGCGCAGCGCGAGCCCGGTCGGCTCGGTCTTTTCCTGCGCGATGCCGGCGAGCCACTGCCCGCGGATGCGCTCGATGTCCTCCGCCTTGAATGCCGGGTGACGCACGATATCCGCGAACAGATCCAGGGAAGGCTTCAACTGCGCATTGAGCGCGTTGAGGCCGACAGCGCAGGTATCCAGCGAGCAGTTGGCGGTGACGAAGGCGCCGAGGCGTTCCTTGCGTCGAGCCACTTCCACCGAATCCAGCGACGCCGTGCTTTCTTCCAGCAACGTGGAGGTGAAGCTCGCCGTGCCGAGCTTGCGGCCCTGGTCGGCGGCGTAGCCGGCGTCGAAGAGCACTTGCACCTGCGTCACCGGCACGGTGTGGCGTTCGGCGAGCACCACTTCCACGCCGTTCTTCAGCTTGCCGCGCTGAAGAGCCGGGAAGACGAGGTCGGGGAAGCTGTCGACCGAAGGCACGCCCTTGGCGCGGTCCACGTCTGACTTGGCCACGGTGTAGTTGCCGGGCTTCGGCAACACAGGGGCGGGCTTCTTGCCCGAAGGACCGAGCCCCACCACCGCCTTGTCTTCGGCCGCGGGATCGAAACCGGGAGCGGCGGGAAGCACGGTGAGGGTGTAGTCGCCCTTCGCCAGCCAGGTCTTGGAAGCCTTCAGTACCGAGGCAACCGTGGCGGCCTGCGCGCGCTCCAGGTCTGTCTTGTAGGCCGCCGGATCGTTGCGGTACACCTGCCCCTCGGCAAGGATCGCCGCCTTGCCGGACCCACCCACTTTCTCGATGCCGCGAATGAAACTTGCGCTGTTGAGCACCTTGGCGCGAGCCAGTTCGTCTTCCGTGGGACCAGTGGCGAGGAATTCCTTCCACACGTCGGCGATGGCCGCTTCGACCTTCGCGGGATCGACGCCGTTCTTCACGTCGACGCTCAGCTGCACCTGGCTGGCAAGGGCGAAGGGAGCGATGCCGACGCTGACGTCGTCGGCGAGCTTGTCCTGGTACACGAGACGCTGATAGAGGCGCGAGGTCTTGCCACCGCCGAGGACGGTGGTGGCGAGGTCGAGCTGGATGGCGTCGTCGCTGCCGAGTTGCGGCACGACCCACGTACGCAGGATGCGAACCTGCGCCACCTGGTCGTGCTGCACGCCGCGCGTGGAGGTTTGCACCGGAGTGATCCACGGCTGCTGGCGGGGTACCGGCGGACCGGCCGGAATGTCGCCGAAGTATTTCTCGGCCTTCGCCTTCGCCTGTGCCGGCGTAATGTCGCCAGCCAGCACCAGGGTGGTGTTCGCGGCGCCGTAGTAGTCGTGGAACCACTTCTTGACGTCGGCGAGCGAGGCTGCGTCCAGATCGGCCATGGAGCCGATCGTGTCGTGGTGGTAGGGGTGATTCGCCGGATACGTGTTGAGCAGGACGTTCTCGTCAACGCGGCCATAGGGGCGGTTCTCGCCCTGGCGTTTTTCGTTTTGCACCACGCCGCGCTGCGTGTCGAGTTCCTTCTGGCCGATGGCACCGAGCAGGTGGCCCATGCGGTCGGACTCCATCCACAGCGCCATGTCGAGCGCGGTGGTGGGCACGGTCTCGAAGTAGTTCGTGCGGTCGAACCACGTGGTGCCGTTCATGTCGGTGGCGCCGGCCAGTTCGAACGGCTGGAAGTACGTGCCCTTGCGGTTCTCGGAGCCCGAGAACATGAGGTGCTCGAAGAGGTGCGCGAAGCCCGTCTTGCCCTTCGGCTCGTCGGCGGAACCGACGTGGTACCAGATGCTGACCGCGACCACCGGCGCCTTGTGGTCCTCGTGGACCACCACGGTAAGGCCGTTGGACAACTGGAATCGGGTGAAGGGGATATCGGGGATGGCATCGGTCGATGCCGGGGCGGCGGACACGGCGCCGACCAGGAACATCAGCCCCGCGGCAAGCAGGGCGTAGCACTTCTTCATCTATGGCTCCTCAGGGCCTTCGTGGCCTCGACTCGTCGAGGCTAGCCCGCGTCGTCCGTCCGGCGCAATCGGCCCCTGGTCATGGTCGCGGACGGTGTCCGCTCGGGCCCGGGCAGTGTCCGCGGACAACCACGCGCACCGGGACGACCTGACAAACCTCATGCGAATCAGCTGATTGCGCGAACTTAAAAGCTGGCACGGCGTTTGCGTTACTAGGCATACGAAGCCGGTGGAGACACCCCCCGGCACACCGACGGGAGAACGCCATGAAGTACGAAATGCTGATGCTCCGCAGCCTGCTGGTCACCACGATGCTGATCTGCGGCCTGACCCTCGGCCAGATGTTCTGACCATGCGTACCAACACGATGCAAGGAAACGACACCATGAAACACGAACTCCTGATGCTCCGCAGCCTACTGGTGGCCTCGCTGCTCGTCTGTGGCCTGATCCTCGGCAACATGCTTACCTACGCCGGCGAGCCGATCCAACTGGCCCACCTGAGCGCGGCGAGCGTCAGCAGCACCGCCCCGGCCTGCCCGCTCCCGCCGGATGGCGTCGTGTGCCCCTTCGCGGCCTCATAATGGGCGCATGCCCCACGTCATCCTGTTCCGACCTGAGATTCCGCCCAATACGGGCAACGTGATCCGCCTCTGCGCCAATACCGGCGCGGCTTTGCACCTCGTGCGACCGCTTGGCTTCGAGCTGGACGACACCCGCCTGCGCCGCGCCGGACTGGATTACCACGAGTTCGCCCGCGTCGCCGTCCACGACGACCTCGACGCCTGCCTCGCCGCGATCGGCCATCCCCGCGTCTTCGCCTTTTCCACCCGTGGCCGCCGGCTGCACACGGACATTGCCTTCGCGGAAGGCGACGCCTTGCTGTTCGGTTGCGAAACCGCCGGCCTGCCAGACACGGTGCTCGACGCGATTCCGGACGAGCAGCGCATCCGCCTGCCCATGCGCCCCGGCAACCGCAGCCTCAACCTCTCCAATGCCGTCGCCGTCGCCGTGTTCGAGGCGTGGCGCCAGACGGGATTCGACGGCGCCGCCACCTAAGCCCAAGCTACAATCCGGGCATGACCACCGACCGCCCCGAGGCCGCTGCCGGCCCCAATCGTTTCCTGCCCCGCCCCTTGCGCGTCCTTGCCGGCCGCGCGATGGAAGCCGCGCTTAATCGTGCGGTCGACCTCGACCCGGACACCCGCTCTCGGCTCGACGCCCTCGAAGGCCGCAGCGTTCAGGTGCACCTCGACGGTCCCGAGCTGGCTCTGCGCATCTCGGTCGGCAAGGGCCGGCTCCGAGTCGGGCCGCCCGAAGAAGGCGGCAGCCTTCGTCTAAATGCGTCGCCGGGCAGCCTGCTGGCCATGGCGCTCCGGCGCGACGACGACGGCGTGGCGCCGGGCAAGGTGGAGATCGCAGGCGATGCCGAGCTGGCCCGCCGGCTGGAACGCCTTGCGAGGCAATACGCTCCCGACGTCGAGGAGGCGTTTGCCAAAACCTTCGGCGATGTCATCGGGGTGCCGCTGGCCAAGGCGCTGCGCGAGGCACTGACGCACGCGAAGGAATCGTTCGCGCACCTCAGCGAGGACACGGCCGACTGGCTGCGCGACGAGGGCCGGGTGGCGGTGGCGCCCGGCGAGATGGATGGATTCCTCGACGGCGTGGACGCCGTGCGCGAGCGTACCGAGCGGGCCGAGGCGCGGCTGGCCCGGCTTGAGCGCGCGCTGAAGGAGCGTGGCGCATGACGTCGCTGCGCCTTGCGCCGCGCCTGCTGCGCGTCACCGCCGTCCTCCTTAAATACCAACTCGACGAACTGGTGGACGGCGCGCACCTCTTCCGTCCGCTGAAGCTCGTGCGTCCGCTGTTTCCGGGGCCGCCGGCCGATGTGCGCGCCCTGCCGCGCGGCGCGCGCCTTCGTCTCGCGCTGACCGAACTCGGCCCCATCTTCGTCAAGGCGGGGCAGGTGCTCTCCACGCGCCGCGACCTCGTGCCCGCCGACGTGGCCGACGAGCTTGCCCTGCTGCAGGACCAGGTCCCCCCGTTCCCGGGAAGCGAGGCGCGCGCGATCGTCGAACGGGAACTGCACGCGCCCATCGGTACCTTGTTCGCGGCCTTCGACGAAACCGCGCTGGCCTCCGCATCCATCGCCCAGGTGCACGCCGCGACGCTGCACGACGGCCGCGAGGTCGTGGTCAAGGTGTTGCGCCCCGGCATCGACCGGCGCATCGCGCGCGACGTCGACCTCCTGCATGCGCTGGGCCGGCTCGCCCAGCGCTGGCATCCCAACGCCGACAAGATCCGCCCGCTCGACGTGGTGGCCGAAGTCGAGAAGATGCTCTCGAACGAACTCGACCTGCAGCGGGAAGGCGCGAGCGCCAGCCTGCTGCGCCGGAACTTCGCCAGCGGCATCGACCTCTACGTGCCGGAAGTGCACTGGGACTACAGCACCGAACGCGTGCTGACGCTCGAACGCGTGCGCGGCGTGAGTTCCGACGACATCGAAGCGATCGACGCCGCGGGCCTCGATCGCAAGCAGCTTGCCGAGAAAGGCGTCAGGCTCTTCTACGAACAGGTGTTCCGCGACAACTTCTTCCATGCCGACGCGCATCCGGGAAACATCTGGGTGGACACCTCGCGCCTGGAGGAACCGCGTTTCATCGCGCTCGACTTCGGCATCATGGGGTCGCTGCCCGAAGCGGACCAATACTGGCTGGCGGAAAACTTCATCGCGCTGTTCGAGCGCGACTACGCACGCATTGCGCAGCTGCACGTGGCGGCTGGCTGGATGCCGTCCACCATCCGCATCGACGAACTGGAAGCGGCCGTGCGCACGGTGTGCGAACCGTACTTCACCCGTCCGCTCTCGCAGATCTCCATCGCGGAGCTGGTGGTCAAGCTGTTCCAGACCGCGCGACGCTTCGAGCTGACGCTGCAACCGCAGCTCATCCTGTTGCAGAAGACGCTGCTCAATATCGAGGGCGTCGGCCGCATGCTCGATCCGGAGATCGATATCTGGGCCGTCGCGCATCCTGTTCTGCGGCGCATCCTGCGCGAACGCTACAGCGTGCGCGCCACGCTCCGCGACGTGCGCCGACGCCTGCCCGAGTGGATGCACAACGCCCCGCGCATGCCGGAACTCGTACGCGACGCCCTGCGCCAGGTGGCAAGCGGGCGCCAGATGCAGGTGACGGACCCGGTGGCGCTAGCGCTAGCGCGCGAGGATGCGCGGCGCATGCGGCGGCTCGTGGCCTGCGCCCTGCTCGGCGCGGCGCTGCTGGTCTGCGCCGCGTTGATCGGCACGCTGGCGCCACGGGCGGTGTGGCCGGCCGTGGCCGTGGCGGTCGCGGGGCTTGTCGCTTTCGCCGCGGGCTGGCCGCGCCGGCTGCCCTGAGCCGTGCTGGAGATCCTCTACCAGGACGACGACCTCGTCGCCGTCAACAAGCCCGCGAACCTCGCCGTGCACCGGTCGAAGTTCGTCGGCCCGGACGACGCCTTCCTCGTCGACCTCCTGCGCGAACAGGTGGAAGGCCGTCTCCACCTCGCACATCGCCTCGACCGCGCCACGTCCGGTGTGTTGCTGGTAGGCCGGTCGCCTGAGGTGGCTGCGCATCTCGGCGAACAGTTCATGGGGCGAAGCGTGCGCAAGCGCTACCTCGCGGTGGTTCGCGGGTGGCCGGAGCCCGCCGAGGGAACGGTGGACTATCCCCTCCCCGGCTCACGCGATACCGGGCCGCGCAAGGATGCCCGAACCGACTATCGTCGCCTCGCCACCGTCGAGGTGGACATCCCACTGGGGCGCTACGAGAAGCAGCGCTATGCGCTGGTGGCGGCGGAACCGCAGACGGGTCGCTTCCGCCAGATCCGCAAGCACTTCGCCCATATCCATCATCCGATCGTGGGCGATAGCCAGCACGGCCGCGGCGACCACAACCGCCTGTTCAAGCAGCACTTCGCCTCGCATCGGTTGCTTCTGCACGCGGCGTCGCTGTCCCTCTTTAATCCGTCCGACGGACGTCCCCTCACCATCGCCGCCGGCCTGGACGATACCTGGGGCCGCCTCCTGGAACGTTTTGCGTGGCAAGAGGCATGCGCATCGTGGATGGATGCCTCCCCGGGCACGTACTAGCGAGCCAGCCACTCGTTGAGGGTGCCGTACCCGACGTCCGGCGCCTCCCGTTCCAGCAGTTCGGCGGCCATGCGCCCCGCCGTGGCATACGCTTCCAGCGAAAGCGCGATACCGGCGCTCAGCCGGCGCGCACCGGCATCGAACAGCTGCTGGCGCGACGGGAGCCCGGACACCAGCATCACGTTGAGCGGCATGGGCGCGATCCCGGCGGCCACCCGGCGCACCTCGTCGATGACCTTGATGCCTGGCACGAAGAGCCCGTCGGCGCCTGCGTCGCGATAAAGCGCGCCGCGCCGTAGCACTTCTTCCACACCCGCGTCGCCCGAGGCCATGCCGCGAAGGAAGACATCGGTACGCGCGTTGATGTAGAGGTCGCGCTGCCCGAGGGCTTCGCGTATCGCGCGCAGTTTCGCCGCCAGCAGGGCCGGGTCCTTGTTGCCATCCTCGATGTTGATGCCCGCCACGCCCGCGTCCACGAGCCGGGAAACGAACGAGGCCACGGCGGACGGATCATCGTGACACCCCTCTTCGATGTCGGCCGTAAGGGGGACGTCGATCACGCGGACGATACGGCTGAGCGCAGCCAACATCTCCTCCGCCGGCAAGCGGTCGCCGTCCGGCCACCCGCAGGACCAGGCCACGCCGGCGCTGGTCGTGGCCACGGCGCTGGCGCCGGCATGCTGCACCACCGACGCGCTGGCGGCGTCCCACGCGTTGGGCAGCACGAGAAGGGCCGGTCCGTTATGCAGGTCGCGAAGGCGTTGGGCGTTCATGCGGCGTTATTCCCGGGACGAAGGAAGCTGCAACCATCCACCAAGTTCCGGGGCTACGCAACCGCCTTTCGGGCGCCGATTCGGACATGGATCGTGTAGGAGACGCCAAAACGCGGTGAGCCACCGCCTCACCCGTCACAGACACGGCGTTCAACACCCCGATGCTCGAATGACCCCCGCCCCGGCCTGGCGATCAGCCATCGTGCCGGCACCACCCGATCGAGGAAACGCCATGAACGAAGACACCCTTAAGGGCCAATGGAAGCAGTTGAGCGGCAAGGTAAAGGAAAAGTGGGGGAAGCTCACGGACGACGACCTCAAGGTTGCCGAAGGCAGCAGCGAATACCTCGCCGGCAAGGTCCAGGAGCGCTATGGCGTGGCGAAGGACGAAGCCGAGAGGCAGGTGAAGGAATTCCGCAAAGAATTCGAACATTACGATCGGAAGCATTGATCCCACCCCCATTCGCTGAAGGAGAAAACACACCATGCTTCATTGGGCCGTCATCTTTTTCGTGATCGCGCTTATCGCCGCGGTCTTCGGCTTCACCGGCATCGCCGCCGGTGCCGCCAGCATCGCGAAGATCCTTTTCGTGGTCTTCCTTATCCTGTTCATCCTTTCGCTGCTGTTCGGCGGTCTGCGTCGCGGACCAAGAGTCTAGTCGGCAGCATCCCGAGAGCACTCAAAGCCCCGGCCCCAGACCGGGGCTTTTTTTGGTCTTCACGCATTACCGGGGTGAGTACAGGCTTCGAGTCGACGCCACTGGCTTCGACAGGCTCGTCGTGGCGTTCGCTTTTCCGGTATCGCCAAAGCGCGTTACACCGGAGCGTCTCGCAGGAGACCTTGGTGCCCACCCTCGCTGCTCAGACAGGTCCTCCGCGTTCGAAAAGGAAGGCCGCTGCCGCGGCCCATGTACTAATTGGCCTGCGGCCGCTCTCTTGTGCGGAACTCGCCTCGAGGGTGGACACCAAGGTCTCTTCCGGGCGGTGAGGTAGCGTGATGGGAGAGCGGCGGCGTTCGATCGGTTGTCTGCGCAAGCAATGCCTGATGTGTGAAACGGTGCCCGACAAGGGGAGCATGAAGTCGCGACTGGCTGACCGGCGCTGGTGCGGCGAGGCGAGGCGATGCTGTCCCGCTCGCAGCGGCTGCCTTCGGCTGTGCCGGCTCTCCGGACAGGCCGCCTCAAAGACGGGGAGAGTCTTCGGTGTCCATCCTCGAGGCGAGTTCCGCACAAGAGAGCGGCCGAAGGCCAGATAGATAAACGGGCCGCGTCAGCGGCCCCTCCTTGCCGAACGCGGAGGACTGTCTGAGCAGCGAGGGTGGACACCGAAGGCTCTGGCCTCACCGTCAAAGCTGACGGCGGCGCCAGCCGCTAGGACACATGCATTCGCCTTGGCGAATGAACCTTTGCAGGCCATGCCGCTCGTCACCACCAGCGTGCCGCTCATCCTCACCGCACTTTCCCCGGGCACGGGTTGGCCGCACACTGCCTCCTGGCTCGCATGGGGAGGCATCCGAAGTGAACTCGATCCAGAACGCCCGGCTGGCGCGGCCAGCGCTGGCGTTCGGTTTCTGGACGCTCCTTGCGCTCTCGTACTCGATCAGCGCGGTGCTCTCCTCCATCAGCGAGGGCCGAACGCCGGATTGGTCGCGTGCGCTCGTGTGGAACCTGGCCAACTTCTGGCTGTGGATGGTTCTGGTGCCGCTGGTCGGCTGGCTCGGGCGCCAGGCAACGGGCGCGGGCTGGCAGCGCTTCTGCGCCGTGCACGTACCGGCAAGCCTGCTGGTGGCCCTGGTGCAGATGCTGGCCCAGCTGTCGGTGTTCTGGGTCCTGTGCGGGCCTGGCCATGCGCCCGTGCATTCGCTCACCGGCTTCGTGGGCATGCAGTTCGCCTACAACTTCCACCTTGCCCTGCTCACCTACTGGCTCATCCTCGTGGTACTGCGCGGCCTGGAATCGCGACGACGGCTGCGCGACGAACGCCTGCGCAATGCGCAGCTCGAAACGCAACTGGCGCAGTCGCAATTGCAGGCCCTGCGCATGCAATTGCAGCCGCACTTCCTGTTCAACACCCTCAATGCGATCTCCGCCCTCGCTCTGGCCGAGCCCCTGCGGGCCCGCCTGATGATCGCGCGGCTCAGCGACTTCCTGCGCATGACCCTGGAACAGCGGCATGCGCAGCAGGTGCCGCTGTCGCAGGAAATGGAATTCCTGCGCTGCTACCTGGACATCCAGCAGGTGCGTTTCCAGGATCGCCTCTCGACGCGCCTGGACGTAGCGGACGACACACTGCGCGCCGCCGTGCCCAGCATGATCCTGCAGCCGCTGGTGGAGAACGCCCTGCGCCACGGCCTGCTTGCCAAGGCCGAGCCCGGCAAGCTGCGTGTCGCCAGCCATCGGGAAGGCCACGTGCTCCACCTTCGCGTCGACGACGACGGCCTGGGCCTGCCCCCCGGCGGGGTGAGCGAAGGCGTGGGGCTGGGCAATACGCGTGCGCGGCTCGACGTGCTGTTCGGTGCGGAAGCCACCATGGAACTGAGCCGCAACGCCGACGGCGGCACGCGCGTGGAGCTGCGCTTCCCGTTCCGCGAGTACGCGGCATGAAGGCGATACGCACGCTGCTGGTGGACGACGAGGTCCTGGCGCGCCTGGCGCTGCGACAGGCACTCTGCGCGCACCCGGACGTGGAGATCGTCGGGGAATGCGGAAACGCGGCCGAAGCCTTGCAGGCCTATGCCGCGCTCACTCCCGACCTTCTTTTCCTCGATATCCGCATGCCCGGCCTGGACGGTTTCGAACTGCTGGGTGAACTGAAGCCCGACACCTTGCCGATGGTCGTGTTCACCACCGCATACGACCAGCATGCGCTGCGCGCATTCGATGCCAATGCGCTCGACTACGTGCTGAAGCCGCTCGACCAGGCACGCTTCGACCAGGCGATGGACCGCGTGCGGCGACACTGGCACGGCCTGCATGCGAATACATCGCCAGCGGCGCCGAAGGCATCCACCGTACCGCTGCAGCGAATAAGCGTGCGCGTGGGCGAGCACGTGCGGGTGATCGCCACCGACGCCATCGACTGGATCGAGGCGGACGGGAACTACGTGCAGATCCATCTCGGCACACAGTGTTACCTGCACCGCGACACGCTTCGCGGCCTGCTCGCCACACTCGATCCGCAACGCTTCCTCCGCATCCACCGCGGCACGCTGGTGAACGTCGAGCGCATTCGCGAAGTGCATCCCTTGTTCCAGGGGAATGCCGAGGTCGTCCTCCACGACGGCACACGCCTCAACCTGAGCCGCCGCTTCCGTGTGCATGCCCGACGGGCGCTCGGCATCGGCTGAAAGCACCCTTCGCCCGCGACGCGTTCCGCTTGCCGCCGCGATACGACCGTTCGTCACAAACCCGGCGCGAACACCCCGGTGACGGTCCATCCTGCATGCTCGCCCCACAAGGAAGCCATGCATGACTTCGCACCGTATCGCCTGGACCATGGCACTGGCCCTCTCTTGCCATGCCGCCTGCGCCGGCGACCTGCTCGCCCCGGGCATGGTTTCCACCGGCCTTCAGGAAACCACCGCCGCCGTATCGCCCGACGGCAACACGCTGGTCTTCATGCGCTCCGATCTGGCGGAGAAGGACGATACCCTGCTGCTGTCCCGACGCCAGGGAGGGCAATGGTCCACGCCCGAGGTGCCTACGTTCTCGGGCGAGTGGCACGACTCCGAGCCCACGTTCTCACCGGATGGTCGCCGCCTGTATTTCGTGTCCAACAGACCACCGCACTCCGGTGACGCACCGCTTGTCGCCGAAATGGGCGGACACCGTTTTCCGGGGACGAACCTCTGGTACGTGCCGCGCGAGACGAACGGCCGTTGGGGCAACCCCGTGCACGTCGATGGCGCGCTCAACGACGGCGCCATGATCTACAACCCATCGGTCGCCGCCAACGGCGACGTGTATTTCTCCGCACACCGTGCCGATTCCGGCAGATTGTTCCAGATCTATGTGTCGCGCCAGACCCCGCAGGGCCTCGCGCCGCCACAGCGTGTCGAGCTCGGCGACATGACCCGGAATCGCATGGACCCGGCCATCGATCCTGGCCAGCGCTTCATCGTCTACGCCGGCGACGAAGGCGACTCACTCGGTCGCGCCGACCTCTACATCGCCTTCCGCGAAGCGGACGGACACTGGGGCAAACCCGAGCACCTCGCCGGCGACGTGAACAGCGAGGGACTCGAAAACGCCCCGTCGCTCGGCCCCCATTTCGGCGAACTGTATGTCGCCAGCGATCGCCAACCGGCAGCAACGTTTCCCAAGAAGCGCGACGATGCAAACTCGTTGCAGCAAAGGCTGTCCGGACCACTGAACGGTTCGCGCAACCTGTGGCGGTTCGATATTTCGGACGTGCTGCGGCGGCATGGCCTCAAGGACGAGGAAACGGCCCGATGAGCAAGGCGCATGTCATCTGCGCCCTCCTTCCAGTGCTCGTCGTGTCATCCGGCTTGCCTTTCTACACGTCGACTTCTCCGACGCAGGGCGACAACCAGCTCGAAGGCATGTGCCGGACACTTGCGAGGCGCGTCGGGGAAGAGATCCACGATGGCGTCCTGCTCCTCGACAGACTTGGGCTGGGCTGGATCGTCGGCGCGGAGGATTAGCGTTAATGCCGGGCGCCCGTTGATTTTTCCCAACTCATGCAATATATAAAGTTGCATGAAACGAGACAGTCGCTTGTCGGGCGTGCTCCACGTCCTTCTGCATATGGCCGAGACCGGGGGTCCGGTCACATCCGAGGCCATGGCCAGAGCCATGCAGACCAACCCCGTCGTCGTCCGCCGGACCATGGCGGGCCTTCGCGATATGGGCTTCGTGCGCTCGGAAAAAGGACACGGCGGGGGCTGGACGATGGCGCGAGACCTCGCCTCGATAACCCTGCGCGACGTTTACACGGCCCTCGGCGCACCCGAGCCTTTCGCACTGGGCCATCGCACCGAATCGCCGGGTTGCCTCGTGGAACAGGCCGTCAATGCCGCGCTCGACGGTGCGTTTCGCGATGCCGAAGCCCTGTTGCTCGAGCGCTTCGGCGAGGTGACGCTCGCGGCGCTCAGTGCCGACTTCCACGCTCGCATGGTGGCGAGCGGGAAAACCATCGACCTGGAGAGCGCTCATGCAGCATGACGCGATCGTCATCGGCGGCAGCTTCGCCGGCCTGTCCGCCGCCATTCACATCGCCCGCGCGCGCCGTTCGGTGTGCGTCATCGACACCGGCCTTCCTCGCAATCGCTTCGCGGATGCCTCGCATGGCTTCTTCGGGCAGGATGGCGATGACCCAAAAGCCATGATCGCGAAGGCTCGTGCGCAACTTCAGCGATATCCGACCGTGCGAACGATCGCCGGCGAAGCTGTCGGTGCATCCGCCATCCCCGGCGGCTTCAAGGTTCGGCTTGCCAACGACGACGTGCTGACCGCGACCAAGCTCGTACTGGCGTTCGGCATCTCCGACGCGCTGCCCGATGTACCGGGCCTCGCGGAACGCTGGGGCAAGAGCGTGCTGCATTGCCCCTATTGCCACGGCTTCGAATATGCGGGCGGACGCCTCGGCGTGCTCCAGACGATGCCGCTGTCGGCGCATCAGGCGCAGTTGATCGCCGACTGGGGCCCGACGACGTTTTATCTCAACGGCGGCGAGGCACCCGATGCCGAGACGACGGCCAAACTGCATCGACGCGGCGTCATGATCGAGCCTGCGCCGATCGTGGAGGTTCGTGGGGAGAACACCGCCCTGTCCACGGTCGTGCTTTCGGATGGACGAGAGGTCGGGATCGATGCGCTCTTCCTCGGACCACGTACGCGGTTGAACAGTCCCATCGCCGAGCAACTCGGCTGCCTGCTCGACGAGGGCCCCTTGGGGCCCATCATTCGAACCGATGCCGCCAAGTTGACCACCGTGCCCGGCGTTTATGCCGCCGGGGATGCGGCGCGCATGTGGCATAACGCCACCTTGGCAGCGGCCGACGGTGTGACCGCGGGAACGTCGCTGCATCAGGCGTTGGTGTTCGAGCCTGCTGCAGCCTGAAGGCGGATCACCGCGAACAAGCTCTACAGGAGTTCACGGACACAACTCCGTTTGCGTATGCGTGTAAACCAATTTCGCCGCGAAGCCTGCCACAATGACGCCGGTATGACGACGACAAAAGATCCAAAGCGCGGTGTAGCGACTCCCGCACACACCGTCCCCTTCCCTTCCTCGATAAGTGTGGAGGCGCGCACCGCATTGGAGCGACTCGTCGGGGAAGATGGCAGCGTTTTGAACGCTGCCTTCGTCACGCCTGGGCCCGACGATCATGAAGGCTGGATGCGCATGAAGGCTGCGGTCGACGGGCAATACGCGAACGCGTTGAAGGGACTCGCAGGCCGCACGCATTCGACCGTGGAAACCATCGCGATCGACGCGGCGACGGTTCATGTCGCTACGCCTGCCGCACAGAAAATGCCGGACCGCGCCTATATCGACTTCCATGGTGGCGCGTTGGTATTCGGCGGGGGCGAAGCCTGTCGCGCAGGGGCGCAGATGCAGGCCGACCAACACGCCGTGCTCTGCTATGGCGTCGACTACAGGATGCCTCCCGAACATCCCTTTCCGGCGGCCGTGGAAGACGGTGTTTCTGCTTACCGCCATGCACTCGAACGCCATGGACCGAAAAATATCGTGGTGGGCGGACGCTCTGCAGGCGGCAACATCGCCGTGGCGACATTGCTGAGGGCGAGGGACGAAGGGCTGCCATTGCCCGCCGGCCTGGTCCTGCTGTCGCCGCAGGTCGATCTGACCGAATCCGGGGACAGCTTCGCAACCCACCAACTGATCGACGTGGTGCTGCCGGGCTCGCTGAGGTCGAGCAATCTGCTCTACGCAAATGGTGCCGACCTGGCGCAGCCCGACGTGTCGCCACTGTTCGCCGATCTGACCGGCTTTCCGCCTACCTTCCTGCAATCGGGCACGCGCGACCTGTTTCTTTCGAACACCGTGCGAATGCACCGCGCATTGCGTCGGGCGGGGGTATCCGCCGAACTGCATGTTTTCGAGGCCATGCCCCACGGCGGCTTTGGCGGCGCGACGCCGGAAGATCGCGAGTTGCAGCAGGAGATCGTCCGCTTCGTCGAGCGCTGCTGGGCGGATTAGGCGCCGCGGCAGGTCACAGCCGGGCGATGCTCAGGGCAACACCACCGTTGCCACAAGCCCACCGCCTTCCCGATTCGCGAGGCGAAGATCGCCGCCGGTCGAACGCATCAATTGCGTGGCGATAGCAAGGCCAAGACCCGCGCCGCCGGTGTCGCGGTTGCGTGACGCTTCCAGGCGATAGAACGGTTGCAGCACCTGTTCCAGTTCGTGCTCCGGTACGCCGGGGCCGCGATCCGATACCGTGACGCAGAGGCGGCCTTGCTCGTCGCGGCAGACGCCCACCTCGGCCGCCGCACCATACTTGATAGCGTTGTCGATCAGGTTGCCGAGCACACGCCGAAGCGCACGCGGTCGTACCGTGGCGACACCTTCCGCCGCAGCGGCAAGCGTGACCGGCTGGCCGACGTCCTGGTAGTCGAAGACGAGGCTCTCGAGGAATGCCGCGGTATCGATGCGTACCGGGGTTTCATCGCCGCCATGGGCGCTGCGCGCGTAGGCCACGCCTTCGCGCACGAGATGTTCCATCTCGCTGAGGTCGTCGAGGATCCTGTCACGCTCGATGCCTTCCTCCAGCGACTCCGCGCGCAGGCGCATGCGGGTGATCGGTGTCTGCAGATCGTGCGATATGGAAGCGAGGATGTGCAGCCGCTCCTTGAGGTAACGACCGATGCGGTCCTGCATGGCATTGAAGGCCATGGCCGCATGGGCAACTTCGGCGGGGCCGCTCTCGTCCACGCGCGGACCGTCGGCGGCGGGCGTCATGGATTCCGCCGCCCTCGCCAGGCGGGCCAACGGCTGCGAGGCCTGCCGCACCGCAAACCAGCCGCAGGCGAGGAGCAACACCACTTGCAGCACGAGCACGAACGGCAACCACTCGGCCAGCGGCATGACACCGCGCGGCGTCACCACGAGCGTGAGGGGGGAACCGTCGTGGAGCGTGAGGTGCACCTGATACCGTTCGGGTGCCATGGAAAGGGTATCGCCTCGCACCCGGTAACCCGCGCCGATCTCCTTCGCGATCATCGCCGTGACATCGCGCGAGCGCTGCGTGGCGAGCGCCACGCCGGGCTGCCCCGGGCCGAGCACGAACCGGTAGTTGTCGCGCTGTAGCCGCGGCAACCACTGCGGGCGCTCGCTCGCGGGAAGCCTGTCGAGGATGGCTACCGACGTCCCCACCTCGTTCTCCAGCGTATTGAGCATGACGCTGGTGGCCGACTGGTAACGCTCATAGAACATGAGCCCGAACGAGAGCCCGTGCGCCAGCAGAAGACCGGCGAAAAGGATGAGGTACATACGCGAGGTCATGCGCCGTGGCCAGGGACGCCAGCTGCGCGATGCCGCCGTCACCGCGCGTCCCCGTGCACGGTGACCGGCATGGCGAACACGTAGCCCTCGCTGCGCACAGTCTTGATGTACGCAGGCTCTTTCGCGTCATCCCGCAGACGTTGACGCAGGCGGCTGATCATCAGGTCGATGGAACGGTCGAAGAGCTCGGCGTCGCGCCCTTGGGTAAGGTTGAGCAGCTGGTCGCGCGACAGCACCCGCTGCGGATGATCCAGCAGCACACGCAGCAGGCGAAACTCGGCACCGCTCAACGACACCACGGTGCCCTCCTCGTCCAGCAGGTGGCGCGCCGTCGTGTCCAGTCGCCATCGACCGAACGAGATGATGTCGCTTGTTTCCGTGATGCGCAGATTGGGCGGCAGCATGCGCGTGCGGCGGATCACCGCCTTGATCCGGGCGAGCAGCTCACGTGGCGAGAACGGCTTCACCACGTAGTCGTCCGCGCCCATCTCCAGCCCGATGATGCGATCCGTCTCGTCGTCGCGCGCGGTCAGCAGCAGCACTGGCAGGGCGCGGTGCTTGCCGCTGCGCAGGTTGCGGCAGAGCACCAGTCCGTCGTCGCCGGGCATCATGATATCGAGCACCACGAGGTCGAAAGCGGACGCATCCAGTGCGGCCATCATTTCGCGGCCGTCGGCCGCACCGGTCGCGCGAAGGCCGTTCTTGCGCAGGTAGTCCACCACCCCAGTGCGGATACCGTGGTCGTCGTCGACCACGAGGATGTTGTCGGTGTGTTCCATACAGGGTTATGCCTTGGCCAGGAGTTGGCGGATGCGCTGCTCGGTTTCCTCGTAGTTTCCCTCACCGAAGTGGCGATAGACCACCCGCCCGTCGCGATCGATGAGGTAAAGCGCGGGCCAGAACTGGTTGCCCCACGCATTCCACGTGCGCATGTCGTTGTCGGTGGCCACGGGCCAGGTGATGCCATATCGGCGGATGGCGGCAGCGACACGCGCCGGGTCGCGCTCCTCCTCGAATTCGGGTGTGTGCACGCCCACCACGACCAGCCCCTGCTTCGCATAGGTGTCGTAGAGCACCTTCGTATGCGGAAGCACGTGCAGGCAGTTGATGCACTCATGCGTCCAGAACTCCACCAGCACCACCTTGCCGCGGAGGCCAGCCAGGGTCAGCGGCGGGGAATTGAACCAGCGGTCGATACCGGCGAATTCGGGCGCGGCTGGAGCGGCCGCTGAATCGCCGGCGCGCGCCGCGCCCCATCCCGATGGCCAGGCCGCGGCGAACGCGAGACCCACGGCGAGAACGGCGGCGACAAGACGAATGGATTTCATGAGGTGACCTCGGATGGGCGCGGGAGTGGTACCCGCATGGATCCATTGGAATCCCGCGTGTTGTCTACCTCATGTCCGGGACCTTGGCTTTTTGTATCGGTTTGTACAAACCGACCCACTTTGTATCCGAATGTATCCGCGGCCCCGCGCTACACGTTTCGATGCGATTCGACCCGCTTCGCGACACAGGCCGGATACGCCGCCGCGGTTTCCTTTGCACACCTTCCCACTGCAACGGAAACCTGCCATGTCCCGCATCCAGAACGTTCTCTATACCGGTAAGACCTACACCACCGGCGGCCGCAACGGCCAGGCCCGCAGCTCCGACGACCGTCTCGACGTGAAGCTGTCCTCGCCCGGCGGCCCGGGTGCCGGCACCAACCCGGAACAGCTGTTCGCCGCCGGCTGGTCCGCCTGCTTCATCGGCGCTCTTGGCCACGCCGCCGCCGAGCGTAAGGTCGCCCTGCCGAAGGACACCGCCATCGACGCCGAAGTGGACCTCGGTACCGGCGAGGGCGGCTATTTCCTGCAGGCGCGACTGACCGTGAGCCTCCCCGGCATCGATACCGCCCTTGCGCAGGAACTCGTCGAGGCCGCGCACGCCACCTGCCCGTATTCCAAGGCCACGCGCGGAAACATCGACGTGTCGTTCCAGATCGCCTGATCCGCCATGCCCTCCACGCATCCCTCACCAAGGAGTCATCCGATGAACCGCAAGCACGCTTCGCTCGCCGCCACCCTCGCCCTCGGCCTCGTGTCCCTCGTCTCGGTCGCCCATGCCGAAGAGGCGAAGAAGCCCATGGAGAAGTGTTACGGCGTGGCCAAGGCCGGCCAGAACGACTGCGCGGCCGGCCCCGGCACCAGTTGCGCCGCCACCTCGAAGAAGGATTATCAGGGCAACGCCTGGGTGCTGGTCGAGAAGGGCACCTGCGTGACCATCAAGACGCCGAAGGGTCATGGCACGCTGGAGCCGCAGGCGTGATTCCCTCGCGGCGCGGCGACGTGGCGGGCACCCTGCAAAGGGCGCTTCCGGACAGCCTGCTCCTGCTCGTGGCACGGCTTGGGATCGCCTCCGTGTTCTTCCTCTCCGGCCGAACCAAGGTCGAGGGATTCCTGAGCATCAAGCCGTCCACGTACGACCTGTTCGCCTCCGAGTACGCATTGCCGCTGGTGTCGCCGAACGTGGCGGCACACCTGGCGACGTATGCCGAACACTTCTTCCCGGTGTTGCTCGTGCTCGGCCTCTTCACCCGGGTGTCCGCACTAGGGCTGTTGACGATGACCACCGTGATCGAAGTCTTCGTCTATCCGGAGGCTTGGCCGACGCATCTCACTTGGGCTGGCCTGCTGCTGCCGTTGCTGGCGCGCGGCGGTGGCGCCTGGTCCATCGATCGCCTGCTTCGCCGCTGACGCTTCCTTCCATCCACTCGCTTATCGCAGGGAACTCCATGCGCAAACTTCTCAGCATCGCCATCGCCGCATTCGCACTGGGCACCGGCGCCATTGCTTCCGCGGCAGAAACACCCGCGCCCCCGGGCGTCAGGAACATCGTCATCGTACCCGGTGCATTCGTCGATGGCTCCGGCTGGCGCGTCGTCCACGACATCCTCATCCACAAGGGCTATACGGTGAGCGTGGTGCAGCCGCGTATCGACACGCTGGCCGACGACATCGAACTGACCCGTGAGCAAATCCGCAAACAGGATGGCCCGGTGGTTCTCGTCGGCCACAGCTACGGCGGCGCCGTCATCACGCAAGCCGGCAATCGCGACAAGGTGAAGGCGCTGGTCTACGTGGCCGCTGTAGTGCCCGACGTCGGCGAGAGCCTGTCGCAGCTCGTCGGCTCCATGCCGGCACCGAGCAACGACGTCGTTCCCACTCGCGACGGCCATCTGTACTTCGACCAGGCGAAATTCGGCGCCGACTTCGCCGGCGATCTCACGAAGAACCGTACCGACTTCATGGCGGTGTCGCAGGTACCTGCCACCACTGCCGCGTTCGGCGCCACGATGCAGGTGGCCGCGTGGCACACGAAGCCCGTGTGGGGCGTGGTTGCCACGGAGGACCGCGCGCTGAGTCCCGAACTGGAGCGCTGGATGTACAAGCGCGCCAACGCGAAGGTCACGGAAATCAAGGCGAGCCACGTCGCCTACATCTCGCAACCCGAAGCGGTCGCGGAGGTGATCGAAGACGCTGCCCGCAGCGTGCACTGAACGGCGTACCGCCACCTTTTCGGTCCACGTCGGACCCATTCCAGGAGAGAAACCCATGAACATTGTCGCCACCAAATCCCGCACCGGCTTTGCCGCGGCCGCCGCGCTCGTCGCCCTCGCCGTCGCCTCCATCGGCACACCCGTACGCGCAGCCGACAACGCCGCGCCGAAGGAAGAACCGGGCCGCTGCTACGGCATCAACACCTGCAAGGGCACCAGCCTCTGCGCCACCGCAAAGAACGACTGCAAGGGCCTCAATACGTGCAAGGGCCAGGGCGTGCTGGTGAAGACCCCAAGCGAATGCAAGGCGGCTGGCGGCACGCTGACCGAGCCGAAGTAAGTCCCGCAAAGAGGGCGTCCGGCGTCTCCACCGGTTGACGGGGACGCCAGACGCCGCACCGCGGCAACGCCACGCCAATACAGAGGAATTCCGTCATGTTCACGCCTCCCCCGCCATTCTCCGGATACGGCCTCGGCCTGCGCAAGGAGCACTACCGCGACTTTCTCGACGGCGACGTCCCGGTCGATTTCGTGGAGGTGATCTCGGAAAACTTCATGGTGGACGGCGGGCAACCGCGGGACATCCTGCGCCGGGTCGGCGAGAAGCATCCCGTCGCCTTGCATGGTGTGTCGATGTCGATCGGTTCCGCCGATGGCGTGGATATCGCCTATCTACGAAGGCTGAAGGCGCTGGCCGATGAAGTGCAGCCACTGTTCGTCTCCGATCACCTGAGCTGGTCGCGTGTCGCCGGTTTCAGTTCGCACGACCTGCTGCCCGTGCCGTACACAGAGGAGGCCCTCGCCCTCGTCTGCCGAAACATCGAGGTGGCCCAGGACGTGCTCGGGCGCTCGATGCTGTTTGAAAATCCGTCCAGCTACGTCGCCTTCGACGGCGCGACGATGAGCGAGTGGGAATTCCTCGCGGAGATGTCGAAACGCACGGGATGCGGTCTGTTGCTCGATGTGAACAACGTCTTCGTGAGCGCGAGCAATCACGGTTTCGATACGCATGCGTTCCTCCGCGGCATTCCCGCGGCGCGCGTGCGCCAGGTGCATCTGGCGGGGCACTCGCAAGGGCCCGGCCTGTTGATCGATACCCACGACCAACCGGTGTGCGACGACGTATGGGCACTTTACCGCACGGCCATGTCGCTGCTTGGTCCGGTTGCCACCATGATCGAGCGCGACGACGCCATTCCCCCGCTGGCGGAGTTGCTGGACGAACTGGATATCGCCCGCGGCCTGGGCACCGTGGCGCGGGAGGCCGCATGAAACTGGCCCAATGGCAGGAAGGCTTTCGCGATTGGCTGACCACCGGCTCCGCCACCAGCGCCGATGCCTTCGGGGATCGGGCGTGGCCGGGCCTCACGGTGTACCAGAACAATTACCGCACGCAGCTCGTGACCTGCCTGGAGGTGAGCTACCCGCAGTTGCTGCGGCGTGTCGGCGAAGGGAACTTCCGAAACGCCGCCATGGCCCACATCGACGCGCATCCGCCGCGAGGCTGGACACTCGACACCTATGGCGCCGATTTTGTCGATACGCTGGTGGCCCTGTTCCCGCGCAACCCCGACCTGCACGAACTGGCGTGGATCGAGTGGTCGCTGTCCGAGGCTTTCGTGGCTCCGGATGCGTCGCCATTGGCACGCGAAGCGCTTTGGTCCGTTAACTGGGATGAAGCGCGGCTTCGCCTGACACCAAGCCTGCGCCATCGGGTGGCGACGACGAACGCCGACGACGTCTGGTCCGCGCTGCAGAACGACGCGGACAGCGTGCCCGACGGCGAGATGCTCGACGTCGCCGGCGCCCTGGTGGTGTGGCGCCAGGGCTTCCATTCGCGCCTGCGTCGCCTCGACGCCGACGACGACGCCGCCTTGCGCCTCGCCATCGGGAAGGGGCACTTCGCAGCGATGTGCGACACACTGGTGATGCGCCTGGGTGAAGAAGCCGGCGTGGCGCGTGCCGGCGCCCTCCTTGCCGACTGGCTCGACGCCGGCATCGTCGTCGGCGTGGACGATTGAACCCCCTCCGGCTCAGCGGCTTACGGTGAGCCGTGCCTGCCCCAGCACCTGGGCTTGCACGAGAGGAAGGAAGCGATGCGGGAACGGCAGGGCGATCTCGCTGGCGCGATCGAGTCGTGCTATCTGCTCGTCCGACAGCGACACCGACAGAGCATCCAGGTTCTCCTCGAACTGGGCAGCCGTGCGCGCTCCAAGGATCGGAATGATCGCTGGCGCGTTCTTCGCGAGCAACCACGCCAGCGAGACCTGGGCGGCACTGTGTTCCACCTCGGACGCGATGGCCTTCACTTCGTCCACGATGTCGAGGTTGCGCTCGCTCAGCGAACCGACGCCCGCGGCCACCGCCGCGCGCCCACCGGTGAACATGTCGGCCCCCTTGTGCGCTTCGATGTCAGCGCGCGTGTATTTGCCGGACAGCACCCCGTTGGCCAGGGGCGACCAAGCAACGACGCCAAGACCCAGCTCGCGCGCCATGGGGATCAGATCGTGCTCCACGGTGCGCTCCACCAGACTGTGCTCGATCTGCAACGCCACGAGAGGCGACCAGCCGCGCAGATCGGCCAGCATCTGCATGCGCGCCACCTGCCACGCGGGCGTATCGGAGATGCCCGCGTAGACGATCTTGCCGGCGCGCACCAGATCGTCGAAAGCGCGCATCACCTCCTCCACGGGCGTGGTTTCGTCCCACACGTGCAGGTAGTAGAGATCGATGTAGTCGGTGCCCAGGCGCTTCAGGCTCTCCTCCACCGCCCGCACCATATTGCGGCGATGGTTGCCGCCCGCATTGATGTTGGTCGGATCCACGTTGAGCGAATACTTGGTGGCCAGTACGGCGCGATCGCGCCGTCCGCGCAGGAACTCGCCGAGCAGACGTTCTGACGTACCGCCGGTGTAGAAGTTGGCGGTATCGATGAAGTTGCCGCCGCGTTCCATATAGGTGTCCAGCATCCGCCGGGCATCCTCTTCGGTGGCACCCCAACCCCAGTCCTTGCCGAAGGTCATGGTGCCGATGGACACGGGGCTGACGCGCAGGCCGGACCGGCCCAGCGTGATGTAATCGGTGAGTTGCTTGCTCATGGGGGCTGCTCCAGAAAGGGTCACTGGAATCTAGGTAGCGGCACCATGTAGATAAAGCGGGCGAACGCGCATACGCTTTGAAGCCCTCCTTCACAATGGGCTTCCGCATGTCGCCCGACCTGTTCCCCGCCGTGGCAGCGTTTGCCTGTGTAGCCCGGCACGCCAGCTTCACCCGGGCAGCCGCCGAACTCGGGGTATCCACCTCCGCGCTATCGCAAACCGTGCGCACACTCGAGTCACGCCTCGGTGCACGGCTGCTGGATCGCTCCACGCGCCGCGTCGGTCTGACCGAGGTTGGGCAGCGGTTCTTGCACGATGTGCGGCCATCGCTGGATGGACTCGCGTCGGCCATGGCGGCGGTAACGGAGACGCGGGACGTACCGGCCGGCCTTCTGCGCATCAATCTGCCGCGTGCTATCGCCGACGTCCTGATCATGCCCCACCTGGCCGCGTTCCAGGCCCAATACCCCGACGTGATCGTCGAACTACAGTGCGACAACCGTTTCGTGGATCTGGTCGCGGCAGGCTTCGACGCCGGGTTCCGCATCGGCGAGTCGTTGGGGAAGGACGTGGTGGCGCACCCCATCGGAGGGCCGCAGCGCATCGCCACGTTCATCTCTCCTCGCTATGCGCGGGCATACGGCGCTCCCGCAACGCCGGCCGACCTTCTGCAACATCGCTGCGTGAGCGTGCGTCTGGACCACGATCGCAGCCCCATGCGATGGGAATTCATGCAGGGCGATCGCATCGTTGAAGTGGACACCCGTGCCGGCATGATCACGAACGACGACAGCCTTCTCCTCGCGGCAGCCATCGATGGCGTAGGCGTGGGATGCCACTTCGAAAGCATTGCGTCGCCGCATCTGCAAAGCGGTGCCCTCATCCCGGTGCTGCGCGATTACTGGCCCACCTACAGCCCGTTCCACGTCTACTACCCCAGCCGCATGCACATGCCGCGCAAGCTACGGGTGTTCATCGACTTCCTGCGCGAAAGGCATGGAACGGTCGGTGGCTGATCGCCCGGTCAGGAGAATGAAATGGCGCGCCCGGAGGGATTCGAACCCCCGACCAATGGCTTCGGAAGCCACTACTCTATCCGGCTGAGCTACGGGCGCGTATGCAGCGGACCGGCATTGTAGCGGGAATGACCACGCGGGCCTAGCCTGTGCCCGCCCGGACCGGGGTCGGCGCTTTGTGTGGGAGCCGCTTCAGTGGCGATGGGTGCTTGCGGCGAGTTGCCCGCTACCGCGGGATCGCCGCTGAAGCGGCTCCCACAGGGCTTGCCCAGGTAGGGAAACGAAGAGGGCGCCTCGCGGCGCCCCCTCTTGTCGTTCTTACTTCGCCTTGTACAGCTCGCTCAGCCAGTCAGGCTTGCCCTTGTCGCGCTCGAGGTGCGGGTACTTCAGGCCTTCGTGGTAGTCGATCTTGATCGTCTTGTAGGTGTCGAAGTTCTTCACCAGCAGTTCGATCGGGGCCTTGTCGGTCTTCGCAGCGGTGACGGCGTCCTTCAGCGTGTCGCCGTCGAATTCCTTGTTGTTCACCGCCACCACGGTCATGCCCGGCGAGAGGCCGGCCTTGAAGGCCGGGCCGTCCCAGAGCACGTCGGAGATGGAGCCCTTCGACGAAACCGCGAAACCGGCCGAGTAGGTCAGATCGGTGTAGTGGCGGCGACCTTCCGCGGCCTTCACCACGTCGGACGGCTTGTCGTTGTACACCAGCTTCCAGCCGCCGCGCTCGATGCCTTCCAGGTCGCCCTTGTGGCCGTCGATGCGATCGCGCAGATAGGTGGCCCAGTCATACGGCGCGATGCCGTTGAGCGTGGATGCCACGTCCTCGAACGTGTACGGATTCACCTTCCAGTCGCCGTCCTTCATGCCGAAGAAGGCCTTGGCGAAATCGTCCAGCGAGCGCTTGTTCTTGGTGAGTTCGCGCAACTTGGTGTCCACGTCGAGCCACACCATCTGGCCGCCCGAATAGTAGTCCTCGCTCATCTGGTAGTTGCGGTACGAGAGCGGGCGACGCTGGGCGATGGTCGGATCGTTGGTCGTGTCCTGAATGTTGCGCCAGGAGAGACCCGGGCGGCCCTTATCGTAGGTAGCGGCGACGAAGGCGAGCAGGTCGCGCGCCTGGTCCTGCGAAAGGAGGCCCGAGCGCGCCGCGACGACGTTACCCCAGAACTGCGTCTGGCCTTCGTACACCCACAGCAGGCTGTCGCCCATCGGCACATTGAAGTTCGGCGTGGCGAGGTCGGCGCCACGACGGTACTTGCCGTCCCAGGAGTGGTTGTATTCGTGCGACAGCAGGTCGCGGCCGAGCCAGCTCTTGTCCCACTCGGTGAAGTAGTTCGGCGAGGCGCTGTTCTCGGACGACCGGTGATGCTCGAGGCCGATGCCGCCGAGCTTCTCGGTCAGCGCCAGCAGGAAATCGTAGTGGTTGTAATGGCGAGCCCCGTAGAGCTTGTCCATCTGCTTGACGAGGTTGCGATGAGCTTCCAGCGCCTCCGGCTTGATCTCCAGCGCCTTCGCGCTGTCCGCCACGATGTTCAGGTGCACCGGCGAGCGGCCGTTCGGATCGAGGTCCACGCGCTTGAAGTAACGGCCCGCGAACACCGGCGAGTCCACCAGGTTGTCGTAATCGATGGTCTTGAAGGTAACCGTGTCGCCGTCCTTGCCGGCCTGCTCGAGAGCGCTGCCGTATTGGAAGCCGGCGGGGAGTTTCACCGAGGCGTCGATGGGGATACGGTCGGCGTTGTAGCCGGCGGGATACAGCGACACCTGGTTCCACTGCACGTTGACGATGTCGGGCGTCATCACGACACGGCCCTGGCGCGGGTCCTGCGGCGTCAGCGTCTGGAATTCCACGTCGACCGAACTGGCGCCGGCCGGCACGTCGACACGGAAGGCGTACACGTTGTACTTGTCGCGAACCCACTCGAGGCGCTTGCCGCCCGCGGTCACCACCAGGCCGGCGAACTGGTCGATCGGACCGGTCGGCGAGTGATGGCCGGGAATCCATTCCGGGAAGAGCAGAACCAGCGGACCGGGCTGCGCGGGAATGGTTTCCTTCACCCGGAAGATGCGGTGATCGACGTCGGTGGCATCGACGGTGAGCTTGAGGGTGCCGTTGAAGGCCACGTCCTGCGGGGCAGGCACTGCGGGGGCGTCATCGGCGCGGATGGCCGAAGCGCCGACGCCGGCCAGGGCCGCCACGAGCGCGGAAGCGAGAAGGGTGGATTTCACTGGGTAAGTCTCCGAGAGCGGGTAAGTCGCCCTGCCATCCCTGCGAGCGGATCGGCACGGTCCCCTGTGGTCCGCGCAAGCTCTCGATGCTAAACGCCACCGTGCGGGGCGCCCTATGCCATAGGTCACGGGTGGACCCTCGTGCCGCAATGGCGAAACGCAATATGTTGCGGGCCGTGAGTCTTCAGAAAATGCGCTGCCGTTCGTCTTTACTCTAGGGAGATGGAGACGAGGAGCCAAACGTATAATCGCCGCCGGCCGGGCACGGCCGCCTTGCACCATCCAGGAACAAAGGACACAGGGACACTCAATGAAAAGACTGACGCTCAGCATCGTCGCAGCCGCCGCGCTGTTTTCCTCGCTCGCCGCTCTTGCCGACTCCGCGTCGGTAACCCAGACCGGGCAGACCACCACACCTGACGGCTGGTTTATTCAGGTGAAGGCTGGTGCTTCGAATTCCAGCTATGACGAGGGACACCTCGAAGGCAGGCACCACCCCGATAGGTCCGACTTCGCCAAAGGTGGATTGATCGGCTACCGCTGGGCTATCACAGACACGTACTCGCTTGGAATCGAGGGCGGCTATACCCGTTTGGGCCAATCGCAATCGAATAACATCCAGTCCGTTCCGTTTCCAATTTCCCTTCCAGGATTTCCGGCCACCTGCGGGGTGGGTGACTCTTGGCGAGTGAGCAGCCGCGCTGCTGTACTTGGCGCTGCGATGAAATGGAACGTTTCGGGCCCATGGACTTTCACGGCCCATGCGGGCGCTGCGCACACTCACGCGACCCACGACGAACGCGACGACCTTTGCGTTCTTACGCGCAGCCGGCATACGAAAACCACCAGCAACGGCGAGTACGCTGGACTTGGCTTCGGATATGATCTCACGCCCAGCATTACGCTTGCGCTCAACGCCGATATGTACTGGGTTCGGTTCGAGGACGGTTTCGTCTCTGGGTTCCATACCACCCGAGTCCGGGTGCTTGGTGCTTCGGCGGAATACCGCTTCTGACAAACGAGGGATGGGCGCCTTGCCGGCGCCCATCCTCCGACGCAGTCGAAATCAGGTCCGCGACGGAATCTTCAGCCCGCGCTCGACACCTGGCCGCGACATGCCACGCTCCAGCCAGGCGATGACGTTCGGAAAGTCGTCGAAGCCGACCAGCTCCCGCGCGTTGTAGAACGTCACCAGGTTGTTGACCCAGCCGAGGGTGGCGATGTCCGCGATGGTGTATTCGTCGCCAACGATCCATGGACGACCGTCGAGTTGCCGATCCAGCACGCCGAGCAGACGTTTCGCCTCGGCGACGTAGCGCTCAAGGGGACGCTTGTCCTCCCACTCACGGCCGGCGAACTTGTTGAAGAACCCCACCTGCCCGAACATCGGACCGATGCCGGCCATCTGGAAGAACAGCCACTGGATGGTTTCCCACCGCTTGGCGGCATCCTTCGGAAGGAACTTGCCGGTCTTCTCGGCGAGGTAGAGCAGGATGGCGCCGGATTCGAACAGGCCGATCGGCTTCCCGTCCGGGCCATTCGGGTCGATCATCGCCGGAATCTTGCCGTTCGGATTGAGCGCTTCGAATTCGGGAAGCTTGCTCTCGTTCTTCATGATGTCGACGAGATGCGCCTCGTACGGAATGCCCAGTTCCTCGAGCATGATCGAGGCCTTCACCCCGTTGGGCGTATTCAGCGAATAAAGCTGGATGCGATCCGGATGCGCGGCGGGCCAGCGCTGCGTGATCGGGTAGGCGGAAAGATCGGGCATGGCGGTGCTTCCTCGAGCCGGAAACTCTGAAGATAAGGCGCGTACGACCACCATTCAATGCAGCCCGCCGCCAGCCATGCCTCGCCAGGGCAAGCGATACCGGCGCCAGAACGCTCACGAACGCCAACTCCCTCACGTTGCGTAGGCTTTCGCCGCCGCAAGCCCGCTTGCGCTTTTGTCGCTGCCTGGCTTGCGTAAGATTTCGCCGGCCGCGCGCGCAATTCTCGCAGGCAACCTCAACGACACAAGGACTCGTCATGCATAAGCTTATTGTCGCGACCACACTCGCGGCTTCCGCTTCCTTCGCCTCTTTCGCTTCGTTCGCCGACGACGCGGCCTACGCGCAACGCGGTGCCGCCAGCGGCGCCTTCGTGCACCTCGGCCTGGGCAGGGCCAACCACATCACCGATTTCAAGGGCCACGACGGCAAGACGCCCACCTCCGCCCTCCTCGGCGGCTACCGCTGGCGCCTGGCAAACGATTTCGCGCTCGGATTCGATGGCGGCCTCGTCGGCCTTGGCCAGACCACGCAGTCCCGCCATTCCGCGTCCGCCAACGGCAGTGCGACCCGCAGCCGGTTGACGACGGGTGCCTGGGTCATCGGCATGAATGCGAAGTGGTACCTCACCGAGACGTTCGCGCTCGAAAGCCGCGTCGGCGTCGCCTGGACGGTAACCAAGTTCGAGAACCGTGCAGCGGATGACCGGAAGTGGAAGCGCCAGGGCTCGGAGGTGACGCGCAATGCGCGTTACATCGGTCTCGGCGCCAGCTACGCCCTCACCGACTCGCTCGACCTCGGCGTACAGTTGACCCGCTACGGAAGGAAGGCCATTCGGCCGCAACACACCGGTGGGAAGCCCAGCGTATGGAGCGCCACCACCTACACCACGAGCCTGGCATACCGCTTCTGATGCACGTTGGAGGCGGCGCGAACCGCTTCCGTCATTTTGAAAAGTGCTCGACGCACCGGTGGATCGCTCCACCGGTGCGATCGGAACGCATCACTCGAGGTCGCCCAGCCTGGCGTCCATCTTCGGCGCGGCGAGCCATTCGCCGATGTCCTCGCCGATGGCCTTGGCCGTGCGCGCGAGCACGGCGCAATTGCCCTTGAAGCCGCCGAACGCACCACCCATGGAGTTGCGGCGGTCCCTGAAAGTGGCGACCACATTGCCGTCCTGGTACAGCTTGCCCTTCACGGTCATCGACTTGTGATGGCCAAGGAAGGCATTGCCATCCGAGACCACGTCGGTGATCTCCATCTGCAACGTCCTGCCCTTTTCGCTGCCGCTCACCTTCTCGGCGAACGTGGTGGTCACGCCGGCCGCCTTCGCCTTGGCTGCCACGGCATCGGGCACTTCGCTGTCGAGCTTGCATTCGTCGAGCACCGCCTGCGGCACGTCGGCGTCGTCGTTGATGCTCACGGGCTTCTGCACGGTCACGCTGTCCGCGGCGAACGCCGCTGGCGCCGCAGCGAACATGAGCAGCGCAAGATAGGTCCACTTCCTCACTGTCTTTCCCCTGATGTGTTCCTGCCGACCCATCGCCGGCAACCCATTATTGCGGAAAACCGCATGGCTTCGGGCGACGCCTGGAGCGATACGCCGGCTCCGGCTCATGCAAGGGGGCGGGCAAACCGCCGCTCAGCGTCTGTCGCTTCCGTTGAGCTTGCTGTGCCGCACGCCGTAGGTGAAGTAGACGATCAGGCCGAGCGCCATCCAGATGGCGAAGCGCTCGAACGTGATCCACGGCAGGCCCCAGATGAGCGCCAGCGAGAAGAGGATACCCAGGGGCGCCACGAACCACACGGCCGGCGTGCGGAACTTGCGCTCCAGTTCGGGCTTGCGCACGCGCAGCACGAGCACCGAGGCGCAGATGAGGATGAACGCGCTCAATGTGCCGATGTTCACCAGCTCGGCCACTTCGCCGATGGGCAGCAGGCCGGCCACGACGGCGGTGAAGATACCGAGGATCATCGTCGGGCGGGCCGGCGTGCCGTAGCGCGGGTGCACGCGCGCGAACCAGGCAGGGAGCAGGCCATCGCGGGAGAGCGCGAACCAGATGCGCGCCGCACCGAGCATGAAGGCGAACAGCACGCTGATGACACCGATCATCGCGGCCACGGCGATCACATTGCTGATCCAGGGCAGACCGATCGCGTTGAACGCGTCGGACACGGAAGCCTCCCCACTGAGGCTGGCGTAGGGAACGATACCGGTGAGCACGAGCGACACCGCAATGTAGAGCACCATCGCGACCGCAAGCGACAGCAGCACGGCGCGCGGCAGATCGCGCTGCGGGTTGCGCGCTTCCTCGGCGGCGGTGGTCAGCGTGTCGTAACCGAACACGGCGAAGAACACCACGCTCGCTCCGGTCAGCACACCATGCCAGCCGAAGTGGCCCACGCCCTTGTCGTCGAAGATGCGCTCGGGGATGAACGGGTGCCAGTTGGCGGTGTTGATGAAGAACGCGCCGACGCCGATCACCAGCGCCACACCGAGCACCTTGATGCCGACGATCACCGTGTTGAGGCGCGCGCCCCACTCGGTCTTCACCGAAAGAAGGACGGCGACGAGCAGCGACACGCCCGCGGCGATGACGTTGAAACGATGGCCGTCGGTGGGCGCCGCGATCGGGTGCGCCGCGTGCATGCCGACGGAGGCCATGCCCTGCTGCCAGTAATACTTCATGGTGTCGGCGCTCATGCTCTTCTGCGCCCACTCCGGCAGATGGACGCCGGCGGTGGCGAGCAACACCTGCACGTAGCCCGACCAGCCGATGGCCACGACCGCTACCACCAGTGCGTATTCGAGGAGGAGGTCCCAGCCGATGATCCATGCCGCGCCCTCGCCCAACACGGCGTAGCCGTAGGTGTAGGCGCTGCCGGTGACCGGAATGAGCCCGGCGAACTCGGCATAGCAGAGGGCGGCGCAGGCGCTGCCGAAGCCGGCGATGATGAAGCTGAGGGCCACGGCGGGTCCGGCGTTGAGTGCCGCCTGCTGTCCTGCCAGAACGAAGATGCCCACGCCGATGATGCCGCCGATGCCGATGGCGGTGAGCTGCCACAAACCCAGCACGCGCCGGAAGTCCTTGCGCTGGCCGACCTCGGCCTGCAATTGCTCGACGGACTTGTGGCGGAGGAATTTGGCTAACGACATCGGGTGACCCCTGGACTGGCTGACCCGGGATCATAACGGGGCCGCCGCAGGGTGTCGTCAGGGAACCGTCCGAAATACCCGGACGTCGGCCTCAGGGCGTATCCAGGGCCCGGCGCCCGAGTGCCGGGTCGTCGGTGAAGAAGGCATCGATGCCGGTCGCCAGATAGCGCCGGATCTCAGCCAGCGAACCGGTCTCGTTGCGCGCGTCCGCGCCCGCCGCGTTGCGGAATTCCTGAGCGAGGAAGCGGTTTTCGGGCCGGAACGTGTACGGATGAACCTCGAGGCCCGCCGCGTGGGCGTCGCGCACCAACGACGTGGGCGGGGCCAGCCGGCCATCGGGTGCCAGCGGGATGATGCTGCGCGTGGACGGGCCAATGGCGTCCGCATATCCGGCGACCACGGCGAGTCCGGCGGGGGTCATCATCTGTCCGTAAGTGGTGCCGGGCGCATCCGCCGGCCGGTCGGCGGCGTCCTCCATGAGTTGCAGCAGGCGCACGTTGGGGGTGTGCCTGCCGAGCTTTTCCCGAAGGTATTTCAGGTTGCCGACCTCGAACGACTGGATCTCCACCGGTACCGTGCGCGTATAGGCATGCGCGGCGAGCGCCGCCAGCACCTTGTCTTCCATCGAAAGCCCGATGGAGCGGAAATAGGTGGAATGCTTGATCTCCGGAATGATGCCGATCACGCGGCCCCGCGCGGAGGCCTCCGCCGCCACGAATTCGATCATTTCCTCGAACGTGGGCACCGCGAACTGCCCGTCGTAGCGCGCGCTGGCCCCCCGCACCTCGGGAAGCCGCTCGCGTGCGCGCAGCGTCTTCAGTTCCGCCAGGGTGAAGTCCTCGGTGAACCAGCCGCTGACGCTTTGGCCATCGACGGTTTTCGTGGTGCGGCGCGCGGCGAATTCGGGATGCGCGGCCACGTCGGTGGTGCCGCCGATCTCGTTCTCGTGGCGCACCACCAGCACGCCATCCTTGGTCGCCACCAGGTCGGGCTCGACGAAGTCCGCACCGTCCCGGATGGCGACGGCATAGGAGGCCAGCGTGTGCTCCGGACGCAGCGCGCTGGCGCCGCGGTGGCCGATGACGAGCACTTTCGCGGCGATGGGCCGCGTCGGTGCGGAAGGCGTGGACATGGCGAACGTTCCCAAGGCGAGGGCCAGGATGCCCGAGCATAGGGCAAACCTCGTTCGATGCGGCACGGTAGGTAGCGTCATGATGTTTCTGCTAGTTTTCCGCTCCGACCCCTGTTCCTGCCGGACTCCACGATGTTCAAGCCCCTTGCCCTGGCCGTGCTTTCGGCCGCCCTGCTCGCCGGCTGCGCCGGCGCTTCCGCCGAGAAACCCGCGCCTGGCGCCGGATTGAAAGACGGCGCGACGCTGGATCTTGCCATCCTGGAAACCACCGACGTTCATTCCAACATCCTGTCGTACGACTATTACAAGCAGAAGGACGACCCGACGCTCGGTTACGAGCGCGTGGCCACGCTGATTCGCCAGGCGCGCAGCGAGTTCCCCAATACCGTGCTGTTCGACAGCGGCGACACCATACAGGGTACCGTCCTTGCGGATTACCAGGCATTGGTAAAGCCGCTCGGCTGCGATTCCGAACTGGCCATCTACAAGGCCATGGATGCCGTGGGTTACGACGGTGGCACCGCGGGTAACCACGAATTCAACTATGGCCTGCCGTTCCTCGCGCAGGTGACGAACACCGCGATGAATGTCGACGGGGTCTCCGCGCGCCAGTGCGCCGGGCCGAAATTTCCGCTCGTACTGTCGAATGTCTACAGTGCGCGCGACGGCAAGCCCATCTTCAAGCCGTGGACGATCGTGACGAAGCAGGTCACTGCCACGGGCAGCGACGGCAAGCCCGAGTCCGCCACGCTGAAGATCGGCATCATCGGCTTCACGCCACCGCCCATCCTCGACTGGGACAAGCGCAACCTTGCCGGCAAGGTGACCGTCGACGGCGTCGTCGAAGCCGCGAACCGTTACATGCCGGAAGTGCTCGCGCAGAAACCGGACATCGTGGTCGCCATCCTCCACGGCGGCCTCAACACCGCGCCGTATACCCCGCAGATGGAGAACGGCGGCTGGTACCTCGCGGGCGTACCGGGGATCGATGCCCTTCTGCTCGGCCACTCGCACACCGAGTTCCCGGGGCCGCACTATGCGGGCATGAAGGACGTCGACGCGAAGCGCGGCATCGTGCGCGGCGTGCCTGCGGTGATGGGCGGCTTCTTCGGCAAGGACCTCGGTGTCATCCAGATGACGCTGCAGCGCGAAGGTGGGCGTTGGGTGGTGCAGAAGGACAAGAGCCACAGCCAGGTGCGCCCGATCTGCCCGAAGAAGAACGAATGCGTGGCGCCGGACCCGTCCATTGCACCGATCGTTCGCGACGCGCATGAAGCCGCGGTGGCCTACGTCAACACGCCCATCGGCGCGACCGACCATGCGCTCACGAGCTATTTCGCCGACGAGGGCAACATGTCTGCACTGGCCGTGGTGAATGCCGCGCAGATCGACTACGCGCGTGATGAGCTGGCACGCTCGCGCCCCGACCTGAAGGACGTTCCCGTCCTTTCGTCGGCGTCTGCGTTCCGCACGGGCTTCGGCGGACCCGAAGATTTCACCGACGTGCCCGCCGGCCCCATGACGATCCGCAACGCGGCCGACCTGTATTTCTATCCCAACACGCTGGCGGCTGTGAAAACCGACGGCGCGGGCGTGAAGGCATGGCTCGAAAAGGCAGCCACCCGCTTCAATCGCATCGATCCGGCGAAGGACGGCGAGCAGGCACTCATCGGCAAGTTGCCGGGGTACAACTTCGACCAGATGCAGGGCGGCCTCACCTACACCATCGACGTGTCGAAGCCGGAAGGCGAGCGCATCGGCAACCTGCGTTACAAGGGCAAGCCGGTAAAGCCGTCGCAGCCGTTCGTGGTGGTCACCAACAATTACCGCGCCAGCGGCGGCGGCGAGTTCCCCGGCATGAGCGGCGACAACATCGTGCTCAGCGCGCCGGACGGCAATCGCGAAGTGGTGATCCACTGGGTGGAGGCGAAGAAGACGATCGGCAGCAAGGACGTGGAGAAGCGCTCGTGGCGTTTCGCGCCGGTGCGCACGAAGGGTCCGGTCACGTTCACCTCGGCGGCCGGCAAGGCGAATGTGGCCGCCTCGCTGGGCCTGCCCATCCGTCAGCTGCGCGATAACGGCGACGGCACGGCGGTCTACGCCATCGACTTGTCGAAGCACTGACACGAGGAACCAGGCGGCCGACTCGGCCGTCTGGCCTATGGCCCTGCCGTTGACACCGCCCCCGGTCGGGGCATAACGTCGGGCCATGCATTCCCTCTCGCCAGCGCTGCGTTACACCCCGGCTGTTCCGGCCGGCGCGCTCGCGTCCGTGTCCACCACCGCGACTACGACCACCACGACCACTACCCTGGTCGGAGGATCGGAGTTCGCGCGCGCTTAGTCCCTTGTCGCTGCCGGCCCCGACCCTCCCGCAGGACGGGATCGGCGCCGAAGCTCCACCGCTCCCCCTGACGCGACGTGACGGGCCTCCCATCAGGAGGTTTCCACCGTGTCCATCGCCATCGCACCACCACGCCATGCTCCGCCTGCGACGCCCTTGCGCCTGCCGGCCGCCCCGCTTGTCGTCCATGTCGGCCTCATCGGCCCGGGCAAGGTGGGCAGCGCGCTGCTGACCCAGCTCCGGCTCGCCGCGCCACGCCTGCTGCGAGACTGCCGCCTCGACCTGCGCCTGCGCGCGGTCAGCGACAGCCGCCATATGTGGCTCGATTGCGACGACGAGGCGCTCAACGGCCGTACCCATGGTGCACAGACCTGGCGTCCGGCCGAGCTGGACGAGTTCGCCGCCTATGTGGCCGGCGATGGCGGCGCACCCGCCGTGCTCGCCGATTGCAGCGCCAGCGACGCGGTGGCGGATCGCTACGCCGGCTGGCTTGCCGCTGGGATCCATGTCGTCACGCCGAACAAGCGCGCGGTCAGCGGGCCTCTCGACCGCTGGCTCAGGATCGGCGCCGCCGCAGGCGCCAGTGGCGCGCGACTGCATTACGAGGGCACCGTCGGCGCCGGGCTACCCGTGGTGCACACGCTGCGCGATCTTCTCGACACCGGCGACGAATTGACCGGCGTCGAGGGCATGCTGTCCGGCACGCTGGCCTGGCTGTTCAATCGCTACGACGGCACCCTGCCCTTCTCGGCGCTTGTCCGGCAAGCCCATGCGCTGGGATACACGGAGCCGGACCCGCGGGATGACCTTTCCGGCGTGGACGTGGCACGCAAGCTGGTGATCCTGGCACGCGAGGCCGGTATCGCGCTCTCGCTGGAGGATGTCGCGATCCGCGGACTCGTTCCGGCGGAGTTGGGGGGCTGCGACAGGGAAGCGTTCATGGCGAACCTCGAAGCGCTGGACGCGCCGATGGCGGCCCTGCTCGCCGAGGCACGCCTCGCCGGCGGAGTCCTTCGCCATGTCGCGCGGCTCGACGGGCGGCGTGCATCGGTCGGCGTGGAGGTGGTCGAACCCGACCATGCGTTCGCCCATGCCCGCCTCACCGACAACGTGGTGCGCTTCGCCACGCGCCGATACTGCGACAATGCGCTGGTCGTCCAGGGCCCGGGTGCCGGTCCCGAAGTCACGGCGGCGGCGGTATTCGCCGACCTGCTGCGCGTGGCGGGCGCGATGGGAGTAAAACGGTGCGCATGCTGAAAGAAGAAACCTCGCCCCGGGTCCGTGCGGATGTCGCCATCGCCGAGGCCTACGCCAGTGTCGGCAACGTCGGCATCGGCTTCGACATCCTCGGTCATACCGTTGCCGGCGCCGGCGATCGCGCCGAAGTGCGGCGTATTCCGGACAGGGAAGTGCGCATCGCCGCCATCCACGGGGTAGTCACCGATCTGCCGCACGATGCGCCAAGCAACACCGCCGGTGCAGCCCTGCTTTCGATGGCGCACGGGCTCGACCTTCCCTTCGGTTTCGAGATCACGCTGCACAAGGGCATCGCGCTCGGCTCGGGCATGGGCGGATCGGCAGCCTCCGTGGTGGCTGCGGTGGTCGCGGCGAACGCGCTGCTCGACGAGCCTCTGTCGCGCGAGGCGTTGTATCCGTTCGCTCTCGATGGCGAGGTCGTCGCCAGCGGCAGCCGTCATGGCGACAACCTCGGGCCGATGCTTCTGGGTGGGCTCGTGCTCGCCACGCATTCGCGCCTCGTGCGCATTCCCGTGCCGCCGGAATGGCACTGCGCGCTGGTGCATCCACATGTGGTGCTGGAAACGCGGCGCGCGCGTGCGGCGCTGGCGGGCCACTATGCGCTCGGCGAGTTCGTCGAGCAGAGCGCCCATCTTTCGCTCGTCCTCGCCGGCTGCTACACCGGTAACGCGGCGCTGGTTCGCGAAGGGCTTTCCGACGTGCTGGTGGAGCCGCGGCGGGCACCGCTCATTCCGGGGTTCGCGACAGTGAAACAGGCGGCGCTCGATCATGGCGCGCTCGGTGCCAGCATTTCGGGAGCCGGCCCCAGCGTCTTCGGCTGGTTCGAGGATCGCGCTTCCGCCGAGGCGGCCGCGAGCGACATGCGCAAGGCCTTCGCAACGGCCGGTTACGACAGCGATGCGTTGGTGGGGTCCATCGACGGCCCCGCCGCCAGGGTGCTGTGACCGTGCGCTACGTCAGCACGCGCGGCGATGCCGCGCCCGTCGGGCTTTCCGGTGCCATTGCAGCGGGCCTCGCGCCCGACGGCGGCCTGTATGTACCCGAGGCGATGCCGCGCGTAGATATGCCGCGATCGTCGGGTTACCTCGCCGGCACGGCGGTGCACATGCTGGAGCCGTTCTTCGCGGGCGATCCGCTCGCCATGGAACTGCCGGCCATCTGCGCGGAAGCGTTCGCCTATCCCGCGCCGCGACGCGAGTTGCGCATCGACGGCGCGTACCTGCTCGAACTCTTCCACGGGCCGACCGCGGCCTTCAAGGATTTCGGCGCGCGCTTCCTCGCCGCCTGCCTCCTCAGGCTTCGCAGGCACGCGGACAGGCCGCTGACGATCCTCGTCGCCACCTCGGGCGACACCGGCGCTGCCGTCGGCGCGGCCTTCGACGGCGTGCCCGGCATGCGCGTAGTCATCCTCTATCCCGACCAGCGCGTATCCCCGCGCCAGGCCCACCAACTCGGCAGCTTCGGAGACAACGTGCGCGCGCTTCGCGTGGCCGGCAGCTTCGACGACTGCCAGCGGCTGGTGAAAGCCGCTCTGGGCGACGCCGCGCTCCAGGCCGACGTACCGCTGTCCTCGGCAAACAGCATCAGCCTCGGCCGCCTGCTGCCGCAGATGGCGTACTTCGGCCACGCCGCTTTGAGTGCCGCCCGGCGGATGAATACCATCGTTCCCACCGGCAATCTCGGCAATGCCGTCGCGTGCCTCTGGGCGCGCGAGATTGGCTTGCCCATTGGGGACGTGGTGTTCGCCTGCAACGCGAACGAAACGCTGCCGGAATTCTTCGCGGGCAAGCCTTACCGCGCTCGCGATGCCGTCCCCACCATCGCCAACGCCATGGACGTGGGCGCACCGAGCAACTTCGAGCGCCTGCGCCACCTGTTCGGCAGCGACGAGGCCACGCGCCTGCACGGCCACGCAGAGAGCGTAGACGATGCCGAGATCCGCGACACCATCCACCGCCACGCGGCCAGCGACGGCGAAGTGTTCTGCCCGCACACCGCCACCGGCATCCGTGTGTTCGAGCGGCTGCGCATGGCAGGGGACCGCCGCGAATGGACCGTCGCCGCCACGGCGCATCCCGCGAAGTTCGAAAGCATCGTCGAGCCGCTGATCGGTCGACGCGTGGAGGTGCCGGACGCACTCAGGGCGATGCTGGAGCGCGAATCGTTCGCCGAGCCGATGGCGGCGGATACACGTCTCTTTTCGGAGTGGCTGCGCGGCTGGCAGTGATGGCTGCGCCAGGTTTTCGATAGCGCCCTATGGGAACCGCTTCAGCGGCGATGGTGCTCGCGGCGAGATTGCCCGCTGCCGCGGGATCGCCGGCATAGCCGGCTCCCACACAAGGCCTCTCCACAAGAGTTCGCAAACCAGAAACGCAGGCGAGCTTTGTGTGGGAGCCGCTTCAGCGGCGATGGGTGCTTGCGGCAGGTTGCCCGCTGCCGCGGGATCGCCGGCGTAGCCGGCTCCCACAGGGCGAAAAAAAAAGCCGGCGTCGTTCCGTTGAGGAACAACGCCGGCCCTTCGTTTGCTGCGATCAGTGCTTGAGCGTCTTGCGCATGCGCTCCAGGGCCTGGAGCTGGGCGAGTGCCTCGGCCAGCTTCGCCTGGGCTTCCGACACGTCCATCTGCGGGCCGCGGTTGGCCAGGGCGGCCTCCGCTTCTTCCTTCGCCTTCAGGGCGGCGGCTTCGTCGAGATCGGAGGCACGCGCCGCCGTGTCGGCGAGGATCGTGACCACCTGCGGCTGCACTTCGAGGATGCCGCCCGAGACGAAGAACTGCTGGCGCTCGCCGTTGGCCGTGACCACGTCGACATGGCCGGGCTTCAGGCGGGTGATCAGCGGGGCGTGACGCGGCGCAATGCCCAGCTCGCCAAGCTCACCGGTGGCGACCACAAGCGTGGCTTCGCCGGAGTAGATCTCGGCTTCGGCGCTGACGATGTCGACGCGAATGGTGTGGGGCATGGGGGGCTCCGGCTTTGTCGTTCTATAGGTTGCGTTGAGGTATGGCTTGGTGAAGTGTGAGCGGCGGCTGGCGCCGCCTTGTGAACCGTAAGTTGCGATTGCTGTTCACGGTTCACTGTTTACAAGGCGGCGCAGCCGCCGCTCACGCTTCACGCAAAGAAAGGCTCCGTCAGGCAGCCTTCTTTGCGCCCATCTCTTCGCCCTTCTTTATCGCTTCGTCGATGCCGCCGACCATGTAGAAGGCCTGCTCCGGCAGGTAGTCCACATCGCCGTCGACGATCATCTTGAAGCCGCGGATGGTTTCCTTCAGCGGCACGTACTTGCCCGGCGAACCCGTGAACACTTCCGCCACGTGGAACGGCTGCGAGAAGAAGCGCTCGATCTTGCGGGCGCGCGACACGGCTTCCTTGTCTTCCTGCGACAGCTCGTCCATGCCGAGGATGGCGATGATGTCCTTCAGTTCCTTGTAGCGCTGCAGCGTGCCCTGCACGCGACGGGCCACGTCGTAGTGCTCCTGGCCGATCACGCCCGGATCGAGCTGGCGGCTGGTGGAGTCCAGCGGATCCACGGCCGGGTAGATACCCAGCGAAGCGATGCTGCGGCTCAGGGTCACCGTGGCGTCCAAGTGGGCGAAGGTGGTCGCCGGCGACGGGTCGGTCAGGTCGTCCGCGGGCACGTACACGGCCTGGATGGACGTGATCGAGCCGGTCTTGGTCGAGGTGATGCGCTCCTGCAGTACGCCCATTTCTTCGGCGAGCGTGGGCTGGTAGCCCACCGCCGACGGCATGCGGCCCAGCAGCGCCGACACTTCGGTACCGGCCAGCGTGTAGCGGTAGATGTTGTCGACGAAGAGCAGCACGTCCTTGCCCTTGCCGGTCTCGTCCTTCTCGTCGCGGAAGTACTCGGCCATGGTGAGGCCGGTGAGCGCCACGCGCAGGCGGTTGCCCGGCGGCTCGTTCATCTGGCCGTACACCATCGCGACCTTATCGAGGACGTTGGAGTCCTTCATCTCGTGGTAGAAGTCGTTGCCCTCGCGGGTACGCTCGCCCACGCCGGCGAACACGGACAGACCCGAGTGCGCCTTCGCGATGTTGTTGATGAGCTCCATCATGTTCACGGTCTTGCCCACGCCGGCGCCGCCGAACAGGCCGACCTTGCCGCCCTTGGCGAACGGGCACATCAGGTCGATGACCTTGATGCCGGTTTCCAGCAGTTCGCTCGCGGCGGCCTGGTCGTCGTACGACGGGGCTTCGCGGTGGATGACCCACTTTTCCTGCTCGCCGATGGGGCCGGCTTCGTCGATCGGGTTGCCGAGCACGTCCATGATGCGGCCGAGCGTGGCCTTGCCGACCGGCACCTTGATGCCTTCGCCGGTGTTGCGGGCGATCAGGTTGCGGCGCAGACCGTCGGTGGAACCGAGGGCGATGGCGCGGACGATGCCGTCGCCGAGCTGCTGCTGCACTTCGAGGGTGATCTCGGTGCCGTCGATCTTCAGTGCGTCGTAGACCTGCGGTACCTGGTCGCGCGGGAATTCGACGTCGACGACCGCGCCGATGATCTGAACAACTTTACCCTGGCTCATGGAATGCTCCGGATGAATCTATGTAGGTTCTGTAGCGGCGCCGCTTACGCGTCGCCATCGCTTTTCGTTAGACCGCCGCGGCGCCGCCGACGATTTCCGAGATTTCCTGCGTGATCGCCGCCTGGCGCGCCTTGTTATAGACGAGCGTCAGTTCGCCGATGACCTTGCTGGCGTTGTCCGACGCGGCCTTCATGGCCACCATGCGCGCGGCGTGTTCGCTGGCGAGGTTCTCGAGCGCCGCCTGGTACACCACCGATTCGATGTAGCGCGTCATCAGGTGTTCGAGCACCGTGCGCGCGTCGGGTTCGTAGATGTAGTCCCAGTCGTGCGCCTGCTCGACCTTCACGCCTTCGGACGCCGAGCCCTCGGCATGTTCCAGTTCCGTGGCGACCACCGAGAGCGGCAGCAGCGCATCGATGCGCGGCTTCTGCACGATGGTGTTCACGAAGTCGTTGTAGACCAGGAACACGCGGTCGAGCCGGTTTTCCGAATAGGCATCGAGCACGACCTTGATGACGCCGATCAGGTCTTCCAGCTTCGGCTTCTCGCCGAGGTGCGTGGCCGTGCCGATCAGGTTCACGCCCTTGATGCGGCGGAAGAACTGCACGGCCTTCTGGCCCACGGCAACGACGTCGATCTCCGCGCCCTTGCCCTGCCACTCGCGGATGGACGTGAGCGTGCGGCGGAACAGGTTGGAATTGAGGCCGCCGGCCAGGCCGCGGTCGGTCGACACCACGATGAAGCCGACGCGCGCGACGTTGCCACGCTCGGTGAGGAACGGATGGGTGAAGTCGGTGCTGGCCTGGGCGACGTGCGCAATGACCTTGCGCATCAGGCGCGCGTAAGGACGCGAGGCCTTCATCAGGTCCTGCGCCTTGCGGATCTTCGACGCCGAGACCATTTCGAGCGCGCGCGTCACCTTGCGCATGTTCTGCGTGCTCTTGATCTTGGTTTTGATTTCGCGGCCGCTTGCCATGAGGTTCGCCGTGGTCGTGTTACTTGATTACTGAGGAACGTGAACCGTAAACCGTGAACCGTAAGTTGCGAGCTGTAACTTACTGTTCACGGTTCACGCTTTACGCAATTACCAGCTACCGGTCTTCTTGAACTCGTCGGCGGCGGCCTTGAAGGTCGCCTCGATGTCCTTGTCCCAGTCGCCGGTCTCGTCGATCTTCGCCATCAGTTCGCCGTGGTTCTGGCGCATGAAGGCGTGCAGGCCCTTTTCGAACGGCAGCACCTTGTTGACCGGCAGGTCGTCGAGGTAGCCCTTCTCGGCCGCGTAGATCGACACGCCGAGTTCGGCGATCGACAGCGGCGAGTACTGCGACTGCTTCATCAGCTCGGTAACGCGCTGGCCGCGGTCGAGCTGCGCACGCGTGGCGGCGTCGAGGTCGGAGGCGAACTGGGCGAAGGCGGCCAGCTCGCGGTACTGCGCGAGGGCCAGCTTCACGCCGCCGGAGAGCTTCTTCACGATCTTCGTCTGGGCCGCGCCACCGACGCGCGACACCGAGATACCGGCGTTCACGGGCGGACGGATACCGGCATTGAACAGGTCGGTTTCCAGGAAGATCTGACCGTCGGTGATCGAGATCACGTTGGTCGGCACGAACGCGGACACGTCGCCGGCCTGGGTCTCGATGATCGGCAGCGCGGTGAGCGAACCCGTCTTGCCCTTCACTTCGCCGTTGGTCATCTTCTCGACGTACTCGGCGCTGACGCGCGAGGCGCGCTCGAGCAGACGCGAGTGCAGGTAGAAGACGTCGCCCGGATAGGCTTCGCGGCCCGGCGGACGCTTCAGCAGCAGCGAGATCTGACGGTAGGCCACAGCCTGCTTCGACAGATCGTCATAGACGATCAGCGCGTCTTCGCCGCGATCGCGGAAGTACTCGCCCATGGCACAGCCGGAGTACGGCGCGACGTACTGCAGCGCGGCCGCTTCGGACGCCGAGGCGACGACGACGATGGTGTTGGCCAGCGCGCCGTTCTCTTCGAGCTTGCGCACGACGTTGGCGATCGAGCTGCGCTTCTGGCCGATGGCCACGTAGATGCAGCGGATGCCGGAGTCTTTCTGGTTGATGATCGCGTCGATCGCGACGGCGGTCTTGCCGGTCTGACGGTCGCCGATGATCAGCTCGCGCTGGCCGCGGCCGATCGGGATCATCGAGTCGATGGACTTGTAGCCGGTCTGCATCGGCTGGTCGACCGACTGGCGCCAGATGACGCCCGGAGCGACCTTCTCCACCGGGCTGGTGCCGACGGCGTCGATCGGGCCCTTGCCGTCGATCGGGTTACCCAGCGCGTCGACGACGCGGCCGAGCAGGCCCGGGCCGACCGGCACTTCGAGGATGCGGCCGGTGGTCTTGGCGGCGTCGCCTTCGCGCAGGTGCTGGTATTCGCCCAGCACCACGGCGCCGACCGAGTCGCGCTCCAGGTTCAGCGCGAGGGCGAACGTGTTGTTCGGCAGTTCGATCATTTCGCCCTGCATCACGTCGGCAAGGCCGTGGATGCGCACGATGCCGTCGGACACGCTGATGATCGTGCCTTCGTTGCGTGCCTCGGCGCCGAGCTTGAACTGCTCGATGCGGGTCTTGATCAGTTCGCTGATCTCGGACGGGTTCAGAGTGGTGCTGGACATGGTCGGTTCCTATATGAAATCAGTGCGTCAGCGCGCCGGCCAGCCGCTGGAGGCGGCCGCGCGCCGAACCGTCGATGACCTGCTCGCCCGTGTCGATGACGACACCGCCGAGCAACGCCGGATCGACGTGCGTATCCAGTTCGATCTCACGCTTGAAGCGGCGCTTCAGCGAGGCGCGCAGCGTTTCGGTCTGCGCCGCGTCGAGATCCAGCGCGCTCGTGACCTTGACCTTCAGGGTCGACTCCGACTCCAGCTTGTACTGGTCGTAGAGCGCGGCGATTTCGGGCAGCAGGTGCATGCGGCCGTTTTCCGCCAGTTCCTCGAGGAAACGGGCGAACGGCGCATCGGCAGCCATGCCTTGCGGAAGATGGAGGGCGACGAGCTGCGCCGGCAGCACGCGCGGATCGTTGCCGAGCCCGGCGACCTGGGGGTCGGCCGCGACCGCGGCGGCGAATCCGAGCGCCGCCGACCAGTCGGCGAGCGCACCCGACGCATGCGCCACTTCGAAAGCGGCGCGTGCGTACGGACGGGCGAGTGTGAGCGCCTGGGCCATGGTCAGATCTCGGCAGCGAGCTGATCGAGCAGTGCCTTGTGGGCCGCCGGATCGATTTCACGCTGGACGATCTTCTCCGCACCCTTCACGGCCAGCGCGCCCACCTGCTCACGCAGCTGCTCGCGCGCCCGCTGCGCCATCGACGCGATCTCGTCCTGGGCCTGGGCCTTCAGACGGTTGATCTCGGCGGTGGCTTCGGCACGGGCCTTGTCCAGCATCTGGTTGGCCTGCTGCTGGGCCTTGTCGATGATCTCGGTCGCCTGCAGGCGAGCCTGCTTGATCTCGGTGGCGACCTTGGCGTCGGCATCCTTGAGCTCGGCGCGCGCGCGCTCGGCGGCAGCGAGGCCCTCGGCCACCTTTTTCTGGCGCTCTTCGATGGCGCCGTTGAGCTGGGGCCAGATGAACTTGGTGGTGAACCAGACCAGGATCGCAAAAGAGATCATCTGGCCCAGGAAGGTCATGTTGATTTCCATGATCTCTCCGAAAGACTCCGAACGCTTGGGTACTGACGATCGCCGTGACCGGAAGGGTCACGGCGACAGGACGGACGTTGCTTAGCCGCCGACGGCAGCGCGCACGACACCGACCAGCGGGTTCGAGAACGCAAACAGCAGGGCCACGGCGAGGCCGATGATGAACGCCGCGTCGATCAGGCCGGCGAGCAGGAACATGCGGCCCTGGAGCAGCGGGACCAGTTCAGGCTGGCGAGCGGCCGACTCGAGGAACTTCGAGCCCATGACGGCGATACCGAGGCAGGCGCCCAGCGCGCCGAGGCCGATGATGACGCCGATGGCGATGGCGGTCATGCCCTGGACGTGGGCGAGAAGCGAGGCGAGTTCCATGGTGTTCTCCTGGGATAACGAATAACGAAAGGGTGGAAATGAAAAAGGATGGAGCCGAAGGTTCTAACGTCGGTGCGGTGAGTTAGTGGTGTTCCCGCGCGGTGGCGATGTAGACGATCGTGAGCATCATGAAGATGAACGCCTGGAGGGCGATGATCAGGATGTGGAAGATCGCCCACGCCGTGTTGAACACGACGCCAGGCACGAAGCTGATCCAGCTCACCATCAGACCGGCAATCAGCATGAACACCAGTTCGCCGCCGTACATGTTGCCGAAGAGTCGCATGGCGAGCGACACGGGCTTCGACAGGGTTTCGACGACGTTGAGAAGGAAGTTGGGGATCACCAGGATGAGCTTGGCGATCGGGTTGCTTGCATGGAACGGCGCGGTGAGGAGTTCCTTGCCGAAGCCGAAACCGCCCTTGGCCTTGATGCCGTGGCCGATGACGATGAACAGCACAGCCACCGACAGGCCGACCGTGGTGTTGATGTCGGCGGTGGGCACCATGCGGAAGTAGGTGTGGTGCGCGACTTCGTCACCCGCAAAGGTGTGCACGAGCCAGCCGGCGAGGTCGACCGGCAGCAGGTCCATGGCATTCATGAGGAACACCCACATGAAGATGGACAGCGCCAGCGGCGTGACCGTGCGGCGGTCGCCGTGGAAGGTGTCCTTCACCTGGGTGTCGACGAACTCGATGGCCAGCTCCACCAGGGCCTGGCCCTTGGACGGCACGCCCGACGTGGCCTTGCGTGCGAACAGCCAGAACCACAGGCAGAACGCGGCACCAAGGACGAACGAGACGACGATGGAATCGGCGCGCAGATTCCAGAACCAGAAATGGTCGGCGCTGAAATTCACCGTCAGGTGGTTCAGATGGTGCTGGATGTATTCGGTCAGACCGCCCTGCGGTTCGCTCGCCATGCCTCAACCCTTGAATCTGAATGCAAATACGTTGACCGCGTAGCCGGCCACCAATCCCGCCAGTGCGGGCAAGGGTGGCAGCTTCCACTGAACCAGGATGAGAGCCAGTCCACCGATGAGGATGATCCAGCGAAGGATCATGCCCACGAGGAACCGCATGAACGTTGCTCCCGCCCCACCCAGCGCGCTGAACGCTCGCGCGGCAAGCAGCGCGGTGGCGATAGCGACGATCAGGGCGCCCCCGAAGGCGGCCAGCGCGGCTGGACGACCCTGCAGGGAGAAAGCGAGTCCTGCGACGACGGCCACCACCAGTTGCGCGATGACGATGCGCATGGCGAGGTGACGACCGGCGGCAAGACTATTGAGCAACGCGAGGCTCCCGTGGTTTCGCTCGAAGGCGGCACCAGCTGGTTCAACGGGCCACGGTTTAATCTGGAAAAGTATACCAGCGCCGTAAACGACGGGACAAGCTGCGAAAGGCCATAACCACCCGCCGGCGCGACCCTGTGTCGCGTCGTTGTGGAGGTGGCGCCGGCGATCAGGCCCTGGCGGGCTGACCTGCCAGCACGCCAAGGGACGTGGCGGTCTGCACGGCCACGTCGAGGATGTCGCCCACGGCGGATGCGGCGCGCTGCACGCCTTCGCGCTGGAGCTCTCCGCCCCGGCGCATCAGTGCCTGCACGGCATCGGCATCGTTTGCCTGCATGGCGTCGGCGATCAGCCCCGTTGCCGCGCGCGCGTGCCCTTCCATCGCCGCCAACTGCAGGTCGGCGACACGCTCCATGCCGCGCCAGGCGACGGCCTGCGCGGCTGCGGCCTGCTCCACGAGCCGGGCAAGATCGGCGTAACCGTTTACTTCGGACATGGGTGCGGGCCGTCGGGGAACGGGGGAGGCCGGAGTGTAGTCCCGTGCGCCGCAGCGCAGCAACCGCGAATTGTTGCGATGGCAGCTATGCGGAATATTCCGCACCCGAGGTGCAGGTCTCGTGCACCACCACCTTCGCCAAGCCGGGCACGTCCGGGCTCAGGCGCTCGAAGATCCACCGGGCGAGGTTCTCGCTGGTGGGGTTTTCGAGGCCCTCGATGTCGTTGAGGTAATGGTGGTCGAGCCGGTCGTAGAGCGGCTGGAACCTCGCCTTGAGGTCGCCGAAATCCATGACCCAGCCCAGCACGGGGTCGGTGGGCCCTTCCACGTGCAGCTCGACCCGGAACGAGTGGCCATGCAGGCGGGCACACTTGTGCCCTTCGGGCACATTCGGCAAACGGTGGGCCGCTTCGATGTTGAAGGTCTTGAAGATACGCATGGATCGCATTGTAGCGGACGTGGCAAATAGCTCCCGATAACCGCGCCCCTTCACGACGGGGTTCGCACTTCGGGAAATTCGTAGACTGTCGTTCATGGACTTTTCACCGCCGAACGGTTGCAGTGGCAACTACCGGCGTGACTGCGTAGGGGGAGGATCGCCGGCTTCCATGCGCACACCAGGAGGCATCGATGTGCCTTGCTCGTGATTCAATCGACGGCTCGCATACGTGCGGGCTGGCCGAGGAAGTGTTCGCCGCCTTGCCATGGCCCTGTGTGGTGTGGCGCCAGGATGGCGAGCGGGCCGTGATGGTCAACGCAGCGTTTCGACGCGAATTCGGCACGGCGCGGGGCCGTGCCGGCCCCGTCTGGCTCCAGGAACACCTTCATCCCACCGGTGCCGCGGACGAGTTTGTGCTCCGCGATCCCCATGTGCCGCCCCGACGCTATCGCATGACACGCCAATTGCTCGACGTGCCCCCGGAAGCGTTCCACGCGGTGTTCCTGATGCCCCTGCCCGAAGACGAACATACCGACGAGCCGGCGGCGAGCAGCTTCGCTGCCCTGCGGCCGGACGTCTCGCTCACGCGCCGCGAATCGCAGGTGCTGGAAGGAATCATGTGCGGGAAGCTCAACAAGGTGATCGCCAGCGAACTGTGCATCAGCCCCAAGACCGTGGAACTCCACCGCGCAAACCTCATGGCCAAGCTGCGCGTGCACAACGTGGTGGAATTGGCGCGCGCGGTGCTCGATCTGGCGCCCCGCGTGGACGAGGAACCGATCGTGCTGTAGCCGGCATCTTGTGGGAGCCGGCTATGCCGGCGATCCCGCGCGGGCAAGCTTGCCGCAAGCACCCATCGCCGCTGAAGCGGCTCCCACAAAAAAAAGCCGCGCCCATGGGCACGGCTTTTTTTGTTTTGGTGGCTAGAGGCGGGCTCGAACCGCCGACCTCAGCATTATGAGTGCCGCGCTCTGACCAGCTGAGCTACCTAGCCATGGAACCTGGTCGTCCGCGGGCAGGCCCGCGAAGGCCGGGCAGTTTAATCGCGGCTGGCTTTCCATTCAAGTGGCGCCTTGCCCGCGCTTCTCGCGCTGTGGTTGAATCGATCGCAACGAGCGTACCGGCCTGCCGCCGGCAGCCTGCTCGCGGAGGACGGATGATCGACGCTGATGGCTATCGACCGAACGTGGGGATCGTGCTCCTGAACGGAGACGGCCGCCTGTTCTGGGCGCGCCGCGTCAATCGCGATGGCTGGCAGTTCCCCCAGGGCGGCATGCGCAGCGACGAGACGCCGCTGGAGGCCATGTACCGCGAGCTGGAAGAAGAAACCGGCCTGCTTGCCCAGCATGTGGAGGTCCTGGCGGAAACCCGCGGCTGGCTCCGCTACCGCCTGCCGAGTCGCTTCGTCCGCCACCACCAGCGGCCTACCTGCATCGGCCAGAAGCAGGTCTGGTTCCTTCTTCGCCTGAAATGCGGCGAAGACGCCTTCCGGCTCGACGCCTGCGAGAAGCCCGAGTTCGACCTCTGGCGCTGGGTCGACTTCTGGTATCCCGCCCACCATGTCGTGAACTTCAAACGGCAGGTCTACGAAAGGGCCTTGCGCCAGTTCGCGCCCACCGTGGAAACGGTCTGCCGGGTCGAAGTGGGGCGCTGTCCGCAGCAGGCCGTGGCAACCCGGGACACCGGTTCCTAAACGCCTTCACGCCTCGGTAGTTGACAATCGTTCGCATTCGCGTTCGAATTCGCTCCCATGTACATCTGCATGTGCAATGCCGTTACCGACCACGCCATCCGCCGCGCCGCGGCCGAGGGCGTCCAGTCCTTTGCCGAGCTCCAGGCCCGCACGGGTTGTTCGGACTGCTGCGGCGCCTGCGAACCGGAAGCCCGGCAGTGCCTGCGCGAAGCCGTCGACGCCGCCCGTTCCGCGCTCGCCTTCATCCCGTCTCCGGCCTGACGGTTCGCGTCCCAGTGAGGACGCGAACCGCCTTCATTCTCGTTACGCCAAGGTCCTCAGCGGCCACGTATAGTCGTGCCCTGAACAACCAGGGAGATCACCCATGAAGGGCGACGCGAAGGTCATCGAATACCTCAACAAGGTCCTCTATAACGAGCTGGCCGCCATCAACCAGTACTTCCTCCATTACCGGATGTTCAAGGACTGGGGCTACAACGAACTGGCCAAGCACGAGTACGAGGAATCCATCGAGGAGATGAAGCACGCGGACAAGCTGATCGAGCGGATTCTCTTCCTCGACGGCCTGCCGAACCTCCAGCACCTGGGCAAGCTCCGGATCGGCGAGAACGTCGTGGAGGCCCTGCAGGGCGACCTGGACCTCGAACTCCTGGCCACCAAGGACCTGCGCGAGGCCATCGCCTATAGCGAAGGCATCCACGATTTCGTGAGCCGCGACCTGTTCAAGTTCATCCTCAGCCAGGAAGAAGAGCACATCGACTGGCTGGAGACGCAGTTCAGCCTCATCTCCGATATCGGGCCCGAGCGTTACATGCTCAGCAAGGTGGGCTCGTTGCACGACTGAACGTTCGCGGCGTGGCGTTCGCGCGCGAGCGCGCTTCCCACACGCCACCCGGATTCAAGGGCCGCCGCAAGGCGGCCTTTCTTTTTCCGGGACCCGTTCCTTGACCATTGAAGGAGGCGGGGGCTATACCATGCCCGGTCTTCACGTCTCCTCCACGGAATTGCCATGGCTCCACGCCAACCGCCACGGTTCGTCGTGCGCACGCTCGACGACGCGGCCAGCCAGCGCCGGACGCGCCTTCTGGTGGCAGGCGCGTGGGCGCTCAGTCTGATCCTCGTGGGCCTCGGTGCGTGGTTCGCGGCGGAGCGCGCGCCCGCGGTTGCAGGGGATCGCAGCAGCGTGAGGCAGTTGAAGGCGGACAACGAGGATCTTCGCCAGCAGGTGGCGAACCTGCAACGCGCCGGCCAGGTGGCCGAAGTGGCTGCGAAGGAACTCAAACGGAACCTTGCCGAACGCGACGAGGAGATCAGCGGCCTCCGCACCGACCTCGCATTTTACTCGCGCCTGGTGGGCGGCGGCGGCCAGCGCGACGGCCTGAAGATCCAGGGCGCCCGCAGCACGCCCGTCAAGGGCGCCGACAACGCATGGAACCTGGTGGTCACGCTGACCCAGAACGCCCGGCGGGGCGAGGTGGTCGAGGGCTCGCTGAAATTCGCCGTGGAAGGCATCCAGGACAACAAGGTCGCCACGCTCGAGGGGCCCGCGCTCGGGCAGGGGGCTCAGGCCACCAACCTTCCTTTTTCTTTCAAATACTTCCAGCAGATCCAGGGCAGTTTCATCCTGCCGGCCGGCTTCAAGCCGACCCGGCTGCGACTCGTCGCCGATGTGAAAGGCGGCCAGGCGATCACCGGAACGGTGATGTGGGCCGATGCCCTGCGCAACGAAGAGGCCAACGATGTTCAGCAATAACCGGAAGAACCAGGCTCCCGCCGTCAACGCCGCGGCCACCAGCCTCATCGCCCGTGGCGTCACGCTTCGCGGCGACGTCTTCTTCAGCGGCGCGCTGCACCTGGACGGCGCCGTCGAAGGCTCGGTCCATGCCGATGCGGGAAGCGACGGCGTTCTCACCATCAGCGAGACCGGCCGGGTTTCGGGGCGGATCGAAGTGCCCCACGCGGTCATCAACGGCGGCGTCACCGGGGATATTCACGTCACCGAACGGCTGGAACTGGCTCCGCTGGCCCGGATCGAAGGCGACGTGCATTACCAGGTGCTGGAAATGGCGGCCGGCGCGCAGGTGAACGGAAAGATGGTGCACCATGCCCCGCAGACCATCCGGCAGCTGACCCAGGCAGCGCTCCAGACCTCGCCGGCCCTGGACGAGGCTTGACCTGGACCGGAACGGCGCCATTATGTCCGGCATGAACAACCCATTCCCCATGGCTCCGACCGGCGCGCCCGACTACCGCTCGGGATCGGCTCCGCTTGTCTTCACCGAAGCCGCCGCCCGCAAGGTGCACGAGCTGATCGAAGAAGAAGGCAACCCGGGTCTCAAGCTTCGCGTCTACATCAGCGGCGGCGGTTGCTCCGGGTTCCAGTACGGGTTCACCTTCGACGAGGAACAGGCGGAGGACGACCTGGCCGTGGCCCGCGAGGGCGTCACGCTTCTTGTCGATCCGCTCTCCCTGCAGTACCTCACGGGTGCGGAAATCGACTACGCCGAGTCGTTCAGCGGCTCGCAGTTCGTCATTCGCAACCCCAACGCAAAGACCACCTGCGGCTGCGGGTCCTCCTTCAGCGCATGACCGGTTCCTGGGCGTGAGCGTCGAGCAGGAGCGCGACAAGGCCGCCGCCATGCGCGCCCGGGAAAACGTGTTCGCCGGCATCGACATCGATCGCATGTCGGAACGGCGCGACGATCGCCTGTGGGTGGAGGAGATGGAGGCGCAGCCCGACAGCCACTTCCTCGTGCTGGACGCGGAAGGCCGCGCCTTCGTTCTCGCGGAAGCCGACTCCCCACAGTGGATGTCGCCCACGATGCGCGCCGAGCGCTTCGGCGACATACCGTCCACCTTTCTGGGCCTTGCCGCGGGCCGTGCGTGGTTCGCGCTCGTCGTCGACGAGGTGCAGGCGGAGCTTTTTGTTTCTCTCACCGGTGCCCGGCGCATGTCGCTGCGCGAGGCCGGGCTCGTCCTCGATGCCTTCGACGCCGGGCTGTTCGCCTATGCGAAGGGTATCGTTCACTGGCAACGGCAGACCCGGTTCTGCAGCCAGTGCGGCGCACCGACCCTCGTGGTGGCGTCAGGTCATCGTGTGCAGTGCACGAACCCCGACGGCGCCCACATGCACTTTCCGCGCACCGATGCCGCCATCATCGTGATCGTCGAAGACGGCGACGCGTGTCTGCTCGGACGGCAGCGTGGCTGGCCGCCCGGCCGCTATTCCACGCTCGCCGGTTTCATCGAGCCGGGCGAATCGCTGGAAGATGCCGTGCGCCGCGAAGTGCGCGAGGAGTCCGGCGTCGAAGTACTGCATGCCACCTACCATTCGTCGCAGCCCTGGCCGCTGCCCGCCTCGCTGATGGTCGGGTTCACCGCCACGGCGAAAACGCGCGAGATACACCTGCGCGACGACGAGCTGGAAGATGCCCGCTGGTTCACCGTGGACGACATCGTGCAAGGCATGGCGTCGGGCACGCTCGGCGTACCGCCACCGCTATCGGTGTCGTACCGCCTGATCGAGCACTGGCTGGGCATGCGCGGCGTGGATCTCGACGAATTGGTCGCCAGCACCGCGCGCTGATCCTCCTGCTTCGCCTACAATCGAGGCATCGACCCGCGGATCGTGTCTGCCCATGGCCTTACGTCTCCTCGCCGTACTCGTCGCCCTCGTCATCGTCTGGAGCGTGCCGCAACTGGCCCGCTGGCGTGACGACCGCTGGTTCCGTCTGTGGGTCGGCCGTCTCGCCGACATTTCCGGCCCGGGCAAGGTCGCCGTCGTGCTGCTGGTACCGGTGATCGCCTGCGTCATCGTGGCGGGCATCCTTCGTTCCCTGCCCTTCTTCGATCTGGGTTGGCTCGTCTTCGCCATCGCCGTGCTCGTCTACGCGCTGGGCCCACGCGAAATCGAAACCGACATTGACGCCGTCCTTCGCGCACGCGACACCCTGCGCCGCGACGAAGCGGTGGCGGCGCTGCGCCACGACGACGCGCCACTCGGCTGGTTTGCGCCCGTGCTCGTGGAAGCCGCGTTCTACGGCGCTTTGCGTCGTCGCTTCGGCGTGCTGCTCTGGTTCTTCCTTCTCGGCCCCGCCGGCGCGCTCGGCTATCGGCTTGCACAGACCCTCGCCCGCGACGCCGCGATGGGCCTGGATACCGCCACGCGCGCCAGCGCGCGTCGTCTGGCCGATGCGCTCGACTGGATTCCGGCACACCTGATGGTGTTCGCGATGGCGCTTGTTTCCGACTTCGACGCCGTCATGGGCGCCTGGAAACAATGGCACCGCACCTCGGGCAGCCCGCGCTCGCGGCTGGAGCCGGATTTCCTGGGCGCGGTGGCACGCGCGGGCGTCGACGCCGATGTGGAAGCCGGCGACGGCTATGTGCAGGATGTGAGCGATCCCATCGCAGAACTGGAAGACGCCCGCCGCGTCATCCGCCGCGTACTCATCGTGTGGCTGGCAGTGGTGGCGGTGATCGTGTTGGCGGCCTGGTTCGCATGACGTAGGAGCGCGCCCTGCGCGCTCCTAGAGGTCGTCGCCGCGCAGTTCGCTTACGCGCGCCTGCAGCACAGCCGCATTGGCTTCGTTGGCCGGTACCGGCGCACCGCCCACCAGCTCGATCTTAGACCAGAAGCGCCTTGGCAGGCGGGTGCGGTGCAACGCGCTGTCCCTGCGGCTGAAGATGCTGCCCCACATGCCGCGCAATGCCAGCGGCACGACGGGAACCGGCCGGCGAGCGAGGATGCGGTCGATGCCGGGACGGAAGTTCTGGATGCCGCCGTCGCGCGTGATGCCACCCTCCGGGAAGATGCAGACCACCTCGCCACGGGCCAACGCCTCGTCCACCTCTTCGAACGCGCGCTCCATCAACTGCGGATCTTCGTGCCGCCCCGCGATCGGGATCGCCTTCGCAGTGCGGAAGACGAAACTCAGCACGGGAATGTCGTAAATCTTGTAGTACATGACGAAACGCATCGGCCGGCGCACGCTGGCCATGAGGATCAATGGGTCCATGAAGCTCACGTGGTTGCACACCACCAGCGCCGCACCCTCGTCCGGCACGTTCTTCAATCCGTCGACGCGTACCCGATAGAGCGTATTCACGAGCACCCAGGTGACGAAGCGCATCATGAATTCGGGGACGAGCGTGAAGATGTACACGGCCACCGCGATGTTAACCAGCCCGGTGACGAGGAAGATCGTCGGCACATCGAAACCCAACGCCGTCAGGCCAATGCCGAACGCCGCAGCGGCGCAGATCAGCAACGCATTCACGATGTTGTTGCCGGCAATCACCCGCGACAGGCGCTCGCGCGGTGCGCGGCTCTGCACGAAGGCGAACAGCGGCACCACGTAGAAACCGGCGAACGCACCGATCATGGTGAGGTCGATCATGGCGCGCCACGCGCCCGGCACGCCGACGAAGGCCAACCAGTCCAGCGCCATGCCCGGCACAGTGGCGGGGCGCGCAAAGTACAGGTCGATGGCGAACACGGTGAGTCCGAACGCGCCCATCGGTACCAGGCCGATTTCGACGCGCTTGCGTGACAACCGTTCGCACATGAGCGAACCGACGCCCGTTCCCAGCGAGAACAGCGTGAGCACCAGCGTGTTGACCGACCCGTCACCGCCCAGCACGTGGCGCGTATAGGTGGGTAGCTGCGCGATCATCACCGTGCCGAAGAACCAGAACCAGGAGATGCCCAGCACGGCATGGAACACCGCACGGTCTTCGTGCGTGATTCTCAGCACGTGCCAGGTTTCGCTGAAGGGGTTCCAGTTGAATCGCAAGCTCGGCGCGGTGGCGGGGGCGGCGGGAATGGCTCGGCTGGCGAGGTAGCCGGCACACGCGATACCGATCGTCGTGAGCGAGGCGGCCAGCGTGCCATAGCCGGCGATCAGCATCAGCGAGTTGCCGACGATCATGCCGATCAGCATCGCAAGTTGCGTACCCGTTTCCACCAGTGCATTCCCGCCGACCAGTTCGCTGCGCTCCAGCGCCTGGGGGAGGATGGAGTACTTGATGGGCCCGAAGACGGTCGAATGCACGCCCATGAGGAACAGCACCACGAGCAGCAGGGACACGTGGTGGGTAAAGAAGCCGACGGCGGCGATCCCCATGGCCGCGATCTCGAACAACTTCACGTAGCGAATGATCCGCGTCTTCTCGAACTTCTCCGCGAGCTGACCGGCGGTGGCGGAGAACAGGAAATACGGAAGGATGAAGAGCGCGGGCGCAAGGTTGGTGTAGAGCGACACCTGCTTGTCCGGCAGCCCCATCTGGAATGCCACCAGCATGACCATCGCGTTACGGAACGCGTTGTCGTTGAAGGCACCGAGCGCCTGCGTCCAGAAGAACGGCGCGAAGCGCCGCTTGGCGAGAAGGGAGAACTGCGACATCCGGTGCCACCGTGTGGGTTCACGGCAGTGTAGCCGGTCGCGCTGACGCACTCCTATCAGAAGGGCCGTATTGGAGTTTGCGTGGCGGTCTGCCGTGCGCGGCGAGCGGGCGTTCCGTCGCCGCCCCTTTTCCTTACCGGCGTGACAGTGCGCGGTGTGCGATGTCACTGCGATGGAAGGCGCCGCTGAAGCGAATGCCATCGACAGCCGCATAGGCTCGCTCACGTGCCTCGACCAGGTCGGCCCCGAGCGCACAGACGGCGAGCACACGCCCGCCCGCGGTGACCGGGCATCCATCCGCGCCTTCCGCGGTACCGGCATGGAATACTTTCACGTCCGGCCCGAAGTCGGTGTCCGCTCCCTCGATCGGATCGCCCGATCGCACCTTCCCGGGATAACCGTCCGCGGCGATCACCACGCCCAGCGCGGGGCGCGGATCCCACTCCGCCTGCACGGCGGCGATACGGCCGTCGAGCGCTGCCTCGACGAGGTCCACGAGATCCGAGCGCAAGCGCAGCATGATCGGCTGCGTTTCGGGATCGCCAAAGCGCACGTTGAACTCAATGACCTTGGGCGCACCGGTCTTGTCGATCATGAGGCCGGCATAGAGGAAACCGGTGAAGGGCATGCCGTCGGCCGCCATGCCCGCGAGCGTGGGCTCGATCACTTCGCGCATGACACGAGCGGATACCTCGTCCGTCACCACGGGGGCCGGCGAATACGCGCCCATGCCTCCCGTATTCGGGCCCTTGTCGCCGTCGTCGCGGCGCTTGTGATCCTGGCTGGTCGCCATCGGGAGGGCGTGCACGCCGTCCGCGATCACGATGAAGCTCGCCTCTTCACCGTCGAGGAATTCCTCGATGACCACGCGAGACGAGGCGTCGCCAAAGGCCTGTTGGCCCAGCATGTCTTCGAGTGCCGCCTCGGCTTCGGCGAGCGTCATCGCCACGATCACACCCTTGCCGGCGGCAAGACCATCGGCCTTGATGACGATGGGCGCGCCCTTCTCGCGAACGTGCGCGAGCGCGGGTGCCAGTTCGGTGAACACGGCGTAGTGCGCGGTGGGAATGCCGTGACGGGCGAGGAAGTCTTTCGCGAACGCCTTGCTGCCCTCGAGCTGCGCGGCGGCGGCGGTCGGGCCGAAGCAACGCAGGCCTTCCCGCTTGAAGCGATCGACCACGCCAGCCACCAGCGGCACTTCGGGGCCCACCACGGTGAGCCCGACACCCTCGCTGCGCGCCAGCGCTACCAGACCATCGATATCGGTCACGGCAACCGCGGCATTACGCATGCCGGGCTCACGCGCCGTTCCGGCGTTGCCTGGCGCCACGATCACCTCGTCCACGCGCGGGGACTGGCCGATTTTCCAGGCCAGCGCGTGTTCGCGCCCGCCGCCGCCGATGACGAGGACTTTCATGGGATTCTCCGGATGTCGAGCTGGCCATTCTAACTTGGCCCCTGGGTGCAGGGGCCTGCACTAAAGCGCCGGTCGAATGAGCGTCAGCAGGTCGCCGCGCGGAAGCTTGCCGGTTTCGTTGCGCGGCAAGGCCTCCACCAGACGCAGCGGACGGGGCAGGAAGACGGGATCCATCGCCTGGCGCAACACGGCGAGAACGGCCTGCTCGGTCATGCCAGGGGCGACCACGAGGCCGGCGATGCGGCGGATGCCGGAGGCGTCGGGTTCGTCGAGTTGGAACAGCACGCCATCGCGCACGCCATCGATGGCCAGCAGGCGGCGATTGAGGTCGCCGAGCGATGCGCGCTTGCCTGCGATTTCCAGCAGGTCGGTGTTGCGTCCGCGCAGGCGGAAACGGCGGCCTTCGTCGTGCAGCGTGACGATGTCGGCAAGCGCGATCGGTTCGGCCAGTTGCGGGGCGTGCACCAGCGTGCCGTCGGGCTGCGGGTGCAAGGTGACGCCGTCGTAGAGCGTCCACTCTTCATCCACCGACGTGCGCCGGCTGGCGAAGACGCAGGTTTCCGTGGAACCGAAGACTTCGCATACCGGGGCGCCGAAACGTTTCTCCGCTTCCGCCGCCAGTTCGGCCGGCATCGGTGCGGTGGCGGACACGAACGCCGCGAGCGTCGGAAGCTGCACGCCGGATTCCACGATGGCGCGCAGGTGCACGGGCGTGATGACCAGCACGCGCGGTTCGGGCATGGTGCCCAGCGCCGCGGCCACGTCGGCGGGAAAGAAAGGACGACCGGCGTGCACGCTCACTTCGGATAGAAGCGGCATCAGCACCGACATCTCCATGCCGTACATGTGTTGCGGGGGCACAGTGGCCACAAGGTCGAAGGAACCCCCGACCGCCTTGTCGAGCATCCGCGCGTTGCCCGCGTTGCTGGCGACGAAACCGCCCCAGGTCTTGATGTTGGGTTTCGGCCGGCCCGTGGAACCGGACGTGTAGCCGATGGCGACCACGGCATCCGCCGGTATGGACGGAACGTCGTGGCCAGGGGCCACGTCGTCGCGCAGAGGCGGCATGCGCACGTAGCCGACGGGTGCGGGCGACAACGGAAGCTCGCCGATCGCGTAGGACCCGGGATGGCCGGTCATGACCTCGTCGACCGCATGCGGCGCGCGCGAGGGGGGCAGGAGGTTGGCCTGGCCGCGGACGACCAGCGCCGCGAACGCGACGAGGAAGGCGTAGCGGTCCTCGCAGAGGTTCACCGCGCTGTCGGCCTCGGGAAGCAGGGCCGCCACCTGGCGCACGTGGCCCAGGAAGGTCGCGGCGCTGACCGGACGGCCTTCACGCCATGCCACAGGCCGGTTCAGCGCGCCGACGAGCAATGGCGAGGATGCGCCCAGCAGGCGCCCGGTGATCTCATGAACGTTCGACGACAACGGCTTTCCCCCGGCTCAGGCGCGGATCATAGCGCCGCTCAGAGCGTCGCGGATGACGGTGGGCCGATCGAGGCCGCCGAGGGGCGCGTCCAGCGCACCGTCCAGGCGGTTGCCGAAGTAGCGCTCCAGCGTGGCGAGATCCCGGGCCGGCGGCTCGCCATGCGGATTCGCACTCGTGGACACCATCGGCCGGCCGAAGGCACGGCACAACGCGGCCGCAGGTTCGTGGGCGGTCACCCGCAACGCGATGCCGGCATGTGCGCCCGCGACCCAATCGGGAACCTCGGCGCTTCGCGGGAAGACCCAGGTGTTCGGACCGGGCCAGGAGGCGCGCACCTGCGCCAGGACGCCGGAGGGCACCTGGGCGAGGTCGATATACGGCTCGACCTGCGCGAAGTCCGAGGCGATCAACAGCACGCCCTGCGTGGCCGGGCGACCCTTCAACGCGAATATGCGCTCGAACGCCGTCCTGTCGTGAGGATCGCAGCCGAGGCCGAAGACGGCCTCGGTGGGATATGCGAGCACGCCGCCGTCGCGCAGGATCGCGACGGCCGCGTCGAGTTCGGAGAGCTGCAAGCGCCGCATGTCAGTCCGCCGCGCGCGACGCCGTCTTCGTGGCCTTGGCCGCCGCCGTCTTCACGGCAGCCTTCTTCGCCGCGGTCTTCTTGGCAGCCGTCTTCTTGGCCGGGGCTTTTTTCGCGCTCGCCTTCTTCGTCGCCTTCTTGGCTGCCGTTTTCTTCACGGCGGCCTTCTTGGCGGTAGCGTCCTTGGCGACGGCCTTCTTCGCCGCCGCTTTCTTCGTGGCGGTTTTCTTCGCGGCGCGGCCGCCACGCGGCTTCTTCACCGGAGCGGCGGCCAGCAGTTCGGCACACTCGGCTTCGGTGAGGGTCTTCGGGTCCTTGTCCTTCGGGATGCGCGCGTTCTTCTCGCCGTCGGTGATGTAAGGCCCATAGCGGCCGTTGAGCACCTGCACGCCGTTGCCGAAATCGAGGATGGTGCGGTTGGCGATGGCTTCGAGCTTTTCCTGCACGAGCTGCAAGGCGCGCGGCAGTTCGATGGTGTACGGATCGTCCTCGGGCTTCAGCGATGCGTACGTGCTGCCCTGCTTCACGAAGGGACCGAAACGGCCGATGCCCACGGTGACGTCTTCGCCGGCTTCGGACTGACCGAGCGTGCGCGGCAGCTTGAACAGTTCCATCGCCTCGTCGAGCGTGATGGTGTGCATGCTCTGGCCAGGGCGCAGGCTGGCGTACGTGGGCTTGTCCTCGTCGTCCTTGCTGCCGATCTGCGCATAGGCGCCGTAGCGGCCAAGGCGCACGGACACCGGCTTGCCGGTCTTGGGATCGGTACCGAGTTCACGCGCGCCGGTGGCTTCACTGCGGTCGACGGATTCGGTCTTGTCGTCCACCAGGGTCTTGAACGGCTGCCAGAAGCGTTCGAGCAACGGCACCCAGGCCTCTTCGCCGCGGCTGACCGCGTCGAGTTCGTCTTCCAGACGCGCGGTGAAGTCGTAATCGACGTACTGGGCGAAGTGTCCGGAGAGGAACTGGCTCACCGCCCGGCCGACATCGGTCGGTTTGAAGCGGCGATTCTCGAGGAGCACGTATTCGCGGCTGAGCAGCACCTGGATGATGCTGGCATAGGTGGACGGGCGGCCGATGCCGTATTCCTCGAGCGCCTTCACCAGGCTGGCTTCGGAATAACGCGGCGGCGGCTCGGTGAAGTGCTGGTCGGCGTCGATCTTCGACACCGGCACCACGTCGCCCTGCACCAGCCGCGGAAGGCGGCGCTGGTCGTCGTCGTCCTCGTTCTTCTGGTCGCGGCCTTCTTCGTAAACGGCAAGGAAGCCGGGGTCGACCACGGTGGTGCCGCTGGCACGGAAGGCGGAGTCGGCCACCGGAAATTCGACGGACACCGTATTCAGGGTGGCATGCACCATCTGGCAGGCGACGGTGCGCTTCCAGATCAGTTCGTAGAGCTTGCGCTGGTCGTCGTTCAGGAACGAGGCGACGCTGCGGGGCGTGCGCATGGCCGAGGTGGGACGAACGGCCTCGTGCGCTTCCTGTGCGTTCTTGGACTTGGACTTGTAGACCTGGACCCCGTCAGGGAGCGCGCCTTTGCCGTATTCGCGCCCGATCAGGTCGCGCAACTCGGCCACGGCGTCTTCGGAGAGCGCGACGGAGTCGGTACGCATGTAGGTGATCAGACCGACGTTGCCCTCGCTGCCGAGCGCCACGCCCTCGTAGAGGCCCTGGGCCACGCGCATGGTACGGCTGGTGGAGAAACCGAGCTTCCGCGCGGCCTCCTGCTGCAGCGTGGAGGTGGTGAACGGCGGTGCCGGGCGGCGCTTGCGCTCACGGCTGGTGACCTCGCCGACCGTGAACCGGCCGGCAGCGGCCTTTTCCAGCGCGCCGCGCGCCGCCATGGCGTCGGCTTCGTTGGTGAGGTCGAACTGTTCGAACTTCTTGCCGTTCAGCTTGACCAGACGGGCCTCGAAGGCGCCCTCCGGGTGGGTGAGGCTGGCCTGGATGGTCCAGTATTCGCGCGCCTTGAAGGCTTCGATCTCGAGCTCGCGCTCGACGATCATGCGCAGCGCCGGCGACTGCACGCGGCCGGCCGAAAGGCCCCGCTGCACCTTGCGCCACAACACCGGGGAGAGATTGAAACCCACCAGGTAGTCCAGGGCGCGGCGGGCCTGCTGGGCGTCGACCAGGTCGTGCGACAGCTTGCGCGGGTTGGCCACGGCTTCCTTGATCGCCTTCGGCGTGATCTCGCTGAAGACCACGCGCTGGACGTCCTTGCCCTCCAGCAGGCCGCGTTCCCGCAGGATCTCGCTGATGTGCCAGGAGATGGCCTCGCCTTCGCGGTCCAAGTCGGTCGCGAGATAGATGCTGCTGGCGGCCTTGGCGGCCTTGGCGATGGCGTCGACGTGCTTCTCGTTGCGGTCGATCACCTCGTAGGCCATGCGGAAGCCGTGCTCGGGATCGACGGCGCCCTCCTTCGGCCGGAGGTCGCGGACGTGGCCATACGATGCCAGCACCTGGAAGTCGGCTCCCAGGTACTTGTTGATCGTCTTGGCCTTGGCCGGCGATTCGACGATGAGGAGGTTCTTTGCCATGCGTTAACCGATTCCCAAGAGCGCGGAGCGAGTGAACCCCAGCGCATGTATATATTTAGTTGGAAACATATCGCCGTGACGGCTGTCAAGCCGTGGCTACCGGACCACGCGCTGGTAACGGTTGCCGGGCAGCGTCGCGATCTCGCCTTCGAGTTCCAGTATCAGCAGCATCGACGACAGCGCCCCGGGGGAAAGGCCCGTCGTGCCCACCAAGGCGTCGAGGGAGGCGGGATCGTACCCCATGACGTCGAGCAGGCGGCGATATTCCTCATCCTGCCGCCAGTCGAAGGGGCCGGTCTTGCGTCTGCCCGCCCCGCCTGCCGGGCTACTGTGCTCCAGCCTGGCCCGCAGTTCGGCCCCCAGTTCCATGGCGGCAGGGGCCAGGGCGGCCAGGACCTCGTCCGGACGCTGGACGAGACGGGCCCCGTCGCCGATGAGGGCGTGGCAGCCCTCCGCCAGGGGATTGTGGATCGACCCCGGCAGGGCGAAGACCTCGCGCCCCTGCTCTCCGGCGTAGCGGGCGGTGATGAGGGAGCCCGAGCGCAGCCCGGCCTCGACCACCACCACGCCCAGGCTGAGGCCGGCGATGATCCGGTTCCGCTGCGGAAACTGGTGCGCCAGGGCCGGGACCCCCGGCGGATACTCGCTGACAATGGCGCCCTCCGCCGCGATGCGGCGCGCCAGGGCGTGGTGCTTGCGCGGGTAGACCCGGTCCGGGCCCGTGGCGATCACGGCCACGGTCGGCTGGCCGGCGTCCAGGGCCGCGGCGTGTGCCGCCCCGTCGATGCCGTCGGCCATCCCGCTGGTAACCAGGAGCCCGGCGCTGGCCAGCTCGGCGGCGAAGCGCCGCGCATTGGCCAGGCCCGGCTCCTGGGCCCGGCGGGCACCTACGATGGCCACCTGCGGCCGCAGGAGCAGCGACGCGTCGCCCTTCACGAACAGCGCGGCAGGCGGGTCCGGGATGGCCTCCAACTGCGGCGGGAAATCTTCCTCCGTGCAGCGGACCATGCGCTGGTCGTCCCCGGCCAGCCAGGCGAGGTCGTGGGCCAGCGTGGCCTCATCGGGACGCTCGATCCAGGCTTGGGCATCGGGGCCCAGGGCGTCTGGGTGGCGCTGCAGCCAGTGCAGCAGGGCGGACGCGCTGCCGCGGGCGACGAGGCCCTCGCGCAGGCGCCGCGCGCTGAAGTCGGGAATGCGGAGGAGGATCAGCCAGTCGCGCAGGTCGTGGTCGGGCTCGGTCATCCGCGCAGTTTAGGGGGCCGGGGGCTCGTTCCTGTCGGAACGGGCCCCTGCATCCCGTGGGAAAAACAACTCTATGCGGCAAGCCGCCCGCTGTGGGAGCCGCCACGCAGGCGAGCTTTGTGTGGGAGCCGCTTTAGCGGCGATGGGTGCTCGCGGCAAGCGTGCCCGCTACCGCGGGATCGCCGCTGAAGCGGCTCCCACAGAAGCGGCTCTCACAGAAGAGCGGCTCGCAAAGACAGGCGAGCACGGCAGGCTCCGGAGTTATTCCGGCATCACCAGCTTGTCGCCCTTCTTCAGCGGGCGCAGCGCGTCCATCACCAGGGCGTAGCTCACGTGGTCGAAGGTGCGGAAGACCATGAGGTGGCCGCCGTATTCGTCCGGCAGCTTCACCTTCCGCGAGGTGTCGCGGCGGTTGTAGTTGCCGCTGACTTCGTCGGCGATGGTTTCGCCCTGACTCATCACAGTGAAGGTGGTGCCGTTGTCCACGCCATCGGCCGAGCCGGCCGAAATGGACACGACCTGACGGCTGCCCACGCCGTTCAATGCATCGGTGAAGCCGATGACGCGCGCGTCGGCCGGCATCGACTTCGGTGCGTGCGGGTAGAAATAGGGGTCGTACGGCTTGTCATCGACCTGCATCAGGCGGTCGCCCTTGCGCACCTCGAGGGTGGAATCGACCAGCACGAGGCTGGCGACGTCCCCGTTGGTGGCGATGACCTCGGCCGTGCCGATCACGGACACTTCCACGCCGCGGTCTTCGCCCTTGCCCGTGTGGGTGTCGTGGCGGGAATCCTCGCGCCAGGGGCTGGGCGCCATCGACACGTCGCTGTCCAGTTCGTCGGCCACGAAGGAGCCGTGCGACGGGTTGTTCAGCATGTCGAAGCCGCCCTGGTCGCCGCCGTGGTCGCGGAAGCGGTTGGTGGGGCGCACGATGGCCCAGCGCTGGCCCGGCTGCGCGGCGTCGAGGTCGCGGGCGTAGATCTTGTTGCCCGGCGTGGCACGCAGGTGTGCCTCCTCGAAGCCCACCAGGTAGGGTGACTGTTCGACTTCGTCGGCGTTCATCACGCGCAGTTCCTTCAGGAACATACGCAGTTCGCTGAGCGGAATGGCCGTGATCGGCTCGCCTTCGCTGCGCACACGCGGCTGCAGGCCGATGCGCGGACCGCCGCCGAACATGGACAGGTTGAGGACGTCGCCCGGGTAGATCAGGTGGGGGTTGCGCACCTGCGGATTGGCCTGCCAGATCTCCGGCCAGAGCCAGGGCTTGCGAAGGAATCGCGCCGAGATATCCCACAAGGTGTCGCCCTTGCGCACCGTGTAGGTGTCCGGATGGTCGGGACGGAGCTCGGACACTGCCGCATAAGCGGCCACGGTGAACAGCATGCCGCCAAGCAGCATGGCGAACTTCTTGATCATGGCGGGTTTTCCCCCTTCCCCGGTGCTGTCGCGAGTGTAACCGAATCGTTAATGGGCACAATACGTGCCCCGCGCTAGAATACGCGGGCATCCTACCTTCGCCGCTGCTTGGATTTCGCCGATTTGCCCGCAAATCCGCGGACGAGGCGCCGCACCGGCCCGTGAACGTTCAAGGTGACACCGTGTCCACCCTCGACATCCTCGAATTCCCCGATCCGCGCCTGCGCACCGTTGCCGCGCCGGTCACCGTCTTCGACGCCGAACTCAAGCAGTTCGTGGCCGACATGTACGAAACCATGTATGCCGCCAACGGCGTCGGGCTGGCCGCCACCCAGGTCAACGTGCACAAGCGCGTGCTGGTCGCCGACATGAGCGACGACCGCAACGAGCCGATGGTGCTGATCAACCCGGAAATCCTCGAAAAGGACGGCCAGCAGGTCTACCAGGAAGGCTGCCTGTCGTTCCCTGGCATCTACGCCGACGTGACCCGCGCGCTGCACGTGAAGGTTCGCGCGCAGGACGTCGAGGGCAACGAGATCGTCGTGGAGGCCGAAGGCCCGCTCGCGGTCTGCATCCAGCACGAGATGGACCACCTTGCCGGCAAGGTCTTCGTGGATTACCTCTCGCCGTTGAAGCGCGGCATGCTGCTCAAACGGATGGAAAAGCAGCGCAAGGCCAGCGCCTGACCGATGGCGAGCCCTTCCCTGCGGGTGGTGTTCGCCGGAACGCCGGATTTCGCCGTTCCCTGTCTCGAAGCCTGCCGCGCCTCCGGCGCGGAGATCGTGGCCGTCTACACCCAGCCTGACCGCCCGGCGGGCCGCGGGCGCAAACTCGCTGCCAGTCCGGTGAAGGAAGCCGCACTCGCCGCCGGGATACCCGTCGAGCAGCCGGAATCGTTCAAGGCCGAGGAAGACCGCGCGCGGCTGGCCGCCCATGCGCCCGACCTGATGGTCGTCGTGGCTTACGGACTCATCCTGCCGCGCAAGGTGCTGGCGATACCACGCCTCGGCTGCTGGAACGTGCATGCCTCGCTGCTGCCACGCTGGCGCGGCGCGGCGCCCATCCAGCGGGCCATCCTCGCGGGCGACACGGAAAGCGGCGTCGATCTCATGCAGATGGAAGCCGGTCTCGACACGGGCCCCGTACTGATCGAACGGCGCACGCCCATCGCGGCAGACGAAACGGGCGGCAGCCTGCACGACCGCCTTGCGGCGCTCGGTGCCGATGCACTCGCGGAAGGGCTGCGCCGCGTCATGGCGGGCGAAACCCTCGTGCCGCACGCACAGGCGGAGGAAGGCGTCGTCTACGCGCACAAGCTGGACAAGGCCGAAGCACGCCTCGACTTCGCGCAACCGGCCATCGACCTGGAGCGCAAGGTTCGCGCTTTCGACCCGTGGCCTGTGGCGGAAGCCGATATCGCCGGCGAACGCCTGCGCATCTGGTCCGCGCGTGCGGTGCCAGGCGTGCCCGGTGCCGAGCCTGGGCAGGTCCTCGCCGCCACCCGCGACGGCATCGACGTGGCGTGTGGCGACGGCGCGCTGCGTCTTCTCGCCGTACAGCGGGCCGGCGGCCGCCGGATCGGCGCCGCGGATTACCTCAACGCGCGACCGGAGCTGAAGCAGGCCGCCTCGTGAATCGCGCCCCCTCCGTGCGCGCGCTGGCGGCCGAGGCCCTTGCCGACATCGCCTTGTCCGGCCACTCGTTGCGCGACGTGGCCGACCGTGCCTTGCCGCGCTTGCCCGACCCGCGCGACCGCGCCCTGCTCACCGCCTTGCTGAACGACGGTTCGCGCTGGTGGCCGCGTTTCGACGCGGCGCTCGACCTGCTGCTCGACAAGCCGATCCGACGCAGCGAGCCGTCAATCCACGCGCTCCTGGTGAGCGGACTGGTGCAACTCGAGGTACTCGAATTGCCGGGCTATGCCGCCGTGGCCGCCACGGTCGAAGCGGCCCGCGAACTTCGCCGTCCTCGCCTCGCGGGGCTGGTGAACGCCGTGCTGCGCCGCTGGCAGCGCGAACGCGAGGCCTTGTCGGCCACGCTCGATGCCACGCCCGCCACGCGCCATGCCCACCCGTCCTGGCTTGCCGAGGCCATCGCGCGTGACTGGCCCGGAGAAGTGAACGACGTACTGGCAGCCGCCAACACCGAGCCGCCGTTGATGCTGCGCGTGAACCGGCGGCGGACGACGCGCGACACGCTGGCGGAACGGCTGCGTGAGGCAGGGCAGGAGGTCACGCTTCATCCCTGGCTGGCGGATGGCCTGGTCCTGCCGCACAGCACCGACGTCACGCGCCTGCCAGGATTCTCGGAAGGTCTTTTCGCCGTGCAGGACGGCGCCGCACAGGTGCCCGCCGACCTCCTCGACCTTGCCGACGGCCAGCGCGTGCTCGATGCCTGCGCCGCCCCGGGCGGCAAGGCCTGCCACGCGCTGGAGCGGGCAAGCCTCAACCTCCTGGCCGTGGAGTTCGAGGCAAAACGCACGCCGCGCATCCGCCAGAACCTGGAACGCCTGGGCCTCCGTGCGGACGTGGTCGTCGGCGATGCGGGCGATCCGTCCGCGTGGTGGGACGGGCAGCCTTTCGATCGCGTGATGATCGACGCGCCCTGTTCGGCCACGGGCGTGATCCGCCGGCGGCCCGACGTGCGCCTGCACCGTCGGGCCACCGATATCGACGCATTGGTGGCGCAGCAGGAACGCATCCTCGCGGCCTGCTGGAAAACGCTGGCGCCGGGTGGCCGGCTGCTCTATGTCACGTGCTCGCTGCTGCGACGGGAGAACGAGGGCGTGGTGAATGCCTTCCTTGCCGGCACCCCCGACGCCTCGCCCATACCCTTCTCGCTTCCTGTAGGCCGGCCGGCCCTGGTCGGCTGGCAGGTGCTGCCCGGCGACGGCGACCTCGACGGCATGTACTACGCCTTGCTGGAAAGGTCGCGCACGAGCGCTGCGTAAACGGCCTCGGTCGCGCTCACGAATCGATCCATGCCGAATTCGGCCTCCGCATGCGCGCGGGCCGCTCGCCCCATCGCCGGAAGGGTCGCGCGCTCGTCGAGCATTCCCGACAGCGCCGCGGCGATCGCCTGGCGATTCCGCGCCGGCACGATCCAGCCGTCCTCGCCTGCGTGGATGTTTTCCGGCAGCCCTGCGTAATTGCTGACCAGCACAGGTTTTCCCATCGCCATCATCTCCCGGCATGCGAAGGAAATGGTTTCCACGTCCCACGACAGCACGAAGCCGGCGTCCAGTGCGGCCACCATGGGTCGCACGTCGTCCAGCCGTCCGGTGAAATGAACCTGCGCGGCGACGCCCAGGGTGTCGATGCGCGCAACGTCATCCGCGTTGGGCAGGCCACCGGCAAGCACCACACGCAAGCGCGATCGCTGCTCGGGCGGCAGCGAGGCCAGCGCCTCGACCAGATCCATCCAACCCTTGTAGCGCGCCGTGCCGGCGTTGCTGCCGATGAGAAGAGGCTCAGCGGATTCGGCAGGTTGGAGCCAGCTCGCCCGCCGCACCGGGTCGGGTAGCAAGGGGGAAAAGCGCTGGATGTCCACGCCATTGAAGACCGTGGCGATGCGGCAACGCGCATACGGCGACGCCTGCACCTGGCGCCGCACGAAATCGCACACCGCGATGACCTGGTCGGTACCGAAGCGCGCGCGCCAGGCGTGGCCGATGCCGGTCATCGGTTTGGAGTTGTGCTTGGTGAGGACGATGGCCGGACGCGGCCGGATGCCGCGCAAGGCCGACATGGTGAGGCGATGGTCGGCCGACCCGTTCACGTGCACGACGTCGAAACGCTCACGACGCAGACAGGCGGCCAGCTGGCGCCTGGCTCGAAGTCGCGCCGGCAAGCGCCCCAGCCCGTTAGGGAACGGCTGGTCCAACACCTGGACGCCCGCGATCCCTCGTGCCTCCCGGTTCAGCCGACTGCCGGGAGGCGCCGCGACATGAACGCTGTGGTGCGCGGCGAGTCCGCGTGCAAGCCCGAGGATGTAAGTGGTGTGGCCGCCGCCGTCGCCATCGTGAAAATTCGTGAAGAGGAGCTTCATCGGGCGCCATGGTTCCGGATGGCCATTGGGAAAGCTGAATTCCGGCCGCTGTGCCAGCGCACGCCGGGCGGCATCGGCCATCAGTTAAAGTACCATGCCCTCGCGCCACTCCGGCGGCCGGGGTCGCCGTGAGGCGTGGCCGTCGTGCCGTCCCGATCCCAGCAAGGTGCCGAGTGTTCGAAAATTCCAATCCATGGCGCATGTGGATCGTCTCGGTGCTCATTGCCGTCATGCCACTCACGTTCGCACTACCGCTCAAGGCCAAATCGGTCCCGGCGGCCGTCCTCTTCCTGGCCGGCGCGTGGGCTTTGCTACGCGATCCGCAAACCCGTCTCGCCTATCGTCGTGCCGCATGGGTGGTGGTCCCCGCCGCACTCGCCTTCGTATTCTGGCTGGTGAACGTTGCGGGTCACGGCGTGGACATGCGTGAATTCGACGTCACCTCGCACATCCTGGCTTTCCTGCTGATCGCCGCGAACTTCGCCGCGCCGCTACGCACCGTGGTACTGCGCGTGGGCTTCAGCCTGACGGCGGCGGTGCTGGGGTGCATTTGTCTTGAGCAGCACTACATCGAAGGCATAGACCGGGTCTACGGCATCAATAACGGCCTGTGGGGCGCCATCGAATTCGGCATGTTCATGCTCGTGCTGTCGCTGGTTGCCCTGGCGCAGGCGATGCGCAAGGAACTGCGGCACGGCGAGCGCCTTCTCCATGGCCTTTGCGCCGCACTGGGTATCTACGGCGGCCTTCTCACGCAAAGCCGCGGACCGCTGCTTGCCTTCCTGCCCGCGTTCGCCGTCGTGGTGCTGGTCCAGTCGCGCCGCACCGGGCGCTGGCGCGAGGGGCTGCTCTTCATCGCCCTGGCGGTCGGCACCGCTGTGGTGGCCGTGGCCACCTTGCACGGGGAAATGTTTTCGCGTTTTGCCGCGGTGTCCGAGGAGATGTCCACCTATAGCGAACAGGACGCGACCGGTGCCGTGCGCGAGCGACTGGAAATGTGGCGCACGGCACGCATGGCGGTGGCGGACCACCCGCTGGCCGGCCTCGGCCTCAACCAGTTCGGCGACTACGCGCGGGCTCGCATTGCCGAAGGCAAAGTGAACGCCACGGTGGAACGTTACGACCACCCGCACAGCGAGTACCTCGAGTGGGCAGTGACGGGGGGCATTCCGGGCCTTGCCTTGCTCGTTCTCCTGTTCGGAGGCGCGCTTGTCTTCTTCGGGCGGTATGCACTGCATCCGGACAACGCCATTGCCATGCCCGCAACGGCCGGACTCAGCACTGCGTGCATGTATGCGCTCTGCGGCCTCACGGACAACGTGTTCTACCGGGCCATGCCGCATTCGCTTTATTTCTTCCTGACCCTTGGCCTAGCCGTCTATATCGGACGGCAGCTCTCCCCGTACGGGCAGGCGGGGCGCTGACATGGCGTCGATCCACCTGATCGCCTGCGACAACGGGCGGGGCTTGAGCCACGACATCCGTCTGCTCGAAGCCGCGCTGCGCGAGCTCGGGCACTCGGTGTCGATCACGCCGGTGCCGCGGCGCAGCCGCGGGATTCCGTGGCGCGCGTGGCGGCAGGCACTGCACATGCACCTGCGCTGGCTGGCGGGCCGCGGCCCGCGCCGTCACGATCTCGGCATCACGCTCGAACACGTGCACACGGCCTACCTGGCGCTCGCCCGACGCAACGCGCTGGTGCCGAATCCCGAATGGCTGTCGCGCCGCGATCGCCGCCAACTCCGGCGTTTCGATGCCATCCTGTGCAAGACCGAAGTGGCGCGCGCCACGTTCGCGGCGCAAGGCCTGCCCGTGCACGTGATCGGTTTCCAGAGCATCGACTGCCGCCGCGAGGGCATCGAACGCGACAGGAGCTTCCTGCATCTTGCGGGAGCCAGCCGCATGAAGGGCACGGAGCGCCTGCTCGACGTCTGGCGACGGCATCCCGAATGGCCGACGCTGCACGTATTGCAGTCGCCGTCGACAGCCAGGCCGGATCGGCCTCCGGCCGCCGCGAATCTCGACCATCGCGTGGCCTATGTCGACGATATCGAAACCATCCGCAGGCTACAGAACGCCCATGCTTTCCATGTCTGCCTTTCCGAGGCCGAGGGATGGGGGCACTACATCGTGGAGGCCATGAGCTGTGGCGCCGTGGTGCTCACGACGGACGCCCCGCCCATGAACGAGCTGGTGAGCGGCGACCGCGGCCTGCTGGTGGGCGCCACGGAGAGCGGCACGCTCAACGCCTCCGCACTGTGGCAGTTCGACGAGGCGGCGCTGGAGGCCTGCGTGGCGAAAGCAGCGGCCATGCCGGACGAGGAGGTGAACCGCCTCGGGCGGAACGCGCGTGCCTGGTACGAGAGGAATCAGGCCGGTTTCGCAGAACGCCTGCGCAGGGCGCTGGATGCACTGCTCTGATATCGTTCGTTTAGAATTCATGATCCCTTTGCGGTGACGACGCCCTTGTTCAACAGCGCCTATACCCGGTCGGAACACATTCGCGCCCTGTGGCCCTGGCTGCCGCTGTGGACCGCGATGGCCCTGCTTGCCATCTTCGCGCACGGCCCGATGCCGATGTTCTCGACCCGCACGCTGGCCGTGGCCTGGGAAATGTGGGCACACGGCCATTGGCTGGTGCCGCACATCAACGGCGAACCGTACAGCGAGAAGGTGCCGCTGCTGTTCTGGATGATCCACGCGGGCTGGGCGGTGTTCGGTGTCAGCGACGTGTGGCCGCGCGTGCTCGAGGTCATCTTCGGCGGCGTGCAACTGGTGCTCGCCTCGGTACTTGCGGGCCGCCTGTTCCCGTCGCATCCGTGGGTATCGAAGGCCACACCGTGGCTGCTCATGGCCCTGGCCTACTCCTTCCTGTTCGGCCTGCAGATCATGTACGAGGTACTCCTCGTGGTCTGGGTGCTGGCCGCGCTGCTCTGCCTTACACCCACGGCCACGCGCGCTTCCCCGCGCTGGTGGCTGTTCGGCCTGATGGTCGGCGCCGGCCTGCTCACCAAGGGCCCGGTGATGATCGTGCACGTGCTGTTCCCGTTCCTGCTCGGCCCCTGGTGGAACGACTGGGCCCGGCAGAACAAGGGGCGTTGGTACGGCTTCGGCGTGCTCGGCCTGCTGCTCGGTTTCGCCCTGCTCCTGGCCTGGGCCCTTCCCGCCGCCGAAGTGGGCGGCGAAGCCTATCGCCAGCGGCTCTTTTTCACGCAAACCGCGGGCCGGGTGGTCGATACGAAGTCGCCGGATTTGCAGAACCACGCAAGGCCCGCCTGGTATTACCTCGTCTTCCTCCCCGTCATTCTCTTTCCGCTGTCCGGCTGGCTGCGCGGCATCGTTGCGGTGCCCACGGCGCTGTTCCGCAGGCCGTGGCGCGCCGGTACCGGCGCCGCCATCGTCGCTGCCTGCATAGCCCTGGTTCTGCTCCTCGCCACCGCACTGACGAACGTTCCGGCGTGGGTGAGTAACGTCCTCGTCGTCCTCTTCGTCCTGCCGCTGTTCGTGGCGCTCGTCCGCCAGCCGCTGGAGCCGGGCCTGCGTTTCCTCGTGGCCTGGCTGCTGCCCACCTTGCTCACCTTCTCGCTCATCACCGGCAAGCAGCTCTATTACGTGCTGCCGGAGCTGGCCGGGGCCGTCATGCTCGTGGCGGCGGCGGTGGCCGATCTGCGCGAGCGCCACACCGGGCTGGCATCGCACTATGCGCTGGGCACGTGGCCTCTTTCGCTGGGCGCGTTCCTGCTCGCGCTCGTGCTGTTCGCGATGCCTTCCGTGGTGCCCACGCGCTTCCCGGACAACATCTGGCTGGTGGGCATGGCACCCTATGCCCGCTTCTTCGGCGTGATCTTCATCGTGCTGGGCGGGCTGCTGCTCCTGCGCGGCCGAGGCGAGATGCGCCGGCTGGCCTTTGCCGGCCTCATCGGCACCGTGGCGCTCAATGCGCTGTTCACGCTGGGGCTCTGGTACCGGTACGACCTGACACCCGCCGCGCTCTTCCTTGCCCAGGCCGATGCCGCGGGCCGCCCCATCGGCAACCTGGGTGTGTCGTACAACGGCCAGTACCACTTCGCCGGACGCTTGATGCATCCCATCGCGAAGATCGCGCTCGCCCCGGGCATGGCCGCGCAAGTCGACGAAGACGACGACGATGTGGTGCACGACGGCGACAGCCTTGCCGACTTCGCCAGCCACCATCCCGACGGCCTCATCGTCTCGTACGCGAAGCACCCGCCGGCCAATGCGTTTCGTTACGCGCGCCTGATCCAGCCTTCGCGCACCGGCTGGCTCATGATCTGGGACGCAACCACGCTCAATGCGTTGCAGAGCGGCCGCCTGCCGCCGGAACCGCGGCAACCGACGCTCCTCTATCCGCAGGATTATTGGCGCACCCGGACCGCCGCGCGATGACCGATCCCCTCGTCGAACGCCTGCGCGCGCAACTCGGCGGCCCCCGCGACGGGGCCCTGCTGCGTTTTTCGCTGGGCAACGCGTTCCTGGGCGAGGGGGCATACGCGGATGCGGCGCAAGCCTTCCGCGACGCCATCGATTTCGATCCGCATTACTCGGCAGCGTGGAAGCTGCTGGGCAAGGCGCTGCTCGCCGTCGACGACACCGAGGGCGCCGCGGCCGCGTGGCGCTCGGGTATCGAAACCGCCAGCGGCCGTGGCGACATCCAGGCTGCGAAGGAAATGTCGGTCTTCCTCAACCGCCTGTTGCGTTCGCCGTGACCTTGTAAGGGTCCGGCCTGTCGTGGGCCGTGTACCGCTTGTAGTGCCACTGGTACTGCGGGAAGGCACGCTCCACGCACTGCTCCACGCCACGGTTCAGCGCCGTGCAGGCCACCTTGAGATCGGTGCTGTCGATGCCCTCGGGGGCCGGCAGTACATGGATGCGGAACCCTGCACCATCCGGCAGGCGCTCCGCGAAGCTGAAGAGCACGATGGCGCCCGTACGCGCCGCCAGGCGCGGCAGCAGCACCATGGTGAGCGCTTCCACGCCGAAGAACGGCGCGAACTCGCCCTCGCCTTCCCGCGGTTTCTGATCGGGAAGGATGCCCACGGTGCCCCCGGCGCCGAGTCGCTTGAACAGCGTGCGCACGCCGGCACCTTCTGCCCGCACCTGCTCCGGCGCCAGCTTGCCGCGCACCTTGCGCAGCAGGGCTTCGATGGCCTGGATGCGCGGCGGCCGGTAGAGGATGGCCATGGGCGTCTTGCTGCAGAGCCAATAGTTCAGCAGTTCCCAGCAACCCAGGTGCGGCGCGGCGACGATCACGCCCTTGCCGGACGCCAGTGCGTCGGCGAACAGTTCCCCGCCCACCACCTCACGCACCAGCCCCAGGGACTTTTCCGCCCCGCCGCCCCAGATGGCGGCGACCTCGGTCACCGACTTGCCCGCTTCCTCCATGGTCCGGCGCAGCAGGTCGGCACGCTCCCCCTCCCCCAGTTCCGGCCGGGTAAGGCGCAGGTTCACCGCGGTGAAACGCGCGCTGCGCGAGTTCGAACGCAGGGAGCGGCGGCCGATCCAGGCGCCGATGGCGTGGACGGTTCGCAGGGGAAGCAGGCTGACGAGCCTGAGCAGCAGGTAAAGCACATAGATATCGGGACGCATCCTGCGAAGTGTAATTCGCGATTAAGCTTGGCGCCCACCAGCCGCTAACGCACTCATGATCGCAGTCATCCAGAGGGTCGAATCCGCTCGCGTCGACGTCGGAGGCGAGACCGTAGGGGCCATCGGCGCCGGGCTGCTCGCCCTGGTGGCCGTGGAGCCCGGTGACGGCGAGGCGCAGTGCGTGCGCATGCTTGAGCGCCTGCGCGGCTACAGGGTGTTCTCGGACGCCGAGGGCAAGATGAATCTCAGCCTCGCCGAGAGCGGTGGCGGCCTGCTCCTGGTCAGCCAGTTCACCCTGGCAGCGGATACCCGCAAGGGCATGCGGCCCAGCTTCACCACGGCGGCCCCTCCCGAAGAGGGCCGGCGCTGGTTCGACCGCCTGGTGGCGTTGGCCCGCGACGCCCAGCCGGGGGTGGAAACCGGGCGGTTCGGTGCCCATATGAAGGTACATCTGATAAACGACGGCCCGGTCACTTTCCGCCTGGAGGTGCGCTGAGGCGTCACTGCGCGGAGATTTCGAGGTCCGCACTCTTCTCATCGCCAATGGAATCGGCCCGGCCGAAACGGCCCTATGGCGCGATTCTTGCGTGTCGACGATGAGCCCGATCCACTTGAAAACTGGTCAAAAAATCATCAAATGACTATACTGATCGGTTCCTGTAACCCGCGGCGGTCGGCATGACTAATAAAGCTCACGAGCAACAGTCTGAAATCAAACAGCTCATCTCCAAGGGTCTGGAGCAGGGCTACCTGACTTACGCCGAAATCAACGATCACCTGCCCGACGACATCGTCGATCCGGAGCAGATCGAAGACATCATGGCGGTGCTCAAGGGCGTCGGCATCGAGGTGCACGATTCCGCACCCGACACCGACACCATCTCCGACGGCGCCGCCCCGGGTACCAGCACGGACGACGAGTCCGCGGCCGAAGAAGCCGTGGCGCTGCTGTCGGCCGTCGACGCCGAGGTGGGCCGCACCACCGACCCCGTGCGCATGTACATGCGCGAGATGGGCACCGTCGAGCTGCTGACCCGCGAGGGCGAAATCGCCATCGCCAAGCGCATCGAGGAAGGCCTGAGCCAGGTGCAGACCGCGCTGGCCAGCTTCCCGCTCACCATCCAGCTGCTGCTCGAGGAATACGACCAGCACGTGGAAGGCAAGCGCCGCCTCAGCGAGATCCTGGCCGGCTTCGCCGATCTGGAAGAAGCCGCCGACGCCGCCCAGGCCGAAGCCGATGCCGCTGTCGAAGTGGATGGCGACAGCGACGACGACGACGTGGAAGTCGAGGCCGCCACCGAGGACGAGGACACCGGTCCGACCGGTCCCGACCCGGAAGAAGTGAAGCGCCGCATGGAAGAACTGCGCTCGCTGCACGCGAAGTTCCAGAAGGCTGCGCCGAAGGCCGAGATCAACGACAAGAAGGTCGCGAAGATCCGCGAGCAGATGTCGGAGGCTTTCCTCAACCTCAAGCTCCCTTCGGCCCTGATCGACAGCTTCGTGCGCAAGCTGCGCGAGGTGGTGAACGACATCCGTCACCACGAGCGCGTGCTCATGGACATCTTCGTCAAGCAGGTGAAGATGCCCCGTGCCGAGTTCCTGAAGAGCTTCCCGTCCAACGAGGGCAACCTCGAGTGGGCCGCCGAACTGTCGCGCAAGCGCCAGAAGTGGTCGCCGAACATCAAGAACTTCCGCGAGGCCATCGACGCGGAGCAGGAAAAGCTCGCCCAGATCGAGCGCACCCTGTACCTGCCGCTGACCGACATCAAGGAAATCAACCGCGCCATGTCGGTGGGTGAGGCCAAGGCCCGCCGCGCGAAGAAGGAAATGGTGGAAGCCAACCTTCGCCTGGTGATCTCCATCGCCAAGAAGTACACCAACCGCGGCCTGCAGTTCCTCGACCTCATCCAGGAAGGCAACATCGGCCTGATGAAGGCCGTGGACAAGTTCGAATACCGTCGCGGCTACAAGTTCTCCACGTACGCCACGTGGTGGATCCGCCAGGCCATTACCCGTTCGATCGCCGATCAGGCCCGCACCATCCGTATTCCGGTGCACATGATCGAAACGATCAACAAGTTGAACCGCATCTCCCGCCAGATGCTCCAGCAGTTCGGCCGCGAGCCGACGCCGGAAGAGCTGGCGAAGGAAATGGAGATGCCGGAAGACAAGATCCGCAAGGTCCTGAAGATCGCAAAGGAACCGATCTCCATGGAAACCCCGATCGGCGACGACGAAGATTCGCATCTTGGCGACTTCATCGAAGACACCAACGCCAGCTCGCCCATCGAGTCGGCGACCGAAACGGGCCTCATGGAAACCGTGCGCGACGTCCTGGCCGGCCTCACCCCGCGGGAAGCGAAGGTGCTGCGCATGCGCTTCGGCATCGACATGAACACGGATCACACGCTGGAAGAAGTCGGCAAGCAGTTCGACGTCACCCGCGAGCGCATCCGCCAGATCGAAGCCAAGGCCCTGCGCAAGCTGCGCCACCCGAGCCGCTCGGAGACGCTGCGGTCGTTCCTTGATATCGATTGATTGACGACGACATCCGGCTAGACGAAAACGCCCGCGCAAGCGGGCGTTTTCTTTTGTGCTTGCCGAATTCCCACCCACCGTCGTTCCTGCGAAGGCAGGAACCCAGCGCCTCCGGGCTCCCATGGTGCCGAGAGCTGCGGAGATCGGCGAAAAATACCTACGCCAAACCCTCCCCCGCATCGGCTAAACTTCCCGCTCAGCGCAGGGCCTATAGCTCAATGGTTAGAGCAGAGGACTCATAATCCTTTGGTTCCAGGTTCGAGTCCTGGTGGGCCCACCATATAGACAGCTGACAGTTGCAACTTGTGGCCTTCCCAGCGATTGCCGTCAGTTTTGACGTGTTCCGCTGGTAATTCCGCTGACAGCTTTTGCTGGAAGACCAACTTGTTTTATAGCTAGCCAAGCAGAAGGCCAGAAGTTCGAACCGCTGCATCACACTAAGCCATTGCCGCCGAAAGCAATGGGATCGGCATCTGCTCTCGCCTTAAGCAGCGAACTTTCCAGCGTCCGGCCACACCTTGAGCAACAATCCGAACATGTGTTCGTTGCGCTTGCGGATGGCATCTTCATGCCAGTCATCCGCCTCCGGACCATAAAAATATTGGGTCAAGTTGATTTTAGCGTACCTCAACAGCTCGGGCCTCTTGGCACCCCAGGCGGCATTCTGCAGCGAAGAATTGAACGAGCCGGTGATGAGTGTGAGATTGCCAAGGGTGTTGAGCATCACCTCTCGCCGCGCAGTAGCCTTCTGCTCAGTCGCCGGGTCGACCTTCGCCTCCGCCGGCAACGGCCAATGCGTTTGCCACGTCTGCGGCAACACATGCTCGATCGTCAGATTAGCGGGGAGAGCCAACACCGGGCTTTTAGTGGATTGTTCCGCGGCATCCAACGCTTCGAGAACCGCACGCACCTTATACTGTGCGATGCGCCCGTAAAGCGGCCACTCGCACACCGCCGTGAGCAATTCCATATCGGAGGGGAACTTAGTGCTTTCGCCCGTACCCTTGCCCAATTGCAGGGCCACGGCCTTCGCCATCGTTTCCCCACTCCTTTCGACCGCTTTGATGAGGTCAACAAATAAGCGGTTGTAGTTCTTGGGCGTAAAATTGGTAATGAGCCGACGCATGAGGAACGATTCGAGAACCGACAGCACCTTGTCGAACTCGCTCTGATCGTCCGGCATGAGCTCGGCATATGCGTGTAGCAGGAAGGGCAGCACCGTGGCCGTGTCCACTGCTTCCAGCCGACGCATGAACTGCGCTAGTACCGGATGCCCATTCGGGTTTTGCAGGGCGTCGAATACGTCGGCGTACCGTGCGAGCTGGCGAATATGCCCGGCTGCGTCGGCCGGCACCGGAACCTTAGACCCGGCTAACGGTTCGGCATTCTCCACGAAGGACTTGAACGCATTGAATAAATGCGTGCTCTTCACCTCGTCCCGCGTCATCAACGTCAGGTAGTGGTTGATAAATAGATCAATTCGCGGGCGCTTGATACGGCCCTGTTGAACCTCCTTTCGCCAGAACTCGGCCTCGAAACGGGCCCAGTGGTCCTCGTAGAGTCCCTCCACCTCCGCGTTTTGCACCAGCGCCTTGCGGAAGAGATAGTTCTTGATGAGATCAGCCGGTAGCAATTCCGTGCCACGAGCGTTAAGGGTTTCAAAAATTACTTGGGTCTCATCGTCGGGGTCCAGGTTTATCACCACCAGCTGGAGACCGCCCTTGACCACCTGCCACAACGATTCGATGCGGTCTTCGACGGTCTTGCTAGCCAGTTCGGCCTTGTCATCCTCGTCGTCGTCCTGCCCAACCAGCCAAGCGGCGAGCTTTCCGTGGAAGTAGCGATAGGCCCCCACCAAGTTGTTACTGGCCAAGGTGGGCTTGCCCTTTACCTTCTGGTCGAGGTCCTGGAGCGACTTGCAACCGTGAATTATCTTGAATGGAGTCCGGTCACTGTTCGTTGGCCATAGTTTGAATTTCTCGACAGGGTCTTCCACCCTCGAGGGATTGTTTTCGACCAGTGCCGCAAAGCGTTCCGCGTACTTGCCAGCACCTTGAGTACCGGCAAGATTGCGAGCTGCCATGAGGAAAATCTGCAGTGTTGTGAAGCGCTGCTGGCCGTCGATGACTTGGCGCGTTTCAATCGAGCCGGCTGGATGCGGCAACTGCTCCAGCACGATCGCGCCCAAGAAGTGGGTGCGGGTTTTCCCGGTGCGCAGCTGGCGATCAAGCAGCGCTCGGATGTCTTCCCACAGGTACTCCCAGTTCTCGGCTTCGTTCCAGACATAAGGCCGTTGGAACAGCGGCACTTGAAAAAAAACGTTCGGGTCAAAGATGGCTTCGAGTTGACGGATATTGGCGTCCAAGTGCTTCCCCCCTGTGCATTATGGCTTCCTATCTTAGCTACCAGCGTACCCGCAGCAGGATACCTCGGCCTCGTCGCACAGGCTCAGTCGCCTTCGCTGAGGCAGGGCACCTATCCATATGCCTAGCCCTGATCGCCATAAATCAACGCTCTTGACACGGATGCGGCCGCGGCGCGATAAATCCACTGCCGGTTCGCTCAAGCGCCGGTGTTGTGCCTGCATAGCCATAGGCGCCAGGTGCCCGTCCGTTCTCTGAAGAGACAGCGGGAAAGCCTCCTGATTCCGCCATGGATCTGCTATGCCCAAACTCCGAAGCCTGAGGATCCGCGCGTTCCACGCCCAGCGTGGCCGCTGTTACTACTGCGGCCTGCCTATGTGGAATGACTCTCCTGACGAACTGAAGCCCTTCGGCCTACATTCACGAACGGCCGCGATGTTACGCTGCACTGCCGAGCACTTGACGGCACGCCAGGACGGCGGAAGGAACATGGCCAGCAACATCGCGGCGGCATGCTGGATATGTAACGCGCGCCGGCACAGACGCAAATTCCCGCCGCCACCTGCCGCCTACCGCGCCTTCGTGCAACAACGCTTGGATAAGGGCAAATGGCACCCGCCCGCGCTCGCACCGCTATGCTCCGTCTTTCCGCCTGCGCGCGGCTGACTCAGGCTACGGCTACGATGAGCCCCGTGCCTTTGATTTGCTGGATTTAACACAACCGCACGCCCCGCATACGAAGGCGCGACCGAGATATCGAGAAGGGAATGGGTATCCGCTCAAGGCCTCGCGCTGGAGATCTGATGTGGTCGGTCTTACCCAAGCGTGCTTGTCCCTCCTAGCACAAGCACTCGCGGCGCTTCGAGCGGAAAAGATAGCGATACTCGCAATCTATTTATGTGCTTACGGCCCCTCCGGAATAGACACCATGCGAGCGATCTCTGGCCGAACTCCCTCTCCGTATAGCTGCAGCAAGAACCTCTTCAAGAGGGGATTTCCCAGGTCCGAATGGCCGTCAACTATCGGTTTGCCTGTCGATACGTTCCAGACTGGCACGTTAACGTTGAGCGCTTTGTTCCGGGGGGTCAGGATCAAGGCATTGCGAAATTCGCCGCCATGGCCCTCAGTCTTCCAGGCGGACATCACGCGGGGATAAACCCCCGCCGTGTTCGCGTCGCCGGACGCCCGCCTCACCTTTCGCACAAATACGTCGAGATCACCCCAGTCCAGCGCTTGGCTTCCGTCTTTTTCTCTCACTATTTTTTGCGTTATCCAACCGCCATCCTCCACCGGAGAAAGTGTCAGGTAGCTGGTGGCTTTCAGTTTTTGCTGGTCATAAGTCAAGTCGTAGTCGACATAGTCCGCGTCATGTCCGATGGTCTGCCTGGCCGCGACTCGCTCCACCCCCGCCCCTTTTGGATAGCGATGAAACAGCGTCGAGAAGAAGCGGGCGATGGGAAACGCCTTTCCCGTCGCTTTGTCGTTAGTGCTCGTGATGGATACGAAGACAGGCGAGTGGTAGCTTCCAACCCTTTCACTGCCGTCCTTTTCATCGAACGCAATGCGATGAAGAGGGGCGAACACCGCGGCTTCCACAGCCGGATTGATGGCGATGACGACATCCCCTTCCCTACTGAAGGGAGGGTCATGCTGTAGACCCTCGTCTTTCCGGCGACGGATGTTCTCTTTCAGATCGGTCATGTCGCGCACCAAGGACGGCGACAGTGCGGAGTAGACGATCAACCCGCCGAAACTGTGCCCCACAATGGTGAGGCGAACTTTCTTTGTGCAGTGATCGCCTCCGATTTCAGATATGTAATCGGGATCGTTTATCGCGTTCTCGACCTCCTTTTTCCACGCAACGTTGCGCGCGTCCTGGAAGGATCGAAGGCGTCCGAACAACTCGCGGATACTTCCTTTAGCGACGCGATCAGCTGCATTCTTCCGACTCCAGAACGTGGTCGACTCGATGCCATCACCAATGAGATTTGTCGGGTCAAAACGAGTTCCTGCGCCACGCCATCCAACATAGGCTCCAACGACCTTCATCCTGCAGGTGGATTGGGCTTCTATCGCACTAAGCTGCCCAAGGAGAATGCGAAACCAACGGACGTTCTCGTCCGAGCTTTGCGCCGTGTGCTTCCATCCATGAACGAATACGACGATGCTCGTGGGTTGCTCGAGCGGCGATTGCCTGAGTGAGTCCAGGGTAAGGTCGATCTGCCGGGAAGCGTCGCCGAACTGAGGGATGGCCGGAAACGGAAGCCCCTGGTCGTCGAATTCGATGAAGTTCAGGTCGTATGGCCCTAGCCCGACGTCCCTCCGACCCGCAGCGTGCTCTGCGATGAGCCGATCGCATTGGCTATCGACCGCGTCCTGTTTGCCTGAATCGCTCACGACTTGCGGCGTGCAATCGATCGGGGACGCGGACGTGGCTTGCGTCCGATAGGGGACGATCCTGGCGCACCCGGCTGCTAACAGCAAGACACCAAGGCAAGCCGCTGTGACCAGAGTCCGCAGATGACCTTCCATACCCGACCGCGCAATGGCCTTGGACATGCGTATCGCACCTTCCATCACGTCGCCCCCTGATTCGGAGCCGCCATGGAACGCCTGGATGCCTTCCGTTGCAATAGCGCGAATGGTGCACCCCGCAGCCCACGAGGTGGCACGCCTCCTGCTTTAAATACCTTTTATATCGTGCCCGCGCGCTCAGGCGCGGCACCGATACTGCTCAACCTCGCGACCGCGCTCGCAGGCCAGTAAGCGATAGCGCTCCAGGACGGTGCTGCCCGACGCCAGTCGATACGCTGCGTTGGCAGGCCGTGTAACCGCCGGTTATCACAACTCACGCCCGACCAAACGATCCAATGACCAGCTTCCTCCATCATGGGCGGCTATGAACGTAGCTAAAAACGACATCAGCACCGGATACTCAATGCCACGGTCGACCCACGGCCAAGTCGGGCCCACTGATGCCGATCACTTCCACCGCCACTGCAACGGCAATCAGGCGAGCGTCCAAGCCAGCAGCAAGCATCACACCACCGATGGCCTCCAGCAGCGTGACCGACGGAGCCTCGGTTTTGATGATTGGCGATCGGGACATCGCCACGTTGATACCAAGTTGACCAAGCTGACCTTCACGCAGCCTATCCCAAAGGATGTCGTAGCCGCGCTTCAGTGATGAGGTCACCTAACCAGGGAACAGCCCCGCCTGCCGGTAGCTCGCAATCAACCCATCAAACAAACTCAGATCCGATCGGCTGCGGGCGAGCAACTGTGCGCCGGCAATCGCAGCGAAGATGGCTTTGGCGCGCGCCCGGCTTTCGGTTTGGTCGACGATGCCGGCGGCAGTGAGCGTCTTGGCGAGCCAGGCCACATTGACGTCCGCGAACGCCTGCACTTCGGTCTTCACCCCATCGGGCAGATCGTCGTACTCGGCCGACATGAAGCTTCCCAGGCACAGGCGGTTGTCGTTGACGAGCGAGCGCCGGAACATCTGCGGGTAGTTTCGCAGGCGGTCAAGTGGATCGGGATACTCAGCGTCGATCGCCTCGAGATTGACGGCGGCGTCTTCCCAGTAGCGGCGAGCGACGGCCGCACCCAATTCCGCTTTGCTCGCGAAGTGGTGGTAGATACTCGCTGCCTTGATACCCACTGCGGCAGCGAGGTCGCGGTAAGAAAGACCGCTGTAGCCGTGAGCTTGCACGGTATTGCGTGCGGCCTGCAGGATGGCCTCTTTGGAATTCGTGCTCATGCAAATACTCCAGCGATGCAAACGGTTAGGCCCGGGCCCACAAGGGCCCAGGCCTAAGCCCGCATTTTAACCTACCGGGCGACAGGTAGGGTGATTAAAGAGACGCGTGCAGATCACGGACGGTGCTGACGCTCTCGAGCAAGCCCGCCACGTGCAGGATCGTCGACTCAGCCAGCCAGCTGCCAACCAGTTGCACATTGATCGGCAGGCCTTCCGAGCTCGTACCAAAGCGCATCGCAATACCCGGCAGACCGGTGATGTTGAGCGGCACGGTCGCGCCCTGCAGGTACGTGGCATCGACGCTCTGGCCGTTGATGACGAACTGCTCCACACCGTGCTTGTGGGCAGGGATGGGCAGGACATGAGTCAGAAGCACGTCGTACTTCGAGAAGTACTCGGCGAATCCGTCGCGCAGTCGCTCGGCAGCCTGTTCGGCGTCGATATAGTCCGCCATCGAGGTATCCGGCAGGCCGAGCATGGTCTTGGCCATCTTGTAGAGTTCGTCCGGACGTCGGCCCGCCGTGGCCTCGGCGAACGCCGGCTTCATCTCCATGACGTGCAGGCGGTTGAAGACGTCCAGCGCGAAGTCACGCTCCAGGGCCGGGATGCGGACCGGCTCAACGACCATGCCCAGGCCTGCGAGCGCATCGGCCGCGGACTTCACCACCGCAGACACTTCCGGATCCACCGGGCCAAAGCCGGGCTCAACCAACCAGCCCACGCGCAACGGTCGCACCGGTGCCGAGCCGATGCCGGCATCGAACGGTACGGTCATCGTCGAGAACGCGTCCTGGCCATCGGGGCCATAGAGCTGCTCAAAGGCGAGCTTCAGATCGCGGATGCTGCGGGCCATGGGACCCACATGCCAGAACCGGCGCGGGGCGCGCGGCCAGATACCCGTCATCGGAATGCGCCCATGCGTGGCCTTCAAAGACACGATGCCGGTCTGTGCAGCCGGACCGCGCACCGAAATGGCGAGGTCCGTGCCCAGGCCCAGGGGGGACATGCCCGCCGCGATGGCGGCCGACTCGCCGCCGCTGGAGCCACCCGGCGTACGGGTCAGATCCCAGGGGTTGTTCGAGCGACCGGACAGCAGGTTGTCGCTCTCAATCCAGTAGGAGAATTCGGGGAGATTGGTCTTGGCCAGGAGGATGCCGCCGGCCTTCTTCATACGTGCAACGCTGGTCGCGTCCTGCTCCGGCAGCCTCCCCTTGAAGATCGGGGAGCCGCGCTGGGTGAGCACCCCCGCGGTATCGATCGAGTCCTTCACGGTGAACGGCACGCCGTGCAGGGGGCCGAGTTCCCTACCCGCCAGCACATCCGCCTCGGCGGCCTTGGCCGCGTCCATGGCGGTATCGGCGAGCGTCACAAGCGCGTTCACTCGCGGCTCCACGGCAGCGATGCGATCGAGGTGGGCTTGCATCACCTCCACAGGTGACACCTCCCGGGTACGGATCAGTTCCGCAAGGCGGGTGGCGTCTTTGAAGATCAGTTCGTTGCTCATGGTCATCTCGGTTTGGTGGTGACGGCGAAAGGGAGGCTCGCCAATGAACCCTACCTGTCGTTAGGTTGGTTGTAGACTACGGCCTGAATCCCGGGGCGTCAATCCCTACCTAACGTTCGCTAGATTTCGAACGCCTGAGGCACTCGTGTCCACCGCCCCGAGCTCTCGTCAGGGCCGCCCATGCCGCAGTCGCTACCGGCGCACCTGTTCAGCCTGTTCGTTTTAATGGCCGCCTTGCGAAACAAGTTGACCCGGTTTCGAAATGTAGAAGATCGGCTGTGAGGCTAGGCTACATGTCGTCGTAGCCTGTCATGCCTCATTCCGCGTGCATGGTCTGCAACACCGTTCACAGCCAAGCCGTTCCACGTTGCGACAGGCAACCGGAGCAAGTCGGCATAGCTAAGGTACCCATATGGCCTTGCACGACGAATCACTGCGGATCATCGACTTGATTACATCACTGGAAAGCAAGAGCAGCCTCGTATCCAAGCGCATGAGGCGCCCCGTGCATGAGATCGAAAACATCGTCGTGACCCCGTCCCACGAACAGCGTCTTCAGGCATGCGATTTACGCCCCACGCTCGCTCGCATCAGTGCACTGGACGTTCTGGAGAAGGCGGTGCCTGGTTGTCTCGACGCTGGCCAGGTGTACCGGATTCTCAGCCCTCAGTACGAGAGCATTACATCGTCCACGATCTACCGCGCGCTGAAAGATTTATGGATGGCGGGGCTACTGATTCGTACCGAAGGCGCATATGGTCGCGCGTTTTATGCCTTCAAACCTTATGGGAAAGTGACTCAATGCGACACGCTGAGATGCCACTGTGGCACGCGACTGATCGTTATCGAGGACCAGACATTGCGTGAGCATCTGCGATCGCTCGCCGTCAAGGAAAGTTTCGATCTCGACAGCGAGTCCGCCTTTACCGTCACCGTGACGTGCGCAAGCTGTCGGAAGTTCCGCAAGCGCGGCCGCTAGAGGTGACAGGATTCCGCATCCTCCCATCACCTGAATGATTTGTCCGGAACACATGCCATGAACGACCCAGTCATGACGAAACGTGCCGGCCTGCTCGAATCGGCGGTGCTCAAGCTATTCACGCGCAAAGCAAAAGTAGTGGGTATCGACGATATCGGTAGGCGCTTCCGTCTCATCACCCTGGGCGGGGACGCGCTGAGACACGTACAGTGGACAGCCGGCGACAAGCTCCAGGTCCAACTAGGCGGTTGGGTCCAGCGCACCTTCACGCCGATGGAATGGGATGAAGCGAGCGGGCGCACGCGTATCCTCGCCTACATGCATGGCGATGCCCCAGGCGCGAAGTGGGTTCACGCGTTGCCAGTTCGGTTCAGCACATGCGCAGGTTGCTCAAGCGATTGGGCATCGGCCCAAACCGCTTCCAGGCGAAGGCGTACTGGGCGCCTGGGAAGACGGGGCTGGACTGACTGACGCCATTCCGGTCGCTCGTCGTGGCGCCGTCGCCATCGATCGGATCAGTCCCTACCGGGCAGCACAATACCCGGTACCAAGGCAGGTTCCCGATCGGCCACGCGTTCAGCGAGGTATCGTGCGGGCGGCTTGCCGACGGCCTTGCGGAACATGGTGACGAAGCCACTGGCATTCTCGTATCCCAGCGTGAAAGCCACCGCCTGCACGCTTTCACCCTTCGTCAAAAGCTGGAGTGCAAGGATCACGTGCAATTGGCGACGCCATTGCCCGAAACCCATTCCGATTTCGTTTTGCAACACACGACTCATGCTTCGCTCGCTCATGCCTATGCGGGAAGCCCAGTCGGTCTTCGAGCTTTTGTCCGAGGGGGCGCCAAGGAGCAATTCCACGAGGCGTCGCAGCCGGGTGTCGCGCGGCATGGGAAGATGCAGGCCCTCCACGGGAGCCTGGCCCAACTCGTCCAGCAGGACGGCAATCAGACGATCCTCCCGCCCGCCGGGTGCGTATAAGGCAGGAAAACTGACTGCCTTCAAAAGTAGCTCGCGCAGCAGTGGCGAAACGGAGATCGTGCAACAGGTTTTCGGAAGATCCGATGCGGCATCGGGCTCCACGAACAGGCAATGGCATTCCGTTTCACCCGACCCCCGTGCGGAGTGGGGCAAATTGCCCGGGATCCATATGGCGCACTGCGGCGGTACGATCCAGACACCGTCTTCGATCTCGCAGTTAAGGATGCCGCGAACGGAGTAGATCAGTTGTGCCTTGTGGTGCCGATGCCTGGCGTTTTCCCAGTCTTTTCCCACCGACGTGGCGCTCAAGGCGACGACACGCCTTGGCACGTCGTCGATGTCCGTCGGTGCGATCATATCTGTGGTGGCATGGACCGACATGGTAGGTGTCGCGCCTCGTAGCGGAGATGAGTAGCCTGCCTTAATTTGAGGGCGTGACAGGGCATCTGCCAAGTGGCACCTGGACGCTTGGCCACTATGCCTCGAGCGATCACGGAGATGGCACAACACCTGTCGACAGTACTTCCCTGGCCATATCGACGGCTTGTTCCCGCGACGCCGCGAGAAGCATGGGGTAGCCCCAGAACTTGGCGAACATGACCGAAAATGCCTTGTAGCCCAGGCGTTTCGCCTGGTTTGGCTCGACGAGAATCATGGCCAGGACAAGCTTTCGCAGTTCGAGCTTGTGCTTTTTCATCCAAAGCGAGACGCGCTTCTTTTCTTCCGGCGTGTGCTCGTGATCCTCGGTGGGCGTGGAATCGCTCAGGATGACGAATGGCTCACCGCGCCTCAGGTTGGCCTCGAACTCATCGAAGTCCTTCTGAGGGTCTTGTCCAGGTTGCTGTGAAAAACTCATCCAGACCAAGGGGAAGTCGGAACTATTCATCGACATGGGTGGCTCCTTTGTTCCTGATGTGGCGCCACGTGGATACGGTGGCAAACGCGCCGGGAAGGGTGATGAAGAAGACGGCAGAGAAGGCGATGTGGCCGCCGTCGCGCAGCCCGTCGACGATGCCTCCCAGGGCATTCAGGCAGACGAGCGTCCCACCGAGGATCAGCGCAATCCATTGCGTCGTGCGTGTTCCGACGATGGCCAGAAGCGCCGTGACGATCCAAGCGCCGTAGAACACGGAGAACATCCACAGCGCTCCTGCCTCGAACGTGATCGCCGGCATCGATCCGTGCGACTTCACGTAGTCGTTTACGAAGGAGAACGACTGTAGCGTCACGAACAGCACGGCTCCGATGGCCGTTGTCAACCAGAGCAAAGCGAACTTGTCGTGTCTATTCATGGGCGATCCTTGGGCAGCGCATGGCGTCAGTACCTGAAATTCAGCGTCACCATCACGTTGCGTGGTGCGCCGTAACCCACCGTGTCGAAGTCGCCCTTCTGCAGCGCGTACTTCCTGTCGAGCAGGTTGTTGACGTTGATGGCCACGTCGGTACCCTTCGCGATCACGTAACGCCCCATCAGGGATACCAGCGCATACGATTTCTGCTCGCCGCCCAGCGTGCTGGTGCCGGTGTTCGCCGCCTCGTAGAACCGGCTTTGCCATTTCACGCCGCCGCCCAGCGTCAATCGGTTCCAGCTTCCGGGCAACTGGTACGTGGTGAAGAACTGGGCGGTGGTGCGCGGCAGCTGCGAGTTCAGGCGCACGCCGTCGCCGTCCTTGGCCGTGAAGTGGGCGACGCCCGCATAGATATTCCAGCCGCGCGCCAACTCGCCCTGCAGGTCCATCTCGATACCGCGCGACTTCGTTCCATCCACGCTCTTGTAGGCTTGGGAACCACTCGGCGTATAGGTTCCAGCGACGATCTGAGCGGCATTGTCCAAACGGGTATCGAACAGGGCGACCGAGGCATTGAGGCGCCCATCGAGATAATCACCCTTCAACCCGATTTCCGTGGTCTTTCCTTTGGCCGGCGTGAGCACGTTGCCGTTGCTGTCCCGGTAGTCGGTTTGCGGGTTGAAGATGCCGGTGTAGCTGACGTAGGCGGAGTAAGTGCTGTCGATGTCGTAGATGAGGCCGGCATAGGGATCGAACTCACCGGATTTCTTGTAGTGGAAAGGCACGCCGCTGACGCTCTCGTCGATCTCGTAGGTGCTGAAGCGGCCACCGACGACGAGTTTCAGCGGATCGGCGAGCGAAAACCGGGCTGCACCGTAGACCCCGCTTTGCTTGATCCGGGTCTGGGTAGGTATCGAAGCCATCGACTCGAAGTCGGGCCGGGGGTAGGGGGAGCTCAGGTCGTAGACGTTGACCGGCACGAAGCCCGGATAGAAAGGCGGGATATCCTGCTCGCTGGCGTTGCGCCGCGAACTCATCGCGCCGACGACCAGGTCATGGGAGCGACCGAACAGTTCCAAGGGACCATTCGCCATCACGTCGAAGCTGTTTTGATGGCTGCGACTTTCCGAGGCCAGGGCGACCGGATAGGCTCCGAAAGGGTAGGTGCCCAGGCCCGTGGCCCGATCGGGACGGCCCACCACGCCGAGCAGGTGGGCATCGAAGTCGCTGCGATACTGATTGGCGATGGCCCGAAGATTCCAGCCGTTGGCGAAGCGGTGTTCCAGCTCGGCGAATGCCGTCTTGAGGCCGCTGTCCCAGCGGCTCCATTTCTGCGAGTAGGCCTTGGAACGCGGATAGTCCGCTTGCGTGCCGTCACTGAACCAGAGGGGCAGCCCACCCCAGGTGGGGCCTTTCGGAGTGCTGTCCTGGTAGTCATAGCCCAGGCTCACCGATGTGTCGGGCGTCAGATCCGCCTCGATGATGCCGTAGAACGCCTTTCTTTGCGGCTTGTACCCGTCGAGGTAGGAGTTTCCGTCCTGGTACGTCCCCACCACGCGCGCACGGACACGACCGTCCTGGGTAAGGGGTGTCGAGATGTCCGCCGTTCCCCGGCGGGTATCCCAGCTGCCCGCACCGAGTGAGGCGGACGCGGAAAAATCGCGCGTCGGCCGCTTGCGGACCAGGTTGATGGCGGCGGAGGGATTGCCGGTGCCGGTCAGCAAGCCGGAGGCGCCACGCACCACCTCGACGCGATCGTAAAACGCGGTATCGAGAGAACTGATGCCGCTACCGTTGACGATGTCGCCGACGATGGTGGGAATGCCGTCATACTGGACGTTATTGATCAGGAAACCACGGGAATAGAAGCTCGTCCGTTCACTGTCGGACTGGTACGAGGTTATGCCCGCGGTGTTGTCCAGCACGCCTTGCACCGAATTCAATTGCTGGTCGTCCATGCGCTGGCGCGTGATCACCGTGACCGCCTGCGGCGTCTCCTTCAAGGAAAGCGGCAGGCGCATGGCCGCCGCCGTCTTGCTCGTCGTATAGGAGCCCGTGCCCTCGGTCGCCGCGGGATCCACGCTGCCCGTGACGGTAACGACCGGCAAGGTCACCCTTTCCTTGGACGCCTGCTCTCCGGCGCTGTCCTGGACCGGCGCGAGCCCGACGGCGAAAGCGCTCTGGGCGCCAACGCCGAGGACCACTGCGATGACCGAGACCAGCGTGGTGCGTGATGCGCCCTTGAGTGACCCCTCGCATGGTCCCCACGGCCGAAGATGGGGGGCACGCTCGACGCGCGTATGCTTGAAAAACTTTCCAGCGCTCGTGGACCTGGGCATTTAAACAATACTCATTATCATTTAGACGCCGTATTTAACAACGGAGCTGCCCAGGCTCGATGGCGAATTGGTGCCAATTTGTTATTCAATCAGGCCAAGCGCATGTTCCAGGCGCACGCGATCGGCGGCATTCTTCCGGCTCCGGAACGTGGTGTCCTCGACGGGCAACTTAGTGCGAGAAAGAAGTTCGGCGACGCATGGGCGGCCGCTCCCCGTAAGTTGCCCAACGCCAAAGCCATTCGACGGGCCCATATTGAAATCGATGGAGCCACCAGCGGCTCCAGCCCACCTGCAGGGTCAACACCAGCACGCAAGCCGCGAGAATGCCCGCCATCCCATAGCGCGGACCAAGGTTCACACCGCAACCATAGAACAGTGCGATGCCAAGCAGGCTTTGCGCCAGATAGTTGGTCAGGGCCATGCGACCCAGGGGTACAAGCCAACGCAGTCGACGTTCCCAGGCCGGCCGCCTGTACAGCAAGGCGAACCCAATGGCGTATGCGATGCCCAGCGCCAACGGCCCGATTCTGACCAACATGCGTATCGCCACCCTGACGGGCTCGATGTCGATGGGAGGCCAGGCCGCGCGCATGGGCGCTTGCACCTGCGCGAGCGTCGTCGCGGCGATCCACGCAAGCAACGCACCAAGCAAAATTCGACGCAGCAACGGCAGGTGTCGTCCCGGTTCCTGCAACAAGCCGGCACGACCAGCCCAATAGCCCAACAGGAACCGGCCAAGAACGAAGCACACGAGCGCCCAATTGGACAGGCGCGCCCATCCGGACATCTGCATGTTGAACTCAACGGCACGTGCCCATGATCCGCCGGAGAATACCTCCAAGGCGCGGCCGTACATCTGCGCCTGCGAGGCTAGGTCGGGTAATAGAGGGCGGACCGCTGGGGCGATCAATGGTGGCAGCATGGCTACGACAAGCCCGCCGGCGAGCAGCAAGCGGTTGGACGCATGCCGCAAAGGCAGCATCAACAAGCCGACCACCGCGTAAGTGAACAAGATGTCTCCCCACCAGACAAACCAGGCGTGGATGGCCCCGATTCCCAGCAGGACCAGCAATCGACGCACGTACCCTGGCACCATGCCATGGCCCCGTGCCTGCGCTCGCTCTAACTGCACCGCGAAACCCAAACCAAAGAGCAGGGAGAAGATCGTGATGAACTTGATGCTCACCAGCTCCTCGACAACATGTCGGGCAATGACGTCGAACCCGCTGGTGGGTAGCGCCGCTTGCTCTTCTGGGCCGAGAAACTCGTACAAGCTCAGGGGCGAGAGGTTGGCCAGACACACTCCCAGCAGCGCGAAGCCGCGCAAGGCGTCGATCAGGTCGTAGCGCTCTCCCTGCGTATGCGGTCCAGACCGAGTCTCCATTGAGCTCCTTGCAAGGCTGCCGTTACAACTTGCGTTCGATCAAACGATCCAATGACCAGCGCCCGCCACCATGGGCGGCTATGTACGCGGCTAAAAACGCCATAAGCACCGGATACTCGATGCCGCGATCAATCCACGGCCAGGTCGGTCCCAGCGCGTAGCTGATGCCGATCATCTCTACCGCCACCCCCAGGGCGATCAGGCGAGTGCCCAAGCCGACGGCGAGCATCACACCACCGATGGCCTCCAGTAGCGTGACAAGCATCGCCAGCGCGGGTGCGGCTGGCAAGTGCATGACATTCTCAATCAGATGGATCGATCCGGCCATCGGATCCGCCATCGATCCGTGCGACGTGCGCAGCAGTTTGGGCAGGCCGTGCGTAAACAACACGGCGCCGAAAACCAACCGCAGCAGCGCATAGCCGATGGGCGCTGCTCGTGCGCAAAGATGGTTCCATGCCGCACGCGACGTTGCGTGGCGGTGTGACTGGATGGTCTTCGCTTCGATCTGGCGGGGCTGGATACGCGGGGAGGTCGACATGAGCTCGCTCCTTGAAGCTGGATGCTTCGAACGAAACTCAGTGTCGGGATTGGCGTTGCATGAATAAATACCAGCGAATTGGCAACAGAATTCGACCTCAACAAACAATCTGAGGGCCTTTACATTTTTCGCGGAAATATTCTAATAGCCCGAGTACCTTTGACTTGGCGCCAACAATGAAGATCACCCTGACTGAGCTTCAGGCCTTCGCAGCAGTGGTCGACACGGGTTCGATCACGGCGGCCGCCGAGCACCTGGAACAGACGATATCGGGCATCAGCCGCACCCTGGGCCGTCTGGAAGCCAAACTGGAAACGACGTTGCTGCGTCGGACTACCCGCCGACTTGAACTGACCGAGGAGGGCGCGACCTTCCTGGGCCGAGCCCGCGCCATCCTGGATTCGGTCGAGGAGGCCGAGGAGCAGATGGCCGCGCGACGGCAGCAGCCTGTTGGGCGTCTGCGCGTGGATGCCGCCACACCCTTCATGTTGCATGTGATCGTGCCGAGGATCGCCGGGTTTCGGGAGCGATTTCCGAAGGTGGAACTGGAACTTGCCAGCAACGAAGGCATCACCGACCTTCTGGAGAAGCGCACCGACGTGGCGTTCCGCATAGGCCCGCTGAAGGACTCGACGCTGCACGCGCGCCCGGTCGGCACCAGCCGTCTGCGTTTGCTGGCCAGCCCAGCCTACTTGGAGCGCGCCGGGGCGCCCAAGCAAGTCGCGGATCTGACTGGCCATTCGCTGCTGGGGTTCACGCAGCCGGAGTCCCTGAACCAGTGGCCGGTGCGCGACGCAGGGGGCAACCCGCTGCATATCCGCCCCGATCTCGCATCGTCCAGTGGCGAAACCTTGCGACAGCTGGCGCTGGCTGGCGAGGGCATCGTCTGTCTATCGGATTTCATGACAGCGGGCGATCGCAAAGCCGGGCACCTGGTGCAGGTGCTGCCGAAGTCGACGCTCGATGTCCGGCAGTCGATCAATGCTGTCTACTACCGGAATACAACACTCGCCTCGCGCATCACCTGCTTCATCGACTACATGGTCGATGCCCTCGCTCCCGGCACCTTCGAAACGTAGAGGATCGGTGGTCATGAATACTCAGGAATGGTCAACTCTCCTTGCGAACGCGCTCGCGGCACTCGAAGCTGGAAAGGACAGCGACGCGCGCGATCTGTTGGCGATGGCGTCGGAGCGCGGCTCATCCATGGCCGCAGGCCTGCTCCGAGCACTGGCCGGCAACGACGTTTCCAATGCCTATGACCAGCCACGCGCGTTCGAACGCTTCATTCGAGGTGACGGCAATCGTGCACTCTACGACGCCGTGAGCGCGGAACTGGCGAGCATATACGCCACCCATCGCCCTCATTCATTGCTGGACATCGGCGCAGGTGACGGCATGGCGCTCGCGCCGGCGATACGCGCTTCTGATCACGCCATCCCCCGCCTTGATGTGGTCGAACCAAACAACACGTTACTCGCCGGCCTGATGGCGAACCTACCCACGGTCGAGGGGCACGAGACGACACTGGAGCAATTTGCTTCCGACCTGCCAGCCACCGCGCACTGGGACATGGCGCAGTCGACCTTCGCGCTCCAGTCGATCGCGCCTGCCGCGCGCCAGGCTGCGCTTCGCTTGCTTGCCGCGCACGTGGACCGGCTGGTCATCGTCGAGTTCGACGTGCCCAATCTCGTGGCCGGCACACCCGAGTACCACGCCTCCCTGGCGACTCGCTACGAGCAGGCAGCTTCGGACTGTGGCGAAGACGCCGATCTCGTCGCCGGCGGATTTCTTGCACCGATGCTTCTGGGCCAACTTCGCGCCGCCGCGCCTTCCAATCACGAACAGTCCAAGACTGCCTGGATCATTGAACTTGCGGACGCCGGGTTTCGCGTGGTCCGCGTGACGCATGTCCACGCCTACAGCTGGGCGAACGCTTTCTTGCTTGAGGCGGTGCCTGCGTAGCGTTCGCTGGATCGGCCTGCTGACCGATCGCTTCCTCGGCCGGCCTATTGTTCGAGCATAATCCAGCGACTGAGAAGCTCCGTCACCGAAGCCCCCTTGCCGTCCTCCGCAAGCTGCGGATCCGTCTGTCCTCGCGCTGATTCGTCTTCTGTGATGCGAAATGGAGGCGTCCCATGCTCACCCATTGCTAGAGAGGTAACTCCACAGGGCCCTAGTCCATCCGTGGCAGAGGCAAGGTAAGCGTCGGGTCTGCATGCTCCTCACGGGTCGGGTCGCCGAGTGCATCCTTCGCCTTCTGCACGTAAAGAGCCTCGAAGCGACGGTACAGCACATCGATCTCATCCGGAACGCTCGTGGAAAGGGAGTTTGCCAAGCTCTGAATACCCACGAACACGTACTTGCACGAGCTGAGTATCAGGTGGTCGATATCTTTGTCCTCGGGACCGACTCGGATCGCCTTAATCTGGTCGCCATCGGTGACCATCAGGTGGTCGAGCGATTTAGGCGAGAAGTGCATGGCCTCGGATGAGATGACAAACCTGCCGAACAGCAGATGCGCCACACCACCGGTCTGCGCCCAGTCAAATGTCTTGACGTCGCGCGCCTTGCGTCCGTGTGCTTTCTGGAAGCCCTCCAGCCAAGACTGGCCTTTCGTAACTTTCTTCCGCAGCTCCAAGTCCGAAGGCTCTCGGGGAATCTCTGGGCCCCAATCGCTACGGAAGTTCAGGATGTCGCCGATGAGCTTAATCCTGTTCAGGACGTCTTGGGCGAGATAGTCGTGAATCAAGTCGGGATTCTTGGCGAGCGCAGTGATGCGCGCCAACGCTTCCATGAGGCTTCGCTGATGACCCAGCGCCTCGGTGTAGAAGCCATTGACGGCAAGAAGGCACAGGGACCTGAGGCCCGAGATCTGCCGAATGAGCAGGCATGCCGGGATGACGTGAAGTGGGTTGTTCGCGTCGATTTCCAGCTTGCCGACGAAGCTCTCGCCCATCGAGGAAAGCGTGCGTGCAATGTCGAGTGATTCGACATGTCGTGAGAGCAGCCGTTCGACGCACCGATCGCGGCCATTGACGGGATCTAGATTGGGGACAGGCATGTGCGGTATATCCTCGGGTGTCGCGATGGCATTCCCTTGCAATGATATGGTTTCTCTCGGCCTACTCACCGCCTCCCGGAAGGGCGTCCCCGTCGAGCGTTAGTCCGCCCTGCCGGGGAGGTCAGCCGCCCACCCCTGCGGCACATTGCCATACCACCATGGTCGAACGTGCGCTGCCCCAGGGCCGGTGGGAAAATGCCCGGTCCTTTTCGCCTTACGATCCTATCCATGTCCACCGATCGCATCCGCTCCCCCCTCCTGCGCGACCGCGTGGTCAGCGCTGAGGTTGCCGCCGCCTTCATCCAGCCGGGCGAGACCGTGGCCATGAGCGGATTCACCGGCTCCGGTTACCCGAAGGCCGTGCCGCTGGCGCTGGCCCGCCGCATCGAGGATGCGCACGTGGCCGGGCAGGAGTTCCGCATCCGGCTCATGACCGGCGCCTCCACCGCACCGGAGCTCGACGGCGCCCTGGCCAAGGCCGACGGCATCGCACTGCGCATGCCGTTCCAGACCGATCCGGATGCCCGCCAGCGAATCAATGCGGGCACGCTCGATTACATCGACATCCACCTGAGCCACGTGGCACAGCACGTATGGTTCGGCTTCTACGGCGATATCGATACCGCCGTGGTCGAGGTGGCTGGTATTCGCGAGGACGGCTCGCTGATTCCGTCCACCTCCATCGGCAACAACAAGACATGGCTGGACCTCGCGAAGAAGGTGATCATCGAGGTCAACGACTGGCAGCCGGAAGGCATCGACGGCATGCACGACGTGTACTACGGCACCGCCCTGCCCCCGCACCGCAAGCCGATTCCGCTGCTTCATGCAGACGACCGCATCGGCGAGACGTCGTTGCGCGTAGATTCGGACAAGGTTGTGGCCGTCGTGCGTACGCACGGCCCCGATCGCAACAGCCCCTTCGCGCCGGTGGACGAAACGAGCAAGCGCATCGCCTCGCACCTGATCGAGTTCCTGCAGCATGAGGTGAAGAAGGGTCGCCTGCCGGCGAACCTTCTGCCGCTGCAGTCAGGCGTGGGCAATATTCCCAATGCCGTGCTGGCGGGACTTTCCGAAAGCGGCTTCCGCGACATGGCCGCGTTCACCGAAGTCATCCAGGACGGCATGCTCGACATGCTGCGCGACGGTGTGTTGCGCGTGGCCTCGTGCACGGGCTTCGCCCTGAGCCCGGCCGCGAACGAAGAGTTCAAGCGAAACATCGACTTCTATCGCGAGCGCATCATCATGCGCACGCAGGAGATCTCGAATCATCCGGAACTGGTGCGCCGCCTTGGCTGTATCGCGATGAACGGGATGATCGAGGCCGATCTCTATGGCAACGTGAACTCCACGCACGTCATGGGCAGCAAGATCATGAATGGCATTGGCGGCTCCGGCGACTTCGCGCGCAACAGCTTCCTGTCGATCTTCCTGAGCCCGAGCACGGCGAAGAACGGCAGCATCTCGGCGCTGGTACCGATGGTGAGCCATGTCGACCACACGGAGCACGATGTATCGATCATCGTGACCGAGCACGGCCTGGCCGACCTGCGCGGTCTGCCGCCGCGACATCGTGCCCGGCAGATGCTGGATCATTGCGTGGATCCATCGTACCGGGCACAGCTTGAGGATTATTTCGAGCGGGCTTCGCGGGCTAGCTTCGGCAAGCACACGCCGCACCTGCTGCCGGAAGCGCTGTCGTGGCACCAGCGCTGGCTGGACACGGGTTCGATGCGCGCCTGACGGCGCGGAACGCGACGCAATTTCTTGCACATGGTTGATGCCGTGGACTGAAACGTCCCTGTCATTCCGGCGACCTACGGTGGGTCGCTCGACAGCAAACAACGGCAACTCCCATGGATAAGTCTCGACGCCGTTTCCTGGGCGTCGCCGGCGGCTTCGCCGGTGCATGCGTTCTCGTCGAACCATGGCGCGTTGCGCACGCCATGGATGCGTCGATGGCCATGCCGATGAAACAGCGGATGACCATGCCCGGGCTGGCCGTGCCAAACGTGCCGCTGGTGAATCCGGTCACCATGGCAAAGTTCGTCGATGCCCTGCCGGTGCCACCGATCGCGTTGCCTGTCGGCAAGCGTGCCCACCCCGCGTTCGCTGCGCGACAACTGCCGCTTTATCGCCTGCCGATGCGGGCATTCAGCGCCAAGGTGCACCGGGATCTTCCACCCACGCCGCAATGGGGCTATGCCGGGTGCACGCCAGGCCCCACCATCGTCACGCGCCGTGGCGAGCCGGTGCTTGTGGAATGGCCCAACGAGCTTCCTGTCCGGCATTTCCTGCCTATCGATCACGGCATTCATGGCGCGGAGAAATCCAAACCCGAGGTTCGCACCGTCACCCATGTGCATGGTGCACGTGTCTCGGCGCCGAACGACGGTTGGCCCGAAGACTGGTACGTGCCAGGCAAGTCGGTAACCTCCCTTTACCCGGGCGACCAGGACGCCACCACCTTGTGGTACCACGATCACGCCATGGGCATCACACGGCTGAACATCTACGCAGGCCTCTTCGGCAGCTTCCTGGTGCACGACGACGAAGAGCAGGCACTGGGCCTCCCCTCCGGCGAATTCGACATTCCGCTGGTGCTGTACGACCGCCTGCTCGCCAAGAGCGGCAAGCTCTACTACCCGGTTTCGGAAGACCCAGAGGCCCCCTGGGTGTCCGAATGTCACGGCGATGCGGTGCTGTGCAACGGCAAGCTGTATCCGTATCTCGACGTGGAGCCGCGCCGCTACCGTTTGCGGCTGATCAACGTGGCCAATTCCAGCTTCTTCAACCTGTCGCTGTCCCATGGCAAGCCTTTCCAGCAGATTGGCAGCGACCAGGGGCTACTGGCAGCGCCCACCGACCGCCCGAACATCGAGCTCTACCCGGCCGAACGCGCCGAGGTGATCGTGGACTTCAGTGCCTACGCAGGTCAGTCGGTGCAGCTGCGTCACCAGTCCGAAGGCATCGTCGAGTTCCGCGTTCGCGCCAAGGGTCGCCGCGATACCTCCGTGGTACCGGCAGCATTGCGGGACGTTCAACGCATCGATCCTTCCACCGCGGTGCAGGACCGTGTGCTTGCGCTGGGCGAACAGGACGATTCGGGCGGCAGTCCGATGACGATGGTGCTCGATGGAAAGATGTGGAGCGATCCCATCAGCGAAAAACCCAGGAAAGGCACGGTTGAAACCTGGACGTTCGTCAATGTGACGGGCGATGCGCACCCCATGCATCTGCACCTTGTGCGCTTCCAGATAGTGGAGCGCCGTCCGTTCGACCTCTTCGCGTGGAACGCGCGGAAGGAACTGAAGTTCACCGGGCCATCGATACCGCCGGCCGCGCACGAAGCCGGTTGGAAAGACACCGTGCGCTGCGATCCCGGCATGGTCACACGCATCATCGCGTGCTTCGACGGCGAGCCAGGCAAATACGTCTGGCACTGCCATTACCTCGAGCACGAAGACAACGAAATGATGCGTCCTTACGAACTGGTCTGAATTGTTCGCAACATCTTGCGTTGACACGTGAGCGTCATCACGTCCTCGCGCATTGTCGCCTGCACGCCAACGATTCGTCATATGCCGGGCAGATGCTCACGGCTGTCGACGGGCCACCCACATCCTTAGTCGACACGCATCAGGGGGAAGACTTCCAGTAGGGAGAGACTCACAATGGTTACATGGTTGCGCCACACGCGGCTTTCGCCGCTGTTGATCGCTGCGCTTTCTGTCGGCCTTACCGGCATCGTCAGCGCACAGGACACCACTCCACCCGACCACGACGCGCAGTTCCGCCAGAATGTACCTGTGGCTCCCTTCAAGGGGCAGACCGGCCTTCCCGGTGGCATCGTCGTACTGCACAAGCCGCCGCGTGGCCAGGACAACAGCAACAACACCGTCACCCCGATCAAGCACGTGATCCTGCTGATCGGCGAGAACCGCACGTTCGACCACGTCTACGGCACCTACACTGCGCCGAAGGGGCAGTACGTGGACAACCTCCTATCCAAGGGCATCGTCAATGCCGATGGCACGCCGGGTCCGAACGTGGCCCTTGCCGCGCAGTTCATGGCTTCGAGCACCGGCAAGTTCGACATGTCGCCGAAGAAGGCCGGCAAGTACAAGACGCTTCCGCAGATGAACACCGGCGGCGCACCTACCGAAGCACCTTTCGCGTCCGCAGCGCAGGCGCAGGCCATCGAGCCGGCGCTGCCCGACGGCACCTACGACATGCTCGCTGCCGGCGGCACCGGCCTGCCCAAGAAAGTGGTCGATACCCGTTTCCCGGCCGAGCTACCCAACGCGCCGGTGGACCTGCATGCGTCGATCAGCTACGACGCCTATGCCAACAGCCCCGTGCATCGCTTCTTCCAGATGTGGCAGCAGCTCGATTGCGATACCCGGGCCGCTACCCCATCCAACCCCAGCGGCTGTCGCAACGATCTCTTCCCCTGGGTGGAAACCACCATCGGCGCGGGCAGCAACGGCAAGGAGCAGCCGGCGAACTTCACCGACCAGAGCACCGGTGAAGGCGCCACCGCCATGCAGTTCCTGAACATGGCCCAGGGCGACGCGCCTTACTTCAAGAAACTGGCCCAGAAGTACGCGTTGAGCGATAACTTCCACCAGTCGGTGATGGGCGGCACGGGCGCCAACCACATCATGCTTGGCTACGGCACCTTGATCTACTACGCCGATGCGAACGGCAAACCCGCCACGCCGCCGGAAAACCAGATCGAGAACCCGGATTCCCAGTTCGGTACCAACAACTGGTGGGTGCAGGACGGTTACAGCGGCGGCTCTTACGTCAATTGCTCCGACGAAAGCCAGCCGGGCGTGAAGCAGATCAAGAACTATCTGCGTTCGTTGCCGTACCAGACGTTCAAAGGCACGGACTGCAAACCCAAGGCTTACTACCTGGTGAACAACTACAACCCGGGCTACCTGGGTGACGGCACGCCGGCACCGCTGGGCGACGACCAGTTCACCATCCCGCCGACCACACAGGAAAACCTGGCGCTGCTGCTGGAGAAGCACAACGTTTCCTGGAAGTACTACGGCGAGGGCTTCGCCGGAGGCAAGGAAGACGGTGAGGGCGGCACCTTCTGCAACATCTGCAATCCGTTCCTGTACTCCACCCAGGTCATGACCAACCCGGAACTCCGTGCCAAGAACCAGGACATCAACGACCTGTACGACGACATCCAGAACGACACGCTGCCGGCCGTCTCCATCGCCAAGCCGGACGGCATCCTCGATGGCCATCCGTCTTCGTCGAAACTTGATCTGTTCGAAGGATACGTGCGCAAGATCGTCGAAATGGTCGAGGCCAACCCGAAGGTGTGGGACGACACCGCGATCATGGTGACCTTCGATGAAGGTGGTGGCTACTACGATTCCGGCTACATCCAGCCGATCGACTTCTTCGGCGACGGCACGCGCATCCCGTTGCTGGTGGTGTCGAAGTACTCCGTAGGCGGCAAGGTCGTGCACACCTATTACGACCATGTCTCGTTCGACAAATTCGTCGAGGCCAACTGGAACCTGAGGGATCAGATCTCCGCCCGCAGTCGCGACAACCTGCCGAACCCGGTGTCATTCCGGGAAAACCCGTATGTCCCGGTAAACGCGCCGGCCATCGGCAACCTCATGGACATGTTCAACTTCGCCCGGAAGGATGTCAGCGACGCCACCGCGATCGCCGACTGAGCGCTCACTGTTCGCTCGATACAGACCCTGCCCGCGAAAGCAGGCAGGGTTTTCTCGATTGAAGGAGGAGATAACGATGAGGCTTTCCCTGTGCAAATGGGGTTTGCGGGCATTGGTTCTGAGTTCGCTCGCCGGCGCCGCATCCGTCCACGCCGATGCAGGCGACTTCGGCGCCATGCCGGGACTATGGAAGGTTCAGGTGCGGCGCGTGACGCATGGCAAGGCCGGCACACCGGAGGTGCATTGGCATTGTGTGGATGAGGGGGCCGATCCGTGGACCACGTTCGCTGCGTGGACGCCCGGCGCGGGCGAATGCGACGCGGCGGACCAGCAACGCCGGAGCACCTCGCTGGCGTGGACGCTCAGTTGCAAAGGCGCTTCGCGGGCTTCGGCCCATGTGGACTTCGATAGTGCCAAGCACTACACGGGCAGTGTGACCGCCGAAGGGGGTGACGAAATCACGCGGATTGAGGGCGATCGGTACGCCGCGTGTACTAGTCCTGAGGACTGACGCCAGGGGCGCTCGGGCGGTGAGGCGGGGGAGCAGGCATTCAGATCCGACGATGCACAAGTCGCTTGCCGCTACGCTCAGTTGCGCGTAGTCTTTATGTATCGCTCGATACATATATCAGGTGCCGCCGTGACCCTACAGTCTCTTCCTCTCGCCGGCAAGCGAGCCCTAGTCACCGGCGCTGCGCGCGGTATCGGCGCGGCAATTGCCCTGAAGCTGGCCGAGCACGGCGCCGATGTCGCCATTACTTACTCGAAGTCGGCGGAGAAGGCGGAAGCCCTCACTGCGGAGATGCGTGCGCTGGGCCGCAATGCCGTTGCGATCGAGGCCGATGCTGCCAGCCCGGAGGCCTCTGTGGCGGCTGTGGAACGGACCGTGGCCGCACTGGGTGGTCTCAATATCCTCGTAAACAACGCGGGCGTCCTTGTCGCAGGGCCTTTTGCGGATTTGTCGCTGGAGGAGATGGATCTGCAGTTGAACGTGAATGTGCGCGGGGTGTTCGTGACCACGCAGGCGGCGTTGAAGCACATTCCGAATGGCGGGCGCATCGTTACCATCGGGTCGAATGCGGGGCTGGCCGTTCCGTTTCCAGGCATTGCGGTGTATGCGGCCACGAAGTCCGCTATGGAGAGTTTTACTCGCGGCCTCGCGCGCGAGCTTGGGCCTCGGGACATTACCGTGAACCTCGTGCGTCCGGGCCCTATCGACACCGACATGAATCCGGCCGACGGCACCCTGGCTGCCGCCATCCTTCCGCACCTATCCATTGCCCGCTACGGAAAGCCGCGCGAGGTAGCCGATGCGGTGGCTTTCCTCGCCGGGCCAGGCGCTGCCTATGTCACCGGTTCGGGCATTCTTGTGGATGGCGGCATAAGCGCGTGAGCGCCCGTGGCGCGCCGCAGGGATGTCACGGCGCCTAAACCAGGCGCAAGTCGGCCGGCTTGGCCCCGGGGAACACCGCACCGAGGTCCTTGTCCGATAGCCCATACATCCGCCGCATCAGCCCACCCAGCACATCGCGGTAATTGTTGAGCACGGGATAGTCGCGATTCTGCAGCAGGCTCCCCGCGTTGATCGCCACCTGCTGCCCCGCGATGCGCCCGCCGTCGATCTTGCCGCCCAGCACCCAGTAGGTCGTGCCGTGCCCGTGATCGGTGCCCTTGTTGCCATTCTCGCGGAAGGTACGGCCGAATTCGGAGACGACGACTACGACAGTGTCGTTCCATTCCTTTTCGCCCAGGCCGTCGGCGAAGGCTGCGAGGCCTTGGGACAGGTTGTCCAGATTGTTCGCGAGCTGGCCTTGCGCGCCGCCCTGGTTCACATGCGTGTCCCAGCCGCCCACGTCGACGAAGCCGAGGCGGAAGCGGTCGCGCATCAGCGTCGCCATGCGCTCGCCCTGTTGGGCGAAGCCACGGGCATTCACCGCGCCGCGGCTGGCCGCGGTCATCTCCATCTTAAGATCGTTGGCCACGTCCTGGCGTAACTGCAGACCATCGGCGGCCTGTGCCTGCAGCGGGGTGCCCTGGTACATGCCGGCGAGGATCTTCGACTGGCGATCGTCGAACGTGGCATTGCCGTTGCCCTTCAGCGACACGTTGGGCACGTCGCCCGCGCCGCGGAACGAAAGCGGCAGCGCGTCGGTGAAAGCGATCGGCGGCACGCCGCGCAGCACACCGCTCAAGCGGCCCATGAAGCCGGAGGCGTAGCGGCGCGAGTCGCCCGCCTCGCCGGATTCAATGTTGTCCTGGGTTTCGAAGTGGCTACGCGACAGATCGTCGGTGCCCGCGAAGGGAATGAAGGCCAGCTGCTTGCGGTCCCATAACGGCCCCATCGACTTCAGCACGGCCGGCGCCAGGGCCCAGTTCGCGTCAAGCGCGCGCGCCGAACCCTCGTTCTGCGGATCGGGCCGGGCCACGGCGATGTTCGGCCGCGACTCGTAATAGAAGTCGCTCGCGTACGGCACGAGAAGATTGTTGGCATCGTAGCCGCCGCGCAGGAACACGAGCAGGAAGCGAGGCGAGGTGGCCGGCGCGGCGAACACCTTGCCCCCGAGGGTCAGCGCGGGCACGGTGGCGGCGAGGGTAAAAAGGAACTGACGACGATCCATGGCGGACCTCAGCGGTAATTGAATTCGGGGGACGAGAGCAGGTAGGTATTCCATTCCTGCTGCGACGTGGCCTGCGAGAGCGCGTCGCGCGTCTTCGGGCCGAGGAAGGGATCGATGGTCGCGTAGTAGGTCGGCGTGGTCAGCTGCGGAAAGCCGCCGCGATGCTGCGAGCCGTCGTCGGTGAGATCGAAGAGATGATTGGCGCCGCTGCCGATCGAGCGGGCGATCTCGAAACGCTTTGCCACCTGGCCCGAGCTGGTCCACTCCGAACTGCTCATCGGCCAGCCGTCCGGCGTGATGCGTCCGAACGGCGCCTGGCCCAGCTGCTGCACCCAGTTCGCCAGCGGTCGCGGATTCTCCACGGGTTTACCGTCGTAGGCCAGGCGCATGGCCGATACGAGGAACTGGGTCGGATCCTTGTAACGCTTGCCCAGCGAAGCGATGAAGTACTTCGAGGTCAGCATGGTTTTCATCACCTGCGCGATGTCGCCGTCCGTGTGCCGGAAGGTCTTCGCCATGGCCTCGATCAGGGCGGGCGGCGGGTCATCTGCCACGAAATACTTCGCCAGCCCCGTGGAGACGAACGTCGCGCAGGCCGGCTGGCTCACGATGAGGTCCACGGCCTTCTCCACCTCGTCGAAGCCGCCGCCCTTGATCGTGTGGCCGAGCAGCACCTGGTCGCTGAAGTCGTGCCGGTTGGGATTGAACTCGAACACGCCCTCCTGCAGGTAATACGGCTGGAGGTCGCGACGGATCTTGCGCGGCTGACCGTCGAAGTTCACGCCCACGCCGGTCAGGATATGCGCCAGGGCCTGCACGTCGGCCTGCGTGTACCCCGAACCCACGCCGAGCGTGTGCAGCTCCATGAGTTCGCGTGCGTAGTTCTCGTTGATCTTGTCGCGTGCGTTCTGCGCGTTGTCGAGGTATTCGAGCATGGCCGGGCTCTTGAGCGTGGCCATGACCAGATCGCGGAACTTGCCCAGGGCGTGCGGGCGAATCGTGTTTTGCGTGTAATCGGCCAGCAACCAGCGCACACGCCCCTTGTCACGGAACACGCTGAAATGGTTCAGCCAGAACCACACCAATTGCTCGCGCAGCTGGTTCTCGTCGTAGATGGCTTCGAGCAGTACGGCGGATTGCGCCTGCTGGGCGTATTCGTTGCCCTGCTTCCGCTGGGCCTTGCGCGCTTCCTGCTTGGCGTCGCCATCGGGCATGGCCTTGATGACCTGGGCCTGGTCACGCACCTGGGCCATCAGCACGGTCACGGGCGTCTTCACCGCGTCGAATCCGGCGATCCGCGCCTGGATCGCCGCCGGCAGACCGTCACCCGACGGGTGAAGCTGCCGATCCAGGAAGCGCCGCTTGCCAAGATCGCGAAAGCTGGCGAGGGTGGCCGAATCGGCGCCGAAAGTAACCCGGTTGAGCCAATAGGCGTCTTCCTTCGGCAGTGCAGCGTCATCCGCCAGGACAGGCAGGGCGGTCAGGGCCAGCAGGCAGGCGGCGAGCGGTCGCATGAAACCTCCGTTACAGGGGTAACACTCCCAACTAACGGACAGGTTGCCCGAAGGTTTACGACAGCGGCACGCTCGTAAAAGCTTGCTTCAGGGGCGATATGGATTTGTCGCCGACATTGCCTGCTTTGCAATAATGGCCGCTCCTGACTTCCGGCGAGGTCGATGGTCGACATCCCCACGCTCCTCGGTTACAGCGGCGTTCTCCTGATTCTGGTGGCCGTGGTGGCCGCTCTCGTGCGCAGCACCGGGCAACGCAGCCTCTGGTTCGCGCTGCCGTTCCTGATGGGCGGGGTGGGCTGTCTCTTCATGGTTCAGCCGCACGCGCTGCCTGGCCGCAGCGCCCTTCACCTGGGTGCCTTTTTCATCTCGCTGGCTTATGCGTTCGGCTGGCAGGCGGTGCGGGCGCTGTTCGACGAGCCGCCTCGCATGGGATGGCTCGCGCTGCCGTCCCTCGTCTGGCTCATCCTGGCGTTCGCGGTGTTCGACAATTTCCCACTGCGGAGCATCAGCGCGGGCTTCCGCGTCGCCCTGGTCGCCTTCTACATGTCGCGCGCCGCACTCACACTGAGGCAACATCGCAGCGAGCGATTGCCGTCGGTGCGTCCGCTGACGATTCTGTTTGCCGCGGCCGCGGTGCTGGCGTGGGTCAGCCTTCCCTTTGTCGCCATCCTGCCGGAACCGCTCGGCGCGCTCCCGCCCAGGCCGTGGGCGGTGATCTTCTACAACGTGCAGATGATCGCGGAAGTCCTGATCGCCGTCGTTCTCATGGTGGCCATCCGAAAGGAGCGGACGGCGGACTCGTATTACCAGCAGTCCACGCGGGATCCTTTGACGGGTCTCTACAACCGCCGATTCTTTACCCAGCGGCTCCGCGAGTGGGACGTGCAGCCGACATACCGGGACCGGGCCGTCCTGTTCTTCGATATCGACCATTTCAAGCGCATCAACGACCGCTTTGGCCATGCTGTCGGGGATGAGGTCATCGTCGCGGTGGCTCGTCTGGCCGAGCGCGTTCTTCGCAAACGCGACTGGATCTTCCGCTTTGGCGGGGAAGAGTTCGTGGGTGTGCTCCCCGACACCTCCTTGCAGGAAGCGATCAACGTGGCCGAGCGCCTGCGTTCCGAAACGGAGCGCCAGCTGCAGACGATTTCAGGCGAGCGCCTGGGCGTGACCATCAGCGTGGGCGTGGTGGCCTCCGGTCAGCCGCGCCGCTCCGTGACCGAACTAGTCCTTTTGGCCGATAGGCTGCTTTACCAGGCCAAGGGGGAGGGTCGAAATCGCGTAAAGTCGCCATCGGCGTCGACCGCTCTACCGTCAAGCTCCGCGGCAACCGACAGCTAAAGGGATCAAGAAGCCTTCCAATAACCTGCAGAAGCCAGGGGATTCGCTCATGGCCATCGAGAACGCCGGGAAAGGATCACGTTCATCATCCGTCGCCTTCGCGACCACCGCTTTGGCCTGTTTCATCTACGCCACGGTAGCTCTCTTGACGCTGCACATCCTGCGGCCCGATTACGCTCCGGCAACCAACTTCATCAGCAACTACGCGGTGGGTCCCCATGGCTGGATCATGACGACCTGGTTCCTGGCGATGAGCTGCGGCTTGCTGGCACTTGTGGCGGGCCTCCATACCAGCGGCCTGCGCTCCATCACCGCCCGATTGGGGATGTTTCTGCTCCTGGTCGCAGCGATTGGGTTGGTCGTCTCGGCCGTGTTTCCCACGGATATTCCCGGCGCGCCGTCTACCCGGTCGGGGGCCATCCACGATCAGAGCTTCCTCGTGAATGTCGGAAGCATCTTCATCGCAAGCATCCTGCTATCTGCGAGTTTTGGAACGCACCCCGCGTGGCGATCCTTTCGGCGAACCGCCTGGATACTGACCTCCCTGATATTGGCCGGATTCGTCATCCAGTTCCTCACCCTGCACAAGGGGATGCCATATGGCCTCGCGAACCGTTTTTTCGTACTGGTTCTGTTCGCGTGGCTGTTCGGCGTGTCTCTTCGATTGCGATCGCCGCGACTTGACTGAGACTTTGAAGAAACGGCGATCCGGAGTTCAGCCATGTGTCCCACTCGCCCTACATACGCTTCTCAAGCAGCATCATAAGTTTCCCATTCCGAGGAATCGTATCTTGCTTTCCTTGCTCCCTGAGCCAGTAAAACTGCCCAGGCTTGAAGCTCGGCGGCAGTTCATAGTCCATCCCATCCCATTCGTCTTCACGAAATGCGTAGAAGGCACGGTGCCCATGATACTTATCGGCTGCGTCCATGACGTCGACGAGGTAGGCGGCGCAATCAGGCCAGAGCCTCATGCAGCCATACTCGGCCATGACGATCCTGTTCGCACTTAAGCCGTTCATCTTCGCCCACTCGAAAGGTAGCTTGATGTGCGCAGCTACTGCCTCCCGGTTCCACTTGATCTCGGTGCCGCCATAACGCGTTTCCACGCCGGGGTAACGCAGCTGAAACTTGTGTTTCATATTGGGGAAGCTGGTGGCCTCATAGGGTTCGTACATGTGGAACGCATATAGAACCTTGGCGTCGTCGAGCGGCTTGGGCCACGCCGCGAGGGAGCGGGCGTTGGCGTAGTAGCCACCGTCCACCATCACGGGTGTCGCGGGGTCGACCTTGCGAATGGCATCGATCACGTTCCGATAGAACACCTGAAGATCCCTGGGCCCGTTCCGATGGGTTTCCTGCCATGTTCGAAGCACCTCCATCGACGCGTTTTCCTCAAGGCCTGTCGTTTTCTCCGGTGCCGGTTCGTTGATCAGGTTGTACCCCGCGACTGCGGGATGGTCTTTCAGCCTCCCGGCAAGATCCGCCCAGAAGCGAACCGCCTGCTCTGGATACGTGCCGCCTCGCCACAGGCGGTCGTCGAATTTCCCCTTGTTTTGCTGCGTCCAACGGGCGCCGGGCAGGCTCAACGGCACGATGACCACCTTGAGGCCTGCCGAAGACGCGGCGTCCAGCACTCTCATCAAGAGCGCCAGATCCTTCTCTTTGAGCCCCTGGTAGCGATCGGCGTTGCCGATCAGGAAGTCCCTGTCTTCGCCGTGCCATTTGCTGAAGGTCAGACGGACCCATGTCGCACCCGTAGCCGCCAAAGCTTTGAAGTAGGCTTCGTCCGGAGGGGTTTTGTTGAAGCTGTTCGCGCCTTTCTGCTGCGTATCCCAGAAACTCATCAGGTCGGCGGCCACGGCCGGAAGCGAGAAGGCCGCGACGATCGTGCCCAGCAGCACCGCATTGAGGGCACCTTTGACGTTGATGGGAAGCATTCACTCGTTCCAATGATGTGACACCACCGACCGTAACCCCTTCGCCACCACCATTCCACCCGGGTCCCCGCAGCCGCGGCTAGTCCTGGCCGCCTCGCTGACGCCCCCCGCAGCAAGCAGGCCCATACCGGCTGCCTTAGCCGCGGCTTAGCGCAAACCCAGTGAAAAGCGCGGAAAGGGGCGGGAAAGATCGTGGGTCTAGCGTCCACACCCACCTGCAACGACTGCGAACTCCCGATGAGCCTGCGCGACTGGACCATCCTCTGCGACTTCGACGGCACCGTCTCCGTGGAAGACGTGATCGACTCCCTGCTGGATCGTTACGGGCGCCCGGGCTGGGAAGCACTGGAACGCGATTGGCGAGCAGGCCTCATCGGCTCCCGCGCATGCATGGGCGGACAGGTGGCGCTGCTCGACATGAGCGCGGAAGAACTGGACGCCGAACTCGCCAACGTGCGCATCGACCATGCGTTCCCCGCCTTCGTGGCGAGGGCCCGAGAACTCGATGTGCCCGTGCACATCGTGAGCGATGGCCTCGACTACGCCATCCATCGCATCCTGCGCCGCCATGGCCTGGACGATCTGCCCGTGGCGGCGAACCACCTGGCGCCGGGTACTCCGCCGCAGCGCTGGAGCTTCAGCTCGCCCTTCCAGGCCGAAGGCTGCGGCAGCGGCACCTGCAAATGCGCCTGCGTCGAGCGCAGCCGCGCTTCCAACGGCCGCAAGACCCTCCTCATCGGTGACGGTGCCTCGGACTTCTGCGCCGCCGACCGCGTCGACTACGTATTCGCCAAGCACCGCCTGATCGAACATTGCCGCGCCGCCGGCATTCCCTACATGCCGATCACCGGCTTCGAGGACGCGCTGGCGCTGCTGCCCGCGTTGCTCGATGGAACGCTGGAAGAACACCTCACGCTACCCGCCATCCAAGACAGCCTCGCCTGATTTACGGAACCCTCATGAACGTATTCGACAAGCACGCTTCCGCTGCCATCGACGACGCGCAGCTGCTGCGCGACGAAGCCCAGTACAGCTCCTTCGGCGACACCGTGCATTACGTGGACCCGCCGAAGATCTTCCGCCGCTGCGAAGGCAGCTGGATGTACGACACGGCGGACGTGCCCTTTCTCGACCTGCAGATGTGGTATTCCGCGGTCAATTTCGGTTACGGCAATCAGCGCCTGAACGATACGCTGAAGCGCCAGATCGACGTGCTGCCGCAGGTGGCCAGCCAGTACCTCCACGAGGGGCGTATCCAGCTCGCCAAGACCATCGCGCAAGACGTGGAAAGCAAGTTCGGTCGCAAGGGCCGCGTGCATTTCAACGTGGGCGGCGCGCAGGCCATCGAGGACTCGCTGAAGCTCGTTCGTAACGCCTCCAACGGCAAGAGCCTGATGTTCGCGTTCGAAGGCGGCTACCACGGCCGTACGCTCGGCGCATCGTCCATCACCTCCAGCTATCGGTATCGCCGCCGCTTCGGCCACTTCGGCGAGCGCGCGATGTTCATTCCTTTCCCGTATCCGTTCCGCCGGCCCAAGGGCATGACGGCCGAGGAATACTCGGACGCCTGCGTGCGCCAGTTCGCACGCCTGTTCGAAACCGAATACAACGGCGTGTGGGATCCAAAGGTGAACCAGGCGGAATATGCCGCGTTCTACGTGGAGCCGATCCAGGGCACCGGCGGCTACGTGATCCCGCCCATGAACTTCTTCCGCGACCTGAAGAAGGTGCTGGACCAGTACGGCATCCTCATGGTGGTGGACGAAATCCAGATGGGTTTCTGGCGCACCGGCAAGCTCTGGTCGATCGAACATTTTGGCGTGACGCCCGACGTGCTCGTGTTCGGCAAGGCGCTCACCAACGGCCTCAATCCGCTGTCCGGCCTCTGGGCGCGCGAGGAGCTGATCAATCCCGTGGTGTTCCCGCCGGGTTCCACGCACTCCACGTTCAACTCGAACCCGCTGGGTACGGCGGTGGGCCTGGAAGTCATCCGCATGGGCTACGAGTTGGATTACGAGACCAGCGTGCCGGCCAAGGGCGCCCATTTCCTGGATGGCCTGCGCGACCTGCAGAAGCGCCACAAGGAAATCGGCGACGTGGACGGCCTGGGCCTGGCGCTCCGTGCCGAGATCTGCACCGAGGACGGGTTCACGCCGAACAAGGCCCTGCTCGACTGCATGGTGGATATCGGACTTGCCGGTGATCTCGAGCACAACGGCAAGAAGATCGGCCTCGTGCTGGATGTGGGCGGTTGGTACAAGAACGTGATCACGCTTGCGCCGTCGCTCGACATCACGCACGAGGAGATCGACCTGGCGATCGCCTTGCTCGACCAACTGCTGACGCGCGCAAAACGTGCCTGAAGCCGAGCGCGTCCACCGGAGGATGCACCATGAACGTCTCGCCACTCGCCGACCATGTCGGCGAACAGATCATCGCCATCGTGGCCCGGCAGACCCACGTGGAACCCGCATCGCTCGTTCCGGAGGCCACGCTCAAGGATCTCGGCATATCGTCCCTGGATGCCATCGAACTGATCTTCGAACTCGAGGAGCACTTCGACATCCACTTTCCCGATGAAGGCGCGAATTTCGAGTCCGACTCCGTCGGGCACCTGATAAGCGCCGTACAGGCCGCCTTGACGGCTCAGTCGGGCCACACCGGGACGGTGGTGTGAGTTCAGTCGCGAAGCGTGTCGTCATCACCGGCATGGGTGCCGTCAGCCCGTTCGGCGAGGGCGCCGACGCCCTCTGGCGGAACCTTCGGGAAGGGCGCAGCGCCATCGGACCGCTGCGTCACGCGCAGGCCAGCGAGCTGCGGGTGAAGGTCGCGGCGCAGGTGCCGGAAAGCTTCGATCCCTCGACGCGGTTCGACGAGCGCGTTCTGCCCCTGCTTGACCGCACCTCGCAGTTCGCCATGGTCGCCGCGCGTGAGGCCATTGCACAGTCGGGTATCGAGTTCGCCTCGAACGGCATCGGCTCGCGCACGGCGGTGGTGATCGGCACGGGCGCGGGTGGCGAGACATCGCACGACGAGCAGTCGAAGCGACTCTACGCGGAACATGCGCCGAGGGTGCACCCGCTCACCATCGTGCGCATGATGGCGAATGCACCGGCAAGCCAGATCAGCATCGCGCATGGCCTGCGCGGCCCCGCGTTCGGCGTGGCCAGTGCCTGCGCTTCGTCCAACCATGCGATCGCACAGGCCGCCTTGCTGATTCGCGCGGGCCTGGCCGACGTGGCGATCGCCGGCGGCACGGAATCGTGCTTCACGTATGCCGCCCTCCGCGCGTGGGAAGCGATGCGCGTGCTCGCCGAGGATACCTGCCGTCCCTTCAGCGCCAACCGGCGCGGCCTGGTGCTCGGTGAGGGCGCCGGGGTCTTCGTGCTCGAGTCCGCGGACCACGCGCACGCTCGCGGCGCTGTGCCATTAGCCGAGCTCGCCGGCATAGGCATGAGCGCCGACGCGGGCGACATCGTCGCGCCGACCTCGGCCGGTGCCGCCGCAGCCATCGCGCAGGCGCTGGCGGATGCGCAGCTCAACGTCGAGGACATCGACTACATCAATGCCCACGGCACCGGCACGCAAGCAAACGATCTCAGCGAAACCCGCGCCATCCACCAGGTGTTCGGGCCTCATGCGCTACGCCTTGCCGTGTCGTCCACCAAATCGATGCACGGCCACGCCCTGGGTGCCTCCGGTGCGCTGGAACTGGTCGCGGTGCTCGGTGCCATGGCCGAAGGCGTCGTACCGCCTACCGCCAACCTCGACCAGCCGGACCCCGCATGCGACCTCGATTACGTGCCGCACACCGCGCGCGATCGGCCGGTGCGCGCGGCGTTGAGTCATTCCTTCGCGTTCGGCGGGCTGAACGCCGTACTCGCATTGAAACGGATCTGAGTACCACAGCCATGCCGTTCTGCACCGCCCTGGAGCCCGTGTCGCTCGTCGAACACTTCCTGGATCATCCGCCCGAAGGGTTCACGGCTGATCGCTCCGCGTCTGGCATGCCCACCTTCCACACGCGCTTCGACATACTCACCACGGCCGACGAAGCCTTGCGCCAGCGGATCACGTCGCTGCCGCTGTATCGCCTGTGGGGACGCCTGCTCCACTGGCGCGTGCGTTTCGTCGGCTGCACCGTCGCCGAGTACGCACCCGTGCCGGTGCGTCCCGCGGCGGACGACCTGGTGACGGAACTGCTGGCAACGTACGGCCGCGAGTGCCCGCTCCTCATCGTCAAAGACCTGGCGGTCGACTCGCCCCTTCTGAACACCTCCGCGAACGCGAAGACGGGCGCGTTCGCGGCAGCCCTGGCTGCGCGCGGCTTCGTCATCCTGGAAGGCATGCCGCTGGCCTGGGTGCCGATCGATTTCGACTCCGTCGACGAGTACATCGCCCGGCTGTCGTCCAGCCGGCGGAAGGACGTCCGGCGCAAGCTGAAGGCACGGGATCGCGTGCAGGTGGAGGCATGGGCCACGGGCTCGGCGTACTTCGACGACGATGCCGCGATCGATGAATGCTACGCGCTCTACCGCAACGTGCACGCGCAGAGCGAGATCCACTTCGACCTCCTCAGCAAGGCCTTCTTCACGGCCGTGCTGCGCGACGCGAACAGCAACGGGGTTGTCTTCATGTACCGGGGCGCTGACGGCCTGATCGGCTGGAACCTCTGCTACGAATACGGCGGCATGCTGATCGACAAGTACATCGGCTTCGCCTACCCGCAGGCGCGCGAGCACAACCTTTACGCCGTGAGCTGGATGCACAACCTGGAATATGCCCGTCAGCACGGTTTGAGCCACTACGTGGCCGGCTGGACGGACCCGGAAGTGAAGTCGCGCCTCGGCGCACGACTCAGCTATACGCGGCATGCCGTATACCTTCGCAATCCGGTGCTGCGGATGCTGCTGCGCCGGTTCGCGCGTCACTTCGAGGGCGAGCCGGTGGCCAACGGTCGCGTGGGGGTCTGCGCATGAGCCGCCTCACGGTCCTGGACATCGATCACTCGGTCGATCCGCCTGCCGAAAGCCTCGTGGTGCCGCTGGACCATTGGCAGGAGGCCCTGCGCTTCGGTTGTTCGCTGCGTACCCTCAGGCGCTTCGAGCTCTTGCTGGCGGAGCTTCCCCTGCGCGGCCCCGTGCTGCTCGGCAGTGGCGACTTCCACCACCTCAGCTGGCCCCTGATCACGCTGGTGTCGGGCAGTGAAACGTTCCAGGTCGTCGTCCTCGACAACCACCCGGACAACATGTTGTTCCCGTTCGGCGTGCACTGCGGTTCGTGGGTGCGGCGCGTGGCCATGCTGCCCCGGGTCGCCCATGTGCACGTAGTGGGCATCGGTTCCGGAGACATCGGCGCGGGCCACGCCTGGGAGAACTATCGCGCGCCGCTGCGCGACGGGCGGCTGACATACTGGAGTGTGGGCGTCGACGTCTCGTGGGCGGCCCGCTCGGGGCTCGGCCATGCGTTCCGCGGATTCGACAGCGCAGCGGCACTGACCGAGGCATTCCGCGAATACCAGGCCGACCGTCCGCTACCGGCCTACCTTTCCATCGACAAGGATGTGTTCGCCGAAGACGTGGCCCGCACCAACTGGGACCAGGGCATATTCCAGCTCGAAGACGCCCTCGCCATCATCGACACCCTGCGCAGCGGTCTCGTGGGCAGCGACATCACCGGCGAGGTGTCCCACTACCGCTACCGCAGCCTGTGGAAACGCCTGCTTTCGGCGAGGGACGCACAGCCGACCGTGGACACGAGGAAGCTGGCCCTGTGGCAGGCGCAACAGCAGCGGCTCAACGAGCGCTTGCTTGCCGCTATCGCGGAGCGCACGGGGACATAGCCGGCGCCTCGTCCGTCGTGAGGACGCGCTCCATCGCCTGGGCCACACGCTCAAAGGTCGCGTCATCCAGCCATGCGCTATTGCTCAGCGTGGCCGTGCATTGCGCGAAGGAGCGCGCATGGGGCGTGGGGGCGCGGGGCACACGATCGGCGAGATAAGCGTAATCGGTCAGCGCATGCACGAACAACCGGCTGACGCCGACGCCTGCACACCATAGGTCGCCCAACACCGCATTACAGCGTGCCGCGTCGGGGAAGCGCAGCAGCAGGAAGGGCCAGCTTCCTTCGCTGTCCTCGCGCGGCACCAGCACAGCGAGGCCGTCGATACGCCGAAGGCGGTCGATGCGCTGCGCCGCCCTCGCGCGACGTTCGGCGAGAAAACCGGGCCAGCGTGCCGCCGCCCTCGCACCCACGCCCTGTCGCCAGGTTCCCACGCGGTGCATGGGAATGCGTGCGGGAAAATCGTCGCCCACCGCCGCCACGGTGTCGCCGCGCCGCAGCCGTCGCTGCAACGGCATGCCGTACGCGACAGTCAGGCCTACGGGTCGATAGAGCGCTGCCAGACCGAGCAGTTCCAGGCTGCGCCGCCATTCCCAGCCGCGATCGTACGGCAGCATCGCCTCATGCGTGCGCCGCATCGCTTCGCGCAGCGTGGCATCTCGCGATGTCAGCAGCCCGCCCTCATAGATCGACAGGCCCTTACCCGCAGCCAGGCTGAAGAAGCCGATGTCGCCGCGCAGGCCGACGCTGTGCCCGTGCTGCGTCGCACCCAACGCCTGCGCGGCGTCTTCGATCACCCATGCACCCACGCGTCCGGCGATGCGATTTGCGGCGTCCACGTCGGCGACCAACCCGGCAAGATGGGTGGGCACCACCGCCAGCGTCTCTTCGCTGCAAACGCTCGACAGCGCCGCTTCGTCCATGTCGAAGTGTCCGGCGCGTGTATCGCAAAGCCGCAAGCGCAGACCGAGCGCATGCACCGCAATCGCCACCAATGGGCAGGTGTATGCGGGCACCACTACCTCGCGGCGCCGCGGTTCGCGTTCGGAGAGCGTGCGCAACGCCACCATGAACGCGGCGGTACCGGAGCAGGTCAGCAGCATCGGCGGCGTGCCGAGCTGCGCGGCAAGCGTCCCGGCGAGGTCACCGGAGCCCGGCAGCAGGTCGGCAAGGCGGAGCGGCAGGCCGTCGGTCGGTGGAACCTCGTGGAACGGCCGCCTGCGCATGGCACTCAGCCAACCGTGCCGGGCGCGACCGCAAGCGTCTCCCGCTCAGCGGCGGCAAGGCACAGGATGCCGGCCACGATCGTCGCCGCGCCGAGTATGCGCGGCAAGGTCAGCGGCTCGTGCAGCAGCCATGCGGACAGCAGGGTCACGCTCACCACTTCCAGATGCGATGCCGCGAAGGCCGGACCGATGGGTGCGTGCCGCAGCAAGGTCATCCAGGTGAAGAAGGCGCCGATGTAGCCGGCAACGGCCCCGTACACCCACCGCTGCGCAAATACGCGCGCCACCCACGCGGCATCCGCCGTCACCGGCAGCGCATGGCTGCCGGCCAGCTTGAACGACAGCTGCGCAAGCGTGTCGAACGCCATAAGCAGCAGGAACCCGATGACGTAGAAGCGCTTCATCCGCCCGCTCCCACGATCGCGACGCCCAGGCTCACCAAGCCAATACCGACGACACGCAGCCCGGTGAGCTTCTCGCCAAACAGCCACCGGCCGGCGAGCATGATCGCCACGATGTTGATGGAACCCAGCAGCACGCCATCGGACAGCGGTACCAGCGAAAGGAATGCAATCCACACGAGGAATTCGACGCCATAGCAGGCGATGCCAAGCCATAGCCAGGGGCGCATGGCCATGGCGCGCCAATGGGCCAGGCTTCCATCTTCGTCCGGCCCGCTCGCCGCGGCCTTGAATGCAAGCTGGCCCACTGTGTCGAAGACCACATTGGCGATCCAGAGGCCGAGCGTCAGCGGCGCCATGACCGTCAGCCCGCCATCGCGGTAAGTGTGCGCGCGGGGGCAATCGTGTCGAAGAATCGCGCGGATCGGTCGATCAGTGTGCGCCGTTCCTTATCGATCGTGATCATGTGGTAGCTGTCTTCGAGCAACAGCAGCTCGGCGGGCGCGTTCACCTCGCGCAGCACCAGCTCGGCGTTGCGCACGCTGGCGATGTCGTCGTTGCTCGCGTGCGCCACCAGACAGGGCGAGGTCACGTCGCGAAGTTGCCGGCGTACCTGTGCCGACAGCAGGTAGAGGTCGGCCAGGGAATGCCAGGGATTGCCGAGCAGCCCGGCCATGGTGCTGTCGCCGCTGCGCATCGCCGCACTCACCTGCTCGCGAAGGCGCTCGTCGCGCAAGCCATAGGGCGGCTGTTCGAGGAATGCGCGGTCGCGCCCGATGCCAAGGCGCTTGAAAAGCGGCAGCAGGAACGAGAGGTTCGCCGTCCAGGGCACGCTCCAACCGTCGTAGCGAAAGGTGGCGCCGTAGACGCCCACGCCGGCGATCTGCCCCGGGCGGTCGGCCGCCAGTTTCAGCGCGAGCAGCGCGCCCATCGAAAGGCCACCCACGAACAGCGTGTCGACCTTCGTCAGCATCGCGTCGGCCGCGCGCTGCACGCTCGCGTACCAGTCGCGCCAGCCGGTGGCGAGCAGGTCGTCCACATCGCCGCAATGGCCGGCCAGCTGCATGCCATGGACGGTGAAGCCGGCCTTGTTCAGGCCCTTGCCCAGCATCCGCATTTCCGTCGGGGTACCGGTCAGGCCATGGATCAGCAGGACACCCCGGCTGTCGCCTTCGAGAAAGAATTCGGCTTGGCGGATCACGCGGCTACCTCGAATGGGATGTCACAAGGCTCGCACGCAGCCGTTTCATTCGCCTTTCGCATGAATCCGCGAATCCCGGGGGCCGAAGCGGACCATCACGCGCTCGCCCACGCGTGGCGTCCGCCCGGCGTCCAGGGCCAGCACGCACTCCACCGTGCGGCTGTTGGCACGCACCTGCGGATCGTCCTCGAGGGAGGAAGGTCCCACCACCGTGCCGACGCGCAACACGCGAGCCGGCCACGGGTCGGTATCCGCCGAGGCATCCGCCGTCACGAGGGCCGACATGCCGGGGTGTACCGCGTCGGCATAGGCCTCGCTCAGTTCGGCGCGCACGATCCTCGGTGCGCGCGGCAGCAACACGAACAATGGGCCGCCCTGCGGCGATACATTCGCGCCCGGCTGGGCGGTCACACGCAGCACGTCCGCGTCCATCGGGGCACGCAATGTGCGGCGGGCAAGGTCGAAGCGTGCGGCGGCAAGCTTCTGCTCGGCGCCTGCCACCTCCGCTCGCATGGCGGTCTGCTGGGCGGCAAGTTCGGTTGTCAGCTCGCGCGCCTCGTCGGCGCTGTGACCGTCGCCGGCGCCTGCCCGCTCCGCCGCGACGAGGCGGCCGGCACGTTCCCTTGTCGTGGCCAGCTTGTCGCCGAGCAGCTTGAGCTGCGCCTGCACCTGATCCAACTCGGCCTGTGCCGCCGCGACGGCGAGCTTGCCCGGCTCCAGATCCAGCGACGCCAGCGGCTGGCCACGCAGCACATGGTCGCCTTCGTGCACGTCCACTTCCGCCAGGGTGCCCTCGCTGGGCATGCCCAGGTTCAACAGGCCGCCTTCCACGTCGACGCGGCCTCGGGCCACGGCCGCATAGGAAGGCGCAGGCACCTGCGCTGGCGCGGTCTGGTCGCGGTGGCCGTCGCACCCGGCAAGGAGGGTCGTCGCAAACGCGAGCGCGGCCGCGTGGCGAAAGATGGAAAGCGTCATGGTACGAGCCCTTCCGTCGGGACACGTGGCGTGGGTTCGCGCCGGTCGTTGAGGATCCGTCCGTCCTCCATCGACAGCACGCGGTCGGCATGTCCGATGAGGCGCGGATCGTGGCTTACGCATAGCACGGTGGTGCCATGCACTCTGGCGATACGATGCAGCATGTCGATGACGATCTGCCCGCTGGCGGCATCGAGCGCGCTCGTCGGTTCGTCGGCGAACAGCAGGCGCGGCTCTTTCGACAACGCACGGGCGATCGCCACGCGCTGTTTCTCGCCGCCGGAAAGCTCCGCCGGCCTCAGGGCCATGCGATGCGCGAGCCCCACCTCTTCGAGCGAACGCGCCGCGCGCTCTCGCGCAACGCGCCGGGGAATGCCGAGGTAGTGCAGCGGCAATTCCACCTGCTCGCAGGCAGTCAGCGCGGGAAAGAGATTGAAGCCCTGAAAGACGAAGCCGGTGTGCAGCAGCCGGAAGCGCTCCAGGGCCCTGGGATCCAGGTCGTCCAGCCGATGATCCAGAGCGAACACACGGCCGGTGTCCACCCGCTGCAAACCGCTGAGGATGGCGAGCAACGTGCTCTTGCCGCAGCCGGACGGCCCGGAGATCAGCGTGAGTTCGCCCGCCCGCACCGATAGCGAAAGGCCGTCGAGCACCGGCGTGCGTACCTTGCCGGACATGAACGCCTTGCCGATGTCCTCGGCACGGAGCGTTACGCGAGCGGTGGATGAGGTGGTGGTCATCATCGCAACAGGCTCGCCGGATCGGCATGGCGCAGGCTGCGAATCGCCGCAAGCCCGGAAACCGTGGTGAGCCCCATCGTCAACACCGCGCACGCGAGCGCAACCGGCACGTCCAGCACCACCGGCACGTCCTGTCCCCGCGCGAGGGCGAGCAACGCGGCGCCGAACACACTGGCGCAGAGCAGCCCGAACACGCCGACCCAGGTTGCCTGCTCCAGCACCACCCAGCGGAGGGCACGCATGCCCACGCCGAGGGCATTGAGCGTGGCGTATTCGCGTACCGAACCGGCCACGGCGGCCACCAGGGTCTGGCTGGTGATGATCGCCCCCACCACGAAGACGACGCCCGCCAGGAAGAGGACACCGGCACCCGCGCCCGTGTCCAGCATCCAGTAGAGCACCGAGCGGCGAGCGAAGGCGGGGGCGGTCCACACTTCGTAGCGGTCGAATCCACGCGCGCCGGCGATCCGGTGCGCCACCGCATCGGCCGCAGCCGGGTCGTGCAGCCGGGCAACGAGGTAGGTCGGCCGGTCGCGATCGGCGGGGTCCGTATCGAGCACGCGCGCGGTATCCAACGAGGCGACGACGTTCACGCCGCCGAGCGCACGCAAGCCGCTGCTCGCGCCCACGACGCGTACCCGATGGCCGTCGATCGTGGCGCTGTCTCCCACCCTGACGCCGAGCTTGTCCATGTCGGCCTCGTCGACGATCACGGCATCGGGCTCTCGCAACCGCATGCGCAATGCGGACGGCAGCACACGCGCGAACATGAGCCCGTCGGGACGCGGGTCGATGCCCGAGACGTAAACCGATTCGCCGCCCGTGTCCGATGGACCGCGCCAGTCGGCGTCGAGCCAGATGAAGGGTTCGACGCGCTCGACCGCCGGGTCCATGAGCAGGCGCCCCTCTACGTTCGGGTCGATGGACCGACCCAGGCTGACGCTTTGCGTGCCGGGATAGCCCACCCAGAGGTCTGCCGACGAGCCCGTGACGTAAATGCTCGCGCTGCTGAAGATGCCCAGCACCAGGGCGGCCTGCAACAACTGCAACATACCCGCGAAACCCACCGCGAGGATCGCCGGCAGGAAGCGGCGCCATTCGTGCACGAGTGTCTTGCGCGCCAGGGCCACCATCAGTGCCGGCCCTCCTGGGTCGCGCGCTCGGCAGGAGGGAGCGGTGCGCCGCCAAGGGCCTTGAACAGCGACACGAACGCGAGATCGTGTCCGGCCTGCGCCTGCACGAGCGCCAGCGAGGCCTCGTCGTGGGCGATGGCGCTTTCGATCTCCTCGTCCGCACCGGCAAGGTGTAACGCGGCACGCTTCGCCACCACGGTATCGGCGCGCGCGAGCGCCGCCGTCGCCTCGGTGCACTGCCGTTCCTGCTCGCCTTGCCGTTGCAGGCGTCCGAGTGCGGTCTCCACGTCGGCCACGCCTTCCAGCACCGATTGCCGATACGCCAGCACGCTCGCCTGCAACTCGTGCCGCTTCGCATCCTCCTGTGCCGCGCGCATGCCCCAGTCGAATAGCGGAATGTCGATAAGCGGGCCGATGGACGCGACCGGGCTGGATCCACCACCACGGTTCGACTGCAAGCTGGCCGACCAGGTCAGCGAGCCGCCGATGGCGACGCGCGGATAGCGGTCGGCATGGGCGATGCCGGCGGCACCGGCGGCGCGCAACACATCGGCCTCGGCATGCCGGATCTCCGGCCGCGAACGGAGCAGGTCGGCAGGTGCGGCTTGCAGGCTCCATGCGCCCAGCGTGGGAAGCGGCACCGCATTCGTCCAGGCCGGGTCCGGCTCCGCCGTGCCGAGCAGGACAGCCAGTCGCTGCGCGTTCGCGTCTATCGTCTCACGCGGTTCAACCATGGCCGCGTCTGCCTGCGCGAGCGCGGCGTCGGCCCTTTGCACGCTTTCCGCGCCCGCCAGCCGCAGGCGCTCACGCACCTGCAACAGGTCGAGTTGGCGCTGGCGGGCATCGCGCACCTGCTGCAGCCATTGCAACTGTTGTTGCGCGGCGCGCAGTTGAAGCCAGTCGCGCACCACCTCGGCCACAAGGGAAACCCTGGCGCCCTGGAGATCGGCCGCCGCCGCATCGAGGTCGCCCTGGGCCGCGCGACGCAAGGCCGTGCCGCGGCCGAACAGGTCCAGTTCCCAGACGGCGTCGAATCCGGCCACGAAATACGAGGCTCCTGCGTCAGGGGCCTCCACATCCTCGGTTTTCGCGTGCAGCTGCGGCAGGAAGGCCGAGCTGGCCACGCCATGCAACGCCCGCGCGGCACGCACGCGTTCCGCTGCCTGCGCTACGTCGAGGTTGTTTGCCAGCGCGCGGTCCACCAGCGCGTCCAGGGATGGGTCGGCGAAGCTATGCCACCAGCCGCGAAGGTCGACGGGCGCGCCCGCGGGAGCGTCGGCCACGGGGTGCCGCCACTCGCCGGGAACGGGTGCGTGGAGATCGGGCAGTGGCTGGCTGGCGCAACCGGCCAGGCCAGCCCCGACCAGCAGGGCGAAGACCAGGTATCTGGCCATGGGGTGAATGCCGCCGCAAGAACGTGGGTCGCAAGATTGTGGCGGTCCTACCTTTCAGAATGGTTCCGACCGCCCACGGGGCACATGGCCCGGCTCGGCAGACTACCGCGAGCGCTCGAAGTAGTTCGTGCGCATCACGAGGTCGCCGTTTTCGCCCGGATGGACGTTGGTTTCGACCAGGCCGCGGTTGTCGGGCGTCACGGCGTAGATGCGCGTGGAAACGAGCACGCCGTTCTTCTGCAGTCCCATCACCAGTACGCCGGGCGTGGGGCGCCGAAGTGTCACATGATCGGCTTCGGGGCTGTTCTCCACGGCGACGGCACCGCCGTCCACCGACCCTTCCGAGGCGGAATGGACCTCGGAGCCCGGTGCGTAGACGATGTCCACGTGCACGGACAGCTTGCCGGCCCCCGCATCGGCGAAGGCAAAGCGGACGCTCTTCGGTCGCTGCTCCGGCGGCAACGGCATGCGCGAGGTGTCGAGCGACCACGTGCCCAGCAGGGACGGCGCCGCAGGCTTGACCGTACCGGCGCCATGGGCCGCGCCGCCTGCCGCGAGCGCCGCTGCGAGGAACAGGCACCTTGCCTTCGATTCAACCTTCATAATCCCCCCTTCCCCACGGTAGCGGTCACCCGGCCAGCATCACGTCGTCCAGAGTAGCAAATGCAACCCGAAGACCTGCAAAGCCTCGTCACCACCGCGATGCCCTATGGGAAATACAAGGGACGCCTTATCGCGGACCTTCCGGGCGCGTACCTGGCCTGGTACGCGCGCAAGGGCTTCCCGCCCGGCCGCCTCGGCAGCCTGCTCGCGCTGGCGCTGGAACTCGATCACAACGGCCTGAAGCGGCTGCTCGACCCCTTGCGGCCGAAGTAGCCCCACGCGAAATCTCCATCGCCCGATCGGCAAGGATCGCGCCGCAAATCAGCATATGGCCGATACGCCCCGCACGCCCGCACAGCGACGCTGACGGCGGGCGGATGGCGTCGTGTCGGCCAGCCACCGTCCGGACGAGCGCGTATGCAGTCCCTCTCTGGCCGCTGACGACACGACATTGAGGTCATTCCCATGAAGAAGACGATATTCACCACCGCCCTCGCGGCCGTCCTGCTTTGCAGCGCATCGCTTGCCGTCGCGAAGAACGGCGACCCCGCTCCGAAGGGATGGGTGTTGGTACGAGGTGGCGCGGCCAACACCAAAGCCAACTATGACAAGGAGGACCAGGCAAGCGACGGGACGCTTCAACAGGTATCGGTGCTGTGCGGCAACGACACTGCTGCTGGATTGGTCGCGACAGATACCACCCGCACATGGGGTGCTTACATGGAATCCAATGTCACCACGGCGGTCAACCTGGGCGGCAAGGTGATCATCGACGCCCAGAAGGGCAACCCGAACCACTGCGTCATCAACAATCTGACCTTGTCGCAGATCAAGGGCATCTGGCATTGATCGAACGGTGGCGCGCGGCACGCAGCCGTGTCGCCACGCCTATTCGGCCCGTCCGCGCGCCGCAGACGGGCCGAGCCAGCCAATCGCCCGGCGCATCCATACACCCACCGGGTTCGGGTTCCATGTGAGCGTGGCCACGCTTTCCGGGGGGATGGTGTAGTCGAAACGTGTCTGTCCCTGCGCGACGGAGACGGTGCGCGCTTCCTTCCTGATGTTCACCATGACCAGAACGACGGAATCGTCGGACACGTTCTGGAAGGCGACATTGGCGATGCCCTTGTCGGCGTCGGTATCGGTGGACCGCACCCGGACGGCACCCGGCAACACGAACCGGCTGAAATGGGCCAGTGCGTAGTATTCGTCGGTGCGGGTCACCTCGCCCGACACCGAATCGATGGTGATCACGCCGTTGCATAGCGTGCACCCGCCGAAGTGCGGACCGTGGTTCTCGTCGAGGGCGAGGTTCCAGTAGATCACGCCGCGCGCCCATTGCCGCATGCCGGTCACCAGCAGGTTGCGCGCGGACCAGAGCAGTTCCCCATTCATGTTCAACGACCAGTCGCCGCCGGAACACTCGGTGATATAGGCGTCCTTGTCGGGATGCGCGCGGTGCACGCGGCCTTGTGCGTGCTGACTTCCCTCATAGCAATGCCACGCCACGCCGTCGACGTAAGGCGCGGCGGCAGGGTCGCCGAGCACCGCCAGCGGCTGTTCGGGATGGCTCCAGTTGTGGTCCCAATCGAGGATGCGCGTCCGCTGCTTGCGCTTCGCGAGCCTGGGCCCGAGGTAGTTCGCGATGATGCGCGCCCGCGTCGCCGCGCCCATGATCATGCCCGGATAACTGATCGGCGAATAGGCCGGTTCGTTCTGCAGGGTAAGCGCGAAAATGGGAATGCCGTGACTGCGATAGGTGTCGACGTACTTGATGAGGTAGTCCGCGAAGGCGCTCTCGTACTCGGAAAGCAGTTCGCCGCCAATCAGGTTCTGGCTGTCCTTCATCCAGGCGGGGGCGCTCCACGGCGATGCGACGATGAGAAGGCCCGGGTTCACGGCCAGTACGTCCTTCACCGTCGGAATCAGGTCGTGCAGGTTGGCCGCGACGTTGAAGTAGCGCAGTTCCTGGTCCGATTCCCCGAACGGAATGTCGTCCAGGGTGTAGAGGTTCAACGAGAAGTCCGACGCGCCGATGGTCAGGCGCATCATGTTGAAATTGAGATTGGGCGGCGGTCCGTACAACTCGTGCAAGAGGGCCTGGCGGTGCGGCTCGTCGAGCCGGTTCCGGATCAGCCACGCCGAAGCGTCCGTCATCGCCGCGCCGAAGCCGGTGACACTCTGGTACCTGGCCTGGACATCGACGGCGATGTCGACGGGCGCATCGCCTCGTGCGGTCATCGTCAGGGAGGGCTGCGGCGCCAGCCGGAGCTTGCTACCCGTGGTGCTCAGCCAGACCTCCACCGCGGGCATGATGGGCGCGACTTCGGCCGCTTGCGCGGCCGCCAACCGTTCCTCTTCGTAACGCGGCGCACTGAGGGCCGCCAGCGTCAGTAGCGACATCAGTGCGACGAAAACGGCCGCAACCCTTTCGGAACTTCGTTCCAGATCATCCATGGCGACGACCGTTCCTGCCGCATGCGTTGTGGTTCGACGAAGTCACGAAGCGTCGGAATGCCTATGTCTGGCCGGATGGCACCGGCGCCAGCATAGCTAACCTTACGCCGCGACCCCAACACGCGGGAGCCGGAGGCGGAAGCAGACCTCGGACGACAGGTTTTCGGCGCGCAGCGTTCCGCCGTGCGCGCGCACGAACTGGTCCGCGATGTAGAGCCCGAGGCCGAGGCCCTTGCTTGGATGGAAGCTGCCCTTGAACGGCTCGAAGAGGCGGCCGAGCACCGGCTCCGGAATCCTGCCGGCATTGCGCACGGAAACCTCCAGCCAGTCTTTCTCCATGCCTTCCGCGTGCACGCTCACCTCGCCTGCTTCGCCGTGCTGGACGGCGTTGCCGATGAGGTTGGACACCGCCTGCGCGATCCTCACGCCGTCGAATACGCCATGCAGGCTTCCGCTGGTCGACAGCCCGATCGGCAGGCCATCGTGCGCACGCCGCATCTCGGCGACCACGTCCTCGCACACCTGGCCCAGGTCGCCTTTCTGGAAATCCATCTTGAGGATGTATGACCGGATACGGGAAAAATCGAGCAACTGCTCGATCATCCGCGCCATGCGGCCGGCGCTGCTCATCACGTGGGACGCGGTCCGCGCGAGCGGCGTGCCGTCGGCCTCTTCCACGAGCCGTTCGGCGCACAGGCTGATGGCCGACAACGGGGTGCGCAGGTCGTGGGTGAGCACCGCGATCATCGTCTCGTTGAGCTGGAGCGAGCGCTCGAGCCGCTCGTTGCGTTCCTTCAGTTCGAGCCGCTGGCGATGCAACTGGATGAACACGTTCACCTTGCCCAGCAACACGCGAGGGTCGAGGGGCTTGTGCAGGAAGTCCACCGCTCCGGCGTCGTAGCCCTTGAACGAGCGTGCCGGATCGTTCGGAGACGCCGTGAGGAAGATGATGGGCACGTGGCGCGTGCGCGACGAGCCGCGCATGAATTCGGCCAGCGCGAAGCCGTCCATTTCGGGCATCTGCACGTCGAGCAACGCCAGGGCCACGTCGTACCGGAGCAGGAGTTCCAGCGCTTCCGCGCCCGAGCCGGCCTTCAGGATATCGACGCCGTCCTGGGCCAGCAGCGCCTCCAGCGCGACGAGGTTCTGCGGCACGTCGTCGACGATGAGGATATGCGTCTCAGGCGAGCCGCCGGGCGACACGGATACGATGTCAGGAGCGAGGCTCATGCGGTGCTTCCCTTGAGGCGTTCGCACATCTCGCCGAGGCGAAGGACCGCGTCGGCCCCCGCATGGGCCAGCGCGGCGTTGGGCATGGTGGGGGACGCGGCTTCGACGGGGCACTGTATCCAGGCCTTTCCGCCTGCCGCGCGTACGGCGGCGACACCTTCGCTGCCGTCGGAACTGGCGCCGGTGAGCAGGATCGCAAGCAGGCCCCTGTCGTACACGGCCGCCGCGGACTCGAAGAGCACGTCGATCGACGGACGCGAGAAGAGCACCGGCTCGTCCATCGACAGCGCCACGGCGTCCCTGCTCTCCACCAGCAAGTGGTAGTCGGGCGGTGCGAAGTACACGTGGCCCGGCCGAATCGGCTGTTTGTCGTCGGCCTCCAGCACGGGCAACGCACAGTAGCCTCCGAGGAGTTCCGGAATGCCGCTGGGGCGATCCTTGGGCACGTGCAGCACGACGAACACCGGCGGCTGGAACGACCCGGGGAGGCTGCCGAGCACGGTCTGCAGCGCGCTCACACCGCCGGCCGACGCGCCGATGACCAGCGCTTCCAACGGGCGGGGCAACGCCATGTCCGCGCTCACGGCGCCACCTTACGGTAGATGCGCTGGTTAGCCACGAAGGGTTCGAAGGCATCGGCGTGGGCGCCGAACTGAAGCGACTCCTTGCCGCCCAGCCCCAGAAAGCCCTTGCGCACGAGCGAGTCGCGGAACAGCCCCACGGCCCGGTCCTGGAGTTCGCGGTTGAAATAAATGAGCACGTTGCGACACGACACCAGGTGCACTTCCGAGAACACCGAATCCGTCGCCAGGCTGTGGTCGGCAAAGACCATCTGCTTCTTCAGCCGACGATCGAACATCGCGTTGCCGTAAGCGGAGGTGTAGTAGTCGGACAGCGAACCGCGTCCGCCGGCGGCGAGGTAGTTGCGGCTGAAAAGCGGCAGCCGGTCCGCGGCAAACGTGCCGTGTTCCGCCTTCGCGAGCGCTTCCGGATTGATGTCCGTGGCGTAGATCACGGACCGTTCGAGCAGTTCCTCCTCCGCGAGCAGGATGGCCAGCGACCATACTTCCTCGCCGCTGCTGCAACCGGCCACCCACACCTTGATCGATGGATAGGTTCTCAGCACCGGCAGTACCTGCTCCCGTAGAGCGAGGAAATACGCCGGATCGCGGAACATTTCCGAAACCTGCACGGTGAAGTACTGCATGGCGTCGGCGAAGAAGGCAGGCTCGTGCAGGATACGATGTTGCAGGTCGCTCATGCGTTCGCAGTCGAACCGCCCCATGGCGTGCCGCATGCGCCGCCGCAGCGAGCTCATGGCGTACCCGCGGAAGTCGTAGTGATAACGCATGTACACCGCATCGAGCAGAAGTTTCAGCTCAATGTCGAACAGTTCGGTGGCATCGTCGGTCATCGCCGCGAACACCAGACACGGCAGAGCGACACCAGCTTGTCGATGTCGATCGGCTTGGCCATGTAATCGTTGGCGCCCGCCTGCAGGCACGACTCCCGGTCGTTCGCCATCGCCTTCGCGGTCAACGCGATGATGGGAAGATTCTTCCAGCGCGGATCGGCACGGATGTGCCGCATGGCGGTCAGGCCGTCCATCTCCGGCATCATCACGTCCATCAGCACGAGGTCAGGCTCGTTGGCGGCCAGCCGCTCCAGGGCCTCCACGCCGTTGCGCGCGATGTCCAGTTTCACGCCCAGCGGTTCCAGCACGCTGGTGAGCGCGAAGACATTGCGCACGTCGTCTTCGGCAAGGAGCACGGTGCGCCCGTCGAGCATGGCGTCGCGCTGGCGTGCTTCCTTGAGCAGGCGCTGCTGGTCGGAAGGGAGCGACGCCTCGACGCTGTGCAGGAAAAGCGTCACCTCGTCGAGCAGACGCTCGGGCGAGCGGGCGCCCTTGATGATGATGCTCTTCGAGTGGCGGCGCAGCTTCTGTTCCTCGTCCCGCGTGAGCGAGCGACCGGTGTAGACGATGACCGGCGGGAAGGCGAAGGCGTCGCTGCCGGCCATGCGTTCGAGCAGGTCGTAACCGGTCCCGTCGGGAAGGGCGAGATCGGTCACCATGCAGTCGAACGTGGACGTAGTGAGCTCGCGCAGCGCGGCATCGATGGTGCCTACCGCGACGATCTCGTGCTGATGGCTCGCCAGCAGAAGCTTCAGATTGGCGCGAAGCTGCTCGTCGTCTTCCACGATGAGCAGGCGCCGTACCACGCGCTGGTGCTGCTCCTCCAGCTGGCGAATGGCACCGGCAAGCTTGTCGCGGCTCGCGGGCTTCAGCAGGTAGCCGACGGCGCCGAGTTCGAGGGACACCTGCGAGCGCTCCATCGCCGACACCACATGCACGGGCACATGGCGCGTGGCCGGGTCGCGCTTCAGGCGCTCGAGCACGCTGAGCCCGGAAACATCCGGCAAGCCGATGTCGAGCAGGATGCCGCTTGGCCCCATTTCGGCGGCGAGCCGCAGCGCCTCGTCGGCCGTGCCGGCCACGACGCAGTCGAAATCCAGCTCGTGCGCCAGGCCCACCAGCGCTTCGGCGAACACGGGATCGTCTTCCACGGCGAGGATCAGTCTCCCGGGCCGGGTACGGCCCGCCCGGTCGTCGGGCACGAGCGAGACCGGCTCCGATGCCGGAGCGGCCGCGGCAACGGCGGTTTCGCTCGGGCCGGAGAACGGCATGGGCGCCGCCGCGACCGGCGACACCGCGCGCGGTGCGGCATCGTCGGCCGGCGGCTCCACCGGTACGTCGAGCGTGAAGCAGCTGCCGCGTCCCGGCTCGCTTGCCACGGTGATGTCGCCGCCCATACGCCGCGCGAGGTCGCGGGAAATGGAGAGGCCAAGCCCGGTACCGCCGAAGCGGCGGCTGGTGCTGCCGTCCGCCTGGCGGAAAGCTTCGAAGATCACTTCCGTCTGGTCGGCCGGAATGCCTATGCCGGTATCGCAGACCACGAAGCGCACGCGGTCGCCCGCGCCTTCGATGCGCAACGATATCTGCCCGGCCTCGGTGAATTTCAGCGCGTTGGCGAGGAGGTTCTTCAGGATCTGCAGGAGGCGCTGCATGTCGCCGACGATCTCGCCGGGCGCACCCGGAGCCTGCTCGATGACGAGGCCCAGCCCCTTCTCGCGGCAAAGCGGCTCGAACGTTTCGCGCAGGCGCTGCATCACCGCGGGCACGGCCACTGGCTCTGCGGCGAATTCGACGTGACCCGCCTCGATCTTGGAAAGGTCGAGAATGTCGTTGATCAGCGCCAGCAGGTCGTTGTTGGATGCATGGATGGCCTGGGCGTACTTCACCTGTTCGTCGGTGAGCGTGCCGGACTTGTTGTCGGCAAGCAGCTTGGCGAGGATCAGCGAGCTGTTCAGCGGCGTCCGCAACTCGTGCGACATGTTCGCCAGGAATTCGGACTTGTACCGGCTGGTGGCCTCGAGCGAACGGGCGTTGCGGGTGAGCTCCGCCTGTGCACGGATCAGCGCCTGCCGTTGCGCTTCGAGTTCGTGCGTGCGCTCTTCGAGCTGCACGTTGGTCTGCTCAAGCTCGGCCTGCTGCGCCTCCAGCGACGCCTGCGACTGCTGCAGGCCCCGGCTCTGTTCTTCCAGTTCCTCATTGGCGACACGCAGTTCCTCCTGCTGCGTCTGCAGTTCCTCGCTCTGGCGCTGCGTTTCCTCGAGCAGCTCCGCCTGACGCTGGCGGAACAGGGCCGTGCGCATCGCGACGCCAACCACTTCCGCGCTCTGGTCCAGGAGCGCCTCGCGGGCGCGATAGGGATCGTCGGCATCGAGCAGGCCGAGTTCGATCGCGCCCATGGGTACGCCGTCGGCCGTCACGGGCATGAGCAGCACTTCCACGGGCTTACCCTGCCCCAGGGTGGACACGACCGGCAGGTATTCCCCGGGCAGGTTGCCGAGGCGGCGAACAGTGTTCTGCGCAACCGCCTCGCCCAGGAGCCCTTCGCGCAGAGGCAGGGTTTTTGGCTGGCTACCATCGAGTGCCATCCCTCCCGCGAGCACCAGCCTGTCGCCCTCGATCCGGTACAGGGCGCCCACGACCGCGCCGATGCGCCCGGCGAGCGCACGAACCGCGTTCAGCGCCACGGTCTGCGGTGTCTGTTCGCCTCGCAGCGCCGCGGCCAGGGCTGTCTGGCCTTCCTGCAACCACAACATGCGCGCCGCCCCTTCGCGGGCCCGCAATGCCTGCCATACCACGGCCGCCATGGCCCAGGCCGAGACCACGCCAATGAATCGGTTGACGAACGAATAGCTGGACGTCGCGCCGTCGGGCGACAGTTTCAGGCCCAGCACAACGAACGCCGTGGCGATGGCCGCGGTTATGAAGGGCAAGCCGAGGCGGCGCTGGAAGAGCGTCAGCCCCACCGCCACGAAATAGAGGCACCAGACGGCGTAGCCCAAGGGGGTAACGGCATCCGCCAAGAGGGTCGAGAACAGGATGAGCGCTACGATGGCAAGGACGACGCCGTCACGCGTCCGGAGATGGGAATCCATGGTCTTCGCTGGCTGAAGGCAACCTTGAATTTAAGCCCAGCGACATGTGAAGACCTCGTGGATGATCGGGCCGGCGATGCGTCGCCGGCCCGGATCGATCAGATCGTCTCCAACTCCGCCCGCACCTCCGCCGACAGGACCAGCTCCGCCGCGGCGAGGTTCTCGCGCAGATGTCCCACCGAGGACGTGCCGGGGATCAGCAGGATGTTCGGCGAACGCTGCAGCAGCCACGCGAGCGCCACCTGCATGGGCGTGGCGCCCAGCTTTGCCGCCACGGCGTTGAGCGCCTCCGACTGCAGCGGCGAGAAACCGCCGAGGGGGAAGAACGGCACGTAGGCAATCCCCATGCCGTTCAATGCGTCGATCATGGCGTCGTCGCCTCGCTGCACCAGGTTGTACTGGTTCTGCACGCAGACCACCGGCGCGATGGCCTGGGCCTCCTTGACCTGGGTCAGGGTGGCGTTGCTGAGGCCGAGATGGCGGATCAGCCCCTTCTCGCGAAGCGCTGCCAGCGTGGCGAACTGCGCTTCGATGGAGCCCTCCTTGGGCGCATGAATGTCGCCCATGAGCCGGAGGTTCACCACGTCGAGCACGTCGACGCCGAGGTTGCGCAGATTGTCGTGGACGGCCTGTTCGAGCTGATGCGGCTCGGAGGCTGGCAACCATGACGCGTCGTCGCCGCGAACCGCTCCCACCTTTGTCACGATGGTCAGGTCTTTCGGGTAAGGGCCGAGCGCCTCGCGAATGATCCGGTTGGTGACGTGCGGGCCATAGAAGTCGCTGGTGTCGATGTGGTTGACGCCGGCGGCGATGGCCTCACGGAGCACGGCCAGGGCACCCGCGTGATCTTTCGGGGGCCCGAACACCTGGGGCCCGGCCAGCTGCATGGCGCCATAGCCCATGCGATTCACGGCGCGGTCGCCGAGGGTGTACGTACCCGCCTTGCTCAAGCTGCTCATGTGCGTCTCCCGAGGAGGATGTGGATGGACGCCGCAGAGGATAGGGATTGACCAGTCGCTCGATAATCCGCTGGAATCGGCACGGGTTGTACGGAATACCGAACAATGAACGCCGATCCTCAGGACCTTCTCGCCTTTCTTTCCGTCGTGCGTGCCGGCGGCTTCCGCGAAGCCGCGCGCACGGGGGACATGTCGGCCTCCAGCCTGAGCGAGGCCGTGCGCCGCCTGGAAACCCGCCTGGGCGTGCGACTGCTCAATCGCACCACCCGCAGCGTGCGGCCGACGGAAGTGGGGGCGCGGCTGGCGGAGCGCCTGGTACCGGCCCTGGGCGAGGTGGAGGCCGCGCTCGATGTGGTGAACCTCTATCGCGACCGCCCCGCCGGCACCCTGCGCATCAACGTGCCCGCCAACATCGCGCGCACGGTGCTCGCGCCCATCGCCGTGCCTTTCCTCCAGCGATATCCCGACGTGCGCCTGGAGGTGGTGGTGGAAGACAGCTTCGTCGACCTCATCGCGGCCGGTTGCGACGCGGGTATCCGCTACGACGAACGCCTGGAGCAGGACATGATCGCCCTGCCCATCGGCCCGCGCGCGCAACGCCTGATCACGGCGGCTGCACCGTCGTACCTCGCGGCACGCGGCGTGCCGCGGCATCCGCGCGACCTGCTGCAACATGCCTGCCTGCGCGGCCAGTTCTCCGGCGGCGCAACGCCGCCATGGGAGTTCGAGCGCGACGGCGAGGTGATCCGTGTCGATGCGCCCGGCCCCTTGCTCGTGCGCACCGGCGCGGCGTTCGACCTCGCCGTACAGGCCGCCGTGGCGGGCTTGGGCATCGTCCACCTGTTCGACGACTGGTTGGCGCCGGAGGTGGCCAGCGGCCAGCTCGTGACCGTGCTCGACGACTGGTGCCAGACCTTCGAAGGGGCCTTCCTCTACTATCCGGGCCGCAAGCACCTTCCCTCGCCCTTGCGTGCGTTCGTGGAATTCGTTCGGTCGGGTGCGTTCGACGCCGGCGACGGGAAAGCGGACGCCGACGCGCGCTAGCACGCGCGGGAATCCGTCGATCAGCCCTGCGGCTTCGCGCGTGGTTTTCGGGCCTTGGGACTCTTTGGCCGCTTTCCGATGCTTGCCGCCGTCTGGCCCGTGCCAGCCACGGCCGACCTGCCTTCACCCAGCCGCTCCAGCCAGGACAGGTCGTCGATATAGGAAAGGAAATGGCGGAGGTAGCCCGGCGAGGTTTCGCGCATCAGGGCCATCGACCGGTGCACCAGGGCACTGGAATTGAGCGGGCCCGCGTTCTCGGGGGTGTCTTCAAGCGACTGCCGAAGCTGGCTCTCGGCGCGGACGCGCGACCAGATCTTCTGGAACTCGCCCAGTGCCGGCAGCTCGGGGTACACGGAGGCCTGTGCCGAGCCGGCGAGTTCGTCGACGAGACGGCCGAGCGGGCCGCGTGGCCGCTCCGCGCACGTGCCGGCCTTGTCGAGCTCACGGGCCATGGGACGTCGCCGCGGTGGCGGAAGGCTTCGGGATGGGCGCGATCTCGACGCGACGGTTTTTTGCGCGGCCCTCTTCGTTCTGGTTCGAGTCCACCGGCTGCTGCGAACCGAACGCGGCCGCGAACACGGAAGACGCCGGCACGCCTTCGGCGACGAGGGCGCGGGTCACCGTGAGCGCACGTTCGGCGGAGAGTTCCCAGTTGTCGGCGAAGTGCCGGTTGCCGTCGTGCACCTGCTGGTCGTCGGTGAATCCGCTGACCATCAGGATCTCGTCGCGCGACGTGAGGTAGCGGGTCAGCGGACCGGCCAGGCTCTTCAACAGCTCTCGGCCTTCCGGTTGGAGCTGGTCGGAGTTCAACGCGAAGAGCACGTTGCCGCGAATGCCGATACGCCCGTCCACCAGCGTGACCCGGCCCGCCGCCAGCGGCGCCGCCAGGGCCTGTTCCAGCGACGTGCGGCGCTGCTGCTCGGCCTGTCGCTGCTTCACTTCCTCGTCCAGGCGGTGCGACAGCTGCAACTGCACGCCGATCACGCCCACGAGGATGAGCACGAACGTGCCCAACAGCACCGACATCAGATCGCCGAAGGCTGCCCAGATGGGTACGCCGGCCTCGCCTTCCATGTCCAGTTCGTCGCTCATGCCGCGTCCGTTCCGGCCGGCTCGGCGCGGCTGCCGAGACGCTGCATGTCTTCGATGATCTGCTTCTGTGACAGCACGCTGAGGTCGACCACCTCGCGCGCCTGCGCCACGTAATACGCAAGCTGTTCGTCGCTGCGGGCCAGCGAGGCGTCGAGCGCGCCGGCGATGCGGTCCAGGCGCTCCATGAGCGACTCGTTGGACTTGCCGAAAGCCTCGACGGCCACGCCGAAGCTTTCGCCGAGGCTCGCCACCTCGGTAGCGCTTCCCGTGATTCCCGCGGCGATGTTCGCGAGCTTGCCGGTCTCGGCCTCCACCTGCTCCGCGAAACGCGAGCCCACGCGGTCGAGCAGGTCGGCCGATGTGGCCACCAGCGCGTCGACGGCGGTGCGCTGTTCCGTCGAAGCGTGGTTCACGGCGTCGAGCAGGGTTTCCAGCGTGGCAAGCAGGCGGCTGCGTTCCTCCAGCATCGCCGTGTCACGCACCATGCTCTCGGAGAGCTTTTCACGAAGCTCCGCAACCACCTGCGCCGCGATGCGTGGCGCTTCCGTCGCGGCGTCCACCAGTCGGGACACCTCCGCGATCGTGTGGCTCGCGTGTGCCTGCGTGCGTTCCACCACGTCGGCGGCGGTGCGGGCCAGAGTGTCGCAGATATCCTTCTGCCGGTTGGCCGCTTCTTCGCCGGAGCGGTCGATGCGCCCATTGAGTTCCGCCGCGGTGGCAGCGAGGGCATCCGTCCATGCGGCCAGCCGTTCGGCGTCGCGTGCGGCGAGGGTTGCCTCGAGGTCTGCCCGGGACTGCTGCACGGCCTGGAGCATCGAGGCGCCGCCTTCGCGGAACACCACGGTGGCCTCGGCGACGGCGTCCTTCCATGCGCTTGTCACCGACCGCGACGATGCGTCGAGATGCCCGGACAAACCGTCGAGCTGGCGCTGCACGGCCTGGGTCACGGTGTCGTGCAAGGCAGCGGTTTCGCGAGCGAGCGCCGCCATGGTCGATTCCACGACGGGCTGGAATGCTGCGCCGGCCGCGCGGGCGCTCTCGGTCACGCTGTCGCGGAGCGATTGCTCTACCGACGATGCAAGGCGCGAGTACACCGCTTCCGTGCGGGAATGGAACGATTCCTGGTTCGCCAGCTGGCGCTCGCTCGCCGCGAGGTTCTGCCGCTCCATCGTCGCCATCATCGCTTCCAGCCGCTCGACCAGTACGGGCAGCGATGCCGTCTGCTGCTGCAACAGCTTGAATGCCTCGTCGCGCTGGTGGGCCTGCGAATAGGGGCGCAGGGTCGTGGCGATTCGTGCGTCCAGGCGCTGCACCACAAGCAGACGCTCGCGGCGACAAAGCGCGGACAGCAGGCCGAGCATCGCTGAACTCGCGACACCGGCAATCGATGTGCCGAAGGCGAAGCCCAGACCCTTCACGGGTGCGGCGAGGGAACCACGAATGGCTTGCAGGTCGGTGGCGCTTTCGAGCGCGACGCCGGTGCCGCGCAGCGTGGCCATCATGCCGAGGAGCGTGCCGAGCATGCCCAGCAGCACAAGGAGCCCGACGAGGTAGGGCGTCATCGCAGGCGTCGGCAGGGCCATGCGCGCACCTTCGATGCGCAGGCGCACCGGGCTGCGCAGGCTCGGGTGCAGGCGCTCCAGCCATGGTCCGAGCGTGGGTGGCACGTCGTCCAGGCCAGCCAGTGCGTCGCGCAGCGTATGCGTGGCGCGGCGGTAGCGTTGCAGTTCCACGGCACCCGCCAGATAGCAGGCACCGATGAGCGCCGCGACGAGGGCACCGAGCGGGTTGGAGCCGACATAGCCCACTCCGATCCAGCCCACGGCGACGAAGCCCACGAGGAAAACGGCGATGTAGAGAAGATTCCTGACCATGACTACCCGATTAGCGGGTGCGAAGCGCGGCAAGCAGCGCTTCCACCGGTTGAAAACGTACGTCCAGCTCGGCGAGCAGCACGCTGCGCATGTCGCCGCGGAACCTGTCCAGCCAACTGTCCTGCGAAGGCACCGTGCCCTCCACGGATGCGGCTTCCGCCTCGCCCGCGCGACGCAGCCGGTCGAAATGGTCGCCGAGCACCGCCGGCACCGTGGCCAGCAGCTTCTGTTCGCGGGGGCTCAATGCCATCTCCATGACCGCATCCACCTCGGCCAGCCGGGCCGTGGACGGCGAAACTTGCGCCAGCATGTCGCGCAGGCGGCCACGCAGCTGCCCCGTGGTGCCTTGCATCGACCGCTGGAGCGTGAGGTAGCGCTGCCGGAACGGCGCGAAATCCGCCAGCATTTCGGCCGTGCCGGAGCGGTTCGCCGCCCGGGGCGCCAGCTCCCGTGCGCCTTCGATCGCCTTCACCAGCGTGGCCCGGGCACGCGCGCACTCGGCTTCCTCCCGGCTGTCGAAGGCAGGAACGTCTTCCGGCGCCGGGGGCGTACGCCCGTCGAGGGCCGTGGAGAGCGCGATGGCGTGGGTCCAGTCCAGCCACCGGCTAAGCCGGTCGGGCAGGGACGGACCCGATGCCCCGGCCTCGACGGCCGTGAGGCGCGCGAGCAGGCGGATGAAGGTCGGGCCGCGGACGGTCGTCCGCTGGAGAGCTTGCACGGTTAACTTATTGAGAAAAAACCGCGATTTTACACGGTATGGCCAGCTTCACCCCGCCCGGGCCGTTCATGTAGCACCATGGCGCATCCCACCAGGAGGGCCAGCCGATGCATGCCGAACTCCCGTCCCGCTCGCGCCGCCTGTTGCCACTCCTGCTGGCCGCCGCCGCGCTGGCCCTGAGCCAGGGTGCTCCGGCAAAGAACGTGCCGCCGTCGCAGACCGAAGACGTGCGGCAGATTCTGCAGGCCGAGCGCGAGATCTGCAGTGCGTACGAAAGGGAAGACGCCGACTGGCTGGAAAAACACCTCGACCCGACGTTCACGCTCACCGGTTCCACCGGAAAGGTGACGACGCGCGCAGACGAGGTGGCCGACCTGCGCGGCGGCACGACGTACGACGTGTTCCGCAATCGCGACTCGAAAGTGCGTGTATACGGCGATGCCGCCGTGGTCACCGGCATCACCCGGGTCGAAGGCAAGAGCGACGGCAAACCTTACGCGCTGGATTTCCAGTTCACCGATACGTACATACGCAAGGACGGCGGTTGGGTGATCGTGGCGAGCCACGCCTCGCGCGTTACTTCACTTCATTGATGCGCACGTGGTTGCCCGCCGGATCGCGGAACGCGCAATCACGTATGCCGTAAGGCTGCATGGTCGGTTCCTGCACCACTTCCGCACCGGTGGCCTGGATGCGATCGAAGGTGGCGTCCAGGTCGCGCGAAGCGAGGATAACCATGGCGTAGGTGCCTTTCGCCATCATCTCCGAAATGGTGCGGCGTTCGTCGTCGGTGAGTCCGGGAGTGGCGCCGGGCGGATGCAGGACGATGGATGTGTCCGGCTGGCCCTTGGGGCCCACCGTGATCCAACGCATGCCGCCATAGGCGACGTCCTTGCGCACCTCGAAGCCTAGCGTGTCGCGGTAGAAGGCCAGAGAAGCTTCGGGGTCGACCTGCGGAAGGAAGCTGGAGTAGATGCTGATATCCATCACGAGTATTCCCATGCGTGGCGAATTCCACGGCGATCAGTCTACGGTTGACTCCTCGATGGGCGCTTCTCGATTCCTGACGGGTCTGCTCACCTGCTTCGCCACGCAGGCGGGCAACCCTTCCGTGGCTCGCGCTTCCGTCGCCCGGTAGACACTTGGCGGCACGCCTACCAGTTCGGCAAAACGGGTGCTGAAGGTTCCCAACGATGCGCAACCGACAGCAAAGCAAACCTCGGTGACGCTCAGTTCGCCCTGACGCAATAGCGCCATGGCACGCTCGATGCGCCGCGTCATGAGGTACGAATACGGCGACTCCCCATACGCCAGCCGGAATTGCCGGCTCAGGTGGCCTGCCGACATGCCCGCGGCACGGCCCAGCGCTTCCACGTCGAGCGGCTGCGCATAGTCGCGATCGATACGGTCGCGGACGCGGCGAAGACGGGCAAGATCGCGCAGGTGTTGGGCGGTGGCGGGCCGGCTGGACATGCACGAATCGTGTCACGCCAGCCGGGTCGGCTCAACCGAGTCGCATCGACAGTTCCACGTCCTCGTCGAACGGCAGCGACATGTAGCCGCCGTCCACCGAGCGCACGCGCGCCAGGTAGTCAGGGCTGTAATCGGCGTTATCGGCGACGACGAACGCACCGGGGCGGAGGCGGCTTTCCAGAAGATCCAGTATCTCGGGATAGAGCGCCTTCGCACCGTCCAGCAGCACGAGGTCGATGGTCTCGGGGAGGTTCGTCGCCAGCGTCTGCAAGGCGTCGCCCTCGCGGATTTCCACGAGATCCATGAGCCCGGCAGCCTCGAGGTTGCCCCGGGCGCGGGCGACCTTGGACGGCTCGAACTCGCTGGTGATCAATCGTCCGCCGCCGTTCTCCCGCAGCGCGGCAGCCAGATGGATGGTGGAAATGCCGAACGACGTGCCGAACTCCACAATGCTGCGCGCCCCGCAACCGCGCGCAAGCATGTAGAGCAGCCGGCCCGTGGCCCGCGACACGGCCAGGGGGAAGTCTTTCAGCCGCCCATAGAACTCGGCGTAATCGGTCTTGCTGCGCATCAGGCGCTCTTGTTCGTCGCGGGGTATGGCGGCGATGGAGGGCACCGCCATCGGCGAGTTGGCATCGGCCTCCTCGAACAGGCGGTCGAGCAGGGAAGCCAGGGGCGCGGAAGAAAGGGTGGTCATGGGGACGTGCTCCAGTCGGAATACAAAGGAAATGCCGGCCGGATTAGAATGCGACTGATTCGTCAGGTTTCCTATTCGCATTGAGACGACCGTCATGACCGAGCGACCGAATCCTCTTATTTCCTCGCGCAAACAGCCGAAACAGGCCCGCTCGAACGATCTGGTTTCCGCGGTGCTGGAGGCGGCTGCTCAGGTTTTGGCGGCGAAGGGTGCGCAACGTTTCACCACGGCACGGGTTGCCGAGAAGGCCGGCGTGAGCGTCGGTTCGCTTTACCAGTACTTTCCGAACAAGGCCGCCATCCTCTTCCGCTTGCAGAGCGACGAGTGGCGTCAGACCACGGACATGCTGCGGGGCATCCTCGAGGACACGTCGCAATCGCCGCCGCAGCGGTTGCGCACGCTGGTTCACGCCTTCGTCCGTTCGGAATGCGAAGAAGCCGACATGCGTGTGGCGCTGAACGATGCCGCGCCGCTCTATCGCGACGCGCCGGAGGCGCACGAGGTGCGCGCCGCTGGCGCGCGTATCGTGGCCGACTTCATGGCGGAAGCGCTGCCCGACACTCCGGCATCGGTTCGCGCCCTTGCCGGCGACCTGCTCAAGACGACGCTGAGCGCCGTGGGCAAGGAGTTCTCGGAACGACCGCGCAGCGACGAGGAAATCGAAACGTATGCCGACGCACTGGCGGACATGGTGTGCGCCTATCTCGCCGACCTGCGATCCCGTCCGGCCGGTTGATCTGCGGGTACCCGGGTCGCGACACGAAAGCACGTGCTAGGCTCGCGGCGGAGGCCCCGCCGATGCCGCAAACCGACACGAACGAGCTGACTGTCAGCGCTTCGCTGGATACGGCGAGCGTGTCGGTGCGCAACATGGTCTGCCATGGCGGGTGCGCGCATCGCGGACCGGAGGAATGCGCCGCCTCGACGTACCTCGTCTTTCCCTACCGCGGCGTCTACGTGCGGCACGTCGGCCGCGACCAGGCCGTGGCCGACGCCAATCACGTGGTTTTCTTCAACGCCGACGAGGGTTACAGCATCGCGCATCCGGTGCAGGGCAGCGACGCCAGTCTTTCGTTGCAACTGCCGCCCGCTCTCATCGAAGAGCTGGCTCCCGCCGCGTTGCTCAATCGGCAGCCGAATCCAGGGTTCCGCATCCAGCACCGACGTATCGATACCGATGCGCAGGCGCTGGTGGCAGCGCTTCGTCATGGCCTGGAACAGGGAACCATGGAGCCGATGGAAGCCGAGGCGCTGCTGTTGGATCTCGTGAGCCGCAGTCTCGGACCGCGCAGCACGCACGCCGCACAGGCAACCGAAGGCCAGCACCGTCTGGCCAATCGCGTGAAACTTCTGCTGGCCAGCGATCTGTCGCGCCGTTGGTCGCTGGCCGAGGTCGGCGCGGAAATCGGCGCATCGCCGGTCTACCTCACCCAGGTATTCCAGCGCGTGGAAGGCATCCCGTTATATCGCTACCAGTTGCGCCTTCGCCTGGCTCGCGCACTGGATCTCGTCGCGCGGCCGGACCTCGACCTGTCGGCCCTCGCTGCCGACCTGGGCTTTTCCAGCCACAGCCACTTCACCGCCGCGTTCCGCCAGGCCTACGGGCGCACCCCGGCCGACTTCCGCAGGGAAACGCGGCGCTAAACTTTTCGACAGCCCGGCCCACGCACCCGTGGTCTCCTTAACGTGCGCCGCATCGGGCGGCAGCAAGGGAGAGCGATCGTGAACAGTGGAACCACCGACTTCGGCCGCCGTGCCTTCGTACGCCTGGCTGTGGGCAGCCTGGCCGCAGGCACATTGGCCGCCTGCGCCCCCGGGGTAGCGAGGCTGGCCTCGCCGCCCGCGTCGCGGAAGGCGCTGGATGCGCGTGCCTTCACCGCCGCGCGGCGATACGCACGTACGCGATTTGGCAACATCGCCTATGTCGAGCAAGGCGGCGGCGACGCCGCCCTTTTCCTGCATGGTTTCCCCTTGAACGGGTTCCAGTGGCGAGCCGTGCTGCCGCAACTGGCGGACGTGCGCCGTTGTGTCGCGCCCGACTTCCTCGGGCTCGGATACACCGAACCGGCCGCCGGCCAAAGCGTGGCGCCGGCGGAACAGGCGGACATGCTCGTATCCTTCATGGATACCCTCGGGATCGGCCAGGCCGATGTCGTGGCGAACGACAGTGGCGGTGCCGTGGCGCAACTGCTGGCGACGCGCCACCCCGATCGTGTGCGCAGCCCGCTCCTCACCAATTGCGACACCGAGCACGAATGTCCACCGGCGGCCATGGCCCCGGTGATCGCCATGTCTCACCAGCGCACCTATGTGGATACATGGCTGCGCCCGTGGCTGGAGGACAAGGCGCTCGCACGCTCGTCGCAGGGCCTTGGCGGCATGACCTTTTGCAAACCCGGGCAACCGACCGACGAAGCGCTGGAAATGTACCTCTCGCCGCTGGTCGCCCACCCCGACCGAACGCACGCCTACGCTCTGGCACTGGAGGAGAACTCGCTTGCCGGCATCGGGCCGAAGTTAGCCGCCTGTCCGGCACCCGTGCGCGTGGTCTGGGGCATGTCGGACACCATCTTCTCGCCCGCCGGCGCGGCATATCTGGACCGCACGTTCGCCCATTCCCGAGGCGTGCACCGTATCGCCGAGGCGAAGCTTTTCTTTCCCGAGGAGTTCCCCGACGTGATCGCTGCCGAAGCAAGGGAGCTCTGGTCCGCGTCATGAAAACCCGAAGCTGAGGCTGGCGAAGTCGGTCTCGTAATCGGCTTCTCCATCGGGCGGCAAGGGGCGCGTCCAGATGACATTGAGCAACCATCGCCCCCGGACCGGCAGTGCGAACGTCGCACGGCCGGCCGCGTTCGTGAGGTGAACCTCCACTGGCTTCTCGTCATGGTCGAGGTCGGTAAGCTTCACGGTGGCGCCGGCCAGGGGCTCTCCCCGATACAGCACGCGAACGGGTAGCACCGACGGCCGCGGCAACGCATGGGGATTCACCTCGGGCACGATTTCCAGCGGCATACCCATGGGTTCGGTCACCTGGTCACGCGCGGCAGGGTCGAGATCGCCGGCCTGCACGATGACCTTCGCATGCCGGCTATAGACCTCCGTCTCGTCGTAGTCCATGCGATGCTCGCGCGTGCGCCGTTCCAACGCGGGCGTAAGCCCCTCCGCTACCAGGTAATCGTTGAAGCGCAGCGACGGCAGATGGCTTTCGGCGCGGTTGTCGGTATCGAGGGCCAACACGTAGGTGCCCCTGCCCGTCCATGCGACCGTACCGTCGTCCGCACGGCCACCGGGATGCAAGGAACTGCGCAAGTCGTCCCGCATGGCGGGTCCGATACGCTGGAACCTGACGATGCGGCTCGCGGGAATAGGCGAGCGCTGCCGGTACGGCCCGTGTCCCACTTGCAGCGTGAACGGGGTCACGGCGCCGGGCTGCACGCGGAACGCCTGCGGCTGCAGCCAGAAATCGTGCGCGATCGCGGGGCCGCCGACGGCAAGGAACATCCAGAGGATCGTGCGGCGCATGGACTTACTCCAGGTGGTCGGGTGCGTACCCCGGGGTGACGGGAAGACATGCCAGGGTCGCAGTCAGCAGTGCTACCGCGAGCAACCAGCTCAGGAGCACGCGCCACGCGACGGCGGGCGTGGCGCGGCCCGCCGTCGCATGCCGGGCCATGGCGGCGCACGACATGGCGACGATCCCGACGACCACCGCCAACACGATCCACGGCAGCAGCGTGTGGCCCACCCGCACGCTTCGCGCAGCCTCCGCGACGAACGCGACGCCTGCTGCCGCGACGATCGCACCGGCGCAGCGAAGCAGTCGCATGCCGGCGCGCCGGCGCTTCACCTCGCCAAGACCGATGCCCAGCACGTGCAGGGAGCCCGTGACCAGCACAAACCCGGCCGCGTAGCCGACAGGATCGGCGGCCGAAGGCAGTTCCTTGCCATGGGCGTATCCATGGAAGAGGCCGAACACGGCCACGACGGCCAACGCGAACCAGGCGGGAGGCCGCCATGCGGCGGCGATGCAGATACCGAGCACGAGTACGGAGAAGGCGGTGCCCCACTCCACCGGTGGCAGTGCCACGCCGGCCATGCCGAAGATCGCGCCCACGACCATCAGGCCGGGGAAGACGACGGGCAGCCTGTAGATCAGGGGCTGGCCGAGGAAGGCTCCCCACAGGCCCACCGAGACCATGGCGAGCAGATGATCCATGCCGCCGAAGGGATGGCTGAACCCGGCCGCGAAACCGCCGGCAAGCCCTGTTCCCGCGTGTGCCATGGCCGTTTCCACCCAGCCCGCCGCCATCGTCGCGGCGACGAGAGCAACCACCCTATTCACGGTACTCACTGCCTGGGTTGGCCCCGGTATCCGCTTTCGTCGCAGGCACAACGTTTTCGGCTGCGGCCAGGAAAGGGAATCGCACGGGCGAATGAACGCGGTCGTCGCGATGTACGCCGTCGTCGATGCTGCGCGTGTCGCCGGCGGCGAGCATGGAGCGGTAGACGTTCGACGCATCGTAGTTCGGCGTGCGACCGCCACAGTCATGGGCAAGATCGGTGCGACCGGAAAGCGCCGCGAGCTCCACCGCGAACAGTTGCGTGCAAGTGACCGCCGCGACGTTCACCCAGAGCCGGTCGTCCGCCAGCAGGACCGCAAGGCGCTTGTAGCGTTCCCCCGGGCGCGCCCGCGTATCGGCCAGCCACTGGTTCCCACGAATGCCGTCGTACCCATCGTAAAGTCCGAGGCTGCGCTGGATATCCGAAACGAACTGGGCGGACGTGGCGGGTTCAGCGCGGTTGTAGCGCTCCTTCAGCCGGTCGCTCACCGTGTCGGGAGCGAGCGGCGCCAGCAACGCGTTACCCGTGAGGGGCCGACCGGCGCGATCGATGCGGCCGTGGTCGGTCGCCGTCTCGCCCCACACCGCGAGCATGGAGCCGCCGGTGTTCACAAGGCCAAGGTCGACTGTGGCGACGATCGCGGACGGAGTCCAGCCTGCGAGGAAGTTCCTTCCCGGCCCGCCGTCGGTCTGCCGCCAATGCTCACGGATCGACGCGACAGTCGCGGCATCGAACGCAGGGAAGCCGTCTTCGTCCATCGACACGCCGCCTTTCAGCGCCGCCGCCGCGACCTCGAAGGCGCTGCGCGATCCCTTGACGTTGTTGAAAAACGGATCGTCGCGCCGGCCAATAAATACTCTTAGCCGCCCGCTCGGCGAGGCGAAGCCGTCTGGTGCATCGACCATGCCATCCGCGCGTTCGCCCGCCAACTCGCACCGTGCGACATAGGATGCGCTGAAGCGACAGGTAAGCGTCGTGCTCGCCGTCGTCTCTCCGAAGCGATTGCCGCTGTCGACATGGAACGTGTAGGCGATGCGATCGGAGAAACTGCGCCCGACAATCGTCATCACGAGGTTCAGCCGGCGCCCGTCGGGCGCCGTCCAGGCATAGATGTCGCCAATGTCCGCGCGAGGGTCTTTCGCCACGGTGGGCGTGTCGAGGTGGTCGGAGGCACGCGCCGGCGACCATGCGGCCATGCCCGGTGCCAGCATGAGGAAGACGATGAGGAACAGTCCGTTTCGCATGTGTTCGTACCCGAGAGGAGACAGGTACGCAGTACAGGCGAAGCAGCCTTTTCCGGCTGTCGAAATCTTTAGCGACTCAACCCGTCCGGACTAGAGTTACCGCAGGCGTGCGCGAGGTGAGCACCCACGCACGCTGCGGCGTTTGCGAGCGCGGATCAGAGTTCCGCCGATACCTTCCAGAGATCGGTTCCGCCGTCGTTCGCGTAGCGATCGATCTCGGCCAGTTCCTCCGTCGAGAAAGTAAGCCCGCGCAGGGCGCCCAGGGAATCGTCGAGTTGGGCGACCGTGCGGGCGCCGATGAGCGCCGAGGTGACGCGCGGATCGCGGAGCACCCACGCGATGGCCATCTGCGCGAGCGTCTGGCCACGGCGTTCCGCGATGGCATTGAGCGCGCGGACGCGCGCGAGGTTCGTCTCGTTCAACTGCGCCTTGCCGAGCGAACCCTCGCGGGTAACGCGAGCGTCGGCCGGGATGCCGCCGAGGTATTTCGATGTAAGCAGACCCTGCGCCAGCGGCGAGAACGCGATGCAACCGGTACCGAGGCTTTCCAGCGTGTCGAGCAGGCCGTCCTCGATCCAGCGGTTGAACATGGAGTAATTGGGCTGGTGGATGAACAGCGGCACGCGCTCGTCGGCGAGTATGGCGGCCGCCTGCCGGGTCAGTTCCGGGGAATAGCTGGAAATACCCACGTATAGCGCCTTGCCCTGCCGGTGCAGGTGCGCGAGCGCGCCCATCGTTTCCTCCAGTGGCGTCGTGGGATCCACGCGATGGGAATAGAAGATGTCGACGTAGTCGAGGCCCATGCGCTTCAGCGACTGGTCCAGGCTGGCGATGAGGTACTTGCGGCTGCCGCCGATGCCGCCATAGGGGCCCGGCCACATGTCCCAGCCGGCTTTCGTGGAGATGATCATCTCATCGCGATAGGGAGCGAAGTCGCTCGCCATCACCCGGCCAAAGTTCTCTTCCGCCGAGCCATACGGCGGGCCGTAATTGTTCGCGAGGTCGAAATGCGTCACCCCGCGGTCGAAGGCACGGCGCAGGATGGCACGGCCCGTCTCGAACACGTCGGCACCGCCGAAGTTCTGCCACAGGCCGAGCGAGATGGCGGGAAGGTCGATGCCGCTGCGTCCGCAGCGGCGGTAGGGCATGAGGTTGTCGTAACGATCCGAGGCTGCCTGGTAGGTCACTGGGGAACTCCGCTGGGATGTGGGGGACGGCCGGATGAAGTCCCTCATGTTACGCTTCCCGAGGCATGCATCGACGACACCACCTGGATCTGGCAGCCGCCCGTCGCGAGCCGGCGCTACCCCGCACCACCACCTTCGCATCGGCCCTTCGCCTGTGGGCCGTGATGCTGGTGTGCGGCCTGGCAGTACTGCTGGGTTCCGTGCTTCTGGGCGGTGCCGATTCCACCATCGCGTCGTCCTGGCAGGCACTGGTGTCGCCGGCGGATACCGCCATGCACGCCATCGTGTGGGAGCTGCGCGTGCCGCGCGCCGTCGCGGCCTACGGGGTGGGTGGCCTGCTGGCGGTGTCCGGGTGCCTCATGCAGATCCTCGTGCGGAATCCGCTCGCTGACCCCTATACGCTCGGCCTGTCCGGCGGTGCCGCCGTCGGCGCGTTGGCGGCCATGCTGGCCGGCGCGGGAGCCGCGATCACCGCCATGGGCGCCGCGGCCGGCGCGCTGCTCGCGTGCGTTACCGTGTTCGTGCTCGCCCATCGCGACCTGCTCGCTCGCGCCCGCGCGGCGCAGCGTGAGGATTCCACCGACCTCATCCTGATCGGCGTGATGCTCGCCTCGGGTTTCGGCGCCATCGTCAGCATGATGCTGGTGCTCGCGCCCGACAGGAACCTGCGCGGCATGCTTTTCTGGATGATGGGCGACTTGAGCGGCGTGGCGCATGCGTGGCTGCCCGTGCTCATGCTGCTGGCATGCGTGCTCTTCGTCGCGCCGCTCGGCCGCCAGCTGAACCTGTTGATGCGCGGCGAGGAGTCGGCCAGCGCACTCGGCGTGCGTCCGAACGTCGTCAAGTCCGCCATCTTCGTCGTCGCTTCGCTCGCCACCGCCGTCGCCGTGACCACCGCGGGAACGGTCGGCTTCGTCGGCCTGGTGGTGCCGCACGCACTGCGGCGCCTCGTCGGCAACGACCAGCGCGTGCTTCTGCCCGCGTGCGCTCTCGGCGGCGGCATCGTGGTCACCATTGCCGACACCATCTCGCGCGTCGTGGCCGATCCCATCCAGTTGCCGGTGGGCGCGGTGATGGCCGTCATCGGCGTGCCGACCTTCATGTTCCTGCTGGTACGGCGGCGATGAGCCTCGACCTCGTCGCCGAATCGCTCGCGCTGTCGATGCGCGGCCGCACGCTCGTCGAAGCGCTGGACATGCGCGTGGCGCCGGGGCAGGTGTGGTGCGTGCTCGGCCCCAACGGCGCCGGCAAATCCACTCTGCTGCGCACGCTGGCCGGTTTGCGTGCGGCCGATGGCGGGCGCGTGCTGCTGGGTGGCCGCGATATCGGCGGCTATCGCCCCATCGAACTCGCGCGCCGGCGCGGCTTCCTGCCGCAGACGATCGTGGACGCGTTCAGCCTCACCGTGATGGAAGCGGTGATGTCGGCACGCCATCCCAGCTTGCCCTTCTGGGCTTGGGGCGAGCGCGACACCGGCCCGGCGAAACACGCCTTGCACACCTTCGAACTGGAATCCCTGGCAGACCGCGACGTGACCACGCTGTCGGGCGGCGAGCGCCAGCGTGTGAACATCGCCACGCTGTTCACACAGGATGTGGACATGCTGCTCCTCGACGAGCCGCTGTCGTCATTGGACCTTCACCACCAGATGAAGACCCTGCACGAACTGATGCGCGCGGCATCCGCGCATGGCAAGGCGGTGGTCTACACCGTGCACGACATCAATCTCGCCTTCCAGCATGCGACGCACGCCGTGCTGCTCGACGGCAAGGGCGGCGCGCTGGCGGGGTTGAAGGACGACGTGGTGACCAGCGAGCACCTGACCGCTGCATTCCACCATCCCATCCACGCCGTGCTGCTCGGAAATGAGCCCTTCTTCCGCGCCGCGCGCCTGCACGGAACGCCCCCGTGAAACACCTGCTGGCCTGCCTTGCCCTGCTCGTCGCCTGCACATCGGCCGCGGCCTCCGTCAGCGTGGTCGACGACGCGGGACGAACCGTTGCCCTGCCCGCGCCTGCTCGGCGCATCGTCAGCCTCGCCCCCAACATCACCGACACGCTGTTCGCCGCGGGCGCGGGCGCCTACGTGCTGGGCACCTCGCGGTTCACGGAATACCCGGCGGAAGCGAAGAAGGTGCCGGTAGTGGGCGACGCCACGATGATCGACCTCGAGCGCATCGTGGGCCTGAAGCCCGACATCGTCATCGTGTGGAAAAGCGGAAACGCCGCCGCGCAGGTCGACAAGCTCGTCCGTCTGGGCCTGCCCGTGTTCTACGCAGAAACGACACGGCTCGCCGACATCCCTTCCGCGGTGCGGCGCTTCGGCGTGCTGGCGGGAACGGAAGACACGGCGGAACGGCACGCCCGCGCCTTCGAGTCGTCCCTGGAAACCCTGCGCAACGCCTACGCCGGTAAACGGCGGCTGAAAGTGTTCTACCAGGTATGGGACCGGCCCCTGATGACCGTCGGACGCGCCCAGATCATCGACGACGCGCTGGATCTCTGCGGCGGCGACAACATCTTCGCCGACCTCACCCAGGCTGCACCCACCGTCGGGCGTGAAGCCGTGATCGCCCGCCGTCCCGATGTCATTCTCGGCGGCGGCGACGGCGGCGCCCTGGACGAGTGGAAGCGCACCGGCTTCCTCCCGGCCGCACGGAACGGCAACGTGCTCCCCCTCGACGCGCCGACGCTGGCGCTGCCCTCTCCCTCGATCCTGTCCGGCGTGACCACGCTCTGTCGCGTGCTCGACGAAGCCCGGAGCCGGGCATTCCATTAGCGGCGCCCTGAAACGCTCGAAGCATCCTTAACGAACCCGTCAGGCGTTGCGGTCTTCGTCACATCTGCCCTGGATACACTCCAGCCGCCATCCACTCGCACGGATCGACACGATGACGCCCCCGAGCAGCCCCCCAGCCGATAACCGCGATCTTGCATGGCTCGACGGCTGTGGCGAGGCCGGGGCGCTGATCCGGGCGTTCGACTGGACCGCCACCGGGCTCGGGCCGATCGAAAGTTGGCCGCAGAGCCTGCGCACGGTTACCGCCCTGCTGCTGCTTTCACCCGTGCCGCTGGTGCTGCTGTGGGGCGAGAAGGGGATCATGATCTACAACGACGCCTATTCCGTCTTCGCGGGCAGCCGTCACCCGTCGCTGCTCGGCTCGGAAGTCCGCAAGGGCTGGGCCGAGGTCGCCGACTTCAACGACAACGTGATGCGGGTGGGGCTGGCCGGGGGCACCCTGGCCTACAAGGACCAGGAACTGACCCTGGTCCGGCACGGCGCACCCGAACCGGTCTGGATGAACCTCGACTATTCGCCGGTGCTGGGCGAGGACGGCAAGCCGGCCGGCGTCATCGCCATCGTCGTGGAAACGACCCAGCGCGTGCTCGCCGAAGCGGAGGTACGCGAAAGCGAGCGGCGCTTCCGCGAGGAACTGGAGGCGAAGGTGGCCGAGCGCACCGCCGCCCTGGAGCGCAGCGAGGAAAACATCCGCAAGGCCGAACAGGCGCTGATGCAGGTGCAGAAGATGGAGGCGCTGGGCAACCTCACCGGTGGCATCGCGCACGACTTCAACAACCTGCTGATGGCCGTGCACGGCAGCCTGGAACTGTTGCGCGAACGCATGCCGCAGGACCCGCTGCTGCTTCGCCTGCTGGACAACGCGATGGCCGGGGCACAACGCGGCAGCACACTGACGCGGCGCATGCTCGCCTATGCGCGCCGGCAGGAACTGAAGGCCGAGCGGGTGGACTTGCGTGCGCTCGTCGAGGGCATGAAGGAACTGATGCAGCGCTCGCTCGGGGGCACCATCGTGATCGAGACCCGATTCGCCCCCGACGTCCCTCCCGTCGAGGCCGATGTCAACCAGCTGGAATCGGCACTGCTCAACCTGGCCGTGAACGCGCGCGACGCGATGGACGGTGCCGGCACCATTGTCATCTCCACCGCGGAGAAGTGGGTCCGCAACACGGATGGACCCGTTCGCCCCGGACACTACGTGCGCCTGTCGTTGTCGGACTCGGGTTCGGGCATGGACGAAGCCACGTTGAATCGCGCAATCGAGCCTTTCTTCACGACCAAGGGCGTGGGCAAGGGCACCGGACTGGGCCTGTCGATGGTGCACGGCCTGGCCGAACAGCTCGGCGGCGCACTGGTGATGCGCAGCAAGGAGGACGAAGGCACCACGGCGGAAATCTGGCTTCCGGCCGCCCCAGCGCTCCAGGCCGCCGCACCTGCCTCGCCCGTTGCCGCGCCCTCATTCTGCCGCATTCCCACGACGCGGACCCTTCGCATCCTTACCGTCGACGACGACGAGCTGGTGCGCGCCACCACGGTGGAGATGCTGGAAGACTTAGGCTACGCCGTGGTCGCCGCGCGTTCCGGCGCGGAGGCATTGAACCTGATCGAGGAAGCCGCGGTCGACCTGGTGATCACCGACCACGCCATGCCGCAGATGACCGGCACGCAACTTGCCATCCGGCTGCGCGAACGGTATCCCACGCTTCCCATCGTGCTTGCCACTGGCTACGCCGACCTGCCCGCCGGACCGCAGATCGACCTGCCGCGCCTTGCGAAGCCCTATTCGCAGGCAGCTTTGGCACGGATGGTGGAGCAGGTGATGCCATAGTATGATTTCGTAGATCATTCAACGAGGTATTCATCCGATGCGCCAGTAGTGCCCGCGCCCGATCTTCGGGCCGACAACGAACTCTCCCCATCCTGGGAGACCGTGTGGCATGACTGGAAGAACGCATGACGAATATTTTTCTGACGCTCGACGGCGTCGCCTGTGTCCTGCCGGACGGCCGGACGCTCTTCTCCGATCTCCACGAATCGTTCGACGAACGCCCGACGGGGCTCGTCGGCCGCAACGGCGTGGGCAAAAGCACGCTTGCACGCATGCTGGCCGGACAGGCCGCGCCTGCGCGCGGCCGGATCGGGCGGGGCGGCACCACCTATTACCTGGCGCAACGCGCCGCCGATGACGCCGCGAACTCGGTGGCCGAGCTTGCCGGTGTCGGCGAGATCATTGCGGCGTTGGCACGAATCGAAGCGGGAAGCAGCCATCAACGCGACTTCGATGTCGTGGACGAGCGTTGGGACACGCGCGAACGCCTGCTCGATGCATTGCAGGCCGAGGGGCTCGCTCATCTCGCTCCTGATGCGCGAACGAATACGCTGAGCGGCGGCGAAGCCATGCGTGTCGGCCTGCTCGGCGCACGTCTGTGTGGCGCCGACTACCTGATCCTCGACGAGCCCAGCAACCACCTCGACCGCGAGGCGCGAAGCGAACTGCGACGCTGGCTTCGCACGTGGACGGGTGGATTGTTGGTCGTGAGCCACGACCGCGAACTGCTCGGCGACATGGCGCGCATTGTCGAACTTTCGCCGCAGGGGCTCCGCAGCTACGGCGGGGGCTACGCGTTCTATGCGGAAATGCACGCCCAGGAACGGGACGCTGCCCAGCGATCGCTGGATGCGAGCAAGCTCGAACGGAAACGTGCCGCACAGGCGATGCGCGAACAGCAGGAACGACAGGCGCGGCGGCAGGCGCGCGGACGGCGCGACGCCAGCGACGCCAACCTTCCGCGCATCATGCTCGGCGGAAGGAAGAGCCGCAGCGAAGCGACGGCCGGCAAGCTGGAGCAGCAGCGGGAAGCGACTCGCGAAGCCCTTGCGGCCAAGGTGGCTGACGCGGCACGCCGCGTGAACGAGGACGTGGCACCCACGCTGCTGGTACCCGGCACCGCTCGGGTTGCCCGCAAGCGTGTCGCGATGCTCCAGGACGTGGTGCTCCCCCACGTGCGTGGCGGCGCGCGAACGATCGACCTGGTGCTCAGGGGAAGCCAGCGCATCGGTGTCACAGGGCCGAACGGAAGCGGCAAGTCCACGCTGCTGCACCTGCTCGCAGGGAGGATCGCGCCCTTGTCCGGAAGCATCGATGTGCCCGTTCGCGTTGCCTGGCTCGATCAGCGCCTTGCCACCCTGAATCCGGCACGTCCACTTATCGTCCAAATGCGCGAGGCCGCGCCTTCGGTAGCTGAAGACACTTTGCGTCTGCGCCTTGCCTTGCTGGCCCTGGACGCGCAGAAGATCGGTATACCGACAGGTTCGCTCAGCGGCGGCGAGCGCCTGAAAGCGGCCCTCGCCCACGCGCTGGTAGCGGACCCGCCGCCCGAGCTGCTGCTGCTCGACGAACCGGGCAACCACCTGGATATCGCTTCGCTCGAGGCCCTCGAGGCCATGCTGATGCAGTACGAAGGCACGCTCGTCGTCGTATCGCACGACGAGGCGTTCCTCGACCGGCTCGCCCTCACGGACCGGCTGTCACCAACGCCGCAGGGGTGGCGGCTCCTGCCATGGTGAGGCCCTTGCCGCCGAGTCGCAGGTTGCGCACGAGGTAGTCGCGCAGTGCTGGGGCCGGCGGCGCTCAGTCCTTCTTGCCGATGGCCTGCGGGAGGCGGTATCGCTGGTGCCCATAGGCCCAGCTGGGCCACAGCGCGTGTGCCAAGGCCACCTTTTCGAGCTGAGGGTCCACGGCCTCCGGTTCCAGCTTCTCTCCCTCCACCGTGTAGCGGTACTGCGCGGCAGGCTGGTTCGGGCGCAACACCATGAGGGTGTCGTTGCTCAGATAACCGTAGTTGTCGCCGTACTGCATGATGGCGCGGTCAGGGTAATGCCGGGTGAGATCGGCGCCGAGCATCGGGTGTTCGCTGCTGATGCCGATGAGCGAGAGCAGGGTCGGTGCGAGATCCACCTGGCTGACGATGTGATCGTCCTTCTTCACCGGCACGCCGGCGCCGATGATCAGCGCCGGGATATGGAAGTGGCGCACTGGCACCAGGCTGGCGCCGAATACGCGCGCGTCGTGATCGGCCACCACAAGGAACACGGTGTGGTTCCAGTACGGCGACTGCTTCGCCTTGGCGAAGAACTGTCCGATGGACCAGTCGGCGTAGCGCACCGCATTTGCATTGCTCGCCGGATCGCCTTCCGGCTTGATGCGGCCGGCAGGATATTCCCACGGCGTGTGATTGGATACGGAGAAGGCGACGGTCAGGGTCGGCTTGTCGCCGTCGTCGAGCAGGCGCTGGTGCAGTTCGTTGAACATGTCCTCGTCGGACGCGCCCCAGGAGCCGACGAAGGCCGGCTTCGTCTTGAAGGTGGCGCGGTCGACGACCTCGTTGAACCCGTTGCCGAAGAAGAACGAGCGCATGTTGTCGAAATGCGCCTCGCCGCCGTAGAGGAAGCGGGTGTGGTAGCCGAAGGTATCCAGCAGCGCACCGAGGGTGAAGAAGTCGCGCTGGCTGCGCGGAAGCTTCAGCACGGCCTCGGCCGGCGTGGGCAGGAACCCGGTGGTCACCGCCTCCAGGCCGCGCGCGCTGCGCGTGCCCGTGGCGTACGTGCGGGCGAGCCACCAGCCTTCGTTCGACAACTTGTCGAGTTCGGGCGTGTAGCCCGCGCCACCAAGGCTGCCGACGAACTGCGCTCCGAGGCTTTCCTCGAGGATGATGACGAGGTTGAGCGGCTTGTCGCCCTGGCGCGTGGCTTGCTGGCGATGCAGGCTCGGGTATTGCGGATCGAGCGGCGCGCCTTCGAAACCGGCGGTGGCGCGCACGATGGACTGCATCTCCGCTTCGGGCATCTTGCCGTACACGGCGGACGCCGAACGTTCGTTGCCCAGCGCGATGGCGGCGTTGAGCACGCTGTAAAGGGAGTTGAGCGGCAGCGCATTCACCATCGCGTCGTTGGTGAACGCCACCTGCGACGCGTTCAACGGACGATGTTGCAAGGTACCGCGGCCGGCCAGGAAGAGGACGACGAAGGCCAGCACCGTCGCCACCGGGCGCAGCCAACCGCGCATCGGCACAGGGTCGGGACGACGCGTGGGCAACAGGCGGAAGCCCACCCACCCGACCAACGCAAAGACGATGAGCGCACCGGCCACCACCAACTTGTAGCCGTGCCAAAGCATCGCCAGCACTTCGTTCGGGCTGGTCAGGTACTCGAAGTACAGGCGGTTGGGACGCGTGTCGTATTCCACGATGAACTGGGGCGTGGACACTTCCAGCAATACGAAGGCCAGCCACCAGAAGCGCAACCACCACGCGGCGATGCGCGTGGGCCAGGCGCGATGGCCGAGCCAGGGCGACAGCAGCGCGGGCCAGGCGACGATCATGGCCACCAGCGACAGATCGATGCGCCAGCCGCCCAGGAGGATCGGCCACAGGCCGCCCGCATCGTGGACGCGGGTCCACTGCCACAGCGAAAGCCCCACACGGGACAGGGTCAGGAACACGAGGGCGGCGACGATGAAGCGCCAGGTAAGCTTGCGCACGTTGAGTGATCCAGGGTGGGCGCGGCGGCCGCCACGCGTGGAAGACGCATGTTACAGCCCTGAGACTTTACACTGCCGGTCTTCCAGACAACTTACGGGGGCCTTTCGGCCGCCGCGCGAGGACCGACGATGTTCAGACTGGCCGAGGCCACGCCGATCGCCACCGGGCACGTCCGTGAGGTGTACCAGCACCCGGATGATGCCGATCTGCTGATCAAGGTGATCGCCAGCGGCTCCATCGAGGAGCGCTGGAACAAGGCCCCCTGGTACCGCCGCATGGCGCGCAGCGGGCCTTACAAGGATTTCGTCCGCGAGTTCCGCGAATACGTCACGGGCATCTACGTCGGGGGCTACGCTACTTCCCCCATCGCCCGCGTGGTTGGGCTGGAGATGACCGACATCGGCCTGGGACAGATCGTCGAGAAGGTGCGCGCACCCGACGGCGGGCTCGCACCGACGCTGCACGACTGGGTGAAGGCCGAAGGGTTCACCGGGAAGACCCAGGCCGAGTTGGAGGCCTTCTATGCGCGATTGCTCTCGCACAACACCATCGCCGCCGACCTGCATGCATGGAACGTGGTGTACGGCGAGGATTCGCGCGGCGGACCGCGCCTGGTGATGATCGACGGCTTCGGCGAGAAGAACATCATCCCGCACTGCTCCATGAGCCGTACGCACAACGCATCGCGCACGAAGAAGAAGTACGAGCGGATGGTGCGGAGGACGAAGGCGGAAGCGCCCCAGGTGCCGTGACGGCGCTCGATGCCCATGTGTGGGAGCCGCTTCAGCGGCGATGGGTGCTCGCGGCAAGGTTGCCCGCTGCCGCGGGATCGCCGGCATAGCCGGCTCCCACAGGGCGCGCTCCCTACGGTGCGGCAGCGCCGGGCACGCAGCCGGGTTTCGACGCATCCGCCGGCAGCAGCGCGAGCGTGGTGCGGTTCGCGACCCCCAGCCGCACGACCTTCTCCGGGACGACGCAGGCATCGAGGGCTTCCTCGTTGACGAGCAGCCAACGATGCGCCGGATCGGCGGACTGCCAGGCCCGGCCGTCGCGGAGCTGGTCCGCGGCGTCGCGCGCGAACCCGAATTCCGCGACCGGGCGACGTGCCTGGTACATCCATTCCTCGCGCCAGAGGACGAGGCCGAGCTGGCCGTCGGGCCCGATGTGCTCGTCCGCCTCTTGCATCAATTGGCGCGTGGACTGGTTCGCATCCAGCAACGGATACGTTCCTACGGGCCATATGATCCAGGCGAGGCCCATGCCGGCGAGCAGCGCGGCCACGCCACGGCGGGGACGGAACACGGCAGCCGCGACGAGGAAGCCCAGGCCCACGGCGACCACGCACCACCATAACGGCGCGCCGTGTCCGGCCAGCTCGTAACCCGAAGCGATGCGCTGCGCCGCCTTGGGCGCCTTCAGCAGCGCCCAGGCGCCCGCCCCGACGAAGACGACTGCGCAGCCAGCGGCGATCCAGAATGCCGCCCTCGGCAGCCAGCGGGTCTTCAGCAGGGCCGACACGTCCGGTGCCATCGCCAGCGCCAGCATGGGCAAGGCGGGCAGGATGTAGATGGCGCGCTTGCCGCTGGGTATGGAGAAGAACACCAGCACGAGCACAACCCACATCAACGGCATCCACACGCGTGGGTCGCGCAGCCGCAGGGAGGCGCGCCAGCCCGGCACGACGAACGGAAGCAACAGCCAGGTGGGAATCCACAGGCGGAGGATCACCAGCAGGAAGAACCACGGGGCTTCCTCGTGCTGCCAGGAATTGGCATAGCGCTCGGCCGTCTGCCGGAACAGGATGTCCTGGACATAGGCCATGTATTCCGGCGTGCGCAGCCCGTACGCGGCCGTGAGCATGGGCACCAGCCACAATGCGATGGCGAGCAGGAACGCCACGGCCCCGCCCGCCCAGCGCCAGCCGTCGCCTTGCGTGCGGGTGACCCCGGGCCACTGGCGCATCCGCATGACCGCATACGGCAGCAGCATCAGCAGGGCGATGACGCCCACGCCCTTGGTGATGACCCCCAGGCCGGCGGCGAAGCAGCCCAGCCAGTACATGCGCCAGTTCGGGCCGCGCAGGCAGTGCAGCAGGATGCCGGTGTTGCCCAGGGTGATCCAGAAGAGATTCAGCGGGTCGATCTGGGCGTGCTTGACCACGTCCACGAACTGCACGGTCGCCAGCACCAGGGTGGCGGCGACCAGACCCACGCGGGCGTTCCAGAGACGGCGCCCCAGGTGCCAGACGAGGGCCAGGGTGCCCAGGCCGGAAAGCAGCGAGGTGAGCAGGAAGGCGCCCCGCCACCCACCGGTGAGCCACATCCAGAAGGCTTCCGTCCACATCAGCATGGGCGGCTTGTCCGAATACAGCTCGATGCCACGGTGGGGGAACAGCCACTGGCCGGATTCGAGCATCTGCCGGGCCACCAGGGCGAAGCGCGGCTCATCGGGCGGCCAGGGGGAACGCAGGCCGATGCCCGCCGCCAGCACGACCAGGGCGATCAGCATGAACCAGCCGAACTCGCGGCGGGATGAGCGTTCGTCGATGGGAAGCATGGCGGGGTCTGGTCGAATGATCGACGCATCCTAACGGACCGGGACGTCACCTGCCCTACCGTTTCCTTAGCGGCTGTCGCGCGAATTCGGCACGTGCCCATTTCAATTTTCGGAGGTTGGGACGTCTAAGGGTTTCGCCGGTGCGGAAATCGGCGTTCGTCCCTGCCCGTACGGGCGCCGATTTCCCACCGTGCGACCATTAGTTACCGCCCCCATGAACGCAGTCAGGCAGACCATGGATCCATCCGAGACGGGCGCGTCCCCGCCGGGTACGCGGGCGGCCCAGGTGGTCGCCCTGTTCCGTGAGCACAACGCGGCCCTTGTCGCATTCCTTCGCGTACGGCTCAACTCGCTGGCCGATGCACAGGAGGTTGCGCAGGAGGTTTATCTCAAACTGCTCTCGCTCGACGAGGGCATGAAGATCGATTCGCCTCGCGCCTTCCTCTTCCGCGCCGCGGCGAACCTGGCCGTGGACCGCCTGCGCATGCGCAACGTCCGGGCCGCTGCGCCGGCCGATCCGGACAACGACGACTGGCACGTCACGCCCATGCCGGAACAGCACGCCTCGGCCCACGAACAGTGGCGCGACCTGCGTCAGGCCCTGGACGAACTGCCGCCGAAGACGAGCCGGGCTTTCGTGATGCATGTGATCGACGGCCGCGACTTCGCCGCCATAGCTCGTGAGATGAACCTCAGTGAACGCATGGTGCGTTACCACGTCGGCAATGCCCTGGCGCACTGCCGCCAACGCCGCGACCACGCGGAGACCCCCCAATGACCGCCACGTTTTATTCCTTCGACCGGCAGATCGAGCATGCCGCCGCCGACTGGTGGGCACGCCTGCGCGATCCGGCCCTGCCCGAACCGGCCCTCCTGCAATGGAGCGAATGGCTGGAAGCGGACCCTCGCCACGCTGCCGCTTTCGACCGTGCCTGTGCCCTGGCCGAGTCCGCCTCCACCATGGACGCGGCAACACGTAGCGCGTTCGTAGGCCGCTTCGCCTCCGGTCGCGGTGCCCGCCGTGGCCCTTCGCGCTTCGTGCTTGGCCTGGCCGCCGCCGTCGCCCTGGTCGTGCTCGGGGCGGGTCTCTTCCTCGGACTGCGCCCGGGCCTGTCCGACGCCCCCCAGCAGTACACCAGCGAGCGCGCAGGCCATCGCGACATCGACCTCCCGGACGGCTCCAGCATCGAACTGGGCGGTGCCACGTCGGTCACCGCACGCTACGGGCGCGAGGAGCGCGCCATCGACCTGGAATCCGGCGAGGCCTTCTTCCGCGTGGCCCACGCCGAGCGCCCGTTCGTGGTGAATGCGGGGCCGTTGCGCATTCGCGACCTCGGTACCGCGTTCAATGTGCGCCGCACTGGCGACCGGGTGACCGTCGCGGTCACGGAAGGCAGGGTGCGGGTTTCGCCGCTGGCGGGCCAGGGCGATGGCGCCACGGTCGAACTCGGCGCCGGCCGGGAGGTGTCCTTCGATCCGGAAACCCAGGCCATGCGCATCCTGGACGTCGATCCGGCCACCGCCACGGCCTGGCGCGGCCATCGGCTGGAATTCGTCAACGAGCCGCTGTCCTCGGTGGTAGAAAACGTGAACCGTTACAGCGCCCGCCCCATTCGCCTCGCCGATCCGTCCCTGGGCCGGATGACGTTTACCGGCACCGTCCAGGTCGATACCATCGACAGCTGGGTAGCGGCGCTCCCGCGGGTGTTCCCGGTCCGCGTCGACGCCTATCCCGACCGACTGGAGCTCGCACGCCAGACCACCGCCGCGCGGGGTGCCCGACCGCGCTGAACACGTAGAAAAACCAGACTGGGGCCGCAGGTCTTGCAGTACATGCTTCGCGGGCGTCGGCGCGTACTCACCGGCGCGCTCGCGCTGGCCCTCGTCGCCCGGGCCGCCGGTGCAGCCGAGGCCTCCGGCGAAGGCGGCCCGCCCGCCATGGCCTTCGCCATCGCCCCGCAGCCCCTCGCCACGGCGCTTCTCGCGTGGGGCAAGCAAGCCAACGTGCAAGTGCTCACCGCATCCGGTTCCATCGCCAACTGGCGTTCCGGCGGTGCCCAGGGCGTCCTCACACCCGATGCCGCCCTGGACGAACTGCTGCAGGGCACCGACCTGGAGCGCGAGCGCTACGACCAGCGCACGGTTGTCGTACGGCAGCGGCAGAATGCCAACGACGCCACCCCCGTGCCCGCCGACCCGGTGGCGCCCTTCGACCCCACCACGGTCGTGCCCCTGGCCACCGTCGACGTGCAGGGCCTGGTGTCCGACACCGGCTTCAAGGCCGACACCACCCGCACCGTGACGCGCCAGGAAACGGCGCTGGCGGACGTGCCGCAATCGGTCACGGTGGTGACACGGGAGGTGATCGAATCGCAGCAGGCCGTCGATATCGGCGACGTTGCCCGCTATGTAGCCGGCGTGCAGTACGTCGACGGCTACGGTGGCTCGCCGCTGTTCCTCATTCGTGGGTTCGACGCCGGGCACGGTCTGACCGATGGCATGCCCAACGGCATCGCCCGCACGGAAGATCTTCCGCCGCTCATCGGTATCGAGCGCGTCGAAGTCCTGCGCGGGCCGGAAGCCATCCTGGGCGACGCGTCGCAGAACAACAATTTCGGCGGCTCGATCAACGTGGTGATGAAGCGCCCGCAGACGGACCCGGTGCGGACCCTCACCTACTCGCTCGGCGAATACGACGGCGGCCGGCTCGGCGTCGACCTGGCGGGCGCGGCGTCGCGTGACGGCGCACTGAGCTATCGCCTCGTGGCCGCCGGACAACGCGGCGAGAAAACCCCGCAAGGCTATGGCGGGGGCCGCGGCGCGTACCTCGCGCCGTCGCTCGCCTGGCAGGGCGCGAACACCCGCGTGATGGCGGGCCTGGAATACGTGGACAACCGGGTTCCCGGCCCGGACCACTCGGTGCTCTTCGGGCCCACGGTATCCACCGCCACACTCGCGACGCGCGCGCGCGACGAGCCCAACGATGTCTCCCGCTTTCGCACGAGCCGCGCCGTGTTCGAACTGCAACACGAGTTCGGCGGCGACTGGACGCTGCACAGCCAGGGGCAATACGTGCGCCAGCGCAGCGACGGCCGCAGCCTGTCGTACCTCTCCACCGGTTTCGTCGGTGCGCTGGATGCCGTGGCCCGCAGCTTCCGTTATTCCGGCACGTACTGGACCTGGCAGAACGACCTGAGCGCCAGCTTCCGCCACGGCAATGTCACTCACAACGTTCTCGTGGGCCTCGACCTGGCGCGCACGCACGCCGGCGACAACGGCAGCGGCAGCATCGAGGAAGGCGACCTCGCAGATGACGACAACCGCAATGCGGTGATCGTCACGCGGCCGGTCGCCTTCCTGCGCGCAACGGATGCCTACTCGAAAAGGTTCGAAACCTTCGTCGCGCCGCTCGACACCACGGTGCAGCACCTGGGCGGTTCATGGCAGACGAATGCCGGGCTGTATTTCCAGGACCAGGTGGCGATCGGCGACCGCTGGAACGTGCTTGCCGCCCTGCGCCGCACCAGTTATCGCCTGGACACGCGCTGGGAAGACGGGTCGCCGCGCCGCGTGGACGAGTCGCGCTGGATTCCCAAATTGGGCGTGGTCTATAAGGTCTCGCCGGACGTCTCGCTCTATGCCGACACGTCCACGGGTTTCCAGCCCGACCCGTTGCTGGGCAAGGACGGCCAGCCGCTGCCCGTGGCCACGTCGCGGCAGTTGGAGGTCGGCGGCAAGTTCGACCTGTTCGACCAGCGCGCACGGCTCACCGCCGCGCTCTACCGCATCCGCGTGGACCACAGCGTGGATCTGGTATCGCCGGAACCGCCCTTCTTCGCCACGCCAGGGCCGGGCCAGACCAACCGCGGTCTCGAAGTGGAATTCGCGGGACGGATCGCGCCTGGGCTGGACGTGCTGGCGAGCCTCACCGAGGCGCGCATCCGCAACAACGACGACACCCGCCCCACCGGCGCACCGAAGCACCAGGCCGCCGTATGGGCAAGCTACCGCTTCGGCGCCGGAACGCTGAAGCCGTGGGGCGTGGCGGCCGGCGTGCTGGCGCGCAGCCGGAGCCTCGGCCGAACGAGTGCGGACGGCCAATATTTCGGCATTCCCGGCCAGGCGAGCGTGGAGACGAACGTCTCGCGCTACGGCCCGAACTGGCGCGTGACGCTCGGCGTGAAGAACCTTTTCGCGCGCACGCTCTACGCGGTGAATTTCGACGAGACCTTCGTGCCGATCCGGCAAGGCCGCGTGGTACTCCTCACCGGCGTCTACGACTTTTGATTTTTGTGGGAGCCGGCTATTGCCGGCGATCCCGCGGCAGCGGGCAAGCTTGCCGCGAGCACGCATCGCCGCTGAAGCGGCTCCCACAAGGGGCCTGGATGGCACATAAAAAAGCTTCCCGCTAGGCGGACTTGCCGAACGTCTTCAGCGCGACATCGCATGCCTCCCTGCGAAATGCGTCGTTCGCGGCGAAACCGGTCGGCCCATCGACAAGGGGAATGTCGTAGCAACCGTCGACACCCACGACACCCCCATGACGCCGCCAGAACCGGTCATACGCCGCCACGGTAACGCCTGCGCGACGATCCAGGGGATGCGCCTCGTGGCCCACGCCGCGCAACCGTGCGAACCCGTAATGCCTGGCCAGCGCGCGCACCACCGACAGCAACAGGTCGCGTGGGCGGACGCCGCCGGTGGCGCGCGTGAACCGCGCGATCGCACCGCGGCCGAGGTAGGCCCAGGAGCCCCGCACCGCGCCGATGAGCAGCCCGTCATCCCCGCCAAAAGTGATGGTGCAGGAGGAGATCACTTCCTTGTCGCCATTCAGGAGGAATAGGCCGAGCTCGCCCGTGCACTCGTGCTCGGCGGCCCGCGCGTGCAGGTAGGCTACGTCACCCTCGCCAAGCGGCAGCGTCGCGAGACGCACGTCGTGTCCTTTCAGCAGACGGCTGCTGAGACGCTCCGGAAATTCGCGCGCCACGAAGCGGTAGTGCGCCTCGATGAGCCGCGCGCGGGTCGCCAGGTCGAAAGACCGCGAGATGTAGTGCGACTGCCAGCGCTCGTACACCCGCGGATTGGACTCGGCCGCCGCCCGCATCGTGCGGGAGGCCCCGACGAGACGCAGCCACTGGGCCTGGCGCCGGAAGGCGGCGAGGGTGCGCAGCAGGTACGTCAGCCGGCGCTCGGGCATCGGCCGCGACCGCCGCAGCGCCGCGCGCCGGCGGGCATGGTCGAGAACCAGGGCGAGAGGGCCGCGTCCGGGGCGCTCCTGAGGCCAACCCAGGGCGAGATCGTCGTAAGGCGCACTGTGCTGATATCGGGACTGCATGCCTTACAAGACGTGCGAGGCCCGAAGAATTGAAATCCACCGCGAGATGGCTCGCTGCCGCGGGATCGCCGGCAGATAGCCGGCTCCCACAGGTCGACGGCTGCCCCTGCTGCCTACGACACATGCTGGCACCCCATGGTGACCCAACTGCCGCCGCAAGCTGCGAGCGTTGTGTGGGAGCCGCTTCAGCGGCGATGGGGCTGTCTCAGGCGCCGCGCTTGCGACGCTCGTCCTTCCAGACGATCCAGGCCCCCAGCAGGGTGAGCAGGGCCAGGGCGTACCAGGTGATTGCGTACATCAGGTGGTTGTCGGGGAAGGCGATCACCGTGAGCCCGCCCACGGGGCCGTCGTCGCCACCGCCGCGACCGGGGGACGAGGCTGCGTCGGCATCCACGAAGTAGGGAGCCACATGGTCCAGGCCCTTGGCAGCCGCGATGGCGGCCACGTCGCGGGAATACCAGCGGTCGTTGGCCGGATCGTTCGCCTGGAGGAAGGCGCCTCGCGGCTCGCTGATGCGTAGCAGCCCGGAGATCGTGGTCTCGCCGGAGGGACCGGGCGTGCACGTGGCCTTGCCGCCGCACCAGCCGGGCGACACGAAGCCGCGGTTCACCAGCACCACGTCGCCGTTGCGCATCCGGAGCGGCGTCAGCAACCAGGAGCCCATGCCCAGTTCCGTGCTGGCGCGCACGCGCACGCTCCTGTCCTGCAGGAACGTTCCCGTGAGCCGCACCCGCCTGTATTCGTCGTTCGCCGCGGTCACCACCGGCCACTGGCCGTGGGCCGGCGCGTCCACCGGTTGCGCGTGCACCCGCGCGTCCACGCGAGCGATGAGGTCGTGCTTCCACGCCCGCCGGTGCACCTGCCAGGTGCCCAGCGCCATGAAGCCGGCGAACAGCACCGCGCCGAGCAGTGCGAGCGCCCCCAGAACGAAGACGCCGCGCGGTCGGCGCGGCGTCTGCTTGTCGTTACCCGTATCCACGCGTGTGCTCAAGGCAGGTTCTTGGCCTGCTGCTCGGTCATCTCGTGCGACATGCCCGGCATCATGTTCGAGTTCATGTGGTACATGACCCAGATCGAACCCGACAGCGTGATCACCACCATGACCAGCGTGAAGATCAGCGCCAGCATGCTCCAGCCGCCTTCGGCCTTCGTGTTCATGTGCAGGAAGTAGACCATGTGCACCACGATCTGGATCGCGGCGAAGGTGAGGATCACCACCGCCAGCGTCTGCGAGTTCGGGATGACCTTGTCCATCACCAGCCAGAAGGGGATCGCCGTGAGTACCACGGCAAGGAAGAACCCCATCATGTAGCCCTTCAGCGTGCTGGGGGCATGGCCGTCGTCGTGCTCGTGGTGATCGTGCGCGTCGTGGTGGTCGTGCGATTCGATGTGCGCGCTCACGGCAGCACTCCCATCAGGTAAACGAAGGTGAAGACGCCAACCCAGACCACGTCGAGGAAGTGCCAGAACATCGACAGGCACATGATGCGGCGCTTGTTGGCGGGCGTAAGACCGAAGCGGCCCACCTGGAACAGCAGCGTGATCAGCCAGATGATGCCGAAGGTCACGTGCAGACCGTGGGTGCCGACCAGGGTGAAGAACGAGGACAGGAACGCGCTGCGCTGCGGACCGGCGCCCTCGTGGATCAGATGGGCGAACTCGAAGAGCTCGATGCCGAGGAAGGCCGCACCGAACAGGCCGGTGACAATGAGCCAGGCCATCATCGTGCCGCGGCGGTTCTTCTGCATCTCCAGCACGGCGAAGCCGTAGGTGATGGAAGACAGCAGCAGCATGGTGGTGTTGACCGCCACCAGCGGCAGGTCGAAGAGGTCCGCACCGGACGGGCCGCCCGCATAGCTCCGCCCCAGCACGCCATAGGTGGCGAACAGGCAGGCGAAGATGAGGCAGTCGCTCATCAGGTAGATCCAGAACCCGAGCAACGTGCCATTGGCCGGGTGGTGGTCCTTGGACATCCAGAATTCGACGTCCTGGTCCGCGACAGCGGCGGAAGGCGTGGCGTGCATATCAGACATGGGCGGCAAGCTCTTCCGTGCGGGCGGCCTCGGTCCGGGCCACGACGTCGGCGGGGATGTGGTAGTCGCGCTTGTAGTTGAAGGTGTGGCCGATGGCCGTGACGATCAGGGCCACGAAAGCGAGGCCGGCCACCAGGAACATGTGCCAGATCATGGCGAAACCGAACACGAAGGCGAGGCCCGCGAGGATGATGCCCGCGCCCGTGTTTTTCGGCATGTGGATGGGCAGGTAGCCTTCCAGTCGGCGGCCGGCGTTGCGCTCCTTCATGTCCCACCACGCATCCGTGTCGTGAATGACCGGGGTGAACGCAAAGTTGTATTCCGGCGGCGGCGACGAGGTGGACCACTCCAGCGTGCGGCCGTGCCACGGATCGCCGGTGACGTCGCGCAGTTCGTCGCGGCGCTTGTAGCTGACCCAGAGCTGGACCAGGAAGGCACCGATGCCGAGCGCGATGAGGAAGGCGCCGAAGGCGGCGATCTGGAACCAGATCTGCAGCGACGGGTCCTCGAAGTGGTTCATGCGACGGGTGACGCCCATGAAGCCGAGGACATACAGCGGCATGAAGGCGACCCAGAAACCGACCAGCCAGAACCAGAAGGACACCTTGCCCCAGAATGGATCGAGCCGGTAACCGAATGCCTTCGGGAACCAGTAGTTGATACCGGCGAACAAGCCGAAGATGACGCCGCCGATGATCACGTTATGGAAGTGCGCGATCAGGAACAGGCTGTTGTGCAGCAGGAAGTCGGCCGGCGGCACCGCGAGCATGACGCCGGTCATGCCGCCGATGACGAAAGTGACCATGAAGCCGACCGTCCACAGCATGGGCACGTCGAACTTGATGCGTCCGCGGTACATGGTGAACAGCCAGTTGAAGATCTTCGCGCCCGTGGGGATCGAGATGATCATCGTGGTGATGCCGAAGAACGAGTTGACGCTGGCACCCGAGCCCATGGTGAAGAAGTGGTGCAGCCACACGAGGTACGACAGCACCGTGATCACCACCGTGGCGTACACCATGGACGCATAGCCGAACAGGCGCTTCCGGCTGAAGGTGGAGGTGACCTCGGAGAACACGCCGAACACCGGCAGCACCAGGATGTAGACCTCGGGGTGGCCCCAGATCCAGATGAGGTTCACGTACATCATGGCGTTGCCGCCGAAGTCGTTCGTGAAGAAGTTGGTGCCGACGTAACGGTCGAGCGAGAGCAGCACCAGCACGGCCGTCAGCACCGGGAAGGCGGCGACGATCAGCACGTTGGTGCAGAGCGAGGTCCAGGTGAAGATGGGCATCTTCATCATCGACATGCCCGGCGCGCGCATCTTCACGATGGTGGCGATCAGGTTGATGCCCGATAGCGTGGTTCCGACGCCCGCAACCTGTAGCGACCATATGTAGTAGTCGACACCGACATCCGGACTCTGCGCCAGGCCCGACAGCGGCGGATAGGCCAGCCAGCCGGTGCGCGCGAACTCGCCCACGAACAACGACGCCATGACGAGCATGGCACCCGCCACGGTCATCCAGAAGCTGAAGTTGTTGAGGAACGGGAACGCCACGTCGCGCGCGCCGATCTGCAGCGGCACCACGTAGTTCATGAGGCCCGTGACCAGCGGCATCGCCACGAAGAAGATCATGATCACGCCGTGGGCGGTGAAGATCTGGTCGTAGTGGTGCGGCGGCAGGAAGCCGGGATTGCCGTTGAAGGCAATGGCCTGCTGGGCGCGCATCATGATGGCGTCGGAGAAGCCACGCAGCAGCATCACGATGCCGAGCACCATGTACATGATGCCGATCTTCTTGTGGTCGATGCTGGTGAACCACTCGCTCCACAGGTAACCCCAGAGCTTGTGCTTCGTGATGAGCGCCAGCAGCGCGATGCCGCCGATGGCCACCGCGACGAAGGTGCCGATGAGGATCGGCTCGTGGTACGGAATCGCCTCGAGGGTGAGGCGTCCGAAGATCAGTTTGGCTAGATCGGGCATGTTCATTACCGGGCTCGGCAAGGCTTGAGTTCGTTGGAAGCCGGGGCGCTCAAAGCGGCCGTCCGGCAGGCGTCATCGGCTGGCCGCCGGCATTGCTGGCAACGCACAGGGCGCCCACGTAGCGCTTGTCGTCGGCAATGCCCACCCGCGAGCGCGTGGCCGCATCGAGCGACGTGACGTTGTAGGTGCCGACGATGCCCTGTCCGCCCTGGGCATCGAGCGCCATCATGTCGCTCATGCACATGCGGTTGGACTCGACGCAACGGTTGAGGATGGCGTTGTACAGGCCCGGGGCCACTGAGGCGTAGTAGTGCACCGGTTCCTTCTCGCTGGGCTGCTCGAGCTTCAGGTAGTCCTCGCGCCCCAGGGCTGTGCCGCTGGCCTTGGCCTTGGCCACCCAGGCCTGGAAGTCGGCGTCGGACAGGCTGTGGAAGCGGAAGCGCATGTCGGAGAAGCCGGCGCCGCTGTAGTTGGCCGAAATGCCCTCGAAATCGCCGGTTTTGTTCATGACCGCGTTGAGCTTCGTTTCCATGCCCGGCATGGCATAGATCATGCCGGCCAGGGATGGGACGAAGAAGGCGTTCATGACGGTGGAGGCGGTGATGTGGAACTCGATGGGGCGATCGACCGGCGCGGCCATCTCGTTCACGGTGGCAATGCCCTGTTCCGGGTAAAGGAACAGCCATTTCCAGTCGAGCGCCACGACCTCGACCACCAGCGGCTTGGTGTTCGGCGCCAGGGCGCGGGCATGATCGATCTGGTCCACGGGGCGGTACGGGTCGAGCTTGTGCGTGCTGGTCCAGGTGACGGCGCCCAGGGCGATGATGATCAGCAGCGGGGCCGACCAGATCAGCAGCTCCAGCACCGTGGAGTGGTTCCAGTCCGGATCGTATTCGGCATGGGCCGCCTTGTTGGACTCGCGGTACTTCCACGCGAAGGCCAGGATCATCACGATCACCGGGACGATGATGATCAGCATCAGGACCACGGAAATGATGATCAGGTCGCGCTGCTGCCGGGCGATGTCGCCGGACGGGGAAAGCAGCACGGCGTCGCAGCCCGACAAGAGCAGGGCCAGGGCGGGGACGAGTAATCCGCGCAACATCTTCATGGACATTCGCATGATGGAGGCAACCGTGGGGACACGAAAAAATACGCCGAACGGCCCGCGGCCACCATAGGACACTTTGTCCCATGGCCCTGCAAGCCGAGTAGTGCGATCCTTGGCTATCCTGCCATCCACCTTCCCCGAGCGGGCCGAATACGATGTCGATTTCACACGCCGATCACCATGCCGCCGAGGGCGCCGAACGCGACGTCCGGCGCCAGCACCAGACCAGCCACGCGGCGGTCGCGCCCGGCGAGATCGCCGTGGGCGTGGTCATTGGCCGCGCCTCGGAGTACTTCGACTTCTTCACGTACGGCATCGCGTCCGTCCTCGTGTTCCCGTCGGTGTTCTTTCCGTTCCTGAACCAGCTGGACGGCATCCTGCTGGCCTTCACCATTTTCTCGTTCGCCTTCATCGCCCGACCGATCGGCACCACCCTGTTCATGGCGATCCAGCGCAACTGGAGCCGTGGCACCAAGCTTACCGCCGCCCTCTTCCTGCTCGGCACCTCCACGGTATGCATCGCCTTCCTGCCCGCTAACACCTCGAACGGCTACGCGGTGATTGTGGTTCTTGCCGTTTTGCGCTTCTTGCAGGGCATTGCGCTGGGCGGTTCCTGGGACGGCCTGCCCTCCCTGCTGTCGCTCAACGCCCCCAAGCACCGCCGCGGCTGGTACGCCATGCTCGGCCAGCTGGGCGCGCCCACGGGCTTCCTGATCGCCGCCTCGCTGTTCCTGTTCCTGAACACCCAGCTGTCGCGTGAAGACTTCCTCAGCTGGGGTTGGCGCTATCCGTTCTTCGTGGCCTTCGCCATCAACGTGGTGGCCCTGTTCGCCCGCCTGCGCCTGGTGGTCACCGAGGAATACACCCAGCTCCTGGAAGAAGGCCAGCTCGAGCCCATCGGCATCATCGAGATGGTGCGCGCCCAGGGATACAACCTGTTCATCGGCGCTTTCGCGGCCCTGGCCAGCTATGCCCTGTTCCACATCGTCACGATCTTCCCCCTGTCGTGGATCTCGCTGACCCGCTCGCAGGACATCAACAACGTCCTGATCGTGCAGATCGTGGGCGCCTTCGTGGCCATCCTGGCTACCGTGGCCTCGGGCGTCATCGCCGACAAGGTGGGCCGCCGCAACACGCTCGGCACCATGGCCGTGCTGATCGGGCTCTTCGCCATCGCCTCGCCCTGGCTGCTCGGCGGTGGCAAGGTGGCCCAGGACGCCTTCCTGGTCATCGGTTTCGCGCTGTTGGGCCTGTCGTACGGCCAGGCGGCCGGCACGGTCACCGCCAATTTCGCCCGGCGTTTCCGTTACACGGGCGCGGCCCTGACCTCCGACTTCGCCTGGCTGGTGGGCGCGGCCTTCGCCCCGCTGGTGGCCCTGGGCCTTTCCCATCGCTTCGGCCTGGGCGCGGTCAGCGTCTACCTGCTCTCCGGCGTGGCCTGCACATTGCTGGCCCTGCGCATCAACCGGGCGTTGGAAACCGACAAGAACAAGGCGTGATCCTGTGGGAGGCTTTACCTGTGGGAGCCGGCTGCGCCGGCGATCCCGCGGCAGCGGGCAAGCTTGCCGCGAGCACCCATCGCCGCTGAAGCGGCTCCCACAATAAGGCCGCGGCGTAGGAAATTGCCGCCCGATCTCCGGCGGCGCGGCCGGCCGTTCGGGCGCTACCCTACCGCCCATGCTCTTCGATCTCCCCGACCACGACACCCTCTACCGCGCGCTCCTGGACCGCGATCCCGCGTACGACGGCCATGTATACGTCGGCGTGACCAGCACCGGCGTGTTCTGCCGGCTGACCTGCCCCGCGCGCAAGCCCAGGCTGGAGAACACCCGCTTCTTCGATTCCGTCGCGGGCTGTTTCGAGGCCGGTTTCCGGCCATGCCTGCGCTGCCGGCCGCTTGATCCCCTAGGCGAGCGCGAGCCGATGGTCTCCGCACTGCTGCGCCATCTCGAGGACGAGCCGGAGCGGATATGGTCGGAAGACGACCTGGTGCGCCTCGGCTATGACCCTTCCACGGTGCGGCGCTCCTTCAAGCGTCACCTAGGCCTTACCTTCCTCGACATGGCCCGGTTGCGCCGCGCCGGCCGTGGCATGGACCGGTTGGCGGCCGGCGCCAGCGTCATCGACGCGCAGCAGGCGGCGGGCTACGCGTCGGGTAGCGGCTTCCGCGAAGCGATCGCCAGACTGCTGGGCGACTGTCCGGCCGAACTGCGCGGCCGTGAATGGCTGAAGGCCGACTGGATCGAGACGCCGATCGGCAGCATGCTCGCGGTGGCCGACGCACGATCGCTGCACCTGCTCGAATTCTTCGACCGCGCCGCCTTGCCGAACGAACTGAAACGCCTGCGCGCGGCCACGCGTTCCACGGTTACGTTCGGCCGCACGGCCGCCATCGAGCGGATCGAAGCGGAACTGCGCGAGTACTTCGCGGGCACGCGACACTCGTTCGAGACACCTTTGACGATGCATGGTTCGCCCTTCACCCGCGCGGTGTGGGACGAACTGATGGCGATCCCGCCCGGCACCACGCGGAGCTATTCGGAGATTGCCGCGTCCGCGGGAAGGCACACGGCGGTGCGCGCGGTGGCTAGGGCAAACGGCGCAAACCAGATCGCCATCGTGATTCCGTGCCACCGGGTGATCGGTGCCGACGGCTCGCTGACGGGCTACGGCGGCGGGCTGTGGCGGAAGGACTGGCTGCTGCGGCATGAGCGCAAGTTCGCGGGCTTGCCGTAGCTGGCCCGCTGCCGCGGGATCGCCGGCAGAGCCGGCTCCCACAGGCGGCGAGTCCAAGAGCACTCGGCGGGATATCTGCTGCCCTTGGAGCTGTCGGCTTTCTGTGGGAGCCGCTTCAGCGGCGATGGTGCTTGCCTCACCCCACCACAGGATACGGTCCGTGCTCGAACACGGTGTCGTGGTACCCCTTCACACCCACCGCGCGCGCCATCTCGCTGCGGAAATCTTCGCCGCGGCGCAGGCACTCAAGCACGAACGCGAAATCGCGCTTCGGCTTCCACCCCAGGTCGCGCGTGGCGCGGCTGCTGTCGTAGACGCGATCCAGCGATGGCAGCAGCTTCCAGCCGCGCGTCGCGTACAGCGCGTCGACGTCGGGAAACAGGCGGCGAACCACGGCGGCAGCGTCACGACGCAGGGCCGTTGTGTCGTCGCGAGAAAAGGGCGTCGTTGCCGACACGATATACCGGCCGAACTTCAGCGCGGGGGCCCGTTCGAGGGCCAGCAGGTGCGCCTGCACGATGTCGTCGATATCGGCACGGCGATAGAGCAACTCGTTGGCCTGCATGTTGGCCGTGTCGAACGCGGAGCGCACGTGCGCGTTGTCGTCGTCCTCGGGAAAGAAGCGCGAGGTGCGCAGCACCAGCACAGGTAACCCCTCTTTCCGGGCAACCAGTTCGCACATGCCTTCCGCGGCGATCTTCGTCGCGCCGTAGATGTTCTTCGGCACCGGCACCACGTCTTCGTCGATCCATGCCGCCGGCTCGCCGGGCGCCGGCGACAGCGCCGCACCGAACGCACTGGTGGTGCTGGTGAAGACGAAGGAGCGCACCCCATGCGCCACCGCTGCCTCCAGCAGCGCCACGGTGCCGCCCACGTTGGTGTCGACGAATTCGCGCTTGGAATGCGTGGCCACGTGCGGCTTGTGCAGGGTGGCACTATGAATGACCTGCTCCACACCGGACAGCGCCTCGTGCACGAAGGCCTCGTCGTGAACGGAGCCGACGACATGCGTATGCGCAGACGGTTTAATGTCGAGGCCGCGCACGTCGCGGCCCTCGGCCTGCAGACGGCGCACCAGCGCCTCGCCCAGGTGGCCCGCACTACCGGTGACGAGGACGGCCACCGTGCCTTACCAGATGAGATCGTCGGGTACGACGAACTGCTTGTAGTAATCGTCCACTTCTTCCTCGGACTGCACGGCCGCGCCTTCCTTCCGGCCGTGATCCAGCACGATGGTTTCGGGGGACCTCGCGTGGATCTTGTCCGCCGGAAGTCGAGGGATGAGCTCGTAGCCGTCACCAAGACGCGCGATAGCCAGTGCGCCGGAAGCGAGCTGGCCGCGCAGGGATTCGTTCACGAAGATACTGGCGATCTTCTCGCCGTCCGGGAAGCGGTAGGCGATATCGCCTTCGCGCTTCACGCGAGTGGTCTCGACGATCTGGCGCACCTGTGCACGAATCTCCCGGGCACGGGCCTCGGCGTTGCGTTCCGCCGCCAGGGCGCGGTCGCGCTCGGCGCGCTCGGCCTGCAACCGGCGAGCGTCTACCTGCTCTTCCGCGGGCGCGGCGGGTGCCTTGCCCTGACGCTGCTTCGCCTGGTCGCGAACGATCTTGGCGGCCTTGTCCTTCTTCACGAGGCCGGCCTTGAGGAGCTGTTCTTGCAGGGGGTTGCGCATGGTGCGTACTTCGTTGCTTGCGAGTGCCTCGATTCTAGCGCCGAAGGCCCCTCAACGGATGCCCAGGGAACGAAGCTTCGCCACGAGGAGGGCCGCCATTCGCCTCGAGGGATAGCCTCTGGCATCCGCCGTATAGCGCATCAGGCCCACGGCCACGGTGGAGGCGCCGTCCACGGCCTCCACCCGCCAACGGAGCACGCCATGCGCCACGCCCGTGCCGGCATCTACGTTCAGGCGCAAAGGCACGATGACGAGCCGGTGCGTGACGCCGGCCATCGATTCCTCCGGCCGCTGGGCCTCAAGCAACTCTCTCTCCGGCAACACACTGCTGCGACGCATGCCCTCGCCGTCGGCCACGCGCACGTCGATGGCCAACGCATGACGGCGCACGGATTCGTCCACGTCGGTGACGACGGTATCGATGTTGTTCGCCGCCAGATGCCTGGCAAGCTCGCCGTCCAGCCGCCGTGCGTCGCGATGCAGCCGTTCGGACCCCAAGGACTGCAGCGGTGCGAACGAATACAACGCCAGCTTGCGAACCACGACGTCGTCGCCCCCGTCGACGCGCTTGCCGACGTTTGCGACCGATGCGCAGCCCGTGACCGATGTGACAAGCCACACCAGTGCGATTCGCGGAAGCCACGCCGTGCGATGCCGAGACACGACCGCGCTCACATGAAGTCGACGAGGACCGTAACGGGCCTGCGGAAGCGACCGCCGCGCACGGTCGGCTTGCTTTCGCGCAGGCGCACGTTGAAAACGAAGTCCTCCCCCGTCGCCAGTGCGTTGAAGCGGACCTCTTCGCCCGGCTTGATGGTGTTCCGCCTGCTGTCGCCTATTTCAATGCCCACGTTCTCGGGCGCATCGCTACCGCGCAGCGAAAATAGTTCAGGCGTGTCCGAATCGGCATCGGCGGCACTGCCGAAGGTGAAATGCGCGACCATGCCCACGGGTTCCAGGCAGTTCTCCACCGTGAGGCGGAATTCCTTCCACGGTGTGGCCCGCTCGGGCGTGGCGAAGTTCGCCACGCTGTAGTCGCCGATGTCGAACTCCTGGTTGATGCTGTCGCTGGTGATCGAGCAGGCCGGCCGCCGGAAGATCAGCTTGAAGATTTCCATCGAACGGAAGACGACGAGCCCGCCGCCGCGCTGGTCCACGTTCGACTGGGCGATGGCCCCGGCATCCACGTTGCCGAATTCCACCGGACCATTCATGCGGTAGATCTCGTAGCTGACCACGTCCTGGTCGCTGCGAATGGTGTCGCCTTCGTTGAATGTACGCGTGAATTCGTGGGGGAAGGTGCGTCGGATGCCACTTGCGCCTTCTTCAAGGAAGAGGCGGATACCGAACCCGGAGGGCTTGCCGCCGACCGTGAGCGGCAGCAGACCGTCGGGTGGATTGCCGGCCTGCCAGCGCCCCCGAAAAGTGGCGTCGCCAGCGCCGCAGGTGAGCAGCAGCTTGCCTTCGCCCGTGGCACGACCCTCGCGCACCATCGTGCCCACAGGTATGTCGTTGAACACGTCGACATACGTCGTCTGGCCGATCTGGTACGTAGCCAGGTTGTTCATGACGCATCCCGGCAACGCCGCCACCGGTGCGGCGTGCAGTGCGCCGTAGGCGATGGCGCCGCAAAGGGCATGGCGAAGGAATGGTTGTGTCCGTTGTTTCATGGTTACCTCTTTCCGTAAGGAGTGACGTCGACGACGGCATCGTGGGTCGGGAAGTGCTTATCGAGCCACGCGGTCCAGCGCATGGCACGGCGGACCAGGTCGGCGCGGTAGCGAGCGTTGATGTGTGGTGTGCGCGAGTGGTAGTTCGAGGCGCGGGTCCAGACGTCACCACTGTCGTTGCGGAGGTGGCCGCGTATGCGCCACGCGGCGAGCATGTACGGATAGCAGCCGGGCGCAGCCACATCCGCCGCCTTGATGCCGTATCGATCCAGTTCGCGCAGGTATGCCGTATTGAACTGCAGGGCGCCGATGTCGAACGTGCCGTTCTCGTTGCGCACCCACTGGCCTGGCTTGCCGGCCTCCTTCTCGGCGACAGCGATGAGGATGTTGGCGGGTACGTCGTAGGCCAGCGCGGCGCCTAGCGAGCAGGCGACCATCTCCTGGTGATGCGCCGGGACGTCTGGAAGGGTGTCCATCATGGCTGGTCCTCCTGCGGCCGTTCCCCGCCATCCACCGACGGCATGGGGGACGGGGCATGGTCCAGCTTTCGCAGCATACGATCTTGCTTGCGGCCGAGGGGTGGTATCTCACCGGACGCACCGGCGGTATCCGGCAGCACATGTGCGTCGATCGAAACCGGCGTCTCGACAGTCGCTCCCGGCATGACCACCTGCGCTTCCTCGACGGACCGAGTCGCTTTCATGTCGTCCTGGGCAATCGAAGTCGTGGGGGCTTCGACTGGCTCCCGCGGGGAATCGACCGTCGTCGGCGATGCGCGTCGGTCCACCAGGTCGGGCACGACCGGCGAGTCGGTTTCTCGGGTCGAGATCGACGCAACATCGACATTTGCCGCCGATGTGCGAGCCACTGCCGTGTCGGCCGGCGGACGGACAGGAGCGAACTGCATGTTCCGCATGTCTGGGTTGTGGATAACCGTATCCTGGGCACTCGCGTTGTGGACGCCTGCGATGTGGACAGGTGTGTCGAGCTCGATCGTGCCGTGCCCGCCGGCGTGATGGACCTCCACGGAACGGACGTCGTGATCGTGAATGTCCTGGCTGCGGGCTTGCGCGTCGTTAACCTCGGCATCCGGCAGTGGCGTCGTTGAATTCAGCGTGTGCCAGTCATGTGTCGCCGATGCGCCCGAGTGAACGGCGTGAAGCTCTGTATCGTGCAGGGCACTTTCCATCGTCGGCGACGTCGCATGTCGGACGTCGGACGTTTTAACTTTTCTGTCCGCGTGACCGGCGAACCATCGTGTATCGTCTGGGTGCCCCACTGCCGGCGCCGTGCCGGCATCCGGCATCGACCCTGGCCGCACTTCCGGCAATGACGATCCGTGCCATCCGGTGCCCCGTCCACTCCCCGGCGGCACGTCGCCGACGATGCCGGAGGCCTCCTCGCGGATCGTCGCAGACGTGTCGATGTGAGCTTCAATTGATGGCTCGGACGCCGATAGGGTTCGAGCACGGAGGTCTTCGACCGCTTGGCCGGAAGCGTCTTGATGACCGCTTACCGACGCACTGTGCTGTTGCTGGACGATCGCATCCTCGAGGTCCCGATCCACGGTCACAGTCCCTCTCTCGACGCCCGCGTCCACACTGCGACCGCTGTGGTTGCCGGTCACGCGAGGGCCCTGTGCTGCCGGGACAGAACCGGCGGCAGGACCCGTGGGCATCTCGTTCCCTGCCTCCCGATCGGGGCGCCCGGCATGGTAAGCATCGCGAGTACCCGAAGCCGATACCTCGGAGACGCCCGCCGCATCGGCCAACGGCTCGGTGACGGGTGCGGGCGCCGCGGCCCCGACGCTCACATTTCCAAAGACGCTACCGCCGCGTCCGCCGCGCACCGGATCGGGCGCACGCCGAACACCGAATGGATCGGCGCCCGAATGCACATGGAACGGATCGGCCATGCCGCCGGTCGCGGAGGCGGAGCGCTGCACGGCGTCCATGACCGATTCGGTGCGATGGCCCGGCGGACCGCTCGACGGACCCAACGGCGCACCGGAACCGCCTGCACCACCGCCGCCGTATGGGCGCGAGAAAGCCGTCGAGTAGGCAGAACTCCCCGCTGCGGCGATGGCCGTGCCTGCCGCGTTGGCCGACCCGGCATAGAGTCCGAGCGTCGAGCCCGTGACGAGCGTGTACAGCAGTTGCGGCACCTTGATCGCCAATGCCTGCATGAGGATCATCACGACGAGCATGAGGCCAAGGTAGTCGAACTTCGAATAATTCCTGCCGTTCGGCGAGAGGCCGAGTTCATCGATGAAACTGGCAGTGATGGCACCGATAAGGCTGAGCGCCAGCATGGCGATGCCCACCGCGACTACATGTTTGTAGTAATTGACGGCAATAGGCGACGTCCAGCGTGCTCCTCCGAACCCAAGGAGGAAGATGCCTGCGTAGCCGAGGATCCACGCCATCACCAGGGCTATCAGGAACTGCGCCGCCATGACGGCGCCAATGCAGACAATCATTGTCACCATGGCGCCGACGATCAACCGATCGGCATCCTGTCCATCGGCCGTTTCGTTGATCACCATGAAGAACACATGCAGGCATCGTGCAAGGATGTCGTTGGCGCTCTTCCTGAAGGATTCGTCCGACGCCTGGTCGTTGACCATGCCCAGGAACGACATCACGATGTCCTGGACAAACCCCTGACCGCCCTGGCGAGAGCTGGCGTTGACGAGAACCCAGTAAAAGAGTCCCGTGACAATGATGAAGCGCAGCAGTTCCATCAGCAGTTCGCCGATATCCTGCCTGACGATGAGCATGCCCATGGTCCAGACGAGGCTGATGAGCGCCAACGACCAGAAAAGGGATTTCGCGGCTTCGAGGATCGTGTCGCTGATCTGACTCGCCTCGAAGAGCTGCATGATATCGCCCACCACCGTTTCCGGACCGAAGGACACGGCAGCCGCAGCCGGCATGGCGAACAGGCCGACGGCAGCAATGAATAGCCAGCGCCCGATTGACGAGAAATACATGGGGTTCTTCTGCGATAAGGACGACAGTGGGCGGTGCGAGGCGCATCCGCCCACCGGTGGGGTCAGTAACTGACTGGCTTGGCCTTGGTGCGCTCCATCGCATCGGCAAGACCGGCGCGCAACTGCTTGCCGACCGCAACGGCACGAGCTTCCCGATCCGCCTTCGCCTGGAGCTCGGCGACACGCGCCGTTTCTGCCACAAGCATCATGGAGCGCAGTTTTGCGAGCTGGTTGATCTGGGCCGCCGAGAGCGCATTTGCCACCTGCATCTGGTTGCCGTGGCCCTTGACGGTCTTGGTCAGCTCGGCCAAATCCTTCATGGCTTTTGCCTCCGAATCCAGTGCAAGCTCGTCCGCCGATATCGCTTCGACAAGTGCCGTGTTCGCCGCCTTGCGTGCACGGGAGGATTCGCTGGTGGAGGGATCGCCGAACCTGCCCATCGCTTGCTCTGTGTAGTCGTCGACAGTCTGGTAGTGCGCCGTATACTCGGCCGTCGACTGCCCGTCCTTTACGTCGTCCAGCTTTTGCTTGACCTCGAAGGGGATGGGAATGATTTCGTTGTCCGTGTCCTTGTTGATGATCCAGGTGAAATCGTTATCTATCTCGGTATTGAATTCGATGCTCTTGTCGATATTGACGGTGTGATGGATGACCGTCCCCTTGTTTTTACTACTTAGCTGGTGGTTTATCTTCTTGAGTTGCCACAATTGAAAGCCGTTCAAAAGCGCTGATGCCGTATTGACCGCTGCGTTCTCGATGTTTGCAGCGGCGTTTGCCTCATTGGCCAAGGTGTTTGCTGTGTTCATCGCCAGGTTTGCGGCATCGATGACCGGCAAACCGTAGCCGACACCGGCATGCGAGGTCGTCGTCAGCCCTATAGCCATGGCCGTCGCCAATGGCATGATCTTCTTTCTCACGTTTTTCATGGTAGGCACCTCATTGCATCCTGCGGAAAATATCTCGGTACTTCAGTAGTCGAACGGCGTATATGGCTTTTCGAAGGCGAGGTCCTTTACGACCATCACGTTGAACCGGTACCCCGGCCTGATTTCCAGAGTCGGAGCGACGTTCATGTTCTGCTCGATCATCTTCGTAGCTACCTCACCGATTTGCTGTGCAAGGCTCTGGCTCAACTTCGCCTGGTTGGACGAGCCGAACGGATCGTTGCCAGGGTTGATGCGCGATGACGTAAGACCGGATGTAATCGCAGACATCAACATCGCTGAGCCGAACAAACGCGCGTAATGTCGATCCACTTTGTCACCGAAGCCGGCGTAACCCGCCGCGTCTGCGCCTTCCATCGCCCCTATATCCAACGCCTTGCCATCGGGAAACACGATGCGCTGCCAGGCAACGAGAAGGCGTGATTGCCCCATCAGCACGTGGTGGTCGTAACGGCCGACCAACTTGGAGCCTTGCGGTATGACCCGATGGCGGCCGGTGGGCGTATCGAAGACGTCCTGACTCACCTGGGCGACGATCTGCCCCGGAATCTCGGAATTGATGCCCGAGATCATGGTCGCGGGGATCACCGCGCCGGTGCGGACTTCATAGGCCGTGCGCGGCGCTTCGACATCCGAGCCAAGAAGCCAGCGGTCACGGCGGCCAGCCTGCGGTTTGCGATCGAACTTTGAATAGTCGCCGTCGGCCACAAGAGGTGGCTGCTGGCCCTGCCCGAAACCGGGCATGACGACCGGCTTGCCAAGCTCGGCCTGCAAGTCCGGCTCCTTTGGCGCTTCGGGCTCGAACGAGACGTTGGCCTCCGTCTTCGCCACGGCGGTCTTGGCGTGCATGGCCGTCTGGAACAGCTTCATGCGCTCTTTCGCCATCGCGTCGTCGTCTTTCGTGGACGCAGGGTGCGGCACGCTTGGCAGCGGCGGCAAATCAGGGTCCTCCACCCGCGCTACCGGGAACGACGGCACACGTTCCTCGTCAGGATCGGGAATGATGCCTCCCGCACCGCTGTTCGCGAGCATCTGTTCGAGCAGTTGGCTGTTTTCAGGAAGCGGGCCGCTCGCCGGCGCCGGATCGGCCACCTTCTTTTCACCGCGTTGGGCGGCCACCAAGGCAACCAGGATCACGAACACCACAAGGACCCCGCCAATGATGAGCAGCGGCATGTTGTTCACGCGTCGCACGCCCGTGGGCGTATCGCCTACCTGCGCGGCTGCTTCGGGGTCTGGGGCACTGCCTTCATTGCCGGTTCGTTGTCGTTCCATGGCGCTCACTCCTGCCGCGTCCACTCGCCACCGGGATATGCGGTAGCGCCGTCCAGCACCCACAGACGGGAGAGAACGGTCTTGTCGACGGTGGTCACCACGCGGTACATGCGCCCTTCCAGCGGATCGACGCGGCTGTCGAAGCGCTCGCCGCTGCCGCCTTCCCTCACGGTGAAGCCCTTGGCACGCAAGGCTGCCAGCAGAGCCGTATCGAAGGCGCCGGACATCGGCTGGACCGGAACCAGCACGGTCCCGGTGGGCTCGTAGATATCGCTCAAGCCGGCTACGACGTCGGCGACCACCTCCCGGCGCAGCGGATCGACGTCGGCGGCTGACACCGGCTTCCGAGTCGGCACCGGGGTGCACCCGGCCACAGCCAGGACCATGGCGCCGACGATCAGGCGCGCGCCGCTCACCGGCGCCTCTCTATGGTGATCTTGCGCTGACCCACCCCGACGCCGGCGACAAGCACAGCCTTCTCGAACAGCGTGTCGACGATGTATCGGCCGCCCTGGACACGATAGTTCACCATCACCTGGTCGTCCTTCTTGAAGGCGCTGCCGCTGTCGCGCACGACAAGGAGCGTCGGAGCCTCCCCTTGCGAGAATGTGGAAGGCATCTCGATGATCGTCTTCACGCCATCGTTGTAGACCCGGGTCGGCTTGAAGGGCGCGTTGCCACTCACCCGGTAGGCGAAGTCGAGGTTTCCAAGGTACTCGTTCGCGGTGCCGCCAGAAGTTTCCCTGCGCGTCTGCGAAGCGACGGTTCTCTTCTTCATCGCAGCCCACTTTTGCTCAGCGGACTCCGGGTAGGAGAACGCAACGCGAGGCATGTACTCGGTGCGATGCGAGCGAAGCCGAAGGTGGTACGTGCGACGGTTGGTCGTGACCATCAGCGACGTCTCCAGGCCCACGTCGAGCGGCTTGATGACGAGATGCTGCACGGCGTCGTCCCCCGCCCCAGATAGCGCGGGCTCCACCAGCCAGCGCACGGCGTCGCCCAGGTTCACGGAACTCACCTGCTCGCCGGGTTCCAGTTCGACGTCGCACACCTGCAGGACGGCACAGACGATGCTCGGCTGCGACTGCCCGTACAGGAAGCGGATGGTGCCGTCAGGGCCCGGCACCGGCTTTACCGAGGCAGCGGTACTGGCAATCCACTTCCGCGAGATGTCGAGTCCCGCCTTCTCCTGCGCGGTGAGCTTGGGGTTCTCGGTCGAAAAGAACTGGTTTGCCAGTTCCGTCTCCGTGGTGGCCGCTGACGTGCCTGCCACGAGCATCGCCGCGGTGACTATGAGGGCTGTTTTCATCGTTTCTGCTCTGTCAGAACTGCTTGGACCAGGAGTAGTCGGAGACGTAAACGCCCATGGGGTTCAGGCGGATCTGGTCTTCGGTGATGTCGGGCGGCATGGGCTGGCTGCTCACATTGAGGAGCGCGCGCATGCGGTACGGTTTGCCCATGATTTCGCCCTTGCGTGTGCGCTGCGTTTCGATCCAGTCCACTTGCCAGGTGGCCGCCGTCTGCGGTATGGCGGACACGATCTCCACGTTCACCGTCTGTTTTTCGGCCCGCTTGAATGGATTGGTTTCCGGGGAGCCGTTGAGGTACGCGGTCATCTTGCGTGTGGCATTGCTGCCCGACGGCATCAGTGCATACACCTTGAAGATGGCGCGCCGCTGCATGGCGATGTCCGGCGTCACGGTTCGAGCGTTGACGATGAACTCGGCGACGGATGCGCGAACGATGCGCTGGTCCACTTTCTCCGCTTGTTTGGCAGGGGCCACCGCCATGGCTTCGCCCAGCTTGTTCACCTCCACGACGTAAGGTACGAACTTCGACTGGCTGCCGATGTAGATCACGCCGCCCACCGCGGCCAGCGCGACCAGCATGCTGATGAGTGCCATGGCCTGCCACAGCGTGCGCGACGCGATGAGGCTGCCCACGTGTGAATTCCATGTGCGCCGTGCGTTGAGGTAGGGATGGGCCACCCCCTGCGGAGCGGACAACAGCGGTCCGATCGGGCGATGCTTCTTCTTCGTCTTCATGGTCAGGTTCCGTAATCCGCGAGGCGCAGGCCCTTCAGCTGCAACCAGTCGTGCACCCACGCGTCGCCGTAGCGCGCCTCGAGCGTGCGGATGGTGGCGATGGATTCCTTGTCGGTGCTACCGATGAAGGCCAGCGCGAGGGGGCCGAGCGCGAGGTCGTAGAGCCGGCGCCCCTTGTCCGACACGTAGTAGTAATGGCGCTTCTGCACGGCAGTGGCCAGGATCTCGATCTGCCGCGTATTGAGGCCCATGCGTCGATACAGAGCCGACGCGTCGTCGTCGCGTGCGAAAGGGTTGGGCAGGAAGATCTTCGTCGCGGTGGACTCGACGATCACATCGAGGATCCCCGAGTTGGCGGCGTCGGAAAGGCTCTGCGTCGCCATCACCACCAGGCAGTTCGACTTCCGCAGCACCTTGAGCCACTCGCGTATCTTTGCCCGAAAAACGGGGTGCCCCAACATCAGCCACGCCTCGTCAAGGATGATCGCGGCAGGTTGCCCCTTCAGGGAGGTCTCGATTCGGCGGAACAGGTACAGGAGTACCGGCAGCACATATTTGTCGCCTAGATTCAGCAGGTCCTCGATCTCGAACACAGCGAAGTCAGACAGGCGAAGGCCGTCCACGGACGCGTCCAGCAGGTGGCCCATGGTGCCATCCGCCGTGTAAACCTTCAGTGCCTCACGTATCGATTCGTCCTGGATCATGAGGACGAACTCGGACAATGTGGTGGCACCAGAGAGGTGCATGGACTGGATGGCGTTGGCGATCTCGTTGCGCTGTGACGGCGTGGTCTGCACGCCGTTGAGCGCCAGCATCGCGTCGATCCACTCCTGTGCCCATCCGCGGTCGGATTTGCCTTCGAGGAACTGCAGCGGGCAGAACGCGAGCGTGTCGTCATCGCCCGCCACATCGAAGTGCAGGCCGCCGCAGGCCCTCACCAGGGGATAAAGCGACCGGCCCTTGTCGAAGCAGAAAAGCGACATGCCCTTGTAGCGTCGAAGCTGGGCCGCCAGGAGACCCAGGTGCGTGGACTTGCCGGCGCCGGTAGGTCCGAAGATGAAGGTATGGCCCAGGTCATTCACGTGCAGGTTCAGCCGGAACGGCGTGGCACCCTGCGTCACGCACTGCATGAGCGGTGGCGAGTTCGGCGGATACATGGGGCACGGCGCTTCCGCCTCGCCCGTCCATATCGTGGAACTCGGCAGCAGGTCGGCCAGGTTGAGCGTGTTGATCTGTGGCCGGCGCACATTCTCCACGCCATGCCCGGGGAAACTACCGAGCAAGGCGTCCATGGTGTTGATCGTCTCCACACGCGCGGCAAAGCCACGGGCATTGATCGCCTTTTCAATCTGCCGGACCGAACGGTCCAAGCGGGCACGATCCTCGTCCGAAACCACCACCACGCTCGTGTAGTAACCCTGTGCCACGAGCCCGCTGTTGATCTCTGCGATCGCGGCTTCGGCGTCCTGCATCATGGACAGTGCGTCATAGTTCACCGCGCCTGTGTTCGTCTGGAAGATCTGGTCGAAGAAGCCGCGCACCTTCTGCCGCCACTTCTTGCGGAACTTCTCCATCTGCCGCAGCGCTTCGTGCGGGTCCATGAAAATGAACCGGTTGGACCACCGGTACGCACTGGGCAGCTCGGCCAGCGAGGCAAGAATGCCGGGGTACGACTCCATCGGAAAGCCTTCGATCGCCACCACCTGCACGAAACGCCGGCCGATGCGTGGTGCCACGCCCGCCCAGATTTCCTGGCCACCCACCAGCGCGTCGATATAGATCGGATTGTCGGGAAGCGCGATCGGGTGATCCAGCCCGGTCACGCAGAACTGCAACCAGCGGAGGAAATCGTCATGGGTAACCTTGCGGCCTTCCTCGGTGACGCTCGCCTGTCCTTTCAGGCGCTGCATGCGGAACACACTGGAGAGGCGGCTCTCGAAGCTGCGGCACTCGCGCTGGAAGTCGCCGATGAGGCTGTGCGTCTGCTCCGTGCTCCCCGCGACCTCGCTGTCGTCGTCGAACATCATTTCCACGAACTTCCGCTGCGCGATCTGCGGCGGGTAATAGGTGAGCGTCATCACGAGGTAACCCTCGTAAGTCGTGCCGAGGCTGTGAAACAGGCGGCGGCGTTCCTCGTCGATGGCCGCCGACACCGGATCGGGAAAGTGCGACGTGGCCGCCGGCGCGTACTCATGTGCCGGACGGCGCACGGCGTCCACGTGGAGCATCCAGCCGTTGCCCAGACGCGACAGCGCCTGGTTGACGCGCATGGACGCGGTTTCTCGCTGCTCGTCGGTGCTGCTTGCGGCATCCTCGCCCTCGAACATCCATGCAGCCATGAAGGCGCCGTTCTTGCACACGATGATGCCGTCATCCGCCACGGCCGCATAATTCAGAAGGTCGGCCACCGCCTGCCCGTGCGGCCGGCGGAAGTCGAGCTTCGGCTCGGCATCCAGGCGCCGGATGCGCACGAGCAGCAGGGCGACGAGGACGGCGGTCACGACCGCCATCCCCGCGATGATCCAGAGCATCATCGGTACTGCCGCTCCTCGGCCGGACCGTTCGTGCGGAAGGGCGTGGAGCGCGGCGCGTAGTAGCTCTTGTAGCGACGCTGGCGAAGGTAGACGAAGCGCATCTTGGGATCGGCTTTGGCCATGATCCGAAAGACATGGAGAGCAACGACCCACATCGTGCCACCGAAGATGGCGGCTTTGATTTCCTGCGCGGTAAAGATCAGCGCCCCGGCCAGCAGGCCCGTGAACATCACAAGTTCTCTGTCGCCGCCAAGAAAAAGGTTATCGCGGTTACCCGCACGCCGCACCGGCACAGTTCGAATTGCCATTTACGCGCGTCCGGAGCTGTTTGTCGCAGTGATGGCCGCCGCCACTGACCTCGAGGCTGGCTTGAAAATCTCAATGATGTTGCTGGCCTGGACGATCACTGCTACGACCAAGACGATGAACACCATGGTCCGCATGAACCCGCTTATTTCGCCGCCGAAGATCAGCATGGCACCGCATCCGACGATACCGGCCAAGGAGATCACCGTAGGAACAGGTCCCTTGAATGATTCTTCCAGCAGGTCGAGACCGGATTCATACGGGAGACCCGCTTCAAGCGCGAGTGCGACGGCTGGAAAGACAAGCAGGGCCACGAGAGGAAGAAGCCTCCATGCAGCCATGGCCAGTCGTTTACGGGTTTGGTTGTTCATGACGTCATTCATCCTCTAGAGATTTCGCAACACATAACGCCCATCCTCGTACCCCTCGACGGCTACGATTTCCTGGACGCGACGGCCGCTGGGGGTACGCGTGATGTGGACGAGCAGGTGCACCGCTTCGGCGATCAGCGGCTCGATGGGGCGCGGTGCGTCGCGGTGCATGCTGATGAGCATCGCCAGGCGGGAGAGGCCGGCGCGCGCGTCGTTCGCGTGCAGCGTCGCGGCACCGCCTTCATGGCCGGTGTTCCATGCCATGAGCAGATCCAGCGCTTCAGGTCCGCGCACTTCACCCACCAGAATGCGGTCCGGGCGCATGCGCAGGGACGTGCGCAGGAGCTGAGTCATTCCCACGTCGAACGACGTGCGGTACTGGACGAAGTTGTCCGCGGCGCACTGGATTTCGCCGGTGTCCTCGATGATGAAGACCCGCTCGTTGGCGTCGGCCTCCACCATCTCGCGAATGATGGCGTTGATCAGCGTGGTCTTTCCCGATCCGGTGCCGCCGGTGACGAGGATGTTCCGGTGCGCCTGGATGGCGTTAAGCAGTACACGGCGGTGGGCCTCACTCATCGTTCCGCCCGCCACGTAGTCGGCGAGCCCGAAGATGGCGACGGCCTTCTTGCGCAGGGCGAACGTGGGGCCGCTGACGATCGGCGGCAGCTGAGCCGCGAAGCGCGAGCCGTCCAGGGGAAATTCCGACTCCAGAACGGGGTTGGCGCGCGTGATCTCCTTTCCGTAATACCCGGCCGTGGTCTTGATCACGGCCTCGGACTGGCTCGGCCGCATCGTGCCAATGCAGCGCATGCCTTCGCCCAGCCGCTCCTGCCATAAACGGTTGTCGGCATTCAGCATGATTTCCACGGTGGTGGGATCGTTGAATGCGTTCATGAAGGTGTCGCCGAGATCGCGCATGAGCTTTTCACGCGCGCGCTCTCTCACGACCGCGGTGTGCCCGCCGGTTTGTCCGGAATCCATAGTTGGTTCGTTTTTCGTGTGGCGGCGACGCGACCCTCATGGTCGCTATCGTTGCCGGATGCCGGCGGGCGCCTCCGCGGCCCGCAATGCTGCGTGCTTCTTCAGGCGGCCTTTTTCATGGCGGGTCCTTCTGCGACGGGCGAGCATGGGGTCGACAGCGACCGGTGCAGACCCTGCGTTTCCAGTTCGTCGATCGTCGCGGGGATGACAATGTGACAGCTTTCGCCCTCGCCATCGCCCCAGCTGACGGTCAAGTGCGCGCCGGCGAGTGCGCCGCGTGCAAATATCTTGCTGCCCTGGCCAACCACGCCCACCGTCTGCCCGTCGGCGTCGAGGACGGAAGCACCGAATGGAAGGGGTTTGCCGTCCTGGCGTATGGCCTGAATCAGCATGGCCTGCGCCACCGATGTACGGTAATCCAGGCGGGCGAACGCACCCGCACGCGGTGCCGTCGACTCGCTGGTGCTTTCCAGTTCCACGTCGTGCGACGACCCGCGGGGGTCGATCGATACGGTGTTGAGCTGGTATGGCATCAGGCCGCGGACCACGGCGTTGCCACGGCTGTCGAGGCGAACGCCTGCGTGGCTTTCGATGCGTGCCCCGGCCGCGCCGGGTGCATGCACGATGGCATTGGTTTCCCCGAGTTCCTGGGCAAGCGTGACGCCGTCGCGATGGGCGACGATGGCGCCCGTGGCCGCCAGCGAATATTGCGTACTGCCGCGGCTGCCGCGACCCACGGCCGCGCGGTACGTGCCGGCATGTGTGCGGTAGGCAAGACTGGCGCTGCCGTTGTTCGAAGCGATGCTGCCATTCCCCTCCGACCGCGTGGCGGCGAGCGTGTAAAGGAGGTCGTCGTTGCCGGCCAGCCTGCCGTTCAGGCGTGCCTGCAAGGCGCTGTTGCCGCTGTCGTTCCGGCTGTACGAGATACCTGCCGAGGGTGCGGCCGGTGTCGTCCCCAGGGGCATGGAGAAGGAGAGGTACACCGTGGTGTCCGTGACGGCCCGCTGCCCCTGCACGCCGGTACGCGCGAACACGTCGCCGATACGCGATCGCTGCACGGAGAGGTTGTACGACAGCGAGCGCCAGCTGTTGGCATAGCCTATGGTGTAATCGACGCTGCGCGATCTGCTTCGCCAATAGTCCACTACCGATCCGGTCAACGAAAGCTGACCGTTGCCCAGCGCCTGCCCAATATTGGCATCGAAGCGGCTTCGCTCACCGCCTAGCCCGTCCTCGGGCAAACCGCGACGCCGGCGGCTTCGGCGTGCCGCCGCATCCACCACGCCAAGGTAATCGCGCGTCGAGAAGCGCTGGGCGGCGACACCGAACGTCGTGCCGGTGGCCGCGACCGAGCGCGACCAACGCAGTCGCGTGCTTACCCCACGCAGGATACCGTCATGGCGGAATGCGGCCCGCGACCCGGTCACGTCGAACGCCACCGCACCGAAGGGGAGGTTGAACGCTGCACCCATGAGGCCCGAGGTGTAGCTGTTGGAGGCCGTTCCACCGAGGTAGAGCGTGGTGTGGTTGGTCACGCCGTACTGCAGTGTTCCCTGGGCGACGAACGGCGTTTCCGAAACGCTGTTTTCGTCCACCTGGCCCGCCCAGACACCGAACCGTGTCATGCCTTCGCGCAGCATCTGCGGCACGGAGGTGTAAGGAACAAGTAGTTGCTTCGTGCGGCCATCCGCTTCCGTGATGGTGACTTCCAGGTCGCTGCCATAGCCCGTGGGGTAGAGGTCGTCGATCTCAAAGGCACCGGGCGCCACGGTCGTGCTGTGGATCACGTAGCCGTTCTGGCGCACGGTTACCTGGGCGTTGCTTTCCGCCACGCCGCGGATGACAGGTGCATAGCCGCGCTGCGATGCCGGCAGCATGCGTGGATCGCTGACGATGCTGACCCCGCGCAGACGCACACTGTCGAGGATGTCGCCGCTCGTGTATGCCTCGCCGACCGTGAGCTGAGCCTTGGCGTCGGTGAGGTCGTGCTGCGCGTACACGAGCGTGTTACGCCAGCGGCTGTCGCCGTGGCCCAGCGACAGCGAGCCTGCGTGACGGAAGCGCCAGCCGCCGAGGTTGGCGCCCGCGTTGATGCCCACGAAGCTTTCCGTCGACCGCCGGCCGTCGCGACGCACCTGGAAGGTGTTGGCGTTGTAGTTGAGCATGGCCGCCTGCTCCCCCTGATCCCAGAATTCGGGACTGACGTAACCGCGTGCGCGAGAGACGAGGAAGGCCTGCGGGATGGTGATGCGAAGGATCTGCTCCGCATCGTCGAAGTCCATCGTCGCCCCGGGAACGTAGCTTGCGAGGTTGCCGCAAAAGGGCGTGTCGTCCAGGGGACGCACGGCTGCTTCGTCGGCCGTACGTGCCGCCAGTTTTTCCGTATCCAGGCCGAATCGAAGCAGCATGGTGCGATCGAGGCAAGGCTGTGCGCTCTCGCTGCCCGCCACCTGGCGGAACGCGATTTCCCGGTTGCCGGAAATCCGTTCGCCATTCACCTGCACATCGGGTCTGTAGATACCCGCCAGGGTGACATTGCCGCGCTCGAAGCGCGAGAGGTCCACCGCACCACCCGTGGAGTGAATGAAATCGGCATTGAAGGCAGCCTGTGGCGCCGATGGCTCGGGCGACGGATCGGGCAGCGCCGGACCGATGGCCACGGCTTCGGCCATGGCTGGCGCCAGCAGGGCAAGCGCCACGGCCAGCGGCCGCCGGACGAGCCGCGAACGAGGTCGTATTGGAGGGATCATGGACCTTCGACCGTCTTGCTGTGCGGCACGAAGCCGCCGTAATCGTTGATGCTCTTGTAGGCGACGCGCGTGTCCACGCCTGGCGTGACGGCCTGCGCCGGCTTCGCCGTCACCGTGCCGAGCGGCGGGACCGAGAACGGTTCCACCTCGATGCCGTTCACGCGCACTTCGTTGAGCGTGATGTGGTACGGGGTTGGATTGCTGATGGTGAGGTCGCCCCCCGCGGCGAGCCGCCACGCCAGCTTCTCGGGGGCCGCGTCGGCCGAACCGGCAAGGCCTGCGGGGCGATAGAACATCTTCAGGCGATAGCGGAAGGCGAGCTGGATCTTGTTCGTGTCGCTTGCCACCGGCTTCGGCGGCACCTCCAGCACATTCACCCAGAACAGCGATTCGCGATCCGCTGGAAGCGGTGCCCCCGTATAGGAGATGCGCAAGGTCTGCGACTTGCCGGCCTCCACGCGCGCGATCGGCGGCGTGAGGTTGAACGGCACGTCCACATGTTCAGGCGTGGCTTTCGCGTCGCCGTTATCGATCCAGGCCTGCGTGAGCGCCGGCAGCTTGCCGACATTGCTCACCTTGACCGTGATCTCCTTCGCGTCGGCGGTATAGACATAGCGCGTCGAGTTCATCACGACAGTGGCCTGCGCCGCGCCAGCGGCTGCCAGCGCGACGACGGCAACACAGGTCCCGCGCCCCGCTTTGCGGATCGTTCCTTGCATGGTTCGGATATTCCTTGGCGAGGGAGTTCGGCCGCCGGCATGCCGGCGGCCGATCTTTTGCTTACGGTGCCTCGTAGCGGATCGAGTACACGACCGAGCTGTTTGCGTCACCGGCGGTGATGTTGCCGGTGCGTTCGAAAGCCGCGGAGTGGGCGATCACGGCCTGATTGTCCGCAACCGTTTCCTTGATCACGTTCTGGTTCGGGCTCCAGACGTCGATGGGATCGCCGTTCTTGTTGAACAGACGGATCTGCACGCCCTGTGCGGCGCCGGTGGTGACAAGCGCGCCGGTCAGCGGGTCGACCGTGGAACCCGGCTCGAACGCGGCCCATACCTGGGTGCCGTTCGTGCAGGTCGCTTCGCCTGCCTTGCCCACGTAAATGCGGAAGCCGGTGGTGCCGGCGTGACTGCCCACGCTCGGGAAATCGCCGGCGTTTACGCCTTCGATGGGCACGGTGAAGTCGGGGTTACCCGTGCCGGGCTCGCCGCCGCTGACGGTGCAGGTGACATTGCTGATGGAACCGGTGAACGTGATCGTGCCGGTGGAAGCGAAGGCGGCCGGAGCCGCCAGCCCTGCGATGAGCAGGGCCGATGTGATTGCCTTGAGGTTCATCCGATTAACCTTGTTACGTTCTAGAGAAGCAACGACCCAGGGTGGGTCGTCGGCCGTAGGGAGGCACGGGGCCTTTCCCCGTGCTCACGCAGCCGAGTGCTCGTCTACGCGAGCGACAAGGATTTTGTCGGATTTGGCCTACAAGCCATATGGAAGATTGCTCAAAAATCGGACTTCCTTTCGGAAGTCCGAAGAGCCTCGCACTTTGTAAAACATGGGGCGCCGTTCTCATGACAGACCGGCACCCGCCGTGCTATCGCGCGCCCGCGATCTATTGTCCGATCTTGCGCAATGCCTTGCCGCTCATGAGATTGCGCTCGATCTGCTCGAGGCTCACGTTCTTCGTTTCCGGAACCAGCCAGAAGGTGACGACGATGAAAACGGCGTTCAGTCCGGCATAGAGCCAGAACGTGTTCGCATTGCCAAAGCCGCTCAGCAGGCTGAGGAAGGTGGCGCCCACCACCATGTTGGTGATCCAGTTGGTGAACGTGGAGCAGGCGATACCGAAGTCGCGGCCCTTGAGCGGCTGCACTTCCGCGCACAGCGTCCAGATCAGCGGACCGGCGGACATCGCGAAGCCCACGATGAAGAACAGCAGCATGCCGACGGTGAACAGCTGCTCGACGCGCGTGGCGATACCGAGCGACATCATGGTGCCGACGGCACCGAGGCCCACGGTCATCATGGCGAAACCGGCGTAGAGAATGGGCTTGCGGCCCCAGCGATCGACGAAGCCGAGGGCGATGAGCGTCGCCAGCATGTTGGTGAGGCCCACCACCGCGGTGAACACCATCTGGGCGTGGGTGTCGTAACCCATTTCCTTGAAGATGCGCGGTGCGTAGTACATCACCACGTTGATACCGGTGAATTGCTGCACCACCTGTAGAAGGACACCAAGTCCCACCGAACGACGGAAGTTCGGATTCTCGCGGAACATGCTCCAGCCGTGCTGGCGGGTCTTGAGCTGTTCGTCGATGTCGGCGATTTCGCGCCGCACCGTGTCCTCGTCGCCGCGCAGCTTGGTCAGCACCGTTTCCGCGTCGTGCCGCCGCCCCACCAGCAGCAGCCAGCGCGGGCTGTCCGGAAGGAAGAAGAGGCCGATGAGGAACAGCACGCCCGGTGCGGCGATGACGCCGAGCATCCAGCGCCAGTTGCCGCTGGCGCTGAAGGCCGTGTCGGAGAGGAAGGCAAGGAAGATGCCGGTGGTGATCATCAGCTGGTAGGTGGAGATCATCGCACCGCGAATCTTCTCCGGCGCCACTTCCGCAAGATAAAGCGGCGCGGTGAATGCCGCGATGCCGATGGCGAGGCCTAGCACGAAGCGCGCCACGATCAGAATGGTGGGCGTTCCCGCCACGGCGCAAAAGATCGAGCCGGCGACGAAGAGGACGCCGGCGAGAATGAGGGAGCGCTTGCGCCCCAGTGCGGCCGACATCCAGCCCGCGCCCACCGAACCAACGGCGGCGCCGCCCATCATCGCGCTGACGATCCACTCGATGACGTTGTCCGACACCTTGAACTCCGCCTGGATGAACTGCGTGGCGCCGGATATCACGCCGACGTCGAGTCCGAACATGAGGCCCGCGAGGGCGGCGAGGATACAGGTGGTGACGATGGCCGCCTTGGGGTGGGCGGCGTGGGTTTGCTGCGTGGCGGCATCCATCAACGGTTCCTTGCGTGGCAATCCCGGCATTGGATGCCGTGACATGTATGGAAGTTGTGTACGCGCCGCCCGGGCGGCACGCGTGTGCCCGGGGCGACCGCCCGGGGTGTCAAGGGACCGTCCGCTCAGTTGTCGCCGCCGCCCCCCTGCACCCACGGATCATAGCTGCCGAAGTACCAGAGGTGGCCCTCTGGATCGCGCGCCGAATAGCCGGCGCCGCCGTATTCCTTTTCCTCGTATGCATCGACGATGACGGCCCCCGCCTTGCGTGCACGCTCGTAATGGGCCCGAACGTCTTGCACGATCACACACGCGCACTGCGTTTCCCTCCCTCCGACCTCACCAGGCTGCACCATGTGCCGCCCGAAGGCCGTGTCCTCCCGCACTGAGCCCAGCATGATCATGCCGCCGCCGTATGTGAGCTGTGCATGGTCGACGATGCCTGGGTCGTCCGCATTCGTGTACACGGCCTGCCGTTCGAAGCCGAAGGCGTTGCAGAGGAAATCGATGGCCTGCAGGGCATGGGTGTAGCGGAGACACGGAATGATCGTGCTGTTCATGGCAGTTCCCTCCCGTTGGAAACCGTACGTTACGCCGGGAACGCACGCCGTGGATACCGTAGGTAGTGTGGGAGCCGCTTCAGCGGCGATGAGTGCTTGCGGTGACCTTGCCCGCTGCCGCGGGATCGCCGGCGAAGCCGGCTCCCACAGGTTTGACCTACTGACGTGCTTCGAGAACCAATGTTCTCGAATCGGTCCGACCCTGGTCGTCCACCACGCGCACGAGGAAGCGCCCCACGTGTTCCGGGGTCCACATGAGCGGCTGTCCATTCGGGACGCTGCCCAGGTACGCGTCGTCGACGAACCAGTAGAGCGTGCGCGACCCGGCGTCGGCCGTGGCGACAAAGGCGATGCGCTCGCTGCCCAGGCGCGACGTGCGGACCTGGTAGCTGCTGCCCTTCAGGGGCGACGTGATCCGGGGCGGATCGCCGGCCGGCTGCCCGCCACCCTGGCAGTCGGGCAGCACGGGCGGCGTGCGCCTCGGCATGCCGGCCTGGGCGAAGACACGCGCGAGGTCCGACGGCCAATACTCGTAAACGTCCACCCGCGTCCTCGCAGGATCGTACGGCGGGCACGCAGGCTTGCCGGTGGCGATGTCCACCACCACCGGACGGTGCACATTGCTCACACGGATGGGCGACTTACCAGGAATGAACCAGGTGCTTCCGACTTGCGGGCACCAGGCATTCGGCAGGTCGCCACTGGCGAGGCAGATAGGCACGCGCCTGAGGTTGGGTGGATTGCGCCGGACCGGCTCGGCCAGGCCGGGCCGCTCGGCGCGCAACGCATCCGCGATACGGAAGAACAGCGGTGCCGCCGCGTCGATGCCGACGAAGGCGGGATTGCCCGCACCATCGAAGTTGCCGATCCAGACCACGAGCACGTAGGGACCGAAGCTTCCGGCTGTCCATGCATCGCGGAAACTCCACGACGTGCCGGTCTTCCAATACACAGGCAGACGCGACGGTTGTGCCGGCAGCGCATCGTCGGGGCGCGGATTCTGCCGAAGCATGTCCATGACCATGAAGCTCGCTTCCTCGCTGAGCATGCGCGTACCGCGTGCCTTCGGCGCGTCCTGGAGAAGGCGAAGCGGCCGAAGCTCGCCGCGGTTGGCCAGCATGGCGTACAGCCGGGCCAGTTCCTGCATGGTCACTTCGCCACCGCCGAGCACGAGGGCCAGGCCGTAATGCTGTTCGCTGGCCATCCGCGAGATGCCGGCGTCGCGCAGGAACTGGTAGAGGTTCGGCGAGGCCAGCTTCGCCGCGATCTGCACGGCGGGGATGTTGCGGCTGCGCACCAGCGCCTGCGTGGCCGTGACCGGGCCGAGGAAGTGGCCGTCGAAGTTTTCCGGCGTATACGGGCCGAAGGCGGACGGCACATCGCGCAGCACGGTTTCCGGATGCAGCACCCCCTGATCGAAGCCCAGTGCGTAGATGAAGGGCTTCAACGTCGAGCCTGGCGAGCGCTTCGCCAGTGTGCCGTTCACCTGACCGAGGATGGAGGCGTCGAAGTAATCGGCCGAGCCGACCATGGCCTTGACGCCCATGTCTCGCGTGTCCACCAGGATCGCCGCCGCGTTTCGGATGCCACGATCGGCCCCACGCTCCACGTATTGCCTTACCTGTCTTTCCAGGCTGTGTTGCAGGCCCAGGTCGAGAGTCGTGGTAACGCGCATGTCGTCGCCGCCGTCGATGCGGCGCTCCGCCAGTACTTGCTCGACGAAGTGCGGTGCTTCGAACGGCAACCGGGACAACGGCCTGAGACGCAACGGGAGTTCGAAGAGAGGACGCGCGGCGGCATCTTCGGGATGCCGCGTTATCCAGCGGGCGAACAGGCGGTCGCGCGAGGTCTTCAGCGACGTGTCGATCACCGCCGCGCCGTCCATGCGCCCCGGTACGCCGCGGCCGGGCTCCTGCGGAATCACCGCAAGGGTAAGCGCCTCCGGCAGGCTGAGCCGCGACGGCGCCTTGCCGAAATACGCGAGGCTGGCGGCTCCAACCCCCTCCACGTTGCGACCGAAGGGCGCCGCATTGAGGTAGGCCTCCAGGATGTCGTGCTTGGAATAGAACAATTCCAGCTGCAACGCGCGGCCCACCTGCACGAGCTTGCCCCGGGGGCTGCGTGTGTCGAGGTGCCACATCAGCCGAGCCAGCTGCATCGTGATGGTCGATCCGCCCTGCGGATGGCGCCCGCGGACATAGGTCATCCAGGCACCGCGCAGGAGGCCCCAGGCGCTCACCCCGGGATGCCAGCGGAACCAGCGATCCTCATGCAGGAGCACCGCGTTCACCATCGCCGGCGACACATCTTCCAGGGGTACCCAGAGTCGATACTGCTGGTCGCTGGCGAGCGTGAGGCGCAGCAACCGCCCGTTCGCGTCGTAGACCGCCGTGGACGACGGGAACGACGCACGCAGCGGATCGTGCGGCCAGAGACGACATCCGACCAAGACACCGGCGACCAGCAGCACCGCCGCCAGCGCGTTGTGCCAGCGGGGAAGCCTGAATGGAAGGAATAACCTCATGCGATGCGATTACCGGCGCCCGCCTGTAGGAGCCGCCATGGCGGCTCCTACAGGCGGGCGGTCAGGGCTTGCGCTCCACCGTGATCGTGCCGCCGCCCGGCGCGCGGGCCTGCACGGTGCGGTCGTAAAGCGACTGCGCGAGCGCGGGCGGAACGACGAACCGTCCGGCATTGGTCGCCTTGATACGGTAGACGAATTCCTGCACGTCGCGGCTCGCGTAGCCGTACACCACCACGCGATCCTCGCGCACGTCCGCGTACTCGGGCTTCCAGGTGGACTCCGGAAGACCGACCGGCGAACGCCAGGCCGGCGTGTCGTCCTGACTTTCGCTGCCTTCCGTTTCGCCCTCCTCGGACGATTCCTCCGAGGAAGATTCGTCCGCCGCCGCGGCCTCGGGCGCCGCCGCCTCCACGGGCGCCGTGTCCAGCACCGGCTCGAAGCCGCCCGGGAGGAGGTCCACGATCGCGACATCGGCCACGCCATCGTCCTTCGTGGCGCGAATGCGAACATGCACGTTCACCTCGTCGCCCGTATTCACGGTGTCGACCGACTTGCCGTCCAGCGTCGTGTAGGTGCGGGTGATTTCCAGGCCGTCCTTGCGCACATCGGTCGACGGCTTACGGTCGAAGCCGGTCTGCGCCACCCCGTACCACGCGGTGGTGTCGGCATCGTTGACGAGGCGAAGCCTCTGCGTGCCCGCCGTCCAATGCGCATCGAGGATGGCGCCCTTGGGCGCGCCGATCGGCGTCACCGTGCCGTTGGCGGCCACCGCGCCGATCGACAGCTTCGCGGGATCGCCGCCTTCCTTCGCCCAGGCGTCGAGCGCGAGCACAATCATGCCGGACGACAAGGTGTTGTAATGCCCCTTGCCCAGCGGACGGACCAGGTTTTCCACCGTCTGCGGCGGAAGCGCCCTGGCCTCTTCGGGGAAATGCTTCGCCAGAAGGTACAGCACCGAAGCATCGCGAATAGGCGCGTCGTAGTAGTCCGAGTAAACGTACGCTTCGTCCGCCGGTGCACGCGTGAGCAGCTTTCGCGGCCCCGCCATCAGGTCGGCGGCCAGCTTGTCCTGATGCATCAGCTTGTACGACGCCGCAAGCCAGGCAGCGGCCAGGTCGTTCTTCCATTCCTTCGGATAGGCCTCCTGCAGGCGCCGCTGCACGGACGCGAGATCGTTCGTGGTGACGTTGCCCTGACGGGTGAGCAGGTAGATGGCGTAGGCACGCTGCCGCATGTCCGCCAGCGCGTCGCCCGAGTCGTCGGCGGCGATCTGGCGCAATGCATTGTCGGCCGAAGTGAGCATGTCACGCGGTATGGCCACGCCACGGTCGCTTGCCTCGACCAGGTAATGCACGGCGTAATCGGTGGCGAAGGTGTGCGTGTCGGGGGTGGCCGTCCACAGACCGAAGCCGCCCTGCCCGTTCTGCCGCGCACGCAGCGTGTCGAACAAGGCAGCCACTGGATCGGCCGGCGGTGCCGAGCCGTCCTGCATGTGCGCCGGCTTCACGTCGCCGAACTCCGGATGCTCGCCGAACACCAGCGCCGGCATCGCCGCGCTGATGACCTGTTCCGTGCAGTAGTGCGGGAAGTCCACGAGGTACGCAGCCAACCCGCGTGCGAGCACCGCCGGCACCGTGGAGAACGCCGCGTCGCGCACGGCGTACTCGTCGTGCATGTCGCGAAGGCTGGCGATGTCGCCGCGCGAGTGCGCATCCACGTGGCCGAATGCCAGGTCGGTGCGCATCGGCGAGGCGGGCCGCACCGAGAGGTCCACGCTTTGCTTCGCCGACTTGCCGCCGTAGTTCGCGGTGAAGGTCATGTTGCCGGAACCCAGCTTGTCCGTGGCGCGGACCCGGAAGATCGCCACGCCTTCGCGCATCTCGCCAAGGCTGAGCGTTTTCGCGGCGTCGCCGACGATCTGCAACTGCGGACCGAGCTTCAGGTTGACGGCCACCGGCACGTCCTTCCCGCCCAGGCCGGTGAGGTTGTTGGCCACCCCGACACTGATTTCCGCTTCGTCGCCGGGCGCCAGCGTGGTCGGTACGTTCGGCGACAGCACGAAGTCGCCACGCACAGTGGTGGCGCCCTCGAAGGTGCCCATGCGCTCGGGCGAAACGGCCACCGCCATCACGCGGAGTTTGCCGTTGAAGTAGTCGGGCACCTTGTAGGTGAGGTCGCGCGAACCGTCGACGTCGACGATGCCCGACCAATACGCCACCGGCTTGTCGCGCTTGCGCCGGAACGGATTCAGCTGACGCCCGATCGCGCCCTCGGCATCTCCGCCCGGAGCCGCCATGCCCATCAGCTTCTGGAAATCCGGGATGATGAGATCCAGGATCTGCGAGGTGGAGACCTCCAGCATGCGCTTGCGGAAGAAATACTGGAGCGGGTCGCCCAGCTTGTAACGGGCCACCTGGAGGATGCCCTCGTCCACCGCGAACACCACTGCGCGGGTCGGCGTGGGCGACGTGACGTGGAAGGTCACGGTGTCGCCGGGCTTCACGAGCGCGGGCGATTCCACGGTGATGGCATCGCGGCGCGCATCCATGTTCACGGAGAACGGAACCACGCCGAACGACAGCGGACTCATGAAGATCTCGTCCGACGAGGGATCGCGCACATACTGCACGTTGATGTAGCCATTGCCCTCGAAGCCGGCCGGCACGGTGATGTGCTGCACGGAACTCGTCGTGTCCGCGTGGAACCACGCGTGCGCGTACACCTTGTCGCGCTCGATCGTGATGAGCCCGGAGCCGGCGTACGGCGCGCGGATGGCCACGTCCACCGATTCGCCAGGCGCATAATCCTTCTTGGACAAGGTGAGCTGAAGCTCGGCGTTCCGCTCCAGCGAACGTGAAACGTTGCCATCGCCCGCCACGGACCATGCCACGCGGTTCACTTCCTTGCCGTCGGCGTTCTTCACCACCAGCGCGAAGTTGCCCGGCTTGTCCGTCGGCAGCACCACGTCGAGCCCAGCCGCGGGAATCGTGAGCGGCGTTTCGGAAAGCGTGGTCTCGCGTGCCTTGGATTCGTACTTGAATACGCCGGAGTCCTGCTTCGTCAGGACCGACACGAAGCGCGTTTCGACGATGGCCTGTTTCAGGCCCTGCAGTTCGATGCGCTTCGCGCCCGGATCGATGGCCACGAGGTTCACGGTGCGCTTCGCATCGCGGCTCACGTAATCCAGGTTGTCCACCGACTTGTATCCCACCAGCCAGTCGTTGGAAGACACCATGCCCTGCGTGGCGGCGGCCACGCTGCGCCCGCCCTCGGCTTCATACGCCTTGGCGAGGAAGTAGAGCTGGTAGGTGGCGTCGGCATAGCGCGTGAGATCGAGCGCGAACTCCGCGTGGCCCTTGTCGTCGGTTTTCGCGTCGGCCAGTTTCTCCTCGAAACCCTCCTTGGCGCGACGGATGTCGTAGAAGCGGTAGTCCTTATAGCTCGGGAACGACGGGAACGCCGGACGGAGCACGAGCGAACCTTCCACCCGGCGATTTGCCGCCGGTGTACCGAACAGGTTCTGCACATCCACCAGCGCCTTCAACTCCGCGGGCTTCACCCATCCCTCCGCCACCGTCGTGGAAAGCTTCGCGGCCACCTTCATCCGGTCGGGCTGGAACTCCTTCACCTGCACCGTGGTACTGCCGATCTGGGAATACGGCTTGCCGTCCTTGGCAATGTAGAGGTTCACCGTCCAGTTGCCCGTGGGCGAGGTTTCCGCGGTCGTATATGCCATTTCGGCAAAGCCGGCCGTGTCCATGGACACGGTTTCCTGGCGCACGGTGGTGCCGCGCGGGTCCACCACTTCGGCGATGAGCGGCATGCCTGCCACGCTGCGCGTCCAGCTGTTGGCCCGCACGATCATGCCGATGTGGAAAAGGTCACCGGGGCGGTAGATGCCGCGGTCGGAGAAGAGATACCCCGACAACTGGCCCTGGCTGTGCGCATTGGGCTCGCCGCCGATGTCGAAACGGGAAAAATCCAGGGACCGGTCGTACGAGCCGATCGGGAGGAACGAAAGATCCTCGCCCTGGCGTACCACGAACATCGCCGGTGCCTTCTCCTGCGTGAACCCTGCGAGATTGGCGAAATGCGCACTTCCGCCGGCGTCCGTGGCCTGGGTGAACAGCGTGCTGCCGTTCCTGGCGATGACGGACACCGAAGCACCGGCAACCGGGGCGCCGCTGCGGATGGACTGGACGAACAGATCGTAGCTGCCGTCGAGCGACTTCTTCGCGATCATGCCCAGGTCGGTGATGACGACGAGGCGTTCGTCCCGCGGCGCGTCGTACATCATGCCGTCGTTCTCTTCCTCGGCGGCGGCCGCGGTGGCCGCCGCATCGGGATCGCCGCCGGCCTCGCGGGCAGCGGCTTCGCGGGCCGCCTTTTCGCGCGCGGCGCGTGCGGCCTCGGCGGCCTTCGGGTCGAAGCCGGCGAGCTTCAGGAGGAACACGCCGCGCTTGCCTGAAGCAAGGTACTTGCCCAGGTCGAATCCTTCGTAATGTGCCTTGCCCGGTCCTTCGTCCGGGAAGGACACCTTGCTCACGAAACGGTCGACGATGTGATCCGGCGTGAAGCTGTACATCTCAGGTTTCGTGTACGTGCCGGAATTGAGCGAAACGAGGTGCTGCAGCTGGTCGGGCAGCACCCGTCCGACCTCGATGCGCATGCCCGGCATGTTGCGCGACACCACGGAAACGCGGTGGTCGCCGCTCAGCGACAGCAGGGAACCGTCGGCCATGAAGCGCAGCAGTTTGGGATAATCCGGCACGGTGAGCAGGTCTGCCCGTGCCTTGGGCATCACGTAGCCACCGAAGGATGTCATGCCCTTGTCCACGCGCACGTAGATGCGCTGGCCCGGCTGGGCGTGGTAACGGAAGCTCTGCGTTTCGGACCAGTCGTTTTCCGTCGGAACGATCTCCGGCTTCAGCCGCGTGAAGTCACGCAGGTCGGCATCGCCGATGGCGTCGACGCCGTAGTGCTTGTGGTCGTCCATGGGCAGCGCCCACACCTGCAGTTTCTTCGCCAGCTCGGCGTCGCTCACCGGGCCGCCAAACTGCATCACCACCACCTGCTCGGGCTCGAAGCGCTCGTTGTCCACCAGAGTGGCCGACACCTCGTCGAGTTTCAGGCTGTAAAGGCCGGGCACGCGCACCGAGGTTTCCAGTTCCTTTTCCGTGCCGTCGCCGCCACGGCTGGAACGGACGCCGTCGTCGAGCTTCAGGGCCACCGATCCGTCGTCGCGAGGCAGTTGCAGCGGCTGCGAATGGACGAAGGCGTTGAGCCGCTGCTCGTCGTAGGTCACCGTGAACTTGAGATCGCTGCCGCGCTTCTCGTTGCCGTTGCGCAGTTCCAGGGACAGCCGTTTCTCCAGTTGCGCCGAGTCCACCGGGTAGTTGAACCCGAGTTGCACGATGGTTTTCTTGCGGGTCGGGTCCTGCGGGTCCTGGTAGAACTCGCCGTTCACCACGCGAGCGGTGAACGGCGCGGTTTCGAAGGCGAATTGGTCGTCGGCGAGGAGCGCCTGCGGCGCAAACACTTTCGCCTTGTCGAAACGAACGCTCACCTTCCGGCCGACGGGCCAGTCGCCCGCCGGGGTGAAACGCAGCACCCGGTCGTTTTCCCAGGCCCACTGGCCGGGCAGCTTCGGGTCCATGGCTATGCCGTCCGTCACCGGCTTGCCGAGCGATTCCAGCCTTGCCGCCGAGGCCGAGAAGGTCACGACCAGGGGATGGATCGTGATGGGGGTATTGGCGTAGTCGGTGATCTGCGGCGCGGGCGCCTCGAAGGTGATGCGCTCGGGTTCGGCAGGCCGCGGCCGGTTCTGCCACCAGTGCCAACCAAACCAGCATGCGCCGGCCAGCAGCAGGGCACCGGCAACGGTCGCGGTAAATTTCAGGGGGTGGCTGCGCGCCGCGCGGCCGGTGGCGGGCACCCAGGCCGGCGCCGACCAGGACACATTGCCGAAAAGGGGCCGCAACGCCCAGGCCAGTGCCCGGAAAAGGCCGCGGACGAGGCGCAGCGGCAATAAAGCGATGAAGCGAAGCAAGTCCATGGTCGTTTCCCTTCCTTTCCTCAATCCAGTTGACGGCGTCGTGGCGCGCTGCGGATACGCGAGCAGACCGTCCGTCGCGACTGCGACGGGCGGATTAAGGCCCACCTATCCCCTTGCGGACAATGCTGTGCGCAACGTATGCCGCAGCGACGGCGGAATTCTGGCACAGCAAAGGCAGTGCGCGCGCCGTTGCCTCCTGAATACACAATAGAAATATTCTGAAAAGAAGACCGAATTACTTCGTGCGTGACGTGGCTCACGCTGACCGCGTAACGTCATGTAACGCGTGGTTATCTTGCTTTATCTTCGCCACGTCCCTCGGCTTTCGGGCGGAATGGCAGGCGCGCAGGGATCGCCCTTGCCGCCATGAACGCCCGGCGCCGGGGAATCAGGGGGCGGACGCAGGGGCCTGACGGTAGAAACGATGAGCGACGATGCGACCAGTTCCCTCAACGACGTGATGACGTTGCGCAACATGGCACGCGCCCAACGGGTGGTGATCGATGATCTGAACCATCGGATGAAGAATATCCTCATGGTCGTGCAGGCCATGGCGCGGCAGAGCTTTCGTTGCGACCGTCCCCTCGACTGCTCGATGGACGCCTTCGAGAGCCGCTTGCGTGCTCTCGCCAGCGCCCACGACCTGTTGCAGGCTGGGCCCTCCCGGCACGTAGCGTTCTTCAGCATGGTGGAATCCACCATCGCACCGCACGACCCGGGCAATGCCCGCGTGAGCTTTTCCGGGCCGCCGCTGGTGCTGGACGGCGAAACCGCCGTGGCCGTGGCCATGGCACTGCACGAACTGATGACCAATGCGAGCAAATACGGGGCTCTTTCAACAGCCTCCGGCACGGTGACCCTCGCCTGGACCTTCTCTTCCCGAACAGACGGCGGCCGGGTAAGGCTGGAGTGGAAGGAGCGCGGCGGCCCGCCGGTGAAGCCGCCGCTCCGTCGGGGGTTCGGCACCCGGTTCATCGAAAGGACGCTGGCGTGCGAGGCGCATGGCGAGGCGGCCGTACGCTTCGAGCCGGACGGGGTTCGGGCCGTTTTCGAGGCGCCCGCCCGACCGGCCTGACCCTCCCGGGCAACGCATCGAATAAATGTCGGTCGCCCTTGTCGATCCGACGGGTTCACAATCGACGTCTCCATGAAAGGCCGGAGTCCCGGCTTCGCGTAGGAGAACGACGATGCGATTCATGGTGATGGTGAGAGCGACATCCGCCTCGGAGGCCGGCGAGATGCCGAGTGAGGCATTGCTCACGGCCATGGGCCATTTCAATGAGGAGATGTGCCGGGCCGGGGTAATGCTGGCAGGCGAGGGCTTGCACCCTAGCAGCGCCGGGGCCCGCGTGCGTTTCCTCGGCGATCGCCGCGAGGTGATCGACGGACCGTTCGCGGAAACCCGCGAGCTCATCGCCGGATTCTGGTTGATCCAGGCGCGCTCGCTCGACGAGGCGATCGAGTGGATGAAACGAGCGCCCAACCCGTTCGAAGGCGGCATCGACTCAGAAATTGAGATTCGCCGCGTCTACGATGCCGACGACTTCGGCGCGGAATTCACGCCCGAGGCGCGCGCGCAGGAGGAACGGCTGCGCGCCGAACTGGCATCCCGTCAATAACAAGTACCCCCAACAAACGAAAGGAGTCCACACATGCATATCCAGCCTTACCTGTTCTTCAACGGTAACTGCGAAGAAGCATTCAAATTCTACGAGAAGGCCCTCGGCGGGAAGATCAACGAATTGCATCGCTACAAGGACATGCCCCCACAGGAGGGTGGCGACGACAACGGTTGTGGCCCGATGACGCCGGAGCAGAAGGCGAAATTCGACGAGAGCATCATGCACGTCAACCTCACCGTCGACGGCCAGATGATGCTCATGGGCTCGGACAGCCCGCAGGATGAAGGTACCGTCCGTGGCCTCTCCATCTCCATCGGCATCGAGGATGTCGAGAAGGGCCGCAAGGTCTTCGAGGCGCTATCCGAAGGAGGCGAGGTGAAGATGCCGTTCCAGGAAACCTTCTGGGCGAAGGGCTTCGGCATGTGCACCGACAAGTTCGGCGTGCCGTGGATGGTCAACGCAGGCGACAAACCCAGTCCGTAAGGAGTGAGCCATGCAGTTCCTCATCGTCCGCAAGGCGGACCATGACAGCGAGGCCGGCGTGAAGCCGAGCCGCGAATTGATCGACGCCATGGGCGACTACATCGACACGCTGGCGGCCGAGGGCCGGCTGCTGGCCGGCGAAGGGCTGAAGCCGAGCAGCACCGGGCTGCGTGTCACGTTCGCTCCGGGGCGCAAGGCGGTGACGGTGGATGGTCCCTTTGCCGAAACGAAGGAGCTGGTGGCCGGCTTCACCATCATCGAGGCCGATTCCATGGAAGAGGCCGTGGCGTGGGTGAAGGGTTGGCCGGCGGAAGACGCCAATGGGCAGGCCGAGATAGAAATCCGCCCGATCGGCTGTCCCGGGGGGTTGTCCGGTTTCGGCAATCCGAGCGAGGAGGATTCGCCCAAGCCACGCTACATCGTCATGCTCAAGGCGAACGAGCGCAGCGAAACCGACTGGAACCCCGGTCCGGAGATCCTCGGCCGCATGAGCGAGGCCAACCGGGCGGGACACGAAGCCGGCTTCCTCATCGCCGGCCACGGCCTGTCTTCCAGCCGGCATGCGAAACGCGTCAGCTTTTCCGGAGGCAAGGCGACGGTGCTCGACGGCCCCTTCGCCGAGATCAAGGAAATGGTGGCCGGCTTCTGGGTGCTCAGGGTGGGCAGCATCGACGACGTCATTGCCTGGACGGAAACCTTTCCATTTCCGGACGGCGACGATGCCCGCCTCGAGATCCGCGAGCTGTGGCGGATGGAAGACCTGATCCCCGCGTAATTGCCGCAACGCGGCTTGCCACGCATGACGGCGAATGCTGTCATGCGTGGTCATGACCACGCACGACACCCACCGCGCCATCGACGCGATCTGGAAGATCGAATCGCCGCGGCTGATCGCGACGATCGCGCGCATGGTCCGCGACCTCGACCTGGCCGAGGAACTGGCCCAGGACGCACTCGTCTCCGCGCTGGAGCAATGGCCGCGCGACGGCGTGCCGCGCAATCCCGGCGCCTGGCTCACCCAGGCCGCGAAACATCGCGCAGTGGACCGCATCCGGCGCGAGCGCATGGCCGGACGCAAGCTCGAAGCGCTGGGCCAGGACATGGAAGGCCTGCTCGAGTCGCACGACGAGAAACTGATCGACGCGCTCGACGACGACATCGGCGATGACATGCTGCGGTTGATCTTCACCGCCTGCCACCCCGTGCTGTCGATCGAGGCACGCGTGGCGCTCACCTTGCGCCTTCTGGGCGGCCTCACTACCGACGAGATCGCGCGCGCCTTCATCCTTCCGGAGGCCACGGTGGCCCAGCGCATCGTGCGCGCGAAGCGGAGCCTCGCTGCCGAATCGGTGGCTTACGAGGTGCCGCGCGGCGAGGCCCTGAAGGAACGCCTCGCGTCGGTGCTGCGCGTGCTGTACCTCATCTTCAACGAGGGCTATGCCGCCACCGCCGGTGGCGACTGGATGCGCCCCGCATTGTGCGAAGAGGCCCAGCGCCTGGGCCGCGTGCTCGCCGAGCTGATGCCGGCCGAACCGGAAGTGCACGGCCTGATCGCACTCATGGAGATCCAGGCATCGCGCACTGGCGCGCGCACGGACGCCGACGGCGCACCCATCCTGCTGCTCGACCAGGACCGGAGCCGCTGGAACCGCCTGCTTATCGGCCGAGGCCTGAAGGCGCTGGAGCGGGCGGAAAAACTGGGTGGCGCGCGCGGGCCCTATGCCTTACAGGCCGCGATTGCCGCCTGCCATGCACGCGCCGCGCGCGCCGAGGACACCGACTGGCCGCGCATCGCCGCCCTCTACGCGGAACTGGTGGGTGTGCTTCCGTCCCCGGTGGTCGAACTCAACCGGGCCGTGGCGGTATCGATGGCGGAAGGACCGGGAGCGGCCTTGCCCATCGTGGAGTCGCTTCTCGACGAGCCCGCGTTGAAGGACTACCACCTCCTTCCCAGCGTGCACGGCGACCTTCTCTTCCGCCTGGGCCGGCCGGTGGATGCGCGCGAAGCTTTTCTCCGCGCCGCCGGCATGACGCGCAACGACCGCGAGCGCCGGCTCCTGGAATCCCGCGCCGAAGCCTGCGCCTTGCCCGTCCAGAGCTGACCTTCCCCAGGTTGGAATCCCTGCGGCAGCCATGGTAGCTTTGCATCGCAAATGCAATGCAAGGACACGCCATGAAGACCGCCACCTTCCCCTCGATCCGTATCGAGCCCGAGTTTCGTCAGCGAGCGGAAGCGGTGCTCGGTCAGGAAGAAACGCTCTCCGCATTCATCGAAACGGCTGTTGCGGAGGCGGTGGAACGACGCGCCATGCAGAAAGAGTTCCTGGCGCGCGGCCTTGCCTCACTGGCCCAGGCGGAGCGCACCGGCAGCTACCACGCCGCCGCGGACGTACATAAGGAGGCCGCGGCGCGTATCGCTGCCGCCAAGAGGAAAAAGGGAGAGGGATGAAGTTCGAGGTTCGCTACACGGACGGCGCGCGGGCCGATCTACTTCGACTGACCGATTTTCTCGCTGCGAAAGACCCGGACGTGGCCGACCGGGCGATCCAGACGCTGGTTCGTGCCGTGGGCATCCTCGAGGAATTTCCCTACACCTGCCGACGAGCCGGCGCGGACGATCCGTTCCTCCGCGAGCTCGTCGTTCCGTTCGGCGGCAACGGCTATGTCGTGCTGTTCCATATCGGCGTCGAGCACGTCACCTTGCTGGCACTTCGCCACCAGCGCGAGGACGACTACTTCCTTTAGCCGGCACGAATAGCCAGCACGAACGCTCAATGCGTGATGTCGATGTTCACGTTCGTGCCGTCGGGCACGTCCTGGAGTTGTTGCAGCACGGAGCCGGTGAGTTCGAAGTGCTCCTTCGCCGGCACCGGATTGAGGTTCTCCACCGAATATTCGCCTTCCGCGAAAACCGGCAGGGTCACGTACGTGTAGCACTCGCCTTCCGTGCGGCCCTTGCCGGCCTCGATCAATGCTTCCACGAGCGACGGCAGCAGCCAGTCCTCGGCAACCTCCTCGCGCAGCAGGTTGTTGAAGCCTTCGACGCTCTCCGCCACGCGTTCCAGCTCGGCCGTGCCCGTGTTGAGCCAGAAGATGCCGCCCTCGTCGGCTTCGTAGAACATGTCGCCGAGCGCGGTGAACAGAAGCGGTGTAAAGGCATCCCCGATGCGCCAGCGCCAGGATTCGGCGAGCGCGTCGATGGCCTCCTTGTCCGGAGTGCAGGTGAGGTCGTTCCAGGAGAGGGCCATGGGGGGGCGCCTGTTGCGGGGGAAGGCGATAGTTTAGGTGCTTGACGGACGCCCGGCAGCTACCGTCCGTCCACGGCCCGATTCACCGCCCTGACAAGGCCCGCGCGCGCGCCGGCTTCCGCGTCGCTTGTCGCCACGGGCCAGGCGGCGAGCTGCACGATGACGAGGTGCCGCCGCGGGTCCACGTGCAACAGCTGGCCGAAGATGCCGATGCCTTCGAAGCTGCCGTCGTCGTAGGTCCACCATTGGTATCCATAGCCGCGGCCCGGCACGCCGATGTCGGAGTGCCGGCGCGTGGCATCGGCGAGCCAGCCGTTCGCCAGTACCGGCTTTCCCGCCGCCACGCCGCCGTCGAGCAGGAACTGGCCGAGGCGTGCGTAGTCGGCCAGAGTGGCCGACACACCCGAACCTCCGGCCTCGGTGCCGTCCACATCGTCTTTCAGCCAGAGCGCATCCGACGCCATGCCATAGGGCTTCCAGATCTTTTCCGACAGGTACGCCGCAAGCGACTTGCCCGTCGCGCGCGTGACGAGGATGCCTGCCAGGTCGGTTTCGCCGGTTTTGTAGACCCAGCGCTCGCCCGGCGCGAATTCCCGCGGCAAGCGCGACATGTACGTCACGAGCAGCGGCACGCCCGGTTCGCGCGTGCCCTCGTACATCATCGCCACGTCGGAATGCGGATCGGCGTAATCCTCGTTCCAGCGGACGCCCGATGTCATGTCGAGGAGTTGGCGTACCGTGACGTCGCGATAGGCGCCTGCCGCCAGTTCGGGAATGTATCGGATCACCTTGTCGTCGAGGCTGCGGATCGCACCGTCGCGAAGCGCGGCGCCCACGAGGGTCGAGGTGAAGGATTTCGCCACGGAGAATGAGGTCCAGCGCGTCGACGGCCCGGCGCCGAGGCCGTAGCGTTCCACCCGCACATGGCCGTCCTGCACCACCATGAGCCCGGCCACATGGTGAGCGGCCATGTACGTTTCGAGCGTTCCCCCGTCGTCGAACCGGGGCTGGAGCGGCGCTCCGGCCGGCAGCGGGTGGGCTACCCCGTGCCGCACCACATTGCTTGCGTAATGTGTCTCCATCGCGCGGAACGATGCTTCGCGCTGCGCCTGGTTCCAGAACAGCACGTCGGTGCGCCGGGCATGCGTCGTCGCACAGCCCGCCAGGAACAGCAGGGCCAGTATCGTCAGGTGCTTCATGCGGGGCTGGCCACCCGGCGCCGCACCTCGAATGCCGCGAGCGCCAGCGACGCCACCGCCAGCGGCCCCAGGCCATAGATCGCGCGATAGGCGAGCAAGGCAGCCAGCACCTGCGCCCGCTGCTCCTGGGGGAATGCTGCGAGGGTGATCGCTTCGAACGCACCGATGCCGCCCGGCGTGTTACTGACGATGCCGGCGAGGATCGCGCCCACGTAGATCGGCGCGAAGTCGAGGAAGCTGCCGGCGATCTCGGTCGGTAGCAGCAGGTACATCGCGCCGGTGGCGCCGATCATTTCCACCACGCCGATCGCTATCTGGGTGCCCGCCGAGCGCGCCGACGGCACCGGCGTGCTGAATTTCCACACCTTCAGTTCGTCGTGCTTTCCGGCAAGCCAGCGCAGCAGGACCACGAAGGCGACGAGCAACGCCACGCCGGGCCAGCGCCCCCAGCCGCGTGCGATGGACGGTTCGAGCATCAGCGCGAGGCACGCGGCGGAGGCAAACCCCATGCCGACCGCGAAGCCGACCAGCCCCACCACGCGCGCGACATCGGCCGCGCCCACGCCCTGGGTGGACAGCATCCGGTAACGCAGCGCCGTGCCCGTGATGGCATGGAAGCCCAGCGCGTTGCAGATGGCATGGGTGGTGAAGCCGGAAAAGATCTTCATCCGCATCGACACCTTTCCGGGAACCACGGTCTCCACGGCGAACACGTCGTAAGCGGTAAGACAGGTCCAGCTGATCAGCGTGGCGGCGATGGAGCCCGCCACGTGCCAGCGCGGTATGCGGTCGATGGCCTCGCGCACGTCCTGCCAGGCCATGCGTTCGATATAGCGGTGGAGGAGGAACACGGCGCCACCGACGATCGCGGCCATCACGAACATTTTCGCCGTCCGTGCCACGATCGCCTTCGAAGTCTTCGAGTCCTGCCTGAGCACCGCCGCGCCTGCCTGTCGTGTCGTCATGAATGCCGGGAATCATCCCACGACCGGGCCGGGAAGCCTAAACTTCCACGGTGGCCTAGGGACCCCTGGGGGGAAGACGATGCTCCATTACGAAGGCTCGCTCTGGCTGACCGATGGCGCCCGCCGCTGGGGCGGCATCGACCGCGTGGAACTGCTGGCGCAGATCGCCGCCACCGGCTCCATCACGGCCGCCGCCAAGGCCGTGGGCATGAGTTACAAGGGCGCCTGGGATGCGGTGGACACCATGAACAACCTCGCCGGCGAACCGCTGGTCGTGCGTTCCGCCGGCGGCCGTGGCGGCGGTGGTGCCCGGCTGACGCCGCGTGCCGAACGCCTGATCGAATCGTTTCGCCGCATCGAAACCGAACACCGCCGCTTCGTCGACCGTCTCGCGGCATTGGGCGATAACGCTGCCGACGATCTCCACATGTTGAGGAGTTTCACGATGCGCACGAGTGCACGCAACCAGCTGGCCGGCACCGTGGCGCGTGTGGTCGAGGGCGTCGTGAACGACACCATCGAGATCCGTCTGCCCGGCGACGCCTGCCTCGTCGCCACGGTGACGCGCGAGAGCGCGGCGAGTCTCGGCCTTGTTCCGGGCCGCGCCGTGGTCGCATTGGTGAAAGCGAGCTGGGTGATGGTCGGACTACCCGGCGACGGGTTGCGCCTGTCCGCTTCGAACCGCTTGCCGGGCACGGTGTCGCATGTGTTACCCGGCGCCGTGAACGGCGAGGTGAGCATCGCCCTCGACGGCGGCGGCAACATCGCCGCCATCGTCACCATGGAGAGCCTGCACACGCTGGAACTCGCCGAGGGAAAACGCGTCGTCGCGATCTTCGACGCATCGTCGGTGATTCTGGGAGTGACCGACTGAGCTGACGGGCGTTCCGTAACGCTGTAGGAGCCGCCATGGCGGCGAGAACGCGTGCGAAATGGTCGCACTCCCCTCGCCGCTATAGCGGCTCCTGCAGCCGGATAGGAGGCGCTGTCACAACCCGCCCGTCGCGCAGTTCGATGGTGTGCCCGTCCAGCGCTTCCACGTCCGCCGGGTCGTGCGTGATCACCAGCATCTGCAGGTCCAGGCGTGCCTGCAACGCGCGCAACTCGCTGCGCATGCGCGCGCGCAGCGCGGGATCGAGGGCGGCGAAGGGTTCGTCGAGCAGCACGAGCCGCGGTTCCGCCACGAGCGCGCGCGCCAGCGCGACACGCTGCCGCTGCCCACCGGAGATGCGCGACGGGTGGCTCTCCGCGACCGGACCGAGTTCGAACATGTCGATCCACCGGCGCACCCGCTCGCCGCGCGCCCGGCGGCGAGGATTGAGCCAGCCGCGCTCCAGCGCGAAGCCGATGTTCTGCGCCACGGTGAGGTGCGGGAACAGGGCGTAGTCCTGAAAGACATACCCGACGCCGCGCTCGCGCGGCGGAAGGTTCACCCCCGCCGATGCGTCGAACAAGGTGGCGCCGTCGACGCGTACATGCCCCGCGTCCGGCGTCAGCAGCCCCGCCATGGCGCGCAGCGTCTGGCTCTTACCCGCGCCGGAATGGCCGAAGAGCACGATCCGCCGGTGGCTCGACGCGAAGGTCACGTCCAGCTCGAAATGGCGGTCTCCCGAGCGCAGCACCTTGCGGATCGATACGTCGACGCTCATGGCCGCGTTTTCCGCAAGTGATCGGGCGCCAGCCAGCCGGCCAGCAGCAGCGCCACGACACACACGATCGAGGTGACCGCCACTATGACGCCCGCGGAACGATCGTCTCCGGCCTGCACAGCGGCGTAGATCGCCACGGAAAGTGTCTGCGTGCGGCCCGGCAGGTTGCCCGCGATCATCAGCGTCGCGCCGAACTCGCCCATCGCCCGCGCGAACGCAAGCAGGGCTCCCGCGGTGATCCCGCGGCTCGCGAGGGGAAGCGACACCCGGAAGAAGGTCGCCGCGCGGCCCAACCCGAGCACGCGTGCTGCGTCCTCCAGTTGCGGGTCCACCGCTTCGAACGCGGCCCGCGCGGCCTTCTGCACCAGCGGAAAGGCAACCAGCGTCGACGCGATGACCGCACCCTGCCAGGTGAACACGAGCTCGATGCCAAGACGATCGAGCCACGCGCCGAAGGTGCCGCGCCGGCCCAGTAGCACCAGCAGGTAGTAGCCCAGCACGGTCGGCGGCAGCACCAGCGGAAGGGTGAGCACCGAGTCCACCACCTCGCGCATGTGCGAGCGCCAGCGCGAGAGCCCGAAAGCCACGGCGACGCCGAGCACCAGATTGATCGCGGTCGCCCACAAGGCCACCTTGAGCGTGAGTGCGAGCGGAACCCAGAGTGGGTCCATGATCGTCAGGGCGCCCCGAAACCGTAGCGGGCCAGGATCCGCCGGCCCGGGTCCGATCTGACGAAAGCGATGAACGATGCGGCTTCCGCAGCCTGCTTCGAGCCGGCCACGACGGCCATGGGATAGGTCACCGGGGCGGTGGTGGGCACGGTGGCCACCACCTGCACGCGGTCGGGCATCATCGCCGCGTCCGTGGCGAACACCAGACCCGCATCGACCTCGCCCCGTGCGACGTAATCCAGCGCCTGGCGTACGTTCTGCGCCAGTACGCCCTTGGCGGACACGGCCTCCCACAGGCCCGACGCTTCCAGCGCGGCCTTCGCGTAGCGGCCCGCCGGCACCGAGGCCGGGTCGCCGTAGGCCACGCGCTTCACCCCGCTTTCGGCGAGGGACGCGAGCGACGTGACGGCCGCACGCGGGGGCATCGGGACGACCAGCAGCAGCCGGTTGCGGGCGAAATTGATACGGGAAGCCGGCTCCACGGCTTTCGCGGCCACGGCCTTGTCCATCGCCGCCTGATCGGCCGAGGCGAAGACGTCAGCCGGTGCGCCATTGACGATCTGGCGGAGCAGCACGTCCGATGCCGCGAAGTTCAGCACTACGTGCGTGCCGGGATGGGCCGTCTCGTAGGCCTGGGCGGTGGCGCGAAAGGCGTCGGTCAGGCTGGCGGCCGCCGATACGACGAGATCGGCGGCGCCGGCCAGCGGCGACCCGGCGAGCAGGATCAGCGCGACGAAGGGGCGGAGGCGCATGGGCCGGTTCCCGAGTGGAAGGATCGCAATATAGGAACCTATATAGCGACCGGTCAACGTGAAAACCGCCGCGCCGTGACACAGGAATCGCCAAGCTAACGCGGCGCCATGGTGGCAGCGTGACGGGCTGTCGCCAGGAAAGCTCTGCATGAAACACGCGCTGCGCATCGTCGGGGGGGTGCTCGTGCTCGGCACGTTCGCCGTTTTCCTTTTCTTCTGGCTGGACCGCACCGAAACCACCACCGATGCCTATGTGACCGGCCGCATCCACCCGGTTGCACCACGCGTCACCGGCACCGTGCTGACGCTGCATGTGGACGACAACCAGCACGTGCGGGCAGGCGAGGTGCTGCTCGAACTCGACACCCGCGACTTCGACGTACGCGTGGAGCAGGCTCGCGCCGAAATCGCTCGGGCGAAGGGCCAGGTTGCCAGCGCGGAGGCGCAGGTGGCGGAAGCCTCCGCCGCCATCGTCGCCGCCGACGCATCGGTGAGGAAGACGACGCTGGACTTGCGCCGTGCGGGGGAGCTGGTGAATGAAACCCCGCGTGGCATCTCCCGGCAGGAATACGACGCGGCGAAAGCGGCGGCAGATTCCGCGGTGGCCAACCGTGCGAGCGCCGCCGCGCGCAAGGTGGCCGCCATGGCTGCGCGGGAATCGGCACAGGCCCAGGTGGCGACGGGGGAAGCCGCGCTGCACGACGCACAGCTGGCGTACGGCTACACCAAGGTGATCGCGCCAGTGAGCGGTTATGTCGGCCACCGCACCGTCGAGGTCGGCGCGCGCGTGAATGCCGGCCAGACGCTGCTCTCCATCGTGGCGGACGACGTGTGGGTCGTGGCGAACTTCAAGGAAACCCAACTGGTGGGCATTCGCCCCGGCACCGTCGCGAACATGACCGTCGACGCCCTGCCCGGCATACGCTTCGCAGGCCGGGTGGACAGCATTTCGCCGGCATCGGGTTCGCAATTCGCCCTGCTTCCCCCCGACAACGCCACGGGCAATTTCACAAAGGTAGTGCAACGCGTGCCGGTGAAGATCCTCTTCGCAGCCGATGATCTGCGCCGCTACCGCGAACGGCTGGCACCGGGCCTGTCCACGGTGGTGCGGATCCGCGCCGGCGGGAACGACGCGCCATGACGCTACGCGCCGCCTTGCCGTGTCTACTCGTCGCCGCCCTCGCCGGTTGCGTCGTCGGGCCAGACTACCGTCGGCCCGACAGCGCAGCGCCCGGCGCGTGGCGCGAGGCATCCGCGCCGGGCGCCCCGCTGCCGGACCGCTGGTGGACCCTGTTCGGCGACGAGGAGCTGGATCGCCATGTCGAAGCGGCGCTCGCCGCCAACCAGGACCTCGCCGCCGCGCTTGCGCGGCATGACCGCATCCGTGCCCTGCTCGGCGTGGCACGTGCCGATGAGTTCCCGGATGTTTCGCTGGATCCGGCCTATGCGCGTGCGCGCACGTCGGGCACCGTGGACAACCGCCTCCCCGAACTGGAAACCACGCTGTGGCGCGTACCCGTCGACGTCGCCTATGAAGTGGACCTGTGGGGGCGCGTGCGACGAAGCGTCGAAGCCGCGGGCGCCGACGTGCAAGGCAGCGCGGATACCGTTGCCGCCGTCCGCCTCAGCCTCGCTGCGACCGCGACCTCCACGTATGTCTCGCTACGCAGCAGCGACCGCGACATCGAGGTGCTGGTGCGCACGGTAAGCCTGCGCGACGACGCGCTTCGGCTGGCGGAGCGACGCGCGCATGCCGGCGTGGTCGGCGATCTGGACGTACTGCGCGCCCGCGCCGACCTCGCGCAGACGCGCGCCGATCTCGCCGATGCCCGGCGCCGCCGGGACAACCTCGAGCACGCGCTCGCGGTACTCGAAGGTCGCAATGCGCCGGACTTCACGCTGGCCGCGCGCGAATGGACGCCCGTGCTGCCCGACGTACCGGCTGGCCTGCCGTCCAGTTTGCTCGAACGGCGCCCCGACGTCGCCGCGGACGAGCGCGCGCTCGCGGCGGCCAGTGCCCGGATTGGCGTGGCGCGGGCCGCTTTCTTCCCCCAGGTGCGCTTGACCGCGGCTGGCGGCGTTGCCAGCGACAGTCTTGGGGACCTTACCGGTCGCGACAGCCGCGCATGGTCGATCGGCCCGGTCGTCCGCCTGCCGATCTTCGACGGCGGCCGCAACCGCGCCAACCTGCAGGCGGCCGAAGCGGCATACCGCGGCGCCCTGGCGAACTGGCGGCAAGGCGGCATCGTCGCGTTCCGGGAAGTGCAGGATGCCCTCAGCGATGCGCGCTGGCTGCGCGAGCAGGGCGAGGCGCTGGCCGCGACCGTGGATGCGGCTGCCTCCGCGGCAAAGGTTTCGCGTTCGCGCTACGACCGCGGCCTGGCGGGTTACTTCGAAGTGGTCGATTCGGAACGTCAGGCACTGGCGAGCCGCCGCGCCGCCATTCAGAACGACCAGCAGCGCCTGCTTGCCACGGTGGCGCTGATCAAGGCCCTTGGCGGTGGGTGGCAGGAAGGCGATGCCATACCCCGTCAGCCGGTGGCGTCCGCCGGAGCGCCACGATGAGTGCCACCGCCGACGCCGTTGCTGCGCCGGCACAGCCGGCGCCCCTGCCGTGGCTCGGTATTGCGGCCGTGCTGGTGGGGGCGGTGGCCACGACACTCACCTCCCGCCTGACGTCCATCGGCCTCGCCGACGTGCGCGGCGCGATCGGGGCGGGCTTCGACGAAGGCGCGTGGATTCCGACCGCGTTTTCAGCCGCGCAGATGATGATCGGCCCGCTGGCCATCTTCCTGGGACGCGCCTTCACGCCGCGCCGGGTGCTTCTCGTCGGTTGCGTGGTCTACGGCGTGGCCGAGTTCCTGCTGCCCCTGGCGCCGGACTTGCGCACATTCCTGCTGCTTCAGGTGATGGCGGGGCTCGGCTCCGGAACGTTCATTCCGCTGACGGCAGCGTTCATCCTGACCAGCCTGCCGCGCTCGCTGTGGCCGTGGGGCCTCGCGGCGTATGCCATGAACATCATCCTCGGGTTGAACGTGGCCTCCTCGCTGGAAGGCTGGTACGTGGAGCACGTGACCTGGGACTGGATCTTCTGGCAGAACACCGTCGTGGCCGGCCCGCTGTTCGTCCTCTACTGGTTCGGCCTGCGCCGCCTGCCCATCGACCACGATTACCTCCGCCATGGCGACTTCCGCGGCATGCTGCTCGGCGCCGCCGGCTTCACGCTCGTTTTCGTCGCGCTCGACCAGGGCGACCGGCTGGACTGGTTCTCGTCGACACTCGTGGTCACCCTGCTCGCGCTCGGGGTCGTCGCGCTGGGCCTCTTCCTGTTACACGAAGCCAGCCTGGACACGCCGAGCCTCGATTTCGCGCTACTCATCCGGCGCAACGTCATGGTTCTCATCGTGCTGGTGCTGGTGACGCGCTTTCTCGTGACGGCCAGCAACTCACTGGTCGCCAATTACCTCATCCAGGTACGCGGCCTGCGTCCGCTCGAGGTGGGCAACGCGCTGCTATGGGTGGCCCTGCCCCAGTTCGTGATCGCCCCCACCGTGGCCTGGATGCTCGGCCGCATCGAGCCTCGCTTCGCCATCGGCACGGGGCTCGCCATCGCTACCGCCGGCTTCCTGCTGGCGACCGGCATCACCTCGCAGTGGGTGGAATCGAACTTCAGCGTGGCCCTGCTCCTCCAGGCGATGGGCGAAACGCTCGAACTCACGGCGGTGATCTACTTCTTCGGCCACCATCTCGGCCCCGCCGATGGCATCACGTTCGGCGCGATCATCCAGACGGCGAGGCTGTTCGGCGGGCAGTTGGGCACGTCGGTGCTGATCCTGTTCACGCGCAAGGCGGAACAGTGGCATTCGTACCTGATCGGCCAGCACGTGGCCAACGGCGATCCCCTCACCATGGAGCGGATCGCGAACTATGCAAAGGCCATGGGCCCTCTCACCCAGGGCGCCGGCGGAGCCGAGGAACGCGGCGTCGGGCTGCTGGCCGCCGCGGTGCGCGCGCAGGCATACACGCTTTCCGCACTGGATGGCTTCCTGCTTGCGGCCGTCGTGGGTCTGCTCGGCGTGTGTCTCGTGCTGTGCCTGCGTGAGGCGCCGGCCATCGGCACGCCGCCTCCAGCGGTGCCACCCCGCCCCTGGTAGGCCACGGCGCAGCGACACCATGTCGCATGGGGTTCACAGGGGGGCGTGCGATGATCCCTGGACCCATGTCCAGGGTTGAACGAGGGTGATTCCGGTGCGACGAGGCCCGGCGCGAACATCATGGTGGAACTGGATGGCGCTCGTCGCCACCTGGCTCATCGTGCTCGCCCCCACCACGTCGCGCGCCCTCGGCACGATGGCGATGCCCGCGCATGCGCATGCGTCCGCGCCCATGGCCGGCATGCACCACCACGACATGGATCACGCATCCATGCCGGAAGCGCCGCGGAACGATGGCGACTGCGACGCCTGCGGTTATTGCACGCTCTTCGCGCAGCAGCCCGCGATGGCGGGCGGCGTCTTCGTCGGCCATGCGCTCGCGCCGCTGAAACACATGCCCGGCACCACGCCGGCAAGGCGCACCGCGCCATCCATCCGTCTTGTCCATGCTCCCGCCCGAGGTCCGCCGTCCACGCGCGTCTGATCGACCCGATCCCGACCCACGCCAACGACAATGGACCTTTGTCATGCTCTTGCCTTCCCTCCATGGGCGCGCGCTTGCGCGCGCCATCGCCTGTGCCATGGGCGCCACCTCGCTCGCCGCGCATGCCGCCGAGCCCGATAACCCGGCCAGCGATCCCCAGCGTGCCACCACATTACGCGAGGTACGCGTTTCGGCAACGCACGCCGCCAGCAGCGCCGACCCCGACATGCCGGCTGCGGTGGAAACCGTCAGCGCAGCGAAGCTCGACCACCTCAACATCGTCAATACCGAGGACGCCCTGAGGTACCTGCCCGCCTTCGGCATCCGGAAGCGTTTCATCGGCGACGAGAACGCGACGTTTTCCGTACGGGGCACCAGCAACCAGCAGAGCGCGCGTGGACTCGTCTACCTCGACGGCCTGCTCCTCTCCAACCTCCTCGGCAACAACTGGGCGAACCCGCCGCGCTGGTCCATGGCGTTTCCGGGGAACCTCGCGCGCGTCGACGTGATGTACGGCGCCTATTCCGCGCTCTACCCAGGCAACGCCATCGGCGCCACCGTGCTCATGACCACGCGCATGCCCGACAGGCTCGAAGTCACCGCCGAGGCCCAGGCCTTTACCCAGCACGTCGATACATACGGCGTGGACCGCGACTTCGGCGGCAGCCGCCAGGCGGCCACCATCGGCAACCGCTCGGGCCGCTTCGCCTTCCTCGTCGGCGTGTCGCACCTGCAGGCGAACGGCCAACCGCTGGTATACGCCACGCAGGCCACCTCGGCGCGCCCGGGTCTTGCCCGCCCCGTAACAGGCGCGATCGCCGATACCGGTGCCAACGGTTTGCCCCGGCAGGTGGTCGGCATCAACAGCGAGGGACAGGAAGCGACCCGCCAGGACGAAGCGCATGTGCGCCTCACCTACGACGTCACCCCCGAACTCACCGGCGCATTCACGGCGGGCTACTGGAAACAGGATCTGTCGCACCGTACCGAAACATTCCTGCGCGACGCGCAGGGACAGCCCGTGTGGTCGGGCCCCGTCACGATCGACGGCAGGCAATACACGCTGCCCGCGAACTATTTCGCACCGAGCACGCGGCAAAGCCGCAACTACCTCTATGGCCTTTCGCTGGGTACGCATAAGGACTCGGGCTGGAACGTCGAGGGCAACCTGTCGTACTTCGACATGGACCGGAACCGCGATCGTGTCGCCTCCGCGGTGACCTACGACGACGCGGGCCTGCTCACTGCCGGCGACGGCAGCCGCTGGCGTACGTTCGACCTGCGCGCCAGCCACACGCCGACGGAAGCGGGAGCGAACACGCACACCGTGAGTTTCGGCTACCACTACGATGGATATCGGCTGGTAAACGCCAGTTACATGCTGGATGCGTGGCGCAACGACGACGCCGGTGCGCTCACGGCAGCGAACGGCGGCAGCACGCAAACCCAGGCCGTCTACCTGCAGGATGCATGGCAGCTGGCGGAGCGTTGGCGACTCACCGTGGGTGCACGCTACGAGCAGTGGCGTGCCTTCGGTGGCACGCGTTCGACGGCAACGGCGCGCATCGGCTACCCGGAGCGCAAGGAGTCGCACACCTCGCCGAAAGCCTCGCTGGCGTGGTCGGCCAGCGACGCCGTGCTGTTGCGCCTGTCCGCGGCCCGTGCCTACCGCTTCCCCACCGTCAACGAATTGTTCCAGGGCACGTTCAACGGCATCGCCCTCGTGAACAACGATCCGAACCTGAAACCGGAGAACGACCTGTCGCGCGAGTTGTCGGCGGAGTGGTATCGCGAGAACGGCGTGGCACGGTTCAGCGTGTTCCGCAGCGACACGAGGAACACCCTCTTCAGCCAGACCGACACCACCGTGTTTCCCAACGTCACCAACGTGCAGAACGTGGGGCTGGTGCGCACCCGCGGCGCCGAAGCCAGCTACGACGCGCGCGACGTGCTGTGGCAGGGTTTCGACCTCACGGCGAACGCGGCCTATACGCAGGCGACCACGGTGCGCAATCGCCGCAACCCCGCCTCCGAAGGCAAGCAGTTCTATCGCATCCCGCGCTGGCGGGCGAACCTGGTAGCCACCTGGCGCGCCACTGAACGCCTCGCGCTCACTCTGGCGGGGCGATACTCGGGGCGGCAGTACAACACCCTCGACCACAGCGACGTGAACCCCGACACATTCGGTGGCGCAAGCGACTTCCTGACCTTCGACGCCAAGGTGACCTGGAAAGCGAACGACCACGTGGACCTAGGCGCAGGCGTGGATAACCTCACCAACCGGCGCTACTACGTGTATTACCCGTACCCTTCGCGAACCTGGCTGGTCGAGGTCAAGTTTCATCTATGAGCTCACCACCACGCCAGCCACCGGTTTCCACGCGGCGAGCGACAGGTGCTCGTCGAGCATGAAGGACGCAGAGCCACCGCGATGGAGACGATCAAAAAAGGCACCCACGCCCGCATTGCCGGTGGCGAAATCGCAACTCAGGCGAAGAAGTTCAACGCCTGGCACGGCAAGCCCTTCGTGTCGGGGGACGAGGAACGGCTCGATGCCGCGTGCGATATGACACGCGGCTGCCAGATAGCCGGAAGCGCTATCCGGAAACATCCCCGCAAGATCCAGCAGCGTTTCGCCAATGCCCGCAAGGCCTTCGAACAGGCCCGGTGAAATCGCATGCCGGCGCATCAGATCGGCTTCGGCGCCGCGCACGGCATGACGGTACCGCGCATCGCCGGTGCAGGCATGGAAGCGCGCCGCCACCGCGACGATGCCTGCCGTACCGTGCCGGAGATAGGGGAACATCGTGGCGCCGCCGACCTGCTTCGGCCACGTGGGATCGCCATCGGGATTGCTGCCACACTGGGCAAGATCGAACGACAGCGCGGCGTCGGCGGCACGCATGAAGCGCTCGTCGCCCGTGGCCACGTGCAGGTGGAGAAGGAAGAGCGCAACCCCTGCGGCCCCATGACCAAGACCGACCGGCTGCACGTCGCCCGCTGGCCAGCACAAGGAACCGTCACCGGGCACCGCTTTCCGGAGCAGCGCCTCGCCCGCTTCGGCGGCGGCGGCGAGAAAGCCTTCTTCCGCCGTCTCGCGCCATGCCTTGATCCGTGCAAGACCCCACCCGGCCAGACCGTCGTGCAATCCGGCACGCACGCAAAGGGTGGTGTCCGGCATCCGGTCGCGCAGCAGATCCGCGGCCAGCTCGCCCTCACCCGCGTCGAACAACACCCATGCGATGCCTGCGTCGCCGTGCATGAGACTCGTACCGCGGTCGCGCCTCCGCCGTGCGCCATCGGTAATGAACGCCAGAAGTCCTGCCGGCGCCTTCCGGCCGGCGCGCAGGTAGGCGTGCAGCACGCCCGCCGCGCCGTGCGCCACGCCCCAGGGGTGGGTCTGAAACACTTCCGGCCCCGCGGGTACATAGCGATCCGGTCGCGCCTGTTTCGCCATCGCGTCGATGTAGGCAAAAAGGGCGTCCGCAGGGTCCGGCGGCGGCGCATGGCTCACCGTGGGGCGGGCCGTCGATGAGGCGTCGAGTGCGGCACGCAGGCGCTCCATCGCCGCCACCGGCGAGGTGCGCCTCGTGGCCTCGGTATCCAGCAGCGACGCAATGATGGCGCCGAGTTCGTGCGGATAGCCGAGGTCTTCGCTCAGTCGGCACACGAAACGTTCCGCTGCCTGATGATCCAGAGAAAGCATGGCGTTCATCGGCATGACTGCGGCCAGCAGGTTGGCGCCGAAAGCGTAGGCATCTTCGGCGCGTGCGCCGTCGGGATGATCGCGCAGGGGCCGCGGCGAGGCGAAGCCAGGCGTACGCACGTCCACCGGAAGATCCAGGCCCTCCTCGACCGCCGTCTCCAGGTCGATCAGGCGAAGGTTCCCTTGTGGCGTGACGATGCAGTTGTGGAACGAAAGGTCGCCCAGCGAAACGCCTGCACCGTGCGCCAGCTGGAGCGCTTCGGCGAACCGCGTGAAAACGGCGACGACTTCCCCGAGGTAACGGCGTACGTCATCGCGCGTCGTTCGCGTTTTCAGCCACGGGTACCGCCGCGCCAGCCAGTGGCGGAGCGTGTCGCCCTCGATGTATTCCTCGACGAGATAACTGTGCTCCCAGTCCCGGAAGTGCGCCACAGGCAAGGGGGCGACACCGTGCGGCGCCAGACGGCGCAACAGGCGAAATTCCTTGCGCAGCGTCGCCACGGATGTATCGCCGCCGCCTATGTAAGGGCGTGCTTCCTTGATGATCACGCGGCGGCCCGCGTCGAGATCGTCACCGAGGTAGATGCCGCCGGCGGAGGAAAAGGAAATCGCCTGGCGAATGCGGAAGCGACCACCGCCGAGGTGAGCGCGCTGCCCCCTCGGGTCGGCGTCTTCCTCGGGAAACGGATCGCGCAGCCAGGTGGGAAGGTGGAAGTGTGGCTTGCGCTCGTCTGGTTCGAGACTTCCATCGGGCGAGCGCAGCACATACTCACGCCGGCCGTCGGCGGTAGTGCGATATGGGCCCGCGATACCGCCATAGCGGTAATAGAGCACGCGCGAATCGCGATAGCGTCGGTCGCTGAGGACGTAAGGCCCAACGTAGCCTGACAGCGCCACGTGCAGGTCGTCGATGATGCGGCGGAAGTCTTCCACGTTGACCGGATACACGGTGATGAACTTCCCCGATCCACCGCGCGGCCAGCGCTTTCCGTTGATCGCCGCGAGCATGCGCGCGTCGGCGGCGAACTTGAAGGCGGTGTGCGAGGCCGCGAGCGTCGCCGCGGCAATCGACAGCACGATGCGTGCGGTGGATGCCACGCTGGAGACGTGTATTTTCCAGCCCTGGTCAGGTAGATCGACCCCGGGCGGTTGACAGTACATCCATATGCCCGATCGCCGCATCGTCCACGTGGCGGGAAGGATGCTCTGCACAGGCTTGGCGAAGTCGGCGAGATCGATCTCGCGATTGCCGTAGGGTTCGAAGAATTCCCGATCGACCGCGGTGTATTGCAACAGTTCCGTGTACCGCTCCATTCTGCGCGCTCCCCCGAAAGTCCTTGCCCTGCGGTTGGGGCGGCGCTCTCCCGACACCGCCCCGTGCCTCAGAGATCCTCGAATCCGTCACCGTTCGCCGTCGAGCAGGCACTATGGCTGCAGGTGCTGTAGTTGGTTTCGTTCGTCTCGTTCTGCGTCGCGGTGTCGACTTGCAGGAGTTGCAGTTCCAGGATCCGGTTCATGTCGTCCTCTGTGATCGATTCGTGCGCACCCTTTGCGCCGCGCGAATCTAGGCACCGGATACTTGCATGCTCAAGATGAAATTCGCGGGGATTCCGTTTCCGGTCGCCTAAAATGCGATTTTTCGCAGGGCCGTATCGAAAACGGTCACCGAAATGTCCGGAAACGGACAGTCGTGTCCGGCAACGGACAGCGCGGGCTCAATCGGGCAAAGGAAGCCGTACCGTGGCGATCGCGCCGCGAGAGCCGGGCCGGTTCGTCAGTTCGACCGTGCCCCCGTGAGCTTCGATGATCAACCGTGTCAGGCTGAGACCGATGCCGGATCCATCGGGTTTGGTGGTGAAAAATGGCACAAACAATGCGTCGCTATCGGGCAGACCCATGCCGTCGTCCTCCACCACCACCCGGATGCGTCGCCCCTCGGTGAACCAGTTCAGGCGCACACCACCGCGAACTGGCAGCGCCGCCTCCGCGGCGTTACGCACGAGATTGATGAATGCCTGGCCCAACTGGTCTTCGTCGCCGTAAAGCATCACGGCTTCCCTGCCGAGCACGACGACATCGATCCGGCGCTCCAGTAGCGCCAGCCGGGACAATGCAAGATCGAGGCGGAACAGAGTCGATCGTGGCTGCGGCAGGCGGGCCAGCCTGCCATATCCGGAAAGGAAACGAGCAAGGGAATTGGCGCGCCGCCCGATCACGTCGAGGCCGATGTGCAGGTCGGCACGCACCTCCTCCGCGGGGCGATCCTCCAGAAGGCTGGCGAGGCTGCCTGCCAGCGATGCGATCGGCGCCAGCGAGTTGTTGAGCTCGTGGCTCAGCACGCGGATAAGGCGTTGCCATGCTCGGCGCTCCTCCTGTCCCAGCGCCGCGCTGAGGTCACGCAGCATGACCAGACGATGCTCGCGGCCATCGCTTCGCCATGCCACGTGGCGCACGGCCCACCGCCCTTCGCCACCCGGGAAGCGGCCATGGAAGATGGCGTTGTCCGGGATATCGAAAGCTTCCGTGAGGCCCAGGGACGCGAGGTCTCGGCCGAGCACGGCGACGCTCTCCGCGTCGATCAAGATCCTCGCGGCCGCGTTGATCAGACGCAGTTTCCCTTCGTCGTCGGCAACGAACACCGGGTCCTTCAGCGCCGTGACCGTCTTGCTCAGGAAGCGCGAGGTTTCCGTACGCTTGCGCCGTGCTTCACTCAGCGCGTCGGACAACAGGTTGACGTCCGCCACGATTCCCTGCAGGGGATCGCTTCCCGGCCGCACGTGTCCCCGGAGCGAAAAGTCTCCCTCACGAAGCGCGCCAAGCAGTTCGGTTATCGTGCCCAGCGTCCGCAGCATGCGGCTCCCAACGAGCCACGCCAGCGCGAGGGTGAGCGACATGCCCGAGCTGAAAAGGCCCAGCCGAAGCTGCCAGGAGAGGCCCTCCATGACGACGAGCGTCCCGCCCATCGCGGCCACGGGCAGGAGCACGATACCTACGGCAGGCATCGCTCCGTAGGCCAGGTTGGTCGAACGTGCGTCGAGGTTCAAGGTGATCCCGACGAAAAAAAGGTTGATTGAGCTTTCAGCTGATCGGCGCCAGCCCGGTCCGGGCCCGCCACTTTTCGAGACGGCGGTACAGGGCCTGCCTGGAGATGCCTAAAGCGTCGGCCGCCCTTTGGAGATTATGGCCATGGCGTTCGAGCGCCTGCTTGATCAGCAGTTCTTCGGCCTCGGGGAGGGTGAGGCTGTCGAGCACCACGGGTTCGTCCGCACGTCGCTGCAGCGACAGGGCGTCGGCATCGATGTCGTCACGCGGGGTCAACAGCACGGCGCGTTCGATCGTGTGTTCGAGTTCGCGCACGTTGCCGGGCCACGCATAGCCGCGAAGAGCCCTCTCGGCCGACGGCGTCAGCAGCATCGCGCCACGTCCCCGTCGACGGCACTCGCGAAGGATGAAGTGACGAGCCAGGGGTACGATGTCTTCCTGCCGTTCGCGCAGTGGCGGCAGGCGCACCTGCATGGCATTAAGCCGGTAGAGCAGGTCGCGGCGAAAACGATCGTGCCGGATGGCGGCGTCCAGATCGGCATTCGACGTGGAGATGACACGTACGTCCACGCGTCGCGTGCGCATGCCGCCGCAACGTTCAAGTTCGCCCTCTTCCACGACGCGCAGCAGCTTCGCCTGCTGGAGCGGATGGATGCTGCCCACCTCCTCGAGGATGAGGCTGCCCCCATGCGCCAGCTCGAATCGGCCGGGACGTGGTGTGGGCTGATCTTCTCCGAACATTTCTTCCGCGAAGCGCGACTCCGGCAGCGTACCCATGTCGACGCGAATGACCGGATGTTCCGCGCGGGGCGACAAGGCGTGGATCTCGCGTGCCACCAGCGACTTGCCGGTGCCGTTCTCGCCGAGCACGAGCACGTTGGCATCGCCACCGGCGATGCGGTCGATCAGGTCCAGTACGCGTCGCATGGACGAGGATTCGCCGAGCCGAAGCATGTCGCCCGCCTCCCTCGACAAGGCGGCTTCGGCCCGCAGCCGCCGGTTTTCCTCCTGCATCCGGCGCAAGGCGATCTGTGTGCGGATGGTGTGCACCATGTGGGCGTTGTTCCAGGGCTTCTCGATGAAATCGGATGCGCCCAGGCGCATGGCGCGCACGGCGATATCGATGCTGCCCCAGGCGGTCATGGTCACCACCGGCAATTCCGGGACTTCCTGACGCAGACGGGTGACGAGCTCGAGACCTTCGAGGCCGGACGTCGTGTCCGATGCATAGTTGAGATCGACGACGGCACAGGCAAATTCGGTCCGTGCCGCGACGTCCAGTGCCGCTGCCGCGGAGCCGACGTCGATCGACGGGATACCTTCCGATTGCAGCAGGATGCGTAGCGCAAGTCGGACGTCCGGATGATCGTCCACGACGAGCACCGGCGCTGCGGATTCTGGACTTCTGGACATACCTGCCATTCCCCACGTTTCAGTCGCTGCGGAGCACTCGCCAAGGCTCGAGCGCCGCCGCATGGCTCGCGGGCGCGGCCACGGCAACCAAGGTCCCCAACACCATGACGAGGGCCGCGGCCACGGACACGCCGATAGCGGTACCTACGGGCATGGCCATTCCGAGCGAGAAGTGCTGCATGACACACGTACCGAACAGGCCGAGGACGATGCCGCCCAGGGCCACGCGGAACGCCTTCCGGACCACGTGGGCAAAAAGCTGGCCCGGGGTGGCACCAAGGGCCATGCGCAGGCTCAACGCATAGCGTGACGCGGCGACCTCCACGGAATGCATCGCATACTGGCCCGCCGCGGTCAGGCTCACGGCAAAGCCGGAAAGCGTGGCGAAGAGTGCGACGTCGCGGTGCGCTCCTGCCAACGGCGCGTCGGCTATCCGTTCGAGCGGAATGGGCGGCGACAGCGCAAGCGACGGCGCGGCGCCGTCGACGATCGATGGCAATGCGTCATTCGCAACCACGGCGGCCGCCGGGCCCCGGATCGCGACGAACAGGGGTTGCAGCTGGCGCATCAACGCGAAGACATGCGGATCGACCTGCGCGAGCGGAACATAGACCACCGGCATCGCAGCATCGTTCGCGTCGCGTCGGGTATTGCCGACAATGCCGACGATACGGGCGTCGCTCGCGCCCCGGCCCGCCGGCCGGACGACATCGCCGATGCCGCGGCTGCCGAACGTACGCACGTAGGCTTCGTTCACCACGGCAACGCGGCTGGCATCGGAGCCGTCGCTGTCGCCGATGGTCCGGCCGGCGAGCAGCCGCAGACCCATGGCCTCGTTTCCGCCAGGCGAAACCACCGCGAAGGGTATGAATCGGATGCCGCCGTCGCTAAGCAGGAAGGGCATGCGGAACCCCCGGCCCGTCGGGACGTCGGTCGACCAGCCCACCGCGTTCACGCCGGGCAACGCCGATACCGACGAGCGGATGGTATCGGCCAAACGGACAACACCGCTCGACTCCGGATATGCGCGCATCGAGGGATGCAGTTCCACCACGACACCGTCCGCGCTGTCGAAGCCCGGAGACGTGCCGGCCAGTAGCCATGCCCGCGACACCGCGATCATGCCGTACGAGACGAGCAGGGTCGCCAACGCGACCTGGGCGAGAACCAGTGCGGAAGCCGTCCAGCCGGTCGCCGCACGCATGGCCGGGGCGCCGCTCATCATCGTGCGTTCCCGATGGCGCAGGCGTCCCATCACGCGTGTCGTTCCGACGACGGTCGCCAGGACGAGCATGACGAGCGTCATCGCCGCTACCAGCAACAGCACGCGCCAGCCGGGCGCCAGAGGGGCGGCCGAGACCAGCCATGCGGGAGGAATGTGTGGCTTGAACAGGCGCACCAGCGCCGTACCTGCGGGTAGGCCCGCGGCGAAGGCGAGCACGCCCACGGCCAGGGCATCGCCCCCTGCCGATCGCCAGGGCTCCCACCTCGCGCCGAACACCATCTTCACCGCCGTTCCATCGATGCGACCGAACATGCGCGTCGATATCAGCTGCGAGACATTCATCCCGGCCACGGTAAGCACGAGCACGCCCGACAGAGCAAAGCCCCACAAGGGCACGCGCGCCCCGTCCGCCACAAGATCGTCTATGGGCGTGGCGCCGCTCCATCGGACGTCCTCACCGTGCGGGTCCGGGCTGATGGTGCGGGCGGCACGCACCACGTGGGCCGAGAACGACCCGATGTCGCTCGCGGACGACAACAGCGCCACGGCCGTCATGTTGCCCGCCAGGGCCGTCGAGCCGTTCGACGGGTCGAGCGAAAGGAGCAGGTCGACATCGGAAAAGAAGCGATAGTCCGCGGGCAGCACGCCGCGCACCTCGACATTCGACCCGTCGACGACGATCGTCTGGCCGACAACCTGCGGTGCGATGTCCGCCAGGCGATCGCGCAGGGATTCGGACACCAGGGCGCCCTGCCCCGTCCCACCGTCCGTGATGCCTGACGGAACCACGCCAAGCGTGCGAAGGAACCCGGTGTCGACCCGCTGGGCGCGAAGGATTTCCTTGTGCCGGCCGGCTACGACGTTCACCGTTTCGGGAATGCTCGCGATCCCACGCGACAGCACCATCGCCGGTTGGCCAACGGCGTCGTACAGTTGCGGCGAGATCGCGCGCATGGGGTCGTCGGGCGTGCGGCGCCCGTAAATCGCCACTCGCTCGTGGTTCGGCCAAGGTGGGGGTTGCAGCACGGCGTCGAGCGGGGTGACCCCGCCGATCGCGGCGGCGACTCCCAACGACAGCGTTCCGGCAGCCAGCAACATGAAGGCCGGCCAGCGCGCGAGCGCATGCGCGTCGCGAGAAGGCTGCGGAGGCCGCTTCACTGCACGGGCTCGCCGAGGCTGTACTGGTCCAGGCCCGATTCCGATTCGGCGAGCCGCTGCTGGTGCGTGCTCTCGTCAACGATGTGTCCGTCCAACAGGCGCACCGTGCGCTCGGCCATGGCTCCAAACCGGTCGTCGTGAGTCACCATGCAGATGGTCCGCCCCTCGGCATGAAGGCGAGAGAGAAGCGACATGACGGCTTCGCCATTCCGGAGGTCCAGGTTTCCCGTCGGTTCGTCCGCCAGCAGGATGGATGGGTTGCCGGCGAGCGCGCGCGCGACGGCAACGCGTTGCTTCTGCCCACCGGACAGTTGGGACGGGTAGTAACGCATGCGGTGCGCCATGCCTACGCCCGCCAGCGCATCCCGAACACGACGCTGGCGCTCGTGCCGCGAAACGCCCGTTCGAAACGAGAGGGGCAGCGCGACGTTTCCGCCACGCTCAGGTCGTCGATGAGGTTGAACGCCTGGAACACGAAGCCGATGTGCCTATTGCGCAGGATGGCGCGCTCCGCGCGCCCCAGATGGTGCACCGATTGGCCCGCGAACCGCAGCTCGCCTTTCGTCGGCACGTCCAGCAGGCCCATCAGCGACAGGAGCGTGGTCTTGCCGCAACCCGAAGGCCCGGCCACCGAGACGAATTCGCCCTGCCGCACATTCAGGTGAATGTCGGTCAGCACGTGACAGTCGGCGGAGCCTGCGGGAAACGCTTTCCCGACGCCTCGCATCTCGATGATCGTTGGATTGGTGAAGCACTGCATCGCACGACTCCGTATGGGGTCAACATAACGCAGCGCGATGGCTTGTAATGGCGGCCAAACCCGTCTCGAATAGCAATCTTCCCGATGTTGCCGGAAAGACGTAACGATAGTTGCGTCGCCGTGCATCGCCTGCCGATTTGCCCATATCGAGCCGCTGGCGCCGCTCATCCGAACGATGGGCCGCGACGACGCTGCGGTGTCTCCTGAACGTCTTGGGGCCCAAGGGCGTAAACGTTTACCTGTAACGTCATTTACGTGCGCACTTGCGTACCCGATGCCGGTATCCTTGTCCGCTTGACGCGCCATCCCCCGTCGCCTCGTCCCAAGGCCAGCCCATGAACCGCAATTCCCGCATCGAAGACCTGATCTCCCGCATGACCCTCGACGAGAAGGTGGGCCAGTTGGGCGTGTTCGCCGATGCCGTGCGTCCGTTCGCCCCGGACATCAATCCGGAGGTGAACGCACGGGGGGCCGCCGACGTCCTCGAACAGGTCCGGGCGGGACGCGTAGGCGCGCTGTTCAACGGCGTGGGCGCCGCCGAAGGCCGCGAGGCGCAGCGCGTGGCCGTGGAGGAGAGCCGGCTCGGCATCCCGCTCCTGCTCGGAGCCGACGTCATCCACGGCATGCGCACCGTATTCCCCATCCCCCTGGCCGAAGCCTCCTCGTTCGAACCGGACCTGGCCGAGCGCACCGCGCGAGCCACGGCCATCGAGGCTACTGCCGCCGGCGTGCACTGGACGTTCGCCCCGGCCGTGGACATCGCGCGCGACCAGCGCTGGGGCCGCGTCGCCGAGGGTGCGGGGGAAGACGTGGTGCTGGGTTCGGCATTCGCCGCCGCCCGCGTACGCGGCTTCCAGGGTCCGGACCTCATGGCCGAGGACTCGCTGCTGGCCACGCCCAAGCATTTCGCCGCCTACGGCGCCGTCGCAGCCGGCATGGAATACAACACGGTGGATATCTCGCCGCAGACCCTGCGCGACGTCCACCTGCCGCCGTTCAAGGCCGCGCTGGACGCAGGCGCGCTGACGTTCATGAGCGCGTTCAACGACATCAACGGCGTGCCGGCATCGGCCAATCGCGAGTTGATGACCGACATCCTCCGTGGTGAATGGGGGTTTCGCGGGCTCGTGGTGTCGGACTATACGGCCGACATGGAACTCATCGCGCATGGTTTCGCCGAAGACGAACGCGACGCGACACGGCTCGCGTTCCTGGCCGGCGTGGACATGAGCATGCAAAGCGGCTTCTACGCAGCCCACCTGCCGGCGCTCGTCGAATCCGGCGCGGTGCCGATGGACGTGCTCGACGAAGGCGTGCGCCGTGTGCTCGCGGTGAAGGACGCCATCGGCCTCTTCGACAACCCGTATCGTTCGCTCGACCCCGCCGCGGAGGCCGACGGTTCGCGCGACGCCGATCATGCGGCGCTGGCACGCGACGCCGCGCGCCGGTCCATCGTCATGCTGAAGAACGAAGGCGTGCTGCCGTTGCGCAAGAGCGGCCAGAAAATCGCACTGATCGGGCCGTTCGGCACCGATACCGAAAACCTCGAGGGATGCTGGACGCTGTTCGGCGACGCGTCCCGGCACGTGACCATCGAGCGCGGCCTGCGCGACGCCCTGGCGGATGCCTCGGCACTGGAAGTGGTGCCTGGATCGGGCCTGGAGGCTCCGCTGGAGGGCGGCATCGAGGCGGCCGTGGCCGCCGCGCGCCGGGCCGACGTGGTGCTGTTGGCTATCGGCGAACCGCAGAACTACTCCGGCGAAGCGCAGTCGCGCACGCAGATCGTCGTGCCGGCCGCGCAGCAGGCACTGGCCGAAGCGGTGGCCGGCACCGGCAAACCCGTCGTCGTGCTGTTGAAGAACGGGCGGGCGCTCGCACTGACCGGCGCGGTGCGCGAAGCCGGTGCCATCCTCGTGACCTGGTTCCTCGGGAGCCAGACCGGCCCCGCCATTGCCGACGTGCTGTTCGGCGACTACAACCCGTCGGGGCGCCTACCGGTCAGTTTTCCCCAGGACTCGGGGCAACAGCCTTATTTCTACAACCATCCGCGGACGGGCCGCCCCGAACTGGCCGACCAGCCGCCCGCCTTCAAGGCTCGCTACCGGGAAGTCACCTTCGAGCCGCTGTATCCGTTCGGGCACGGTCTCAGCTATACGCGCTTCGCCTACTCATCGCCGCGCGTCGCCTCGACCGTGGGCTGGGACGAGACCATCGTCGTGTCCGCAAACGTGACCAATACCGGCGACATCGCCGGCGAAGAAGTGGTGCAGCTCTACATTCACGACCGTGTGGCCAGTCGCGTTCGCCCTGTGCGCGAACTGAAAGCCTTCCGGAAGATCCTGCTCGGTCCCGGTGCATCGGAAGACGTGGCATTCGAACTCACGCGTGCCGATCTCGCTTTCACGCATCGCGACGGCCGTACGTTCGAAGCCGAGCCCGGCGAATTCCTGGTGTGGATAGCCGGCTCGTCCGCGACAGGCAACGCGGCGAGCTTCACTCTGCGCGACCGCTGACGGCGCACGTAGGCCGTGACTCCACGCTGCGGAGCGCTGCACCGATACGGCGGAAAATAAGCGCTACCTAGCATCGTGTCCTTCATCGTCGAAGGAACACACGCATGCTCCGATTACGCGCGCTCGTCATGACGGCGGGGATGTTCGGCATCCTCGTCGCGCCCGAGACATCCCACGCCACGGCGGCATATGCCGCTCCCGTTCCCAGCCTGCCCATCGCCTGGGGCACCTGTCCGGATGCCTGGGTGGGGAACACGCCCGGCAGGCTTCGCGACCGTCTGCAGTGCGCCACGATCCAGGCGCCGCTCGACCATGCGATTCGTGACGGACGAACACTCGCCGTGGGTGTGATTCGCGTGCGCGCGGGTGTTCCGTCGCAGCGCGAGGGATCGATCTTCTTCAATCCCGGCGGCCCCGGCATCCACCCGGGCAGGTTCCTTCGTTCCATCGTCAAGGGCTGGGCCGATACCGACGCAAGCGATCCGCATGAAGGCAGCAAACGCCTCCTCGCCGACCGCTTCGACATCGTCGCAGTGATTCCGCGCGGTCTGGTGGGCAGCACGGAAGTCCGGTGCCTTAACGGTCTTCCGGGTGCACATGCCTACGTACCGACGCACCTGGACGACGTCAACTGGGGTCTCATGACCGTTGCCGCGGCTTCGGCGGTACGGGCGTGCGCCACGCCTGCACACGCCCCTTACATCAATACCGAGCAGCACGTGCACGACATGGACATGGTCCGTCGCTCGCTCGGCGACGCACGCATACACATCTATGGTGCGTCCTACGGCGGCATGATCGCCGCCTGGTACGCGGCAAATTATCCGCAGAACACGGGGCGCATGCTCCTGGACTCCACCCTCGACTTCACCCACGACTATGTGACCGCGGTGCGCCTTAACCTGAGGGCGCGGCACGACACCATCCAAAGGGAAGTCGTGCAGCCGGTACTCGACAATCCCGCGCGCTTCGGCTTCGGCAGAGACCCTCAAGCAGTGGCCATGGCCATTGCCAACCTTCCCTCTCGCATCAGGGAGGTGTGGTTCGCCGGGATGGAATCCCCTGTGGAGCTTGCTGCCGCCCTGCTCGTTGCACCGTGGTGGCGCGACGCGCGGCCGCCCAGCTACGACGCCATGGAAACGCTCATACAGCGGGCGCCGATCACTCCCGATGCCGGAATTGCCGACAGGATCCGCCTCGCGGCCAGATTGCTGGCGACAAAGCTGTATGCCCCGCCGCGAACCACCCCGCTGTTCGCCGACTCTCCGGAGGGAGATTCCGTCCGGTCCATCGTCGTCTGCAACGACATCCCCTGGGCACTAAGCGAACAGGAAATCCGCGCGCGGGCGCAGGCGGATGCCACCCGCTACTGGAGTTACACAGGCGACACCACCATGCAGGAGCTTATGTGCCTGCAATGGGGAGGGTCCACGGCCCGGCAGCCAGACCTTGCCACGCTGGAGCAGGCATCGCCGTTCCTGATGCTTCAATCCGACAAAGACGACACAACTCCGCCGAGCGGTGCGGCACACATCCTGGAGCGCTTCCCGAACGCGCACCTTCTGATGGTGCGGGATTCCAACATCCATGGGCTGTTCAACTTCACCCTCTCGCCATGCATCGAAAGTACCGCCGCCAACTATCTGCTGACGGGCGCGCTACCTGACACACCGACACGCGTGGCCACGTGCAATGGCACGCAAGGCAACGCGGTGGACGTCATTCCGAGTGCCCCGCTGCGCCCCACCGCCGCCCCCGTACCCTCGCCCGCCCCGGCCGTGCACGAGGAACTCTAAGGATGCGCCCCATGAAAATACTTCGCCTTGTGGCCCACGCCGCCTGTCTGCCCCTTTTCGCCATCGCCATCTCGCCGGCACAAGCCAGCGTGAACAACACCACCGCTACAGTGCCCTCCATCGCGTGGAGTCCATGCCCAGATGCATGGACCGGTCCCGCGTCACCCGATCTCGGCAACCGCCTCGAGTGCGGCAGCATGTCGGCGCCACTCGATCACGAAGCACCTGACGGCAATTTGCTGGAGATCGGTGTCATACGTGTACGCGCCGCCGTGCCGGCGCTGCGCGAAGGCTCGATCTTCTTCCAGGCCGGCGGCCCGGGCGCGCACCCGGGCACGCTTCTGCAAGCGATCGCGAGGGCCTGGACGGACTCCGACTTGATATACCAGCACCACCTGAGCGAGCGCTTCGATCTCGTCGCCGTCATTCCGCGTGGACTCGTCGGCAGTGGCGAGTTGCGCTGCGTGACCGGCATGCCGCCTTCCTACGAGACCCTGTCAGGCGACCTGAGCGACGCCAACTGGAACCTGATGCTCTCGGAAGCGCAGGCCATCGCCGACGCCTGTCGCGCGCCATGGCATGCGCGTTATATCAATACCGAACAGCACGTACACGACATGGACATGTTGCGTCGCGCGCTCGGCGACCAGCGCCTCCATTTTTACGGCATTTCCTACGGGTCCCTTGTCGGTGCATGGTATGCGTCGGTCTACCCCTACCACACCGGGCGGATGCTCTGGGATTCCGGTTTGGACGTCACGCGCGATTATGCCACTGCGCTCCAGAGCGCCGTAGCCGCCCAGCACGAGGCCATCATGCGCAAGGCACTCGCGCCCATCCTCCGCGATCCCGCACGGTACGGCTTCGGCAGCGACCCTGGCATCGTCGCCGAAACCGTCGACAACTTTCCCGCGCGCATGCGCAAGTTGCGTCTGGCGGCCATCCAAACGCCGGAGGAACTGGCGGCCACATTGCACCTCGCAAACTTGTGGGAGGTGCGCAAACCCGCCACGCTGAACGCCATGTTGCGCCTGCTGCGGAACCCGTTGGCGCCTGACCCGAACATGGACGCGCGCTTGCGTCACATGGCGAACAAGCTGGCGACATTGGTGTACGCGCCGCCCGGCACCACGCCCAGGTTCCAATCGGGACCCGAAGGAGACTCCGTTCGCGTCGTCGTTCCATGCAACGACATGCCGTGGACACGCAGCGAAAGCGCCGTTCGTCGGGCGGCACGCGAAAATGCCCGTCGCTACCTGAGCACGACCGGACACGAAGTATTGGATGAGATCGTCTGCCTGCGATGGGGCCCGCCGACAGCAAGGCCCATGGTGAGTGCGAACATCGAACTCGCGCCACCGTTCTTGATGTTGCAGTCGGACGCCGACACATCGACTCCGCTCACTGGCGCCATGAACGTGCTCGACAGGTTCGCCAACGCTCGCATGCTGCTGGTGCGCAACTCGGATGAACACGGCCTCTTCAATTTCACGCGGTCGCCGTGCATCGAGCTCACCGCCGCACGCTATCTCGCCACCGGCCAGCTGCCCGAGACCGGTTCCCGGGCCTTCGCTTGCGACGGCACGCTCGGCAGCCCGCTGGAAGGCATTCCCGGCGAGCCGCCTCCGCCCGTCGTCGAGCCTGTCGCCGTGACCCTGCCGGCACCGGCGGCTCACGACGAACTCCGATAGCGATGTGAATCAGAACATGACCTGCGCACGCATCTGGAAAATGTGCGGATCGATGCGCAGGTCACGTCGGTCACTGGTGGCACGTACGTAGTTGGCCTGCAACTTCAGGTACTTCGTGAGGTACCAGTTGGCACCGAGCGTCCAGTCATGCTCGGTGCCACCCGACGTGGGACCGTCGTCGAGATCCAGCGTGCTGTAGCGAAGCACGAATTCCAGCGCACCCCAGGGCCCCTTCGGAACGACGTCGCCAACGTTGCCCGCGCTGTAGGTGCGCGACTCGCCGGTGACGACCCAGCTGCCGAACGCATACCAACCGTGGGCGTCATAGGTCGGCTTGTCCTTGAGCTTCACGCGCGCGGAGAGGTACTCGCCCTGCATGGACCAGGGGCCGCGAATCCACAGGCCTTCCAGACCGCGGCGCTCGACGTGTTCGGCCACGCTGAGCGCGCCGGAGTCGATGAGCCGGCGCGTGGCGAGGCCTGCCTCCGGCAGCGCGCGCAAGCGCACGCTCGGCGGGTTGTAGCGCCCGCGGCCGTCGGTGCTGCCGTCCGGGTTTTCGCGTGAGTACGAGCCACCCAAATGGAGCACATTGCCCGGGCTGTTCATCGGTGTCCATGCAGCGCGAGCGGCCACCATGCGCCCATCGAGATCGCCCTGGAGGTTGCCGCCCTTGTAGTAGCCGAGTTGCACGAGGTACGCCTTCCGCGCCAGCGCCCAATCGACGCCAAGGCGCCGGGCCGCGTAGATCGCCTGCATCGGCAGCGAGGTTTCCATGAACGAGGTGCTGCCGGTGCTTGTGTTGCCTTCGAAGCCGACGGGCGTCTTCATGAAGCCGACGCGGAACGCGCCCACGTCATTGCCGAACAGGGCCTTGCTCTGCATGCGGAAGAACACGTCCAGCCACGTCTTCGTCTGGAAGTCGAACACCACGGTGCCGTCGTATACACCTTTCTTGCGGACAAAAAAGCCGAACTCCTTGCGGCGGTTTGTCTGCGCGTCTTCGTACGTACCCTCGTCGTGCGAAAAGCGGTCCAGATCGTATTGATACTTCAGCGACAGGCCGACGTCCGTGCCATCGGCGAACACGTAGTGGGTGGGCCAGTTGGTGCGCCAGTCGTAGTCGTTGGGCAACGGCGCGGCGACCGCGCCGAGCACGGGAGCGATCAGCGCGACTGCGCCGACGATGGTCTTCTTCACGGTGAAACCCCTCTCAAGCGAGCCGGCGGCACCGGCTTGCGACAATGAATGACTATAGCGTGCTTGAGAATCCGCTCAATCCCGCACTCACTTCATCGGCAGGCTCGCCCATGTCTTTAAAAGGGCGCGTGAAGAACCAAAAAAAGGGGCGCCGAAGCGCCCCTTTTCTTCATCCGACCGATCGAACGTCAGATGGCGTAATACATCTGGAACTCGAGCGGGTGGGTGCTCGCGCGGTAGCGCGTGACTTCCTGCATCTTCAGCGCGATGTAGCCGTCGATGAAGTCGTCGGTGAAGACGCCGCCGGCCTTCAGGAACTCGCGATCCTTGTCGAGGGCCACCAGGGCCTCGTCGAGGCTGGCGCACACCTGCGGGATGTTCTTTTCTTCTTCCGGCGGAAGATCGTAAAGATCCTTGTCGGCCGGCGCACCCGGGTCGATCTTGTTCAGGATGCCGTCGAGACCGGCCATCATCAGCACGGTGAAGGTGAGGTAGCCCGACTGCATCGGGTCCGGGAAGCGGATTTCGATACGGCGGCCCTTCGGGCTGGAGACGTACGGAATACGGCAGGAGGCCGAACGGTTGCGCGCCGAGTAGGCGAGCATCACCGGCGCCTCGAAGCCCGGCACCAGTCGCTTGTAGCTGTTGGTGGTGGAGTTTGCGAACGCGTTGATGGCCTTGGCGTGCTTGAAGATGCCGCCGATGTACCACAGCGCGGTCTGCGAAAGGCCACCGTACAGGTCGCCGGCGAAAAGGTTCTCGCCGTTCTTCGACAGCGACTGGTGCACGTGCATGCCCGAACCGTTGTCGCCGACGATCGGCTTCGGCATGAAGGTCACCGTCTTGCCGGCCTGGTGGGCGACGTTCTTGATGACGTACTTCATCGTCATCAGTTCGTCGGCCTTCTTCACCAGCGTGTTGAAGCGGGTGCCGATTTCACACTGGCCCGCGTTGGCCACTTCGTGGTGGTGCACTTCCACCACCTGACCCAGCGATTCCAGCACCTTGCACATGTCGGCGCGCAGGTCGCCCAGGCTGTCCACCGGGCTGACCGGGAAATAGCCGCCCTTCACGCCCGGGCGGTGGCCGGTGTTCGTGCCGTCGTACTTGTAGCGCGACGACCAGGCCGCTTCCTCGGAGCCGATTTCATAGAACACGCGGCCCATGTCGTTCTGCCAGCGCACGGAGTCGAAAATGAAGAATTCCGGTTCCGGGCCGAAGAAGGCGGTGTCGGCGATGCCGGTGGACTTCAGGTAAGCCTCGGCGCGCTTCGCGATGGAGCGCGGGTCGCGACCATAGGCCTGCATGGTGCTCGGCTCGAGCACGTCGCAATGCAGGATCAGCTGCTTGTGCGCGCTGAACGGGTCGAGGTGCGCAGTGTCCGGATCCGGCATGAGCACCATGTCGGACTCGTTGATGCCCTTCCAACCCGCGATCGACGAACCGTCGAACATCTTGCCGTCTTCGAAGGTACCTTCGTCGATGGCGTGGGCGGGGAACGTGACGTGGTGGTGCTTGCCGAGGATATCGGCGAAGCGCAGGTCGACGAACTCGATTTCCTCGTCCTGGATCAGGTTCAGCACTTTGGAAGCGGCGGACATACAAACCTCGAATGGGTATGGGGCGGGATGCGGTTAGCAATCGCTATGCCAGCGCCGTCGCGCACGGCGGACCGGCATGGACCAAGCCGGCGCATCATAGAACGGCCGTAAGCGCCCCGTGCAAAAGCACCACGTTGGTGCAAATGGCATGATATTGCACCAAGCCCGGGACCAGGAAAGACCGGGGACCAGGGACGCCCGGCTTAGGCGTAACGCGGATTACGCTGGCAGGATGCGGTCATTACCCCGCAGGAATGAGCATGCGTCTTTCCCTCATCGCCCTGGCCGCCGCCCTCGGGCTCTCGCCCGTCCTGGCCCATGCCGCGCAGCGGACCTACGCCAACCCCATCGACATCGACTACCGCTACAACTTCGAGCAGATGAACGAGGGCGTGTCGTACCGCACCGGTGCCGATCCGGCCGTGGTGCGCTTCGGCGACGCGTATTACCTGTTCCAGACGCTCGCCGACGGGTACTGGATGTCCAAGGATCTGGTGCACTGGGATTTCGTGAAGCCGGACCATTGGCCGTTCGACGGACTGGTGGCGCCGGCGACGCTGGTCGCGGACGGCAAGCTGTTCCTCATGCAGTCGGCCGTCGCGCCGCGGCCGCTCATGGTCAGCACGGACCCGGCCAGCGGACGGTGGCAGTTCTGGACGCGCCTGCTGCCCCCCGTGCCGGGTGCCGTGCGGAACGAGCAACCCGGCGTGCTGCTGAAGCCCGATGAGCTGCCGCAGGGGCCGTGGGATCCCGGCCTGTTCCAGGACAGGGACGGCAAGGTGTACCTGTATTGGGGCTCCTCGTACGTCTATCCGCTCTACGGCGCGGAGCTTGACCTGAAACTTGCCTCCACGGAGGGCGAGGGCAAGCGCCTCTCGTTCGCGACGAAGCCCCGCGCCTTCCTGCGTCTCGATCCGGCGAACCATGGCTGGGAGCGCTTCGGCCCGGACCATACGATGGGCGACAAGCCCTCGTATATCGAAGGGGCCTGGATGAACGAGCACAACGGCCGCTACTACTTCCAATACGGCGGCCCGGGCACGGAATACAACGTGTACGCCACGGGCGTGTACGTCGGAAAGACGCCTCTGGGGCCGTTCGAATACGCCCCTTACAACCCGGTCGGGTACAAGCCCGGCGGCTTCGTCACCGGAGCCGGCCACGGTTCCACCTTCGAGGACGTGTACGGCAACGCCTGGAACACGGGCACCGCCTGGCTTGGCGTGAACTGGACCTTCGAACGCCGCATCGACCTTTTTCCCGCGGGGTGGCACGACGACGGGCAGATGTGGGTGGACACGCGCTTCGGCGACTTCCCGCATCGCATGCCCGACCACAAGCTGCACGAGAACGAAGACACATTCACCGGCTGGATGCTGCTGTCGTACCGCAGGCCGGTGGTGGCGTCGTCGTCGCTGCCCGCGCACCCGGCTTCCACGCTGACCGACGAGGACCCGCGCACGTTCTGGGTGGCCAAGGCGAACGAAGCCGGCCAGACGCTCACGCTCGACCTCGGTGGAACGCCGACCGTCCGTGCGGTGCAGGTCAACTACGCCGACTTCGAGTCCGGCCGCTACGGCGACGCCCCCGACATTGTCACGCAGTTCGTCCTGCAAGGATCGACGGACGGCGAACGCTGGATCACGCTGGCCGACCTGTCGAAGGAAACACGCGATCGCCCCAACGCGTACATCGAACTGGAACAACCGCAGAAGCTGCGCTTCATTCGCTACGTGCACAAGCATGTGGGCGCGAAGCATCTTGCGATTTCCGATCTGCGGGTGTTCGGCAATGCCGACGGCGCGCCGCCGGCCGCTCCGCAGGGCGTCAAGGCGAAACGCGGCAGCGACGAGAGGGACGCCACTATTTCGTGGAAGCCCGTACCGGGCGCGGTGGGGTACAACGTGCGCTGGGGCCTTGCCGCCGATCGCCTGCATTCCACGTACCAGCGTTTCGCGGATCGGCCGACTTCGTTTACCCTTCGTAGCCTCAACAAGGGCGTTCGTTACGTCGTGGCCGTGGAGGCCTTCGACGAGCGAGGTGTCTCTCCGCTGTCACAGGTCGTACAGATCGTTCCATGACGATGGGCGGCCACAGACCCCCATCGGATCACGACATGACGAACAAGCACGACGACGATACCCTCGACGCTGGCCGGCGCCGCCTGCTCGGTGGCATGGCCACCACGGGCGCGTTGCTGGCGCTGGGAGGCCTTCCCGACGCAACCGCGAATGCCGCGCAGGCGGCCCCTGTCGCACCGGGCGGCAAGGAAATGGATGCGTTGCTCGAGAAGCACATCCAGCACGTGGTCGTCATCTATGCGGAAAACCGCAGCTTCAACAACCTGTTCGCCGACTTCCCCGGATTGCAGAGCCCGCTGAGCGCCGTTCCGAAGGAGCGTTACCTCCAGCGCGATCGCGACGGCAAGGTGCTCGACACGCTGCCCCCGATCTGGGGCGGCCTCGTTCCGCACGAGCAGGTGGTCGACCACAAGACGTACAAGATTCTCGAAAAGGACATCGTCGGGCTGCCGAATGCGCCGTGGGCCCTGCACACCGGCGATCGCCACACGCCGTTGCCGCACGGCGTCGTCACGCGCGACCTCGTGCACGCGTTCTACAACAACCAACTGCAGATCAACGGTGGCAGGAACGACGGGTTCGTGGCGTGGGGCGACAACGGCGCGCTCACCATGGGCCACTACGCCAGCGCGCCCGTGCACCTGCGGCTGTGGCGCCTGGCCGAGCAGTTCACGCTGTGCGACAACTTCTTCATGGGCGCTTTCGGCGGTTCGTTCCTCAATCACCAGTACCTCGTCGCGGCGCAGCCGCCGTTCTACCCGAATGCCGACAAGAGTCCGGCGCAATTCAATATCGCGGTGACGGAAAGCGGCGATCCCAAGGACCATCGCCTGAAGATGGCCGAAGACTCGCCGAAGAGCGCGATGGACGGCAAACCGAAGTTCGCGCACCACAACACGCTGACGCCGGACTTCTGGGCGGTGAACACCATCGGCCCGCCCTACTCGCCCGGCTTCAACGTCGACCGCAAGAACCCGCTGCTGGCCGATGCCAGCAGCCCGAACACGCTGCCGCCGCAATCGCACCGGCATATCGGCGACATGCTCTCGGCGAAGGGCGTCGATTGGGCATGGTACGGCGGCGCCTTCCAGGCCGCGCTCGACGGCAAGGGCGACGGCGACGACGGCAGCTTTCCGCAGACGCCCAATTTCCAGCCGCACCATCAGCCGCTCAATTATTTCGTATCGCTGGCGCCCGGCACGGAAGCGCGCAAGCGCCACCTGCGCGATGGCGGTCTCGGCGAAACGCCATCCACCAACCACTTCCTCGCCGACGTCGCGGCCGGCAAGCTGCCGCCGGTCACGTTCTACAAGCCGCAAGGCGACCTCAACATGCACGCCGGCTACTCCGACGTGGAGGCAGGCGACCGACATATCGCCAACGTGGTGCACGCGCTGCGCAAAAGCCCGCACTGGAACGACATGCTGGTGATCGTCACCTTCGACGAGAACGGCGGCTGGTGGGACCACGTGGCTCCTCCGAAGGGCGATCGCTGGGGGCCAGGCACGCGCGTCCCCGCCCTGGTGATCTCGCCGCACGCGAAGAAGGGGCACGTCGAGCACACCGTCTACGACACCGGGTCGATCGCACGCTTCATCACCCGCCGTTTCAAGCTGGAGAAACTGCCGGGGCTCGTCGAGCGCGAGAAGGCAATGCTGGCGGCGGGTGGCCCCGCACCGGGCGACCTGACCGAAACGCTTCAGTTCGCCTGATCGCTGGCATTTTTGCGGAAGCGCTCTCTGTGGGAGCCGCTTCAGCGGCGATGGGTGCTCGTGAAAGCGCGTGCCCGCTGCCGCGGGATCGCCGCTGAAGCGGCTCCCACAAGGCGCGGTACTCCACCGACCTCAGTGGCCGGCGGTACCGCCGGATGCGAACGGCGGCTTCGCGAACCACACCGCGAACATCGCCAGGCCGAACATCAGCCCGAAGAGCCAGAACACGTCGTTCACCGCCAGGGTGGCGGCCTGCATGTCCACAATGCGGTTGAGCGCGGCATTCGCCGTGGGTCCCTGCGCGCCGAGTGCCTGGAAGCGCTCCAGGTACTCGCCGGTGGCCCGGCTTCCGTCGCTCACATGTTCGGCCAGCACCGCGTGGTGATACGTGGTGCGGTGCGAGTACATGGTGGTGCTCACGGCGGTCGCGATACTGCCCGCCAGGGTGCGGAAGAAATTCGACAACCCCGACGCACTGGCTACCTGCTCGTCCGGCAGTCCGGACAGGATAATCTGGTTCACCGGCACGAAGAACAGCGCCACGCCCGCACCCATGCACATGCGGGGTAGCGCCAATTCGCTGTACGGCGCATTGGTGCTCAGGGTCGACATGTAGAACGACGCGCCGGCGAAGATCGCGAACCCCACCGTATTCAGCAGGCGAAGATCGAACTTATTCTGGAACGCGCCGACCAGCGGCGACATCACGATGGCCAGCAACCCGATCGGCGCGACCACGAAACCCGCCCAGGTGGCCGTATAACCGAGCACCTCCTGCACCCACATCGGCATGACGACCGTGCCGCCGAAGAAAGCGAACATGCCGAGCGACAGGCAGATCACGCCGACAAGGAAGTTGCGCTTCCCCAGCAGCCGAAGGTCGACGACCGGGCTCTTGTGCATCAGCTCCCACGCCACGAGGAAGGTGAGGCACACCAGCGAGACGATGGCCAGCACGGTGATGGTGCGCGAGGTGAACCAGTCGTCGTCGTTACCGTTGTCGAGCATGAATTGCAGGCACCCGACACCCACTGCGAGCAGGAACAGGCCGATGGCGTCGATCGGCAACTTCGCGGTCTTCGATTCACGGTCGCGCAGCAGCGCATAAGTTATGACGATGGCGAAGATGCCCACCGGAATGTTGATGAAGAAGATCCACGACCAATGATAGTTGTCGGTGATCCAACCGCCGAGGATCGGACCGAATACCGGCGCCACTACGACGGTCATGGCCCATAGCGCCAGCGCGATGGGTCGCTTCGCCACGGGGTAGTTATTGAGCAGCAGCGTCTGCGACAACGGCACCATCGGCCCCGACACGGCGCCCTGGCAAAGGCGGAACACGATGAGCATCGTCATGCTCTGCGACAGCCCGCACAGCGCGGAGAACACGACGAACAGCATCACCGAGATGGAGAAGGTGCGCACCTCGCCGAAGCGTTTGGCAATCCATCCCGTCAGCGGCTGCATCACGGCGCTCGCCATGGAATAGGCACTGATGGCCATGGTGCCTTCGTTGCTGCTGACGCCCAGGTTGCCCGCGATGGTGCGCACCGATACGTTCACGATGGAGATGTCGAGCACCTCCATGAAGGTGGCCAGCGCCACGCCCGCCGTCAGCAGGGCGAGCGCACCGCCGGTCAGCGGCTTCCGGCCATTGTCCTGCCGCGGCTTCGCCATCGCTCAGTGGCCGGGCCGGGCCGGAACCGGTTTCGGCGTGGTGGTGACGGTGTTCGCGCGGATGATCTCCTCGGCGCGTTCATCCGCGCGATCCATTTCCTGCGCGTAGACATCGGTGCTGGCCAGCGGCTTGTTTCGCGGCGTTTCGGCGAGCACGCGTCCGTCGCGATCGTGCGTATCCACGTTGACGTCGGCAGACAGTCCCAGGCGCAACGGGTGCTTCTCGAGTTCGTTCGCATCGATGGCGATGCGCACGGGCAGGCGCTGCACCACCTTGATCCAGTTACCCGTGGCGTTTTCCGCCGGAAGCAGCGAGAACGCGCTGCCCGTGCCGGCGTTCAGTCCCACCACCTTGCCGTGGTATTCGACATCCGAGTACATGTCCGTCGTGACCTTCACCGGCTGGCCGATGCGGATGTTCTCCAACTGAGTTTCCTTGAAGTTCGCGTCGACCCAGACGTCCGAGAGAGGCACCACGGTCAGGAGGTCCTGTCCGGGCTGGATGCGCTGGCCGACCTGCACCTGGCGCCGAGCCGCATAGCCTTCGATGGGCGATACGATGGCGTTGCGGCCGTTGTTCACCCAGGCATTGCGGAACTGCGCGCGCGCCTGGATCACGGCTGGGAAATCTTCCACCGTGGTGCCGTCCACCTGTGCGTGCGCCGCTGCGGCTTCGCGCTCGGCCGCCTGCAACGCCGCGAGCGCCTGTTGCATCTGCCGCTTCCCGGTATCGACTTCCTCGGCCGACACGGCACGGCGTGCGAGCAGCGGGTGGCGGCGGTTGTATTCGTCGCGCGCCTGTTCGTACTGCGCACGGCGCTGCGGGACGGCGGCGTCGGCCTGGTTGGCCTGCTGCATGCGTGCCTGTGCTTCGCGCACCGCCTGCGCGAGCTGGCCTTCCGCGTTCATGAGGCTCACGCGCGCATCGACCGGGTCCAGCTTGATCAGTACCTGCCCCCGGTGCACACGCTCGGTTTCCTCCACGGCTACCTCGATCACGGTGCCCGCGATGCGCGAGGAGATGGTGACCATGTCGCCCTTCACGTAGGCGTCGTCGGTGGTTTCGCGCTGCGAGAAGACGAAGATGTAGAGCAGCAGCCAGGCAAGGCCGGCCAGCAGGAAGACGGCGGCGATCACCGACAGGATGATGACCTTGCGGCGCTTCGCTTTCGGGTCTTCCTTCTTGTCCTTGTCGTTCTTGTCCTTGTCTTCCTTCTTCTCCCCGTCTTTTTTCTCGCCCTCGTCGTCGCTGTCTTCAGACCGATCCTTGCGGTCCTCCTCGTCGTCGTCCTCACGATCGGCGTCGCGCTCTCCGCGCGGCGAGTCGTCCCCGTACTTGTGCAGGTACTTGTAGCGGTATTTGTACGGCAGCGGCGCGCCGCTCTCGTCGGTGTCGCGTGGGTCGTCGTTTTCGGGGGTCATCGGGTGGAATCCTCGCCGCCGCGGGCGGCCGGAAGCTCGGGCAGGTCGTCGGCGCGGTAGCCGCCGCCCAGCGCGTGGATGAGGGAAAGGTTGGCGGAGAGCATCTGGCTGGTCAGTTGCAGGCGCGCATCGCGCTGCTGGTCCAGCTGCATGTCGGCATCGAGCCAGGTGCGGTCGTCGATGAGACCCTTCGCGCGACGGTCGGCAGCCTTGCCTTTCTGCGCCGCGCTGGCCTCGTACTGGCGGTCCACCTGCACGCGCTGCTCGTCCAGCGCGGTAAGCGTCGCGACGCCTTGCGCTACCTGTCCCGCCGCCTGCACGACGGCGCCGTCGTATTGCGCCACGGCGAGGTCTAGCTGGGCTTGCGCGCTCTCGTACTGCGCACGCAGGCGCCCACCACTGAAGATCGGAAGCTGCACGGCGGCACCGATATTGCCGATGGTGAGGTCCGTGCGCGTACCCGAGCCGAGATCCGGATACGTGCGCAGGAAGGCGCCCAGCGCGGTGAGGCTCACATTGGGGTAATACGCCTTGCGTGCCTGGTCGATGTTCTTCGACGAGGCCTCGATCTGCCAGCGAGCCGCGGCGATGTCAGGGCGGCGTGCCAGCAATTCCAGGCGTGCGTCGGGCGGCAGGCTCGTGTCCGGCACGGGTAGCGGCGAAGGCGACAGCGTGCCGAGTTCCTTCGGCGACACACCGGCCAGCGCCGCGAGCTGGACGAGGTCCAGGCTGGCCGCGCCTTCCAGTTGGGCCACGGCTCGTCGCATCCCCGCCAATCGTCCATCGGCCTGGTCGAGGGCCGTGGGGTCGTCCAGTCCGTGCTTCACCCGCAGCGCCACGAGTTCCCGATAGTCGGCGGCGGATGCCGCGGCGTGCCGCGCCACGTCGAGCCGCGCCTGCTGCGCCTGCCAGTCGAAGTACGTGTTGGCCACGTTGTATTGCAGGGAGGTGGCGGCTGCGGCGCGTTCCGCTTCCGCGGCCCGTGCCTGCCCCACGGCGGCCGCCACAGCGTCCTTTTGCCTGCCCCAGAGGTCGAGATCCCAGGTGGCGAGGGCGCCGGCCGCGCCGCTGTTGCTCCAGCTGTGCCCGGGATTCAACTGGAATCCCTGCGCGTTGCCCGGTGCGCCCGGCACTTCGCCGCGCACATCCACATCGCTGTAGCCGTGGCCGCCGTTCAACAGGCCGCGCACCTGCGGATTCAGTTCCGCGCGGGCGCTGTCGACCGCCCGGTGCGCGGCGCGGTAACGCGCTTCGGCCTGTTCCATGTCGGGCGAGCCACGCATGGCCAGCGCCACCACGCGATCGAGTTGCGGGTCGCGATAGCTCCGCCACCATTCGGGCGATGGCCAGCCAGCCTTGCCGACCGAAATGCCCGCGAGTGGTACCTCCTCGCGCGGCGCAAACGCGGGCGGCCGCACCGGCGGCGCGCAGGCGCCGAGCAGGAGCGCGACAGCGAAAACGACAGCATGCGAACCGCGCAGGCGGCCCGGTGGGGAAGGCTCTGGCACCATGGCAAGTCCGTTCGAGAATTCTTGCGGTCGGCCGGATATCGCGTCCGTTCGCCGCGTCCGGGCGAACATATCAGCGCACTGCGTGGGCAATGCGTGACGGGGCGAGGGTGTCACGGGCAAGGGCAGGCCCTAAGCTATGGAGGCGTCCCCACAGGAATCCCCACCACGTGAACGACCTGCTCAGCGCCATCCTCCTCGGTATTGTCGAGGGGATCACCGAGTTCCTGCCGATCTCCAGCACGGGCCACCTGCTCATCGCCGAACGCTGGCTCGGCGCCCGCTCCGACCTCTTCAACGTCGCCATCCAGGCAGGAGCGATCCTCGCCGTCACCTTCATCTACTGGCGCACGCTGTGGAGCATGTTGCAGAACTGGCGCCGCCCCGAAACCCGCGACTACGTGATGAAACTGGCCGTGGCCTTCCTCATCACCGCCGCGCTCGGCCTCGTGGTGTCCAAGCTGGGCTTCAAGCTTCCGGAGACCGTCACGCCCATCGCCTGGGCGCTCGTCGTCGGCGGCGTGTGGATGCTGCTTGCCGAGAGGTTCGCCGCGAACCGGCCGGACCATACGGCCGTTACCTGGAAGGTGGCGATTCTGGTCGGCCTTGCGCAGATCGTGGCGGGCGTGTTTCCCGGCACCTCGCGCTCCGCGGCCACCATCTTCATCGCGATGCTTGCCGGAACGAACAACCGCGCCGCGGCGACGGAGTTCGCTTTCCTCGTCGGCATTCCCACGATGTACGCCGCCTCGGGATACGAGCTGCTGAAGACGGTACACGACGGCGGCGCGGCAGGGGAGGACTGGACCGGCCTGGCCGTGGCGTTCGTCGTCTCCACGATCGTCGCGTTCGCGGCCGTGAAATGGCTGCTCGGCTACATCCGTTCGCATCGTTTCACTGCCTTCGCGATCTATCGCATCGCGCTCGGCATCGCGCTTCTGCTGTTCCTGCCCGCGGGCGGCTGACGCGGTGCCCGAGGCCACCCGCTACCGCCTGCTCGATCTCACGATCGACCTCGCGCGCCAGCGGGTCGAACGCGATGGCGTGCCGCTGGACGTGGCGGGACTCAGCTTCAGGCTGCTCGCGTGCCTGGTCGAGCGCGGCGACCGCGTCGTCGGTTTCGACGAGCTGATGGCGGAGGTCTGGGCACCGGCGGTGGTGAATGAGGAAACGGTGACCCAGCGCGTGCGCCTGCTCCGCCAGGCACTGGGCGACGACGCTCGCCAGCCGCGCTACGTGCGCACCGTGCGCAGCCGCGGCTACCAGTTGGGCGCGCCGCCCGTGCCGATGCCCGCCGAGGACACCCCTCGGCGCCGTACGCTCTGGCCCGCCTTCGCCGCGGTGGGTGTGCTTGCCGCCGCGGCCGTGGGTGTGGGCTTCCTCGCGCGCGAACAGAAACCGGCCACCAGTGCGCAACACGAGATCCTCGAGCGCGCGCGCTGGTACGGCGCGATGGGCCAGCGCGACAACAACGAACGGGCCCTCGCGCTCTACGACCGCGCCTTGCGCGAAGCACCCGATGACGTCGACGCACTCGCCGGCGCCAGCCGTACGCGCGCGGCACGCACCTGTCTCTACAACGCCGGGCCGGACGAAGCCCGCGAGGCACTGCGGTTGGCCACGCGTGCCGTTTCCGTCCGCACGGACCATGCCGGCGCATGGTCCGCACTTGGATACGCACGGGATTGCCTCGGCGATATTCCTGGCGCCATCTCGGCCTATGAGCGCGCCGTGCGGCTCGATCCCGCCGACGATGCCGCCCGCTCGTCGGCTGCGTACCTCTACCAGGAGCAGGGCCGTCTGGCCGATGCGCTGCACGCCAACATGGACATGCGCGGCGACCCGTCCAGGGTCCGCTTCCGCGACGTGCAGGTGGCGCGCGAATACGAATTGCTGGGATTCGCCGCGGCAGCGGAGGCCCGTTACCGGCACGTGTTCGAACTGTCGCCCGACAACGTCTTCGCGAACATCGCCTGGCCTGCCTTCCTATTCGCGCAGAAGCGTTTCGACGAAGCGGGCGTGGCACTCGCCGCAGCGCAACGACGCGGCACGGCACGCGCGGAGCTGGCCCAGATGGAGGGCGAGCTGGCGTTGCGCCAAGGCGACTCCGTCGCGGCGGCGAAGGCGTTCGCGGAAGCCAAGGCGCTGCGCCCGTCGGCCACCCTGCCCACCACGCTGGCCGCGCTGTACGGCCCGACGCCGGCCGACACCGCGTGGCTGCGCGACCGGATCGCCATGGCACGCGCTGCCTTGCCGAGCGATCCGTGGCCGGGCAGCCGGCTGGAACTGGCACTGCTTCTGGAGGCAGCGCACGACCGGCGTGGCGCGCTGGCGGCGTTGTCCGACGCCGTGGACAAGGGCTGGCGCGACGCGGGTTATCTGCGTGCGTCGCCGCTTTTCGCGCCGCTACGCGCGGACCCGGGCTTCACGGCGGTGATCGATGCCATCGACCGCCGCGTGGCATCCGAACGCGAGCGGGTACTCGCGGCGCCGTGGTGCCCGAAGGAGCTGCTCGCTTCCGGTACACGGTAAGTTCTGTGGGAGCCGCTTCAGCGGCGATGGGTGCTCGCGGCGAGCTTGCCGCTGCCGCGGGATCGCCGGCAGAGCCGGCTCCCACACAAAGCATCCTAACTCCCCAGAGGAGCTACAGAAGGGTCACGGCATCGCACCCAGCACGATGTCGCGGAAGATCGCCTGCGACTGCGGGTGCGCATAGCCCTGGTTGTACGCCTGGCTGGTGATCACCGCCACGAGTCCGCGTTCCGGCAACACGAAGACGTAATTGCCGCCGTTTCCGCCCATCGCCCAGACCTTGGCTTCCGCCCCGTGGATCGGGAAGCGAAACTGCCACCACAGGTACCCGTAATCCGCATCGTCACGCGCCTGCGCGTGCGGTGTCAGCATCGCGTGCACCCACTTGGAAGGCAGCACCGCCTTGCCATTCCAACGGCCGCCGTCGGCGACGAGCTGACCCAGCTTCGCGAGGTCGCGTGTGCGGTAGCGCGTGCCGCCGCCGCCCATGCCGATGCCCTCGCTCGACACGTTCCACTTCACCTTCGAAATGCCGAGCGGCTCCTCCAGCGCTTCGTGGGCGAATGCGGCGAGCGGCTTCTTCGTCGCCCGCTCCACCACTGCACCGGCGACGAAGCTGCCGGCCGTGCAGTACGAGAACGTGCGGCCGTATGGCGAATCCTTTGGGCGGCTCACCCACGGCGCATATCCGCGAATCGGCAGGTTCAACGCGAAATCCAGCCAGCGCTCGCTCACGTACATTCGTTCCTCGTTGCCGGACGAGAACGCGTTTTCGTCGTCACATTCCAGGATGGAACTCATGGTGAGCAGGTCTTCCAGGGTTACCCCAGCGCGGCGTGGATCGGGGTGCTCGATGTGGATGTCCGGAAAGAAGGCGTATACCGGCGCTTTCACAGTCGGGATTGCACCGCGCTGGATGGCCGCGCCCACGAGCATGGCCGTAAGGCTCTTGCTGGCCGACCGCACGTCGTTCAGCAGATCCGGCGAGCCGCCGTCGAAGTAGTGCTCGTAGACAAGCCGGCCATGGTCGGCGACGAGGACGCTGGTGATCTTCTTGTAGCTGCCGTCGGCCACCTTGTCCTCAAGGGTGCCGAGCTTCGCCGTGTTCCAGCCGAGCGTGCCGGCATCGGCCACGGGCCAGCCATCGTCGGCCCGCGTGGGTGGGCGGTACGTTCCGGCGGTGGCGGGCAGCGCTCCCGCGAGGGCCATCGTGGCGGCGAGGGTACGGAAGGCATGGCGCATGGCATCGGCTCCTGTCGTGGGAGCCCGAGTGAAGCGAAGCCGCGCCTGAAGCGCCTGAAAAGCGTCTGAAGTTTTATGAAGGCCGTCGTGGAGCCGCTTCGGCGGCGATGGTGCGTGCGGCAGGCTGGCCCGCTGCCGCGGAATCGCCGGCATAGCCGGCTCCCACACAGAGCAGACCGGCTTTCTGTGGGAGCCGCTTCAGCGGCGATGGGTCTCGCGGCAAGGTTGCCCGCTGCCGCGGGATCGCCGGCAGAGCCGGCTCCCACAGGGTCTTTCACGCCACCGCGGCGATCTCTTCCTGGCGCATGGTGCGCTTGCGAGCCAGCTCCGCCTGCTGTTGCTGCACAAGCTTGCACTTGGGCTCGCTGGTGCGCTGGAACAGTTCGCTGGTCCATTCGATGAACGCCTGGACGCGAGCGGAGAGGTGCCGCTTCTGCGGATACACGATCCAAAGGTTGGAGCCGGTGGAGATCGTGTCGGTCATGATGATCTCCAGCAGGCCCTTTTCGAGCGCGCTGCTGGCGAGGCAATGCGGCGCCTGGATGATGCCCAGACCGGCGATGGCCGCCTGGATCACCGATTCGCCGTCGTTGATCAGCATGTGGGCGTCGACATCGACCGACACGCGGCCGCTCGGGGAGTCGAACTGCCACTGGTACGGCTTGCCCGTGCTCGGGTGCACGAAGTTCACCGCCTTGTGGTTCCTCAACTGCTCGATCGAGGTGGGCGTGCCGTGCCTTGCGAGGTACGACGGCGCGGCACAGAGCACGTTGCTGAAGTGGCCGATCTTGCGTGCGATGAGACTGGAATCGGCCAGTTCCCCCATGCGGATGGCGCAGTCGAAGCCTTCCTCGTTCAGATCGAACGGGAAATCGCACATCGTCAATTCGAGCCGGATGTCGGGGTATTTCTGCTCGAACTCGGCCAGATTCGGAATGATTGCGGCGCGCCCGACCGCCGACGACGCGGCCACCCTCAGCTTGCCTGCCGGCTTGGTCTTGGCGTACCCGAGGGCCTCGGTGGCCTCCGTCAGATCGGCAAGAATCTCCTTACATCGTGCATAGAACGCGGAGCCATCGTCGGTCAACCGCAGCGAACGTGTCGATCGGAAGAACAGCCGCGCGCCGAGGCTTTCCTCCAGGCGGGAGATGGCGCGGCTAACCCCGGACGGGGTCATCTGCAGGTGCTGCGCGGCCGAGGAAAAGCTCTTGGCCTCCACCACGCGGACAAAAACGCTGATAGCGGAAAAGTCTTCCATCGCTAACTCCGGGGATCGTGATTCGTGACTGAGGGTCACAGCCGGAATGATTGTAGACCCATTTTTCGCGTTCGAAGCAAGACCTAGATTTCGCAGCCTGCGATGGACCGGCTTGACCTCAACCAAGGTTGAGGCCTCAGGCTGCCGGCCCCGCCCCCCTTACCCATCCCAATCGAAGCTCCAGGACCTCCCATGAAGAAGAAAATCCTGTTCGGTTCGTCCGCCCTCGCGGTAGCCATCGCGTCGGCGGTCTGGCTGAGCGCCGGCAGCTCGGCCAGCCACGCCAGCGAGCCTGCCGCGGCGCCGCCGGCACCGGAAGTCACCGTGGCCCAGGTCCTGCTGCGCCCGGTGGCCGACACCAATGCCTTCACCGGCCGCATCCAGGCGGTGGACACCATCCAGGTGAAGCCGCGCGTCAGCGGCTACATCGACTCGATCCATTTCCGCGAAGGCGCCGCCGTGAAGAAGGGCGACCTGCTCTTCACCATCGACCCGCGTCCTTACCGCGCCGAAGTGGACCGCCTCGCCGCCAACCTGGCCCAGGCGAAGGCCGAGGCGAAGAATGCCGAAGCCAACGCCGGTCGCGGCAACAAGCTGGTGGAACAGCATGCCGTGTCGCGCGAGGAAGCCGACCGCCTCGATACCGCCGCGGCCAGCGCCAAGGCGCAGGTGGCGTCGGTGCAGGCCGCCCTCGATGCCGCGCAGCTCAATCTCTCGTTCACCCAGGTGCGCGCACCGGTGGACGGCAAGGTGAGCAACGCCCAGATCACCGCGGGCAACCTCGTCACGCCGAACGACACGCTCACCAGCGTCGTCAGCGTCGACCCGATGTACGTCTACTTCGACGTGGACGAGCAGACCTTCCTGAAGCTCGACCGCCTGCGCCGCCAGAGCGGCCGCGCACCGGCTGTCGAAATGGGCCTCGCCGACGAGGACGGTTATCCGCACGTCGGCAAGATCGACTTCATCGACAACCAGGTGCGCTCCGGCGCCGGCACGATCCGCCTGCGCGCGGTGTTCCCGAACGCCGACGGCGCCTTTACCGCCGGGCTTTTCGCCCGCGTGGAACTGCGTAGCGCCGACACCCAGCCTCGCGCCCTGATCGACGACAAGGCCGTGGGCACCGATCTCGGCAACAAGTTCGTCTACGTGCTGGGCAAGGATAAGAAGGTGGAATACCGCCGCGTGTCCACCGGCGCACTGGTGGACGGCTTGCGCGTGGTCGATTCGGGCCTTGGCGCCGATGACGTCGTGGTGGTGAACGGCCTGCAGCGGGTGCGCCCCGGTGTCGAAGTGAATGCGAAGCGTGTCGCGATGGCGTCGCTGGTACCGGATAGCGCGCGCAATGTCGCGTCGCGCCCGGCCGGCGTCGACAGCGTGGCGCAGAACCAGGACTGATCCATCCATGAAAATCGCCCAATTCTTCGTCGACCGCCCGATCCTCGCGGGCGTGCTGTCGGTGCTGTTCCTGATCGCGGGCGGTATCGCCGTGTTCAAGCTGCCGATCAGCGAATACCCGGAGGTCGTCCCGCCAACCGTGGTGGTGAAGGCCTCCTACCCCGGCGCCAACCCCAAGGTGATCGCCGAAACCGTCGCCACGCCGCTCGAAGAGCAGATCAACGGCGTGGAAGGCATGCTCTACACCTCCTCGCAGGCCACCAGCGACGGCGCGATGACCCTCACGGTCACCTTTGCCCTCGGCACCGACCTCGACAACGCGCAGGTGCAGGTGCAGAACCGCGTGTCGCAGGCACTGCCGCGCCTGCCCGAGGAAGTGCAGCGCCTCGGTGTCACGACGAACAAGAGTTCGCCCGACCTCACCATGGTCGTGCACCTCACGTCGCCGGACCACCGCTACGACATGCTGTACCTGTCCAACTACGCCCGCACGCGCATCAAGGACCAGCTTGCCCGTCTGGACGGCGTGGGCGACGTCCAGCTGTTCGGCGCCGGCGAGTACAGCATGCGCATCTGGATGAACCCGGAAAAGCTCGCGATCCGCAACCTCACCACGGGTGACGTGATCAAGGCCATCCGCGAGCAGAACATCGAGGTGGCGGCCGGTTCGCTCAACGCGCCCCCGGGCCCGAGCACCGCTGCGTTCCAGATGAACATCAACACGCGCGGCCGTCTCATTACCGAGGACGACTTCCTCAACATCATCGTGCGCAGCGACGCGTCCGGTTCGGTCACCCATCTCCGCGACGTGGCGCGCGTGGAACTGGGCTCGAACAACTACGCCCTGCGCAGCCTGCTGAACAACCGCGAGGCGGTGGCGATTCCCATCTTCCAGCGTCCCGGCTCCAACGCCATCGCCATTTCCGACGAAGTGCGCAAGGAGATGGCCGAGCTGAAGAAGGACTTCCCGCAAGGCGTGGACTACTCCATCGTCTACGACCCCACGGTGTTCGTGCGCGGCTCCATCGACGCCGTGGTGCACACGCTGTTCGAAGCGATCGTGCTCGTCGTGCTGGTGGTGATCCTGTTCCTGCAGACCTGGCGCGCCTCGATCATTCCGCTGGTGGCCGTGCCTGTGTCGCTGATCGGCACGTTCGCCGTGATGTATCTCGCCGGGTTCTCGCTCAACGCGCTGTCGCTGTTCGGCCTGGTGCTGGCGATCGGCATCGTGGTCGACGACGCCATCGTGGTCGTGGAAAACGTGGAGCGACACATCGAGCACGGGCTCGATCCGAAGATGGCCACGCGCCAGGCGATGACCGAGGTCACCGGCCCCATCGTGGCCACGGCCCTCGTGCTCTGCGCCGTGTTCGTGCCCGCCGCCTTCATCAGTGGCCTCACCGGACAGTTCTATCGCCAGTTCGCGCTCACCATCGCCATCTCCACGGTGATCTCGGCGTTCAATTCGCTGACGCTGAGCCCGGCGCTGTCGGCCATCCTGCTCAAGGGCCGCGACGAACCGAAGGACAAGCTCACGGTATGGATGGACCGCAGCCTCGGCTGGCTGTTCCGTCCCTTCAACCGCACGTTCGAGCGCGGCGCGCACGGCTACGTCGGCGGCGTGAAGAAGATCCTTCGCTTCTCCGGCATCGTGCTGGTCCTGTACGCGGGTCTGGTTGGCCTTGCCTTCCTCGGTTTCTCGAAGGTACCGACCGGCTTCGTGCCTTCGCAGGACAAGCAGTACCTGGTGTCGTTCGCCCAGCTGCCGGATGCGGCCTCGCTGGATCGCACCGAGAGCGTGATCCGCCGCATGGGCGACATCGCCCTGGCCCAACCCGGTGTGGAAAGTGCCGTGCAGTTCCCGGGCCTTTCCATCAACGGCTTCACCAACAGCACGAATGCCGGCATCGTCTTCGTGACGCTCAAGCCGTTCGAGGAACGCCGTAATGCCGACGTGTCCGCGGATGCCATCGCCGCGGCGCTGAACCAGAAGTTCGCCTCCATCCAGGATGCGTACATCGCGATCTTCCCGCCGCCGCCCGTCAACGGGCTCGGCACGATCGGCGGTTTCCGCATGCAGATCGAGGATCGCAGCGGCCTGGGCTTCGAGGAACTCTTCAAGCAGACGCAGGGCATCATCGCCGCCAGCCAGAAGACGCCCGAACTCGCGCACCTGTTCACCAGCTACCAGGTGAGCGTGCCGCAGTTCGACGCCGATGTGGACCGCGAGAAAGCCAAGTCGGAAGGCATCGACCTGGGCGACGTGTTCCAGACGATGCAGGCCTACCTCGGTTCGCTCTACGTCAACGACTTCAACCGTTTCGGCCGCACCTATCAGGTGAACGTGTCCGCCGAGCCGTCGTTCCGTCACGAGCCGTCCGACATCGTGGGCCTGAAGACCCGCAACGCCGCCGGCGACCTCGTGCCGCTGGGCTCGTTCCTCACCGTGCGCCAGACCAACGGCCCCGACCGCGTGCAGCATTACAACGGCTACCCCACCGCTGAGATCAACGGCGGCCCGGCACCGGGTTACAGCACCGGCCAGGCGCAGGACGCGATGGAAGCGCTGGTGAAAGCCAACCTGCCTAACGGCATGAGCTTCGAGTGGACCGAGCTGACCTACCAGCAGATCCTCGCCGGTAACACCGCCGTGCTGGTGTTCCCGCTGTCGGTGTTGCTGGTCTTCCTGGTGCTGGCCTCGCTCTATGAGAGCCTGAGCCTGCCCCTGGCCGTGATCCTGATCGTGCCGATGGTGCTGTTGTCCGCGATCTTCGGTGTGTTCATCACCGGCGGCGACAACAACATCTTCACCCAGATCGGCCTGATCGTGCTGGTGGGCCTTGCCTGCAAGAACGCGATCCTGATCGTGGAGTTCGCACGCGAAGCGGAAATCGAAGGCATGAACCGCGTCGACGCGGTGCTCGAAGCCGCCCGCCTGCGACTGCGCCCGATCCTGATGACGTCGTTCGCCTTCATCATGGGCGTGGTGCCCCTGGTGACGTCGCACGGCGCGGGCGCGGAGATGCGCCATGCCATGGGCGTGGCCGTGTTCTCCGGCATGCTCGGCGTCACCTTCTTCGGCCTTATCTTCACCCCGCTCTTCTACGTGCTGATCCGCGCCTGGAACGAGCGCTCCGAGGCCCGCCGCCAGGCGCGCCGCGAGCGCCGTCTCCTGGAACATGCGGCACGGGAGTCCTGATCATGAAAACGATGTTCCGCAGTACCGCCCTCTTCGCCGCGCTCGTCCTCGCCGGATGCGCCAGCGTGGGTCCCGATTACCACGCGCCGAAGGAAGCGCCGGTGGCGCTGCAAGGCGTCGATGCCGCCCATCAGGACAACGCAGGATTCCAGGCGCAGTGGTGGAAGCAGTTCGGCGACCCCACGCTGGACGCGCTGATCGTCCGCGCCGCGAAGAATGCCCCGGACCTGAAGATCGCCGTGGCGCGCCTTGCCCAGGCACGCGCGGCGCTGGGCACGGCGAAGTCGCAGCAGATTCCCGATATCGAAACAGGCGTGTCGTATCAGCGCAGCCGGCAGCAGCAACCGGGCTTCAGCGATCAGCGACAGACGGTCACGGCTTACCAGGCCGGCTTCGACGCGTCGTGGGAACTCGATCTGTTCGGCGGTATCCGTCGCTCGGTGGAAGCCGCGCGCGCCGATGCCGCGGCCGGCCAGGCGTCGTTGCAGGACGCGCAGGTGACGTTGTTCGCGGAAGTCGCGCGCAACTACTTCGACCTGCGCGGCACCCAGTTGCGCATCGATGTGGCAAAGCGCGACATCACCAATCAGCAGGATTCGCTGAAGGTGATCTCGGCCCGTGTGGAAGTGGGCACGGGCGCCGAGCAGGATCTCGCCAGTGCCAAGGCCCGCCTCGCGGCGGTCGAAGCACAGCTTCCCGTGCTGGAAACCCAGGCCAGTGCCGATCAGTTCCGGCTGGCGGTGCTGCTAGGCGAACGTCCCGGCGAACTGGACATCGATCTCTCGCCCGCATCGTTCAAGCCGATCGACGCCACGCTGGCCATCGGCGGCGCGGACGAGGTGTTGCAGCGCCGTCCGGACATCCGCATCGCGGAGCGCGAGCTCGCCGCCGCGAACGCGCGCATCGGTGTCGCCAAGGCCGACTATTTCCCGCACATCTCGCTGGGTGGCTTCATCGGCTTCCTCGCTGGCCGCAGCAACGACTTTGGCGGTGCGGATTCGCGGGCATGGTCCATCGCGCCGAGCATTTCCTGGTCGGGGCTGAACGTGCAGCGCGTGCGTTCCGGCGTGAAGGGCGCGGAAGCCCGTGCCGACGAGGCACGCGCCAATTACGATCGCACGGTACTGACCGCGCTCGAGGACGTCGACAACTCGCTGGTGGCTTTCAACCGCCAGCGTGAGCGGGTGGAGAAGCTGGTGGTGCAGGCGACCGAGAGCCGCCGGGCCGCCCAGCTTGCGAAACTGCGTTATGACGCGGGCCGCACCGACTACCTCGAGCTGCTGGACGCCGAGCGCACGCAACTGGCGGCGGAAGACCAATTGGCGGAAGCGGAAGCCGGCATCAACCTGCGCGCCGTGCAACTTTACAAGGCGCTGGGTGGCGGCTGGCAGGCATGTGGCAACGACGCGTGCAGCGAGGTTGCGAAGGTGCCATGAGCGCGGCGAAGGTCCATCACTTGCCCGTGCAGAACCGGCGCAGCAAAGCCGTATCGGTAGAGCCGCCGCTCAGCCAGCGCGTCGCGCTGGTGAGCGGCGCGAACCGCGGCATTGGCCTCGAGGTGGCTAAACAGCTCGCCTCCCTCGGCGTCACGGTATTCATGGGCATGCGCGAACCCGGCAAGGGCGAGAAGGCGGCGCGCATCATCCGGGAACTCGGCGGCGACGCGCATGCCATCAAGCTCGACGTCACGAAGTCGAAGGACATCGACCGCGTCGTGGCGTATATCGGCGAGCATTTCGGCCGGCTCGACATCCTGATCAACAATGCCGGGGGGTATTACGACCCCGATGCCGTACCTTCCGCGCCGAACCTGGAGATGATCCGCGGCGCGCTGGACGTGAACCTGATCGGCGCATGGTGTCTTACCGCGGCAGCGTTGCCGCTGATGAAGCGGCACGGCTATGGCCGCGTGGTGAATGTGTCGAGCGAATGCGCCCTCCACGCCATGTGCGGCGAGAACAGTCCCGCCTATCGGGTATCGAAGGCGGCGCTGAATGCCTACACGCAGGTACTGGCCCGCGAACTCGAAGGCAGCGGCATCCTCGTGAATGCCGTCTGCCCAGGCTGGACCGCCACCGAGTTAGGCGGCGGTGGCGGCAGGCCTGCGGCCGAAAGCGCGGAAGGCATCGTGTGGGCTGCCTTGCTACCGGAACGCGAGGCGGCGACGGGCGGGTTCTTTCGGGATCGGACGAAGATCGCCTGGTAGGTTTGTTGTCGCTGGCTCGGCTTCGCCATCGCGCTTGCTGTTGTCGCGTTCGGACGTGGCGGCGCGTCGCCGACGGCCGCCATTTCCGTCGCTAAGTCCTCGTCCGGCCTTCGCCTCCCTGCGGAATCGCTCCGGAAACGGCGGCCGCCGGCTCCTTGGGGCGTGGCGGATCTTTGGAACGAAAGCAGCATAGGCAGGGTGTCTGCTTTCTATCGATCGCATTCATTGGCCATCATCTGGGGCAGTATCCCGATTGGTGTGATTCCTTTGCCCAGACGACGCGGACGTCAAAACGCTTCTCCGCGTAGGTTCGGTCCGCACTGAACATCGCGGAAAGCTCACTCCTACAGAGTTTCAGGTAACTGGGGTAGCCTTTATACATTCCTCTTTTCACAACCTTCCATCCGCGACCGCTCATCAACGCCTCGATCCTAATCATTGACACTTGGAGAGGCGTATGCAGCGAGAATACTTGGCTGATCCCAGATTCACCGCCCCTGTGGAAGTTCTTCGGAGAACCAGCAGGAACGCCTTCAATTGACGACACAGCCTCGTTGAAACTACTCAAGATTAGCTCCCGATCGGGCTCTCCCGGATAGGTTTGCTGTTCACTCCTATCAATAGCTCTACCCACTAGCCATAGTGCAGTTACTGCACATGACCAATAGAGGCCTAGAGCGAGGGAGCGCGCCGAGAACAGATATCTCACCGTTCAGCACCAGGGAGAACGATCTGCTCCGAGTATGTATAGTCGATAGCGCCTCCCCCAAATCCAAACCCAGTTTCAAATGCTGTACCCGATCGGTTTGTTGCAATCCCGCCACCGATCCCTCGGTACAACGAAGCACCCCAAGTCCCTCCCTGTATAAAGCTATCGACCTCTTCGGCGGTGCAAGTCTTGGTCATCCGAGCCGCAGCTGCCGAAAAGCCCCAGTTCTTGCCAGTCAGCATACCCTTTGGGTTTCCGACGGCGCCTCCGCCGTGACTGAACACCGCTCCTGACTTCGTGAAGGTGTACCCAAACTCGAAGAGAGACGGGACGGTTGCATTGATCACTACGTAATCGGGCAAGAAGTTGATACCCATCGCCATGCAAGCGTGGGCGCTTAGCCCGGCACATAGATCCATATCGGCCCGCAGCCCCCGCGGATCAATCCGCACATGTGGATTGTTCGCGACATAGGCATACGTAGAGATGCCGCCTGCCAATCCGATCGGGTCGCTCTGGACATATCGTCCACTCGCCGGGTCGAAATAGCGGAAGTAGTTGTAGTGCAGGCCGGAGGCCGCATCGTGCCGCTGCCCTGGAATAGGTTTGTTGTCGCTGGATCGATTTCATCATCGCATCGCGGACGTTGCGCTCGGGCGTGGCGACGGTAGCCGATAACTGCCCTATGGAAAGCGATCATGGCGCTACCGCGCAGTAATCTGGTGACCGGACGTTGTACGTCCAGGAAAGATGCACGTTTGCCTCTGTTCCAGGGTCGATAGAAATCAACCTGATAGTCGTAGCGGTTCCGCTACGGCAGAATTTGAGCATGGCATCTCTAGCAATATTCTCCCTTTCCATATGCCAGCCAAGCCGCTTCAATCCTACTTTGAATGCCCCAGCGATCTGTGCCGGAGGCAAGTCGCTTTGAAATTTGTAGTTTACTGACACCGATTCGTCCTTATCGAAGGAACTAATCAATCTGGCTTCATTGGCAAACGGGAATTCCCGAAATCCTTCCTTCAGCTTGGCAATTGTCGGCTGCGGACGTGACTCAACATGGCCCTGCCACACATACCAATCCGAAATATGTAGATACAGAAAGGCTGCGGCCGACAGTATGAATGTTCCGATCAGCCACCTGCTCACGGCCACCGTCACCATGATATTCCTGTGTCAAGAACGGGCCTATTGTATTCGTACACCTGATAGGCTGCGCCTGGCGTTCCAAATCCTGTCTCGATCGCCCAGCCTGAACTGTTGTACGACATGCCACCACCTACACCGTAATAGGCTGATGCTCCCGTAGCCGCGCCTTGCACGTATCCATCAACGGTTTCCGGGCTGTGGTCGCATCCTCCGAGTAGACCGCTAGAGACCGAAAAACCTGGGACTCTAGTGTTCACCGAAGATTTCGGTCCCCCGTATACGGGCCCAACACCGGAGTAAACCGTTCCGCTGCGGGTCAGCGTAAAGCTGGCAGTTCCAATGAGGTAGTTGATGGTTACATGGTAATAATCGGGATGTGACGGTTGCGGTCGCCCCCAAAATTCAGGGTTGTACATTGCGGCCGAGTCATCCAATCCGAACCTGTCGGTTCGCACGTACGGATTATTCGCCACATACGCATACGTAGAGATGCCACCCGCCAATCCGATCGGGTCGCTCTGGATGTATCGCCCACTCACCGGATCGAAATAGCGGAAGTAGTTGTAGTACAGGCCGGAGACCGCGTCGTACCGTTGCCCTGGGAAGCGCAGATCGAACGTAAATGTCTGGCCGTCGCCATCGGGGTCTTCGCTCGGCCGATCCGCACCGAAGGCCTCACCTTCGAGCTTCCACTGCCACACCGCCACGTTACGCACTGGATCGATGATCGCACGCGGTGTGCCCAAGTGATCCGGTTCGATGTACAGGACGCGGCCATCGACGATCAGGCCGACCGGGTAGTTTCCTAGCCAGATCGCCTGGCCGATAGCCTTGCCATCGGCATCGTAGTCGCCAAGCCAATGGCCCGCTTCGTCGTAGAACGTGTGTGTGGTGTCGGTGCCCTCAATCCGCGTTACGCGTTGGCCGTCGCCGTTGTAGCGGTAGCTGGCCAGGGTGGTTCCGGTCTGGCGGATGGAAGCCAGTTGTCCCGTCACATCGTGAATCGATTCCAGGGCGCCGATGGCGATCGTGCTACCGGCTGCATCGTAACGACGCAAGGCTCCGTCGACAGTGGTGAGGTGATGGCTTTCCGTTGCATAGACATAGTGGTCTGTGGCGCCGCCAACGGTGAGCGAGGTCCGGTTGCCGGTGGCGTCATAGGTGTACTGATGAAGCGCAACGTTGGTGCCGGCATCGCGTGTTTCCGTGAGGCGGCCGAGCCCGTCGTACGTAAAGGAGCGTGAGGCGCCGTCGGCATCGAGGCCCACGACGTGGCCCACCTCGTCGTAGCTCAATGTGTGACGGAGCCCACCAGGTGCCATGTCGGTGACGCCGGTGGGGCGGCCGTTGGCGTCATAGCTGCGTGCGAGGTGACGGCCGTTACCGTAGGACCAACCGGCCGCGTTGCCGAGTGCGTTCCAGGTGACGTCGGATAGCAGCGGGGCGGTAATGCCTCCTGCGGGAGCGACGTCGATGCCCGTTACCTGACCAAAGCTGTCATGACGCCAACTCACCATGCTGCCGTCAGGAAGCGTGGCACCCGCGAGGCGTCCGGCTTTGGTGTATCGGTAGGCCACGCTCAGGTCGCGCCCGCCCGCGGTCTGGAACTTTCGCGCGATACGGCCAGCCGAGTCGTAGCAATACGCGGTGCTGCCGGAGCCGTCGCTCATGGACGTCCGGCGACCGATGACGTACCGCTCGTCCGCCGGGCATCGGCTGTCCGCGACATCGTAAGTCATCGTGATGGCTAGGGCGGGGTCGGCGAATGTCTTCGTCAACATCCGGCCCAGGGCGTCGCGAGTAACCGAATGGCTGCCGATGCCGCCGGGTGCTTCGTGCAGGGTAAGCAGACCGGCAGCGTCGTATTCGCTCCAAGCCTTTCCGGTGTCCGGGCTGTCGAGGTACAAGAGGTCTCCCAGGCCAGTCGTCAGGTAAGCCGTGGTCAGTCCCTTCGGATCGGTGAGCGAGATCAACTGATCAAGAGGGTCATGCTCCGTCGCGATGCGCGCCTTTACGCCATCGATGTCGCCGATGGTTTCGCGCAGCCGGCCGAGCGCGTCATAGGAAGCTGTCGTGCGCGTGCCGCGTGCATCGGTCGAACCCGTCCAGCGATGCATGGTGTCGTAAGTATGCGATATGGTGTGGTTGTAAGCGTCCGTTTGGGTGGCGACACGACCCAGGGCATCGTACGTCCGGTTCAACCGGCGAACGAGGGTGCCGTCCTTGTCTTCGATCTGTTCGGCCGTGCGTTGACCGGCGGCGTCAAGCGTGTATCGAATGCGGTGGCCCGCAGCGTCAGTGACGCCAATGAGGCGCTGCGCATCGTCGTACTCGAAGGTTACCGGTACGCCATCGGCGTCCGTGATCCGCTCCACCTGCCCGCTGGCCGTGTAGTCGAAACGGGTAACGGCCACGGCTCCTTGGACATCGGTGACGGTCTCGGTCGCCAGCCAACCACGTGGCGTATAGGTGTATGCGGTGGTCACGCCGTTGGCGTCGCGTCGGCGAAGGACGCGGCCGGCCGCATCGTAGGCGAGGATTTCTTCGACCTGTCCGAGGGCGTTTTCGACCTTCCACAGGTCGCCCTGGCGATAGGCACAGGCGCCGCCGGCGGCGCAGCCGGGGTCGGCGCTTGGCCGATAGGCATGGGTGAGCAGGCGTTGTGGAGTCGTGCTGTCGCTACGCGGGCCATCGACGTACAGAAGATGCCCAGACGAGTCATAAGTCGATGTCCAGGTGCGGACCACACTTGGCGTCGCGGCCGATTCGGACGGATCGATCGCACCGGCGACACGTCGCTGGGTTACGTTGCCGCGCGCATCGTAGGCCAGCGTCTCTTCGTATCCCGGCGCCGCGGTGCGCACCGGCAGTTGGAGGTCCGGGTGCCACTGTGTCGTCACGCGGCGCGCTTGCGCCGTGTCGGCAGCCTCGACGCGCTCGGTCTCGTTGCCGTAGTCATCGTACATGAAGCGGGTCACCACCCCGTCGAAATCCGTCCGTGCCGCGACCTTGCCGTTGCTGTCGTACTCCAGTTTCGACGACGCCGGGTCACAGCCGGAACCCCCAGGCTGGTCGATGCCGACAAGACGTTGCGAGCCGCGGACGGTCTCGAAGCTATAGGTGTGTATGCCTCCGGTGGGGCCGAAGACGATGCTCTGTGCCGGGTCCATCGAGTAGCCCACCATGACCTTGCCGGCACCGAGCGCATGTTCGCTACCTTGAGCATGGCCTGCCTCGTCATACGAGTAGGTCGCAAAGCGGCGTCCATGCTCGTCGATGATGCCGGTCAAGTGATGGGGCAACTCGGCCCCTTGCGTGTACTCCGCCTCGTTGTAGCGGTATTCGATCGAGCGTCCATCGACGTACATGACATTGGACAGGTCCGCCTTAAGTCCGCCCCCGTCCTCTTCCGAATAGGTATAGGTGACCGTAGCGCCGCCAGCCTGGCGAATCGACGCCACGCGTCCTTCGGCATCGTAGTCGAAGGCCAGGTGTCGGCCATTATGGTCCGTGGCGCGGATGAGGAGTCCGCTCTCGGGTGCTACCTCCGGTCGCGTCGAGGCGTCGCTGTAGGTGAAATCGATGCGTCGACCTGCAGTCCCTTCGATGCTTACCAATTGGCCCGCCACATCGTATGTCTCGAGTTCCCCAGCCGGTGTGCGATAGATCCATCCCGCGCCGACTCTGCGAAGGAGACCTCGGGGATCGACAACACTCTCGTAGCGTGAACCACTCTCGACGTAATCGATGCGCTCTCCCGTATGGCGATACAAGCGGATGCCTAGAACAGGACCCACTGGGGTCGACACGGTGGTGGACGCGAGGGAACGATCGTAACTGCCACGCCAGCGGCTGCCGAGCCTCGCGGTCGCGGGGGTGGTCGTACCGATCGATTGATTATTCTCACGATCCGCCCAGACGACGCCGCTGTTGTAAAAACGTTCCCACGTCAGTGGCGATGCGCTCGTGGGCGCGATATCAATGTGAGTCTCGAACTTGTTTCCGGCTCCGACATTGATCGGATTGCCGACCATGGCGTTGCATTGATTGCTACCCAGATCGCTCTGGAATTCACTTGCGGTTTCGGGGGGCTGTGCGCGCAAGCAGACGAGATCCAGTCCGCCTTGCGAGCGCACAATCTCTCGGTTGCCATGGGGACCGAATAGAGTGTTGCCGATTTGCGTGTAAAGGGCGTAGGACGATGGGCAGGAGTAGTAGGCCGCACCTACTTGCCTCCCAGTCAGACGTTGTCCGAATAAAACATAGGAATAGGTGTAAGCGTAGCCGATATCCGTGTCCTCAGATGCCTCCAGGATACATTCGGCATAGCCACTCCGCGCACAATGATAGGCCATGGCTACTGCTGCCGCTTCTTCGTGAGTCAGGAAGAATTCGGCAGTAGGAGACTTGTACTCAACGAAGGGTGCAGCGTCGCGTTTCTGCACGGCAAGGCTCGTCGATGGCAACATCGAAACGATAAGGAGCAGCAGTTTTTCAGGTAGATGAAGTGCAAACCGCGTGCGCGACAACCGATAGAACGGCATGGCTTTCTTCCCTGCGAACTATAGAGCCGCCAGGCTGAAGGCCGAAGACTTCAAAAGATACGGGAAAATTCTGAAAATAACCTACGATTTTTCGAAGGTTCAATGCCTGATGTATGCGTAAGCCAAGTTACGGCTCATAGTCTGGCCGTCGCGAAGAATAGACGCCTCAGCGCGAAATGATGTGCGCGAACCACTGCCACCCGCGCAGCTTCGCGGTGATCAGTTTCACGCATGTAAGCATCGGCACGGCGAGCAGTGCGCCCGGAATGCCCCATAGCCATCCCCAGATCAGCAACCACAACAGGATGGCCACGGGGCTCAAGCGCGAGCGGCGGCCCTGGAGCATGGGGGTGATCAGGTTGCCTTCGATGGCGGTGATCCCCGCGAACGTTCCCGCGGGGATGAGCGCGGCGCCCAGGTCCTGGAAATGCAGCGCACCGACGATGGCGAGGATTGTCGTGGTGGTGATGGCGCCCACGTAGGGAATGAAGTTGGCGACCGTCGCAACCGTGCCCCAGAGTAGCGGATCGGGCACGCCGTACATGTAGAGCATGCCGGCGGTGACGAGCCCGAGTGTCACGTTGATGGACGCCGTCATCAGCAGGTAGCTGGACACTTCTTCCTGGATGCTGCGTACGATGCTTACCGTATGCCGCTTGTACGAAAAGGTGGGCGATATCTCCACCGCTCGTCGAAGGATCTCGTCGCCGTACACGAGGAAGAAGAACACCAGCAGTGCGACGGTGAGGATGCTCGCCAGCACTTTCGGCGCATTGGCCACCACGTCCCATGCGGTGAAGGCGAAGGAGTTCGGACTCTGCGGTGCCGCACGCGCGACGGTGCCACCGACGAGCGTCTGCGTCGCGCGGCTGGCCGCCTCGATCTGCTGCGTCATCGGTTTGATTTTCGGTGCGAAAGCGCGCATTGCGGTCGGCGCTTCGTGAAACCAGTTGAGCGCCGGCGTGGATAGCGTGGACACACCCCACACAAGACCGGCGCCCAGCAGGAGCATCACCGTCACCGCCGCCAACCATCGCGGTATGCGGGCCCGTGCCGCGGAGGCGACGATCGGGTTGAGCGCCAGGCCGATAAATGCGGCGAGCACCAACGGCACGAGGATCGACTTGCCGATAGCCACCGTATAGAGCAGCGCCAGCAGGATGATGCCGGTGAGCGAAATCCGGATGGAACGCAGGTGGCGCGAAATGCGCCGGGTGCTCCGGCTACTGCCGGGCTTGCGGCGGGGGCGGGTGGCAAGCGTCGACACCGCGACGCCGGGTGCTGCGGTGGATGGCAGTGGCGTGGGAAGGGGGCTGGGAAAGTCGCTCACGGGGCCTCGTCGGCGACGTCGGCTGCGTCGCTGGCAAATTCGCCGAGGAAACTCCCGGCGGCGACGGAAACGCCCCGCGCGATGAGATCGGCGACGCCGCCTGCCACCACGCCGCTCATGCCCGGAACTGCGAGCGGATTGAGCTTGATATTGCTGAGCAGGAAGCCGGACCCGGCCGCGAGGCCGACCACGGTGAGGGGGTGTTCGTAACCGCGAGCGATAAGGGCCGCCGCGGGGCGCACCGTTTCTTCCCGTGCCGCCATGACTCGCGCACGGGCGGCGGTGACCTTGGCCATGCTTTTGAAGATGCTCATGTGCTCACTCCCCCCGCTCGCCTTCCGCTTTTCCACGCCGCGCAGCTTCGCGCGCCAGACTGGCGATCTCGGCTCGCGAGGCTGGCAGTGTGAGCCAGTGCATGGCGCGGCGGAAGGCAAGAATGGCGCCGATCAGCAACACGAGCTGTAGCGCCGCGAGCACGGTGAGCGCCCATGCCCACGACCCGAACCATTGCGCCAGACCCCAGCCGGCGAGCGCCAGCAGAGTGAAGCCCAGCGCCACCGCGAAGACGATGGCCGCCAGGCCCATGAACAGCATCAGCACGATGCCGCTTCTGGCGAGCCCGATTTCGGCGGAGAGGAGGCTCAGTTGCGCGGCAAAAAGCTCCTTCGCACCGGCACCGAGACGCCGAAGATCGTCCAGCCAGGACGGCGATTCCGGCTTGGCGCCGCCCGCGGCGGCGCCTTCACCCGGAACCGGCCCGTCCGCTTCCCGTCGCCCCGAGGGACCGTCGTCCAACATGCGCTTGCGTCCCCTGGGGTCGTCGATCAGTTACGCAGGATGCGGCCGGCCAACCAGCCCGCGGCCAGTGCGAGGGCTATCGACTGCACCGGCTTCTCGCGCACGTATTCGCGTGCGGTGTCCAGCCAGTCGTTGGTCTTGTCCACGGCTTCGTCGTAGGCCTCCTTGCCGCGCATCTTCACTTCCTCGGCTTTCTCTGCGGCGCGGGTGGCGCCGTGGGCTGCCTTGTCGGTGGCGGTGTGGAGGCCGGCTTCGACCTTGTCCGCGGCCCGCTCGACGGCATCCTTCGTGCGGTCCACGGCCTCGGACGTGGCCTGCTTCACGCGCTCCGCGCGCGCATCGATGCGCTCGGCAGCCGATACGGTGTTCGCTGCGGCAGTCGCGGCGTTGGCGACATGGTCGGCGGGCTTGTTCATGAAGTTCTCTCCGTTACGGGGTCTGGCACGTTAGGTCAAAGGAAGTGACGCCTGGGTCACGGGCCGCTAGACGCTGCGGCCCCGGAAGAACGAGATGATCGCCAGGATCAGGAAGATGACGAACAGGATCTTCGCGATACCGGCCGCCGTACCCGCGATGCCACCGAAACCGAACACGGCCGCGATGATCGCGATGACGAGAAAGACAAGGGCATAGTGCAGCATGATGGCTTCTCCGTGGAGTGACGCGGGACCATTTAGTCCCGCGCCCCGCGCAGGCCGCGTGAAGCCGAACGCCCCCGCTCAATACGCGTTCAGGCAACGGGTTCACCGCCCCGTCACGCCTTCACCTTCGGGTTCAGGGAGTAGGTACCGGTGAGCACCGCCTCATCTACCACGTGGCCCTTGATGACGTCGCGCAGTTCGGCCAGGGAGAACCCGTTTTCCAGGGGTACGCGCTCCACATCCAGCGCATAGACGTGGAAATGGTAATGGTGCGGAATGGTGTCGTTCCACGGCGGGCAAGGGCCGTCGTAGCCGTGGTAATGGCCTTCCATCTCCCGGTCGCCCTTGAACCAGCCGGTGTAGTCGTTGAGGCCCTGGACCGAGCCGGGCGGGCCGACGGGCTCCCGCTTGCCGCGCGGCACGATGCCCTCGCCGCACGCGCCCTCGCCCAGCTCTCGGCATTCCAGCGGAATGTTCGCCATCAGCCAGTGGACGAACTCCACGCGGGGCAGGTCGCGGCGGACCTCGCGGCCTTCCACGTTCACGTCGTCGGGCTTCGACGGCACGTCGGTATCGATGACGGCGATCGCAAAGGATTTCGCGGTCTCGGGCACCTCGATCCAGGCGAGGTGCGGCGTGACGTTGCCGGCCGGCTTTGCCGGTTCGCCCTGCTCCATGAACGCGAACTTTGCCGGAATCGGCTTGCCGTGCTCGATGCTGTCGCTCTTGAGACGCATGCTTTAACTCCTTCTTACTTCTTGTAGGTCACGCGATAGATGGCGCCGTTGTCGTCGTCGCTCACCAGGAGGCTGCCATCGGGCAGCGGCTGCACGTCGGCCGGCCGGCCCGACACCTTCCCGTCCTTGAGGAAACCTTCCACCAGCGGCTCGTAGCTGGCGACCTTGTTGCCGTTGAGGCGCACCGTCATCACCCGGTAACCGGATTTGACCGAGCGGTTCCAGGAACCGTGCTCGGCGACGATGAGCGCACCGTGCCAGGCGGCGGGAAACTGCCTGCCCTCATAGAAGCGGAGGCCCAACGCGGCCACGTGCGGTCCCAACTTCAGCACGGGCGGTGTGTAGTCCTTGCAGTTTTTGCCTTTTCCGAACTCCGGATCCGGCGTGTCGCCCTGGTGGCAGTACGGATATCCGAAATGTTCACCGGTTTTCGTGACGCGGTTGAGCTCGTCGCTCGGCAGGTCGTCACCCAGCATGTCGCGGCCGTTGTCGGTGAACCACAGGGACTTGTCGGTGGGCCGCCAGTCGAAGCCCACGGTATTGCGGATGCCCTTGGCCACGGTTTCCACGCCGCTGCCGTCGGGATTCATGCGCAGCAGTTGGGCGAAGCCCTCGTCGCCGCGGTCGCAGATGTTGCACGGCGCACCCACGGGCACGTAGAGCTTCCCGTCGGGACCGAAGGCGATGAACTTCCAGCCGTGCGCCGTTTCGGTGTGCAGTTTATCGGTGACCACCTCCGGTTTCGGCGGCGCGTCGAGATGGTTCTCGATGTCGCGCAGCACGTAGATCCGGCTCACGGCCGACACGTAGAGATCGCCGTTGTGGAAGGCCACCCCCACCGGAAGCTGCAATCCGGTGGCGACGGTGCGCACTTTTCGCACCGACCCGTCGGGATCGTAGGAGACGGCATACACCTTGCCGGCGTCGCGCGAGCCGACGAACACGGTGCCGTCGGTGCCGAGCGCGATTTCCCGTGCATCCGGTACCTGGTCGGTCCACACCGCGATATGGAAGCCGGGCGGAAGCTTGAGCGACGCCATGTCCGGCGTGGCGGCAACGGCATGGCTGGCGAGGAGGACCAGGGCGAGTGCGAGAACGCTACGCATGTACGGGACTCCTTGGGATGGCGCCCGACTGGAATCAGCGGGTTATGGCGTCGAAACGGGCGGCGATGTAGTCGTCGGTGAAGCTGGTCATGCTGTAGTCGCGAATGAAACCGCAATGGCCGCCGTAGGCCGCGATGTCGAGCTCGACGTTGGGCGGCAGGCGCAGCTGGTCGAACGCGGCCACCGGAATCACGGGATCGTCGCGCGACGTGAGGATCGTGGCAGGCAGGTGCAGGTCCATCAGCCGGTCGCCGGCAACGGAATAGCCGTCCAGGTAGGCTTCGAGCGAACCGAAGTCGGTGTGGCGCAGCACCAGGGAACGCGTGAGGTCGCGCATGTTCTGGCGCAGTTCCTCCAGCTCGAAATACGTCTGCTGCGGAAATGCCTGCTGTTTCAGGCGCAGCGAGCGGCGCCACTTCTGCATGAAATACGCCTGGTAGAACCAGGGCGCCTCGCTTTCCAGCGAGAACAGGCCTTCGCTGGGATCGATGATGGGGCACACGGCCAGCACATAATCCACCGGCACGCCCTGCGAGGGCGCCAGCATGCCGGCGCGCAGCGCGAAGTTGCCGCCGAGGGAGAAACCCGCCACGCCGATGGCCTTCGCGGGGAACATGCGCGCGATCTCGCCCATCGCCGTCACCACCTCGTCGATACGGCACGAGTGGAACAGGGCCTCGTTGAGGCCGTGGCTATCGCCGTGATCGCGGAAATTCAGGCGGAAGATGTCCCAGCCGTCGTCGAGCAGGCGGCTGCCCGTCTGCAGGACATAGGTGGAATCCACACTGCCTTCCCAGCCGTGGAAGAGGATGGCGAGGCCGCGCGACTCGCGACCGGTGCGCTGGGCGGTGTAGCGGCCGCTCAGGCGGTCGCCGTGGCCGACATCCACCAGCACTTCCTGCGCGTTTTCCTGCACCCGCCGCGCCTGCTTGGGCAACAGCCGGCGCCGGATGCCGCTGGACGACAACATGGTCTGGATGTGGCCACTGCGGAGTGGCCACGGCGGTCGGAAGTCGGAGCCCGTCGGCAGGCTCATGCCGGCGTGTCGGTATCCAGGGCCACCGCGATGCGCTCGCGCGAGGCTTCGGCCATGCGGCGGCGCCCCTCCGGCGACACCGGCACGGGCTCCAGGAAGTGCACCTCCACGTCGAGCGGCGGCTCGCCGAGCAGGCGCAGGAAATTGCCCATGAAGCTTTCGCCCTCGCGGAAACCGGCGTCGACGACCCGGCGGCCGTGCCGTGCGAAGCGCAGGGCCACCGGCTGCACCGGCACCTCGGCGTCGAGGGCGGCCTGGAAGATGCGCGCATGGAACACACGCAGCACACCGTTGTGGCCGGTACCGCCTTCGGGGAACACCGCCACGGAACGGCCTTCGCGCAGGCGCTCCACCATGGCGGCCATCACCGACGACAGGGAGTGGTTGTTCCCGCGGCGATGGAAGATCGTGCCGCCGCGGGAAGCCATCCAACCCACCAGCGGCCAGCTGGCGATCTCCGCCTTGGCGACGAAGCAGGCGGCCCGCTGCGAATGGAGCAGTTCGATGTCGAGCCACGAGGTGTGGTTGGCGACGAACAGCACCGGATCCGGCAATGGCGTGCCGAAGCGGCGACTGCGGAACCCGAACACCCGCAGGAGCAGGGTGGACCACATGCGGATGGTGCGATGGGCCAGCGGTTCGCGGCCGTCTTTCATCACGCCGCCGGCCCAGCTCAGGATCAGCGCGCAAATGACGATGCCGAACAGGATGTGGAGCAGCAACAGCGGCACCCGCCACAGATAGCGAAGCGGTCGCATGCGGTCGGGGGGCGTCGGGTTGGCGGAGGCGGCTTCCATCGAGCGCACAAGATTAACGAGGGGCGCTGCCTGCCGCTAGGGGAGCATGATTTTATTCTTAGGGAACGGGTGGTTGAGGTACTTCAGGGGCGGACATTACCGAGGGGCAAGGCGGTAGAGGCCTTGACGGTCCTCAGGACGAAGCTGGTGTTCACGTCCGCTACCCCCGCCGCATTGAGCAGGCGGTCGAGCAGAAAGCGAGAAAAGCCATCGAGGTCCGCCACGTATACCTGGAGCAGGTAGTCCATGTCGCCAGTGAGGGCATAGCAGGACACCACCTCGTCCCATGCGGCCACCCGCTCGGTGAACGAATCGATGGCGTCGGACTCGTGGCGTGAGAGCTGCACGCGCACGAAAGCCTGCAACCCCAGCCCAAGCGCACGTGGCTCCAGCCGGGCGCCGTACCCCGCGATGACGCCGTCGGATTCGAGTTTCTGCACGCGGCGAAGGCAGGCGGATGGAGAAAGGCTCACCTCGGCGGCGAGTTCCGCATTGCTCATCCGACCGTTGGCCTGGAGCGTGGCCAGGATGCGCAGGTCCGTTCGATCGAGGGTGGCTTGCACGATTCTTTCGTCATATTGGGTTTATGACGCTCATTATTGTCATACCGCCCCTTACACGCGCAACATTGCAAGCCTATTGCGCCCGTCCGTCGCTATGCTGTTGCTTCAACCACCGGAGACAGCCATGGACACCCCCCGCCGCGTCGAACACCAGCAGACCGACCGTGGATACGTGCCCGTGTATGCCACCGGCACGGTCGAGCAACCCTGGGCCAGCTATTCGAAGACCGACCACGAGGTCTGGGACACCCTGTACCGCCGCCAGCGGGAACTGCTGCCGGCCTATGCCTGCCAGGAATTCCTCGATGGCGTGGAACGCTTCGGCCTCGGCGACGGCGGCATCCCGCGCTTCGACGAACTGAACAAGGTGCTGGGCAAGGCCACCGGCTGGCAGCTCGTGGCCGTGGAAGGGCTGCTTCCCGACGAGGTGTTCTTCGACCACCTCGCGAACCGGCGCTTCCCGGTGAGCTGGTGGATCCGCAAGCCGGACCAGTTGGACTACCTGTCGGAGCCCGACCTGTTCCACGACCTGTTCGGGCACGTGCCACTGCTGCTCAATCCGGTGTTCGCCGACTACATGCAGGCCTACGGCAAGGGCGGCATGAAGGCGCATGCCATCGGGCCGGAGGCACTGATGAACCTCACGCGCCTGTACTGGTACACGGTGGAATTCGGGCTTATCCGCACGGATAAGGGCCTGCGCATCTACGGGGCCGGCATCGTCAGCTCCAAGGGCGAATCCATCTACTCCATCGACTCCCCGGCGCCGAACCGCATCGGTTTCGACCTGGAGCGGGTCATGAACACGAAGTACCGGATCGACACCTACCAGCAGACCTACTTCGTCATCGACGACTTCGAGCAGCTGTTCGAAGCCACCGGCCCGGACTTCACCCCCATCTATGCCAGGCTGGCCCAGGGCACCCCGGTCGCCGCGGCCCAGATCCTTCCGACCGACAAGGTGTACCGCCGGGGCACCCGCGAAGGCTTCGCTTCGGGCGGGGACAACTAAGGCTCGACGGAGACCTAACACGTGGCTCCCTAGGATGGGGGCTACGTGCAATGAACAGGGGTGATTCCGCCGTGGTTGTCTTCGATATTCCTTTCGAGTCCGTGGGTCCCGGTCTGTGGCTGCTGCAGAAGAACGAGTGCGAGGTCGGCGAGTTCTGCTCGCGGGACGACGCACTCGAATGCGCTCTCAGGGAGGCTCGCCGGATCGAGGCCGCCAATGCGGCGTCCGACATCGTGCTCAACATCCAGGGCAACGACGGTGTCTGGCGCGCGTTCGACACGTCCATCAAGCCGTATTTCCCGCGGGCGCAGCACGCCTGACCCGCTCCGGGCGGGAGCAACCGTCTTTTTCAAAGACCGGCCCGGCTTTTTGTGGAAGCCGCGGCATGGCTCTTTGTGGGAGCCGCTTCAGCGGCGATGGGTGCTCGCGGCCAGCTTGCCGCTGCCGCGGAATCGCCGGCATAGCCGGCTCCCACAAGGGCAGCCCGCTCTCTAAAGAGACACCCCGCTTTCTGTGGGAGCCGCTTCAGCGGCGATGGGTGCTCGCGACGAGCAGACAAAATAAAACCCCGGCAGCCAGGGGAGGAGCTGCCGGGGTCGCGTCGGGTCCAGGCTATCAGGGGAAATAGCGGGACCCGGGACAATCGACTCATTGAAGCGTCGCTTGCCAACAGGTCGCCTCTCGGCGATCGAATACTTAGATAAGGCCAATCCCGTGAAGTTCCCGTCTCACTGCACAGGAGCATTTGGTTCCCGTTTAACTTCGGCGGCCTGCGCGTGGTCGGCCAGCCATGGGCGCACCTGCGCCACCCAGAGCGCGTAGCCCGCAGAGTTCATGTGCAGGCCGTCGTCGCGGAAAAGCGCTGGCTTCGGCTGACCGTTCGCGTCGAGCATCGCGGGCGCCACGTCGAGGAATGCCACCCCCTTCTGCCCCATGGACCAGTCGCGCACCAGCTTGTTCGCGCGCTGGATGTTCCCCAGAAGGGCAAGCCGCGCGATGCTCGGCTTGATCGAAATAAAGGCGATCGGCAGGTCGGACTGGTCCTTGCGCACCTTGGCCACGAACGCGGCGAAGTCGTCACGCACCTGCTCGGGCGTGTCACCGTTCTGCAGGTCGTTGTCACCGGCGTACAGCACGATGGCCACCGGGTGGTACGGCGTGACGATGCGATCGGCGAAAGCCGTGCTGTCGTCGAGGTCGGAGCCACCGAAGCCGCGGTTGATCACGCGGTAGTTCGGAAAATCCTGCGCCAGCGTCGTCCACATGCGGATGGAGGAACTGCCGATAAAGAGCACGGCGTTCGACGGGGGCGGGGACGCCTTGTCCGCGGCCTCGAAGGCCTGGATGTCGTGTTCCCACTGGCTGTGGTCGGGGCCCTTGGCGTAAGTGCCGAAGGAAAGGACGAGGAGGGTGAGGAGGAGCGCGAGCTTTTTCATCCGCTCCACCGTAAACCTATGGAGATGCCGGGGCAAATTGCGCTGCACCACGTGCCTTCATCCCCTGCCCCCATGCCGCTCCACAGGGGTCACCTTCAACACCGCTTCGATTCGGGTGCCGTTCCAGCGGTAGATGAAGTGCTCCGCCTGGATGCAGGGCGCCACCACGTCCGGATAGAACGCGGCCACGCACTCGCCGCCGGCATGACGGGCGCTGTCGTAGACGATGCCGTTGGAGCCCTGCTCGCGCAGCGAGCGGGCAAGTTTCACGCTGGCCGCGTAGGAATCCGGATCGTGCTCGGCGGCCCAGCCGCCGCGGATGTCGTGGAAGCGGCCCGTGATGGCTGTCTTGTAACAGCGCACCTGCACGTCCATCGGCGGTTCGCGCGTGGCCGCGAGGAACGCCTCGCGATGGAATACCGTTTCCTCGATGGCCGTCGACACGCTGTGCGCGGCGTAGAACACGCCCCAATGGCCGTCGCTGAATCGGCTTCCCTCGGGCGAGATATGGGTGAAGGCGGCCATGATCGGCGACGTACCCTGCCCCGAGACGCGACGGTCAGGGGGTACGAGGCGCAACGCGCCCATTTCCTCCCGCAGGCGCGGGTTCGTCATCGATTCGATGGCCATGACGGCGTCGATGTCTTTCGGATCGGCGATACGGTCGAAAAGGCCGACGGGCGGGAAGCGGCTCGACACGATCCGATAGGCCTGGCTCCAGCGGATGCGGCGGAGCGGAGGCGCGGCGCTCATCCGTTCCAGCCGCGCTGGGCGTCCAGGTACTGACGGACGACGTAGAGGTCGGCAACGTTGCCCGAGAGCATGCGGTCGAGCGCGGAGCGCCCGCCGAACAAGGGCGCATCGTTCGGTTTGCGCACCCAGGCGTCCGCCTGGTTCGGGTCGGGAAAGAGAATCTGCAGGTCTTTCCAGATGCCGAGCAGGTAGCTGATGCGCTCGATGACGTCGCGCGACGGCGTACCGTCCTGCTGTTTCTTCCACTTGAAATAGGTGGATTCCGGCGGCTCCCCCAGCAGCGTGCGCTGCTCGGGGGGACGGAGCTTCCAGCGCTCGGCGAGCGCGAAGAAGGCCCTCAGCGCCGGGCCGCCGGCGTCGGCGAGGTGGATCGGTTCGGCATGGATGGCGTTCTGCATCGTCGCTTCACCTGTGGAGTTGTGACGCAGTGTACTCCATACAGAGAGAAAATGCTGTACCAACGCCCCTACTTGCGGGATGCGATCCAGGCGTCGACGTGTTGCTCGAGTACCGGCAGGGGTACGGAGCCCAGGGCCAGGACCGTGTCGTGGAATGCCCGCAGGTCGAACTTCTCGCCCAGCTGCTGTTCCGCCCTGGCCCGCAGTTCCCGGATTTTCAGATAACCCAGCTCGTACGACAGGGCCTGGCCCGGCCAGCTGATGTAGCGATCCACTTCGTTGGCGATTTCGCGATCGCTGAGCGCCGTGTTCTGGGTGAGGTAGTCGATCGCCTGCTGGCGCGTCCACCCGAGGTGGTGGATGCCCGTATCGACGACGAGGCGGCACGCGCGCCACATCTGGTAGGTGAGATAACCAAAGCGCTCGTACGGCGTGTGGTAGATGCCCATCTCGTTACCGAGGTACTCCGAATACAACGCCCAGCCCTCGCCATACGCGGAAATGTAACCGTCGCGGCGGAACTCCGGCAGCCCCTGCTGCTCGGCGGAAAGCGCCAGCTGCAGCGAATGGCCCGGCATCGATTCGTGCAGGGTCAGCGCCGGCATGTTGAACAGCGGGCGCGAAGGCAGGTCGTACGTGTTCACCATATAGACGTCGGCACCGCCGCGACCGGAGGTGTAATACGGCGCGATGTCGGCCGGCACCGGCTCGATGGCGAAACGCTGCCGCGGCAGCAGGCCGAAGAACTTGCCCAACTTGGCATCCACCTGCTTCGCCACCCATGCCGTGCGCATCAGCAGTTCGTCGGGCGTCTTCGCGTAGAACTGCGGGTCCTTGCGTAGGAACGTCAGGAAGGCCGGGAAGTCGCCCTTGAATCCGGTCTCCTTCATCGTCTCCAGCATGGCCGCGTGGATGTGTTCCACTTCACGCAGGCCAATGGCGTGGATGTCGTCGGGCGACAGATCGAGCGTGGTGTACTCGCGAATCTGCTGCCGATAGTAGGCCTTGCCGTCGGGGAGCGACTCGGCCGCGAGCGTGGTTCGCGCCTTCGGCACATACTCGTTGCGGAAGAACGCAAGAAGGCGGCCGTAGGCGGGAATCACGCCGTTCGCGATGGCTTCGCGCGCTTCTTTCCGCAGCGCTTCGGCGTCCGCTTCCGGTAGGTTCTTCGGCATCGACTTGAACGGCTTGTACAGCGCACTGTCTTCCGGCTGCTTCAGTTCGGCCACCGCGGCGATGGAAACGTCGCGACCGTCGAGCACCGCGCGCGGCACCGTGAACCCGCGCGCAAGGCCCAGGCGCATGTTTGCGATCTCCTGGTCCATGTACGCCGGAATCTGGCGCAGACGCTCCACGTAATGGCGATAGTCGTCGCGCGTGCGCAGGTCGTCGCCGTGCAGCACATAGCCGATGTCGGACCAGAACGCCGAATCGCTGTTGAACGGCATCTGCCATTGCTGGAAGCGTTGCGCAGCCGCGAGGTTGGCGATCTGCGCACGATAGACCTCGTAGTCGACGCGAGCCTTGCCGCTCAAGCCCTTCGTGTCGATGTGATCAAGCTGGGCAAGCACGTCGTTCCAATAGGCGAGCCGCTTCGCCTGGTTCGCCGCGTCCACCGTATCCAGACGCCCGTCGCCCGGTTGGGCCTCGCCCGAGGTGAGGATCCCGGCCTGCCCGTTACGCCATGCCCATTCCTTCGTGTAGATGGCGCGGAACGAATCGTCGGGGGTCGTGGCGGCATGAGCGGCGCCGGCAAACAGGCCGGCGAAGGCGATGGCGCGAATCCAGGGGGACATGCAGGCTCCGTTATCGGGGGACGTATTTCCCGATCATCGCATCCCGTACCGCGCGGCGGGAGCCGGCTGCGCCTTTGTGGGAGCCGGCTATGCCGGCGATCCCGCGGCAGCGGGCAAGCTAACCGCAAGCACCCATCGCCGCTGAAGCGGCTCCCACAAAGGCCTGGCCGGCTCCCACACGGATTTATTCCAGCCCCGCGTAGTGTCCGCGCATCGTTTCCAGATAGGCCTCGAGGTTGCGGCCCGGCAGGTCGGGGAAGGTTTCGCCGGCGTCGCGGCACTCGGCGATGCGGTCGGGGCGGAAGTTGCGGAAGGCCTGGCGATGGCGGCACCACGTGCCCAGGGTCCAGGCCCCGCCCCAGAAGGACAGGCAAAGCGGCTCCACCTCGCGCGTGCTGCTTCGTCCTTCGGCGTCGCAATACTCCAGGCAAAGCACCCGGCGCGCGAGCACGGCCTCGTGCAGGCGGTCGAGCATGGTGGCGATGTGGTTCTGGAAGGGGTCGCGCCAGATCGGCGCGAAGATGCGCGACTGCGCCGCCTTCTCGCGCAGCTCGGACGGCAGCACGGCTTCGATCTTGATCAGCGCGGCCTGTGCCTCGCGCGCCAGCCGTTCGCCGGCGAACGCGCGAACGAAACGCGTGCCGGCCACGAGGGCTTCCAGTTCGTCGGCGGAGAACATCAGCGGGGGGATGTCCGAGCCCTTGCGCAGGAGGTAGCCCACACCGGCCTCGCCTTCGATCGGAACGCCCGAGAGTTGCAGGTCCGCGACGTCGCGATACACCGTGCGCAACGACACTTCGAGCGTGCTCGCCAGCTGCCGGGCAGGCAGCGCCGTTCGCCGGCCACGAAGGGCGTTGATGATGAGGAACAGGCGGTCGGCACGGCGCATTCGCACATCATCGCTTCCCGCGCGCGGCGCGGGAAGCGATGGAAGTCACGGTGCGGCCCGCCGGTGACCAGGGCATGGCCGAACCTCTTCGGGGCAGGCCGCATCGCCGCGGCTCACGCGGCGGCCAGGGACTGTGCACGGGCCAGCGCTTCGTCCTGAATCGCAGCCCTGACGATGGCCGGACGCACCATGAGGCGGGCGACATACGCCTCGAAGGCGTCGCGGCGGGGAACGATGCCGAACTTCATCGTCCAGTCCAGTGCGCTGGCCCAGAGGATGTCCGCGGCGGTGAAGGTCTCGCCGAGCAGCCACGGGCCCGGCGCCAGCTGCGCCTCGATCAGGTCGATCACGGTGTCGAAGTCGCCGTAGGGGCAGGTCATCGGCGGACCGGGCTCGTGCTTCATGAAGCGGTCCATCACCGCCGGCTCGAAACACGAACCGTAGAAGGCCAGCCAGCGCAGGTACGGACCGCGCAGCGGGCTGTCGAGCGCGGGCGCCAGGCCGGCGGCGGGATAGAGGTCGGCGAGGTAGGTGAAGATCGCGGGGCGTTCGGTCACCAGACCGCCAAGGTGTTCGATGGCAGGCACCTTCCCCATCGGGTTCACCTTCATGTAGCTGGGCTGGCGCTGCTCGCCTTTCCTCAGATCCATCACGTGCATGTCGTACTGCGCCCCGAGTTCTTCCAGCAGCATCAAGGTGCTGCCCGAGCGACTGTTCGGGGCGTGATGGAATTTGATCCGATGCGGCGTGTTCATGCGAGGGTCCTTGTCGATGGTCGTTGGAGCGATGTCTGTGGAAGCCGGAAACGGTAGGAGCCGCTATAGCGGCGAAAGCTTCCCTCTCGCCGCCATAGCGGCTCCTACAGCGTTTGTGGTGGGCGCGCGAGCCCTTGCCTTCCGCCCGCCCGTGCGGCGCGGCGCGTCGGGCGCGAAGCGAAACTGCCCGTCCATCAGCAGGCCGCGGCGGCCCAGCGGCGCATAAAGACGGGCGAGCCGGTCGAGAAAGCGGTTCATGGCATGTCCTCCCCGTTGCTTGAGGGGAAAGTCTGACCGGGGGCTGCTGACAACGTACTGTCAGCAGTCCCACTGGCGCGGTTCATCGCCGACGCGGACAATGCCGGCTTTCGCGCCAGAGTCCCGCCCGATGACGAAACCGATTTCCCTGATCCAGTTCCTGATCGAAGAGAAGCGCGCCGGGCACATCAATGCCCAGCTCAGCCTGCTGATCGAGGTGGTGGCCCGCGCCTGTAAGCGCATCTCCGTCGCCACCGGCAAGGGTGCCCTGGGCGGGGTGCTCGGCAATGCCGGTTCGGAGAACGTGCAAGGCGAGGCGCAGAAGAAGCTCGACGTCATCTCCAACGAGATCCTGCTGGAAGCGAATGCCTGGGGCGGCCACCTCGCTGCCTGCGCATCGGAAGAAATGGACGATCCGCAGCCCATTCCCGACGCCTACCCGAAGGGCAACCACCTGCTCCTGTTCGACCCGCTCGACGGCTCGTCCAACATCGACGTGAACGTTTCCGTGGGCACCATCTTCTCGGTGCTGCGCTGCCCGGACGGTGTCACCGAGCCCAAGGTGGGCGATTTCCTCCAGTCCGGTACCGAGCAGGTCGCAGCTGGCTACGTGGTCTACGGCCCCAGCACCCTGCTGGTGCTCACCTTCGGCCATGGCGTGCACGAGTTCACGCTGGACCGCGAGCACGGCAGCTTCGTGCTTACCCGCCGCGACATCGTCATTCCCGCCGACACCAGCGAGTTCGCCATCAACATGTCGAACCAGCGCCACTGGGAAGCGCCGATGCAGCGTTACATCGACGAGCTGCTGGCCGGCACCACCGGACCGCGCGGCCGCGACTTCAACATGCGCTGGGTGGCGTCCATGGTGGCTGACGTGCACCGCATCATCACCCGCGGCGGCGTCTTCATCTATCCGCTGGACGCGAAGATCACGGCGAAGGGCGGCACGGGCAAGCTGCGGCTGATGTACGAGGCGAATCCCATGGCCTTCATCGTCGAACAGGCCGGCGGCGCAGCCACCACCGGCCGCCAGCGGCTCATGGATATCCAGCCCACGGCCCTGCACCAACGGGTGCCGGTATTCCTCGGCTCGCGGAACGAGATCGACATCGTCACCCGCTATCACCTGGAAGCCGACGACACCCGCGGCTGAACGGCCCTGCTTTCGCCATGAACCTGTCAGGCCTCCGCCGCGCGGAGGCCCGATGATGCCGCTGCCTTTCTCTCCTACCGTGCCCCCCATGCGCTTTCCCCGCCCCCGTTCCTGGCTTCCGCTCCTTTGCGCGGCCCTGCTCGCCGGCTGTTTCGGCGGCAGCAAGCCGGATGCCCGCCCCGAGAACGCCCTGCCCGTCCTGGCGGCGAAACCGCGCGTGGGGCTGGCGCTGGGTGGCGGCGCCGCCAAGGGCTTCGCGCATATCGGCGTCATCAAGATGCTGGAAGCGAACGGCATCCACCCCGACGTGGTTTCCGGCACCAGCGCCGGCAGCGTCGTCGGCGCGTTGTACGCGAGCGGCATGGACGCGTTCCAGTTGCAGGAGACAGCGTTCTCGCTCGACGAAGGAAAGATCCGCGACGTGCGGTTCTTCTCCGGCGGCCTGGTGCAGGGGCAAAAGTTGCAGGATTACGTGAACCAGCTGCTGCGGCAGACACCGATCGAAAAACTGCGCATTCCCTTCGCCGCCGTGGCCACCGAACTGGAAGACGGCGAACGCGCCGTCTTCATCCGCGGAAACGCCGGACAGGCCGTGCGCGCTTCGAGCAGCATTCCGGGCGTGTTCGAACCCGTGGAGATCGCGGGCAAGCACTTCGTCGACGGCGGCGTCGTGAGCCCGGTTCCCGTGGATGCCGCGCGCCAGCTCGGTGCCGACATCGTCATCGCCGTGGACATCTCGGCACGGCCCGACGGCAGCAATCCCGACAGCATGGTGGGCATCGTGGGCCAGTCGATCACCATCATGGGCCGCAAACTCGCCGAACAGGAGCTCGGGCGCGCCGACATCGTCATCCGGCCGAAGGTGGGCCAGATCGGGCCCACCGACTTCGATCAGAAGAACGTCGCCATCCTCGAAGGCGAGCGTGCGGCACTCGCGGCCATGCCGGCCATCAAGGCGAAGCTGGCCGCGAAAACCGCCGCGATGGGCAACGCGCCCACCACGAAGTAGTCAGCCCGCTTCCACCAGCTCCAGAGCAGCCTGGCGACCCAGCGAAAGGATCTCGTCGGAGAGTTTTTTGTCGGCCACGGCACGCGCCAGCGACATCGAGCCCACCAGCGAGGCGAACACCGCCATCGACAGCGTGCGACGGCGCTTGCCACGCACCGTGGCGGGCAACGTCGAGGCGATCAGATCCACCATTTCGGCGAAGCCGTCGGTGAAAGCGGTTTTCGTCTCCAGCGGCCGGCGGGCCATTTCGGCCGACAGCGCCGCGGCGACGCAGCCGGTTTCCGGCTGATCGCGGTGCTCGGCGGACAGATAACCATTGATCAACGCACGGTAACTCTCGCCGCGCGACGCGTTCACCTTCGCCGTGAGCCGCTTGATGGCGCAGGCGGCTCCCGCCACCACGCTTTCGCGGACGAGGTCTTCCTTCGATCCGAAATGATTGTAGAAGCCGCCCTGGGTGAGCCCCACCTCGCCCATGAGGCTGACGACACCGACCCCGTCGATGCCCTCGGCGCGGAAGCGCTGCGACGCTGCCTCGACGATCTTCTGGCGCGTCTGTTCTTTATGCCCTTTCTCGTAACGCATGCTGCCTCACTCCCGCAGGAATGGTCCTGCCCCGCGGGGATTGTAGCGAATCCTTGCGTGTCGAAAGGTCGAGCTTTAGCTGCCTAGGTTAGGGTCGCAGCGGGTTGGCCTTCACCCCTTCATTGGTGATCTTCACGGGGAGGATCTTCCCGTCCTTGTCGAAGTACATGTGCTCGATGGACGTTTGCCGATGGTTCCCGTTCGTGTCGCCGAGCGGATGCCGGTGGTAAACGATGTACCAGGAATCGTCCTTCGCCACATGGAACACCGAGTTGTGCCCCGCCCCGGTGGCGACCTTCGGATCCTGCTCGAGGATTTTCCCGATGCGCTTGAACGGCCCCAGCGGCGAATCGCCGATGGCATACGCCACCGAGTAGTCCGGACCCGTCCAACCACCTTCCGACCACATGAAGTAGTACTTGCCGTTGCGCTTGAACATCAGCGGCCCTTCCACGTATTCGGGCGCGGGGGTGATCTCCTTGAACACGGTGCCGTCGGCCATCGGCTCGACACCGGTGAAGTCCGGTTTCAGCTTCACGATGTTGGCGTGCTTCCAGCCGCCGTAGATCATGTACCAGGTGCCGTCGTCGTCGTGGAACACGAACTGGTCGATCGGCTGCGCACCGTTGTGGAACGCGCCGATCAGCGGCTTGCCGATCAAGTCGCGGAACGGACCCTCGGGCTTGTCCGCCACCGCCACGCCGATGCCGCCGAGCTCCTTGTCGCTCTGGATGTCGTTCGCAGCGAAGAAGAAATAATACTTGCCGTCCTTCTCGACGAGCGCGGGCGCCCAAAGCGCCTTCTTCGCCCAGGGAATGTCCTTGATGTCCAGGACGTCGGCATGTTTTGTCCAGTGCACGAGGTCCGGCGACGAGAACGCGTCGAAGCCGCGCTGCTCGGCGTACTTCAGCGACGTGGTGGGATAGATCCAATAGGTATCGTTGAAGATCGCGGCTTCCGGATCGGCGTACCAGCCGGGGAACACGGGATTGCCGGCGTGGCCCGGAGGCGGTGCGGCCAAAGCCGCCGTCGACGTCAGCGCAGCCAGCAGCGCGCCCCCCAGCAAGTTGCGAAAGCCCATCCCCACACCCCTTCGGCCAGATTCGAACATCCGATCCTAGCGGGTTTGGACGTCCGGATGCCAACCCGTGGGCTCAGAAGCGGTAGCGGGCACTACCCAGGATGCTGCGACGCGGTCCGTAGAAACAGTCGCCGCGTGCGAGGCAACTTGCGTTGTAGACCTGGTCGGTAAGGTTCGCCGCGTTCAACGAGAACCGCCAGGGGCCCTGTGTGTACGCGACCATCGCATCGAACAGCGTCTTGTGCGGCACCCGCAGCGTGCCGGTCTCGTCGTAGTTCACGCCGATGTAGCGCGCGCCGACGCCGAAGCTCAGGCCGTCGCTCTCCGCATCGTTCACATGATAGACGCCCCACACCGAGCCCTGGTTCTTCGGTAAACCCGCCACGATGGTCCCATCGTCGGGCCGCGCCTTGGTCCAGGTGTACGTGCCGATGAGGTCGAGGTGCGATGCGATACGCGTCGATGCTTCCAGCTCCACGCCGCGGGTTTTCGCCTTGCCGGCCTGGATCTGGTTGAGCGGGTTTTCCGGGTCGGGCGCCAGGCGGTTTTCCTCGCGAAGGTCGTAGTAGGTCGCGGTGAGGAGCGTCGCCGAGCCGGGCGGCTGGTACTTCACGCCCGCCTCATACTGCTTCCCGCGCAGGGGTTCATAGGGACGGTTGTAGAAGTCCAGGCTGTCGAGCGGCTGGAAGGATTCCGTGTAACTCAGGTACGGCACCAGTCCGCTGTCGAAGCGATACATCACGCCGAAACGCGAGGTCGTGGCATTGTCCACCGAGCGGTCGTCGCCGGTAGTGAGCGTGGCGCGGTCGTGGCGGATGCCCACGGTGGCGATCCAGTGGTCGCCCCAGTTGATCTGGTCCTGCGCATACAGGCCTGTCTGGCGAGTGCGGCTGCTTGCGATCGGGAAGACGTCGGGCGCGACGAAGCCGTTGCCGTACACCGGCGCGTAAAGGTCGAACGGCACGCCATCGTATCCGTTGCCCTGGCGGCTGTCGGTATGCGAATAGCCGATGTCGAGGCCAACGAGCACCCGATGCCGCATGCCCGCGAAGTCGAAGTCGGCTTCCGTGTGGGTGTCCGTGACGAAGCGCTTGTGGCGGTCGATCGAGATGTAGCTGTACCGCGCCACGGTGCGCTCATCGGCATCCAGGAAGGGATATGCCGGGTTTGAATAGACGTCGGGGTAGAGCGTGCGGTAGTCCACGTTGTCGTGCGAGTAGCGCATGTTCTGCACGAGTTTCCACGTATCGTTGAAACGGTGCTCGAACAGCGAGGTCACCGAACGCTGGTTCGTGTCGTAGCGATCGAAACCCGGCTCGCTCACGAAACGGTGGGTGTCTATCCGGCCGTTGGGGTTGGGTAGCAGCGTGCCCGCATGCGGAAGGAAGTTGAGCGAGGTGCCGTTGTGGTCGAATTGCAGGTTCGCCAACAGCGTCCAGCGCGTGTCGCCGTCGGGTGCCCAGGTGATGGAGGGCGCGATGGCCTTACGGTCGTCCGGCACGTGGTCGATCTGCGAATCCGAATCGCGGTATACGCCGATGAGGCGATAAGCCCAATGTCCCGCCGCGTCCAGCGGTCCGGTGAAATCGAAGGCGACCTGCCGGCGCTGCGAATTGCCGAGTTGCGCTTCCACCTCGTGCGAGGCGGTGAACTGCGGCAGTTTCGAGTTCAAGGCGATGAGGCCACCCGTGGTGCCCTGCCCATACAGCACCGATGAAGGGCCGCGCACGATCTCGATGCGGTCGAGGAAGTACGGTTCCGTGCGCGCGTAGGCATAACCGAAGTACTGGCGAAGCCCGTCGAGGTACTGCGTGAACGAGGTGCCTCGCACGAAGGCATCGTCGCCGCGGCTGTCCACGCCATAGGCGTCCGCGCGAACGCCGGCGGAATAGCGCAAGGCGTCCTGCACGGTGAGCACGCCCTGGTCGAGCATCTGCGTGGCCGAGATCACCGAGATGGCCTGTGGCGTCTCCACGATCGGTGTGTCGGTCTTGGTGGCGCCGGAGGCATCGGTGCGCGCATAGCCTTCGTCCAGCCGCTGGCCGTGCACGTCCACGGGCGCGAGTTGTATGGCCTTTCCACCGGTCGCCTCGGGAGGGGAGGCATCCTGGGAGAGGACGGACGTCGGCAGCGCCAATGTGCCGGCGAGCAGCACGAAGAGGATATTTCTGTTCAAGGTCATGGACTTCCGCGGGAACGGACGTCACCGACGGATCGGTGACGTGGTCATTATTGCGAATGAATCTCATTACAATTATGACCGAAGGGCCCACGCCTACGCAATATTGCGAATTCTTCTCATTCCCATAACGGCAACGTACCTGCTGACGCCGGCTCAGTGCGCGTCAGCCGACGGAGCCGACGGCGGCCTTACCTTTCGCATCAGGGGCACCATGATCGTCGCGAGGGCGAAGCAGACCATGATGGAAGCGAAGGCGTCGCTGAAGGTCAGTGTCTGCGCCTCGCGGAACGTCAGTTGCCAGAGCGATTTAAGTGCCGTCGTGTAGGCATCCGTATCGGCCTGGATACCCTCCATAAGATGGTTGAGCGGCTCGCTGGCGGGTGTGAGGTGTTCCGCCATGCGCTGGAAATGCAGGTTCGTGCGGTCGTTGAGGATGGTGGCGCAACCCGCGATGCCCATGGCGCCGCCCAGGTTGCGCATCAGGTTGAACAGGCCCGACGCCTGCTTGAGGCGGGCCGGAGGCAGGCCTCCAAGGGTCAGGATCACCGTCGGCGCCACGGCGAACTGCTGCGCGAAACCACGCAACGCCTGCGGAAAGATCAGTTCGCGCCAACTCCAGTCGTGCGTGATCGGCGTGAACTCGAACATCGAGACAGTGAACAGGGCAAGGCCGCCCATGAGGATCCAGCGAAGATCGACACGGCCGGCCAGCCATGCGTAAACGGGAATGCCGAGAATCTGGAACACGCCTGTGGAGAAGATCGCCTGGCCGATCTGGAGCGCGCTATAACCTTCCACGCGCCCGAGGAATAGCGGGGTGAGGTAGATCGTGCCGAACAGGCCGATGCCGGTCACGAAGGAAAAGAAGCAGCCGAGGGCGAAATTACGGTCGCGAAGCGCACGCAGGTCGACGACGGGATGTTCGGCCGCCAGCCCTCGCCAGACGAAAAGCAGGCCGGACACGGCGCTGGTCCATGCCGTGGCGCGGATCGTTCCGTCGTCCAGCCAGTTCCATCGCGGCCCTTCCTCCAGCGTGTATTCCAGGCAGCCGAGGAAGATGGCGATCAGGGCGATACCGATCCAGTCGCCGTCTTTGAGCAACGCGAGGTTCGGTTCGTCGATCTTGACCAGCAGGGGTACGGCAACGGCCACGAAGATCCCGGGCGGAAGGTTTACGAAGAACAGCCAGTGCCAGGAATAGTTGTCGGTAATCCATCCGCCCAGCGTGGGGCCCAGCGTGGGTGCCAGTGAGGCTATGGCTCCGATGGTGGCCGCAGCGATCGTGCGTTGCTTGCCTTCAAAGAAAACGAAGGCGGAGGTGAACACCAGCGGGATCATGGAGCCACCGAGGAAGCCCTGCGCGGCGCGGAACCAGATCATGCTCTGGATATCCCATGCAGAACCGCAAAGCAGGCTGGTCACGGTGAATCCCGCCGCCGACGCAGCGAACAGCCAGCGCGTCGAGAACACCCGGCTTAGCCAGCCCGACAGTGGGATCACCACGATCTCGGCAATCAGGTAGCTCGTCTGCACCCATGCCGTATCGTCCGCGCCGGCAGAGAGTCCGCCGCCGATATCGCGCAGCGATGCCGACACGATCTGGATATCCAGCAAGGCGATGAACATGCCCAGGCACATCGTGGCAAAGGCGAAGATCTTCTGCCCTTGCGTGAGGTGGGCGACGGGGCTCATGGGGCTTTCGTGTCGATGCGCGCGGTGACGGACAGGCCGGGCCGCAGCACGCCGAGATCACCATCCGCGCCATTGAGCGTCACCCGAACGGGTACACGCTGCACGATCTTCGTGAAGTTGCCGGTGGCGTTCTCGGGCGGCAGCACGCTGAACTGCGCGCCGGTTGCCGGAGCCAGGCTGGCGACGCGCCCTTTGAACACCCGCCCAGGCAAGACGTCCGCGCGCACGTCCACCACCTGTCCCACGCGCATGTGCGCCAACTGGTCTTCCTTGAAGTTTGCGTCCACCCACAGCCCGTGCGCCGGCACGACCACGAGCATCTGTGTGGCGGCTGCCGCGTAGCTGCCCACTCGCGCGCGGCGATTTCCGATCACGCCGTCCACCGGCGCGCGCAGCTCGGTATAGGAGAGATTGAGCCTCGCCACCTCCGCTTCGGCGCGTGCCTGGTCCAGCGCAGCCTGCGCCTGGTTTTTCTGCGTCGCGATCACGTCCAGTTGCTGCCGCGCGCCAAGCACGGCAGCCGCGGCGCGGTCGGTCGCGGCGCGCGCGGTCTGGAAGGTCGCCGTCGCGCGCTGGGCGCTTTCCACGGACACCGCCGCGCGCGCCACCAGTTGGCGGCTGCGTTCGTCGTCTAGCCTGGAACGCGTGGTTTCTGCCTGCGCGGCGTCCAGCCCCGCCCGGGCCTGGGCGATGTTGCTGTGCTGAAGGCGTTCCACCGCGTCGAGGTTGCGCAGCGCGGCCTCCTGGGCCACTACCGCCGCGTCCGCGCGCTCCACGGCCGCCCGGTAATCCCGGTCGTCGATCTTCACCAGCAGGTCGCCCTTGTGGACAAACTGATTGTCGGTTACCGCCACCGTCTGGATGTACCCCGACACCTTCGGAGCGATCACCGTGATGTCTCCGCCGACGTAGGCGTCGTCGGTATCGACCACGAATCGCCCCGCCGTCCACCAATGGATTCCATAAAGCGCGACGCCGCATCCGGCTAAACCTAACGCAAGGATTTTCCAGGGTTTCTTTCTGGTCGAACTGGCAATGACGGAATCGGCGATGGCGGACACGGGCGCTTACCTGGGGAAAGAATTACGCCCATACTTTTATGGATGATGAGCTTAATCTCAAGAGGGCGCGCCCCCGGAAGGCGACGTATCAGCCCAGGTCGAGCAGTTCGCGAATGTCCCGCAGCGCCTTGAACCGCCGCACGAGGTTCAGCGGCTTGCGTTTCAGCATGCCGAATTCGCCACGCTGGAAGGCTTCCACCGCGTCCAGCACACGGTCGCTGGAGTGGCCGTCGCGGTAGGGGTGTATGTCGTCGCCGTGCGCGCGGATGGCGGCCATCAGTTCGGGGGGGTGCGACAGCGCGAGGTCGATGGCGGCGTCCACGTCGGCGGGTGTCGGCACGTCGAGCATGAACGGTTGCGGCACGCGATTCGCCACCGTGACCACCGGTTTACCCATCACCGCGAACTCGTGGACGACGGACGAGGTGTCGCACACCAGTACATCCGCGGCCCGTTCCATCTCGACCAGGTGATCGGATGTGAGGAAACGCGCGTTGGGCGCTTCCAGTCCGCGATATGCGGCGAACAGTGCTTCGTCGCACTTCGGATGCAGCGTGAGCAACCACTGGCGGTCGCCGCGCGCGATCATGGCGCGTAGCGGCTCCAGCATGGCGGGTGCGCTGCTGAGGCGATGGCTGAAGGTCGAGGCGTACATCACTACCGGCCGCCCGTCGCGCGACGGAAGTCCGGTAGGCGACGACGACGACGGCGCGAACAGCGGATCCAGTTTCGGCCAGCCCGTTTCGACCACGGCGAAATAGCCATGCTCGCGCGCCAGCGCCTCGAACGGCACGGTGGTCGCCGGCCCTTGGGTCACGTAGAGGTCGAAGAACCCGCGAATGGCGAAATGGCCGCGGTCGGGCTCACGCTTCTGCGCATTGAATCCGTGGAACACCTGCACCTTGATGCCGGGCAACGCCGGAGACACCCAGTTGGCGGCGCAATACACGGCGTCCGGCCGCAGGGCATGCGCTTCGCGCAGGCTGCGCACGCGGTGCTCGTCTGGCGCGAGCTGCGCCGCGACAGCCGCCGGCACTACCCAGCCCACATCGATGCCTCGCGCGCGCGCCGCCGCGGCCAGGGGACGCAGGATCGGCAGGCCGTAGGACTCGGTGGCGAACATCAGGCACGCGGGCAAGGGCGGCACTCCGCAAGGGACGACGTGGCATTATGACGGCTCGCTACCCGACCCCGCATCTCGATGACCCTACGGCCCATTTCCCTCTGCGTGATCACCCAGAACGAGGCCGATCGCATCCACGACTGCCTGGCTTCCGCCGCCGGCTTCTGCGACGACATGGTGGTGGTCGACGGCGGCTCCACCGACGACACCCTCGATATCGCCCGGAAGGCGGGGGCCCGCGTCATGTCGCGGCCCTTCGACGGCTTCCGCAGCCAGAAAGCCTTCGCGGTGGCGCAGGCGAAGAACGACTGGGTGCTCTGCCTGGACGCTGACGAGCGCGTCGGTGCCGATCTCCGCGCGGCTATCGAAGCGGCCTGCGACAAGGGCTTCGACGCCGCCGGCTACCGTTTCCATCGCCGCAACGACTTCTTCGGCCGCTTCATGCGTTACGGCAACGCCGGGGCGGACAAAGTGCTGCGGCTGTTCGATCGCCGCCGGGGCGGCTGGCGTGGCCCGCGCGAGATCCACGAGTCGGTGAGCGTCGACGGCGAGGTGCGCATGCTATCCGGCTTCCTCGACCACTATCCGTACCGCTCGCTGTCGGAACTGATGGCGAAGCAGGAACGGTATGCACACATGATGGCCACCGAGGAATTCGCCGCCGGCAAACGCGCCACGCTCGCGCAGATCGTGCTCAGCCCGATGTGGCGCTTCTTCCGCGGCTATGTGCTGCGCGCCGGCTTCCTCGACGGCTGGCGGGGCATCGTCTACGCGCTGTTGCGCGTGGAATACGTGCGACGCAAGTACGTGAAGCTCTGGTTGTTGCAGCAGGGGCAGAAGCCCTAGGCGCGTTGCCCGCTGCCGCGGGATCGCCGGCAGAGCCGGCTGCCACACAGGGCAACCTGGCATTCGTGTGGGAACCGCTCCCACACAGATCAGCCCGAGCGGCCTGGCCTTTTGTGGGAGCCGCTTCAGCGGCGATGGGTGCTTGCCTCAAACGCGCAACAAGCGCGCGGCCACTTCGACGATGTCGCGGGTGATGGCCGTGGCCGAACCGTCCCGGGCCAGCGCCGCCGACTGACCTGCCCATAGCGGCTGGAAGTCGCCAAGGCCCCGCGCTTCGGCCACCTTGCGCAACGGTGCGAGCGGACCGCCCGCGAGCGGGAACGGCAGGGCATCGCCGGTCAGCGGGCCCAGCTCGCGCATCACGCGGTTCAACACGCCGCGCGCGGGGCGACCGGTGAGAACGTTGGTGATCGCGGTGTTGTCGTCGCGAGCCTCTCGCAGGGCCTGGCGATGCACCGTCACCGTGGTCGCTTCCTCGGCCAGGAGGAACGCGGTGCCCACCTGCACGGCCGACGCACCCAGACATAGCGCCGCTGCCATGCCGCGCCCGTCCGAGATGGCGCCAGCGGCGATCACGGGCACGTGCAGTGCATCGACGAGTTGCGGCACGAGGGCCATGGTGCCGGGCTGGGTGGCCATGTCGTCGGTGAGGAAGTTGCCGCGGTGACCGCCGGCCTCGTAGCCCTGCGCGATCACTGCATCGCAGCCTCGCTCCGCGAGCCAACGGCCTTCCGCCACGGTGGTGGCCGAGGAGAGCACGACGGCCCCGGTGGCTTTCACGCGGGCGAGCAGCGGCTCCTGCGGCAGCCCGAAGTGGAAGCTCACCACCTCCGGCCGCAACGATTCGACCATGGTGCACATGGCCTCGTCGAAGGGCGCGCGGCCACCGGCGGGCGGCAGGTCGCTCGCGTCGATGCCGAATTCCTCGAAATACGGCGCCAGCCTTTCGAGCCATCGCGCGTTGGCTTCCGCCGTGGGTGCCTCGGGCCGATGGGCGAAGAAGTTGAGGTTGATCGGGCCGTCCACCGCGTCCCGGAATGCGACCACCTCGGCCGCCGCCTTCTCCACGGGCAGGGAGGAGCACGGGATCGCACCCAGGCCGCCGGCCTTCGCCACTGCAATGGCCAGGGGCGCCAGCCCGGCGCCCGCCATGGGCGCGAGCAGCAGGGGTTGCTCAATCGCGAGCAGATCGAGGATACGGCGGTCTTTCCAGGCGGCCATGGTCTCACCGGTGCAGTGCGGTTTCCGCCAAGCATAGCGGGACTGCCGTTGGGCGAGGGGGGCCGTGTGGGAGCCGGCTATGCCGGCGATCCCGCGGCAACGGGCACGCTTGCCGCGAGTACCCGTCGCCGCTGATGCGGCTCCTACATCAAACCGGCGGCAACTTGTCGAGGAACTTGTCCAGCGTGACGGGGTAATCGCGCACGCGCACGCCGGTCGCGTTGTACACCGCGTTCGCCACCGCGGCAGCCACGCCGCAGATGCCCAGTTCGCCGACACCCTTGGCCTTCATGGGCGAGGAGATCGGGTCGGTCTCGTCGAGGAATACCACCTCCTGGTGCGGAATGTCGGCATGCACCGGCACTTCGTACGAGGCGAGGTCGTGGTTCACGAAGAAACCCAGCCGCTTGTCGACCACCAGGTCTTCCATGAGCGCCGCGCCAACGCCCATGGTCATCGCGCCGATCACCTGGCTGCGCGCCGACTTGGGGTTGAGGATGCGCCCTGCGGCGCAAACGGCCAGCATGCGATCGATGCGGATCTCGCCGGTGGCGGCGTCCACCCGCACTTCCACGAAGTGGGCACCGAACGTGGATTGCTGGTAGCGCTCGTCGAGGTCGCCGTATTCCATGCCGTCCTCGGCCACGATATCTCCGTCCGCCACGGCCTTGGCCAGCGGCACACGCCGGTCGTTCGCCACGACGTCGCCGCCGTCGAATACCGCCGTGTTCGCATCGACACCAAGCTTTTGCGCAATCGCCTCGCGCAGTTTCACGCAGGCCGCGTAGACGCCGGCCGTGGAGCTGTTGCCGCCCCACTGTCCGCCCGATCCCGCCGACACCGGGAAGCTGGAATCGCCCAGGCGCACGTCCACGCGGTCCAACGGCAGGCCGAGCATTTCCGCGGCGGTCTGGCCGATGATGGTGTAGCTGCCCGTGCCGATGTCGGTCATGTCCGTTTCGACGACGAGGCGCCCGCTGCGCTCCAGACGCACGCGGGCCGCAGACTTCATCACCAGGTTGTTGCGGAAAGCGGAGGCTACGCCCATGCCCTTCAGCCAACGCCCTTCGCGCACACTGCCCGGACGCGTCGCGCGCCGCTCCCAACCGAATTTCTTCGCCCCCGTGCGCATGCACTCCACGAAGCGGCGTTGCGAGAACGGCCGCTTCGGATTCTCCGGGTCCACCTGCGTGTCGTTGAGGATGCGGAACTCTACGGGATCCACACCCGCTTTCTCGGCGATCTCGTCGATGGCGATCTCCAGCGCCATCATGCCCGGCGCCTCGCCCGGGGCGCGCATGGCATTGCCTTCGGGCAGGTCGAGCACCGCCAGGCGCATCGCGGTCATGCGGTTCGGGCCCGCATAGAGCAGACGGGTCTGCGACACCGCGGTTTCCGGACCGCCGCCGGGAAGGTCGCCGGACCAGCTTTCATGCGCGATGGCGTCGATCTTGCCGTCTTTCGACGTGCCGATGCGTATGCGCTGGATCGTGGCGGGACGGTGCGTGGTGTTGTTCATCATGAGCGGACGCTGCAAGGCAACGGCCACCGGCCTGCCCGCGGCGCGCGCACCGAGCGCCGCCATGATCGCGTCTGCGCGAACGAAGAGCTTTCCGCCGAAGCCCCCGCCGATGTACGGCGACACCAGGCGTACGTTCTCTTTCGGAATACCCAAGGTCTTCGCCACGTCGCCGCGGCTCCAGTCGATCATCTGGTTTGCCGTCCACAGGGTGAGCCTGTTGCCCTCCCACGCCGCAATAGTCGCGTGCGGCTCCATCATGGCGTGGCTCTGGTCAGGCGTGGTGTACGTGGCATCCAGTTTCACGGCCGACGCGGCGAAGGCTTTATCGAAGTCGCCCACCGCCGTGTCCGGCTTGCCGTCCTTCGGCTTGGTGGCGGAACCTTTGGCTGCGGCGAGATCGAATGTGCCCTTGGCGCGCGCATAGTCCACGTGGACGAGCTGCGCCGCGGAACGCGCCTGCTCGAAGGTTTCTGCCACCACCACCGCCACCGCCTGGTGGTAGTGCTCGATGTCGGGGCCGCCGAGCAGGCGCGCCGTGTTGAAGTTGCCCTTTCCCAGCTTGCCGGCGTTCTGGGCGGTGACGACGGCGAGCACGCCCGGAGCCCTGCGTGCCTTCGACGTGTCGATAGCGACAATGCGCCCTTTCGCGATCGACGACCCCACGACGTAGCCATAGGCGTGATTCGGCGCCACGTCGTGTCGCTCGTACGCATAAGGCGCGGTACCGGTGGTCTTCAGCGGCCCTTCGATGCGGTCGAGGGGCTTGCCGACTACCTTCAGACGGTCGATGGGATTGGTGGTGGCGGGCGTGTCGAATTTCATGCGGTCCGCTCCTTCGCTTCGGCCAGCGTCGCAGCCAGGGTGCGTTCGACCAGCGTCAGCTTGAACGCGTTGTCGTCGGTAGTCTGTGCGCCGGCGAGCAGGCGTGCCGCCGCAGCCTTCGCGCCCTTTGGCAGTTCGGCGTCCGCAGCCTCCATGCGCCAGGGCTTGTGTGCCACGCCGCCGAGCGCGACGCGTCCGCTACCGTCGGGTTGTACCACCAGGGCGACCGATACGAGAGCAAAGGCATACGACGCGCGGTCGCGCACCTTGTGATAGAGCTGGTGCCCGCCGATGGGCTTGGGCAGGGTGACCGCCGTGATGAGCTCACCCTTCGTCAGCACGTTCTCGATGTGCGGCGTGTTGCCCGGGAGCGTGTGGAAATCCGCGATGGGAATGCGGCGCACGCTGCCGTCGGGCTTTATGGTTTCCACGGTGGCGTCGAGGGCGCGCATCGCCACCGCCATGTCGCTCGGGTGCACCGCGATGCAGGCCTTGCTGACGCCAACGATGGCATGCGATCGGCTGAAGCCGCCCAGTGCGGCGCAGCCGCTGCCCGGCAGGCGTTTATTGCATGCCTGGTTGGTGTCGTAGAAGTACGGGCAACGGGTGCGCTGGAGCAGGTTTCCGGCCGTGGTCGCCTTGTTCCGCAACTGGCCCGATGCGCCAGCCAGCAAGGCGCGGGAGAGTAGCGGGTAATCGCGCCGGATGCGTGCATCGGCGGCAAGATCGGTATTGCGCACCAGCGCACCGATGCGCACGCCGCCATCGTCCGTGCCTTCGATCCGGGCAAGATCCAGGCCGTTCACGTCGATCAGGTGGGCCGGCTGCTCGATGTCGATCTTCATCAGGTCAAGCAGGTTCGTACCCCCCGCGATGAACCTGGCGTTCGGCGTCATCGCGGCGGCTGCGGCGGCTGCCTTAGGCGATTCGGCGCGCTCGTAGGTGAAGGGCCTCATGCCGCACCCCCCGCCACTTCCTCGATCGCGTCATGGATATTGGAGTAGGCGCCGCAGCGGCAAATGTTGCCGCTCATGCGCTCCCGGACCTCCGTGCGGCTGAATCGGGCCTTCGCCGTCAGATCGCCCGTCACGTGGCTTGGGATGTCCTCCTTGATCTCGTCCAGCACCGCCACCGCGGAGCAGATCTGTCCCGGCGTGCAGTACCCGCACTGGTAGCCGTCGTGCTTCACGAATGCAGCCTGCATCGGGTGGAGGCTGCCGGGTTTGCCCAGGCCTTCGATCGTGGTGACCTTCGCGCCTTCGTGCATCACCGCCAGCGTGAGGCAGCTGTTGATGCGGCGGCCGTCGACGATGACGGTGCAGGCACCGCATTGCCCGTGGTCGCAACCCTTCTTGGTGCCGGTCAGGTGCATGTGCTCGCGCAGGGCGTCGAGCAGGGTCGTGCGCGTATCGAGTTCCAGCGCCTGCGGCGTGCCGTTGACCTCGAGGGCAACCTTCGCCGTCACCGGCTTGCCGGTGGCTCCAGGTTCGGAGGCAGCCGTGACCAGGCGGGGGGCCGCCAGGGCCGTGACCGACATGGCGCCCATCTTGAGGACATCGCGCCGCGTGAACTTCCAGTCGTTCGATGGAGCCATGATCGAGTCCTCAGCGCTGTTGGGGATTTAGCCTGGACAGGCGGGCTGGACTAGCCGTTGGAGCGTAAAACATCGTCGCGGGGACTGCCACGGCGGCGGAGGCCGAACAGACCAACCTGGACCTGGGGAACATCCGACTGCACGCGTGAAGCGACAGCGAAAAAGCGGTTACTCCAAACTCAATCGCAGCGGACGCCATCGCTCGGTTCTCCCAAAACCTCCGATAACGGACGCGGTATCGGCCGCCTTGGTTGTTCATGGCAAATCAGATCTCGTACTTCTCCAGCACGCCATCACGATAGACATGCAGGCGGAGCTCGAACGTGACCCATCCGCCAAAGCCGCCTAGCGATATGTTCATGCCGTCGCGCACATGGCGCGATTCGATACTTATTTCATGCTTGGCCGCCAGCCCCTGGCCGGCCTTGCCGGTCATGACGGCTCCGGCGACGATCATCGCCGCATAGCCCATGCGACGAAACAGCCCTTCGCTCAGGTGAGGAAGGAGCCTCGTCGAACCGAAGGCCGCCGCCACCGCGGCCACACCGACAAGGGCTCCGGCTCCCAATGTATGTTTGTCGAGCAGGCCGAAGGCGGCGTACAGCGCAAGCTTTGTCAGGTGAAGCATGATCTCATTCGCCGCGCGCGTGGCCACCACCTGTTGCTTGCTCAGACCGTACTGCAAATAGAACCGGTTGAAGAGCAGACCGACGGCTCCCGTAAGGCCGGAGACAAACCCGGCGGCAAGACCAAGAGCCATGATCTTCCTCGGCGCGACCTGCCCCGCCACATGCTCGGGGCACCGACGGAACAGCATCGGAAGATTGCCCAGCAGGAAAAGGCCAAGCATCGCCTCGATGTAGATCGGACTCATATGGTCCAGCAGCCAGACGCCGAGAAAGGCACCGGGAAGCGACAGCGGCACGAACCACCGGACCACAGACCACTCGATATGTCTTACGAATATACCCAAGCGCGCGGTGCTGCTGATCGCGCTCCCCAACGACAGCGCCGCCGGTACGTGCGCTGCAGGAAGGCCGAGGCCAAGGACAGGCATCAGGACGAGGCCTGCGCCGCCGCCGCTCACGGTGCTTATCGCGAACGCAACAACACTGGTAACGAAAAGCAAAGCGAGGAACATCGGAACACTCGGCATGGGGAAGGATGCACAGCCTGCCGACGCCCACTTATATGACGCTTATGAGTAATTTCTTCTCCGCCCGGAACAAAAGCGGTTGCCCCAACGACGCACGGGTTCATCGCGAAAGGAAGTCGCCGATGGCCTTCGCGATGTCGGGCGCATGGGTTTCCAGCGCGAAATGTCCGGTGTCGAAGAAGCGCACTTCCGCGCCGGGAATATCCCGCTTGAACGCCTCCGCACCCGGCGGCAGGAAGAACGGATCGTTCTTGCCCCAAACGGCGAGGAAGCGTGGCTTGTGCTCGCGGAAATACGCCTGGAAGGCGGGGTACATCGCTACGTTGTTCTTGTAGTCGCCGAACAGGTCCAGCTGGATTTCATCGGCGCCGGGGCGGGCCAGGTAGTAGTTGTCGAGCGCTATGCCGTCGGGCGACACCCGCGACTCGTCGCCCACGCCATGCACGTACTGCCAGCGCGTGGTCTCCGGCTTCAGCATGTCTCGCAACACCTCGCGATTCGCCGGGGTGGGGTCTTGCCAATACGCGCGGATCGGGTTCCAGCCTTCGCTCAGTCCTTCCTCGTAGGCATTGCCGTTCTGCGAAATGATCGCCGTGATCCGTTCGGGATGGCGGACCGCGATGCGGAAGCCCGTGGGCGCGCCATAGTCGAACACGTAGACGGCGAAGGTGTCGAAGCCGACCACCTCGGTGAAACGGTCGATCACGTCGGCCAGGTGGTCGAAGGTATAGGCAAAGGTCTCGCGCGGCGGCATGTCGGAGAGACCGAAGCCCGGCAGATCCGGCGCCACGATATGGAAACGATCCGCAAGCAGCGGGATCAGGTCGCGAAACATATGGCTCGACGACGGGAAGCCGTGGAGCAGAAGCAGCTTCGGCGCGTTCGCCGGGCCGGCCTCGCGGTAGAACACGTTGAAGCCGTCGACGTTGGCGGTGCGGTAGTTGATCGTGCTCATGGCATTGCCTCCGTAAGTGATGGAACTCAGGTCGTGGCGTCGTTGTTTGTCGGCGAATGAGGCGTCCACAGGCTTAGGCCGAAACGGTCCGGGCCGCTTGGAGGATCAGGTCCACCACAGCATCAGGCGCCGTGACGCCGGGTGCGTGATCGACCGGATGCGACACGATTCTCGCGTTCGCGCGTTCCGCCATGAATCGCTGGGTGTTTGCCACGATCATCCGGTCCTGCTCGGCCACCAGGTACCAGGTCGGCACGTCCTTCCAAAGTGGTCGAGGCACGGCGACGGTGATGCAGCCTCCCGATATCGGGCGCTGCGTGGCGGCGAGAAGCGCTTGCTCCTCCTCTGTGGCGTTCGGCGCGAAGGCCTGGGCGAACGCCCGCTCGGGAAGCCAGATGACGCCATGGCCATCCGCTGCCAGATGCGGCGCCATGGGGTGCGGCTCGGCCCGGTAGAAGACGTCCGCAACCGTCTCGCCCTCGTCCGGCACGAGTGCGGCCACGTAAACCAGGCCCTTCACGGCCGGATGTCGTACCGCGCCGACGACGGCGCCGGCATAGGCGTGCGCCACGAGGACGACCGGTCCGCCAACCCTTTCCACAGTGCGTTCGAGTGAGGCCACGTCGTCGGCAAATGTCGTCAGCGGCAGAGGGGCCGTAACCACCTTGTGCCCTCCGTGGTGGAGGCGTGTGATCACCTTGGACCAGCTTGAGCCGTCCGCCCATGCGCCGTGTGCCAGGACAAATGTCGTGTCGGACGTATACATACTAACCTCTCCGCTTGAAGTCCACTGTAACCGCCTAAATGTTTTTGAGGAGGTTATGATTGCTCGTAGTAACTTGTCAAGCGTTTTTTAGGCGGTTACTTTTCCTCAGCCGGAGGTCGTCATCCATGTCCCAGTCCCTGCCCCCCATGTTCATCGCCGACGCCCCCGGCCTGGACTTTCTGAATTCGGTGGCGACGCCCGTGGACGCGCCTGTCGACTGGATCGACGACGGCGCCGGGCTTCTCGCCTGGCTGGAACAGGCCGGGATGGTTCCTTCGGACGTTCTGGATGCCATGCGCGAGCGCGCCATGCCGGGCGAACTCGACCGCCTTGCCGGTCAGGCCCGCAGCCTGCGCGAATGGTTCCGGGGTTTCGTACGCACTAAGAAGGGCCGCGCGCTGGGTGCCGACGACCTGAAGGAGCTGGAACCCCTCAACCAGTTGCTCTCGCGCGACGAGGGCTATGCGTCGATCGTGCCGAGCGAAGGTGGGGGCAAACTTCGGTTCGTTCGCACGCGTCGATGGTCGTCGCCGGAGTCGTTGCTGCAGCCGATCGGCGAAGCCATGGCGAAGCTCGTCGCCGAAGAAGACTTCTCATACGTCAAGGCTTGCGAGGGCCCGACCTGCACCCTGCTCTTTGCCGACCACACGCGCGGCCACGTTCGCCGCTGGTGCAGCATGGCGGCGTGCGGAAACCGGGCGAAGCAGACGGCACACCGGCAGCGCGCAAGATCCGCTACCTGAGAGCGCCCCCGAGCGCCTCCCGCATGGATATGATGGCGCCACATCGACCAGGGGTACTCCATGAAGCAGACCAGGATCTTCCTGCGCACCGCGATCCCCGTCGCGGCCATGCTCGCACTGGCGGGCTGCGCCCATGACCAGCCGTCCATGCACGCCGCCGCTCCCGGCCCCACGAAAGATGCCAAGGTGAGCTACGACGCCATGCCGGAAAGCGACGCCAACCGGTATCAGATGACGAAGAGCCAGCACACCTTCGGCGCACAGCCCATCGACAATCCGCCGCCGGTGTATCCGCCCGAACTGGTATCGGCGAACCTCGCCGCCACGATCCACGCCAAGGTGATCGTCGACGGCGAGGGCAAGGTCACCGACGTGCGCGACCTCGACACCATGGGCGGCGAACACCACGCGGCGTTCTTCGCGGCGGTGCGGGATGCGGTGCTCCGTTGGCGCTATACGCCCATGACGGTCGTACAGGACCACGAGGACGCCAAGGGCAACTTCAATACGACGCGCACCACCGCACCTTTCAGCCTCGACTACGCGTTCCGCTTCGAGCTGAAAGACGGCGTGCCTTCGGTATCGGCAACGCGTTAAGGCAGGCGCTGCGCGCGTTCGCTCACGGTGCCGTTTTCATAGACTGCCAGCGCGCCTGCCTTGCCTTCGCTGCCCACGTCGAACTGGAAGCGCAGATCGCGTTCCTTCGCGAAGAATCGGTTTGCCGCTTCAGGGTAGAGGGTGACGATCAGATTGCCCGCGGTCAGCTTCAGGTGATCGCCCTCCACCACCACCACGATGTCGCCCACGTGCGGCGACCGGTACCGGCCCGTGAACGCAGCAAGCGCGGAGGCGGGCAAGTTGAACGTACGGGCGGGGGGCGTATAGGTGGCTGGTCCGTGGTCGTAGCTGAGCACGCGATGCATCCGCCATTGCCCGCCGTCGAGCTTCCAGAGGGTGGTGAACTCGGCTTGTCCGTCGAGGCGTTCGGGACTTCCTACATGGGTGACGTAGAAGAAGTGGTGTCCGGTAAGAAGGCCGTAGCCGCCCTTCATGGGATGGAACGCGACGCTCTTCTCGTCCGCGACGCGTCTTAGGTGCATCTTCGGATCGCCGCAAGGACCTTTGCGTAGCGATTCGATCAACGCTTCGCGGCCGGCGGTAAGGCCACCCTTGTCGTGGTAGAACTCGACATTCTCGGTGATGAATCCATCCATCGCCTGTAGATCGCAGGCGTTGTATGCCTGCCAGAACTTCGCATCCACGGCGCGGATACGGGATTCGTCATCATCAGCGGCATGCGCCGGTAAGGAAAGCATCGCGACGGCGCAAAAGCCCAGAGCCTGCAACAGGCGGGTGCTTTTACTTTGCATCTCTTCATCCTTTTTTGGCGGCCGGCACCCGGCCAATATCACTGAAGCAACCGGTTGATGTCCTCGACGTCCTTCAGCGTGGCCGCGCCCACGGTGCGCTTGAGGAGGAGCTTGTTGAGGATGAACTGATGGCGCAGGGCGGTGTACTGACTGCGGATCTCCGCCACCGTCTGGATCGCCACCACCACGTTGGTGAGGCTCTGTGTACCGATGTCGTAGCCGGCGCGCATGGAGGCCAGAGCCTTCTTCGCGGCATCGACGGCGTTGCGTGCATCGTTCACCTGGCCGATGCCCGTCTCCACCAGATTGAAGTAGTTGTACGCGTCGCGCGCCGTCTGGCGGCGCACCGTTTCCAGCTGTCCCTGGTCGGCATCGCGTTGGGAGATGGCCTGGCGAACCTGTGACTGGGTAAGGCCCCCGCTGAAAAGCGGCACCGAAAGCACGAGGCCCACCGTCGTGTTGCCGGTGCCATAGCTCGCGCTCCCCGGAAGCCGGTTCGACCACGCGCCGGCCTTGTCGTAACCCACCGACAGGTTCACCGTGGGAAGGTGGCCGGCACGCGCGGCATTGATCGAATGCTCGTCGGCATGGACGAGGTGCGACGCCGCGAGCACGGCCGGGCTCTGCGCCATCGCCTGCTGTACCCATGCATCGGCGTTGTCGGGCGTCGGTTTTTCCATGGGCAGGTCGTCGCGCAAGGTCTTGAGGGTGCCCGGTTCCTTGCCGGTCAGCTGCTGGAGGGCACGGCGCGCGTCCCTCAGCGAGTTTTCCGCATCGACGCGGGACGACTTGATATAGAGGTAATACGCCTGCGACTGCGTGAGGTCCGCCTCGGGCGCCAGACCCTGCTGGAACATCGTGGTGGCCTGGTCATACTGCTGCTTGTACGCGTCCTCGTAGGAACGGAACACCTCCACTTGGTCTTGCGCAACGAGCACCCGGAAATACGCCGATGTCGCGCGGACGTAGAGGTCCTGCAATTCGCCTTCGTAGGTCGCATCCTGCGATTCGGCCGTCAGCTTGGCCTGGCGCTCGCGTGCGAATTTCGAAAGGTCGACCACCGTTTGATTGAGGTTGAGCGACAAGTCGCGCTGGCGGCTATGGCCGCCACCCGCAACAACCTCGGGATTGCCGTTGTTGTCGTTCACGACGCCGGCGTTGCCGGGGTGGAACTGTTGCAGGCTGAGCCCCGCCGACAGCTGCGGAAGCAGCGCGGCCCGCGCTTGCGGCACGCCCTCCGCTACCACCTGGCGCTGCGCACTGGCCGTGGCAAGCACGGGATCGTTGGCCACCGCCTCGCGGTAGATGTCGAGGAGATCCTCGGCACGGGCCGCGACGGGCACGCCGCCGGCAAGTGCCAGCAACAGGCCGAGGCACGTGGTTAGCTTCCGCTTCTGCATGTCTACCCCTATGACGTACGTATCGATGGGGCCGGATCAGCAAGAAGCGTGCCGGATGCCGGAAACGACCGACGCGCGCAATGCGGGCCGCCCGAGGCGCGCCGCGTCCGCCGCGGAACCTGTCCGCGGACGCCGAGCGCGGACACCCTCGGTCACCATCAGGCGGAACGCATCGCCGCAACGGGCGGAACGGCGGCCGCGCGCAGCGCGGGTGCGAGCACGGCCAGTTGGCCGAGCGCCCACAGCGTCACCGCGCCGACAGGCAGGTACCACGCGGGAAGACGCGGCAACTCGTAGAACTTCATCAGGCCGGCATTGATGCCGAAGGCCAGGACCATGCCGAGCGCGATGCCGATGGTGACGATGAGGAAGTTTTCGATCTGGAAATAGCGCAGGATGTCGCCGCTTGTAGCGCCCAGGGCACGGCGCACGCCGATCTGCTTCCTGCGCTGCGCCACCCAGAAGCTCGCAAGGCCCACGATGCCGAGCGCCGTCGTGCCCAGCAATGCGACCACCACGCCGGCCAGCAATCCGGCCATGACGCGGGAAGCCAGGAAATAGGAGTGGCGCAACTCGGCGATGGTCCGGCTTTGCGCCTGATCCAGCACCGCCTCGGGCGCGGCCTTGAGCACCGCCTCCCTGGCGCGCGCCATGACACCGGGCAGGTCGGCCGGATCGGCGCGCACCAGGTACCTGCCGGCGAACTGCGGCCCGGGCTGGGCGGGAACGTACACCGACCAGTCGGGATCTTTTGCTTCCCCGCCACCGGGCTCCGGCACAGCCAGGTGATCCAGCACCCCGATCACACGGAAGGTGTCGCCACTCCAGAAGGTCTTTCCGAGCGGGTTCTCGCCGGGCCAGAAGTGCTCGGCCAACGCGCGCGTGATCACGACCGGCGGATCCTTCGGCACGAACGTGCCGACCGGGGCATATTCCTCCTGCGTCGGAAAGCGCCCGGCGACGAGACGCAGCCCGAATGCCTCCGCCGAACCCGGGCTCGCGAGATAGAACTCCACGACACCGCCGAACTGAGCCTTGTCCGCGTCGAGGAACACGCCGGCACGCCCGGCGTGCTGGCTGAAGGGCACAGCGTTCACGACAGTTGCCGCGCGTACGCCGGCTATCCCACGCAACGCCGACAGCACGCGCGCATTGAGATCGGTGGCCTGCTCCGGGTCGAAGCCGTCGAGCTTGAGGGTGCCCAGTGCGTCTTCGTCGACGCCGCTGACGATATGCATCGCCTGCACGCGCTGCATGATGAGGAAACATGCATTGCACAGCACCGCGCATGCCAGCGCGATCTCCAGGGCGATGAGCACGGTGGCGATGCGGTGCTTGCGGAGCGCGGCGAGAACAGGTTGGACCTGCACCATGGTCATGTCAGATCACCTTCAACTGCAGTGCAGGCTCGACAAGGCTCGCGCGCAGGGCCGGCAGCAAGCCGGCGAGCAGGCTGACGCCCACCGAAAGCGCGAAGGTCGTGAGGAACATCGACACGTCGAGGTGAATGAAATCGGCATAGGGCACCGGCTGCCGACGTACGAGTGCGAGTCCCAGCAGGGTGAGCAACAAGCCGCCCACGCCACCGACGACTCCAATGACGCCCGCCTCCACCAGGTATTGCGCGAAGACGGTTCGGCGCGTGGCGCCGAGAGCCCGGCGCAGGCCGATCTCTCCACCGCGGCGCAGGAACTTGGCCAGGAGCAGGCCCACCACGTTGCACAGGCAAATGACCAGGAAGGCGAACGCCAGCATGGTCTGGAGCTTCACGTCGTTGGGGACCACGCCGTTGAAGTCCAGCCACTCCATGAGCGACCGCATCCGGTTGTTGTTCCCCAGCTTGATGCGCCCCAGGGCCTGCTGTTGCGCCGCATAGTCGTCGAGATAACGGCGATAGGCGGCCACCTTGGTCGCGTCGCCCAACTGCACCCATAGCGCCACCCATACGCATGGCGAATTCTGCAGGTGGCCGGGTGTGGGCGGCATGGCCCAGCAGGTGAACTGCTGGAAGTTGCCGTCGTTGATTTCCAGCGCCGTGTTCAGCGGCGTGACCACGTCTTCGGGCTTGCTGTAGAAGTCCGCCGTGTCGCCGTTGGAAAAGCGCCCGCCCCTCACGTCGTAAAACAGCGGGGACGGCCGCCAGGGCGCCAGCACACCGACGATGCGAACGTCCTTGCCGCGCAGCCGCAGCGTGCGGCCGACACTGTTGGCACCGGCGAAGAGCTTTTCGTTCAGATCCGAGGAAATGACGGCCACGCGGGCCCGTGCCTCGTCGTCCTCCGCGCTCCAGCCCCTGCCGTAGCGGAACGGAACGTCGAACATCGGGAAGAAGTCCGCGGTGGTGGACAGCATGGGCAGCATCAGGGGCGGCAACGTGGTTTCCGGCGCCTCCAGCTTCACCGGGCTGTTGACGATCAATGCCTGCCGATCTGCCTTGCGCGAGCTCCACAGGTCGATGGCCGTCCGGTAATCGAGCACGTCGTAAGGCTCGCGTCCCTTGGATTCCGGGCTCACATCTATCTGGGGGTAATAAAGGTGCTGGCTGCGCCCGGGAAGCGGATCCCCCGCAAGCAGGTGCATCACCGTGAGCGTGGTCATGCTGGTCCCGATACCCACGGCGATGGCCAGCACCATCAAAGCCGTGAGCATGGGGTTACGCCTCACATGGCGCAGTGCCAGTTCCAGGTAATAGCCGAGCATGCGTACCCCCACGTCATGACGGCGACCAAGGTATACGCTCGGGCATGCCGGGAGATGTGCCATTGGCTCCCCAACTTCCGGCACATCTTCAGCTGCGGCAGGTCAGCCCGGGATGTTGGGCTCGACGAGCTGTGCCAGCTGCATCAGCGACTCCTGCCAACCGAGGTAGCAGGCTTCGGTCGGAATGACGTCGGGGATGCCCTCCTGCGTCACCTCGAGCGCGGTACCCACGCTCACCGCCGTCATGGTCACGGTGGTGACCATCTCGCCCGGGAGGTTCGCGTCTTCGAACACGTCGGTATAGCGAAGCCGCTTGCCCGGCTCCAGTTCGAGGTACTTGCCGCCGAAAGCGTGGCCGTTACCCGTGCTGAAGTTGGTGAACGCCATACGGAAGCTGCCCCCGACCGTCGCGTCCATCTCGAAGACCTTGCAGGTAAACCCGTACGGCGGCAGCCACTTGGCCATGGCGTCGGGATCGGTGAAGGCCTTGAACAGGCGCTCGGGGGTGGTGCGCAGGACGCGATGCAGGTTGACGGTACCCATGGTTTCACCTCGATACGATGGCAGAGGAAGGCCCTCTGACTGTACCGTCGAACGGGCGCTCCCGATTTCGACATGAGCCGGGGCGCCGCATCGACGCCTATCTCAGTAGGCGTCGTAGGTCCTGTACCTTGCCCTGAGCCATTCCGCCCAGCGCGCCGCCCGGGCCATCACGGCCTGCCGGTATTCGGCGTTGTACCTGGGAGTACGGGAATGGTAATCGGCGATACGGGTCCAGAGGTCGCCGCCGTCCTTCACGATATGCGTGCGGATACGCCACGCGGCCAGTTCGTAGGGATAGCAGCCGGCGCCGGAGACGTCCTGTTCCGAGATGCCGTATTTCCGTAGTTCGCCCAGGTAGGCCGTGTTGAATTGCATCGCACCGAGATCGTAGGTGCCGTTATGGTTCTTCACGCGAAGACCGGGCCGGCCGCCTTCCTGTTCCGCCACGGCCAGCATGGCGTTGACCGGAATCTGGTACTTCACCGCGGCCACGATCGAACAGACGATACGTTCCTGCGCGGGTGCCGCGTGCGAGGACGGCGCGCACGCGGCACTCAGCACGACGAGTGCTGCGACGACGAGGCGGCGCCAGGTGGCCGGAAACATGGTCATGGCCGCCGCGTCAGATCCTGAGCTTGAACTCGTTGCGCCCCGTACCCGTCTGCAGGCGGAGCACGTTGAGGGTGTAACGCTCGTTCATATAGCCGGTGACTTCGCAGATCTCGCTCACCATGCGTCCAGGGGCCGCGGCGGTCTTCTCGATCACCACGATGAGATTGACGGCGCTGGCGATCATCCAGCCGATGGCCTCCGGCGTGAAGCTCTGCGCCGCCGGGTCTTCGTAGATGTAGTGCGCCAGCTTCTGCAGGCCTTCCTCGGAGGAATTGGCGTGCATGGTGGCGACGCCGCCCGGATGGCCGGAGTTCCAGCTCTTGAGCATGGTATATGCCTCGCCGCCGCGCACTTCCCCCACCACGATGCGGTCGGGGCGGAGACGCATGGTGACGCGCAGCAACCGACGCATGTCGGCGTCCTTGCCCGTGCGCAGCAGCGCATGGTTCTGCGCCGTGACCTGCAGTTCCATCGTGTCTTCCAGCGCCACGATGCGGTCGCGCGGGCACTGTTCGGCAATCTCGTGCAGGATCGCGTTGGTCAATGTGGTCTTGCCGCTACCGGTGCCGCCCACGATAAGGATGTTCTTGCGCAAGGCGACCGCTTCGCGAATCGCATCGACCGGGTGCTCGAAGCTGCGCTGCCGCCCAGCCGCCGCCTCGGCGGCCGAGCGTAACGGTGCCGCGCCTATCGGCTTGATGATGCCGTTGTCCTTGTAGTCGCCGAGCGAGAACACCGCGGGCGAGCGCTTGCGCAGTGCGAACGTCGGCGCGGTCACCAGCGGCGGAAGCAGCCCCGCGATGCGCGAGCCGTCGAGCGGGAATTCTCCCTCGATGATCGACTCGGTAGCTGGGATGGGCGAGGTCTGCAAGCTGCCGGCCAGACGAAGGATGGCCGCGGCCTGGTCCTCGGGAAAGGCCGGATCGACGAGGCACATGCCCGCCTTGTGCGACTCGATCCACAGCTTGCCATCGGGGTTGACGATGACTTCGACCACGTCGGTGTCGTCGAGGGCTTCGAGGATGACGGGTCCACACGCGGCGCGCAGGGCCGCCAGGTCATTTTCGCGCAGGTCCTGCGCAGCGGATGAAACGTTCATGGAAATAATCTCGATAGGAAAGGATGATTTAACCGGCCGGCTGCGAGACGGACTGCTGGATGGTGTTCTCGATGTCGGACACCGCCGTCACCACCAGCACGAGCATGCCGCCCATCAGCAGGATCGACGCCAGCAGGAATCCGCGCGCGGCCGCCTGCACCTTGGCGATGGTCTCGTCGAGCCAGTGCCGTGCGAACTTGGCCATCGACTGGTCGAAACCCTGCAGTCGCGACAGCAGGCGCAGGTAGCTGATCGCCTCGCCGTCGGGGAAGTTGTAACCGGTGTCGCGCAGCGCATCGCCGAAGCCGGAGCCCGCCGCGATGTTTTCCAGCGTGGCCTCGATACGGTCGCGCAGCCATCGCGAGCCGGCCCGTTCGAGAAGCAGCTCCAACGCCGATTGCAGCATCATGCCCGAGCGGATCAGCAGCGAGACGTTGAGCATGAAGATGCTGCCGTGGATCGTTCGATAGAGCGACCACGGTGGAAAGCGGTCCACCACGGTTCGTACGGGTCCGCCCAACAAGGGAAGCGAAAGCCCGATACCGACGGCCAGGATCAGGATGAATGCGAGCGCATAGAGGCCCCATTCATTGACGAAGGTGCCCAGTTCGTAGAGGAAATACGCGGCGCCCGACCACGTCTGCGGATTGGAGATGGCCGAGAGCTTCGGCACCAGGCTGCCCGCCACGATATGCAACAGCACGCATAGCATGGCCAGCAGCACCACCGGGTAGATGGAGGCACCGATGATCGCACCACGGATCTTGGAGCCGGCCTCGATCATGGCGATGGCATCCTGGAACGCGCTGCGCATGTCACCGGATTGCTCGCCGGCGGCGATCACCGCCACCTCGTTCGCGTTCACCCAGGGACGCAGACCTTCGGCCAACGTGCTGCCCTGGCTCACGGCCTCGTAGCAACTGTCGAGAATGATGGCGTACCCGTTCCCCGGCTTCTTGCCTTCCTCGCTGGCGACGTTGTACATCTCGCGCAGCGCGTCGATCAGCATGATGCGGTTTTCCAGCATCATGGTGAGGTGGCCATAGAAGCGTATGCGCTTCTTCGCTCCAAACTGGAACTTGGCCATCTTGTGGTTCAGTCGTTCGAGTGCGCTGCTCATGAGATGGCGTCCGGCAGGTGGAACGAAGCTCCCGTCGAGCGGATGGGGCCGACAATGCGTTCGCCGGCGCGCGGGTCCACGATGCCCTGGTTGATCTTGCGAATGAGCGCATCGGCCTTGCCGATGCCACCGCCTTCCTGGATCCAGTGACGCGTGGCTTCCAGGTGGTGGCCGCGGATGTAGGCCTGCATAAGGCCCGGCGACGTGCGTATCACCTCGGCCACCACGGTTCGGCCGGCGGTTCCCTGCTGCTTGCAGCGCTCGCAGCCGTCGCCTTGCAGGCGCACGCCGTCGAGGTCGCAGTAACGCGTCAGGCGCTTCATCAGGCGTTCGCCCAGCAGTTCCTCATTGCCTTTGAGCGGAATGCTGCACTCGTTGCAGAGGCGCTGCACCAGCGACTGGTTGACGAGGCCGATCACGAGGCTGGAATCGGTGAGCAGCGACTGCATCACGCCTTCGTCTTCCAGGCGCGGCAGAATGGCCAGCGCATCGTTGGCGTGGATGGTGGTCCAGATGAGATGGCCCGTCATCGCGGCACGGAAGGCCATCTTGGCCGTCACGGCATCGCGCACCTCGCCCACCATGATCACATCCGGGTCGAGACGCATCGCATCCGCGATGGCGTTCGCCCATTCCTGTTCCACGCCCGCGCTGCTGCCTCGCTCGCCGCTCACGGGCGATTGGTTGGCGCCCTCGATCTCGTATTCCGGCGGGTCTTCCAGCGTGAGCAGGTGGATGCCGGTGTGTTCGGCCATCAGCTTCTGCATCACCACCTTGAGCGTGGTGCTCTTGCCGCTGCCGGTGGGGCCGGAGAGCAGCACCACGCCGGTACGATGTTCCATCAGTTCCTCGATGGCCTCGCACTGTTCCGGCAGGTAGCCGAGGTCGGCCAGCTTGGGCGCCGCGCCCGGGCTGTCGGCGTACAGCAGGCGCAGCACCATCATCATGCCGCGGTCCAGGGGACGCGTATTGATGCGTGCGCCGGACAGTCCGCACTCGCTCAGGAACTCGTCTTTCATGCGCGCGCGCTGCGCCTGCATGGGCTTGAACGTCGGCTCCGCGACGTCGCACATGCTCTGGTAGATCGTGGCGCAGATGCGCAGCCCTTCGTCGGGGCGAAGCTGTTCCACGGGGCGCAGGTAGCCGTCGATGCGGCAACGGATTTCGCAGTAGTCGTGGCGGGCCACGATATGCAGATCGGACGCGCGCATCGCGGTCGCTTCGCGAATCAGGTCCACGATGTAGCGCTGCGCTTCGCTCTCGCTGCCCACCGACTGACGCTGCCGGCCCTTGCCCAGGCGGTAAAGGTCCAGCACATTGCGCATGCCGCAGGTGATCACCTCGCACTCGAAGCCATGCCGGCGCGCGGTCTCGTGGTAGCTGAGCACGTGCGGGTCGAGACGGTGCGAGGACGACACGGCCAGGATGCAACGGCCCGGCTGCCTCGGAATCTCGACCAGGCACATCAACCCCCGGTTGTCTTCCTCGACCTCGAGCGCGCCCTTCTCAGTAGACAGGATGCGCGCGCCATTCAGGACCAACGCGATCAGGTCGGAAAGCGTGTAGTTCATCGCACCGTCCTCCCCGTCAACTGCGGTCTGGCAAGGGTGGCGCGACCATCAGCCCGTTACCCTGCATCCCCGGCAGTGCCGGCATGTCGGCCGTGAGGCCGGCCCTGTATTCGCGGCCGCCCTTGCTGAAGGTGACGGTGCCGGCCGAAATACGGGACACGCGATAGCCGCCCGGTACGCTGTCGCCGACGCGGGCGTCCATCACGCTACCGCTGTTCAGGCGGAGCGTGGCGCTCAGCGCCCCACCGCGGCCGTAGATGGCTTTCACGGCAGGCATGCCGATGGCGGACGTACCGCCGGGGGCACCCACCCCTGAGGCCTTGTCCAGATCCGCCTGTGCCTGTGCGCGGGCGGTCTGTGCCTTCAGCAGCATCACTTCGGTCTGCAGCTTCTCGAGCTGCGTGGCCACAGCGTCGTCCATGGGTGCGACCGGAACGGCCGGGGCAGTAGTTGCCGCAGAGGCCGGCGCCGGCGCAACGGGAAGAGTCTGTGCATGGATCGCGGAGGCGGCCAGCAGGCCCGTCGCGGCAAGCAGCACAACATTAGTCTTTCGCATAAAACACTCCATTGAGCGACCACTGTGGGGCGCTGTCAGAAAAGAGAACTTTCATGGTGGTCACGCGCAGTCCCGGGAACGGCTGTGCGAGCAGCGTGTCCGGCGGCATCGTGGTGGTGAGCGTCCAGTTGTAGGTCTGCCAGTCGGCCGGTGCCCATACTTGCCGCGGCGAACCGGGTACGGAGGGTGGTGGTGGCGGAAGCTGGGCCTGGCCCTTCGTCAGCGACGGCACCTTGAGGCCGAGCGACTGGAAGTGCGAGGTCAGTCCGATCAGGGCTGTGTCCTGTGATTGCAGTGCTTCCTCTTCGCCTGGCGCCGCTTGCAGCGCCAAGCTGACCTGCGCCTGTTCACCCATCTGCGAGACCTGCGGTCCCTGGCCGAAAGCGGCGACGGCGGCAGCCTGGAACACGGCGACCGGCATGCCGTTGTCGCGGCGGTAGTCCACCGTTGCCGAGCCGGCATCGAGTGCGATCGAATCCGCACGCCAACCGGCGAGGGTCAACGGAATGCGATTCATCGCCTGCTTCCACACGGCGAGCTGCAACAACGGACGCGGTTGCGACTTCCACGGATGCGGGGGCGGCACCTGGACCGTTTCATTCGAGCGCGCGGCGAACTGCGCCGCCAACCGGTCGCGATACGCGTGGATCGCCCAGCCCGCCGCGCCGAGGATCACCACACCCGCGGCGATACCGAACAGCAGGTTCTTCTGCTGCCGGGTCATCTCGCCCGTCAGCGATTCCAGCTTGCCGGCCGACTTCAGCGCCGATCGCGGCAGGAGCGATACCAGCGGCGCCTCCGGCCACGGTGTTTCGAACTCCTTCGGCGCGTAGATGGCATCCCACTTTTCGCCCGCGTCTTCCACGAGTTGCACGGTGTCGCGCAACAGCGCTTCCACCTCGCCACGAGTACCGATGATGTCGCGACCGGCCATGATGGCACCCTGCCGTACACCGACCAGCGCGTAGCGGGTATCGGGCAGGCGGAACGCACCGATCCAGTCCGGCTTGTCCACCGCCTTCGCCAGCACGGCGGCCAGCGAATGGAAGCCCGGCTCGCCGATGTCCTTCGGCCCATAGCCGATTTGCGTGGCCGCGCCCGCCATGTGCCGTACGGCCAGGCCGAAGTCGGCGGCCTTGCCCTGGCGTTGCATGGCCGCGCGGCTGATCTTCGGCACGGGCGGCTGCCAGACGAGGCCCGCCACCAGCGCCTTGCCGTACAGTTTCGTTTGGGCGGCTTGCGCCGCCCCCTTGTCGGTCCTGGCCATGGCTCAGCTCGCCACGACCGGCGTGATGAGGATCACGATCACGCTGTGGTTCTTCACCGCCTTGCGGCTACCGCCGAGGAACTGGTTGTTCGGGCTGCCCACACCGGAGCGCTGGCTGTCGTCAGTATTTTGTTCAAAACCCGACAGCGCCAAAGTCTCGCCCGAACGCAGGCGCACCTTCTGCGCGAATGCACGCAGGTCCACGGTAGGCAGCTGGATAGAGGTGGGCGAATCCTTGTCACCCATGGTGACCAGGTCCGCCAGGTCGCTCAGGCTGATGTTGTACTGGAGCAGCAGCTGGTTGTCGGCCATGGCGTATGGCAGCAGCATCATGTTGAAGCCGGTGGTCACCGTGCCGGGCTGGATACCCGTCGACGTACCGACCTGAGCAACCGCGGTGTTGCTGACCGAGGCGATATAAGCCTTCTGCGTGGCCACCTGCATGGGAACCGCCTGAAGGTTGAGCGTGGTCACCGAAGGTTGCGTCACGACGGACACCTTACCCTGCTCGGACAAGGCCTTGATCAGCAGCGACGAGTCCTTGAACGGGCCCTTGAGAATGTGGACGTTGGCCGTGTTGCCTTTCACGTCGGTCGCTGCCGTGCCGATCGAGCCGGCACGGGCGCTGTTGTAGGCGAGGTTCCAGTCCACGCCGTACTGGTCGGTGCGGTCGAACGTGATATTCAGGATCTTTACGTTCAGGACCACCTGCGTGGTCAACAGCTTGTTCTCGTGGTCGATATACGAGGCGATGCGGTCCAGTACGTCAGGGGAATCGGTCACCGTGATCGAAGCCGTGGCCTTCGACAGGGTGAACTTGCTCTGGCCCGGCGTGAGCATGCCGGATACGGCGTTGGACACGTCGTCCATCACCGAGCTGGTAAGCGTGGTCGCCACCGACTGCGCGCTGCCTGCCTGGCCGCTGACGCCGCCACCGCTGCCACCGGCACCGCCGGCACCACCGCCCGGGGACGCACCCGCCGAAGCGCCCGAATCTCCGCCGCTGCCGCCACCACCACTCGAGCCGCCACCGATGCCCATCGACGACATCGTGCTCGTCGTGACACTGCTCGACAGCGCGTCCGTGCCCGGAAGCGCATAGATCTGGAAGGTGCGCGTTTCGGTGCGGAAGATGTGCACCGCGCCGTTGCGCACACGCCAGTGCAGGTCAAGCTGCGCGCCCACGGAATCGAGCAGGCCGACGAGGGAACCCTGCCAGTTGAGCGACACCCGCGGTTCTTCCGGCGCATTGTTTGCACTCGCTTGCGGCGGCCCGAGGATCACGGTGTGTCCGGCGACGTTGTCATCGCCACCCTTGCCCGAAGCTTGCGGCACGTGCAATGCATCGGCGCTCACATGCACCGGAATCTTGCAGATGCGCGACACCTTGTCGGCGAACTGGCTCAGCGTGACCGGGCTGGCCTCGAACATCGTGAGGTCGCAGGAGACCGTTTCCGGCGCCGCGGACAGCGGTTGCGATTCCTTGGCTACCCAGTAGCCATGCTCGTGCACGCGCACCGTGGGAGCCTGTATGGCACGCATGGTGGCAACCTGCGCACCCGCGAGGGACATGTCCTGGTCGTTCGTGCGCTCGGCACTGCGCAGGGCGGAGGTGGCGCAGCCGCTGAGCGCGACGGCGATGGAAGCGGCCATGGTGAGCCGGACGAGCGTACGAATCGTGGTCATGGTCATTCTCCCCGTGCCTGCACGTGCACGAGCTTCTGTTCCTTGTAGATGTCCACCGACAGCGGGCGATCGGCCGCGGCATACGCGTCGAACAAGCCGGTGATGGCGTTGATGAAGTCACCGTCCATGCGCAGGCTTGCGCGAACGGGGTAGTCGAAGCCTGCGTCCCAGACGACTTCGTAGCCGGCACGGGAAGCCCAGGTCTTGGCGACCTGGCGCAGACTCTGGCCGGGTACGGCCTGCCAGACGCTCGCGGGATGCGCGGCCGTCGCCGGGGCCGTCGGCGGCTCGGTGGGATCGTTGGTCGAGGTAGCTGCGCAGGCGCAGGCGCTCATCGCACAGGCCACCGCCACCAGGGCGTAAATCATCGGGTTTTTCATCGTCGTGGGTTCCTTTGGGGATTCTTCGGGCCGTCGAAGCCTGGCCCGCCGCACGCATGCGGCAGGTTGGATACGTCGGCGGTGGTCGATCAGAGGATCTTCAGCAACGCGCCATCGGGCACCTTGCTCTGAACCGAGAAGGGCAACGTTCGTCCGCGAAGGGGTATGCCGTCGGCCCCGAGCAGGTTGCTGCCCCGCTTGAAGCCGAGTTGATCGGGTGCGGACGTCCATGTCAGCAAGTCGCGATAAACGCTCCTCAGCAAGGTACCCTCGCTAAGATCGTTGCGGTAAACGTAGAACTGTCCGCTGTCGGCGATCGCGCCCCAGCTACAGTTGACGACACCGCGGTCGCACCACCCGGCGGTGCCGGCCCAGTCCATGTGCACATCGCGCAGCGCACTGTTCATATGCGCACTGTCGATCGCTCCGGACAACGCAGGGTTCGCCGCAATCATCGACGCACCGGCAGCGTCGTAGCTGCGAAAGAGCGACGCGGCGCCTTCACTTTCACGAACGTTCTGGATGTGTTGCTCATTCGACGACACACCGGTGACGATGTGCATGAAATACAAGGCGATGACGAGGACGATAGCTAGGGGCCACATGGCCGTTCTCCTGGGTTCGGCTCAGTACGTGTATGCGAAGTTGATGCCCGTCGAGTTGAGCGTTGTGATGTTGTAACGCGCGTGCGGACGGGCCATGAAGCTGGTGCTGCAGGTATCCATGCGAAGGAAACCGGATGAATAGGATGTGTTATGCATGCCGACCTGCTGAAGGGCGATCGGCCAGGCGCCATCGGGCGTGTTGCCTGACGAATTGGCCTCATAGACAAAGATCGCGCACCGTGCGTGCCACTTGTCCGAAACTCCGCCCGTAGCGGCGGTGACGAAGATCGGCACGTCCAGCGGGTTCTCCATCGGCTGGGTATTTCCCTTCGTCTGTCCGAAGCTGGAGTCCCCTCCGCTCGTGCCATACCACGCCATGCCGCCGCCGTACGGATGATCGAACTGCTTCTGGGTCAAGACGCTGTTCCACACGAGGCCTGCGCCATCGTCCTTACAGATCATGACGTCGCCGTCGCGGTCCATGCCGACGTGGCCGAGGTTTGGGCAGGTCGCGCCTGCGACCTTGTCGTGCTTGCCGATGAACAGATCGTTTCCGGCGACCACGTCGTTCGTCGCCTCGACGTCGGTATCGGAAAGAACACCGGCCTCCGCATGCACGCTCTTCGCGAGCACTGCGCCAGTACCCCCGGCGCCGTCGCTCACGATAAAGGTGCCGGGCCTGCCGGGCATGCCCGCGGGTGTCGCCACGATGTCACCGGTCGTGCTCTGGGTAATGTACGAATGCGTACCGCCACCGAACTCCACGCGATTCACGCCGCTGATCACACCGTTACCCTGCATCGCCATGGTGTCCACGTTGTTGAGCTCGTGGCTGTTCATGTCGATGTCGGTCTCCATGCGGTTCCACTCCGGATGACCGGCAGTGGCCTTGCGATGGAGCAGGTCGCCGGCAAGCGTGCCCGGGCCGTAGGTGGAGGTATCGCGCATGAAGGGCGCATAGAAGATCTGGCCGATGGCAGTGGGCGCGGTGCCGAAGAAACCGCCCATGCTGGCCTGATCGGCGATCTCTCCGTAGCTGCCCCAGTACTTCGCGCCGGCGCCTGGATTGCGGCTGTCGTGATCCAGGTACAGGCCACCCGCACCGATGATCTGCGCCACCTTCATGGAGTGGGTCGCCACATCAGGTTGAGTGGCACCAGCCACAGGTACCGTATAAATCAGTGCGTCCACGCGCTTCTTGCCACCGGGCATGGTCACGACGCGGAGGGCGCCGTCATAACGCGTGCCGAATGGGTTGACCGTGTTCTGATCGATGCCCGCGGGAAGGTAAGGCTTGACGTCTACCCAGTTGATCGATGCAGTGCCCGCGCCCCCGGTCAGCGATGCGTAATTATCGTCTACGTAGTGCGACACGGCGTCGCCCAGTCGCTTCATCTGTCCAGCCACGGTTTCGTTCGCCACCTGGTCATCGTGCCGCGCCAGGAACACGGCGCCAACAGCGAGCATTGAGGTGAGCACGATGAGCGCGACGATCACCTCAACCAGGGTGAAGCCTCGTGCAGATCGTCCATAAGTTGTATTCATGCACTGCATAGTCATGTCTCAATGGTTGTAGAGCGCCACCAGGACGGCGCCGAGGGCGAGGCCGGGTCCGAATGGCATGGGCGACGTGTGACGCAGACGCGGGCAGGAGCGTGCACCCAGCATGGCCGCGGATGTAACGACGATGGCGATGAGCACCGTCGGCACGATGCACGCGAAGCCGAGCCACGCGCCCACGGCTGCCAGCAACTTCGCATCGCCAAAGCCGAGGGCTTCACGGCCGGCCAGCCGTTTCGCTACCAGCGCCACGGCCCACAGGAATAGCAGTCCCATCGCCGCACCGACGGCCGCGGCCGGGAAGGCCACCAGGCCCGGGCCCGCATTGAATGCCAAACCTGCTGCCAGCAGCGGAAGCGTGATGACGTCCGGCAGCAACATGTGGTCCAGGTCGATGGCCGCCAGGACGACGAGGCAGGCGAACAGCGCCCCCAGCCCGACGGTCGTGTAGCTCAGGCCCTTCGCGGCAGCGAGGTAACCGAAAAGCAGCGCTACCGATCCTTCGACGATGGGGTAACGCAGGGAAATCCACGCATGACACCGACGACAACGCCCCCGAAGTAACACGTAGCTGAGCAGCGGAATGTTGTCGCGTGCTGCGATAGCGGTGCGGCACGCATTGCACCGCGATCGCGAGAAACAGAGCCCTTCGGTAACCGTTTCATCGGCAGCGCGGGCAAACAGCAGCGGCGGAAGCCGATGGATGACCACGTTTAGGAAGCTTCCCACGCACAGACCCACGAACCCTGCGAAGGCGGTGGTCCACCATGGCGATGTCGTCGGGCTGGAGATCATGGAAAGGCTCTTCGTAAAGGACCCGGGAGCGGCGCGGACATGACTGCCCGCGCCGTCGGTCCGCGGGATCAGTTGGCGGAGGTGAAGGTGATGGCGTTGGCCGTGGGGTCGGTGCAGCCGGCCTGGATGTCGGACAGCGACGAGGTCGGAGTGAGCGTCTTGCCGCCTGCCTCGACCTTCGACCAACCGGCATTGGCGAGCTTCTGCACCAACTGCATGCAGGCGTCGTCCGGAACGTTCGCGTACTCGATGGTGTATTCCTGGTGAGTCGTCGTCTCACCGATGGTCACGTCGCCGTTCCAGCTGTTCTTGACCACGCCAGCGCTGGTCTGCGACATGTTGGCGGGCACGGCCTTGTACTGGACTGCGAGCTTCGTATCGAGGCCCGTGTAGCCATTCGCACCGTTCTTAAGCGACCGCAGGTTGGCCGCCATCTGGGTGATGTTCGCCGCTTCGGTCGATATTTCCGACGTACGGAACAGCTTGCCGATGCCGGCGGCCGCCGCGGCCAGGATCACGATACCCACGATCATCACGACGAGGGCCTCGATCAGGGTGAAACCCTTCTGGCTGTCGAAGCGACGCTTTGACTTGTTGATTTCCACTTTGCAGACTCCATTGATTGGTTGATTGATTGCCTCAGTAAGACCAAAGCAGTTGAATTACATCCGGTCGCGGGCGCCGATACGATTCGATTTGTCTCATGATTGAGATCGAAACCCGGCGTGTGGACTTTTCCTTCCGTTGCCTGGCCGACGGCCGTGGCAGCAGTTCGCCAGGTGTGTTCATGTGTGGCGCACTGTCGTTCTGACACCGCGGCGAACGCGGCGGACTTCAGGGATAATCGATCAGCATCTTTATCTGTGCCGTTCCACTATCCGTCGGCGTGAGCGGTGCGGTGCCTGTTTTCTTCAGCGTCGCGGTGAACGTATGGCTGATGCTGCTATTGACCGGCCAGGTGCGGGTGTTGCCGGGCGCCACGATGGTGCCGTTGTCATCCTGGATATACAGACCGAGGTGCTCGTCGGATGTTTCGAACAGGGTAGGGTCTTCCATGTTTGGAACGGCGCTGAAGCTGACTTTCACGCTCTCCGCGTTGCAGCCGTTCGCCGCGATGTTGAAGGGCTTCGTCACTGGCTGTGTCTCGAGACCGAGGATATTTATGTCACCGAACGACACATCCGTGTCGGAAGGCGACCAGTCGCAGGTAACTGGCACGAATGTCACCGGTTGCATCTTGAGCGGCCCTGACGACAGGGGCACAGTGGTGCCACCGTAGGTGGCCGTACCGCTTATTGTGATCCCGATATCTGCGCTGGATGGGAAGTCGACGGGCGGGGACAGGGCGTGACTGGATACAAGGATCGCGCGGGTGTTGAAGACCATGCTGCCGCCTGCATTGATGCGGGGTGCGGTAAACGTCAACGATTGATTGTTCAGCCACTGCCAGCCGCCCGATCGGCCTTGACTGCTCGCCTCGATGGCGATCGCTACCAGATAGTCGGGGTTTCCGATGTCGAACGTGATGGCAGGCGAATTTCCGATCAGCGTAAGCCCATCCGGCGTGCCGTTTATCGCCAGTTGCAACGTTCCTGTGTCTTCCCCGCCTTCAGAGCACGATTGAAATCCTCCGGTCACGACGGTGGATCCGTTGCCGCTACGCAGCCAATTCAAGTTGACGAGATTCGGCGTGATGACCTCTCTCGCGCCGAAGCTTCGACGGGAGCTCGTGATCGACGTGCCGGTATCCGAGCCCTTCGAGGACGGCGCCGCGTCGCACGTCGTCGCCGCTGTTGCGTGCGACGACGCGAAAGCGCACGCCAGCAGGAATAGCGAGGCGAAGATTCGAAGAGTAATGCATGTGTTGCGCATGGTGATGGGCTCCCGCGGCGAATCGCCGTTTCCTGGATGGGAGCCATCTTGACGAAGCAGGCGCTTCCTTCCGATGGGATTTGTCTCGCAGTGTCGAACTGCATCAGGTACGCCTGAGACAAATCCCGTGGAGGATCGCTCGGGTTTCCCGGACCATCGCTCATCTCCTATGAAACCCGAACCGTTCCATTGCCGGGTTGCCTGTGCGAATCAAGCTCTTGTAGCCTGCAGCGATACATCGAACAGGGGGTGTCCATGAGTTCGGGAACCATGTCGTCCTGGGTGAGGGCCCCCGCTCTGCGCGTCATCGTGCCTTGCCTGGTTGCCCTCTTCCTCGCCTTGGCGACGCCGCTTCTGCACGCAACGCCCGTCGAATCCGACCCGCACGCGGAAGCGTTCGACGAACGTTTCGATCTCAAGATCCCGCTGACGGACGACGAGAAGGCGTACCTGGCCTCGCTGCCGACGTTGCGCCTGGGGATCGCGCCCGACTGGCAGCCGTTCGCCTTCGTCGACGCCGATGGTCATCCGAGCGGTATCTCCGGTGACTATCTGCGCTACATCACCACCTCGCTCGGCCTGAAGGTGGAGCGCGTGCCGAGTGCCACGTGGCCGGAGACCCTCAAGCTCGCCAACCAGGGCCGGGTGGACTTGCTCGCGTCGGTCACTCAGAACACCGCATTGGGATCCGGGTTCCTCCTGAGCCGTCAGTACAACGAATATCCTTCGGTGATCGTCACGCGGCAGGAAGCGCCCTACGTAGACGGTATCGGCAACCTCACTGGGTCGCGCGTGGCGGTGATCGAAGGCAGCGACGTCGGTTTCGAGCCGGAAACGCAGAACGTGCAGTTCATTACCGCGACATCCGCCGAGGATGGCCTCGCGCGCGTGGCACACGGTTCCGTTTACGCGTACATCGGCAACCTCGGCGTGGTGGAAACCCTTATTCGCAGGAACTACCCCGGGGTGCTGCGGGTCGCTGCGCCCACCGGGTACAGCGAGTCGCTGCATTTTGCCGTCTCGTCCCAATACGCCGATCTGCTGCCGCTTATCGATCGTGTGCTCCAGGCCGTGTCGCAGGACGACCACGAGCGAATTCAGAACACCTGGCTCTCCACCCGCGTGCAGTACAAGCTGCCGGCGCGTACGCTCTGGCACGTGATCGTGCCGGTGGCGATCGTCACCTTGGCATTCATCGCGGTGCTGGGCGTCATCATCTTCTTCCTGCGGCGCGAAGTGCGGCAGCGGCGCTGGACGGAGCGCGAGCTGCGCTACCAATGGCAGTTCCAGCAGATGCTGATGAACACGGTGCCCATTCCGATCTTCGTCAAGGACCTGGACAACCGCTATGTGGCGATCAATCCGGCCTACGAGGAAACGGTGGGCGTCCGTGCCGTGGACCTCCTGGGCAAGACCAGCCTGCAGGCCTCCCATGTGGCAAAGGAAGGCGCGGACCGATTCAACCAGCTCAGCGAGCAGGTGATCGCCACCGGCGAACCGGCCCATGGCTCGTTGCAATACGTGTCGAGCCGCGGCGAGACGCGCGACGCCATGTACTGGCTTCGCCTTTGCTACGCCGACGACAAGACACCTCGTGCCGTGCTCGGCGCCTCCATCGACCTCACCGAGCTGCGCAACATCGAGCGGCGCGAGATGGAGCTCAAGCTCCAGCTCGAGGAATTGACCAAGATGTTGCCGGCTGTGACCTTCCAGCTGCGCTTCACGCCACACTGGGGCTTCACGCCGATCTTCGTGAGCGAGCACGCACGCGCATTGGTGGGCCTATCGCCGGAGCAACTGGTGGAAGAGCCACGGCTTTTCCTCGAAAGGGTGCCACCGGCCGACTGGCGCCGTGTGGAACGCGCGCTGCTCGAAGCCGTGCGCGGCCAGAGCATGCGCGAGCTGGAGTTTCCGCTGCGCCGAGCCGACGGCGACGAGGCGTGGGTGCGACTGGAAGCGGTGTCGCGGCCCGATACCGGATCGGCGCACATCCTCAGCGGTTACCTCATCGATGTGACCTACGCGAAGCGACAGGCCGAATCGCTCGCCGCCGCCAAGCATGCGGCGGAAGAAGCCTCGCGAGTGAAGGACACCTTCCTCGCCACGATGAGCCATGAGATACGCACACCGATGAGCGGCATGATCGGGGTGCTCGACCTCATGAACCGCTCGGCGCTGTCAGCCGACCAGCAGCACCTGCTCGACATGGCGCGCGGTTCGGCCGGTACGCTGATGCGCATCCTCAACGATATTCTCGATTTTTCCAAGAACCAGCGCGGCGATCTTGCGCTGGAGGCTATCCCCTTCGCCATGCGCGAGCTGGTGGACGAAGTGTCCGGGCTCTTCGCGCCCGAGATGCATCGCAAAGGCCTGCGTTTCGACGTGGAGGTACGCTCCGAGGTGGCCATGCGCCACGTGGGCGACCAGCACCGCGTAAGCCAGGTGCTGCTGAACCTCGTGAGCAACGCACTCAAGTTCACCGAGAGCGGTGGGGTGTCGATCGCGGTGGAAGGGGACGAGACAAAGGGCGGCTCCCAGCGCCTGCGCCTGAAGGTGCGCGACACCGGGATCGGCATTGCCCAGGAAGACCAGGACCACCTCTTCGTGCCCTTCAGCCAAGCCGACGCGTCGACCTCGCGCCGCTTCGGCGGTACGGGTCTGGGGCTGGCCATCTGCCGCCAGCTTGCCGAGGCGATGGACGGCACGGTGACGTTGCACAGCCGCCCCGGCGAAGGCACCGAGGTCGTGGTGGAGATCGCACTGCCGGTGATCCGCGATACCACGCGGTCGAAGCGGGCACGGGAGGCATGGCTTTCCATCGGCGATCAGGCGGCCCAGCGCGCCCTGGCCGAGTACCTGAAAGCGCTGAACGTGCGCATCGTTACGTCGGCGGATCTCGTGAAGGCCAGCGAGGAGACCCTTCTGGTGTTCCGCGAAACGCGGCTCGCACTACCGCTCATCGAACGCCCGCTCGTCGTGTTCGAGGTAAGCCGGGATGTGGAGGCGCCGATGCTGGGCATGCAGGGTGGGGACCACCGTTTGAGCATCAACCCGCTACGCTGGGCCGAGATCGTGGCCGCCTTGCGCGTGGCCGACGCCGAAGACTCGGACGGGCCGGCGCTCGACAGCCTTTCGTCGGACGTGGGCGCCGGAGTGGCGAGTATTTCGTTCCCCGGCCGGGTACTCGTGGTGGAAGACCAGCCGATCAACCAGGAACTATTGCTGCGCCAGTTGGCGGCGCTGCACGTGACGGACTACGAACTTGCCGGAAACGGGCAGGAAGCGTTGAAGGCACTCGACAAGGGCCACTTCCCTCTGGTGATCACCGACTGCGCCATGCCGGTGATGGACGGCGTGGAATTGATCCGCCGCATCCGGGCTCGCGAAGCCGGGGGCGCCCCGCGTGCTTACCTCGTAGCGCTCACGGCCAACGCCACCGATACGCAGAAGACCGAATGCATGGAGGCGGGTGTCGACGAAGTGCTGATCAAGCCGGTCGAACTCGAGCAGCTGTCCTCCCTGCTCAAGCGGGCCGTGGGTCCGGGTTCGGACAAAGCTCAGAGCACGCCGTCCACGACCGACGCGCCGCCGGTGCACATACCACCGGGCATTCCTGCCGAGCAGATGCCGGCGCTATTGGCGCGCCTGCGAGAGGGCTTCGTAGATGACATGCGCAAGCTCCGCGAGACCTACGCGCACGACAACCTGACGGATGCAGCCGCCGCGGCACACCGCATTCTCGGCGCGGCGCGATGGTTCAAGCTCGAAAGCATTATCGACGCCGCGGAAGGCTTCGAGGATGCCGCGAGCGAGGAACGCGGTCACGAAGAAGCCCTGGCGGAACTCGAAGCCGCCGTGAATGCGTTCCTCAAGGGTTAGCCCTTGAGATCCACCTGTCGGCAATAGTCGAGCAGTTCCTGGTTGGTGTTCAGGCCGAGCTTGGCCTGGGCACTGCGCTTGTGCCGGCTGATGGTCTTGCGCGAGCGGTTGAGCCGTTCCGATATCTGCTGTGAGGTGAGCCCGTCGTACGCAAACAGGCGCAGCACTTCGATTTCCGCATCGGTTAGCTTCGGGGTGTCCTTGCCCTTCATGGCCACCTCGTTCTCGAGGAGAAGCGTGCGCAGGTTGCGACTCACGAATTCGCGGCCCTTGGAGGCCGCTTGGAGGGCCAGTCCCAGCTCTCCGACGTCGCCTTCCTTTTCGACCAGACCGGCTACACCCTGGCGCATCAGCGATGCGAGCAAACCCGCGTTGCGCAAGGCCGTGATGACGACCACTGGAATGTCGGGGTAGAGCCTGCGCAACCGCTCGATCAGCGAGAGACCGTCGCGGCCCTGATCGTCGGGCATCGAGAAGTCGGTGACGATGATGTCGCATCTGGACTGGCGCAGGAGTTCCAGCAACTCATTCGCGGAACCGGCCTCGCCTATCACCTTCGCGGCGCCCTGCGCCTCAAGGGCCATGCGCACTCCATAGCGGATGATTGGATGATCGTCCGCGAGAAAGACTTTCGGTACGGCGTACTCGTTCATCATCGCCCTCTGCCTTGAGCTCCCATATCCGGCCCAAGGATATTGAGATTCTTCGACCGCTGTCACCAAGGCAAAAAAAGGGCCGCCTGTGAAGGCGGCCCCATGCCAGGTTAGGCCAGCGGACAGGGGGTATCTGTCCAGGGCTGCACCGGGGGGGGGATACCCGGTAGCGCTGTGCCGGCTTCCCGCCGGTACGGGTAACGCGCATGGCGGACCTGACATGTGCAGGAGACCACCCCTGGCTGGCGCGAGGCAAGAAATCGCGAGAATGATGAGACTTGTCTCACTTGTTCTCGTCGGTGTGCTGGAACGATTTCACGGAACCGTCACGCGCATCGACCGTGCACGTGAAGCGGAACGACGTCCAGCCGTCCTTGTGTCGCACCTGTCCATGCCCCGCAATGGAACCACCGTCCTTCAATTCGAGAGACTTCTCGCCGTCGTCGCCCAGCACCATGCGGTCGGCGGTAGGGTCCATTTTCTTCCACTGCTTGAGCGCAAACGGCGAGCAAAGCGTCTCCGCCACCTGTTTGGCCGGCGACCAATCATGTGCCAGTGCGCGCTCTTCCGGGTGCCGAAGCTTGGCGATGGACGCCTCCACCCGCTTCTTTACCGCGGGTGGCAACGCGTCGGCAGACGTTGCCTGGTCGGCAAAACAGGGCATGGCGAAGGCGATGGTCATGCCAAGCAGGACACCAAACCGATTCATGTGAAGCATGTGGATCTCCTTTGCCGGTGTGGCACAAACATGAGACATGTCGCCCGGCGAATGCAAGCAGCGCTCGTTACGATGGGCTCATGCAACCCACGGACGTCGACTCGCCAAGCAGAGGACACATGTCGAACCATCCCGACAGCGCGAGCGACCCCGACGGTGCCGAACGGCGCCAGGACGTGTATTGTCTGCTGGAACGCATTCGACGGCTCGATAGTGCTTCGACATCCCTGGAACTCGCCCGCGAGTGCGCCATGACGCACCTGCGCGCGATGAACATCATCAGTCGCCTCAAGCAGCGCGGTGTCATCCGTGCATCTCTGATCTACCAGCCAGGATTCGACATGGAGGTGTATTACCTGGTGAGCGGCTGTGCCGGGCATCTGCCGCCTTCCATGCGAAGAGGATGAGACAAGTCCCGGCGATCGCGGCGGCGCCCCTCCCTACGCTAAGGCCAACCAAATACGGCTGGCCCGCATGTCCACCGATCATCCCTTTGAACTGTCAGGCACGCCCATCGCTTACTTCCAGCCGCAGCAGCGCCTGGACGGCACGGTGGACGGCGCGGAAGCACTCGCCCGCTGGGAACGTCCCAACGGCGACTTGCTCACGCCGGACCAGTTCCTGCCGCGAGTAGGCAGGGAGCGCGGCGCAGCGACGCTTACCCGTCGCATGTGCGTGCGTGCCCTGGCCCTGATTGCGTGGCAGACGGCGGTCGGCCGCCCCCTCAATGTTTCGGTCAATGCGCCGCCCGACGTGATTGCCGACCCGGGCTTCGTCGCCTGGCTCACGCACGAGCTCGCCGGCACCGCCGGCGATGGAAGTCTCACCCTGGAACTGCTCGAAACGCCGTACCACGGCTCCGAACGCCGATTGGTGCGGGCACTCGAACGCCTGCGCGAGGCCGGGGTACGCATCGCTATCGACGATTTCGGCACACAGGCTTCGACCATGCGCCGCGTGCGCCGCCTGCCCATCGACGAATGGAAGATCGCACGCGAACTGGTGCATGGCGTGTCGCAGTGCGGCACGCGCGCGCGCCGACTTGCGCGGCTGATGCACGTCGGCCGGCGTCTCGGTCTCAGAACGGTGCTGGAAGGCGTGGAAGCACCCGACGATCTGGCCTGGGCTCACGCTTGCTGCCCTGCGAACACCGTGATCCAGGGATTTGCCGTGGCACGGCCGATGAGCTTCTCCGACACGCGCCGCTGGATCGCCGGGCGCCGCATCCACTGATTCCACCGCCTGGAGGCACCCCATGCGCCGCCTTGCCGACCTCTTGCCGCTCATCGCTCTTGCGCTCGCTTTCTTTCTCGTTTTTGCCTGCATGATGGAACAACAGTTCGAAGTGCGGCACAGCCACTGCGCAGGCTATGAGCGTTCCACGGCACATCTGGAACGGCTGCCGGAGAGCTGCAAGATCACGCTTCCACCGCCGGGGCCGCTCGAAGCGACCTCATTGCGCTAAGCGACGACGCACGCTGTGGCGATAGCCGTAAGCGAAGTAGATCGCCTGCCCGATCGCCGCCCAGGCGATCATCAGTTGCCAGTGCGACTCGAAGGCCTGCCAGAAGAGATAAAGGCAGGCCGCAGCTCCGCCTACTGATGTGACCCACACGCACGGCACACGAAAGCCGCGTTCCAACGAGGGCTTCGTGTAACGCAGTACCAGCACGCCGATGCAGACCGTGGCAAACGCCAACAGTGTGCCCATCGACACGAGTTCCGACAGCATACCGATAGGGAACAGCGCCGCGATCGCCGCCGCCACCACGCCCACTGCAGCCGTGCCGGTGGAGGGCGTACCGAAACGCACGTGCACGTGGCCGAGGCGGCGGGGCAACAGCCCGTCCTTCGCCATGGCCAGCAGGACGCGCGGCAAGCCGAGCAGCAGCACGAGAATCACCGAGGCCAGACCGCAGATGGCGCCCACGACGACAATGTCCTCCAGCCACGCAAGACTGGGGTGGAGGGACAGCGCCGTAGCAACGGGCTCGGCCGTGTTCAGCAAGCGAAATGGCGCAATGCCCGTGAGTACCAGCGATACGACGATGTACAGCACGGTGCAGATCGCGAGTGAACCGAGGATGCCGATGGGCATGTCGCGCTGCGGGTTCCGCGCCTCGCCCGCGGCCGTCGAGACCGCGTCGAATCCGATATACGACATGAAGACGATGGTGGCGCCGCGGAACACCCCGCCCCATCCGAAGTGTCCCGCGCTCTCTGACGGAGGGATGAAGGGATGCCAGTTGGCGATGTTGATGGCTTTCGCAGCGAATACGACGAACAAGGCAATAACGGTGACCTTCAGCGCCACGATGACCGCATTGGCGAACGCCGAGCGCGTGATGCCGCGGTAGCAAAGCGAGGACAGCAGTCCGATGATGATCACCGCCGGCAGGTTGACCACCGCGCCGGTCATGTGGAATTGACCGCCCACTATATCGATGGGCGCTTCTGCCAGAACGCCCGGAAACTGCAGGCTCACACCGAGCGAGCGGCCGAGCATGCGAAGGGCGTCGTTGAAATACCCTGACCAGCCCGCTGCCACGGCGGAGGCGGCGAACAGGTATTCGAGCACCAGGTTCCATCCGACGAACCAGGCCGTGTATTCGCCAAGCGTGGCATACGCGTAGGAATAGGCACTGCCTGAGACGGGAAGCATCGCAGCGAACTCTGCGTAGCACAGCGCGGCAAGAGCGCAAGCGATACCCGCGATGACGAAGCTGATGACCAGGGCAGGCCCTGCGTGCACGGCTGCCGCCTGGCCGGTGACCACGAAGATGCCGGCGCCGATGACGGCGCCCACACCGAGCATCACGAGATGGCGCGCCGTGAGTACGCGCCGGAGCTGGCCTTCTCCTTGCTCGGCAACCGGCGCCGCGTCATCCACGGATATGGCCTGGGACATCACCTGTTCCTTCTGACGCGGGGTTACTTGTAAGTCACCTGGAAATCGATCGCCGCCTGCACGTCGCCGGGACCGACGCTGCCGGCTCCGGTGCGCGCATAGCCGGCAACGAGGTTGAACGTGGCGCCGGCGCCGGTTCCGGTGCCGACCACCGGCTTCACGATGGTCGGTTGGCCGCCGTTGTCGTTTGCGGCGACGCGCGTTCCGGTGTCCTTGTCCTTCAGGTACACGCCGACGCCGGCGGCCGGTCTGGCCGCGGTGTTCTTGAAGAGCGCGGGTGTCAATGCATCGGTAGTACCCGAGAAGGCCACATCGATATGGGTGGCGTTCTGGCAATGGTCGACGATGATGGTGGCCGTATTGCTGGTACCCACCATCTCGTCGACATGCGCCGCCCGCAGGTCATTGGCTTCCACAGCAGGCAAACTCATGGTGGTGCCGGATGTCGTGAAGTTGCAGGTGGGTGCGACGACGTTCGTGGTGAACGTCCACGTGCCGCTGAGCAGCGGTCGTGCCTGCGCCGCACGTGCCGACGGGATGCCGCACACGGCGATTGCGACGATTACCGCAACCATCACGGTTGGCTTTGTCCAGTTCATGATCGTGTTCCCCTCACAGGTAGCTGACCTTGACGGTCAACGTGGCGGTCGCGTTCGCTTCGGCCGTCAACTGCTGTGAGCCAACGTGCACGGCACGCGCACTGAAGTAGTACCACCTGTTCTGCATCGCGCTAGTCCAGTCGACTGGCGCAAGCGGGACCCCAGGCCTGACCCGCTCGCCGCTGCCGTTCTGCCCTTGGTACATCTCCAGGGCGAGGGCATCCTGCGCCCCCAGACGAAAGTCATCGGGATTGCCAGGAGAAGGCGCGCCATCGAATTCGAACTGCAGCTGACTGATACGCGCATCGCAAAATTGGAGGAAGACTCTCGCCGAGGACCACGCGCCCGCCGAACCTTGCGCCATCGAGGCAGGAACGTCTGCGAGAGTGACGGTCTGCGAAGCCAGGCCGCTGATATCGCACGTCGGCGGAACGAGCTTGAACGAGAAGTTGAAATCGACCTCGGTCGGCGCATCGGCTCGAGCCTGCCCGCTCACACCGGAGAGTGCGAGACAGCAGAGAAGCGGTACGGCCTTGAAGAGCGTCTTCATATTGGTATGCCTCGGGTTATGCCGTTATGGTCTCAATCCGCCTTGACGACCGGACCGGGATTTGTCTGGGAAGCCGCGGCCTTCGGCGCGACACACGTGCCCGAGGCCTGGGCGTAGGCGTCGCCGCTGTCCGGCGCGATGCTGTATTCCAGCGAGCAGGCATCAGTGGGCGCACCGCCCCAGCGCACGTCGAGGTGGCCGGCATCGGGCACGCCACGTACCAGCACCTGGCTACCCTGCCCCACGGCGCCCACGGATTGGCCGTTGGCATCGGTGACTTCGGCACCGAAGGGAAGCGGTGCGCCATTAGGCTGCGTCGCGTCGATGATGGCGCTGCGCCCGGTTACCGTCTTGTATTCGAGGCGGACCACCGAACCGGCGCGTGGCGCGACAATCTGGCTGGTCTGCTTAAGTTCTGCCGACAGCGACATGCCGCTCGGATCGAGGTTCACCGTGTTGTTGCGATATGGCGTAAGGTACGGCACCACGGCGTAACCGCGACGATCCACCCGGACGTTGGAACCCTGCTCGACCTTCGCGCCGGCAGCGCCTGGCGCATGGACGATGGCCACGGCTTCGCCCAGCGACTGCGACAGCGTGATACCACCCGAATGGGCCACAAGGCCACCGGAGGCATTCAAGCCGAACTGCGTGGCGCCGCTGCCCGTCGATGCGTTCGCCATCACCATGCCCTTGCTGCCGGTGTAGCCGGCGTAGGCGCGGACGCTGTTGCTCCGGCTGCCGCGGCTGCTGGCCTGGCTGGCGGCGACGCCGTAATTGATGGCGCGAGCGGCGCCGGCGGTGCCAGTGAGCTGGGCCTGGGCGTTCGCCAAACCGTTCGTGTTGCGGGTGTAGCTCGTGGAGAGGATCGGCGCGCTGCCCACGGAACCCAGCGGCATGCTCACGTTGAACATGATCTGCGTGTCCATCGGGTGGCGCGGCATCGCAGTGAGCGGTGGCGGACCCGGCAGGCGGCCGAACGCAGCAGTATCGCGCGTGACCCGGGTGCGCTGCAGCGTCACGCCGTAGCTCACCGAGCGGATCTGCGCACTGTAGCCCGCGCTGAAGGTCACTTGCGAATCGCCGTGCCAGTACTGCGTGGAGGAACCCTGGAGATACAGTGAACCGCGCTCGCCAATACGCTGGCTGAGGCTAACGCGGAATTCGTTACGTTCACGCACGGGTTGGAACGTATCGCTGCCGGCGCCATGCGCCCAGTTGCCACGCAGCGTCACCGCATCGCTGAGCGAGTGGTAACCGCTGCTCGAATACCGGTAGGCGGCGAGCGACAGGTTGGTACCCAGATCGTTGAGGCCCTTCGAATAGGCTAGGCGAATGCTGTGGCCCTGCTCCGTCGGACCGCCCGGCAGTTGCAGGTGCGCCACCGTCACGTCGGCATTGAAGGCGCCGAGGTGCGTATTCAGCGCAGCACCGGCAACCGCCGCCGCATAGCCGGAGGCGCCCGTGAGGCCGGCATAGGCCGTCAGTCGATTGGACAAGCCGCGCTGGAGGGTGGCCTGGAACATCGGCACGCGGCGATGCATGTTCGTGAGGTTCGCGGTACCCGCTACAAGGCTGAAGCGCTGGGTGCCAGGCGTAAGCATGCCCGGCGCCACGGAGTACGGCACTGTGAAACCGTGCTGGCGACCGTCGGCTTCCTTGATGGACACATCGAGGTCGCCACCGTTGCTGATCGGGTTCACATCCGAAAGCTCAAACGGACCGGCCGGCACGCTGGTCTGGTAGATCACCTGGCCGTGCTGACGCACGGTGACCTGCGCATTGCTGTCGGCGACGCCACGCACCATGGGTGCGAACACGTTGTCGCGATTCGGGAGCATGCGCGGATCGGACGTGATGCTCGCACCGCGAACGGGTACCGCGTCGAACATGCTGCCGTCCGTGGCGGTGTCGCCGACCGTGAGCTGCGCCTTCCAGCGAGTGAGATCGTGCTGCGCATAAGCCAGGCCTGAAACGTACTGGCTGCCGCCACGATTGGACCACTGCAGGTTGCCCTGGTGGCGAAAGCGCCAGCCGCCCAGGTTCACGCCGGCCATGAGGCCGACAAAGGCACTGTCGTCCCGCATGCCACCGACACGCGAGCTGTAGCTGCTGAAATCATAGTTGAGCAGGCCGGCATCGATGCCGTGCTGCCACTGCGACGGATTCACGGTGTCTTTCGCGTTACGCAGCAGATAGATCTGCGGAACGCTGATGTCGAGCCGCTGCTCGCCGGCATCGAAGCTGGTGCTGGCACCCGGCACGTAAGTAGCGATGGTGCCGCATTCCAGCTTATCCGACGGCGCAGGTACCGGGTGGCCGCTCTTCCGCGCCTCCGTCTGTACCCGCGCCAGATCCACGCCGAACAGGGTGAGCATGCTCTTGTCGAAGCAGGGCTCGGCATTAGCACTCGCAGTCGGCGCCTTGAAGGTGACGTTGCGATGCCCGGACCAGCCGTCCTTCACCACTACGTCCACGCTGTATTCGCCCGGCAGCACCACATTGCCCTTGTCGAACCGGGAAACGTCCACCGCGGTACCGCCGCCCATCAGGAAGGACGAATCGAAGTCCACTTCGGAGGGAGAGGCGGCCGCGGCGGCAGGTGCCTCCGCGTATACCGGGCCACCCCAGATGGCCGCGGCGAGGGCCGCGGCACACATCTTCACGCGCATGCCGGACAGCGGCATCGTGGTGTTGCTCGTCGATTTGCGTGCGGCGTTGAACATGGCGAATCCAGGATTTGGGCATGACTCATCCGCCGCGAGCGTTTTGCCGCCGCGTCTGAGTGAGAAGGGACATGGCCCCCGGCCGGGGCCGCGCATCAGCGCATCAGCGCGCGATCGGCTGCTCGATGTCGGTGAAGGCGCCGAGGTCGGTTACGGCGGCGCCGGAAACGGTGGCGCCCGAGAGATTTCCCGAAGCATTGGTCACGGGGAAGTCCGCGCTCGCTTTCGGCGGCACCATGCCGGTCGTACCGAGTTCCACTGGGAAGGTGCTTCCGTCGGCTTTCACCTCGAGGTGATTGAACGAGACGAAGTACGGAGAATCGTTGACGCCGTGCAGCAGGTAGCCATTACCCTTCGGCACGAGGCTCCAGCGGATGCCCTTCTCGGCGTCCAGCTGCGAACCCGGGAGACCGCTGGGACGGTAGAAGAGCTTGATACGGGTGCGAAAGGCCAGCTTGAGGAAGTTGCCTTCGGTCCTGGTCTTCGGCGGAACGTCGAGCATGTTGAACCAGAACACCGATTCGCGATCGGACGGCAGCTTGCTGCGGTCGCCTGTGAAGATTACGCGCAGCGCCTGGTCTTTACCGGCTTCGATGCGTGCCACCGGCGGCGTGATGGTGAAGGGAACCTTGAGGTTGTCCGGCGACTCGTTCGCTTCGCCCTTGTCGATCCAGTTCTGCACCAGCGCGGGGCGGTCGTACTTGTTCGTCAGGCGAATGGTGATGTCCTTGGCATCGGATGGATAAACCGCACGGGTTCCCATGATGACCACACCTGCATGGGCGGCACTGACGGTACCGAGAGTGAGTGCGATGGCTGCCAGGAGTCGGTTCGTGCGTTTCATGGTTTACCCCTTGAAGAGACGGTGGCTCGAATGACGTTGCGTGCTGTGGATTCGGCTGGCTCCCCGCCCTACGAGGAGCCATGCCGGGTTCATCAGTTGTAGATGACTTCGTACGGGATTTGACCCTGGACGTCGCCGGCGGTGGCGGCACCCGTGGCGATGTACTGGACCTTGTACTTCAGCGTGCCCGAGCCGGTGCCGAGGTTCCCGCCGTCGGCAGGATCCTGCGTGCCGAGGTTCAACGGAGCCCACGAGTTCTGACCATCGAGAAGCTGCAGTTCCACATTGCTCGCTGCATTGCCGCCGGTGGCAATGTTCTTGATATTTCCGTTCGCCGACACACCCGAAGCGTCGAAGCGAACCGACGGAGCCTTGGCCTGAGCGCCCGCGGTGCAACCGGTCAGGTTGATGTCGAATTCCTTCTCGCCGTATGTCTTGCCCGCGGTGCCCAGCGAAGCGACAGGAGCCGTCGCCAGCAAAACGCTGATGTCGTTCGCGCCCGGCGTGCCGCCGAGGTCGCAGGTGGTGTCCGATACAGAACCCGAAACCGACAGCGTGCCGTCCGGATGGGCCAGCGTGCTCGCACCGGCGGCGTTGGCCGAGAGCGAAGCGGCACCGAGCAGAGCGACGGCGATGGTGGAGGTGAGGAACTTGGCATTCATGGTAAAGAGACCTTTGATTGAGTGAATGGTGTTTGGCTTCTGCCAGCCCGAAGGCGACGGGCGGGAACCCCCCTGCGCCTCCATCGTCCCCGCAGGCGTCTTGCGTCCGGCGAGTGGATGTATTGTTCAAATTGCGGCGGTGCGCCAACAGGTGACTTGTCTCATCCGGATCAGAACTCGAAGGGCGCGGTCAACAGGCGCGCCTGTTTATCCGTGATCTCATCGCCGCAGATGCGCTGCATCGTTGCCTTGTCCATGGCATGCGCAAAACTTCCGAACGTTTCTCTCACGCGGGCCAATGTGCTCGCGGTAATGAGCGCAGCGGCGTCGTAGGCGGCGATGTAGGCGGTGTATTCGCCACGGAGAGGCGAGCGTTGTGCGCCGCTCCCCGTATACGGCGTGATGTATTCGGTATACGCGGTTTCCGCGAAAGCGATGGCGACGCCTTCTTCCAGCGTTGCCACGGCATCGCTTTCCGACGACGCCGGATTCAGCAGGTGGACAACCTCGTGCGCGAGCACATAGAACGCTTCTTCCCAGGTGTTTGCGAGGCTGTTGACGAGCACGCAGTAGTGACGGGGATCCTTGCAGTCCAGTGCAACCGGAAGGCGGTCCGTACCGGGGTGGTCGATGACTGAGGCGAGGCTTCCGGCCGGCGCACGGCCATAAAGGTGCTCGGCGCGCGCCAGGAGCGCAAGCATCGTCGCATTCAATACGGCGCACACCTCGGGAAGGGGCTCGTCCGGTGGAATCGATGCCGCATGTCCGTGGGTTTCGAACTCGCTCAGGAGAGCGTCCCGGTCCTTTCCGTTCATAGGCGTCGATCGGATAAGGCGCTGCATGGCAGCGATGTAGTTGTCTTTTCGCATGGCCTTGGGGGTCTAATGGAGTAACTCTCCACGATAAGCGGCGGTCCTTCCGGCAACGGGCGGAAAAGTCTCATCTGAGACGAATCCCCTGGGATCGTCGCCTACGCCCGGACGATCCTCTGCGCGTTCCTATCACTTTCGAGGATCGCGATATGCAGACTCATAAACGGCCCGCGGTGGCGGCGTTCTATATCTGGTGGCTGGTGGCGGTATCGTTCATCGGCGTGCTCAGCCTGACGTCGACGACGGCGCATGGTCAGGATTACCCGAACACGGTTCGCTGCGGCAGCGTGAACGGCCAGCGATCGTTCTGCCGGGTGATGTGGGGCGATGCCAGGCTGCTGGAGCAAGAGTCCAAGACGCCGTGCATTCGCGGCGAGAACTGGGATCTGAGCAGCCGGGGCATCTGGGTGACCGATGGCTGCCGCGGGACCTTTGCCGACGCCACGTACGACCGCCATGACCATTGGGGAAATCGTCCGCACCGCCGTGGCGGCGACCCGTATCCGCCGATCGGTGGCGGGACCCAACCTATGTCGCGTCCCGAGCCCAGGCACGGGAAGATCGTTTCCTGCGACAGCAACGACAATCGCCGCGTGTTCTGCAGCTGGCCGGTAGGTCCGGGTGCGCGCTTGGTCGAGCAGACTTCCAAGGCCCGCTGCGAAGAGGGTTATAGCTACGGATTCACCGAAAGAGGCATCTGGGCCGCGCACGGTTGCCGCGGAAAATTCGATATCGGCACCTGGTGAAAAGGAGACAAATCCCATCCACGACTGTTCGGTGTTTCCCTAGCCTGCCATTGGTCCTATCCGGCCAACCCCGAACCTTCGTACCGGAGATTTTTCTTGAACAAGCTTCTCGTTTCCACGGCACTGGTGGCCGTCCTGTCGGCAGCGCCTTTTGTGAGCCACGCGGCCGACGGTCGCGCCTTCGTCGATCTCGCCGCAGGCCGTGCCAACTTCACCAACAGCGGTCTGTCGAAGCACACCGTCAATGCTTTCGCCATCAAGGGCGGCTATCGCTGGAACCTGAGCGACAGCTTCTCGCTCGGCGCCGAAGGTGGCTACCTGCGCTCCGCGCGTGCGCGCGGCGTGTCCTCGCGCACCACCGGCCATCATGGCCCGGACCTCGTCACCGGGCCGGGTCCCGCCATCGGCCAGGGCGCCGCGGCGGCAGTGCACCCGCACGCCACCGTCTCCGCGCGTAGCACGCTTCGCCTCGATGGACCTTTCGTCGGCGCGAACGCACGCATGTCCTTCGGCGGCGACTTGTTCGCCACCGCCGAGCTGGGTGCATTCCGTGCCCACTCCAGGCTCACCACCGACACCACCGTGGTGTCCAGCCTGAGCAGCAACACGGTCGGTACCAACGTGACCCGCCACGAGCGCAACACGCATCGCATCGACGCCTTCGCGGGTGTCGGTGTGGGTTATGCCATCAGCCCGAACATGGATGTGAGCGTGAACTTCGATCGCTTCCAGGTTGATCGTCGGAATGGCGGTAGTGTGAACCTCGCCGCTGTGGATGTCGGTGTTCGTTTCTGACGTCTCGTCGTTCGCTACGCAACAGCCGCCGGGCGGGACGCCGGCGGCTGTTGCGCCTTTATCGTAACTATCAGAGCAATCCCGGAATGAGCGCCGCCGTGCGACTCCGGTAATGCCGATAGGTGTCGCCGAAGGTGCTTTCGAGCAGGCGCTCCTCCATCCTGAGTTTGCGCCAGAACGATACGAACACGATCAGTACCGCGAAGATGCCACGGACATCACCGACAGCCACCGCGCTTCCCACGAAGGCAAGCAATAGCCCGGTGTAGATCGGATGGCGGATATGGCGGTAAGGGCCATCCTCCACGAGTTCGTGCTCCTGCTTGACCTGCACCACGCTGCTCCAGTTGCGTCCCAACAGGTAGCGCGACCAACAGGCCAAGCCCACGCCACTCACCACCAGGACAAATGCCAGCGCGAAGAACGGCACCGTGTGCGGCACGATGCCCTCGCGCAGCCAGCTATGACCGAACCAGTCGCCCGGGCCCAGCAGGAGGAAGGCGACCACGAGCGGCGCCCAGTACAGCAATGCCTGCACCAGCCAGCTTTCCGTACGAATCGCGGCTTTGTTGCCCCGTGCGTTCCACAGCCAGTACGCCAGCAGTGTGTACCAGGCCAGGTCGATTCCTTTCTTTAGCATGTCCTCGACGGTCATCGCTTTGTTCCCCCTTGTTTCCGCTCAGATTAGCGACCGGGCTGCAGCCGTGCCATGGGCCTTACGGCACCGCTCTGGCTACGCCGAGCTGTTCCCTCAGGTGATCGTCGATGAGGTTGTCATTCGACGGTTGAGTTGTCCTCCCACCGTTTGCGTCTTCCTTGAACTGCGTTCCGTAGATCTGGGGAAGGTTCTTGGACCAAAGAAATCGGTCCAGCGTTGCAGCTGCTATCCAGGCGGCCGATGCGTCGCCCTTTGCCATAGCGGCCAATGCCAGCGAGTGAGCGAGTAGGTAATCGTCAGACGTCGTGCCGTGCTGCATGACGAATGCGGCTTCCCTGAAGTCGGCTCCCGTGTGGAGCAAACCTTTCCCGATCAGTTCGAGCGTCCGCTTCCGGCGCGATTCGTCAGCCGGCAACACGACAGCCCAATCGATGGGTGTTTTCTGGCGCGCCTCCTGATCTTCTCGGTACAACCGCGCCATCTCCGCGTTCGGCTCGTCGGTGTCTCCCACGACGTACGAGCGGCCAGGTTGCCAATCGCTTGCCACGCTTTCGTTGGGACGCGCGCGGTCGAATATCCACGGCCCCAGGCCCACACCGGATGGAACGCCAGCAATAGCTACTTCGACTCGACCTGCCTTGCTGCGCAGCTCGAAGTCAGACGTTTTGCCGGTAGCATCACGAAACGTGACCAGGGCATAGTCCCCTTTATCTTCGAACCGGGATAACCGGCGAATATCCGGATTGCTGTCGCCGACGGAGAAAAGTCCGTTGGTTACGCTCATTCCGTTCGGCTGGACCATCTCGCCGGTGGGCGTGGCCGTGTTATCCGCCAGTCGCAGCACCATCATCGCCTTCCCGTCGATATGGAGGGCCCAGCTTCCACGAAGCTCGGACAGGGTGGTGGCGCTTGCTGGAAGACAAAGGGTTGTGCCGAGAACCAAATTCAGTGCGGCATAGCGCATCGCACTAGCTGTTTTCCCCACCTTCACGCTTGTCTCTCCTTCTTCGCTCAAAGGGCTGCAAGGTCAGCCTGTCACGGGATCGATGAACACGTGCAGCCATTTGAAGTCGGGCGGCAGGGACGACAGCAAGGTGGTGACGGCTTCGGAAATCGCCGCACTACCCCGAACGGAAGCCTGCGGATCGTTCAGCACGGCGTCCTCGGCATACAACTCCTGGATAGCCAGAAGACGCTTCTCCGCATCGCGTTCGCTGAAGACCTGGAATAGATTGGCCTGCATGAGGCCGTCGTAGTCGATCGCTGCATCGGATGAGATTGCCATGGTGAATCCCCCGTTGGGTGGTTGACCGAGGCAGCATGGCACATCTTGAAGGCGGCTCATTGCAGCGGATGCTGCCCGGGACGCATGTCACCCGCCCCCGCCGACGCAGCTTGCGTAGCGCTCTAAAAGAGTTCGCCTTGAGGCAAATTAACCCTCGGCGGCACGAACCTTGTCGCATCCGTATGGCATTTCTGACAAAGTCGTCATGGTCAAAATTGGTCCAGGTCGGTCGCGAAACGAATCGATCCGTGGAAGTTTTCGCCGATTACTTTGGTCAATCGAGCGATCTGATCGGGATATCCCGTCGCGCCGCCGAAATGTGTCAGGACCAGCGCGCGGACCCCGGCATGAGCCGCCAGAAGCCCGGCCTGATTGGGCGTAAGATGTTCCTTGGTGAAGTGGTCACGAACGAAGTTGTAGGTGACCTTTGATATGCCGGGCCGGTCGCGCTTTAGCTCATCGAGCGCAGTGTCCGCATCCATGATCTCGCTCACCAGTAGATCGGCTCCATGGGCCAGCTTTTCAACGTTGGCGCTTGGGCCAGTGTCACCGGTATAGACGATTGATCGATCAGGGAGATCAAAGCGATAGGATAGCGAGACCGGTTGCGCGCCTGATCCGCGCCAAAGAAGATAGTGGCTGTTGCTTACAGTGGTGACCTTAACGTCTCCTACGGAAACGGATGAGCCGTCGCTGAGTTCGACGACTTTATAGTCGGACGGTTTCTGGGGAAGCAGCGCACTTCCCGACTGCATTGCGGAACGAAGACCGTCGACCATGGCCTTCGTGCCGGGTGGCCCGTAGATCGTAATTAACTTCCTGCCCGGGCCGCCGCCCTGGTCACGCATGCCAAGGAATGCGAACAGGCCACCGGTATGATCGAAATGGAGATGGCTGATAAAAACCGCGTGGATACTATCGATCGGTATGTGCGCCTTCGCGAGTTGCTCAGCGGCGCCATCACCAACGTCCACAAGAATCGGTTGATCCCGCCAGAGAAGAACATGGGCCGGTTCTGAGCGCGTCGGGTTTGGGATCGGACCAGCCTGGGTGCCAAGCTCAACCCAAACAGATTTCGCTGACTGCCCCCGCGCTGCCCCGCAACCCAACGCCACCAAGGCGCAAAGTAGCGACAGTGACGCTGTTTTTGTTTTCGCTTTCAGGGTAGACATTTGGGTGTCCTTTGCCGGAAGCCGCGGTTCACTAGGCCTTTAGACCCTTCGCCCATCCGCCAAGCACTTTGGCAAACAGCACGGGATCGGCCTCGTGCATGGTGTGCGCCGCGGTGGGAAGATCGACATACTCCAGGGGTTGGCCCGTAGCTGCGATCAGTTCTCGCACCTTAGCCATCTGAAAGTCCGAGATAGCGCCAATCAGGTGGCCGGTAGCGTGGTCAATGCTGCGGAAGTGATGGGTGACGAGTACGGGAACCTTGACCTGTGCGAGCATGTGTTGGTGCGGGCAGCTTTGACCGACCGTGCCTTCGTAAAAGGCGCGTGCCCATTCCGGATCGTATTCCTTGAGGTTTTGCGGCGGCTCAGTCGATTTGCCTGCGCCACGCGCAAACGATCCGAGTTGTCGGGCGCGTGCAGCCACGAGACCGGCCCAGTCGCCGACGCTCCACTGGTCTCCCAAGTAGCGCGACAAGCCTTCGAACAGCGGCCCCGCAGCTTGTCGGATGGATTGGCCGTAAAGCGGGTTAAACTCCGACGCGAAAAGGGGCGGGTCCTCGTAGTGCGAGGCGCGTATCTGGCCTGGCATGGCGAACGCGGAAAGCCAGCAAGACAAAACGCCGCCCGAGGAACAGCCGCTCGTAATTGTAGGGCGTTGGATAACCAAGCTTATGAAACGGACCAAGTCGCCGCCCATGTTGTCGTAGGTATAGCGCCCGGGCGTCCAGGTTGTCCGGCCTTGGCCGCGCAGGTCCACGCAGAACACCTGAAAGTCGGGCGCCAACAGACCGATGGCCTTCTCATAAGCCCACCAGGACTCGGTTTGACCGGGGATTAGCAGCAGTGCAGGCTTGCTGGCGGACCCAGCCGTCACATAGTTCATGGTGACCTCGCCGAGATTCACCGAGTGCTCCTCGTACCCGTGCTTGACGAAGGTGTTGCGGGCCGCCGGGCCCGCAGCCGCCGGCCGCGCCTCAGCTTTATGCGCAACGGCGGCGGCCGCAAGCAGGAGAGGGGCGCCAACGGCCACCTGCATCAACGTGCGGCGATACATATCTGTTGTTTCGGGCATGATCGTCTTCACACGGTGGAAGACGCAGAGATTAAGTTCAAATTGTTAGCGAACTACGTCGTGCGCCAGTGAATTTGTGAGCAGATGTTTCTCGAAACGCTTCGATACACGTCCTTGCCGTGTCTAGAACAACTCCCCCTGCGGCGAATGAACCCGTGGCGGCACAAACCTCGACGTATCCAACACCGTATCCCAAGCCCGATCCAACCCAGCCTTACGCGTAGCCACCTGCACCCGCTTCCGAATGATGTCCGCAAACACCCCCTGCCCCCGCATACGCGTGGCGAAGTTCGAGTCGTAATCCTTCCCGCCATTCATCTGCTGGATCAGGCTGATGATGTGCGCGGCACGGTCGGGGTAATGCAGGTCCAACCACTCGCGGAACAGCTGCTTCAGTTCGTACGGTAGCCGCACGCAGGTATACCCGATCGAGTTGGCGCCGGCTGCGCCGGCCTGTTCGATGATGGCTTCGACGTCACGCTCGTTGAGTGCCGGAATAATCGGTGCAACGAGAACCCCCACGGGTACACCGGCGCTCGCCAGCGTTTCCACTGCCTTCATGCGCCGATGCGGCGCGGATGCACGCGGCTCCAGTTTGGAGGCGAGTTTGTTGTCGAGCGAGTTGATCGACACGAACACCTGCACGAGTTTGCGCTCGGCCATGGGTGCGAGGATGTCGATGTCGCGTTCCACCAGCGCATTCTTCGTGACGATAGTGCACGGGTGGTTGCACTCGTTGAGCAATGCCAGCGCGGCGCGCGTGAGCCGCCACTTTTTCTCTATCGGCTGGTACGGGTCGGTGTTGCTGCCGATGTTGATCGGTTTGCACACGTAGTTGCGCTTCGAGAGTTCGCCGCGAAGGATCTCTTCGAGGTTCGTCTTGGCGAACAGCTTCGTCTCGAAGTCGAGACCCGGCGAGAGGTTGAGGTAGGCGTGCGATGGGCGGGCGAAACAATAAATGCACCCGTGTTCGCAGCCCCGGTAGGGGTTGGTCGCCTGGTCGAAACCGACGTCGGGCGAGTCGTTGCGGCTGATGACGCTGCGGGCCAGTTCCTCGCGTACTTCCGTGGCCGGACGGCGTTCGTCGTCCTCGCGGTGCCAGCCGTCGTCTTCGGCCTGGTACCGCGTGGACTCGAAACGACCTTCCGGATTGGAGGCGGCGCCGCGGCCCTTGTGTCGGCGGATCATGGGAATCGGGTCTGACATACGTACAAATGTACGCATCTCTCGTCTCAGGTGGCGCGATACGCCCCTCACTTCCGCACTTTTGCCGATTTCGCGCCTGCCGCGGTCGGGGGGGAGGGGCGCAGGTCGGCATCAAGGTCACCTGTTCCATCGCGCAATATCTTGCTGCTTGACGTCCGTACCCGCTGCTGAGAACGTCGCCGACGCGTGGCGCCTGGGCAATCCGTGCGACCACAGGGGGCTGTAGAGACGTGTCACTCTGCCAGGGGAAGTGCTTGAAGACGCCAGAAGAATTCGCGGAAGCGATGAAGGGAAGAGTGTCGGCCAGAAAAAGTAAACCTGCCAACGTCTGGTGGCCGGATGTCGGGAGTCTAGACCAGGCTTCCAGCGCGTCCGACATGGGTTTCGTGGTGGCGTTGCTGGTGGCCGGCGTGAATGCGATCGCCGCCACCCTGAGTCTCGTTCTACACACCGCCATTATCGGTGTCGACGCGAGTGCATACGTGGATGCGACGCTGTTCGCTCTCGCCGGTTGGGGCATACGCCGGCGATCGCGTGTGGCTGCCCTAGCCGGGTTGCTTCTCTTCTTGTTCGAGAAGGTTTACCAGTTGATCACCCAGCCCAAGTCCGTTATGGGTCTGGCGCTGGCGTTGGTTCTCCTGATGGGGTTCGTCAACGCCGTGCGAGGCAACTTCGCGTATCACCGCTTCGTGCCCGAAGGTTTCGTGCCGGAAGAGAAGCCGATCATGGTGCTGGGCGTGAACCTCAGGCGGCCGTTCGCCATCTGGGTCACCGCGTTTTTGTGCCTTGCCGTCCTGTACAAGGTGGTCATGGGTTGGGTGGGCGCGAATCTCTATTTCTTCGCATTCCGGGCGGCCGCACTGATACTGGTGGCGATGACGTTCCACGCGATCTTCCAGAAGCCCGCGTGGGGACGCGTCCTGGCGGCGGTGTTTTCGTTGTGCGTCGCCGCCTTCCTGGTCATCGTCGCGGCGACGAGCCGCCCTCCGACGATCGGGGCGGAAGTGCTCGTCTGGGCGATGCTCGTGGGACCGGCTGCCCTCTATGCGTATGCCATGTGTCTTGGCAAGCCGATCAGGAAGTACTTCGAGGAGAGCCCTACGGAGTCGCCCGCGTAACGCTCCCCTGGCGTGTGGGCCGCGACATCGTCAGCGGCACTTCGCCTACCAGCGCATAGTTGTGCATGGGGCGTAGGGTACCGTCGCTTGCGGTGTAGACATCGACATCGCCTGCGGAATCACGGATGTTGCTGCGCGGGCCGCCATGGCGGCCCGCGATCGATGCGGGTTCGGTCGCATCGCCCCAGCCCAGCGTCAGTTTGGTCGCCGCCTCGGGAAGATTCGTTCTCAAGCTCAGCCTCAACGTGTCTTTCGCGACCACCGTGATGGCAGCAATCAGGTTGTCCTGACCGGCACTGGCAGGTACCACGGTATTTGCCGCATCGCGCACATCGAATCCGTGGTTTCGGGTTGGTGCAACCCAGCTCGTATCCAGCGTGAGGATGCCGGCCGGCACATTGAACGTGACATAGATGGTGTTGGGACTCCACACCGTAGCGGACACCATGTCCAGCGCGGGATGGCGCAGGGCCCGTCCCGCCTGGCTGTCCTGGATCAGCTGGTAGATCGCACGTGCGAAGTAGCGGCCCTGCCAGCGATGGCTTTCGTTCGTGAGGTGCAGCATCGGCTGCCCGAGTTCCGACTCATCGAAGTAATCGAAAATGTATTGCGGGTTCACCATCCTCATCGTTGTGCTGGCGAGGCAGGCGTCCCGCTGCGCAAGTGCTATGAAGGGATTGCAAAAGGCAGCGCTATCACTGCCATAACTGTTATGGCTGCAAACCTGGGCCACCAGCCATAGCGGCCGCCATGCCTGCTCGGGTATCAATACTTGGCAAAGCTTCAGCCAGTGTGCACGTTCGAGCCGGGTCAGCTTCGATGCGTAGCTGCTTCGCGTCTCGGTAAGGCCGGTGGAGTCGGCTTCGCCTTGTTGCCATGTGGTAGCCAGCCAGCTGAAGTTGGCGGCATTCGCCGTCGCCTCCGCACGCATCAGCGCGATCATGTTGCGCAGTCTTACCTCGCTGTTCTTCCATCCTTGGTAGCCACCGAGGTTTTCGTCGTCGAGGAAGCTGGAGAAGTATCCGATCGGCCGCCCGCCCTCGCCGCTGGTGAATGTGGCATACCGGCTGAACTGCGCCGCAAATGGAAGACCAGCGAGTGCGGCCGTGTATTCCACGAGCCCGTCTGCACACGCATTGGTGCCGACTTCACCGCCTGTGCCGTGACCACCGTCGTATTCCACGAGCGGCGAGAAGCCGGTCATCGCGGCGGGGTCGGTACCCGGCCGCACGCCGCCGTTGAAGGTGACGTTAGCGTATATCTCCTGCAACGTAAGCGCTGGCTTGCCGCCCGTACCCACGGCATTGGACTGGCCATGGAACATGATCAGCTCGCGCGGCGCTCGTACGATGGCAGCGCCTGCCGGCGTTGCCCTGCCACGAGCCGCACCATCCATCAGCCACGCCCCGCTCATGCCGGCCGCACCGATATAGCCGAGACCAGCGACGCTCTGTCGCAGGAAGTTGCGCCGGGACGGCGATGCCTCGTCGTCTTTCACCGTTTCACCTCACAGATGGCGAGGAAGGGTGCATTCGCCAACGTTAGGCGTTCGAACGTGACGATTCGACGGACGGTCCGTGATTTGGGGTCGCGTTTAGCTCACCTCGTCAGACGAGTCTGCAGGTTCGATCGACTGCCCCGTCCAGCGCGGCCGCGTGGGCGTATCGCTGGCTGCCGTGATGCTCTCGAGGATGGTGCGCACGATGGCCGCCACCGCGCCGGGCTGCTCCAGGATCATCAAATGCCCGGTGTCCGGAATGGCGAACGACCCGGCCGCCAATGTGCGAAGCCGCGGCGGAGCACCCAGCGCTACCTCCGAGCGGGCACCACGAACCAGATAGGTGGGGATGTTGGTCATGACCTGGACCACACGGGATGCATATCTGGGGCTGACCGTCTCCATCAGGAGCGAGCGCGCCATGATATGAATGGTTGCCGCGGGTTGGTGGTGTAACCAGTCGCGCAGGCGATCAAGCAACGCGTCGTCCACGTCCAGGCGCTTGCGAGCAGAAAAGGCGGCCGGATCCGCCTGGGCGGAGACCAACCACTGTTCGACCTGGGCACGGGTCATCGGCGCCAGGCGGGACGAAAGGAAGGCATCGCTGGGGGCGAGATTTCCTTCCGCACTGACGAAAGCCGCCACGCGCTCCGGGAACTGGGTGGCGAACTCCACGCAGATGGCCGCTCCGCCGGAATGTCCCACGAGAACGACGGGCTCCTCACCGAAATGGGCTTTCAACGTTCGATCGAGGTGCGCCACCTGGTCGCCAAGCCCAGTTGGCAACGTGCCTGCGAGCGCGCCGTAGCCCAGGAGGGTAGGACTCAGCGTGCGGCTTGCATCGAGTCCCTCCCTCAACTCCGGGAAGTCGAGATGACCGATGAATCCTTGGACATACACAACGGGAATCTGCATATATCGTCCTCTGGTCAGGTTAACGGCGGCCAAGGTCGCTACTTGAGATCTCGCGCAAGCCACTTCTTTTCAATCGGCCGATACGGATCGGTGTTGCTGCCAATGCACAACAGTATCGTTTCGTCATACCCCGATCCGGCAAGAGCACGACCGACGTGCCGTTTGTCACAAAACGAGCGATTCCGCAGGTTCATGCGCACGATTTGCGCGGGTCTGAAACATGACGCGCCTAGACTCGCCGGACGACACCCCTGGGGAGAAAACCACATGAATCGTCTGAGCGGTTGGCTGTTCGTCGCGTGCTTCGTCGTGTCCGGCTCGTGCTATGCGGGTACCGCGTGTCCTGATCTGTTCACCGGCGGCGCCGAACCGGCCATCGATATGTCGTTGACCGCGCGCACCACCGAGGTATGCCATACCGAATATGTGCTTCTGGCGTCGGGCGTCACCAAGGGCCCGATTTACTCGGCCGAACATCTTACCGCCAAGCAGATCGCCGGCGCGGAATCCATCGGCCGTACCGGCACGTGGCACGCGGAAACCGGCATCCCGACCGCCGATCGCTCCCAGTCGTCCGACTACACCAACAGCGACTACGACCGCGGCCACATGTCCCCGGCCGGCGACGCCTCAACGCTGTCGAACGAGAAGGAAACCTTCTCGATGGCGAACGTGGTGCCGCAGTTCCATTCGCTCAACGCAGGCCAGTGGGAGCGCATCGAAAACTACGTGCGCTCGGTCGCGACCGACCAGGGCGAAGTCTATGTGGTGACCGGTCCCGCGTTCGAGCCGGGTTCCACCGCCACCATCGGCGCCGACCAGGTAGCGGTGCCCGACTATACGTGGAAGGCCATCTACGAGCCGGGTGTCGGCACGGGTGCTTACCTCTGCACCAACCTTCAGCAGTACGCCTGCACGGTGGTGTCGGTGAGCGATATCACCACGATGTCGGGCGTGGACCCATTCCCCAGCCTGTCGGCCTCCATGAAGTCGCATGCGATCAGCCTGCCGCTGCCGTAGTGACTGCACGACGGGGCTCGGCCGCTAGCCCTTGCGATCGATGTTGGTGCCGATGCGCCAGAGGACGCCTGTGGGGTCCTTGATGATGAAGTCGCGGATGGCCCAGGGCCGGTCTTGCGGAGGAGAAGCCTGCACGCCGTACTTCGTTGCCAAGCCGCTCTGTTCCAAGCGACGCCACCAGGCATCTACGTCGGTCACCAGCATGTGCATCATGAAATTCTCGGCGTGTTCCTTCACGTAGAAACGCTGCAACAGGAAGGCGCAGTCGCCGGCCTTGATATAAGCCAGGCTGTCGTCGGAAAACGCGACCTCGAATCCCAGGTCGGTGTAGAAAGCTTTGGAAAGCTCGAAGTCTTTAGCGGGAACGAAAGCTTTTATCTCAACCGTTTCGAGCGTCACGCGTGCCTATCCTTGAAGGTAAGGAATGGCGATCGTACAAGGTTCACGGTGTAGCCGGCGGCGCTTCCAGCCCCGCCGGCTATCCGGGCTCAGTGTTCCAGCGGAAGATCCTTCGTCTCGCGCACGAAGAACAGGCCGATGACGACCGTCATGAGCGCAACGATCACCGGGTACCACAGGCCGTAGTAGATATCGCCCTTCCAGGCCACGAGCATGAAGCCGATGGTGGGCACGAATCCGCCGAACCAGCCGTTGCCGATGTGGTACGGAAGGCTCATAGACGTGTAGCGGATGCGGGTGGGGAACATCTCCACCAGCCATGCGGCGATCGGGCCGTAGACCATCGTGACGTAAAGCACCAGCAGGAACAGCAGCACCACCAGCATCGGCTTGTTCATCGCCGCAGGATCGGCCTTGTCGGGATAACCCGCCGCCTTCACCTGTGCGCCGACCTTCGCCGTAAACTCCTTGCTTTGCGCAGCGAACGCGGCCTTGTCCAGCTGCCCGCCCTCGAACGATTCGATCACTTCGTCGCCGATCTTCACCGTCGCCAGCGTGCCCGCCGGTGCCTGCGCATTGGAGTACGGAATACCCTTCTTCGCCAGCACGCTCTTGGCCACGTCGCACGAACTGGTGAAGGTCTTCTTGCCCACGGGGTCGAACTGGAAGGTGCAGGCGTTCGGATCGGCGGTGACGACCACCGGAGCCGAGGCGGCCGCGGCTTCCACGGCCGGGTTACCGAAGTGGGTGAGTCCCTTGAAGATCGGGAACATGGTGAGCGCGGCGATCAGGCAGCCTGCGAGCACCACCGTCTTGCGGCCGATCTTGTCCGACAGCCAGCCGAAGAACACGAAGAAGGGCGTGGCGAAGAGCAAGGCGGCGGCGATCAGCAGGTTGGCCGTGGTGCCGTCGATCTTCAGGCTCTGGGTGAGGAAGTAGAGCGCGTAGAACTGGCCCGTGTACCAGACCACGGCCTGACCTGCGGTGGCGCCCAGCAACGCGAGGATCACCAGCTTCAGGTTGGGCCAGCGACCGAAGGCTTCGGTAAGCGGCGCCTTGGAGTGCTTGCCTTCCGCCTTCATCTGCTGGAAGACCGGCGATTCCTGCAACTGCATGCGGATGTAGACCGAGATGCCCACGAGCACCGACGAGATCAGGAACGGAATGCGCCAGCCCCAGGCCTCGAAGGCCTCGGTGCCCATGCCCATGCGCGTGCCCAGGATCACCAGCAGCGACAGGAAGAGACCGAAGGTAGCCGTGATCTGGATGAAGCTGGTGTACAGGCCGCGCTTGCCCATCGGTGCGTGTTCCGCCACATAGGTGGCGGCGCCGCCGTATTCGCCGCCCAGTGCCAGGCCCTGCAGCAATCGCAGCAGGATCAACAGCACGGGCGCCGCCACGCCGATGGTGGAATAACCAGGTAGCACGCCGACGAGGAACGTGGACGTACCCATGATCACGATGGTGACGAGGAACGTGTACTTGCGTCCGATGAGGTCGCCCACGCGGCCGAAGACGATCGCGCCGAACGGGCGCACGAAGAAGCCAGCGGCGAACGCGAGGAGGGCGAAGATGAACTGGCTCGTTTCATTGAGGCCGGTGAAGAACTGCTTGCCGATGATCGCGGCCAGCGAGCCGTAGAGATAGAAGTCGTACCACTCGAATACCGTGCCCAGGCTGGATGCGAAGATCACCCGCTTGTGGCTGCTGCCGATGGTGCCGTCGGCGCGAAGGCCGCCTGCCGTAGTTGCCATGTGGGTCTCCGATCAGAACCGGTAATTGCCGTTGAGGGTGACTTCGTTGGCCGATGTCTTCTGCCGGCCAAGGCCGTTGGCCGTCGTCGAGTCGAGGTTGGAGTGCAGCCACTCCACGCTGAAGTCGTAAGCGCCTGCCGTGTACTGCAGGCTGAGCGCCTGCTGGCGGTTCTTCAGCAGACCTGGAGCATTGGCGGCGCGCCAGCGCAGCACGTCGTTCTCGTTCGGCTTGCTGGCGGCAAGCGTGCCGTAGAGGCTCCAGTTCGGCGTGAACTTGTAGCCCACCTGGAGGAAGCCGCCCTTGTCCTTGATGTCGCCGAACTGCGACAGGTCGCCGAAGATCTGCGCAATGGCGGTGCCGGTGTAAACGGCGCCCTTGACGATGAAGTTGCCGGGCATCCACATGCCGCCCACTTCATACGCCGTGCTCTTGATGTTGCTCTTGATCGGCGTGACGGTCTGGCCGTCCACGCCGTGGAGGTCCAGCTTGCTGTAGTGCGTGGAACCGAACACCTGCCAGTTGCTGCCCTTGGCGGTGAGGCGTGCCTCCACCTGCGGCTTGAAGCCCGCATTGCCCGCGGTGAGGTAGTTGGTCGTGAGGCCCGGGCCATTCCAGCTGCCTTCGAACACGCCCAGGTCGAAGCGCCACTTCACGCCTTCCGACCCGTGGTTGAGTTCCTGCATCACCATGATGCCGGGATAGCGCCAGCCGATCATGCCGGTGCCGTAGCCCAGCGGGAACGCAATGTGCGAGAGCGACTGCGGCACGTATTCGAGCGGGAACATGAGATCCCACATCTGGCCGATGCGGAACGTGGTGCCCGTGGACGCATTGGCCAGGTCCATGTACGCCTGGCGCAGGCGCGGCGTGGGCTGCTGCTGGCTATATGGACCGGTGCCGTTGAAGCCGCCGAAGAAGTCCATCTCGATGCGGCCGCTGCCGGCCCAGTTCTCGTTGAACTTCGCCCCGGTGAAGTCGAGCCAGAAGCGGGTGTTGCGTATGTCCACACCACTCAGCGAATCGTTCACGCGTCCGCCTTGGCCGGGAATCGGGTATTCCGCATTGGCGCCGTTACCGTAGGTGAAGGCCTTGCTCTGGTTGAACGCGTTGGCGTTGATGAAGCCGTGCAGCGCGACGGAAACACCGGGTGCCGAGGTAAAGGTGGGCTTCGCCGGCACGGCCGCCACGGTCTTCTCGACCTTGGCCACCTTTTCGTCGGTCTGCTGTGCCTGGCTCTGCGCCGCCTGGGCGGTTGCGGTGGCCTGGCTCGTGGCCGTCTTCTGCTCCTGGATCATTGCCTTCAGCTCGGCCAGTTGCTGCTCGAGCTGGCTTACGCGGGATTCGAGCTGCGCTTCGCGCGTTGTTTTTTTCGCCCTCGACTGGGCATGAGCCTGGTCCGGAATGGCCGCCATCGGCAGCATCAGGGCGCAGGCGACGCTGAGGGCGATGGCCTTGCGGCCACCGGAGCGAGTGGTTTTCATCATGGTCTCCCCAACCATTGGCAGGCCGAGCATGTGACACACCCGTTGGGGCTGCCATTCGCCAAAGGTCGAACCTCGACCAAAGTCGTAGCGGCTCCGCACCTTAATGCTGCGCCGCGACGCTAAACTTCATGCCATAGCACAGCCCTCTGGAGCCAGCATGTCCGATTTTCACCCGGTCGATCCCGCCTTCGCCGCCACCGCGCGCATCCGCAAGGACGACTACGAGCGCATGTACGCCCGGTCCGTCCAGGATCCCGAAGGCTTCTGGAAGGACATGAGCCAGCGCCTGGACTGGATCGTGCCGCCCACGAAGATCAAAAACGTCTCGTTCGACCCGGCCGACCTCTACATCCGCTGGTATGAAGACGGCCAGCTCAACGTGTCGGCGAACTGCCTCGACCGCCACCTGGCAAAACGCGGCGACAAGACCGCCATCATCTTCGAGGGTGACGACCCAGGTGAGACGCGCAGCCTGACCTATCGCGAGCTGCATGCCGAGGTATCCAAGTTCGCGAACACGCTGAAGAACCTGGGCATCGCCAAGGGCGATCGCGTGGTGATCTACCTGCCGATGATTCCCGAAGCGGCCGTGGCCATGCTCGCCTGCGCACGCATCGGCGCGGTGCATTCCGTGGTGTTCGGCGGCTTCTCGCCGGATTCCCTCGCCAGCCGTATCGCGGATTCCGGCGCCAAGCTCATCGTCACCGCCGACGAAGGTTGCCGCGGCGGCAAGAAGATTCCGCTGAAGGCGAACGTGGACGAGTCGCTGACCCGTCCGCGCACGAACAGCGTGGAAACCGTGGTGGTGGTGCGGCGTACCGGCGGGGCCGTGCAGTTCCAATCGCCGCGCGACCGCTGGTACCACACGCTGATGGAAGGCCAGTCCGCGGTGTGCGACCCGGAGCCGATGAACGCGGAAGATCCGCTATTTACCCTGTACACCTCCGGTTCCACCGGTCAGCCCAAGGGTGTGCTGCACACCAGCGGCGGTTACCTCGTCTATACCAGCCTCACCCATGAACTGACCTTCGACCTGCGCGAAGACGACATCTACTGGTGCACGGCCGATGTCGGCTGGGTGACCGGGCACAGCTATGTGGTCTACGGCCCGCTGGCGAACGGCGCCACGGTGGTGATGTTCGACGGCGTGCCCAATTATCCCGACTACAGCCGCTTCTGGCAGGTGGTGGACAAGCACCAGGTCACGCTCTTCTATACGGCGCCAACCGCCATCCGCGCGCTGATGCGCGAGGGCGAGGAGCCGGTAAAGAAAACCTCGCGCAAGAGCCTGCGCGTGCTGGGCACAGTGGGCGAGCCGATCAACCCGGAAGCCTGGAACTGGTACTACCGCGTGGTGGGCGACGAGCGCTGCCCGGTGGTGGACACCTGGTGGCAGACCGAAACCGGCGGCTTCATGATCACCCCGCTGCCCGGCGCCATCGGTCTCAAGCCCGGCTCCGCCACCCTGCCCTTCTTCGGCGTGAAGCCCGCCATCGTGGATACCGACGGCAAGCCGCAGGAAGGCGCATGCAGCGGCAACCTTGTTATCACCGATTCCTGGCCTGGCCAGATGCGCACGGTGTACGGCGACCACCAGCGCTTCGTCGACACGTACTTCAAGACCTATCCCGGCAATTACTTCACCGGCGACGGCGCGCGACGCGACGAGGACGGCTATTACTGGATCACGGGGCGCGTCGACGATGTGATCAACGTGTCCGGCCACCGCATCGGCACGGCGGAAGTGGAAAGCGCCCTCGTGGCCCATCCGAAGGTTGCCGAGGCCGCCGTGGTCGGCTGCCCGCACGACATCAAGGGACAGGGCATCTATGCGTTCGTGACCCTGGTGGCCGGGGAAACCGGCAGCGAAGCCCTGTCGAAGGAATTGATTGCCGGCGTGCGCAAGGAGATCGGCCCGATTGCCGCGCCCGACTATCTGCAATGGGCGCCGAGCCTCCCCAAGACGCGTTCGGGCAAGATCATGCGCCGCATCCTGCGCAAGATCGCGGAGAACCAGCCAGACCAGCTCGGCGATGTCTCCACATTGGCCGATCCCGGTGTGGTGAAGAACCTCGTGGAAGAGCGATTGATCAAGGAGTGAACAGTGAACAGTGAACAGTGAACAGTGAACAGTGAACAGTGAACAGTGAACAGTGAACAGTGAACAGTGAAGCGTAGGACTGGCGCTTCACTGTCAAGCCCTCGATTCACTGCATGCTGTTTCCGTTCCACTTCCGCCTGCGTCACGACTCGCTGCTACGGTTCACGGTTCACTGTTCACGGTTCACTGCTCACTCTCTTACGGTTTACTCAAGACATGCATGTCCTCATCGCCGACGACCATCCCCTGTTCCGCGATGCACTCCAGCGCGCGGTGCTGGCGGCGGTGCCGGGTGCCACGGTGCACACTGCGGACAATGTGCCGGCGTTGTTCGCGCTGATCGAGTCGTTGCCGGATGCGGATCTGCTCTTGATGGATCTTCATATGCCGGGAGCGCGGGGCTATTCCGCGCTTGCGCATATCCGCGGGCAGTACCCGGGGCTCCCGACGATCGTCGTGTCGGGACATGAGGAAGGGCAGATCGCGAGACGCGCGCTGGCACACGGGGCGTCGGCCTATATTCCCAAGTCGGCCGCGGTGGAACAGATCGTGGAAGCGGTGCGCGCGGTACTCGACGGCGATGTGTGGCTGCCGCATCAGCTCGTTGGCGGCAGCGTGGAGCTGAAGGCCGACGAAGCCGACGTGGCCGCGCGCGTCGCCTCGCTCACGCCGCAGCAATTCCGGGTCTTGAACATGATCGCCGAGGGCCTGCTCAACAAGCAGATCGCCTTCGACCTCGGTGTGTCGGAGGCCACGGTGAAGGCGCACATGACCGCGATCATGCGAAAGCTCGGCGTGTCCAACCGCACGCAGGTGGCGCTGGCTGCCAGCCACCTGGATGTGGAAAAGGAAGCGTTTCCCGGGGTATCGCAGGAAGGCTGAACGTCAGGCCGCGTGCGTTCCTGCGCGCTTCACCAACGCCACCAGCAAGGCTCTCAGCGCCGCCGGGCGTATGGGTTTGTGTAGCAGGGGATAGCCGAGCGAGCGGGCACGCTGCTTCAGTTCGGTGCTCCCGTCGGCTGTGACCATGGCCGCCGGCGGCACGCGTGCCAGTTTGCTGCCGATGAAATGCAGAGCCTCCAGGCCGTCCATGCCATCGCCGAGGTGGTAGTCCGCCAGGATCAGGTCGACGTGCGTGGCCGTGAGGATCTCCAGCGCGGCGTGGGCGTCCAGCGCAACGCGACAGTCCACACCCCAGCGCCCCAGCAGGGCGCACATGCCTTCGAGAATCGCCTCGTCGTTGTCCAGGCACAGCACGGTCAGCGGCAATTGCTCGCTACCGGGCCGGACGACGGCGGGAACGAGTTTGCGCGATACCGCTTCCGCCCGCGGCACGGTGATGCTGAAGCAGCTACCCGCACCCACGCGGGAGCGCAGGCCCAGCGGATGGTCGAGGATGCCGGCAAGGCGATCGCAGATCGAGAGACCGAGGCCCAGTCCTTTTTCTCCCCACGGCGACGGACGCTCCAGGCGCTGGAACTCGCCGAAGATTCTCGCCTGCTGTTCGTCGGCGATGCCGGGGCCGCTATCCCATACTTCGATGCGCACGGTGCTTCCCGTGCGCCGAACGCCAAGCAGCACGCCACCGGAGCGCGTATAGCGCAGCGCGTTCGACAGGAAGTTGGCGACGATGCGGCGGAGCAGCTGCGCGTCGGAGCGCACGGCGAGCGAGGTGGGGGCAACGCGCAGCGTAAGGCCACGCTGTTCGGCCACCACGGCGAACTGTTGTCGCAGCGAATCGAACAGGTCGGCCAACGCGAAGGGAGCCACTTCGGGACGATAGCTTCCTGCGTCGAGTCGCGATACGTCGAGCAGTGCATCGAGCAGGTCTTCCGCCGCGCGGAACGACGCATCGATGCGTTCCGCCAGTTGGGCCACTTCGCCATCGAGCCCCGGATGCTGGCGCAGGGCGGAAGTGAAGAGACGAGCCGCGTTCAGCGGTTGCAGAAGGTCGTGGCTCGCCGCGGCGAGGAAACGCGTCTTGGACGCGTTGGCCGCTTCGGCCTCACGCCGCGCGATGGCCGTGGCGTTCAGCGCTTCCGAAAGCTCCGCCGTGCGGTCTTCCACGCGTTGTTCCAGCGTCTCGTTCGCGTCGATGAGCGCCTGCTCCACGCTCTTGTACGCGGTGACGTCGGTGAACGTGGTGACGAAGCCGCCGCCCGGCAGGGCGCGACCGCGCATTTCGATCACAGTGCCATCGGGGCGAACGCGTTGGAACACGTGTGGCGAGCCGGCGCGCATGTAGCGGATGCGCTTGGCTACGTGCTCGTCCACTTCGCCGGGGCCGCATTCCCCATGTTCCGCATTCCAGCGAATGAGGTCGGCCACGGGCAGGCCCACGTACACCATGCCGTCCGGATAGCCAAAGAGTTCAAGGTAACGCCGGTTCCAGGCGACCAGGCGCATCTCGCCGTCCACCACGCTGATGCCTTGCGATACGTTTTCCAGCGTCGTGGAAAGTAGTTCGCGATTGAAGCGCAGTTCCTGCGATGCCTCGTCCATCAGCGCCATGGCTTCGGCAATGTCGAGGCCAGTACCCGAGAGCGCGCCCATGAGGATGCGGCGCGCGCTCGCGGCACCCACGGCGCTGGCGAGGAGACGTTCGGTGAATTGGATAAGTGGGCGGTCGGCCGAGTCGGTGGGGGAGAGCGTCACGCCATGGCGCTGCCCGTATTCGTTGAAGGCGCGCATCGTCACGCGGTCGCCGACGATACGTCCCGCGATGGTTCCCAGGTCGCGTACCGTCACCCGGCCGCGCCAATCGCCGGCGCCGGTAGCGCTGCGAACGAAGGGATCGACGAAGAGCGCGGCATGCAGTCGTTCCGCCACACTGGGACGAAAACGCAGCGAGATGAACACGAGGAACGCCACGTTGAACAGCAGCGACCAGAAGGTGCCGTGCGTGACGGACTCCCATCCCGTGAGGTGGAACAACTCGGTCGGCTTGAGCCAGCTCATGCCGAAGGGACCTTCGTCCATCCACGCGGAGTGCAGCCAGCCGGCACGCGTCATGGCGGGGAGCAGCAGCGTGTACGCCCAGACGGTGAAGCCGGCCAGCAAGCCGACGTAGACACCCACGCGGCTCGCACCGCGCCAGTACAAGGCCGACACGATGGCCGGCGCGAACTGTGCCACCGCGGCGAACGAGAGCAGGCCTGTTGCCGCGAGATTTTCGGCATCGGCGATGATGCGGTAATAGACATACGCAAGCGCGGCCAACACCACGATGGCCACGCGGCGCACAAGCAGAACGATATGGGACAGGTCGCCACGACGCTCCAGGTCGAACCGCTTCACGCGAAGCAGGGCCGGCATGACGAGGTCGTTGCTGATCATGGTGGCGAGTGCGACGGCCGCGACGATCACCATGCCGGTGGCGGCGGAGAATCCACCCACGAACGCGAGCAACGCCACGCCGCTGTCGCCGAGTGCGATCGGCAAGTTGAGCACCCATGCATCCACATGGCCCTGCGTCACCTGCGGGAGGTTCAATCCCGCGCTGACGATCGGCAGCACCGCCACGGAGATCAGGATCATGTAGATGGGAAAGAACCAGCGCGCCCGGTTCAGGTCGCGAGGGTCTTCGCATTCCACCACGCCGATCTGGAATTGCCGCGGCAAGCAGAACATCGCGCAGAACGCGAGCAAGGTCTGCGCAACGAATCCCGGCGGCATGTTGCCCTTGTCCAGCTGCAGCATGGGTGCGCGCAGCGTTTCGACGAAGCCGGGACCGTGCATGTATGCATAGACGCCAATGGCAACGAAGGCCAGCAGCTTCACCAACGACTCCGCAGCCACCGCCAACATCATGCCGTGGTGGTGTTCGGTGGCGTCGATGTTGCGCGTGCCGAACAGGATGGCGAACACGGCGAGCAGCGCGGCGCACCACAGCGCGGTGTCGCCGAACCACCAGGCGGAATTGCCGGCACCGAGCACGGTGAACGACATGGCCACTGCCTTGAATTGCAGGGCGATATAGGGAATGACAGCGACCACGGCGATGACGGCCACCAACGCCGCCAATCCATGCGACTTGCCGAAGCGTGCCGCGATGAAGTCGGCGATCGATGTAATGTTGCGTTCGCGCGCCACGAGCACCAGGCGTTCGAACAAGCCGAAGCCGAGCACGAACAGCAGCAGGGGGCCGAGATAGATCGGCAAATAGGCGAGACCGGAGACGGCGGCGGTGCCCACCGCGCCGTAGAAGGTCCACGACGAGCAGTACACAGCGAGCGCAAGGCTGTAGACCAGCGGCCGGAGCTTCGGCTGGCGGGGGTAGAGCGGCCGACGATCGCCCAGCCAGGCAATGCCGAACAGCAAGCCCACATAAAGCAGCGACACCAGCAGCAATAGCCAGCCTGCGATCACTTATGTCCTCCCCTGGGCGATACGGCCCCATTGTAGGGAAGGCTTCTTGTCTTTGCCGCGTTACGATTCACCCCGATGAACCACGAAGAACTCGAACTGCCACCGCTGGCCCCCGACGACATCCACATCTGGCGCTGCCGCTGGGCCGGGGGTGCCGGGGAGCGCGCCTTTGCCGGGATTCTCCAGCGCTATGCCGGCGCCGAGGACGCGGCCATCGTCCGGGGCGAGCACGGCAAGCCGCATTTCGCGCCGCCGCACGACACACTGGGCTTCAACTGGTCGCATAGCGGCGACGTGGCCTTGCTGGCCCTCGGCCGTGGTGGCGCAGGCTTCGAGGTGGGCGTGGACGTCGAGACAGTGCGGCCGCGGGCGCGCGCACTGGAACTGTCACAGAGGTTCTTCGCGCCCGATGAGACGGCTTGCCTGCGGGCGCTTCCCGAGAGTGCGCGCCTGGAGGGCTTCCTCACCTTGTGGACGGCGAAGGAGGCCGTGCTCAAGGCGCACGGCGGCGGGCTATCGTATGGCCTGCATCGGGTCTCATTCACGCTGGACGATGAAGGCGCCTTGCCCGCCACCTTCGACGGAGACGTGGGCCGCGCAGGGGAGTGGCAGGTACACCGTCTCTCGCTGAACGACGGACTGGTGGCTGCCGTCGCCTGGCGCGGCGAAGCACGCACGCTCCGCGTCTTCACATTTCCGCTTTGAACCTTTTCCCGGCGAGCCGTGTCTGATTACCTGTGTGTGTGAGTGTGACCGTGGAGTGCGCCACAGGGACGTGGCGAGTTATGCTGGGATGACAGTCATTACGCACGCTGCGCTTGGCGGCGTGCGATTTTTTTATGGACCGTCGATGACCCTCCTCAGCGTCAACCTCAACAAGATCGCCGTCCTGCGCAATTCCCGGGGTGGCGACGAACCCGATATCGCCACCGCCGCCAATTGCTGCATCGATGCCGGGTGCGGCGGTCTCACGGTGCACCCCCGTCCCGACATGCGTCACGTCACGCCCAACGACGTGCGCACCTTGGCCGGCCTGCTGCGCGGGCGGGTGGAATACAACATCGAGGGCAATCCGTTCGCGGGGCCGCGTGGCGCCTATCCGGGCCTGCTGGAGTTGGCTAGGGAAGTGCGCCCCACGCAGGTGACGCTCGTGCCGGACGGCGATGGGCAGATCACTTCCGATCACGGTTTCGACCTCACCAAGGACATCGAGACGCTGAAGCCGGTGGTTGCGGCGTTTCGCGAACTGGGTTGCCGCGTCAGCGTGTTCGTCGACGCCGGCGGCAATGGATTCGAAGCGGCGAAGGCCATCGGTATCCAGCGTATCGAACTCTATACAGGACCTTATGCGAAGGCCTTCCACGACGGCGACGCGCGCGCGGAACTGGCCGCCTTCGCCGATACCGCACGGCGGGCGCAACAGGCAGGCCTTGCGGTGAACGCGGGCCACGACCTGAGCCAGGCGAACCTCGGCACGTTCAAGGCCGCCATTCCGGGTTTGGCCGAGGTGTCGATCGGGCATGCGTTGATTAGCGAGGCGCTTTATCAGGGCCTCGGCAACACGGTGCGTGCTTACCTCGACATCCTGAAGTAGTGCCGAATAGCACTCTGTGGGAGCCGCTTCAGCGGCGATCCCGCGGCAGCGGGCAGGCTTGTCGCGAGCACCCATCGCCGCTGAAGCGGCTCCCACACAGATCACAAGAACACAAAAAAACCCCGCCGTGAGGCGGGGTTTCTCGTCTTACCGGACAAACCGATCGGTTATTGCGCGTTGACGAAACCGATCTTGGTCAGGCCCTGGCCCTTAGCGTCGGAAAGCACGCGTGCCACGACCTCGTACTGAACCGCGTCATCCGCGTCGATCTGCAGTTCCGGCTGGTTCGACTGCTGGGCGATCACCGCGATCTGGGCGCGCAGGCCCAGTTCGTCGACCGGTGTGTCGTTCCAATACAGCGAGCCATCCTGGCGGATCTGCAGCCGGACGGGATCCGGCGGATTCTCTGGGTTGACGATGTTCGGGTTCGGCTGCGGCAGATCGATCTTGATCTTATGCGACAGCATCGGAGCCGTGATCATGAAGATGATCAGGAGCACCAGCATCACGTCGACGAGCGGCGTGACGTTGATGTCCGACATCGGGCCACCGGAGTTGCCTGAGCTGAATGCCATGTTCGTTACTCCCCCGCCTTGCCAGTCGACATGAAGCCGACGTGGACCATACCGGCTTCCTTGGCATCGCCAAGGATCTTCTTCACCACGCGATATTCGGTGGTGCGGTCGGCACGGATCTGGAGTTCCGGCTGCGGCGACTTCGCCGCCGCAACCGCGAACTGGGCCTTCAGTTCAGCCTCAGTGACTTCGCCGTCATTGAGGAAGTACGTACCGTCCGGCTTGACCGCGAGATCCATCGGTTCGACCGGGGTGTCATCCTTAACGTTCGGATTAGCCTTCGGCAGATCGATCTGGACCTTGTGGGACATCAGCGGCGCCGTGATCATGAAGATGATCAGCAGAACCAGCATCACGTCGACCAGCGGCGTGACGTTGATTTCCGACATCGGACCACCGGAGTTGCCCCCGCTGCTCATAGCCATGGGTCAGTTCCTCTTACTTCTTGACGACGGCAGCCGGAGCGGTGCCTTCGACGCGGGCGCCGGTGGCGAAGAAGTCGTGCAGGTCGTGCGCGAATTCGTCGAACTGGGCGTAGGTGAGGCGGTTCGAGCGCATGAAGAAGTTGTACGCAAGCACGGCCGGAATAGCGGTGAACAGACCGAACGCGGTCATGATCAGCGCCTCACCGACGGGGCCGGCCACCTTGTCCATCGACGCGGAACCCGAAGCGGCGATACCGATCAGCGCGTGGTAGATACCCCACACCGTACCGAGAAGACCGATGAACGGGGCCGACGAACCGACCGTGGCGAGCAGGGTCAGGCCGCCTTCCAGACGCAGGCTCTCGCGAGCGACGGCCTGGCGCAGGGCGCGGTCGATGAATTCCGAACGCGACAGCGTCTCGGCGAGACGACCGCCAGCAGCCTGCTGGTGGTGAGCCACGGCCGAAGCGGCATCGAGAGCGATCTTCGAGAACGGTTCGCCCTTCGGCTGCTCTTCGAGCATACGAATGGCTTCCTGCGTCGACGAGGTGTTCCAGAAGCCCTGGATGACCTTGTCGGCGCGAGCACGCACCATGCTGTTACGGATGAAGTTGGCGACGATGAAGTACCACGAGAGCACGGACATCGCGACCAGCACCACGAACACAATCCAACCGAGGAAGTCGAAGTTGTGGATCAGGTGATCGAAGCCCATCTGCTTGAGGGCGTCGGCATTGGAGTTTTGACCTGGATTAGCAGGCTGAGCGGAGGTGTCTTGCAACATAACGCTACCCTTGGGAAGTCAAGCGTGAACAGAGATGTAAGTAAGTGTGAGGACTAACTTACAGCTGGTTTAGGTTGAACGTAACGGGGACACGTGCATAGCCTTCGACGGCCTGACCGCCTCGCTTGCCCGGGTTGAATCGCCAGTTCCTTGCCGCATCCTGCGCTGCCTTGTCCAGTTCGCGGAAACCGCTCGACTGGTCGACCTTGATGTCCTTCGGCGAACCGTCGACACCCACGAGGACCAGAAGTACCACCGTACCTTCATGCCGCTGACGGATCGCCTGCGGCGGATACCTTGGCGGATTACGCTGACGGTACGACAGATTCTCGCTAGGCGCGATGTCGGCCGGCGGAGCTGGCGGCGCGGGAGGCGCCGGCGGCGGGGCCGGAACGGCATTCGTGCTCGCCTCTTCAACGGCCGGCGGCGGCGGGGCCGGCGGCGGCGGTGTCGGCGGCGGCTTCACCTGCTGGATGATTTTCGGCGGCGGCTGCTTAGGGGGTTCCGGCGGCGGCGGCGGGGGAGGCGGGGGAGGCGGCGGCGGTTCGATGAAGTCGACCTGCACCACCTTCTCTTTCTGCTTTTCCTGCGTCTTGGGCGGCGCCATGGGCGCGACCAGCAGCAGGAAGGCGAACGAGTGCAGCGCGATGGCTACTGCCAACGCACTTGTGCGCCCCCAACTGAACGGCGCTTGGCCGGTTGATTCGTTACTTGAGGCCATCAGTCACTATCAAGAGCTAATCAAGCGGAAGTGAGCCCGCACTGCTCGTCCGGCGTCGACGGCTTGACAATGCCGAAAACGCAGGTTTCTGCAAGCGGAAAGATATGCAAGTTACACCAGCATATGGCGTTTGTATAGCACCTGAAGGGCGGATTTATATCGATTCATATCCCCCCCTTCCGGGTCTTTACAACCGCTTACTTGCCGGTACCTGCGGTTTTCAACCAGGCGTTGGCCTTGGCAGACGTTTCAGGGTCCTGGGCCGCGAGCTTCATGTCCGCGATGGCACCCTGCTTGTTCTTCTGACCACGCTTGGCTTCCGCACGCAGCATGTAGGCCTGGCCCTTATGCTGCACACCCTTGCTGATGGCATCCGTCGCCGACTTTTCAGCGGCGGCGTACTGGTTTTCCTGGAGCTGCACCCGCGCGACCTTCAGGGCCGGCTCGCCGTTGGTGGCGACCTTCGCGGCTTCCTGGTAGGCGGCGAGTGCGTTCTTCATGTCGTCGCCGGTGACGTAGGAGTCGCCGAGCAGGTTGTAGTTCTCACCCGTCTTCTGCACCACGCCCTTGTCGAAGCCTTCCTTCAGCACCGCGGCGGCCTTGCCGGCATTCGCCACCTGACGCTCGGAGTGATCCTGGCCGTCGATGAGGTACACCTTCGCAAGGTTCACGTACTGCTTCTCGTCCTTGAAGGCGCCGGCGCTGCGCGCCTTTTCGAGGAGCTGGATGGCTTCCGGATACTTCTGCGCCTGGATGAGCGACGAGGCGGCATTGTTGAGGGCCGTGGCGTCGTTCGGGTTCTTCTGCAGCGCTTCGGTCGCGAGCGCGGCGGCCTTGTCGCCCTGGCCCGTCTCGGCATAGCTGGCGGCGAGGATCTGGTCCCACGAGCCCTGCGGCTTCGCGTCCGGCATGGACTTGGCCTTGGTGATCGCGGCAATCGCTTCCGGATACTTCTCGAGGCGATAGTCGATGTTGCCCTCGAGGCCGTAGGAGTCGGCGGTTTCCTTCTTGCCCTCGTTGCGCCATTCCTGCAGCGACTGCAGCGCGGGAGCGTACTGTTCGTCGGCCACGAGGAACTGCGTGTACATGTACTTCAGCTGGAAGTAGGTGTCGTTCGGCATCACACCGATGTCGAGGGCCTGCTTCAGCGTGGCGATGGCGCCCTTAACGTCGCCGTCGTTGTACTTCATGTTGGCGATGCCCTGGAGGGCCAGCGCCTGGGCGTACTTGCTGCTCGTGCCCGAGCCGTCGGCCAACGGCTGCAGGAGTTGCATGGCCTTGTCCTTCTCGCCGTTGTTCGCAGCGTCCAGACCTTCGTTCAGGGCCTTCTGGTCTTTTTCGCTCTTGAGGTCGAGCTTGGGTTCCGTACGGGTTGCGTTCGGGTACAGCGCTTCTTTCTTGTCCTGGGACTTGGTGTCGCGAGCGACAGCCGCGCCGCTGACGAGGGAAAGCGCGATGGCCGTGGCGAGCGCGAACTTGCTGAGGGAACCCTGTTTCATTGAATGACCTCGGTTGTAGGAGTCACCGCACAAGGCAGCTCTCCGGGGGACTACAGAGGTTAACCCGATTCGATTCCTAAGAACAAGTCGCAGTGCAAGAAAAAAGAGGAGTCAAAACAATGACTTGTTAGGAGAATGTTGGCGCTTACCGATTTGTAGGTAAAAGGTTGCCTTGAAAACGCCATTTTTATCCACCTGGCGCGGAACTGTGACGGAGCGCATAAAAAACGCCCGGTCGCTGTCCGACCGGGCGTTTAGGCTGCCGCGCGCTGTTTTAAGGGCTGATCAGATGTCCAGATTGGCAACCTTCAGCGCGTTCGATTCGATGAAGTCGCGACGCGGCTCCACGGCCTCGCCCATCAGCATCGAGAACATCTGATCGGCGGCCACGGCGTCTTCGATGCCTACCTGCAACATGCGCCGGGTTTCGGGATTCACCGTGGTTTCCCACAGCTGCTCCGGATTCATTTCGCCCAAGCCCTTGAAGCGCTGGATGGTGCGGCCCTTCTTGGCTTCGTCGAGCAGCCAGTTGCGCACGTCGGCGAACGAGAGCACACCGCGCGAGGCATTGCCGCGGCGAACCACGGCACCCGGCTGCAGGCCCAGCTGCGAGAGCTGCTGCGCGATCGCCTGGATGGCGCGGAACTCGGTGCCGGCGAAGAACGCCTGCGGCATGACCCAGGTGTGGCTCAGGCCATGCTGCATGCGCTCCACTTCGATCGCAGCGCCCTGCTCGTTCAGTGCCGGACGGAAACGCAGCGCATAGGTGGGCTTACCCAAACCGCTGGCACTGAGGCGCGTGGCGATGCCGTCGAGCCAGGCCTGCATGCGGGCGGCATCCGTCCAGTGGCCCTCGTCCAGCGGTGCATGTTCGATCATGGCAGTGAGCGTCACCACGTCGAAGCGATGGCTGAGCCGCTGGATCTGGTCGAGCGCCACCTGGTAATCGCGAAGTAGCTTCTCGAGCGCCACGCCGTCGATGGCCGGTGCACCCTCTTCCGGCGCGAGCGAGGCGTTGTCCACGGCGCTGGCGATGAGGTACTCGTTCAGGACGCTGTCGTCCTTGATGTACATCTCCTGCTTGCCCTGCTTCACCTTGTACAGCGGCGGCAGGCCGATGTAGACATGGCCGCGCTCGATGAGCTCCGGCATCTGGCGGTAGAAGAAAGTGAGCAGCAGCGTGCGGATGTGCGAACCGTCCACGTCCGCGTCGGTCATGATGATGATGCGGTGGTAGCGCAGCTTGTCCGGGTTGTACTCCTCCTTGCCGATACCCGTGCCCAGCGCGGTGATCAGCGTGCCGACTTCGGCGGAGGAAATCATCTTGTCGAAGCGGGCCTTCTCCACGTTGAGGATCTTGCCCTTCAACGGCAGCACAGCCTGCGTGCGGCGGTTGCGGCCCTGCTTAGCGGAACCGCCGGCGGAATCACCCTCCACCAGGAACAGTTCGGAAAGCGCCGGATCCTTTTCCTGGCAGTCGGCGAGCTTGCCCGGCAGGCCGGCAATGTCCAGCGCGCCCTTGCGGCGGGTCATCTCGCGCGCCTTGCGGGCAGCCTCGCGGGCACGGGCGGCGTCCACCGCCTTGGAGGCGATGGCCTTGCTCTCGGCCGGGTGCTCGAGCAGGAACTCGGCGAGCTTGTCGTTCACGACCTGCTCGACCGCCGTCTTCACCTCGCTGGAAACCAGCTTGTCCTTGGTCTGCGAGGAGAACTTCGGGTCCGGCACCTTCACCGAGAGGACCGCGATCAGCCCTTCGCGCATGTCGTCGCCGGAGAGGCCCACCTTGGCGTTCTTGGCCAGGCCTTCCTTCTCGATGTAGTTCTGCAGCGTGCGCGTGAGCGCCGCGCGGAAGCCCGTGAGGTGGGTACCGCCGTCGCGCTGCGGTATGTTGTTGGTGAAGCAGAACATCGTTTCCTGGTACGCGTCCGTCCACTGCATCGCCACTTCGACGGTGATGCCCTCGGAGAACGAGCTGAAACTGATCACGTTGGGATGCAGCGCCGTCTTCAGCTGCGCCAGGTGCTGCACGAACGACTTGATGCCGCCCTCGTAGGCGAAGATGTCCTTACGGTCATTCCGCTCGTCCACCAGTTCGATGGTGACACCCGAGTTCAGGAAGGCCAGCTCGCGCAGGCGCTTCGCCAGGATGTCGTAGTGGAACTCGATGTTGTTGGTGAAGGTGGCCGGGCTGGGCAGGAAGCGCACGAGGGTGCCGCGGCGATTGGCGTCTGCGACGGCCTCGATGGGGGCCAGGGGCTCGCCGTGGGCGTATTGCTGCCGGTATTCCTTGCCGTCACGCCAGATCGTGAGCCACAGCTTCTCGCTGAGCGCGTTCACGACCGAGACGCCCACGCCGTGGAGGCCGCCGGAAACCTTGTAGGAGTTCGCGTCGAACTTGCCGCCGGCGTGGAGCACGGTCATCACCACCTCGGCGGTGGACTTGCCCTCTTCCGGGTGCATGTCCACCGGAATGCCTCGGCCGTTGTCGTCGACGCCGACCGAACCGTCCTGGTGGATGGTGACCTTGACGTAGTCGCAGTAGCCGGCCAGAGCTTCGTCGATGGCGTTGTCCACCACCTCGAACACCATGTGGTGGAGGCCGGTGCCGTCGTCGGTATCGCCGATATACATGCCGGGGCGCTTACGGACAGCATCGAGCCCTTTCAGGACCTTGATGCTGCCAGAGTCGTAGGCGGTCGAATTCGTCGTCGGATCGAGAGGTTCGTTCATGCGATACCCAGTGATGGGGCCCCGACGCAGCGTAGATGGGCGGCAGGGCAATCCATAAATTATAGCAAATTTGGGGGGTGGCTCTTTGGAGTGGCCGGGATGGGACGTCCGTCGCTTCGTGTTCCACGTGGAACAGTCGGGGGCGGCCATGTGGGTGCGTCGGGCTGTGGAAGGGGCCTTGTACAACCCAAGTGACTGGTCGCTAGCGCGGCGGCCGCTAGCCCCGCTTGCCGTCTTCTGTCCCTAGCTTGCCCCAACCGTTCCATGTTCCACGTGGAACAACGCAATGGGCTGCCCAGCAAGAGCCGACGGCAGTTCCGTGCCCGTTACGAACACCTGCGCGTCGCGCCCGAGAAGTTGCCCCACTACCCACTCTTGATGGGTGCGATCGAGCTCGGATGCAAGGTCGTCGAGGCAGACGACCGGCCACTCACCACGCAGTTCCGCGTGCAGCGAAGCCTGCCCCAGCAGGCAAGCCAGTGCACAGAGCTTTTCCTGCCCCCTGGAAAGGTGTTCGCGTAGCGGCGCATGCTCGAATGCGACGGAGAAGTCGGCCCGGTGGGGTCCGACGGTCGTGTGTCCCCGAGCAAGATCCCTCTGCCTGCGTTCGACCAGCGTGGTTGAGAGATCGGAGGTTTCGTCCCAACCGGGGCGGTATCTGAGTGAAAAGGCGCCCAGCTCCGGCAGTACATTCCCCATGAAGCCCTGGATATGGGGAATCACCCTGGAAAGGTAATCGCGCCGGTAAGCCGTGATCGCCTCCCCGGCAGCTGCTAACTCCGTCTCCCAGGGTTCCAAAAGCGAGGGGTCCGGGTAGCCTCCCTGGCGTAACAGCGAGTTTCGCTGCTTCAGGGCGCGCTGATAGCGCCGCCACTGGCCTACGAAACCATGTTCCACGTGGAACATGCCCCAATCGAGATAGCGCCGCCGCTCGTCGGACGAGCCAGCGATCAAGTCGTGCGACCCGGGCTCGAAGCAGACCACCGCGCATTCCTGCACCAGGGCACCCAGGGAGGCCGCGGGGTCTCCGTCCACCCTCGCCTGCCACCGTCCGCCCTCACGGCCGAGCCCCAGACGGCGGAGGCTCCCGTCAGCCTTCCTCACCTCGGCATAGACGGCGAGCGAGGCTGCGCCACGTTTCAACAGCACATCGCGCGAGCCTGCCCGGAACGAGCGGCCATGGGAGAGCAGGTAGGCAGCCTCCAGGATGCTGGTTTTCCCCGCGCCGTTGGGGCCGACGAACACGTTGATCCCGCCAGCGGGCGTCACGGCCACCCCTTCAAGGCAACGTAATCCAGAGATCCGGAGCGACTCGAACTTCATCAGGGGACCCTAGCCCATCCGGCGACGGGCGCCGAAAAACATTGTGGGAAGCGCTCTGGCGGGCGAAGAGGCTTGCGGCAATGCCCTTCGCGCACCAGCGCGCTTCCCACGGTTTGTTTCGCCACGACCTTTCGGCCGTATGAATCAGAGACGGAGCGGCATCACCACGTGGCGGGCCTCGTCATTGCCCTCTTCCTGCAGCAGGCAACTGGATTGCGCGTCACGAAGATTGATGCGCACCTTCTCGCCACGCAGGGCACCCAGGGCGTCGAGCAGGTAACCCACGTTGAAACCCACGGCCAGGTCGTCGACGACAGTCTCCGCCTCCACCTCTTCCTGGGCCTCTTCCTGCTCAGGGTTGTGCGCGACGATCTTGATGCGGCCCGGGGTCAGCTCCAGCTTCACGCCGCGGTATTTCTCGTTCGAGAGGATGGCCGCGCGCTGCAGGGCGCTGCGCAGCACATCGCGTTCGATCGTGGCCGTCTTGTCGGCACCGAGCGGAATCACGGCCTCGTAGTCCGGGAAACGGCCGTCGATGAGCTTGGAGGTGAACACCACACCACCCCGGCGTACACGCAAATGGTTGCGGCCGAATTCCAGTTCGACGGAGCCCTCGCCCGATTCGAACAGGCCAATCAGTTCGTTCACGCCCTTGCGCGGAATGATGATCTGGCGGCGTGCCGACACGGAGCTTTCGAGCTTCGTTTCCTTGAGCGCAAGACGATGGCCGTCGGTGGCCACGCAGCGAAGCGTGTGCTCCTGCAGATCCAGCAGCATGCCGTTCAAGTAATAGCGCACGTCCTGGTTCGCCATGGCGAAGGCGGTGCGGTCCATGAGATCGCGCAGCACCTCTTCCGGGAGCGTGACGCGCTCGACCAGTTCGATCTCGTCGACGGTCGGAAATTCGCTGGACGGGAGCGTGGCCAGCGTGAAGCGGCTACGCCCGGCATTCAACGCAATGCGCTCGCCGTTCAATTTGATGTCGATCTTCGCGCCGTCGGGCAACGCACGAACGATGTCGAAGAGCTTTCGGGCGGGAATGGTGATCTCGCCTTCCTGCACGCCATCGGCCGCCGTGGTAGCGATCATCTCCACTTCGAGATCGGTACCGGTGAAGGACACCTCGCTACCGGAGGCGCGAACCAGCAGGTTGGCCAGCACGGGCAGCGTCTGGCGGCGTTCCACGACGCCCACCACCTGCTGCAGGGGTTTGAGCAGTACTTCCCTCTGGATGCTGAATTGCATGCGTCCCCTACTCCTGCTTTTAAGTTTTTAAGATTTTATTGGTGGTAGTTGTTGGGCCGGTGGATATCTTGAAAAGCCAGAAAACCATTTAAGATTCAAAAACTTGATTCAAGATATCGACTGGCTCCAACACGCGGTTTCGTGTGGGTGCCTTGTGGATAACTTTGGGCGTCGAAACCGTCCTCCGTCCATCCACCTATTATCCACAGCTTCTCAGCCCGTCAATATACGTATGAGCTGCTCCCAGTCCTGGCGCATGCGTACATCTTTCTCGCAGAAACCGCGGATCGTGCGGCAGGCGTGCAGCACCGTCGTGTGGTCACGACCGCCGAACGCCTCTCCGATTTCAGGGAGGCTGTGCTCGGTCAGTTCCTTGGACAGGGCCATGGCCACCTGCCGGGGACGCGCCAGCGAGCGCACACGGCGCTTCGAGAGCAGGTCGGACAGGCGCACCTGGTAGTAATCGGCCACGGTCTTCTGGATGTTCGGCACCGTGACGGCCTGCGCGTGCGTGTTGAGCAGGTCGCGCAGGGTTTCTTCGGCGAAGTCGGTGGTGATCGGCTTGCGATAGAAGTTGGCGCGGGCCGCCAGCGTGTTCAGCGCGCCCTCGAGGTCGCGCACGTTGCTGCGGATGCGCTTGGCCAGCAACATCGCCACGTCCTCGGACACTTCCATGCCCTTCTCCGCCGCCTTGGAAAGCAGGATGGCGGCGCGCGTCTCGAAATCGGGCGGCTCGATGGCTACCGACAGCCCCCAGCCCAGACGCGATTTCAGGCGCGGCTCGAGCTTGTCCAGTTCCTTGGGATAGCGGTCGCAGGTGAGGATGATCTGCTGCTTCGCCTCGAACAGCGCATTGAAGGTATGGAAGAACTCCTCCTGCGTCGTGTCCTTGCCGGCGAAGAACTGGATGTCGTCGATAAGCAGCGCGTCCACGGAACGGAAGCGGCGCTTGAAGTCGTCCATGTTCTTCTGCTGCAGCGCCTTCACCATGCCGCTGACGAACTGCTCCGAACGAAGATAGAGCACCTTCGCGCCCGGATTGTTCTGCATGAGCATGTTGCCGGCGGCATGCATGAGGTGGGTCTTGCCGAGGCCGGTGCCCCCATAGAGCAGCAGCGGGTTGTACGCGCGCCCCGGGTTCATGGCCACCTGCATGGCTGCGGCTTTGCCCAGCTGGTTCGACTTGCCTTCGACGAAGGTTTCGAACGTGTAGTGCGGGTCGAGGTTGTGCACGTGCGGCGGCTCGTGCGCCGGCTCCGCCACGCGCGGCGCCGCCTGGGACGGCGTGGGTGCGATGGACGACGCCGGACGGCCGGGCATCGCGCGGGTGCCGGACGAGCCGACCTCCAGGCGAACGGGCAGGGCGCGACCACTCAGGTGTTCGACGATCGACTGGATCTTGCCCAGGTACTGCTCGCGCACGGTGTCCAGCGAATAGGGATTCGGCGCGTAGAGGAACAGCCCGTGCCCGTCCTCCCTGGCTTGCAGCGGCATCAGCCAGGTATGGACGTCCTCGGACGTCAACTCGCCTTCAAGACGCTCGAGACAGCGCCTCCAGAGATCACTCATCAGGTATTCTTGCCACAGCTTAGGGCGCGTGCGCGCGGGGTGGACGACGAAGTCTACCAGTGTTCCGCCCCCACCTCGGGCTCCGGCCATCGCAAGGCCGGCATGTCGTCCTTCGCCCAAGCGGTTGACAGTCCTACGGAATGTCACGCATACTCTCAGGCCTTTTTCCATCTTCATCCGGATGTAGCGCCATGAAGCGTACTTTCCAGCCCAGCAAGCTCAAGCGTGCCCGCACGCACGGCTTCCGCGCCCGCATGGCCACCGCCGACGGCCGCAAGATCCTCAACGCCCGTCGTGCGAAGGGTCGCAAGCGCCTGATCCCGTAAGCGGCTCGCCTGTCGTGCGCGCCGCCGCCTTGCCGCGCGATGCGCGGCTACGCCGCGCCGCCGACTTCGCTGCATTGCGAACAGTCAGCGGTCGCCTCGGCGGCCGCTGTTTTCTTTTGCGCTTCGGAAACAACGATGCCGGCACCGCCCGGCTCGGCCTGGCCATCTCCAAGCGCTGTTCCAAGCGCGCGGTGGATCGCAACCGGATCAAGCGCCTTGCCCGTGAGGCCTTTCGTCGCGCGCGTCCCGCGCTGCCGCCGGTCGACATCCTTGTCATGGCCCGCGACAGCGCCGTCGGCGAGCCGGGCACGGTCCTGCTGGCCGAGCTCGATGGTCTGTTCCGCCGTATCCGGCCGTTGAAGCGCGAGGGTGCCGACGGCACAATCGTGCGTTGACCTCACCGTTTTCCCGCCTTTCCCGGCCAGCAGGCCGTGACTCCCTTCGGATCTGGCCTAAGCAATGAATCAAACGCGCACGCTCCTCTTCTTCGCGCTCATGTTCGTGGCGTACCTGCTGTGGACGGAATGGGAGAAGGACTACGGCCCGCAACCGGTCGCACCGACGCCCGCCGCGCAGACCGATGCGGCCGCCGGCGCCGGCAAGGCGAACGCCGACAACAGCGTCCCGGGTTCCACCGCTCCGGCCGCCGTGCCGAACGAGACGGCAGCGCCGGCCGACGGCAAGGGAGAACTGGTCACGCTGTCGAACGACGTGCTGCGCCTGACGATCGACACCCGCGGCGGCAGCATCGTGCGTTCCGAACTGCTGGCCTACCCGCGCGACCCGGTGACGAAGAAGGATCCGAATCCGCCGCCGGCCCGCCTACTCAACGACGACCCCGCGCATTTCTTCGCGGCCCAGAACGGCCTCGTCAGCAGCACCGGAGCCGCGCCCGATCATCGCGCCCTCTTCCATACCGACCAGACCAACGTCACGCTGGCCGATGGCCAGAAGACGGCCAGCATCGACCTCACCTGGACCGACCCGTCCGGCGTGAAGGTGGTGAAGCGCTACACGCTCAACCGCACCAACTATGTGGTGGACCTCGATCAGCGCATCGAGAACGGCTCGGCCGCCGCCTGGACGGGCAATGCGTACCAGCAGCTGCAACGCGTGCCCGCACCCAAGGCCAGCTGGCTCAAGGCCTACACCGATCCGGAGCAGCACAGCTTCTTCGGTGCCGCGTGGTACAGCCCCGACAACAAGTTCGAGTCGCTGCATTTCGACGACTTCGCGAAGAAGCCGCTCAATCGCCAGATCACCGGCGGCTGGATCAGCATGCTGCAGCACTACTTCTTCGTCGCCTGGATTCCGCCGGCCGACCAGGGCGTGACGTACAGCAGCAACATCGTCGATCCCAACTCCGCCACCCCGCGTTATCTCGTGCGCGCCTTCGGCCCCGCCATCCAGGTGGCGCCCGGCCAGAGTGCCGATAGCGTCGCGCGCCTGTATGTTGGTCCCAAGCTGCAGGGCACGCTCGACGTCATCGCGCCGGGCCTCGAACTCACCAGCAATTACGGTTGGCTGACGATCATCGCCCAGCCCCTGCACTGGCTGCTGTCGAAGCTGCACGCCATCAGCGGCAACTGGGGCGTGGCCATCATCCTGCTCGTGCTGCTCATCAAGGCCGCGCTGTTCAAGCTCACCGATGCGCAGTTCCGTTCCGGCGCGCGCATGCGCAAGCTGCAGCCGCGTGTCGCCGCGCTCAAAGAGCGTTACGGCGACGACCGCATGAAGATGCAGCAGGCGATGATGGAGCTGTACAAGAAGGAAAAGGTGAATCCGATGGCGGGCTGCCTGCCCATCCTCATCACCTTCCCCATCTTCATCGGCCTGCTGCGCGTCCTCTCCGAATCCATCGAGCTGCGCCAGGCGCCGTTCTTCGGCTGGATCCACGACCTGTCGGCGCCCGATCCGCTCTATGTGCTGCCGGTGCTCTACTTCCTGGTCACGCTGCTCACGCAGCGCATGATGCCCACCGCGGGCATGGATCCCACCCAGGCCAAGATGATGAAGGTGATGCCGTTGATCTTCGGCGTGTTCTTCGCCTTCTTCCCGGCCGGCCTCGTGCTCTACTGGACGGTGAACGGCGCCACCAGCCTGCTCCAGCAGTGGTGGATCAACCGTAGCGTCGACAAGGCCGACCTCAAGGCCAAGACGGCATGATCTTCCGGACGGCGCGTCGCAAGGCGCGCCGTCCGGCCATCGAAGGCAACGCATGAACCACGGCGACGACACCATCGCAGCCATCGCCACCGGCGCGGGCGCGGCGGGTGTCGGCGCCGTTCGCGTGTCTGGGCCACGGGTGCCGGAGATCGCGCGCGCGATGCTCGGTCGCGAACCGCTTCCGCGTCATGCGCACTTCGCCGCGTTTCGCGACGGTAACGGCGAGCTGATCGACCGCGGCATCCTGCTCTACTTCCCTGCGCCGGCGTCCTACACCGGCGAGCACGTGCTCGAACTGCAAGGCCACGGCAGCGCGGTGTTGCTGGATGCCCTGCTTCGCCGCGTCGTTGCACTTGGCGCCCGCCTCGCCCGTCCTGGCGAATTCACCGAGCGCGCGTTTCTCAACGGCAAGCTGGATCTCGCCCAGGCGGAAGCGGTGGCCGACGTGGTCGCCGCCACCTCCGAAGCCGGTGCGCGTGCCGCGCTGCGTTCCATGGAAGGCGTGTTCTCCGCGCGCGTGGAATCGCTGCTTGCCGAACTGATCGGATTGCGCGTGCACATCGAAGCCGCCATCGATTTCCCCGAAGAGGAAATCGACTTCCTCGCCGATCCCGTCATCGGCGAGAAGCTTGCCGCGCTACGCGCGCACCTGGATGCGTTACTTGTGGAAACGCGCCGTGGCGTGCGTTTGAACGACGGCATCGCCGTGGCGATCGTTGGCCGTCCGAATGCCGGCAAGTCCAGCCTTCTGAATGCACTGGCGGGGCAGGAACGCGCCATCGTCACCGACATACCCGGTACCACGCGCGACGTGCTGCGCGAATCCGTCACCATCGACGGCGCCACTCTCGAACTGGCGGATACCGCCGGGTTGCGCGAGTCGGAAGACATCGTGGAACGCGAAGGCATCCGCCGCGCACGCGCGCAACTCGAACGCTGCGATGTTGCCCTTCTGGTTACCGATGTGGACCACGTCGACAGCGATCTCGCGTTCTTCGACGGCACGCCGGCACACGCCACGCGCATCGTGGCGATCAATAAGATCGACCTTGCCAACAAAGTCGCGCATCGCGAGACACGCGGAAATCACGAGACGCTGTGGCTCTCGGCGCGCACCGGCGAAGGCCTCGATGCGCTTCGCGCACTGCTTCGTGACCTAGCCACCGCTGGCGCAGGCGAAGGTGCCTTCAGCGCGCGACGACGCCACGTAGTGGCGCTCGAAGTCGTGCGCGATCATCTGGCTAGGACGGCGGATGCACTGCACGACAGCCATGCGGGTGAACTGGCTGCCGAAGAACTGCGCCAGGCGCAGCAGGCGTTGGGGGAGATCACGGGCACCTATTCGTCCGACGATCTGCTGGGTGCGATCTTCAGTTCGTTCTGTATCGGAAAGTGACGTTCGTCAGCACGACTCGGCCGCCATGTCCCGCTCGCGGCTATCCGCAGTAACCGACATCGCCCAGATAAACAGGCCGCACAGCGCGAGCGCACTCCCCACCCAGCCCGGTGACGTCCAGCCATAACCGTGCGCGATGGCCAGCCCGCCGAGAAACGGCCCGAGCGCATTCGCCGTGTTGAACGCCGAATGGTTCAGCGCGGCGGCAAGACCCTGCGCGTCGCCGGCCACGTCCATCAGCCTCGTCTGCAGCACGGTAGCCAGTGCACCGCCGACGCCGATGAGGAAAACGTTCAAGCCCAGCGTCCACACGTTGCCGGCGGTGAACGGCACGGCCGCCAGCATCGCCATGCTCCATACCAGCAGCACGCCGGCCGTGCGCATGAGCGCGCGATCAGCAAACGCAGGCACGATCATGTTGCCTGCGGTGAGGCCGATGCCGAAGACGCCGATGACCCATGGCACCGCGCTGAGCGGCATGTGCGTTACCGAGAGCAGGATGTCGGCGAGATAGGTGTACACCGCGAAGAGGCCGCCGAAACCGATGGCACCGATGCCGAGCGTGAGCCACACCTGCGGGCGCTTCAATGCACCGAGTTCGCGTAACGGGCTCGCGTCTGCATCGGCGGGTACTTCGGGCGCGAACGCCGCGACGGCGGACATCGTGGCGATACCAAGCAGTGCCACCAGCGCGAAGGCCCAGCGCCAGCCCACCGCCTGTCCGAGCCAGCTTGCGAGAGGAACGCCGACCACAGTGGCGATGGTGAGGCCGAGGAACATCTGGCCTATCGCCCGCGTGCGACGGTTCGCCGGCACCAGCGACGAAGCGACCAAGGCGGCGACGCCGAAATACGCGCCGTGCGGCAGTCCGGCCAGGAAGCGGAAGACCAGCATCCAGTGGTAGCTCGGCGACAGGCCCGTGAGACCATTGAACACCGTGAACATCGCCATGAGCATGAGCAACAACCGGCGGCGCGGCACACGCGCACCCAGCACCGTCATGATCGGCGCACCGACGACCACGCCCAGCGCGTACGCGCTGATGACATGGCCGGCGGTGGGGGCATCGATGCCGAGGCCCTGTGCGAACAGGGGCAGCATGCTCATGGAAGCGAATTCGGTGGTGCCGATGGCGAAGCCGCCGACGGCCAGCGCCAGGATCACCAGGCCGACGTGGGGAGCGCGAACGGGCGGCGTGCCCGGCTGGGAGACGGGAGCGTTGGAGGTCATGGGTTGCTCGGGGATGTGGGGCGCGACGCTGTGATGCGTCGCAGCATCGACCTAGCATACGCCCGGATGGCCTATGCGGCCAGCTTGCCCACTGCCGCGGGATCGCCGCCATGGCGGCTCCTACAGCGGCCTGCTAGAGCTCTTCGCGCACAAATTCGATGAAGGCCCGCAGCGCCGAGGTGATCCGGCGCTGGCGAGGGTAATAGAGCATGAAACCTGGGTAGGGTGGGCACCAGTCCTCGAGTACCTTCACCAGTCTGCCTTCCGCCACGAGCTCGGTCACTTGGTCGTCGAGCACGAGGGTGAAGCCGATGCCTGCAACAGCGGCATCGAGCGCGAGGCGCAGGTCGCCGAAGGTGACGCGGCCGCGGACGTCCAGTTCCAGCTTCTTCGGTCCCTGCTCGAACTCCCACTTGTAGAGTCGACCGCTGGGAAAGCGGAAGCGGATGCAGTCGTGCTGGAACAGATCGTTCGGGTGCTCTGGAACACCGTGCCGCGCGATGTAATCGGGCGATGCCACGCACGCGCCGCGCTGCTGGCCGCCCATCGGCACGGCGATCATGTCCTCCGGCACCTGCTCGTGGAAGCGGATACCGGCGTCGAAACCGAGGGCCACGATATCGATGAGTCCGTCGTTATCGACAGCCTCGAAGTGGATGTCGGGGTACAACGCGAGGAAACGCGGCAGCAGGCCCGGCAGCAGCAGCTGTGCGGTGACTCGCGGCATGTTGATCCGCAGCGTCCCGGCCGGGGTGGCGCGGAAATTGTTCATTTCCTCCAGTGCCTCGCCCACGTCCGCCAGTGCCGGTTCGAGACGTTCCAGCAGGCGCTGTCCGGCTTCGGTCAGCGAGACGCTGCGCGTGGTGCGATGGAACAGCACCACGCCGAGCCGCTCTTCCAGGCTGCGGATGGCATAGCTGATGGCCGAGGTGGTCAGGGTCAGCTCGGCACCCGCCTTGCGGAAGCTCGCATGGCGGGCCACGGCGGCGAAGGCGGCAAGGTGGGAGAGGTTGTCGGGGCGCATGATTATCAAGGATAACTCAACGATTCATCGAGAAATCCCCGTTGGCGCAAGAGATTGTTGAGCCATTATCGTGAGCGGCCTCAAGCCACCCACGATAAGGATGACTCCCATGTTCGAAGTTCGCGGATTCGCCGCTCCCCAGGCCAACGCGCCCCTCGCTCCCTTCAAGGTGCCGCGCCGCGACGTGGGCCCGAACGACGTCCACATCGAAATTCTCTACAGCGGTGTCTGCCATTCCGACCTGCACCAGGCGCGGGACGACTGGGGTCCGGGCATCTTCCCCATGGTGCCGGGTCACGAGATCGTCGGCCGGGTGAAGGCCGTCGGTGCCGGCGTCACCAAGTTCAAGGTGGGCGATTACGCCGGCGTGGGTTGCATGGTGGATTCCTGCCGCGAGTGTGAGTCGTGCAAGCGCGACCTCGAGCAGTACTGCCTCACTCATACCAGCTTCACCTACAACGGCACCGAGCAGGATAAGACCACGCCCACCTATGGCGGCTACTCCACCGACATCGTGGTGCAGGAGCGCTTCGCCGTGAAGATCTCCGAGAAGCTCGACCTCAAGGCCACGGCACCGCTGCTGTGCGCCGGCATCACCACCTATTCGCCGCTGCGCCATTGGAACGTCGGCCCGGGGCAGAAGGTGGGCGTCGTCGGTCTCGGCGGCCTCGGCCACATGGGCGTGAAGTTTGCGAAGGCGATGGGCGCGCACGTCACCATGATCACCACCTCGGCCGCGAAGGGCGACGACGCGAAGCGCCTGGGCGCGGACGCGGTGCTGCTCTCCACCGATGCCGAAGCGATGAAGGCCGCGGCGTCGAGCTTCGACTTCCTGCTCAACACCATTCCCGTGTCGCATGACCTCAACCCGTACATCAACCTGCTGCGGCTCGACGGCACGATGGTGCTGGTGGGCGTGCTCACCCCGATCGACGGCATGATCGGTGGCGCCCTCATGCTTCCCCGCCGCACCATCGCGGGTTCGGCCATCGGCGGCATGGCGGAAACCCAGGAAATGATGGATTTCTGCGCGGAGCACGGTATCGTCTCCGACATCGAGGTGGTGGACATGGCCTCGATCAATGAAACCTACAAGCGCCTGGTGAAGAACGACGTGCGCTACCGCTTCGTGATCGACATGGCGACGATGCCCGCTTGAGGTGCATCGTCCGCAGCATAGGCGTCGGCGCCGCACTTGTCGGCGCCTTCGTCGTTTTTGCCGCCGTCTCGGCGTGGCCGAACATCGGCACACACCCGGACGGAGCGCACCTGTCGCGCTATGCCTCGTCACCGGAATGGCATGGCGACCGCTTCGACAACCCGTTGCCGATGTACAGCAACATCAAGGGCGGCATCTTCCAGATCCTCGAGTCGAAACCCGGCGAGGAACCCGACCGACCGGTACCGACGGTCGATTCCTCGGCGGCGTACGCCCGTCCGCCGGAAAGCGGGCTTCGTGTCACCTGGTTCGGCCATTCGTCGATGTTGCTGGAGATCGATGGCACCAACCTCGTCGTCGATCCGTTCTGGAGCGAGCGAGCCTCGCCTTTTCCGTGGCTAGGCCCAAAGCGCTGGTACGAACCGCCGGTGCCGATCGATCACCTGCCGCGCATCGATGCCGTGCTCGTGTCGCACGACCATTACGACCACCTCGATCGCGCGTCGATCCAGGCATTGAACGTACGCGGTGTCCGCTTCATCGTGCCGCTGGGCGTGGGTGCGCATCTCATCGGATGGGGCGTGCCCGAAGAACGCATCACCGAGCTGGACTGGTGGCAGGAAGCGAAGGTAGGCAACGTGCGCGTGGCCTCCACGCCGTCGCGTCATGCGTCGGGACGCCTGTCGCCGCGCAGCAACCAGACGCTATGGACCGGCTACGCGATCGTCGGTCCTGCCCATCGCGCGTTCTACTCGGGCGACACGGGCCTCAACGATACGTTTTCCGATGTCGGAAACCGATTCGGACCCTTCGATGTCACGATGATCGAATCCGGTCAGTACGATCCGCAATGGCCCGACTGGCATCTCGGCCCGGAACAGGCCATGCGCGTGCACGAAGAAGTTCGCGGTCGCGTGCTCATTCCCGTGCACTGGGGGCTGATCAAACTGGCGCATCACCCGTGGACGGAGCCCGCGGAGCGCATCCTCGCGGCCGCGCGATGCAGCCATGCCGAGGTCCTTGTGCCCGAGCCGGGACAGGCCGTGGAACCCACGACACATCCTTCGATCGCACGGTGGTGGCCGTCGCAACACTGGTTCACCGACAGCGAGCACCCCATCGTGGCATCGCTGCGTGGCGATCCCGCCCACACGTTCGCGACGCCTTCGTGTCCGCAGCCGGAACGGACTACGACGTCGGCATGACGAGATGACAGCCGTTACGGCTGCCCGGAGGGCGCGGTAATCCGTTGCTTTTCGGCCTCGATCGCACGCAGCTGTCTGCTTGCTCCGATGTCGCCCGATTGTTCGGCCTTGCGTGTGAGTTCCACAGCCTCGCTCTTCTTTCCCTCGGTCAGAAACACGTAGCCGAGCGCCTTCTGGGCAGACGCCACCTCTGCGCTCGGTAGGGATCCGTCGTTTGCTGCGACGGCGAAGGATTCCTTGGCGGACGCGACATCGCCATTCGCCATACGGGCCCAGCCGCAGACGGTCGGGCTCGCCCCCTGACATATCTCGTCTGCTGCCCCTTCGCCATTGGGCGAGGTTAGAACCTTGCTTATCGCTGGCCTCACTGACTCCGGTGTGGATGTCAACGCGGCATAGAGCTTCGCTCTCGCTGCATTGGCTTCCGAAAATGCCTTCGTCTGCATTGCCATCGCCACTCGCTGCTGGTTGTTTTCCGTTGCGAGACGTTCAAGAAGCATCCTCATGCTGCTGACGTCGACCGTAACGTTGCTGTTCGAACCTTCTCCGGAAACTTCGACGGTGTTGTTCGTCGGCTTGGGCGTCAGAACCGAACTGATGCTCGGTGCGTACTCCGGCCGTCCGCCGCCGGCGTCCGGGCGGACGATGATCGCCACCTTCATCCTCGGGGTATGCGTCGACTTCGCGTAATTCATATATTCGGTCGCGAGGGTTGAAGACCAGACAAGAAAGAACAGGAAACACGCGAAGAAGAACGATGTTTTCAGAGTCTGGTGCTGCTGCGAAGTCACCTTCTTGCTCAATACGGCCCCCACCAGGCCGAGGACGAGACCGAGGCAAAGCCCGGGCAAGCCATACTTCAGATAAGCCACGAAATCCATGTCGCACCTCCCGCGAGACGGTCTTGGCAGCGCAAGCATGAACCCCTCCCAGGCGCTCGTGCCATCGTCCAAGTGGCCTATGTGGCATGTCGTCAGCGCGGGTTAGATTTCAGCGCGTAGGTGTATCCGGAGCCGATTCTCCACAGGGGTTAGCCAGGAGGCGACATGAGAGGCGTGATTGGCTGGTTCGTTCTCGGGGCATGGGTCGTCGCCGCCGCAAGCGGATGTTCGGCGAATCGGTTCAAGGTTCCTGTACACGCGTTCGCTGTAACGGCCGCCGCGGCGAAAGCGACAGCCAAGGTCTCCGACGATATGGTCAAGGAGCAGGAGGTCACTGCGGATATCGAGGGCGACTCCGGGCGCGATCGCAAGCTGCTGTTCTCGGCTACGCGTTGCGATGTCGCCGTCGAGGACCCGGATTGCAGTCTGCGGGATTTACGAACGGATGCGGTCGTGTATCAGACTGATCCAGCCGCCGAGACATCCGTTCTTGCGACGGCACTGGATACTTACGCACGGTCATTGACCGCCCTTGTCGACGCGCAGAGTGCGGAGGAATTCAACGCGAGCGCGGACAAGCTCTCCCAATCGGTCGGAAAGCTCTTCGCGATGGCCGATAAGGACGGCAATTCGGGCAAGCAGGCAGCTGCGGTCATCGCCGTCGCGAAGCCCGTCGTTGATGTCTTCCTCGAACACCGGCGACTTAGCGCAATCCGCCAAGCCGTTTCCACGGCCGACCCTGCCGTGCAACTCGCCTCGGAGCGCCTTGTCGATCGCATTCGGGAGCGGCAGCGCTTCGTCATAGGCTACGAGCGCAACCGGGTGATCAACCTTGTCACCGGCGCAAATGGTGCAGGCAGTCCCCGTAGCGAGAGCGCGCGCGCAGCCAAGCGACGCGATCTGGAGGACGCAAGCCGGGGCGCACAGCGTCTTCGCGCGCTGACTTCGGCAGACATGGCCATACCTTTCGTCCAGGTGCGGACCGCGCATTCGAAGCTGCTGCACGCCTTGGAGGATCCGAAGGTCGACGTTCGGGCCCTTGCCGCCGAAATGGCGGCCTATGCGGCGTCGGCCAAGCAGGCCTACGACGCCGTTGCGGAAGCGAGGTAAGCCATGAACGCCACGACAACTCAGGGTTCGCTGGCCGCAATCGAACGCCAGATCGAGAAACTGCGCGACACGATCGGTGGCCTCAACACCCTCTGCGAGCTGGCTATCAGGGACGGACACGACAAAGACGCGCAAACCCTCTCAAGAACGGCGCTCGATCTTTCCGTCCAGCAATTCCAGCTCTATCGCAAGAAAGACTTGCTGGTGGTGACTTCGACGGAATGGAAAGACCTTGTTCGCGACCTTGAAAAGGTCAGCGCGTCCGTAGACCAGGCCATGAGGGACATCGCCAAACTTGGGAAAGCGATAACCCACGTGACCACTCTGGTCGTTACGGTAACCAAGGTCATAGCGATTATTTCCTGATGTTCATCCTGCTTCAGGCATGACCAAACGCAAGGGCAGATCGCGTAGCGGTCTACCCGATATTTCGTCGACCACTGTCGCACGAACCCGTTCGCCGGTTTCACTGACCACGAGGTGGCTCAGTTTGCCCGTGCCGTTATAACGACGACCCCATTCGCCCATGGCGGCGAGGATGGGAAGGAAATCCCGACCCGCCTGGGTCAGCACGTATTCGTCGCGCGGCGGGCGCTCGCTGTAGCGCCGCTTCTCCAAGACACCGGCTTCGGTCAGGGCCTTCAATCGACGCGACAGGATGTTCGGCGCAATGCCGAGGCTCGTCCGGAACTGGTCGAACTGGGTCATGCCCAGGCTCGCATCGCGCAGGATCAACGCACTCCAGGCGTCGCCCACAAGGGCGAGGCCGCGGGAGATCGCGCAGGTGCCGGAAGAAAGTTTGTCGGTGTCCATTGCATTATGATAGCGACGTCACTATCGTATGGCAACGTAGTAGCTATCGTTTTGCAACTAACCATGCGGAGTCGACGTTCATGAGCACTGAAAATAAAGGTAAGGCATTGATTACAGGCGCTTCGTCCGGCATCGGCGAAGTCTACGCCCGGCGCCTGGCCGACCGCGGCTACGACCTGATCCTGGTCGCGCGTCGCCTGGATCGCCTCGAAACCCTGGCGAAGGACATCGGCGCGCGCACGGGCCGACACGCGGAAACCCTGCAGGCCGACCTCGGCTCGCGCGAAGGTATCGCCGCTGTCGAACACCGCCTGGCCGAAGATCCTGAGATCACCCTCTTCGTGAACAACGCCGGCATCTCCCTCAATGGCAGCATCCTGGAGAACGGCAGCAAGGAAATCGAACAGCTCATCGTGGTCAATACGCTGGCTCCCACGGTGCTGGCGGCCGCGGCCGCGAAGGCCTTCGTCGCGCGCAACAAGGGCGGCATCATCAGCATCGCCTCCGTGCTGGCGCTGGTTCCGGAAATGATGGATGGCCTCTACAGCGGCACGAAGGCCCACCTCATCAACATGACGCTTGGCCTCGCCTCCAAGCTCCAGGGAACGAATGTGCGCGCCCAGGCCGTGCTGCCGGGGGCCACGCGTTCCGAGATCTGGGAGAAATCGGGCAAGGACGTGGACGCCATCCTCCCGGGCATGGTCATGGACACGGCGGACCTCGTGGATGCCGCGCTCATCGGCTACGACCGTGGCGAAGTGGTGACCATCCCCCCGCTCGAAGACGAAGGCCAGTACAAGGCATACGAGGCGGCTCGTCTTGCCATGGCACCCAACCTGTCTCGCAAGGACGTGGGGACGCGCTACCGGGCGTAACCCGTTGAAGCGGTCCCGGCCACAGCGATTCGCCGGGACCGCCGTTCGACAGGCATGCCATCCTCCGAGCGTTGCCAGCAGCTTACGCGTCATTTGTGCGTCATTCGGCACGAATGCCGGCTAAACTAGCGGACTCGCTCGATTCTTGCGGTTAGGCATGCTTTCCTTCGTGTTCGGCGCGTTCGGACTTTCCACGGTCTGGTTCATCCCCTTGCTCTGGCGTGTGGCCGCGGCCCTGATCCGCCGTCGCCGGCCGCCCACGGTCGGGCCCGGTGCGATCCGCTTCTGGACGGGATTCGTGTTGGTGCTGCTGGCAAGCGCCACGTTGGAGGGGCTTGTCGTCTCCCATTACACCGACGATCCCTCAGTGGGTGGCGTGGTGTGTCGTGCGCTTGCCGCTGCGGGGGCCAGCTTCCCGGGTGGCGGTCTCGCCGCCCTGCTCAGTGTCGCGGTTCTTGCGTTGGCGCTCCCCTGGTACCTCGGCGTGCCATGGTCGTCGTTTCTCGCACGCGCGAACGCCATGCTCGAACCCCTGGGCGCGCTGGCCATCGCGGGAACACGTCGGCTGCTCGCGCGGACGGGGTCCCGTGCCACGAGCCGCCGTCAGGCCGCCGCCGTGCGGCGCGCGGATCGCCCACCCGTACGGCGAAGGGCCAGGGTGGACGCCAAGAAGGACGCCGTGCCTTCCGCGCGGCCGGCGCGACACGTGGCCGGTCATGTCGAAGCACCATCGGCGCCCGCGCCGACGCGACATCACACGCAGGCGGAAACGGTCATTCGCGAACCGTGGCTGGCGCCGCGCAAGGTGGAAGCCTCGTCCAACACCATGGCAAGCGGCATGGCGACAAGCCGCTTGCCGACGTCGGAGCTTCGGTCCGCCGGGCGGCAGACAGCGCGCCAGCCGGCGTATCCCGATGCCGAGGATGCGATCGATGCGCACACTGTCCCCGGGCGACCGACGCCCGAGAACGAGGCGTTCGGCGTGCAGCTCGAGCCGGTCCACGAACGTGGTTCTGTCGTCCAAGAGAACACGCCGGTGCCCGCCAGCGCATTCGCCGCGCCCGAGGTGCCGGTGCCCCGGCCGGTCTCGCGCTTCGCTATTGCGGCGAATGACGAGACCCTCGACGAAGCGCCGCCGCGACGCACCGCCACGCTCACCACGACGGCGCCGCTGCGCGGCAGCCGCAGCGAATCGCCGAGTCTGCCTCCCCTTTCGTTGCTGGCGGCGCCACGCCACGACGCCTTGTCGATCTCCGACGCCGAGCTTGCGGAAACCGGTGAACTGATCGAGCAGCGCCTTCGCGAGTTCAAGGTGCCGGTGCAAGTGGTCGGCGCATCCGCGGGGCCGGTGATCACGCGCTACGAAGTGGAGCCCGCGGTCGGCGTGCGTGGCAACCAGATCGTAGCGCTGATGAAGGACCTTGCCCGGGGCTTGGGACGGACGTCCATTCGCGTGGTCGAAACGATTCCCGGCAAGACATGCATGGGGCTCGAACTGCCGAACGAACAACGGCAGATGATCGCCTTGTCGGAAATCCTCGATTCCGCCGAGTACCGCGAATCCGATTCCCAACTCACGCTCGCCATGGGCAAGGGCATCACCGGTGAGCCTGTGGTGGCCGACCTTGCAAAGGCACCGCACATGCTCGTCGCCGGAACGACCGGCTCGGGCAAGTCGGTCGCCGTGAACGCCATGATCCTGTCGATGCTCTATAAGGCCACGCCTGAAGACGTGCGCATGATCATGATCGATCCGAAGATGCTGGAGCTTTCCGTTTACGAAGGCATCCCGCACCTGCTGGCGCCCGTGGTCACCGACATGAAGCTCGCGGCCAACGCGTTGAACTGGTGCGTGGCGGAAATGGAAAACCGCTACAAGGTGATGTCCGACCTGCGCGTGCGCAACCTGGCCGGCTACAACCAGAAGGTGCGCGAAGCGCGCGCAGCCGGCAAGCCGCTGTTCAATCCGTTCCCGGCCCACCCGGAAGTGCCCGAGCACCTCGACACCCTTCCCATGATCGTGGTGGTGATCGACGAGTTGGCCGACCTCATGATGGTCGCGGGCAAGAAGATCGAAGAACTGATCGCCCGCCTCGCCCAGAAAGCGCGCGCGGCCGGCATCCACCTCATCCTTGCCACGCAGCGTCCGTCGGTCGACGTCATCACCGGCCTCATCAAGGCGAACATCCCCACGCGCGTCGCCTTCCAGGTGTCGTCGAAAATCGATTCGCGCACGATCCTCGACCAGATGGGCGCGGAAAGCCTGCTAGGCCAGGGCGACATGCTGTTCCTGCCGCCCGGCACGGGTTACCCGCAGCGCATCCACGGTGCCTTCGTAGCCGACGAGGAAGTGCACCGTATCGTGGCGTGGCTGAAGCAGTTCGGTGAGCCGGATTACAAGGACGAGATCCTCGCCGGCCCCGCCAGCGAAGCCGCCGACGGCGAGCCCGGCGACGAAAGCATGGACGCGGAGCTGGATCCACTCTACGACGAAGCCGCCGCATTCGTATTGCGCTCGCGCCGCGCATCGATCTCGTTCGTGCAGCGCCAGTTCCGCATCGGCTACAACCGCGCGGCGCGCCTCGTGGAAGCCATGGAAGCCGCCGGCCTGGTGTCGTCGATGGGCATCAACGGCCAACGCGAAGTGATTGCGCCGGGGCCGCAGGACTGATGCTTTAGCGACAACCGGCCTTCTGTGGGAGCCGCTTCAGCGGCGATGGGTGCTCGCGCCAAGCGTGCCCGCTGCCGCGGGATCGCCGCTGAAGCGGCTCCCACAACAGCGGCTTTGCCAACCGGAAGCGGAGTTCCCAGAAAGGCGGTGGGTCTATTCCTTCGTCAGCAGCTTCAGCGGCACCGCGATCGACTTCTCGACCGGCTGCTTGTCGATCAGCTTCTTGGCGGTTTCCACGCCGAGCCTGCCGATTTCCTCGGGTTGCTGGGCTACCGTTGCCGCCATCGTTCCGTTCTGCACGGCGGTCTTGCCGTCGGGCGTGCCGTCGAAGCCGACGACGAGCACCTTCTTGTTCTTGCCGGCAAGCGCCTGAACCGCGCCCAGCGCCATTTCGTCGTTCTGCGCGAAGATCGCCTGCACGTCGCCATGTGCCTGCAGCAGGTTCTCGCTGACGGACAGGCCTTGCGCACGATCGAAGTTCGCGGGCTGGCTGGCGACGATCTTCATGCCGGTGCCGGCGATCGCATCGTCGAAGCCCTTGCCGCGCTCGCGTGCGGCGGAGGTGCCTGCCACACCCTGCAATTCGATGATGTTGCCCTTTCCACCGAGGGCCTTGGCCAGGTAATCGGCAGCCATCTTGCCGCCGGCGACGTTGTCGGAAGCGATATGCGATGCGACGTCGACCCCGTCGACGCCGCGATCGAGCGTCACCACGGGGATGTTGGCGCGTTGCGCCGACTGCACCGCGCCGGCGAGCGCCGAGGAATCGGTGGGATTGAGCAGGATTACCGACACGCGCCGCTGGATCAGGTCTTCCACGCTGGAGATCTGCCGCGCCGGATCGTCTTGCGCATCCACGACCAGGAGGTTAACTCCGGCATCGTTCGCCGCCTTCTGTGCACCGTCCTTCAGTTCGACGAAGAACGGATTGTTCTGTGTGGAGAGCGCGAGGCCCACCACCGGCTTTCCGGAGGAAGCGGCGCCCGCAGCCGTGCCGCTGGTGGCCGGGGCGGATTCGCCCGGTCCCTGCTGGGAACAGGCGGCGAGCAACGTGACCGCCGCGGCGGTAAGGAAACCTGGTATGCGCATGGGAAGTACCTCGTGGTTCACTGCCGCCTGTCGAGCAGGACGGCGATCAGGATGACGATGCCCTTGACGACCTGCTGGTAGAACGAGCTGACGCCCAGCAGGTTGAGGCCGTTGTTGAGGAACCCGATCAGCAGCGCGCCGACGAGCGTGCCGAACAGCCAGCCGCGGCCTCCGGACAGACTCGTGCCGCCGAGCACCACCGCGGCAATCGCGTCGAGTTCGTAGCCGGCACCGGCGGTGGCCTGCGCGGAATACAGGCGCGAGGTCAGCACGATGCCGGCACATGCCGAAAGCAGCCCCGAGAGGCCGTAGATCGCCAGCTTCATCGGAGAGATGCGCACGCCGGAGAGGCGTGCGGCTTCCTCGTTGCCGCCTATCGCCACGACGTGGCGGCCGAAGACGGTGCCGCGCAGCAGGAAACCGCACACGAGGAAGGCGGCGAACATCCAGATCACGGGTAGTGGGATCAGGTGAGCGACGTAGCCGCCGCCGATCAGGGCGAAGCCGCTGTTCGTTACCGGAATCGGGCTGCCCTGTGTATACGACAGCGTGAGCCCGCGCAGCAGCGTCATCGTGCCGAGGGTAGCGATGAACGGCGCTACCCGTCCCCACGAGACCAGTGCGCCGTTGACGATGCCCAGAAGGAGGCCGAGCGCCAGGCCTGCTCCGGCGGAGAGAAGCATGCCGTGACCGGCGGCCATCAGACCGGCCGTCACCGCGCCGGTCAGGGCGAGGATCGCGCCGACGGAAAGATCGATACCGCCCGCGAGGATCACGAAGGTCATGCCGAAGGCGATCAATGCGTTGATCGAGACCTGGCGCAGCACCGTGAGCAGGTTGTCGGTGGTGAGGAAGTCGGGGCTCATGATCGAGAGCACGACGAAAAGGAGCACGAGGCCGATCACCGAGCCCAGGCGCTGGAGGAGCGTGATGGCGCGGCTCCGGTCGAAATGCAACGTCATGTCACTTGCCTCCGGTCGCGGCGGTCATTACGGCTTCCTGCGTGGCGCCATGGGCGTCGAGCAGGGCTGTGGCGTGGCCTTCGTGCATCACGAGGATGCGGTCGCTCATGGCCAGCACTTCGGGCAGTTCCGAGGAGATCATGAGGATGGCGACGCCCTGCTCCGCGAGTTGATTGATGATGTGGTAGATCTCGGCTTTGCCCCCCACGTCCACGCCGCGGGTGGGTTCGTCGAGAATGAGCACGCGCGGCTTAAGCGCCAGCCATTTCGCAAGCACCACCTTCTGCTGGTTTCCGCCCGAGAGCGAGCGTGCCTCCAGTTCCATGTCGCGCGTGCGGATCTTCAGCGCGTCGATGAGTCCGCGCGTCTGCTTCGTTTCGGCGGCACGATCGACGAGCCCCGCGCGTGCAGGAACGCGTGGCAGGCTTACGTTCTCGCGCAGGCTGAGGTCGAGCACCAGGCCCTGGGCCTTGCGATCTTCCGTCACGAAACCGAACCCCGCGCGGATCGCTTCGCTGGGCGACCTAGGTGTCACCTCGATGCCGTCGAGCGTGACCTTGCCCGAAGAGAGCCGGTCCAGGCCGAAGATCAGTCGCGCCAGTTCCGTGCGGCCTGCACCCAGCAGCCCGGCCACGCCGAGCACTTCGCCGGCATGCAGCTCGAAGCTCACGTCGTGCACCGGCCCCCCGCCGATATGCTCGGCCTTCAGCCGAACCTCGCCGATCTTCGGGGTGCGTACGGGATAGCGCGCATCGAGCGTGCGTCCGACCATCATCTTCACCACCTCGTCGAACCCCAGGCCCGGTACCGGGCGCGTGCCGACGAACTGGCCGTCGCGCAGTACCGAGATGCGGTCGCAGATGGCGAAGATTTCTTCCATGCGATGCGAGACGTAGACGATGCCCTTGCCTTGCTCGCGCAGCTCGCGGATGAGCTTGAAGAGCGTGGCGGTCTCGTGCTCGGTCAGGGCAGCGGTGGGCTCGTCCATGATCAGCACGCGCGCTTCCTGGCCGAGCGCACGCGCGATTTCCACCATCTGCTGCTGGCCGACCGACAGGCGCTCGATCAGCATGCCGGGGTCGAGCCGCTCCATGCCAACGCGGGCCAGCCATTCCGTGGCGCGCCGCTTCATGGCGCGGCGGTCGAGCAGGCCGAAGCGGTGTACCTCGCGGCCGAGGAACAGGTTGTCCGCCACGCTGAGCGAGGGGATCAGGTTCAGTTCCTGGTGGATGATCGCGATGCCGTATTTCTCCGCATCGGCCGGCGTGGCGATCGCCACGGCCCTGCCGTCCACCTCGATGCCGCCCGCGTCCGGCGCGTGGATGCCGGTGAGGATCTTCATGAGCGTGGATTTGCCGGCGCCGTTCTCGCCCATCAGCGCGTGCACTTCGCCGGGCAGCAACTCGAAATCCACGCCTTCGAGTACCTTCACCGGGCCGAAGGACTTGTGGATGCCATGCATCCGGACGAGCGGCGTGTTCATCAGAAGGTGACGCCTGCATGGAGAATGACATTCGCGTATGGCGACGTTTCGCCGGTACGCACCACGGCCACCGCGCGTGCGCATAGCGCTTTCAGGTCGTCGTGGCTGACTTCGTCCACGGCGATGCCGTCGCCACGAAGCCGGGCCGCCAATGCCACCATCGCGGGGTTTCGTTGGTGGATTTCGCGGGCCACCGTCACTCGTTCGACGGCAAGTTCCGCGTAAACGGCCTCGAACACGCTCCCGAAGGACGGTGTGCCCGGAACTACGGCGAGATCGATGCACGGTATGCCGGGCGGCACGGGCAGGCCGACGTCGCCGATCACCAGGGTGTCGGTGTGGCCCATGGCCGCGACGACGCGGTTGAGTTCGGCGTGGAGGAGTCCGCTGCGTCTCATGATTGCGAAGCCAGGAAAGCGTCCACCTCGTCGGCGCGCGGCATGCCGGCCTGTGCACCCAGGCGCGACACGGCGATGGCGGCGGCGGCACACGCCTTGCGCACGGCGGTCTCGAGGCCTTCCGAAAGGTAGACCGCGAGCGCGGCGTTGAAGGTGTCGCCGGCACCCGTGCTATCCACCGCCTCGACCTTGAAGCCCGGCTGGTGTCGCGGTGCTTCGCCCTGTTCGCGGAACCAGGCGCCGTCCTCGCCGCGGGTCAGTACGACCGGGCAAGGCGCACGGCGCATGAGTTCCTGGAAATCCGTTCCGCCTTGCGCACCGAGCACCGTGGTCAGCTCGTGCTGGTTCGGCGTAAGGAAACGCAGGCGCGACAGCCATTCGGCAGGCAGGCGCTGCGCCGGAGCCGGGTTGAGGATCACCGGAACGCCTTCTTCTTGCGCAACGCGCAGGGTGGCCTCGACGGCGTCGAGGGGAATTTCCAGTTGCACGAGCACGGCATCGGCGCCGCGCACGATGTCGCGAGCAGCTTCCACCTGCGCGGGAGTAACCCGGCCATTGGCGCCGGGCACCACGACGATGCTGTTCTCGCCGCCGGCGACGGTGATGGATGCCGTGCCGCTGCCGACGCCTTCGACGCGGGTTACATGGGCGACATCGACGCCCTCCGCCACCAGCCCTTCGTGCAGCTGCTTGCCAAAGGCATCGTCGCCGACACAGCCGACCATCGACACGTTCGCCCCCAGACGGGCAGCGGCCACGGCCTGGTTGGCGCCCTTGCCGCCGGGAACGGTCAGGAAACGATCGCCCGTAAGCGTTTCGCCCGGATCGGGGAAACGCGGCGAGAGCGTGACCAAATCCATGTTGATGCTGCCGACGACGACGATTCGCGTCATGCTGGTTCGCTCCGGGATGCGCGGTAGGACGCGCCAATATACGTCGTCGAAGCGAGTGCGGCTTTCATCGGCTTATCTTTCCCTAGCGGGAAAGCCCTTTCGCCTCGAGTTCGGCGAGGTAGGCGGGCCACGCCGTATCATAGGCCCGGCCGAGTTCGTACAAGGTGTCCCAGCCGAAGATACCGCTGGCGTGGCCATCGTCGAAGCGGATGAGTACGCCGTAGTGGCCGGTGGGTTCCAGCGCCGCGATGCCGACCTCGCGCTTGCCCGAGACCAGAACCTTCTGTCCTGGACCGTGGCCCTGCACCTCGGCACTCGGGGAGTTCACGCGAAGGTATTCGCATGGAAGGCGAAACCGCTCGCCGTTGTCGAACGCCACTTCGAGGATGCGCGACGTGGCGTGGAGGACGATGTCGGTGGGGCGAGGGTAGGACATGCCGTGCTTCTTGTGGGAGCCGCTTCAGCGGCGATGGGAGCTCGCGACGGCCTGGCCCGCTGCCGCGGGATCGCCGCTGAAGCGGCTCCCACAGTTCACCGCCATCCCAATATTCGTCACAGGCTCAGTGCGCGCGACCGAAGCCGTCGCCGGTGCCCTGCTCCAGCGGAGGCGGATCGCCGGCAACCGCCAGCAGGGCCATGGCGTAGGCGTCTTCCATGCTCACCGTGGACACCTCGTCCCAGGCGAAGAACGACGGCTCGCGCAGCCACTCCGCGTCGGGGGTGATTTCCTGCATGTTGAAGCCCTCGTCTTCCACGCTCACCACGCGGCCGATGTAGCAGACCTCGGATTCGTCTTCGCTGTCGACGTGCACGCCGATGACCGGCGCATGCGCCGCGGCGGCCTGCACGACCTGCGAGATGTCGTCGAGCGGGAAGTCGGCCGGCGGTGTCGGCTGAATGCCTTTCATTGCCAGCGCCTTCTCAAGGAAGCCCGCGTGCTTGTCCGGCGCCTCGAATTCCGAGATGTCGCGGTGCCGCATGATGTACATGCCGTCGTAGCTGACACCGTCGCCGACCACCCACAACAAGAAGAACTCGCGGCCGACTCCACCGACATAGCCGCAGAAGCTGCCGTGCTCGAGTTCGCTACGCCACAGACGCACCAGCTGCTTATTATCCTGTGCTTCGCGCAGGGTTGCTCGCTGGCCGTTGGTTTTGAGTTGGATAACCTTGCCCATATACGTCAATAGTTTAGCAGAGGGGGTCCCCTCCGGTGTTCAGAGGATGTAACGGCTGAGATCCTCGTCCTTGACCAGCGCGCCGAGATGGTTGTCGACATATTCGGCGTCGATCAAGTATTTTTCGCCGGATTTGTCTGCCGCTTCGAAGGAAATGCGCTCCAGGAGCCGCTCCATCACCGTATGCAGGCGGCGGGCGCCGATGTTCTCGGTGCGCTCGTTCACCTGGAAGGCGACGTCGGCGAGCCGGTCGATCCCCGAATCGGTGAACTCCAGGGACACGCCCTCGGTATCGAGCAGCGCAACATATTGCTTGGTCAGCGCGTTGTTCGGCTCGCGCAGGATGCGCTTGAAGTCGTCCACCGAGAGGGCATTGAGCTCCACGCGGATCGGCAGGCGGCCCTGCAACTCCGGAATGAGGTCCGAGGGCTTCGCCAGCGAGAACGCTCCCGAGGCGATGAACAGGATGTGGTCCGTCTTGATCGACCCGTAACGGGTGGAGACGGTGGAACCTTCCACCAGGGGCAGCAGGTCGCGCTGCACGCCTTCACGGCTCACCCCGGCCCCGCCCCACTCGGAGCGCTGCGCCACCTTGTCGATCTCGTCGATGAAGACGATGCCGTTCTGCTCGGCGGATTCCACGGCGCGGCTGCGCAGTTCCTCGTCGTTGAGCAGCTTGCCGGCCTCTTCCTCGACCAGGAGGGGGCGGGCTTGGCGAATGGTCATCTTCCGCTTCTGTGCCTTCTGCCCGCCGAGATTCTGGAACATCTTGCCCAGTTGCTGGCTCATTTCCTCCATGCCCGGCGGGGTCATGATTTCCACGCCGACGTTCATGGCGAAATCCAGCTCGATCTCACGGTCGTCCAGCGCCCCTTCGCGCAGCTGCTTGCGCAGCTTCTGGCGGGTGTCGCTGTCGATGGCGGGCGCGGCGCTGCCGGTGTCGTCCCAGCCGGTGGCCTGCCGACGGGGAAGCAGCGCGTCGAGCAGGCGGTCCTCCGCGGCGTCCTCGGCTTGGCTGCGCACGCGGCTCTTGGCCTGCTCGCGCAGCAGCTTGTAGGAGACATCGGCCAGATCGCGGATGATCGACTCCACATCCTTGCCGACATAGCCCACTTCGGTGAACTTCGTGGCTTCGACCTTCACGAACGGCGCGTTGGCCAGCGTGGCGAGGCGGCGTGCGATCTCGGTCTTGCCCACGCCGGTGGGCCCGATCATGAGGATGTTCTTCGGCGTGACCTCGTCGCGCATGCCCGGATCCAGCTGCATGCGGCGCCAGCGGTTGCGCAGTGCGATGGCCACGGCGCGCTTGGCGTCGTGCTGGCCGATGATGTAGCGGTCGAGTTCGTTGACGATTTCGCGGGGAGTGAGTTCGGACATCGGCTCAGAGCTCTTCGATCGAATAGTTGTGATTGGTGTAGATGCAGATATCGCCGGCGATCTTGAGCGCTTTTTCCACGATCGTGCGGGCATCCAGCTCGGTGTTCTCCATCAGGGCGAGGGCTGCCGACTGGGCGTAGGGGCCACCCGAACCGATGGCGATGAGGCCGTGTTCGGGTTCCAGCACGTCGCCGTTGCCCGAAATGAGCAGCGAGGCCTCCTTGTCCGCCACGGCCAACATGGCCTCCAGGCGGCCCAGGCGGCGGTCGGTCCGCCATTCCTTCGCCATTTCAACGGCCGAGCGGGTGAGGTTGCCGCCGTGCTTGACCAGCTTTTCCTCGAACAGCTCGAAAAGGGTGAAGGCATCCGCCGTGGCGCCGGCGAAGCCGGCCAGCACGTCGCCCTTGCCCAGCCGTCGCACTTTGCGGGCGTTGGCTTTCATGACGGTATTGCCGAGGGTGACCTGCCCGTCGCTGCCGATGACGACCTTGCCGCCGCGGCGGACGCAGACGATGGTCGTGGCGTGCATCGGTTCCATAGTGCGTTCCTTGGGGGAGAGGCCAGAGGTGGGGGTGCTCCGGTCCCGACCCAAGGAGCGAACCCTGTGGGAGCCGGCTACGGCGGCGATCCCGCGGCAGCGGGCCACTTTGTCGCGACCGCCCGTTTGCGCTCCAGCGCGCTTCCCGCAAGGGCAATCGCGAGCACCCATCGCCGCTGAAGCGGCTCCCACAGGATCGCGGCCGCTACGGGCGGGTCTTCCGCTTGGCCCTGGGGTGGGCGGCGTCGTACACCTTCGCGAGGTGCTGGAAATCGAGGTGGGTGTAGATCTGCGTGGTGGCGATGTCGGCGTGGCCGAGCAGTTCCTGCACCGAACGCAGGTCGCCGGAGGACTCCAGCATGTGGCTGGCGAAGGTGTGCCGGAGCATGTGCGGATGCACCCGTTTCGCCTGGCCGCTGGAAAGCTTGGCCAGCCGTTGCTGCACGGTGCGGGGACTGATGGGCGCCCCGTCCCGGCCCTTGAACACCGGCTGGCCGGGCCCGGCGCCGCCCAACGCCGCCAGCGCCTTCAAGGCGGCCACGGCAAAGCGCCCCACGGGCAGGATGCGCGTCTTCTGGCCTTTGCCCAGCACCCGGACCTGCCCGTCTTCCAGATCCAGGTCGCCCCAGTGCAGGCCGCAGAGTTCGGAAAGGCGCAGGCCGCTGGAGTAGAACAGTTCCATCATCGCGGTGTCGCGCGGTGCCAGCGGCCCCCCGAGGCTGGTTTCCACCAGTTCCTTCGCCTCATCGGCGTCGAGCACCTGGGGCAGCTTGCGTCGCACCTTGGGGCCGCGAACGCCCGCGGCCGGGTCGTGGTCCAGACGGCCTTCCCGGCTGAGATACCGGAACAGCGTTCGGCAGGCGGAGAGCAGGCGCTGGATGCTGGTGGGCTCGAGGCCTTCGCGGGCGGCCTTGCCGGGCGGCGGCCGGTGCAGCCGGGCGATCATGGTTCGCATCCGATCGGGTGTGAGCCGGTCGAAGCTGTCCAGGCCCTCCTCCTCCATGAAGGCCAGGAGCTTGTCCAGGTCGCGCCGGTACGCCGCGAGGGTGTGGGCCGAGGGCGCCCGTTCGGCGGCGAAATGGCCGAGGAAGGCCTCGACGGCGGCGCGGGGGGTCACGCCACCTTCCGCGCCCGTTCGATCGCCGAGCCGACCGTGGTGGAGATCATGTCCAGAAACAACGTGCCCATGCCCGGGTGGAAGCGGTTCGGATCGGCGCTGCCGATGGCGAGCAAGGCGTCGTTGCCCACGCGCATGAGCGCGGCGGAGCGAACCTCCGGCGCCGCCTCGCCGAACAGGCGATGCAGCTTGTCGGGCGCGAGGCGACCGGCCACCGGGTCGCCGTGTTCGAGGAAGGAAGCGAACTCCGGCAGCCCGGCGGCGCCATGCGGCTCGCGCAGGAGCCACGGTTCGTCGGGCAGGCCAGCCAGATCGCCGAAGAACACGAGACGGATGCGTTCGGACTGGAAGTCGTCGGTGAGGCGGCGGACGACTTGGCGCACGGTGTCCTCGATGCCGCCGGCGCGCAGCAGCGCGAGCATCAGCCCGTGCACGCGACGCATCAGTTTCTCGTTGTCACCGGCGACGGTGGTCAGTTCCCTCAGCCGTGTTTCCAGCTCGGCGTTCTTTTCGCGCAGGCCGCGCAACTGGTGCACCGCCAGCGACGACGCGGGGCCGTTCGTGCTCGGCAGCACCAGCTCGTTCGCCAGTTCGGGATAGGCGACAAGGAAGTCCGGGTGCTGTCGCAGGTAGGACGCCACGGTGGCTGGCTCGATGGCGCCGTCGATCGTGGTGTCGGTCATGGGGTGTCCTCGGGTACGGGCAATGCCTGTGGGTAACTTAGCAAGTCTGTGGGAAGCGCGCTGCGCATTCCGCCTTCACACTTCGCCTTCGAAGACGAAGGCGGCGGGGCCCGTCATCCACAAGGTGCGACCGGGCCCGTGCCATTCGATGGTGAGCGTGCCGCCGGGCAGTTCCACGGCGACGACCGGTGCGGCAAGCCCCAGCGCATGGGCGACCGCCGCGGCCGCGCAGGCGCCGGTTCCACAGGCGCGTGTCCACCCGCTGCCGCGTTCGTGTACGCGCAGACGGATACGGTCTGGCCCCAGTCGCTGTGCGAAGCCGATGTTCGCGCCCTCGGGAAAGACCGGGTGCGACGTGAGCAGCGGGCCGAGGCGATCGACGCGGGGATCGGTCACGTCGTCGACGAACACGACCCCGTGCGGATTGCCCATGGAGACGGCGCCGAAGGTTACGTCCTCGCCGTCCACATGCACGGTGTAGGTCGCATGCGCCGGCAGGTCGAGCGGAAGGGACGCGGGGTCGAAGTCGGGTTCGCCCATGTCGACCACCACCGTGCCCTCGTCCAGCACGCGAACCGTCACCGGGCCGGAGGGACTCTCCAGCCGGATATCCGTGTTCCGCTCGATGGCACCGTCGCGGTACAGCCATGCCGCTACGCAGCGGACACCGTTGCCGCATTGGCCCGACGGCGAACCGTCGGCGTTCCAGATGCCGTAATAGAACGCGCAGGATGGGTCGCGTGCCGCTTCGATGCTGATCAGCTGGTCGAAGCCGATGCCGGTGTGGCGGTCGGCCAGCGCCGCGACGCGCGCCGCATTCGGAACGCGGGGCGGGTCTTCCCGCCAGTCGACGATGACGAAGTCGTTGCCGATCCCATGCATCTTGGTGAATCGGGAAGGCATCGCGGTTTTACGGATGGATGACGGAGTTGAACGGCTGGCTGGACGTGCTCGCCGGCGGCGGCGCGTGCGCGTCGCTGCTCTTGGCCGGGGCGGCAGCCTGCGGCTTGGCCGTGGCGCCGGCCGCGGGCGGCGGCGGAAGGTACAACGGGCCCTTGTTGCCGCAGCCGGTCAGGGCGGTTGCGGTGACGGCGAGGGCGACGGGCAGGATGAGTCGGCGCATGGGCAACTCCTTTGAACGACCGCCAGTATAGCCTCGGGGATATAGCCTCGGGGCCGCTCAAAGCTGCTTTTCGAAACGGAACGCGTCGGCGCCGTCGGCGTAGTACTTAGCGTATTCGCCGATGCGCGTGTAACCCAGCCGCTCATAAAGCCTTATGGCCACGGCGTTGTCCTTGCGCACTTCCAGTCGCAATGCGCGACACCCGCGTGCGCGCGCCGCCTCCTCCGAGGCCTCGACGAGCGCCGTGCCCACGCCCTTGCCCTGTGCCTGCGGACTGGAGGCTAGCGAATAGAGCCGCGCAACGGTCGTGCCTTTGCGGAAGAACACCACGGCCGTGCCCAGGAAGCGGCGATGATTGGCGCTGGCCACGAGCACGAGGGCGCTCTCGCTGTCGAGGTGCTTGCGATATTGGGCGCGGCTCAGGCGATCCTGCGCGAAACTCGATTCCTCGAGCGCAACGAGATCGTCGAGATCGCTGACTTCGGCGCGACGAACGCGCACCGCGGCGGTAACCGGGGTTGGACGCATGCGCTTGGAAACTCCGGCGCGGATGGGGGGACGAGAGGGATCGGGCGGGGTCAGGCAAGCGCGGCACTGTAGACCCCGGCGACGCACGGATCAATGACTTTTTCATGAACCCAGGCGGCGTCCGGCTTGTGCGTCGCGCCGCTGGAAGCTCACACTGCGGCACCGGCGATACGATCGATCCCAGGCGGGGTCGAGGGAATGGCATTCGCCGCTTGCAGAGGTCTCATGAGCCGGCTCGTCATCGTCGTGGAAAAAGCCTCGGACTGGGGCTCGTATTACCCGTCCGCCGATGTCGTCACCGCCATGGATTACCTGCGTCAGCCGGTGGGCAGCGACGACGAGCGCACCCACGTCATCAACCTCTGCCGCAGTTACAAATACCTGGGTACCGGCTATTACGTATCGCTGCTGGCGGAAGCGCGCGGTCACAAGGTCATTCCCTCCGTGCGCACCGTGAACGACCTGCGCCGCCGCTCGCTGTACGGCCTGGACATCGACGACCTCAACCAGAAGCTCGCCAACTTCCTGCCCGCGGGCGGGCGCGACACCACCGACTTCGGCATCCTGGTGTACTTCGGCGAAACCGCCTATCCCGACCTGCAGGATCTTGCGAGGCAGCTGTTCGACCTGTTCCCCTGCCCGCTTATGCGCATCGAATTCGAGCGCGACCGCGTATGGCAGGTCTCGTCCATCAAGGCCGTGGGCCTGCAGACGCTCGACGACGCGCAGGAAGACGCCTTCGCACAGGCCCTGGACAAGTTCTCGCGCAAGATCTGGCGCAAGCCCCGCACGAGGCGTCGCTTCCGCTACGACATCGCGATGCTGGTCGATCCGAACGAGGCGATGCCGCCTTCGAACAAGAAGGCACTGAAGCACTTCATCGAGGCGGGCAAGCATCTCGGCATCGAGGTCGATCCGATCGGCAAGAACGACTACCAGCGCCTTGCCGAATACGACGGGCTGTTCATCCGCGAGACCACGGCGAGCGACAACCATACCTACCGCTTCGCGCACCGCGCGGAGAAGGAAGGCATGGTGGTGATGGACGATCCCACCTCCATCCTCCGCTGCACCAACAAGATCTTCCTGAACGATCTCATGGTTGCCCGCAAGCTGGCGACGCCGGCCACCGAGATCCTCTACCGGGACGACCCACGCCGGCTGCGCGACCTGCCGGACCGGCTGGGCCTGCCCATCGTGCTCAAGATTCCGGACGGTTCGTTTTCGCGGGGCGTGGTGAAGGTGGAAACCCGCGAGGCCCTGGAAAAGGCGGCAGGCGAACTGTTCTCGCACAGCGCGCTGCTCATCGCGCAGGAATACCTGTACACGGAGTTCGACTGGCGCATCGGCGTGTTGAACCACGAAGCGCTTTACGCGTGCCAGTACTTCATGTCGCGCGGTCACTGGCAGATCTACAACCACGGGGCCAAGGGCACGGCGAAATCCGGCGGCTTCCGCACGGTGCCCGTGCGCGAGGCACCCGCCGAGGTGGTGAAGCTGGCGCTCAAGGCCACGCAGACGATCGGCGACGGTCTGTACGGTGTCGACCTGAAGCAGGTCGGCGACCGGCCGGTGGTGATCGAGGTGAACGACAACCCCTCGATCGATGCGGGTGTCGAAGACGCCTACCTGGGCGAGGACCTCTACCTGCGCATCATGCAGGAGTTCCTGCGGCGGCTGGAGTTGAAACGCCTGGGCATCCAGGGCTGAGCCTCCGGAATGAGGAACCTGTGGGAGCCGGCTACGCCGGCGATCCCGCGGCAGCGGGCAAGTCGGCCGCGAGCAGTCATCGCCGCCGAAGCGGTTCCCACACGAGCCCTGGCCGCCTCAGCGCCGTAGCAGCGCGGCCAGCAGCGACATCGGCAGTGCCGGGTTCATCGCCACCAGCACGCTTGCCGGTGCTATCAGCAGCCAGAACGCCGGCGTCCAGCCGAGAGTTTCGCTGTGTCCGGAAAGCGGTGTCAGCAGGAGCAGCAATGCGCCGCCGACCAGCCAGGCCAGGGCGATGAGGGCGCGCAGGCGGCGCGGCGAGAGCGTGTCGTGCATGGCGTACTCCTGGCATCGGTGGCGGATGGAAGGAGCCTAGGCCGCCGCCGTCTCAAAAGCCGCGACCGGCACGGTCCGGCATCCGCAGGAGCGCCATGGCGGCGGGGGCATGTCACGGCGCACCGCAAGCCCTTTCGAACAGCACCACACCTGCCATAATTTGTCCGAGCATGAGCCAAGGGAAAATCCATGAGCGCTGAAGCGCACCGCTACGCCGTCTTCGGTCATCCGATCGCGCATTCGCTGTCCCCCGAGATCCACCAGGCCTTCGCCGCGCAGCTTGGCATCCGCCTGAGTTACGAGACCGTCGATGTCGCCCCGGGGCAGTTCGAGGACGCCGTCCGCCGGTTCTTCGCCGATGGTGGCCTCGGCGCCAACGTCACCCTACCCCACAAGGGGGCTGCCTTCGCGCTGGCCGGCAATCGCACCGAAGCCGCCACGCGGGCCGGCTCGGCCAATACCCTCACGCCGCTGGTGAACGGCGGCATCGAGGCGCACAACACCGACGGCAGCGGCTTCGTGCGCGATATCGCCGACAGGCATGGATTCGACCTGCGCGGCCACGATGCCCTCCTACTGGGCGCCGGCGGCGCAGCCAAGGCTGTGGCGTGGGCGCTCATGGACGCCGGCGTGCAGAGCCTCACCATTATCAACCGTACCCCCGAGCGCGCCGACGAACTCGCCGACGCCATCGGCGAACCGGGCCGCTGCTACACGCGCTACTGGGACGGCCTCGACGGTGAATCCTTCAATCTCGTGGTGAACGCCACCTCCATCGGGGTGACCGGCGGCAGCTTCGACCTGCCCACGTCCATCCTGAAAGACCATTCCACATGCTACGACCTGTGCTACGGCACGGCGGCCGCGGCATTCAAGGGATGGTCGCTCGCCGCGGGCGTGCGCCCGGACTGGTTCCGCGATGGTCTCGGCATGCTCGTGGAACAGGCCGCCGACGCATTCGAACGCTGGCATGGCCAGCGCCCGGACACCGATCCGGTCTACGCGATGCTTCGCCAGCGTTACTGACGCCTCCTTCGATGCACTCGCCGGTGCCGCATCGTCCTATCGCAGGTGGGGATGCTCGCGCAGGTGCTGCGCCAGCATGTCGATGAATGCGCGCACCTTCGCGGAGCCGAACCGGGTTTCGCGGTGCAGGATGTGTACCGGCCAGGGCTCCTCCTCGTAGCTTTCGAGCACGAGGCGTAGTCGTCCGGCCGCCACGTCTTCGTTCACCTGGTACGACAGCAAGCGGGCGATGCCGAGGCCGGACAGGGCGGCGACGAGCGCGCCATCGTTGCTGGTGACCGTCAACCGCGGGTGCATGCGAACCGAGGTGGCATCGTCGGGGCCGCCGAACTTCCAGTCCACACGGGGCGAGATGCCGCTGGCGGCGATCACCGTGTGATGCAGGAGGTCGGCGGGATGCTCGGGCACGCCGTGCTGCGCCAGGTACTCAGGGGAAGCACAGAGCACGCGCCGCACCTGGCCCACGCGGATGGCGCGCATGCCGGAGTCGGGCAGGTGGCCGATGCGCACGGCGACGTCGATGCCTTCGTCCATCAGGTTCATCGTGCGATCCAGCAACCACGCGGAAACCTCAACGGCCGGATATTCCTTGAGGTAACGCACGATGCACGGCATGACGAATGCCTTGCCGAACAGCACCGACGCCGTCACCGACAGATGGCCGCGCGGTGCGGCGTTCTCGCCCGCGACCGCGTCGTTCGCTTCGGCAATGCTGGCCAGGATCTGCCGGCAATCGTCGAGATAGCGCCGGCCGGGTTCGGTCAGTCGCACGCTGCGCGTGGTGCGGGTCAGCAGTTTCACGCCCAGCTGTTCCTCCAGCGCACCGATCGCGCGCGTCACGGCGGCCGGAGACAGGTCGAGCCGACGCGACGCGGCGGCGAAGCTCTCTTCCTCGCCCACGCCCACGAACACTTTCATCAGGTGGAGCTGGTCCATCGTCTGTCGCCCGCGGTAATTGCCTCGACGGATTATTGCGGCATGCGGCGTGCCCGGGGAACGCATTCCTTGCGCCCGGCGCAACAGTGAATTCCAGCCCGCCACGTTCCCGCCCCTTCCGCCGGTTCGCAGAATGCGTCCACCCACGGCGGAACGATCGCGATGAACGACTCCAGCAACTTCCATGACGGTGAACGCGCAGTGCAGCTCCGCGCCGGTGAAGCCTTCATCGCGAAGCGCAATGGGGCCATGGTCGCATCCACCGTCGTTCGCGGCGCACGGCCGTTCATCGAGAGCCAGTTCATGGTGGTGGTCGGCAGCGTCGACGGGCATGACAGGCCCTGGGCATCCATACTTTACGGCCGGCCTGGGTTCGCGCGTTCGTCCGACGGCAGTACCGTGCGCATTGATGCCCCGTGCGGCACCCGCGACATGGAAGACCCGCTTTGGAATGCCTTGCGCGCCGGCGTGCCAGTAGGCTTGCTGTTCATCGATCTGGGCACGCGCCGCCGCTACCGGGTGAATGGCGCGTTGCGCGAGATCGACGAGGGCGGCTTCGAGGTGGTGGTACGCGAGGCATTTCCGAACTGCCCGAAGTACATCCAGCGGCGGCAACTCCGTGCGCTGGACGAGGCGCCACGAAGGGCGCAATCGGCCTCGGGCACCGTGCTTGCCGGCAGCGTCGCCGCGATCGTGACGCAGGCCGATACGTTGTTCGTGGCAAGCCGTCACCCGAGCGCCGGCCTCGACGTGTCACACCGCGGCGGCGACCGTGGCTTCGCCCGGATCGTCGACCCCGCCACCCTGCGTATCCCCGACTACGCCGGCAACAGCCTGTTCAACACCCTGGGCAACTTCGCCGTCGATCCCCACGCGGCCATCGCCATCCCGGACTTCGAGAACGGACGCCTGTTGCAACTGACCGGCACGGCAACGTTGCGCTGGAACGACGAAGGCCTGGACGACGACACCGGGGGCACGGGCCGGTCTTGGGATTTCCGCATCCAGCACTGGGTACTGCGCGACGCGATGCAGCGCGCCGCCTGGGACTACATCGACGCATCGCCGTACAACCCGCACCCGCGGACCTGAACCTTCCCATCCGAGGAATACGACATGAGCAGCAACGCCACGGCCAACCGCCCTTCCGCACGCCTTCCCGTCGTCTACCACCGCAACATGGAGATCGACGGCGTCAAGCTCGCCTATCGTGAAAGCGGCCCCGCCGGTGCGCCGGTGATGCTGCTGCTCCACGGATTCCCTACGTCGTCGCACATGTTCCGGCATCTCATTCCCGCCCTGGCCGATCGCTACCATGTGATCGCGCCCGACTATCCCGGCTACGGCGAGAGCGGCAGCCCCGATCGTTCGACATTCGACTACACGTTCGCCAACTTCGGGAACCTGATACGCACGCTGCTGGAGCGCCTCCACGTCGAGAGCTACGCCATGTATGTGATGGACTATGGTGCGCCCGTGGGTTGGCAGCTCTTCGTGAAAGATCCAGACAAGCTCACCGCGCTCGTCGTGCAAAATGGCAACGCCTATGAAGAAGGCCTCAAGGCGTTCTGGGATCCGATCAAGATCTACTGGGCCGACGGCGCGGCCGCGAGCCGCGACGCACTGCGCTGGCTGGTGAAGCTCGATACCACGATCTTCCAGTACACCGACGGTGTCGACGACAAGGAGCGCATCTCGCCCGACAACTGGATCCACGACCAGGCGCTGCTCGACCGGCCCGGAAACGAAGACATCCAGATGGACGTGATGTACGACTATCGCAACAACGTGCCGCTCTATCCGGAGGTGCAGCGGCTGTTCCGCAAGCACCAGCCGCCGACCCTGATCGTGTGGGGCGAGCGGGACACGATCTTCCCCGCCGACGGTGCCCACCCGTACAAGCGCGACCTGGAAGATCTGGAATTCCACCTGATCCCCACGGGCCACTTCGTGCTGGAGGATCGTGGCGACGAAGTCATCCCGATGATCCGCGACTTCCTCGACCGCCGCATCGGCCACGCGAAGGGTTGAGTCCACGGCAAGGAAGGCGACAACCGCTCCCGCCCGACGGCGGGAGTGGTTGTTACCGTTCTTGTCGCGTTTGGCCGCGAAGCCGCTGCCACCGGGCTGCAACAATCGGGCGGGAAGATGGCGCGCCCGCCGGGGCCGGCCGACAGGGGGCCTGCCTGGTCGCGGGATGCTCCTCCGGATCTCCCCATGTTGAAGCTCCACCTCGCCGCGCCTCCCCGCCGCGCGGCTGTCATCGTTGCCGCCGCGGTCGTCGTCGTGGCAGCGGCCGCTGCGTTCGCCTCGATGCACCTGCACCGCACGGGCGGCGCAGGCACGTCCGATACCGACACCCCCGCGACCGCCGCGAGCGACGATGCCGGCTCGAGCGGCGTCGACATCCTCCTTGGGCTGGCGCGCGAAGCCACGCGCGACGGTCGCCTCGTGTCGCCGCAGGGCAACAATGCGTATGAGTACTACCTCAGTGTGATTCAGCTGGAACCGACGAACGCCACCGCGCAGGATGCATTGCGCGAGACGCTACCTTTCGCCGCCCAGGAAATCGAACAGCTGATCAACCGCCGACAGCTGGACGAGGCGCGTCGTGAAATCGCCTTGCTCCGCGACTACGACGCGACGAACTACACACTCATCATCCTGGGTGCGAAGCTGGATGCCCAACAGCAGGTCGTCACCGCCGAAGACGAGGCGAAGGCCGACGCGATGCGGCGGCGCAACGGCTAGCCGAATTCAGGTCGGGGACATACCGTTTGGCCGGGGGTCACGCAGGGGACGGCCCACGGCGCGATAATGCCGACCCCAAGCAGGCAAGGAGCCTTTCCATGAGCCGAGTGAGTTCGCTCTTTTTTCCGCTGATTCTCGCCGTGGCCGCTGTCGGCGGCTGTCATGCGGGGTCGACGACGCATACCAAACCCGTCGCCGGTTTTGTCACCGACATGAAAGCGTTCGACGCCTTCATTGCGACGAAGCCCACGCCCGAACAATTCCATATCGCCTACCCCGACGTCATGCTCGTGACGCCCGGCACCATGACGACGAGGGAAATGCGCCAGAACAACAGTCGCTATTTTCCGAAGATGGATGCGGAAGGCCGCATCGTCGGTGGATCGTTCATGTAACACGGTGCGAAGCCCTACGCTTTCTGTGGGCATAACAGAAGGGCTGATTCAGGTAACGCAGGGGCTGTGTAGGCGAACGTGCCTGCGGGTATCCCACCGCAGGTCGCGGTGAAGCCCTTCAACGCTAATGGAGTCCTTGAATCATGGAAAAGATGATCCGCACAGCCCTCGTCGCCCTGCTCATGGCGGCCCCGCTCGCCGCAACGGCGCAGACCGGTTCCTCCCAGACCACGCGCGGCGTGCACGGTGGTGGCGTGCTCGTCCCTGCCGGCGGTTCGTGCGGCGTGACCGACCTCGTTTCCTTTGCCCAGTTCATTGCGGGACGGCCGACCATCTCGGCATTCCAGGCGGCATACGGCTGCGTGCACCTGGTTCTTCCGGGCGACTTCTCCACCCGCGAGCTCCGTAGCGACAACAGCCGCTACTTCGCCGAGGTCGATTCGTTCGGCCGCATCGTGGGCGGCTACTTCCAGTAAGACGCAGGGAACGCCCGCCAGGGCGTTCCTTCCCCGGGGCCAGCGACTACAATGGCGCCATGTCATCCCCGATCCGCCCTTTCCGGGGCATCCTCCCGCGCCTCGGCGCACGCGCCTATGTCGACCCCGCCGCCACGCTCATCGGCGATGTCGAGTTGGCCGACGACGTGTCGATCTGGCCGGGAGCGGTGCTCCGCGGCGACGTGCACCATATCCGTATCGGCGCGCGTAGCAATGTGCAGGACGGCGCCATCGTCCACGTGACCCACGACGGCCCGTACACGCCTGGCGGGTTCCCCACGATCGTCGGCAGCGATGTAACGATCGGCCACGGCGCCGTCATTCACGCCTGCACGATCGAGGACGGTTGTCTTATCGGCATGCACGCCACCGTCCTGGACGGAGCCGTGGTCAGGAAAAACGGATTCGTGGGTGCCGGTGCCGTGGTCGCGCCCGGCAAGGTGGTCGGCGAACGCGAACTCTGGCTGGGCAACCCGGCCCGGATGGTGCGCGTGCTGTCCGACGCCCAGGTCGAACAGCTCTACTACTCCGCCGCCAACTACGTCCGCCTGAAGGACGATTATCTGGCGAGCCTCTAGCCGGGGCCCCGGCACGTCTTCCTGCTTGATTTGGATTCGCCGGGGCACCACGCTGATCGCCTGACAGGAGATCAGCCATGGACACCCAGACCAACCCCCTGCTCGACCCCAACGGCCTGCCCGCCTTCTCGGCCATCCGGCCCGAGCACGTGGAACCGGCCATCGACGCCCTCGTGGCGGAGCAGCGGGCCGCCATCCAGCACATTGCCGCACCCGGCGGCGTGCGCGATTTCGAGCACGTGATGCTTGCCCAGGAGCGCCTCGACCAGACCCTGGCCCGGGCCTGGGCGCCGGTGAGCCACCTGCATTCGGTGGCGGATTCCGAGGCCCTGCGCAAGGCGCACGGCAACGCCGAGGAGAAGCTCACCGATCTGGGTATCGAAGTCGGCCAGAATCGGGATCTTTATGCCGCCGTGCAGGCCGTGGCCGACCGCGACGATTTCGCTTCCCTTCCCGTGGCCGCGCGTGCCGCCGTCGACCATGCGCTGCGCGACTTCCGCCTTTCGGGCGTGGCGCTGGAGGAACCTGCGCGCAGCCGCTTCCGCGAGATCGGCGTGGAGCTTTCCCGTTTAACCACCGAGTTCTCGAACGCCGTGCTCGATGCTACCGAGGCGTGGCACAAGCACATCACCGATGAGCGCGATCTCGCCGGCATTCCGGCGTCGGGCCGCGCGGTGCTGCGCGAATACGCGCGCGAGGAAAACCTCGAGGGTTTCCTGGTGACGTTGAAACAGCCGAGCGTGCAGGCCGTGCTGACCTATGCCGAGAAGCGTGACCTGCGCGAGGCGGTGTACTACGCGTACCAGACGCGCGCTTCCGACCAGGGCCCCTCGAAAGGCAAGTTCGACAACTCCGAACGCATCGAGAAGATCGTCGCGCTGCGCCATGAGGCCGCGCAGCTGCTCGGCTTCGCCAATGCCGCCGAGGAATCGCTCGCCACGAAGATGGCCACCTCGCCCGACGTGGTGCTCGCCTTCCTGCGCGACCTGGCTGCGAGGGCAAAGCCGGTGGCGCGCAAGGAGCTGGACGAACTGCGGCGCTTCGCCACCGAGGAGCTGAAGATCGACAATCTGGAACCCTGGGACGTGGCTTTCGCCGCGGAGCGCCTGCGGCAGCGTCTCTACGCCATCGACGAAGAACAGATCAAACCGTATTTCCCCGCATCCGCCGCGATCGACGGCCTGCTCATGGTGGTGGAGCGCCTGTACGGCATCCGCTTCGCGCCGCGTTCCGACGTCGACACATGGCACAAGGACGTCACGTACTACGACCTGATCGATGCCGACGGCACGGTCTTCGCGGGTGCCTACCTCGATCTCTATGCGCGGTCGGGCAAGCGCGGCGGTGCCTGGATGGACGTGTGCGCGGCCCGCTTCCGCGACGGCGACCGGCTGCAGCTGCCCGTGGCCTTCCTTACCTGCAACTTCCCGCCGCCGACCGAAGGCAAACCGGCCCTGCTCACGCACGACGACGTGCTTACCCTGTTCCACGAATTCGGCCACGGGCTGCATCACATGCTGACGGAGGTGGACATTCCGTCGGTGGGCGGCATCGACGGTGTCGAATGGGACGCCGTGGAACTTCCGAGCCAGTTCATGGAGAACTTCGCCTGGGATCGCGATGCGCTGCGCTCGTTCGCGAAGCATTACGAAACCGGCGAGCCGCTGCCCGACGACCTGTACCAGCGCATGCTCGACGCGCGCCACTTCCATGCCGGCCTGTTCCTCGTGCGCCAGCTGGAATTCGGCCTGTTCGATTTCCGCCTGCACCTCGAATACGACCCGGCCCGGGGTGCCCGCCCGCTGGACGTACTGGAGGAGGTGCGGAGGGAGGTGGCCGTGCTGCATCCCCCGGCGTGGCAGCGGTTCCCGCATGCGTTCACCCACATTTTCGCGGGCGGTTATTCGGCGGGTTACTACAGTTACCTCTGGGCTGAGGTGCTTTCCGCCGACGCCTTCGAGGCGTTCGAGGAGGCCGGCGTGCTCGACCGCGCCACGGGCGAGCGCTTCCGCAAGGAAGTGCTGGCGGTGGGCGCCACGCGTCCCGCCCTGGAATCGTTCAAGGCCTTCCGTGGCCGCGAGCCGCGTCCGGACGCACTGCTGAAGAGCTACGGCCTGGCCTGAGCCGGCTGCCGCGCGGCGCCGGTCGCCGCGCGGCTTTCCTTTACAATGGCGCCATGAAGATCGCGTCATGGAACGTCAACTCTCTCAAGGTCCGCCTGCCCCACCTCCAGCAGTGGCTGGCGGAGGCGCAGCCAGACATCGTCGCCCTGCAGGAAACCAAGATCGTCGACGAGAAGTTTCCCGTCGACGAAATCGCGGCCATGGGTTACCGGGCGGTGTTCTCGGGCCAGAAGACCTATAACGGCGTGGCGATCCTGGCGCGTGACCAGCCCGTCGACGTCGTGACCGACATCGAAGGCCTGGACGACCCCCAGCGGCGCATCCTCGCCGCCACTGTCGGCGACATCCGGGTCGTGAACCTCTATGTGGTGAACGGCAAGGCCATCGGCGACGAAAAATACGACTACAAGCTGCACTGGCTGGCCCGCGTGCGCGATTTCCTCGCATCGGAGATCGCCCGTCATCCCAAGCTGGTGGTGCTCGGCGACTTCAACATCTGCCGCGACGACCGCGACGTGTACGATCCCGTGGCATGGGGCGAGGACATCTTCTGCTCGCCGCCGGAGCGCGCCGCGCTCCAGGCCCTGTTCGATGTCGGCCTTCATGACAGTTTCCGTCTTTTCACCGAAGATGCCGGCCTTTTCAGCTGGTGGGACTACCGACAGGCCGCCTTCCGTCGCAACATGGGGCTGCGGATCGACCTCATCTTGATCAGCGATGCGCTCAAATCCATCGCGACCTCGTCGATCATCGACAAGGCGCCGCGCAAGTGGGAACAGCCGTCCGACCACGCGCCCGTCGCGTTGGAGTTGAACCTTTGAATACACCCAAGTCCGAATGGCCGAGCTCCCTCGACGACAAGGAACTCGAAGAACTCGATACGTACCTGCGCGCGCACGGCGGTGAGGGCGACCTCATGCTCGACGGCGTGCACGGGCTCCTTTCGGCGGTGGCCATCGGTCCGCTGGAGGTCAAGCCCGAGGAGTGGCTGCACGAGGTGCTGCACGACGCTTTCGACGACGAGAACGAGGGCAATCGGGTGCTCGCCCTCCTGGCCAAGCTCAACGATTCCATCAGCGCCGAACTGGACGTCGACGCGTACGAGCCGATCCTGGGCGAGGTCGACACGGAAGAAGGCCCGTTGCTCTCGGCCGCGGGCTGGTGTGAAGGCTTCAGCCGCGGCATCGACATGCGCGCCCAGATCTGGGAAAACCGGCTGGCGGAAGACCCCACGCTGATGCAGCTGCTCGGTCCGATCATGGCCCTGGCCGTCGACGAGGGCGTGCTCCAGGCAGACACCGAGTTCGAGAAGCTCACCGACGAGGAATACGACGAGTGCCTGGGCCAGTTGCCCGGGGTGCTCAACGCCGTGGGCGACTACTGGCGCGAAAACCCCCCCACCGAGGCCGAACTGCAGGCCCTCACCCGCCCCCGCACGGAAGGCGAGGAAGGCCCGCCAAGACAGCGCGCCGGACATTGGGTGCACTGATCGCACAACGGGCGGCGACGGATTGTGGGAGCCGGCTCCGCCGGCTCTCCGGCGGCAGTGGGTCAGCTTGCCGCGAGCACCCATCGCCGCTGAAGCGGCTCCCACAAAAAGCCAGTCCGCACTATGTGGGAGCCGGCTATGCCGGCGATACCGCGGCAGCGGGCCAGCGTTCCGTGGCCGTTGAAGTGGCTCGCATAATGGGCGTTGCCCGGAAACGCAGCGTTCGCGCGGCACGTCTTGGCGCGGGGTTACCCAGAGCGCATCTTGTGCCCCAACAAAGGAGCACCCCATGACCACCCAACGCCACATCACCCGCCGCGTGCGCGGCATGGACACCTCCGACGGCGCGGGCGTGAAGCTCAAGCGCGTGATCGGCCAGCCTGCGCTCGACATGCTGGACCCGTTCCTGCTGCTCGACGAATTTCGCTCCGACCAGGCCGGCGACTACATCGAAGGGTTCCCCGAGCATCCGCACCGGGGTTTCGAGACGGTGACCTACATGCTGGCCGGCCGCATGCAGCACGGCGACAACCATGGCAATCGCGGCGACCTCGGTCCCGGCAGCGTGCAGTGGATGACCGCGGGCCGCGGCATCCTGCACTCCGAGATGCCGCAGCAGGAGGAGGGCCTCATGTGGGGTTTCCAGCTGTGGGTGAACCTGCCCGCTGCGGACAAGATGGTCGAGCCCCGTTACCAGGACATCCCGCCTGCCTCGATCCCGGTCGTGCATCCGGCCGAAGGCGTCACGGTGCGCGTGGTGGCCGGTGAACTGGCGGGAGCGAAGGGCCCGGTCAGCGGCATCAGCACCGAGCCCGTGTACCTCGACATCGCCCTGGACGCCGGCGCGCATTTCGATCTGGCGCTGCCGGAGGGCCATAGCGCCTTCGCCTATGTCTTCGACGGCGAATCCGCGACGGTGGCCGGCGAATCGCTGGCGCGCAGCGAACTGGCGGTGCTTTCGAAGGGCGATTCCGTGAGCTTCGCCGCCACGCAACCCGCCCGGGTCCTGCTCGTGGCCGGTCGCCCGCTCGCCGAGCCGGTCGCCCGATACGGTCCGTTTGTCATGAACACGCCTGCGCAGATCCACGAGGCGATCGCGGATTTCCGGGCCGGCAAGTTCTGACGGTTTCGCGGAAGCCGTTCGCGACAAGGCCCCGGACAGGCTGTAATCTGATGGGCATGTCCAGACAAAAGCATGCCTTTCTGTTCGACCTCGACGGCACCCTCGTCGACAGCGTTTACCAGCACGTGCTCGCGTGGAAGGAATCGCTCGACATGGAGGGCATCGACCTCTCCGTGTGGCGTATCCATCGCAAGATCGGCATGAGCGGTGGCCTGTTCACCGACATCCTGCTGCGCGAGACCGGCACGGAAATTACCCCGGACCGCATCGACCGCCTGCGTCGCAACCACGCGGCGGCCTATGGCCGGCTGGCCGAAGCCGGTGCCGTGCGCCCCCTGCCGGGCGCCGTCGAACTGCTTGCCTGGCTGACGGACGCCGGGATTCCCTGGGCCATCGCCACCTCCGGGCGCATGGAAACGGCCTCGCACAACATCGCCGCCCTGGGCGTCGATCCGGCCAAGGTGCCGGTGGTCACGCGCGACCAGGTGCGCCACGCCAAGCCGGATCCCGACCTGTTCGTCACGGCGGCCCAGCGCCTCGGCACCGACATTCGCGACGCCATGGTGATCGGCGACGCCATCTGGGACATGCTGGCAGCCCAGCGGGCCCGGGCCCTCGGGATCGGCCTGCTCTCGGGCGGATACGGCGAGAACGAACTGGAACGGGCGGGGGCCTACCGGGTGTTCGAAGACCCGGCTGACATGCTCCGGCACATCGACGAAATCGCGGCGCGAAGCTGAACGGATTCAACAAGTTCCCTTAGGCGTTTAGCCGGGGGACGGGTAGGGGTTCGTAGCATTGGCCTGTAAGCAAAGGATTTGACCGACCATGCGCTTTGTCTTCACTGCGGTTCCGCTTATCGCCGCCTTCATCATCGCGGCCTGCTCGCATTCCGAGCCCACCGCGCCAGTCGCCTCTCCGGCGGCGGCGTCCACGGCTGCGTCGCCCGCTCCCGGCAAGACGGCCCCGGCCAACGCCGCGCTTGGCTCGCCCGAGTGGTACGCCTGGGTGGACAGGGTGCTTGCCGTCAGCGACGACGGCCACGGTCCGCAAGCCGGCACCGCGGAATGGAACCAGGCCGTCAATCGCAAGCTCGGTCAGGAAGCCCCGCAGAGCCAGCCCGGCTCCGCCGAGTGGCAGCAAGCGGTAGACGCCCTGCTCCGCACCCGCGTGGCGACCCACTGACCTACCTGGTCAGGGAGCCGACCCATTGTGGGAGCCGGCGATCCCACGCCAGCAGGCCAGTTGGCCGCGAGCACCCATCGCCGCTGAAGCGGCTCCCACAAAAAGCCAGTCTGCTCTATGTGGGAGCCGGCTGTGCCGGCGATCCCGCGGCAGCAGGCATGCGTGCCGCAAGCGCCCATCGCCGCTGAAGCGGCTTCAACAGGATAGGCACCTCTAAAGCGGCGCGCGGAGAGTTAACTGCCCTTGGGGCAGTTTTATCTCGCCGGAGGGTAGCGACAGCACCATGCCCCCCGGTGCCTTCACCGGCTGGGTCACGATTAGCAGTACCTCGCCGCCCTCCGCCTTCAACGTATAGCCGAACCGTCCGTACGGCGTGCGAAGGTCGCGCACGGCGATGCCTTTGCCCTCCAGCCATGAAGGCTGCACGCCCGCGGCGATCACCAGCGCCCCATCGGAGTCGCGGTCGTACGCGAACATGTCGAGCGCCGAGCGCACATAGTCCGAAGCGATCCACGCGTGTGGCATGTCGCCGACAAAACGCGGTTCGCGAGGGTCCCGACCCACCACTTCGGCCCACTGGTTCCACGCGGCAGGCCGGCGGTCGGCGAAGAAGAAGGCCAGCAGTTCGTCCAGCCTGTCGCGCCAGCCGAGGCGAACGAACGTGGCTACCGTGCGGAGCTCGTACGGCGTGTAATCCTTCCATGCCGTCTTGCCGTCGCGGCGCGCGACGAAACCCTGCCAATACTTCTCGAAGGTGTTCTCCAGCAGCTTTCGCGGCAGGCGCGACTGCTCGCCGCCCGGCGACAAGGCGATCGTGGTGGAGGTGGCGTCGAAATCGCCGAGTTCGGCCGAGCCGGGAATGAAGTCGATACCCTTCGCCTTCACGGCGGCGGCGATCGACGCATGCAGGTCGCCACGAAACTGATCGCGGGCAGCGGCGAAACGCACGGCGTCGCCTTCCTTCCCCAGCGCCTTGGCGAGATCCACCGCGTCGTCGTAGCCCTTCAGCGCCCAGAAGTCGTCCCAGTAGGAGTGCATCGGCTTCGCCGAATAGCCTTCGTGGCTGATCGACGCCGGCATCAGCCCGTAAAGCGCGCGGTCGGTTCCGCCGAGTCGTGCGGGCTGGCGCTCGCTGGCGCGCAGCCGGTCCATATACGACACGGCCTTCTGCACGTGCGGATAGAGGGCCTGCGCAGTGGCGCGGTCGTGCGTATACCGCCACAGCTCCGCGACGCTGAAGATGAGCTCGCCATGGCTGTCGTTCTCCGGCACCGGATCGGAGCCGCGCGCGTCGACGCAGCATGGGACCTTGCCGTTGGAGAACTGGTGCGGCGCATACCAGCGGATGAAGTCGCCCGCCACGTCCTCGTGACCGGTGCGCAGCAGGCCCTCCAGCATCATCGCGCCGTCACGCACCCAGGTGCGCGAATATGAGCGCGTACCGGGCTGCAGGGCCGGGCCGTCACGGGACATGAGGATCTGCGCGATGCCGCTCTTCATCGTGTCCACGATCGGCTGCGCCGCTGCCGGCACCTCCACCGTCACGCGATCGAGCTTGTCGCGCCACGCCGCGGCCACCGCGTCGGCGTGCGTCGCCAGCCATGCGCCGGCATCCCGCGGCTGGGGAATCCGCTCCGCCGGGTTCGCGGGTACGATCACACCGAGGTCCACATGACCATGGGCTGGCACGCGCAGGTCGTAAAGGAGTGCGCCCTGTGCGAAGCCCTCATCGTCATGCAGCTTTTCGACCACGGGGCGCTCGCCGGCGTCGAGGCGCTCGGCGAGCGTTCTCGGCTGGTTGCCGCTGGCCACGAACGCTGTTGTCCGTTGCAGCGGCAGCACGGTGCGCGTGCCGTTGACGGTGAGCACGCCGTGGTTCCATGAAAGCTCGTCGATGCGGCTCGTGCCGCCCGGCGCATTGAGGAACTGCGTGGGGGGATTCACCTGGAACGGCCGTGCCGCCAGTGCGAGGGTGACGTCGCGCGGCGTATCGCCGTCGTTCGCCACACGATAGGTCACCACCAGCTGCGAATGCCCCGGCGTGCCTTGCGCGAACGCCGTCGTCGTCAGGGCCAGCGTACCCGCCTCCCAACGCACCGACGGAATCGGCAGGTAGCGTTCGCGCAACGACTGGGAGGATTTGACGTCGGCCCAGGTGACCAGCTTGCCGCCTTCGATGAGGAAGGGCTCGATGGAGAACCCGCCACGCGCTACCTCGACGGCCCCATCTTCCGAGATGAGCGCGGAATCGCGACTGCCACCGTCCACGCCAACGATCGTCCAGTACGACTGCTCGCCCGAGAACCCACGGGGATAAAGACCGCGCCGAACCTGTTTCGCGCGCGCTTCGAAAACCGCGTTCGGTGTCGGTGGCGGGGCCGGCACCGCTTCCGGTGTGCGCGCGATGATGCGCAGATTGTCGAAGCACACCTCACCCCGGTTGGCGCTCCCGTGCGAAGAAGGCGTGGGTGCTTCCTTGTAGATGACGAATTCCACCTCGCGCGTATGCCGCAGGGTGCGATCCTTCGTCGGCCCCCAGGCGAATTCCACCTGCCGGCTGGTCGCTTCGATCGTCTGCCACTTTGCCGGCGGTGCGAACGATGCCTTCTGGAACCACCAGACGTTGTCACCACTGTCGTCGATGAACTTCAGTTGCAGGGTATTCGGCGGCATGGCGCCGCGTACGTCGAAACTCAGCGCGAAGCCGTCGGGAAAATCGATCGGTAGCGTCTTGCGAATCGATGCCGCGCCGGAGACGCCGTTGAAGTCGTAGTTCAGGCACACGGCCTGCCCTGTCGCCCCCGCCGCCGTGCGCAAGGTGGCGGTCACGTCGTCGGTGTGCGTCGCCTGCCAGCCGCTCGCGGTGTCGAACCCATCGAGCACACCGGCATGCACCCCAAATGACAGCAAGAGCAGGAGCGCGCCCGCACGCCGTAGCTTCATCATCTCAGCCCTTCACGCTGCCAATGAGCAGCCCTTCGAGGTAGTAGCGCTGCAAGGCGAGGAACAGCACGAGCACCGGCAGGATCGTGACGACGGAGCCCGCCATCATCAATTCGCTGTCCTGCACATGCTCGCGGGAGAGCGAGGCGAGCGCGATGGGCAGCGTGTAGTGTTCCTGACCCGTCAACGCGATCAGCGGCCACATGAAGTCGTTCCACGCGGCCAGGAAGGTGAAGATGGCCAGCGTGACCATGATCGGCTTGAGCAGCGGCATCACGATGGTGGCGAAGATGCGGAACTCCCCGGCGCCGTCGATGCGCGCGGCTTCCATCAGGTCGTTCGGAATGCCGCTGGCGTACTGGCGCACGAGGAAGATGCCGAAGATCGTCGCCAGCGCGGGTACGATCACGGCCCCGTAGGTGTTCACCAGGCCCATGTATTTCAGCAGGAGGAACAGCGGCAGCATCGCCACCTGTGCGGGGATCACCAGGGCCCCCAGCAGCACCTGGAAGATGCGCTGGCGGCCCTTGAACTCGAGCTTCGCGAAGGCGTATCCCGCCATGAGGTTGAAGGCCAGCGAGATCACCGTGATGCAGGTGGAGATCAGCAGGCTGTTGAACAGGTAACGCCCCATGCCCGCATTCATGAAAAGCTGCCGGTAATTGTCCAGCGTCGCATGCGTGGGCAGCACGGGCGGCGGCAGCGAGCTGGCCTGTCCTTGCGGCATGAACGACACCGACACCATGTACAGCAGGGGCGCGATGGCGATGGCCGCGCCGCCGATGAGAAGGCCGTTGATGAGGGCTTTCGCAACGCGCGGGCTCATGCCGGGGCTCCCTGCTTCGAAAGGCGAAGGATCGCGGCTGTCACGACGAACATGATGACGAAGAGGATGAACGCCACCGCCGAGGCGGACCCCAGGTTCCACCATTTGAAGCCTTCCTCGTACATGAGGTACAGCACGGACGTGGTGCTCTGCAGCGGCCCGCCTTCGGTCATCACGTAAGGCTCGGCGAACAGCTGGAAATAACCGGATACGGTGAGGATGCTCACCATCACCATGGTCGGCTTCAGCATGGGCAGCGTGATATGGCGGAACTGCGCCATGGCCGACGCGCCGTCGATGCGCGCGGCTTCGTAGAGATCGCCCGGAATCGCCTGGAGTCCGGCCATGAAGATGATCATGTTGTAGCCGAAGTTCTTCCACACCGCGAACAGGATGATCGTGGGCATGGCCCAGTGCGGGTCGCCCAGCCAGTCCACGGTGGGTATGCCGAGCGAATCGAAGGCATAGTTCACCAGGCCGTACTTGGTATTGAACAGGTAGCGCCAGATCACCGCCACCGCCACGACCGTGGTCACCACCGGCGCGAACAGCGCCGTGCGGAAGAAGGCCTTGAAGCGAGCCAGCGGGGAGTTGAGCAGCATGGCCGCGCCCAGCGACGCCGCCATGGACAACGGCACGCCCACCACCACGAAATAGACCGTATGTCCCAGCGCCGACCAGAACAGCGGGCGCTGCAACAGGGCCCAGTAGTTCTCCAGGGCAACGAAGCGCAGGTTGCGGATATCCGCCAGCGCATAGAGGTCGTAGTCCGTGAGCGACAGCACCAGCGCCGCCACCACGGGCAGAAGGAAGAACACGCCCAGCACGATCAGCGCGGGCGTGATGAACCACCAGGCGGCACGGGAAGTGGTCATGGCGAAGCCTTGTGGCCGTGGTCGAGCATCCAGCGGCGTTTCTCGAGTAAGCGGTCCGCACGGCGATCGATTTCCGCCGCGGCCTGGTCGATGGTGAGATCGCCATGGGCCGCCTGCGCGGCCACCAGCTGCATCTCGGTGACGATGCGTTCCCATTCGGCCACCGGCGGCGTGGGCTTTACGCGCTCCAGCTGGTCACGGAAAGCGGCAGCCTTGTCGTCGTTCTTGAGGGCTGGCGCATTCCAGGACGAACGTCGCGGCGGCATGTCGCCGAGGAGTTGATAGAACCGGTCCTGGATTTCCGGGCGCGAAAGGAACTCCACCAGCGCCCAGGCATCGTCCTTGTGCTTTGATTTGCGATAGATCACCAGGCTCGAACCGCCGGCGTTCGACGCGCCGGGGCCGTTCGGCCCGGGCAACGGCGTGGTACCCCAATCGCCCTGCTGATCCGGCGGCAGGCGCTTGCGGAACTCACCGATATTCCAGGGGCCGGAGAGGTAGAACGTGAAGAAACCCTGGCCGAACGCGGCCCAGGGATTGCCGATGCCCACGTTCGTCATCATGGGCGCCTGCTGGTCCTTGAACAGCGAGACGTAGAAGGCCAGCGCCTTCTTGAATCCGGGGCTGCGGAAATTGCCGTAGCGGCCGTCGTCGCGCAGCAGCGGATCGCCCTGCTGCAGGGCGAGCGCCAGCAGCTGCTCGAACTCGTTCGTAGGCAGCAGCACGCCGTAGGTCTTGCCCGGCGGCTGCGACAGCTTCGCCATCATGGCCTTCCACTCCGCCCAGTCGCGGGGCGGGTGGTCGTAGCCGACCTTTGCCAGCAGGTCCTTCCGGTAGAACAGGAGGCGCGTGTCCACGTACCAGGGCACGCCATACAGATGCCCGTCGATGACGTTGGTGGACCAGATGGCGGGAAAATAGTCGTCGCGATCCACGACCTTGGAGTCGGCCACCCGCGCATCGAGCGGTTCGAGCGCGCCAAGCGCCACCATCTCCGGAATCCAGGTGTTGCCCAGCTGCGTGATGTCCGGCGTGGAATCGCCGGCATAGGCCGTGAGCAGCTTCTGGTGCGCCGCCGTCAAGGGGAGTTGCTGCACGGCCACGTGCAGCCCCGGATGCTCGCGTTCGAAGTCGGGCAGCAGCTTCGCCACGGCTTCGCCTTCGCGCCCGATGGTCCAGAACTGCAGCGTACGGGAGCCTTGTTCTTCCTTCGCGCAGCCGCCCAGTGCCGCACCGGCAAGGGCCAGTACCGCGCTCAGGCAAACAGTGCGGACGCCACGTTTCACCACAGGTTGGTCGCCACTTCGTCGTCGAGCCAGCCGCCCTTGAAGCCGGCCCGCTCCAGGCCCTTCCGAATGTACGGGTTCTTCTTCATCACGTTCCAGATGAACTCGCTGCGATAGTTCTCGATCATCAGGACGATGGGGCCCTGGTCGATACCCAGGTGGACCGTGTCGGCCCAGCCAAAGCCGGGCACGAGGCGACCGGTACGCAATTCGGTACGCGTGTCGAAGCTCAGGTTGAAGGCGTCGACGAAGCCGTACTTCGAATAGATGTACTGGCCGTACTTCTTCTTCATTTCCTCCAGCGCCGGAATGACGATTTCCGGTGCGAAGGCGATGGAGCCGCCGGCGGCCATCGGCACGATGGTACCGTCGTCGGAAATATAGTCACGCCCTGCGCCGCGCGCGGTATAGCCATAGAACGTGCGTTCCTTGTCGCCCTGCCTGATGATCAGGCCGCCCGGACCGTTGCTGGCGCTGAGGCCCCAGATGTTCTTGCCATAACCCTTCCAGCCGCCCGGATTGGCGATGGCATAGGCCTGCTGGGAATACGTGGCGCGACGGCTGTTCTCGAAATAATCCAGACCCTTCGCCTTGTTCCAGTCGTCGCGGATACCGCGAAAATCCACCCAGGTGTGGGTGAACTGGTGACCGAACAGCGGTGCGAAGTTCAGGAAGGTCTGGCCGTGGAACTCGCCCCAGGTCCTGTCGTACGTTTTCGTCCAGGCGGGCCATGCGTCGTCACCCACCGCATGCGTGGGCGAGCCAAGGGCCAGGATATACACCAGCATGCCTTCGTTGTAGCCGGCCCAGTCATGCGGAATGAACTTGCCGCCGGGCGTCCAGCCCATGCTGATCAGCGGCTTGTGGTTCTGCGCCCATGTCCAGTCCACGCGCTTGTAGATGTCGTCGGCGAGTTGGCGGATTTCTTTTTCCTTCGCGTCGTCGCGGTCGTAATAGCTTTGCGCGAACAACACGCCACCCAGCAGCAGCGTGGTGTCCACAGTGGACAACTCCACCCAGCGGTCGTGCCGCTTGCCGGTGTCCATGTTGAGGAAGTGATAGAAGAATCCCTTGTACCCGGTGGCGTCGTCTTCCGAGTCGTTCTGCGGCGCATCGTGGAAGAAACGCAGCGTGGCAAGCGTGCGCTCCACCGCCTGGTCGCGCGTGATGTAGCCGCGCTCGACGCCAACGCCATACGCCGTGAGGCCGAACCCCACCGATGCGATGGAGGCGAACGAATTCGTCGGGTAATGATCCGGCACCAGCCCGTTCGACGGATTGCCGCTGTCCCAGAACCACTGGAACGTGCGCTTTTCCAGGTCCGCGATCATGGGCGGCACGGGATGGACATCGCGTACGCCGGCCGCCGCGGGCTTCGGCTTCGTCGCCACCGCCTTCTGAGCCATTGCCATCGGTGCGGCGCAGGCGAGCACGAGCCCGAGGGTGAGGGAAAGGCGCTTGATCGTCTTGGCTTGCATGAAGCGGATTCCTGATGGCGTAAACGTTTACATCGAGAGATCGGATAAAGGCCCCGGAGGGCCTTGGTGGTCTCTGGAACCATACGGCCCGAATCGCCGCGTGGCAATTGCCGCGGCCATCAAGCCGCTACCGCCGGCGCCCGGCATTCGCGATCGATGAACTGCTGGTGCGTGGGCATCAGGTCGACGTTCCTCGACACCACGTCGCGCACGCTGGCGAGGAACTTCGGCAAGTCCTGTTCCGGCATCTGGTCCACCAGGGGATCGTATCCGTGCGGCATGATGCCCTGTCCGATCATCACCTGGACCCAGCTCACCACGCCGAACATTTCCTCGGCGTTGCGGAAGAAGCGTCCGCTGTGACGGAAAAGATCGATATAGGACTGCAAGGATTCCGGAATGGCCATGGTGCGGCAATCGTTCCAGAAGGGCGAATCGTCACGCGTGGTGGCGTTGTAGTGCAGGACGAGGAAGTCGCGTATGCGCTCCGCCTCGAATCGCGTCTGCGCGTTGTAACGGTCCACCAGCACGGGGTCCATGCGCCCGTCCGCCGGGAAAAGCTGCAATAGGCGCGAGATGCCCATCTGGATCATGTGGATGCTGGTGGATTCCAACGGCTCCATGAAGCCGCTGGCCAGACCGAGCGCCACGACGTTGCGGTTCCACGCCTTCCTGCGCAGGCCGGTCGTGAAGCGCAGCGGCCGTGGGTCGTCCAGCGCCTTGCCGTCGAGATTTGCCAACAGCTTCGCGGCGGCCTCGTCGTCGCCGATGTGCGCGCTCGAATACACATACCCATTGCCGGTGCGGTGCTGCAGCGGAATGCGCCATTGCCATCCCGCCTCGCGGGCGGTGGAGCGGGTATAGGGCGTCGGCGTGGCCACCCGCTCGCAAGGTACGGCCAGCGCGCGGTCGCAAGGAAGCCAGTGGGTCCAGGCTTCGTAGCCCGTCTTCAGGGCGCCTTCGATGAGGATGCCGCGGAAACCGGAGCAATCGATGAAGAGATCGCCTTCCACCCGCTCACCGTCGGACAGCACCACGGCGGTGACATCGCCCGACTCCGGATGCAGCTCCACGTGCTGAACCTTGCCCTCGGTACGGCGCACGCCGCGCGCCTCGCCGTAGGCACGAAGAAAACGCGCGTACAGCGCGGCGTCGAAGTGGTAGGCATAGCCGATGCCGCCGAGCGGATTGCTCGCGGGTACGTCGACGGGCGCCGGCATGAACTTGCCGCGCGCCGCCGCCACGGTATTCACGGAATACTCGTCCAGGTCGGCCGCGAAACCCGCGAGCCGCCCTTTCAACCAATACTGATGGAACGGCGTCAGGCCCACGTCGTGGCCGATCGTGCCGAATCCATGGATGTAGGAACTGCCCAGACTGCCCCAGTCCCTGAACTGGATGCCGAGCTTGAACGTGCCTTGCGTGCGCGCGACGAATTCGGCCTCGTTCAACCCGAGCAGGTTGTTGAACAGCTTGATGTGCGGAACGGTGGCCTCGCCCACGCCGACGATGCCGATCTCGTCGGATTCGACCAGCCGGACGGTGACTTGCTTCCCGAGGACGCGTGCGAGCGCGGATGCCGCCATCCAGCCGGCGGTACCGCCACCGACAACGACGATATGGGTGATGCCGTAGGTCATGACCGTCGCACGCAAGAGAAAAAAGAAGTGCGCCCGCGGGGAGACTCGCGGGCGCCAATGACGGCGCATCCGGCCATGCGAGCCGGATGCGCCGGTGAAGCGCTTAGAACTTGAAGCCAGCTGTGAAGCGTGCGGTGCGCGGCACGAACTGGATGTTGCCGGTCTTGTTGAACACGACCGGATTGCTGGCATTGCTCGGAATGCCGTTCGATCCGAAGTTCGTGGTGTAGTCGTTGAAGTTCTTCCAGTTGAAGACGTTGAGGATGTCGAAGCGGATGTAGAACTTCGTCATGTCGCCTTCGCCGATCGGGAAGTCTTTCGTGGCCTGGATGTCGAGGTCGCGATAGCCCCAGATCTTGCCACCGACGAGGAACTTGGAGCCCGGCGGGGTGTAAGCGCTCGGGATGTTCTGAGAACCATCCGGGAAGGTGGCGCCATAACCGTAGTTGCCATTCCAGGGCAACGGCGTCGCCAGCGTCAGCTTCGCGGAGAAGCTGAAGCCCCACGGGCCGTCGATCGAACCGGTCGCCACGAAGCGGTGCTTGGACGCGGCATTCGACGTAATGAACGGATAATCGAAGATCGTCGGCTCGTCGAACGAGTAGTGCTCGCCGATGTCGCGGTTCTGTTTCGCGCGGGTATAGGTGTACGCGAAGTTGGCGCTCCAACCGGATTCACGCGTATACGGCTTGTCGGCCGACAACAGCACTTGCGTGGTGCGCGTACGAATGCCGTTGTTGCCGATGATCATCGAGCCGAAGCCCGGGATGCCGTTGCCCCAGGGCTGCGAACCGCCCTGGAAGAAGGAGCCATCCGGATAGCGGTTGCCGAGGGTGAACGCGAAGCCGTCGTACGACAGCACGCGCGTGATCGTGGCATCCGTGTTCCAGTCGCCCAGCTTGTTCGCCATGCCGATGCTGAACTGGTCCGAATACGGAGCCTTCAGATCGTTGTTCAGCATGTCGACTTCCTGGCCCTTGTTCGTACCGGTGACCAGGGCCTGCAGGTTCTCGAGGCCGTTGAGGTACGCCGGGTCCCAGTTCACGCAGTTCGTGTTGGGACCCACCGTGCAGGGACGACCGGGAATGTTGAACAGGATTTCCTGGTACGGCAGCGCCGACTTGGTCTGCTCCAGTTGGAGGTAGTCGTAGAGGTTGCGATCGTAGGAGCGGCCGGCACCACCGTGGATCACGTGCGCTTCGTCGGCAAACAGGTCGTACGAGAAGCCGAGGCGCGGCGCCCACTGGTTCTGCGCGTGGCGATTGTTACCCGTGCTGATGTAGTCGCGGTAATTGATGCCACCCTTCGCCAGCGTCTGCGCGTAGGTCTGTCCGGGGAACTGTGCCTGGGCATTCTCGTCGAGCGAGTTGAAGCCGTCGATCACGTTCTGCGGCGTGACATAGTCCAGGTACGAAGGCGTCTTTTCCTTGTCCCAACGGATGCCGAGGTTCAGGGTGAGGTGGTCGTTCACCGACCAATCGTCCTGGATATAGGCGCCGTACTGCTTGCTGTTCGTTTCCGAGATCGGGTTCAGGCCCGGCACCGGGTTCGAGAACTGCGCCTTGTAGGGCAGCGCATTCGTGCCTCCGTCCGGCGTGACGTTATAGAAGAACTGCGGATTGGTGTCCTGCGCGTCCTGAGCGTGCAGCGTCACTTCCTTGTACTTGTAACCCACCTTGACGACATGGTCGCCGTGCCAGGTCAGGTCATTGAAAGTGAAATCGTCCGAGATCATCGGACCTTCCTGGCCCTTGATCTGCGTGGCAAGCGGTGATGCTGCGCCAATGCCGATGATCGGCGCGTCGTTGTTCGGACGCCACGTGTAGTTGTAGCCATTACCGTAGTTGATCGGCAGCGGATCGTTCGACGAGTTCTCATACGACGCCTTGAACTCGTTGAAGAACCACTCACCGCTGTGCTGCCAGCGGAAGGTGCCGCGCGTATCGTGGTTTTCCGTCACGATCGACTGCGAATACGACTGGCCGGCACCGATGTTGTCGGCCTGCGTTTCGCGACGCACCTGCGTGCTGAGCTCGATGCGGTCGCGGTCGGTGAGCTCCCAATCGATCTTGCCGAAGTACAGCTTTTCGTCGAAGGGCAGGTTGGCCGGTCCGAGTTCGGCCTGGGCGGCGGCCGGGAGAAGGCCGATCGCATTGGCGGGAACGTCCGAGCCCGGGGTCACGGTAATCGGCGTGTCGAACTTCTTCTGCTCGAAGGTCACGAAGAAGTGCATCTGGTCCTTGATGATCGGACCGCCGAGCGCGAAGCCGTATTCCTTCTCGAAGGAGCGCGCCTTGGTCGAATCTTCTTCGGCGGGCGTGCGGCTGCGGTACTTGTCCGAGGTATAGGTGTAGAACGTCTCGCCGTGGAATTCGTTCGTACCCGACTTCGTCTCGGCCGTGATGGCCGCCGACGACACCTGGTCGTACTCGGCCTTGTAGTTGGAGGTGATGACCTTGTATTCACCGATGGCCAGCTGCGGGAACGGGTTGCCCTGGCTGTTCACCTGGCCGGACACGCCGCCTTCCTTCACGTAGCTCTTCTGGCCCACGCCGTCGATGAAGACGTTCACCGAGCTGTTGTTCTGGGCACCGCCACGGAGGGACGTGTGGCCCTTCTCGTCCACGCTGAACACCATACCCGGCACGGTATCGGCGAACTCGAGGAAGTTGCGCGACACCTGCGGAATGGTCTGGATCTGGTGCAGCGAGATGGTCTTCGCCACTTCCGGCGTGCGCACTTCGTTCAGCGTGGTCGCGCTGACGGTAACGCCTTCCATCGCGGTGGCGGCGCTGGCGTCTGCCGGTGCCGCCGTGGCCGGTGCCGTCAGGTTAAGCGTCGCGGTCGAAGCGACCGTCAGGGTCACGTTCTGCTGCGTGCCCGGACCCGCGTCCACCTGGTAGGTGGCCGGGGGCAGGCCGTTGATCACGTAGGTGCCGTCGGCGCCGGCGGTGGCCTTGCGGCTCAGGCCGGTCTGCGGATTGAACGCGGTAACCGTGGCGCCGGGTGTGGTCTTGCCGCGCAGGGTGGCGATGGCCGACTGCGCGAACGCCGAAGGCGTCATCGCCGCGGCGGCGACCGACGCGGTGATGACGCTCGTGAGAATCTTTTTCTTCAACTGCATCGAGGCTTTCATTGTTCCCCTCTCCCAAATGTTCCGTGTGTGTTTTCTTATCCCGGCCGTAGCGCGAAACACGGTGGTCGACTTTCGTCGCGACGCGGTGGTCTGGCCACTCTTATGCAAACGTTCTTCCCCGTGTGCCGCGTCCTCCCCTGCGGGCGGCGCAGCCGGTAAAGCGGATGTCCTGTGAAGACGCCGTCCTGCAGAATCCTTCCAGGGCCCGGCCAGCCGCGAATCAGACGAGCGATCAGGCTCGTCGTCGTACAGCGTCGTTACCGCCGCAGGAGGCGCGTACGACGAGTTCGGTGCCGACGACGGTGCGCGGTTCGGGCGCGGCATCGTCGGGCGCCTCGATCATGCGAACGAGGCGTTCCAGTGCGGCTTCGCCCAATTCGGCGATGCGCACACGGACAGTGGAAAGCGGAGGCGTGACATAGCGCGCCATGGGGATGTCGTCGAAGCCGGCTACGGCGATGTCCTCGGGTGTGCGTACCTTGGCTTCCGACAAGGCGGACAGACAGCCGATGGCCATCATGTCGTTGGCCGCGAAGATCGCATCGGGACGCGGCACCATGGCCAGCGCCTGCTTGCCGGCGTGGTAGCCGGACTCCTCGGTGAAATCGCCGGGAAGCACGATGGCGCGATCGGCCAGCCCCGCGGCGGCCAGCGCTTCGCGATAACCGCGGCAGCGCTCCTGCACGTCGTGGTTCACCTCAGGGCCCGCGATGAACGCGATGCGCTTGCGGCCCAGGCCAAGCAGGTGTTCGGTCATGGCGCGAGCGCCGCCGTAGTCGTCGACATCGAGCGCCGCGTGACGATCGGAGCGCACATGGCTGTTGATCAGCACCGTGGGCAGCACGATCGGTAGGTTCTCGTCGAGGAAAGCCTCGTCCGCATGCGGTGACATCACCAGCAGTCCATCCACCCGTCCTTGCATGGCGCGGAGCGCGATGGCGGCCTCGGTGGCGTCGCCGTGCGAACTGGACACCAGCATGTACAGGCCACGGGCGCGGGCCGCGAGGTCGATGCCTCGGATCAGCTCGGAGAAGAACGCGCCGTGCAGGTCGGGCAGGAGGGCGCCGATGGTCTGGGTGCGGCGGGTGATCAGGCTGCGCGCCGCGTTGTGCGGCACGTAGCGGAGGCGCGCGGCCACCTCGCGGATGCGCTTCTGCGTTTCCGCGGTCACGCCGCCGTGTCCATTCAGCGCGCGCGAGACCGAGGCCACCGATACGTTGGCCATCCTCGCGACGTCTTTGATCGTCACACTCACGTGGTTCTCGCCCTTGAGCCAACCCCTCCCGGGGCTCGACGGCGCGGAACGTAAACGTTTTCACACGGGCTTGTAAAGCGTGCAAAAACAACCGGTTGCTGCGCTGCCGCAAGATCGTCGGGCCGTAGCAATACCACTATGCGGGTGGAGTTAAAAATTCGTGTTTTATCAGGCGAATGAGTGGTATTCGGCAAATTGCTGCGCCGCCGCAGCTCACGCACACGAAACGTTCACCCAGCTAAATACCTGTCATGCATAGAATTACGTAACGCGCGTTACATCCGGGAAACTTCTCAGGCCTCCTGTAGCTCAGGCACGGCCGACTTTTGCGTGCGCCGCGATGACCACACGCTGCAAGGGTCACCTTCCACCGCTCGCTTGCGGGTGGCGACGCCAAGGCACGCGAAGCCCACGCCCATGGCAATGGCGACCAGATCGACACCCAGCGCCGCGTAATCGCCTTCGCCAACCGTGCGCACCATGCGATCGCCATGGATCACCACATCGAGCAGCCCGATAGCGATGCTCACGGCCGCCGTGGCCCACAGCAGTTCCACGGCGGCCCTGGCCGGCCGTCGCCAGAAGGTCCAGAGGATCGCGGCGGCGAAGCTGGCGAAGCAGACCGGTTGCACGATCGCCGTGGGCGATGCGCCCCACAGCGGCAGCAGCAGGTTGCCGAGGAAGGTCATCGAAATCGCGAAGCACGCGCCGATGCAGACGCCCACGGTGGCCGTGGCCATGGCGCGCACCTTCAACGGCTGGTCGGCCTGCCGGCGCTTGCGCCGGGTTTCGATGTACAGCAGGTTGCCCGAATAGAAGAGGAAGGCGCCGGCCAGGCCCAGGAGGAAGTAGAGCCAGCGCAGGGAGAAGTTGCCGAAGGTGCCGAAGTGCAGTCCGAAGATGGCCGAGTACGTGGCGTGGTTCGCATCGCGAACGCCGCTCAGTTGCATGTTCAACACGCGTCCGTCCACGGCATCGAGCGACACCGAACCGTATTCCCCAAGCGTCTTCTTCGACGTGCCGCGCACTTCCGCCGTGGCGCCTTGCCGGCCGTAATGCACGTAGCGCATGTAGTCGGGATCGAATGTCGCGGCGCCTGCCGCGAGTGCCGCCTGCCGCGCGCGCGCGCCCAGCTCGGCAGGCGAGAGCATCACCGCGCTTCCGCCCTTGTCCTTCGTTTCGGGAAGGGAACTTGTCATCCGCTCGAAGGCGCCCATGAGCTTGCCGTCGAACGCCACCGTGTTGAATGCGACAAGGGTTACCAGCGTCAGGCACAGCAGCGCACCGGTGATGGCGAAAACGATGTGGAACGGCAGGCTGAGGATGCCGATGACGTTGTGCGCGTCCTGCCACAGGCGCTTCAGGTTGTGCCCTGGGCGTAGCGCGAACAGTTCGCGCACGAGGTTGGGCAGGTGGATCAGCAGGCCGGTCAGTAGCGCCAGTCCGTAGATGATGCTGACGACGCCCATGAGGTAGATGCCGACGACGGGAATGCCGAGGTCGTAATGCAGTTCGTAGATGAAGTCCGCAAGGCCATGCTCATGGTCGTCGGAGTCCCGCGACGCCGCCTCGTCCAGCGACTGCGTCTTCCACGAGCCGTCCTTCTCCATCCAGTACGCGGCCACCTCGTGCGACGGATGGTCCGCGGGAAAGGTCACGCCCACCTGCTCGCGCGCGGCGGGATGCTTCGCCACGATGTCGTCGAGCATGGCGTGCGCGCGATCCATCGTGTCCGCGCGGGCCATCGTCGCCTGCGGAAGCGCCCAGGCGTCGATCTCTTCATGGAACATGGTCAACGCGCCCGCATAGAACGCGATGAAAAGAGCGAATCCAGCGAGGAGGCCGGTCCAGGTATGCACCGTGGTGAAGGTGCGGATCGTGGAAGCTTTCATCGTCAGAGCCCGGGCAACGTGTGCTTGGCGAGGAAGAGCGCGGCATACGCGCCGGCGTTGGCCGCCGCGAGCCATGCCCATGCGCGGGGGCCACTGCGGAAGAGGAAGGTCGCGGCCATGATGCCGATCCACACGGGGAAGAAGAGGACGAGCATCGGAATCACCACCGATTCGCTGTGCGGCCAGAGCCAGATGGCGAGCGACATCAGGGCCATGGACAGCGGCAGGCCGAGCAGCACCCCGGCGAACGTCTTGGCGAGCATCAGCGCGGCTTCCGTTCGGCGGCCGGTCGGAAGAACCAGGTGACGTACGGCAGGGCTACCGCGCCGAGCATCAGGGCGGTCAGGGTTGCGAAGATCCCGGGAAGCGAGGTCTCGCCGGCGATCCACAGGGCCAGCGCCAGAGCGGCGCATGCCCCGGCGGCGAACCTTGCCGGACGGCCGAGCGCTCGCGTCAGGAGCCGCTGATTGCGCGAGGAAAGGTAGGCGAGAGCCATGGCGGCGAAGGCCGCCACGCAGCCGAGGATATCCATGGGCATAGGCCGGGTGATGTACTGATTGATAATTATTATCATTTGGCGTCGACCGGTCAAACCGGAGGCGCCGGGCACTGCTCAAGTCGTGACCAACCCGGCCGTTAACTGAATAACGGTACCGGGTAAAACTTGCGTTAACCCATGCCGTTAAATTAGAATTAACACCCCATCGATTCATCGCCCTGCAACATCTCGTTGCGCGATGCGACAGGAAAAGCCGATAACCCGTTGATGTAGCAGCCATGTTGACCACCGCCCTCATTGCCACGACTTTCGTTGCCTTCGCCCTCGCGGCGATCTCGGTCCGGCGCATCCCTGAGGGTCAGGTCTACTCGGTCCGCCGCCTGGGTCGCGCTCCTGCTCTCCTTACCGCCGGCACCCATGTCGTGCTCCCCGTCATCGACCGGGTGGCGCACAAGATCGATCTAGGCGGTCAGGTGCTGCGCTTCGAGGGCGGCACCGTGTACTGGCAGGTGCTGGAGCCCGAAGTGGCCGACGAGGTCATCGACGAGGCGCCCGAACTGATCCGCACCAACGTCGTCGCCGCCTTGCGCGACGCGGCCACCGCCCACGCGGCCGACCGCCGCGCCGTGGGCACGCAGCTCAAGCACGCCGTGAACGGGTCGCTCCGCGCCCGCGGCATGCTCGTCACCCGCGTCGAACTCGACGCCGCCTGATTCGTTCGACCCTCGGACAACGCCATTGGCTGAATTGCCAATGGCGTCATTTCAATGCCGGTTGGTTCGCAGGATGACCTGCATGGTCTGCGCCGGCGTGGCCGGGCCCGTGGGCACCGCTTCCGCTTCGTCCTGACTCGCCATTCCCTCGCGCCGCGCCTTGCGTAGCTTCCAAGCCTCGAATTCCGCATCGCTCATGTCTGCGGATTTATAGATGACCTCGGCTGTGGCCGGTGCCGATTCGGGTGCCGCTACTTTCGCCTTCGGTCTGGTTGTCGAAGCGACGTGCCGGAGGGGTTTGCGTTCGGTCGGCCGCTTTTCTGCAGGCTTCGTTGCCGGTGCGGCAGCGACGGGCTTGGTCATGGTGGGGTCGGCGATGGCCGGCGGCGAGGGTGGCGACCTGCCCCACAGCCGAACGCCCATCGTCGCGACGACCGTCGACACGACGACGACAGCGAGCAGCGTGTACGCCGCCAGCTTTGACGACATGGGACGCGACACGACGTGCCGGGCGGGCTCGGTCGCGCGGGCGACATGATCGATTGGCGGCACGAGGCGGCCCCATGCTTCCGGCTCCGGCTCCGGCGCCGCGGGCCTGACCCAGGTCGCGTCCCTCAGCCGTGGCAGTTCCGCCCCCAGCATCCGTCGCACGGCTTCGCCGTCGATCAGCTCCAGGCGTCCGGCCTTGGCCGCCTTCCTTAGCGCTTCCGGTGTGAATTCACCGGTGGTGACGAGGATGGCGCGATCCGCCTCCTCCGCGTGGATCAGGCCACGCAGCTGCATCGCCGCGTTGTGGGGGACCTGCAGGACTTTCTCGTGCTTGCACTGCACGAGCACCTTTTCGCCGCGGCCTTTGAGGACAAGATCCACGCCGCCATCCGTGAGGCGCGTGCCCGATTGGGTGCCGCGCTCTTCCACCTCGTATCCCTGCAAGGTGTACCAGCGCCCCATGACCCGTTCGAACTCGCGCCAATGGATCCGGGCAAGTTCGTCGTCGTAGTGCTTTCCGGTCAGTTCGCGTCCCGGCGGCTTCTTCCAGCGACCCATCGTCGTTCCTTGTCGAGTGCGGCCCGATGATACGCCAGGCTGGCGGCGCGGCGCCCGGGCTTTCATACTTCTCACCCTTGCCCGACGCCACGCTAGCCGCATGACCACGCGCGAAGCCCTGCAAACCCAGCTCGAACGTGGCATCGCCACCCTCGGTACGTCGCTGCCCGACGGCGCGGTGGAGCGCCTGCTCGACTATCGCGAACTGCTCGAGCGTTGGAACTCGGCCTACAACCTCACCGCGATCCGCGACGACCGCGAGATGGTCGCCCGGCACCTCCTGGATTCGCTCGCCATCCTTCCTTACGTGCACGGACGCTCCCTGGCCGACCTCGGCACGGGGCCGGGGCTTCCCGGTATTCCGCTCGCTATCGCCGAACCCGCGCGCGAAGTGCTCATGGTGGATTCCAACGGCAAGAAGGTCCGCTTCCTGCGCGAGGCCATTCGCTCGCTGAAGCTCGGAAACGCCCGGGCCCTGCAAAGCCGCGTGGAAGAAGTGGAAGGCACCTTCGAATGCGTTACCGCGCGGGCCTTCGCCTCGCTTGCGGACATGCTCGGCTGGGGCGGTCACCTGCTGGCGCCCAACGGCGTTTGGCTGGCCATGAAGGGCAGACACCCGGCCGAGGAACTGGACGGCGTGCCGGAAGGTTTCCGTGTGGAAGCGATCCACGCCCTCACCGTGCCGGACGTGGAAGGCGAGCGGCACTTGGTGGTCATCCGCCGCGCTTGATCGTGCCCGCTGACCTCGCCGGCGCTCGGCCTCAGATAGTCCGTGTCGCAACAACCGGCGGCACGGTCGAGGCGCGCCGCGCCGGTACGAAAACGGCGAACTGGCCCAGGAGGAGTACCGTCGCCACGCCCAGCATTACCCACGGCACGGGAATGCGGTCCATCCCGAAGTCCCGCATGAGCCAGAAGTTGAGGGCCACCGCCAGTACGATGCCTGCCGTGGCGCCTCCGCTCGCGATGGCGAAGTTCTCCAGCTGGAAGTAACGCAGGATGTCGACCTTCCTTGCACCCAAGGCGCGCCGGATACCGATCTGCTTGCGCCGCTGGCCCACCCAGAAACTGGTGAGGCCCACAATGCCTGCGGCGGTCACACCGATCAGGATGATGGACACCGATCCCATCAGGATGGCCATACCCACGTCTCCCCGATAGGCATTGTTGCGGATCTGTTCGAACGACATCACCGCCGTTTGCTCGTCGAGCACTCGCATGGGATTGATGCCATAGAGCAATGACGGTATGGCCTTCATGACGGCATCCCTCCGTCCCGGCTTTGCGCGCACGGCATAACGGGAGAAGTTGCCGTTCTGGCGCGCGGGTATCACCACGACATTCCATGCGAACGTCTTTGCCCACACGGCGCCCTGCAGGCGGTCGACGACGCCGATCACCCTCGACGGCGTGGCGGTGCCGTCGACGTACAGGACCTGCCCCACCGCGTCCTTGCCCGGAAACAGCTTCTCCGCGATGGCCTTGGTGATCACGATCACTGCCGGCGGGCGATCCTCGCGCAGGGAGTAATGTTGCACTTCGCCGGCGTCGAAGTAGCGCCCGGCTACCAGTTTCAGTCCGAGCGCGGCGATTCCCTGCTCGTCGAAGAAGAAATAGCTGGTGCGCGTCGTGCCCGGGCTGGTGCCGTCGTACGAACCGTCGCCAGGGTTGATACCGACGGAACCGGCCCGCGACGAGGTAAACAGCGGCAACGAATTGGTGGACGTCACGGCTTGCACGTCCGGCATGTTTCGCAGGGCTGCCAGATCCTCTTTAAACATGGCGTCCAGCTTTTCGACGCCTTCGGGCAGATCGGCGTTGGGCGCGCCGACCCATTGCTGCGACACCAGCACCAGATCGTTTTCCTCCAGACCGGTGGGCTGGTTGATGCTGGCGAACCGCTGGCCGATGATGAAAAGGGCATTGCAGACGATGGCCAGGGTCAAGGCGATCTGCAATGCGATCAGCGTGACGCCCGCCTTGTGTTTGCGCAGCGCCGCGAGTATGGGATGAAGAGTCATGTCCTTGTCCTCAGTTCGACTTCAGCTGCAAGGCCGGTTGCAGGCGCGCGGCACGGAACGTCGGGTAGATGCCCGCCACCAGGGTGGAAGCGACGGCCATCGCGAGTGTCATCAACAACAACGGAAGGTCCACCGTCGCCAGTTCGGCGATATCTTTCGGCAGCACCAGCCCCATGCCCAGCGTACCCACGCCGGTAAGCACGAGGCCGAGCACTCCACCGGCCAGTCCGATCAGTCCGGCCTCGGTGAGGAACTGGGCGTAGATGGCGAAGCGTGCGGCGCCCAAGGCGCGCCGCACCACGATCTCTCCGCTTCGGCGCAGGAACTTCGCCAGCAAGAGGCCGGAGGTGTTGACCAGACACACGACCAGCAGGCCGAGCGCCACCAGCAGCGACACCTTGGTGTCCGACGGCACTACCTGCTGGCTGTCCAACCAGGCGGGAATATCGCGCAGGCGGTAGTTCGGCGCCCAATTGAACCGCCCCGCTTTCTGCTGCTCGCGCGCATAGTTCTCGAGATAACTCCGGTACGAGGTGACGGCCGCGGCGTCGTCCAGCTCCGCCATGTAGCCCACCCATACGCAGGACGAGCGTTGCAACCCGACGAAGCCGGGCTCTTTCGGAGGCTTGGCGCAGTTGGTGTTGCCGTCATTCGCCACGCCCGATTCGATGGCGCGCGTGAAGGGCAGGAACAGCTCGTCGGGCGCAACGGAGAATCCACCGGTGTTCTGTATGTCGTAGAAGCGGGGCTGCGGGTTCCAGTTGTCCAGCACGCCGACCACGCGATAGTTCTTGCCGTCGACGTCGATCGACCTGCCCACACTGTTCTCGCCGCCGAACAGCTTCTGGTTCAACTTGCTGCCGATCACTGCCACGGCGGAGCGTTGCCGATCGTCGTCGTCGCTCCAGGCGCCGCCGAACTTGAACGGCGCTTCCACCATGGGGAAGAACTCGGCATACACCGCGTGACCGCCGATATTGAACGGATGTTCGCCGGGCCGCGACGGCACGATCGAGGGATAGATGACGTAGATCGCCGATTGCAGCTTTGCCCGGTGGTCGCGCATGAACGCCATGGCATCGGTGTAGGTCAGCGCGTCCACCGGTTCGTTGTCGCGGTTACGTAGGGTGCTCGGCCCCCACGCATCGAGCTGCGGAACGAACAGCCGCGACGATTTCCAGGGAATCGGGTCGCCCGACACCGCGCGGAACACGGAGTAGGTGGTCATGGATGCGGCCACCCCGAAGCCGATCGCCAGAACCATGAGTGCCGTCAGTCCGCGACTGCGCTTCAGACTGCGCAAGGCCAGTTCAACGTAGTAACCAAGCATGATTGTCCCCTTGCGGACACGTGTCCGGCCAAGCTGCGGAGCAAGTGTCGTGCCATGCGCGCCGGGCCGGGAAAGTCCCTGCCGGAGCACCGTCGGGCCTCTGACCCCAGCGAAGGGGTTGTCCGCGGACACCACGGGCGGACGATGGCCGGACATCCGCTACCTCGCCGCGAGCGCCGCGGCGGGCATTTGCCTAGGGCGAGGCGCCCGGTCGATGCTAACCTAACGCCCTTTCAGCGCACGGCAGCTACCGATACCCCATGGCCCGCATCATCGCAGTCGCCAACCAGAAGGGCGGCGTCGGCAAGACCACCACCTCCGTGAACCTTGCCGCGGCCCTGGCCGCCGCGAAGCGGAAGGTGCTGCTCGTCGACTTCGATCCCCAAGGCAATGCCACCATGGCATCCGGCGTGGACAAGCACGAAGCCAAGCCGAATGGCTGCGAGGTGCTGCTCGACGAAGCCCAGATCGCCGACGTGCTGGTGCGGACGGAAGCGGGGTTCGACCTCCTGCCGGGCAACGGCGACCTCACCGCCGCGGAACTCAAGCTGATGGACGGCCTGGCCCGCGAGCAGCGCCTGAAGGAACAGCTGGCGAAGGTGGCCGACCGCTACGACACCATCCTGATCGACTGTCCCCCTTCGCTGCACCTGCTCACGCTGAACGCACTGACGGCAGCCGACGGGGTGCTGATTCCCGTCCAATGCGAATACTTCGCGCTGGAAGGCCTGTCGAGCCTGCTCGACACCATCGAGGCCGTGCGCCAGCGCTTGAACCCGCAGTTGGAAGTGGAAGGCCTGCTCCGCACCATGTACGACGTGCGCAATAACCTCGGCAACGAGGTCTCGGCCCAGCTGACCCAGCATTTCGGCGAGAAGGTGCTGCGTTCGATCATTCCGCGCAACGTGCGCCTGGCCGAGGCGCCTAGCCACGGACAGCCGATCCACCTCTACGACCGCGGTTCGCGCGGCGCCATCGCCTACATCGGTCTGGCCGGCGAGATCATCCGGCGCGAGCGGGCGATGAGCGGCGGCAGCGGCACCGAAACGGCGGACGCGACCGATCCCGGCGACGCAGCACAGGCGGCCCCAGGCGCCGCCCCGACGACCTTTTAAGGAGCATCCGTACCCATGGCAGCAGCGAAGAAACGTGGACTTGGCCGTGGCCTCGACGCCTTGCTCGGCGGCGGTGCGGGTCCCGCGGCCACACCCTCGGTCATCGAACAGGAGGGCGAGCTGCGCACGCTGCCGATCCACCAGATCCAGGCCGGCAAGTACCAGCCGCGTCGCCACTGGAACGACGAGGCATTGGACGAACTGGCTGCCTCGATCAAGGCCCAGGGCCTGATCCAGCCGGTGGTGGTCCGCGCCATCGGCAAGAACAGCTATGAGCTGATTGCCGGCGAGCGCCGCTGGCGCGCCGCGCAGCGCGCGTCGATGAGCGACATTCCGGCGCTGGTGAAAGACGTGCCCGAGCAGTCGGTGCTCGCCATGGCGCTCATCGAGAACATCCAGCGCCAGGAGTTGACGCCGCTGGAAGAAGCCCAGGCGCTGCAGCGCCTCATCGACGAGTTCGACCTGACCCACCAGCAGGCCGCCGATGCCGTCGGCCGCTCGCGCGCGGCGGTGTCCAACCTCCTTCGCCTGATGGAGCTTCCGCAGTCCATCAAGCAGTTGCTCGACGAGGCCAAGCTGGAAATGGGCCACGCCCGCGCACTGCTCACGCTGCCTTCGACAGTCGCCGAACCGCTGGCGCTCGAGGCCGCGCGCAACGGCTGGACGGTGCGCGAGCTGGAAGAAGCCGCGCGCAAGGCCCAGCTGGCGCCCAAGGGCAAGGCGAAGTCCGCCCCGATGGACCCGAACATCGCCAACCTCGAGCGCGAACTGGCCGAACGGTTCGCCACGCGGGTCGAAGTGGCGCACGGCCGCGGCGGCAAAGGCAAGCTGGTGATCCATTACCACAGCCTCGACGAGCTGGACGGCATTCTCAGCAAGGTCCGCTGAAGCGCGGCATCGCCTGTAAGAGAAACGCCATGGCGCCGGTCAAAGAGGGTGTGAATCCGAAGCAGCGCCAGTACGAAGCCATGGTGCGCGCCCTGTCGGCCGACCTCTACCGGTACGCCTTCTGGTTGTCGCGCTCCGAAGCCGTCGCCCAGGACCTGGTCCAGGAGACCTTCCTGCGCGCGTGGAAGAACCTGGACGCCCTGCGCGAGGTGGATGCGGCCAAGCCCTGGCTCATTACCATCCTCCGCCGCGAACACGCCCGCCTGTACGAGCGCAAACGGCTCGACCTGGTGGACCTTGACGACAACGTGGCCGAGGACGCCGCCTTTGCCAGCCCCGAGCGCAGCGGCGACGCCGCGCAGGTGCGCGAGGCGATGCTGAAGCTGCCCGACAAGTATCGCGATCCCCTCGCCATGCAGGTGCTGGGCGGCATGACGTGCGAGGAAATCGCCGAGAGCACCGGGCAGCAGCCCGGTGCCGTGATGACCCAGTTGTTCCGTGCCCGCCAGCGCCTGAAGGCCCTGCTCGGCGGGCGCGCCTCGGCCGAGGGGGGCCGGAAATGAACTGCCTCGACTTCCGCCGCCGCATCGGCGCCGAGCCGCGCTCGCGCGATCCCGAACTGCTCGCCCACCGCGACGCCTGCAAGGAAGGCTGCGCCGCCTTCTGGCAGCGTGCCCAGCGTTTCGAGGACGACCTCGAAGCCGCGCTGGCAGTGCCCGTGCCCGAAGGCCTCGCCGATCGCATCCTGCTTGCCCAGGCCACCGGCGAGCGCCGGCGGCAGGTGGGGCGCCGCCGTGCCTTCATGGCGCTGGCCGCCTCGCTGCTCATCGCCTTCACCGGCGCCGGCCTCTTCTGGCGTCAGGCCGATCTCCGGTCGCTGCCCGCGCTGGCCGTGGCGCACATGCCCGAAGAGATGGGCGCGCTGAACCTCACCCAGGCAATTACCGATGCGCAGGTGGAAGCCGGCTTCGTCGGCCGGGCCACCCGGCTCAAGGGGCCGGCGCCGGCCGGCGTCACCTATGTGCACGACTGCATGGTAGGTCCCTATCCGGCGGTGCACGTGGTCACCCGAATGAATGACGAGCCGGTCGTGGCGCTGTACATGCCGGGCAAGATGATCGACAAGGGCGCCGATTTCCATCGCGACGGCTGGGACGGCCGCGAGATTCCCTTGAGCGGCGGTACCCTGGTGGTGCTGGCCCAGGGGGCCAGCCGCAGCACCATGGCGGCCGTGGAGCGCGGCTGGCGCGCCGCCATCGAAGGCCCCGCGGCGCCGACCGTGGGCCAGATCTAGCCTGCCACCTTGTGGGAGCCGCTTCAGCGGCGATGGGTGCTCGCGGCAAGCATGCCCGCTGCCGCGGGATCGCCGGCACAGCCGGCTCCCACAGAGGGCCGGCGTCGCAGAGGCCGGTGTCCCCCGTCGGCCGCTTGGGCGATAATGCGGCCCGAATCCCGCTACCCCCGGAACCGCGATGACCGAACTCGCCGTGGTCGTGCCCGTCTTCAACGAGCGCGACAACATCCCGCCCCTCCTCGCCGAGATCGCCTCGGCCCTGCGCGGACGGATCGACTTCGAGATCATCTACGTCGACGACGACAGCACCGACGACAGCGTGGCCGTGCTCACGGCGGCCCGCGCGCAGTACCCGGAACTCCGCATCATCCGCCATATCACCCGCAGCGGTCAGAGCACCGCGGTATGGAATGGCGTGCGCGCGGCTCGCGCGCCATGGATCGCCACACTGGACGGCGACGGTCAGAACGACCCCGCCGATATTCCGAAGCTGCTGGCCGCGCGCGAAGGCGCCACATCGGAACTGAAGCTGTTCGCCGGGTGGCGCGTCACGCGCCGCGACAGTTTCAACAAACGCATTTCCTCGAAGATCGCGAACGCGGTGCGCTCGCGCATGTTGCGCGACGACACGCCCGACACGGGCTGCGGCCTCAAGCTGTTCGAGCGCGAGACGTTCCTGCGCCTGCCCTACTTCGACCACATGCACCGCTACCTGCCGGCGCTGGTGAAGCGTGCGGGTTTTGCCAGCCAGAGCGTGCCGGTGGGTCACCGCCCGCGCACGGCGGGCACGTCGAAGTACGGCATGCTCGACCGCCTCTGGGTCGGCCTGGCCGATCTGCGCGGCGTGGCGTGGCTGATGCGCCGCGCGAAGGTCACCCGCACCGAGGAAGTCTGATCCTCCTGCTGATTGTGTGGGAGCTTGGCTGCTCTGTGTGGGAGCCGGCTGTGCCGGCGATCCCGCGGCAGCGGGCACTCTTGCCGCGAGCACCCATCGCCGCTGAAGCGGCTCCCACAGAGAAGCCTGGTCGTCTCGTTAGCGTGACGCCCGCAGCCTGGGCTTCCACGCCTCCAGGGCCTGCGTCGTTCTCTCGCGCCCCAGTTCGATGAGTTCGCGCGCGCGGTAGAACTCGTACACCGTGGAGACGTTGCGGGGGATCTCGATCAGCAGGTCGGGCGGGTAGGCGGCGAGGCGGAGGCGCGAGAGATTGGCCTGCATGAGGTCCATCGACTGCGTCATCAACTCGAATGCGCCGGGATCGCGGATCTTCTGCTCCCCCTGCGGCAGCACCCGGCCGATAAGGCGGCCCAGCTTCGCGGCATAGCCCGTGTCGGCCACGGCGGCGACGTCCTTTTCCGGCGGCTTCTGCATTTCGGCGGCACCGTCCACGCTCACGGCCACCACGTAATCGGCGTCTTCGCGCATCAGCGGCAACACCGGGAGCGGATTCAGGAGGGCGCCGTCGACGAGCCGCCGGCCTTCATGCGTGTAAGGCCGGAACAGGGTGGGAATGGCGATGGACGCGCGAATGGCGTCGAACAAGGGTCCGCGCGTGAGCCAGACCTCGCGTTCCCTGTCGATGTCGGTGGCCACCGCGGTGTAGGCGAGTTCCAGTTCCTCGATGTTCACTTCGCCGATCAGCTCGCGCAGAGCGGCCATGATCCGGTCGCCCTTGATGAAGCCGCCACCGGAGAAGCTCCAGTCCACCAGCCGCAGCACGTCGAAGCGGGCCAGCGTGGACACCCAATCGCGGTAGATGTCGAGCTTGCCCATGGCGTAGATGCCGCCGATGAGCGCGCCCATCGAGGTGCCTGCCACGGCCACGACTTCATAGCCGTGCTCTTCGAGGGCCTCGATCGCGCCGATGTGGGCCAGCCCCTTTGCCGCGCCGGCACCCAGCGCGAGGGCAATGCGGGGCTTGCGCGACATCGCGTTCGCGATGGGAAGCGCGCCCGGATCGGCGATGTCGAAGTCGCTCACGAACCAGCCTTCAGTGGTGATTGCCGTTGGCCTGGTAGCCCGACAGCGCGAGCTGCAGGAGGATCTTCATTTCCTCGCGCAGCGGCAACGGCGAGACGATTTCCGCATCGGGCCCGTACTTCAAGACGTCCATCAGCAGTTCGCGCGAGTTCGAATAGGGCACCTTCAGCTCGTAACGGCCATCGGGAAGCCACTCGCCCTTCTGCTGCGAATGCCAGTGCTCGTCGGCGACCCAGCGCGCGGCGTGCGACGAGAAACGGATGGTGGCCCAGGCTTTCGGTTTGCCGGCAAAGATGCCGTAGCTGGAGGCCAGGAGATCGTTGAGCTCCGCTTCCTCGACGTCCTTCGCCTTTGCGTCCAGCGCCGTGGGATCGGCGATGCGATCCACCGCGAAGCTGCGCAGTGCCTCGCGGTCGTGGTCCCAGACGTCCAGGTACCAGTTGTCGCGGTAGTGCGTAAGCCGCTGCGGCGACACCGTGCGCTTGGTGTCGGAATTCGTGGTGCGCGCGCGGTAGCGAAAGCTGAGCTGACGGCGTTCGAGCACGGCGCCCGCGACGATGCGGAACACCTGCTGGTCCATCTTGCGAGCGCCCCAGGAAATGACCCGGATGCGGTCGACGGGCAGGGCCTTGCCGCTGCCGTGGTCGGACAGCAGGCGTTCGATGCGCGCTTTGAACGGCGCGAGCGCGCCGGCGAGCACGCCCGGATCGGAGCGCCCGATCAATTCGTTGAGGGCCATCAGCGCGGCCAGCTCGTCGCTGGTCAGCCACAGGCCGGGCAGTTCGAAACTGTCGCCTTCGCCCGCTTCGTAGCGGAACGAGGCCTGTTCGCCGGCGACGCTCTGCACCGGCGCGCCGAGCGCGTCGCGCAGGAATGCCACGTCGCGGTACAGCGTGGCCCGCGAACATTCCAGTTCGTCCATCAGGCGGGACAGCGGCACCGGATAATGGGCGGACTTCAGCAGGCGGTGCAGGGTGAGAATGCGCTCGTAGCGGTCCATGGGTGTCGCCGGCAGATGGAGCTTCGGTTGAGTGTGTCCGCGTGGGCGTGACGCCCGTATCTACGGCCCGAAGCATGGCGGCGGCAGGGCCGCTCCGCAAGGGAGGGTCCCAGGGAGGATCCCCAGGTTTGCGCCCGGCGTCGTAAGGCGCAAAAATGGTGCTTTGCGATTCGCCGAAGGCCTTCCCCGACCATGGCGGAACCGAACGATACCCCTTCCGTCGTCATGGACCATGGTCCGGCCGACGGCGCGGGGGCTGCCCACGACCTTTTTTCCATCCCGAGCGTGGTCGTCCAGACGGCCACCGCGACCGGCTACGGCCTGTGGATGGTGCTCGGTACCGCGCTTGCGCTCGGCACCTACCCCGACGGCCGCGGCGAAGTCCTCGTGCCCCTCAGCATCGGCCTGGTCTTTGTGGCATCCGGCCTCGTGGCCACGTGGCTGCGCCTGCCGTTCGCCGCCGACTGGCACGGATGGAATCCGGCCAAGCGGATGATGCCCACCGTCGAAGGCATGGTCGCGATGGTGAACTTCCTTCCGATGCTGGCCCTGGCGGGACTGGCCCGCGGCGGGAACGACTTCTGGGCGACCCGCCTCGCCGGCGCGGCGCTCATGCTGTGCAGCCTCGCCACCCTGATCCACACCGCTCGCGGCCTGTCCCGTGGCCTGTCCGTTGCGATGGCGTCGGTCGCGAATACGCTGCCCCTTGGCCGCGCCACCTGGGCGCTATTCGCCGGGGGGCTGTGGTTCTGGCTGTGCGTGGCGTTGCAGACGGACACCCCCATGGAGCCGTTCAATCCCTGGCGGCTGGCCCTGCTCGCCGTGGCGCTGGCGCTCGGCATCGTCGAGGGCATGCGCTGGCGGGCGCTGCGGCAGCTGGCGCAGGACCGGGGCATGAGCGGGCATCTGGCGGGGGGCCGCGGAGCGATGGCCCTCCTTGCCGGGCGCGTCGCGGTCGCCATGCTGTCGGTGGGCCTCCCCAGCTTGCTCCTCATTTCCCATCCAGGCGGCTCGGCCCAGGCCGTGGCCGCCGGTCTGGCCGCGTTAAGCTGTGTTGTCGGTCAATGCCTCGAGCAGAGGCTTTACGGTCGCGCATATGGACGGCTCGTCGCGGGCCAGGCATGACGATTTCCCTTCCACTTCCGGGTAGACGATGAAAAATCTCCTTATCGCCACGCTCGTCCTCGCCGCTCTGCCTTTCACGGCATCGGCCCAGGACGCCAACGCCAACACCACGGCCAACGCCAATTCGTCGGACGCCGCGCAGAACGGCGGCTGGACCGGCTCCGGCGAGTTCGGTTTCGCCTCCTCGCGCGGCAATTCGCGGTCCGAGAACGCCAACGCCAAGCTCGGTCTGAGCCAGGAAAACGAGGTCTGGAAGAACAACTTCTTCCTCAACGGCCTGCGTTCCAAGGGCGAGGTATCGGTCGAGGACGGCGAAGGCAACACCGTGGACAAGTTTAGCACCACCGCCAACCGTTATGACACCGGCGCGTCCGTGGGCTACAAGTTCGACCCGCGCAGCTACATCGTTACCGCTGCACGCTATGAGCACGACGACTTCGGCGCCAACCTGTGGCAGGGCATCATCTCGGTGGGCTACGGCTACATCGCGCTGAAGAACGAGCGTGCCGAGCTGTCCTTCGAAATCGGCCCCGGTTTCAAGCGCTACCAGCCGGCGAAATCGGAACGCGCCGCCTTGAATCCCGACGGCACGCCCATCTTCGACGCCAATGGCAACGCGGTGTCGGAAACGTACAAGCCCGATGCCGAAAGCGAAGTGGTCGGCCGCGGCCTGGTCAACGCAAAGTACCGCCTTACCGACAACACGGCGCTGGAAGACACGCTGCTGGTGGAAGCGGGCTCGAAGAACCAGTACTACCAGAACGACATCGGTCTTTCCGTCAGCATGACGAAGAAAATGGCGCTGAAGGTCGGCTACCAGATCCGCTACAACAGCGACACGCAGCCCGGCACGCAGAGCACCGACAAGCTGACGACGACGAACCTGGTCTATAACTTCTAACGACAGCCGTATTTGTGGGAGCCGCTTCAGCGGCGATCCCGCGGCAGCGGGCATGCTTGCCGCGAGCACCCATCGCCGCTGAAGCGGCTCCCACACAAAGCTCTCAGCGCTGCGGCTTCAGGAACTCCTCGGCCCCCTGCGCCAGCAACATCGCGGCCACTTCGTGACCCAGTGCCACTGGCGTGTCGCCCGTGGCGTCGGCCTGGGCGCGCAGCAGTTCGCCGGTTGCCGCGTTGCCCACCATGCCGTGCAGCGTCAGCCCGTATTCCGCCACCACGCACCACGCACCGATCGCCACCGCACAGCTGCCGCCGAGCTTTTCGTTCATGGCCCGCTCGGCCGCCACGGCCATCTGCGTTTCCGCATCGGTCAAGGCAGCCATGAGGTCGGCCACGCGGAGGTCGCCTTCGCGCGACTCGACCGCGATGGCTCCCTGCCCCGGTGCGGGCAGCCAGTCCGGGCTGGCCAGCCGGTGGCGGATACGTCCGCTCAAACCAAGGCGATCGACACCCGCGCAGGCAAGGATGATGGCCTCGTAGTGGCCTTCGTCGAGCTTGGCCAGCCGCGTGTTCACGTTGCCGCGGAGGTCGAGCAATTGCAGGTCGGGGCGCAGTGCCCGCAACTGGGCCTGCCGGCGCAGCGAGGACGTACCGACGCGGGCACCGTTGGGCAGCTCGGCCAGCGTCGCGTAGTCGTTGCTGATGAAGGCATCCGCCGCATCGGCGCGGGGCAGAATGGCCGACAGCACGAACCCCGGTTCGAGTTCCGCCGGCACGTCCTTCAGCGAATGCACCGCGATGTCCGCGCGATCCTCCAGCATGGCGACCTCGAGTTCCTTGAGGAACAAGCCCTTGCCGCCGATCGTCGCCAGCGAGCGGTCGAGGATCTCGTCGCCGCGCGTGGACAGCGGAACCAGCTCCACCGGCAGCCCGGGATGGGCCTGGCGTAGCAGGGCGGCCACGTGCTCCGCTTGCCAGAGGGCGAGCGCGCTTTTGCGGGTGGCGATGCGGAGCGGTGCGGTCATTGCTTTCCAGCCGGAGCGAAGCGGACGAAGGCGGAATTGTCCCGCAAACGAGCGGCGCGCGCAGCGCCTCACGCCGTCCGCAGCAGTTGCCGCACGGCTGGAAGGTTACGCCGGCTCACCTCAGGCGCGACGTCCGTGCCGGCCAGCCGCGCGAGCACGCGGCCATCGGGCAGTGTCTTCAGGCCTTGCAGGCGTTCCCGGGGCACCAGGCAGTTGCGGTGCAGGCGGACCAGGCGCTCGCCGTGCGCGGCTTCGAGCTGACGCAGGGATTCGTCGATCAGCCACATGCCGCCCGCATGGTGCACGGCCACGTATTTCTCGTCGGCCAGGAGGTAGAGCACGTCGGCAAGTGCCACGCGCACTTCGTCGGTGCCGCTGCGTGCGCGAAGCCACGCGACGCGCTCCGTGTTCTGCGGCGGTGCCAGCCGCGCGAGCGCACGGTCGAGTGCCTCGTCCAGCCGCTCGGCTCGCACCGGTTTGAGCAGGTAATCCGTGGCGCCGAGATCGAAGGCGCTCAACGCGTGTTGTTCGTAGGCGGTGCAGAACACCACCTGCGGCCGTTCCACCAGCGCGCCGAGCCGGCGAGCCGCCGCCGTACCCGTGAGTCCCGGCATCTCGACGTCGAGCAGCACGAGATCCGGTTTCAGTTCGGCGCACGCTTCGAGCATGGCCTCGCCATCGCCGACCTCGCCCACGACGGTAACGTCGGAACGCCGCGCCAGCAGTCCGCGCAGGCGCACGCGCGCCAACGGCTCGTCATCGGCGATCAGTACGCGCACGTGCAGCCTCCGGCAAGAAAACGGTCACCACGAAACGTCCCTCGCGCACACTCGCGTCCACGGTGGCCCGCTCGCCGAAATGGAAGCGCACGCGCTCGCGCACATTGCGCAACCCGTGTCCATTGCCGGGCGTGGCCGGTGCGTCCGCGACGGGGTTTTCCACCACGATCTCCACGCCTCCCGGTACGCGCCGGCCGCCCAGGCGGATGCTGCCCCCCTCGCGCAACGGCTGCACGCCGTGCCGGATGGCGTTCTCCACCAGCGGCTGGAGCAGCAGGCGCGGCAAGGGAAGATCCGCCGGCACATCGATGTCGCGCTCCACACGCAGGCGGTCGCCGAGCCGCAGCGCCTCGATGTCCAGGTAACGGTCCACCAGCGCCCATTCCTCACCCAGCGTGCCAAGGGACGTCTGGTCGCTGCCGAGCGCGGCGCGGAACAACTCGGAGAGGTTCTCCACGGTGCGCTCGGCGGCGTCCGGATCGACGCGGATGAGTGCGGCCACGGCATTCATGCTGTTGAAGAGGAAGTGCGGCCGTATCCGTGCCTGCAAGGCCGCCACCTGCGCCTGCGCGGCGGCGGCCACCCGCACCTGCCACTGCGCCACTACGTAGAAGTAGCGAAGCAGGCCGGCGCCGAGCAGGCCCGTGGCAAGCATGCAGTCGCGCACGAAGCCGAAGCGCGAGGCCGGGCTCAGGCCCGCGGCCAGGTTGTGGTCGATCCAGCCGAGCGTGGCCGCGCTTGCCCCAACCGTGGTCACCAGGAGCAGCCACACCGCCGCATACGGCCATAGCCCCGGCAGGCGCTGCATCCAGGGGCGCAGCTTGCACAGCGCCACGGTAAGGAGCACCGACAACCAGCTGGTGAACAGCACCGCGATGCTGTAATCACGCAGGTCGCCGTCATTGCCCGGCGCCAGCCACATCAGCGTGACCGTGAGCGCGCCGACCACCAGCAAGGCGAACAGCACGGGCAGGCTGCAGAAATCCGGCAGCGGTGCCGATGGCTGGCGTGGATGGCGAAGTTCCGCGGACATGCGCGGAGTATGCCGGAAGCCGGATCGTGCACAGCTGATAAATCGCTCAGAGGCGCGCCTTTGTGGGAACCGCTTCAGCGGCTCCCACAAGAGCGGGCATCAGCCTTCGGCGAAGCGCTCCGACAACCAGCCGCGGATATCCGCGATCTCCGGCAGGCTCACCTGGTGGCCCATGGGATAGGTATGCCAGTCGATGCGGTGGCCGAGTGCTTCCAGCGCCTGCCTCGAATGCTCGCCCAACACCATCGGCACGACGGGATCGGCGCTGCCGTGGCCCCAGAAGATTGGCGTGGCGTGGTTTGCGCCGCTGCGCTCGGCCTCGATGGTGTCGTGCAAAGGCAGATAGGCGGAAAGCACGAGGATACCCGCGAGGGCCTCGCGATGGCGCAGCCCCGCGGACAGCGCCATCGCGCCGCCCTGCGAGAAACCGGCCAGCACGATGCGCGAGGCGGGCACGCCGCGTTCTTCCTCACGCGCGATCAGCGCCTCCACCTCGGCGATGGAAGCGCGGATGCCCTCCGCGTCCTGCTTGTCGGCGATGGACAGCCCCTTGATGTCGTACCACGCCCGCATCGGCACGTTGTTGTTCACCGTGACCGGCCGCACCGGCGCATGCGGAAAAACGAAACGCACCCCCGGCCACGCTGCGTCTACCAGCTCCGGCACGATGGGCGCGAAGTCGTTGCCGTCGGCGCCAAGGCCATGCAGCCAGATCACCGACCAGGTGGGCGAAGGGCGGGTTTCGTGTTCGACGGTGGGCAGGGGCATGCCAGGAACTCCTTGCGGGGCCCTTGATCGTAACAGGCCGCCCTTGTAGGAGCCGCTATAGCGGCGAGACGCCCGCGCAGCGATGAAGCCGTGGGCGGGGTTTCCTCGACGCTATAGCGGCTCTTACATACAGGGGGCGACTGGCGAAACCTTTTCAGAGCCGGGGCGCACCTACCGGTATGCATACCGGAGCGCAGTACCACCAGTTCTTCCTGACCTCCAGACGCGAAGTGGCCATACGCGAACGCTTCCAGCAGCACGTGCAGCGGCTGCTGGCGCCGGGCGCCGTCGTGCTCGACTTCGGTGCGGGCACCGGCATCGACGCAAAGACCTATGCGGGGAAAGGCCATCGCACGTACGTGTACGAGCCGTCGCCTTCGATGCGTGCGCACCTCGAACTCTACTGTCGCGACGACATCGCCGCAGGCGAGGTCGTCATCCTCGATGCGGACCTTCCTTGCCAGGTAGATGCCGTGACCGCGAACTTCGCGGTGCTCAACCACATCGCGGACCAACGCACGTTGTTCGCACAACTCTCGGGCGTGGTGCGCCCGGGTGGCTTCATCCTGGCCAGTGTCCTCAACCCATATTTCCTGGGCGACGCGAAATATAGCTGGTGGCGGAATAACCTGCTGAACCTTGTGCGCCACGGCCACTACGGGTTCGCCACCGAGAGCGGCATCCACCGCTTCACGCCGCGCCTGCCCGCTCGCGCCGCCCGCCCGCACTTCCACCTCGACCCCGTGTTCCCCGGCGGCGTCGGCAAGTTGTTCGCACCGTATCTGTTCCTGCTTTTCCGGCGGACCTGATCATGTGGCGGAATGCGATCCGGCGGATTCTTCCATCCGTACCGCAGTGGGCGACGGTGGCCCTCGAACCATGGGAAAGACTGGTCACGGCCGAACTGTGCTGGGACGGTGGCCGTGCCGACGCCACGGACGACCACACCGTTGCGTCGCTCAAGCCGTTGACCGTCGCCACGAGCATCGACGCGGGGGACCGCCCTGCGCTGCAATACTTCGACGCCGCCACAGGCCGCGCGCTCGGAACGCTGCGCCTGACGAAAGCACGGTCTTTCGTCGCCGGCAATGCAGGCATCCACTTATACGAGGTCGCAGCCGGCGAACACCGATGCCTGCCTTCGCCGCTGCGCGAATGGACGGCATGGCGACAGAACCGGAACATGCTCCGGCACCGTGCCGCCAATCACCTGAACATGGCGCCGGCTGCCGCACAGCAATTGATGATCAGCTACCTGTGCCCGCGGCCTGTCGTGCTGGTATCCGTCGATACCGAAACCCATCGGAACATCTTCCCGATGGACCTCATCGGGCCGTTGGCGAACGCAGGTCTGTTCACGCTCGCCTTGCGCAGCAGCAACGTCTCGGAGGCTGTCATCCGGGACGTGGGCCGCGTGGCGCTGTCGCATCCGCCGGCCTCGATGAAAGCGGCGGTCTACGGGCTGGCACGCCATCACAAGGACGCGCTCGCCCGGTGGGACGACCTTTCCCTTCCCGTCGTGCCTTCCGGCGAATTCCGCATTCCTGCCATCGCATCGGCGTTATGCGTGCAGGAACTGACCATCGTCCACAGTGTGGTCGTTGGCTCTCATACGTTTTTCGTCGCACGCATGGCGTCATCGGAGCTGCGTCATGCCGGTACGCAGCTCCACCATACGGCGGGATTCCATCAGTACGAGCGGAAGCGCCGCGGCATGCCCTTTCCGGAAGTTTAGGGTCCCTGGCGGCGATTACTCTCCGAGCCCAAGTTCAGTCGCGAAGAACGTCATCGACAGTGCCTGGTTGCCTACGCGCTGGCTGAAGGGCGCGCCGATGCCGTGGCCGGCGTTCATGCGGGTGAGCAGCAGCACCGGCTGGCCGGAGGTGCTGGCGTCCTGGAGCGCGGCGGCGAACTTGCGCGATTGCCACGGGGCCACGCGCGGGTCGTTGGCGCCGGTGGTAAGCAACACGGCCGGGTACTTCGTGCCCTTCTTCACGTTGTGCAGCGGCGAGTACGCCAGCATGGCCTTCGCGACCGCGGGATCGGACACGCTGCCGTACTCGCTGACGTTGTAGGGCCCATTGGCGAACGCGGTTTCATGGCGCGGCACGTCGTAGATGCCCACGGCGCCAACCACCGCGCGGTACTGCTCCGGATGCTGGGTGAGTGCCGCGCCCATCAGCAGGCCGCCATTGCTGCCGCCGAGGATGCCGAGGTGTTTCGTATCGGTCCACTTCGTGTCGATCAGCGCTTGCGACGCGGCATAGAAGTCGTCGAACACGTTCTGCTTGCGCGTCTTCTGGCCCTGCTCGTGCCACGCCTCGCCGAACTCGTTGCCACCGCGAATGTTGGCGTAGGCCAGCACGCCGCCGCGTTCCAGCCAGGCGAGGTTCGCGCCGATGAAACCCGGTGTAACGGGAATGCCGAAGCCGCCGTAGCTGTAGAGGATGGTCGGGCGCTTGCCGTTCGGTGTGGTGCCGTCCATCGCGATCACGGTGACGGGAATCTTGCTGCCGTCCTTCGAGGTGCCTTCCACCCGGGTGACCCGTACCTTCGAATAATCGGCGGCCGGCTTCACTTCGAAGATCGTCTTCAACGAGCCGGAGTTGCCGTCGTATTCGGCCCAACGGGTGGGTTGGGTCCATCCCGCATAGGTGATGAGCGCCTTGGCCTGGCCCTTCTCGGCGGCGACGCCGCCGATGGCGATGCCGGTGGCGGGCAAGGGTACGCGGCGTACGAAGTTCGCCTTTCCGTCGTACTGGTCCGCCCACCAGTCGGGACCCGCGCTGCGCACCACGAGGAAGCCGTCGCCGAGCGCCGTCACGTGCTGGATGGCGCCTTTGCCCTCCGGAAGCACGTCGGTCGCCTTGCCGTTCGCGGTGACCGCGACGATCTTGCCCTGCGGTGCACCGGCGAAGGTCACGACGTAAAGCGTATCGCCCACCCAGCTTGCCTCGCGCGCGTCGGCCTCGTGGCCCAGCACGCGCTTGAACCCACCCTGGCCCTCGCGCAAGTAGACCTCCGCCGGGCCGCCGTCGCCTTCGTTCGCCAGCAGCGCGGTGGCCTTGCCATCCGCACTTTCCTTGAGGATGTACTCGGCCACGTGGGAGTAGCCCTTGCCGAACGCCACGGTGTCCTTCGCCGCCGGCTGACCGATGACGTGATGGGCCAGGTAGGCATCGAATTCGCGTAGCGGCTTGCCATCCGACGGCGCATCGAAGCGCGCATAGGTCACGCCCTTCTCGTCGGCATCCCAGGCCAACGCCTGCGGCGTGGTGCCGCCGCCGGCAAACGGCAGCACGTCGCCGAGCGGCTTGCCCGTGCGCGTGTCGAGGATATGGATGGTCGTAAGTTCGCTGCCGCCTTCCGCGGTGCCGTAGGCGAGGTAGCGGCCACTGGGTGAGGGCCAGTAGGCGGTGATGGCCGTGTTGCCGTCGCCCTTGTTGAGATCCACGAGTGTGCGCGTGGCGCCGTCCGGCCAGGCCTTCGCGACGAGCACAGGCTGCGGCTGGGGCGGCGTGTTCTCGAAATAGAACAGCGTGCCGCCGGCCAGCGTGGGCGAGGAGCGCGTGGTGGAGGTGATCGACAGTTCGCGGATACGCGAACTCAGTGCCTTGCCCAACGGCATGGCGCCGATAGCAGCCTCGGTGTATGCGTTCTGCGCATCGATCCATTGCTTCACGTCGGCCGCCTCGGGGTTCTCCAGCCAGCGGTAAGGGTCGTTCACCGGTTGGCCGGCCAGCGTTTCCGAAACCACTCGCTTCGGCGTGGGCGGCGGTGCGGAGGTGGCGGCTTGCGCCGAGACGGCGAGGAACAGGCTGGCGGCGAGCAGGCGGGGAACGAGGACGCGCATGGGTTTGAACTCCCTTGTGATCTGCCGAGCGTAGCAAAGCCGCGGAGGCTCCGGGCTCTGTGGGGGCCGGCTTCGCTGGCGATCGCGGCAGCGGGCAACCTTGTCGCGCGCATCCATCGCCGCTGAAGCGGCTCCCACACAAAGCTGGCGCCAACCCGGATGGCGATCCCGCCACTGGCTTCGCGAGCGGGTTATGCTCCCGTGATTTGTCCCCACCCGGAACTGCCTCCGATGCGCGCACTCGCCGCCGCCCTGATCGCCACCCTTGCCGCCGCGCCGGCGTTCGCCGCACCGCCTCCCTTGGACATGGAAACCATCATGGCCGACCCGGACTGGATCGGGCCGGCGGTGGAAGACCCGTACTGGAGCGTCGACGGCAGCCAGGTCTTCTATTCCCTCAAGCAGGACGGCACGCCGGTGCGCGACCTTTGGCACGTGCCTGCGAACGGCGGTACGCCGGAACGGCTCGACGCGGCGGCAGCGGCCCGGGCAGACGGCGGCAAACCCGTGTTCGATCGCGCCCACGGGCACGCCGCCTTCGTGCGCCACGGCGACATCTTTCTGCGCGACCTCGCCAGCGGCAGCACGGTGCAGGTGACCCGCACCGCCGCGAAGGAACGCGATCCGCGCTTCTCCCTCGATGGCCGCTTGCTCACCTTCCGCGCCGATAACGACTGGTTTGCGTACGCGGTCACGGGCGGTCCCGTGTCGAAGGCAGCCGACCTCGAAACGAAGGACGACCCGAACGACAGGAAAGCCGACGACCTCGCCGACGGCCAGCAGGCGCTGTTCAAGACCTTGCGTGGCCTGCGCGCGGACGAGGAGGCCATGAAGGCGGATGCCGATGCCCTGGCGGCCGCCGATCCGGGTCGCGTGCCCCGGCCGTTCTGGCTTGGCAAGAACGTGAGCATCGTCGATACCTCGCTGTCGCCGGACGGCCGCTGGATGCTCGTGGTGACCGAGGCGAAGGACGCCGACAAGGGCAAGATCGCCGACCTCACGCATTACGTGACCGATTCGGGTTACGCCGAAACCGAAGCCACGCGCAGCTACGTCGGCAGGAAGGACCCCACGCCGCAATCGCTGCGCCTGCTCGATCTGCAAACGCATGCGAGCTTCGACCTCGACACCGCCACCCTGCCGGGCATCGGCGACGACCCGCTGGCCGACATCCGCGCGAAGACCGTCGCCGCGCTGCGCAAGGAGGGTAAGGGCGATCGCGCCGACGCACTGGCTGCGCCGAAGACGCGTCCGGTTATCGTCAACGGCGAATACAGCCCCGGCATCGTGTGGAGCGACGACGGCCGCCAGGTCGCCGTTCAGCTGCGCGCGATCGACAACAAGGATCGCTGGATCGCCACCGTGGATTTCGACCGCCACGCCCTGGTGTCGCAACACCGCCTTACCGACAAGGCCTGGATCAACTGGGACGGCAACGACTTCGGCTGGCTCCGGGACGGCCGCACGCTGTGGTACCTGAGCGAGGAAAGCGGCTTCGCGCAGCTGTACATCCGCCCGCCGGGCAGCAAGGCCAAGGCGCTGACCTCCGGCCGTTTCGAAGTGGACCACCCGGTGCTGAGCCCCGATGGTTCGCGCTTCTACGTGCGCACGAACAAGGTGGCACCGTATAGCTACGACATCTATTCGCTGCCAGCACAAGGCGGCACGCTCACGCGCGTCACGACCTTCGAAGGCCTCGACGATTTCGCGCTGTCGCCGGACGGCACCCGTCTCGCGGTGCTGCATTCCTCGCCGTACGTTCCCTCGCAGCTGGCCACGGTGGGCGTGGACGGTTCCGCGGCGCGGGAACTCACGGACACCCGCAAGCCCGCATACAAGGCCCGCGAATGGATCGCGCCGAAGATCGTCCAGGTGCCTTCGACCCACGGTGCGGGCACGATCTGGGCCAAGTTCTACGGCCCGGCCGACGCCGCCACGGCGGCCTCGCGCCCGGCGGTGATCTTCGTGCACGGCGCGGGTTACCTGCAGAACGTGCACCTGTCTTACCCGGCGTATTTCCGCGAGCAGATGTTCCATAACCTCCTGGTGCAGCGCGGGTACGTGGTTCTCGATATGGACTACCGCGCGTCCAAGGGCTACGGTCGCGACTGGCGCACGGCCATCTACCGGCAGATGGGCCATCCGGAACTGGACGACCTGCTCGACGGCAAGGCCTGGCTGGTGGCGAACCACGGTGCTGACCCGAAACGCGTCGGTGTCTATGGCGGCAGCTACGGCGGGTTCATGACCCTGATGGCGCTGCTTCGCGCACCCGGTGAGTTCGCCGCCGGCGCCGCGCTACGCCCGGTGACCGACTGGACCAGCTACAACCACGAGTACACGTCCAACATACTCAACGACCCGCAGCTGGACCCCGATGCGTACAAGACCAGCTCGCCCATCCAGTACGCCGAGGCCCTGGCCGACCCGCTGCTGATCGAGCACGGCCTGATCGACGACAACGTGCTTGCCAGCGATTCGATCCGCCTCTATCAGCGCTTCATCGAGCTGCACAAGAAGAACTTCTGGATGTCGCTGTATCCGATGGAGAGGCACGGCTTCGTGCACGCGGACTCCTGGTACGACGAATACCGCCGCATCGACGAGTTGTTCCGGGAGAGGCTGGAACACTGAGGCGATAGAGTCACTGGGTTCCTGCCTTCGCAGGAACGACGCCGCGAGGGCACGTCGCCCCTGCGAAGGCAGGGGCCCAGCGACTTTCCGCCCGAAGAGCTTCAAGAATTTACGGAAACGTTACGCCCCCACGCCGCCGCGTTACACCGTAAATATCGTTCCAGGCGAAGAATGCGCACCGTCCTAGTCGATGGTGCGCAATCGTGGAATTCCTTTACGTTCTTCTCGTCGTCGTCCTCACGGCCGTGACGATCGGCTTCCTCATGATCTGCGACCGGCTGGGTCGCCGCTGAGGACGCCGCCATGACCTTTGCCTACATAGTCGCCGCAGCCATTGCCGTGGCCCTTACCGGTTACCTGTGCGTGGCCCTGCTGAAGCCGGAGTGGTTCGAATGACCACGAACGACTTCCTCCAGATTGGCCTTTTCCTCGTCGTGCTGCTGGCGCTGGTGAAGCCGATGGGCCATTACATGGCCCTCGTGTTCGCCGACGAGCCGAACCGCGTCACCCGCTTCGGGGCCGGCGCGGAGCGCCTGCTCTACCGCCTTGCCGGCGTTCGTTCCGACGAGGACATGGGGTGGAAGCGCTATGCCATGGCGATGCTGGTATTCAACGTGGCCGGCGTGGCCTTCGTGTACCTGCTTCAGCGCACGCAGCAATGGTTGCCGTTGAACCCGCAGCATTTCGCTGCCGTGGCGCCCGACTCGGCCATGAACACCGCCGTGAGCTTCGTCACCAACACGAACTGGCAGGGTTACGCGGGCGAGTCGACCATGAGCTACCTCACGCAGGCTCTGGGCCTTGCCGTGCAGAACTTCCTGTCGGCCGCCACGGGCATCGCGGTGCTCATCGCGGTGGTCCGGGGCTTCGCGCGCCGGGGTGCCGCGGCCGTGGGCAACTTCTGGGTAGACATGACCCGCGCCACGCTCTACGTGCTGCTGCCGTTCTCGATCGTGATCGCGCTGCTGCTCGTGTCGCAGGGCGTGGTGCAGAACGTGGCGCCTTACCTGGACGTGGCCACGCTGGAGCACGGCAGGCAGACCCTGCCGATGGGGCCCGCGGCGTCGCAGGTGGCTATCAAGATGCTCGGCACGAATGGCGGCGGCTTCTTCAATGCCAATTCCGCGCACCCCTTCGAGAATCCCACGCCGTTCTCCAACTTCGTGGAGATGATCGCGATCTTCCTTATCCCGGGCGCCCTCTGCTGCACGTTCGGGCGCATGGTGGGCGACCGCCGCCAGGGCTGGGCGATCCTCGCCACGATGCTGGTCATCTTCGTGCCCCTCGCGGTCGGTCTGGTCGCCGCGGAGCAGGCCGGCAACCCCGCCCTGCACGGCCTGGCCGTGGACGCGCATGCCACCGCCCTGCAATCGGGCGGCAACATGGAAGGCAAGGAAACGCGCTTCGGCATCGCCTCGTCCGGCCTGTTCGCCGCCATCACAACCGCCGCGTCCTGCGGTGCGGTGAATGCGATGCACGATTCGCTGACGCCGCTCGGCGGCCTCGTTCCCATGTGGCTCATGCAACTGGGCGAGGTGGTCTTCGGCGGCGTGGGTTCGGGGCTCTACGGCATGCTGGCGTTCGCCGTGGTCGCGGTATTCATCGCCGGACTCATGGTGGGCCGCACGCCCGAATACCTGGGCAAGAAGATCGAGGCCCACGAGATGAAGATGGCCAGCCTGGCCGTGCTCGTACCCTGCGCGCTCGTGGTCGTGTGCACCGCCGTCGCGGTCATGGTGCCCGCCGGTGTCGCGGGCGTCGCGAATCCCGGCGCCCATGGCTTCAGCGAAATCCTGTATGCGGTCAGCTCCGCGTCCAACAACAATGGCAGCGCGTTCGGCGGTCTGTCCGCGAACACGCCCTTCTGGAACGTGCTGCTCGCCATCTGCATGTTTCTGGCGCGCTTCCCGCTTGCGATTGCGATGCTGGCCATGGCCGGATCGCTGGCCGCCAAGGGGCATGTGCCTCCCTCGGCCGGCACGCTGCCCACGCACACACCGCTGTTCGTCACGCTGCTGACCTGCGTCGTGATCGTCGTCGGCGCGCTCACCTTCCTCCCGGCGCTGGCCCTCGGGCCCATCGTCGAGCACCTCACGTCTCTCACGGGCCACTGATCCATGACTTCCCACGCTCACGCCGCGCGCGGATTCGACCGCGCGATGGTGACACGCGCCCTTGTCGACGCGTTCCGCAAACTCGATCCGCGTACGCAGTTCCGCAACCCGGTGATGTTCGTCGTGTTCGTGTGCAGCGTACTGACCACCCTGCTGTGGGTGCAGGCGCTGGCCGGCCACGGCGAGGCTCCCACGGGCTTCATCTTCTGGGTGACGCTGTGGCTCTGGTTCACCCTGCTGTTCGCCAATTTCGCCGAAGCGCTCGCCGAAGGACGCGGCAAGGCGCAGGCCGACGCGCTGCGCGGCTCACGTCGCGATGTGGCCGCGAAGAAGCTCGCCGCACCGAGGCACGATGCGCAGATCGTGTTCACGCCTTCCAGCGAACTGCGCAGCGGCCACCACGTGCTGGTGGAAGCCGGCGACATCGTGCCGGGCGATGGCGAGATCGTGGTGGGCGCGGCCAGCGTCGACGAGAGCGCCATCACCGGCGAATCGGCACCGGTGATCCGTGAGGCCGGTGGCGACCGCAGCGCCGTGACGGGTGGCACCCGCGTGCTCTCCGACTGGCTGGTGGTGCGCATCACCAGCAACCCCGGCGAGAGCTTCCTCGACCGCATGATCTCGATGGTGGAAGGCGCGTCGCGCCGCAAGACGCCGAACGAGATCGCGCTCACCATCCTGCTGGCGAAGTTCACCCTGATCTTCCTGCTGGCGTGCGCCACGCTCCTTCCCTACTCGATCTACAGCGTGCAGGCCGCGGGCAGCGGCAATCCGATCACGCTTACCGTGCTGGTGGCGCTGCTGGTGTGCCTCATTCCCACCACCATCGGCGCCCTGCTGTCGGCCATCGGCATCGCGGGCATGGACCGGATGATCCGGGCGAACGTCATCGCCACTTCCGGGCGGGCCGTGGAAGCGGCGGGCGACGTGGACGTGCTGCTCCTGGACAAGACCGGCACCATCACGCTCGGCAACCGTCAGGCGGTGGCCTTCCATGCCGCACCCGGTATCGAAGAACGCGAACTGGCCGAAGCCGCCGACCTCGCCTCGCGCGCCGACGAGACACCGGAGGGCCGCAGCATCGTCGCCCTGGCGGAGGCGAGGTTCAGCCTGCATGGGCGACGCCGCGACAACGACGCCACGTTCGTGCCGTTTACCGCACAGACGCGCATGAGCGGCGTCGATGTCGGCACCCGCCACATCCGCAAGGGCGCGATCGACGCGGTGGAGCGTTACCTCGACGGCCAGGACAGCCATATGCCGCCGCTGGTGCGACGCATGGCCGAAGACGTGGCGCGCCGCGGCGCCACACCGCTCATCGTCGTGGACGGGGCGCTGACGCTGGGCGTCATCGAACTCAAGGACATCGTGAAGGACGGCATCAAGGAGCGCTTTGCCGAGATGCGCCGCATGGGCATCCGCACGGTGATGATCACCGGCGACAATCCGCTCACCGCGGCCGCCATCGCCGCGGAAGCCGGCGTGGACGACTTCCTCGCCGAAGCCACGCCCGAGGCGAAGCTGAAGCTGATTCGCGACATGCAGGCCGAGAACCGCCTGGTGGCCATGTGCGGCGACGGCACCAACGACGCACCGGCGCTGGCCCAGGCCGACGTGGCCGTCGCGATGAACAGCGGCACCCAGGCCGCGAAAGAGGCCGGCAACATGGTCGACCTCGATTCGAACCCGACCAAGCTGATCGAGGTCGTGGGCATCGGCAAGCAGATGCTCATCACGCGGGGCGCGCTCACCACGTTCTCGATCGCGAACGACATCGCCAAGTATTTCGCGATCATCCCTGCCGCCTTCGCGACGACCTACCCCGCGCTCAACGCACTGAACGTGATGCACCTTGCCACCCCGCAGAGCGCCATCCTGTCGGCGGTGATCTTCAATGCGCTGATCATCGTTTTCCTCATTCCCCTTGCGCTGAAGGGCGTGGCCTATCGCGCGCTGGGCGCCGCCGCGCTGCTTCGCCGCAACATGCTCGTGTACGGCCTGGGCGGCATCGTCGCGCCCTTCGTCGGCATCAAGCTCATCGACATGTTGCTGGTCCTGCTGGGACTGGCCTGATCTAAAGGCATCGCCATGCGCAACGTCCACCTCACTGTACTCATCGAAGACTCCGACGACATCGACATGAATGTGCGCGTCGTCGCGCCGGCATCGTCGCACGCGGCACCGGTGGTTCCGTTCAAACCCCAGATCGTCGCCACGCGCCATGACGCGACCGACGACGAATACACGCTCGGCGGATACGCCGGCATCTGACCCACGACGAATACCCATGAAAACCGTTCTTCTGGCGGCCTGCGCCGCCGCCTTTCCCCTCGTGTTCTCCGTTCCCGCCCATGCAACCGATACACCACCGGTCACGGGCAATGTGGCGATCGTGTCGGACTACATGTTCCGTGGCCTGACCCAGACCTGGGGCCACCCGGCCATCCAGGGCGGCGCCGACTACACCGCTTCCGGCGGCTTCTCGGCCGGCGCCTGGGCATCCAGCGTCAGCGATCGCAGCTACGCGGGCGGTTCGATAGAGCTGGACCTCTACGCGAGCTTCGGCCGCCCCATCGACGACGACTGGTCGTGGCGCCTCGGTGTCTACGGTTACGTGTACCCGGGTGCCAACCTCGACCAGGCCGCGGGATACCGCGGCCGCTCCTTCGACACGGTGGAGGCCAACGCCGCGCTCACGTGGCGCAACATCACGCTGAAGTACAACCGGTCGCTCACCGACTACTTCGGTGCGGATCGCGAACAGGGCTACGACGGCGACACCCGCGGTACCGGCTACCTCCAGATCGACGCCACCTTCGCTCTGGCCGATGCCTGGACGCTTGCGCTCCATGCAGGGCACACCCACTACACCGCCTCGTTGGCCACGCCTACGGCGTACGGTGTCCGCGACGTGGATTACAGCGACGCCTCGGCGACCGTGAAGTATGCGATCGACCCCCACTGGTCGGTGAGCGTCGGGGTCACCCACGCGACCAACGGGCGGTATTACAGCCACGTGTCCAGCTATACCGACGTCGCCGACACCCGTGACGTGGGCGGCACACGCGGTCTCGTCATGTTCCAGGGCACATTCTGAGGAGTACGCCATGACATCCCTTCTTCGCCCCGCCCTCGTACTGCTCGTGGGCTTTACCGTCATCACCGGCGTGGCCTATCCACTCCTCGTCACCGGCGCCGCACAGGCGGTATTCCCGCGTGAGGCAAACGGCAGCATCGTCGAGTCGGGCGGGAAGCCGGTCGGCTCGTCGCTGCTCGGCCAGTCGTTCGCCGAGCCGCGCTACTTCTGGAGCCGTCCCTCGGCCACGAGTCCCGATCCCTACAATGGCACGGCGTCGGGCGGATCGAACCAGGGCCCGACCAATCCGGCCCTCACTGACGCGGCAAAGAAGCGGATCGCCGCGTTGCAGGCGGCCGACCCTGGCAACACGGCACCGGTGCCGGTGGAACTCGTCACGGCGTCGGGCAGCGGCCTCGACCCGGAGATCAGCCCGGCGGCGGCGCGTTACCAGGTGGCCCGCGTGGCGCATGCGCGCGGGCTGGACCCGGCCACCGTGCAGTCACTGGTCGAGTCGCATACGGAAGGGCGCCAGTTCGGCGTGCTGGGCGAGCCACGGGTGAACGTGCTCGAATTGAACCTGGCTCTCGACGCGTCGCATCGCTGAGGTTGTGGGAGCCGCTTCAGCGGCGATGGGTGCTCGCGGCAAGGTTGCCCGCTGCCGCGGGATCGCCGGCATAGCCGGCTCCCACATCTCCCGGCATAGCCAGCTCCGACAGGGTTCCGGGCACCGTTCGGGTAACCTTTTGATCGACACTCATATCTTTCCTCGGCCACCTCCATGAACAACGATCGCGACGCCCGCGCCGATGCGCTGCTCAACGCAGCGAAGGACGAGGACGGCCAACGCCTGAAGATCTTCCTTGGCGCCTCGCCGGGGGTGGGCAAGACATACGCCATGCTCTCGGCCGCGCGCGATCTGCGTCGCCAGGGCGTGGACGTGGTGGTCGGCCTGGCCGAGACGCATGGCCGGACGGAGACGGCCGCACTGCTCGAAGGTATCGAGGTCCTGCCGACGCGGGCGGTGCACTACGCGGGACGCACCTTCCAGGAGTTCGACCTGGAGGCCGCCCTGGCCCGAAAACCGGCGGTGATACTCGTCGACGAACTGGCACACTCGAACCTGCCCGGGGGCCGGCACGCCTATCGCTGGCAGGACATCGTGGAACTGCTCGACGCGGGCATCGAGGTCTACACGGCGATGAACGTGCAGCACCTGGAAAGCCTCAACGACCAGGTGCGCCGCATCACCGGCGTGGCCGTGCGCGAAACCGTGCCGGACGCGTTCCTCGATCGCGCCCGGGACATCGTGCTGGTGGATCTGCCCCCGCGCGAGCTGATCGCCCGCCTGCGGCAGGGCAAGGTGTACGTGCCGGAGACGGCCGCGGTCGCGCTGGAAGCGTTCTTCTCGCCGACCAATCTCGCGGCACTGCGCGAACTCGCGGTGGAGACGGTCGCGGCGCACGTGGAAAGCGACCTGCGCGAGTCCATGCTCGCGCGCGGCGACGCCATGCCCGTCCGACGCCGCGTGGTGGCGGCCATCGATGGCGCCGCGCAGAGCGAATACCTCGTGCGCATCACGCGGCGTATCGCCGAGCGCCGCGGTGCGCCGTGGAGTGTCGTCTATGTCGATCGCGGCGGTACCGACAGTGCGCGCCGTGAGCGCGTGGACGCGGCAATGCGACTCGCCCGGCGTCTCGGTGGCGAAGGCGTGGTGCTGCGCGGCCATGCCGTCGCGGACGAATTGCTGGCCTGGGCCGACCGCGAGGGCGTGGGCCAGATCATCGTGGGGCGCACGCGGGAGCGCCCCATTGCACGGCGCCTGGGCTTGTCCTTCACCCAGCAACTGCTTCGCCGTGGCGCGCACCTGGAACTCACCATCGTCGCCACCCCTCTGGAACGGGCCAGCGCGCGACGACGGCTCCGCGCCGGCGTCAGCAAAGGCTCGCGCCGCGATTACGGCATGGCCACGGCCGCCACCGCGGTGGCGATGGCGCTGTCGTTCGTGGCCGACCGTTTCCTTTCCGTCGCCAACCTCTCGCTCATCTTCCTCACCGCCGTCTTGTTCGTCGCGGTGCGTACGCGCATGGCCGTCGCGGTGTACACCGCCCTGCTCTGCTTCGTCGGCTACAACTTCTTCTTCGCGCCGCCGCGCTACACGCTTGTCATCGCCAATGCCGACGACGTTCTGGCCGTGGTGCTGTTCCTGGCCGCTGCGCTGGTATGCAGCCGCCTGGCGACTCGGCTGTCCGGGCAGGTGGCCTCGCTGCGCGCGGCCCAGGTACGCGGACGCGTGCTGGTGACACTGGGCCAGCAGCTGGCCACCGCGGCGGATGCGGCGGCGATCCGCGAGGTGGGTGCACGGGCCCTGGCGCGTGCGCTGGACGCGCAGGCGAGCGTGCTCGCCCGCGACGCGGGGGGCGCGCTGGTGCCGGTTGCTTCCGCGCCGGAACCGTTCGCCCTGTCCGCGCAGGACGTTGCCGCTGCCGACTGGTCCGACGCGCACGCGGAACCCGCGGGGCGCTTCACCGACACGCTGCATGGCGCGTCGAGCTGGATGCTGCCTTTGGGCACCGAAGCGCAGCGGGCGGGCGTAGTCGCCCTGCGCTTTCCGGACACTCCCGGCGGCCCGGATGCGGACCGCCGCGGCATGGCGCTCGCGATGGTGCAGGACATCGGCCAGGCGCTGGAACGCGCGCGACTCGCCGCCGAACTGGAAGGCGCGCGCGTGGAAGGCGAAACAGAGCGGCTGCGCAACGCCTTGCTGTCGTCAGTGTCGCACGATCTGCGCTCGCCGTTGGCATCAATGATCGGTGCCGCCGGCACCTTGCTCGACTACGAAAAACAGTTGCCCGAAGGCGAACGGCGCGAACTGCTGGAAGCCATCCTTGGCGAAGGCCGGCGTCTCGACAGCTACATTCAGAACCTGCTGGACATGACGCGCCTCGGCCATGGTGCGCTCACGCTCAAGCGCGACTGGGTCGATGCCGGCGAGATCGTCGCCGCCGCGGTCTCGCGCATGCGCAAGCAGTTTCCCGAGACGCGGGTGGACATGCAATTGCCGCCGGGCACCGTGCTCCTGCATGTGCATCCTGCGCTGATCGAGCAGGCCCTGTTCAACATCCTCGAGAACGCGGCGCGTTTCTCGCCGCCCGACGAGCCCGTGCGCGTCATGGTCCGTGTCGAGTCCGGGCACCTGCTGGTGGATGTGAGCGACCGCGGGCCCGGCATTCCGGAAGACGAGCGCGAGCGGATTTTCGACATGTTCCATTCGGTGGCGCGCGGCGACCGCGGCAAGCAGGGCACCGGACTGGGGCTTGCCATCTGCCGGGGCATGATCGGCGCCCATGGCGGTAGCGTGCAGGCCTTGCCCCATGTCGGCGCAGGCACCACCATCCGGGTTTCGCTGCCCTTGCCGGCGCCGCCCGACGACAACCCATGAATTCCATCGCGCCGCGCGTGCTCGTGATCGACGACGAAGTGCAGATCCGCCGGTTCCTCGACATCGGCCTGCGCGCCGAGGGCTACCAGGTCTTCCTCGCCGGCAGCGGCAAGGAGGGGTTGGGCCTGGCCGCGACGCAGTCGCCCGATGTGGTCATTCTCGACATCGGCCTGCCCGACATGGAAGGCCACGAGGTGCTGCGCGAGTTGCGTGCGTGGAGCCAGGTGCCGGTGCTGATGCTCTCGGTGAGGGACGCCGAGAGCGAGAAGGTGAAGGCGCTGGACCGCGGCGCGAACGACTATGTGACCAAACCGTTCGGCATCCAGGAACTCATGGCGCGCCTGCGCGTGCTGCTGCGCACGGGAGCGAAGGGCGGGGAAGCCGCGGCAGCGTTGCGCTACGACGACGGCGCGCTGTCCATCGATGTGGCGCGCCGCGAAGTGTTCGTGGACGGCCAGGCCGTCGCACTGACGCGAAAGGAATTCGCGGTGCTGTCGCTGCTCGTGCGCCACGCCGGGCGTGTGGTCGGCCAGCAGCAGATCCTTCGCGAGGTATGGGGCCCGACCCATGCGCAGGACACGCACTACCTGCGTATCGTGATGGGAAAACTGCGGCAGAAACTGGGTGACGATCCGTCATCTCCGCGTTGGCTCAAAACGGAGCCCGGTGTGGGCTATCGCTTCCCGGCGTCCTGATGACAACGCAAACGTTTTCGTCCATCACGCCCATTTCATCGTGCGGCGCAAACGCGTGATCCCGGTCACAGCAACGCCAACCTGCGGCATTTCTAAGACAAGTCCGATTTCCTTCCTCGATGAGCTTGCGCAGCCTCGCCCGCTCACTCGAAAAGGAGCGCCGCGTGTACCGTCTGCCATCCATCCTCATCGCCTCCATCATCGCCACTGCCGAGCTGCCTCCAGCTTCCATCCTGAGGTGCGGCAACGAACGCTTCGTCGCGGGAGAGCGCCTGCTGCCCAGCTACCACGAAGCAAGGCTGCAATGTCGCAACGAGGAACACGCGCTCACCCACCCGCAGACGGGCACCTTTGAGAAGGAGCGCACCTGTTATGACGTGACCACACCCGGCACGCACGGCGAATGGCAGTATGGCCGCATCGCCTTGGACGTGATCGAACGGCACAGCGGCGATGCCTACACCTTCGAAACCCTCTGGATGTGCAAACCCATATGACTCACGTGGCCACGACCTGGCGTGCCAGGTATCGTCCCGGCGAATCGCCGAAGGCCTTACGGAACATGGCGACGAACGCGCTCGGCGAGGCGTAGCCCAGGGCATCCGCGACAACCGATACCGGCTCTCCTTCCGCCAGCCGCTCCAGTGCGCAGGCAAGCCTCGCCTGCTGCCGCCATTGGGCCACGCTGCATTGCGTTTCCTGGCGGAAAAGGCGTGTGAGGGTACGCACGGACATGCCCGCCCAACTCGCCCACTCGTCGATCCCCCGCGTGTCGTCGGGTCGCTCGAACATCGCCATGGCGATGCGACGCAGGCGGCGATCCACCGGCATCGGCAGGTGCAACTGCTCGACCGGCGCACGGCGCATTTCATCCAGCAGCACGGCAAGCAGCCTATCCTTCTCCGGCTCTCGTTCACCGTCGATGGGCCAGGTGGCGGCGCGTTTCACGATGGCCCGGAACAGGTCGCTCACCCCCACCACGCATGGCCGGTCGGGAAGACCTTCGGCGGCACTGGGTGCGATGAACACGCCCCAGGCGCGCAGGGGCCCCGCCATGCTCACCGTGTGCATCTCGCCCGGCGGCATCCAGCCGGCCCGGTGCGGCGGCAACAACCAGGAGCCGTGCTCCGTGCGGTTGATTACCAGGCCCTGTTCCACATAGAAGAATTGCCCGCGGACATGGTTATGCCAGTCGGTTTCGGCGTGGGGAATTTCGCCCTTCGCCTCGTAGGCGACGAGCGGCGGACCATCGGCGCTTTCCAGGAGCGCGTGCAGGGTATCGTCCAGCATTTGGCCATTTCTCGACATAAGTTGGCCCGGTGACGATATCAGGCCGATAGCTTCCATGGCTAACATTTGCACTCCCAAACAAATGTCCTGAACGTGGCGAACCTTAGCCACGACCGGACCTCGACGCCGGAGATTCCCCATGATCCGTCTCGTCACGAACGACTACAACGACCTCGACGGCGGCCAGGAGGCGGGCGACGCCCTCGTCACTTTCGTCGCCTGTGCCCACGCCATGCTGGACCCGGGAACCCCGGAAGAACAGGTCCGGACCCTCGAACCACGCCTTCTGGCGCAGCTGCCGACCTTGCGGGCACTGGGCGTGTTCGATCTCTTTGCGGTGCGCGATCCTGCCCTGGCCGCCCTTCTCGCCGACGAGGATGCGACTTCCTGACTTGTAAATATCTGCCCCGCGCATATTTGCCTTGACAACTATACTGTTGGCAATAGAATATGCGTCATGAACACGAACGTATGCCCCACTGACGGCCGCGACAGCCTCGGTGCCCTGATCGGCATGGTCCGCGGCGAGATCGTCCGGGCCATCGAGTCCGACCTCGCCGCGCAGGGGGCGGACCTCAAGTTCACCCAGTTTCACATGCTGAAGCGCCTGGCGATGCTGGGCCCCATGTCCGCCTCGGAGCTCGCCAGGGCCGTCGATCTCGACGGCGGCGCGATGACCCGTCAGCTCGACCAGTTGGAAACCAAGGGATACCTGCGCCGCCAGCCGCACGAGCAGGACCGCCGTGCCCTGCGCATCGAACTGACCGAGGCGGGCGAAGCCCTGTGGCGGCACCTGCACGAGAGCAACGTCGCCACGCTGGAGCGTGCGCAGCGCAGCCTGTCCGCCGAAGAGCGCGAACGGCTGCACGACTACCTGGAGCGCGTGCTCACCTCGCTCCGCGAAAAAGACTGACCTTACTGTCGAGGCAAAAACTCATGCGTCTGCACACTCTTGTGGCGGCCGTCGGGGCCGCGCTGATCCTGTCCGGCTGTGTCACCAGCCGTGGACTGGAGCCGCAGGGCCGGCTCGCCGACCCCGCCAACCTTCACGCCGAACGCAGTCTGGCCAAGGCCCAGGTCTCGCCTGCCAACTGGCCGTCGGCCGACTGGTGGACGGGACTGGGCGACAGCCAGCTGTCCTCGCTGATCGAGGAAGCCTTGAAGGACAACCCGGATCTCGCCGCCGCCGACGCACGCGTGCGCCAGGCGCAGGCGCAGAGCGGCGCGGCCGACGCGGCACGCGATCCCACGCTGGCCGTGGGCGGCGGCGTGGCCGGCGCGCACCTGCCCGGCACGCTGTTCCCCGCACCGCTCGGCAACCACTTCAGCTGGACGAAATACGGCTACGGCAACTTCAGCTGGGACTTCGACCTTTGGGGCGGCAAGCGGGCCGCGTGGGAAGCCGCCGTCGGTTCGCAGCGGGCCAGTGAGATCGACGCACGCGCCGCGCGCATCGAATTGTCCACCAACGTGGCCCGCGCCTACGTGCAGCTGGGCTACGCGTTCACCGAACTGGACGTTGCGAAGGCCGAGCTGGATCGCAGCACTGCGTCGCGCGAGCTGACCCGCCAGCGCGTGGCCGCCGGTGTGGACAACCAGATACAGGTGAAGCAGGCCGACACCGAAGTGGCCACGGCGGAGCGCGAGATGGCGGTGGCGCAGCGCGCCATCGACAGCGCGCGGAGTTCGTTGAGCGTGCTTCTGGGCAAGGGCCCGGATCGCGGCCTGGACATTGCGCGACCCGCGGTGCTGGCGCCGTCGGCTGTGGCCGTACCCGGCAACCTGCCGGCGGACCTGCTCGGCCATCGCGCCGATCTCGTGGCCGCGCGTTGGCGCGTGGAAGCGGCATCCAAGGACATCGCGTCCGCGAAGGCGGAGTTCCTGCCCAACGTGAGCCTCGGCGTGCTCGCCGCACAGGTTGCCGGCGGCAGCGAGAACCTGTTCGCCTCGCGCGCGCGCTTCTGGCAGGTGCTGCCGGCGTTCAGCCTGCCGATCTTCGACGGCGGCCGTCTGCGCGCCAACCTCGCCGGCAAGGACGCCGAATACGATCTGGCCGTGGCCCAGTACAACAAGATCCTGGTCGGCGCGCTCAACGAGGTGGCCGACGATCTGTCCGGCCTGGACTCCCTCGCGACCCAGGTCGCAGCGCAGCAGCGCGCCACGGATGCCGCGCAGCAGGCTTACGACCTGTCGCAGCAGCGCTACAAGGCGGGCGTCGGCAGCTATCTGGAATCGCTGGTGGTGCGCCAGCAACTGCTTCAGGCCGAGCAGCGCATGGCCGCGCTGCGCGCACAGCAGGTCGACACGTCCGTCCAACTCATCCAGGCGCTCGGCGGCGGTTTCCGCCCCGAGGCAGGCGACCAGCCGGTCGCCGCCGCGACGCCGAACAACTAAGAAAACGTCCCGAGGCACTAACGATGTCCCAAGAAACCACCGCCCCCGCCGGCGCCGTCGTGGCGCCGCCACCGAAGAGCCGTCGCGGCTTCTTCCTCAAGCTTCTGGTCCTCGTTCTCGTCCTGGCCGGCATCGGCTGGACCGTCTGGTATTTCGTCGACGGCCGCTGGTACGAGGACACCGACGACGCCTACGTCAACGGTAATGTGGTGCAGATCACGCCGCAGATCGCGGCCACCGTGCTCTCGATCACGGCCGACGATGGCGATCGCGTACACAAGGGCGACGTGCTCGTGAAGCTCGACGACAGCGATGCGCAGATCGCCATCCTGAGCGCGCGCGCCGAACTGGCCAACACCGTGCGTCGCGTGCGCGGCCTCTACAACAACGTGAGTTCCGCGCAGGCCGACGTGGCCGTGCGCCAGACGGCCGTGGACCGCGCCCGCGCGGATTACAACCGCCGCCGCGACCTGGCCAAGTCCGGCGCGATCTCGGCGGAAGAGTTGTCGCACGCGCTCGACACGCTCACCTCGGCGGAAAGCAGCCTGGCTTCCGCGAAGCAGGCCTACAGCACCAGCAAGGTGCTGGTGGACGACACCGTGGTTGCCTCGCATCCCGATGTGCGCGCCGCTGCTGCCAAGCTGCGCTCCGCGTACCTCGACAAGGCGCGCACGGAGATCCTGGCGCCGGTGGACGGTTACGTCGCCAAGCGCAGCGTGCAGCTCGGCCAGCGCGTGCAGCCGGGCGCTGCCCTGATGGCCGTGGTGCCGTTGCATGAAGTCTGGATCGACGCCAACTTCAAGGAAACGCAGCTCACGCACATGCGCATCGGCCAGCCGGTGGACGTCACCGCCGACGTGTACGGCAGCGACATGGTGTACAAGGCGAAGATCCGCAGCCTCGGCGTGGGCAGCGGCAGCGCGTTTTCGCTCCTGCCGGCGCAGAACGCCACCGGCAACTGGATCAAGATCGTTCAGCGCGTGCCGGTGCGCGTGGTGTTCACCGATCCGAAGCAGCTCGACGAGAAGCCGCTGCGCCTCGGCCTCTCCACCAAGGTAACGGTGTCGCTGCACGACCAGAGCGGTGCCTTGCTCGCGCAGCAGCCGCCGGCCAAGCCGGAGTTCGCCACCGACGTGTACGACAACCGCCTCGCGGGCGTCGACGAAGAGATCGCTCGCGTGATCCACGACAATGCATCGTCGGGCGCGGGCGAGCAGGAAAAGGCGCCGAAGTAGGCGCATGCGGCGGGCGCGGTCCATACCGCGCCCGCCGTTCGCCTCCGCCCCCTACTCCAACGATCAGGTTTTTCCATGAGCACCGAATTTCGACCGCCGAACCTGGCGCTGTCCACGGTCGGCCTCTCGCTCGCGACCTTCATGCAGGTGCTGGACACCACGATCGCGAACGTCTCGCTGCCCACCATCGCGGGCAACCTTGGCGTCAGTTCCAACCAGAGCACGTGGGTCATCACCTCGTTCGCGGTGAGCAACGCCATCGCGCTGCCGCTCACGGGCTTCCTCACCCGCCGCTTCGGTGAAACGAAGCTGTTCGTGTGGGCGACGCTGCTGTTCTCGCTCGCCTCGTTCCTGTGCGGCATCGCGCAGAGCATGAGCATGCTCATCCTGTTCCGTGCCTTGCAGGGCGCGGTGGCGGGTCCGATGTACCCGATCACGCAGAGCCTGCTGATCTCCATCTATCCACCTGCCAAGCGCGGCATGGCGCTGGCCCTGCTGGCGATGGTCACCGTGGTGGCGCCGATCGCCGGCCCGATCCTCGGTGGCTGGATCACCGACAACTACGCGTGGCCGTGGATCTTCTTCATCAACGTGCCGATCGGCATCTTCGCAAGCTTCGTGGTGGCCAACCAGATGAAGGGACGCCCGGAAGTCACCGAGAAGCCGAAGGTCGACTACGTGGGCCTCATCACGCTGATCATCGGCGTGGGCGCCTTGCAGGTGGTGCTCGACAAAGGCAACGACGAAGACTGGTTCTCGTCCACCTTCATCATCGTCACCGCGATCATCGCAGCGATCGGCCTGGCCGTGTTCCTGATCTGGGAACTGACCGACAAGGATCCGATCGTCAACCTGAAGCTCTTCCGGCACCGCAATTTCGCGATGGGCACATTGTGCCTGGTGCTTGCCTACGCGGCGTTCTTCGCCATCGGCCTGCTGGTGCCGCAGTGGTTGCAACGCAACGTCGGGTACACCTCCACATGGGCCGGTTTCGCCGCCGCGCCGCTGGGCATCCTTCCGGTGATCCTCACCCCGTTCGTCGGCCGCTACGCGCACAAGTTCGACTTGCGCCTGCTGGCCTCGGGTGCGTTCATCGTCATGGGCGCCACGTGCTTCATGCGTTCGGACTTCTTCCTCGACATCGACTTCTACAGCGTGGCGATGGTGCAGCTCATCCAGGGCCTTGGCGTGGCGCTGTTCTTCATGCCGGTGTTGACGATCCTGCTGTCCGACCTGCAACCGCGTGAGATCGCGGCAGGCTCCGGCCTTGCCACCTTCCTGCGCACGCTCGGGGGCAGCTTCGCGGCGTCGATCACCACCTTCATGTGGGACCACCGGGCGATCGTGCACCACGAGCGGCTGGCGGAGAACATCACGCCGTTCAATCCCACCGCGCAGCAGGCGCTCAACCAGATAGGCCCGGGCGATCCGCAATACGCGGCTGCCGCGGTCAACCAGATGATCACGCAGCAGGGTTACCAGATCTCCTTCAACGAGGTCTTCCACGTGCTCGGCTACGTGTTCGTCGGCTTGATCTTCGTGGTGTGGCTGGCGAAGCCGCCGTTCGCGGCGAAGGCGGGGCCGGCGGCCTCGGGGCACTGAGGCTTTCGCTGTTTCAAAAGAAAGCCGGCATCGCCGGCTTTTTTTCGGTTCATTCGCCAAGCGAATACATGTTTTTAGCGGCTCGCGCCGCCGACGGCTCGGACGGTGAGGCCAGAGCCTTCGGTGTCCACCCTCGCTGCTCAGACAGGTCCTCCGCGTTCGAAAGGGAGGGGCCGCTTGCGCGGCCCGTTTATCTATCTGGCCTTCGGCCGCTCTCTTGTGCGGAACTCGCCTCGAGGGTGGACACCGAAGACTCTCCCCAATTCTGAGGCAGATTGATCGGAGAGCCGCTACGGCCGACGACGGGAGCCTCTCAGCGGGATGGCTTCATCGTGTCGCTTCCTCAGCGCCAGTCAGGCCTTTCGTGGCTCGTGACGACCCTTGCCTGGGCGCTGCCCCGCTCACGTCAAGCACAGTTCGCGCACGCACAGCATCTGACGCCTGTGGCTCTCCCAACAACCCAACGCACCGTCCGGAAGAGACCTTGGGGCCCACCCTCGAGGCGAGTTCCGCACAAGAGAGCGGCCGAAGGCCATTGAGTGCACGGGCCGCGGTAGCGGCCTTCCTTTACGAACGCGGAGGACCTGTCTGAGCAGCGAGGGTGGGCCCCAAGGTCTCCCGCCAGACGCTCAGGTGTAAAGCGCTCTGGCGGTGGGTCGCGAAACCGCCACGACACGCCTGATCGAACCATCAACAGGGTTGCGCCATATCGATGGCTGGGCTGGTCGCTGGAAATCCGCGATGAACTAAAAAAAGCTGGCATTGCCGGCTTCTTTCTTACTCCGCCCGGTTCATCAGATATCGAAGCCGATACCCACCAGCGCCATGGTCTCGCCGCGGTTCGGTTCCTTGAAGCTGCCATTGGAAATGTGGCGGACCTGGAAGCTCACGTTCTTGTACTGCCAGCCGAGGGTGCTGACGAATTCGTAGCCGCTCGACAGTGCCTGGGTGCGTCCGCCGGCGGTGCCGGCCACCTGGAAGCTGAAGAAGAACGGCTGGTACCAGTCACCCGCGCTGCCGTAGTGGAGGCGGGCACCCGCGGCACCCACCCAGATGTTGTCCGTCACGCCCGGATGCGAGTCGGCATAGCGGCCGATGTCCCGTCCCTTGATGTAGCCGATGGAAACATCCGGCGACCAGGTGAAGCGGCTCTGTCCCATGGGCTGCGGGGAGAACACCGCCTCCGCGAAGAAGGCGTTGGTGCCGTAGCTGTTCATGTAGCTGCGGCCGCCCTGCACTTCGATGTGCGTCTGGGCGGCGGCGGGAAGGCTGGCGGCGAGGGCGAGGGCGGCTAGGGCGCCGAGTACGGGACGGGACGAGCGCATGGGGAACGGGGCCTTGTAATGGGACGTTAATGAACTGAATCGTTCGGTAAATAGTGTCCAACGGATGTGAATAAAGGGCACGCCGGCAATTATTTTCCGCCGCACCTTTCGGAAGCTTGTCCCGTCCTGCCGTCGACGACGGGGGGTCAAGGCGGGCTGCCGGGTGCCGTTAAAGACCTGAAGCCCACCGGCGAGCGGGGGGCCAAGGGGCAACAGAGGTCGGCGACCGGTGGAAAGGGCGACGTTCAAGGTGGCGACCAGGGTGCGCGCCCGGCGCGCACGGCTGGCCACATGGGCGGTGGCGATCGCTTTGTCCGTGGGCGTGGCGGGCATCGTCGCGATCCTGCAATTCGACGTGTACCGGGGCATGCGGGATGGCACGCGTCGGCAGCTGGCTGCTTCGGCAGCGGGCGCGGTACGCATGATCGACCAGGACATCGACGCGACGATGGGGCCCTTGCTCGCACTGCGCAACGAAGTCGACAGCGCCGAATCGGGCGCGTTGCACGCCCGGCTGGCCGAAGTGCAGGCGCGCCATCCGGAACTGTCCAGTCTCGTCGCGCTCGATGTCGACGGCGGCGTCATCGCGTCCACCAGCGTCCCGCTGGCGAACTGGCGCGCCAGCGTGGACGCTCCGCGCCGGATGGCGCTCGGCGCCAGGGTCCGCGTGCTCGTGGCCGACGCGCAGGGCGCGATCCCGGCCGGCATCCGCATCCTCGTGGATTCCCGCGTGCCGCAGCCGGCGGCCTTTGGCGCCGTTGTGGATGCGGTGCGACTGCGCGACGAGATGCTGCACTCGATGCTGGGCCAAGGCGCGGCGATGAGCGCCTTCTCGACCGACGGCCGGCTTTTCGCAAGCAATCGCGACGATGTCGCCGCGTCGTGGACCTTGCCGTCACCGGCGGCCGGCGCCTCCGGACACTACGAGGACGGCAAACGTTTCCATGCGTGGCTGGCCTCGGCCCGCCATCCCTATGTAGTGCAGGTGAGTCTGGACAGCGCGGCCACCAAGGCGGAATGGTTGCGGCAAGCCAGGCCTTCATTCCTCGCGACGCTGGCGCTCGTCGTCCTGCTCAACGTCTTCGCGGCCCTGTTCGATCGCGCGTACCGGCGGCAGACGGGTCTGGTGGAGGCACTGTCGCGAAGCGCGCGGCACCTGGGCGACGTACAGCGAACGGGCCACATCGGCCTCTGGGAAGCCGACCTGACGGACCGCACCGTCGTCTGGTCCGGTCACGTGCACGAAATCACGGGCTTGCCGCCGGAACGCACCGGCGGCCGGCACGGTACGTATTACAAGCTGGTGCATCCCGACGACCAGGAAGCGGTCGTGTCGTGGCTGGCCTTGTACGAGCACGGGGACGGTCCCTACGAATGCGAACATCGCCTCTGTCGTCCCGACGGACGCGAGGTTCGGGTAGTCCTGCGCGCCGCGCGCATCACCAGTGAGAACGGCCAGCGGATCCTCGCCGGAACGATCAGCGAGATCACCGCGCTGCACGAGACACGCCAGCGCCTCCAGGACACCGACCGCGACCTTGCCGCAAGCGAGGCGGCCTACCGGCAGTTGCTGGCGCGCATGCCGTTGCCCCTGGTGGTGGTGCGCGACGATCGCATCGAATACGCCAACCACCTCGCGGAAGACCGCCTGGGCGCGGAAGGACGCACCCTGGTCGGACGCCGCGCCGGAGATTTCCTCGACGCCCACGCATTGGAAGCAACCCGCCGCGGTGCCGCGGAAGGCACGAGCATCGCGGCGTGGGTCGATCCCGAACACGGCATGCCTTTCGAAGCGGAACTGGCACTGTCCGACTATCGCGACTCGCGCGGGCGCGGCACGTTGGTCATCGTTCGCGACGTGACGGAGCAACGCCGCTACGAAGAGCGCCTCAATCACCAGGCCACGCACGACGAACTCACCGGTCTTCCGAATCGACGGGCGTTGCGGGAAAACCTGGAGTCGATGCTGGCGCAGAGGGAGCTGGACGGTTCGGGGCTGATGGTGCTGTTCGTCGACCTCGATCATTTCAAGGTGATCAACGACGCACTGGGACATGCGCTCGGCGACCAGGTACTGCGCGACGTGAGCCTGCGGCTCGGCGACGCCGTGGGCGGCGAGGGGCAGGTGGGACGGTTCGGCGGCGACGAGTTTGTCGCGGTGCTGCCCTTCGGCGGATCGCCCGCGAAGGCGATCGACGTGCTGCCGCGCATCCAGCACGCCATCGAGGAACCGCTGGAAGTGGCCGGCACGTCGCAGCGCCTGAAATGCAGTATCGGGGTGGCCTTCGCGACGCGCGACGGCGCCGACGCGGACACATTGATCCGCAATGCCGACACGGCGATGTACGACGCGAAGCGCTCCGGGCGCCACACCTGGAAGTGCTATTCGGCGGAAATGCACGCCACGGCGATGGCCAGGCTTACCGTGCTCACCCGTCTTTCCGGTGCGAACCTCGACAACGAACTCGCGCTCGCCTGGCAGACCCAGCACGCGGGTAGCGACGCGACGACGATCGGCGTGGAAGCCCTGCTGCGCTGGCCCTCGGCACCGGGCGACCTTTGCCGCAACGACCGCCTCATTCCACTGCTGGAAGAAACCGGCGCGATCGTCCAGATCGGCCAGTGGGTACTGCGCGAGGCATGCAGGCAACAGCGGATGGTGCTCGACACCATCGGGCACGGCTGCCGGCTTTCGGTGAACATATCGGCGCAGCAACTGGTGCACACCGACCTGGTGGCCGACGTGCGGCACGCCCTGGCGGAAACCGGCGCGAGCGCGTCCGCGCTGGAACTGGAACTGACGGAAAGCGCATTCATGCACGAGCCCGAGCGCGCCATACGCACGCTGCATGAACTGCGGGCCATGGGCGTCAGCATCGCGCTGGACGATTTCGGCACCGGCTATTCGAACCTCACGTACCTGTCGCGCCTGCCGCTGGACAAGATCAAAATCGATCGCCACTTCATCGGCACGCTGCTGCAGGAGGACGTGGACACCTCGATCTGCCGCTCGATCATCTTCCTCGGCCGCAGCCTCAACCTGGAGGTGGTGGCGGAAGGCGTGGAGACCGGGGGGCAGCGCGACTGGCTGCTCGCCGAAGGTTGCGACGCCATGCAGGGCTACTTCTTCTCGCATCCCGTGCCTGTGGAGGCGCTACGTCGTTCACGCCGGGAGCCAATGCGTTCACCACAGGACGATTTATCGAGCGACGTGACGCTCATACATTGATCGCAGGTGGCACACAGGCCACGTCCCCGGTGATCCCATGTATCGCGCTCCCGCCATCTTCGTTTCCCACGGTGCTCCGACCTTCGCGCTGGAGCCCGGGCTGCTCGGCTCCCGTCTCACCGACCTGGGCAAGCGCCTGGCCAGCGCCAGCGGCATCGTCGTCGTCTCACCCCACTGGCAGACCTGTGGCGTTCGCGTCACCGGCGCCGCCTGGCCAGCCACGATCCACGACTTCGGGGGCTTCCCGCCGGCGCTCTACGACCTCACCTACCCGGCACCGGGCTCCGCGAGCCTCGCGGCGGAAACGGCCGCGCTGCTGGCCGAAGACGGCCTGGTCGCGATGGTGGATCCGGAGCGGGGGTACGACCATGGCGCCTGGGTGCCCCTGCGCTACCTGCGCCCGGACGCCGACACCCCGGTGATCCAGGTGTCGATGCCGCACAATCTCGATACGACCGGGGCGCTGAGGCTGGGGCGAACACTCGCGCCGCTGCGCGACCGCGGTGTCGCCATCGTCGGATCGGGCAGCCTCACGCACAACCTGCACGAGGTGCGCCGCGACGGCGACTCCGCGGCGTATGCCAAGGCGTTCGCGGCATGGAGCCGGCAAGCTGTGCTGGCGGGCGATGTCGAAGCGCTCGTCGACTATCGTCACGTGGCGCCGAGCGCCATCCGTGCGCATCCGACGGAAGAGCATTACCTGCCGTTGCTGGTGGCGCTCGGCGCCGCCGGCACCGACACGCCGGCGGCGATCGATGGCGGCATCACGTACGGCGTGCTGTCCATGGATTCGTACGCCTGGGGCGTGCACTAGCGGCAGGCGGGAGCGTCGGGTAGTTTTACCCGGGGACTATTGATCCCATGATTTAGCCCGGGTATTATTCGCCCATCTCCCGGACCTCATAAGACATGTCGACCTACACTGCTTTCCTCGGCCATTCCCGCCTCGCCTCCGGTTCCCTCGCCGCCGTTGCACGGCAGGGCAAGACGCACGCCGACACCGACCCCGGCGCCTCGATCCTCGTTTACGACGACGAGACCGGCCGGCCGGTGGATATCGACTACCGCGGCACGATCGACGACGTGTTGGCGCGGCTGGCGCCTGCGGATGACGCCGAGCCAGCCGTCCCGGCAGCCGATGCGCGGCGAGGCCCGGGCCGGCCCCGGCTTGGCGTGGTCGCCCGCGAGGTCACGCTCCTTCCCCGCCATTGGGAATGGCTGGGCGCGCAGCCGGGCGGCGCGTCCGTCGCCTTGCGGCGGCTCGTGGAGGACGCGAGCCGGCAGAGCGCGGCGACGGATCGTCGGCGCCAGGCGAGCGAAGCGGTCGATCGGCTCATGCTGGCGCTCGGCGGCGACCTGCCCGGTTACGAAGAGGCCTCGCGCGCATTCCACCGCGGCGAGCGCGAACGCTTCGAGGCGCTGCTCGAAGCATGGCCGGCGGACGTTCGCGATTACGTTCGCACGCTGGCGGCCGCTGCCTGGTAACCGAACTGCAGGATCCGCCACGGCGGCGAGAAAACTTCCCCCAGTCTTGCAAGAACCACGAAGACCCAAAGCTCCCTGTGGGAGCCGGCTATGCCGGCGATCCCGCGGCAGCGGGCACTCTCGCGGACACGTATCGCCGCTGAAGCGGCTCCCACAGGGCACGATGTGACGTTGTCGCCAGCGTGTCTGACCGCCATGGCGGCTCGCTCCTGCATAGGAACGCTCACGCCTCGCTCGGCCGAAGCCCCCGCAGCCCGCCGCGCTCCCTTTCCTTCCTGATCTTCAGCCAACGCTTGTACCGGCGCTTCAGCTTGCGCCGGTATTTGCGTTCCTTGCGGTCGTGGTTCCACAGGTAGATGGCCGGCGTGCTCAGCAGCGTGAGCAACTGCGACACCAGCAGGCCGCCCACGATGGCGATGCCGAGCGGCCGACGCATTTCCGAACCGACGCCGAACCCGATCGCCAGCGGCAGCGCGGCGCCCATGGCAACCAGCGTGGTCATCGTGATGGGGCGGAAGCGCACCAGGGCCGCCTGACGGATCGCCTCCACCGGCGACATGCCGTGTTCGCGCTGCGCCACCAGGGCGAAGTCCACCATGAGGATCGCGTTCTTCTTCACGATACCGATCAGAAGCAATACCGAGATGATCGCCATCAGGGTGAGCTGGGTCTGCGTGACCAGCATGGCGAGGAAGGCGCCGGCGCCCGCCGCGGGCAGCGTGGAGATGATGGTCAGCGGGTGGCCCAGGCTTTCGTAAAGGATGCCGAGCACGATGTAGACGGCGAGGATGGCGCCGATCAGCAGCACCATGCCGTTCGACTGCGCATCGCGCAGGCGCTGGTTCGCGCCCGTGAAGTCCATGCGCACCCCGCCCGGCAATCCGATCGCGTGCACGGCCTGTTCCACCAGGGTGTTGCCCTTGTCCGCCGTGATCTTGGGCGCGAGGTTGTAGGTGATGTCGGCCGACTCGAGCTGGTTCTGATGCGTCACCGCACTGGGCACCGCCACCGGTGCGATCTTCGCCACCGCCGAGAGCGGGATCATCTTGCCGAGCTCGTTCTTCACGTAGGTGTTCAGGAGCGCCTCGGGGCTGAGCGTCTGTGCCGCGGCAGCGGTCAGCACCACCCAATACTGGTTGATGTCCGAATAGATGATGGACACCTGGCGCTGGCCGAACGCGTTGAACAAGGCGGAGTCGATGGTGCCCATGCCGATGTGCAGCCGCCCCGCGGCCTCGCGATCCACCTTCAGCATCTGCTGCTTGCCCACGATGTCGAAATCGCTGCCGACGTCGCGGAACTCCTTCATCGTGCGCATCTGTCGCACGAGCTTCAGGACCCACGGTTGCAGATCTTCGCCACTGGTGCTGATCAACTGGAACGAATACTGCCCCCGATTGCTGTTGCCACCGCCGCCGCCCAGGAACTGCACGGGGTTCATGAACACCTGCACGTCGGAGATCTTGTCGTACTCCTTGCCCAGGCGATCCATGATTTCCTTCATCGATTCCTTGCGCTGGTCAGGGCCGTTGCCCTTCGGCTTGAGGTCCACGAACATCAGACCCTGGTTGCCCACGGCACCGCCGTTGTCGCCGCCGAGGATGGTGGTCACGTCGGCCACGGTGCTGTCGTTCTGCATGATGTCGCCGACGCGCTTCAGGCGGCGGGTCATCTCGTCGGGCGAGATGTTGGCATCGGCGCTGATCTGCGCCTGCAGCATGCCCGTGTCCTCTTCCGGCATGAAATTGCCGCCGGCGGTCTTCACCACGGCAATGGCCAGCAACACGGTGGCGCCCAGCAGGATCAACGGCTGCCAGCGCATCAGCCGGCGATGGCGCAGTGCCCAGTCCAGGGCGCGCTGGTAAACGCGCAGGAACCCGCGGTCGAAGCGCTCCAGGGCAAGCTCCCAGCGTCCCGGCTTGCGGTCGGGCGGGTCGTGCTTGAGGTAGTGTGCGCACAGCGCCGGCGTGAGGGTGAGCGACACGACGGCGGAGATCAGCACGGCGCCCGCGAGGGTCACGGAAAACTCGCGCAGCAGCTTCGTGATCATGTTGTTGCCGAACAGGAGCGGCGCGAACACCGCCACCAGCGACAAGGTGATGGAAATGACCGTGAACCCGATCTCGCGCACGCCCTCGAGAGCTGCTTCCATCGGCTTGGCGCCGTTCTCCATGTGGCGCACGATGTTCTCGATGACGACGATGGCGTCGTCCACCACGAAGCCGATGCACAGCACCAGCGCCATCAGCGACATCGTGTTCAGCGTATAGCCCAGCGACCACATGATGACGAAGGCACCCGCGAGCGAGAGCGGCACGCTCAGCGTGGCGATCATCGTGGGCCCCAGGCGGCGCAGGAACACCATCATCACCAGCACCACCATCACGATACTGATGAGGAGCGCGACCTTCACCTCGTGCAGGGCCGACTGCGTGGTCTGGGTCAGGTCGAAGATGGGCGTGACCTGGGCATCGGCGGGCAGCAGCGCGCGGAAACGCGGCAGGGCGGCGCGGATGGCGTCCGCCGTGGCGATAGAGTTGGCCTCCGGCCGCTTGCTGATCTGCATGGTGACCGAGCGTTCGCCCTGGAACCACGCCTTCTGGTACTGGTCCTGCTGGCCGCTGTAAACCTTGGCGATGTCGGACAGCCGCACGGGTACGTTGTTGCGCACGGCGATGAGGATGTTGGCGAAATCCGACGCGTCGCGCAGACCGTCGTTGGCGATGACCGTCATTTGCGTCTTGCCGTCGGACAGCACGCCTTGCGGCGAATTCACGTTCGCGGCCTGCAACGCGTTGGAAACGTCGTTCGTGGTGATGCCCTTCGACGAAAGCGCGTTGGTGTCCAGTTCGATGCGCACGGCGTGCGGCGTGCCGCCGAACACCTGCACGCGCGACACGCCGTCGATCTGCGACACGGCGGGGCGGATCAGGGTGTCCACCACGTCGTAGAGCTTGTCCGGCGGCATGGTCTTCGAGGTGAAGGCAACCAGCAGCACGGGAATCTGCCCCGTGTCGAACTTGAAGTACTGGGGTGGCGAAGGCATGCCCGCGGGCAAGTCGGCGGCCGCGGCGTTGATCGCGGCCTGCACGTCGCGGGCCGCGGCATCGGTGGAGCGGTCCATGTTGAAGCGGATGCGCACGAAGCCGGCACCTTCGGTGCTGTTCGAGTACATCTGATCCACGCCGGGGATCTGGCCCAGGTGGCGTTCGAGCGGCGCGATGACTGTCGAGGCCATCGTCTGGGCGCTGGCGCCCGGCATCTGCGTCTGGATGAACACGGCCGGCACTTCGATCGACGGCAGCGCGGCGACGCCCAGCAGCATGTAGGCCAGCGCGCCGGCCAGGGTAAGGCCTGCCGCAAGCAGCGAGGTGCCTTTCGGCCGGCGGATGAATGGTGCAAAAAAGTTCACGGCACTTCCTGTGTCGCGGGACCACTCCCCGCGCCCGCGAACTTTATGACGTCCCGACCGATTCGTCGCGTGTGCCTTTAGTGGGGCCCCTGCCGGAAGGCATGGGGACCACCATCAAGGCTTGCTGGCGGGCGAATAGCGCAGCGTCAGGTAGTAGGTGCGGCCGAGCTGGTTGTAGTAGGCGGCCGTCTCGTAGCGCTTGTCCGCCACGTTGGCGACACGACCCTGCACGCTCCAGTCGGCATCCACGTGCCAGGTGGCACGGAGGTCCGCCGTGGCGTAGCCCCCGAGCCGGCGCGTATTGGCCGCGTCGTCGTAGCTGTATCCGGCGGCGTTGATCGAGCCTCCGACGGTGATCGCGCCCAGATCCTTGTCGATGTCGGCGCGTGCGATGCGCCGTGGCCGCCGGGCGAGCAGGTTGTCCTTCTGGGCGCCGCCGTCCCGGTTCTCCGGCTGCTGGAAGGTGAGGTAGCCACGCAGGTGCCACCCGTCCACGTCGGCACCCGCCTGGCCTTCCAGACCACGGATGCGCGCCTTGCTCACGTTGATCGGGAGGAAGTTGGCGTCGAAGCCGATGAGGTCGTCCACCTGGGTGCTGTAGGCGTTCACTGCCCAGTTCCAGACACCCGGGCGCGCGGCAAGGCCGATTTCCGCCGTGCGCGACTTCTCGGGCGAGAGGTTCACCGGCGCTCCGTAGGGGTAGAACTCGTCGTTGAACGTGGGCGCGTGGAACGCCGTGCCGTACGAGGCGGTGACCCTCATGCCGTTGTCGAAGCGGAACCCGTAGGCCGCGGAACCGGTGGTGTGGTTGCCGAACTGGGTGTTGTGGTCGTGGCGGGCCGAGAGCTCCAGTTCGTGTGGGCCGAACACGCCACGGTACAGGGCGAACACGCCGGTGTTGTTCCGGGAGTCGGCCAGGTAGGCCGTGTCGCTCTTCAGTTTCTCCTGCTGGAAATCCACGCCCGCCGTCAGCGTCTGGGTGTTCGACAGGGCGATGTCGTTCTGCCAGGAGGCCTGGTTGCGTTTGGAATAGAGGTAGCCCACGCGCGCCTTGTCCACGCCGTAGTTGATGAAGTCCAGCGTCTTGTCCGGGCCATTGAGGTAATTGTCGGCACGGTCCTGGTTCTGGCCCACGGCGAGCGATATCCGCCAGTTGGCCAGCGCGTCGAAAGCCAGCTTGGCGCCCGCCACCTGTTGCGACCGGCGGGTGAGGTTCTGGAAATCGCCGTCGTATTCGATGTCGCCCTTGCTGCGCAGCCAGCTGCCAGTGAGTTCCGTGCCGTCGTCCCAGCGGTAGCCGCCGGAGAGGGCGCCGTTATAGGTGCGATAGGCGTCGTGGTCGGGCTCGTCGGTGAAGCAGCCCGCGAAGGCCTCCGCCGCTCCGAGGCGGCAGGCGTTGATGCCCGACGTGTACTGGCCGCCCAGGCTTGCGTTGTACCAGCCGTGCGCGGTGCCGCCGGACAGCCCCACCTGGCCGGCCGTGTAGCCGTGGCTGCCGCCGGTCACCGACAGGGTCGGCGCCGGTGCCTGGCCTGCTTCGCCATGCCGGGTGAAGATCTGGATGACGCCGCCGATGGCATCCGAGCCGTACAGCGCGGAGCGCGGGCCACGCACGACCTCGACGCGGTCGATCTGCTCCACGGGCAGCTGTTCGTATGCCGGTAGTCCGGCGCCCACCGTGCCCACGCGCACCCCGTCGACCAGCACGAGGGTGTGCGACGAGTTCGTGCCGCGCATGAAGAGCGAGGTCTGCTGCCCGATACCTCCCGTGTTGGAAAGGGCCACGCCGGGAAGGCCCGCGAGCAGGTCCTGGACGCTCACGGGCTGCAGGCGTTCGATATCCGCCCGGGTGATCACCGTGACCGGCGCGAGTACCTGGTCCAGCGGCGTCGCGAAGCGGCTGGCCGTGACCACCACGGGGTCGAGCCGGTCGGGGCCGTCGGCGGCATGGGCCAGGGCGGTCGTCGACAGCAGGGCCGCCGCGAGCAGGGTCTTCTTCAGCACGTCGTTCTTTCCTTCGCCGCCGGTGCGGCCTGGAGCGGGGGCCGGGCGAGGGACGAAGACGAACGGCGAACGGGAGCGGACCCGGAAGCTGTCCGGATCCGCCCTCCGCGAATCGACCGAAACAGGGACACCCGCCAAAAAGCGGGCGCTCATCGGGCCGGTCTCCGGACTCGCGACAGCCATCGACGATGGCCGGCACCGGTGCCTTCCCGCTTGCGCAGTGGCTTTGCTACCGGTGCCGCAAGAAAACGCGAAGCGCCTCCCCGATGCCGCATACCGTTGCGGGGGCAGTGCCGGCTTACCCCGGAATGGGGACGTACCGGCTTCCCGTTTAAGCCCCGGACGAAGGTCCAAGGGCCACCCGAACGTGCCGGATGGTACTGCGCAAGTCGCTCACCTGTCACGAAATTTCATTTGAAACCTTAACGGCCTCTTGACGGGCGCGAAATAATTCGATTACAAGCGTAAGAGATTGCCGCGAGGGGCGTGTTCTTTCGCCACGGGGGCGCGTCGGTTTTCCACCCATCCTGGGGAGGATGGTGGAGCGGACGCGAGGGCGGCTATCGAGAACAGAAGTCCGGATTTCCATTGTGGTGTCGGATTTCCTTGTTGTTTATTTGGGGAGACAAACACATGCATCGTTCCACCCGCCGCAACGGCGTCATCCGCCGCTCCACTTTGTGCACCGCCCTGGCCCTGTGCTTCGCCAGTGGCGCCGTGCTCGCCCAGTCCAATGCTTCCGGTGTCGTGTTCGGCCGTGTGGCGCAGCCCGAAGGTGCCGTCGTTCACCTGACCAACCTCGACACGGGCCTCACCCGCGACGTCAGCGTCGATGCCGACGGCCGTTACCGCGCCAGTTCGCTTCCGGTCGGCCGCTATAAGGTGTCCGTCGAGCGCGGCGGCCAGGTGGCCGAAACCCGCGACAACGTCCAGGTGAACCTGGGCGGCGGCGTGGACGTCTCGTTCGCGGGCGCTGCCGGTACCACGAGCGCCGAGGCCCAGAACCTCGAAGGCGTGCAGGTCACCGGCAACGTGCTGCCCGCGATCGACGTGTCGCAGGTCGACTCGCGCACCGTGCTCACTTCCGAACAGCTGCAGAAGCTGCCGCTCGCCCGCGACGTGACCGCCGCCGCGCTGCTCGCGCCGGGCGTCATCTCCGGCGACAGCCGCTACGGCAACGTGGCCTCGTTCGGCGGTTCGTCGGCGTCCGAGAACCAGTACTACATCAACGGCTACTCGGTCACCAACGCGCTCACCGGCCTGGGCTTCACCAGCCTGCCGTACGACGCCATCGACCAGCAGCAGATCTTCACCGGCGGCTACGGTGCGGAATACGGCCGTTCGACCGGCGGCGTGATCAACATCGTCACCAAGCGCGGCGGCAACACCTGGAAGGGTGGCGTCGGCATGTACATCCAGCCGAACGGCCTGCGCCAGTCGCCCCGTAGCATCTATCGCACCAATGGGCAGCTGTACCAGAACCGCCGCGACAACGAGCGCAGCGATACCCAGTACACGGCCTACATCAGTGGCCCGCTGATCCAGGACAAGCTGTTCTTCTTCGGTGCCGGCGACTTCACGCGTACCGACAGCAAGTCCACCAGCAGCATCCTCGCCCCGCAGCGTACGAATCAGACGCAGAAGGCGACGAAGTGGATGGCCAAGATCGACTGGAACATCACCGACAACCACCTGCTCGAATTGACGGGTATCGGCGACAAGACCAACACCGAGCGAAGTGTCTACGCCTACGACTACACCACGCGCAGCCGCGGTGCGTACCTGGGCACGGACAACCTGAAGAACTTCGATGCGGGCGCTGGCTCGGCTCCGGGCGGTGACGTCTACATCGGCAAGTACACCGGCTATATCACCGACGACCTGACGGTCAACGCACTGTACGGCCATACCACGACCAATCACGAGCGCGATCTCGGCTACGCCGGCTCGGCGAACTGCCCGTGGATCACGGATAACCGTCGCGGCATCGCCAATCCGATCGTCGGTTGCGGCCTCGTCAACGGCACCGTTCTCGGCGCGGGCGCCAAGGACAAGACGCACGGATACCGCCTCGACGTCGAATACCGCGCCGGTGACCACGATCTGCGCGTGGGCGTCGACAACCAGACGCTCGAATCCACCGCTGGCAATGTCTACGAAGGCGGGTATCGCTGGGTTTACCGCAACGCCGGTCGCGTCACGGGCCGTCCGGACATCATCCCGCCGCCGGGCACGCAGTACGTGGCCGAAAAGCGTCTGTTCGCCACGGGCGCTACCGTCAAGACCGAACAGGAAGCGCAGTACATCGAAGACCACTGGCAGGTCACCGATCGCTGGATGGTGTATCTCGGTCTGCGTAACGAGCAGTTCAAGAACCTCAACGGCGACGGCACCACCTATGTGAAGCAGCGCCATCAGCTCGCACCGCGACTGGGCGCCACCTGGGACGTGTTCGGCGATTCCACGTTCAAGGTCTACGCGAACGCTGGCCGCTACCACCTCGCCATTCCGTCGAACGTGGCTATTCGTGGTGCCTCGGCGTCCACGTATTACAGCGAGTACTACACCTATGGCTCCGTGGGCCCGAACGGCGAGCCGCAGGGCCTGACCCAGCTGGGCAGCCGCGCCTACCTCAACGGCGAGGACGGCACCACGCCCGATCCGAAGACCGTGGCCGCCAAGAATATCGACGCGTACTACCAGGACGAATACATCCTGGGCTTCGACAAGGCGATCAACGAGAACTGGAGCTTCGGCGCCAAGGCCACCTATCGCAAGCTGAAGAGCTCGATCGACGACTTCTGCGACTCGCGTCCGTTCGAGTCCTACGCCGAGCGCAACGGTATCGACATCAGCAACGCCTCGCTGCCGGGCTGCTATCTGTTCAATCCGGGCAAGTCGAACACTTTCCTCGTCGACGTGGGCGGCGGCCAGTACGTGCCGTTCAAGCTCACCAAGGACGACTTCACCTCGCCCCCGCCGGGCAACGTGCCGTTCCCGGACCTGAAGCGCAGCTACTACTCGCTGGATCTCTACCTCGAGCACCACTTTGCGGACAGCTGGTACGGTCGCGTCGATTACACGTTCTCGCGCAGCTACGGTAACTCGGAAGGCCAGCTGAAGTCGGATATCGGCCAGCTCGACCCGTCGGTGACGCAGGACTGGGACGCCCCGGAAATCATGCAGTACGCGAACGGTCCGCTGCCCAACGATCGTACGCACCAGCTGAAGGCGTACGGTTACTGGCAGGCAACGCCTGAGTGGCTGCTCGGCGGCAACCTCGCCGTCGCCACGGGCCGTCCGAAGAACTGCATCGGTGTCGATCCGGTCGACGCGATCCAGTACGGCGCCTCCTACTTCGAATGCGGCCTCCAGCCGTCGCCGCGCGGTTCGAAGGGGCGTCTGCCGTACACCTGGAACCTCGACCTGAACGCGGAATACCGTCCGCTGTGGGCCGGCGACAAGCAGCCCCTGGCCTTCACCGCCACGGTCTTCAACGTGGTCGGCAGCCAGCGTCCGGTCGGCCAGATCGATGTGGGCGAGACGGGTACGATCGCGAATGGCGTGCCGGTGGTCAGCGACGATTACCGTCGTCCGATTGCCTTCCAGAACCCGCGCTACGTGCGCCTCGGCGTGCGTTACGACTTCTCGCTCTAATCGGCGAGGACCAGCGCGCACCCGGGCAAAGCACCCGGGTGCGCGACGAGATCTCCCTGGAACTGGCCGGCGCGGAGCGCCGGCCTTTTTTATGGGATTTTCAGCCGAAGACCTTCTTGCCGCCGATCCACGTCTCGATGACGTGCTGGGTTTCATCCACCACCACGAAGTCGGCGCGATAGCCAGCGGCGATGTGGCCGTGGGTGGCGCCAAGGCCGAGGAAGGCGGCCGGATAGGTCGATGCCATGCGTGCCGCTTCATCGTAGGGCACGCCCACCATGTGCACGGTGTTGCGTACGGCGGTGGCCATGTCGAGCGCGGAGCCTGCGATGGTGCCGTCGGCCGTGCGCACGGCGCCGTCGTGCACCGTGATGGTTTCGCCCTTGAGTACGAAGCTGGGATTGTCCGAACCCACCGGCGGCATGGCGTCGGTAACGAGCATCATGCGCTCGCGTGCCTTCGCAGCGATGGCGACGCGCAGCGATGCGGGATGCACGTGGTGCCCGTCGACGATCAGGCCGCACCAGCTGCCGGCGTCTTCCAGCGCGGCGCCGACCACGCCCGGCTCGCGGCTGGTGAAGGGCGTCATGGCATTGAACAGGTGGGTGAAGCCGCGCACGCCATGGGCGAGTGCGTTGCGCGTGGTGTCGTAATCGGCGGCCGTGTGACCGGCGGCCACGATCACGCCGTTCGACACGAGCTGTGCCAGCACATCCGGCGACGTGCGCTCGGGGGCGAGCGTGAGCAGGGTCACCCCGCCGTGACGGCGCGCCACCATCGCGATGTCGTCCGCGCCGGCGATGCGGAACTTCGCCGGATCGTGCACGCCCTTGCGCTCCGGCGCGATGAACGGGCCTTCGAGATGGATACCGAGCACGCCAGGGACGCCCTGTCCGACCGCGGCATTCACCGCATCGATGGCTTTCGCCATGACGTCGGCATCGTCGCTGATCAACGTGGGAAGGAAGCCTGTGGTGCCGAACCTGGCATGGGCCTCGCCGATGCGGCGGATCGTGTCGACGGTCGGCGCGTCGTTGAACAGCACGCCGCCGCCACCGTTGACCTGGCAGTCGATGAAGCCGGGAAGGAGCGTACGACCGCCGAGGTCGTGGCGTTGCGCGGCGCGAACGCGCGGATCGGAGGGCAAGGCGAGACCGGAGATCGTGCCGTCGTCGACAAGCACGGCAAAGCCGCCCTGGAATCCGTTGTCGGTGAGTACGCGGCCGTTGACGAGGGCGATGGTCATGGTGGGGTATTCCTCTGTTTATTCCGTTCTGCCACAGGAGCGCGCCTTGCGCGCGAAGCCTTTGGCCTCAATTCGAAACCTGGCGCGCCAGCTCCGGGTCTTTCGCTAACGGCGTCGCGCGCGGGACGCGCTCCTACACCGTCTCCGTCACCTTGTTCAGATGAGGCGGAACGTCGGGATCGAAACCGCGCTTCAACGCCAGCGCCGCCGCCGCGCGATAGAAGCTCTGCACGGTGAGAAGCGGCGCGCTGATCGGTGCGGAGGCGACGAGCGGCAACATGCCCGGGCCCGTCGCGCCCGGTGCTGCGACCCATACCTTGGCGTCGCGCTTGCGGAATTCGTCGGCGACCTGGAGCACGCCGGATAGCGTGTCGTCATCCTGCGCGAAGAAGAGCACGGGGAAATCCGGGCCGACGAGTGCCATCGGGCCATGCTTCACTTCCGCCGAACTGAAGGCCTCGGCGTGCAGCCCGGAGGTTTCCTTGAATTTCAGCGCGGCCTCCAGCGCCCCCGCGAAGCCGAAGCCGCGGCCGACGACGAAGAGGTTGTGGGCATCGGCAAGACCGTCGACGAGTTCGGACCAGTCGGCGTCCCAGCCTTCGCGCAACTGTGCGGGCAGCGCGGCAAGCGCTTCACCGATGGCCGCATTGCCGCTCCAGCGCGCGGCGATATGGAGGATGGCGGCCAGCGCGCCCAGATAACTCTTGGTGGCGGCTACGCTCTTTTCGGGGCCCGCGTGCAGCGGTACCACGACGTCCGCGCAGGCGGCCAGCGGTGAGTCCACTACGTTCACAAGCGCCACCACGTAGGCACCTGCCTGCTTTGCCGCTTCGGCGTTGCGGACGAGGTCGGGACTCTTGCCCGACTGTGACACCGCGATATAGAGCGCGCCGTCCATGCCCTGTTTCGCATGGTAGATGGAGGTGACCGACGGCGAGGCCGATGCGGTCACCACGCCCAGCTGTGTTTCGAATACGTATTTCGCGTACATGGCGGCATGGTCGGAACTGCCGCGGGCGCAGGTGATCACCATGCGCGGGGGGTGTGCGCGCAGGCGCTCGGCGAGGGCGCCGACCACCTCTTCGTTTTCGGAAAGCTGCCGCTCCACGACCCCGGCGGTCTCGTGCGCTTCGCGGAACATCAGGGTGTCTTGCGGAAGTTTCGTCATGTCGAAAGTCGGAACCGTCAGTCGCTCTGCAGTTCCGCGACGAAATCGTAGATGTCGCCGCGATACCAGGAGCAGGTGAATTCGACGATGCGGCCATCGTCGAGGAAGCTGCGCCGCTCGATGTTGAGCCCGGCGCTGCCGGCGCCGAGGCGAAGCAGTCGCGTCTGCGCGGGGCCCAGCACCACCGCGCGCAGACGCTGCAAGGCGCGCAGGGGGCGGTTGCCGAGCTTGTCGAGGGCCTCGTAGAGCGAATCCACCACGAGGTTCGGGTCGGGCAGGAGATCCAGAGGCACCGCGCTGCGCTCGATGGCCAGCGGTTCGTCGCCGGCATAGCGCAGCCGGTGCAGGCGGACCACCTGGGTGCCCGGCGACAGGTTCATCGCCATGGCTTCCTCGGGAGTGACCTCGCCGATGCCGCGCTCGAAGAACTCCGACCGCGGGTTGAGGCCGCGGGCGCGCAGGTCTTCCGTGAAGCTCGTCATCCGGGAGAGCGGCTTCACGATGCGCTCGGACACGAAGGTGCCGGCGCCGTGCCGCTGGGTAAGGAGCCCGTCTTCCACCAGGCCGCCGATGGCCTTGCGCACGGTGACCCGGGACAGGGTGAGGGCCCTGGCCAGGTCGCGTTCGCTCGGCAGGGCATGGCCCACCTGCACCTCGCCGTTCTCGATGACGTTCCGGATGGCACGGCGCAGCCGCATGTACGCCAGCGGCTGCCGGGCGGCCGGGTCGTGCTGGAGGCGCTGGTATTCGGCGACGAGGGCGGATTCCATTTCGCGAACATACCAATCCACGACCACTGAGGCAAGCCGATACAAGGTCTGCCATACCACCGGGCCGTTCAAACGGACGTTTGCACGATTTAAATTACATTGGAAACGTTTCCATGGCGTAACGCTTCCATTATCCGGGCGTTTCCGAGGCATGGAGTGGTACGGGGCTGGTAGCCCCTGGTATGTCACTGGTACGATCCGGAGGCATCTTCCACCGATCCCTCAAGAGGCCACTGTCGTGAGCGCTCCCCTCCTGCCGATCGAACCCTTCGATCTGGTCATCTTCGGCGGCACCGGCGATCTCGCCGTCCGCAAGCTCCTGCCTGCCATGTACCACCGCTTCGCCGACGGCCAGATCCAGGCCACCAGCCGCATCATCGGCGTGGCGCGCGAAGGCCTGGACGACGAGGCGTACCGCCAGCAGGTGCGGTCGGCCGTCGAGAAAGCCGTGTCGCACATCGTGCCGGCCCAGCTGGACGCCTTCATCCGCATGGTCGGCTATCGCTCGCTCGACGCCCGCAAGTCGGACGGCTGGGAGGAGTTCGCGGCGCTCATGGCGGCCGAACCCAGCCACATCCGCGTGTTCTACCTCTCCACTTCGCCGGATATCTTCACCGACATCTGCCAGCGGCTCGGTGGCCTGGGCCTCAACGGCGAGCGCTCGCGCGTGGTGCTCGAGAAGCCCATCGGTCGCGACCTGGAGAGCGCCAACGCCATCAACGACGCGGTGGCCCGGGTGTTCGGGGAATCGCAGACCTATCGCATCGACCATTACCTCGGCAAGGAAACGGTGCAGAACCTGCTGGCGCTCCGCTTCGGCAATGCCTTGTTCGAGCCGTTGTGGAACGCCCAGCACATCGACCACGTGCAGATCACCGTGGCGGAAACGGTCGGCGTCGGCCACCGTGCGGGTTACTACGATCGCGCCGGCGCGCTGCGCGACATGGTGCAGAACCACATCCTGCAGCTGCTGTGCATGCTCGCCATGGAGCCGCCGTCGTCCCTCGCACCCGACGCCGTGCGCGACGAGAAACTGAAGGTGCTGCGTGCGTTGCGCCCCATCGACGCCGCGAATGCCGCGCAGCTCACGGTGCGCGGCCAATACCGCGCCGGCGCGGCCGAAGGCCAGGGCGTGCCGGGATACCTCGACGAACTGGGCAGCGACCAGTCCCGGACCGAAACCTTCGTCGCCCTCAAGGCGGAGATCGGTAACTGGCGCTGGGCCGGCGTGCCGTTCTACCTGCGCACCGGCAAGCGCCTGCCCAGCCGCGTCTCGGAAATCGTGGTGACGTTCCGCGCGCTGCCGCATTCCATCTTCGATCCCGCCAGCGGTCCGCTGCTGCCCAACCGTCTCACACTGCGCCTGCAGCCTGACGAAGGCGTGAAGCTGTGGCTGACCATCAAGCATCCGGGTCCGGGCGGCCTGCGCCTGCGCCACGTGCCGCTCGACATGAGCTTCGCGGCGGCGTTCGGCGTGCAGCAGCCCGACGCCTACGAGCGGCTCATTCTCGACGTCGTGCGTGGCAATCCGACCCTCTTCATGCGCCGCGACGAAGTCGAGGCCGCGTGGAAGTGGGCCGGCCCCATCCTCGACGCGTGGGAAGCCAGCGGCGACACGCCGAAGCCGTACACCGCGGGCACCTGGGGTCCGAGCGCCGCCGTGGCGCTCATCGAACGCGATGGCCGAACCTGGGCCGAGGACGCCGCATGAACGCCAAGATCCAACGACACGAATTCGCCGACCGCCTGACCCTTGCCGACAAGCTGGCCCGGGACGTCGCCTCCAAGCTGGACGCCGCGATCAAGGCACGCGGCAAGGCCACCATGGCCGTGTCCGGCGGCGGCACGCCGAAGACCATGTTCGCCGTGCTGGCCGAACAGGAAATCGACTGGTCGAAAGTCACCGTCACCCTCGTGGACGAACGCTGGGTGGACACCGACAGCGATCGCTCCAATGCACGCATGGTGGCTGAACACCTCTTCCACCATCAGTCGCACACCGCCAGCTTCGTGCCGCTCTTCGACCAGGCCCACAAGGACAACGTGGACGAAGCGCTGGATGATGTAGGTGCGCGCATCGACGCGCTCGGCCGGCCGTTCGACGTGGTACTGCTGGGCATGGGTGGCGACGGCCATACCGCATCGTTCTTCCCGGGCGGCGACAACCTGGTGGCCGCGCTCGATCCGAACGGCACCCGCACGGTGATCTCGATGCGCGCCGAAGGCGCAGGCGAGCCGCGCATCACGCTTACCCTGCCGCGCCTGCTCGACACGCGCGCGCTCTATCTGCACATCGAGGGCGACGACAAGAAGCGCGTGCTCGAACAGGCGGAAAACGGTGGCGACTTCCCGATCGCGGCCGTGCTGAAGCAGGACCGCGTGCCGCTGGACGTGTACTGGGCGCCTTGAGCATGGCCATCCATCCCATCCTCGCCGAAGTCACCCAGCGCATCGTCGAACGCAGCCGGGCATCGCGTGCCGCGTATCTCGCCAAGATCGACGCCGCCCGTGGCAACGGTGCAAAGCGTCACCACCTGTCCTGCGGCAACCTGGCCCATGGCTTTGCCGCATGCGCGGAAAACGACAAGGACGCCTTGCGTAACGGCCATGCGGCCAACATCGCGATCGTCACGTCGTACAACGACATGCTCTCGGCGCACCAGCCGTATGAGCGCTACCCGGAACTGATCCGCCAGACCGCGCGCACGCTGGGTGCCACCGCGCAGGTGGCGGGCGGCGTCCCGGCGATGTGCGACGGCGTGACCCAGGGCCGCCCGGGCATGGAACTGTCGCTGTTCTCGCGCGACCTGATCGCCATGGCCACCGCGGTGTCGCTGTCGCACGACATGTACGAAGGCGCGCTTTACCTGGGCATCTGCGACAAGATCGTGCCGGGCATGCTGATCGGCGCACTCAGCTTCGGTCACCTTGCCGGTGCCTTCGTTCCCTCGGGCCCGATGCCCTCGGGCATCCCGAACGAGGAAAAGTCGAAGGTGCGGCAGGCCTATGCGGCCGGCAAGGCCTCGCGTGCCGAACTGCTGGAGGCGGAAGCCCGTTCCTACCACGGCGCGGGCACGTGCACGTTCTACGGCACGGCCAATTCCAACCAGATGCTCATGGAGATCATGGGCCTGCACCTGCCCGGCGCGAGCTTCGAGGCGCCGGACACACCGCTGCGCGACGCACTCACCCGCGCCGTCGTGGAACGCGTGCTCGCCATCGACACCCTGGGCGACCACTATCTGCCGCTGGGGCGCATCGTCGACGAGCGTGCCATCGTCAACGGTGTGGTTGGCCTCCATGCCACCGGCGGCTCCACGAACCATCTGCTGCACCTCGTCGCCATCGCGCGCGCGGCCGGCGTGGAATTGCGCTGGGACGATTTCGACGCGCTTTCCGCCGTCGTGCCGCTGCTGGCGCGCGTCTACCCGAACGGCTACGCAGACGTGAACCACTTCCACGAAGCCGGCGGCATGGGCTTCCTGATCGACCAGCTGCTCGATGCCGGCCTGCTGCACGACGATGTGAACACCATCATGGGCCCGGGTCTGCACCATTACCGGCAGGTACCCGTGCTGGAGGACGGCACACTGGTGTGGAAGCCGGTGTCGAAGGAAAGCGGCAATCGGGGCGTGCTGCGCTCGATCCAGGAACCGTTCCGTCAGGACGGCGGCCTGCGCATGCTCAAGGGCAACCTCGGCCGTGGCGTCATCAAGGTGTCGTCGGTGCCGGAAGACCGCATGGTGGTCGAAGCCCCGGCGATCGTGTTCGACGAGCAGGATGACGTGAAGGCTGCCTTCGATCGCGGGGAACTGAACTGCGATTTCGTTGCGGTGGTGCGTTTCCAGGGTCCGCGTGCCCGCGGCATGCCGGAACTGCACAAGCTCACGCCCACGCTCAGCCTGCTGCAGGACCGTGGCCACCGCGTGGCGCTGGTGACGGACGGACGCATGTCCGGCGCGTCCGGGCGTGTGCCCGCCGCTATCCATGTCACGCCGGAAGCGGAAGCGGGTGGCCCCATCGCCCGCGTGCGCACGGGCGACCTCGTTCGCGTCGACGCCGTCGCCGGCACGATGGAGGTGCTGGTCCCCGCAGACGAATGGCACGCCCGCACCCCCGAGGCCGCCGACCTTGCCGTGCACCACAGCGGCATGGGCCGCGAACTCTTCGCCATGTTCCGCCAGTCCGCCGTCACGGCCGACCTCGGCGCGGGCGTGTTCTGATCCACCGGAGTAGAGATGAGCAACGAAGCCAAGCAACAGCGTGTCGAATCGACCTTGCGCCTCGCGCCGGTCGTGCCGGTGGTGATCATCGAGGACGCCTCGAAGGCGGTGGGCATGGCGCGCGCCCTCGTCGCCGGCGGTGTGCCGGCCATCGAAGTGACCCTGCGGACGCCCGCCGCGCTCGACGCGGTGCGTGCCATCGCGGCGGAAGTGGAAGGCGCGTTCGTCGGCGTGGGCACGGTGCTCACGGCGAACGACCTCGAAAACGCCTACAAGGCCGGTGCCAAGTTCGCCGTGTCGCCGGGTAGCTCACCGCGGCTGCTCGACGCCGCCGACGACCACGAGCTTCCGTTGCTGCCCGGTGCCGCCACGTCCAGCGAAGCGATGGCCTTGCTGGAGCGCGGTTACCGCTTCCAGAAGTTCTTCCCGGCTGTCCCGGCCGGCGGCACCAAGCTGCTGGGCGCATGGGCCAGCCCGCTGCCGCAGATCCGCTTCTGTCCCACCGGCGGCATCAGCCTCGCCAACGCGGCCGAGTTCCTCGCGTTGCCGAACGTCGTCTGCGTGGGCGGCTCGTGGCTCACGCCTCCCGACAAGCTGGCGTCGTCCGATTGGGCGGGCATCGAAGCGTTGGCCCGCGAGGCGTCGCAACTGGCCCGCTAGGGCCACTGTGAAAGCGACAGCGCTTTAGGGTCGGCCTGGCTTTGTGTGGGAGCCGCTTCAGCGGCGATTGGGTGCTCGCGGCAAGCGTGCCCGCTGCCGCGGGATCGCCGGCATAGCCGGCTCCCACAAAGTCTGTGCGATCCTTCGCGCCCCGTCTCCGCAAATCTGCGCCCATGATCTACATCCTCCTCGCCGTCGCCTTCAGCGTGGCCGTCTCGGTGCTGCTGAAGGTCGCGCGCAGCCGCGGCATCGACATCGTGCAGGCCGTGGCGACGAATTACATCGTCGCGGCGCTGCTCGCCGTACTCCTGTTGGGCGCAACGCCTGAAGCGGCGATCGAGGCGAAGGCCACCTGGACGCCGCTGGTCCTGCTCGGCGTGTTGCTGCCTGCGATCTTCCTCGTACTGGCCCGTTCGGTGCGCAGCGTCGGCATCGTGCGTACCGACGTCGCACAGCGCCTGTCACTCTTCGTTTCTCTCTTCGCGGCCTTCGCGTTCCTGGGCGACACGCTCACGCAGGCGAAGGCGCTGGGCATCGCGCTGGCGCTCGCCGCCGTGCTGTGCGTGCTCTGGCGGCCGGAGCGCGGCGCGACGGAACGCGGCGGATGGGCGGCGCCGCTGGCGGTGCTTGCCGGGTTCGGAGCGATCGACATCTGCTTCAAGCTCGTGGCCCAGGCAGGCGCGCCTTTCGCCAGCGCCCTGCTCGCCTCCTTCCTGATCGCCATGGTCCTGTGCTGGATCGCGGTGCTGGTGCGCGCCGCGACGCGCGCGGCACCGGTCACCGCACGCAGCCTTGGCTTTGGCGTGCTGCTCGGCGCCGCCAACTTCGCCAACATCCTCTTCTACGTGCGCGGCCACCAGGCCTTGCCGAATAACCCGGCGCTGGTCTTCGCGTCGATGAACGTGGGTGTGGTGGTCATCGGCACCCTGGTCGGCGCGTTCGGCTTCAAGGAGCGCCTGGCGCCAGTCAACTGGCTGGGCATCGTGCTGGCGATAGGCGCCATCATGGTCATGACGAATTTGTAGGAGCCGCTATAGCGGCGAGAAGCCCACGAAGCGGGTATAGCCGTGCGGCGGATTTCCTCGCCGCTATAGCGGCTCCTACAGGCGTCGAGGTGTCAAAGGCGGCGCGGCGCGGTGGACCCACGTACCACGAGATCGGGGCTGAAGCCCTCGTTCTCGATCATCGGATCGTTTTCGTCGCGCTCGATTTCCGCGATGAGGCGCTGCGCCGCGTGGCGGCCGATCTCCTCCGTGTTTTGCCGGGCCGTGGTGAGTGCCGGCCACGACTGCTTGGAGAACGGGCTGTCCTCGAAGCCTGCGATCGAGAGTTCCCAGGGTACGTCGACACCGCCCGAGCGCGCCGCCGCGAGCACGCCCGCGGCGATCTCGTCGTTCGAGCCGAAGATCGCGGTGGGCGGGTCCTTCAGCGCGAGCAGCTTGCGGGCGCCGCGAAAGCCGTCGTCGAAGGAGTAGTCGCCTTCGACCACGAGCCGTTTGTCCACCTCGATGCCGTACTCGCGCAAGGCGTCTTCGTAGCCCTGGTAGCGCTCGGGGCTGGAACGGTGTTCCTTGCCGCCCCACAGGAAACCGATGCGGTGGTGGCCGAGCTGGATGAGGTGTTCGGTGATCGCATAGGCCGCGTCGCGGTCGTCCACGAAGACGCAGGGCCAGCCGTCTTTCGGGTCCTGTCGCGCCGAGATGATCCGCACGAACGGCACGTTCTGTTCCGTGAGCGATGCCAGCAGGCGCGGCTGCTCGGACATGGGCGGGCAGAGAACAAGCCCGGCGAGGCGGTTGCGACGCACAAGGTCGCCCAACTGCTCGGCGAGCTTCGGCGCGGACGAGTCGCAGGGGTGGATCTGCAAGCCGAACCCTCGCTGGCGACAGACCGAGAGCACGCCATTCTGCATGGCGATGACGTAGTGGGCGTTGGGATTGTCGTAGACGAGACCGAGGGCGTACGTGCGCGCGCTGCGCAGGCTGCGCGCCGCCTGGTCGGGCTGGTAGTCGAGGGCCTCGATGGCGCGCTGCACCTTCTCGCGGGTACGCGCGTGGACCGAGGGTTCGTGGTTGATGACGCGGGAGACGGTCTTCAGCGAGACGCCGGCCCGTTCGGCCACGTCCTTGATGGTGGGGCTACGCAATCTACGACCCTCGATAGCAAGGCGGCCGTCCGAAGGGACGGCCTCGGCAAGTTTACACAAGGGCAATGCCGAGGTCGTTCCTTCGTGGGCGTCGTCGGACCTCAGTCGCGGACGTGCTGTCCCACCCGATGCCCGGCCGCGCCGTAGTACAGGATGTACAGGTAGCAGGGCACCATGAGGCAGAGGAACACGCCCTGGAAATCGAAGTGCTGCTTCAGGTGCGCGAACAGCACCGGAATGACGGCACCACCCGCGATACCCATGATCAGGAAGGCCGACCCGAACTCGGTCAGCCGCCCCAGGCCCTTGATGGCGAGCGGGAAGATCGCCGGCCACATCATGGCGTTGGCGAAGCCCAGCGCGGCCACGAAGGCCACCGACACGTAGCCGCTGGTGACGTAGGTGCCGATCGAGAACACGACACCCAGGATCGCCGAGAACGCTAGATAGCGCTGCTGCGAAACGAAGCGCGGGATGAGCAGCAGGCCGGCCACGTAGCCCACCAGCATGGCGATCAGCGTGAACGAGGTGAAGTGGCTCGTCTCGGCCGGCGACATGCCGAAGCCCTGGCCGTACGTGCCGATGGCGTCGCCGGCCATGACCTCCACGCCCACGTAAACGAACAGGCAGAGCACGCCGAGCCACAGGTGCGGGAAGCTCAGGAGGCTGCCCTTGTCGTGGCCGATGGCGCGCTCGGAGTTGTCACTGGACGGCTTGATCTCGGGCAGGGACGAACGCACGACCCATATGGCCAGCACGACCAACAGGGCGGCCATCACCATGTACGGCATGTGCACCTTGGCCGCGAAAGCCGCCAGCAGCGCGTCCTTTTCGGCCGGCGAGGCGGCCGCTGCGATCTGCTTGTCGAAGGTGCCGATGTTGCTCATCACCACCGCGCCGAAAACGAACGGCGCGAGGGCACCGGCCACCTTGTTGCAGATGCCCATGAAGGCGATGCGTTGCGCGCCGCTCTCGATGGGGCCGAGGATGGATATGTACGGATTGGACGCGGTCTGCAACAGCGAGAGGCCGGCCCCGATGACGAACAGCCCGGTCAATGCGCCGGGATACACGCGCATCGTGACGAACTGGCCGAACATCACCGCGCCGATCGCCATGACGAACAGGCCGAGCCCCATGCCCTTCTTCATGCCGGTTTTCTTCAGGATGAAGGAGGAGGGCAGGGCGAGGAAGAAATAAGACAGGTAGAACGCCATGGGCACGAGGAAGGCGTTCACGTCGTCGAGGTTGAAGGCCAGCTTGACGAAGGTGATCAACGGCCCGTTGAGCCACGTGACGAAGCCGAAGATGAAGAACAGGACGCCGATGACGATCATCGGGACCAGACTGGAATGGCGCGTCTCGTTAACCGCGGCCGTGGTGGACGACATGGATGCTCCCCTCTCGCAGGGGCCCGACGCGCCCCGATCCGGCCCTTTATCGGCTTCCCTGCCCAACGTTGTCAATCGCGTGGAGCCGAGGGGCCGTGACCTGTGGCACGGAGGGCACTTTCGATGCCGCGCCGCGTCAATGGGTCGGCATGGCCCCTTCCAGGGCGAATTCTCTTTGCAACAGAGGGTTGGCAACGCAATGCGTCCGTCCCGACGAAAACGTTTCTTGCTGCGGCGCGTTATGGATCGCGTTCTGTCCTAGCCATTTGTCCTGTTGACAACGTTGTCATTGGCGGCCAAGACTCGCCCCATCACGGGGTTGTCACGAAGTTTCCAAGGGGTGGGGCGTGGGGGAATCGGCCAAACAGCGGGAAGTCGTGCATGCGTCGCGGACGGGGGCGTTCCTCGCCGCCGACGTAGGCGGCACGCACGCCCGCATCGGTCTTGTTCGCCGCGCCGACGGCTCCTCGGCCATCGACGTGCTCCGCTACGAGCGCTATGCCTGTGCCGAGTGGCCGAGCCTCACCGCGGTGCTGCAAGACTTCGTTGGCCATCTGGACGGCCAGGTGATCATCGAGCACTGCGCCGTCGCCAGCGCGGGCTACGTGGTCGGCGACGCCATCGTCAACGAGAACCTTCCCTGGCCGGTATCCATCGGCGACATCCGCCGCACGCTGGGCCTGTCCGGGCTCGCCGTGGTCAACGACTTCGAAGCCGTGGCCTACGCCTGCCAGTTCCTCCAGCGCCATGAAACGGCCCCGATCATCGAAACGGATGCGCCGCCTGCCGAAGGTCCGATCCTCGTGATGGGCCCCGGCACCGGTCTGGGCTCGGCCGTGTTGCTGCCCGGCCGCCCGCACGCCACCGTGTTGCCGACGGAGGCGGGGCAGATATCGCTCGCGCCGGGCAACGCGCGCGAAGTGGCGATCCTCGGCGAGCTGGCGCGCGAACGCGATTATGTTTCCTACGAGACGGCGCTTTCGGGGCCGGGCCTCGTCAACCTCTATCGGGCCATCTCCACGCTGCGCGGCACCGCCGCCACGCTGTCCGAACCCGCCGCCGTCACAGGCGCCGCCCTTGCCGGTAGCGATGCCGCGGCGTCGGAGGCGCTGGACGTGTTCTGCGGACTGCTCGGCAGCTTCGTGGGCGACCTGGCCATGCTCTACGGCGCGCGCGGCGGCGTGTTCCTGGCGGGGGGCATCCTTCCCCAGATTCGCGAACGCCTGCTTGCCAGCAGCTTCTCCGACAGGTTTTTCAACAAGGGCGTCATGCGCGCCTTTCTCCAGCAAGTGCCGGTACGTCTGATGGACCACGGACAGTTGGGTGTGATCGGTGCCGCCGGTCTCTACCTGCACGGTTCGACCGCTCATTGAAGAGCGGGAAAGGAACGCAGGCTTAGTTCAAAAAAGCGGGCCGCGAGGCCCATCGTCGATACACATCCTCTGAGGGGAGGACACCATGTCGCATCGTAGAAACCTGCTGACGGCGAGCATCATCGCCGGACTCTGCTGTTTCACCGGGACCGTGGCCGCGCAGGACACGACCGCACCGGCCAGGCCGCAGACCGCCCAGGAGAAGGAAGACGCCGCCAAGGCGGCCCAACTCGAGGGCATTACCGTCACCGGCATCCGGGCCAGCCTCGAGAAATCGCTGGACACCAAGCGCAACGCGGACGCGGTGGTCGAAGCCGTTACCGCCGAAGACATCGGCAAGTTCCCGAACACCAACGTCGCCGAAGCGATGACGCAGATCCCAGGCGTCACCATCGACCGTCAGTTCGGCCAGGGCGATCGCGTGTCGATCGACGGTACCGATCCCAGCCTCAACCTCACCTTCCTCAACGGCCAGCCGATCTCGCAGACGCCGTGGCAGTACGGTGCGCAGCCGAACCGCGGTTTCGATTTCACCATGCTGGCGCCGGAGATCGTCGGCCGCCTGGAGGTGTACAAGTCGCCCGAAGCGCGCCTGCCGGAAGGCAGCCTTGGCGGCACGGTGCTGCTGCACACGCTGCAGCCGCTCGACCTGCCCGCGAATACGATCCGCGGCTCGTTCGGTCTCAACTACAACGACCAGGCCACGCCGGGCACTCGTCCGAACGGCTCGGCGCTATATAGCTGGAAGAACGACAGCAACACCTTCGGTGTGATCGGATCGATCCAGCACTACGAGGAAAAGATCGACCGCCAGGGCTTCGAAATCTTCAGCTACAGCCCGGTGTCGAAGTGGGCTTCGAGCCCCGCCGTGGCCGCGGGCATCGCCGACGGCTCGCTCGACCCGAACGCGAAGGTGCCCGATGAAGTGAACTCGGCATGGTTCCAGCAGAAGCGCAAGCGCGACACGGCGACGCTCGGCTTCCAGATCCACCCGACGAGCAACTGGGACATCGACATCAACAACCTGTTCGTCCGCGAGAACTTCGACAACTGGAACCAGTCGCTGTACCCCTTCACCGGCGCCACGCCCGGCAACGTCACCAGCTTCAACCAGGGTCCGAACGGCGTGGTCACGGGCGGACACGTCTGCGGCAACGACACGGTGGGCTGCCCGGCCATCGCGCAGGGCACGTTCGACAGCAACATCCGCAAGTCCGTGGTTCGCACCGTTGCCCACGACTTCAAGACCACCTTCCGCGGTGACGGTTGGAAGCTCGGCGGCGCCGCCGGTTACAGCAAGGCGGTGAACAACAACATCTCGCAGGCGGTGATGGAGCCGGTGTATGCCGGCGGCTACACCTGGGACATCAACAAGGGCTTTGCCTTCGATAACCCGGCGGCTGCGCGCGATCCGGCCAACTGGCATATGGGCGACGTGGACGGCCTCGGCGGCTGGCCGGGCAACTACGGCGACTATTCGGCACGCGCACGCGACACCTATGCGCAGCTCGACTTCTCGAAGTACTTCGACTCGTTCTTCAACGAACTGGCCTTTGGTTATCGCTGGAACCGTCACGAAGAAGGCATGCAGGCGCATGTCTATGGCGGCAATGCACCGACGAACCTCGCCGACCTCGGCTTCGGCGGCTTCACCGACACGCTCGACGCCTTCGACGGCGCGCTCGACGGTTCGTCGAGCCACGTTATGCCGGATCGCAATGCGCAGTACGCATGGGTTCGCAACACCAACGGCGGTAACGAAGATCCGGGCACGTACCTCAACGGCACCTACAAGCTGGTCGAGAAGACCAATGCCGCGTACCTGCAGGCGAACTTCGCCGGCGGCGACTTCCACGGCAACGTGGGCGTTCGCTACGTCGATACCAAGACCGACGGTACCGGCTTCAACTACAGCGGCGCGCCGGTGCTTCCGGCCCCGGCCGGTTCCTGGCAGACCTCGTCGAAGACCACGAAAAACTGGCTGCCCAGCCTGAACGTGGCCTACGACCTGGCCGAAGACGTGGTGCTGCGCCTGGCCGCGGCCAAAGTGATCGCGCGTCCGCCGTACAACATGCAGGTGAACAACCTGTTCCTCAACGACTCGGTGCTGACCGGCTCCGGTGGCAATCCGAACCTGAAGCCGTATGAATCGAAGAACTACTCGCTGTCTGCCGAGTGGTACTTCGCGCCGCAGTCGTATCTCGCCCTCACGGGCTTCTACAAGAAAATCCAGAACTACACCTTCGTCGATTCGGCGCCGGAGACGCAGTTCAACTCAGGCCTGTTCAACGATCCGACCACGTTCGCGCGCCAGGTCGCGCAGGGCCTCTGCACGCCGGACGGCTTCTGCACGTACAGCATCAGCCGTCCGCGCGATACCGGTTCGGGCAAGGTGCGCGGCGGAAGCCTGAGCTACCAGCAGGCGTTCTGGGACACTGGCTTCGGCGTGACGGCAAACTACACCTATGCCAAGGGCACGCTCGATTCCGGCGGTTCGCTGCCGTACAACTCCAAGAACTCGTACTCGGTCAGCCCGTACTACGAAATGGGTCCGTTCAGCGCCCGCATCACGTACAACTGGCGCGGCAAGTACCTCGCCGGCGGCTACATCGCCGGTGCGCCTCCGGCCACCACCGCCGACTACGCCGACCTTGGTGCCACGCTCGGCTGGAAACTCAACCAGCAGGTGTCGTTCACCCTCGCGGGCATGAACCTCACCAACGAGAAGTACAAGCAGTACCTCGGCACGACCGCCATGCCGGTCGCCAAGTACACCACCGGCCGTCGCTACATGGCATCGGTGCACTTCGACCTCTGATAAAGCGTCACGGATGCGCGGCCACGGAAGGCCGCAAACGCGAACCCTCGAAGCTCCATTCCCCTCGGGCCCGTCAATTCCTCGACCGGGCCCGTTTTTTTTCCCGCGGGGAAAGCGGCACAATCGAACGATCACCGATACGACAGGAACCCTGGATGCGTCGATTCCTCCTTCTCGCCGTGGCCGCCAGCCTCGGCGCCTGCGCCACTTCGCCGAAGCAAACCACGGGCACTGTCGACAACGCGCCACTTTCCCTCATCCCCATGCCCGCGCAGGTGCAGCGCACGCCGGGCCATTTCCAGATCGCGGCGGCCACGAAGATCGTCGTGGTACCGGGCGATGCCCAGGCCCGGCGCGTGGCAGGGCAGTTGCAAGGATGGATTCGCCAGGTGCGGGGTCTCACCCTCGATATCGTCGAAGGCGGTCCGGGAAGCGGCAGCATCGCGCTGGCGACGGAGGCCGCGGTCAAGGGTCGTGAAGCGTATACCCTGGATGTCGGCAACACCGGCGTGCGGATCGCCGCGAACGATGAAACCGGCCTGTTCTACGGCGCGGTAACCTACTGGCAGCTGCTGACCGATCCCAACACGCGCAATGGCGTGCCGGGTGTGCACATCGTCGATGCGCCGCGCTTCGAATGGCGTGGCCTCATGCTCGACTCGAGCCGGCATTTCCAGTCCGTCAGCGAGATCGAGCATCTGCTCGATCAGATGGCCATGCACAAGCTCAACACGTTCCACTGGCACCTCACCGACGACCAGGGTTGGCGCCTGCAGATCGAGAAGTACCCGAAGCTCACCGACGTTGGCGCGTGCCGCAAGGCGGTCGGCCCGGACGTGGCGCTCACCGGTGGCGCCGACGAACCGTATTGCGGTTTCTATACCCAGGAGCAAGCCAAGCAGATCGTGGCTTACGCGGCCGAGCGTCACATCACGGTGGTACCGGAAATCGAGATGCCGGGGCATGCGCAGGCCGCGGTGGCGTCGTATCCGAAATTCGGTGCGGGCGGCAAAAAGCTCGCGGTTTCTTCCGATTGGGGCGTGAATACCGCGCTCTACAACGTCGACGATGGCACTTTCACCTTCCTGCAGGACGTGCTCGACGAAGTGATGGCCATCTTTCCCTCCACGTATATCCACGTGGGCGGCGACGAGGCTGCGAAGGATGAATGGGAGCGCTCGAAGACGGTGCAGGCGAAGATGAAGTCGCTCGGCATCGACGATGAAGAAAAGATGCAGGGCTGGTTTATCGCCCGCATCGGCGACTACCTCGACAAGCACGGGCGCCGCCTGATCGGCTGGGACGAGATCCTGGATGGCAAGGTGCCACCCAGCGCCACCGTCATGTCGTGGCGCGGTACCGAAGGCGCCATCAAGGCCGCGAATGCGGGCCATGACGTCGTGCTTGCGCCCTCGCCCACGCTTTATCTGGACCGTCTGCAATCCACGTTGCCCGACGAGCCGCCTGGCCGCCCTTCGGGGCAGACATTGAAGACGATCTACGACTTCGACCCGGTGCCGCCGGCCATCGCCGCCGACAAGGCGAAGCATGTGCTGGGCGCCGAGGTCACGCTGTTCACCGAATACCTGCCGAACTGGTATCGCATCCAGCACGCCACCTTCCCGCGGGTGGCCGCGTTGGCAGAACGCACCTGGTCGTCCAGGGCCGACTGGAACGGCTTCATCGCCCGCTTGCCCGTACAGATGGCGCGCTATCGTGCGGCGGGCATCGTGCCTTCCGACGGCGCGTTCGCCGTCGCCATCGCGGACGAACCCAGCACGGACGGCAACGCAAAGGTCACGCTGTCCAACCAGACCGGCTACGGCACCCTGCGTTACACCACCGACGGTTCCGCGCCGACGCCGCAATCCACGGCCTACACGGGGCCCTTCGACGTGCCGCTGCCCACCACGGTGCGCGCCAACGCGTTCGACGGTCAGTTCGGTCTTGCGGGCCCGCGCGACCGCACCATCGATGCGACATCGCTGTTGCGCCGTACCAGTGACGAACTGGACATGTGCGGCGACAAGCTCGTGCTCAGACTGGAATCGCCCAACGCAGTGGACGGCCAGCGCCCGGTGTACAAGGTGGACATCATGGACACCTGCTGGATGTGGAAGGGAGTGAAGCTCGATGGCCGCTACGGCATCGCCGTGACCGTCGACCGGCTGCCGTACAACTACGCGTTGTGGAAGGACGTGAAGGGCATCGTGTCGCGCAAGGCGCGCACCGCGGCCGGCGAGCTGGAAGTGCACCAGGACACCTGCGACGGCCCGAAGCTCACGACGATCCCGCTCGCGAAGGCGAAGGACGGCCGCGCCACGCTCAATGGCATCCTGCCCAAGCGCGAGGGCACGCACGATCTCTGCTTCGTGATCACCGGCAAGCCAGGGCCGAAGCTCTGGGTACTTGGCGACGTGCAGCTGCGCTGAGGCGCTTTTAGGGTGCGGCGGCGACGGGTTTGTCCGCTGCCGCTTTCTGTGGGAGCCGCTTCAGCGGCGATGGGTGCTCGCGGCAAGCGTGCCCGCTGCCGCGCGGGATCGCCGGCACAGCCGGCTCCCACAACATCCCCTACACCGCGTGGGAGCGCATGTCCGCCTTGCGCTGCAGCGCGCTTCGCGCCTCCCGCTCCTCGTCGCCTTCCAGCGGCATCAGCGTTACGAACTTGCCCGCCACCATTGCCGCCAGCGGCACGCCATCGCGGATGGCGATGCGGTTGCCTAGCGTCGCCGGCACCTTGGTACCGGCGAAGACGGTGCCGACCAGGTTGAGCGGATCGGTGCCGGCGATGCAGACGATCTCGCCGTCATGCGCGCGGTGGCGAATCTGCCGCAAGGCCGGCAGCGCCTCCGGCAACGCGAACTGTTCGCCCACGAGACCGTCGACGAAGCGGCCGCCGCGGATCTCGCCGCGTGCCTCGAGACGGTGGTACACGCGGCGCAGGTCCCGCCACGGCGGCAGCCATGCGGCTTCCCGTTCCAGGATGCGCCAGCTCACGACGCCGTAGCGGCGCAGGAGCGTGCGTGCGATGTGCTCCAGCCCGTCGGCGTCGTTGCGCTGCTCGCTCGGCCGCCGTGCGAGCGACCATCGACCGGCGTCCTCGATACCGCTGAGCATGTGCCGCCGGGTACGGCGGTGCCGGCTGCCGTTCCGCTTGGAGGCAGGCAGCAGCAAGGCGCGCAGACCCGCGAAGCTGTCCGCCGTGACGCGTCCCGCCGCGACCAGTTCCCCGAGGGCGTCCTCCAGTTCCGTGCGCAGCAGGCGCGTCGCGGACGCGAGCTCGTCGAAGAACGAGGCGCCGTCGTCGCGCAATGCATCCGCTACCGCCTGTGCGCGCGAAGACAGCGATACTTCGTCGCCCGCGACGGGGGCGGCCGCGGACCAGATGGGCAGCTGCCGCCGCGGCAGCAGCACGATCGGCGTGGAACGCACAGGGCCTCCACTGCCGGTGCCGAGGCGCAGACGGCTCCATACCACGCGGCCGGCGCGGCAGAGGTCGTCCAGCCAGCCGATGCCGTAGTCGTTCACACGTGCCGGAAGCAGTTCCGATTCCCACGCGCCGGCCGCGGCCTCGTAGCCTTCGAGCTGGCCGATCACTCCCGCCAGCGCATCGGGGCCGGATACCTGCGTCGCACGCGTCACGTGCTGCCAGTCGAGCAGGAAGCGATAGAAGTCGCGACGTGCCACGGGCTCGATCTCGCGCCGCAGCCTGCCGATGGTGTACCTATGGATACGGGCCAGCAGATGTCGTTCGCACCATTCGGTGTCCGTCGCCCCCGGGGAGAACGCGCCGCGCATGACATAGCCTTCGCTTTCGAGCGAGGTCAGCGCCAGGTCCATGTCGGCCTGCGTCACGCCCAGCGACGAGGCGAGCATGGCGGAAGGCACCGGCCCCAGGCCACCCAGCCGCCCTCGAACGATGTCGAGTAGAGCCGACTCCGCCGTCCAGGCCTGTGCTTCGAATTCCGCCGGCGCCGCAATGGCTGGCGTCATCGGCAGGCCGGGCCGCAGGGCGCGCCAGGCAGGCAGCCGTTCCGCGGCGACCCACAGCGGCGCTTCGCGGTTGCCAAGCAGCGTGGCACGCGCGTCGCTCGCCAGGGCGGCAAGCAGCTTCGCCCAACCGGGATTGGCCTGCACTTCGTCGAGGGTGACGGCGCCCAACTGGACCAGCGCCTCGTGCATTTCATCGGCACTGCGCGCCTCGGGCCAAGCCTCGGCGCGCACGGCCTCGATGGCTTCCGCATCGAGGCGGCCGAGGTCGTCCGGATTCTCCGCCTCGTTCCACCGACGCGACTGCACGGCCTGGGTGCGACGTTCTTCCAGGGGCGCGTCGTCGAGGAAGGCGTAGGGCGCCGCGTTGAGGATTTCCGAGGCAAGTGGCGACGGCGTTGCGAGGTCGCGCGCCACCATCGCGATGGTGCCCGACTCGAGCCCGCGCAGCACATCGAGCAGGCCTTCGCAGTCCATGGCCTCGTGCAGGCAGTCGTCGAGGGTCTGCTTCACCAGCGGGTGGTCCGGCACCTCGCGTTCACCCACGAGGTTCTCCGCGCAGGCCACCTGATCGGGGAACACCGTGGCCAGGAGATCCTCGCTCTTCATGCGCTGCAACTGCGGCGCCACCTTCTTGCCGCCGTTGAAGCGCGGCAAGGCAAGCGACGTGGTGGCGTTCCAGCGCCAGCGCACGCCGAACAGCGGCGCGTCGAGCAACGCCTGGATGAGTACGTGCTCGGCGGAGTTGGAATGCAGGTATCTCGCCACCTCGTCCAGCGGAAAGCTGTGGCTGGTGGAAAGCGAGAGCACGATCGCATCTTCGGTGGCCGCGGCCTGCAACTCGAAATTGAACTTGCGGCAGAAGCGCTTCCGCAGCGCGAGCCCCCAGGCACGGTTGATACGGCTGCCGAAGGGGGTATGGATGATCAGCTGGGTACCGCCTGACTCGTCGAAGAAACGCTCCATCACCAGCGTCTCGCGGGTGGGCAGAGCCCCCAGCGCGGCACGCGCGCGGAACAGGTAGTCGACGATCTGTTCCGCGGCCGCCTTCACCAGGGACAATTCGTCGACCAGGTACGCCAGCGCGGCCTCGCGTCCACCTTCGTCGAAGACGGCGGAGATCTCCGAGCGCAGGCGGGAGACACCCATCGACAGCTCGTTCGAGCGGCCCGGCGCTTCGCCCAGCCAGAAGGGGATGTTCGGCGGCGCACCCTGCGCATCTTCCACGCGCAGGCGACCCGCTTCCACGCGAAGGATGCGATACGACCGATTGCCGAGCTGGAAGATGTCGCCGGCCAGGCTTTCCACGGCGAAGTCTTCGTTGACCGTGCCGACGATGGTCGCCTGCGGCTCGAGCAGCACGTTGTAGTCGCCGGTGTCGGGAATGGTGCCGCCCGAGCTCACGGCCGTCAGGCGTGCGCCGCGCCGCTCGCGCAGGCGCCGGTTCACCGCGTCGCGATGGATGTACGAACCGCGTGGTCCGACGCGCGTGGTGAAGCCCTCCGCGAGCATGCGCACCGTTTCGTCGAAGGTCTCGCGCTTCAGTGCCCGGAACGGATAGGCGCGTCGCACGAGATCGAACAATGCGTCTTCGTCCCATTCCTGGCAGGACACCTCGGCGACGATCTGCTGCGCCAGCACGTCCAGCGGCGCTTCGGGAATCGTCAGCGTATCGAGCTCGCCACGGCGCACGCAGTCGAGCAGGGCGGCGCATTCCACGAGGTCGTCGCGCGAGATCGGGAAGAGCCGTGCCTTGGGCGTGCCGCCCACCGAGTGTCCCGCACGGCCGGCGCGTTGCAGGAATGCGGAGATCGAACGCGGCGAGGCGATCTGGCACACGAGGTCGACGTCGCCGATGTCGATACCCAGTTCCAGCGACGCCGTGGCGACCAGCACGCGCAATTCCCCGCGCTTCAGGCGTTGCTCGGCGTCGAGACGCTGCTCGCGCGACAGGCTGCCGTGGTGGGCGGCCACAGCGTCGTTGCCCAGACGCTCGGAAAGGTGCCGTGCCACGCGCTCGGCCATGCGTCGCGTGTTCACGAATACGAGGGTGGTGCGGTGCTGCTCCACGAGGTTGCCGAGCCGGTTGTAGACCAGCTCCCACATGTCGTTCGACATCACGGGTTCGAGCGGCACCGGCGGCACTTCGAGCGCGAGGTCGCGACGGCGCGTGTGGCCGATGTCCACGATGGCGCAGTCTTCGCGTTCGCTGCCGGTGAGGAAGGCGGCCACCTTTTTGATGGGCTTCTGCGTGGCGGAAAGGCCGATGCGGGTGATGCGCCGCTGGGCGATCGATTCCAGCCGCTCCAGCGATATCGCAAGGTGGCTGCCGCGCTTGCTTGCGGCGACGGCGTGGATTTCGTCGACGATCACTTCGCGGATGTCGCGCAGGATGGCCCGACCCGATTCCGAGCCCAGCAGCACGTAGAGCGATTCGGGCGTGGTCACCAGGATATGCGGCGGCCGCCGTTTCATGCGTTCGCGGTCGGCGGCCGGCGTGTCGCCGGTACGGACGGCGGTGCGGATCTCGAGATCCGGCAGGCCCCGCTGACGCAGTTCCTCGCGGATGCCGGCCAGCGGTGCCTCGAGGTTTATCCGGATGTCGTTCGACAGGGCTTTCAGCGGCGACACGTAGAGGATGGTGGTGCGATCGCGCAGACCGCCCTGCTCCACGCCTTCGCGCACGAGCGCGTCGATCGCGGAAAGGAACGCGGTCAGCGTCTTGCCCGAGCCCGTCGGCGCCGCCACCAGCGTGTGCCGGCCCGAGCGGATCGCCGGCCACGCGGCCACCTGGGCTTCGGTGGGCCCGGGAAAAGCGGCTGCGAACCAGGCGGCCACGGCGGGATGGAAGGCGGCGAGTGGCATCGACTTTTGTGAATTCATTGAATCACTTAAGTGGGGGCTGGCAGCGCTGTAGGCAAGCGGCGAGGGTACTCCCTCCCCGTCTCGCGGGTTGCGATAACCGCATGACTTGGCGATGGTGGGCACCTCTCTCCCCGCGACGAACCATCACCATGTCCGATATTGCCCGTCGTAGCGCCCTAGCCCTCGCCCTTGCCGCTGGACTTGCCGGTTCCGTTCATGCGGCAGGGCCCGCGGAGCGTCCCTGGACGAACCGCTCGCTGTCGCCAGACCGGCGTGCGGAACTGATCGTCGCGGCCATGACCGACGATGAAAAATTCCGCATGATCCGCGCCGACTTCGGGCAGGTGAAGGAGAAGGGGCCCAACCCGCCTGGTGCGTTGAACGGCGCGGGCTTCATTCCGGCCATTCCGCGTCTCGGCCTGCCTTTCCTCAACGAGACGGATGCCGGACTCGGCGTCACACGGGACGGTGCCGACCATAAGGGCGCCATCTCGCTGCCCGCGGGCCTGGCCACGGCAGCCAGCTTCGATCCGTCCGTCGCGCATGCGGGCGGCCGCATGATCGGTGGCGAGGCGCGTGGCAAGGGCTACGACATCCTGCTGTCCGGTGGCGTCAATCTCACGCGCGATCCACGCAACGGCCGCAATTTCGAATACGCGGGCGAAGACCCCGTGCTGGCCGGCACCATCGTCGGCGCGGCCGTGAAGGGCATCCAGGAACGCCACATTGTGGCGACGGTGAAGCACTTCGCCATCAACGACCTCGAATCCGGCCGCAACACGTTGAGCTCCGACATCGACCCCGTCGCACTGCGCGAGTCCGACCTCCTTGCCTTCCAGCTCGCCATCGCGAAGGGCGATCCCGGTTCGGTCATGTCCTCGTACAACCGGATCAACGGCACGTATGCCGGCGAGCACGACTGGCTGCTCAACAAGGTGCTGAAGCAGGAGTGGGGCTTCAAGGGCTACGTCATGTCCGACTGGGGTGGCGTGCACAGCGGTGCGAAGGCCGCTCTCGCGGGGCTCGACCAGGAATCCGCCGGCGAAACCTTCGACAAGGAGGTGTACTTCGACAAACCGCTGCGCGCGGCCCTCGCCTCCGGCGAGTTCCCCAAGGCGCGCCTGGACGACATGGTGAAACGCATCATGCGTACCTTGTTCGCCCATGGCGTGCTGGATGACGCGAAGCGCGATCCCGTCGCGTACGAAGCAGACCGCATCGTGGCGCGCGACACGCTCGAGGCGGGCGCGGTATTGCTGCGCAACGAGGGCGGCCTGCTGCCGCTGACGCGCAAGGGCCAGTCGGTGGCGATCATCGGGGGCCACGCGGACAAGGGCGTGCTCGCCGGCGGCGGCTCGTCGGCCGTCGCGGATGTGGCTGGCGATCCGGTGCCGGGCCTCGAACCGACGGGCTGGCCGGGCCCGGTGCGATACCACGCCTCCGCGCCGCTTGAGTTCATGCGCAAGTTCGGGGGTAAGGTGAGCTTCGATCCCGGTACGGACCCTGCCGCTGCCGCGAAGGCCGCGGCCGGTGCCGATGTCGCCGTGGTCTTCGTCACGAAGTGGGCGGCGGAGTCGTTCGACACGCCCGACCTTGCGCTGCCCGACAATCAGGACGCGCTCGTGGAAGCGGTGGCGAAGGCCAATCCGAAAACCGTTGTGGTGCTGGAAACCAACGGTCCAGTGAGGATGCCCTGGCTGGATCGCGTAGGCGCGGTGATGGAAGCCTGGTATCCGGGTTCGGGCGGCGGCGAGGCCATCGCGCGTCTCCTGTACGGTGTCGCCGCACCCTCCGGCCGCCTGCCCTTGAGCTGGCCGAAGGACGAGGCGCAGCTGCCGCGTCCGACCATCCAAGGGGCGGGGCTGAATTCGAAGGCGAAGCCGGCCGACAACGTCGACTACAACATCGAAGGCGCGGACGTGGGCTACCGCTGGTTCGAGAAGACGAAACGCGAGCCCTTGTTCCCGTTCGGCTACGGCCTTGGCTACACGAGCTTCGCGTACAGCGACTTCGCCGTGGACACGGACGCGAAGGGCAACCCGGTGGCCCATGTCACGGTGAAGAACACCGGGAAAGTGGCTGGCGCCGACGTCCCGCAGATCTATGTCACGGCCCCCGGCGCCGCCACGCGCCGCCTTGCGGGCTGGGCGAAGGTGGCCCTGAAGCCGGGCGCCAGCCATCGCGTGGACATTCCGCTCGAACCCCTGGCGCTCGCGCGTTACGACGACAAGGCCGGCCGCTGGCACGTCGCGGCAGGAAGCTATTCTGTGAAGCTGGCGCGCTCGGCCACGGACGTTGCCGGGGAAAAAACCGTGACGCTGGGAGAAAGCTTCCCCGTCGTAAAAGCCCCCTGACACGGCAGCGCCGGCGCTTTGTGTGGGGAGCCGGCTATACCGGCGATCCCGCGGCGGGCAAGCTTGCCGCGAGCACCCATCGCCGCTGAAGCGGCTCCCACACAAAGCTTGCTTGGCTTGTGAGGCGGGAGGCCTTGTGTGGGAGCCGGCTATGCCGGCGATCCCGCGGCAGCGGGCATGCTGGCGAGCGTGCACGGTGCCGCGACACGGCGCGCGCACAATGCGCGCATGACCTTACGAACCTCCCTTGCCGCCTCTGCCGCCTTGCTTTTCGCCGCACCGGCTTTCGCGGACCCACCTGACTTCGACCGTCCCGGTGCCGGATTCGCGACCACGGTGCTGCCTGTCGGCACGGTGGCGCTGGAGCAAGGCTTTCCCACCTACGAACGCCAACGCCAGGACGGTTACCTCGACCGGACCTACACAGCTGACAGCCTCATTCGCATCGGCCTCGGTAGCGCACTGGAATGGCAGGTGGCCGGCTCTGCCTGGAACCGGCTCGAAGAACGTGGCTCGGGCTCCCGGCGGCATGCGACAGGCCACGGCGACACGAGCGTCGGCATGAAGTGGGCATCGGGCGGCTCGGCCGATGCGGGGCCCTTCACCTGGGCCGCGCTGGGCAAGGTCACCTTCGCCAACGGCGACGACGATTTCGGGAACGGCGCCCGCGAGGTGAGCCTCGGAAGCACCATGCAATGGAAGCCCGACGACGCGAAGCAGATCACGCTCTTCGCCAACCTCGATCGCCTCAAGGACCGGAACACCTGGACGCTGGCGCCAACCTTCGGCCGAAAATTCGGATCGAATCTGCTGGCCTACGTCGAGACGGATGCGATCCACGACGCCGAGGACGGCAACGAACTCCAGGCAGGCGGTGGCATCGCTTATGACATCGGCGACCACGTGCAACTGGACGCCTACGCCCTCCACCGCATCGGGCGTCACGGCCCCTCGATGCTGGCGGGCCTGGGCATCTCGATGTTCTTCGGGCAAAAACAGTAGCAGTTCGCGGCGGGAACGAAGCGGGGCATACGGTGGCCGCCCCAGCGTCCCGATGACCAACGACCTATTAGTGACTTTGAGCATGGGGGCTGCCGACGGACCGTAAATTACTCTCACGAGAAGGTTGCCAACCAAGGCCCCAGGCAATGCGGCCTACGCGTGAGGACGTACCGTGACGATTCGTAAAATGGCACTTGGTCTGTTCATTAAGGCCATCGTCGCATCAACGGCGCTGCAGACGCAGGCGGTTTTCGCAGGGGGTGTCAGCCCGCGCTTTGAAAAAGCCGAATGCGCCATTGCCGTACTACCTGGCGAACGGATCGACTGCGGCCTCCTGTACGTGCCGGAGAACCGGCAGAACGCGCGCAGTCGTCTCATCAGACTGCCCGTCATGATCTTTCGCAGCACCGCCTCCACCCCTGCGCCGGACCCTGTCGTCTATCTGCCTGGCGGCCCGGGCTTGAGCAGCATCGACGGGCGAACGACAGGTAAGGGGAATCCGTTCCTGCTGGAACGCGACCAGATTCTGCTCGAAGGTCGAGGCAACAAGTTTGCTAGTCCCTCCCTGGCTTGTCCTGAAATCAACGTGCTTCGCGCGCAACGCGCGACCGCTGCCGCGCAGGCCGCCGCTGCTGCGCGTTGCCGCGCGACGCTTGTAGCTTCAGGGGTTGACCTCGATGGCTACACCTCGGCCGAAGCTGCCGATGATCTTGACGATCTCCGTCGGCTTTTGGGCATCGAGCAATGGAACCTGATTGGCTATTCGTACGGCACGCGCCTTGCTCAGACGGTGCTGCAACGGCATCCCGAAGGCATTCGCAGCGTCGTGCTCGACTCGGTGTTGCCGGTAGACGTGAATTACGACGAAGCAGCGGGCTCGTCACTGAGACGTGCCATCGACGCGTTGCTGGACGGTTGCGCCAACGACCCGGAGTGCGGCGTCCGATACCCCGACCTGCGCGCCCGCTTCGCCACACTCATTGCCGATGCCGACCGTAACGGGGTTGCGGCACCGAATGGCATATTGCGCGGTCGCGACATAGTTGAAGCCATAGGCACGGGACTTCAGCAGCCCGCTGCGATTCCGGCCCTGCCGCAAGTCATCAACGACGCGAGCAGGGGGAAGCTGGCCGGATTGCTGCCGCTGACACAGCAGGTCCCATCGAGCTTCAACTGGGGGCTGCGCCTGTCGATCTGGTGCAGCGAAGAGATGCCCTTTGAGTCGCGTTCGCGGATGGACTCGCAAATGTCCAAGGAATTGGGTCTTGGGGGAATGGACAATCGCACTGTCGACCCGGAGATGTGTGCCGCGTGGCGGGTCGCGCCTGCCGACGCGAAGGCTAACGAAGCGCTGAAGAGCGACGTACCGGCCCTTATCCTTGCCGGAGAGTTCGATCCCGTCACGCCTCCGGCGTGGGGACGTCGGCTGCTTCGAACCATGCCCAATGCGCGATTTGCACAGGTCCCCGGTCAGTCGCACGGCGCCATGTTCAACCGTTGTGGCGGGCAGATGACCCTGGCTTTCCTTCATGACCCAAGCGCGTCGCTCAACGGCGATTGCCTGGGGAAATTGCCTGGAGTCGCCTTCACTGCCGGTAACTAGGTGAGGGCTCGTCGAACGGTACAAAAAAACATGGCCCTCTCGCTCACGCGGAGGGCCATGGCGACCGTCCCTGGGTCCAGTGGCCTGGGCCACCAACGCGGCCCGGCGAAGCCGGCGCGGCGTCACCGCCGATGAAGGGGGGATCGATCCTGTAACTAGGGACGGACGGCTTCCTGCCGTCGGATCGGTCATCGGCGATTTTTTAGCCACGCCCAGGTGACGGGCGGGCATGGACCTCATCTTCCGTAGGTCGGCCGCTGACGGATATAGGAGAAATCTTAAATTTGGTTCGGATTTACCTTCATCGAGGATGAAGGCCGGGCTCAGGCGGGAGCGCGGGCCGAGCGCTGCCCACGACGCGCGCCGGAGCGGGAGTGATCGGCATGTTCCTGCCGCGGCGGCTTGCTGGGCTGGGGCACGAACACGCCCCTGCTTGCGAGGCTGCGCAACTGGGCGCAGTCGGAAGAGCCGTAATCGCGTTTGCCTGGTTCTCGTTGCATCGTTTTCTCCTGCCGCATCCGTCCCTCCGCGAACCCACAGAGTGGGCGCGGGAAGGGAAATTTTCGGTGGCACGGGGGTGAACGTTCCGTGACAGCTCTTCACATCTGTCACGGCGAGAAAACGGTTAAGGCGGCGTGGAGGGCGGCGCGGCCTTTCCGGGCATGCGCTGGATCAGTTCGGTGGCGAGACCTTCGTAATTCTCATCGAAGTGATGAGAACCGGGTTTGCGGAACACCTCAACGAAAGGCGGCAGCTTCGGATCGGTGCAGCCGCTTTCGTCCGCGTCCTCCGCGCCGTAATAGCAGGCCATGGGCGGTTTGCCGCCCAGCGCGGCGATCGGGGGCATGGCATCGCTGTGTACCACCGGATTCAGCCATTGCAGGAGGTTGTGCGTGTGGGTGGTCCACCAGCCCTGCTGCATGTAGCCCTCGAGCTCGATCTCGAAGTTCACGTCGCGGCTCGCCGACAGAAGCACGAGCTGGCTGAGCCGCGCCCGGTTGTCCGGTCGCAGCTTGCCCACGATCGTCGGAAGCACGTCGGCGCCGAACGAATAACCGATCAGCAATACCCGCGACTTGTTCCACTGCCGTGTGTAGCGGTCGAGCAGGCCGTCGAGGTCGTGCGCGGATTCTTCAGGCGAACGGTATCGCCAGAAATACTTGAACGTGCTGACGCCGGCGACCGGGATACCTCGTTCGGTGAACACGGCCCCGAGACGCTGGTCGAGATCCCACCATCCTCCGTCGCCGGAGTAGATGACGACGAGGAGATCTTCCTCACCCGTGGGCGCCGGCCTGAGGGCAGGCAGTTCGACCGTGGACTTCTCCATCGACGCGTGCGTCCAGGGATGCCATGCGAGCAATCCCAGCACGAGCAGTCCCAGGATCGAGAACAGCACGGAACGGAAAATTTTTCTCGCAAAGGGCTTCATCGGCGCACCACGCCGCCGAGACCGCCGGAGATCAGGCTGGCGACGTTCGCCAGCGCCAGCGGCAGGGCGATGCCGCCGGGCACCGCGATGTAACGCGGTTCCCATTCCGGGTCGAATTTTTCCTTGTACCGATGCAGGCCGCGGAAGTTGTAGAAGCGCTCGCCACGGCCGAACACGATGGCGCCGAACCGGCTCCACAGTGGCGCCGTACGCCGGTTCTGCAGGCCCGACAGCGGGGCCATGCCCAGGTTGAACCAGCGATAGCCTTCGGCTTTCGCCCAGACCATCAGCTCGATGAAGAGGAAATCCATGATGCCGGACGGGCCTTCGGGAAGGTGGCGCATGAGGTCGACGGAGGCTTCTTCCTTCGTCGCGGTGACGAAGACGTTCGCGAAGGCTACCGGTTCCTCGCCTTGCCACACCACCGCCATGGGCGTGCGGACCAGGTAGCGTTCGTCGAACAGGCCAAGCGAGAAGCGCTTCTCGCGCACCTTCTTGTCGCGCAGCCAGGCGTCTGAAATCGTTTTAAGTTTGGGCAGCAGGGCAGGCACGCCTTCGATCGGCACGATCTCCATGCGCAGGCCCTCGCGGGAGAGTTTGTTGACCGTGCCGCGCAGGGTCTTTTTCGACTTGCCGTCGAGGTTGAAGTCGGCAAGGCGAACGCGAGCTTCCTCGCCGATCTTGAGCAGGTTCATGCCCACTTCCAGGTAGAGGTCCAGATCGCGCGGGCGCACCTGGTAGAACAGCGGCCAGCCGCCGGCGCGCTCGCAGTTCTCGCGGAAGGCCCACACCAGTTCCCGGCGCGCGTCTTCGTCGGTGCCTACCGGATCACCCATGGCCACCCAGCTCCGGCCCTCCACGTCGTACATGATGAAGGCACGGTCGTCCGGCGCGAACATCAGCATCTTGTCGCCCACGAGGGCGAGATGGGCCTGGGCGGAATCGAAACCCTTCACCAGCGGCATGGCGCGTGCCAGTTCCGCCTCGCCGGGAAGGGCGCGGCGGGGCCGCGCCGGGCGGATGAGGTTGGCCAGCGCGAACAGCATCACCACGGCCGTGGCGCCGACCAGCGCGCGCAGGGCGCGCGGCGCGCCGCCATGGTGGAAGCTGAACTCCCACCAGAGGTTGTTGCTGTATTCGACGTGCTTGAAGCTGAAGAACACCAGCCAGGTGGCGCACGCCAGCACGGAGGCAATGGCCAGCACCCAACCCGGCGAGAACGTGGCCCGGAACAGCGATGCCCGCCGGTAGAAATGACGGTGGGCGGGCGCCAGGGCCAGGGCCAGCAAGGAGAGCAGCGTCGCTTCTTCGTAATCGATGCCTTTGAGCAGCGAGAAGATCGCGCCGAGGATCAGGAGCACCAGCGTGAGTACGTATGCGGCGTCGAGCCGCCGCTGCAATCCGCGGGCGAGGATGAGCAGCAGCATGCCGACCACGCTGGAAAGGAAGTGCGACACCTCCACCAGCGGCAGGGGCACGAAGCCGCGCAGGATCTCCATGCGGCCGGGGATCGCCAGGGTGGCGCCGGAGAAGAGCAGCACCGCGCCGCTGACCAGGGTCAGCCCGGCGAAGAAGGGCGGCAGCAGGCTGCTGAACCACGGGGTGATGAGCGCGGCATGGCGCAGGGCGCGCACCTCGCGCCAGATCACCAGCACCGTGGCCACGCCCAGCGGCAGCAGGTAGTAGACGAGGCGGAACGCGGCCAGCGAACCGAGGATCGGGGCCTCCAGCCCCTGGTTGCCGGTGGCCCCGAAGCCCGCGAGCATCACGGCTTCGAAGACGCCCAGGCCGCCGGGCACGTGGCTGATCAGGCCCGCCATCTGGGCCAGCACGAAGATCGCCAGGAAATGGCCAAAGCCCCCCGCGATCGCTTCCGGCATGAGCACGTAGAGCACGCTCGCGGCCAGACCCCAGTCGAACGCGCCGATCAGGATCTGCCGCGCCGCCACGGCGGGTGTCGGCGTGTTCACCGACCAGCGCCAGATCCGCACCGGACGTCGCACTGCCACGGCGATGGCGAACCAGGCCAGGGGAACGAGGAGCAGGAGGATCGCCAGCGGAATGCGCAACCCGGACAAGGGCACGTCGGGCGGAATGGGCACCAGCAGCAGCGTGGCCCCGGTCAGTGCGGCCAGCCCGAGCCAGAAGCTCAGGGTGGTGTAGAGCACCACGCGCGCCACCTCGCCCGTGGTCAATCCGGCCTGGACGTAGAAGCGGTAGCGGATGGAGCCCGACACCAGCAGCGACATGCCAAGGGCATTGGAGAAGGCGTAGCTGATGAAGGAGATGAAGGCGACGCGCGGTGCGGGCAGGCGCTTGCCGACGCTGGCCAGCCCGAACCAGTCGTAAAGCGTCATCACCGCGAAGCCGGCGGCCGTGAGCACCACGGCCAGGACGATGTCGGCGCGGGGCAGCGAGTGGACATATCCGGCAATTTGTCGATACGTGACCTCGCTGGCCATGGCATGCAGGGCCCATAGGGCGAGGCCGAGCAGCAGCACGGAAAGCAGGGGCCCGCCGACCCGCCGGAGCAGGGTCGCGTACAGGGCTTGCCGCGGGCTGGATGGGTCGGTCGACGGGAGCTCCGTCAGGTTTTCGTGCTCCACGTGCGCCGTGGCTCCGATCAATCGTAAGGTCGTGTAGGTTGCCACAGCACGCACGCGTGCGGCAGGCGACAAATTTCCCCCGCCAGAGCGTGCCCTGCCGGACGAAAGGTTGAGCTAAGCAAAAGGAAAGCCCAGTGTAAGCGGTTCTTCATACCCTGCGAACCTGCCGCGCTCCTTTCTGCGCCGGTCCGCCAGCGAGGTTCCATGTCTTCCGCCTATCCGGCCCCGCGCACCCTCCGTCAGCGCTTCAGGCCCCTGCTCTGGTTCGGCGCCGTCTTCGTCGGCGTCGCCTTTCTCGTCCGTCTGATCCTGCTGATCAAGACGCGCCATGAGGTGCCCGCCGATATCGGCTCGTGGCTGTACCTGTTCGCGGTCGGATTCGGCTACGACGTGGTCACCTTCATCTATTTCGCCTGGCCACTGGTGCTGGTGCTGTGGCTGCTGCCCCGCCGGGCGTACCTTTCGCGCTGGGGCCACCGTGGCGTGTTCGCGCTGTGCGCCGTGCTGGCGTTCGCGGTGCTCTACCTCGGCGCAGCGGAACTCGTGTTCTGGGGGGAGTTCAGCGCGCGCTTCAACTTCATCGCCGTGGACTACCTGGTCTATACGCATGAGGTGGTGGGCAACATCCGCGAGTCCTACCCGATCGCCACGTGGACGGCGCTGCTGCTGGCCGCCGCCTTTGTCGTCATGGTGCTGAGCCGTCGCGTGCTGGCGCCGCGCGACGAGGGCTCGCGCTTCCTGGGACGCACCGCCGTGGTCGGGGGCTGGCTCGTGCTTACCGTGGCGGTAAGCTTCGCCGTCACCGGTGCGATGAAAGACCGTTCAAGCAACAACTACGTGAACGAACTGGCCGGTAACGGCATCTACCAGTTTTTCGCTGCCTTCCGCGAGAACGAACTCGACTACGCGAAGTACTACCCCACCCTGCCCGACGACCAGGCGTTCGCGAACCTGCGCGGCCTGCTGAAGACGCCCGACGCCACGTTCACCAGCAACGACCCGCAGGACATCACGCGCAACATCGTGGCAGACCGCCCCGAGAAAAAGCTCAATGTGGTGCTGATCAGTGTCGAGAGCCTGTCCGGCGACTACGTGGAAGGGCTCGACGTCAGCAAGCACAAACATCTGATGCCGAACCTCGACGCACTGGCGGCGAAGAGCCTGTTCTTCACCGAGCTTTACGCAAACGGCACGCGCACCGTGCGCGGCCTGGAAGCGTTGGCCCTGTCGGTACCGCCGACGCCCGGCGAATCGATCGTGAAGCGTCCGAACAACGAGAACCTCTGGTCGCTCGCCGACGTGTTCAACGCGAAGGGTTACGAGTCCGAGTTCCTCTACGGAGGCTACGGTTACTTCGACAACATGAATCACTTCTTCGCAAGCAACGGCTACACGGCGGTCGACCGCAACGCCATTGCCGACAAGGACATCCATGCGGAGAACGTGTGGGGTGTGGCCGATGAAGACTTGTTCACGCTGGTCATGAAGCGAATGGATGCCGCTTATGCGAAGGGCAAGCCGTACTTCGGCCACGTGATGACCACCTCGAACCACCGGCCTTTCACGTTCCCGGAGGGACGCGTCAAGCTGCCCCAGGGCTCGCGCCGTGCCGCCGTGCAATACACCGACTGGGCGATCGCGGATTTCCTGAAGCGCGCGTCCACGAAGCCGTGGTTCGACGACACGATCTTCGTAATCACCGCCGATCACTGCGCCACCAGCGCGGGCAAGACGAGCCTTCCGGTAGACCGCTACCACATCCCGCTCTTCATCTATTCGCCGAAGCACGTGCAGCCCGGGCGCGTGGATCGCCTGATGAGCCAGATCGATATCCCGCCGACGCTGCTGGGCATGCTCGGTTTCAGCTATACCTCGCGCTTCTATGGTTACGACCTGTTCCGGCTCGAGCCGGGTCGCGAGCGCGCGTTCCTGAGCACGTACCAGGAGCTGGGTTACCTCCACGGCGACCGCCTCACGTCGCTGGTGCCACGCATGCCGGTGAAACAGATGGTGCCCGAACGCAGCACCGGCGATGCCACGCCGGTGGATCATCCGGACCCGGTGGATTCGAAGGACGCCATCACGTACTACCAGACGGCGGCGTACCTGTTCACGCATGGCTTGATGAAGCGCAAGGCCCCGTCGCCCTGAGAACTTCTGTAGGAGCCGCTATAGCGGCGAGGGAAATCTTGCGAGTGTGTCGCGAGGTTTCCTCGCCGCTATAGCGGCTCCTACAGCATCAAGGAATCAAGGCGATGCGTCAGCGTCCTGCCGCCGCCCGTTCTCTCACTTCCGCGAACGTCCAGTCGCGTATCAGCTCGCCGTTTTCCCACACCGTGACCATCGCTTCTTCCCAGCCCGGGTCGATCGCTTCGGCCGGCAGCGACACGGCGTCGTCGGGGAGAGGCACGGTGCGGTAGCTGCCGTACTCGCGGTGGCGCAGCAAGGTCATGCGGCCCCGCTTGGACAGCTTGCCCTGATCCGTCACCGGGTCCTTCCAGACGTCGCGCCAATGCCCGTCGATGCGTGCCGCGGAGCATTTCAGCGCGAACTTCTGCGTGTCTCGCGTGAGTTTCTGAAGTAACGCGCCGCCCATGCCGAACGCGAGGTTGTCTGCCGAGTAGCCGGCGCAGGTGATGCGCTCGAGGATGGCGCGGATGCTTTCCGGGTTGACCCCGTCGCCCTGGATCACCCGCACATGGTTGAGCACGCGGTAGCCCTTGCCGTTCACCGTACTGCCGAAGGCGTCGTTGAGCAGGCTCACGCAACGGTGCACCACCTCCACGGGATCGCCGGAATCCGGGCGAACCACCACCGTGGCGCCGGACGCGATGACTTCGTCGCGAAGCGTCTTGCCCCAGTGCTCGGAAATGGCGTGGAAGATGTCGTAACTGTCCGATACCACCGCGACCAGAGAACCCGGTCGGGCGAACCGCTTCAGCATGTTGCGGTAGGCATCCACCTCGTGCTCCCTGCCCCAGCTGGTGATGGTGCTGTGCTCGGCCGCGGGTATGGAGAAGCCTGCCATCGGCTCGCCGTAATAGGCGCGGGCGGCAAGCACGCCCGACACCGTATCGGTGCCCAGGAAGTTCACCAGGTGGGCCATGCCGCCGAGGCCGGCCGACTCCGCGCTGGACACACCACGCGCACCGAAGTCGTGCAGCTTGAACGGGATCTGCCCGGCGGGGTCGTCGGACGAGCGCTCGAGATAGTGGAGTATCGTGCGTCGCGCCTGCCAGCTGATGCTGGATACCGTCACGGGGTACCAGAGCCGGAGCAGGAGCGTTTCCAGATAGGAAGGAAGCCAGTAGGCCGCGGGATCGGTCGATTCGATGGTCACCAGCGCCTGGTGCGTGGGCACCACGCTTCCCTCGGGAACGGCACGGATGCGCACGGGCAGGCGTCCGCCGTGGGCTTCGACGATGTGCCGCCAGCCCTCTTCGTTGAACGGCTCGCCATGTGCCGCGAAGAAGTCGCGCGCCTCGTCCACGTGCGCGTGGGTGACGGGCTGGCCGAGGCGCGACTTCAGGATTGCCTGCAGGCCGAAGAACACGGTGCTTTCGTAGGTGCCGCCACGCGATTCCACGTAGAAGAACGTGGCATCGGTGCCGGGCGGGTACTGCAGCCAATGACTGGCCTTGTAGCTGTCGGTGTCGAGGATGGGATTGTCGAGGGGAGTGCCGTGGGTCGTCATGACCCACAGCATACCCCCGGCTTACCGCCGCGCCATCAGGCGGCGGTGTCGACCAGCACCAGTTCGGCGTCGGTAGCGGCGGTGACGCGCAGCGTCGTTTCGTCGCGGATCGCCGCACCGTCGCCCTTGCCGAGCGCGATGCCGTTCACTTCGACCGAACCCGCGGCCGGCACCATGTACGCGTAGCGACCCGGGGCGAGCGTGTATTCCACGGTCTCACCGGCCTTCACGCTGGCGCCGAGCACGCGTGCATCGGTACGGATCGGCAGGGCGTCGTCGTCGCCGGCGATGCCGCTGGCGAGGGTCACGAAACGGCCGGAACGCTCGCCCTTCGGAAACGGGCGGGTGCCCCACGACGGTGCCTTGCGTTCGCCGTCCGGAATGATCCAGATCTGGAAGATCCGCGTCGCTTCCGGCTCGGCGTTGTACTCGGCGTGACGGATGCCGGTACCGGCGCTCATCACCTGCACGTCGCCCGCCTCGGTGCGGCCCTTGTTGCCCAGGCTGTCCTCGTGGGTGATCGCGCCTTCGCGAACGTAGGTGATGATCTCCATGTCCGAGTGCGGGTGCGGCGGGAAGCCGGTACCGGCGGCGATGGTGTCGTCGTTCCAGACGCGCAGCGCGCCCCAGCCCATGCGCTTCGGGTCGTGGTAGGAGGCAAACGAAAAGTGGTGCTTGGCATCGAGCCAACCGTGGTTGGCACCGCCCAGGCTCTCGAAACGGCGGACGTCGATCATGTGTTGCTCCCCCGGAGTTACCGGACTGGATGAGTGGATGGGTGTATTTTCCTCCTCTCGTTCGTCCGTGGAGCATCGTTCGCCGGAACGCATTGTTTCCTCCACGCACCGATCCCATGTGGGACGGATCGGCGGTTTTCCGCCACCCCCATCGAAGGTGCTTCCGGATGATTCCATTCTCGGTGCTCGACCTGTCCCCCGTCGTACGCGGCGCCACGCCCGGCGACGCCCTGCGCAATTCGCGCGATCTGGCCATGCATACCGAGGCGCTGGGCTTCCACCGCTACTGGCTGGCCGAGCACCACAACATGACGGGTATCGCCAGCGCGGCCACGGCCGTCGTGATCGGTTACATCGCGGAAGCCACGAAGACGATCCGCGTGGGCTCCGGCGGCATCATGTTGCCCAACCACGCCCCGCTGGTGATCGCCGAGCAGTTTGGCACGCTGGCTTCGCTGTACCCGGGCCGCATCGACCTGGGCCTGGGCCGCGCCCCGGGTACCGACTACGCCACCGCGCGCGCGCTCCGGCGCGACCTTGGGCCCAGCGACGACCGCTTCCCCGACGACGTGCAGGAACTGCAACTCTACCTGGGACCCCAACAACCCGGTCAGACGGTTCGCGCGGTGCCCGGCATGGACACCAACGTGCCCCTCTGGCTGCTTGGCTCCAGCCTTTTCAGTGCGCGGCTCGCGGCGGAACTGGGCCTGCCGTTCGCCTTTGCCTCCCACTTCGCGCCCGATCTCATGATGAAGGCGCTCGAGGTCTACCGCACGATGTTCCGGCCGTCGGACGTGCTTGCGAAGCCGTATGCGATGCTCGGCATCAACGTGGTCGCCGCCGACACCGACGAAGAGGCGCGACGCCTTTTCACCTCGCAGCAGCAGGCCTTCTGGAACCTGCGGCGTGGCGCCCCCGGCCAGTTGCCGCCGCCCGTGAACTCGATGGACGGCGTATGGACGCCGATGGAGAAGGCGCAGGTGGACCATGCGCTCTCGTGCGCCGTGGTCGGTTCGGCGGATACGGTGCGCGAAGGTCTGGCCGCCTTCATCGAACGCACGGTCGCCGACGAACTCATCATAACTGCGCAGGTCTTCGATCACGAAGCACGCAAGCGCTCCTATACCCTCGTCGCCGAACAGCACGCGAAGCTGGCTGCCTGACACGATGCGGGTGGTTCTCGACACCAACGTCTGCCTCGACGCCTTCGTTTTCTCCGACCCGCGCACCGCGGCGCTGGTGGCGGCGATGGCCTCGGGCGAGGTGCAGGCGGTGACGCGCGCGGACTGCCGCGACGAATGGCTGAAGGTGCTGGGCTACCCGCTGTTGAAGCTGGACGATGTGCGGCGCGCGGAAGCGAGCGCGCGGTTCGATGCGCTGGTGGCCGTGTTGCCGGCTACCGAGCCCGCGGCGAAACCCCCGCGCTGCCGCGATCGCGACGACCAGAAGTTCCTGGAACTCGCGGCCGCGTCGGGCGCGGCAGTGCTGTTTTCCCGCGACGCGGAGGTGCTTCGGCTCGGTCGACGCACACAGCGCGAAGGGCTGTTCGCGATCATGAAGCCCGAGGATTGGGCAAAAGTCACGTAAGAGGCATCACGCTGCGCTTTGTGTGGGAGCCGCTTCAGCGGCGATGGGTGCTCACCGCGGCGTGTCCGCTGCCGCGGGATCGCCGCTGAAGCGGCTCCCACAGTTATCGTCGCTGTTCAGTCCGCCGGCACCAGCGCAATGAAATTGCGCAAGCTGTAGTAGCGCTCGTGCTGCGGCCACTCCACCGACGCGATGGCCTTGTGCCCCGCGGCCCACGGCTCGTTGTCCAGGAGCACCTCGATCTGCGTCGTGCCGTTGCCCACGTTGCCGTAGAACACACGAATCCAGTGCACGTCGGCGGTGAGCGGTGCCGTGGCGATGGCTGCCTCGAGTGCGGAAAGGCCATCCTCGGGGATTTCCATCGGTGCGTCCTTCTCGCCGCGCAGCGTGAAGTCGCCGATGTATGCGGTGAACGGGCGCCCGCCGGCCGTCAGTTCGCGCACCACGAGCTTGCGGCCGTTCACGACATGCCAGCACGCGGCGAGCACCACGTGGAAGTCGTTACGCGCGAAACTGTCCAGGGCATCGCGACACCCTTCCTTGCCTGCGCCGATGCCACCGAAGCTTTCCTCGATGGTGCGTTCCTCGTCGAGCACCACATCGATGTCCAGACGGCCCATGCCGCCGTCCTTCCCCGCGTGCCAGATGCCGCGGATGGCCGGAAAGTCTTCGCCCTCTGTCAGCAGCCAGCCCTCATCGGGTTCGAGGGCCACGTTGTTGTCGGCGAAAAGGTCGATGAGGTAGTTCTCGATGAGACGTTCCATGGAGCTTCCGATCGTGGGGAACTTGGGATTATGCGCTGCCAACCAGCTTGGCGAGTGCGACCGCGGCGGCGGGGTTTCGTTCCTTCGCCGCGGAGATGAAATAGATGAAGACGTCCTTCGCTTCGCCGTCCCGGGACACGCCGCCGGTGTGCGGCAGGTCGGCGGGATCGCCGCCTTCCGCCCAGGTATGGGCGCGCGCCGCCCATGTCTTCAGCTGGGAAGCCGGATAGCCAGTGGCCTCGTCGGACTCGCTGCGCATCAGGCGGGCATAGACGAAAGGTCCGGTGAGGTCGGCGAGGGAGGGGTATTTTGGCGAATCGGTGAATACCGTCGCCACGCCGCGCGCCCTGGCAAGTTCCAGCCATCGCTCGTCCATGAAACTCTCGTGCCGTACTTCCACCGCGTGGCGCAGGGCCATGCCGCCATGTTTCTCGGGCAACAGGTCGAGGAAGGCCGCCGCGTCGTCCGGATCGAACTTGCGCGTGGGCATGAATTGCCACAGCAGAGGGCCCAGGCGGTCGCCCAACGCCACCGCGCCGTCGAGGAAGCTGTGCACGCGCGGCCCGGTGCCGGCCAGCGATCGCGCCTGCACGATGAGGCGGGGTGCCTTCACCGAGAAGACGAAGCCTTCCGGGGTCTGTGCCGCCCATTTCTCGTACGTGGACGCGTCGGGCGCGCGGTAATACGTGCCGTTGATCTCGATGGCACCGACCTGCCGGCTCGCGTATTCCAGCTCGCGCTTCTGTACCAGCCCTTCCGGATAGAAAACGCCGCGCCATGGCGGGAATACCCAGCCGCCCATGCCGGTGCGGATGTGCCCGGCAGCCTCGTGGTTTCGAACGCGTTTCGTCGCCATGGTCGCGATGCTCGCAGGGGTCAGGTGGATAGTGTGTACAAGGCGGCCGCCCAAGGTTTGCGCGATACTTCCCATTCCGAGTTTCACGCGCAGTGATCATGCCGCCCATCCGAATCCTGACCGTCGACGACCACCCCTTGCTGAGAGAAGGCATTGCCGCGGTGATCGAGGGGTACGAAGGTCTCGAACTGGTGGGCGAAGCGAGCACCGGCGAGGAAGCCATCGAACGCTATCGCGAGCGCCTGCCCGACCTTACTCTCATGGACCTGCAAATGCCGGGCATGGGGGGCATTGCCGCGATCGAGGCCATACGCTCCGAGTTTCCCGAGGCGAGGATTCTGGTGCTTACCACCTACCGGGGCGATGTCCAGGCCCTGCGTGCCTTTCGCGCGGGAGCACAGGGTTATCTCCTGAAAAGCGAGCTGCGCAAGGACATGCTGGCCACGATCCACCAGATCATGGAAGGCAAGAAGCGCATACCCGAAGAGATCGCCCAGGAGATGGCCGGCCACGCCGACGACGATGAACTCACGCCGCGCGAGACGCAGGTGCTGACCCATGTAGCGCGCGGCGAGGCCAATCGCGACGTGGCAGGCGCCCTGGGCATCGCCGAGGAAACGGTGAAGGCGCACATGAAAAGCATCCTGGCGAAACTGCAGGCCAACGATCGCACCCACGCGGTCGCCATCGCCCTGCGTCGCGGCATCATCGAATTGTAGGAGGAAGCAACCTCACGACAGCGCCGTCGGCTTGTCGAACGGAAGCGGCGTGGCCCCGACGGCCACAATGGCTGCCCCGGCACGATCCGCATCGTCGTCTTCTACATCCACCACCACGAGGATCCGGCCGGCTTCGATCTCGCCTTCGAACTTGCGCCGCACCGGGTCGGGCACGGCGGCGCCCATGAGGGCACTCGACCAGGCGCCCACGGCGGCACCGGCCGCAGCGACGCCAAGAGCGCCGGCGATGGTGATGCCGAGCGGAGGAATGGCCATGGCAACGAGGCCCGCCAACAGGCCGGTGGCGCCCCCCTGGGCCACGCCGCGGACGGCGGCGGGCATGAAATCGCTGTGGTCGTCCTTGCGGTCCTCGGGAATGGCCTCCAGCTCGATGTCGTGCCGGGCGACCAGCGACAGGTCTTCGTCGGGTACGCCCGCCTCGCGGGCGGCGGTCAGGGCGCGGCGGGCCTGGGCCATGTCGGCCGTGCTGTAGACGCGGCGGGTTTTCATCGCGGTTCCTTCGACAGGTTCAAACCCCATGGTTTCCCGCGCGCGGTCGAACCGGAGTGAATGCCTGGTCACAAGCGCGCGTGCGAATGCCGCTTGCGGTAATCCGCCGGTGTGACACCGAAGCGGCGCAGGAACGCGCGGCGCAATCCATTGGCGTTCGCATAGCCAAGGCGGTCGGCCACACGCTTCGGCGTTTCATGGTCCTCTTCCAGCAGCCGGCGGGCCGCATCCACGCGCATGGCCTCGACGAATTCGGCGGGCGTCATGCCCACGTCCTGGCGGAAGATTCGGGCGAAATGACGGGGGCTCAGGCCGACCCGCGCGGCCATCGTCGCCACCGAATGGTTTTCCCCCGGATGCGAGGCCACGTACCGCTGCAGCTCCTGGAGCGCGCTCCGTCCGGCCGGCGCGGACTCGCCATGCCGGCTGAACTGCATCTGCCCGCCGGGACGCCGGTAGAAAACCACCAACTCCGCAGCCACCGCCTTCGCGATGTCGCGTCCGAGGTCCTCCTCCACAAGTGCGATGGCCAGGTCCATGCCGGCAGTGACTCCGGCAGCGGTGCAGACGGCGCCATCGCGCACCACGAAGGCATCGGCTTCCACATGCAGGGAGGGATGCCGTTCCGCGAGCAGCTCCGCCACTTTCCAATGTGTGGTGACACGGCGTCCATCCAGGAGTCCGGTGCGTGCGAAGAGCAGCGCGCCGCTGCATATGGATCCGTAGCGGCGCGACCGCGCGGCCTGACGCTGCAGCCAGGCGACGACGCCGAGGTCCACCGCCGCGTCGGCCAGGGTGGGGGAACCGGCCACCAGCAGGGTATCCAGTCGCTCGAATTCCTGGCGGATCGTGGTGTCGGGAAGGAAGCGCATACCGGAGGACGCCATGATCGCCAATGGCGCCGTGCCGACGGTCACGACGCGGTAGACCTCGCGGCCGCTCTGCCGGTTGGCTTCGGCGAAGACATCCGCAGGGCCGGATACGTCCAGCATCTGGACGCCGGGCGGGGCAAGGATGGCAACGGTGGACAGAGGCGTCCGCATGTCGCGCAAGATGGCAGTAATTGATACTTTGCGTCAAATAACGCCATAGGGCAGGCGGGATTCAATGGCAGCACCCAACGTCACCGCACGGTCACCACCATGAACATCATCGAACAAGTCGCCGGCATCGCCATTCCCGACAGCGCCCTTGCCCGAGAAATCACCGAACTCGTCAGGGATACCGAAAGCGACCTCCTGTACCACCACTCCCGTCGCGTTTACTTTTTCGCCGCCTTGACCGGCCAGTCCAAAGGGCTCGGATACGACCCCGAGCTCCTCTATGCCGCGGCGATGTTCCACGACATGGGCCTCACTCCGGCGCATTCGAGCAAGGACAGGCGCTTTGAAGTGGACGGCGCCGATACGGCACGGGATTTCCTGCGCCGCAAGGGGATATCCGAGGCGGAGGTGGACACGGTATGGACGGCCATCGCCCTGCACACCACGCCGAACATTCCCCAGTACATGAAGCCGGAAATCGCGCTTCTGACGGCGGGGGTGGAGATGGACGTGCTCGGCCTGGGTTTCGAGGACGTCCAGGACGCCGATCGCGAGAAGGTCGCACAGGCGCACCCGCGCGGCCCTTCCTTCAAGCAGGACATCGTCGGAGCTTTCTACGACGGTATTCGCAACAAGCCGGCGACCACTTTCGGCAACGTCAAGGCGGACGTGATGGCGCACAAGGACCCGCAGTTCAGGCGCACCGACTTCGTGCAGTGCATTCTGCACAACCACTGGCCGACCTGACGCGGCCTTCCCGCGTGAAGGCATGACGTATTTGATCTGATAATCATTCGCACTTACGATAGCGGCCTTTGCCCAGGTTCAAGGCCGCTATCCAATGTGTTCCCGTCCCACCGCTCTCGCCCTGGCTATCGCCGGCATCGTTTCCATGGGGCCAGCCTTCGGACAGGACGCGCCGCCGCGCACCGCGGAGCTCGAAGGGGTGAAGGTGGTCGGTGACTGGCTCGGCGACGCCGCCAGGAACACCGTGGTGGACCATCCGGGCGCCCGCACAGTGGTGCGCCGCGAGGAACTGCGCGAGGCCGGCGCCACCAACCTCCGCGACGCCCTGCGCCGCATTCCGGGCGTGCAGGTGCAGGAGAGCAACGGTACGGGCGGCAGCGACGTCTCCCTGAACGTGGGCGTGCGTGGGCTCACATCGCGCCTCTCGCCGCGTTCCACCATCCTGCTCGATGGCGTGCCCATCGCCGTGGCGCCGTACGGGCAACCGCAGGTTTCCATGGCGCCGGTGGGCCTCGGCAACATCGAGGCCGTGGACGTGGTACGCGGCGGCGGTTCTGTGCGCTATGGGCCGCAGAACGTGGGCGGCATCATCAACTTCGTGACGCGCGAGATTCCGGAAACCTTCGGTGGTAGCGCCGGCGTGCAGTTCCAGGGAGCCGAGCATGGCGGCATTCGCACCAACACGAACGCGTTCCTCGGGGGCACCGCGAGCAACGGCCTCGGCGTGGCGCTCCTCTACAACGGTCTGCACGGCCCCGGCTTCCGCGAGCACGAAGACAACGAGAGCATCGATGATGTGATGCTCAAGGCGAAGTACGCCATCACCAGCGAAGACACGCTCACCGGCAGCATTCACCACTACGACGGGCAAGCCGGCATGCCCGGCGGTCTGACCCAGGCCGACTACGACGCCGATCCGTTCCAGTCGCGCCGCCCGTTCGACGACTTCCACGGCCGTCGCACCGACTACGTGCTGAAGTACAGCCATGTGGACGATCGCCGCAGCTTCGAAGTGCAGTCGTATTACTCGGACAGCTTCCGCGGAAGCCACATCGAAACGATCACGCAAGGCGCGAACGGCAGCTACACGCACCAGTTGAATGCCTATCCGCGCAACTATCACGTTTTCGCCATCGAACCGCGCTACTCGCAGCTGTTCGACTGGGGGCAGGTGACCCACGAGATCGGCGTGGGCTACCGCTATACCAGCGAGGCGATGCACGAGCGCACGCTGCGCAACAACAAGTTCGTGTCCAACCTGCCCTACACGCCTTACGACAGCTTCCCGTACGACGGGCCGTATGTCCTGTCGGGCAACAACACCGGAAGCAACGAGGCGCATGCGGTCTACGTGGACGACACCATCAATGCGGGCAACTGGACCATCACGCCCGGCATCCGCTACGAGCGGATCGACAGCGAATGGCAGGCGCATCCCGGCAAGACGGTGGTGGTGAAGGGACCGACGGAGCGCCAGAAGTCGTATTCGAAACCGCTGCCGTCGCTCAACGTGATCTACCACGTCACGGACGCGCTGAGGCTCTATGCGAATGCGGAAACCTCGTTCGGTTCGCTGCAATATTTCCAGATCGGGCAGAAGGATTCGACCAACCAGTTTGCCGCCGGGCTGAAGCCGGAGACGGCGCGCACCTATGAGATCGGCACACGTTACGACACGAAAGCCTGGGGCGGCGAAGTCACGCTGTTCCGGATCAACTTCGACCACGAATTGCAGCTGGTAGGCAAACTGCCGGGCGTGCCCGACTCGTACGACGGCTGGACGACGCTCGGCGCCACGACGCACAAGGGTGTGGAATCGGCGGCGCATGTGGACCTCGGGGCGTTCAGCGACGCACTGCAGGGTTTCACGCTCTGGGGCACCGCCACCTACACCCACGCGTTCTACCGCCATGGCTCGTTCGAAGGCCGCGACCTTCCGTTCTATTCCCGGCGAACGGCCAATCTCGGCCTGCGTTATGGCGTGGCGGCGTGGACCTTCAACCTCGATGCGTTTTCCCAGTCGCGCCAGCATTCGCCTGGCTCGCCGAGCTTCGATCCCGCGCGCCCCACGGAGTACGTGACCGAGCCCTCGCCCGAAGGCGATCTCGGCGACATTCCGGGGTGGACCACGTGGAATGCCCGTGCCGAATACGCCTTCGGCCCCTCCCTGTCGAACCTGCGCCTCGGCGTGGGCGTGAAGAACCTCGCCGACCAGCGGTATTTCACCCGTTCAACCGACAACAACGACGGCATCTACGTGGGCATGCCCCGCACCTGGTTCGTCCAGGCCTCCGTGGACTTCTGACATGAGCCCACGGCCGCGCCGCGTACGTACCGCACTCAAGACGCTGCACCTTTGGCTCGGCCTCAGCCTGGGTATCGTGCTTGCGCTGGTGGCCCTTACCGGCAGCGTGCTGCTCTGGGAGGCGCCGCTGTTCCGCGCGGCGCATCCGGAACTGGCGGCTCGCCCGCTGCCGGATCTGGCCACGCAGGGCCGGGCGTTGCAGGCGATTGTCGCCTCGGCCGACGGCGCGAAGGCGCGCGGCTTCTCGTTCCCCGATGCCGAACTGCCGGTCTGGGAAGCCCTGGAACGCGGCGGCGATCGCAGCTACTTCGATGCGCAGACCGGTCGCCTGCTCGTCCATCGGAGCAAGTCCGGCGACGTGTTGCTTACCCTGCTCGACTGGCACACGCACCTCCTTTCGGGCGCCGTGGGCGAAACCGTGCTCGGCTTGGTGGCATGCGCAGGACTTTTCATGCTCCTCTCCGGCGTGTGGTTGTACTGGCCGGGCCGCCAGCGCGCACTGAAACACCTGAAACCGCACGCGAATCCGCCCGTACTGCGCTGGGCGAGCCTGCATCGTTTCATCGGCGTGGCCGCCCTGCCCTTGCTCGTCGTGATGATCGGCACCGGCACGACCATGGCGTATCGCGGCGCGGTACGCAGCGGCCTCGCCGCCGCGTTCGGCGAAGCGCCGCCAGCTCGCCCGCCGAAGACGCCGGCGACGCAAGCGGCGGTCGACTGGCCCGCGGTGCTCCTCGCCGCACATGCCGCCGCACCCGACGCCGAACTGACACGCCTGACCTTGCCTGCGAAGGGCAGCGGCACACTCGTGCTGCGCATCCGCCGCCCCGGCGAATGGAACCTCGCCGGCCGCAGTTCGTTGTGGATCGATCCCGCGACGGCCACCGTCATCGGCGGCGACGACGCGACGAAGCTCGGCCCAGGCAGCCGCCTCGCCAACGCGCTGTTTCCGATCCACTCCGCGGCGGTGGGTGGCTTGGCGTGGCGCATCGCGGCCTGTGTGACCGGCGTGCTGCCTGCCTTCCTGCTGGTCACCGGCTTCCTGTTCTGGCGAGCGCGCACGCGCAGACGTTCGTCGACTGCCATGCAATAGCCACAAACGCGTCCTTTGACGGGCTCGGTGTGCCGGTTACCCTCGACCGCCCTTCCAAGGAGAAACCGTATGCGTCGGACTCTGCTCGCCCTCGCCGCTTGTGCCGCCCTGCCCGCCGCCGCTGTCGATAAGGCAACTTGGACGCAGCCCACCGAACCGCACGTCATCTATGGCAACACGTATTACGTGGGCACAAAGGGCGTTTCGTCGATTCTCGTGACCTCTCCGCAAGGTCACGTGCTGATCGATGTGCCGCTCGAAGAGAACGTGCCCCAGATCGAAGCCAACATCCGGAAGCTCGGCTTCCGTGTCGAAGACATTAAGGTCATTTTCAATTCGCATGCCCATTCCGATCATGCCGGCGGCATCGCCGGCCTCGCGAAAGACAGCGGAGCAACGGTGCGTGCCACCGTCGCAGGTGCGAAGGAGCTTCGCCTGGGCGGCGACGATCCGAGCGACCCGCAGCATGGCGATGTGCCCCTGTATCCCAAGGTGAATGCCATTGGCGACATTGCCGATGGCACCGTCGTGAAGGTCGGGCCGCTTCGGCTGACGGCACACATCACGCCCGGGCACACCGCAGGTGGCACCGCGTGGACGTGGGAGTCGTGCGAAGGCCCGCGCTGCAAGTCGATCGCTTACGTGGATAGCCTCTCCGCGATCGCGGCCGGCACTTACCGCTACAGTGACCACCCGGACTTCGTGGCTGCCTTCCGCAAGACCTTCGACCGTGTGGCGGCGCTGCCCTGCGATGTTCTCATCACGCCCCATCCCGAGCAGGCCGAAGGCAAGACCTGCAAGACGTATGCGGAAGCGGGCCGGGAAGGCCTCGCCGAGGAACTGGCGGAAGAAAAGCGGTAGGAGCGCGCCCTGCGCGCTCCTACCGGTCGCGACGTCAGTCGACGCGAACTTCAACTCGGCGGTTGGGCGCCAGGCAGGCTACCACCGCCTTGCGTGGGCCGTCGGGGCAGTCTTTTACCGGGTCCTTCTTGCCGAGGCCTTCCGCGAGGATCTTCGTGCGGGGGACGCCATCGCTTACCAGTGCTTCCATGACCGCTCGGGCGCGGCGTTCGGAGAGCTGCTGGTTGTACGCGTCGCTACCGAGGCGGTCGGTGTAGCCGGTGACACGGATGCTTTGGGTCTGGGCGATATGCTCACGCAACTTCGCGCCCAGGTTCGTCACCGCTTCCTTGCCACCGTCGGTCAGATCGGCCCTGTCGAAGGCGAACAGGGCATCCGCCGATAGGGTGATGCGTTGCGGCGACGGGGCAGGTGCAGCCGCGACGGGTGCCGGCGTCGGCGCTTCCATGAAGGCCGAGCACGCTTCCGGCGTCCAGTAGAAGCTGCGCGCCAACTTGTCCTCGTCGAAGAGGATCTTGTACTGGCACACCGTGACCTCGTCGCTGCCGGGTTTGCGGAAGTTGAGCACGTAGTTCCATTCGCGCACGCCCCACACGCCTTCCTCGAAGTGCGGGTAACCGATCAGTTCGGCGATCTGGTGCTTGTCGAGGCCGGAGCGCACCTGGCGCAGATTGTCCAGGTTCGGAAAGGTGCCGCCCTTGTGCATCGAGGGCATGTTCGTCGGCGAAGGCCATGCCAGCTGCCCTGCGGAGCGGCCGTCCTTCGCCACCTCGTGGCTGTAGTTGCCGCAGCCCGCCAAAGCCAGCGCGAGAGACAGCGCGGCGATTCCCTTGAATGATGCACGCATGTTCTTGACTCCTCGGATGTTGTTCATCGTCACGCCCCTCACCACACCACCGCCGCGCCCACGCCCGCGCCGGCATCGCCGCGCGAGTTCGTGGTGGCGTTGAGCTTGAACACGTAGTGCCCGCTCTCGGTGATGGTGGACATGCCCACCGCGACGCCGGTTTCCCCGTGGAAGCTGCCGACCGCCACGGCCGCCGAGTTCTGGTTCGGCTGGTAGGCCTGCGGCAGACTGGCCATCGCCATGGCCGAAGCCACGCCCGCATTGGCACGGTTGCCGATGCGGTTGAGATCGTGGTCCACCGACTGGAAGCGCTGGTCCACGTAGCTCTTCGACCAGTTCTTCGCGCTCTCGATGGCCTGGTCGAGCTGGCTCACGTTCACCGCGTCGGTGCCGTTCACGCCGGCGGCCACGTTGGTGACCGTACGCTCATGGCCGGACGAACCCACGGACACCGTGTTGTTTCCCGCCGCGACCGACCCCGCGCCGATCGCCACGCTGTTGTCGCCGCTGGCGCTGGATCCCGCGCCGATGGCCGTGCTGTTGTTGCCGCCGGCGGAAGCGGAGGACGTGTTGTCCACGCTGCTCTGGTAGGTATTGTTGACGGTGGTGCCGCCATTTCCCGGCGGTGGCAGGTTGTTCACCGTGTTGCTGAGGTTAGTGAACGCGGTATACAGCGCGTCTACCGCGGTGTTCGTGGCATACAGCTGCGACCCGTTGATGGCATCGGTGCTGGTCTGGCTGATGCGTCCCGCCGCCACGTTGGTGATGGTGCGTTCCGCGCCCAGGGCGCCCACGCTCACGGTGGAACCCGGCGCTGCGCCAGCGAAGGTGTAGGTCACACCGGCCAGCATGGCGCTGGCGGTACCGATGGCCGCATCCGTGCTCGAACCCGAACCCAGCGCCACGCTGCCCGCGAAGGCCGCCTCCGCGCCGGTGCCCAACGCGATCGCCTGGATGCCGTTGGAGGTGGCGTTGGTGCCCAGAGCGATGCCGTCGGCGAGGTTTACTGTCGCGTTCTGACCGATGGCCGTGCCGCCCGGCGCAGTCTGTTGCACGATGGCGCCGTTACCCATGCCGATACCGTTGTCGCCGTTCACGGTGGTCTGCGGACCGATCGCCACCGATTCCGCACCGATGGCCGCCGAGTCGGTGGCGGTGGAATTGGCATGGAAGTACTGGATCGGCGTGACCGAGAACGAGCTCATCGCACCCTTCAACTGACGCAGCGTCACCGCGTCCTGGTCTTCCGTGCCATCCGCCACGTTGGTGATCTGGCGGAAGTCCGTGGCGTTACCCAAGGAGACGGAACCGAGCAGGTTGCGATCGGTGGTGTTGAACGGAATGACGTTGGTGCCTACCAGGATCGAGCCGGATGATGGTGCGATCGCGCGATCCGACACCGCGCCGGAACCCAGCGCCACGCCGCCCTGCACGGACACCCCGGTACCCTGGCCCAACGCTGTGCCATTGTCGGCGGCGGCAGTGGCGCCTATGCCCGCTGCCATGGCGTTGAGGCCGGTCGCGCCATCGTTGGCGTAGTTGCCACCCTGCACGCCGTTGTCGTTGACGCTGTAGTAATGCACGGCGCTCGCGGCCAGGTCGCCGCCGATCTGGTTGAAGATCTGCTGCAGCGAACTGTAGGTGTTACCGCCGTAGGTGACGCTGGTGCTGATGTTGCCGGTGCCCGGATCGTAGGTCGTGCCGCCACCGATTGTCGTGGCGATGGTGTTTCCGAGGTTCGTCACCGTATCGCCCAGGTTGGTCACACCTGTGCTCAACGTCCCCAGCGCCTGGTTGGTCGCGAACAGCTGAGATCCATTGATGGCATCGGTGCTGCCGCCATCGATGCGGCCTGCGGCCAGGTGGGTGAGGGTGCGCTCCGCACCGCCGGTACCGACGCTTACCGTGCTTCCCGGTGCCGTTCCCGCGAAGGTGTAGGCGGTGCCGTTGATGGTGACGCCCGTGGTACCTACCGCCGCTTCGGTGGTCGAGCCGGAGCCCAGTGCCACGTCGCTTGCATTGTTTGCCGTGGCGCCATCGCCGAAGGCCAGCGAGCCCGCAGCCAGCGCCCTGCTGGCATTGCCCAGTGCCACCGAACCCTGGCCGATCGCCTGATTGGTGTTGCCGATGGCGACCGCACCGTTGGCCGCCGTCGTTCCCGCGGCATCGCCCGCCGCGACGTTGTTGGAACCCATCGCCACGGCGCCGTCGCCGATGGCGGTATTCGGATCGCCGATCGCCACCGCGCCGTTGCCGCTGGCCGTTTGCTGCTCGCCCAGGGCGATCGCGCCGAGGCCGCCGAGTACCTGCGAGTTGTGACCCCCGGCCATCGAGCCGGCACCTGCCGCGGCTGCGACGGTATTGGTGTCGCCGATCGCTACTGTCGAGGCCGCCAGTGCCTGCGAGGCGGAACCGAGCGCCGTGCCGTTGGTGGAAGTCGCTTGCGCGCTCATGCCGAGTGCGGTCGCGCCGCTGGCACCGCTGGCTGTGGCGCCGTAGCCCACGGCCGTGTTGCGGCCGCCTGTCGAGCTGGCGCTCATGCCGATGGCGATGCCGTTACCGGCCGTCGACGTGGCGGTATTACCGATGGCGATGTCGTTGTTGATCGTGCCGTCGGTGCTGGAACCGGCGACAGCCTGTGTACCCTGCGCCAGGGAATTGTTTCCGTAGGCAGCCGAGTCGCGGCCGATCGACACCGTGTTGGGACCGCTCGCGTGCGCTCGCAATCCCATGCCAATCGAGTAGAGGCCCGATGCGGTCACATCCGTGCCGACAGCGACAGCCGATTCCGACGTGGCGCCGCCCGTTGTGCGTGCGCCCAGGTAAAGCGCGTTGAGGCCGGTCGCGTAGGCTTGCCAGCCCACGGCAGTGGCGTGCGTGCCGATGCTTTGGGTGCCGAGGCCGATGCCGGTCGCACCCTGGCCGGACCCGATAGCGCTAGCGCCGATGGCGATCGCGGTACCCGTGTCGGCTCGCGATTGGACGCCCATGGCTATCGAGCCTTGGGTGTTCGCCGTCACGTCCGTTCCAATGGCGATGGCGCTGTCGGCCAGCGCGCCGGTGGTGCTGCCGGTGGTCGCACCGATGTTGATGGCATTGACCCCGGTAGCGCGGGAGTTGAAACCGGTGGCAATGGCATTGACGTTGCTGGCATTCGCGAAGTAGCCGACGGCGACGGTTCCGCCGGCGCTGGCGGTCGACGACGCGCCGAGCGCCATGGCGCCGTTGCCGCCGGAAGCTTGCGCGTTGTAGCCCACGCACGACACCGTGCCGCTATAAGCGTTGTAAGGAGCCGGAAGGCAATTGGCCGTCTGCGCGTGCGCTGCGATCGTCCACGAAAATCCGCCCATGGCAGCCAGCACTCCTAGCACGAACGTGCGCTGGCGACGACGGCGTCCCGTCTGTCCGGTGGCGCCACCGCGTGGGCGGCCGGCGAATTCCGAGGCCACGACCAGCTGGTTCAGTGCGCGGCTCCAGATCTTGCTGTAGATCTTGTTCATACCTTCTTCCTGTTGCTGAGGGGGAGATGCACGGGATGGTTCAACCGAAGCGGCAGACGGGCGCAGCACCGCACGCGCGCAGCGAAGCCACGCGGCGGATGAAAGCCGTGGAATGTCGTTCCGGGGTGGCGCTTACGCGATCGTCAGGCGCAGCGAGGCATCAGCCGCGTGAGCTGGATGAGGCGTGGGAGGTTGCGATCAGGGGCTGGAGCCGACGCAGGGCGGGGGATCGAGGAACGATATGCGTCGCCTCGACCGAGCGCATGGTGTTGTCACCGCGAATGTGCCCGATCGTCCGGGCGGGTCCGATGGATACGTGTCCATGCGTACTGCTTCCCCTGGTCAAAGCATGCCGGTGAGTGCGTTCGTTGACGTGCCTGCGCGCGCGAAGGCGCTCATGGGTTATAGCAAGGGAAGAATGACAACGATAATGTGTGTTTGAACAAGTGTGACTGACTTCACGAATGTCACGGCAATGTGACGGCGCCACGGGCCTGGGTTCGCGTTTCCGACGCCAGCATGGTCGCGATGCGCGCATCCTTCTCGGCCCAGAGTTCGTTCACCCAGGCCTGGAACCGCTCGCGGAACTGGGGGTCGTTGTCATAGTCGCCGCGCAACGATGACGTGATGGGAAGTCGGCGCGCATGGATGCGCACCTCGCGGATCCGCCCGGCCAGCATGTCCATCGCGGTGCCCGGGCCGTCCGGGTACACGATGGTCACGTCGAGGACGTCCCGGATCGCGTCGCCCATGGCATCGATCACGAACGCCACGCCGCCGGCCTTCGGTCGCAGCAGGTGCGTGTAAGGCGACTTCTGCGCGTCGTGCTTCGCCTGGGTGAAGCGCGTGCCCTCGGTGAAGTTCATGATCGATACCGGGAGATGCCGGAACTTTTCGCAGGCCCGGCGCGTCGCCTCGCGGTCCTTGCCGCGCAATTCCGGCCGCGCTTCCAGTTCCTGGCGCGAGTGCCGTTTCATGAAGGGGAAGTCCAGCGCCCACCAGGCCGGCCCCAGCAAGGGCACCCAGATCAGCTCGCTCTTCAGGAAGAAGCGCATGAATGGAATGCGCCGATTGAACACCTTCTGCAGGGCGGGGATGTCGACCCAACTCTGGTGGTTGCAGACGACGAGAAAGTTTTCGTGCAGATCCAGACCTTCGACGCCCTCGACGACCCAGCGCGTGCGGGTGAAGAGGTCGAACATCCTGCCGTTGATGCCGAGCCAGCTTTCCGCGATCCGCACCAGCAGCGCACCGATCGCCCGCTGCACCGGGGCGATCGGGAGGATCAGCCGCAGCAGGGCCAGCGCGAACAACGGCAGCACGTGCAGCAAGGTGCTGACCAGGAGCAGGACGCAGACGAGGGGGACGCGCAGGAAGGTGGGCAGGGAAGCGAGCATGGTTTCAGGCCGGTCGGCGAAGCGCCCAGTGTACAGGCGAAGCCTGTGTATCTTCGCCAGGTGGTCGCGTTTCAGAGTTTTCGTAGTTTCGCGTTCACCGATGCCAGGTTCTGTTTCACCTTGTCGATGCCGTCCCACGGATCCTTCTTCAGGCGGGCGAGGCGCTTCGGCACGCTGTGCAGATCGAAGGCGTTGCCGGACTTCACCTTCCCCAGCTCTTCCCAGCGCAACGGGACGGCCACCGGCGCGCCGGGGCGCGAGCGTAGCGAATAGGAAGCCACGGCCGTGGCTCCGCGCCCGTTGCGCAGGTAATCCACGTAGATCTTGCCGCGGCGGAAGCGCTTCGTGGCGGTCGCGACGAATTCCAGCGGATGCAGCGCGGCCATCGCCTCGGCGAAGCCACGGGCGAAGGTCTTCACGGTGTCCCAGTCGGCACCGGGGTTCAGCGGCACGACCACATGCAACCCCTTGCCACCCGTTGTGCGTACGAAGGACACGAGACCCAACTGGTCCAGAAAGCCACGGACCATGCGTGCGGCGGCCACCACCCGCGGCCACGCCACGTCGTCGCCCGGGTCGAGGTCGAACACCACGCGATCCGCGATATCCGGTGCATCCACGTGCGAACCCCAGGGATGGAATTCCACGGCTCCGAACTGCACCAGTTCGATCAGGCCTGCCTCGTCGCGCGGATAAAGGTATACCGCTTGGGCGCCGGTCTCTTCCTTCAGTTTCGCGGTGCCCACGTGTTCGAGGCCGGCCATGACATGCTTCTGGAAGAAACAGGGCGCGCCAATGCCTCCGGGACAGCGAATGGTCGAGGTGGGCCGGTCGGCGATGGCCGGGAGCATCCACGGCATCACGGCCCGGTAGTAATCCACGACCTCCTGCTTGGTGATGCCGTCGTCCGGAAAGACCACGCGGTCGGGATGCGTGATGACGATCGCATCGGCCGTGACGGCCTTGGCGCCGGCTTTCGACGAAGCTTTTCGCGTGCCCCGCGGTTTCTTCGCGGGGGGTGCGGCGGGCGCGCGGTCGGAATCGCGCAGGTCGGCAGGCGACTTGTCCACGCGCAGCGTCTTCAGGCTGGGCTGCCGCAGCAGATCCTTGTTGCCGATGCCCCGGTAATACACCTCGGCCACGACGGTCGGCGGCACCCACAGTGCGCCGCGCAGCATCGGGTCCACCGCATCGATGTGCACTGGGGGTTTCTTCGTGCCGCCCTTGGCCAGCGTTTTCGCCAGTTCGCGCAGCATCTCGTCGGTGAAGCCGGTACCGACGCGCCCCACATAGGTCCAGCGGCCGGCCTTGCCGGGTTTGGCCAGCAGGAGGGAGCCGAAGGAGAGGCGCGAGCCCTTCGCCGGGGTGTAGCCGACCACCGCGAACTCGTCGCTTTCCAGCCGCTTGATCTTCTGCCAGTCGTCGCCGCGGCCGCTGTGATAAGCGCCCTCTGCGCGCTTGGAGATGATGCCTTCGAGTTTCTGCTCCATCGCCATGGCGAATACCTCGTCCCCATGGCCCACCTGGTGCGAGCTGTACGAGAGGTGCGGTGGCGCGTGCGCCAGCAGGCGTTCGAGCAACGCCTTTCGCTCCACGAGCGCAGTGCGGGAGAGGTCGTACCCTTGCAGATAGGGAATGTCGAACAGCATGTACACCAGGGGTGCCTGCGCTTCGCCGGAGAGCGTGCGTTGCAGGGCATTGAAGTCGCTGCGACCCTCCGCATCGAGGGCGATCAGTTCACCATCGAGGCGCGCGCTGTCCAGGCCCAGCGCCTCCACCGCCTGCGCGATCTCCGGAGCGCGCTCGTTCCATGGCAGGGCATTGCGCGACCACAGCAGCGCCTTGCCGCCGGCGATGCCGGTAAGGATGCGATAGCCGTCCCATTTCACCTCGTGCACCCAGCCGTCGCCTTGTGGCGGCGTGTCGCGCAGGCGTGCCAGCTGGGGCGGAAAGAACCCGTTGTCCGGTTTCGCCTTGCGCGCGCCTTTCAGCGCGGCGGCGGCCTTGGTCAACGTGGCCAGCGGCACCCGCCGTGTCTTGGGGGGCGCCTTCTTGCGGGAGGTCGACTTCTTCGCGGCGGCCCGGAGATTCGGAGTGGTCGCGGCGCGGCGCGTGCTCTCGCGCATCTTCGCGTCGAGCAGGTCGTCGGCTTCCACGTCGCCGGCGTAAGCGTCCTCGGCCTTGATCAGGAACCACGTGGGCTGGCGTTCCTTGCGTCCCCCCCTGACGAGGTGCCAGCGCCCTTTCAGGCGCTTCCCAAACAGTTCGAATTCCAGGTGCCCCTTGCGGATCTGCGCCTCGGGGTCGCCACGCGTGGCCCACACGCCGCGGTCGAACAGATCCACGTGGCCCTTTCCATAGCCTTCTTCGATATCGCCTTCGAAATCGGCGTAGGACACGGGATGGTCCTCGACCTCCACCGCCAGCCGCTTCACCTTCGGATCGTAACTGGGGCCCTTCGGAACCGCCCAACTGCGCAACACGTCGCCGACCTGCAGGCGGAAATCGAAATGGCGCCGCGACGCGTGGTGCAACTGCACGACGAAAATGGCGCGGCCGCCTTCGCGCACGGAGTCGTCGGGCGCCGGTTCGCGCGTCCTGGCGAAATTTCGCTTACGGCGATAGTCCTGAAGGCTCATGCGGGGATGGTTGGCGACCCGGAGTGAACGCGCCGTGGACTGCTGGCGTCGGCTGTCATCGCACTTTAAGACGGATCGTATGGGGTGCCGGCGGCCCGTCGGGCAAACTGGAATCCCGCGCGCAGGAAGCGCCCATGTTCCTATACCGTCGTCCACTGGCCTTGGCCCTCTTTCTTCTCGCGGTGTCCGCGCCCTCTTCCGCCCTCGCGCTCTGCAAGCTTCCGGCAGCGCAGGGCGGACCACAGCGCGTTGCGTTCGGCGTCGTCCAGGCACCCACCGATGCGCCGGTGGGCCAGGTGTTGGCCACGCGCCGTAGCGAACCCTGGTCGTCGTCCCAGTACCAGTTCTGCGCGAAATACACGCGCACGTTCACCCTGGGCGCCTTCGCCGGAGCGGCCCTGGGCAGCGGTGTGTACGCCACCAACGTTCCCGGCGTGGGGCTGCGCATCCGCTTTCGCTATCACGTGGGCGAATACCTGCTCCCGTTCACCGACACCTACCAGGCCCCGCCGCTGGGGCCGAAGCCCGACCTCGCCATGCTCAATGCCTCGTTCTCGGTGGAGTTGGTCAAGACGGGGCCCATCGACGCCGGGGGAACCGTCACCCCCGGCCGGATCGCCAGCGCGGGCTACGACAACCGCCCCTTGGTCACGTTGGACCTGGCCGATACCCGCATCGAACCTCAGCGCCCCACCTGTACATTCCTTGCCCGCAGCCTGCTGTTCGACCTCGGCCAGGTCGACGGCGGCACCCTCGCTAAAGAAGGGCGCAGCCGGTGGGCCACGCAGGAGCTCGTCGTCACCGGATGCATTGGCGCCACGCACCTCCTCATGACCTTCGCCGGCACCCCCGACGACGCGGATCCCGGCCTCTTCAAGCTCGATGGTGCCGGTACGGGCGCCGCGCGCGGGGTGGCCGTCGAACTCCGCGCGGCCCATCTCGACACGCATCTCGTTCCCAATGATCCCCGCCCGTTGGAACTGCGCGTGTGGCCTCACTGCGACGTGTGCGGGTTTCGTGCGCGCTACCGCACCACGGGCCGCTCGCTGACGCCAGGCTCGGCCAATGCGCACATCACGGTGAACGTTGCCTACCGCTGAGGCGCGCCGTGCCGACGATACTGGTCATGGCGTTTCGAAGGTCCTTTGTGCCATGCCCCGTCGCGCATTGGGGCAAAGGCCGACAGGGCGTCCGATCGCCTGGCGGCACAGTGAGCGGCCCCACTGAACAAGGCCACGACGATGCGAATCCGCCGCGCAAGACGCTCTTCCCTGTTGCTTCCGCTCTTCCTGCTCACCAGCCCCGTGTATGCCAAAGGATGTCTGTTCCATCCATCGCAGGGCGCACCGCAAAAAGTGTCGTTCGGACTGGTCACGGTGCCCGCCGACGCTGAACCCGGCACTGTGCTGGCAGAGCGCAGGTCCACGCCCCGTCTGTCGTACGCCATCCGTTGTCCGTTCCCCACCCGTACCTCGATCCTCAACCTTTTCAAGACGCCCAGCGACATCGGAGGCGGCATTTACGAGACCAACGTGCCCGGGATAGGCATTCGCATTTCGTTCGACTACGGCGGTGGCTCCTATTTTTCAGCGCCGGAATCCACATACGTCGGGCACCTCTACCACTCCCACCTCGGGGGCGCCAAGGTGGAACTGGTTGTCACCGGCCCGGTCACGAGCGGGGGCGAACTCCACACCGGCACGCTGGCCGGTGCAGGCTACGACGGGCACGTGCAGGCCGTGGTCGAACTGGCCGACGCCCGCGTCAAACCACAGGAAATGATGTGTCCTTTCCTGGCTTCGCGTGCATCGGAAACGGTGCGCGCTTCGGTGCATGCCGGTGGTTCGGAATTCCTCGCCGTGGCGGGCGGTTCGTATGCGAGTGTCGTGTTCAAGGTTCGCGAAAGCGCGGCGGAACGGCGGGGGCGGCAGCTTCGCTTCGAGGACGAGGCGGCGTCAGATCCGATGCTGCGGCACCTGGACATTGGCCCGCTCTTCCGCACGGCGTCGGCGGGCAACCCGCTCGATCCGCATGGCCTCCGGCGTTACTTCCGCGTCGCCATTCCGGACGACCAGCAGACCGACTGGCAATACGTGAATCGTGTCGTGGCCGCCCTCGCGCAGCGGAGCGATGTCGAACTCGCGTACCCCGATCTCTCGCCGGTGGTGCCGGGCATGCCCGATACCGCTGCGGGCCGTTCGGGAAGGTCGCTCGAGCCGCGGCCGGCCGGAGTCCTGCACGATCACACGTTCCGGCAGTTCTATCTCTATCCCGCGGATGCCAGTAACGGCATCTACATGCTCGGTGGCATCGACACCCACTACGCCGCCCGGCTGCCTGGGGGCAACGGCGAGGGAGTCACCATGGTCACCATGGAGCCCGGTGCCTGGGACCCGACCCATCCCGACCTTCCCCGCTCGGTGCGCAACTTTGGCGATTACCGTATCGATCACAACAACACGGCCACCGCCGGCATTCTCGCCGCGATCGACAACGGCTTCGGCATCAAGGGCATCGTCAGCCGCGCCGCGCTTGCCCATGCCTCGTCCGACGTCGGCAACTTCGTCGAACTCCGCGAGTACCTGAAGCCCGGCGACGTACTGGTAACGGCGTTCGCCGCCGCTTCGGGGCCAATCGCCGGCTGCGCCACAAACTGCATGCTTCCCGTCGAATTCATGCCCGCCTGGTTCGATGCCATCAAGGACCTGACCGATCGCGGCATCGTCGTCGTCGAAAGCGCGGGAGACAGCGGCATCGACCTCGACCATCCGGGCCTGGGCGGCCGGTTCGACAGGAGACGCCGGGATTCCGGGGCCATTCTGGTCGCGGGCCTTTGCGCGATGGACGCGAGGCGCTCGCCTTCCAGCAACTTCGGCGCGCGCATCGACAGCGCCAGTTGGAGTTGCGGCGACGTATTCACCACGGCAGGAAAATCGCAGGACGCCGAAGGGTCCGACATGGCGGGTTATACCGCCACTCACGCGGGCACTCCCGCGGCAGGCGCCATCGTCGCGGGCGCCGCGGCGAGCCTGCTGGGTTATGCGCGCGCCAGGAATCTCGCGCTTTCCTCCACCGGCGTTCGTTCCCTGCTTAATGCGAGCGGCACGCACCTGGCCGGGGGCGACTCGAGTACGACTGGCACCCAACCGGATCTGAAGAAGGCCTTCGTGGACATCGACGACTGCGCGGGAAGCATCGCCCACTGAGTGCGGCGAGGCGGGTGGCATGCCACCCGCCTTTGCGGAGCCTTGTCCAGAGTTGTCGTGCGCGGCGCAGGCTCCTACGCTCGTGCCTGGACACTCGGATACACGCACGATGCACCCCTTCGACCCGCTTTCCGTCAATCTGCCTCGTCGGCGCTTCGTTCAGGGCCTGGCCGTCGCCGGCGTGGGCGTCGGCTTCGGTGTGGTGCGGCCGGCCATCGCCACCGAGGCCACGCGTTCGATGCACGAGGTGTCGGGCCCGGATATCGGTCTTGGCATTCGTCGTGCGGCGGTCGACTTCACCGGCCGCGCGCGCAGCGCGGTGACGGTCGACGGTGGTGTCCCGGGCCCGGTCCTTCGCCTCAAGGAAGGCCAGCTCGCCAGTGTGACAGTGCGCAACGAACTGGACGTGGCATCGTCGATCCATTGGCACGGACTTATCGTTCCCGCGAACCAGGACGGCGTACCCGGCCTCAGCTTCGACGGCATACCGGCCGGCGGGTCGTTCACCTACCGGTTCCCGGTGCGCCAGGCGGGCACGTACTGGTACCACGCGCACAGCCGCTTCCAGGAACAAAGCGGGCTCTACGGTGCGATCGTCATTGAGCCGAAGGACGGCGAACGCCATGCTGCCGATCGTGAGCACGTCATCCTCTTCAGCGACTGGAGCGACGAGGATCCGGAGCGCATCTACGCGAACCTGCGCGCACGCGGCGGTCTGTACAAGAGGGGCCGCCCCACCTTCGCCGAGTTCCTGCGCGATGCACGCGCCAAGGGGTTCGCCGACGCGATGGCGATGCGGCGCATGTGGAACGACATGCGCATGGATCGCAGTGACCTCGCCGACGTCTCGGCGGCGACGTATACCTATCTTGTCAACGGGGTCACGCCAGCCGGCAATTGGACCGGGTTGTTCCGTCCCGGCGAACGCGTTCGCCTTCGCCTCATCAACGGCTCGTCGAACTCCATCTTCGACCTGCGCATTCCCGGATTGCGCATGCGCGTGATCGCCGCCGATGGGCAGGACGTGGTGCCGGTGGAGGTCGACGAGCTGCGCATGTCCGCCGCCGAGACTTACGACGTGCTGGTCGAACCGCGCGACGATCGCGCCTATACGATCTTTGCGCAGTCCATCGATCGCTCCGGCTATGCGCGGGCCACGCTGGCGCCGCGCTCCGGTATGTCGGCAGCCGTGCCGCCCCTCGATCCGCCGCCGCGCCTCGCGATGCGCGACATGATGGGGGCCATGGGTGACGACGCCGCTTCCGGCGGCGGCATGACGATGGCCAGCCACGCGCGCACGGAATACGGCCCGGGCGTGGACATGCGCGTGGACATGCCGCGCACGTCGCTGAACGACCCGGGCGCCGGCCTGCGCGAGCGCACGCATCGCGTGCTCACGTATGCCGACCTTCGCACCGAAGGGGGCCCACTCGATCCGCGGGAACCCGGCCGAACCATCGAGCTGCACCTGACGGGCAACATGGAGCGTTTCGCCTGGTCGTTCGACGGCCTGAAATTCTCGCAGGCGAAACCCGTGCACTTCCGTCGGGACGAGCGCCTGCGCATCCGCCTTGTCAACGACACCATGATGAACCACCCCATCCATCTGCATGGCATGTGGAGCGAGGTGGAAGCGCCCGACGGTAGCTTCCAGGTGCGCAAGCACACCGTGAACGTGCAGCCCGCGCAGCAGGTGAGTTACGCGGTAACCGCCGACAATCCCGGGCGCTGGGCCTTCCATTGCCACATGCTGTACCACATGGAAGCGGGCATGTTCCGCGAAGTGGTGGTGTCGTGAGAGCGCCCGCACTCCTTCTGTTCGCGCTGCTGCCGGGCCTTGCCGCCGCACAGGACGCGCACATGCAGCACGACATGGGCAGCCACCACGGCGACGGCATGACGATGGGGCCGATGCAGGGCGGCGATGCGCCGGAACAGGCCCGCAGCGGCGATTGGTCCGACGGCGTGCCGCCGTCGTCCATGCACGACATGCACATGATGGACATGGACGATACGGCGCCTTCGGGCATGTTGCTGCTCGACCGCCTGGAGTCTTTCGCGGGCAAGGGCGGCCATGGCCAGTCGTGGGAAGCCGAGGGCTGGTACGGCAACGACACGGACAAGGTGTGGCTGCGAAGCGAAGGCGAGCGGGAGGGCGGACGTCCGCACGACGGCGACGCGGAGCTTTTCTGGAGCCATGCGGTGGCCCCGTTCTGGGACACGCAGATCGGTGTGCGGCGCGATATCGGCCAGGGGCCGAAACGCACCTGGGCCGCGGTCGGCGTGCAAGGGCTGGCACCGTACTGGTTCGAGGTGGAAGCCACCGCCTACGCCGGCTCGCAGGGCCGCACGGCGGCGCGCGTGCGCGTGGAATACGAACTGCTGCTTACGCAACGTCTCGTGCTGCAACCGGAGCTGGAGGCCCAGGCGTACGGTAAGGACGATCCCGCCAGGGGTATCCGAGCCGGCGTCTCGCGCGTCGAGGGCGGCCTGCGCCTGCGCTACGAGATCCGCCGCAGCGTCGCGCCTTACGTCGGCATCGCCTGGGAGCATCTCACCGGCGGCACGGCCGACCTGGCCCGGGCCGACGGGCGCCGCGTCACCGATCGACGCTGGGTGGCTGGCATTCGCATCTGGCTCTGACCCTCACCGCTTCGCGCCGCCGTCGCCACCGCGCAAGGCGAACGCGGTGACGATGGCCGACAGCGCGGCAAGAGCCGCCGACACGAGCATGACGGCGCGGAAGCCGGCCACGAAGGCGTCGTCGATCGCGCGGCGGGCCGTCACGTCGGCCACCTGGATGCCGGCCATCTTCGCTTTCTGCTCGATCATCTGCGCCGTCAGGTCGCCGGGCAGGTCGAGGGTGGCGAGGCGGGCATCGAGGGTGCTGTCGAACACGTGCGCGAGAATGGCGCCGAAGACGGCGATGGCAAGCAGGCCGGCGGTGCGCGCCACGGCGTTGTTCACGCCGGATGCCGTGCCGGCCAGCGAGGGCGACAACGCGTTCATGACGGTGGTGGTGAGCGGCGCCACCACAATGCTCATCCCGAACCCGAGCACGCAGCTCGCCGGGAAGAACGTGGTCCAGTAGCTGTCGCCGACGCCGGGCACCGCGTAAAGGACAAAGCCGGCCGCGGCGATCGACGGGCCCACGACCAGCGGCAGCCTGGCACCCACGCGGTCGACGAGCTGTCCTGTCCAGCGCGACAGCGAAAACATGATCACGATGAAAGGAAGCAACGAGGCGCCCGCGCCGGTCGCGCCATAACCCTGCACCTGGATGAAGTTGAGCGGGATGAAAAAGAGGCTGCCGCCGAGGGCCGCATAGAGCAGCAGCGTCAGCGCGTTCGCCGCGGCGAAGTCCCGATTGCGAAACAGCGACAAGGGCAGCATCGGTGCGGATGCGCCCCGCTCCACATGCAGGAACGCCGCCAGCGAAGCGATGCCGATTGCGGCAGCGGCGAGCACCGGTGCGGACGTCCAGCCCTTCGACGGCGCCTCGATAAGGGCGAACACGACGCCAGCCAGACCGGTCGTCGCCAGTAGCGCACCGGCAATGTCCAGTTTTCCGGCATGTGCGCCGTGGCTTTCGGGCACGCGCCAGAAGCACAGCGCGACCAGGGCAATACCCAGGGGCAGGTTGATGAGGAATGCCCAGTGCCAGGACACATGCTCGACAAGGTACCCGCCGATGACCGGCCCGGCCGCCGCCGTGATGCCGCTGAAGGCGGACCAGGTGCCTATCGCGGCGCCACGCCGCTCTTTCGGATAGGCGCTGCTGATGAGCGCAAGGCTGCCGGGCACGAGCAGCGCGGCACCGAAACCCTGGATCGCGCGCGCCCCGATGAGTGCGCCGATAGTGGGCGATGCCGCGCAGGCGAGCGAAGCCAGGGTGAACACCACCGTGCCGACGACGAACACGCGGCGACGACCGAAGCGGTCGCCGAGAACGCCACCCACGAGGATCAGCGCCGATAGCAGCAGCGCATACGCCTCCATGACCCACTGCGCGTCCGCGGTCGTCGCATCCAGCGCCTGCTGGATGGCCGGCAGCGCCACGTTGACGATGGTGCCGTCCACGAACGCCATGCCCGAGCCCACGATGGCTGCGATCAGCGTCCAGCGGCGCGCGGCCTCGCTGCACGCGACGGACTCGTCGTCGGCGATCGCATCGGGTAGGGAGGGAGTGGTCGTTTCCATGGAGGGAGCCTAACGCGTCGCGGGCCGGCATGCCTTGCACATGGCGGCCATGGCGTGATGGCGCACGGACGTGACATCCGATCCTGCGGATTGACAGCGCGTGCCATCGCGGGGACAGTCGAAGGTTGACGACTCGGGAGGGTGGGGCATTGAATCGACGTGATTTCGCGAAGACGCTGGCAGTGGCGGGTGCATTCGCTGGCGGCATGGGCAGCGCTCTGCGCGTTTCGGCCGCGGCACCGTCCGCCGTGAAGGCCAGACAGCACGTGGCCGTGGATCCGGCCCGGCTGCAATCCTTGCAGCAAGCGTTCCTCGACCTTCGCTTCGGCATGTTCATCCACTTGAACATGGCCACGTTCGAGGAGCGCGAATGGGGCGATCCGACCTTGTCGCCGAAGCTCTTCGATCCGAAACATCTCGATACCGATCAATGGGCACAGGCGGCGAAGTCCGCGAACATGGGCTATGCCTGCCTGACCACCAAGCATCATGACGGCTTCTGCCTCTGGCCCACGAAGACCGGAAGCGCGAATGTCATGCAGTCGTCGTTTCCGCACGACGTCGTGCGGCGTTACGTGGATTCGTTCCGCAAGGCAGGGCTCAAGGTCTGCCTTTACTTTTCCATTCTCGACCTGCGCCAGGACATCCGCGCGCGCACCGTCACGCCGGAGAAGATCGCGCTCATCAAGGCGCAGCTCACCGAGCTGCTCACGAACTACGGGCCGCTCACGGCCCTGATCCTGGACGGCTGGAATGCCTCGTGGTCGCGTATCTCCTATGCGGAGTTGCCGTACCGGGAAATCTACGACCTCGTGAAATCGTTGCAGCCGGACTGCCTGCTCACCGACCACAACGCGGGCAGCTATCCGGGCACGGCGCTCTACTACACCGACATCAAGCAGTACGAACAGCACGCCGGCCAGAAGATCCCGCCGGACAGCCCCGTGCCCTCGCAATCGGGCACCACGCTGCAAAGCGACTGGTTCTGGAAGAAGGCCTATCCGACATCGGAACTCGCGTCGGCGAAGACGATCGTCGAGGAATGGCTCGTGCCGTTCAACGAGAACCATTGCAACCTCATCCTCAACGTGGCGCCGAATCGGGACGGCCGCTTCGACGACAACGCGGTAGCGCGCCTCGCCGAGATCGGCAGGCTCTGGAAGAACACGGGGCCGGCACCGAAGATCGGTCGATCCGTCACGATCACCACACCCGATCTTGCCGCCGGCAGGCCCGCCTGGGCGAGCGCGAGCGACGAGGCGGTGGGCCCGGACCAGGCGTTCGACGACAATTTCCGCAGCTACTGGCTTGCCGACCGCGGCAAGGAAGACGCCTGGATCGAGGTGCGCTTCGACGAGCCCGTATCGTTCAACACGCTTTCCATCGTGGAGCCGCTGCACGCGGAAGGCTACGGCGACGCGAGCCGCATCGCCTCGTACAAGGTGGAAGTGGAGCGGGACGGTGCCTGGACCGAGCTTGTCGCCGGCACGACACCCGCGCCGTACCAGTTCCATGAAATCGCGCGTACCTCGGCCAGGCGCGTCCGCCTCAGCGTGAAAGGCAGGCAGCCCGGCATCACGGAATTCGGCATCTACGACGAGCCCCGCTGACCCGTTCACGCCTTTAAAACCATGGGCTTGCCACCATCTTTACCGTTCAGACGCCGAGCGCCGGGAGGTAAAGGCCATGGCAACCGGATGGGCGGGCGACACCGCCGTACAGGACCAGATCGACGCTACCGTGGAAGACGCGGTGAAGCGTGCGCGCAGCCGCATGGCGAAAGGGCCCAGCCTGGAGCGCTGCGAGGAGTGCGACAAGCCGATCCCCGAGGCACGGCGCAAAGCCGTGCCGGGCGTGCGTCTGTGCGTGGCCTGCCAGGAGCTGGCGGATCGCGAGGAAGCCAGCTTCAGCGGCTACAACCGACGGGGCAGCAAGGACAGCCAGTTGCGCTGACAGGGATGTCATCAATATGTAACCTATTGAAAATAAAAGAGTAATCTTGTGATTTGGGCCTAAAGTTGCCCAGTTTGCGGCCGACAGCGGGAGCATCCCCAGTCCCCTCGAGCCCATCCATGCGTTTCCCCCGAGTTCCCCTCCGCACGCTGACGCTCCGCGCCCGGCTGACGCTTCGCCTTGCCGGCACGGTTCTGCTGCTGCTCGCCCTGTGGATCGTGGGCGGGCTCCAGCTCCGGGCAGCCGATGCGCGCCTGCAATCGGTCGTCGGCGACACACTCTCGCCCGTGGCCGCGCTCGGCCACATCCAGAACGACTACAACGACCTGCTCGACGCACTGGTCCACGCCACTCTGACCCGGTTGCCGTCCGCAGCCGACGATGCCGTGACGTCGATCCAGGCCGATCGCAAATCCATCGAGCGCCAGTGGACGGCCCTGGAGGCCAGCGGCCTCGGCAGGGAGCAGGGCAAACTGGTGGCGCTCGCGGCGGCGCACCGGAAGGACGCGGACAAGGCCGTCGATGCCGTCATCGAGCTCCTGAAGGCCGAGCAGTACGACCTCGCGCAACTCCAGCTATCCAACGACGTGCAAGCGGCCGTCGTGCCGCTGAAGAGCGACTTCTCGAACCTCTTCGGTCTCGCCGTGGACGGCGGCAAAGCCGTGGCGGAGGCGCAGCACGCGGACATCGAGCGGGGAGAAATCTATTCGTCCGTCCTCCTCGGTATCGCGCTGCTGCTTGCGAGCGCCATCGATATCGCGATCATCCGGTCGTTGGGCCGCCGCCTGCGTCAGCCGCGGACGTCGCGGCGGCCATCGCCGGCGGCCGCCTCGGGTCCCGTATCGATGTTGGCCGCGAGGATGAGATAGGCCGTCTGCTCGCGTCGCTCGCGGAGATGGACGCGCAGCTCGGCAACGTCGTGGTCCAGGTGCGCGACCGCGCGGACCACGTGGCCGAAGCTGCCGCGGGTCTGGCGCGCGGCAACGATGCGCTCAGCGAGCGCACGCGCTTGCAGGCCGCCCACGTGGAGCGCACCACGTTGTCCATGCGCGATATGGCCGACGCCGTCGCCGGTGGCCTCGACCGGGCGGCCGCCGCGAACGGCGCCGTGCGCGAAGCGCGTGCGATGACGGACGAAGGCCGACGCGTGGCCACCGATGCGATCGGCAACATGCGCGCGATCCAGGAAACGAGCCAGCGCACGACCGAGATGCTCGACCTCGTCGATCAGGTGGCGTTCCAGACGAATCTGCTGGCGCTCAACGCTGCCGTCGAGGCGGCGCGCGCCGGGGAGCACGGTCGCGGCTTCGCCGTGGTGGCGCATGAAGTGCGCGAACTGGCGCAGCGTTGCGGCACCGCCGCGCGCGACATCCGCGGGCTGATCGGCGCGAGCGACGAGGCCGTGCAGGCGGGTGTGGCCTCGGTCAACCGCGCGGGCGAAGTGCTCACCGGCATCGGCGAACGCGTGGGTGTGCTGGCGACGACAGTCGCGTCGCTCGCTGACGCCACGAGCAGCCAGACCGACGGCATCGCGCGCGTCGATGACGCCATCCGCGGCATCGACGACGCCGCGCGCGAAAATGCCGCCCTCGTCGAACATGCCGCGGCCGCCAGCCGTGCCATGCGCGAGAGCGCCGGCATCCTGCGCCGGGAGGTGGCCTACTTCACCCTCGCCGATCAATGAGTCGGGCGGGGACGCTCAGCCCTTCGGGTAGTCGAGGCTCGGATACCAGTCGGGCGAGCGTCCCTGCGGAAGGCAGTCGATGACCGTCCACAGGGGCATCAGGTCGGGCGCGCCGCGGGGATCCTGGCCCGGGTCCATGGTGTTGCCGTCCATCTCGCCGGACCAGAAGTGCCGGATCGTGCCGTCGCGCCGCGTGAACACGTTGAAGGCGGGCTCGTCCCCGCCGTTCTCGCCGATGGCGAAGTAATCGCGGCTGAAGTTGCCGTTCGCATCCGAGTACAGCTTCAGGTGTCGCCAGCCGCGTTCTCTCGCGAACGCGACCATGCGTTCGATGGGCGAGCGGGAGATCACCGCCAGCGCCGTGTTCTGCTCGATGTCGCGGGCCTCGCCATCCCACGCGCTCAGCAACGAGGTGCACATGGGACAGGGGCGGTCGCGCTGCGGTCCGAACATCCAGCTGTAGGTGACCAGGCTGGGCTGGTCGCCGAACAGGCCGGCGAAATCCACGGGGCCGTCGACACCGACGAAGCGATAGTCGCCGCGCACTTCGCCGCCGGGCGGAAGGGCTCGGCGCATCGCGGCCACGCGCTCGATGTGGCGGCGAAGCTCGATTTCTTCCGCTAGAAGGGCGGTACGGGCCTCGCGGTATGCGGTGCTCTCGTTCGGCATGCGAAGCGTGCTGCGGGCCGCCAGTTCGGCGGCTGGTACAAGGGAAGGGCTCGTCATGGCATGTCTCCTGCGGTCAGTCGCGATCGGGGGCGCCGAGGGGGAAGAACGAACGGTAGGGGCGGGCTTCGTCGACGGCGCGTGCGAACGAAGGCCAGGCAAGCAGTCGCCGGCGGTACGCGTGCAGGTGGCGGAAGCGCGCGTCGATCGCATGCGTCCAGTCGGCATAGAACAGAAAGGGCGCGGCGCCGCAGTCGGCCAGGGTGAAGCGGTCCAGCGCTGCCCATTCGCGGTCCTCCATGTGCCTGTCGAGCCAGGCATAGGCGAGCTCCAGCATTTCCCGCGCTTCGCCTACGCCATGCGGATCGCGCAGGCCTTCGGGACGTATCGCGTTGAACACGATCTTCTGCTGAGGCGTGGAGATGTAGTTGTCGAAGAAGCGATCCATGCCGCGGACTTCCAGGGCTTCCTTCGGGTCCCGCGGGAGCATCGGCGTGGGGCCCGGGTGGTAGAGGTCCAGGTATTCGACGATACAGGTGGCCTCGGTGATGGTCCGCTTTCCGTCGACCAGCACCGGGAACCGTTTCAGCGGCCAAAGCTCGGCGAACTCCGCGTAAATCTCGGGATGCTCCGGCGAAAGCATTTTCCACTCGAACGGCGTGCCGTTTTCGTAGAGCGCGATCAGCGCCTTCTGGCAGTAGGACGAGAAGGGATGGGCATAGAGTTTCAGGGGCATCGCTGTCACCGGTTCGTGGAGGGCCTGACCATGCGTCGAACGAGTACTCCGGAAATCGACACGCTATGATCGGGCGTCATCCGGGGGAAAGGCGAATGAAGGTCGCGATCGTGGGCTACGGAACGGCCGGGCAGGCCACGGCCATCCTTCTGTCCGAGCAGGGTCACGACGTCACCGTCTTCGAACGAAGCCCCACCCTGGGGCCGGTTGGCGCAGGCTTCCTGCTCCAGCCGACGGGGCTCGGCGTGCTCGCTCGCATGGGGCTCGCCGGCCGCGCGGCGGCCATCGGCCAGCGCATCGACGAATTGCACGGCACCACGTTGCGCGGCCGGCGGGTGATGGCGATGCGCTACGCCGACCGGCGGCCCGGATGCCATGGCGTCGGCATGACGCGGGGTGCGTTGTTCGAGATGCTCCGCACTGCTCACGCTGGCGCCGCGCAGGTGCGGACAGGCACGAAGATCGTCGATTACGACGACCGCACGCATACCCTCACCGACGCCCAAGGCGAGAGCCATGGACCGTTCGACCTCGTGGTGGCGGCCGACGGTGCCCATTCGGCGTTGCGCGCCGCCTGCGGCACGCAGGTGCGGCGCGAACGCCTCTACCCCTGGGGCGCGGTCTGGTGCCTCCTGCGCATCGACGACTGGCCGTCGCCCACGCACCTGCTGCAACGCTATGCCGGCACGCGCTCGATGATCGGCATGCTTCCGGTCGGCACCCGTCCTGGTCATGACGGGCGCTGGGTGACCTTCTACTACAGCCTTCCGGGCGAGACGGTGAGCCGCTTCGACGATGCGGGCGTGGCGGCCCTGAAGATGCAGGTCGCGACAATCTGGCCGGAACTCGAAGCACACGTGGCGCATCTGGACCGTGCGGAGGCACTGCACAAGGCGCGATATCGCGACGTCGTGCTTGCGCGTCCGCGGCATGGACGCATGGTGGTGGTCGGGGATGCGGCGCACGCCATGAGCCCCCAGCTCGGCCAGGGCGTGAACATGGCCCTGCTCGACGCCATGGCCCTATCGGATGCGCTGGTCGCGCGGCAGAACCTGGACGAAGCCCTGGACACCTATGTTCGCGTGCGCCATCGTCATGTACGCATGTATCAGCGCATGAGCCGATGGCTGACGCCGTTGTTCCAGTCCGATCACGCGGCGCTCGGCTGGTGCCGCGACTTGCTGTTCGATCCCGTGGCACGCCTGCCCGGTGCCCGCCGTCCCATGTCCAGCATTCTTACCGGAGAGCTGCTTCTGCCGTCCGATGCAGTCGCCGGCCGGGAACGTGCCGATGTGGATGCCGTCATTCCGTAGGAATATCGACCAAACGACGGCTATCGTGTCCTGGCGCAAGCGAACATCCGGCCGCTAACCTCTCTGCATCGGCGAAAAGGAGCGCTCATGAAACGCCTGTGCATCGGCATCGCATTATCCGTATCCATGGCGCTGGCCATGCCGGCCGCCGCGAGCATGCCCGTCTGGGGCGCGAAGGTCTCCAGCCCTGCGGACACTCCACCGGCAAACCTCAAACCGGGCGAATGGATTTGGGGTGGGCGTCCGGTCGGCGCGGGCCCGATGGCGGTGATCGTCAGCCTCACTGAGCAGCGCGCCTATGCGTACCGCAACGGCATCCTCATCGGCGTCACCACGGTGAGTACCGGAAAGAAAGGGTACGCCACGCCCACGGGCGTCTTCACGATCCTGCAGAAGGACAAGGACCACCACTCTAAGAAGTACGACAACGCGCCGATGCCGTACCAACAGCGGCTGACCTGGGACGGCGTGGCGTTGCATGCGGGGGGCCTGCCCGGTTATCCGGAATCGCATGGCTGCGTGCACATGCCCACCGAGTTCGCCCGTCTGCTGTTCGACGCCACCAACATGGGCATGACCGTCGTCGTGGCGGAGCAGGGCACCGCGCCGGTCACCGTCGTGCATCCGAGTGCGGTGATCCCCATCGACCCGCGCAACGGGTCGGACCTCGACCTGGCACCCCTGGCCTCGGGCGAGCTGTATCGATGGACGCCCGAGGCGTCACCGACCGGCCCCATTTCCATGGTGCTGAGCGTTGCCGATGGCACGGTCTTCGTTTTCCGCAACGGGATCGAGATCGGTCGCAGCAAGGTCCAGGTGACCGATCCTCTCACTGGCACGCATGCCTTCATCGTGGCAGCGGGCTTCATGCCGGATTCGCCGAACCGCGCGGGCCTGCGCATGCCGAACTGGATCACCATCGGCATCCCCGGTCATGGCGACGAAGCGGGCAAGGTGGTGGACGAAGCGCTGGTCGATCGCGTCGCCGTGCCGCGGGAGTTCATGGAGAAGGTGCTGCCGTTGCTGTCGCCCGGCTCCGTGCTGCTGGCCACCGACGAGAGCATCCAGCCTTCGACGACGGGCCCGAAAGTGCAGGTGATCGACTCGGATCCACCCGGGGTGTAGCAGCGGCCTACGCACCACGGGTGCCGAAGAATTTGTGCGTGAAGGGCTCGTGAAAATGAGACACAAGTCACGCTTTCGGTGCTAGCGTTGGTTACGGCAGGAAAACCGCGTGCGTAGGGAGTGTTCCACGTGGCCGCCCAGATGTCCGCGGTGCCGGCGTTCCGGTACCGCGCTTTCCTCAGCTACAGCCACCGGGACGAGTCCTGGGCGCGATGGTTGCACCGGGCGCTGGAACGTTACGTGGTGCCGCGACGGCTCGTCGGGCAGGTGACGGCCGTCGGACCGGTACCGCGACGGCTTTGCCCCATCTTCCGAGACACCGACGAACTCGCCAGCGCGGCCGACCTCGGCGCGAAGGTGAACGAAGCGCTTTCCGGCTCCGAGAGCCTGCTCGTCGTCTGTTCGCCCAGCGCCGCGACATCGCGCTGGGTGAACGAAGAGGTGGCAGCTTTCAAACGACTGGGGCGCGAAGACCGCATCTTTTGCCTGATCGTGGCGGGCGAGCCGAACGCGAGCCTCGTCCCGGCGCATGAAGCGGACGAGTGCTTTGCGCCCGCCTTGCGCCGGCGCTGGCGTGCGGACGGCTCCTTGCGCGACGACATGCTGGAACCCGTTGCCGCCGACGTGCGGCCGGGAAAGGACACACGGGCCGAGGCGAAGTGCCGGCTCGTCGCCGGCTTGCTCGGGCTGGACCTGGATGCGTTGAAACGACGCGATTACCAGCGTCGCGCGCACAGGGCCATGCTCCTGACATCCGCGTCGATCGGCATTGCCGTCATGACCGGAGCACTGGCGGTGGCGGCCATCGTGGCGCGCAACACCGCGGAGCGGAGGCAGAAGGAAGCCGAGGACCTGGTGGCCTTCATGCTCGGAGACCTCAACGACAAACTGTCCGAGGTGTCTCGGCTGGACATCCTGGAAGCGGTGGACGACAAGGCCATGGCGTACTTCCAGGCGCAATCCGGGGAAGATCTCGGCGCACGCGCATTGAGCCAGCGGGCGACCGCATTGCAGAAGATCGGCAGCGTTCGCCTGGACCAGGGAGAGCTGGCCGCGGCGATGACCTCGTACCAGGCGGCGCTCGCGATCGCATCGACGTTGGATCTCGCCGGCACCGACACGGCGTACCGACTCGCGCACGCGGAAGCCCTGACCTTCGTGGGACTGGTGTACTGGCGGCAAGGAAAGCTGGACGCCGCGCAAGGCACCTTCGCGTCGGCGAAAGATATCCTTCAGCGGGCGTCCGCAAGCGCCCCGGACGATCTGAATATCGCCTTTCAACTTGCCCTCGTCGACAACAACATCGGCTACGTGCTGGAGGCGCGCGGACAACTGGACGAAGCGGCCGTCCAGTACAGGCGCATGCTTGTCGCGATGCAGCGCCTCGTGGCGGCGCAACCCGGGAACGCGGAGTGGAGCGAATACCTTGGCTCCGCCCAGAACAATCTCGGCAAGCTTGCGCTGTTGCGTGGCGACCTTGCCGAGGCGTTGCGGAAGTACGCGGAAGACGAACGCATCCAGATGCGGCTTGCCGCCGAAGCTCCGAAAGATGCGAGTCGCCAGGGCCGACTGCTGACGGCACACGCGATCCTTGGACGGACCCAGGCCCTGGCGGGCGATCCGGAGTCCGGCATGGAACGCCTGCAGCGCGCGGTGGACATCGCGTCGTCGCTGGTGGCCATGGATGCCAGCAACGCGGAGGCCCGGGAACAGGTCGCGCTGTACGGCACGCAGCTCGCGCGTCTGCGCCGGCTGCACGGCGATCTGCTCGCAGCGGGTAACCTGATCGCGAAGGCGGAAGCGATCTTCGCCAGCCTCACCGCGCAGGACGGGGAAAATGCGACGTGGCGCCGCGAATACGCCGAAACGCTGCTCGAGCATGCCGCGCAGTTGCATGCCATGGACGATAAGGCGGGAGCGCGCCGTCAGGCGGACGCAGGGTTGCGCATGCTTGCTTCCCTCCTGGAAAAGGCCCCGGGCGACCGTTCCCTCCTGCTCGCCAAGGCCGCGGGACTGCTCGTGCAGGCCGACGCGGCTGCAGACAGTGGCAGCGCGCGAAGCCTGCGGGAACAGGCGCTGCGCACGGTGGCAGAAGCCGGCGTGGGGAGCGATCCACGGCTGCTCGCCCTGAAGGTCCAGGCGCTGCTGGATCTTCAACGGAAAACGGACGCGGCACCCTCCATAGCGCACCTGTGGGCCGACGGCTACCGCGACGCCGCTCTCCTGGCTGCGCTGCAGCGGCAGGGTATCGATTACCCGCCCAACGATGCCTCCCACCCGCCATCCACGGCCACCGACGGAGAGGTGGCGGCAGGACAGCAAGGACTCCTCCACCCAGCGGGAGAACCACCGTGACAAACGCCCCCAGCGACAAGAAACCCGAGAAGCCGGCCGTACCCTCCACCGCCAAACCATCCGATCAGGGCAAGACCCTGCCGACGACGGACCTGACCAAGAAAGGCGCCATAAAACCGAGCTGATGCCCATGATCTCGTCCGTCGTCCCACTCGTCGTCGGCGTTACGAGCCATCGGGATATCTCTCCCTCGCAACGCGAGGGCATAAGCCTTCGTGTCCGCGAATTCTTCGACGACCTGAGCCAGCGGTTTCGCGGACTGCCGATCGTTCTCCTGTCGTCGCTGGCGGAGGGTGGCGACCAGCTTGTGGCGCGGGAAGCCCTGGCCTGTGGAGTTCGCCTGATGGCGCCGCTGCCGTTGCCGCCCGACCTCTACATGGACGACTTCGACAACGACGACGTTCGGCGGTCGTTCGAAACCCTCCGCGACCAGGCCGAGGTGATACTGCTGCCGCGCCTCATGGGCAAGCCACGCCATGTCATCGCCACGCCGGGAATCGAGCGCGACAGGCAGTACGCCACCGCGGGCGTCTATATCGCCAGCCATTGCCACGTGCTCCTGGCGCTGTGGGACGGCAACGACGTCGGAGGGTTTGGAGGAACCGCGCAGATCGTGGCCTATCACCTTTCCGGCAGCCTGCCGGGCCTTCCGCACAAGCGCCACGTGCTTGGCGACGGCACGGAAAGCCTGCTGTACCACATCGTGTGTTCGCGCGGCCAAGGAGAACCGGCCCCAGGGTTGAAACCGCTCGAGGCCGGATGGCGGACGGGCGCGGATCCGGCGATGCACGCGGACATGCCCGGCGACTTCGACCTGATGTTCGCGCGCATGACCGAATTCAACAGGGAGTGCGCACGCCATGCCGCACGCATCGCAGCCGACCCCCCATCGTTGCACGGGACGCCGTGCGCGGCGACCGTACTGATCGAACGGTTCTTTCATGCCGCGGACTGGCTCGCCGTGCACTTCCGCCAGCGCGTGCTCCTCGCCCTACGCGTCACGTATACCGCGGCAGCGCTCATGGGTATCGCATTCACTTTCTATGCCCACGTTCCCACACACGATTCGCTGATCTACCTCTTCCTTTTGTTGTTCGCGACGGGCGGGGCAGTGGCTCTCCTCGCGCGTCATCGTGGTTGGCATCGCAAATACCTGGACTATCGCGCGCTCGCCGAGGGCTTGCGGGTCCAGTCATGCTGGCGCCGCGCCGGGGTCGCAGCGGATGCCGACCACGAATTCGCCCACGATAATTTCCTGCAGAAGCAGAACATCGAACTGGGATGGATCCGTAACGTGATGCGTGCGGCCAGCCTGTACCCATCGTCGACACCCGAGGAACCCGGCGACGACGCTCTTCACGAGGTCATCGAGGAATGGGTGGGGCAATCGGGTAGATCGGGTCAGCTCGAGTACTACGAACGGAAGGCCTCCGAACGTACAAGGCTGCATCACATCACCGCCACCATAGGGCTCGTCAGCCTGTGGGGTGGCGTAGCGATCAGCGTGTTCCTGGCGGCGTTCGCGACACGGCTCGACGTGGATACCAAGGTGACCCTGGTCACCACCATGGCGGTGCTCTCCATCATGGCCGCAGTGCGCGAAGCCTACGCCTATCGGAAGGCGGATCGCGAACTTATCCGCCAGTACCGTTTCATGCAGCGCATCTTTGCCAGCGCTCGCGTCGCGCTCGACCGCACGGCAGATCCCGCCAGGCAGCGTGCGATCCTTCACGCGTTGGGCGACGCAGCGTTGACCGAGCATGCGGAATGGACACTTCTGCAGCGCGAGCGGGAAGTCGAGCACAGCAAGCTGTGATACGGACCTTACCAGCCGACGCGCGAGAACTCCGACCTTTCCAGCCACTTCTGGAAGCCGACGCCGCCTTGCAGGGATCCGTCCCCTGGCACCAGGCTGTCCTCATCGAGCACCGCGCCGAAATAGGGTGCGCGACCGTCGGTCTGCACGTCACAGGGCGCTTCCAGATCGACGACGAAACGCTGGATCAGTTCGGACATCCTTTCCCTCTCCGGACCGGCGATCTCGATGGACCCGTTCAGGGGTTGGCCCACCGCGAGCGCCGCCATCAATGCGGCCACGTCGTCCGATGCCACGGGCTGGATGTACGCAGGCGATAGCCGCACCACCTGATCGCGCACGGCGTTCTCGATGATGGCAACGAGGAACTCGTAGAACTGCGTCGCATGGACAATGGTGAACGGAATGCCGGATGCCCGGATCACGCGGTCCTGCAGCGCCTTGCCGCGAAGGTAATGGCTGTCTTCCAGCCGCTCGGTGCCCACGATGGACAGTGTCACGTGGTGCCGTACGCCCGCCGCGAGTTCGGCTTCCAGCAGGTTGCCGATGGCGGTACGGAAGAAATGGAACGCCGACTCGTCGTCGAAGGTCGGCGCGTTGGTGACGTCGATCACCACCTCCGCGCCCACCATGCACTCGGCAAGCCCCTGGCCGCTGATCACGTCCACGCCCGTTGCGCGGGAGACGGCCGACACGTGGTGGCCTTCGTTGCGAAGCCGCTCGACAATGTTCCGCCCGACGAGGCCCCTGCCGCCGACGACTACGATGTTCATGGTTCCTACCTCGTGTTCATGTCCCGCCGGTAAGCCACTGGGCGACATTCCGCACGTAGCGTTTCGTGGAGCGGAGTGCTTCGGGGAACTGCCTCAGTCCGTCCCCGGGTGCTTCCGAGACGAATGAAGGACAGCCCGTGGACGGGTCCCAGTTGTAATCGGCGAAGTGGTGGAATGTAGATTGCGCGATGGCACGACCGCCGCTCTCGGACTGCTCGAACGCCACCGCGATGTTGAAGTCCCTGTGCGTGCTGAGGCTGCGCCCTTTCAGGATGACGCGACTGGTCGGATCGTCGGCCGGCGCGCCGACGGCACCCTCGTGCGGATGCGACGGAAGAAAAGCAATGACGCCGCTGGCGGAATCCGGATCGCGCAAGACAGCATGCACCTCTCCGACGACTTCCACCTTCTGGTAATCGCCGTTGGCGCCCGAGTGGTAATTGGGCCAGGAGATGTCGGTGGTGATCTTGTCGTCGATGCAATGCCGGCTCGGGTCCGGGTCGAGGTTGCGGGAATGGAAATGGTGTGCGGCGCCCACACCGGCGAGGTTGCAGATGGAACTGCCCAGATCCATGTGGTCGCGGGTGACGAGCATGCCGCCGCCGTTTCGGCGAAAGCGGCTGATGCCCGCGCAATCCTCGCTGGTGAGGCCGTTGCCCGTGTCGACAGCGAACAGCCACAGCTGCCGGTAGTCGGACTCGTCGAGCCGTGACAACACCGCATCGTCATGTTCGACCGGTCCGCGGTTGCGCGCGGTGACGCGAAAGGCCGGCTCACCATGTTCGTCGCGAATGCCTTCCAGGAATGCCTTGAGAAGGTGGAAGCGACCGATGTGCCAATCGTCGCTGTCGCCTTCGATCGTGGTCTGCAAAAGGATGTTCTGCATCGGTATCGCCCTCGCCTGTCTGCTTTCCGCCATATAAGCAGATCCTGATCTCACAGGCTTGTACGAACCGGGAGGCCCGGCGCTGCTTCGCTCGAAGGTTAGGCGTGGGCGCGCCCGGCCGGAAGCCGCCGCCGAGGCTCACCATGTTGCCCCCGGGACAACAATTCCGACGGCAGGCCGTGGAGCAGAGCCCTGTGTCGCGATGCGCGGACGCGCTAATCTCCGCAAGCAACCCAAGGAGCATTGTCATGACGTCCAATCCGGTGATCGTCGAAGAAACGGGCGAAGGTCTTTTCCAGGTCAGGGCGCACGGGCAAGGCCCATCGCTCGTGATCGACGAGCCGCTCGACCTGGGCGGCATGGCATCGGGACCGACGCCTTACGACCTGCTCAGCTCGGCACTCGGCGCGTGCACGGTCATGACGATCCGCATGTACGCCAGGCGAAAAGGTCTTCCGCTCGACCGCGTGCAGGCGTCGGTGACGCACCGGCGCGACGAGACCACCGCTCGCGACATCTTCGAACGCAACGTGTTCATCGAGGGGGACATCACGCCGGCTCAGCGCGACCGGCTGCTGGCCATCGCGGAAGCGTGTCCGATCAGCAAGACGCTGCACGCTGGCGCGGAGATCGTCACGCGAGTGGCGCCGCAGCCCGTGCCGGTCGTCGACGACCGGCCTTGCGACCGCACACACCCGAAGGCCATGGACGAGTCCTGCCGGCAGGTGGATCCCACCGCCGTGGCCTGAGGCAGCCGGCAGGCGGCGAGCTCATTCGTCGCGGGGGACAGGCGCCGCTCCCGACACGCCCGACGCGAACGACCAGTCCTCGAATTCGGAGTTCGCGATGATCACCATCACATCTTCGGGCCGTATGCCGGGCGATTTGGCCAGGCGTTCGACCAGGCCCTGGAAGAAGCGCTCCTTCACCGCCGGCGTGCGTTGCTTGCCGGTGGTGATATGAAACAGCACGAAATCGTCGGAACGCGGCCCGCCACGATAGGTGCGGTCGAAAACGAACTCGCCCGGCTGGAGCTGATCGAACGCCATGAAACGGTCGGCTTCAGGCACGCCGAAGCATTCGACGAGCGCGCGGTCGAGGCTGTCGGAGATGGCGGCAAGGTAAGCGGGCGGCTTTCCCGCCAGTAGCGATACGCGGGTGAACGGCATGACGGTTCCCAGTGGTGGAATGGCGCGCCAACTATCGCGCGCGGCCGCCGCCGGGACAATTAAATTATTGCCGACACCTCATTTCGCGCACCGCTTCATCGGGAATCCGCGCGAAGCTCCCTCACTCCGCGGCCGAGCCGTTTCCGCAGAAGCGACCGTAACGTGGCTCCATCTTCGTAGCCCACTTCGGCCGCGATGGCATCGACGTCCATACCGCTGCAGTGGATCAATGAGCGCGCGCGCTCCACACGAAGGTCCTGGAAGTACGCCAACGGCGATTTACCCAACACCGTCTCGCACTTCCGTTGCAAGGTACGCGAACTCGTGGCGAGGGCGGCGGACGCTTCGCGCAACGAGAATCCTCGCTTGAGGTTCCCACGGGCCCATTGTTCGAAGCGGAGTATGAGCGGGTCGGCCATCGCCAGGTGGTGGGGAATGATGTAAGGAGCCTGGAGAGAGCGGGCATCGGCGAGCAGGTAGCGCGATACCAGCATCGCAAGCTCATGGCTCGCCTGGCGAATCAACCAGAGCGCGAGATCCAGGTGACCCATTGCCGCACCGGCCGTGACGCCAATGTCCGTCGGCACCAGCATGCGTGACTCGTCCAGTGCAACGTTCGGATAGCGTTGCCGGAAAAGCGGCGCGAGCGACCACGTGGTCGTGGCCTGCCGATGATCGAGCAACCCCGTTTCTGCGACCAGGAAGGTGCCGATGCACGATGCGGCTATCGGCACGCCATTCGCATACCAGCGCAGCAGTTGCCCCCGGGCTTCGGCGACGTCCGGACGGGCGAGTGCGGGGATCAATTGTTCGGGCGTCGTGGCATTGGGCGCGGGTAACACCACCCAGTCGGGTTTCAGGTCGGGATCGATCGCTTCGACCGGGATGATGAAACCCTGGCCCGAGCGCACGGTGTCCCGCACACCGACGATCGACACGTCGAAATGGACGGCGCCTGACAGCGCGCGCGAAGCGATATGGTTCGCTGCGTCGAGCGCGTCCAGGATGACGGACAGCCCCGTGTCGAACAGACCCTCGAGTGCGAGTACCAGGATGCGCATGCCGTCTAGGCCGGAAGTTGTCTTTCGGAACGATACAGCAGGATCAGAATCCAAGCACTGCGCCGGCGATCGTGAGTGTCGCGACGAAGCCCACCATGAAAGCGAGCGTACGCACGACGGGAATGCCAGCCGTGTAAACGAGGTAATGCGCGATCCTCGCCCAGAGGTAAACCTGAGCAGCCAGGATCGTCTTGGGCGTGCTTACACCGGCGAGCGCCGCGACGATGACCAGCGGCGCGAACACCGCGAGGTTCTCCACGGCGTTGGCGTGCGCTCTGCGCGCCCGCTCCGCCCACGCGGGGTCGGGCGCGAATGAGGGGTCGGGGTTGGCCAAGGTCTTCATCGGCCCGCGCGTGACAATGCGCGCTGCGATGTAGGGAATCCACATCAACACCGTCACCACGCAGACGACGGCGAGGATATGGAGTTCCGGGGTAGGTCTCGTCATGGGTGGCCTCGTCGCGGCTGGGAATGCTCTGCCGGAGTCTGCCCCCTGCCCGCACCGACCGGTATGGCGACAAATGCCAACTTTGTGGTCATTTACGCCATGGCGCTATCGGGGTCCGAAAAGCGCTTCAAGTTTTCCGTCCCGTGGCAAGCCGTTCGCCTTCACAGGCTTTCCATCCGCATCGGCGATCACGATGCCGGGCGTGCCGCGGAACCCCAGCGACTGCATCAATGCTTGGTTCCTTTCGAGCTGCTCCTGGATGCGGGGGGGGATCGTCTCCACAGGATCGATGCCTCCCTGGGAGAACGTCGTCTCGTTCCTTGTCAGCGCGGCCGAAGGATCGGACGCACCCAGAATGGCCGCTGCCTTGTTCGGGCTGTCCTCGCGGATCACTCCGACAAGCAGGGTGCGGATCTGCACCTTGCCCGATTCCACCCAGGGACGAGCCGCTTGCCAGAAGTCGTGGCAATAGGGGCAGTTGGGATCCGTGAAGGCATAGATGATGCGCGGAGCATCCGGCTTTCCGTCGAGTACCCATGTCGCTTCGGAAAGGGTCTTCATAGCTCCGTCGACCGCTGCGTGGCCCCGCATGGCTTGGGTGTCCACGGGTCGGCCCTCTTCGGCGGCGAAAGTGGCGGTGGTCATGGCCATGGCGCCAAGCGCAGCGAAGGCCAGCGTGCGATACCGGGGATGGGTCATGATCGTTCCTTTGCGGGTAGGTCCCGGCAGAAGACCGGCGAACCGCAGGATCGCTTTCACGATGTGGGCCGTGCGACACGCCTATGCGAGGTCGGCATCGGTCGCGCCCGGGTGTCTGCTTAAGACGCATGGGCCACGGTCGCCGCGGCCTCTTCAATCAACTCGACGACTTCGTAGGGGTGCGACTGGTGCACTGCGTGGCTGGCCCCCGCAACTTCCACCACGGTGCTGCGTGCGCGACGGCCGTACATGCGCTCGAGGTCGGGGCTCAGGATCTGGTCCGCACCTGCCACCATGTACCAGCTCGGCTTGTCCTTCCACGCCGGATGTGTGGCCGGCACGTCGAATGCGCCGAGCGCTGTGGGTACCTGTGCGTGCGCCTGGAAATGTGCCGTGGCGGGATCGAGGTCCGCGGCGTAATCCTCGACATACGCCAGCGGCTCGAAATACAGGAATCCATCCGGCGTCGCCCGCACATCGGTTCCCGCGTGGCTCCGGGGGTCCACGAATCTCCTGTCGTTGCCGAGGGGCGTCTCGCCCTCATCGAGGGCATGCGCGGCGATATAGACAAGCGCCCGCACTTTCGGATCGTTTCCGACCCGCGTGATGAGGGCCCCGCCGTAGCAGTGGCCGACGAGGACCACGGGGTCTGGCTGCATCGCAAGAACACGTGCCACGGCCGCGACGTCCGCTTCGAACGACGTCAGCGGCTGTTGCGTTACCACCACGGAATAGCCCTTTTCGGTCAGGCGGTCGTGGACGGGCCGCCAGCCGCTGCCGTTCGTCCAGGCGCCGTGCACGAGGACAATGGTGGTTTTGCGCGTGGATGGGGAGCTTGCAGGGATACCGGTCATGCCACTGGCCAACGTCGTTCGTCGAAGACGAACTTTGGCAGAACACGATCCGACAAATTGAAGTCATGGGCTAGCCGCGTCACGGGAACCATGGGCGTGAGCGTGGCGCAACAATCGCACCGTTGGCCGCGCACGGTGCGCGGCCAACGGTGCCATGCTTACTTGCCTTCCGGAACGAGGTTGGCGAGCTTGCCCTTCTTGTTGAATTCGCAGGTGAAGTTCTTCTTGCCGTCGATGCCCGCGTCGGCCGTGCCCGAAATAGAGTAACCCGAGTCGGCGGCCTTGATCGGCTGAAGCTGGATGTAGTCGTTCTTGACGTCGAACTTTTTCGACGCCTCGTCCAGGCAGCGCGTGGTCAGTTTGCCGGGATCCGGACGATCCGAGGCAAAGGCCTGGGAGGCGACAACGAGGCCGAGCGAAGCGGCCAGGAAGAGGGAAGTACGGCGCATGGATCTATCTCCTTACGAGACGCGAGACAGGGTGTATTGCGAGCGAGAGTTTGCCCGCCGCTTCCTTGCGGCAGGATGAATTGACTCTCGTACGGTGTGCCCGCGTCTCACGCGGAGGAAGATTCTTTAGTGGGTGGCAGATGGCTCGGCGGGAACCTTCGTCAGGTCCGCGAGAACCTGTGTGGCCAGTGCGTGAATATCTCCGGTGGGTTCCGTCGGATAGGTCTTCTCCTCGTGTGCCCACGCTTCTCCGAACGCGTACCAGTCGATTTTCTCCACCTTGTTGCCCGAGCGCAGCGCCGTCTTCAACGAGTCGAAGTAACGCTGCCAGCGCGCGTAGTAATAGTCGCCGACGAGACCCTGCCATTCGCGGCGGGCGTAATCGGCCACGTCTGGACGGCCCCAGATGGTGATGAGCGAGCGTGCGTCGTAGTTGATCGCGGACCATTCGGCGGGGCTGGTCGCATAGGCCTTCGCACGGGCGAGCCACGGTCCCAGCATGAAATGCCGGTTCGTGCCGAGTACGGCATCCAGCTGCTTCATCGAGCGGAGCCATTCGCCCGTGAGCCGATCGAAGCGGGCCACATCGCGCGCTTCGAATGCCGCATTGATCTCCGGCAGCATGACGCGGCTGCGTACCGCCAGTGCCTGTCGCGTGAGGTCGGTGAGGTCATGACGATATGCCGTGCTCTGCCGGAGTGCCGGTGCGACCTGCACCAGCTCCGCGAGGGCACGTTCGATTTCCACCGGATCGTAGTCCAGCGGCAGAGTGTGCGCATAAAGGCTAGGGGTAAGCTCGAAGAATCCCGTCTGGTACTTGCTGTCCCACGTCGCCGGCAGGTTGTAGGCCGAGCGTTGCAGGATGTGCCACGCCGCGACGGCGTGCGGATCCGGTGCGGCACCGCCGTATCGGCGCCATGCCCATTGCCGGAACCACTCGTCGATATCCACAGGTTCCGTACGCCATGCGAGTTCGGTGAAGAATGCGGTCGCCGCCGGGTTGTTGTCGCTGGCCTCCGGCATCAGGGCCACGCCATTCATCCTGCTGCCGGCTTTCTTCTTCCATTGCCAGAAACGCTCGTTCCACACGGAGAGGTTGGCGCCGATGTTCGTGTGTCCGCCGAAGTTCCAGATCGTGCCGAACGTATAGGGTGTGCCCGCCCATTCGGCTTCCCTGTCCGTGTCGGCCGGAACGGCTTCGGATTCGCCGTCCACGACCAGCGCATGGGCTTTGTCCAGGCCTTTCACGATCGGCGGCAGCGGATTGGTTTCCCATCCCAGGAGCACCCAGATGGCGCCCGGATGGGCACGATCGAGTGCCGACTGGATGCCGCGGGTGGCTGCAACGAGATCGATGCTGCCGTGGTCGGCACCTTCGATGCCCTCGTGCAGCGGATCCATCTTGTACATGTTGCTGTCGCCGAACATGGCCGTCTGGACGCGGTAGAACTCGGCGGCGACCTTGGCGAACACCGGGTCGGTGGGGTCGAGCCAGTCCGGCCGCTTGTAGCCGTCCCACTCGCCGGTGGGAACGACGTGCGCGCCAGCGTTGCGCTTCGCGAAGTCCGGCGGCACCGTGCCGTAGAACCCCGGAAAGACAGGAACCATGCCCAGCTGCCGCAGCCGGTCCGCCATCTTCCGTGCGAGATCCGCACGCCGGTCGACGATGCCCTGCGCAATGGGCGTCGGCGAGCAGCACAGGTTCTGCAGCAACCACCACGGCTGGTGCGCTGCCTGTGGGATCCACGCGAGCATTTCGTCGCGGCTGTAGCCGAAGCGCTGGAAGGTGGCCTCGTAAACTTTCTCCTGGCCCTGGTAGACGAGCACCTGATTGATGCCGCGCAGCGCCAGCACGTCGATCTTGTGCTGCCAGTAATCCCAGTCGGCGTAGGGCTCCGTGTAGCCCTCGTCGACATCGTTCAGCGCGAACCGGTTGGCACCGTTCGCCTCGTGCGCGATGGGCGACGCGGGCAACGGCAGTGCTCGCGGGAGGTCCAGTTGATCGCCGGCCAGCGAGATGTTCGTGTGCGCCACGTACTCCAGGTACCAGCCGAAGCCAGCGAGGAGCGTGGCGGGGCTGGTGCCCTCGATCACCAGATGGCCTTCTTCTCCCAGGATGCGGAAGCGATCGGCTTGTCCCCTGGCCACCGCGCGCAGACGAACCTGGTCGGCATGGGCCTTTCCGACGAGGCGCTCGAGCGCGGCGCGCGCAGGTGCCACATCGAATGCCTTATCGACGGTGGCTGGCGGCGTGCCGGCAAGCGCTTGGGGCAGCGCCACGCAGCAGGCGAGTCCGAAGCCCAGCATGGCCCGGATGAGAACGCGACGCATGCCGTGCATGCGTGCGGATGGTGTATCTCGATGCATCTGGCGTGACCCCTTTTAATGAGCGCGTCTGTCCGGCAACGGGCCGGACGCATTAAGCGCATGGACGAACATCGTCTTAACGGCTAAACGTAACTGCATCGGCCGCTGAACGGAAATCCTGGCGTCACATTTCCCACAGGTGTACGTAAGCTGGCTCTGGCACCGTGCTCACACCTTTCTGCCGGTGCACGTCATGCGTAGTGCGTCTTTGCCTTCCCCATCGGCGGCCGAACCGGGCCGTAAACCCTTGCACGGCAGCCTGGCGACATGGCGCCGGCGAATCGCCGCATGGATGGCTGGCCATCTGGTTCCGCCACCGGCGAACCTCGTCGGCCCCGGTGGCCTCGCTTCGGAGCGCATCCAGCGCATCCTCGTGTGCCGCCCCAACCATAGGCTGGGCAACACCGTGCTGCTCACGGCGCTGCTGGTCGAGATCGAGCGACGGTTCCCCGGTGCGGAAGTAGACCTGCTTTCGGCCGGCCCGGCCGCGGCAACCCTGTTCCGCGGCTTCGACATCGTCGGCGACTGCACGACGCTCGATCGCCGCGCGGTGCGCCGCCCCCTGGCGACGTTTCGCGCGCTCCGAAAACTGCGCGCCCGCCGATACGATCTGGTGATCGATGCCGCGGCCGGGTCCTCCTCCGGGCGCGTGGCTGGTGCGTTGGCGAATGCGCGGCTGCAACTTCGCACCGACGACATGCCGACCCACGGACAGGCGCGGCACCTGGCCGCCCGGCCGGTCCAGGCCTTGCGCTGGGCGCTCGGCATTGCAGCGGAAGCAGATATTCCGCGGCTGGATATTCGCCTGACGGAGCACGAGCGGCGCGCCGGACAGGATGCGCTGGCGCGTGTGCTGCGAGGGGTGAACGAGGGGCACCTGCCCGTCATCGCCATCTTTCCCAACGCCACGGGATCGAAGCTGCTTGACACGAACTGGTGGCACGACTTCACCATGGAACTCGTTGCCCTCCACGGCGAAGCATGCGTGATCGAACTCGTCTCCGCCGACGGCATGTCGCGGCTCGGCGGCGGTTATCCCACCTACTACACCAGCGATCCGCGCAAGCTGGCGGCCTTCATCGAAGCCGCGGGTACCTACATCAGTGCGGATTGCGGCGTCATGCATCTGGCGGCGGGAACGCGGGCAACGACCGTGGGTCTGTTCGGCCCCACCGATCCCGTGCGTTATGGTCCGTACGGCGGCGATAACGCCGCCATCGTCTGCGAAGACGGGTGTCCGCGACTCGCGGCGCGCCGGGTTGCCACGCACCTCGTACGTGTGAGCACGCACGCTCACATTTGAATCTGTCTGCAATCTGCGCTAAGAACTCGGGCTTCCTTAGGGGATCCGGGGCTTCGTCCCGACCGCTTCCTGATAGCCAGACGGAGATCGCAGCGCATATGTCGGACAAATCGAAGATCGAGAATGGGAACCCGGATCCCGCTTCCGGGACGACGACCGCAGACGGGGAAGCGGGCGTCAAGCTCTCCCGACGGAACTTCATCGCGGGCACGGCGCTCGCCGCGACGGGCCTGATGATCGTGCCCCGCCACGTGCTCGGCGGCACGGGCTTCACCGCTCCCAGCGACCGCCTGAACATCGCGGGCATCGGTGTCGGCGGCATGGGCGGGCAGAACATGCTCGCGCTGGCGGGCGAGAACATCGTCGCCCTTTGCGACGTGGACTGGGGCTACACGGATCGATCCTTCCAGAAGATGTTCGCCGGCCTGGGTGAGACGCAGGCCCGTCTCGAGCGTGCGCAGACGCCCGCGGAGCGGAAGAAACTGCAGGAAAAGATCGAGCTGACGAAGCTGCTTTCCCGCAAGTACGGCTCGATCAAGCGTCACACCGACTTTCGCCGGATGCTCGAGCAGCAGAAGGACATCGACGCGGTGGTGATCGCCACGCCGGATCACCTGCATGCCACCATCGCCAGCACGGCGATGAGCCTCGGCAAGCACGTCTACGTGCAGAAACCCCTCACGTGGTCGATCCACGAAGCCCGCGAACTCGCCAGGAAGGCCAAGGAAAATCCCCGTGTCGTCACGCAGATGGGCAATCAGGGGCACTCCACGGACGACGCGCGGCTGATCAACGAGTACATCGCGGCAGGCGCCATCGGCGAAGTGCGCGAAGTGCACGCCTGGACCAACCGCCCGCTGGCTTACTGGCCGCAGGGCATTCCGCGCCCGCGGCCCGTGCAGCAGCCGGATGCCACGAGCTGGGACATGGACGCGGTGATGGCCCGCCTCGCCAATGCCATGGCCGGCAACTATCCGAAACCGCAGGGTCTGGAGTGGGATCTCTTCCTCGGCCCCGGTCCGGTGATCGAATACCACCCGCTCTACCATCCGTTCAACTGGCGCGGGTGGGTGGATTGGGGCGTGGGCGCCATCGGCGACATGGGTGCGCACCTCATCGATTCGCCGTTCTGGTCGCTCAACCTGGGCCTTCCGACGTCCGTGGAGACGGTCTCGACGCCGTTCAACAACGAGTCGTACCCCATGGCGACGATGACCTACTTCGACTTCCCCGCGCGTGGCAGCATGCCCCCGGTGAGGCTCACCTGGTACGACGGCGCGTTGCTGCCGCCCGGGTTGGAGGCGATGGGCGCCGGACAGATGAAGGACGGCGGTGTCCTCTACGTCGGCACGAAGGGCAAGCTGATCCACGAGACGTACGGGGACAACCCCCGCCTGCTGCCGCAATCGCTGCACGACTCGGTGGGCACGCCGCCGCAGAAGTTCGCGCGCATCAAGACCTCGCACGAGATGAACTGGGTGGATGCCTGCAAGGGGAAGACCGAGGCATCGTCTCCGTTCTCCTATGCCGCGCAGCTGACCGAGATCATGCTGCTGGGCGTGGTGGCGCTGCGCGCGGGCCACAGGATCGAGTACGACGCGCAGAACATGCGCATCACCAACCTGGCGGACGCCAACCAGTTCCTGCGTCGCGACTATCGCGCGGGGTGGACGCTCTAGCGCGCGCCCGGGCCCCGTCCGCGGGGCCCGGTCGATCCGCGTACCACCAGCTCGGCGGACAGCACCCGCTTGCGCGGCGGTACGTCCGGATCGTTGAGTATCTCGATCAGCATTGTCATCGCTTCGCGTCCCAACGCCGTCTTCGGCTGCGAGACGGTGGTCAATGCGGGCGAGGTGTAGCGGGAAAAGCGGATGTCGTCGAAACCGACGACCGACACGTCTTCGGGGATGCGCAGCCCCCGGGACAGCAGGGCGCGCATCGCGCCGATGGCCATTTCATCGTTGGAGCAGAACACCGCGCTGAACGACTGGCCTTGCGAAAGCAGCAGCTCGACCGCGCGCTCGCCGGCTTCGATGGAAAAGTCGCCCACGGCGACGAGGGCCGGGTTGGCGGGGATGTTCGCCCGCTGCAACGCGAGCCGGTAGCCCTGCTCGCGGTCGACGCAGATCGGGCTTGTGGCGGGGCCAGCCACGAAGGCGATGTCGCGGTGCCCCAGGGTCACGAGGTAATCGACGGCAGCGGTGGCTGCCGCGACGTTGTCCACGTAAACGCTCGAGATGGCGCTGTCCTTCACGTATTCGCACGCGTTGACGACAGGCAGCCTGCCTTCCACGGGAATCGGCGGCACACGATGGAACATGGTGATGATGCCGTCCGCCTGGCGGGCCGCGACCATGTCGGCATAGGACTGTTCGCGCACGAGGCTGCTCTGCGTTTCGCCCAGCAGCACGGAATACCCGTTCTCGTAGGCGACCTGCTCGATGCCGCGGATCACCTCCGAGAAGAAGGGATTGGCGATGTCGGGCAGCAGGGCCACCACCAGGCGCGTCCGGGCGGTGCGCAGGTTGCGCGCCATGGCATTCGGCGTGTAGCCCAGACGCTTGACGACCTCATGGATGCGCCGGCGCGTTTCCTCGCTTACGACCTCGGGGCGTTGCAGTGCGCGCGAAACGGTTGCCACCGAAACATTTGCGATGGCGGCGATTTCCTTGACCGTGCGCACGCGTACGGGCTGCGGCGCAACATCGGTGCGCGTGTCGTCGCCGCCCTGTCCCTTTCGCCTTGATCCCTGTGCGCTCACCCGTTTCCACCCTTTGCCTGACTGAAGACGCGCCGGACGAAGTGGCCGACGACGTCGCGAATATGTTGCACTGCAATGTAATGGATTACATAAAACCGTTGCAGGCTTCTTCACCCATCTGCTACATCTTGGCATGTTCGGGGCAGCCTGCCAGCAGGCACCCGGGGGAACTTACGAATCCACACCAGGGAAGGGTTTTGGCTCTTCGAAGGGAAGTGGATGTAATCGAATACATTTCGACGGCGCAGGGTCGTCGGGGGAAGACATGGCAAGCCAGTCGGTATCGACAAGCGCCAGGACAATCGATCGATGAAGCTCGGCATGGGACTCGTCGGTCCGGGCTTCATCGCCGCGCACCATCTCGACGCCGTGCGGCGTCTGGGCAATGTCGAGGTGATCGGCATCGCCGGTTCCAGCCTCGAATCCGCGAAGAAGCGGGCCCGCGAACTGAACGCCGGGCAGGCGTATGCGGGCTACCGCGAGCTGCTCGCCGACCCCGCCGTGCACGTCGTGCACAACACCACGCCGAACCATTTGCACCGGGAAGTCTCGCTGGCGGCGTTGCGCGCCGGCAAGCACGTGATTTCCGACAAGCCCCTCGCGGCCACGATGCAAGAGGCGCGCGAACTTTACGAAGCCGCGCAGAAGGCGAACGTCGCGCATGTCGTCACGTTCAACTACCGCGGCTACCCGCTCGTGCAACAGGCGCGCGCGATGATCGCCAAGGGCAAGATCGGCCAGAGCGTGTTCGTGCACGGTTGCTACCTGCAGGACTGGCTTACCGACGAGCGCGCGTATACGTGGCGCCTCGATCCCAAGCTGGGCGGTGCGAGTTCCGCGCTGGGAGACATCGGCTCGCACTGGTGCGATTTGGCCGAGCACGTGACGGGCGCCCGCATCGTCGCCGTGCTGGCCGACCTGCACACGGTGGTGCCCGTGCGCGAAGCGCCGGACACTTCGGCGAAAGCGTTCGCCGGTGCAGCGAAATCTGCCGGCAAGCGACGCAAGATCACCAGCGAAGATCTGGCCAGCGTGCTGCTCCGGTTCGACAACGGCGCGCGCGGCTGCGTCACCGTGGGCCAGGTGCTCCCCGGCCACAAGAACGATCTACGGCTGGAAGTGAACGGCCGCGAAGGTTCGCTGGCGTGGCGTCAGGAACAGCCCAACGAACTCTGGATGGGGCATCACGCGAAGGCGAACACCGTGCTCACGCGCGATCCCTCGCTGCTGGAGCCTTCCGTCCGAGGCTACGCACACCTGCCGGCCGGCCACCCGGAAGCATGGGCGGACGCGTTCCGCAACGTGATCGCCGATGCGTATGCCTGGATCCGCGGCGGCGCCCGTCCGGAGGCTAAGCCGGTCGCGCTGCCCACCTTCGCCGATGGCTATCGCAACAGCCTGCTGGTGGACGCGATGCTGAAGAGCCACGCCGCCGGCGGCCTGTGGCAACCGGTCGAGAACCCACTCGAAACCAAACGCACAACGAGGAAATGCGGATGAAGTGGCGCCTTAGAACGATGATGCTGTTCGAGTTCGGGATCTGGGGCGCATGGTACGTCACGGTCGGCACCTGGCTCGGCAAGACGCTGCACTTCACTGGTACCGAGATCGGCGCCGTCGCGGGCACCACCGCCGTCGGTGCGATCATCTCGCCGCTGTTCGTGGGGTTGCTTGCCGACCGCCTGTTCGACACGCGCCGCGTGCTCACCCTGCTGCACCTCCTGGGCGCGGTATTGCTGGCGGTCGCGGCGCAACAGACCACCTTTACGCTGGTCTACATTCCCCTGCTGGCCTATAGCCTCTGCTACATGCCGACCCTGGCGTTGACCGCGTCGCTGGCCATGCGGCACATCAAGGATCCGCAGGAAGAGTTTGGCGCTATCCGCGTGTTCGGCAGCATCGGCTGGATCGTCGTGGGCCTGGCCGTCGGCGCATGGGGCGTGGAAGCGACCGCGTCGCCGCTCCTCCTGGCCGCCGCCCTCTCGGTGGTGCTGGCGGGCTACTGCTTCACCCTGCCTCCGACGCCGCCGCTGGCACGCAACACCCGTTTCGAATGGCGCCACGTGTTGCCGCTGGAATCGCTGCACCTGCTCCGCGAACGCTCGATGGCGGTGTTCGCTCTTGCGTCGTTCCTGATCTGCATCCCGCTGCAGTTCTACTACGCCTTCACCAACCTCTTCCTCAATGAGGCCGGCGTGGTCAACGCCGCGGGCAAGATGACCGGCGGCCAGATGTCGGAGCTGTTCTTCATGCTCCTCATTCCCTGGTTCTTCCGCCGCCTGGGCGTGAAGTGGATGCTGGCCGTGGGCATGCTCGCGTGGGTGGTGCGTTACGGCCTGTTCGCGTTCGGCGGCACCGGCGAACTGATGTGGATGCTCTGGCTCGGCATCGTGCTGCACGGCGTCTGCTTCGACTTCTTCTTCGTGGTGGGCCAGATCTACATCGACCGCGAAGCGCCTCCCGCATTGCGCGCGGCGACGCAGGGGCTCATCACCTTCCTGACCTACGGTCTCGGCATGTTCGTCGGCTCCTGGCTGTCCGGCATCGTGGTGCAGACCTATACGCGCCCCGATGCGACGCACGACTGGCATGCCATCTGGATCATCGCCGGCACCTTCGCCGCCTTCGTCTTCGCCCTGTTCGTCCTGCTCTTCAAGGACCGCAAGGCCTCCGCATCCGCTGCCGTCGTCGGCACCCATTGATTTTTCGGAGACTCCCTCATGATGAATCGTAGGCAGTTCCTCGCGCGCTCCGCTCTGTGCGGCGCGGCGCTAGGGGTCGGTCTTGCCGCGCCGGGAAGGCTTCTTGCCGCCGCGGCGAAGGGCAAGGGGATGGGTATCCAGCTCTATATGGTGCTCGACGCCTACAAGAGCGATCCCACCGGCACGCTCAAGACCCTGAGGTCGATCGGATACACCGAGATCGAGGCCATCCTCACGAGCACGGCCAAGGTGCTGCGCGACCAGTTGAAGGAAGCCGGCCTGGCGTGCCCGAGCATGCACTTCGACGATGTCGGCTTCGACGCGGGTGTGGAGGCGGCGCACACGCTGGGCGCGACATACATCGTGAGCAGCATGCTGCCGTCGATCATGCAGAAGGAAGCGAAGAAGTCGGGCGAGCCGGCGTATTCGCTCGACGACGCCAAGCGCACCGCCGAATACGCCAACCGCCTGGGCGAGAAGGCCCGCAAGGCGGGCTTGCGGTACGCGTACCACAACCACCATCTCGAATTCACCGACGTCGGCGGCGGGCAGGTGTTCTACGACGTGCTGTTGAAGGAAACCGACAAGTCGCTGGTGCACTTCGAACTCGACTGCGGCTGGGTTGCCGCAGGCGGCAAGAACCCGGCCGACTACTTCAAGGCCAACCCCGGGCGCATCCCGCTGATGCACGCCAAGGATTTCCTGCCGGGCCATAGCATGGACTATCCCGGGGCCGAGCTCGGTCACGGGGAACTCGACTACAAACCGATCATGGCGGCAGCCGACGCCTCCGGACTGAAGCACTGCTTCGTCGAACAGGAGGGGCCGTTCGCCCGCATGAGCTCTCTTGACGCCGCGCGCGTCGACTACGACTACCTGCGCCCGCTGCGCTGAAGGGAAAGGCATGGAAAAGAACACATTCGACGCCATCGTCGTCGGTACCGGTGTCAGCGGCGGCTGGGCCGCCAAGGAACTGACCGAGAAGGGCCTCAAGACGCTCGTGCTCGACCGCGGCCCCATGGTCAAACACCTGGATTACCCGACGGCCATGAAGGCGCCCTGGGAACTGCCTTACGGCGACGAGCCGACCCAGGCAGACATCGCCCGCTGGCCCAAGCACACGCGCCCGTCGTTCTATGGCATTACGCAGTCCACCAAGCACTGGTTCGTCGACGACATCGACAATCCGTATGAGGAAACGAAACCCTTCGACTGGTTCCGCGGCTACCACGTCGGCGGCCGCTCCCTCATGTGGGGGCGGCAGAGCTACCGCCTGAGCGAGATGGACCTGGAAGCCAACGGCAAGGAGGGCGTGGGCGTGGATTGGCCGATCCGCTACAAGGATCTCGCGCCCTGGTACGACTACGTCGAACACTTCATCGGCGTCAGCGGCAACAACGACCACCTCGCGCAGCTTCCGGACGGCGACTTCCTTCCGCCGATGGAACTCAACTGCGTGGAGAAGGACTTCCAGGGCAAGCTGGACGCCAAGTTCAACCGCAAGCTCATCATCGGCCGCACCGCCAACCTTTCCGCGCCGCTGAAGCACGACCAGAGCCCGCAGCGCGGCACCTGCCAGTACCGCAACCTGTGCATGCGCGGTTGTCCGTTCGGCGGGTATTTCAGCAGCAATTCGTCCACGCTGCCGTCCGCCGAGCGCACCGGCAACATGACCATGGTGACCAACGCCATCGTCTACGAGCTGATCTACGACAACGACAAGGGCAAGGCCACCGGCGTGCGTGTGCTGGATGCCGAGACGGGCCACCAGACCGAGTACTTCGCGCGCGTGATCTTCATGTGCGCCTCGACCTTCGGCACCACGCACATCCTGATGAACTCCACGTCCAGCCGCTTCCCGAATGGCTTCGGCAACGACAGCGGCGAGCTGGGCCACAACATCATGGATCACATCTTCGGCAACGGCGCGCGCGCCATGGTCGAAGGCCACGAGGACCGCTACTACTCCGGTCGCCGCCCCAACGGCTTCTACATTCCGCGTTACCGCAACATCGGCAGCGACAAGCAAAAGTATCTGCGCGGGTTCGGCTACCAGGGTGGCGCCGGCCGTCAGGACTGGACCCGACTGGTCGACGACAAGGCGCTGGGTGCGGAGCTCAAGCAGGCCGCGCAGGAGCCGGGCCCGTGGTACGTCTCGATGATGGGCTTCGGCGAGATGCTGCCCTCGCACAAGAACTACGTGACGCTGGACAGGAATCACAAGGACAAGTACGGCCTGCCCGTCCTGAACTTCGACGCGGCGCATCAGGAAAACGAGCGCATGATCACCAAGGCGATCATCGACGATGCCATGGAGATGATGACGGCCGCGGGCTATCGCGACGTGAATTCGTTCAGCATCCCGGCCAATGTCGGCGCCGGCATCCACGAGATGGGCACCGCGCGCATGGGCCGCGATCCGAAGACCTCGGTGCTCAACGCCTGGAATCAGATGCACGCCTGCAAGAACGTGTACATCACCGACGGCTCGGCCATGGCTTCGTCCGGTTGCCAGAACCCGTCCCTGACCTACATGGCGTTGACCGCACGTGCGGCCAGCCACGCCGTGGAAGAACTGAAGCGCGGCAACATCTGAGGAATCGAACCCATGAATCGTCGCGAATGGTTGAAAAGCATGTCCGCGCTGGCCCTGGGAGCCCTCGCGGCGCCCTCGTTGCTGGCCGTGTTGGAGGCGCACGCGGCATCACAGACGCCGGGAAAGACGCCACAGTTCTTCAAGCCTGCGCAGTACGGTCTGATCGGTGCCGTATCGGACATCGTGATTCCGCGCACCGATACGCCGGGCGCGGTGGACGCGGGTGTGCCGCTCTTCATCGACCAGATGTTCGAAGCGGTGTACACGAAGGAGGAGCAGACGCGCTACCTCACCGCCATGGCGGCCTTCGACAAGGCGGGGGGCAAGCCGTTCATGCATCTGGACCCCGCCCAGCGCACCGCGCTGGTAACCCGGTTGCACAATGAAGCCGTCATGGCGCCCAAGGGCAGCAAGCTCGCGCCCGAAGCCGACTTCGTGCTGATGAGCAAGAAACTCGCGATGCTCGGTTTCTTCCTCTCGCAGCCGGGCTGCACGCAGGTGCTCCAGTACGATCCGGTGCCGGGCGCCTGGAAGGGCGACATCCCGCTGAAGCAGGCAGGCAACGGCAAGGCCTGGGCTGTCGAGACGTCACTGAAGATCTGACATGAAGACACTCAAGGGCCCAGGCATCTTCCTTGCCCAGTACGCATCGGACGAGTCGCCGTTCGACACGCTGCCGTCGATCGCGCGCTGGGCGTCGTCGCTCGGTTTCGTGGGCGTGCAGATTCCGTCCAACGATACCCGCCTGTTCGACCTGGAACAGGCGGCGCAGAGCAAGACGTACTGCGACGACATCGCCGGCACGCTCGCCGAGCACGGGCTGGTGGTCACCGAGTTGTCCACCCATCTGCAAGGGCAGCTGGTCGCATCGCATCCGGCGTACGACCGCCTGTTCGACGGTTTCGCTCCCCCTGCGCTTCGCGGCAATGCGCGCGAGCGTCAGGCATGGGCAGTGCAGCAACTGAAACTCGCGGCCAAGGCAAGCAGCCATCTGGGCCTGACGGCCCACGCCACGTTCTCCGGCGCGCTGGCCTGGCACCTGTTCTATCCGTGGCCACAGCGTCCTGCCGGGCTGGTCGAGGAAGCCTTCGCGGAACTGGGCCGGCGTTGGAAGCCGATTCTCGACGCGTTCGACGAAGTGGGCGTGGACGTCTGCTATGAATTGCACCCCGGCGAAGACCTGCACGACGGCGCCACCTTCGAGCGGTTCCTCGATGCGGTGGATCACCATCCCCGCGCCAACATCCTGTTCGACCCGAGCCACATGGTGCTGCAGCAGATGGACTACCTGCAGTTCATCGACAACTACCATGAGCGCATCCGCGCCTTCCACGTGAAGGACGCCGAGTTCCGGCCCAACGGACGCTCGGGCGTGTATGGCGGTTACCAGGGCTGGATTGACCGGCCGGGCCGCTTCCGGTCGCTGGGCGACGGACAGATCGATTTCGGCGCGATCTTCAGCAAGCTGGCGCAGTACGACTATCCCGGCTGGGCCGTGCTCGAGTGGGAGTGCTGCATCAAGGATTCACAGCAAGGCGCGATGGAAGGTGCGCCGTTCATTCGCAAGCACATCATCAAGGTCACCGAGCGCGCTTTCGACGATTTCGCTTCGAGCGGCAGTGACCGTGCCTTCAACCGCACCATCCTGGGGCTCGAATGACCACATCGGACAACCTTCCCGACAACCGCCGTCGCGCCATGCTGGGGCATCTCGCCACGGCCGCCGCCGCGCTGGGCGCCGCGCCGCTGATCGCTTCAGCCGATACGACCGCCGGCAAGGCTGCGGCGGGCAAGGCGGGCCCCGGGCGCCTGAAGCAGTCGCTCAGCCGCTGGACGTCCAAGGCACCGCTGCCCGAACTGTGCAAACGCCTGAAGTCCATGGGCTTTGCCGGCGTGGACCTTCTTTACACGGACGAATGGTCGGTGGTGACGGACCACGGCCTGGCCGTGTCCATGGGGTATCCCGCCAAGCGCGAAAACTTCATCACGATGGGGTTCAACGATCCGAAGAACCACGCCACGCTCATCAAGGAAATCGAAACCACGATTCCCCTCGCGAAGCGAGCTGGCGTGAAGAACCTGATCACCATGTTCGGCAACCGCACGGCCGGCATCGATGACAAGCAAGCCATCGACAACTGCGTTGCCGGGCTTTCGAAGATTGCGCCGTATGCGGAAGAGAACGGTATCACGCTCCACGTGGAGCTGCTGAACAGCAAGGTGGACCACCACGGCTACCAGGGCGACCACACGGCGTTCGGCGTGGCGGTGTGCAAGGGCGTGAACTCGCCCAGCGTGAAGCTGCTTTACGACATCTACCATATGCAGATCTCGGAAGGCGACGTGATCCGCACCATCCGCGACAACTTCCAGTGGCTCGGTCACTTCCACACCGGCGGTGTTCCCGGGCGCCACGAGATCGACGGCACGCAGGAACTCAACTACCGCGCCATCGCCACCGCCATCGCGGACCTGAATTTCCAGGGTTTCATCGCCCACGAATTCATGCCTGCCGGCCCCGACCCCTTCGCCTCGTTTGCCGACGCATTCAGAATTTGCGCGGTATGACATTTATCCAGGAGCGCCGATGAAGCACCTCACCTCGACAGCCCTCGCCGTTTTCGCCATCTCCATGGCCGGCTCGCCGTGCGCATCGGCGCAGGACGACCCGAAGGCCACGGAGCAATGGGAACCGGTACCCAAGGTCGTGACGCCGGGTGCGAAGGAAAACGCGCCGCCCTCCGATGCCGTGGTGCTGTTCGACGGTCGCGATCTTTCCGGTTGGGAAGCTTCGAAAGATCACTCCCCGGCACGCTGGAAGGTGCACGACGGCGTGGTCACGGTGGACAAGACCACGGGCAACATCCAGACGAAGCAGCGCTTCCGCAGCTACCAGCTGCACCTGGAATGGCAGATTCCGAAGGACATCACTGGTGAAGGGCAGGGCCGCGGCAACAGCGGCGTGTTCCTTGCTTCCACCGGCCCCGGCGACGAAGGCTACGAAGTCCAGATCATGGATTCGTTCGAGAACAAGACCTACGTCAACGGGCAGGCCGCGAGTATCTACAAGCAGGCCGCTCCCCTCGTGAACGCCGCACGCCGCCCCGGCGAATGGCAGACCTACGACATCGTGTGGACGGCCCCGGTCTTCGCCGCCGATGGTTCGGTGAAATCGCCGGCCTACGTCACGCTGTTCCACAACGGTGTGCTCGTGCAGAACCACACCGAACTCACCGGCGAAACCTTCTACATCGGCAAGCCCAAGTACAAGGCCTATACCGATGCGCCCATCAAGCTGCAGGCGCATGGCGATCACTCCCAGCCGATCAGCTTCCGGAACATCTGGGTGAGGCCGCTGGAATGAGTCGGTGGCGTGGTCGCTGACGCTGGGAAATCGGGGCGAGCCGCCGCCTGCGCTCAGGGCCGCTTCAAGCCCCGATCGCGTCCCTGAGTTGCCGCTTGTACTCGGCAAGAAACCTTGCCACGAGGCCCGCCGCATAGCGCTGCGCTTCCATGCGTGTGTCTTCATCAGCGTTGCCATGGTGGAATCCGGCGTACTTCACCGGCCCGTCGCAGAAGGGGGACCGCTCCGGGCGCGCCTGATTGACGAACGAGAAGTGCAGTGCCTCCAATCCGGCATCGATCGCGGCATCGTGCAGCCCGGACAGTTTGCGCTCCACAAACATACGCGCGATCTCTTCAATGCCAGCGGCGTAAGTCAGCACGTGGATGAGATCTCCAGCGTCCTTCGGCTCATAGCGTTTGTTGAGGGCAATGGCCTTGAGGATGACGAAGGCCGCCACGTCGGCCACATAGTTTTTGCGCGTGAGTTCCCCACTGCCAAGGGGCTGGCCGGTCAGCTCGTGCGTGATGTACCAGTCGCGCGCGATGCCCGCGTGAGGCATCGCCATGGTGGATATATCCTCACCAGCGAGTTGAACCTGCTTTGTAGTGAGCGCGGTGCCGCCATCGCTCAAGAGTTCGACTAGCACCGATATAGACCCGATCTGAAGTCGCCACTGCCAGGACGAGAACTTATTATTCTCGAAGTTGCGTTGGAATCCGGCTCGGGAAAGCTGCGACGCCAGGGAGCCGTAGTCGTGTCCTTCGGTGATGACGGCAAGGTCCAGAACGACGTCCACGTCGGTCGTGCCCGCATGGGCAGGTACCAGCGGTGGCTTAGCCGGCGTCAGGTAACGCGGGGCGAGCCCGCCTATGAGCCTCAGGTCATCGCTCAGTGTTCCAAATGCCCCGAGCAGCGTGAGCAGGGCTGTCTCGCACGCTTCAGTGATCGCTTCGTCGTATCCGTCCGCCGTGCGCGGCTTACTCTCCGATCCCATCCCTTCCCAACTCCATCTTTGCCCGGACGTTCTCGGCGAGTTCCTTGTTCCTGCCTCGTCCGTCGAGCAGGTCGAGGTAGAGGATAAACGGGCTGGCAGACCACATACCATCAGCGTCATCTTTGCGGAACAGGAGGCTTGAAGCGTCGCGTTCAATAATCGTGACGTTGAACCCCTTGTCTGCGGGCTCTAAACCGAGTCGTTCCGCAAACCGCGCTGCGTGTCCGGGCGGGACAATGATTTCGGCGTCGCTGACTGCCGTGAGAAGAGGGGCGTAGACATTGGCCGGGGTGGCGCCGGTAAACGCCCACGGGAATGATGGCGAGGACTTCTGGAGCGCGTCGGACAAGCGCCGCTGCACACCTCCCGGCGTCGGGGGGGCAAAGCAGTACCAGTGCGAGCGCTTCTCCTTCTTCGGAGGCCATGCCTGAGCCCAGGCATCGAGCAACGCATTGGGCTTGACGAGGCGTCGACGCCGAGTACGGCCGGAGCCTTCCGATTCGCACCACTCCAGAAGCTCTAGTTCCTGCAGAACCTTAGAGCACGTAAAGCCCGTTGTCTGCGCCATGGCGGCGAGTTCAGTGACATGCAACCATTCGCCGCGGGAGTGGAGCACGGCGAGTACGACACCTGCGCGGGCGCCCGTGAACAGATTCAGGGCTCCATGCTTCGCGCTCGGCGCAGCCTTGGCTTCGGTCTGCTGGATGTCGATGATCCAGTGTCGCCAGCGCAGATGGAGGGTGCCCCGCCGGTCGAAGTAGGCGATATCCTCCTGGCGCAGCAGCTCCTTGGCGCCTGGGCTCAGTGCCTCGGCAGCGACCAACGGAATGACCGGAACGTCGCCGTCGGGTTGCGCGCTTTTCACCAAGTCGATTGCCCGGGCAATGTCCCGGGGGTAAGCCTGTCCCACCAACTCAATGGCGAAGTCCACTGGCCCACCGTCGACTATCAGGCGCATACGGAGGTCCAGGCGCTTGCCCGGAGCCAGCAGGTGCTCGAACTCCAGCATTGCCAGTTCCCCCCGGGTGGCCCTGCGCAACGCGATTTGCACCGCATTGGCGAGGGTAAGTTCTGAAGAGTCGCTGGGAAGCTGAGTCATGACCGGCTCCTTGATTAGCTAAAATGGCCTGATTAGCTGTACAGCTAATATCATATATTTATCTAAGGTTAGTCGTATAAACTTCATTAGCTGTACAGCTAATGAGCCCAAAACAGCTAACGAGCCTCCGACCATCTACTAAGGTTATAGTTGACAGGCGCTGGGCACTGGCCTATATCTACTAAACCGCTAGTAGGTATCGTCCGAGGGAAGCGCCATGAAGATCTCGCTCACCGACCGCGAGGCGGACATCATGCAGGTGCTGTGGGACCACGGCCCCTCGCTGGTGTCGGAGGTACGCGAGCGCCTGACCGACAAGCTCGCGTACACCACAGTGCTTACCGTGCTGCGCACGTTGCAGGCGAAGGGTTATGTCGGCTACGAAGAGGAAGGTCGAGGGCATCGCTATTTCGCCAGCGTGAAACAGCAGGCGGCGCGCAAGAACGCGCTGCAGCACCTGACGGACAAGCTGTTCAAGGGCTCCGCGGAGTTGCTGTTCACGCACCTGGTGTCGGACCAGAAGCTCACCCCCGAACAAATCGCGCGCATGCGCAAGTTGCTGGCGGAAGGAAGCGACAAGGACAAGCCCTGATGCTTGCCTGGATGATCTACGCCGTTCTCGTCGCCCTGGTGCTCGGCGGTGCCGCGCTGCTGGCCGAACAGGCCGCGAAGCATCGCCGCCTGCCCACCCGTGGCGTGTGGATCGCGGCGATTGCGGGGTCGATCGTCTTGCCGGTTGCCATGGCAACGATCTCCATACCGCGGTCGTGGGTGTCGCCCGAAACATCCGCAACGGCCAAGGGGGCCGCAGAACCTCTGTTGCTGGGCGATGCCACGTCGATCCCTCTTGCAGCCAAGGCAATCGACTGGAGCGGGGCGACCTCCTACGCGTCCTCGACGCGCATCGACACGATGCTGGCGGATATCTGGCTGGCCAGTTCGTGCACGCTGCTGCTGTTCCTGGGCGTGACCACGGTGTCGTTCCACCGGCGCAAACGTCGCTGGATACCGGGCACCTCGTGTGGCGTGCCGGTGCTCGTTTCCGCCGATGTCGGCCCCGCCGTCGTGGGTCTGGTGCGATCGCGCGTGGTGATACCGGCGTGGGTGCTGGAAGAATCGCCCGAGCAGCAGCGATACATCATGGCCCATGAGCAATCGCACCTGGCCGCATGCGATCCGTTGCTTGTCGCGGTGGCGATGGCTCTCCTCGTATCGATGCCATGGAGCCCGTTGCTCTGGTGGCAGTTCCACCGCCTTCGTTGCGCTATCGAAGTCGATTGCGATGCGCGAGTGCTGCGCGACGGCGGCGATGTCCGCGACTACTGCGAAACACTGATCCAGGTTGGCCAGAACCAGTCCGAGTACGTGGCCGCGGTGACGGCGATGTCCGAATCGAAATCGTTTCTGGAGCGGAGGATAAGGATCATGCTTTCCACGCCGCGCAAATGGGCAAGGGCTTCATCATTCGCCATGATCAGCCTGGCGCTCGGCATGGCCGTCTTCGCCGCGCAGGTAACGCCTCCGGTGTCAACCGGACAGCCCGCCAACCATGCGCCTGCGACAGATCCGGCCATCCTCGATACCTACGCCGGCTTTTATGCGCTCAGCGACTATTCGCTGCTCACCGTGGAGCGCAAGGGAAACGGGCTGACCGTGGCGCCGATCGGCCAGTTCCTGGCGCAGGGCACGATCGACGTTTCCGCCGTCGGCGAGCATGAATTCGCCGTGCCGGCGATCGATGTCACGCTTGATTTCGTGAAAGGGGCCGATGGCCGGGTCGCATCCGTGGTGGTGCGCGAGCACGGCAATGTCGCCATCGACGCGCCTCGTGTCGATAGGGCAACGGCGGACAGGATTCGCGACGACCTCGCGACCAGGGTCAAGGAACAGAAACCCTTCCCTGACAGCGAGAAAGCGTTGCGCCTCATTCTGAACAATCCGGAAGGCGACGAAGGACTGGACCCCGCAGCCGCGCGGATCTTCGCACGCAACCATGCACAGGTAGGGGACTACCTCGCGCGCCTCGGTCCGGTGCAGTCCTATAAGTTCGAAGGTGTGACGGACTACGGCTGGGATATCTACGACGTTCAACACGAACACGGCGCGCAGCAGGTGTTCATCCAGCTCGACAGGCACGGCCTGATCTCGAATTCCGTCATGCGTCGCCAATAAGCCGGCCGAGAGAGCATCTTTCACCGAGCCATCTGCATTCCCCGGTCGTCGGTCGCGACGACGGATCAGAGTGGCTCCTGTCGAGGGACGCGCCCGTTCGCTCCCGTCATTGGCCGAATTTGCACATTTCCCTAAAGGACGGTGGTGGATTTGTCGATAACCGCCCCATGGAGGGGCATTTATTGGCGCGGCGAAACGTCCGTTCCCATATCGGGCGCATCGACGCACCCAAAGCGCCATCATTCTCATCGACCCGCGCGACTGCCCCTCGCGCTCCCCTGGATTCATATGGAACTTCTTAGACTAGCTTCGCGCAACAAGCTGATTTTCGGCGGTTTTGCGTCCATCGCCGGTATCGTGATCGCGTTCGTGACGATCGTCTACCTATGCCTCGGCTCCATGCAAGAGAGCAATCGCATGGACGTTCACACCAACGAGGTGCTCCGCGTCGAATCCAGCCTTCTGACCTCCTTGACCAACATCGAGACCGGCCAGCGCGGCTACCTCATCACGGGAAAGGAGGCCTCGCTCGAGCCTCTGCAACAGGGGCAAAAGGATTACGAGTCGGCGTTTGCCAGCCTCCGCAAGCTCACCGCCGACAATCCCGTTCAACAGAAGCGCCTTGACGCCATCGACGCGGGATACCGGGGCTGGCTGGCCGATGCCATCGACCCTGCGCTTGCATTGCAAAAGCAGGCAAACCCTGGAACATCGAGCAACGACGCCATGGCATTCGAGCGGCAGGGCAAGGGCAAGGCCGGGATGGACGCCTTGCGTGGTCTGCTGCATGACTTCGCTGCCACCGAATCGACACTCCTCGACGCCCGTGCCCTCGAGGCTGCGAAAACACATGGCCGCGCTATCGGCGTGTTGCTGGGGGGCGGTGCATTTGCGGTGCTGCTTATCCTCGGCGTGGCGATCGTTCTGGTGCGCAGCGTCCTGACGCCACTGCGCGAAGCCTCCGCGGTCGCAGCCCGCATTGCGGCGGGGCGTCTCGGCGAGTCGTTTGCCGTCACCCGTACGGACGACCTGGGCAGGATGCTCAACGCGTTGAAGGACATGGACGACAACCTGGCGCGCATCGTGGGCTCCGTCCGTGACAACGCCGCGCAGGTGGAAAGCGCGGCCAAGGACATCTCTGCCGGCAATGACGATCTCTCCAGTCGTACCCAGGAGCAGGCCTCTTCCCTGGAGGAGACGGCGGCCTCCATGGAAGAGATCTCCTCGACCATCAAGCAAAACGCCGAGGGTGCATCGCTCGCCAAGCAAATCTCCAACGATCTCCGCGGTGACGCGGTGGAAGGCAGCCGCGTGGCAAGCGACGCGGTCGAGGCCATGAAGCAGATCACGGACGCCAGCCGGAATATTGGCGAGATTGCCGTGCTGATCGACGAGATCGCGTTCCAGACGAACCTCCTTGCGCTGAATGCCGCTGTGGAAGCCGCTCGCGCAGGGGACCAGGGCCGGGGCTTTGCGGTGGTGGCGTCTGAGGTCCGCAACCTTGCGCAACGCAGTGCCACCGCGGCGAAGGACATCAAAGCCCTCATCGGCCGGACGGTCGAAAGGATCGATTCCGGAGCCGACCTGGTCGGCCGTACGGGGCATGCACTATCGGTCATCCAGGGAAGCGCAACGCGCGTGGCCGATATCGTCAACGAGATCGCCGCCGCCTCCCAGGAACAGTCCGCCGGCGTCGAACAGGTCAACAGCGCTGTTGCCGCTCTTGACGATGTCACCCAGCAGAACGCCGCGCTGGTGGAGCAAGCCAGCGCCTCGAGCCGCCACGCACTCGAACTTGCCCGTGAACTGACGTCGCAGGTTGCCTTCTTCACAGTGGAGGGCGGCGATGCCCCGGTCAGTCGCCCACGTCCCGCTGCGGCGGTGGAAGCTCGCCAGACGGTTAGCACCCCGAAGGCCGCCCCGGCAAGCAGGCTTGCGGCGGCCGCGCCGATGGGCGATTGGCGCGAGTTCTAGGCTGACGCCATCGCTAAACCATTCTGTGCTGCCGCGCGTCCAAGGAAATCCATTGGGCGAGTAGGCAGCATGAAATTGGACATTGAAGCCAGGCTGTTGCAACTGGAACGGAAGAATCGCCGTCTGACCTTCCTTTGCATCGGCCTCTTTGTGGTGTCGATGGTGCTAAGTGGGGCGTTTGCAGTTGCCGGTCCAAACAGGCAACCCGACGTCGTTCACGTACGGGGCCTGGTTGTCGACGACGCGCAAGGACGGGCGCGCATTGTCATGAGCGCCCCCTTTCCAGATGTTCCCAACCGAATCCGCCACGACGCTGGGTCCGTTGCCATGCTGTTCCTTGACGAACAGGGACACGACCGGCTGACCGTTGGGCAATCCTTCACGCCGCAGATCCAGGGCAAAGTCCCGGCCAACTTCCAGCGAATCGGAGATTCCGTAGGCCTCTTTATCCATAACGCCGCAGGGGACGAGCGGGGCGGAATCTCATGGCTGAGCAATGGACGCGGGGCCATTTCCTTTGACTACCCTGACCGGGACGCCATCGGCATGTATGTCGACGAGAAGAACCGGTCAGCCACGTTTGTCCTGGAATATGCAGATGCGGCCATCGGTGATGTGAGCCTGTTCGAAATGACGGCGAAGGGTCGAGGGGGACGCTTTTCCCTTTTTGATCCCACGGGTAAACCGCGAAGCGTTTGGAGCGTCGAAGAAGGCTCCGTGTCCAAGGACTAATCAGGCGCCTTTGGGCTGGCCTGTATCTGCCATGGTCCGGGAATGGCAGTCACACGTCGATGCTGGGAGCGGGCTCGGCTCCTATTCCATCGAAAAGACGCTTGTCCGACAAAGGGGGCAACATCGCCCCTTAGATACGCCTCTCGTGCGATCTGATCTATCGTGTATTCATCTGGCGGCGCAGCAGTGCGACGAAATCGTCGACGAGCGCCGGTCGCTGGTGGCGCAGCGCGGGGCGCGGCCGGGATGGCGGCTCAAGAACGACGGGCTGATGAACGTCATTCATGTTCATTGGATATCCGCTGAGCGTTGATCGCGAGTTGAATTCCTGTTCCGACATCCAAGTGCCGATGTTGTCGCCCAAAAAGGCAACAATCGGAGCTACATGCGTTAGCCTTTGGGTGCTGTCGATTTTTTCGATTATCCAATCGGCAAATGAAAATGCCGAATCTATTGTGCTCCGTACATCTTCTTCAATCATGACAAGACCATGCTCACGTGGCGTCAGAGGGACCATGATGAACATCGTGCCACGACCGTCAATACTCACCTGCGCTTTGCCGCCATCGTAGCGCAGCACGAGCTTGCCGCTATCAACGGCGGCATCAAGGGAACGGACATCCGCAAAGAGCTTGCGCGGCCCAAAGAGCATCGCCTGCTTGATGGCGTCGTGCAGATCCCTCGAGTCCATGTCCGAAGGACGAAGGACAGCTTGACGTGGCCCGCCGGCGACTGCAATCGCTATGCTTTGGCCGCCAGTGTAAAAGCCGCGTCGGCGCTCCGGGAGTGCGCCCAGCGCGGTGTTGACGAGGTCTTGCTCGTCGACAGTCCCGGCCGATCGGGCAACGGTCCACTCGTGTAGGCGTTGTGTAACGAGACGACCGAGCGCTGTGGGCGAGTCTATCTCCTCACGGAACAGCCCAGTGCTCCAACCGCCAGCCTCTTCGATGAGGATCTGCTGGTCCGCCTCCGGGACAATCCCGGCGAGCTTGAACGCGAAAATGGGCCGTGTTTCACGCGCCTCGCGAAACTCCTCATGAGTTGGCGAGAGCCCGGAATGCTGGGGGTATCCATATCGGTCACCAAGGATGAGCACAACGGCGTCGCTTGAGCGAAGACCCTGCAGACACGCAACTTGGGGCGAGGCCGGTTGTGCGCCAAAGTCTTCCGCCATAACGGCCTCGAAACCAAGGCTTTCAATGGCGGACTTCGCTGCGGCGCGATACGCCTCCATGCCTGCGATCAGAGAGCTTATAAAGATTTTCATAGAGATTTTCCCTCGTCTCGTCCGATGGGCGCGTCAAGGTTATGCGCGGAATGTCGAACCCAGTGGTACATCGCAATCAGGAAGCCTGTCGGCGGGCTTTCCATCGCAGCGCACGCATACCATCATTCCCATATTTCTCGTCCAGTGAAATTCTGACCAGCCCAGCGTGAGTGAAGAAAACGCCACGACGGTGTCGGGATAGCGTCCGTTCCCAGCTCGAATCCGGGTCGTCCATTGGGTCTTCTACGGCTCTCTTTGCCTCGTGCGCCTCTCGGCTAACTCGAGTTTCGGTTAGGAGGTCGGTAAGCTTTCCAACAGTGTCGATCCCGACAGCAGCGAGTTCTGCGAGAAGTTCATCGTACGGTTCACTATCCTCGTCTTTGTTCTGTTCGGGGAGGAGCAGGTCGAGAACAGAAGCAAGAAGGTCGACATTCAAGTGCGAATCTTCGTCTGAAGGTTCGCTTATATATTGCTCTCGCTCGGAGAGCACCCGGTCGAATTCTAGGTCGACCATCTCGAGCAACGCGGAAACTCGATTAATTGAGCGCCGCAGGTGAGACGGTACGCTGGCTTCGCGCTTGTACTGAAGCTTGTGCGACGCGACAGCCCAGATATGCTGAGCGAGCGTGCGAAGCTGGAGCTCAAATACGTAGCCCTCTAGGCCTTTAAAACTGGGTACCGATGACAGCCAGTTCTCTTTAACTTTCAGTACAAAATGCAGTGACTGATAGCCGAATTGCGATGATTCCAATTCTTCGGCCTTGTCGATACGTTCGATTAAATCAAACGTTTCCTGTACGAGTCTATCAACGGTAGCAATGTCGCGATGAAACAGCAGTGTGATCCGCGTTCCAATTAGATCTCTAAAGTCCGTCACGGATTCTAAGTCGGTATCCTTCCGGCCTCGCTTCTCAATGATCGATGTAAGGGTCTTTACCCTGCCTTCGATTGGTGTTCCCAAGGCTATCCCAGCGTCGCCAAATGCTCAAGCTGATGCACAACTCCGCGCAGTAACCTGGCAAGATCGCCGCTCTTTGCCTGGTACTCCGATGAAATCGACAAGCTATCCATGGCGCCTCCGACAGGGAACAGATCAACCGTAGCTCAATTCGCTCCATTTTCCCCATAAGCAAAGGACATCCAACAAAATCAGACGATTAAAGGTTTCGATTGGGGCCGGGTGGTGTCGACGATGCAGCAGCTGCGGCCATCTGCAAGCGACTACCACAGTCATGCAACGGCTCAGCGATATCTCGCCGTGTGGTCGGCCAATCCAAGCGACTTGAGTACGGGTATTGGCCGCACAGCAGAACGCCCACTGCAGGCGGTGCGGCGCAAGCTCTGTGAAGTCGAGGATTGTTCGGCCCTACCCCGCATGCGCGCCCTAAGAGCGCACCAAGAGCTGACCGTCGATATTCACGCAACCGATGGATTAGAAAGAGAAGTTGCTGGCGGTCAGCAAGGTTGAATGCTAGCTTCCGACTTTGCTGTTTTGTCCACACGTGGCCATCAATTCTCTGTTGCACTGCACCCATCAGTTCCCTAAATTGGTGCAATGCCTGCACCCGAAGACACCGAACTTCTCATCCTCCTGAGTACAGGCCTGGCTCTGGTCGAGCCCGACGGCCGGATGCAATGGCTCAACCCTGCGCTGGGCGAGATGCTCGACGTGGGATCCCGGACGGCCGTCGGCCAGAACCTCTCGGCCTTGCTGCGCTACCCCGCGCTCCTTCCTCACCTCGCTCGTACCCTGAGCGAAGGCCGAGCCTTCTACCTGCGTGGAACCGCCTTCCACGTGGGGCGGGGCCGGGACTTGGTGGCGGACGTCACGATGCAGCCGGTCGCGGAGGAGCGGGTCCTGGTCGAAGTGCATCCCCTGACGCCCGATCTGACGCCCGCTGCCACGCCCTTGTCGGCCACGCTGCGCGGGTTGGCGCATGAGGTGAAGAATCCGCTCGCGGGCCTGCGCGGCGCTGCGCAGCAGATATCGACGGAGCGCGGCGGGCATCCTGGCTTTCGCTCATCTTGACTCGGCCTCGATCGGCGTTGCGATCTCGGGAAGAGTCGAGTACGACCGCCGGGCCGATTCACACTATGCGCTGAGAACAGCTTACCAAGCCCGTCGCGTCGCGCCCCGCGGTAGCGGCTGGGCCACAGGCAGTCCGTCGAATCCGTTCAAGTATTTGAACCTTTTGCCGAACATAGAGAGCATCTTATGGGACGCGGAGTCGCAAGAATGGAGCCTTGGAGATCGCTCGCACATATCAAACACGAACTGAACATCGCCCCTGAGGTCCTCGGAAGGGACGAAGTGTGTGAAGAGTTGCGGCGGATGATAACGTCGCTACATCCCGACAAGTCAGGCGGTGAGTTTGCAAGCGAGTCTGACAAGGATCGATATCTTCGCGCGAGTAGTGCGCTAGCCTTTATTGAAAGCCAATCGGTCTCGACACAGGAATTGATATCTGTGTCGAACATGCCAGTCTTGGTCGCAGCCATTGTAAAGGCAGTTCGTAGCTCCGAGACTGAAAGTACGACACAACTTCGCGCCAACTTGATATCGGATTCTCGATCCTACGTTTCGAGGCGTGCTCTTTTGCCTCGGATCGGTTCCTCAGTATTTGGCGCCATCTGTTTGTGCCTGCTGACCTTCCCGGAAAAATTCGGAAGCAATCCACTGATTGGACGATTCGTAAGTTCGCCGGACGCATCGATTGTCTTGCTTTCTGCTGTGATGCTGAGTGCGATGTTTTTTGCAATGACTTGGTATGGGGAGCGGCGAACCGAATCAGCTGTTGAGTACTGGAGCTCCGACGCGTGCCTCAGCGTTATCTGGGAGGCTCTGATGAGCGAAGGGGCGAGAAGTGCGGGGCACATAAGCGAGATTACGGCAGGCGATATTTACCGGGTAATCGATATGCTGTCCTCGGGATACTACCGCCGTCTAGTGAGCACTCCAATTTTTCGTCCTTACGCGAGTATGTTAGGCGCGAGGCTTGATCATGCGAGCGTAGAGAAGATTGCAGCATTGCAAATCCAGCGATTGATAGAGCGTGGCGTTATATCTCGAGTCGAAAGACCCTCGCTAGAGACGCGATACAAGGTCGAGTTGGACGGACGACCTATGGGTTGGTCTTGATTTGCGAATATGATCGGCATCCGGCTTGGTCACCAAACCAATGGGGGTATCGGATTGGCAACGGGTTCTTTGAAAAGAAATGGACGAAGCGAGGGTATCGAGGCGCGCGACTTAACAAGCTTTCTCAGGACGATCTTGAAGCTGGAGAAAAATGCGACGCACACGCGTTGCTTTCGAGGGCAAGATTGTCGTGAGTGGAAGGTCAGGCCGGCGATCCTACGTGATTATCGCGAGGGTGCTGAGCCAGCGATCCTCAGCGAGTTGATGGTTGAGGCGCCGCTCGAATTCGGAACTGACAAATCCATGTTCTCGAAATTGGTGCGCGCTCAGCACTATGGTTTACCGACCCGGCTGCTCGATGTCACGATGAATCCCTTAGTCGCTATCTATTTCGCTTGTTGTGACACCGGCAGTGCGGACGGGGTAGTACATATCTTCGACTTCAACGAAGATCGAGTGAAGTTCGCCGACAGTGATGCCGTGAGCGTTATTTGTAATCTTGCGAAGCTATCGCATAGCGAACTTCAGAGAATTCGGGCAGCTTACAGGGAAGGCGGCCCGTGGACGAAGTCAAAAGTAACGGCTTTTCGCCAACTCGCGCCGGTCGAGCGTTTGATTCAATTCGTCCGGGTTGAGAAGCCCTACTTTCTAAATGTAATCAAGCCGGTCGATGTGGCGAAATATTTCTTCGTCTATCCCGAGAAGACAAACAGAAGAGTCATCGCACAATCTGGCGCGTTTGTGGCCGCGGGTATCTTACGCTTCGATGGTCTCGAAAAATCGTCGGGCGTTGTGGCTCATCAAATTGTAATTCCATCTAGGTGCAAGTCATCGATCATCGATGAGCTCGATCAAATAAACATCAATTCGCGCTCGTTATTCCCCGAGATTGAATCGGTTTCCAAGTACATTAGCAGGCGATGGGTCGTTCCTACCTAGCCTCGGACCCAATTGCGCCACCCACGGTGGTAGGCAAGGCAGACGCTAAACGGGGACTGGCCGGTCCCTGCCAGAGCCGGTCAGAGTGACGATGGTTTGGCTATCCGGGGCGCGGCTCGTCGATTCGGGTCTGGGACTGAAGCTTGGGCGAGCATTGGTCCCGGACGGAGTGAATGAGCGTAGCGATAGCTAGCTCCCAAGCTTGGGAGAGTCTTGAACCCAGATTTTGGACGCCGACAGCTGCCCAGATCCGCTATGCCAAAGTGACCCCCTCGGGACCCATTGAGCCTCTGCCCCACGGCGCGTCGATTCAAGGGTCAATGGGGGCAAGTCACTAGATCGGGTTAGCGACAACTCAAACGCGAGTACGGTGCGGCCATACTGAGCCGGGCGGATCGAAGTAGCTGGCATTGAGCGCTTTAGCCCATTCCCTCCAACGAACCAACCTGCTGAGAGAGAAGCTATGACGACTATGGAAGACCATAGCGGTGCCTCTGACGAATCCGAAAAAGCCCTTATCCTTTCCGCGATCGAACGAACTGGGTTTCCATTAGAGAATCGTACCGCGCGTGCCTTCGCCGAAGCCGGGTGGTCAACAGTAAGCAACAAGTACTACGTAGACGACCTGAGTGGCGAAGTCCGGGAGATCGACCTTATTGCCTATAAAGTGCATAGGCACGAGGAGTACAGCGTCTACTCGGCGATAATTGTCAGTTGCAAGCGGACCTCTGACAATAAGTGGGTGTTCATGACGAGGCCCGCCAAGCCGTTCGACCCGAATGTTAACTCGACGCCTCTCCACTTCTGGACCAACGATCCGGCGATCGAGTATCCGCTGTCCCGGAACAAGTTCCCCGAAGAGTTTAACGAGGCATTGGCTACCCATAGCCCCTCGATATGGGGCGTTCCCAAACATGAAATATTCGGGTTTCAGGAGCTCGTGGCTGTCACGCAGTCAAAGAAGAATGCGCCGCCTGAGATAACGAGGTTCAGCGCGATCGACGATCGAGCGATGTTCAGCTCTATCAAGTCATTGATGAAAGCTCAGGCATATGAATTGGGTCGCTTGGGGAGCAGATGGAAAAAGCCGGCCGTATACGTTTTTAGCTTACTGGCTGTGATGGACGGCGACATGCTAGAGGTCAGTTACCAAGAGAAGGATCCATCCATTGAAGAAACCAAACTTCAAAATTACATAGCCCACTACATCATCAAGGGGGCTGAACAATTTAGCCGGATCAACTTCGTTCATGCTTCATCTCTTCCTGGGATTATTAAGGAGTTAGATGCCGCACACACGAACACCGTAGCGCAGGTCGACGCTGCCAGGAAGGGCTTCTTTGCCACCGTACTAAGCAATGCAGATCAACGTGGGAGCCTCATCCCAGCATTTGGGAAGAAGGTTCTGCTCGCGATCAATGTCTATGGCAAGTTCCGTGGAGACGAAGTCGCCACCGAGGATTCGATCGACCTTTTCTATCACCGTGAGCACAACCAGCTCGAGATACAACTTAACAATACGCTGGATGAGGCTGCTATCCAACTTCTGAACGGAAGCGAAAATTTAATGAATAAGACACGGGATGCACTCAAGCAAATTTTCAAGTACGACGGAAATTTCACATTCACCACTGGGCTCCCGTTCTAGGTCGCCGAGCCGGTAGCTTTCTACCCCTGCTCCGCCATCAGCCGTGGCTCGCAGATTGATGGAGGACCAAGGGCTTGTGCGGCTACGCCACCAACAAAGCCGTCACTCTATTTGGTCGGACGCAAAAAAGGGCTGGACCGGTATCCGCAACCGTTTGGTTATTAGATAAACTGCTGGCAGTCAGCAAAGTTGCGTGCTTCCGACTTTGCGTTTTGTCCACGGGCCGCCGCATCCACCCGATGTTGCGTAGGACTCGTCGGTTCCCTAAATTGGTGCAATGCCTGCACCCGAAGACACCGAACTTCTCACGCTCCTGAGTACAGGCCTGGCTCTGCTCGAGCCCGACGGCCGGGTGCAATGGCTCAACCCCGCCTTGGGTGAAATGCTGGACGTGGGGCCGCGGACGGCCGTCGGCCAGAACCTCGCGGCCTTGCTGCGCAACCCCGCGCTCCTTCCTCACCTCGCTCGTACCCTGAGCGAAGGCCGAGCTTTCAACCTGCGTGGAACGGCCTTCCACGTGGGGCGGGGCCGGGACCTGGTGGCGGACGTCACGATGCAGCCGGTCGCGGAGGAGCGGGTCCTGGTCGAAGTGCATCCCCTGGCGCCCGATCTGACGCCTGCTGCCACGCCCTTGTCGGCCACGCTGCGCGGGTTGGCGCATGAGGTGAAGAACCCGCTCGCGGGCCTGCGCGGCGCGGCGCAGCTGCTCGAACGCCGGCTCGGCGATGAAGACCTGCGCCAGCTGGCCTCCATGGTCATCGCCGAGGCGGACCGTCTGGCGGCGCTTGCAGATGGGCTCTTGCGCCATGGAGGTTCGGCCCGGATCGCACCGGTGAACGTGCACGAATTGCTCGAGCGCCTGGAAGCCCTGGTCGCGGCGGAGCCGGGCGCCCCCGCCACGCGGCATGACTACGACCCGAGCTTGCCGGACATCCAGGGCGATGCCGATCGCCTGCTCCAGGTGCTGTTGAACCTCACCCGGAACGCGACCCAGGCGAACGCGCGCACGATCACCCTGCGCACGCGCGTGGACCACGGCGTCCGCCTCGGCGAGCGTGTGGTCCGCGCCGCCTTGCGCGTCGACATCGTGGATGACGGCTCGGGCGTGCCCGCGGAACTCCGCGACACGCTCTTCCAGCCCCTCGTTTCCGGCCACCCCGAGGGCACTGGCCTGGGCCTGGCCCTCTCCCGCGAGATCGCCCTCGAACACGGTGGCGACCTCCGCTACACCAGTCACCCGGGCGAAACCACCTTCTCGCTTTATCTCCCCATGGAGCGCGCATGACCGACATATGGATCGCCGACGACGATCGCGGTGTGCGCTTCGTGCTCGCCGAGGCCCTGCGCGATGCAGGCCACGCCGTGCGCGAATTCAGCACCGGCGATGCGGTGCGTGCGGCGCTGACGGAAGGGCACCCGGATTTGCTCGTCACCGACGTGCGCATGCCGGGCGAGGACGGTTTGCGTCTGCTCGAGGACCTCACCCGGCGCAACATCGGTCCCGTGATCGTGATGAGCGCTTACACCGATGTCGCGACCACGGCGGCGGCATACCGTGCGGGCGCCGCGGATTACATCGCGAAGCCGTTCGACCTCGACCACGCCGTGGAAGCGGTGGAGCGCGCGCTCGCTGCCGCGCGCGAAGCGGTGGTGGTGCCCGCCACGCGGGCGGAAACGCATGCGCTGCTCGGCGAAAGCCCGGCGATGCGCGAGGTGTTCCGGCTTATCGGCCGCGTGGCCGCCAGCGATCTCAATGTGCTGATCACGGGCGAAACGGGCACGGGCAAGGAACTGGTGGCGCGGGCGCTGCATGACGAGAGCGCGCGGCGAGGCAAGCCCTACGTGGCACTCAACACCGCGGCCATTCCTTCCGAGTTGTTGGAAAGCGAACTCTTCGGTCACGAAGCGGGTGCCTTCACGGGTGCCACGCGCCGCCACGCCGGACGCTTCGAGCAGGCCGACGGCGGCACGCTGTTCCTCGACGAGATCGGCGACATGCCCCTTGCCTTGCAGACGCGGCTCTTGCGCGTGCTTGCCGGTGGCGAGTTCTACCGTGTGGGCGGGCGCGAACTCATGCACGGCAATGTGCGCATCGTCGCCGCCACCCACCAGGACCTGGAGGCGCGCGTGGCGGCGGGGTTGTTCCGCGCGGACCTCAAGCATCGCCTCGACGTGGTGCGCATCGCCTTGCCATCACTGCGCGACCGACGCGCCGACATTCCCCTGTTGGCGAAGCACTTCCTCGCCCAGGCGGCGGCCGAATTGAACCTGCCGCCCAAGCGTTTCTCGCGCGGCGCGATGAAGCTGATCGAGCAGCGCGAATACCCCGGCAACGTGCGCGAGCTGGAGAACCTGTGCCGCCGGCTTGCCGTGATCGCCCCCGGGGTGGAGATCCAGGCGAGCGATCTGGGCGGCGTCGCGGTCGGGCAGCCACGCGGCACCGAGTGGACCGAAGCCCTGCGGGCCTGGGCGCAGGACGCGCTGGCGCGAAACGAGCCGGACATCCACACGCGTGCCCGCGAGGCGCTGGACAAGACCTTGCTGCACGTCGCGCTGATCGCCAACGACGGCCACCGGCAGCACGCCGCAGCGGCGCTCGGTGTCGGCCGGAATACCTTGACCCGCAAACTGGGGGCGTCGCGCACGCGGCGGCCCACGAAGGAATAACGCATGTCATTACAGATTCGCCGAGCCGGGCCGGAAGACGCCGACGCGATAGCCCGCTGGAATATCGCCATGGCCTGGGAAACGGAGCAGAAGCGACTGGACGCCGAGACCATCGGGCGCGGCGTGCGGGCCGTGTTCGACGAGCCGCGTCGCGGGTTCTACCTCGTTGCGGAACTCGACGGCATCGCGGTGGGCTGCCTGTTGGTCACCTACGAGTGGAGCGACTGGCGCTGCGGTGATTTCTGGTGGGTGCAGAGCGTCTATGTGGCACCCGAGGCGCGCCGGTCAGGCGTGTTCCGGGCCATGTACGCGCATGTGAAAGCGATGGCCGAAGGCGCGGGCGCGGTCGGGCTGCGGCTCTACGTGGAACTGGAAAACGAGCGTGCACAAGCCACGTATGCCGGACTGGGCATGGAGCGCTGCCACTACTACATGTACGAAGCGCCGCTGAAACCCTAGGGTTCCTGGTCCAGCCCCACGGTGGGATCGCCCATGTCCACCACGGCGATGCGTTCCTCGAACTCGCGCGCGGTCATCGGCTTGCCGAACAGGAATCCCTGCATCTGCGAGCAGCCGGCAGAACCGAGGAAGGTGGCTTGCTCCATGCTTTCCACCCCTTCGGCAAGCACCTGCTTGTTCATGCCCTTGCCCAGGCCGACGATGGCGCTGACGATGGCGGCACTGTCGTTGTCCCACGCCACGTCGCGTATGAAGGCGCGGTCGATCTTGAGGATGTCGACCGGGAAGTGCTTGAGGTACGAGAGGCTGCAATAGCCGGTGCCGAAGTCGTCGAGGCTGAGCGCCACGCCGAGCGACTTGATCTTGCGCAGCAGTTCGGCGATGTGGTCGCCGCCTTCCATCACCGTGCGTTCCGTGACTTCCAGTTCGAGCAGCGTGGGATGCAGGCCGGTATCCGCGAGCACCGCGCGCAGCGACTCGAAGAAGCGTGTGTGCTGGAATTGCAGCGCCGAGACGTTCACCGACACGGATAGCGGTCGGTACAGCCGCGTCCACGCTTCCGCCTGGCGACACGCTTCGCGCAACGCCCACTCGCCGATGGGCACGATGAGGCCGCAGTCTTCGGCCACGGGAATGAACTGCTCGGGGGAGTAGATGTCTTCGCCGTCTATCTGCCAGCGCAGCAGAGCCTCTGCGCCGATGATGGTGCCCAGTTCCACGTCGACCTTGGGCTGGTAGTGCAGGCTGAGTTCGTTGCGGGCGAGGGCCTTGCGCAGTTCCACCTCGATGCGCACGCGGGCGGTGTTGCGCTCGTTCATGGTGGGATTGAAGAAGCGATAGCCGTTGCGCCCCTGCATCTTCGCTTCGTACATGGCGGTATCGGCGTTGCGCAACAGCGACTCGGCGTCTTCCGCGTCGTCGGGATACACGCTGATGCCGATGCTGAAACTGATGGTGAGCGCCGAGGTGTCCAGACCCAGGCCGAATGCCTGGCCGCAGGCGGACAACACTTTCTCGGCCACCACACTGGCATCGCCGGGGCTCTCGATATGCGGCAGCAGCACCACGAACTCGTCGCCGCCGAGGCGGCTCACGGTGTCGTCGGAGCGCACGGCACCACGGATACGCCGGGCCACTTCCTGGAGCAGGCTGTCGCCCGCGGCATGGCCCAGCGAGTCGTTGATCTGCTTGAAGTGGTCGACGTCGACGAACAGCAGTGCCACGCGCTGGTTGCGGCGCGCCGCCGCAGTCACCGCGAATTCCATGCGCGAGGTGAGCAGGGCGCGGTTCGGCAGGCCGGTAAGCGTGTCGTGGTGCGCGAGATGGGCCATTTTCAAGGCCAGGGCGCGGGTCTCGCTCACGTCGTGGAACACCACCACGCCGCCCACCACGTTGCCCGCGTGGTCGTGGATGGGAGCCGCCGAGTCCTCGATCGGGCTGTCGAAGCCATTGCGATGCACGAGGATGGCATCGGTGGTGAGCCCGACGATACTGTTCTTGCTGACCGCCATGATCAGCGGATTCGGTATCGGCCGGCGGGTGAGCGGATCGCGCAGCTGGAAGATATCGTCCATGGGCCGGCCCACGGCCTCGTGGCTGGACCATCCCGTCATGGCCTCGGCAATGGGGTTGAGCGAAGTGACGATGAACTGGGTGTCGGTGGTGATGACGGCGTCGCCGATGGATTTCAGCGTGACCTCGGCGAGTTCCCGTTCGCGGAAGAGAGCGTCCTCGAACGCCTTGCGTTCGCTGATGTCCTGCACCTGCGAAATGAAATACAGCGGCCCGCCGACTTCGTCGCGCACCAGCGAGACGCTGAGCTGCACATGCACCACGTGGCCGTCGCGATGCAGGTAGCGTTTCTCCATCTGGTAGGAGAGGCGGTCGCCGGAGAGCAGTTTTTCCACCTGCCCCAGATCGGCGGCGAGGTCGTCGGGATGGGTGACGTCCTGGAACGACGTACGCATGAGCGCTTGCTCGTCGTAGCCCAGCATGGCGCACAGGGCCTCGTTCACCTGCAGCCAGCGACCGTCGGGCAGTACCAGCGCCATGCCGATCGCGGCGTAACGGAATGCCTGCGCGAAGCGCCGCTCGCTTTCCCGCAGGCGTGCCTCGAGCACTTGGCGGCTGGAGATGTCGGCGAGGAGAATGGCCACGCCGCGCACGTTGCCGTCGTCGTCCATATCCGGCGAGAAAGTGGCCTGCGCATAGCGGTCGCCGGCGCCGTTGTGGATGGCGCGATCGGCCACCATGGCCGTGCCGCCGAGGGTGGCACGGATGTCGGGTTCGATGAGCGCGCAGAGGGCGGGATCGATCACCTCGGCGACGGACCGCCCGACCACGTCGACGTCGCCGACATTCATCCACGCGAGGTACGCGGGGCTGGCGTAGCGATAACGCATGGCCGTGTCGACGTACGCGATCATGGCCGGCGTGCGCTCCAGGAGGTACGCGGACCAGTCCGAGGGTGAGTCGCTGACGGGTGGAATCGATGAGCGCATGGAGGAGCCGGGATAACGTCGCCTCACTCTACGGTCTTGGTTCCCTCTCGTATATCGGACGATTCGTCAAAAAAGAGCCTCAATGCAGCGCGGGTGCCGGGGCCGACAGGGCACCGTCGGCGTCCAGCAGCACCCGGCCCAGCGCGTGAACCTCGTGGGCTGCGCCATGGCCCTTGGCCAGGGCGTCGAGCAGGGGTGCCAGTGCATCGGGCGCCAGCGGATACCCGTGGGCCAGCACCCTGGCCTTGCCCGGTGCGGGTTGGGCGACGGTGATGGCCGCCATGCCCAGCCCCGCCGCCTCGTGGGCGTAAAGGGCGGGAGGCGGCAGCGCCGGGTCGGCCGTTGCGATGGACTCGATGAGGTAGCCCGCCGTTTGAGCCGATTCTCCTTCGATGTGAAGGGGGACGTGGTGTGCGGCCAGCAGGGCGGCGTATTGGCGAAGTTCGAACAGCGTACCGGCGAATTCGTGGGTGGCGTTGGCGCCCTTGTTGCCGGCGCGCGCGAACCACGCCGACGGCCCCGGAACCCCCACGCGCCCCTCCGCATAGTGCAACGGCAGCCCGCGCGAACCCAGGGCCGTCTCCTCCTTGTAGGGCGTGAGCAGCGCGGCCTCGAGCACGGTCCACAAGGGCGCCAGGTTCACGTGCTCGTATTGCACGCAGGTGAGCGCGAGCAGGTCGTTGCGGCTGAGATATCGCGCATGCTCCAGGCGCATGCCCAGGGTGCGCATGAGGTAATCCGCTGTGGCGGTGCCGGCCTCGCCGCGCCCGACCAGTTCCACTTCCATGGCGGCCGCGATGTCTTCGGCCTGGCTGGCGGGCGCCAGCACCATCCAGGGTATGAGCCGCATCGGGCCCCCGGCGTAGGCGGGATCGGGCACCAGCGGCTGCGCGGGCATGTGGCCCTCATGGGTGCCGAAGGCGACCACCCCGCCGGCGTCGGTCACGCGGGGGATGCGCCGCGCCAGTTCCTCCAGCGTGGCGAATGCCGGAAAACCGGGGCGGAGCAGCTCCACGCCATCGAAGAGGGCACCGGCGATGGCCAGGCGCGAGGTCTCGATGCCGGGCAGCAGGGCGCGCAGGTCGTCGGCCACCAGGGAGGCCAGCACGCGGGCCTCGTCCCGGGTGAGTTCGAGCCGGTCGGGGGCGCCGTCCCCGGCCAGTTCCAGCGCCAGGACGGCGGGGCAGGCGATCAGCGACTCGTTCACGGCAGGTTTTTCCGAACGGCAAAGGAACGCAATTCTATCATTCGGCCGGATCGGGCTTTCACCGGGAAGGGATGCGGGTTAGCCTTGCCGATACGCGTTCGTCGGCGATCGTCGGCATCCGCGATCTCTTCTTCGCACTCGGCTGCCCCTGGGGCATCCCCTCGGTCTGGACAGTTTCTCAAGCATGGATAAGACGCAAAAGCGTGTGGGTGTGGTCGGCGGCGTCCGCATCCCCTTCTGTCGCAACAACACGGCCTACGCCGATGTCGGCAACTTCGGCATGTCGGTGAAGGTGCTTGGGGCGCTGGTGGAAAAATTCGGGCTGCATGGCGCCGAGCTGGGCGAGGTCGCCATGGGCGCCGTCATCCGCCATTCCTCGGACTGGAACCTGGCGCGTGAGGCGGTGCTGTCCTCGGGGCTGGCGCCCACCACGCCCGGCATCACCACGGCCCGGGCGTGTGGCACCTCCCTCGACAACGCCATCCTCATCGCCAGCAAGATCGCCACCGGCCAGATCGAAGCCGGTATCGCGGGCGGTTCCGACACCACCAGCGACGTACCCATCGTGTACGGGCAGAAGCTGCGCAAGCGGCTGCTGGCCATGAACCGTGCGAAGACGGTGAAAGAGAAGTTCCAGGCCGCGACCCGGGGCTTCTCGTTCAAGGAACTGAAGCCGTCGTTCCCGGGCGTTGCCGAGCCGCGCACGGGCAAGTCCATGGGCGACCACTGCGAACTCATGGCCAAGGAGTGGAAGATCGGCCGCGTGGAGCAGGACGAACTGGCGCTGGCCAGCCACCGGAAGCTCGCCGCCGCGTACGACGCCGGTTTCTTCGCCGACCTGGTGGTGCCTTTCCGTGGCCTGAAGCGCGACGGTTTCCTCCGTCCAGACACCACGCTGGAAAAACTGGCGGCGCTGAAGCCCGCCTTCGACAAGACCTCCGGCCAGGGCACGCTTACCGCCGGCAATTCCACGGGCCTTTCCGACGGCGCCGCCGCCGTGCTGCTGGGTAGCGAGGAATGGGCCGCGGCACGCGGCCTGTCGATCCAGGCCTACCTCACCTACGCGCAGGTGGCGGCGGTCGACTTCGTGCATGGCGAAGGCCTGCTCATGGCCCCGACCATCGCGGTGCCGCGCATGCTCAAGCAGGCGGGCCTCACGCTGCAGGATTTCGACTTCTACGAGATCCACGAAGCCTTCGCTGCCCAGGTGCTCTGCACGCTGCGGGCCTGGGAAAGCGAAGACTACTGCCGCCAGCGGCTGGGCCTGGATGCTCCGCTGGGTTCGATCGACCCGGCCAAGCTCAACGTCAACGGTTCCAGTCTCGCGTCCGGTCACCCGTTCGCGGCCACCGGCGCGCGTATCCTGGCCACCCTGGCGAAGATGCTGGAGCAGAAGGGTTCGGGCCGCGGCCTGATCTCCATCTGCACGGCGGGCGGCATGGGTGTCACGGCCATCCTCGAACGTCCCTGATAAAGGAAGGAAAAGGCGACGCGCTCGCGTCGCCATCACCCTGTCTCCGCATGCTTGCCCTACGTACCAGTACCTCCCTCAGCGCCCTGGCACTGCTCGTCGGCATTGCCGGCACGAGCTGGCTCACCGCGCTTACCTACGAGCGCGCGCCGAAGACACGCAGCTTCGCCGAGGTCACGTTGCCCACGGCGGCGCCAGCAATGGTGTCGAGAACGGTGTCCCAGGTGGCGCCTGCCGCGACGCGTCCGGTCGCGGTTGCCCCGTCGTCCGTACGGCCCGCCAGTCAGCGGCCTGCCTCCGTGGCCCTGCCCCCTGCGCGCATGGTCAGCGCGGCGCCTGCTCCCGCGCCGGCCCCGCTGGTGCCCGTATACATGCCGTCGCCTCGTTATCCGATGTCCGCGCTGCGTGCGCATCGCGAAGGGAAGGTGGTGCTCCACGTGACGGTCACGCCTGAAGGCGACGTCACCCGCGTCGCCGTTGGCAGTTCCAGCGGCGACGAGGCCCTGGACCGCGCCGCACAGGAAGCGGTGCGCGACTGGCGCTTCGCCGCTGCCGACCGCCCCGATCGTTACACAACCGAGTTGCCCGTCACCTTTGAACTGACGCGGTAAACCTTCCGCTTGCGCAGGGCGCGCATCCTACAGAATGCCGGCTGCCGAGCTGCCGAAGGCCGTGATCATCCGCGTGTAGATCAGCTTGAGCGACACGTCCACTTCGGGGAAGTCGCCCACGGGCTCGTAGCATTCGAAGAAGCGAGGGTCCTTCCAGCGCATCGGGATGCAGCCCGCCTTGAGGTCGTAACTGGTGGCATAACGGAACGGCCACAGGTCGAAGAATGGCAGTCGTTCCGACACGTCCCCAATGAACTCGTTGATCGACGACAACACCGGTATCGTCTTCCGGCGGGGCGCGATCGTCCACGCGTTGCCGGGTTCCGTGTCCTGCAGGATCGAATCGCGCAGCCGGTCGGCGAAGCGCTTGTCGTAGATGATCACGCCGGACTCGGTGTTGTAATGGTCAGAACGTGGATCGAAGTTATGCGTGCCCACCATCGCGAAGGTGTCGTCGACGACGATGGATTTCGCATGCAGCCCGAACCGTACGCCGGCCGTCAGCAGCGGTGCGGGACGGTTGCGCGGGCCGCGGCTGGCGCGACTGCCGATACTGAGGAGACTGGACGATTCCGAAGGCGCGAACCGTTCCGGGGGCGCGCCATGCCCATGGTGCCGTGCCCGGCCACCGCCGCTCGAACCGCTTCCCGTTGTGCCCGTAACGGTTCCGTCCACCGGCGGCGTATCGACGGCGTTCGTGCGGCCCTCCAGTGCGTCGGGGTCCGCATTGAACGGATGCGGTTTCAGTTCGTAGATCTCGAATCCGTAATCGGTGAGGTAGCGCTTGCGATGTTTGTACGAAAGCGCATACACGGCGAATGCGTCGGTGGATGCCAGCGAGTTCGTCGAGACCACCACGCGCGGCGGGTCCGCGCGACGCCCCAGCGCACTGAATATCTTCTTCGCCGGTTTGCTCATGACGAGGTAGGGTGTCTGCAGCACGATCTCGCTTTTCGCGTTGCGCACCAGCCCCATGATGTGGCGGGTAAGCGCCCGTGCTTCCCTGCGCTTGGGTTCGTCGGTCTTGCCGGGCAGGTCCGAGAGGTATTCCACGCGGTTCATGCGCAGGGTGTTGCGCGTGATGTGCTCCTCGACCCACGCGGGATCGAGTGCGTCGGACACCAGCGTGGCGACGCGGTCGGGTCTCTCGTAGGTGGGTGGTTCCCAGTGGTGCGGGTCGTCGGTATCGGCCAGCAGTTCGCGGTTCACATCGCGCAGGTGAGTGAGCGGTGCCGACCGCCTGTGCGTCCAGAACTGCTCGAAGCTGGCGCCCATTTCGGCAGCGGCGGGACCCCCCACCATCACGTCGCGGTCGATGTAGTCGAAGGCGTCGTCCCAGTCGAAATACCGGTTCTCGTAGTTCCGCCCGCCGGTGATGCCCACGAGGTCGTCCACCACCAGCAGCTTGTTGTGCATGCGTTGGTTGAATTTGTAGAAGCAGCAGAGGATGCCGGCGGCGAACTCCAGCGGCGGCGTACGTGCGGCGTGGAACGTGGGGTTGTATAGCCGGATCTCCATGCGGTCGCTGGCGCGGGCCAGCGCCGCGAGCAGGCCCGGATCGCGGAAGGAGAACAGCTGGTCGGCCAGGATGCGCACGTGGACGCCGCGCCGGGCCGCGCGTACCAGTTCGTCCAGCACCAGTTTGCCGGCGTCGTCCTGTTCCCAGATGTAGGTCTGCACGTCGATGCTCTTGCGGGCCGCGCGGATCAGGTTGATGCGTGCGGCAAGCGCGCTTTCGCCGTCTTCCAGCAACGTGGCCACGTGCACCGGCTTCGCCTCCGTGGAGGCGGCATCGGCTTCGAGCGCTGCGTCGATCAAGGGGGAGGGCGTGGCGCAATGGCTCGTATCGGCGGGGTCGCAGGTGTCCTGCCGGTCCGCGGTGAGGGTAACCACCGCGTCGGCCTTGCGGATTCGCTCCTGGGACAATGAGCATCCGCCCGCGGCGAGCGTGGCGGCAAGGAGCAGGAGCGTGAGTAGGCGGCGCATGCCGCGGATGATAGGGGAGGAGTAGCAACGCGACGTGAGTTCGCGCGCCGCCACGCCTTGTCAGGGATTGGTCAGCACGATGGCCATGCCCAGGTTGACCCGGTCCGAGAGGGCGCCCCGGCGCCCTCGCATCTCGAAGTCCGTCCGGTCGATGGTGCCCTTCAGTTGCAGCACGCATCCGGCCAGGCTGTGCGGGGGGCAATGATTGGCTTGCAGGTGGAACGTCACCGGCTGGGTTACCCCTCGCAGGGTGAGCAGGCCCTGCACGTCGCCGCCTTCGCTCAGCAGTTGCAAGGATACGGGGAAGGATTCGAAGTGGATCTGCGGGTAGCGGCTGGCATCGAAGAACTCGGGCGCCAGCAGCCAGCGGCGCAGGCGTGCCGATTCCATACGGACGCTCTCGGTGTCGATGTCGGCGCTGACGATGGCGCTGTGCCGGGCCGGATCGATGGCCAGTTCCCCGCGGATGCCTTCGAAGCTGCCCGTGACCGTGCTGACCCAGAGCAGCCGCACGCTGAATTCGGCGCGCGAGTGAACCGGGTCGATGCGAAGGTCGGCGGCAGAGAGGGGCGCCGCCGCGAGGAGCGCGACGATCGCCGACAGCAGGTGGCGCATTCGGGCAGGCTCAGTTCGGAGGGGACCAGAAAACCTTCAGTTTGCCCATGCCGGGTTCGAGCTTGCCGTCGAACTGGATGCGCGCGATGCCTGCAGGGGGCATGCCGCGGTAGTCCTCGGAGCGCCCTTCGACGAGGAACGCCACCAGTTGTTCGATACCGGGATTGTGACCGACCAGGACCACGCCGTCCGCGTCCCAGTTCTTGTCGAGGATGTCGTAGAGCTCGCCCACGGTGGCGTCGTAGATATCGTCTTCCAATTGCCATTCGACCTTGCCGAGGGCGAGTTCGGCGGTTTCCGTCGTCCGTTTGGAGGGGGAGCAGAGAATGCGCGTGTACGAGATGCCTTGCTGCGAGAGCCATTCGCCCGCGGCGCGGGCTTCCCGGCGACCGTGTTCGGTCAGGCTTCGCTCGCGGTCGTCCTTGCCGTCCTTGCCGTGCGGCGTGGCCTCGGCGTGGCGTAACAGGATGAGTTCGTGCATGGGTAACGTCTCTTCCGCAAGGCCACCTTCGGTGGCGTGATCGATGACGCGGCCCCTTGGTTGCTAGGTGTTGCGCTTGATCCAGCGCAGCAGTTTCGCCCAATCGTCCTGGTGGCCGCGCACGTTTTCCGAGTGGTAATCGAAGATGCCCTTACCGAGCGCTGTGAGCAAGACGTACGCTTGCGAGTCGCGAAGTTCCGCAACCACAGGAAAAGGCGCCCGCTCGCCCAGTTCGGCGAGGGCGGCCTGGCTTGCGTTTGTCCACGGCTTGAGTCGGTTGCCCACGAGGCCGACGGGCAGCTTGCCGCGTTTCACGCGGCTGAAGCCCTTGAGCACCTTCAGGAAATCCAGCGTGGCGTCCAGGTCGAAATGCGAGGGAAGCACCGGCACGACGATGACGTCGGCGCGTTCGAGGTAGGGTTCGAGGTCTTTCTCGTCCACGCCCGCGGGCGTGTCGACAATCACCCTCTCGACGTCCTCCGGCAGGCGGTCGAAGGCGCGGCGGCTGCCTTCGATGGCGGTGATGGAGGGCGCGTTCTCCGGCCGGCGGCCGACCCAGCGCAGGCTCGAGTGCTGACGGTCCGCATCGATCACGGCCGTTTTCTTACCCGCCTGGGCCCAATGGGTGGCAAGTTGCGTGACCAGCGTGGTCTTCCCGCAACCGCCCTTGCTGCTTGCCACGAGCGTCGTAAGCATTCGCGCGCACCTGCCTTGGGAGAGCCCTAGCCTACACACCCCCGATGCTTGCGGCCAAGCCTGCGGCTCAGAAGAGCTTGGTGCGCACCTTGGGCATGATCACCAGGATGAGCGTGGCGATGGGGCCGAGAACCAGCGAAAGAAGCCACCAGGCCAGGCCACTGCGATTCTTGCCCTGGGCAAGGCCGGCGTTGATCAACGAGAGCGTGCCCCAGCCGACGAAGAAGCCGGCGCGTTCGCTGGCGAAGATGGCAAATTGGTCCACGGTAAACTCCTGTTCTGTCGCAGGATTGGTGGCCCCCGGCGCATGATGCAACAGGGAAAGCAGACTTCGATGGTAGCGACTTCGGCGGCGAACGTCGCCCCGGAGCCGTGGAAGCGTCCGGCAGGGCACGTCTCTCCCCAGCTTCCGTTCATGGTCGGGCCGTATCCTTGTCGTTTTATTTCACGGAGATGGCCCATGCGCGGACGTCGCATCGCAGTGCTGGCCCTTGCGGGTCTGCTGTCCTTGCCCGCCCTGGCCGATGGCCCGTGGCCCGGCGCCGCCAAGGGGCCGGCCAAAGGCCCGGTCGTGCAGAAGGATCAGACCAAGGCCCTGCTGCAGTTCCAGAAGGACCTCGCCAGCGTGCTGGCCCTGCGTACCGAGGCGGAGCCCCTGCTGGGCGCCGCGCTGCTCGCTCGCCCGCTGGCCAACCCGCCCGAGGTCCTGAGCTACCACTCGCTTCTGGAGCGTGCGTCGAGGAACGCCGACGCCGGTCCGCAAGTGACGTGGGCGCGGCTCGCCGACTGCGATGCCAAGGGCGGCACCTGCCCCAATGCGGAAGCGCTGGCGCAGCTGGAAAAGCAGGCGCCCGACAACGCGGCGGTCTGGCTGCTGAAGCTGGGCATGGATGACCACGCGAACGCCGGCGACGCCGTGCGCGCCGATCTGGGGCGCGCCGCGAATGCCAGGCTCTATGACGACTACCTGGGCGCGAGCCTGAAGGCACTCGCCAATTCGGTGAGCCAGCTGCCTCCCCCGGCGGACACCTTCAACGCCTTGCAGGGCTCGGGCGCTGCCGGCGTGCAGATGGTGATCGTGTTTGGCCTGGCCAGCGCGCAACCGGTGCCCGGTTTCCAGGCCACGGCGAAGTATTGCGAAGACAACAAGGCCGACGCGGGCGTCGCCGGCGACTGCCTGAAGCTGGCCAAGGTGCTGGAGTGGGGCAGCAGCCCCCTCGGTCGTTCGCTTGGCTTGCACCTGCGCGAGACGCTCTCGGCCAGCGAAGCCGACCAGCAGGATGCCAAGCGCGCGCGCCTCAACCTGATCTGGCAGATGCAGCGCTTCGCGCAGCTCAACATGCAGGCTCAGGGCGACAAGGCCACGGCGCAGAAGCTCCTGGCCCTTGCCCGCAGCGGCGGCACGGAAATGAGCGTGATCCTGGCTGCGCTACGCGCCTACGGCATGCCGCCGGAAGCGCCTGCCGGCTGGGAGCCGGCGAAGGTCGAGAAATAAAAAAAGCGCCCGTGAGGGCGCTTTTTTTTAGGAGCGGCGTTATTCGCCCAGCTGCTCGCGCATGAATTCCGGCTGCGCCAGCGCGCCCTTGTGCACGTCGGCGTTGTAGTACTTCGTGGCGAAGCCCTTGCTGATCGCCCCGCGCTCGCGGAAGCCAGAGAGGTCGCCGTCCTTGCGGGCCATGGTGCAGCTCCACCAGCCGGTGGGGTAGCACGGCTGCGGGAACGGCAGCGTGCGCACGGCCTTGAAGCCGGAGGTGCGCATGGCCGCACGCATGGCCTTGATCAGCTCGATATGGGCCAGCGGCGATTCGGACTGCTGCACGAGGATGCCGCCGTGACGCAGCGCCTTGTAGCAGCTGGCATAGAACGCGGCGTTGAACAGGCCTTCGGCCGGACCGACCGGGTCGGTGGAATCGACGATGATGAGGTCGATCGACTCCGGCTCGGCTTCCGCCATGTACTTGATGCCGTCGATGAAGAGCAGTTCGGCGCGCGGGTCGCCGTTGGCGTCGCACAGCTCCGGGAAATACTGCTCGGCCAGGCGGGTGACGCGCTCGTCGATTTCCACCTGGGTGGCCTTTTCCACTTCCTCGTGCTTCAGCACTTCGCGCAGGGTGCCGCAGTCGCCGCCGCCGATGATGACGACGCGCTTGGCCCGGGCGTGGGTGAACAGCGCGGGGTGGGTCATCATCTCGTGGTAGAGGAAGTTGTCGCGGCTGGTGAGCATGACGCAGCCGTCGATCACCATGAGGTTGCCCCAGTCGGTGGTCTGGTAGATCTCGATGGTCTGGAAGGGCGTCTTCTCGGCGTGCAACAGGCGCTCGACGCGGAAACCGATGGAGGAGCCCGATGCCTGGTGGGCTTCGGTGAACCAGCTGAGCTGCTGCTGCGACATGACGCTTTCCTGAAGACGGGTAGGGGGCTAAACGGTGGATTGTACCGCCACGGGCCGGAAAGCGGCCAAGTCCTTGCGCCCGTTGGAAAGTAGGGCGGTGCCCACCCCGGCGGGCCGATACCCCGATGTCATGAGGCGCCGCTACAATAGACGGTCTGCCGCCCGCCCGCCGGGTCGCGCAGACCCGTCTGGTCGGCCCCGCGGCGTGCGAGGCTCCCGGCCGCCAGGCCCGCTTCAGGTCAAGGTTCGCCGCTGCGACTGTTCCGCGCCCCCCTCTTCCGGGGGACTCGACACAATCAAATGGAGATCGTCACCCCCATGACGAACTGGACCACCGATCGCGCGAAGCTGACCTACGCGATTCCGCACTGGAGCAACGGCTACGTCGATGTGGCCGGCACCGGCCACCTGCTGATCCGCCCCCGCGGCGATGAGGGCCCTGCCCTCGACCTGCCGGCGATCGTCGACAAGGCCACCGCCGAGGGCTTGCGCCTGCCGCTGCTCGTACGCTTTCCCGACATCCTGGCCGACCGCCTCGCTCACCTGCAGCGGGCCTTTGGCAAGGCCATCGCCGATGCGAACTATGCCGGCACCTATACCGCCATCTATCCCATCAAGGTGAACCAGCAACGCGGCGTCGTCAGCGAGCTGGTCGCGGCGGGTGAAAAAGGCTTCGGCCTCGAAGCGGGTTCCAAGCCGGAACTGATGGCCGTGCTCGCCCAGGCGCGGCCGGGCAGCATGGTCGTATGCAACGGTTACAAGGACCGCGAATACGTACGGCTGGCCCTCATCGGCCTCAAGCTTGGCCTGCGCGTGCACATCGTCATCGAGAAACTTTCGGAACTCGACCACGTCTTCGCGGAAGCGAAGGCTCTGGGCGTCGAGCCGCTGCTCGGTGTGCGCGTGCGCCTCGCCTCCATCGGCGCCGGCAAGTGGCAGAACACCGGTGGCGACAAGGGCAAGTTCGGCCTGAGCCCCGGACAGGTGCTGGAGCTGATCGAGCGGCTCGATGCCGCGGGCCTCAAGCACACCCTTCGCCTGCAGCATTTCCACATGGGTTCGCAGATATCGAACGTGCGCGACATCGCGGCCGGCATGCGCGAAGCCGTGCGCTATTTCGTCGAACTGCATCGCCTCGGCGTGCCCATCGACGTGGTGGATGTGGGCGGCGGCCTCGGTGTGGACTACGAGGGCACGCGCTCGCGCAGCTACAACTCGATCAACTACAGCCTTGAGCAGTACGCGGCCAGCATCGTGCAACCGCTGGCCGAGGCGGTGGCGGAGCATGGCATGGCGGCACCGGTGATCTTCACCGAGTCGGGCCGCGCGATGACGGCCCACCACGCGGTGATGGTCGTGAACGTGAGCGAAGTGGAGCCCGTGCCGGAAGGTGCCATTCCCCCCGAGCGTGACGGCGAGCCGGCCGTGCTCAGGCATCTGCGCGAAACCCACGCCGAGCTGGGCCACCGCCCGCCGCTGGAACTCTTCCATGAGGCGCAGCACCACTTCGCGGAAGGCCAGGCGCTGTACGCGCTAGGCCAGCTCGACCTGCGCGACCGCGCGAAGCTCGACGAACTGTTCTACGCCATCGCGAACGCGGTGCGGCCCCGCCTGCTGCCGGCCGAGCGCGCGCATCGCCAGGCCCTGGACGACCTGGACGAGAAGCTGGTCGACAAGTACTTCGTGAATTTCTCGGTCTTCGAATCGGTGCCGGACATCTGGGCGATCGACCAGATCTTTCCCATCGTGCCCATTGCACGCCTGGACGAGGAACCGCTGCGCCGAGGTGTGATCGCAGACCTCACCTGCGATTCGGATGGCCGTATCGACCACTACGTGGACGCCGAAGGCGTCGATGTCAGCCTGCCGCTGCATGGCCTCAAGGACGGCGAGTCCTACCGGCTCGGCATCTTCATGGTCGGGGCTTACCAGGAAACGCTGGGCGACATCCACAACCTGTTCGGCGATACCGACGCGGTGAACGTGCGGGCCACGAAGGACGGCTACGAGTTCGCGCACATCCGCCGGGGCGACACGACCGACCTGATGCTCGATTACGTCGGCTACGACCTCAAGGCCCTGCGCCAGTCCTATACCGATCGCCTCGCTGCCGCGGGCGTGACCGGTACGGAGGCGGAAACCCTCGCCGCGGCGCTGGACAAGGGGTTGACCGGTTACACCTATCTCGCGGAAACCGCAGGCCGCTGAATCCGCGCATACAAGGAACGAACATGAGTCTGAAAGCAGCTTTCATCGGATTGGGCGCGATGGGAGCGCCCATGGCCGGCCACCTTCATGCCAGGGGGCTTCTCGTGGCCGTGGGCAATCGCACGCAGGCGAAGGCCGACGCGCTGGCCGGCGAATGGGGCATAGCCGCGCCGGACATGGCAGGCATGGGCGCGTCCTGCGACGTCATCGCACTGTGCGTCAGCGCGGATGCCGACGTGATCGGCGTGGTCGAGGCACTGCTGCCTTCCCTGAAGAAGGGCACGATCGTCGTGGATCATTCCACCGTGGCACCCGCTACGGCGAAGCGGGCCGCCCTCATGCTCGCCGAGGCGGGCGTCGACTTCCTCGATGCGCCGGTGTCGGGCGGCGTCGAAGGGGCGAAGAACGGCAAACTGTCGGTGATGGTGGGCGGCGACGCCGCCGTGCTCGAGCGCGTGCGTCCGGTGCTCGAAGCCTATGCCGCTCGCGTCACGCACATGGGCGGCGTCGGGAGCGGCCAGGCGACCAAGGCGGTGAACCAGGTGCTGGTCGCGGGCATCGCGCAGGCGGTGACGGAAGGGCTGGCGCTCGGCGAATCGCTGGGCCTCGAGGCGGAGCGCCTGCTTCCGACGCTCGCGGCCGGCGCGGCCGGCAACTGGTTCCTCGACAAGCGCGGCGCCACCATGCTGCGCAACGAATTCTCGGTGGGCTTCAAGCTGGCCCTGCTGCACAAGGACCTCGGCATCGTGCGCGGCATCGCCACCGAGGCAGGCACGGACCGCACCATCATCGAACGGTCCCTGGCGGACTTCGGCGAACTGATGTCCCGTGGCTACGGCGACGAAGACATCTCGGCGCTGATTCGGCTTAAGCGCCGCTCGTGAGTCGTCCCTGCGAACGCAGGGACCCAGGGCCCGGGTCTCCGGTCAAGCGACAAGGCCCTGGATTCCTGCTTTCGCAGGAATGACGAGAAGCAAGTCAGCCGCCTTCTTTCAGCGCGATGGCGCTGATACCCGCCGCCTGCAGGCGCTGTTTCGTGCTTTCCAGGTCCGTGGCCGACTTGAACGGGCCCAGGCGCACGCGGTTGTAGGTCTGCGCGCCCACCTTCACCGACTGCACATTGGCCACGAAGCCCTGCAAGGCGAGCTTGGCCTTCAGTGCCTCGGCATCCGCGGCGCTCGGGAATGCGCCCACCTGGAGCAGGTAACCCGAGCCGCTGGCAGCGGCAGGAGCGGGCTGCGCCGGCACCGCGGTGACCGTCTGGCTGGTGGCCTTGGGCAGGTTGGCCGCGGCGGCGGTAGCCTGGGCCTGCTGCTGCTGCGCGGCGGCGGCCTGCTGTGCGGCCTGTTGCTGCGCTGCCTGCTGTTGCTGCTTCTGCTGGGCTTCCGCGCTCGCCTGCGCGCGGATCTCCGCGTCGGGAATGCGCACTTCCTTCTCGGAAAGCACCGAATAGAAGTCGTACGACGGCTTCTTCGGTTTCTCAGCCTCGGCCTGGTCGACCACGCCCGGATCGCTGCCCTTCTGCGCGGTGGCCTGCGGATTCGGCTCCGGACCGTCGTGCTGGCGCATCATCGGCATCCAGGTGCCGCGCATGGCGAAGGCCATGAGCATGGCGCCGGCGAGAATGCCGATTAGCGCCCAGCCCCAACCCGGCATGCCGCTCGAACCGTTGCGGACGGCCTGGCGGCCTTTGCCTTTCTTGCGAGTTGCCATTACATGCTCTCCGGGGCGGATATGCCCAGCAGATCGAGACCGTTCTTCAACACCTGCTGCGTGGCGGCCACCAGGGCAAGCCGCGCGTCGCGCAGGTCGGTGTCGTCGACGATCCACTTGTGCTCGTGATAGTAGCTGTGAAGCGCGCCCGCGAGTTCCCGAAGGTATTGCGCGATCAGGTGCGGTTCCAGGTTGGCGGCGGCGGATTCGACCATCTCCGGGTAGCGCGATAGCTCCACCATCAGCACCGACTCGTGCTCCGTGTCCAGGCGATCGAGCCTGGCGATGCCGTTGCCGCGATCGGTGGAAAGCCCGCGATCGGCCAGTTCGCGGAACACGCGACAGGCGCGGGCGTGTGCGTATTGGATGTAATAGACGGGGTTGTCGTTGCTCTGCGACCGGGCGAGGTCGATGTCGAACACCAGCTGCGAATCGGCCTTGCGCGCGATGAGGAAGTAGCGCGTGGCATCGCGGCCGGCCTCGTCGATGAGATCGCGGAGGGTGACGTAGGAGCCGGCGCGCTTGGAGATCTTCACTTCCTCGCCGCCGCGCATGACCGTCACCATCTGGTGCAGCACGTACTCGGGCCAGTTCGCCGGAATGCCGGCATCAAGCGCCTGGAGGCCCGCCTTCACGCGCGCCAGCGAGCCGTGGTGATCGGAACCGAGCTCCGTGATGGCGCGTTCGTAGCCACGCTGCCATTTGGTGCGGTGGTAGGCGACGTCGGGCAGGAAGTAGGTGTAGGTGCCGTCGGACTTGCGCATCACGCGGTCCTTGTCGTCACCGAAATCGGTCGAGCGCAGCCAGAGTGCCCCGCCTTCCTCGTAGGTGTGGCCGTGGGCAACCAGCTCGCGCACGGTTTCGTCCACTTTGCCTTCCGTATAGAGCGACGACTCGAGGTAATAGACGTCGAAGCCGACGCCGAAGGCCTTGAGGTCGAGATCCTGCTCGTGGCGCAGGTACGCCACCGCAAAACGGCGAACATCGTCGAGATTGTCGGCATCGCCGCTGGCGACCACCGTCTCGCCGTCGGCTTCCACGGACTCCCGGGCAAGGAAAGCGCGGGCCACTTCGGCGATGTAGTCGCCGCGGTAGCCGGACTCCGGCCAGCCGGCCTCGTCGGGCGCGATGCCCTTCGCTCGGGCCTGTGTGGAAAGCGCCAGGTTGGCGATCTGGACGCCGGCGTCGTTGTAATAGAACTCGCGGAATACCTTCCACCCCGCGGCCTCCAGCAACCGGCTGAGGCTGTCGCCGATGGCGGCAGCGCGGCCGTGGCCGACATGCAGCGGCCCCGTGGGATTGGCCGACACGAACTCGACGCCCGCCGTGCGGCCTTGGCCGTCGTTGTTGCGGCCGTAGCGGTCGCCCTGGCCCAGCGCCTGCTCGATTTCCGCATGGAAGGCGGCCGGGGCCAGGAAGAAGTTGATGAAGCCGGGTCCGGCAATCTCCACCTTGCCCACCATGGGGGAGGGCGGGAGGGCTTCGACAAGGTCGGTGGCGATGTCGCGCGGCTTACGGCCGGCCGCCTTGGCCATCATCATGGCGGCATTGGTGGCGAAATCGCCGTGGTCGCGGCTTCGGGTGCGCTCGATGACGAAGACCGGCGCCACGAAGTCGGACGGCAGCTTGCCGGATTCACGCAGGGCACCGATGGCCTGCAATACCAGTTGTTTCAGCTCTTGTTTCACGGGATGCGCGAGGCGGCGATGGAACCGGCAATCCTATCAGATGGGGCTCCCGGGGCACCCCGGTACGCGTGCCCTGCCTGTGGATAACTCTGTGGGCAATAACCCACCTGGTTGCACCCGTAATGAAGGCGCTGGGATTGACACAGGGCCGTAACGACTCATGGCTATTAAATTCAATGAGTTAGGATTTGTACCTTCGTGTAAACAGGAACTGTGACGTCCAAGTGGGAAAAACGGCCGATGTGCATAACTTCGGCCCCGACGCAATCGCCGGCTGTGCGGCGATGCGTCATTCGGCTGTCATGGCTGCTTGTCATGATTCGCCCCGTGCCCGGTGTCTCCCCGGCTAACGGCACGGCGGGTCGCCTGCCCCCTCCCTCGAAAGGTGACCCAAGACGGCGCGAGCGGCACTCGCGCCGTCTTTTTTTTAGAGCGCGACGTTCCGCTGCATGAGGCCGCGTTCGGCCAGGGATACCGGGTCGCCGTGACCGACGATCAGGTGGTCGAGTACCCGGATGTCCATGAGTGCCAGCGCGTCGACCAGGGTGCGCGTGATGTCGAGATCAGCCGCGCTGGGCTCGGCCACGCCCGACGGGTGGTTGTGCGCAAGGATGACGGCGCTGGCGTGATGGCGGAGGCACGCGCGAACCACTTCGCGGGGATAGACGCTGGCGCCGTCGATCGTGCCGCGGAAGAGTTCCTCGTAGGCCAGCACGCGGTGGCGGGTGTCGAGGAAAAGGCAGGCGAAGACCTCATGGCGCAGGTGCACGAGGCGAGCCCGGAGGTATTGGGCGCTGTCACGCGGATTGTCGATTCGCGGCAGGTCGACCAGGCCCTCGCTGAGTGCGCGGCGTGCCAGTTCCAGCGCGACCATGAGGCGGGCCCGTTTCACCGGGCCGAAGCCACTGATGGGCGGCAACTCGCCGGCATCGGAAAGCAGTCGGCCCAGGCCCCCCGCGCGGGAGAGGACGGAGCGGGCCGTGGTGACGGCATCGCTGCCGGCGCTGCCGCTGCCCAGGAGCACCGCGAGCAACTCGGCATCGGAAAGGGCGGACGCCCCGTGCGCGTAGAGGCGTTCGCGCGGGCGTTCGTGGGTGGCCCAACTGCGGATGGGCTGGGACCGGTACGTCGGGGGTGCGATCGTTGCTTCGCGAACGGCGGACGTGTCGTCGGGCCCGGGTTTCATCGTGTTGCCTCTTGTGGGTGCCGCACATCGCACGGCGCGAGAGACAAGTTAGGGTTGGCGCGGGGCGTCTGGCGATAGAACGATTCTGAAAAACCGCCCCGAGTCGCCCGGCGGAATCCGTTAAGCTAGCGACCCTCCCGTAGAGCGCCGATTTCGTCATGAGTCTTCGCCAGCGTCGCATCCTCATTGGCGTTACCGGAGGTATCGCCGCTTACAAGATCTGCGAGCTCGTCCGCCGCCTGCGCGACCTCGAGGCCGAGGTGCGCGTGGTGATGACCGAAGGTGCGACCCACTTTGTCACGCCCACGACCTTCCAGGCCCTCTCCGGACAACCGGTCCGCGTGAGCCTCTGGGACGAACAGGGCGAAGCCGCCATGGGGCACATCGAACTCGCCCGCTGGGCTGAGCGTGTTCTCATCGCGCCGGCGAGCGCCGACACCATCGCGCGTCTGGCCCACGGCTTCGCCGATGACCTTCTTTCGACGGTGGTTCTTGCCACCGCGGCCCCGGTCTACGTCGCTCCGGCCATGAACCAGCAAATGTGGGCGAGCCTTGCGGTGCAGGCCAACGTGGGCACGCTGCGGGTCCGCGGCATCGGCGTGCTCGGGCCCGCCGACGGCGACCAGGCCTGCGGCGACATCGGCTCGGGCCGGATGCTCGAACCGCACGAACTGCGAGACCTCATGGTCGCCTCGTTCGGCGACCAGCCGCTGCGTGGCCGCCGCGTGGTCGTCAGTGCCGGGCCAACCTACGAGGACATCGATCCGGTGCGCTTTATCGGCAATCGCAGCTCCGGTCGCATGGGTTTCGCCGTGGCGAGCGCGGCGCGCGACGCCGGCGCCGACGTGACGCTGGTCGCGGGCCCCGTAGCGCTGCCGACGCCACCGGGCGTGCGCCGCGTGGATGTGCGCAGCGCACGGCAGATGCACGAGGCCGTGCTGTCCGCGGCTCGCGGTGCAGACATCTACATCGGCGCCGCGGCGGTCGGCGACTATCGCCCCAGCGAAACCTCCGAGCACAAGTTGAAGAAGGCATCGGGGGCCCCCCTTCACCTCGAACTCACCGAGAACCCCGACATCATCGCCTCGCTGACCGCGACGGAACGGCGTCCGTTCCTGGTGGGCTTCGCCGCCGAAACGCGCGAGCTTGCCAGCTACGCGGGCGAGAAGCTGCGCAGGAAGGGCATCGACATGATCGCCGCGAACGAGGTCGGTGGCGGCAAGGGGTTCGAAGTGGCGGACAACGCACTGCATCTCTACTGGCCGGGTGGTGACGAATCGCTGCCCGAGATGCCGAAGACGGACCTGGCCCGCCAGCTTGTCGCGCGCATCGCCGAACGCTTCCTCTCCGGCTCCGGAACCCACCCTTGATCGACATCGAACTGAAAATCCTCGACCCGCGTCTGGGCGACAGCATCCCCCTGCCGGAACCGGCCACGGAGGGAAGCGCCGGCATGGATCTGCGCGCCGCCGTCGAGGCGCCGGTCACGCTGGCGCCCGGCGAGAGCCTGCTGGTTCCGAGCGGCATGGCCATCCATATCGGCGATCCGGCCTGGTGCGCGCTGATCGTTCCGCGCTCGGGGCTGGGCCATAAACAGGGGCTCGTGATGGGCAACCTGGTGGGCGTGATCGATGCCGACTACCAGGGGCCGCTGATGATTTCCTGCTGGAATCGCGGAAACGCGAACGTGACCATCGCGCCTGGCGACCGGATTGCGCAACTATTGCTGGTACCGGTGGGGCGGGCGCGCCTGCGTGTGGTCGACGGGTTCACTCCTTCGCAGCGGGGCGAAGGGGGATTCGGTTCCACCGGTGTAGGCTGATCTCAGGGGACACAAGGGGCACCATGGCTCGAAAAGAGGGAGGGGCGAGGGGGTTGTCCGGAACGGATCTGCGTCGGTTGATTCCCCTCGCGGGAGCCACGCTGCTGATCGTCGCCGGCGCCTTCTGCGCATGGCAGGCCTGGCTGATCGCCGATGAGGGCGATGCGGCAGAACGTACGCGCGCGGCGCAACGGCAGGTCGTGAGGGATCTGAGCGATCTGGTGGCGGCCAAGCGCCAGCAGGTGCACCGTGCGGTGGCCGATGGCGGCCTTGCCGCGACGATCGACGATCATGCCGCGGCCGCGGCGCAGCTGCGCGCCGCGTTGCCTGCCGCCCGTGCCGTGGAGGTATACAGCGGCGGCCTCGACGAAGTGGTTCGCGCCAACTATCGCGAGTTCGGTTACGCGAAGGCGGCCCAGCTCATGGCCGTTCTCGGCAGCGACGGGGTGCCGCCCGCTTCGACGTCCGTGGACCGTGGCGAGCGGCGCCTGACGATCGTCGAGCCGCTGAGCGGCAACGGCACCGTGCGGGCCTGGATCTGGCTGGAGTTTCCCTTCGACGACGTGGCCCGGCGTTTCGAGGCCGCTTCGCCCGGCGGCGGACGCCTCGAATTGCGCCAGGGCGCCGGCAGCGACAGCCTGGCACTGCTGTTCCGCGGCGCGCGTTCGGCCGAACTCGAGCCGGAAGGGCAGCAGGTGGCCGGTACCGCACTCTATGTCTTTGCCGCGATGCCGCGTGCATTCATCGTCATTCCGCATTCGGAAGCGCTGGCCATCCTGCTGAGCCTCGTTGGCCTGGGTGGCGGCGCCTTCCTGCTGTGGTCGCGACGCCGCCAAGCTGTCGCGCTGCCGGAGGCTGAGCCGGAGGAAGATATCCTCGTGGCCGACGTGGTACGCAAACCGCGTCTGCCGTCCGCGCCATCCAGTGCACCGCCGCCTCCGCGCCCGGCTCCCACGCGCGACACGGAAGCGGTCGATCCCTCGATCTTCCGCGCTTACGACATCCGCGGCGTGGCGGGCTCGGCGCTCACTGCCGGGGTTGCCCACCGCATCGGTCAGGCCATCGGTGCGCGCATGCACGAGGCCAACCTCCGCGAGATCGTGGTTGGCCGCGACGGAAGGCTTTCCGGTGCGGAGCTCGCCGGCGCGTTGTCGGACGGTTTGCGCGAGGCGGGCATCGATGTGATCGATCTCGGCATGGTGCCGACACCGCTGGTGTACTTCGCGGCCTACCATTTCGGCACGGGCTGCGGCGTGTCGGTCACGGGCAGTCACAATCCGCCCGAGTACAACGGTTTCAAGATTGTCATCGGCGGCGAGACCCTGGCGGAAGACGCCATTGCCGACCTGCACCGTCGCATCGAGGAAGGACGCTTGCCCACCGACGGTGGCGGCACCTGGCGCGAACAATCGGTCCTGGACGCCTACGTGTCCCGCATCGGCGGCGACGTGGCGGCCGAGCGCCGGCTCAAAGTAGTGGTGGATGCCGGCAATGGCGCGGCCGGCGAGGTAGCGCCGCGCGTGCTGGAGGAGATCGGCTGCGAGGTCATTCCCCTGTACTGCGACGTGGACGGCCGCTTCCCCAACCACCACCCCGACCCCTCCGACCCGCACAACCTGGCCGACCTGATCGCCGCCGTGAACACCATCGGCGCCGACCTCGGCGTGGCGTTCGACGGCGACGGCGACCGGCTGGGCGTGGTGACGCAGGCAGGAGAGATCGTCTACCCGGACCGTCTGTTGATGCTCTTCGCGCAGGACGTGCTTGCGCGCAATCCCGGTGCCACCGTCATCTACGACGTCAAATGCACGGGCCATCTTCGACCGGTGATCCAGGAGGCCGCCGGCGTGCCGCTGATGTGGCGGACCGGGCACTCCCTGATCAAGGCGAAGATGCGCGAAACGGGCGCGGCGCTGGCCGGCGAGATGAGCGGGCATTTCTTCTTCGCCGACAACAATCGCTGGTATGGCTTCGACGACGGTATCTATGCCGCGGCCAGGTTGCTGGAGATTGTCGCCGGCGATCCGGAGGAGCGCAGCGTCGGCGAGATCTTCGACGGCCTGCCGAAGAGCGTGTCCACGCCCGAACTGCGCATGCCGATGGCCGAAGGGGCGCACTTCCGGTTCATGGAGGCCTTCCGTGCCACCGCGTCGTTCGAAGACGCACGCATCGCCACTATCGACGGCATTCGTGCCGACTGGAGCGACGGCTGGGGGCTGGTCAGGGCATCCAATACGTCGCCGGCGCTGATCTTCCGCTTCGATGCGGATAGCAGCCGTTCGCTGGAGCGCATCAAGCAGGCGTTCCGGCAACGCCTGCTGGCGGTGGACAGGAACCTGGCGCTGCCGTTCTAGGCAGGCAGCGCCGCAAGGGCGGTTTTCCAGGGATGGCGGCCGCTTAACGCCCGGAATTCGCGGAGGCCGCCTTCAGCGCACGATAGTGCCGCAGTTGCGCGTCGGTGTTCAGCCGGGCGGTTTCCTTCGCCGCCTGCTGTCGCGCCAGCGTGTCGCGCAGGGCGGACACCGTGGCACGCTGCTCGGCGATGCGGTCGGTGAGGAAGGGCGGAACGGGCTGCTTGGCCCGCTCCAGGTCGCCCGCGCGACTGAGCAGGTCTGCCAGGGCTTTCTCCTGCCCCTGGAGGTTCAGCCGTGTTGTCCTCGCCGCCTGCTCGAAGTTGTCCAGCTCGGCGTTCTTGGCGGCCGCGAACGCGGCTTCGGTCGGGTAGGCATTGAGCATCTGCGCATCCTCGCGCGCCTGCTGTTGCCGGGCCTGCTCCTCGGCCGCCTTCTGGTCGGCGATCTTCTTCGCGGCTACGCGTTCCTCGGTGGTCAGCTGCCTGTCGACATGACGTACCACCATGCCCTGGGCATTGACCACGTCGTAGCCGGCCTTCAGCGCTTCCGCGGTGAGGCTGTCGCTGAAATACGACTGGCCCGAAGCATCCTTCCAGCGGTAACGGTAGGCGTTGCTGTTCTTCTGGTCGGCGAACGCCGCCGTGCCGATGCACAGCGCCGCCGCCACCAGGATGTACCGCGCTGCTCGCATGCTTTCCCCCTCCTGTGTGCGGAGTATAGCCAGCGTGCGTGCGTGTATTGTGCCCGGCCGGCAAGCACCGCCGGGCACGTGACGCAGTCGCCGTTTTCGTCAGGCCTTCACGCCGTACTGCTCGCGGTAGGCGAGCAGGCGTCCATGCTCCGCGGCGAGTTCAGGCCGTTCGCCCGCGTAGGACAGCACGTCGGCCAGGCTGGCGATGGCGATGACCGGAATGCCGAACTGTGCCGAGACCTCCTGCGCGGCGGAAAGCTCGCCCTGGCCGCGCTCCTGCCGGTCAAGCGCGATCAGTACGCCGGCCGGTTCCGCACCCTGGGCGCGGATGAGTTCCAGCGACTCCCGCACGGCGGTGCCGGCGGTCATCACGTCGTCCACGATCAGCACCCGGCCGCGCAGCGGGGCGCCGACCAGGGTACCGCCCTCGCCGTGGTCCTTGGCTTCCTTGCGGTTGTAGGCCCAGGGAACGTCGCGGCCTTCGACGTCAGCTAGCGCGATGGCCGTGGCCGCGGCAAGGGCGATGCCCTTGTAGGCGGGGCCGAACAGCATGTCGAACGGCACGCCCGAACGCACGGCTGCCGCGGCATAGGAACGCCCCAGCCGCGCGAGTGCCGCACCGGAGTCGATGCGTCCCATGTTGAAGAAATAGGGACTGCTGCGCCCGGATTTCAGGGTGAATTCGCCGAAGCGGAGAACGTCGCGGGCTAGGGTGAGTTCGATGAATTCGCGCTGGTAGTCGTGCACGGCGGTCTCTTCAGGAAGGCGTAGGGGAAAGCGGGCGCCAGAGCACATGCTGCGGACCCGCGCTGCCGCCATGGTACAACCCGTCGCCCTCGCGATAGCCGGCACGGCGATAGGCCCGCACCGCGTTCGCGTTGCGGACGTTCACGGTCAACAGGATCCGTTCCCGGTCGGGGTGCCGCTCCGCCACGTATCGGCGAATGGCGTCCAGTGCCGCCAGGCCCAGGCCGCGGCCCTGCTTCGACGCATCGATGAGGAAACTGCGCAGCGCCACCGCGCCGTCGGCCAGCGGATGGTCGCCGAGGGCCGAGGCGTGCCGGTCGATGCGCACATAACCGACGACCTCGCCGTCGTGCAGAAGCGCCAGTGCCTCGCTGTCGCGGCACACCGCCACGTCGGCCAGCGAATCCGCCACGCGGCCGACGAAGGGCAACTGCTCGGGATGCACGGCCAGCGCAAGCACCGCGGGGCGCAGCGTGTCGTCGACGGGTTGGACGTGGATGGTGGGATTCACGGGGGCTATTGTGTCGGAGCGCGGCCATCCGGCGCGAGCGGGTTATGATGCGCGGATCGTCGAATGCCATCGAAGGCCCCATGCGCATCATTTCCCTGAACGCCAACGGCATCCGTTCGGCCGCCAACAAAGGCGTGTTCGAATGGCTGCGCAAGCAGGACGCCGACATCGTCTGCCTGCAGGAAACGAAGTCCCAGGAGTCGCAACTCACCGATCCCATGTTCCGCCCCGATGGCCACCATTGCTTCTATCACGATGCCCGCAGCAAGAAGGGCTACAGCGGCGTGGCGATCTATTCCAAGCGCGAGCCGGACGAAGTGCGCGTGTCGCTGGGTCGCGAGGACTTCGACTGCGAGGGCCGCTACATCGAAGCCCGCTACGGCAACCTCAGTGTTGTCTCGTTCTATATCCCATCGGGTTCGTCGGGCGACGAACGGCAGCAGTACAAGTTCCGCATCATGGAATGGTTGACGCCGATCCTGCGCGAATGGGCCGCGAGCGGACGCGACTACGTGTTGTGTGGCGACTGGAACATCGTGCACACGAAGAACGACATCAAGAACTGGACCTCGAACCAGAAGAATTCCGGCTGCCTGCCCGAGGAGCGGGCGTGGCTGGACCTCCTGTTCAAGGAGATCGGCTGGGTGGACAGCTTCCGCGCCATCAAGCCCGACGCGGTCGAGTACACGTGGTGGTCGAATCGCGGTCAGGCGCGCGCGAACAACGTGGGATGGCGTATCGACTACCAGATCGTCACACCGGGCCTGCGCGACCGTCTGCGCGATTGCTCCATCTATCGCGACGAGCGCTTCTCCGACCATGCGCCGTTCACCGTCGACTACGCCGACTGATCGATGAGCGAAGCCGTTCGCTACAAGGGCCTGCGGGGCGTGTTCGCCGCCTTCGCCCAGCCGGGCGCGGTGACCATGCTGTTCTTCGGGCTGGCCTCCGGTCTGCCGTTCCTGCTGGTGGGCAACACGCTTTCCGCATGGCTGAAGGAAGCGGGTGTCGACTATGGGGCGATCGGCATCGCCAGCTACGTCACCTTCGCCTACAACTTCAAATTCGTCTGGGCGCCCCTCGTCGACAAGTTCCGGCTGCCGTTGTTCGGCCGCCTGGGCCTGCGCCGGGGGTGGCTCATGTTCGCACTGCTGCTGCTCGGCGCCGGCCTGCTCGGCATGGCGGCGATGCCGCCGGAAGCCTCGCTGCCCCGGTTCATGGCGGTGACCTTCGTGGCCGCCCTGGCGGGCGCCACGATCGACATCGTCGTGGACGCCTATCGCGTCGAGATCGCGCCGCAGGAAGCGCAAGGTGCCCTGGCGGCCACGTATACCCTCGGTTATCGCCTCGGGCTCATCGCCGGTGGCGCGGGCATCCTCATCGTTGCCGACGTGTTCGGCTGGCAGGGCGGCTACGTCACCATCTGCGCGCTTTTGGCCATCCCCATCGTCACCGTGCTGGTGGCTCGTGAACCCGAGCACAGGGTTCGCGAGCGCCTGCCATGGCGGCAGGCGGTGCAGGAAGGTTTCGTTCGGCCCTTTCAGGATTTCCTCTCTCGCTACGGGCTGGCGCTTTCCCTCGGCCTGCTTCTGTTCGTGGCCCTGTTCCGGCTGCCCGACCAGATGCTCGGGGTGATGGCGTATCCCTTCTACCTCGACACGGGCTTCAGCAAGACGCAGATCGCCGAGGTGTCGAAGGTCTATGGCGTGATCGTCGGCATCGTCGGCGCATTGCTGGGGGGCTGGGCCGTCACCCGTTTCGAGATGCGCCGTCTCCTGGCGGTGTCCGCCGTCGGCGTGGCGTTGTCGAACATGCTCTATCTGATCATGGCGATGAACCCCGGGCAGACCTGGGCCTTCGTCGCCACGCTCTCCGGCGACAACCTCGCCCAGGGATTCGCCGGACCGGTACTGGTGGCCTTCATGTCGGGCCTGGTCAATCGCAGCTTCACCGCCACGCAGTACGCCTTGTTGAGTGCGCTGGCCAACCTGCCAGGCAAGTTGCTGGGCGGCTTCTCCGGGTTCCTCGTGAAGGAAGCCGGGTACCCGTCGCTGTTCGTGCTGAGCACGGTTTCCATCGTGCCCACCCTGGTGGTGCTGGCCGTGCTCTGGCGGCGCATGCCCCGACCTGTGGATTCCCTCACGGAATGAGCGGCGGGGCGGGTTAGGCCGGACGGACGATCTTCGCAATGGGCCAAAACTGTGTAAGATCGCCGCCACAGGGGGCATGCGCGAGGAGGTCACGCACGTGCCGGATATCGTGGTGAGACACATCGACGAGCAGATGGCCGAGCGTATCAAGTCGCTCGCGCGCGAACGCCGCTGGTCGATCAATGAGGTGATCCTGCACGCGTTGCGCTATGGGCTCGGCCTGAGTCCCGGCGACGTGTTCAACGAGCTTTTGCTCGAACCCGGCGACATTGCGCACCTTACGGGCGCATGGGACGCCGAGGAGCAGGCGGCCTTCCAGGAAGCCTTGTCCGCACTGGCCCAGGCTTCGCCCTCGACGCTTGCCGACGCGTCGCTGCGTCCCGCAAAAACGTCCGAATCGTTCTGATTTCCTGTGGGAGCCGATTACGGTGACGGCGCGGCGTAGACCGCGCCGAGCAGCCGCAACCCACGGGCGCCGGTGACCGCGGGCAGGTTTCCCGGCTCGCCACGCAGTCGGCGGTAGGCCAGCCATGCGAAGGCCATGGCCTCCATGCCGTCGGGATCGATACCGAACGCCGAACTGACATGCAGCGGCCGGCCTTCCAGACGGCTGGCGATCGCCTGCATCAACGCGGTGTTGTGCACGCCGCCGCCGCAAGCCACGACATCGATGGCATCGGCGGCATGGAGCGCAATGGCGTCGGCCACCGAGTGCGCGCTGAGGGCCAGCAGCGTGGACTGCACGTCTTCGGGGGAAAGATCGGCTACGCGTGGGTGCATGTCGAGCCACGCCAGGTGGAAGTGTTCCCGGCCCGTGCTTTTCGGAGGCGGTAGCGCGAAGTAGGCGTCGTCCAGGAGCTGGGCGAGCAGTTCGTCGTCGACGTGGCCCGAGGCCGCGAAGCGCCCGTCGCGGTCGAATGCTTCGCCGCGATGGCGCAGGCACCAGGCATCCATCAAGCCGTTGGCCGGGCCGGTGTCGAATCCGGTGACGTGGCCGTCGGCCGAAAGCCGCGTGACGTTGGCGATGCCGCCGAGGTTGAGCACCACGCGTGCGCCGCGCTCGGGACGCAGCACCGTGGCGTGAAACGCCGGCACCAGCGGCGCGCCCTGACCGCCTGCGGCGACGTCGGCACGGCGGAAGTCGGCGACGGTGTCGATACCGGTGCGCTCGGCGATCACCGAGGGATCGCCGATCTGCAGGGTGAAGGGGAGATCGCCAGCGGGACGGTGGCGGATCGTCTGCCCGTGCGAACCGATGGCGGTGACGTCGCCCGAGGCGACCCCCGCCGTTTCGAGCACGGCCTGGGCGGCGTCTGCGAAAGCGATGGCAACGGCCACGTCCAGTCGACCGTATTCGTCCAGGTCGAGACGGACCTCGTCCTGCGCGACGGCCAGTATCCGGCGCCGCAATGCGTCGTCCCAGGGATGAGTGATGCCGGCAACGAGGGCCGGCTGGCCGTTCGCGAAACGAACCAGCGCGGCGTCGATGCCGTCCGCGCTGGTTCCTGAAATGAGGCCGAGGTAGAGGCCGTCCTTGCTGGCCGTCACGGGTCAGTCGTTGCCGGACGTGCCGGTGTCGACCCGGGCGAGCTTGACGTTGCTGTCCACCTGTTTGAGGCGGGCAAGCTGCGGGCCCACCACTTCCTTCCTGAACTTCGCGAGCTGCGCAGCGGGCAGCGGTTCCGGCTTGGGCAGCGTGACCGTCTGCGGATCGCGCTGCACGTTGTTGACGCGGAATTCGTAATGCAGGTGCGGGCCGGTGGCGAGACCCGTCATGCCAACATAACCGATGGTGCTGCCCTGGCTTACGCGCTGGCCGACGCGGAGGTTGGCGAAGCGCGACATGTGGCCGTAAGCGGTGCTGATGGTGGCATTGTGCTGGATGACGACGAAGTTGCCGTAGCCGTTCATCCAGCCGCGGAACTTGACCACGCCGTCGCCGGCCGCGTGGATCGGCGTGCCGGAGGGCGCGGCATAGTCCACGCCCTTGTGCGCGCGCATCTTGCCGAGGATCGGATGCATGCGGCCGGCGCTGAACTGCGAGGAGATGCGCGTGAAGTCGACCGGAATACGCAGGAACGAACCGGCGAGCGGACGACCCTCTTCGCTGAAGTAGCCGACCTTGCCGTCGCTGTTCTTGAATCGGTACGCGGTGTAGCGCTTGCCCTGGTTCACGAACTCGGCGGCGACGATGTCGCCCTCGCGCAGGAACGCGCCGTCGCTATATACGTCGTCATAGACGACGGTAAAGCTGTCGCCGACACGGAGGTCCTGCACGAAGTCGATGTCGTACTTGAAGACGTCGGCGAGCTTCAACACCATGGCGTTGCTCATGCCGGCCTTCGATGCCGCGCCGAACAGCGAGCTGTCGATCTCGCCATGGGCGATGTGCTCGCGCCGCTGCACGTCGCGCTTCTGCACCGTGAGCTGCGGGGATGCGCCGTCGAGACGCAGCGTGGCGATGCTGGCTTCGTCCTGATCGAAGCGGACGCCCTTCAGAACGTGATCCCCGCCGATGAGGAACTGGAATTCCTGGCCGGGATTGATGCGATGGAAAGCCTTGCTGCCGCCGGCGCCGTCGATGACGCGCTGGAGGTCGGTCATCGAGAGGCCTTGCGCGAGGAAGATGTCCGCGAGCGTCTGCCCGGGCTGCACCTGCACCGACTGCCATTCCTCGACGGGAACGATGGGCTTCACGCTGGTGGGGTCGATCTTCGGAACGGCGAGCGGAACCACGGCGTGGATCGTCGGGGCGGCGGCGATCACGGATTCCTTCTTCATGGCGCCGGCCCATGCGGGGATGACGAGCGCGGAAAGAATGACGAGGAGGAAGGCGGTGCCGGCGAGGATCCAGCGTTCACGGCTCCAGCTCAGGGGTTCGGCCGAGGCGTTGCGACTGAAGGACCAGTGGGCGCGGGTGTCGTAGAAGTGCGAATGACGGCGCTGCGCCTTGCGCCGGATGGCCTGCTTGCGGGCGCTGTGCGCGCCTCTGTTCTGAACACTCATCGTCTTTCTTGTACCCGCTCGCCCCGTGTTGTCGCGTACCATAGCGGCCCTGTGCAAACGACGTCAACGCCTTTCGCATCAAGGCTTTGCATCTGTTCTTGCGGTTAACGCACAATTAACTCCACGGCCGTTTCACATACATTCGTGAAGGTCGGCAGATCCTATCCATAGAGAGAGAACATGAACGAGCTGGAGCACGCCCTCGCGTCGATCGCCCGCGGGGCGGACGAGATCATCAAGAAGGAAGACCTCGAGGCGCGCCTCAAGCTCGGCCGCCCGCTGCGCATCAAGGCGGGCTTCGATCCCACGGCGCCGGACCTGCACCTGGGCCACACCGTGCTCCTCAACAAGATGCGGCAGTTCCAGGACCTCGGCCATCAGGTCATCTTCCTGATCGGCGACTTCACCGGGATGATCGGTGACCCCACGGGCAAGAACGTCACCCGCAAGCCGCTCACCCGCGAAGACGTGCTGGTCAACGCCGAAACCTACGCCGAGCAGGTCTATAAGGTGCTCGACCGGGAAAAGACGGAACTGCGCTTCAATTCCGAGTGGTTCGGCAAGATGGGTGCGGCCGACATGATCCGCCTGGCCGCGCAGCACACGGTGGCCCGCATGCTCGAGCGCGACGATTTCGCCAAGCGGTACAAGGCCGAGCAGCCCATCGCCATCCATGAATTCCTCTACCCGCTGGTGCAGGGGTACGACTCCGTGGCGCTCGAATGCGACGTGGAACTCGGCGGCACCGACCAGAAATTCAACCTGCTGATGGGCCGCGCCCTGCAGGAGCACCACGGCCAGCCCCCCCAGATCGTGTTGACCATGCCGCTGCTCGAGGGCCTGGACGGCGTCAACAAGATGTCCAAGTCGCTGGGCAACTACATCGGTATCAATGAGCCGGCCATCGACATCGTGACGAAGACGATGAAGATCGGCGACGACCTCATGTGGCGCTGGTTCGAGCTGTTGAGCTTCGAGGTGTCGCTGGACGAACTGGCCCGCATGAAGGCCGACATCGCGTCCGGTGCGCTCAACCCTCGCGATGCGAAGCTGCGCCTGGCCCGCGAACTCGCCACCCGCTTCCATGACGCCGCGGCGGCCGAGCAGGCCATCGCCGGCTGGCACGCGGTGGTGCGTGGGGAAGGCGACACGTCGCTCCTTCCCTTGACCGATATCCAGGCCCCCGCGGAGGGGTTCCGTCTTGCCGCACTCCTGACCGCCGCGGGCGTCACACCCAGCAATTCCGAGGCGAATCGAAAGCTCAAGGAGCGCGCGGTGCGCATCGACGGCGACGTGGTGGAAGACGCCTCCCGGGTGTTCACCGCCGGATTCGAGGGCGTGCTCCAGGTGGGCAAGCGAAACTTCGCGCGCATCCGTCTGATTTAACGCGGGTTTCAAAAAAAGTTCACAAAAGCTCTTGCGGCGTTCTTAGGAATCCGTATTATTCGCCCTCCCGCAGCGGCCCACGTCGAACGACGAACGCTACGGCAGCTATATCGGCGCCATCAGCCACCTCGAAAAAAAGCATCACGAGGGTGTTGACGGACAGGAAAAACGATATAGAATGGGCGGCTCACCTCGGGACGAAATGTTCAGAGGGTGAT
>NZ_JAAOYX010000003.1:0-236007 GCF_011759605.1 Luteibacter sp. SG786
CTCAGAAGTGAAACGCGCATGCGCCGATGGTAGTGTGGCTCAAGCCATGCAAGAGTAGGTCACCGCCAGGGGCTTTATCCTAAAAACCCGGTCTCATTGAGGCCGGGTTTTTTCTTTGCTGTGGTGCCCAACGGGCACGCACTGCAACAGGTCACCGCCAGGGGCTTTATCCTAAAAACCCGGTCTCATTGAGGCCGGGTTTTTTCTTATCCGGTTTCCGCCTGCCGGCACACCCGCTTCCGGCCGATCGGCTACAGTAGGCCCATGTATCTTCAGACTTTCGGACTTCGCGAACCGCCCTTCGGCGACGCACCGGATCCGCGTTTCGCGTGTCTGTTTCCGCGGGAACGGGAGATCCTGGCGCAGGTCGAATACGAAGTCGGCGCCACATCCTCGAGCGTCACGCTGGTCACGGGTGAACGGGGCATCGGCAAGACGCTGCTCTGCATGCTCATCGAGGCCGATGCAGCGACTCACGGGGTGCGCGCGGTGCGGCAGGGTGCCGGCGACTACGCGCTGGAGACTGTGGCGTGGCTGCGAGCGCTCTATGCCGGCTTTGGCTTACCGCTCCCCCTGAGCGCCGACGCTAACACCGAGGATCACCTGGTGGACGGGCTTGCCGCGGGCCTCGGGCGGCTGACCCATCACGTGAGCCATCGCTTCCTCTGGATCCTGGACGACGCGGAAGCCTTGTCCGACGCCGACCTCGCCATCGTCAACCGGCTCTTCGTCGCGTGCGAGAAGGCGGGTGCGCCGTTCCATATCGTGCTGGCCGGCGAGCCCTCGCTGAGCGAGCGTTTCGCCGAGGCCGGCGCACCGGCGCTGGTGGCGCGTATCCGCAGCCGGTTGCCCCTGAACCCCCTCAATGCCGAGGAGAGCGAGCGCTACGTTCGCCACCGCTTGCATGTAGCGGGTACGACGCAGATGCCGTTCAGCAGGCTTGGCCTGCGCAGTCTGCGCGACGACGGCAAGGGCAACCCCCGGCGCCTCAATACACTGGCTCACCGCGCGCTGGAGCGCGCAGCGGAGCGGGGCGAGAAGTCCATCGGTGAGCGCGCGCTCGGTTTCGTGGTTCGCGAGGCGCTGCCGCAACATGCACGCTACTGGCTGCGGCGGTTTCGCCGGCCGATTCTCGCTATCGGCGCCATGATCGCCATCCTCTTCGTCGGCGGCGCCATCACCTGGTTCCTCACCGGCCATAGTCCCTCACGACCCAAAAACCTTGTCACCGTCAGCCCCGAACAGGCGCTGGCCAAGTTTCACGATGCCCTGCCCGAGCCCGAGGTCGGCAAGGTGCGCGTATGGGGCGAACTGCTGGCTCGTTGGCAGGTGACGTCGAAGGAAACCTCGGTCGCGAATGCGATCAACTGCGACGCCACCATTTTCGCGGGCTTTGCCTGTGTCAGCGGCCGGGGTTCCCTCGACCAGCTCCGCCGCTTCGACAGGCCGTTGGTGCTCGAACTCGACGACGCGAATGCGAAGCAGCAGGTGCTCCTGGTCGGCGCCGGGGACGAGAACGTGCGCCTGTACCTCGGCGGCAAATACGTGGAACTTACCCGCGATGCCTTCCAGCACGTGTGGAATGGCCGGTTCTACGCCGTTTTCCGCGTGGATCCCGCCATGCCCGCCAAGCTTTCGCGCGGGGACAGGGGCGAAGGTCTCGCATGGATCCTTGCCCGTCTGCCGGCACCGGTCGGCGGCGCGGCGGCACAGCCGGCCACCTTCGACGGCTCGGTCGAGACGCGCGTGCGCGCCCTGCAGCAACGCTTCGGCATCGCCGCCGACGGCGTAGTGGGGCCGGAGACCATGTTCGCGCTGTCGTCACTGGAAGCCGATGGCCCGCATCTCGCGCGCGGCGTTCCCTGAGCATGTTCGTCCAAGTCGATACCCGCCGGCGTTCCCGGCTGTGCTGGGCGACGATGCTCGTGGTGATCGTGTGCGTGGTGTGCTTCGTCGCCCTTGCGCTCACCAGCCCCACTGAGCGCAAGTCGATCATGCTGCACTGGGGCACCGTGCCCGCACACCTGTTCGGAACCGGCCTGCCGTTATGGCAACAGGTGAGCGACCCGGCGCTGCTGCGCCTGTTCACCGCCACCTTCATCCATGCGGGGTGGCTGCACCTGCTGAGTAACCTGCTCTTCCTTGTGATCTTCAGCCTGCCGGCGGAAAGGAGCCTGGGCTCGCCCCGGTTCCTGCTGCTCTTCCTGCTGGGTGGCGTGGTGGCCAACCTCATCGGCGCCATTTCCCTCACCGGAGTGAAGGTGGCGATCATCGGCTGCAGCGGCGCCGTGTCGGCGGTGGTGGGCGCCTACGTCACGCTCTTCCCTCGCGCGAAGCTGGGCCTGGTATTGCCGCTCGGCCTTTATCTCGAATTCGTGCGGGTGCCGGCATTCGTGCTCATCGGCATCTGGGCGCTCGTGCAGTTGCTCTTCAGTTATGCGGGCGCGAGTTACGGTGCCGTTGTGTGGTGGACCCACATCGGCGGTTTCCTCTTCGGTATCGTGTTCGCGCTGTTCTCGCGGGGAGCAATTGCGCGCCGTTTACGCGGCTGACAACTCGCGCCGCGCCATCAGGTGTTCGCGCACGAAGCCCCGCAGCAGTCGAGTCGCATGTGGCGTCGGCACGACCTCCGCCAACAGCGCGTCCGGAGAATGGCCCTCCCGGCCTAGCGCATCGCGCTTGCGTTGGATGTAGGCGCGCATCACCCCGGCAGAGAATTCCGGATGGAACTGCGTGCTCACGGCGTGCCTGCCATAGCGCACGAGGTGGTGCGGATCGCGCGCGGACCGCGCCAGCACCACCGTGCCGGGAGGCAGCTCCAGCACACTCTGCTCGTGCGTTGCATGCGCATGGAACGTTGCAGGCAATGTCGAGCCCAGGGCGTCGCTGGTCGCCTCGGGATGCGTGTCGATGCGCAGCGTGCCCATCTCGCGCCCCCCGGGCAGGTAATCCACCCGGCCGCCGAGCGCGTGCGACATCAACTGGTGGCCGTAGCAGACACCGAGCATCGGCAGGTCGATGTCCATGGCGTTCCGGATCCATCCGGCGGTGCGCTCGCTCCACGGCAGCTTCTCGGTCACCATCGACGCGGAGCCGGTAATGACCGCGCCGGCGCAATCGTCCGGGTCCGGAAGGCTGTCGCCCTGTTCCACGTCGACCACGTGGAGTCGTGTCTCGCGCAGGCGCAGGCCCAGGCGGAACCAACGGGGAAAGTCGCCGTGGCGCTGGCTGATGGTGTCCGGCGCGCGGCCGGTGCGGATGATGAGAACGGGCTTCATGGTGCGGTGCTTTCGTCGATATCGGTCGGAGGAAGCACGTTGAGCACTTCGCTGACAGTGGTGAGGCCGGCAGCGACCTGCATCGCCGCCGAAATGCGCAGGGGTTTCATGCCTTCGCGCAGGGCTTCGCTGCCGAATCGGCCGAGGTCGAGCTCGGCAGAGATCAGCGAACGGAGGCGGCCCGACATCGGCATCATTTCGTAGACGCCGGTGCGGCCGAGGAACCCGGTTTTCCGGCATTCGAGGCAGCCGACGGCCGTGAACACCTGTTCGGGCAGCGGAACGTTCCATCCGTGGGTGAGCACGCGCCACTCGTCGGGATCCTGCTCCGAAGGTGTCTTGCAGTGCGGGCAGAGCGTCCGCACCAGGCGTTGCGCGACCACGCCCGCCAGCGTGGACTGGATGAGGTAATGGGGTACACCGAGGTCGAGCAGACGGGTGACGGCGCTGGGCGAATCGTTCGTGTGCAGCGTGGACAGCACGAGGTGTCCCGTCAGCGACGCCTGCACCGCCATCTGCGCGGTTTCCAGGTCGCGGATCTCGCCGATCATGATGATGTCCGGGTCCTGGCGCAGCAGCGTGCGTACCCCCGCGGCGAAATCCAGGTCGATGGACGGCTGCACCTGCATCTGGTTGAGGTCGGGCGACACCATTTCGATCGGGTCTTCGACGGTGCAGACGTTGAGTTCCGGCCGCGCCAGGTGCTTCAGCGTGGAATACAGCGTGGTGGTCTTTCCCGAGCCGGTAGGGCCGGTTACCAGCACGATGCCGTGCGGACGCTCCACCATGCCGCGCCAGATGCGGTCTTCCTCGGCGGAGAACCCGAGCTGCGCGAAATCCTTCATGACGAGGTCGGGATCGAAGATGCGCATGACCACCTTCTCGCCGAAGGCTGTCGGCATGGTGGAAATGCGAAGCTCCACCTCGCGCCCGCCGGCCGAGCGTGTCTTGATGCGGCCGTCCTGCGGTCGGCGCTTCTCGGCGACGTCCATGCGCGAGAGAATCTTCACGCGCGCCGTCACCGCGGTCATCACCGGGGGCGGCAGTTCGAACACCTTCTGCATCACGCCGTCGATGCGGAAACGCATCTGCCCGGCGTCGCGACGGGGTTCGAGGTGGATATCGGACGCGCGTTGCTCGAACGCATACTGCAGGAGCCAGTCGACGATGTGCACGACGTGCCGGTCGTCCGCGCCCACTTCGCCTGCCTTTCCGAGCTCGACGAGCTGTTCGAAGTTGATGATCTTCGACGGCTCGCTGCCCTTCGCGTCCTGGGCCAACTGGATGGAACGCTGCACGCCATAGAACTCGAGCAGGTAGCGGTTGATGTCGACCGGATTCGACACCACGCGGCGCACGTCGCGACGGAGCATGTGGGCAAGGTCGTTCGCCCAGCCCGTATCGAAAGGCTCCGCCGTGGCGAACGTGACCTCCATCGGCGATGCCGCGACGGGCAGGATGCGGTGGCGCTGGGCATAGGCGCTGCTGACCGCCTGCGTGGCCTGGGCCACGTTGACCTTCATCGGGTCGATCTTGAGGTAGGGCAGGCCGGCCTTGCCGGCCAGCCACTCCATCAGGGTTTCCAGGCTCAGCGGGCGGCCGGGGTCGCGGCGGTTCTCGATCTTGGCGTTGGCCACCAGCACCATGGGGTGCAGTTCGATGGCCGATTTGCCGCTCCGCGACCCCATGCGTACGCGCTTCGCGTCTTCGCCGGAGAGATAGCCGTCCACCACGAGCGAGGCGAGCACCTCGTCGAGTTCCAGCCGTCCGCGGCGCCCGAGGAGCGCGCCGGGTTGCGGATTCACTGCCATCTGCTGCGACCCTGTGTTGATGCCACGCCGCTATACTAGCCCGCTTTCTCAAGGACCCGGGAACCATGTCCGCGCCCACCTTCCAAGACGTGATCCAGACCCTGAACCGCTATTGGGCGGAGCAGGGGTGCGTGCTGGTCCAGCCGCTCGATACCGAAGTCGGCGCGGGTACGTTTCACCCGGCCACTTTCCTCCGCTCCCTCGGTCCGGAACCCTGGGCGGCCGCCTACGTGCAGCCCTGCCGGAGGCCTACGGATGGTCGCTACGGCGACAACCCCAACCGCCTGCAGCACTACTACCAGTACCAGGTGGTGCTGAAACCGAATCCGGACGACATCCTCGAACGGTACATCGGCTCGCTCAAGGCGCTGGGCATCGACCCTCTGGTGCACGACCTGCGCTTCGTCGAGGACAACTGGGAGTCGCCCACGCTGGGTGCGTGGGGGCTGGGCTGGGAGGTCTGGCTGAACGGCATGGAGGTCACCCAGTTCACCTACTTCCAGCAGGCCGGCGGCCTGGAATGCCGGCCCGTCACAGGCGAGATCACCTACGGCCTCGAGCGCCTGGTGATGTACCTGCAGAACGTGGACAGCATCTACGACATCGTCTGGACGCACGCGCCGCACGGCGTGGTGACCTACGGCGACGTGTTCCACCAGAACGAGGTGGAGCAGAGCACCTATAACTTCGAGCACGCCAATGTGGCCGAGCTGTTCCACTGGTTCGATGTCTGCGAAGGCGAGGCCGGGAAACTGATCGCCGCGGGCCTGCCGCTGCCGGCCTACGAGCAGGTGTGCAAGGCCAGCCATGCGTTCAACCTGCTCGACGCGCGCCGCGCCATCAGTGTCACGGAGCGCCAGCGCTACATCCTGCGTGTGCGCACGCTGGCCCGCAGTGTCGCGGAGGCCTATGTGGCGCAGCGCGAGAAACTCGGTTTTCCCGGCCTGAAGAAAGACAAGGAGGCCGTCCATGGCTGACAAGCGATTGCCATTGCTCATCGAACTGGGCACCGAGGAGCTGCCGCCCAAGGCGCTCGACGATCTTGCCGGCGCATTCGCACGCGGTATCGTCGAAGGCCTCGAGAAACGCGGCATCACTGCGGACTATGCTTCGGCGAAAACTTACGCTTCCCCGCGGCGGCTGGCCGTGCATATTCGGGATGTGGCAGTGGCCCAGCCCGAGCAGACGGTCGAGCGCCGCGGTCCTGCGGTATCCGCCGGCCTCGGCGCGGACGGTCAACCCGCCAAGGCGCTGATCGGGTTCGCGCAATCCTGCGGCGTCGACGTGACGGCGCTCGAAAAGCTCGAGACCGACAAGGGCGCGTGGTTCGTGTTCCGGGCGGTGAAGCCTGGCCAGCCCACCGCGGCGTTGCTGCCGGAGATCGTCGCCGAGGCGCTGAAGGCACTGCCGATTCCGAAGGCGATGCGCTGGGGCGACCGCGACGACACGTTCGTGCGTCCCGTGCACAGCCTGCTGATGCTGCACGGCGCGGATATCGTCGACGGTGAAGTGCTCGGCCTGAAGAGCGGCCGCCTCACCATCGGCCATCGCTTCCACCATCCGAAGCCCGTGCATGTCGCCGACGCCGACAGCTGGCTCGACGCCCTGCGCCATGCGCATGTGATCGCCGATCCGGCGGCGCGCCGGCAGCGGATCCGCGAGGAAGTGGCCCGCGTGGCCACGGGCGGCACGCCACGGCTATCCGACGGCCTGCTCGACGAGATCGCCAACCTCACCGAGTGGCCCGTCGCGATCGCCTGCACGTTCGAGCGCGAATTCCTCGATGTGCCACCGGAAGCACTGGTGACCACGATGGAGACGAACCAGAAGTTCGTGCCCGTGTTCGACGCCGAAGGCCGGCTTACCGAGCACTTCATCGGCGTCGCCAATATCGAAAGTCGCGACCCGGCGGAGATCCGCAAGGGTTATGAGCGCGTCATCCGTCCGCGTTTCGCCGATGCGAAGTTCTTCTGGGACGAGGACCTGAAGACGCCTCTGGCCGACTACCAGGAAGGCCTCAAGGCGGTTACCTATCAGCAATCGCTGGGTAGCCTGTGGGACAAGACGGTGCGCGTGGCCGAACTGGCACGGGTGATCGCCAATCGCGTGGGTGTGGATGCGGCCCAGGCGACACACGCGGCCGCCCTCGCCAAGTGCGACCTGCTCACCCGCATGGTCGGCGAATTTCCCGAATTGCAGGGCGTGATGGGTCGCTATTACGCCACGCGGCAGGGCATCCCCGCCGATGTGGCCGATGCGCTCGACAGCTTCTACCAGCCGCGTTTCGGCGGCGACGCCATCGCCGGCGGCGCCGTGGGAAGGGTTCTGGCGGTGGCCGAGCGCCTCGATACCCTTGCCGGCATCTTCGCCGTGGGCCTGAAGCCCAGCGGCAACAAAGATCCATTCGCGCTGCGCCGCGCCGCTCTCGGCCTTGCCCGTACGCTCATCGAAGGCGGCCTGGACATCGACCTGCGCGCCGCGCTTTCCGAAGCGTTCGAGCTCGTGCCGGAAGCCGCCCTGGTCGCCGGCGTGAAGCCCGGAAAGGACGGCAAGGCGCCGCAGGTCGACATCGGCGCACGCCGCAGCGGGCTGGGCGACGAGGTGCATGCGTTCGTCCTCGAGCGCCTCCGCGGTTATTACGCCGACCAGGGATATTCGGCCGATCAGTTCGAGTCCGTGCTTGCCGTGGCGCCCGCCACGCTTCCGGACTTCGACCGCCGCCTGCGCGCCGTGGCCGAGTTCGCGCGGCGCGCCGAAGCGGCGAGTCTGGCTGCCGCGAACAAGCGCGTGGCGAACATCCTGCGCAAGCAGGCCGAGGAAGCGGGCGCCGCGCCCGTCGAAGGCCGCGTCGATCCCGCCCATTTCGAATTGGATGCGGAGCGCGACCTGCATGCCGCGCTCGACGCGGCGCGCGCGGACACGGACGCGTTGCTGGGACGAGGGGACTATACGGGCGCTCTGGCGCGCCTGTCGGCGCTGCAGGCGCCGGTGGACCGCTTCTTCGACGACGTGCTGGTCAACGCCGAGAATCCCGCGGTGCGCGCCAACCGCCTCGCGCTGCTGGCGCAGCTGAAGGCCAGCTTCGGCGCCATCGCGGACATCTCCCGCCTCTGAAACCCCCGGGCCTTCGCGGTGCGAAGGCCCGGCCAGGAATCAGGCCGCCACGCCTTGGTCGTCCTGTATCCGCGATACGAGGGTGCGGCGGAAGGCCACCATGCGGTCCGCGTAGTCGGCCTCGCCAGAGCGGGCGAGGATCGAATACATCTCCGCGACAAGGTCGGCATGGCGCACCGGCGAGAACCGGCTGCCCGTCATTTCGATATCGGACTGCAGCAGCTTCATCGCCGCCGCGAGCCGGTTCGGGTCCAGTGCCGTGCTCCGGTCGGCCGCCGCTTCGCGGCCAGCCGTGGTGTCGCTGGTTCGACCGTTCCTCGATACCGGGTCTTCGCTGGAGCCGTCGAGCATCATCGGTCCCTCACCGGCGGCCAGCCAGACCAGGGAAAGGCCCAGCGTCTTGGCCATGGTGACGCAGCGGCCGCGGGAAGGATCAGTATTGCCGTCGCGCCAGCTGCGCACCACGCCTTCGGAGAATCCGCAGCGGCGAGCGATCTCGCTGACGCTTCCCGACATCTTGATGACAGCGCGAACGCGACTGGCGAACGAAGAAGGTGCGACCGCGGCATCCGTTTGGATGGTGTCCAGCCCGCCTCGCGAGGCCTCGGCCAGGACGGTTCCCCGTGAGTTTTCGTTCATGCGAATGCAACCTCGTTTTTCAGATGACCGCCCCCCGGCGATGAGCGCTCAACGCGCGAGCCCGGAGTTCGGTGTACAGGAGCTTGCCTTCGGAAGCCTTTCATCGGCCCATCGATCGTGGCAAATGAACGAACTCGTTAGGAAAACGCGTGGGAGAGCGCACATTCCTACTAGGAACGTTTCCTAGGCAAAAGTCCCATATAGGCCGGAAGTCACGTTTCGGCGACGACGTAAGTGCTCGTAAGTACAGAAAATTCACAGCTTTGAGGCGCGATATTGTCGAGCAAGTTATTGCTGAGACAGGTAAAAAACCTGTGAGTTTTTCATATTGCGGGAACATGACGCCTTGCGTATATCTGTAGGCAATCACCTACACGGTGAGGTTCCGGGGGCGGGATGGTTTCGTGGATCCCGTTGTTTGTAGTAACAGATTCCAAGACCAGGCTACGAGCCGCCCCCCGCGTTGCGGGGCGGGCTCGGCTTGCCGCCATTCCGCATTTTTCTGCGGCAGCGGCTTTTCACGGGGAGAGCAATTCATGAGTTCACGTCATTACCGCGCCAATTCGCTGGGCCGCCGGAGCGCACTGGCCCTTGCGATCAGCCTGGGCACCGTTTCCGGTGCCGTGTTCGCGCAGGCGACCACCGGTTCGATCTTCGGCCAGGTGCCCGCCGGCGCAGGCCAGACAGTCACCGCCACCAGCGATACGGGCGTCACCCGTACCGCCACCGTCAGCCCCGATGGCCGGTACACCATCGGCCAATTGCCCCTGGGCAACTACAAGGTCACGCTGAACCGTGACGGCGCCGCCGTCGATTCGCGGTCCAACGTCACCCTTCGTGTGGGTGCGGGTACGGAGGTAGGATTTGGCGGTGCAGCTGCGTCCGGTGAAGCCGCCAGCCTGGAAGGCGTGACCGTCTCTGCGAACGCCTTGCCTTCGATCGACGTGAGCTCGGTCGACTCGCGTACAGTCATTACGTCGCAGCAGCTTGCGAAGTTGCCGCTCGCCCGTACCGCCGAAGCGATTGCGCTGCTTGCCCCGGGCGCCGTTGCCGGCAGCTCGTTCTTTACTGGCCCGACCGGTAACCCGCTCGTTTCCATCGCCGGTAGCGCCGTTACCGAGAATGCGTACTACATCAACGGTTTCAACACGACCGACCCGCTGAGCGGTTTCGGCGGCATCAGCTTGCCTTACGGCGCCATTGATCAGCAGGAAATTCTCGCTGGTGGCTACGGCGCGGCCTACGGTCGTTCGTCGGGTGGCGTACTCAGCCAGGTGGGTAAGCGTGGTTCGAACGAGTGGCATTTTGGCGCTCAGGTTCTGTGGGAGCCGAAAGGAACGAAAGCCTCGCCGATGAACTACTACCGCAAGGTCGGTTCGGAGGCCGGTGAAATATTCGATCGCAACGACACGGACAAGACGTGGCGTACGACGTACTCGGCCTACGCTGGCGGTCCGCTCATCAAGGACACGTTGTACGTGTTCCTGGCCGCCGAACAGGAGCGCCGCGAGGGCTCGCAGATCACGAACGTCAATGCGCCGTTCGTCTACAAGCAGAGCTATCGCAATCCGAAGTACTACGGAAAGATCGACTGGAACATCAACGACAGCAATATCCTCGAACTGACGGGCGCCTCGAACAAGCAGGACTACGACGCCTCGATCTTCGACTATGACTACGCCACGCGCACACGCGGTGCATTCGTGAGCAAGGACACTGCCGGCGCACCGCAGAACAAGTCCGGCGCTGACGTCTACTCCGCCAAGTTCACCAGCTACATCACCGACGACCTGACCCTTACCGCGCTCTACGGCAAGATGAAGGGCACGTATTACACCGCGACGGCGGCTGGAACGGATCTGCCGTCGATCCTCCAGCCGACGAGGCAGGATCCCGCGCTCAATGGCGGTTCGCCGATCAGCAATGCCAACCCGTCCGCCCAGATCGCCGATCCCCGTCACAAGTCCACCAATACCAACCTTCGCATCGACCTGAGCTACCACATCGGCGATCACACGGTCACCGCCGGTATCGACAACCAGAAGGTATCCGATCAGAACGACGGCATTACGACGTCGGGTCCGGGATACGCCTGGGAATACGGCGTGGGCAAGCCGGGTACGCCGATCATCGGCAAATCGCCGACCGACGCCGCTTATGTAGCGCCGCCGGGAGGCAACGGCTACTACGTCGCTCGCTATGTCTACAGCACCGCCGCCTCGGTGCGCACGACGCAGCGCGCGCAGTACATCGAAGACTCGTGGCAGGTGAACGACCGCTGGTTGCTGAAGCTTGGTCTGCGCAATGACCAGTTCACCAACTACAACCAGAACGGTGAACCGTACCTCCGCCTCAAGAAGCCGCAGTGGGCGCCGCGCCTCGGTGCCACGTGGGACGTGAACGGCGATTCCAGCCTGAAGATCTACGCCAACGCGGGCCGCTACTTCCTCGCGCTGCCGGCATCCGTCGCGCTGCGTTCCGCCGGTGCTTCGCTGTACACGCGTGAGTACTTCAACTACACCGGCATCGACGGCAACGGTATTCCTCAGGGCCTGACGCCGATCTTCAGCAGCACGGGCGGCCCGATCTCGGCCAACCGCGAATACGGCATTCCGCGCGATCCGAAGACCGCCGCCGGCACGAACATCAAGTCCGAGTACCAGGATGAATTCATCCTTGGTTTCGACGCGATGCTGACCGACAAGTGGACTTACGGTGCCAAGGCCACCGTGCGCAAGCTGCGTAACGCGATCGACGATGTGGGCGATTCCGATGCGATCCTGCGCAAGATGGACCGCCTGGGCATCGATCCGGACACCATCGGCGACATCCAGGGCAGCTACCTGTTCAATCCGGGTCGTGCGAATACCTTCCTCATTCCCAACGTCAATGGCGGCTACTACAAGGTCGACATGAACAATGAGGACTTCGGGTTCCCGCACAGCAAGCGCAACTACTACGGCCTGAACCTGTATCTCGACCACGCCTGGGACGGCAAGTACCAGGTCCGCTTCGACTACCTGTACTCGAAGAGCTACGGCAACTCGGAAGGCCAGGTGCGTTCGGACATTCGTCAGGACACCGTGTCCGCCACGGTCGACTGGGATTACGCCGAGGTCATGCAGTATGCGAATGGCGAGTTGGCCAACAGCCGCAAGCACCAGTTCAAGATCTATGGCTCGTACCAGATCGCCCCGGAATGGATGGTCTCGGCCAACACCTTGATCTCGTCGGGCGCTCCGAAGAGCTGCCTCGGCTACTTCGGTCCGGACGAGACCAATCCGAACCTCGGTTATGGCTCGTACTACCACTGGTGCGCAGGGCAGCCGTCGCCTCCTGGCAAGGCGGGCCACAACCCGTGGACCTACATCGTCACGGGCGCGATCGAGTATCGCCCGGTCTGGGCCGACAGCAAGCTGGCTTTCAACGTGACGGTGTTCAACCTGCTGAATCAGCGCAAGGCCACTCAGACCTATCCCATCCGCGAATTCGCGGACGATCCGAACCCGCGTTATGGCGTGCCGCTCTATCAGACGACGCCCCGCTACGCTCGTTTCGGTATCACCTACGACTTCTGATAGGTCGGTCAGCAAGAACATCTACAACAAGAGAAGGTCGCCGGAGCAAGGGATGGCTCCGGTGGCAAAGGCAATATGCCTCCCCAGATCGCCCCCTGCCTCCCGGCCGGGGGCGCTTTTTTTACGGAACTGTTTCAGTTGTAAGCGAAATTCCCCAGAATTCCTGCGGTTGCAAGAGGCAATCGCCGCCTAAAACGTAAGAAAAAGCGCCGTTCCCATGTAAATAATTTGTTGACATGGGCCTCGGCGTACGCCTAGATTCGGCATCGACGACTCTGGACGACCCCTTCCCCACGGACTTGGCGGGAAGATTCGACCAGCGAGTCAGGGCTTATCGGAAGCAAGTCAACGGGGCGACGCACCTCTCTGGGAGAGAGATAGGGCGAAGGCAATCCCCGCACATGCGTTCGAACAGGCCACTTTTTTCCGGCTTCGGCCGGCTTTGCTCGTTTTCAGGCCCGGTTCGGGCTGATCTGGGGAGATTTGCAATGAGTTCTCGCAGCATCCGGCAGGCATCCGTCCTGCGTCGTTCCTCGCTGGCGCTTGCGCTCGCGATGGGCATGGGCCTCACGGGTTCCGTGTTCGCCCAGGCCACCACCGGTAGCCTCTTCGGCTCGGCTCAGCCCGGTGAAACCGTTCAGATTACCAGCCAGACTGGTGTGACCCGTTCCACCACCGTCGGTGAGAATGGCCGCTACACCTTCGGCAACCTGCCGCTCGGTAGCTACAAAGTCAGCCTCATGAAGGACGGCGCCACCGTCGACTCGCGCGACAACGTCGAACTGCGCGTCAACGCCGGTACCGAAGTGTCGTTCACCGCGCCGGCTGCAGCTGCTAACGCGTCGAACCTGGAAGGCGTGACCGTCGTCGGCACGGCACTGCCGCCGATCGACGTTTCGTCCGTCGATTCCCGCACCGTCATCACTCAGACCCAGCTGAAGCAGTTGCCGCTGGGTCGTAGCGCCGAAGCCATCGCGCTGCTGGCTCCGGGCGTGACCGCCGGCGCCACCGGCACGGGTATCGCGAGCCCGACGGGCCAGGGCCTCATTTCGTTCGCCGGCTCGTCGGTCAATGAAAACGCCTACTACGTCAACGGCATGAACACGACCGATCCGATCAACGGTTACGGCGGTATCGTGCTGCCGTACGGCGCGATCGATCAGCAGGAAATCCTGACCGGCGGCTACGGCGCCCAGTACGGCCGTTCGGCCGGTGGCGTGATCAACGTCGTGGGCCGTCGCGGTACGAATGACTTCCACTTCGGCGGTCAGCTGCTCTTCACCCCGAAGTGGGCGAAGGCCGACCCGCGCAACATCAATTACCCGAAGGGCTCGGCCGACCAGGGCGACCTCTACCAGTACCGTCGTGACAACAAGGATTGGGAAGCGGTTGCTTCGGCCTACGCCGGCGGCCCGCTGATCAAGGACAAGCTGTTCGCGTTCGTCGCTGTCGAAGGCGCGCGTCGCGAAGGTACGAACGTCGGTTCGGTGCCCACCACCCAGGTGACCAACTACCGTTACGACGATCCGAAGCTGTATGGCAAGATCGACTGGAACATCAACGACAACAACATCCTCGAACTGACGGGTGCGTCGTACAAGGATGAATACTCCGGTGGCATCTACGGCTACGACAACGATACGAAGACCCGCCAGGAGTATCGCAACGCTGCCACGATCGAGAACACCAAGCAGACGATGTGGCTGGCCAAGTACACCAGCTACATCACCGACACCCTGACCTTGACCGCCCAGTACGGCAAGCAGAAGACGGCGTTCTACACCCAGCCGGCTCTGACCGATCCGGACCTCATCTACATCACCACGCCGGGTAACCAGAACCCCGCGCTGAACGGTGGCGTGGCCGGCGGTATCGGCAACGCGCAGAACCTGCGCGACATCGACAATCCGAAGCACGAGAGCAAGGGCACGAACTACCGCCTCGACCTGTCCTGGGTCGTGGGTAACCACACCCTGTCGGCCGGTATCGACAACCAGAACACGCAGGACAACGACGACGGTAGCTACATCTACGGTAACGCCGGCTACTCCTGGGCTTACGGCCGCGTCTCCGACTCCGGCACGATCGCGGGCGGCCTCGTGGATCCCCTCCCGGGCCAGACGTATTACGTTTCGCAGTACCGCATCACCACGTCGGGCAGCGTTCGCGTGAAGCAGCGCGCGCAGTACGTGGAAGACAAGTGGCAGGTCACCGACAACATCCTGCTGTCGCTCGGCCTGCGTAACGACCAGTTCACCAACTACAACGCCGGCGGTCAGGCTTACATCACCCAGACCAAGCCGCAGTGGGCTCCGCGCCTTGGCGGTACCTGGGACGTGTACGGCGACAGCACCTTCAAGGTGTACGCCAACGCCGGTCGTTATTACCTCGCTCTCCCGGCGTCGCCGGCACTGCGCGCGGCTTCGGGTTCGTACTACACGAACCGCTACTTCGCGTACTCCGGTATCGACCCGGCCACGGGTTACCCGACTGGTCTCACGCCGCTCAACACCGTGCGCGGTCTGGGTGCGGAAGTGTCGACGAACAACGAGTACGGCCAGCAGCCGGATCCGAAGACCGTCACGGCCAAGGGTGTGAAGGCCGAGTACCAGGATGAGTTCATTGCCGGCTTCGACAAGACCCTCGGCACGAACTGGACCTACGGTGCCAAGCTGACCTACCGCAAGCTGGGTAACGCGATCGACGACTACTGCGACTCGGGTCGCGTGCAGGACGCCTTCACGGCTGCCGGTTACGACACCTCGACGCAGAACTGGGACGCCATCGGCTGCTACCTGTTCAACCCGGGTCGCGCGAACACCTTCCAGGTGCAGAATGCTGCAGGCGGCTACGACTCGATCTCGCTGTCCAACAAGGACCTCGGATTCCCGCACCTGAAGCGTCACTACTACGCGGCCGAGCTGCACCTCGACCGTCAGAAGGGCGACGGCAACTGGTGGGGTACCGTCAGCTACACCTACTCGCGCCTCTACGGTAACAGCGAAGGTCAGGTGGATACCGATGCCGGTACCCGCAGCAACCCGTCTGTCACTCAGGCCTGGGACAATGCTCCGCTGATGGTGTATTCGAACGGCGACCTCGCCAACGATCACACCCACGCGCTGAAGGCTTACGGCGCTTACCAGATCACTCCGGAATGGATGGTCGCGGGTAACATCGCCATCGTGTCGGGTGCGCCGCGCAACTGCTACGGCGGTTTCGGTCCGGACGAGGTCGATGCGGGTTACGGTGTCGAGTCGTACCACTGGTGCGCCGGTCAGCCGTCGCCTCCGGGCAAGGGCAGCCGCCTGCCGATGACGCATACCGTCTCGGTCAGCTCGGAGTACCGCCCGGCCTTCGCCGACCACAAGCTGGCCTTCAGCGTCGAAGTGTTCAATCTCTTCAACGAGCAGCAGAAGACCCAGTCGTATCCGTACTATGGCGTGTCGAACGCTCCGAACGAGCAGTACCGCCGTGCGCTGACGTACCAGACCCCGCGTTCGGTCCGCTTCGGCGTCACCTACGACTACTGATCCACGGTAGTCGGCTGCCGGCAGGCACCGGGCCCCTTCGGGCCCGGCGCCCGCCCAGAAAGAAGCGCCACCTTCGGGTGGCGTTTTTTTTGCGAATTCCTTGGAAATCCGTAAGATGGCACGTTTCCGGCAAGTCTGACTGCCAGCTAGCCGAGGACGACGAAATGCGCTTTCGTGTCTAGTTCGTCACTTGACTTTTCGAAACGCCTATTTGCCGGTATGCTCACAAGTTCCCCCCGGAGGCCCGGTGCGCCATGCGCACGCGTATCTTCCGTGACCCACGACCATTCCGTTCCGTAACGAGGTTCGACCATGCGCAGGATTCTCTTGTCGCTCGCATCCGTGGCCGCCATGGCGGCCCTCGCCGGTTGCAGCGGCGGCTCCGACACCAATGGCCAGCAGGCTGCGGGCCCGGCGGGCTCCGATAATGCCAACGCCGCGCCGGCCAATGCCGTCACCGGCACCGTCAGCCTGCGCGACGCCGGCGCCCAGTTGAGCCCGGACGCGAAGCTCGAACTCAAGCTGGTCGACGTGTCGGCCGAAGGTTCGCAGCCGCTCGCCAGCAAGACGATCGCGCCGGTCACCATGCCGCAGTCGTTCCAGCTCGACTTCAACGCGTCGGACGTGAATCCGAACGACATGTACATCGTCGACGTATCGCTGCAGGACGGCGAGCGCCACTATTCCTCGCCGCTGAAGACACCGGTGCTGACCAAGGGCGCGAAGAACGCCGTCACCATCCAGCTTGTCGGCGAAGCCACGCCGGGCGAGAAGGAACTGGCCGGTTACAACAGCCTCAAGAAGAACATCGGCGGCATGAAGGTCACCCAGGGCACCGCGCTGAAGGAAGGCGAGTCGCGCGGCTGGCAGATCTTCAAGAAGGGCAACGACGTCCAGTTCGTCATCGAACTGGTCGATTACGGCGACAAGGGTTTCACCTCCACGAACTACGCCTACAAGAACGGCAAGCCGTGGGTCATCGTGCAGGAGAAGAAGTCGAGCAAGGACGCCAAGCCGAACTCGATCGAGCGCGCGGGCTGGAACGACGCCGGCGAGCTGGTACTGAAGCAGAACGAAGCCGGCGGCAAGGTCGACGTGCTGTCCGACGATGACGCGAACAGCCTGAAGAAGCAGGCCGAGGCGATGTATGCGAAGGGTGGCGGCAAGAAGTAAAGCCGTCCATTCCTGAGCCAAAAAAACGCCGGCACATGCCGGCGTTTTTTTTGATGGAGCGTCGTCGTTTGTCCCGGACTGGGGCGCTGGATTCCTGCCTTCACAGGAATGACGGGTGGGGCTTATCGCCACCAGTCGTCGTCCCTGCGAAAGCAGGGACCCAGCGCCTTGCGACTGATCGAGCGTATCGCTCGACCGGATCAGAACGCCAGCTTCACACCCAGGTTCAGACCGTTGTAACGCTGCGTGTCGTCGCCGAACCGGCCGCTGTAGCTGACCCAGCCGCTCCAGCTGCGGTTGAAGTCGGCGGTGACGCCGAGGTCGGCGGTGACCCAGGTCTTGTCGGGCGAGAAGCCCTGGACGGTGAACTGGCCAGCCATGTTGGTGAGGCCCGCGGTGACATAACGGTCGTCCGCGCGGCCGTCGTGGTTATAAGCCACTTCGGCGAAGGGGCGAAGCAACGTGTCGCCCGACTGCCATGCGCCCTGCAGGCGCCAGCCGGCGGTCTCGATGCGCGAATTGCGAATCTGCTTGTCGAAGCGCATGGCCGTGCTGGTGTCGCTGCGTTCGGTGTAACCGAACACGCGAAGCTGCTCCCACTCCACCGACACGAACGGGCCCGTCTTCAGCGTTTCGCCACCGAACCACCAGCCGCCACTGAGGCCGCCACCGACATGCGAGCCGTCCGTCTTGCCGGTTTCGGTGCGGCGGGCCGTGCCAAGGTCGATGCGGCGGTCGATGTCGGTGAAGCTCAGCTGGCCGAAGCTGGCGAAGCCGCCGAAGTAACCGCCGCCGTTGTGATAGAACGCGTAGCCCGAGCCGGCGATGTCCTGCATCTTGTAGCCGCCACCGCCCTGGAAGTCGGCCTTCGACTGGGCGATACCCAGCGCGACGCCGACCGACACGTGGTCGTTCACGCGCGCATCGGCACCGAGGGTCAGGTTGACGTTGTCGCTGTCGGTCTTGGGCGAGGTGTCGGTGTTCTTGAACTTCTGCTGGCCGTAATCGACTGCCGCGAAGAAGCGCGAGTCGGCACCGAAGTTATCGGCCATCATCTGGTTGCGCAGCGTGCGCACGTGGGCGGCATTGGACGCCAGGCCCGCTTCGCCGAGCAGCGAGATCTGCTGGGGCGCCGTGATCACCGAGATGGCGTACTGACCCAGCAGCGCGTGCGCCGCGGTGGTCGGGTGGATGCCGTCGGCGAACAGGTAGGTGCCGGCGGCATTCGGGTCGCGCAACGTCGCGGGCGAGCAGGTGATCGAGCTGGCCGTGGTGCAGGCCGGCACGGTGACGTTGGTGAAGCCGTAGGTGCTCGGGCTGGCGATCACTTCGTTGAGCAGGGCATACGTGTCGATGGGCACGATGCCCCGGTTGGCCGAGGCCAAGCCGCCGCTGAGCACGCCGTTGTAGACCTGCGTCAGCTGCGTGATGCCGGCCGAGGCGGCGGCGCCCTGCGACATGGCGGCCGGCGTCTTGCCCACGTCGGGGAGGTTGAAGACCACGATGGTCTTCGCGCCGGCAGCTTGCAGTGCCTTGATCTGACCGACTTCGTTGGTCGCGGCGGTAGCCACCGTGACCTGCGCCGTGGCGGGGTTCTGCGCGGCCGCGAGCAGGTCGTTGGCGCCGACCCACATCGTGTACAGGGCGTTCGGGTTGGCCTTGCCGCCATTCGCGGCGAGGTACTGCTGAATCTGTGTGGACGTGGCGGGCACCGGGTTCGCGATCGCTGCGCGCGCGCCGCCGAAGGCGTAGTCGGTGCCGCCCTGGAGCGACGGGGCCAGCGTGAGGTTGAAGTGCCTGGCGATGTTCTCGACGGCAACCGTGCCCGGGTTCGTGGTGAAGCGGGTGATTACCGGAGAACCGGAAAGCAGGGCGACGTTGCCGTTGTCGCTGAGGCTGTCGCCGAAGGAAACGACCTGCTGGTATCCGTCGGCGTGCGCCCCGGCACTGAAGAGAAGGGCGGCACCGATGGCACCGGCAAGATGACGAATTCGCATGTGGACACTCCGTGTGGGGCGTTAGAGAAACGTTACGGTAATCGAAGCCATACGGCGGCGCATGCTGCGCTGCGGTAGCAGGCCATGAGGAAGAAGGATGTCGGCGAATCCCCTCCCTTACGGAGGGGATTCGCCAGCGCTGTCACGCCAGCTGGCTTGAGTTATTTCTTCATCGCACGCGACAGCGCGTCGGCGAAGGCGCTGTTGGCCGGAACCGGCGTGGACTTCGGGGCTTGCTGCCCACGGCCGCCCTGGGCGCCGCCGCGGCGGTTGCCACCCGCGGAGGCGTCGTCGCGCTGGCCTCCGGGACGGCCGCCGCGCGCCTCGCCCGGCACGTCATCCAGGCGCATGCTGAGGGCGATGCGCTTGCGTGGCAGGTCGACCTCCATGACCTTCACCTTGACGATGTCGCCGGCTTTCACCGCGTCGCGGGGGTCCTTCACGAAGGTGTGCGACAGGGCCGAGACGTGGACGAGGCCGTCCTGATGCACGCCGATGTCCACGAAGGCGCCAAAGGCCGCCACGTTGGTCACGCGCCCTTCCAGCACCATGCCCACCTTGAGGTCCTTCAGGTCTTCGACGCCTTCCGCGAAGCTGGGTGCGACGAATTCGGGTCGCGGATCGCGGCCGGGCTTTTCCAGTTCCTTGAGGATGTCCCGCACGGTGGGCAGGCCGAAGGTGTCGTCGGTGAATGCCTCCGCCTTGAGGCCGCGCAGAAATGCGGTGTCGCCGATGACCTGTTTCACTTCGCGCCCGCACTGCTTGAGGATGCGCTCCACGACAGGGTAGGCCTCGGGATGCACGCTGCTCGCGTCCAGGGGATTGCTGCCGCCGGTGATGCGCAGGAAGCCCGCGCACTGTTCGAAGGCCTTGTCGCCCAGCCGGGGAACCTTGAGCAGATCCTTGCGGCTGGGAAAGGGGCCGTTCGCGTCGCGGTGCTTCACCACGTTCTCCGCCACGCTGGACGACAGTCCAGCCACGCGCGCGAGCAACGGGGCGGATGCCGTGTTCACGTCGACACCCACGGCGTTTACGCAGTCTTCGACGCGGGCATCCAGCGCGCGTGCCAGCTTTACCTGGTTCACGTCATGCTGGTACTGGCCCACGCCGATGGCCTTCGGTTCGATCTTCACCAGCTCGGCCAGGGGGTCTTGCAGACGCCGCGCGATCGACACGGCGCCACGGATCGACACGTCGAGATCGGGGAATTCCCTGGCGGCGAGTTCCGAGGCCGAATAGACGGAGGCGCCCGCTTCGCTCACCACGACCTTGGACAGTCCCAGGTCCGGATGCTTGCGAATGACTTCGCCCACCAGCTTGTCCGTTTCCCGCGAGGCCGTGCCGTTGCCGATGGCGACGAGGTTCACCCCGTGCTGTTTCGACAACTGCGCGATACGAGCGATGGACTGGTCCCACTGGTTGCGCGGTTCGTGCGGGTAGATGGTGTCGTAGGCGAGCAGCTTGCCCGTAGCATCCACGATGGCGATCTTGCAGCCGGTGCGAATGCCGGGGTCGAGGCCCATGACGGTTTTCGCCCCCGCCGGAGCGGCGAGCAGCAGGTCCTTGAGGTTCTCGCCGAACACACGGATGGCTTCGTCCTCGGCCCCTTCGCGCACGCGACCGAAGAGGTCCAGAGTAAGGTGCAGGTGCAGCTTCACCCGCCACGTGAGGCGAACGGTCTCGCGCAGCCACGCGTCGGCAGGGCGGCCACGGTCGACGATCCCGGCACGCGCGGCCACGCGGCCTTCGCCCTCGGCATGGCCCTGCTCGGCGTCGGCGCCGGGGTTCAGGTCGATCTCGAGGATGCCTTCGTTGCGGGCGCGCATCAGCGCCAGCAGGCGATGCGACGGAATCTTCGCCACCGGCTCCATGTGGTCGAAGTAGTCGCGGAACTTCGCGCCCTCGTTTTCCTTTCCGGCGACGACGGTGGCGCGAATCTGTCCCTTTTCCCAAAGCCAGTCGCGCAGTTCGCCCACCAGTGCGGCGTCTTCGGAGATCGTTTCCATGAGGATGGCGCGGGCGCCGTCGAGCGCGGCCTTCGTGTCGGCGACGCCTTTCTCGGCGTCCACGTAGCCGGCGGCAACGGTTTCCGGGTTTTGGGTCGGATCGTCGCGCAGGGTCAGCGCGAGGGGTTCCAGGCCGGCTTCGCGCGCGATCTGCGCTTTTGTGCGGCGCTTGGGCTTATAGGGCAGGTAAAGGTCTTCGAGCCGAGCCTTCGTGTCCGCGGCGAGGATGTCGGCGCGGAGGGCGTCGGTCATCTTGCCCTGTTCGGCGATGCTGTCCAGGATCGCGGCGCGGCGGTCTTCGAGTTCGCGCAGGTAGCGCAGGCGCTCTTCGAGCAGGCGCAGCTGGGTGTCGTCGAGGCCCCCGGTGACTTCCTTGCGGTAGCGCGCGATGAACGGCACGGTGGCGCCGCCGTCGAGGAGCTCCACCGCCGCGCGCACCTGTTCGGGCTTGGCGGCGATGTCCTGGGCAATACGTTGTTCGATGCTCTGCATGGGTTTCCTGTCGCTTGCTCTGCCGACCGGCCTTTGGGCCGGGCCGCCGATGATAGCAAGCGACGGAGGAGCCTCCCTGCGGACTCAGGCGTCGAAGCGGCCGCCGGGACGGGTGTCGGCTGCCGGTACGGCCGCCGTGCTGTCCGCGCGCCCCGTCAGCACGTAGGTGCTGGCCAGCAGGTCATGCACGCCCTGCTTGCGCTGGGTGAACGCGGCGGTGATGTAGAACACCATGGGGATGAGCACAGTAAACGCGTTGACGAGGCGCACGGCGTTGCGCCCCGCGGCACGCGCCACGGTGAGGCGGCGGCCTTCGACATCGGTCACGCGGATGCCCACCGCCATCTTGCCGGGCGTGGCTTGCCACTTCGAGCTTTCGAAGAACACGTAGTAGGCGAAGCCGATGACCAGCAGCACGTACGTGATCGGCTGCACAGCGGTGGCGTAAGCGGTGATCGCCGCCGTCTGGTCGTTTTCGATGCGGCTGAGGAGGGTGGTCATCGCCGCGCCCAGCCCCATGGCAAGGCTGATCGCCGTGAACGGCACCATGAGGATCAGGTAGTCGATGACCCAGGCGCCGAAGCGCAGCCAGAACCCGGCGTATTCCGGTTCCGCCGATTCGGTGACGCCCATGAAGGGCGGTGGGGGCGGCGGCGTGGGCGGCACGGCGCCCGGCGCCGGTCGTTCGTCCGGGAACAGCTCACCCAGCGGACGCCAGTCGGTCATGCCTTCGTACCAGCCCAGCTCCTCCGGGCGGCAGGTGCCGTCGCGCAGCCACTGCCGGACTTCGCTTTCTTCGTAAGGGCCGAAGCGCTCGCCGTTCCGTCCGATCCAGACCTGCATGGTGTTCCTTCCGCTCGCTCAATGCCCAAATGATGCCAGATGGGCCGCAAAGCCGTGTAGGACCGCGCCCCCGTGCGCTCCTACGCGGCGCGGCGCTTCAGGTGCACCAGCAGCAGCGAGATGGCGGCCGGGGTCACGCCGCTGATGCGCGAGGCCTGGCCGATGGTGGCGGGCTGCGACCGCTTCAGCTTGAGCAGCACTTCCGCCGACAGGCCACGCACGCGGTCGTAATCGAAGCCTTCGGGAATGGCGGTGGCCTCATGACGGCGCTGGCGGTCGATTTCCTCGCGCTGGCGCTCGAGGTAGCCGGCATATTTCGCCTGCACCTCGACCTGGGTGGCCACTTCGGCGTCGTCGACCGGCGGCCCCAGCTCAGGGACGGCGGTGAGCGTCGTGTAATCCATGCCCGGGCGGCGCAGCAGGTCGAGCGCGTGCGTCTCCCGACTCACGGCGATGCCGAGCGAGCGTTCGATGGTTGCGCCGAGCGCATTCGTGGGAGCTGCCCATAGGCCTTTGAGGCGAGCGCTCTCGCGTTCGGCAGCGTCCCGCTTGGTCTCGAGCCGGCGGAAGCGTGCCTCGGAGACCACGCCTCGGGCGTAGCCCTGCGGCGTCAATCGGAGGTCGGCGTTGTCCTCGCGCAGGTGCAGCCGGTATTCGGCGCGCGAGGTGAACATGCGGTAGGGCTCGATCGTGCCGTTCGTGGTGAGGTCGTCGATGAGCACGCCGATGTAGGCCTCGTCGCGCCCGGGATACCAGGGCGCGTCGCCGCGCACGGCCAGCGCCGCGTTCATGCCGGCGATAAGGCCTTGCGCGCCGGCTTCCTCGTATCCCGTGGTGCCGTTGATCTGTCCCGCGAAGTAAAGGCCGGGAATGGCCTTGGTTTCCAGCCAGGGCTGCAAGCCGCGCGGATCGAAGTAGTCGTACTCGATGGCGTAGCCGGGGCGAGTGATGTGCGCCTGTTCGAAACCGGGGATGGAGCGGACCAGCGCGTACTGCACGTCGAAAGGCAGGGACGTGGAAATGCCGTTGGGGTAGATCTCGAAGGTGTCCAGACCTTCGGGCTCCACGAAGATCTGGTGCGAGGTCTTGTCGGCGAAGCGAACGACCTTGTCCTCGATCGAGGGACAATAGCGCGGACCCACACCTTCGATCTGGCCGCTGTAGAGCGGCGACCGGTCGAGCGAGCCGCGAATGAGTTCGTGTGTCGCCTCGGTGGTATGGGTGATCCAGCAGCTCACCTGGCGCGGATGGTCCGCGGCGGACCCCATGAACGAGAAGTGCGGCATCGGGTCGTCGCCGGGTTGCTCGTCCAGCACCGAGAAGTCGATGCTGCGGCTGTCGATGCGCGGCGGCGTGCCGGTCTTCAGGCGGTCGGCGGCCACGGGCAACTCGCGGAGCCTGGCGGCGAGGGTGGACGCGGGCGGGTCGCCGGCGCGGCCACCCGCGTATTGCGCGGGGCCGATATGGATCTTGCCGGCGAGGAAGGTGCCCGCCGTGAGCACCACCGCCGGCGCATGGAAGTCCAGGCCCATCTGGGTGCGCACGCCCGCTACGCGGCCGCCGACGAGGATGAGGTCGTCCACGGCCTGCTGGAAGAGCACGAGGTTCGGCTGGGTTTCCACCATCGATCGGATGGCGGCCTTGTACAGCGCGCGGTCGGCCTGGCAACGGGTGGCACGGACGGCCGGCCCCTTGGAGGCATTGAGCGTGCGCCACTGGATGCCCGCACGATCCGCGGCCACGCCCATGGCGCCGCCGAGAGCGTCGATTTCCTTGACCAGATGCCCCTTGCCGATGCCGCCGATGGCCGGATTGCAGCTCATCTGGCCGATGGTTTCGATGTTGTGGCTGAGCAGGAGCGTGCGGGCGCCGGCCCGCGCCGAGGCCAGGGCGGCCTCCGTGCCGGCGTGACCGCCACCGACCACGATCACGTCGTAGGTTTCGTTGTGCAACATGGGCATGAATGGGCTTGGGATGCCGGATGGGCGATTTTACGCCCTTACGCAACCAACCGGTGGCATGGCTCGTGCTTGCTTATGCGTGCACTTCTTCCGGGCAGACGCTGCGCGATCACCCGCGCGCCGAGACCGAACACAGGGGTTTGGCCGAGTGCCGGAAGAAGGAAGCGGAATGCGGGCAAGGACGCCCCGTTCGGTTCGGAGAATGAGATCTGGCGCCCGGCGGTCTCAGGAACAGGGGGAATCCAGGATGACCGTGCTGCCGGGCGCCAGAAACCGAATGACTGGCACAAAGAGCCGCGGCCTCGACCGCGGCTTTCTTTGTTGATGCCAACACTACACTGTCCGAATGAACCATGTGTGACTTTTGCGTCAAGAACGTGCTGTATTTCGGCAATTGGTGACGCAGTGCGTCAGTTTTTTCCTCGAAAGGCACTAGCCAAGAGCGACCCTTGCCAGGATGTCGGTGAGGTCGCGCGAGAGATCCGTCCGCGCGGCTAGCGCAGCAACGGAGGCATGTGCCGCTTCCCGCCGCGCCGGTTCGAGCCGCTTCCAGCCGTTGAAGGCGGTGGCCACCCTTGCCGCGACCTGGGGGTTGAGCGCGTCGATGGCCACCAGCCGGTCGGCCAGCCAGCGATAGGACGCGCCGTCCGCGCGATGGAACCCGGTGGGGTTCGCCCGTGCGAAGCTGCCCAGCAGCGACTGCACGCGGTTCGGGTTCTTGAGCGTGAACGCCGGATCGTCTTCCAGCGCCTGCACTCGCGCCAGCGCGTCGGCGCCGGGCAGGAGCGCCTGCATGGCGAACCACTTGTCCAGCGCCAATGCGTTGCCGTCGTAGCGCTGGCGGAAATGCGCGATGGGCGCCTCGGCGGCGGAGGGTGCATAGGTGGCGAGCGTGGTGAGGGCCGCCAGGCGGTCGGTCATCGCCGGCGCCTCTTCGTATTGGGCAAGAGCCCGCTCTCTCGTGCCGTCCGGGTCGACCAGGGCGAGCAGGTCGAGCACGCGGCGTTTCAGCTGCCGGCGCGCCTGGCTCGCGGCATCGAGCGCCGCGCCGGACGCGGCGCGAAGCGACTCGTAGCGCTCGCGCAGCGCCGCCACGCCGATACGCCCGGCCAGATCGCGGAGCATGGCCTGGCGCGCGTCGCGGATGCGCTCCGGATCGCGTTCCGGCTGGCGCTCGACGAGCTCGATTTCGCCGGGCGGCGTAAGCAGTTCGGCAAGCAACGCATCGTCCAGCCGGCCCTCGGCGAAGATATCCGCCAGGGCCCCGGTCCACGCCGCCAGGGCGGAGCCGCCGGCGTTTCCTTCCCGGCAGTCGTCGTAGGCCAGTCCCGCGAGCTGCTGGCCGGCTTCCCAGCGATTGAAGCCGTCCGCATCGTGGCGGAGCAGGATCGCCAGTTCGTCCGGCTGATAGTCGCTTTCCAGGATGACGGGCGCCGAGAAACCGCGCAGCAGCGAGGGTACCGGCGCGGCGCCCACGTCTTCGAATACGAAGCTGCGGTCCGCCGTATCGAGGACCACCGTACGTTCCGTGCCGCCACTCGTGCTTTCACCTTCGAGGCGCAGGGGCAGGGCATGGCCGTCGCGGTCGAACAACGACAGCCGGACCGGAATGGGTAGCGGCTGCTTGGTGGGCTGACCGGCTGTGGCCGGCGTGCGCTGGCGCAAGGTAAGCCGATAGCGACGCTGCGCCGGGTCGAAGCGACCCTCCGCAGTGAGACGCGGCGTGCCGGCCTGCCCGTACCAGGCGAGATAGGACGACAGGTCGATGCCATTCGCTTCGCCGAGCGCTGCAAGAAAATCCTCGATCGTGGCGGCCTGTCCGTCGTGCCGGTCGAAGTACAGGTCCATGCCCTTGCGGAAGCCGCCCGGGCCGAGGTGGCCGGCAAGCATGCGGACCAGTTCGGAGCCCTTTTCGTAGACCGTGGCGGTGTAGAAGTTGTTGATCTCGCTGTACTGCGACGGCCGTACCGGATGCGACAGCGGGCCGGCGTCTTCCGGAAACTGCGCGCGGCGGAGCAGGGCGACGTCTTCGATGCGCTTCAGCGGCACCGAATTCATGTCCGCGGAAAAGCTCTGTTCGCGGAAGACGGTGAGCCCTTCCTTGAGACTGAGCTGGAACCAGTCCCTGCAGGTGACGCGGTTGCCGCTCCAGTTGTGGAAATATTCGTGCGCCACCACGGCTTCCACGTGCCGGTACTCGTCGTCGGTGCTCGAATCGGGATCGGCCAGCAGGTACTTCGCGTTGAAGATGTTGAGCCCCTTGTTCTCCATCGCGCCCATGTTGAAGTCGTGCGTGGCGACGACATGGAAGACGTCCAGATCGTAATTTCTTCCGTAAACGCGTTCGTCCCATTGCATCGAACGGATCAGCGAGTCCATCGCATAACCGCAGCGACCTATGGCATCGGGTTCGGCCCAGATATGCAGCGCCACGGCCCGGCCGTCCGCGGTGGTGTAGTCGTGGCTGATCCGTTCGAGCCGGCCGGCCACCACGGCGAAGAGGTAGCTGGGTTTCGGGTGCGGGTCGACGAAACGCGCCCAATGGCGGCCGCCGTCGAGTTCGCCCGCGCCGTCGGGATTCCCGCCCGCCAGCAACACGGGGAAGCGCTGCCTGTCGGCGCGGAGCGTCACCGTGTAACGCGAAAGGACGTCGGGGCGGTCGGGGAAAAAGGTGATGTGGCGGAAACCCTCGGCCTCGCACTGGGTGAGCAGGAAGCCGTTGTCGCGGCTGCCGGAAAGGTAGAGCCCCTCGAGCGCGGTGTTTTCCGCCGGGCGGATGGCGACGCGCGTGGCGATCGTGCAGCGATCGCCTTCCACCGCCACTTCGAGAACGCCGTTGGCGAGGATGTATTCGCCCTCACCGAGACGCCGCCCGTTGACCGAGAGTTCGAGCAGCTCAAGCCCTTCGCCGTCCAGCCGGACCGGCTCATCGGCCTGGCGCACCATCTCCAGTGTGGCGGCGACCTCGGTACGGTCGATGCCCAGGTCGAACGCGAGGTCGACGTGCTCCACCGACCACGCCGGGGGGCGGTACTCGGAGAGGCGGATGACGGAGGTGGGGGTGTCGGAGCGGTCGCTCATGGCTGCACACGTCGTTTGGTCCCAAGCAGGCTAACATGCGTCCGAATCCGTCAAAAGGAAGACATCATGTCTCGCTTCACCGTTGCGCGTTCGTCCCTGGGCGCCCAGGAACTGGTGGTGCTCGTCGACGCGGACGCGGACCGCGAGGTTCGCATCGCCCGCCGCGGCGCCACCGTGCTCTCCATCGTCACGTGTTCCCCGGAGGCGCGTCGCGACATCGCCGACGGCTTCCGCGACGAGAAAGAACTGCTCGGGCACAAGGGATCGCGCTTCGCGATCATGGCGCCGTTCGCCAACCGCGTGAATGACGCGCGCTATACGTTTGAAGGAAAATCCTACGATTTGCAGCCGGGTGCCGTCGGTGCCGACCGGGCGATCCGTCACGGTTTCGTGCGCGCCGTGACGTTCGACGTCCAGCGGGAACATGCCGACGACGACCACGCCTCGGTCACGCTGTTCACCCGCGCGATTCGTCCGGAGACGAATCCGGGCTATCCGTTCTCGCTCGACGTGGCGGTCACCTTCACGCTCGACGACAAGGGCCTGACGGTGGAATCCAGAACGCGAAACGTCGGCGACCACGCCGCTCCCGCTTTCTTCGGCTGGCACCCGTACTTCCGGCTCTCCGACAATCCCATCGAGGGATGGGAGTTGCAGGTGCCGGCCGACACCGTCATCGCCACCGGCGAAGACTTCATTCCCTTGCCCGGCACACGTGCCTGGAAGGCGCTGGACAAGGCCGATGCGAGTCTCGATTTCCGCAAGCCGCGGCCGATCGGCGACCTTGCCCTGAACAACACGTACACCGACCTCCAGCTCGATGCCGACGGCCGCGCCCGCACGCGTCTGCGCGATCCCAAAAGCGGTATCGGCATCGCGGTATGGCAGGAGAAGGGTGTCATGCTCGTGTTCACCTCGGACACGGCCGAGCGCGATGCGCGCAAGTCGGTGGCCCTCGAGCCGATGGAATGCATGGCGGACGCCTTCAATCGCGACGACTGCACGCCCCTCGTGACGCTGCCCGTCGGCGAGGAACGCCGCTTCATCTGCGGCGTGGAGTTCGACCGTTGAATCCTCTGCCCAGCTTCGCCGACATCCGCGATGCCGCGGCACGCATCGCGCCGTATGCCACGGTGACGCCCGTACTGCGCAGCGACCGCATCGACGAACTCGTCGGTACGCCGATCGTGTTCAAGTGCGAAAACCTGCAACGCGGCGGCGCCTTCAAGTTCCGCGGTGCCACCAATGCGGTGTGGTCGCTGGGCGAGGATGAAGCCGCCGGTGGCGTCGTCACCCATTCGTCGGGCAACCACGGCAACGCGCTCGCGATGGCCGCGCGTACGCGCGGCATTCCCGCGCACGTGGTCGTGCCGGACGGCGCAGTAAAGGCGAAGGTCGATGCGATCCTCGCCGCCGGCGCCACCGTGCACCGCTGCGCGCCCACCACAGCGGCGCGCGAGGCGGCGGCGGCCGAGATCCAGGCGAACACCGGCGCGACGCTGGTGCATCCCTACGCCGACCCACGCGTCATGGCGGGGCAGGGCACGCTGGTTCCCGAACTCTTCCGTCAGGCGCCCGGTCTCGACACGGTGCTCTTTCCCGTCGGCGGCGGCGGTCTTGCTTCCGGGTGCTCCATCGCTGCGCATGGCATCGACCCCGGCATCGCCCTCTTCGGCGCAGAGCCCGAAGGCGCGGACGACGCCGCCCGCTCGCTCGAGGCCGATGAGCGTGTCGGCCCGTTCGTTGCCGATACGATCTGCGACGGCCTGCGTACCCTGATCGGCGAGCCCAACTTCCACGCGCTGCGCGATCATGGTGTCCGGGTGCTGCGGGTGAGCGACGCGGAAGCGATTGCAGCCATGAAGTTGTTGTGGAGCGAATTGCGGATCGTCGTCGAAGTGTCGAGCGCCACCGTGCTGGCCGCCGTGCTGCGCTATCCGCGAGCCTTTGCCGGCCGCCGCGTCGGCGCCGTCCTTACGGGTGGCAACGTCGACCTCGATGCCTTGCCGTGGTGACGCATACCTGTGGGTGGCGCCCAACCCGGATGACAGCGGCTTACGATGCAGCGGCCGCACGCATGCGCACATGAGGCCACGCCGCCAGCGGACACCGCCGAAAAAGACCGGACTGTAACCTCGCTCGTCCTTCAGGGAAGTTCGCGAGGTGGCTATGCGCTGCGCATGGGCCGAGCAGAACGACGCGGAACGCGTCTATCACGACACCGAGTGGGGTGTGCCCGTTCACGACGATCGTCTCCTCTTCGAGACGCTGGCATTGAGAGGCGTGCAGGCCGGTTTGGCCTGGCGCATCGTCCTTACCAAGCGCGACGCGTTTCGCCGCGCGTTTCATGGCTTCGATATCGCCGCCGTCGCGGCCATGAGCGACGCCGAGATGGCGACGGTGCTGGCCGATCGTGCCGTCATTCGTAACCGGCTGAAGATCGAGGCCATACGGACCAATGCCCGGCTCGTCGCTCGTATCGTCGCGGAGGAGGGCTCCTTCTCTGCGTTCCTATGGTCGTTCGTCGGCGGCGTGCCAAAGGTGAACACCCGCCACGACAGCGACCCCATGCCCATGTTCGACGAGGCGTCCGATCGCTTGAGCGCGGTCCTGCGCAAACGGGGCTTTCGTTTCGCCGGTACCGCCATCTGCTACGCCATGATGCAGTCCGCCGGGCTGGTCGACGACCACGCGTGCGAATGCTTTCGTCGCCGCTGACGCCACGTTCACCGCGGCTGCACCGCCAACGCGTTGCCATGGGCCCATGGCAACGACACGGATCGGCATATCCGGCTGGCGCTACAGCCCCTGGCGTGGCGTCTTCTATCCCAGGGATCTCGTCCAGAAAGACGAGCTGTCCTTTGCGTCGCGCGAGTTCCCGACGATCGAGCTCAACGGCTCGTTCTACTCGTTGCAACGGCCGGAGAGCTATCTTTCATGGTACGAGGACACGCCGCGTGGCTTTGTCTTCGCGGTGAAGGGGCCGCGCTTCATCACGCACAACAAGCGCCTGCGCGACATCGAGAAACCGATGGCGAACTTTTTCGCTTCAGGCGTGCTGGCGCTGCGCGAGAAACTCGGCCCCATGCTTTGGCAATTCCCGCCGAACTTTCGTTTCGACCCACAGGTGTTCGAGGCGTTCCTCGCCATGCTTCCGCGCACGACGATGGCGGCGGCCGCCCTGGGGCGGAGGCACGACACCCACTTGAAACGGAAGGCGTACCTCGACGTGGGGCGTAGCCACCGGCTTCGCCATGCGGTGGAGATCCGCCACGAAAGCTTCGTGGATCCGGCTTTCGTCACACTGCTGCGCAAGTACGGCGTGGCGTTCGTGGTGGCCGACACGGCCGGCAAGTTTCCCCGTTACTTCGACGTCACCGCGCCCTTCGTCTACGTGCGCCTGCACGGCGACAAGAAGCTCTACGCCAGCGGTTACAGCGACGATGCATTGCACGATTGGGCGCGGCGCATCCGCGCCTGGCGCCGTGGCGCGCAGCCCGCGAAGGATCCTCGCATCTCTCGGTCCGCGCCGCCCAAGCGGACGTCGCGCGATGTCTACGTCTATTTCGACAACGACATGAAAGTGAAGGCGCCGCGCGATGCGCATGCGCTGGCGGCCTTGTTGTAGTTAGCGCTAGAACGGCGTCTTCCGCCGCGAACCGCGCAGGTTCTCGATCGGAAAACTGGCTATCTCGCCACTGCCTTCGCGGCGCGACTGGCCGGCGGGCGGGCCCCAGGCGTGGGCCGTGACAACTTCCCACGTCGATGGAATGACGCCGTCGCTGCGCATGGCCTCATATGCATCGATCATGCGGCGGTAATGCGTTTTGCCGGTGAGCCCGCGCGGGCGGTCGGCATCCGCGTTGTTCGCGCCCAGCCCCTTCAACTCGTCGAGCAATGCGCGAGGTGTCGGGTACGTGAGGGTGTAGCGCTCCGCGAACAGCACGGGATCTTTCAATCCCTGCGCCAGCATCGCGTCGCCCACGTCGTGCATGTCGAGGAATCGGGCCACGTGCGCCTGCTGGTCCGCTTCGGCCCATGCGGCGCGCAGTTCTTTCAGTGTGTCCGGTCCGAACGTGGAGAACGTGAGCAGTCCGCCGGGCTTGAGCACGCGAGCGCATTCGGCGAACAGACGAGGAAGATCTTCGCACCACTGGAAACAGAGGTTCGAGAAGAGCAGGTCCACACTGTGATCCGGCACGGGCAGCGTGTAGGCATCGGCAGCGACGCGCCCGAAGGGCTTCAACCAGCCGGCGTGATGTTTCGCTTGCCGCAGCATCGGCAGCGCGAGATCCATGGCGATCACCTGCGCCTTGGGGTAGCGCTTCTTCAGCGCGGCGCTGCCGCGGCCCGTGCCGGCGCCGACATCGAGTACGACCTGCGGCTCCTGTTCGTAGATGTCGAGCCGTTCGACAAGCGTCGATTGCACCTCGCGCTGGAGCGCGTCGTGCTTTTCGTAGGTGCCGGCGGCGCGACCGAAGTTGCGGCGAACCTGGCGTCGGTCGAAATGGAAGTCGCTCATGATCGTGTGTCGATGAACCGGTGCAGGACGTCCGCCACGACGGCGGCGTGTCCGATGAAGGGGGCGTGCCCGGCGTGCGCGATTTCCTCGAAGTGCCCGTCGGCGGCCTCGGCGGACCAGCGCATCGCCTCTGGATGCACGATGCGATCGCGTCGGCCGGCCACCCAGAGACTAGGCCGATCGATGTCGGGAAGGCGCGAACGCAGATCGGCGCTCTCTAGGAGGCGAAGGCCTTCCATGAGCACGCGGGGATCGGGTTCGCCGCGCGCGAAGGCTTCCTCCTTCAGGCGTCGGGCCTCGGCGCGAGGGTCCGCGCTGCCCATGGCCTCGAGCGCGATGAAGCGTTCCACCGTGGCCTTGTAGTCCGCCTCCAGGTCCGCGGCCAGCTGGCGCACCATGGTCGCGTCGTTGCCGTACGGCCAGTCGTCGCCACGTATGAAACGCGGCGTGGCGCAGACCGGTACGACAGCGCGCACGGCGTCCGGCACGTCGAGCGCGGCCGTCATCGCGACAAGACCGCCCAGCGACCAGCCAAGCCAGACGGCCGGAGGGGTCGCATCGGCGATGGCGCGCGCACACGCCTGCGGTTCGAGCGGAATGGAGGACTGGCAGGAATAGCCGTGGCCGGGCAGATCCACGACGTACATCGTGCAGCGGTCCGCCAGTGCTTCGACGAGGGGAGCGAGGATGCCGCCGTGCATGGCCCAGCCATGGATCATCACCAGCGGCACCGGACCGCTGCCGTGCGTTTCGATGTGCAGCCCGCTCATGCCACGTCGCTCGGCGCGAGGGTGGGATCGAGCGCGCCCCGCCCGTCGAATACGAAGCAGTCGCCACGCCAATGCGCGCCGCCCACTTCCTCGAAATACTTGAGGATGCCGCCTTCGAGCTGGAACACGTTGTCGATGCCGATCTCGCGCATGTGGATCGCGGCCTTCTCGCAGCGGATGCCCCCGGTGCAGAACGAGACCACCGTCTTGCCTTCGAAGCGCTCGCGATCGGCGGCCACGGCGGCGGGAAAGCCGGTGAAGCTGGAAAGCCCGTAGGCCACCGTGTTCTCGAACGTGCCCGCGGCCACTTCGTAGTCGTTGCGCGTGTCGAGCAGCACCACGGGCCGGCCGGCGTCGTCGTGGCCCTGGTCTAGCCAACGCCGCAGATCGGTGGGCAGCACGTGCGGCGCGCGGCCTTCGGCGGGCCGTATGGCCGGCGCCCGCATCGTGATGATTTCCTTCTTCAGGCGTACGCGCATGCGTGCGAACGGCGCCTCGTCCGAAAGGCTTTCCTTGGGCACGATGTCGGCGAAACGAGGATCCTCGCGCAGCCAGACGAGGAAGGCCTCCACCGCACCGCGCGGTGCCGCGAGGAACAGGTTGATGCCTTCCGGGGCGAGCAGCACCGTGCCTTTCAAGGCCAACGCCTCGCAGCGCTCGACGATCCGCGCCCGCAGGCTTTCGAGGTCGTCGAGCCCGACGAACTTGTAGGCGGAGATATTGAGGATCGTCATGGGCTGGCTCGGGTAGTGCGACCGTCCATTATACGACCGCGCTTTCCACAGGACGGGGCAGGCGCGCCAGGGCATCCAGCAGGGCGTCGATCCGGTCCGGCGTGTGCTGCGCCGAGAGCGTGATGCGCAGGCGGGCGCTGCCCTGGGGAACCGTGGGCGGCCGGATGGCCACCACCAGGAACCCGGCGTCTTCCAGCGCTGCGGCTGCGGCGACGGCCGCGGCGGCCGTGCCCATGGGCATCGGCTGGATCGGCGTGGCGGAAGGCATGAGCGGCAGCCCCAGGTGGGCCGCTCCGGTGCGGAAGCGGGCGATATTGGCCGCCAGTTTCTCCCGCCGCCCCTCGCGATCGAAGCGGACCAGGCGCAGGGCGGCCCGCGTGGCTGCCGCCAGCGCCGCGGGCATCGCCGTGGTGTACACGTAAGTGCGCGCGAACTGGGCGATGCCCTCGATCACGGCGGCGTCGCCGGCGAGGAACGCGCCCGCGCAGCCGAGCGCCTTGCCCAGGGTGCCCATCAGAACGGGCACGTCGCCCGTGCTCAGCCCGGCGGCACTCACGGATCCCGCGCCCTGCACGCCCAGCACGCCCAGGCCGTGCGCGTCGTCCACGTAGAGAAGTGCGCCGCGCGCGCGGCACACCGCGGCCAGGGCCGGGAGCGGCGCGACATCGCCGTCCATGCTGAACACGCCGTCGGTGGCGACCACGGCGGGAAGTTCCGGGCGCGCGTCGAGCTGCCGGGCCGCGCCTTCCGCGTCGGCGTGGGGGTAACGCCGCAGTTCGGCGCCCGCCAGTTGCGCGCCGTCGATCAGGCTTGCGTGATTCAGTCGGTCCTGCACGCACAGGGTCGAAGCGCGCCCCGGCACCGGCATCGCGCCCGCACCGAGCAGCGCCTGCATCGCGCCCAGGTTCGCCATGACGCCGGTGGAAAACAGCAACGCGCGCTCGCGCCCCGTCCATTCGGCCAGTTCCTCCTCCAGCGCCGCGTGCTCGCCGCGGTGGCCCGACACCAGGTGTGCCGCACCCGTGCCGACGCCTTCCGCGGCCGCCGTGCGCGAAAGCGCCGCGACAAGGTCACGGTGTCCCGCGAGGCCGAGGTAGTCGTTGCCGCAGAAGTCCACCAGCGCGCGGCCGCGCACGATGCGCCGTGCGCCAAGGGCGTCGCAGACGCGCGCGCGCCGGAGCAGTCCCGCCTGTTCCCGCGCAGCGCGTGCGCTTTCCAGGCGGGCGAGGAGATCCGGCCGGTTCACGCCTCGGCCGGTTCCACGATATCGGCGTGCACCGTGCCGGGCTCGACCTCCACGTCCATCGGCTTCAGACCGAGCCGCTCGAAGAGGCGGCGGTCGTGCTCCACGTCGGGGTTGCCGGTCGTCAGCAGCTTTTCACCGTAGAAGATGGAATTGGCGCCGGCAGCGAAACACAGCGCCTGCAAGGCATCGTCCATCGTCTCGCGTCCGGCCGACAGGCGCACCACCGATGCGGGCATCAGAATGCGCGCCACGGCGATGCTGCGCACGAACTCAAAAGGATCGAGGGCCTCGGTGCCGGCCAGCGGCGTTCCCGCCACCTGCACCAGACGGTTGATGGGCACCGATTCCGGATGTTCCGGCAGGTTGGCCAGCGTGGCGAGCAGCCCGGCGCGCTGGGCACGCGACTCGCCCATGCCGACGATGCCGCCGCAGCAGGTTCTCAGGCCGGCCTCGCGCACGTGTTCCAGCGTGTCGAGACGGTCCTGGTATTCGCGCGTGTGGATGATCTCGCCGTAGAAGTCGGGCGACGTGTCCAGATTGTGGTTGTAGAAGTCCAGCCCGGCCGCCTTGAGCGTGTCGGCCTGCGGCTGGGTGAGCATACCCAGCGTGGCGCACGTCTGCAGTCCCAGCGACTTCACCGCACTGACGATTTTGGCCACCTTCGCCACGTCGCGGTCCTTCGGCGAACGCCATGCGGCACCCATGCAGAAACGGCTTGCCCCCGCATCCTTGGCGGCCTGTGCCTTGGCGAGCACGGCCTCCACGCTCATCAACTTCTCGGCCTTCACCCCGGTGGCGTAGCGGGCGGCCTGCGGACAGTAGGCACAATCCTCGGGACACCCACCGGTCTTGATCGAGAGCAGGGTCGAGACCTGCACGGCATTGGGGTCGTGGTACTGCCGGTGGATGGTCTGGGCCTGGAACAGCAGGTCGTTGAACGGTAAGGCGAAAAGGCGCTCGACTTCCTCTCTGGACCAGTCGTGGCGAAGGGCTGCGGTCATGGCGGTTATCCCGTGGCGAAGCCGCGAGTGTGAAAACCCGTTGTCGTACTGTCAACCTTAACGATGATCTTCAGGTTTACAGTGCGGGGCCATCGCGTGCCGTAGGATGGAGGCGCGATATCCCGAGGAGGTGCACGCATGAGCGACGGACAAGGCAGCACCGGCAACGTGCTTGCCGCGATCTGCAGTTTCTTCATCCCCGGCCTGGGGCAGTTGGTGCAGGGGCGGGTGTTCAAGGCGTTGATCATGTTTGTGCTCGCCGCGGTGCTGTGGGTGATCTGGCTCGGCTGGATCATCCATCTCTGGTCGATCGTCGACGCGGCCATGTATCGGCGCGACTGAGGCCCATTCCTGGCGCATGGATGCGTCCCCGTTCAAGCATGGCTGACGACGACGGTCCAGCCACGGTCGACCGTGGCAGGATGGCTCAAGTGAAAGGGGCGGGGGCGTCTATGGAATCCGGTCTTGGAACGCGTCGCTACGTGGGTTACGGAGCGCTGCTGCTCGTGCCTCCCATTGTCCAATTCGGCTTGCCCTGGGTCGTCGGGCGTCAAATGCCCGAATTGGCGTATTACCTCATGCTTTTGGCTGCGCTCATGGCGAGCGCGACGGCCCTCGGTTATTCGCGCACGTCCGCCTTCGATCGACGCACCGTTTTCTGTCTCGCCCTGGGGCTCGGTTTATGGGTGATCGGCATGGGGAATGCGATTGCCAACTCCGATGCCGAACAGAACCTGATATCGACCTATGTCTATTTCGTCAGCTATGGGCTGCCGCTGCTTTATGCCGCGGTTGCGACGCGCGACGAACCCACGACGACGTCACGTCGTCTGGTGGACGGCGCGCTTCTCATCCTGCTCGTGATCCTTTGCTATCTGGGCGTGCGAGACCTGCAGGACGACCGCGGATTCCTGAGGAGCCAATACGAGCCGTGGGTCGCACTCGCCTTCGACGCGGAAAACGTGCTCCTGTTCATGGCATTCCTGGTTCGCTTGCTGGCGGCCACGGACGAGCGTGAGTACCGGTCGTTCCGTACGGTGACGATCTTTCTGGGGGCCTATGCATTGGCTTCTGCCTTGCACAATCACGTCGAGCAACTGACCGGATCGGTGATCGTTGGAGCCATTGCCGATGCGCTACCGACCTTGGTCTTCATGTTTCTGATCTGCCTTCTTCATGGCAATCGAAACCCGGGCACGTTCGAACTGGCCGATCGCATCTGGGCTCGACGTCTCGCAGCCAGCTTCGCTCCGGGCATACTGCTTGCCGCGATATTTGCGCTGAGCGTTGGGGTTCGCGGGTCGCAGGGTGTGCTCGGGCAAATCGTGCTGGCACTGGCCATGCTGACTTACGTGATTCGCGTGGTGCAGACCCAATTCTGGTTCGCGGCTACGCGCGACCGTCTCGCGGAGGCACTTGCCGCGGTAGAGCGCGTGTCTCTCCTGGATGAATTGACGGGCATTCCGAATCGCCGTGCCTTCGAGAGCGCCTTGCGGGAGCGGCTTCGCGAGTCCATGCGCGAGCATAAGCCGGTCAGTGCACTCATGATCGACGTTGACAGGTTCAAGATATTCAATGACAGTCGTGGCCATCTTGACGGGGACGCGGCGTTGAAAGCGGTGGCCCGCCTTCTCGCGGGTACCCTTCGTCGCCCCGCTGACTTCATCGCACGCTACGGCGGCGAAGAATTCGTGGTGCTTCTGCCCAATACGGCGGAGGATGGAGCACAAGTCGTTGCGCGTCGCATGAACCGATCGGTGTACGAAGCCGCGCTGGCGTTCGATCTCGGCATCGATCAGCGCGTGACGGTGAGCATTGGCATCGCTACCTCCAGTGAACTCGACGCGGAAGGCCTGGTGCGACGTGCCGATGACGCGCTGTATCGTGCGAAGGCTGGTGGCCGAAACGGCTACGCGGCGGCAGCAGCGGTTGAGCGTCCTGTCGCTTCGTTGCCATAGGCGTACCAGGATGGGTACGGAGGTGTTTCCGAAGGAGGGTTTCCCATGAGCGATGGACGCCGCAGCATTGGCAACCTGCCTGCCGTGGGGGAGCCCCGCCGACTCGTACGTGTGTCCCCGTTCAAGGCCTGGCTGGCGGCGGCAGGGCGTTTCGTCCTGCCGCCGCGCTGCATCGTCTGTGAGGGGCCCGGCAGCGGTAGCCGTGAGTTGTGCGACGGCTGTCGTCGATCCCTGGTAACCAATGTCGTGAGTTGCAGTCGCTGTGCGCTCCCCTTGCCAGCCACTACGCCCCTGTGCGGGCAGTGCCAGACGAAGCCGCCGCCATGGCACGATGTGTGGGTTCCCTTTGTCTATGCGTGGCCGCTGGACGCTCTCGAAAGCCGCTTCAAGTTTTCCGGAAGCCTCGCCGCGGGGCGTGTGCTGGCCACCTGCTGGTTGTCTTCGGGCGTGCCGCCCGTCATGCCCGGGTTGCTCGTGCCGGTGCCGCTGCATGTGAGCCGGTTGCGCCAGCGCGGATACAACCAGGCACAGGAGCTGGCCCGGTCGCTGGCGAGGCACCTGGGACTGCCGCTGGCACACGACGTGCTCGGCCGTGCGCGCGCCACCGGGGCGCAGACCGAACTGGACGCGGCCGCGCGTGCGACGAACGTCCGTGCGGCTTTTGCGGTGAAGCGCGTACCCGTGCAGAAGCACGTGGCCATTGTCGACGACGTGATGACGACCGGCGCGACGCTGGCGGAATGCGCGCGGGTGCTTCTTGCCGCGGGGGTCGCACGCGTCGATGTGTGGGCGCTGGCGCGAACGCCCTCGCCGGGGCAACGGGGCGTGTCGAAAGTCGCTGGGCCCCTGCCTTCGCAGGGGCGACGTGGGTGAGGGTGCCGGTGCCGAAGCCTGACCTACCGTCGTTCCCGCGAAGGCGGGAATCCAGCGACTTGCGCCTCAGTGATTCACGTAGACAGGATTACCCAGGATCAGAAGCTTGCCCTGCGGCGAGCGCACGTCTACGCGCAGCCAATGACGTTTGCCGTCGCCGGTCCAGTCGAACGAAACCTCGCCATTGGCCGGAATCGGCTTCTCCGCGGAAGCCAGTGGCTTGCCATCCACGGTGACGACGACATGCCGTCCCTCCACCGCGGCCGTGCGCGCGACGACATGCATCGTGGCGCCATTCGCCACCTGGAGTGCATCGCCCATGCCCGCTCTGGCTGCGCCCGTGCTCGCGAGGACATCGAGCGAGCGGTCGTGTGTTCCCTCCACGTCCACGAAGACATGTCCCGCGCGGATGCCGTCGAGGATGCCCTCCATGGAAAGCTCCCGCGCATGCACCACCGTGGTGGGCGTGCCGATGGTCCCGGCGAGGGCGTCGCGCGGATCGTCCGTGCCGATGTGGCTGTCGCTGCCGCCGATGGCCGTGACGCGCAGGCCGGCGTTCAACTGCTTTTCCCAGAAGGGAATGCCGGTTTCGGGACGCTCGGTGTCCGTGCCATTGACCGCCTCGATCGCCTGGAACCCGCGCATGTCCACAGGGCTCTTCGGCGTGAACCCGCAACCCATGCAGGTTTCGTCATTGGGACGGTTGGGATGATTGATCGAAATGACGCCGTGCGCGCGGGCGACATCGGCAAGCAACGCGTTCCAGTCCGGTACCGCCTTGCTTCCCACGCGGAAATCCACGGTGCGGGACACGCCGAACAGGTTGGCATGGCCTTCGAACGTGGTGATCTCGCGGGCGGTAATCAACAGCATCGTGTCAAAGTACGGTTGCAACTCGCGCAACTCCGACACCTGCGACATGGTGTTGTGGTCGGACGGGGCGATGAAGTCCAGCCCGCGCTTCGCCGCCGAGGCCACGGTGAAGAACAGCGGGCACGGCACCTTCGCGGTCCTGGACAGATTGAGGCAACCGCCGTCGCTATGCGCCGAATGCATGTGCAGGTCGCCGCGATACCAGCGATCTTCCGTCGCCAACGGTGCGGTCAGCCCATGCTCCGGCCCGAAGCCCTCATCCTCGTGCGAGAACCACACCTTGGCCGTATAAGTGGCGTGCGAGGCGGCGCGAATGTTCGGTATGCCGAAGAGAAGACGCCACCGGCCCGGCTGGATGGCCCCCGGCAGGAAAGAAGCCGTGGCATCCGTGGCCGACACGGTGAAGCGGTGCTTGCTGCCGCCACTCCAGCCGCGGAAGCCGTCCTGGGCCTCGAACGGCCCGGGGCCGAGCAGGCCGAGGTCCATCACCGTCTTGTCTTCGCGTCCGGTGTAATCGACATCCACCGTGATCCGCGACGTACCCGCTGGCACGTCGAACGGAACCTCCCGGTATGTGTGCTGGTCGGCACCGCTGAGTTCGCCACGAAGGACCAGGTCCGGCGCACGCTCCGCCGCAGCGGCCACGGCGGTCAGACACGCGAGTGCGAAACCGAGTAGGGCGCGCATCAGAAACGGTACATCGCGGCGAGACGGAACGAGCGGCCGAGCAGCGGCCGGGCGATAAAGGTATTGGCTCCCGCATCCGAGCTCGCCAGCTCGCCGGCTCGGGGGTTGCCCTCGGTGAGACCGAGCGAGTTCGTGATGTTGTCGGCGTAAAGGAACAGCGACAGTTGCTGGGTGGCGTCGTAGCGGGCGCTGGCGCCGACCACGTGGTACGACGGCAGCACCACTGAGTTCGCCGTGTCGACATAGCGCTTGCCTTCATGCTCATACGACACCTGCACGCGCAGGCGGCCTTCGAGCAGGTTCACGCCCGGCACGATGCGATAGCTGACCTTGGGCACACGGATCAGCTGGTTGTCGTCGTAGTCACGAAGCACCGGTGCATTCGCGACCACATCGGTGTAGCTCAGGCCCTTGTACTTCGGGTCCTGCAGGGTGGCGTTGAACTGCACGTCGAACCACTTGCTGGGATAGAACGTGCCCTCGAGTTCCAGACCATAGGTCTTGGTGGTGGCGTAGCCCGTCTGCGGCGTGGACGTGTTGCCGTTGCGGTCGAAGACGTTGTTGGTGAAGCTGACGTTGTCGTACTTCGTGTAGAACGCGGTCGCGTACAGATCAACGAAGCGGTCGCTGTATTTCCAGCCCGTCTCGGCCAGGTCCATGGTTTGCAGCAGCGGCGTGGCCGTCGGGTTCGTGATGTAGGTGCTGAGGTTTGGCAGGCGGAACGCCGAGGTCCAGCGCGCGAACAATCCCTGGCGCGGCGAGAACTGCCAGTTCGCGCCGAGGGTCCAGCCGGTCTTGTCGAACGACTGGTCGTAGTGCGTCATTACACCGTTACCCGTGAGCACCGTTGCCGCCGCGGGTGAGCCGCCGAGGTTCACCGTCTGCTTGCCTTCGGTGAAGCCCTTCACGTTCACCTTTTCGTAGCGAAGGCCGCCATCGATGCGCAGCTCCGGCGTCACCTGCCATTCGTCGGATGCATAGAAGGCGTTGGTATTCGACTTGCCGCTCGCGTGTTCCCATTCGTAGCCGTAACGGTAGAAGCCGTGGTCGGTCAGCGAACCAAGGACATTGCCGTTGGCATCCACGCCCACGAGGTCGAGCAGGCGGGCATTGTTCGTGGCATCGGTCAGCACGGTGGACGAGTAGCGGTCGAAATCCTGCTGGAAGTTCGCGTGGTAGTAGCCGAACGTGACGTCGTGGCTCTGCTCGCCGAACTCGAACTTGCGCAGCACGCGTGTGTCGTTGATGAACTCGTCCACCGGCAACGTCACGCCGCGCAGTCCCTCGGTCACCACAAGGCCGTTGCCGTTCTGGTTGGCCACGTTGAATACCTGCGACGGGTTGTCCACATACCGGAACTGGAGCGCCGTGGCGCCCGGGATGGCAGACAGGCGCTTGGCATCCTGGGCAAGGAACGAACTGGCGCTTTGCAATGCGTTCGGGAACACACCGTTGCGCTGCGTGTCGGTGGTGCTGTACCGCATGGATTCGGCCAGCTTCCAGTCGTCGCCGAGGTCATGGTCGAACTTGAACGACACTTGCGTGCGCTTGACGTGCGTGCCTTCGGTATTGTCGAAGTCGTACAGGCCTCCGTTGCCCTCCCGCATGAGGAGGTGTTTCGTTTCCGGGCCCGCAAGCGTGCCGTAGTTGCCGTTGAAGCCCGGCACCGCGCGGATGTCGCCGTTGGCATTGGTGCGCATCGGAATGCCGAGGTAGAGCGCCACCTTGTCGTCCATGTGCTTGACGTCGAAACTGATGTCGCCGTGCTCGAGCTCCCTGGACAGGGTGGCACGCAGCTGGCCGCCGTCGTCCGCGTGGTACTGCGGGCGCCGCACGCCGTCGTCCACCCGCCAGAAGCCGCCCACGCCGAGCTTCCAGCCGCCACCCACGGGCGTGCCGTACCAGAAGTCCAGGCGATTCAGCGAATAATTGCCCACCGTGTACTTCACCAGGCCTTCGGGCGTGTCGCCAACCTTGCGGGGAATGAAGTTGATGGCACCGGCAGGCGCGTTGGAATAGAACACCGACGAGGGGCCGCCGCGGACGACCTCGACGCGCTCGATCGTTTCGTCGAGTCGGAACGCCTGGTCGGCATTGAGATAGCCGAGCGCGGGGTCGTGCTGTACCGGAATGCCGTCTTCGAGCAGGGTGACCGAGCCGTAGCCGTCCACCGGAATGCCGCGCGCGCGGATGTTGCCCGATGCCTCGCCGCCGGACGACTCCACCCAGAAACCGGGCACCGACTTCACCGCCTCGGTGACGCTGGTGGGCGCCTGCATGCGCAGGCGGTCCTCGTCGATGGTGGTGATGGAGTAACTCGTTTCCGCCTTGGTGCGTGTCTCCACGCCCGAGCGCGCGGTGACGACGACATTGTCGAGGTCGGTGGTCTTCTTTTCGGGGTTGCTGTCCTGGGCATAGGCCGCGGCGGGAACGAGGAACGCGCCGAGGAGGGCCGCGCGCACGGCGCGGCTGAGCAGGGTGTCACGCATGTCGATGGTCTTCCGGGGAAAGGGCTGCGCGAACCCTCCCCTCGGACCACGCAAGCTTGCGGCGGCCCGCGGCCACTCCGTGGGTCCGCGACCCGCAGGAACTTATTCGTTAGCGATGACGGGAACGCTGAACTTTCATGACGGCCCTATTTCAATCGAGGCAAATGGTCATCGGCCGCTCACGCCGTGACGACTGTCACAAGGCGAGAGCGAGCACGATGCCGAGCCAGAGGGCGAGACCCACCCAGTTGTTGTGACGGAAGGCGGCAAGGCAGGCGGCGCGCTCACGGTCGCGCATGATCCACTGCTGGTAGGCGAAGAGGCCGGTGGTCGCCGCCAGCGCGATCCAGTACGGCCACGCCAGTGCGGCACGCGTACCCACAAGCAGCATGGTGAGCAGAAAGGTGCCCATGAGCACCCCCACGATGACCAGATCGGCGTCGGCGAACAGGATGGCCGTGGATTTCGCGCCCGCCTTGATGTCTTCCTCGCGGTCGACCATGGCGTATTCGGTGTCGTAGATCACCGACCAGAGGATATTGCCGATGAACAGCAACCATGCCAGCGGGGGCACCGTATCGGTGACCGCTGCGAAAGCCATCGGGATCGACCATCCGAACGCCGCACCCAGCACGACCTGCGGCAAGTTCGTGTAGCGCTTGCTGAAGGGATAGAGGGCCGCAAGGGCCGCGCCCGCGAACGACAGCAGGATGGTGAGGCGATTGGTGAAGAGCACGAGCACGAAGGAGAACGCGAGCAGGGCCGCGAAGACGTAGAGCGCCTCGCGGGGACTGACCCTGCCGCTGGCGATCGGTCGTCCCGCCGTGCGGCTCACCTGGGGGTCGAGCTTGCGGTCGGCGTAGTCGTTGATGGCGCATCCGGCGGAACGCATGGCGAACACGCCGAGGGTGAAGATCACCAGGGGCCCGATGGGCGGAAAGTCCTTCGCTGCCAGCCATAGGGCCCACCAGGTTGGCCACAGGAGGAGCAGGGCCCCAATGGGACGATCCATGCGAGTGAGCACGAGGTAGGCATGGATCTTTTCGCGGCGTGACGCCGGCAGGCCGCGCAGCAGAAAGGCCAGCACGCGCTCGGCAGTGGTCGACGCATCGGCGGGACGTGCGGGCGCTGCTACCGAGGGCTTGCGGTTTGTCGAGGGGTTCTTGCGACGGGTGGGCGATTTGCGGGGCGTGGGGCTCATCCGCGAAGTCTAGCCCAGCGGTCGCGGCACGGACGACGATGCGGGGCGACGACGTCGCCCCGCCTTGCGTTCAGCGCTCCAGCGGTTCGATCGGATCGTCGTCCACCGGCGGCTCCGGGTCGGCATCGCGCTCGGGTTTGTAGTGTCCGGGCTGGCGAATTTCGCCCTCGGGGCGATTCTTGCCGGGTTCGGCGATCGGCGGCTGCGGATTGGTCGGTGTATACGGCATGGGGGGCTCCGTGGTCTTGCGGGGTGGAGTCCAACCTAGGCACGGCAAGGTGAAGCAGCCGGGTACGCGCCGTAAAGCCAGGGTGAGCCGAAAACGCCGCATCGCCCGTTCGTGCCCTGCGGCGTATCCTTGCCGGCTGCAAACCAAAGGAAGCGATCATGAAGATCCTGATCATCGGTGCCGGCGGCACGCTGGGCCAGGCCGTGGCCGAGGAGCTCGGTGCACGTCACGACATCGTCCGCGCGGGACGTTCGCATGGCGACGTGCGCGTGGACCTGCGCGATGCCGGAAGCGTCGAGACGATGTTCCGCGACGTGGGCGATCTCGACGCCGTGGTGTGCACCGCAGGCAAGGTCCCGTTCGCACCGCTGGCGGACCTCGATGAAGCGAAGTACATGGCGGGCGTGCAGGACAAGCTCATGGGCCAGGTCCGGCTGGTGCAAGCGGGTACGCCACGCCTGCGCGACGGAGGTTCCTTCACCCTCATCACTGGCATCCTCACGGAGCAGCCTATCGTCGCCGGGGCATGTGCGAGCCTGGTGAACGGTGCCGTCGAGGCCTTCGTGCGCGCGGCTGCCATCGAACTGCCTCGTGGCATCCGCATCAATGCTGTAAGCCCGAATGTTCTCGCGGAGTCGATGGGAAGCTACGGACCGTTCTTCCGCGGCTTCGAACCGGTACCGGCGGCGCGCGCGGCGCTGGCGTTTTCCCGGTCGGTCGAGGGTCGCCAGACCGGGCAGGTCTACAAGGTCTGGTAAGCCGCGTCGCCCCGCACGCGTTCCACGATGTCGTCCGCGTGCCGCAGCGCCGCCTGGAAGGCAGCGAGGGACGCTTGCGCCGTTGCGTCGCTGCCACCGAGGTCCGCGATCTCGATCACGTCGACGAGCTTTGCGGACTGCTTCACGATCTGCTCGACGGCAGCCTCGTCCACGTCGACCACCAGGGTGAGCCTCGAAACGTCGGCATCCCGCGTAGGCGCGACAAGCAGCGATTCGATGTTGTAACCGCGCGAGGCGAACAAGCCGGCGACGCGGGCCAGCGCGCCGGCTTCGTTCTGCAACAGCATGGAGATCAGGTGGCGCATCGTCAGAACATTCCCGTTGGTTCGGCGGCGGCCCGGGCCACGGGGCGCTCGCGGCTGGGTATCCAGTCGCCGGTGATCATTTCCGCGTAGCTGGCGCCGGGGCCCACCATCGGATACACGCCGGCGTCGGGGTCGATCACCACTTCCAGGAAGGCCGGGCCCTCGAAGGCCAGGAAATCGGCGACGACGCTGTCGATATCGGCAGGGTTGTCGAGGCGACGCGCCCAGGGAAAGCCGTCCGCCTCGGCGGCGCGCACGAAGTCCTTCTTGTGCAGGCTCTTGTCCGATGCGGAGAAACGCCCCTTGAAGAATAGTTTCTGCCACTGGCGCACCATGCCGTCGCCACTGTTGTTCAGCACCACCACCTTCACCGGCAGATTGTAGGTGGTGACAGTTTCCAGCTCGCCGATATTCATGCGGATGCTGGCGTCGCCGTCCACGTCGATGACGATGCGGTCGGGACGTGCGAACTGCGCGCCGATCGCGGCCGGCAAGCCGAAGCCCATCGTGCCCATGGATCCGGAAGTGAGCCAGAGGCGCGGCTCGCGGAAGTCGAAGTATTGCGCGGCCCACATCTGGTGCTGTCCGACGCCCGTGCTGATCACGGCCCGGCCGTCGGTGATACGGTTGATGGCCTCGATAACCGCGCACGGCTGGATGCTCGTGCCGTCACGGCAGAAATCCATCGCGTGATGGGATTTCAGGGCGGCGACATGCGCATGCCACGCCGCGTAATCGCCGCGGATACCCTTCGTTCGTCCATACGTGGTCAGACGATCGAGCGACTGGTCCAGCGTACCCACATGGTGCCAGTCCACGGCCTTCACCTTTCCGATTTCCGCCGGATCAATGTCGATCTGCGCGATGGCACGGGCACGTGGCGCGAACTTGTCCGGAACGCCCACCACCCTGTCATCGAAGCGGGCGCCCAGGGCGAGCACGAAATCGCAGTCGTCCATGGCGTAGTTGGCATACGCTGCGCCGTGCATGCCGAGCATGTTCAGCGCGAGCGGGTCCGTAGTATCGAAGCCGCCGATCCCCATCAGGGTGGTCACCACCGGAACGCCAAACTCGTGTGCGAAGTCGCGCAGGGCCTCGGCCGCGCCGGAGGAAACGACGCCGCCGCCGGCATAGATCAGGGGGCGCTTCGCCTGGCCCAGGAGATCGAAGAGCCGCGCGCACTCGTCGTCGGGGATGGTCGCCGATTCGACGGCATGCAGGCGCGAACGGTAGCCGCGCACGGGCAGTTCGTGGCTGCCGTGGAAGATCGACACCGCGTTCTGCACGTCCTTGGGAATGTCGATGACAACCGGGCCGGGGCGACCGCTGCGGGCGATGTGAAACGCCGTGCGCAAGGTGGCCTCCAGCGAGGAAGGATCGGTGACGAGGAACACATGCTTGGCGCACGAGCCCATGATCGTGCTGATCGGGGCTTCCTGGAATGCGTCGGTGCCGATTGCGGCGGTGGGCACCTGGCCGCAGATGACCACCAGCGGGATGGAATCGGCCATGGAATCCCTCACGGGCGTGACCGCGTTCGTGGCACCGGGACCGGAGGTAACCAACGCCACGCCCACACGTCCGGACGCGCGCGCATAACCTGCCGCCATGAAGCAGGCGCCCTGCTCGTTGGCGGGAACGATCAACGGCATCGGCTCGCTGCCATCGTCGCGCGTATGCGCGCCGTTGTAGCGGAAGACGGCGTCATACACAGGAAGGATGGCACCGCCGGAGTAACCGAAGAGGACATCAAGGCCTTCGTCGGCGAGCACCTGCACGACGATGTCGGCGCCGGTCAGGGACTGGCCGGCCAGGGGATGGGGCGACGTGGGGCTAATGTCGCCGACGGTGTCCAGTTGGGCGTTCACGATGTTTATATTCCCTTCAAGCGCTGAGGAAGTTGCCTTGCCTGGAAGGCTTTGACGTCGGTTGCTTTATGTGGGAGCCGCTTCAGCGGCGATCCCGCGGCAGCGGGCAAGCTTGCCGCGAGCACCCATCGCCGCTGAGCGGCTCCCACACAATAAGCTCCGTGGCGGTTAAGGAGCCTTTGCAGGCTCTGGTTCCGGCGCGGGCTTCGGCTGGTTCGCGGCGAGCCAGGGCATGCGCGCACGCAGCTTCGCGCCCACCTTTTCGATCGGATGTTCGAGGTCGCGTTGCTTGTATGCCTTGTAGTTCGGCAGGCCGGCGTTGTATTCGGCCGTCCATTCGCGCGCGAAGGTGCCGTCCTGGATTTCCTTGAGTACCGCCTTCATGCGTTCCTTGGTGTCCGCGTCGACGATCCGCGGACCGCGAGTGTAGTCACCGTATTGCGCGGTTTCGGAAATGAACTCGAGCATCCGCGCGATGCCGCCCTCGTAGAAGAGGTCGACGATCAGCTTCAGTTCGTGCATCACCTCGTAATAGGCGATCTCCGGACGGTAGCCTGCTTCGACCAGGGTTTCGAAGCCCTTGATGACCAGTTCCGAGGCTCCGCCACAGAGCACGGCCTGCTCGCCGAACAGATCGGTTTCGGTCTCTTCCTTGAAGTCCGTCTCGATCAGCATGGCGCGCGCGCCACCGATGCCAGCCGCGTACGCCGTGGCGCGTTCGGTCGCCTTGCCGGTGGCGTCCTGGTGCACGGCATACAGGCAGGGCACGCCGCGGCCGATTTCATATTCGCGACGCACCAGGGCACCCGGTCCCTTCGGTGCCACGAGTACCACGTCGATGTCGGTGCGCGGCTGGATCTGGCCGAAGTGCACGTTGAAGCCATGCGCGAACAGCAAGGTGGCGCCCGGCTTCATGTTGCCTTCGATGGCGTCCTTGTAGATGCCCGGCTGGGTCATGTCCGGGGTGAGCACCGCGACGAGATCGGCGCCGCGCACCGCATCGGCCGGCTCGGCAACGGCGAAGCCGTCGAGGTAGGCGCGTCGCCACGAAGGGCCGCCCGGGCGCAGGCCGACCACGACGTCGAGGCCGGAATCTTTCAGGTTGAGCGCGTGGGCACGGCCCTGGCTGCCGTAGCCGAGCACGGCAATGCGGGCGTTCTGCAACGGGGCGGTGGTGGCTTGGGTATCGGTCATGGGGTGTCTCCGTTAGGAAGGTATGTGCGATGTCATGTAGGAGCCGCTATAGCGGCGAGGGAGGAGACCTCACGGCCACATTCGTCCGTTGGCTTCTCGCCGCCATGGCGGCTCCCACAGTTGGGGTCAGTTGCCGATCAGCTCCTGGGTGAGGTCTTCGTCTTCGAATTCGCGGCGTGTCCGCGTCGCGACGGCGGGTGCGTCGTCGAACGCTTGCGTGACGGCGCCTTCCGCCGCGGAACCCACGAGGCGGGCGTACTTGGCGAGAACGCCGCGCGTCACCTTGGGCGCCGTCGGTCGCCATGCCGCACGACGCGAAGCCAGGTCGGCGTCGGTGCGCAGTTCGCGCGTGGTGGCGTCGATGAACACCGCGTCGCCTTCGCGGAGGAGGCCGATGGGGCCGCCGCGCGCCGCCTCCGGCGCGACGTGTCCCACCATGAACCCATGCGTGGCGCCGCTGAAGCGGCCGTCGGTAATGAGTGCCACATCGTCGCCGAGGCCCCGGCCGACCAGCGCGGCGGTAACCGCCAGCATCTCGCGCATCCCGGGACCGCCGGCCGGCCCTTCGTTGCGAATCACCATGACGTCGCCCGCGCGGATGCGGCCGGCCTGCACGGCGGCGAATGCCTCTTCCTCGCTCTCGAACACGCGCGCCGGCCCCGCATGGCTGGTGCGGCCATGCCCTGCGAGCTTGAGGATGCAGCCTTCGGGCGAGAGGTTGCCGTAGAGGATGCTGTAGCCACCGCGCGGCTTGAACGGGTGGGCGACGGGACGCACCACCTGTTGTCCCCCGGTTGCCGGAGGCGCGGCATCCAGTTCGGCGAACAGGCTGCGGCCCGTGACGGTCTGCGTGTCGGCGATGAGGCCGGCTTCGCGCAACTCGCGTGCCACGATGGCGGTGCCGCCGGCAGCGGTGAGTTCCACCGCGCTGAAGCGGCCGCCGGGTTTCAGATCGGCAATGACCGGCGTGCGGGCGGACGCGGGCTCGAAGTCCTCTATGGACAAAGGCACGCGCGCTTCGTTGGCGATGGCCAGGAGGTGCAACACCGCGTTGGTGGAGCCGGCGGTCGCCGCGACCATGCGCGCGGCATTGTCGAAGGCGGCGCGGGTCATCACGTCGCGGGGACGCCGGTTGGCCTCCAGGCAGGCCATGGCCAGTTCACCGCAGCGGTATGCCGCGTCGCGCTTCGCCGGATCGGTGGCGGGAATATCGTTGAGACCTACCGGCGTCAAGCCCAGCGTGGTCAGCACCATCGCCATGGTGTTGGCGGTGAACTGGCCGCCGCAGGCACCCGCACCCGGGCACGCGTGGCGCTCCACGTCGTCGAGTTCGGCGTCGTCAATCTTGCCCGCGCCATGCGCGCCCACGGCTTCGAACACCTCCTGCACCGTGATCGGGCAGCCGTTGCGGCTGCCGTGCGCGATGCTGCCGCCGTAGAGCGCAACACCCGGGATGTTCAGCCGGGCCAGCGCCATCGCGGCGGCCGGAATGGTCTTGTCGCAGCCGCACAGCACCACCATCGCGTCGAGGCAGTGGCCGTCGACGGCGAGCTCGATGGAATCGGTGATGATCTCGCGGCTCACCAGGGACGACCGCATGCCCGGCGTACCCATGGCGATGCCGTCGGTCACGGCGATGGTGTTGAACTCCACCGGCGTGCCGCCCGCGGCGCGCACACCTTCGGCAGCGGCCTCCGCCAGCTCGCGCAGGTTGAGGTTGCACGGCGAGACGTTCGACCAGCTATGCACGATGGCGACCATCGGCCGGGCGATGGCTTCGTCGTCGAGTCCGGTAGCACGCAGCATCGCTCGTGCCGGGGCACGGTCCGGTCCGGTCTTGATCGCATCGCTGCGCAGCGTGCGGATGGGGATCTTTTTCGCGTTCATGCGGCTTCCTCCGCTTTGGCGGCACAGGCATCGAGGACGGCGCGCGTGACGGCATGCGTGGTGGCGCTGCCGCCCAGGTCGCGGGTGAGGTTGGCGTGCTCCAGCACGTGATCGACGGCCGCTTCGACGACCGCCGCTTCGTCGGCGAGGCCGAGCGAATGACGCAGCAGCATCGCCGCGGAGAGGATGGTGCCGAGCGGGTTGGCGAGCGCCTGCCCGGCGATGTCGGGTGCCGAACCGTGGATGGGTTCGTACACACCGGCGCCGGGGCCACCGATGGATGCCGACGGCGACAGGCCGAGGGAACCGGCCAGGACCGAGGCTTCGTCGGTGAGGATGTCGCCGAACATGTTCTCGGTCACGATCACGTCGTAGTCCGCCGGGCGGGTGAGCAGGTGCATCGCCATGGAGTCGACGAGCTGGTGCTCCAGTTCGACGTCCGGGTAATCGGCGGCCACGCGCGTGGCGACCGAGCGCCACAGGCGAGAGGTTTCGAGCACGTTCGCCTTGTCCACCGAGGTGACCTTGCGACGGCGCGTGCGTGCCAGGTCGAAGGCGTGGCGGACCACGCGCTCCACCTCTTCCACGCTGTAGCGGCATTCGTCGGTGGCATCGTTGTCGCTGCGGGTTTTCGCACCGAAATAGATGCCGCCGGTGAGCTCGCGGATGAACACGAGATCCACGCCCTTCGTGCGCTCGGCCTTCAAAGGCGACAACGCGGCAGTACGAGGGTGCAGCTTCAGCGGGCGTACGTTGGCAAACACGCCGAGCAGCTTGCGCATCGCCAGCAGCCCCTGTTCCGGGCGCACCGGGGCGTTCGGGTCGGACCATTTGGGCCCGCCCACGGCGCCGAGCAGCACCGCGTCGGCCGCGAGCAGGGCTTCCCGCGTCACCGGCGGCAGCGGATCGCCGAAACGATCGATGGCATCGCCACCGATGGCGTGTTCGGCAAAGGCGAAATCGTGGCCGAAGCGCTGCGCTACTTCGCGCAACACCGCTACGCCAGCGGAGGCCACTTCGGGACCGATGCCGTCACCGGGCAGTACGACGATCGAAGCTTTCATGCCGCTTCCTCCGTCCGCTGTTCGTAGGCCGCGATGTCGGCCTGCTGCTGCAGGAGGAAGCCCAACTGATCGACGCCGTTGAGCAGGCAATGCCGTGAGAAGGCATCGAGGTCGAAGCGGACCACGCCACCGTCGGGCAGGCGGATGGTGCCTTCGGCGATGTCGATGCGCAGTTCCACGCCGGGGTTGTCCATCAACCAGCGATGCTCGGCTTCGCTTATCACGATGGCGACCAGACCGTTCTTCAGGGCGTTGCCGCGGAAGATGTCCGCGATCTCGCTGGAGATGACCGCGCGAATGCCGTAATCGAGCAGGGCCCAGGGCGCGTGCTCGCGCGACGAGCCGCAGCCGAAGTTGCGGCCCGCCACGAGGATGCTGCAACCGCGCGCCTGCGGCTGGTTGAGCGGAAACGCAGGATCGTCGCTGCCGTCGGCGGCGTAGCGCCAGTCCTCGAAGCAGTGCTTGCCCAGGCCCGTGCGCTCGGTGGTGGTGAGGAAACGGGCCGGGATGATCCGGTCGGTGTCGATGTTTTCGTTGCGCAGCACCGCCGTGCGGGAGTGCACGTAGGCGAGCGGGCGGCTGGTGGTGCTCATGCGGCGGCTTCCTGGTTCATGTATTCGCGGGGATCGGCCACGCGGCCGGCGACGGCCGAGGCGGCGGCGACGAGGGGACTGGCCAGCACGGTGCGTGCGCCCTTGCCCTGGCGGCCTTCGAAGTTGCGGTTGCTGGTGGCGACCACGAGCTGGCCCGGCTGCGCGAGGTCGCCGTTCATGGCGATGCACATCGAGCAACCCGGCTCGCGCCACTCGGCGCCCGCTGCGCGGAAAACCTCGTGCAGCCCTTCGCGTTCGGCCTCGCGGCGCACCTGTTCGGAACCGGGCACCACGAGCATGCGCACGCCGCCGGCGACGCGGCGGCCGCGCAGGATGCCGGCCGCGGCGCGCAGGTCGGACAGGCGACCATTGGTACAGCTGCCGATGAACACGACGTCCACGGCCTCGCCGGCCATCGGCTTGCCTGCGGTGACCTTCATGTAGTCGAGGGCGCGCTGCTCCACGGCGTCTGCGGCGGCAGGCACCGGCGCATGGATAGGCACCACCATGCCGGGATGCGTGCCATAGGTGACCGACGGCTCGATCGACGAGGCGTCGATGCGGACTTCGCGGTCGTATGTGGCGCCCTCGTCGGTGGGAAGCGTGCGCCAGTGGGCGACCGCGCGCTCCCAGGCCTGGCCCTTCGGCACGCGCTCGCGCCCGGCCAGCCACGCGAACGTGGTTTCGTCCGGCGCGATGAGTCCTGCGCGAGCACCGGCCTCGATGGACATGTTGCACACCGTCATGCGCTCTTCCATCGACATGGCGCGGATGGCCTCGCCGGTGTACTCCAGCACGTGGCCGGTACCGCCACCGATGCCGATCGTGCCGATGATGTGCAGGATCAGGTCCTTCGCCGTGACGCCGGGTTGCAGTGCACCGTCGACATGGATGGCGAACGACTTCGGCTTGCGCTGGAGCAGGCACTGCGTAGCCAGTACATGGCCGACCTCGGTGGTGCCGATGCCGAACGCCAGCGCACCGAAGGCGCCGTGCGTGGCGGTGTGGCTGTCGCCGCAGACGATGGTCATGCCCGGCTGCGTCGCGCCTACCTCGGGACCCGCCACGTGCACGATGCCGCGCTGCGGGCTGTCCCAGCCCATGAGATCGATGCCGAATTCGCGGACGTTCGCTTCGAGCCGGGCAACCTGCGCCTCGGCTTCCTGCGTGTAATAAGGGCGCTTGCCGTCGGCGTCCGGCGGCAGCGTGGGCGTGGAATGGTCCAGCGTGGCCAGCGTGCGGTCGGGGCGGCGCACTTTCAGTCCGCGGGCGCGAAGCTCGTCGAACGCCTGCGGCGAGGTGACCTCGTGCACCATGTGCAGGTCGATGTACAGCACGCCCGGCGTGCTCTCGGTCTCGGCCTTGACCTGGTGGGCGTCCCACAGCTTGTCGAAGAGGGTGCGCGGCGTCATGCGGCGGCCCTCCCGGCGGCAGCTTCCTCGACAGGCGTGAGCCAACCCCAGCGGTCCTCCGTGCGGCCGTCGAACAGGCCGAAGAAGTCCTGCTGCAATTGCCGTGTGATGGGACCGGGGTGGCCCGAGCCGACCGGCTTGCGATCCACCGAGCGCACGGCGGTGACTTCCGCGGCCGTACCGGTCATGAAGACCTCGTCGGCGAAGTACAGCATTTCGCGGGGCAGGGATTGCTCCACCACGTCGTAACCGCGTTCGCGTGCGAGCGTCAGCACGGTGTCGCGGGTGATGCCGCAGAGGATGGACGACGCGGCCGGGGGCGTGTGGATCACGCCCTTGCGCACCACGAAGAGGTTTTCTCCCGCACCCTCGCTCAGCAGGCCGTCGGTGCCCAGGGCGATGCCTTCGGCGTAGCCGCCGTTCACCGCTTCGCGCGCGATGAGCTGGCTGTTGAGGTAGTTGCCGCCCGCCTTCGCGCCGCTGGGATAGGTGTTCGGCGCCGCGCGGTTCCAGGACGACACGCACACATCCACGCCTTTCTCGATGGCATCGGCGCCGTGATAGGCGCCCCAGGGCAGGGCGATGACGGCGACGTCCACTGCCGTGTCGAGCGACGGCGCGAGGCTGAAAGTGAAGCCGCTGCGGAACACGATGGGGCGGACGTAGGCCGACTTCAGCCCGTTGGCGACGATGACCTCGCGGCATGCGCGGTTGATCGTCGCGGCGTCGTAAGGCATCGAGAGGTCATACACGCGCGCCGAATGGAACAGGCGCTCGGTGTGTTCCTCCAGGCGGAAGTAGCGCGGGCCGTCCGGCGTGGCATACACGCGCACGCCTTCGAATACGGAGGAGCCATAGTGCAGCGCATGCGCGCCCACATGAACGGTGGCGTCGGCCCAGGCCTTGATGCGGCCGTTGTGCCAGAGATGGGTCGGGGCTTCCATGGGTGCTCCTTCAGGACTCGACCGCGACGGCGGCGGTGTGGTGGGGGTTCTGGTGTTTGTCCATCAGCGCGACGAGGTCATCGTTTGTGATCGAGCGCTGTCTGTCTGTAAGGGTTTTGAAACTCTCGAAGACGGCGTCGAGCGTGGCTTCGTCCACCTCGAACTCCAGTTCCTCGAGGCGCTGGCGCAGCGCGTGGCGGCCGGAATGCTTGCCGAGCACCAGGGAGGTTTTCGCCCCGACGTCCTGCGGCCGCATGATTTCGTAGGTGCCGCGATGCTTCAGCATGCCGTGCTGATGGATGCCCGACTCGTGCGCGAAGGCGTTGTCGCCCACGATGGCCTTGTTGCGCGGCACGGGCTGGCCCGTGACCTCGGCGAGCAGTCGCGAGGTGGGGAACAGGCGTTGCGTGACGATGCCGGTCTCCACGCCAAACAGCGGCTGGCGTGTGTGCAGCGCCATCACCACTTCTTCCAGCGCGGCGTTGCCGGCGCGTTCGCCGATGCCGTTGATGGTGCATTCCACCTGCCGCGCGCCCGCGGAGATGGCGGCCAGACTGTTCGCGACGGCCATGCCCAGATCGTCGTGGCAATGGGCCGAGAACATCACCTTGTCCGCTCCGCGCACGTGCTGGCGCAGGTAGGTGAACATGGTGTGGATCTCGGACGGGGTGACGTAGCCGACGGTGTCGGGGGCGTTGAGCACGCAGGCGCCGGCTTCGACGGCGACGGAGAAGACTTCGGCGAGGAAGTCGGGTTCGGTGCGGAGGGCGTCTTCGGCGGAGAACTCGACTTCGTGGACCAGGGCCTTGGCGCGCCGGATGGCGGAGGCGGCGATGTCGATGACTTCCTGCCGGCTCTTGCCGAGCTTGTGCTCGCGATGCAGGGGGGAGGTGGAGAGGAACAGGTGTATCCGTGAATGCCTGGCGCCTTGCAGCGCCTTGCCCGCACTGTCGATGTCGGCATCCTGACATCGGGCCAGTGCGGCGATCGTGGGTGCTTTCAGCGTCCTCGCGATCTCGGCCACGGCGGCAAAATCGTCGGGAGAGGCTTGTGGGAACCCGGCTTCGATGATGTCGACGCCGAGTTCCTCCAGGGCATGGGCCATGCGCAGCTTGGCGCGCCGGTCCATCGAGAAGCCGGGGGCCTGCTCGCCGTCGCGCAAGGTGGTGTCGAAGATGCGCACGCGGCCGGCTACGTCGCTGTCGACGGCGTCGGTGCTGCCCTGGTTTGCTGGATTCATGTCTGGCTCCGCTCGTGAATGAGGCGGGCCGGGCAATAAAAAACCCCGCATCCGTTACCGGGTGCGGGGTTCTTTGGGAGTCTTCAGGTTTGCTTCTTATTTCACCTGGACACTTGCCCTCAGCCCGCACCTCCGCAGGTAATAAGTACAAGGCTAATAAGAAGGAGGCCGCTGCCGAGACGCAGCTTGCCGGTAACCGACGTAAGTCGGTTCAGGGCAAAGCGGCCATGGGTGTTGCGCTGCGTCATGTCGTCGAAGGTATGTCGGTTGGTCAACGGCTGTCAACACTTTCGTCTGGAACCATTTTCCTAGGACTTTGGATGTCCAGACTTCCGAATTCATGAAATGACGACCACCCGGCCGTCACACTCGTCCAGTCCGCCCACGGTGTCCCCCATGCGAACCCGTTACCGTCGAAGCTTCTGGATCATTGGTGTCATTGCCGTCGTGTTGATCGTCGGCCGCATCGCGCTGCCTTATGTCGTGCTCGATTACCTCAACGGCCGGCTGTCCCGCATGGGTGCGTATTCGGGCCATATCGCCGACATCGACATCCATCTGTGGCGCGGGGCTTACTCGATCGATCGCCTTACGATCCAGAAGGTGGACGGCAAGGTGCCCGTGCCGTTCTTCGACACGGCACGGGCCGATATTTCGCTGAGCTGGCGGGCCCTCTCGCGCGGTCGCCTGCGCGGCAAGGTGGATTTCTACGAGCCGGTGCTGAACTTCGTCGACGGTCGCGGCGAGGGCGACACACAGACGGGTAAGGGCGTGGATTGGCGTGCGCAGTTGCGCGCACTGGTGCCGACCCGTATCGAAGAGTTGAACGTCATGAACGGCACGGTCACCTTCCACAATTTCGTCTCCAGTCCCAAGGTGGACCTGAAGATGACCGAGGTGAACGGCACCGCCACGAACCTCACCAACGTGCAGGGCGAGGGTGGCTCGCGCGTGGCGCACATGCACGCCACGGCCAAGGTGCTGGGCGACGCTCCGCTGGAAACGCGCGCGGAGTTCGATCCGCTGGAAGAGACCGGCGACTTCCGCTACGAACTCAGCGTTCGCAACATCAAGCTGGTGAAGGCCAACGATCTCGCGCGTGCCTACAGCGGGCTGGATTTCGCCGGCGGCGAAGGCGACTTCTTCATGGAACTGCAAGCGCGCGACCGTCGTCTGGAGGGATATGCGAAGCCGCTGTTCCACGGACTGAAGATCTTCAGTTGGAAGCAGGACGTGGAGCAGGAAAAGAAGAATCCGCTCAAGCTCGCGTACGAGGCCGTGGCGGAGGGCGTCACCAAGATCTTCAAGAACCAGTCCAAGGACCAGTTCGCCACGCGCGTACCGATCTCGGGCACGATCGGTGACAGGAACGTTTCGCCGGTGGAGGCCATCCTGGGCATTCTGCGCAACGCGTTCGTGGAAGCGTACAAGCCCAGTCTGGAGCACCTGACCGAGCGGCCTAAGGACGAGTAGCCGACTTGGCAGGGCGGGGCAAACGCGCGAAAGTGCGCCCCTCGCTCAAGGCAGGCTGCCGAATCCATGACCGCCACACCTCTCCATGTCCTCATCCTCGCCGCCGGCGAGGGCAAACGGATGAAGTCCGCGAAGGCAAAGGTGCTGATGCCCCTCGCCGGGCGGCCGCTGCTGGCCCACGTGATCGACGCGGCCCGGTCGCTCGGGCCCGCGGGCATCCACGTGGTGTACGGCCACAACGGCGAACAGGTGCGGCAGGCCTTCGCCGGCGACGCCTCCCTCGACTGGATCGAACAGCGCGAGCGCCTGGGCACCGGCCATGCCGTGCGCACGGCGCTGGAAGCGATGGAGGCGAACGGCGGGCTCGAAGGCCGGGTGCTCGTGCTCTACGGCGATGTGCCGCTCATCCGGGCAGCCACGCTCTCGACCCTGGTGTCCGCCGGCGAGGGCCTGTCGATGCTGGCCACGCGGCTGGCCGACCCGAAGGGCTATGGCCGCGTGGTGCTGGACGCCGCGGGTCACGTGCGCCACATCGCCGAGGAAAAGGACGCCAGCGCGGCGCAGCGTGCCATCGATCTGGTGAACACCGGGATCGTCGCCGCCGACGCCACCAGGCTGCTGGACTGGACGCGGCGACTGGGCAACGACAACGCGCAAGGCGAGTACTACCTCACCGACATTTTCGAAATGGCCGCGGGAGAAGGCATGCCGGCCGCCTGCGTGGATTGCGAGGCCACCGAGGCGTCGGGGGCGAACGATCCATGGCAGCTCGCCGACCTGGAAGCCCTGTTCCGCGAGCGCAGCGCGCGGGAACTCGCCCTGGCAGGCGTACGCATGGCCGACCCGCGCCGGCTCGACGTGCGCGGCACGGTGACCGCCGGGCGCGACGTCGAGGTGGACGTGAACGTGATCTTCGAGGGAGAAGTGACCCTGGGCGATGACGTGCGCATCGGCCCCTTCACCCGCGTGCGCAACGCGAGGCTGGCCGCGGGCACGGTGGTGCTAGCCCATTGCGATCTCGACGGCGTGGTCACCCATGGCCCCTGCACGATCGGCCCGTTCGCGCGCCTGCGCCCTGGCACCGACCTCGCCGAAGGCGTGCACATCGGCAACTTCGTCGAAACGAAGAATGCGACCATCGCGCAGGGCTCGAAAGCGAACCACCTCACCTACCTCGGCGACACGGTGATAGGCAGCAAGGTCAACATCGGCGCGGGCACCATCACGTGCAACTACGACGGCGTGAACAAGAGCCGCACCACGATCGAGGACGGTGTCTTCGTCGGCTCCAACAGCTCGCTGGTGGCGCCCGTGACGCTTCGTGCCGGCGCCACCATCGGCGCGGGCTCGGTGATCACGAAGGACGCGCCCGCCGGCGAGTTGACCCTTTCCCGGGCACGGCAGACGACGATCGAGGGCTGGCACCGCCCGACGAAGCCCCCGCATAAACCGGATCAGGCGCGATAGCGCCAGCCGTCGATCTCGACGAGCAGCTCGGCGCGGCAGATGTCGCCGTGCAGCAGGACGAGCGGTGCGTCCGGGAAGTGTTTTTCCGCGAATGCCCGGACGGCATCGGCATGCTCGGGGTGGCGCACGTAGGCCTTCAGCGGCGCCGAGGCACCGAATCCGCCGGCGATGCCGCCGGCGGCGAGCAGGGCGTCGAGGTTCCGCTGCGTCTCGGCCAGCTGGGCCTCGATGTCGCCGGCGTGCGCGGACGCATGGCCCACCACCGCCGCGGTACCCGAGATGGCGAGTGCGTCGCCGGCCGGTAGCAGTGTGGCGCGGGCGAAACTGGGCGGTGTGCGGCCGTATTGGCGCGGATAGCGCCAGGCGCTCACCTGGCGGGGATTTTCAACGCGCGTCCCCGGGCGATCGGTGGCGAGCAGGTAGACCTGCAGAAGGCCAGGGTCCGCATGGTGGCCGATGGCGGTCGCCGCGGGAAAACCCTGCGCGAACACGTCGCCCATGCCGCCGATGCGCCCCGTGCAGAAGTGCTTGTAGCGCTCGTCGTCGTCCTTGCCCTCGTTGATCGCGCCGAGGTAATTCCATATCCGCTGCACGTGCTGCTCCGTCGCCCCGGCGACGAATCCCGACAGCAGGCGGTAGGCGTGACGCGCCGCGCCCTCCGTGCCGCCGTGGTCTTCTTCATGGCATTCCACGGCGGCGAACAGCCAGCCGCCACCGCGAGACCAGCGCAACTCACCCTCGCGTCCCGCGACCACCTCGCCGTTCACCTCCCATATTTCGCTTGTCGGCGCGCCCAAGGGCGCCAGCGCCACACGTAACCAGCGCGGATCGTCCGGCCCCGGCCCGGGGGTGCCGAATCCGAATGCGGCGAGCGTGGAAGGTGAAAGCGCCGCCGTTCCCGGCACGTAACCGACGCTCGGCGCGGTATGGGTGGTCTGGCGCGCGGCCTCGCGCATTTCGCTTCCTGGGAGCATCGAGTCTTCCGTCAAACGCAGTCGGGCCATCATATCGTCCCGTTCCCGCGGCGCGGCGTGAACGATCCGCATACATCCGCCTGAACGGCCGCGAAGCTGGCGCTAAGACCCCTGTGATAAACTCCGCGGCCGCTGCCATCCGGGGGGAGGCAGGAATATCCAGGACCTGGAAACATCAATGGCAACGCAGACCGCAGCACAAAAAGAACTGGCCGAACTCATCGTCACCAGCCTCAACCTCGAATCGGTGAAACCCCACGAAATCGACCCGGAAGCCCCGCTTTTCGGTGGCGATCTGGGTCTCGACTCCATCGATGCCCTGGAGATCGCGCTGGCCGTCTCCAAGCGCTACGGCTTCCAGCTGAAGTCCGACAATCCCGACAATCGCACCATCTTCACGAGCCTGCGAACGCTGTCGGAGCATATCGAACAGCATCGCGCCGCCGCCTGATCGCCGTTCAGGCCGCACTTTCCCAGGGCGTGGTTTGCTTCGCCCGGAGATGTCGATGACCGAATCCGACCACGCGTCCTGCGTGCGTCCGCTGCGTTTCGCGGGGGCGCACCCGAGCTTTGCCGGCCATTTCCCCGGCCGGCCCATCGTGGCCGGCGTCCTGCTGCTGGAGGCCGCGGCCGAGGCCCTGCGGGCGTGGCGAGGGCTTGCCGTGCGCCAGGTGGTGGATGCGAAGTTCGTCGCGCCGCTCCTGCCCGATGAGGACGCCGAGCTGGAACTCGTTGCCTCGGGCGATTCGCGGTTCCGTTTCACGGTGCGCCGGGGCGGCGACACGCTGCTGCGCGGCACGCTGGAGGCCGCATGAGCCATTGGCAACAGCGCGAGGGCGGCGGCTGGTTCGCCATATGGCTGATCCGTACGATCGCCCTGCGCCTCGGGCGCGGTGTGGCGCGCGTGCTCCTGTACCCCATCGCCTTCTATTTCTTCCTGCGCCGGCGCGACGAACGCGCCGCTTCGCGTGCCTACCTCGCCCGCGTGTTGCATCGGCCGGTGACGGCGTACGACGTGTTCCGGCACATCCACATGTTCGCTGCCACGCTGCTCGACCGCCTCTTCTTCCTGGCGCGCGGCGAACGCGACTTCGTCGTCGAGGTGGAAGGCCTCGATGCGCTGGATCGTTGCATCGACGCAGGCCGCGGCGTGCTGCTGGTCGGTTCCCACCAGGGCAGTTTCGAGGCGCTGCGCGCCCTGGGTGGCCGCCGTCCCGACGTTCCGCTGCGCGTGGTGCTCGACAAACAGAAGACGCCGGCCCTCACGGCGGTGCTCGAGGCGCTTGCGCCCGACGTGGGCGCGGCGGTCATCGACGCCTCGCGCGGTGGCGCCTCCGTGGCGCTCGCCATGGCCGAAGGCGCCGCCCAGGGCGGCATGGTGGCCCTCCTTGCCGACCGGGGGCACCGCAACGAGACCATGTGCCGGGTGCCGTTCCTGGGCAAACCCGCGCCGTTTCCGGCCGGGCCCTGGCTGCTGGCGGCGGCGCTGAAGATTCCCGTGGTGCTGTGCATGGGCATTTATCTCGGCGGCAACCGTTACCGGCTGATCTTCGAGGCATTTTCCGACGGTATCGACATTCCGCGCGGTCAGCGCGCGGCCATGCTCGAAGCCCTCGTGGCAAGGTACGCTGCCCGGGTGGAGCATTACGCCCGCCTTTATCCCTTCAACTGGTTCAATTTCTATGACTTCTGGCAAGAAACTGGCCCTGCTGACGAGCCTGCTGCTGCCGCTCACCTGCCTCGCCACTCCGACGCCTGACGCGGACGACGCGAACGCACTGATCGCCAGCCTCAATCGTCCGGCCCCTGCACGCACGCCGTTCGCGGAAGCGCGTTTCATGCGCGTACTGGATAAGCCGCTGGTGGTGTCGGGCGAACTGGCCTGGCTCGGCGGCGACCGCCTGGAACGTCGCGTCGAGTCGCCCACGAAGGAGGTGTCGACCATCGCCGACGGCGAGGTGACCCAGGAACGCGAAGGCAAAAAGCCGCGCAGCTTCTCGCTGAAGCGAGCGCCGCAGCTGCAGGTGCTCCTCGACAGCTTCGTCGCCCTCCTGGCGGGCGACCCGTCGCGCCTCGGCCAGTCGTTCGATGTCACGCTCGGCCGCGATGCCGACCGCTGGCGCCTTACGCTGACCCCGCGCGACGCCCGCATCGCGAAGCAGATTGCCGGCATCCACGTCTACGGCACCGGCCAGCTCGCCCGCTGCATGCGCATGGACGAAAGCGACGGCGACACCTCGATCGACCTCCTGGGCGACCTTGCCGCGAAGATGCCGGCGGAACCCACCCGCGAGGGCCTCATCGCGCAGTGCGGCGGCGCGATGTGAGGGGCGCGCGCCTGGGTCTGCTCGTCGCCTGGATCGCCGTCCTCGCGTTACTCGGAGTGCTGGTCGCCACGCAGCTGAAGGTCGGCACCGACCTTCGCAGTTTCATGCCGGCGCCCACGACACCCGATCAGAAACTGCTCATGGAGCAGGTGGGCGAGGGCCCTGGCTCGCGCCTGCTGCTCGTGGCCATCGACGGCGGCGACGACGCCGCGAAGGCCTCGCTCAGCCGCGGGCTGGCGCAGGCGCTGCGCAAGGACCCCGCGTTCACCCAGGTGGTGAACGGCGACTTCGACGTCGGCATGCTCGACAGCGCGCTGCTGCCTTACCGCTACCTCCTCTCGCCGACGCTGGATACGGAGTCGTTCGACGAGGCCTACCTCGCCGACCAGCTACAGCAACGCCTCGACGACCTGGGTTCGCCGGCGGCCACGTTGCTGAAGGGTCTGCTGCCGCGCGATCCCACGCTTGAGACGCTGAAGCTCGCCGAGCGCTGGACGCCCGTGCGCTCGCCGGAGATCCGTGAAGGCGTGTGGTTCTCTTCGCGCGGTGAGGCCTTGTTGCTGGCGCAGACGCGCGGTGCGGGTTTCGACCCCGGTGCGCAGGAGCAGGCCATCGGGCAATTGCGGGCGGCGTTCGCCGCCTTGCCGGGCAGCGGCGGCTCGCACCTCACGATCACCGGACCGGGCTATTTCACGGTGATGGTGAACGCGCAGACGCGGGACGAGGCCGACTGGATCGGCCGTATCTCGACCATCGGCTTCATCGTGCTGATGCTGGCCGCCTACCGGAGCGTGAGCAGTCTCCTGCTAGGTGCCTTGCCCGTGGCGACGGGCGGACTGGCCGGCATCGCGATGCTGACGGTCTGCTTTCCCGAAGTGCACGGGATCACGCTGGCCTTCGGCTTTACCCTGCTCGGCGTAGCGCAGGAATATCCGATCCGCCTGCTCAGCCATCGCCGGGAAGGCGAGTCCGCCGTCGCGAGCGTGCGTGGGTTATGGCCTCTGCTGCTCACGGCCATCGCCTCGGCGTGCATCGCCTACCTTGCCTTCTATGCGTCCGGCGTCGGCGGTCTGAAGCAACTGGCGGTGTTCACGATCACGGGCCTGCTGGCCGCGGGCTTCAGCACCCGCTACGCACTGCCCTACCTGTTGCCGGAGCATGCCCGCGATGTTGCCGGCATGCCTGGCCTGGCCGCCTTCCGCACGTGGCTGGATGCCCTGCCGCGTCCGCGCTGGTTGCCGATTCCTATCGCCGCCGCCGTGGTGGCGATGATCGCCTTCGCGCCCGGACCCTTCTGGCAGAACGATCTTTCGGCGCTCACGCCCCTGCCGCGCGACCTGCTGATGACCGACGCGCGCTTGCGTGGCGAACTCGGCGCGCCCGACGTGCGTTACCTCCTGGTAGTGCAGGCGAAGACAGCGGACGCCGTGTTGACGGCATCGGCAAAGCTGGAGCCGCGCCTGCGCGAACAGGTGGTCGCAAAGGCGCTGGACGGTTTCGAGCTGCCGTCCATCTACCTGCCCGATCTGGCGACGCAGCGTGCGCGCCAGGCGAAACTGCCCGACCGTCCCACGCTCGATGCCGCGCTGACAGCGGCGCTTCGGGGCCTTCCGTTCCGCAAGGACCTCTTCGCTCCGTTCGTCGACGATGTGGAAACCGCGCGCACCGCGCCGTTGCTGACACCGGAGATGTTCGCGCGATCGCCGTTGGGCCAGCGCCTCGCCGCGATGCTCTCGGCACGGGGAGACCATTGGGTCGGATTGTCGACGCTGAGCGGCGTGCACGATGCGGCCGCGGTGGCTGCCGCGGTGGCGTCGGCCGATCCCAGCGCGCGATTGCTGGACCTGAAGGAGGCGTCGGAGTCGCTCGTCGCCGCCTACCGCACGCGCATCTTGCACGCGGTGCTGGCGGCCACGCTGCTCCTGTTCGTCACGATCACCCTGGCGCTGCGAAGTTTCCGCCGCGCGTGGCACGTGCTGGCGCCGATGACGCTCGCTACCTTCCTCGTGCTGGCGGTGGAGCGCATGGCGGGCATTCCCGTGTCGCTTTTCCACCTCGTGGCGTTGATCCTCGCCGCGGGTCTGGGCCTGCATTACGCGCTTTTCTTCGAGCGCGACACGGGCGATCCGGCCGAGCAGCGGCGTACGTTGCATGCCACGGTGGTGTGCGTCATCGCCGCGTTGCTTGTGTTCGGCATGCTCGCCTGGTCGTCGATCCCGGTATTGCGCGCCATCGGCCTCACCGTGGCCTTGGGTGTCGGCTTCCACTTCTGCCTATCGATTCTCATGGCTCCCCATGCTCGCCAAGACCGACTTCATTGACCTCGTGCCGCATGCAGGGGACATGTGCCTCCTCGATGGGGTGCTGGCGTGGGACGCCTCGACGATCCACGCGGTGAGCACGAGCCACGTGCTGCGCTCGCACCCCTTGCGCGGCGAGCACGGGCTGCATGCGGTGCACCTTGCCGAATATGGCGCCCAGGCCATGGCAGTGCACGGCGCGTTGCGTGCGCGCAACGAAGGCCGCACGGAACCGCGGCCGGGCATGCTGGTGAGCCTGCGCGGCGTGAAGCTTTCCGTCGAGCGCGTGGACACGCTTGCCGGCACCCTGGATGTCCACGCCGAGTGCCTGCTGGCGGACGATGCCGGCGCCCAGTACCTGTTCCGCATTTGCCACGAAGGGCGCGAGATCGCCTCGGGCCGTGCGGCCGTCATCCATCCGCAGATGTGATCGACGGCCCGGAGGGGCAGCGGGAAAGGGTGACTGATGAGGAGCCTGACCGGCCCCTCCGGGCCGACGGAGACATTCTCCGCCGGTGCCGTCTCAGGGATCGAGACGCTTCGCGGTCACGCCACCCGGGCGAACAACTCCAGCCGTTCTTCGCCTTGCATCAGGTGCTCGTAGCCTTCGACCACGGACGGATGGTCGGCCGCCGCCTGTTCCACGATGCTGGACGCGAGTGCCTTCATCATGCGTACGTTGTTGCGCAGGCGAAGGGCAAGCGTGTCGTCGTTGAGGCTGTCGTGCAGTGTGGCGTTCATTTCGGCGAACCAGGTAAGGTCGCGCTGGTCCATCATGTTCCGGCCGTTTCGCCGTTCGGACACCGCGTGCCAGCGCTGGAAGAACGTCTGCATGGTCGTGTTCAACTCGGCAGATTCCGCGAGTTCCGGCGCCATGCGCGTGACGAAGGCCGCGTCGCCCAGGCGATCCTGGAACACGATCTGGCATAGCACGCCCCAATAGTAGGCGTAGTCCCAGATCACCTTCACCGGCAACACTTCCGGATCGCCGAACAGGTTGTACTGCCCGCGATACATGCGCAGCGTGCCTTCGTAGAACGAGAAGAACATCCGTTCGTAGTGGCGCGCATAGGGGGCCACGGCCTCACCGCGCCGGTCCAACCCGACCAGCAGCGTGATGTAGGTGTTGGCGATGGCGATGAAGTCGCTGCCCGGCGAGTAGAACGGGTCGAGGAACGCGCCCGCTTCGCCGGTGAGCGCCCAGCGGTCGGAAGAGAACATCCTCGCGCAGCCGTACGAGAAATGGCGGAAGAAGGCAAAGTCGAGCAGCTTTTCGCGTTGGCTGGCTACGTGCCGGGCGACCACGGGCTGGTGTTCTTCCAGCCATGCGAGCGCGCGCTCGAAGGTTTTCATGCCCTCCAGCGGGTGCATCTGTGCATCGGCCACGATGCCGACCGAATGGGCGCCGGACGAAAGCGGAATCAGCCAGACCCAGTAGCCCGGACCCACGAGATGGTTCGTCGACCGCCAGCGTTCGGGCGGATGGCAACGGTCTTTCCATTCGGGGTCGTCGCACCAGTCGTCGATCGCCAGCCGCTCGCCGATGCGGAACCACACAGCGTTGGCGTGGTGGCCGTTGTCGCGGGTGAGGTCGAGCTTGCGGCGCATCAGGCCGGCGCGGCCGGATGCGTCCAGCAACCAGCGGGCCTGCAGGCTTGCATCGCCTTCGTTGCTGGCGAAACGCACGGTGTGCAGATTGTCGTCGGTGCCGATGTCGAATCCGCGCACGGTGACGCCTTCGCGGAAATCGATACCGCGGCGGCGTGCTTCGTCGCCGAGGAAGTTTTCGAGAATGCCGCGGTCGATCTGGTAGCTCGGTGTGGGCAGTACGGCACTCACGCCGAGTTCGGTGACGTCTTCGAGCCGGTCGCAGCCTTCGGAAAAGAAGAACCGGAAGCCGAACTTGCGGATGTGGGCTTCTTCCAGGTGGGGCAGGAGGCCGAGCGTGTCGCCGAAGTAGTGCGCGGCGATCTCGACGGTGGATTCGCCGACCTTGTGCGCCGCCTCGGGCAGCGGTCTGGCCTGCCGTTCGAGCACGACGATGTCCATGTCGGGGTAGGCCCCCTTGAGCTGCATGGCGAGCGTGAGCCCGGCCAGGCCCCCGCCAAGGATGACGGCGTCGTGCGGCTTGCGATCCATCGGTTCCACCCCTCGTGTGCTTCTGATCAGTTTACGGCCAGGCTTGCCGTCGCGCGGTCTTCCACGATCGTGGGTCGCGCTCGCGATCGCCGATAACTGGCGAGGACGCTCCCATAGTGGAAGATCCTGCCGATCGTATAGAGGGTGATCCGCGTCACGTCGCGCACGGGGCTGAAGTGGCTGAGCCGGAACTCCCCCTGGTAGCGCGATGCGATGGGCACCGAGACCACGCCGATGCCGCGTTCCCGACATGCCGTGATCAACACGGCCGCTTCGAAGACGAAATGTTCGGCGGGGATATCCGCCAGGTCGAGGATTTCCCGCGGATACAGCCGCTGCCCGCTCTGCGTATCGGCGATGGGAAGGGCGCAGGCCCAGGAAATGCCCCAGTCGGCGACGGCGTTGGCGCGGCGGCGGCCGTTCGGCTGCTGTTCGCGGTCGAGCAGGCGCGCGCCGATCACGATGGAGCCGGGATAGCGTTCGCCGGCGGCGACGATGGCGGGAATGTCGGCGGCGAGGTGCTGACCGTCGCCGTCCATGGTCACGACGGCGTCGTACCCCATGCGGCGTGCTTCGCGGAAACCCGTGCGCAGGGCCTCGCCCTTGCCCCGGCGCCTGTCGTGGCGGAGCAGGGTAGCGGGCATGGTGCCCACGATGTCTGGAGTGCGGTCGTCGGAACCGTCGTCCACCACGATCACCGGCAGGCCAAGCGCAAGCGCTTCGCTTACCACGCGACCGATGGCGCGCTCCTCGTTGAGGCAGGGAATGAGGATGCAATAGCGCGGCGTGGCGGCGCTCATGCGGCGACTCCCATGTCGATGTGCAGGTCGAGGCCGCGCGCGGCGGCTATGCGCAAGGCCGCCGGCCGGGTCAGTGCCAGGGCACGCATCAGCGGCACGGCCCGGGCGGAGGGATTGCTTGCCGACAGGCCGTCCAACCAGCCGTCGCCCATGGGATCGCTGCCGCTGTTGCCTCGCTCCGGCGTGATGTCCAGGCGCACAGCGGCACCCTCGGCACGCGGCGAGAGGACGAGCGCGACGGCGAACGGGCCGGTAGTGCTCGTCATGCTTCCCAGCGGTCCGGTACCGGCGATGTCGTAGCTTGCGAGCAGCACGTCGCGATCGTCGGCCACGGCGAGCGTGGCAGCCTCCAGCAGCCCGGCGCCGAAGGCTTCCTCGCCGCCCGACACGGCGCTGGAGGCCGCATGGCATCCGGTGGCTATCGTCCAGTAGCCCGCGGGCGCGTTGTGCACCGAGTTGTGGAACTTCGTCGGCGAGAGTTCGCGCGGTGCGGTGGCCAGGGTCTCGCACATGTAGTCGGTGATGACCTGGTCGCCGTGCGCGGAGGCGAACACGCACGGCAACGTGGCGGCGTCGCGACCGCTCATCCGCACGGCCTGGCCGGCGACCGCCGCCGCGAGCAGCACGCTTTCCGGGGCACGGCGGCGCTCGTTCGGCGGCAGCACCTCGGCCACCGGGCGCGTGGTTTCGCCCGGGGCGGCGCCGCCGGCGACGATGTCGCGGAAGGCATGCCAGTCACCGGCGCCGGGCGCCCAGAGACCGATGCCGCTGATCCAGACCGACAGGGCGGGGCTCATGCGCGTTGCTCCGCGCGGGCGAAGGCAAGGCACGCGTTGTTGCCGCCGAATCCGAAGGAGTTGCTGAGGGCGATGCGGATCTCCGCGGGCTCCGGACGCCACGCCATCTGCGGACCGCAGAGGGGATCGGGCGTGGTCGCGCCGAGGTTTGCCGGCACCTGGCGCTCGCGCATGGCGAGCAGCGTGATGGCGGCCTCCAGTACGCCGGCCGCGCCCAGGGTGTGGCCGGTGAATCCCTTGGTCGAACTGGCCCGAGTGGTCGGGGGGAAGGTGCGCGCGACGAGCGCGGCTTCCACTTCGTCGTTCTTCTGGCTCGCGGTGCCATGCAGGTTGATGTAGTCGACGTCGCCCGGCTCGATGCCCGCACGGGCCAGCGCGTCGCGCAGCGCGAGTTCCGCGCCGAGGCCTTCGGGGTGGGGCGTGGACATGTGGTGCGCGTCGCTGGCCTCGCCGTAGCCGATGAGCAGCGGGGCGTCCTTCGCCGCTTCGATGCGTTCGAGGATGGCGAAGCCCGCGGCCTCGCCGATCGAGATGCCGTTGCGCCCGGCGTCGAAAGGACGGCAGGGTTCGGGCGATACGAGTTCGAGCGAGTTGAATCCGAACAGCACGCTGTCGCAGAGGCTGTCGGTGCCGCCGACGATCGCCGCGTCGATGAGGCCGAGGCGGATCATGCGTTCCGCGTTCGCGAACACCTTGGCGCTGGAGGAGCACGCCGTGGCCACCGTGAGGCACGGGCCATCGAGTTCGAAAGCCGCCGCGACGAAGCTTGCGAGCGAATGGGGGGTATGCAGCACAGGGCGATGAAGGTCCGCGGGCATGCTGCCGTGGTCGAGCCGGCGATACCCCTCCTCGGTGGCGCCGATGCTGGCCGTGGATGTGCCCAGCAGCACCGCGATGCGTGCCGATCCATAGCGCTCGCGTGCCGCGCGCACCGCGTCGGCGAAACCGTCCTGGCGCAGGGCGATCCAGGCAAGCCGGTTGTTGCGACAATCCCACTCCGCCAGTTCGGGTGGAAGCGGCTCGTCCTCCACGCCGGCAACGCGCCCGATCCAGCAGTCGAGCGGCGCGGTACTGAAATCGTTCGGAACGAGGCCGCCACGCGACGAGGCGAGTGCGTCGGCGTGGGCTTGCAGGCCCCGGCCGAGGGCGGAGGTGGCGGTGTACGCGCTGATGGCTAACGGTGTCATGAGATGAGGCATGCGGCGAGCCTATCCTTTTTGATCCGCAGCGTCTCGTGAACGGCGTAATGCCACGCACGACACGTTCAGGCGATACTGCCGTCCTTGAGGATGCTTCCATGTCCGGTCTGCGCGCTCCGAAAATCCTCCGCCGTGGCGTCTGGCGTTACCTGAGCGATCGCGACATCCTCGTCGCGGCCTTCGTCACCGCCGTGGTGTTCGCCGCCAGCCTCGGGCTGGTCTATGCGGCGCACCTGGGGCGCGTGTACTGGCTTGCCGCGCGCGCACCGGCGCGCGCCGCCGGCCGGCGCGCCATGCTGATATTCGGCCGCCGTCTCGTAAGCGACCGGCCTGAAGCCGATTTCGTCGGAAGGCTCGCCAGGGGTCGCGCAGATGCCTTCGCCGGTTTCGCGGATCGCGTGCTCGTTCTTGGCGGCTACAGCGGTGGATCCATCAGCGAGGCCGAGGCCGGCCGCCGCTGGCTACAGGCCGAAGGGTGGCCGGAAACCGTGCCGCTGCAACTGGAACAGGCTTCCGTCGATTCCCTCGAAAACCTGCGCCACGCGCGCGAGTTGTTGCGGGAGCGCAGCGACGCCGCGCTTCCGCCCGTGTGGCTGGTGACCAGCCGCTACCATCTGGCCCGCTGCCTCTACCTTGCCCGGCGCCTCGGCTTCGACGCCGAGCCGCTCGCCGCCGAAGAGCGTCTGCCGCTCGGCCGGCGTTACGTCACTCGTCTGCTGATGGAGGCGGGCTACCTCATGTGGATCGACACCGGCATGCGCTGGGCGGCCTTGACCGGCAACCGGCGCATGGCCACCCGCATCTCCTGAGGGCGCGCCGCTTCGTCGCGGGCGTCCCTTCGTTGTGCTTGCTAAGCTTGGGCGTCCACTCTTATTGAAGGATGCGTCATGTCCGAGCAAGCCGAACTCGCCGCCTCGTTCCTGCGTGGTTTGCAGGATCGCATCTGCGCGGCTGTCGAGTTGGCGGACGGAGTGGCACGCTTCGAGGAAGACGCGTGGACCCGGCCGGCCGGGGGTGGCGGAAGAACGCGCGTACTGCGCGATGGCGGTGTCTTCGAGCAGGGCGGGGTCAACTTCTCGTACGTGACGGGGTCGCCGCTTCCGCCCAGCGCCACGGCCCACCGTCCGGATCTGGTCGGGGGCAGTTTCATCGCCACCGGCGTGTCGCTGGTGCTGCATCCACGCAACCCGTACATCCCGACCACTCATGCCAACGTGCGCTACTTCGAGGCGTTGAAGGAAGGCAGCGATCCGGTCTGGTGGTTCGGTGGTGGGTTCGACCTCACGCCCTTCTATCCCTTCGACGACGACGTGCGCCATTGGCACACGGTGGCGAGGGATCTCTGCCAGCCCTATGGCGACGATGTATACGCGCGGTACAAGCACTGGTGCGACGAATACTTCTACCTGAAGCATCGTGGCGAGACCCGCGGCGTGGGCGGGCTGTTCTACGACGACCTCAACGAAGGCGGCTTCGAGCGCTGCATGAACTTCATGCGCGACGTCGGCGAGGGGTTCCTCGACGCTTACCTGCCCATCGTCGAACGGCGCCGTGACATGCCGTACGGCGAACGCGAGCGCGAATTCCAGCTGTATCGCCGTGGCCGCTACGTGGAATTCAATCTGGTGTACGACCGCGGCACGCTGTTCGGCCTGCAGTCCGGTGGCCGCACCGAATCCATCCTGATGAGCCTGCCGCCCCGCGTGCGCTTCGAGTATGGCTATTCGCCGGAAGCGGACAGCGCGGAAGCGCGGCTCCAGGAGTACCTGAAGCCGCGCGACTGGGTTTGATCGGCCCCCCGATTTATTTGTCTCAGGGCGTCGCGCCGGAGAATTTCTTCGGCGTGGCGCCTTCGATCTTGCCGACCGTGGCCGAATCGCTGACGTAGAGTTCCACGTCGCGTTCGAAGGTGAGCGTGCCCTGCACGACGGCATGCGGGCCGATGACGATCTTCGGCACGCGATCGTTGTGATTGCCGAAGAGGCCCCAGCCCGGCTTCTTGACGAGCAGCCCGCCCTCGACCTTCGAGCCCTCGCCGATGGTGACGTCGGCGTTGGTGGTTTCGATGCCGCCGCCCACATGCGCGCGCTCCAGCTGGATCTCGCCGTTGACGTTGTGGAGGTGCCCGCCGACGTCCGCACCCTCGTCGAGGCGCACCCTGCCGTTTACGTTTTCCACATCGCCGGATACACGGGCCTTGTCGTTCAGGGTGACCGCGCCGTTGACCGTCTTGACACCGGTGGCCGTGGCGCCTTCGCCGATCTCGACCGAACCGTTCACCGTGCTGGCCTTCTGCACAACGGCACGGTCGCCGACGCGCACGGAGCCATTGACGGTGTGCACGTCCCCGGCGCGCTGCCCGGCGTCCACCGTGGCGCTGCCGTTGACCTTGCTGACGTCCTCCTGGGCGACGGCCGCGCCGGCGACGGAGAAGGCGATGAAGAGAGAAAGGAGCGTACGACGCATTGCGGGACTCCGCGGTGGATTGAGCCCTTAGGATGCACCCAAAGCGGCATAGGTTTAGCGTGACTGACGGCAGGGGCATTTGAGTGAGTCGCGGCCTGCGGCCGCTGGGAGCGCGCCTGGCGGCGCTTGTGAACCGTAAGTGGGTTTCCCTTACGGTTCGCAGCGGCCGCAGGCCGCGACTTACAGGCCGCCAAAGGCGGCCGACTCCCGCAGCAATGTTGACCTCGCCCGCCAAGACGCTCCACCATCCCCTTTTCCCTGCCCGCGCCCTACCGCCATGTACAAGCTCGTGATGATCCGCCACGGCCAGTCGGCCTGGAACCTCGAAAACCGCTTCAGCGGCTGGGCCGACGTCGACCTCAGCGAGCAAGGCGTGGCCGAGGCCCGCGAAGCCGGGCGCCTCCTGAAGGAGGCCGGCTTCACCTTCGATCTGGCCCACACCTCGTACCTGAAGCGCGCCGTGCGCACGCTCTGGCACGTGCAGGACGAAATGGACCTGATGTGGATTCCGGTGGTGACCGACTGGCGTCTCAACGAGCGGCACTACGGCGCGCTTACCGGCCTCAACAAGGCCGAGACCGCCGCGAAATACGGTAACGAGCAGGTGCACATCTGGCGCCGCAGCTACGACACGCCACCGCCGGCCCTCGAACCGGGCGCGAAGGCCTTCGCGGACGACGACCGCTACAAGGGTATCGCCGTGCCGCTGACGGAATGCCTGAAGGACACGGTGGAACGCGTGCTGCCGTACTGGCACGAGGTGCTGGCGCCGGCCATCCGTGCGGGGAACAACGTGTTGATGGCCGCCCACGGCAATTCGATGCGTGCCCTGGTCAAGTTCTTCGACGGCATTTCCGACGACGACATCGCCGAGCTGAACATCCCCAACGGCATACCGCTGGTGTACGAGTTCGACGCCGAGTTGCGTCCGGTGAAGCACTACTACCTGGGCGATCAGGCCGAAATCGAGGCCAAGATGGCCGCCGTCGCCAATCAGGGCAAGGCCAAGTCGTGAACGGGGCGGGTGACAGGCGTCACCCGCGATGGATCACAACCGCCCCTCGAACGGGCGCGCCGTGTCGCTAACCTAGGAGTCATTCCTAGCGACCGACCCCAAGAGGTTTCGCCATGCTGGCTCCGTCCGCCCTTTCCTTCGTGTTCGCCGCCCCGTTGATGGCCTTCGCCGTGTATCGCCGGGTACGCGGCAGCTTCGGCCGGCAGCCCATCCGCACCCGGCGGATGACGGTCCGCGTGGCGATCTTCGCTGTCCTCATAGGCCTGATGATGCTGTCGGGCCTGCAGAACATCCGCCTTGCCGAGGGTGCCCTCGGTGGCGTGCTGGCCGGCGGCGCGCTGGCGGCGCTGCTCGGCCTGCGCCTCACGCGGTTCGAACTGGGCGGCGACGGCGCGGATTGCTACGTGCCCAACCCCTGGATGGGCGGCGCGCTGACCGCGTTGCTGGTCGGCCGCCTGGCCTGGCGTTTCCTGATGCTGGCGCCGGCCATGGCGGGCGGCGCCGCAGCCACCCAGGGCCCCGGGCCGGGCAACAGCCCCCTGACGATGGCGATCGTCGGCCTTACCGTCGGCTATTACCTGGTCTATTACGCAGGGATCCTCCTGCACCACCGCCGCTACAAGCGGGCCTTGCAGGCTGCCTGAGCGGCAGGCGCCCGTTCAGAGGGCGTCGTTGTCCAGTTCGCCGGTGCGGATGCGGATGACTTGCTCGAGCGGGCTTACGAAGATCTTGCCGTCGCCGATCTTGCCCGTGCGTGCGGCCTGCTGGATCGCCTCGACCACCCGTTCGATCTGGTCGTCGGCCACGGCCACCTCCAGCTTGATCTTGGGCAGGAAGTCGACCACGTATTCGGCACCCCGATACAGCTCGGTGTGGCCTTTCTGTCGCCCGAAGCCCTTCACTTCCGTCACCGTCACCCCCTGTACCCCTACATCGGCAAGGGCTTCGCGGACGTCGTCCAGCTTGAAAGGCTTGATGATGGCGACCACCAGCTTCATGTATTACTCCTCGTGCGCGACGCGCGGACAGCCATTGTGCCATCCGGGTCCCGCCGTCTCCATACGGGGGTCTGTAGGAAAACCCCTACACAATGTGTGGGCGTAGGCCTATAGCGCCTACAATTCGAATACATAGAATTCATTCACGACATCGAGGTGCGCAAGATGGATGTGCAGGGTATCGATCAACTCGCACAGCGGTTGGCATCGTTGGTTCCGCCAGGGTTGGCGCAAGCGCGTGAGGATCTGCACGCCAACTTCAAAGATATTCTGGCGCAAGGACTCCGCCGCCTCGATCTCGTAACCCGCGAAGAATTCGATGTTCAGAGCCAGGTTCTGGCGCGCACGCGCGAACGGCTCGAACTCCTGGAAAAGCGCCTTGCCGATCTCGAAATGAGCGCGGCGCAACGCGGCCAGTAGGTCGTTCACACGTCCCGGGACCGCCCCCGATCCGTCACCCTCACCCCGAGAGCGGTCGGGGGCGGTTATTTTCCCGAGAGCGCAAGGAGTGCGTGTGCAGACCGGATCCAGCAAGGACCGTGATCCCGGCCCGGTAATCGAATTCCGTTACCGGTTACGATACCGGCCGTCATGAGCCTCGCCGTCACCCTCTCGCGCGCTCAGGAAGGTGTCGCGGCGCCGCAGGTGGTCGTCGAGGTACACCTCTCCGGTGGGCTGCCTTCCACATCCATCGTGGGCCTGCCTGAAGCGGCGGTTCGCGAGGCGCGCGACCGTGTCCGCGTCGCCATCCAGAACACCGCCTTCGAATATCCGAACCGCCGCGTCACGGTGAACCTGGCCCCGGCCGAACTGCCGAAGGACGGCGGGCGATTCGACCTCGCCATTGCCCTCGGCATCCTCGCCGCCGGGTCGCAGGTGCCCCGCGAGCGGCTGGACGATTGCGAATTCCTTGGGGAACTGGCGCTCTCCGGCGAATTGAGGGCGGTGCCCGGCATTCTTCCCGCTCTCATCCGTGCGCGGCGCAGCGGCCGCCGCATCGTGGTGCCGCGCGCCAACGCGGCCGAAGCCTCGCTGATCGGCGAGGGCGACGTGCTGCTGGCGGACAGCCTGGCCGAGGTCTGCGCCTGGTTGCGTGGGCAGGCCGAGCTTGTCGGTCCCGAGGCGGCCGACTTCTACGCCATGCCGGCCTGCGGCCCCGACATGCACGACATCCGCGGCCAGTTCCAGGCGCGGCGCGCACTGGAGATCGCCGCCGCGGGCGGACACCACCTGCTCCTGATAGGCCCGCCGGGCACCGGCAAGACCATGCTCGCGGAACGCCTGCCTGGCATCCTGCCGCCGATGACGGAAACCGAGGCGCTGGAAAGCTGCGCCATCCGTTCGCTGTCCGGCGAGGACATCGACCCCCGCTGCTGGCGCCGCCGCCCGTTCCGAGCGCCGCACCACACGGCATCGGGCGTTGCACTGGTCGGCGGCGGATCGTCACCGCGGCCCGGCGAGATCTCTCTGGCCCACAACGGCGTGCTCTTCCTCGATGAGCTTCCGGAATTCAGCCGGCACGTACTGGAAGTGCTGCGCGAGCCGTTGGAGTCCGGACAAATCGTCATCTCACGCGCCGCACGGCAGTCCACGTTTCCCGCGGAGTTCCAGCTCGTCGCGGCCATGAATCCATGCCCGTGCGGCTACGCGGGCGATCCCCTGCACGAATGCCGTTGCACGCCGGACCAGGTGCTGCGTTATCGCACGCGCATCTCGGGGCCGTTGCTGGACCGCATCGATCTTTGCGTGCAAGTGCCCCGGGTTCCGATCACGGAACTCTCCGCCGGGCGGGGCCCGCGCGACGACGACAGCACCACGGTGCGCCAGCGCGTGATTGCCGCACGCGAGAAGGCCCTGCTCCGTGCGGGGCAGGCGAACGCGGAACTCAGTGTCGTGAACCTCGAACGCGACTGCGCACTCCCCGCAGCGGAGCGCGACTGGCTACAGGAGGCACTCGACAAGCTCGGTGCATCCGCTCGCGCCTACCACCGCATCCTGCGCGTGGCGCGCACCATCGCCGATCTCGAAGGCGGGGCAGGGTGCGTGGAGCAACCGCATCTTGCAGAAGCGCTGCATTACCGGCGGTTCTGAGATGCCGAAGTCAGGCGCATTTTCGGCAACGGCGGACGTAACGAATGTCTTCGCATGTGGATTCGCGTTCATCGGTAGGTCGCGATTTCCTGCGCTGTTGCCGAAATGGTGTAAGGCAGAACTTAATCGTTTGTAGGTGTTCCCCTACATAGGATGGTCTTACACATCGACGCTCGATACGCTGGCTGCAAGCGTAAGACGCTGAAACGGAATCGTGACGCGCACCACAGACATCGTCGAGGAAATTACGATGTGAGCGACGCAGGGCAATTTCGTATTGACACGCTGTTGTGCTCGCCCTTATAGACAACCCCCATCACGCAAAGCGGCCGCGATGGCACGCGATGAGCGCGACACTCGCCCATCGCCATCGAGTGCGGTCCGCAAGCGTGGCGTCCGAAGTGACGACGGGCAGTACCGTGCATCCTTCGATGCAACGGTTCGTGAGCGGCATTGCCAATGACGGCAAGGGGGCGGGGCTTGTTTTCCTATTATCTGGAACTTGCTTTACGTAGCTTTCGGCGCAGTCCGGGGTTGACGGCGCTCATGGTGCTCGCGATCGGTTTCGGTGTGGCCGCTTCGATGACGACGTTCTCCGTCTTTCGCGCGGTTTCCGGCGACCCCATCCCGTGGAAGTCGCACCGTCTTTTCGTTCCCCAGGTGGATGTGTGGGGCCCGGCGGAGCGGGGAAAGGACGGCGAGCCGCCTGCCGCGCTCGACTATCGCACCGCCACCTCGTTGTTGAACGAGCATCGCGGTTCGATGCAGGCCGCCATCTACAAGGTGTCACCCGCCGTGCAGTCGACGCGAGCCGGAAGCCATCCCGTGAATGTGGACGGGCATGCGGTAAGCAGCGATTTCTTTCCGATGCTGGAGGTGCCGTTCGCTTTCGGTTCCGGCTGGAGCAGGCAGGACGACGAACGGCGGGCGAATGTCGTCGTCATCGGAGACACACTCAATCGGCGGCTTTTCCAGGGGCGCAACAGCGTCGGGGAAACGTTGCAGGTGGCGGGGAAGAGTTACCGCATCGTCGGTGTGCTGGCCCATTGGGATCCGCAGCCGCGGTTCTTCGACATCGTCAACACCGGTGGCTTCACCACCACCCGCGAAGATGTGTTCCTTCCGTTCGAAACGGCGGTCGGCGCGGGCATGGCCAGCACGGGTAACACGGGGTGCAGCAAGAGTCCGAGCGAAGGGGGCATCGCGGGACTGAAGGAATCCACGTGCGTCTGGATTTCCTATCTCGTCCAGCTCGACGACGCGGACGCCGTCCGCTCCTATCGCGCCTATCTCGACGGCTACGCGCGGCAGCTTCAGGACAGCGGCGCGACGACATGGGCACCCAACAACCGCCTGCGCGACATCCCCGCATGGCTCGATGCCCAGCACGTCGTACCCGCGGACACGGGCGTCTCCCTGCTGGTCGCTCTCGGTCTCCTCATCGTCTGTCTGGTGAACACCTCGGGCCTGCTACTGGCCAAGTTCCTGCGCAGGAGCGGAGAGATCGGCGTCCGCCGCGCCATCGGTGCTCCACGCGGTGCGATCTATGCGCAGTTTCTCACCGAGGCCGGCATGATCGGCATCGCCGGCGGGTTGCTCGGGCTGGCCCTGACCGGGTTGGGCGTCGCGTGTGTCCATTGGCTCCTGCCTGCCGACATCGCTTCGCTTGCGCGTGTCGACCTCGCCCTCCTGTTGCTCACTCTGCTGCTTGCGTTGGTATCCACCTTGCTCGCCGGGCTCTATCCGACCTTCCGGGCAACGCTGGTGCAGCCCACCTGGCAGCTGAAATCGCAGTGAGGCGGTGACATGACCATGCATCCCATGATCTCCGCATTGCGTCGACATAAGGCCGGTGTCGCACTCATCGTGCTGCAGATCGCCCTGACCCTGGCGATCGTCTGCAACTCGGTCTTCATCATCGGTGGACGCATCGAACGCATCGCGCGGGCCACGGGACTGGACGAAGACGGGCTCTTCCTGGTCACCCAGCAATGGGTGAGCGAGGGCGACGCGGATGGGAAGGACGCTATAGAGCGCCTCGACACGATGCAGCGCGAAGATCTGGCCGTGCTGCGTGCGCTTCCGGACGTCGCATCGGTTACCCCGATCAATTCCCTGCCCTTGCTGAACTCCGCGGCGTGGAACGGCGGCATCGGCCTTGCTCCCGATCAGCCCAAGGCGAACCTCCAGGCCAGTTTCTATTTCACGGACGAGAACGTCCTGCCGACGCTCGGCGTGAAGCTGGTGGCGGGTCGCGCTTTTACAGCCGCTGACGTCGAGCACAAGGCGCTGGGCGACGCGAATACGCCGTCGCGGATCATCGTCAGCCAGGAGATTGCCCGGCGGCTTTTCCCCGATGGCGGCGCCCTCGGCAAGAATGTCTACCTCGACGGAGGCGGCGCGCCCGCGTCGATCGTCGGCATCGTGGATAGGCTGCAGACACCGGGTACCAACGCGTTCAGTACCAGCTTTGCCTATAGCTCCGTGCTCGTGCCCACGCGCCTGAATTCCACGTTCTCGCGATACGCGGTAAGGGCGAAACCCGGCCGTCTGGCCGCCGCGATGCGTGCCGCGCCGGATGCGCTATACCAGGCGAACAGCCAGCGCGTGATTGCGGAGGACGGCATCCAGAGCTACGCGGACATCCGTCACGATGCCTACCGGGCCGACATCGGCATGGCCATGCTGATGGGCGGCGTATCGCTGATCCTGCTGTGCGTGACGGCGGCCGGGGTGTTCGGGCTCACCAGCTTCTGGGTCGATCAGCGCGAACGGCAGATCGGCATTCGGCGCGCACTCGGTGCGCGGCGCCGCGACATCCTCGGTTATTTCCAGGTCGAGAATCTCCTGATCGTGGGCTCCGGCGCCGTACTGGGCATCGTGCTTGCGGTCGGCCTGAATTTCGCGCTCATCAAGCGCTATGAAATGGATCGCCTGCCCGTGACCGACGTGCTCCTCGGCGTCGTGTGCGTGCTTGCCTTGAGCCAGGCTTCGACATTCGTTCCCGCGCGACGCGCGGCTCGAGTCGAGCCGGCCAGCGCGATACGTTCGATGTAAAGGGTGAAACGCGATGCCGGGGGCATCGCGCAGTGAATTCCATAGCCATGCCGGATCCACCGGATGGGACACCTGCCGCGGGAATGTACCGCGGCCGGGCGATCCTCAATGCGCCATCGTTCTTGTGCACAGGACATTGGAGGTTGTTGTGGGTACGAATAGCGACGTTCTCTCTAAGTCACCGCTGGACCGCATTCCCATTCGCCTGATCGAAGAGCCGATTGGCACTTCTGCCAGGAAGCCGCCCATCCGACTGAAGCCTTCGCGCTTCAACGTGCAGGCCACCACCGAAGAAGGATGGCTGCTGTTGTGGAATACCTACAGCGGTTCCATGAACGCCTTTCGCCCGGAACAGCACGACGCGGTGCGGGCACTGATCAGCCAGAAGACCGACGCCGACGAAGGCCGCAAGATAAGCCGCTACCTCGTCGACCGCGGGTTTCTCGTGCCGATGGCGACGGACGAGCTGCGCCGCGTGCAGTATGCGTTCGGCACCGAGAACCACCGCACCGATCGCCTCGAACTGATCCTTCTTGCCTCGGAAGACTGCAACTTTCGCTGTACCTACTGTTACGAGGATTTCCGCCGGGGGACGATGCTCCCCGAGGTGCGTGAAGGCATCAAGAATCTTGTGCGGAGCCGGCTCGGTGCGTTGAAGGAACTCAGTGTTTCCTGGTTCGGCGGCGAACCGTTGTACGGCATGGAGGCCATCGACGACCTGGGGCCGTTCTTCACCCAGATCGCGGACGAGGCCGGACTCCGCTACCACACCCACATGACCACCAACGGTTACCTGTTGACCGACGACGTGGCCGACCGGTTACTGGCCGCCAGGATCAACGACTTCCAGATCACCCTCGACGGGCTGCCCGAGGACCACGACCGCCATCGCGGCGCGCGGGACGGCGGCAAGACGTTCGATACGATCTTCCACAACCTCTGCCGCCTGGCCGAGCGGCCGGACCGCTTCACCGTCGTCATCCGCGTGAACTTCGACAAGGAGAACTCGCCGGGCCTGGAAGCCTTCCTGCCGATGCTGCAGGAGCGCTTCGCGAACGACGACCGGTTCGTGCTGGCGTTCCACTCGGTGGGCCAGTGGGGCGGTGCCAACGATGCCAACCTCGCCGTATGCGGCGTGGACGAGTCGCAGGCCGTGCGCACGAAAGTGACGGCGCTCGCGCGGTCGCTGGGCCTCAACGTTACCGGCGGATGGCAACCCGGACTCGGTGCCGGCGAGGAAGTGTGTTACGCGGCGCGGCCGTACAACTTCATCGTCGGTGCGCACGGCGATCTCATGAAATGCACTATCGACCTCGACAAGGCCGACCACAACATCGTGGGCACGCTGAAGGCCGATGGCACGCTCGATCTCGACGTCGACAAGATGGCTTTGTGGACCGAGCCGGCCTTCGAGCGGGACTCCGGATGCCAGAGTTGCCACATGCTCGCGGCGTGCCAGGGCGTGCACTGCCCCAAGATCCGCATCGATTCGGGTGAGCGACCCTGCCCGGGCATCCGGCGCACGGCGAAGCAGGAGATGGTGGCCTACTTCGAGTCGACCCAGCGGCAGGCGGCCGCCGCGGCAATGGAGCCCGTGCCGTGAGCGCCGTGCCGCGCATCGACGGCCACGATAGGATGGCGCAGGTGCCGCCCGCGGTATGGCAGGTGAACGACCTGCTTTCCTCCGACGATGCCGACCCGTCGGAGGTGCATGCGAGGCTTCTGGCCTTGAGCGACGACGACCTTGCCCACTACGGGCTTCGTTCGTATCGCATGAACCTCATGGCGCTGCTGGGTGAGCACATGGCACCTGAGGCCGTGCTGCGCCTCGCTCGCGAGGCGGCCATCAGCAAGTTGTGGCTCGGCTGGGAATACCACCACCACTACCTGTCGAAGCTGGACGTGACACCGCCACCGCCGCGGCTGCAGCGACTGCCGGTCGATGCGGTGAAAGGCCTCCTCGCTCGGGGACGCGGCGCCATCATCGCGACGTTCCACCTCGGCTATATGCGCGACATCCCCTCGGACCTCGCCCATGCCGGCATACCGATCATGGTGCCGCTGGCGCGGGATGCCTATGGCAACTATGAGTCGGCACGCCTGGACCGCCCCGAGGCCGCCCTCTGGACGTGCTTCCGGCACGTGTGCGTCGAAGAGGCGGCGGGTTCGCTCGCGCTTGCGCGACACCTGGCGCGTGGGGGCTGCGTGCTGTCCACGATCGACGGCAACACCGGACTCGACGGCCCCCGTGGCGGCGATCGGCGGTCCGTCGTGAACATGCTCGGCACCGAAGCTCGCGTGAAGAACGGACTGATCGCCATGGCGGCGAGGTTTGGCGCTCCCATCATTCCCGTCGTCGCCACCACCGTCGACGGGGAGCGGGTTTGCCATGTCTTCCCTGTAGCGGACCCTGGGCGTCCGCTTACCGGTGACGAAGCGACGGACTTCGTGGAGGCCACCGTTCACGGTCTTTACCGGGTGCTGGCCGAAACCCTGTTGCATGCCGCGGGCGAGTGGTGCGGCGGCGACCTGTTCCATCAGTGGAGGCTGCCGCGCGGAATCGACGAGGAACCGCTGTCGGTGGCGGAGGCGCGACTGGCGTCCGTGCTCGACCGTCATGGAAGGGCCGTGCTCGACCTGTCGCGGGTCATGCCGCTTACCAGTCGCGGAGAGCGCGTGTTCGTCGACGTGCACTCCATGAAGTGCTACCGGCTGCCCGAGGACGAAGGCGAGTTCGCCGACCTCCTCCAGGATGCGGGCCGTGGCATCACGCGCGATTGGCTGGACGGACTCGGCACGGCGCGTCGCGCCAGCGTCTGGCGATTCCTCTGTGTGCTGGCGTCGCGCGGGGGCCTCTCGCTCCTCCACGACGCGTCGTTGTCGGCCGCCTGAGGCGCAAGGGATCGGTATTGCCGCCTGCGATGTGCGGGGCGGCGATGTGGAAAACCACGCACATCACGCGGCGCCGGCTCGCCCGTCGCCTTCATTGGAACATCAAAAGGAAATCGACGTGACCAATAGCACCGAGCACAGCAACGAATCGTTGTTGATCGACGAGTTCGAGATCATCGAACTGGAAGATCGTCTTGAACTCGCCGGTCGCTGCAACGGCCGTTGTGACGGCCAGAGCAAGCCGACGAGCGCCTGAGCGGCCTCGCGTTAGCGAAGGGCGTGCCGGCGCCGGCGCGGCTTTCGTGTTCCGAAACCAACGACCCATCTCATGGAGAAATCCGTCATGAATACGAACATCGAAAGCAACAACGGCGAACTGCTCATCGACGAATTCGAGATCATCGAACTCGAAGACCGTCTCGAACTCGCCGATCGCTGTAACGGCCGCTGCAACAAGACCAGCCAGCCGACGGGCGGCTGATCCAGCAGGTCGTGACTTTTTTCCCGCCACTCGACGAGAGCGGCGGGGTCCGAGCATGACGATGGGGCCAGGCAGCCCGACTGTCCTGGCCCCATTCCACCGGCAAGCATCGACATGACCCACGACATCCCGCATGTCATCAACCCGCTCCTGGAAGTCTCGGACTTCGATTCGGATGCCGGGAAACCCATGAAGCTGTGCCTCATACCCCGGGCGGGTGGGGCCGGCGAAGTGCGCTTCGCGCTGCCGGCCGACTATATGGCGCTTGCGCGCGAATTTGACGGACAGCGCGATACCGATGCGGCGATCCAGTCGTTCATCGACAAGCATCGCCCCGAAAGGGATAAGTCGTGGCTGACCCGCCTGGTGACGGAATCGCTGGTGCCCAAGGGCATCGTGATCCGCGCGGACCAGGATCCGCGATGCGCCACCAGCAGCCAGTCCGACAAGGCCTTCCTGCACGTGAAGCTCCCCATCATACGGTCGAGCCTCGTCGAGCCGGTGGCCCGGAGCCTTTCCTTTCTCTACCGGCCCGCGGCGATGATCCTCGGCCTCGTCGGGTTCGTGGCCATGCACGTGGTCGTGTACGGGTTCCTCTTCCGAGGGCAGCACTTCGAGTTCGGCGAGCTTGGCATCGCCAGCGTGCTCTTGCTCATGCTGATCTCCACGCTCGCCACCATCTGCCATGAATTCGGCCACGCCACCGCCGCCGCCCATTTCGGCTGCCGCAACATGACGATCGGATGGGGCGTGTACCTGATCTACACCGTTCTGTGGACGAACGTTTCGGATGCCTGGAAGTTACCAAGGAAACACCGGGCGATCGTCGATATCGGCGGCGTGTACTTCGAGTCGTTTGCGCTCTTCGCGCTGCTGATCGGCTATCTGGCGACAAACAATCCCATCTTCCTGTTCGGCTTCATCTTCGTCGACCTATCCATCGCCAACACCTTCAACCCATTCCTTCGCATGGACGGCTACTGGCTCGTCAGCGATCTCTTCGGCATCGTGAACCTGCGGAAGCAGCAGGAGATATGGTGGCAGGATCTGATCGAACGGATCCTTCATCCGCGTGCGCATACGAGCCGAAGCACGTTGAAGCCGATGGCCAAGCGTGTGCTGGCGGTCTACACCATCCTCGGGACGCTCTTCATCGCCTATGTCATGAAGACGATGTTCGTCGTGGTCGTGCTCAGTGTGCTGACCAACCTGCCGCAATTCGCTCACGAGACGTGGAGCAAACTCGCGTCCGACGCCACGTGGTCGAACGTACTTCATGCCGTCGCCGAAACGGGCTGGCGCATCCTTGTCATCCTCGGCGCCGGCTTCACCTTCTGGAATATCGGCAAGGCGCTCGGTCGGATGCTCGGTCGTCTTCGTCGCGTGGCGCGGGCCGTGGCGGAGGGGGCGTGACATGTTGCAATGCGATGTCAGCGAGCGACCGGCAGGCGGATCCGTCGTCGAAAGGCGCTACGTCGTCGCGCCGCATCTGATGTTGGAGGCGCACGACGACGCGCACGCGGTCGTCGTGAATACCGCCACGGGCGCTCGGGCCAAGGTGTCGATAGCCGCTTTCCGCATGCTCTCCCGGTTCGACGTGCCACGCACCGTCTCCGACGTCTTCGGCCGTTCGGACGAGGGGCGCGCGGCCGCACGTGTGCGGGCACTGGTGGAGCATGGGCTGCTGTGGGATGTCGAGGTGGAACGTCCGGCCGAGAAGCCGAGGCGGCGGCCGGCTCCCTTCCGCTTCTGCAATGCACCGTCGTACTCGGCATCCGGCGCGCGTGCGGATGTCGTGGTGCTTGGCGTGCCGTACGACCTGGGCGGCCCGGAAAACGGCCGCGAAGGACTGCTGGCCATCCGGCAGAAATCGCTGGACTACACGTACATGGTGGACTTCGACGCACGACAGCCGGCCGGCTGGTTCGACGCCGGCTCGGGCGTACGGATCCTCGAAGGCGTGCGCATCGCCGATGCCGACGATATCCCATGGGTCCACGGCGAACCGCAGCGTGCGGTGTTCGAGCGTGTCGTCGAAACACTGGACGAGTTGCTGCCGGTCGATGGCGTGCCCCTCGTCCTTGCGGGCGACGCGTCGGTGAGCCATGCAGTCGCCACATGCTGTGCCGGGCGGCATCCGCTGTCCGTCGTCCACTTTGCCGCGGGAGGCGCGGCTGCGGAGCGCGAGGGCGAGTCGGTCACCGTGTACGACGTGGCTCGTGCCATGACCCATGTTGCCGGCGTACGCTCCGTGGTCACCGCAGGGCTGCGGGAGGCTTCGGGGTATGCACCCCCGCCCGGGGTCACCGAAGTCACCGCGACCCGACTTCGCGCCGGCGATCCCGGCGATCTCGTCGCGCACCTGCCGATCGCGGAACGCGTGCTCCTCTCCATCGACATGGGTGTGGTCGACGTTTCGACCCCGCCTTCGGGCAAGGGCATGTCGTTGCGCGAGGTGCGCGACGCCATCCACACCATCGGCGGCCGGCATCGCATCGTCGGTGTCGTGATTGCGGGGCTCGATCCGTCGGCACCGCTGGGGCCCGTCGTGGCGATCGTCGCCTGCCACCTCGCATTGCAGGCACTGCATGTGGCGACCCTGCGGAGGGTGGCCTGATGGACGGAGGGGCGCATCCGACGTTGTTCGGCTGGGGTTCGGCTTCGACGGCCGGCCGAGGCAGCGGCTTCTGTGTGATCGGCGTACCTGCCGACCACGGCAATGGCGTGTCGCGAGGCGCGGCTCGCGGCCCTGCGTCGGTGCGCAGGGCGGCCCGCCTGCTTCCGGTGCCGCGGGGAGCAGGCGTCGATGCCGGCGACGTGCCGGGGTGCCGTGCTGCGGATCCTGAGACAGTGCTGTCAAGGCTTGCCGAGGCGACGTGCGAGGCCGTGGACGGCGGCTTCCGGCCACTGATCATCGGCGGAGACCACTCGATCACCTTCGCGCCGGTGTCGGTCCTCCAGCAGCGGCGCGATATCGGTGTCGTCTGGTTCGATGCGCATACCGATTTCAGCCCGTGGGTGGAAGGGCAGGGCCACAGTCACAAACAGGTGTTGCGCCGTATCGAAACACTGCCAGGCGTCAAACGGGTGCTGCAGATCGGGTATCGCGGCCTTACGGCGGGCGACGAGCGGCACCTGGGCGACAAGGCCACCGTGGTGACCTCCGAAGCGGCACGGTACCTGACGACCGCCGAACTGCTCGAACTCATGCCCCACGACCTGGACTGGTACGTGTCGATCGATATCGATGCGATCGACCCCTTCCACGCGCCCGGCACCAGTGCGCCGGTGCCGGATGGCATGGAGCCGTCGACGGTGCGCGAATTTCTCGCGGCAATCGTTGGCGCACGCAGGGTGGTCGGGGCCGATGTCGTGGAAGTGAATCCCCGGCTGGACGTCGACGACATCACCAGCGCCATCGCAGCAAGGCTCCTGTGGACGATTGCGGATGGACTTTGAGAACCGAGACTGGAGTGGGCCCATGGAAGCCAGGAAGATCCCGAGTTTTACCCTCGACGAGTTCACGGCGCTGATCGAAAAGACCCCGGACGTCCTCGCACAGCATCCATGCCATGTCACCGGGTTCGTGGAGACATGGCCCGCTTACCGGCGCTGGCGGAATCTCGACACGCTCTCGCAATTGTTCGGCCATCTGCCGGTAACGGCAGGCGCGCCGCAGTTCGTCACCAACACGCATTCGCGCATGTGCCAGGTGCAGACGGATTTCGCCACCTACCTCGACTATGTGCGTCATCCCGAAAAGCTCGAAGGGCTTTTCGAAGGCCGCTGGACGAAGGGCGATCCCGCCCTCCTGCGGGAACTGGACCTGCCGCTGTACTGCGGCAACCTCCAGTTGGTCAGGCATGCGAAAGAGCCGGTGCTCGCCGACATCTCGCCACTCGTGCCCGGCGGACTTCCCGTCTACAACGATCACATTCCGTACTACTACCAGTCCGGCAACCATGTGTGGCTGTATGTGAGCCGGGCAGGCGCGCTGACGCCGCTACATCAGGACAACAACGCGGTCATCGCGTACCTCGCGCAGATCGAAGGAAACAAGGAGGCGATCCTCTTTGCCCCGAAGGACAAGCGCCATTTCCACAATCCCGCGGTGGGATATCTCGACCCCTTGCATCCCGACGAGGAGAACTTTCCCACGTGGCGCGAGGCGCAACCGTGGAAAGGCTCGCTCGCCCCGGGCGAGCTCCTCGTATGGGGTCCGGACTGGGCACACCACGTGGTGACACGATCGGACTCGATCACCGTCAGCTTCGACATCGTCAACGGCCTGAACATCGACGCCTATGCCGCGTCGATGGACTGGTGCTCGGAGTTGGGTCTTTTCGCGAGGAAGCATGCGGACCTGGTGCGCAGCCGCGTGCAGGATGACGACGTGCTAAGCCGCCTGGACGATGGCGACGTGTGCGACCTTGGACGGGAGCTGATGGCCTGCGTACTGCGCGCCGCCCTGGCGGCCGAGCTTTCCCCGACGTCGCGGCAGGTGAAGGAGCGCCTGCTGCATGCCGTCGGCGGCCGGTCGACCGTGGTCGCCTGAACGTCATGATGGATACCGACGCAAGTTTCTCGCCCGACGTCCCCCTGGTGTTGTCACCCTGGATGTCCGTGGAGCAGCTGGACGATTCGGCCGCCACGATCTTTCTCTCGTCCGATGGCACGCGCCTCCGCATTCCACGCTCGCTCCATCGCCTGCTTCTTCGTTTCGCGACGGCGACGAGTCCGCACGAGGTATGCGGAACGAGCGACCCCACCGCACCGGCGATGCGTGCCATGGCCCAGTTGGCGGCCAAGGGTTTTCTCGCCACGCCCGGCAGCGCGGCGGTTCCCCCCGCGCGTGTCGTGTGGGATCCGCCCGTTCGCATGTTCGACGCGCCGGCACAGAAGTTGCGCGCCGCGCAGGCGGACATAGTCTTCCTCGGCATGCCCTGGGACTTCGGTTCGTACACGGCCGCAGGTGCCCGCCGCGGGCCGTCCGCGCTGCGCGAGGCCTCGTTGCAGATCCTCTACGGGTTGGACCGGCTCACCGGGCGTCCGCTCGGCTGGTTCGACGCGGATCGCCGCTGCCCCGTGCTGACGGGCGTCTCGCTGGCGGATGCCGGCGACATCGTCGTGAACCACGGCGAACGGCACGCCGCGGTCTTCGCGCGAGCCAGCGAGGTTCTCGCCACAGTCACGCGCGACGGTGCGCTGCCCGTGTCGATCGGCGGCGATGCGTCCACGGCATATCCGGTCATTGAGCTGGCCCAACGCGCCGGCCCCCTTGACGTGATGCGCATCGGGCGGGCGCCACGCGAACCGCGTGCGTTCGACGCTCCCCGCCTGACGGCCGAATCGCTGCCGGGGCACGCGCTGTCGCTGCCGAACGTGGAACGCTATGTCGACGTCATACCGGCGGTCATGCAGGGGGACGGTATCGACGGGGCACAACGTTACGTTCGCGTCGCTGTCGACGGTGCCGTGGCGGCGATGCCGACGTCACAGGTTCTGCCGCAGGAACGGAGGCGCGTGCACGTGGGTATCGATATCGACTCGCTTGCGAAGGCATCCGATAGCCCTTCGTTGCCGTCGCATACCTATGCGGAGATTCACGCGTTGCTCCTGGCCATCGGTCGCAGTTACCGCATCGTTTCCGTGGATCTGTGCGGCGCCGATCCCGGCGTAGCCTGCTGGGGTGGCGTAGCCATGACGGCCTTGCACCTGTTGCTGACGGCGCTCGGCGCTGCGAAGGATCCGGTATGAGCGAGCACGGGCTGTTCGGCTGGCCGCGAGGCGATGCCACGTCGCTGGGACCCGGCGATGTGGGGGTGGTCGGTGTACCGAGCGACTTCGGCAACGCCTATGTATCGGGAACGCGTGCAGGCCCGGAAGCCATTCGCCGATCTAGCGCGGCCATGCCGTTGCGAGACGTGGCCGGCCACGACCTTGGCGACGTGGATGTATTCGACGGGGCGGATTGGGCCGAGATCGTCGAGCGCACGGGTGAGCGGGTGCGCCGGATAGCGGGCCAGGGCGCCATGCCGCTCGTGCTTGGCGGCGATCACGCCGTGTCGTATGCGGCCGTGTCGGCACTCGACCGCGCCGGCACTTTCGACATCGTCTGGTTCGACGCACACACCGACTTCTGCCCATGGCACGGTGCGGACTGGCACAACCACAAACAGGTGCTGCGCCGGATCGCCTCGCTTCCGCACGTCGGCCGCCTGCTGGTCGTGGGCCACCGCGGCATCACGTATTTCGACGAATCGCTGCAATGGCCCGCGCTCGAGGTGGTTCGACCGGCGTCGCCAGGTCATGCACCTTCCATTCCTTCCTCCTGGCTGGAAGGCGAGCGGCCGGTTTACGTATCCATCGACATCGACGTGCTCGATCCCTGCACGGCGCCCGGTACCGGCCATCCGGTTCCCGGAGGCCTGGATCTCGACACGCTGTGCAGCATGGTCCGAAGCGTGGCGCGCAGCCGCCGCATCGTCGGGGCGGACGTGATGGAGGTGAATCCGTTGCTCGATTACGAGGCCATGACCAGCCGCGCCGCCGCCGAAGTGCTCTCGGCGCTGGTGCGCGCCAGGGTTCCACATTCCTTACCCGCGATAGACGGAGCGCTCGCATGAAACAGAAGGACATTCCCACCGTATCGGCCGAAGACTTCGCAGGGCTCTTCGCGAAGAATCCCGACCTCCTGCACGAGAGCCCATGGGTCGTTTCCGGATACATCCAGGACTGGCCGGGCTACCGCCGCTGGCAGGACGTCGATTATCTCGAGCAGCGCCTCGGTCACCTCTCCGCCTTTGCGAAGGCGCCTAATTTCATAACGAACCGGAACGACGGTCTGGTCAGCGTGGAAACGGACTTCGCGCGCTACCTCGACTACATTCGCGCTCCGGACCGGGCGAAGGAGCTTTTCGAGGGTCGCTGGTTGGAAGGTTCGTACGACGAGTTCGTGCAGAGAGGACTCCCCCTGTACTGCGGAACCTTGCGCTTCGTCCATACCGCGACGGATCCCACCTTCGACGAGTTCCGACCGCTCGTGCCGGCGCCCATCGAAACCTGGAACCACGCGCTGCCGTACTACTACTCCCTGTTCAATCATTTGTGGTTGCTGGTTAGCCTTCCTGGCTCGCTGACGCCGCTGCACGTGGACAACAACGGGACCATCGCCCTGATAGCCCAGTTGCAGGGACGCAAGCGAGCCACGCTCTATTCGCCCGCGGACCATCGCCATGTGTACAACCCGGTGGTGGGATACATGGATCCCGAGCGCCCGAACCGCGAGGATTTCCCCACCTGCGACGAGGCCGTGGCCTGGACCGCGGAACTGACGGAGGGGCAGGTCCTCTTCGTGGGCACGGGGTGGGCGCACCATGTGAGGACAGTCGAGCGTTCGATCTCGGTCAGCTTCGATTTCGTCGACCGGAGCAATATCGCCGCCTATGCCCGGTCCCCTGACTGGTCTTCCGTCCTCGGGGCACGCGTCAAGAACCGGCCCGATACATTCGTGGAGAAGCTGGGCGGCGCCCTCACGCGCGGTCAGGTCGAAACCCTGTCGGCGGTGGAAATCGGAAGGCTCACCATGACGGCGATCCTCAAGGCGTCGATGGCCTCCTCGGAAGGCGAGGAGGCACGCATACGGCGGCGTTATCTCGAACATCTCGAGGACGACGGCCTGCGAGGGGCCGCGTGATGAAGGACGTGGTTCTTTTCATCGCCGGAGCGGAGCCGCTCCGGCTTCCGGCGACGCCGCATCTTTACGTGGTGAAGCCCGTGGGCGCCGCGGTCAACGTGCAAAGCGATGGGCTGATGTCGCTGCTGATCGTCGACGAGATGACGGTCGGGTGTGTTGTGGAAAGGCTGGAAGCCGACGGGCTGGCAGGCCAAGTGGCACGGGTGGTCTGCGTGGACGAGCAGTACATCCTCGTCGCGGCGAAGATCCGCGAAGCGCTGGGCGTCGTCGGGCAGTCGTTCATGAGCGCACGTGCGTTTCGCAACAAGTTCTTCATGAAGGAATTCCTGAAAACGGCGGAGCATTTCACCTTGCCCCGTTATTGGTCGCCCATCCAGCGCAAGGACATGGCCGCCGTCTTCGGCGACGCGAGTGGCGGACGCGTTGTCAAAAAGCCGATCCTCGGCTCCGGCGGCATGGAGGTGACCATCGCCGAGAACCTCGAGGCCATGGGGGAGGTGGCACAGGACGAGATGCTGGAGTCGTTCGTCGACCTGCCCATGCTGCATGTCGACGGGCTGATCGTTGGGGGCGAGGTGCGTTTCTTCGTCGTTTCCAAGTACATCAACTTCTGCCTGTCCTTCACCGACTTCAAATACGTCGGCAGCGAGTTCTCCCATGACGCGCGGCTCAACGCCAGGGCCGAGCGCGCCATGCGCGAGGTGTTCCAGCTGTTGCCCTCGTTTCAGGACGGCGCGTTCCACTTGGAGATGTTCTATTCCGATACGGAGATGGTCTTCTGCGAAATCGCCAGCAGGCCCGGCGGTATCGGCATTGTGCGGGCGCTCGAAGAGGCCTACGGAATCAATCTGTATCGCGCGGCCTTCCTCGCCCAGTGCGGCAGGCCCGTCGAACTGCCTTCCATGCGCCGCGCGGAAACGTCGTGGCTGCTCGTGCCGCACGGGGTGTCCCTCGACATCGACGCCGGCCGGCTGGGCGAACTGCCCTGGCTGGTCGAATTCTTCGTGGCGGAGGAGGGCAGGGAGCGCAGCCTTCATTGCGCCGACGGCAAGTTCAAGGCGGTGCTGAAAGGCGACAGCCTTTCCGAAGTGGTGGAACGCCGTTGCGAGCTGTTGGCTTCCATCGGCTACGCGTAACCGTAAAGCATCCAGGAGAATCGCCATGAGCCAGACCATCAACGATCGTCCGCTGCTGCTCCACAGCCAGGGGCGCAGCGCGGCGGACATACCGGACGACGAGATATGGGACAACCTCGCCTCACACGGGGCCATCCTGTTCCGTGGCTTCGGGCTCGACGCGGATGGGTTCTACGACGTCGCCTCCCGCTTCAGCCGTGGGTTTCTCGTATCGCCGTTCGGCGACCGCAAGCCCGCCAGCGACCGCAACGAACTGCAGACCGTCACGGTAGGACAGGCGGGCCTGAGCCTCCATTTCGAATACGGCAACAGCCCGCTGAGGCCCGACCTGTTGTGGTTCTATTGTCGGAAAGCGGCTTCCGAGGGCACGGGCGGCGAAACGTTGCTGGCCGATGGGGCGGCCATTTTCGAGCGGCTGCGTCCGGAAACACAGGATATGCTCAAGGCCCGACGGGTGAGGTATCGCAATTTCGTTCCGCCCGATGCATTCGAAGCGATCCTCAGCAAGAACGAGACGGTCGGTTCGCTGGTGGGGCCGGACGTGGTCGGGGCACTCAGTCGGACGCAGGACTTCCGCGTGACGGAAGCATCCGGAAACAGGGTGGTGTTCGAGTTCGTCGCACCGTCCGTGCAGCCGATAGGCGACACCGGCAGGATGCGGGTATGCCAGAACATGTTCACCGATGCCTACAAGAAGCCGACGGACGACGAGGCCGACGGTTCCTTCAGTACCCTGGTGACCTGGGAAGACGGCAGCGAGATCCCTCCGGCCGTGCTCGACGACCTGAAACAGGTGGCGCGGTCGCTCACCCGTGGCATCCGCTGGCAGACCGGCGACTTCGTCCTGATCGACAACAACCGCATGCTGCACGGGCGGAATCGAACGTCCGATCCGGCCCGTGACATTGTCATGCTGAGTTCCTTCAGCTCGCGGTTTCGTCTCGATCCCGTGGCCGAGGGGATTCCGGCATGATGGGTCGCGCCGTGCCGTGTTGCCGGTAGAGCAGCATGCCGGTCAGCATCGCGGCCATGAAGACGATGGCAAACGGCTGACCCGTTGCCAGGAGGGCGACGGCTGGGCCCGGGCATACGCCAGCCAGGCCCCAGCCGATGCCGAATATCGCAGCGCCGACGATGAGGCTCCAGTCGATCCGCTGTCTTTGCGGAAGGTGCAGCACTCCGGCAAACAAGGTTGCATTGCGCGCTCGCACCCAGCGATACGCGGCTGCCGAGGGGACGAGCGCGCCAGCCATCACCAGGGCCAACGAGGGATCCCAGGCGCCCGTGACGTCAAGGAAGGCGAGCACGCGAGCGGGGTTGGCCATGTCCGAAACGACCAGGCCAAGCCCGAACAGTGAGCCGCACAGGAACGCTACCAGCCGGATCATCGCCCAACTCCGGCGATCGTTCGTATCAGCGCAACGGAGGCCATGCCAGCAAGCATGAACACGACCGTGGCAACCATGGAGCGAGGCGAAAGCCTTCCCAGGCCACAGACGCCATGTCCGCTGGTACAGCCGGAACCGAGGCGTGTTCCATAGCCGACCAGCAACCCGGCGAGAACCAACAGCAGCGTGTCTCCACCCGCGAGCGAGGGAAGCGGAACGGGCTTGATCGCGAGCGCCACGCCTGAAGTGAGGAACAAGCCGGCCAGGAACAAGGCGGACAGCCCTTGTGCGCCACCTTTCTGAAGACCCAGGGCACCGGCAATCATTCCGGAGATGCCTGCGATGCGGCCGGCCAGCACCAGATAGGCGCCTGCTGCCGTACCGATCATCGCGCCTCCAAGGAGTGGCCAGTACCACGCCAGCGTGGGAAGAGTCATAGCATATCCACCGGCAGCTTCAGGTAGCGCACCCCGTTGTCTTCCGGTTCGGGCAGGTGGCCCGCACGCATGTTCACCTGCACCGATGGCAGCAACAGCCTGGGCACGGGGAGTGTCGCGTCCCGCTTCTCACGCATTTCGACGAACATGTCCTCGGTCACGCCTTCGTGTACGTGCACGTTGGCGGTTCGCTCGGCGCTTATGGTGGTTTCCCACGCGAACTGGTCGCGGCCGGCGGCCTTGTAGTCGTGGCAGAGGAATACCCGCGTCTCGTCCGGCAGCGCAAGCAGCCGCTGGATGGAATGGTAGAGCTGACGTGCCGAGCCCCCGGGGAAGTCGCAACGCGCGGTGCCGTAGTCCGGCATGAACAGCGTATCGCCGGGGAATACCGCATCCCCGATCACGTAGGCCACGCATGCCGGCGTATGACCGGGCACGTACAACGCGGTGGCCTGCAGGCCACCGATGGTGAAGGAGGCACCATCGGCGAAGAGACGATCGAACTGGCTGCCGTCGTGCTTGAACGTTGTGCCGGCATTGAAGACCTTGCCGAAGGTGTCCTGCACGATGGTGATGTGCTCGCCGATGGCGAGTTTTCCACCGACTTGCGCCTGTAACCACGGTGCGGCCGACAGATGATCGGCATGCGCGTGTGTTTCCAGCAACCACTGGACTTCCAGGCCTTCGTCCCGAACGTACCGGACCAACACCGAGGACGAATCCGTAGCGGTACGGCCCGAGGCCATGTCGAAATCGAGCACGCTGTCGATGATGGCGCACGCCGAAGACTGTGGATCGCGCACCACGTGGCTGGCGGTAAAGGTGGTGGGATCGAAGAAGGTCGTCACGTGAGGCGACGGCGTGCGATGCGAGCGCGCATCTTGGACGATGCTGCGGGCCCGCTCCAATGGCAAATCCACGAAGGCGGGTGTGTTCACGGCCGGTTTCCGAGCAACAAGTAGGCCCCAAGCTTGCATAGTTCCAAGGGAGGGCGCCACATCGCGCAAGCGGGCGTCGACCTTCCTCCAGAGAGTTAATACTTATTTCATGTACTGAGTAGTTGACAAATAGAGGGGGCGAGCGGAGAATTCTGTACCAGGCGGTTCTCTTAATGGGCTGCCCGCCCCGTCCCGGTGCTGGATACCCCTCCCTCCCCCCGCTCCAGCACCGGGGCCCGGCCTTCTTCCAGCGGCGCTTCACCCGTTCCCGCGCATCGGCCCGCCTTCCATGGCGCTGGCCGATTTCCTTTGTCTGCCGCCCGCGATCGCGTGCTCGCGAGGGCCGCCGTGCATTCCGTCAGGCGGCCGACGCCGGATGGAACTGCTGCTCCTCCGTGGAACCGCTCAATGCCGAGAGCGAGCTCAAGGAGCCGGCGATGACCTGGTTCACCGTGTCGAAGTAGCCCGTGCCAACCTCGCGTTGGTGCTTCGCTGCGGTGTAGCCGTCCTTCTCGGCCGCGAATTCCGCTTCCTGGAGTTCCACGTATGCGGCCATCTGCCGGTCGCGATAGCCGCGGGCAAGCTGGAACATGGAGTAGTTGAGCGCATGGAAGCCGGCGAGGGTGATGAACTGGAAGGCGTACCCCATCGCGCCCAACCGCTTCTGGAATTCCGCGATGGTGGTTTCGTCGAGGTTCTTCTTCCAGTTGAAGCTCGGGGAACAGTTGTATGCGAGCTTCTTCCCGGGGAATTTCGCATGGATGGCTTCGGCGAAACGGCGCGCCTGCTCCATGTCGGGCGTGGCGGTTTCGCACCAGATCAGGTCGGCATACGGTGCGTAGGCGAGGCCACGCGCGATGGCCTGCTCGATGCCCTGGCGCGACTCGTGGAAGCCTTCGACGGTGCGCTTGCCGGTAAGGAAGGGCTTGTCGGCATCGTCCACATCCGAGGTCACCAGCCCCGCACCCATGGCGTCGGTGCGGGCGACGATCAACGTCGGCACGCCGGCTACGTCCGCGGCGAGGCGGGCGGCCACGAGCTTCTGCACCGCTTCCTGCGTCGGCACCAGCACCTTGCCACCCATGTGGCCGCATTTCTTCGCGCTGGCGAGCTGGTCTTCGAAATGAACGCCGGCAGCTCCGGCCTCGATCATGTGCGACATCAGCTCGTAGGCGTTGAGCACGCCGCCGAAACCGGCTTCCGCATCGGCGACGATGGGCACCAGCCAGTCGATGCCGTCCTTGCCTTCCGCGTGATGGATCTGGTCTGCGCGCAGCAGGGTCTTGTTGATCTTGCGCACGACATTCGGCACGGAGTCGACCGGATACAGCGACTGGTCGGGATACATCGTGCCGGCCGTGTTCGCGTCGGCCGCGACCTGCCAGCCGGACAGGTAGATGGCCTCGAGGCCGGCCTTCACCTGCTGCATCGCCTGATTGCCTGTCAGTGCACCCAGTGCGTTGACGTAAGGCTTGTCCTGGAGCGATCGCCACAGGCGCTCGGCACCGCGGCGAGCGAGCGTGTGCTCCACCGGCACGGTGCCGCGCAGGCGCACCACGTCCTCGGCGGTGTAAGGCCGCTGTATGCCATTCCAGCGTTCGTTGTTCTTCCAGTCCAGCGCGATCTGTTCGGCGGTGTGCATCTTCATGGTCGTGGCTCCGATGGGTCAGGACAGGTGTTCGTAGGCGGGAAGGGTGAGGAAGTCGCGAAGTTCGTCGGCGTGGGTCAGCGCGGCGATGAGGGCGGCGGCTTCGTCGGCACGGCGCGCACCCGGATGCCCGCTCTCGCGCAAGCGGTGGCAATGGGCGGCGAGGGCCTGGTCGAACAGGGCGAAATTCACGTCCGCGTGGTCGCTGAATTCCAGCGGGCCGTGGTGTAGCCACTGCCAAAGCTGCGCGCGCGCGATCTCGGCCGTGGCTGCGTCCTCCATCAGGTGGTGGATCGGCACGCAGCCGAGGCCGTCGAGCCACGCGGCCGTGTAGCGGAGGCACACCTCGACATTGTTGTCGAAGCCCTGCCGCGTGATCGTGCCGATCGCCGGCGCGATCAGAGCGTCGCGCGAAACCTCGACGTCGTCGCGCGACACATGGAGCTGGTTCGGCGTCGGCATGTGCTGGTCGAAGACCGCCTGTGCCACGGGCACCAGCGCGGGATGCGCCACCCAGGTGCCGTCGTGGCCCGCGGTGACTTCGCGTAGCTTGTCGGCGCGCACCTTTGCCATGGCCGCGGCATTCGCTTCCTCGTCGCCCTTGATGGGGATCTGCGCCGCCATGCCGCCCATGGCGAACGCACCTCGGCAGTGGCACGTGCGGATCAGGAGTTCCGAATAGGCCTTCAGGAAGGGTACGTTCATCGTCACCTGGCCGCGCTCCGGGAGCAGGCGGTCGGAGTGGGCACGGAACGTCTTGAGATACGAGAAGATGTAATCCCAGCGGCCGCAGTTGAGGCCTACGGCGCGGTCGCGCAGCGCATGCAGGATCTCGTGCATCTGGAATACGGCGGGCAGTGTTTCGATGAGCACGGTGGCCTTCATCGTGCCGTTCGGCAGACCAAGCGCCGACTCGGCATGCGACATGACGTCGTTCCAGAGCGACGCTTCCTCCATGGACTGGAGTTTCGGCAGGTAGAAATACGGCCCGCGATCCCGTGCGTGCAACGCCGCGGCGTTGTGGAAAGCGAACAAGCCGAAGTCGACCAGCGCGCCCGACGCCACCTCGCCGTCGACGGTCACGTGGCGCTCCGGCAGGTGCCACCCACGCGGTCGAACGACCAGCACGGCGGGGTTGGCGCCAACGCGGTACACCTTTCCTTCGCCGCTCGTGAATTCGATGCTGCCGTCCACGGCATCGCGCAGATTGCGCTGGCCGTCGATCTGGTTGGCCCAGGTCGGGGCGCTGGAATCCTCGAAGTCGGCCATGAACACCTTCGCACCCGAGTTCAGCGCGTTGATGATCATCTTGCGTTCGACGGGGCCCGTGATCTCCACGCGGCGGTCCTGCAGTGCGGCGGGGATCGGGGCGACGATCCAGTCGCCTTCGCGGATGGCGACGGTGTCGGCGCGGAAGTCAGGCAGCTCGCCGGCGTCGTAGCGCTGCTGGCGCGTCACTCGTTCCGCGAGCAGGTCGCGACGGCGCGAGTCGAAGCGCCGGTGCAGACCGGCCACGAAGGAAAGCGCGCCGGGCGTCAGGATGTCCCGGTAGGCCTCGCTGTCCGCGTGGAGGCGGACGCCGGACGTCGGGTCGAGCGCACTCTGGGGAACGGCCATGAAACGTGCTCCGGTACGGGTGTGGCGTCCACGCTAGGCCGGGAGCTATGCTTTTGACAAAGCATGTGTTTCAAAGAAATGTATTAACAAAATTAATAGTTGAAGTAAATTATTGATTCCACGGAGTTGCCGTGCCCGCGCGAAAGCTGAATCGAGCGTCTAAAGAGGCCACAGCGCCCCGCCGCAGTGCCTCTGCAGAGGACAGCGGGCGGTTCTACTACAAGGGCAATCGCCTCAAACAGCTTCGCGCCTTCGTCTATGTGACCCGACTGGGCACGTTGAGCCGGGCGGCGGAAGCGCTATTCCTGTCTCAGCCCTCGGTGAGCCTGCAGTTGAAGGCGCTGGAGCGGGAACTGGGGGCGCCACTGCTCGAGCGGACGCGGCGCCGCGTCACACTTACCGACGCGGGCGAAGCGCTCTACGAGATCGCGCGGCCGTTGGTGGAGGGCTTCGAAAACCTCGACCGCGAGTTCCACGAGAAGACGCGAGGACGGCAGGGCGGCAAGCTCACGGTGGCCGCGGGTTCCTCGACGATCCAATACCTGCTGCCGGACCTGGTGAAGGCCTATCGCGAGCGCTACCCGTCGGTGCACCTTCAGCTGGCGAATGTCACCGGGAAAGACGGGCTGGCGCTACTGCGCGCGGACGAAGCCGACATCGCCATCGGCTCGATGCTCGACGTTCCGCAGGACATTGCCTGGGCGCCGGTCTACCACTACGACCCGATGCTGATCATGCCGCCCGATCACCCGCTGGCGGCCAAGGACGACATCCACCTCGAAGACCTTTCCCCCTATGGTCTGATCCTGCCGCCTCAGCGCCTCACCACGTTTCGCCTTGTCGACATGGTGTTCCAGCAGAGGCACGTGCCGTATACCGTGGCCATCGAGGTCGGCGGGTGGGATGTCATCAAGCAGTACGTGGCGATGGGCCTCGGCATCTCCATCGTCACCGGCATCTGCATCACGGAAGCGGACAAGCAGCGGCTCGTCGTGCGCAACCTGCGCCGCTACTTTCCGCAACGCAGCTACGGCGTCGTCATGCGCAAGGGCAAGTTCCTCAGCCCCGAGGCCCGCGCCTTCATCGACCTCATCCGTCCGGGATTGCTGACGCATCGCGATTACGACGAGCCGGGGCACTCGGAGCGGTGATCAGGCCTGGGCGTCCAACAGGCGTCCGCTCAAGTAGTCCACCAGTCCACTGAGGCCTTCGACAGCGTCGATCGTGGCTTCGTAAATGCGAATGGCACAACGGTATTGAGCGAAGCCGGGGTCCTTGATGGTCGTGCGTGCGCGATCGAGCCAGGTCGACAAGTCCAGTGTTCCAGCGTGGTCATACGCGTAGATGGCGAGCTCGACGAACGCATCCTCGGATATGTAGCCCTCCCAAAAGAGGTTGGCGGCCAGGTCGTGAAGTTGCCTGGATTCAATCGCGTGGATGTCGGTGTTCCTTAGCCGCCCACGTATCTGGTCGGGCAGGTCTTTCTCGACCTCGGACGGCCGGCCACGCTCGATAGGGTTGTCGCGGTAACCGAATGCGTTCGGTCGTTCCTTCTGAAGGCGCCAGCCGGGCGTTGACGCACTAGGCGATCTCGCAATCGTACCGGTCTCGATATGCATACTCGTCTCCGTTACACATAGGGACGTCAGCATGTCTTGCCGGAAGGCCGCGTTCAGTCGGAGACGGGGCCATAGAGCGGGCGGTGAAATCTCGCATTGCGTCGGCAGATGGGTGTCAATTGCAGGCTTCTCCCGCGGTCTGCCGAAGAACGTTTGCAGGGCGGTGAGACGAAGGAAGTCTTCACTTGGAATACCACCTGCCATAGCTCGTTCACGGCATCGGCTACGGGCGCTTCAATACGTGTTCGAAGACTGGTCGATGGCACCTGGCAGAATCTGACTAGCGGAATTTCGTCGCATATCGCCGATCTTGGGCCGGGCTCGTATCGAATTCTCGCAGTGAACATGTACCAAACGACGAGCACGTACTCGATCCGTCACAGGCGAGGGCTAGGCTGACCGTTCCTTTGCAGGCCGCGGCAACATCAGGTCGCCTCGTCAGACACCACGATGCTTGCCGCGGTACCCGCTGAACATGGCGCGGATGCGCGCCATGTCGGCGTCGGGGTCGTCGCCTGCGTTCACTAGCGGGCCTACCGTGAAGGTCTTCGTCGGGTAGTCGATGAAGATCGGCTGGATGGGGATGCCTGAGGCGCGCGCGATGCGCAGGAAGCCGGACTTCCACTGCTGCACGGGTTTGCGCGTGCCCTCGGGTGTGATGCCCAGCCACATCTTTTCGTGGCTCGCGAAGCGGGCCACCATCTGGTCGACCACGTTGGTGGCCGCCGAGCGATCAATGGGGATCATGCCGAGGCGGCGGACGATCGGCCCGAAGGGGCCGTTGAGCACCTCGCGCTTGATCATCACGCCGAGATCGAGCCCCAGGGCGGATTTCATGAGCAGCCCCCACACGCCGTCCCAGTATGACGAGTGCGGCGCGCCGATCAGGATGAGTTTCGGCAGGTCGGGGAGGTTGCCGACGACACGCCAGCCGCTGAGGCCGATGGCCCAGCGGCAGAAGCTTTTCCACCACGAGTCCGGCAGTGATGGCGCCTGCGGGGGGAGTGGCGGCGGAGCGGCACTCACTCCCGGCTCCAGTCGCGCGAGCGCGTCTTCTTCGTCTGCGAGCGCTGGGCCTTGCCTGCCAGGCGGCGCTCCTTCGACGCGCGCGTGGGTTTCGTCGCCACCCGCTTCCTGGCCACCACGGTGCCTTCGCGCAGCACGTCGGCGAGGCGTTCGCGGGCGTCTTCCCGGTTGCGTGCCTGGTCACGGAAACGACGGGCCTGGATGACGAGCACGCCAGCGTCGGTCATGCGGCGGTCGCGGCGTGCGAGCAGCCGGGCGCGAACGTCGTCGGGCAGCGAAGGCGATCCGGCGACGTCGAAGCGGAGTTCCACCGCGCTTTCCGTGCGGTTCACGTGCTGGCCGCCGGGCCCGTCGGCACGCGTGAAGCGTTCGACCAGTTCGGCGTCGGGGATGGCGATGGAGCGGGTCACGATGAGCATGTCGGGGCCGATTCTAGCAGCGTCGTTCCTTCGGACTGCCCAACGAAGAAGGGCGCGGCTCGCGCCGCGCCCTTCCCGGTCGACCTGGAAAGGCCTTACTTTTTCTTGATCTCGAAGGCCTCGTTGCCCACGGCCTGGCCGTTAAGCGAGACGGTGACCTTGTACTTGCCTTCCGGCCATTCGTTCGGATTCTGGATCTTGAACGTGGTGACCGCCGGGCCGTCGGTGCTGATCGACTGGCTGATGTCGCTCACGGTGGTGGTGGTCTCGCCGTCCTGGTAGGTCCACTTGGCGTTCAGCGTGGCGCCGGCCGTGGTGCCTTCGGTGGCTACGGAGGCGTAGATCGTCTTCTCGGTCGGGGAGAAGGTGGTCTTTTCCTTCGACACCTTCTTGTCGCTACCGACGGCGCTGCCCAGCGTGACGGAACCGACCTTCAGCGTGTCGGCGACGGCAGGAGCGGCCGGGGCGGCGGCCGGCTGCGCGGCAGGAGCGGGTGCGGCCGGCGTGGCGGCGGCAGCGGCGGTGCCGGTCGCGGCCGGAGCCGTGGCCGTGGGGGCCGCGGCGGGAGCCGTCGGCGCCGTGGAGGCGGCGGCGGGCGCGGTGTTCTGCTGCTCTTCCTTCTTGCCGCAGGCGGTAAGGACCAGCAGACCGGCCACGGTGGCCGTGCAGAGAGCGGACGAGCGGAAGGAAAGCTTCATGTTCTGGATTCCGGGATGGCTTGTCGGGTTCTAACGAGGCGTTGGAGGGGCAACCCCCTCGGCCGCCGCAGGGTACAGGCTACACAACTAAAGGCAAGACCAATGAAGAGCGCATGAACACCTCGTTCATCATTGCCGCGCTCCGCGCGGGTTTCCGGGGACGGACGCCGGATCGGTGCTACGGAACGGATTGATGTCCAGGCCGCCACGGCGCGTATAGCGTGCGTACACCGACAGCGCCTCGGGCGCGCAGCGCGCGCTCACGTCCATGAAAATGCGTTCGACACACTGTTCGTGAAATTCGCTGTGCTCGCGGAACGAGACGAGGTAGCGCAAGAGCCCTTCGCGGTCCATCGGACGGCCCGTGTAGGCGATCTGCACGCTGCCCCAGTCCGGCTGGCCCGTGACCGGGCAATTGGAACGCAGCAGGTGGGATACCAGCACCTCGCGCACATGGCCTTCGTGCGTACCGAGGAAGTCGGGCCTGGGCGGGCCGTAGCTGTCGACGTCGAGTTCCAGCGCGTCGAGGAGGATGCCCTCCGGTTCGCCGAGCACGGTGCCGTCCAGTTCCCCCGGGGAGCGAAGCGTCACGGCGACCGGACCGCCGGCGGCGGCGGAGAGGTCGCGAACCAGCGTGTCGCGCACGAGCTCAGCATGGGCGATTCGTTCTTGTGCAAAGCCGTTCAGGTAGAGCTTGAAGGACTTCGACTCGACGATGTTCGGCGTGCCCGCCGGAAACCGGAATTCCGCCACGGCCACCACGGGCTTGCCGCGTGCGTCGAGCCACGAAAGCTCGTAGCCGTTCCAGATGTCGACGCCGTGGAACGGGAGGGCGGCGCCGGAGACACCGATCTCGTCCCGCTTGCCTTGGCGCGGAATGGGAAAGAGCAGCCCGGCGTCGTAGCGGTCGGCGTAGACGGTGGACTTGCCCAGCGGCGAATGTTCAGGGGACGACATGGCGGTTTGCTGCTGCGAACAAACCGCCATTATAAGGCCTTACGCCGACAAGGACTTACGCGTTGAGCGAGCCCATCATGTTCGCGGCGTACCGATCGCCGGCGGCGGCGTCCGGCGGGAACACGGCATCGATATCGGCCAGCTCGGCAGCACTGAGCTTCACGTCCACCGCGCCAGCGTTTTCCTCCAGATACTTCACCCGCTTCGTACCTGGGATCGGCACGATGTCGTCGCCCTTGGCGATGACCCAGGCGAGGGCCAGCTGTCCGGGCGTGCAGCCCTTGTCCGACGCGAACTTCTTCACCTTGTCGACGATGGCGAGGTTCTTCGCGAAATTCTCGCCGGTGAAGCGTGGGTTCACGCGACGGTAATCGTCTTCGGCGAAGTCGTCGGGTTTCGTGATCGCGCCGGTGAGGAAGCCACGGCCCAGGGGGCTATACGCCACGAGCGCCACGCCGTTCTCCCGGCAGGCCGCGAGCGTGCCCGTGGTTTCCGGATCGCGGGTCCACAACGAGTATTCGCTTTGCAATGCGGTAATCGGATGGACGCGTGCCGCCTTGCGAATCGATTCCGCGGATGCCTCGGAAAGGCCCAGGTGGCGCACCTTGCCTTCCTCGACAAGGCGGGCCATCGCGCCCACCGTCTCCTCGATCGGAACCGTGCGATCCACGCGGTGCTGGTAGTAGAGGTCGATGTAATCGGTCTTCAGGCGGCGGAGACTGCCCTCGACGGACTCGCGCACGTATTCCGGACGACCGCTGATGCCGCGCTTCATCGGGTCGTTGGGATCGCGAACGATGCCGAACTTCGTCGCGAGGAACACCTTGTCTCGCCGGCCCTGCAAGGTGCGCCCCAGCAGTTCCTCGTTCGTGTGCGGTCCATAGGCGTCGGAGGTGTCCCAGAAGGTGATGCCGAGCTCCAGCGCGCGTTCGAGCGTGGCGACCGATTCCTTTTCGTCGCCTGCGCCGTAGAACTCGCTCATGCCCATGCAGCCGAGGCCGAGGATGGAAACCTCGGGGCCATGCTTGCCGAGTTTGCGGGTGATCATGCGTGTTTCCTTCGGTTCGAGGGGGTGGCCGCCGGCGCCACCGCGACGGGCGGTTCGGCGGGGGAGGGGAGGGGTTCGTCCGGGTAGATCGAGCGATAGAGCGCGATCTTCTCGTCGAGCCGCGCGATCGTCTCGGTCAGGTCCACCAGTTGCGCGCGCAGCTTCGTGGCGTGCCTGGCCAGCAGGTCGCCGCGTTCGCGAATGCTTTCGGGCGTTTCGCCCAGGCGCCGCAGGCGCACGTACTCCTGAATGTCGCGCATGGACATTCCCGTGCAGCGCAGCTTCAGCACGAAGTGGATGAACCGCATCTCGGCTTCGCCATAGACCCGCTGTCCGCCACGCCGCGGTACCGGGTCGATGAGGCCGATCTGTTCGTAATAACGCAGTGTGTGCGTCGTGAGGCCGGTGGCGAGGGCGGCCTCGGCAATGGTCTTGGACTCGGGCATACCGAAAGCCTACGCCTTCGAGTGCGCTCTAAGTCAACAGCGGGCACGCAGCGGCGGCTTGGACCGTTGCCTCGCCGCCATGGCCGCTGCTACAGGGGCGGCTCAAGCCTGGGGGGCGGAATCCACCGGGGTCGGCTTCAGGTCGCTGTCGAGGGCGATCATCGTGAAGGTGCCGCGTGTGCAGAGCTCGCGGGCACCGGTCAGGAGTTCCTCGGTGAACATGGCGACGTCGACCTTCATCGACGTGCGCCCCACCGATACCACCGTGGCGACCAGCTCCACCATCTGGCCCTTCCGTACCGGGACGTGGAAATCCACCTGTTCGGAACGTGCCGTGACCACCACCTTGCGCGAGTAGCGCGAGGCGGCGAGGAAGGCCGCCTTGTCCATCCATGCCAGCGCCTGGCCGCCGAACAGCGTGCCGAGGTGGTTGGTGTGGTCGGGAAAGACGATCTCGAGGACACGAGCCTCGGTCGGGCGGGCGATGGGGAGCATGGGGGCGTTGTCGGTCATGATGGCGCCCATTCTACCGCTCCGGGCGCCACGGGGCTCAGAACGCCTGATCGAACGCTACCTCTCCCTGCACGCCCACCTGGTACGAGGACACGCGGCGCTCGAAGAAGTTGGTGAGTTCCTGCACGTCCTGCAGGTCCATGAAGTCGAACGGGTTCTTCGCGCCGTACTTCTTCGGCATGTCCAGCTGCACCAGGCGCTGGTCGGCGCAGTACTCCAGGTACTGGCGCATGTCGGCGACGGAGAGGCCGGCCACGCCGCCGGACAGCACGTCCTGGGCGAACTGCGTCTCGCAGGCGATGGCGTCTTCCAGCATGGCCTCTACCTGCATGCGCATGTCGGCGTCGAACAGGTCGGGTTCCTGCTCGCGCACGGTGCGCACCACCTCGAACGCGAACGCCATGTGGCCCGACTCGTCGCGGAACACCCAGTTGGTGCCCGAGGCAAGGCCATGCAGCAGCCCACGGGAACGGAGGTAATAGACATAGGCGAACGCGGCGAAGAAGAACAGTCCCTCGATGCAGGCGGCGAAGCAGATCAGGTTGAGCAGGAACTGCCGGCGGTGCTCGCGCGTTTCCAGGCGGTTGAGGTTCTGGATCGAGTCGATCCACTTGAAGCAGAACTCGCCCTTCTGGCGGATCGAAGGAATGCTCTCGATGGCGGCGAACGCCTTGTTCCGCTCGGCAGGCTCGGGGATATAGGTGTCCAGCAGGGTGAGATAGAACTGCACGTGCAGCGCTTCCTCGTACAGCTGGCGCGACAGGAACATGCGCGCCTCCGGCGAGTTCACGTGCTGGTACAGGTTCAGCACCAGGTTGTTCGACACGATGGTGTCGCCGGTGGCGAAGAACGCCACGAGCCGATGGATCAGGTGGCGGTCCGCGTCCGACATCTTCGCTTTCAGGTCGGTCACGTCCAGCGAGAAATCCACTTCTTCCACCGTCCACGTATTGCGGATGGCGGCGCGGTACATCTCGTAGAACTGCGGGTACTTCATCGGCCGCAGGGTGAGCTCGAAGCCGGGGTCGAGAATGTGGGTGTCGCGGGTGACGGGAGAAACGGACATCGCATTACCTCTTAAGATCGGTTCGGTAGGAGCGCGCCCTGCGCGCGCTCCTACAGGTCGGTTACTGGCAGGCTTCGCAGTACTCGGGGTTCTCGAGCGAGCAGAACACGGCCGCCTCGGCCTGTTCCTGTGCGTCGACGACCGGTGCCACCGGCGTCGGCGCTGCGGCCGACGAACTCACCGTGGTCTTCGCGATGCGCGTGGCCGGGCGCGAGCGCAGGTAGTACGTAGTCTTGATGCCCGCCTTCCAGGCATACATGTACATCGAGGAAAGCTGCCCGATGTTCGGGTTCTCCATGAACAGGTTGAGCGACTGGCTCTGGTCGATGTAGGCGCCGCGGGCCGCGGCGAGATCGATCAGCGCCTTCTGCGGCAGTTCCCAGGTGGTGCGGTACACACTGCGCAGTTCGGCGGGGATGACCGAAATGCCCTGCACCGAACCTTCGGCCAGCTTGATCTGGTCGCGGATCTCCGACGTCCACAGGCCCAGCGTCTTCAGTTCTTCCACGAGGTAGCGGTTCACCACCAGGAAGTCGCCCGACAGCGTCTCGCGCTTGAACAGGTTGGACACCTGCGGCTCGATGCACTCGTAGCAGCCGGCGATGGAGGCGATGGTGGCCGTGGGCGCGATGGCGATCAGCAACGAATTGCGCAGGCCCTTGGCCTTGATCTTCTCGCGCAGTTGGGCCCAGCGGTCGTCCTTGCCGGTGGGTGTCGCAGCGGGCCAGTAGTCGAACTGGAGTTCGCCGTTTGCCGCGCGGCTTTCGTCGAAACCGGGGTGCGGGCCGTCACGCTCCGCGATCTCGTTGGACATCGACAGCGCGTGGAAGTAGATCTCTTCCGCGATCCGCGTGGACAGGGCGCGCGCCTCGTCCGAGTCGAAAGGCAGGCGCAGCTTGAAGAACACGTCCTGCAGGCCCATGACGCCAAGGCCCACCGGGCGCCACTTCATGTTCGCCGTCTTCGCCGTCGCGATGGGATAGAAGTTCAGGTCGATCACGCGGTTGAGCTGGCGCACCGCGGTGCGCACGGTCGTGGCAAGCTTTTCGTAGTCGAACTGTCCATCCACCACGTGCCGGGCGAGATTGATCGAACCGAGATTGCACACCGCCGTCTCGTTCTCGTTGGTCACCTCGAGGATCTCGGTGCACAGGTTCGACAGGTGGATCACGTTCTTCGGCAGCGCCGTCTGGTTGCTGGTGGCGTTCGAACGGTCCTTGAAGGTCATCCAGCCGTTGCCGGTCTGGGCCAGCGAACGCAGCATGCGCGCGTAGAGTTCGCGGGCCTTGATCGTCTTCGCGGCCAGACCGTCGGCCTCTGCCTTCTCGTAGGCGGCATCGAACGCGGGGCCCCAGGTGTCCACGAAGTGCGGCACGATCTTGGGATCGAACAGCGACCAGTCGCCGTCCGCTTCCACGCGGCGCATGAACAGGTCGGGCACCCAGTTCGCGAGGTTCAGATTATGCGTGCGGCGCGCATCGTCGCCGGTGTTCTCGCGCAGTTCGAGGAATTCCTCGATGTCCGCGTGCCAGGATTCGAGGTACACGCAGGCCGCGCCTTTGCGCTTTCCGCCCTGGTTCACGGCAGCCACGGAAGCGTCGAGCGTCTTCAGCCACGGCACCAGGCCGTTGGAGTGCCCGTTGGTGCCCTTGATCAGGGAGCCGCGCGAGCGGATGCGCGAGTACGCGAGGCCGATGCCACCGGCGAACTTCGACAGTTGCGCCACGTCGCCGTACTTCGCGTAGATCGATTCCAGGGCGTCCTGCGGGGAATCCAGGAGGAAGCACGACGACAGCTGCTCGTGCGACGTGCCGGCGTTGAACAGCGTCGGCGAGCTGGCCAGGTACTCCAGCGAAGAGAGCATGCGGTACAGCTCCAGCGTCTCGGCCACATCGTTCCCACCGAGCGCGCAGGCGATGCGCATGAAGAAGTACTGCGGTGTCTCGATCACGAAACGCTTCGTCGGATGGCGAAGGAGGTAGCGGTCGTACACCGTGCGCAGCCCGAAGTACTCGAAACGGCGCGATGCGGTCAGGTCGATCGCATCGTTGAGCTTGCGCGCGTTCACCTGCACGAAGTCGCGCAGGCGGTCGTTGAGGATACCCAGTTCGAACCCGGTGGCGATCGACTGCGAGAAGGAATGGATGTCCTGCCCCGACACTTCCTTGTCGATGAAGGCTGCGAGCAGCCGGGCGGCGAGCTGGCCGTATTCCGGCTCCTCGGCGGTCAGCGCCGCGGCAGTGCGGATGGAGAGCTGGTCCAGTTCCTGCGTGCTGGCGCCGTCGTAGAGCCCGCCGATCGTCTTGAGCGCCACGCGCATCGGATCGACCGCGTAGAGGCCATCGGCGCTGCGCGTCACCGCGCGCACGATCTTGTTCACGTCGACGATCTCGTGCCCGCCGTTGCGCTTGGTCACGCGCATCTGGCCCGGATTGTGTGGCGGGGTCAGGGCGAAGGCTGGCGGCGGGTCGTTGTGGTAGCCGGCGGCGGGAGGTGTCCCGTTCGTCGCGACGGCGGTAGGGGTGATGACGGCATCGGCCGTCGCGGTGCGCTCGTGCGCTGCGGAATCCATCGTGGTCATGAGTGGCGTGCCCCGGGGCCAGGTTCAAACTCCCGTTCCCTCGGACGGGGCTCGAAGCGACGGCAACACGGGACGGGCCGGGACGGAGCGCGCTGGGCGGCTCCGGTCCGCGACGTGCCTCCCCGCGGAAGCCGTCACTGCAATCGCTGCCGACAAGGCACCGATTGCTGGCAGGTCTTCGGACTCGTGGACGGGGCCCGGAGGCCTTGCCTACCCGTCGCTTCCCAGCCGCGGAGGGCCAGTGCATTGAACGGGGTCGTTTCCACTTACCGCTGCGGGGCAGTTCCGGATTTTCACCGGATTCCCTATTAAGTCCGACGGGCAGTCGCGCCTCTCCGGACACCAGCGCGACACACGATATAGGTCTCGAGAGGCGCGGTCAACGCCATATGTAGTGATCCGTGCAAGTGACTGATCGACCGTGCCGCTACCGGGGTGTCGACGCTTCGTGAAGGCCGTCTACACAAAGTGGGCGCCGGTCCGACGATAGAATCCGTGCCTTACTGAACATCATCTTTGAGGCCGATGCTGCCACCTTCCACCGAGCCATCCGCCACGAAGGGCGACGTTACCGTCGAATTCGCCGCGGGGTTGACCCAGGACCAGCTGCGCCAGGCGCAGAAGATGGACGCCATCGGCAAGCTTACCGGCGGCGTGGCCCACGACTTCAACAACCTGCTCCAGGTCATCAGCGGCAACCTCCAGTTGCTCGCTGCCGACGTGGCTGGAAATCCGCGCGCCGAGCGGCGCCTCGCCAATGCCATGGCCGGTGTGACCCGTGGCTCGAAGCTCGCCGCCCAGCTGCTGGCCTTCGGGCGCCGGCAGCCCCTGGCGCCCAAGGTGGTGAACATCGGCCGTTTCGTGCGCGAGATGGACGACCTGCTGCGCCGCACGCTCGGTGAAGAGATCGAAGTGGAAACCGTCATCGCGGGCGGCTTGTGGAACACGCTGGTGGACATCAGCAATGTGGAAAACGCGCTGCTGAACCTCGCCATCAATGCCCGCGACGCGATGGAAGGCCGGGGCAGGCTGACCATCGAGGCCGGCAACGCCTTGCTCGATTCGGCTTACGCTTCGGCGCATGGCGACCTCCGGCCGGGCCAGTACGTGATGATCGCGGTCACCGATACCGGAACCGGCATCCCGCCGGAGATCATCGACCAGGTATTCGAGCCGTTCTTCACGACGAAACCCGAAGGGCAGGGCACGGGTCTGGGCCTTTCCATGGTCTATGGCTTCGTGAAGCAGTCGGGCGGCCATGTGAAGATCTACAGCGAGCCCGGGCATGGCACGACGGTGAAGCTCTACCTGCCGCGATCGACGCAGAGCGAAGACCGGATCGTGGACGTCGAGAATGAAGACCTCCGTGGCGGCGACGAGACCGTGCTGGTGGTGGAAGACGACGACGCCGTGCGCGACACCGTGGTGAGCATGCTCAGCGACCTCGGGTACCGGGTGCTGAAGGCGCGCGACGCGGCCAGCGCGCTGTCGATCATCGAGAGCGGCATCGCCATCGACGTGCTGTTCACCGATGTGGTGATGCCTGGCTCGCTGCGCAGCCCGGAATTGGCCCGCAAGGCCGTGGAACGGCAGCCGGGCATCGCCGTGCTCTTCACCTCCGGCTATACCGAAAACGCCATCGTGCATGGCGGTCGCCTGGACGAGGGTGTGGAGCTCCTGAGCAAGCCGTATACACGCGACCAGCTCGCTCGCCGCATTCGCCATGTGCTTGCGGAGAAAGAGAGGAAGGCCGCCAATGTCTTGGCCGCGGTTCCGGGCCCGCCTGCAGCGCGCCCGCTGCGAGTGCTGGTGGTGGAAGACGACACGCTGATCCGCATGTCGATCAGCGAGATGCTGGAAAGCCGGGGCCATGTGGCCTTCGAAGCCGCGGACGGCAAGGAGGCCCTTCGCCTGCATGAAGCGCAGGAAATAGACGTGCTCCTTGCCGATGTGGGCCTGCCCGGCATGAACGGTGTCGAGGTGGCCGCGAAGTTGCGGGAAGCGCAGCCCGGTCTGCCTGTGCTCTACGCCACCGGCGATCACACGGCGAACGGCGTGCAGCGCGACGAACGCACGGAGGTCATCGTGAAGCCGTACGGCGTCGCCGACCTGATGCACGCGATAGGGCGCATCGCCGGTCGTTGAAGACCGGCGATAGCGCACCGCGTCACGGGAGCATGTGCCCACCCGTGACGCCATAAGTTTCGCCGGTGATGAAGCTGGCTTCCTGGCTGGCCAGCAACACGTACACCGGCGCGCATTCCACCGGCTGGCCGGGACGGCCCAGCGGCACGTTCTTCCCGAACTCCACCACCTTTTCCTGCGGCTGGCCGCCGCTCGGCTGCAACGGCGTCCAGACCGGGCCTGGAGCCACGGCGTTCACCCGGATGCCTTTTTCGGCAACCTGCTTCGCCAGCGATTTCGTGAACGCCACGATGGCCGCCTTGGTGGGGGCGTAGTCCAGCAGGATGTCCGATGGCTCGTACGCCTGGATCGAGGCCGTATTCACGATAGCGGCGCCCGGGGGCATGTGCGCCAGAGCCGCCTTGCTCAGCCAGAACAGCGCGAAGACATTGGTGCGGAAGGTCGCCTCGAACGACTCGCTGTCCAGTTCGTCGATGGACTTGGCGAACTGCTGGCGCCCCGCGACGTTGGCGAGGATGTCCAGTCCGCCCAGTTCCTTCACCGCCCTGGCCACCAGTTCATTGCAGAACGCTTCGTCCTTCAGATCGCCGGGAATGCCGACGATCTTGCGGCCTTCGCCCTTGAGCAAGGCGATGACCTCATCGGCATCCTTCTGCTCGGACGGAAGGTAATTGATCACCACGTCGGCGCCTTCGCGCGCAAAGGCGATCGCGGCCGCGCGGCCGATACCGGAGTCGCCGCCGGTCACCAGCGCCTTGCGGCCCTTCAGGCGGCCGTTGCCGCGATAGCTCGTTTCGCCGTGGTCGGGCTTCGGCACCATCTCCTTCGCCAGGCCGGGTGCCGGCTGCGGCTGCTTGGCGAATTCGGGCTGAGGATACTGCGTGCGCGGATCGCGCATGGCATAGGGGTCTTTCTCGACGGCATTGGCCATGGGGAGTTCTCGCGTGGGGGGAGGAGGCCTTCCTGTTTACGAAGGGGCGCGTCCATGCGCCGTCCACGTCATGTCACGTCGGGGAAGCGCTGCGATCATCTTCCGTGGCGGGCACGGGTATGCTCGGAGGTTCTTGCCGAAGCCAGGGCCGCTCCCTTGACCGCACACCGCCTCGTTCTCGTCGCTGCGCTCTGTCTCGTTCCGGCACTCGCCAACGCCTCCGTGTCCGTCGATACCCCTCGTGTGGAACATGCGGATGCGCCGACCTACGTCGACGTGGCCCGGCCACGCTTTTCATGGATCGTGCACGACGACGCGAACGGCACGCGGCAGACCGGCTATCGGATCGCCGTGTCGCGACGCGGCACCATCGTCTGGGACAGCGGATGGGTCGACAGTGCGCGTTCGTTCGACATCGCGTACGGCGGCCCCGCCTTGCTGCCCGGCGAACGCTACGAATGGCGGGCAGACGTGCGAACCTCCGCAGGCGAGGCCGCCACGTCGTCCCGCTTCGACACCGCGCTCGACGCCGGTGGATGGTCGGCGGCGCGCTGGATAGGCAAGGGAGACGACTCACTGCCGGCACCGATCTTGCGGAAGTCCTTCCGCGTGGACGACACGGTGACGCGTGCCATGCTCTACGTCACGGCCGGCGGCTACGCCGATATGTCGATCGACGGAAAGCCGGTAAGCGACGCGGTGCTGTCGCCGGGCTTCACCGATTACGACAAGCGTGTCGAAGTGATGGGCACCGAAGTGAAACTCGATACCGGCGAGCACGTGCTGGCGGCAGAACTCGGGCGCGGCTTCTATGGGCTCACCAACCGCGACGTGTGGCATTGGGAGCGCGCGCCATGGCATGGACGGCCGCGAGTGCGCGCGTTGTTGCGCATCGAATATGCGAACGGCCGCGTCCAGACGATCGGCACCGACACCAGTTGGCGCGTGGCGGAAGGGCCGACGCGCCGCGACGACCTCTACGGCGGCGAAACCTACGATGCGCGATTCGCGAACCCGCAGGTGTGGAAAGCGGCCAGCGAACTTCCCGCTCCCCGTGGCAGCCTGGTGGCGCAGACCGAGCAGCCGATCCGCGTGGTGGCGTCGTTCGCGCCCGTGGCGGTGACCGAACCGCGGCCGGGCGTCTACGTGTTCGCCTTCCCGCGGGTCATTGCCGGGTGGGCGACGTTCGATGTGGATGGTCCGGCGGGCAGCACGATCGTGGCCCGGTATGGCGAGAAGCTGTTGCCCGACGGCACGGTGGACGCACGCGACGAGCATCACTACTTCAAGGATGGATTCCAGACGGACAGGCTCACCTTGGCGGGGCGCCCGCTGCGCTGGCACCCCCGTTTCTCGTACAAGGGCTTCCGCTACGTGCAAGTGGAAGGCTGGCCGGGCGGGAAACCGTCGCCGGCAGCGGTGACGGCGCAGGCGGTGCATACCGATGTGGCCGTCACGGGGCGCTTCGAGAGTTCCAACGCGCTACTCGACTGGATCCATGCGGCCGCCGTGGACACCATGCTCAACAACCTGCACGGCATTCCGACCGACACGCCGATGTACGAAAAGAACGGTTGGACGGGCGACGGCATGCTCGGCGCGGACATGTTCCTTCGCAACTTCGACGCCGGACGTCTGTTCGCCAAATGGCTGCGCGATATTTCCGACGCACGCAATGCCGAAGGCGCCCCGCTGCTGATCGCCCCGAACCCCGGTTGGGGCGATGTCCGCGCCCCCACCTGGCATTCCGCCTATGTGTTCATTCCCTGGTCGTTGTGGATGGCGACGGGCGACAGGCAACCCATGGAGGAACACATCGCCGGCATCGACCGCTACGTGGCCATGGAGGATGCACGCTCGCCCGGCGGCATCGCCGATACGGAACTCGGCGACTGGGTAAGCCCGGAGACGGACCCCGCCGGCGAAAACGCACCCGAGGACAAACACGTGGCCGCCACTGCGTACCTGTACGGCATGGAGCGCCGCACGGCCGACATGTTGCGGCTCACGGGCAACGCCGGGCGCGCAGCGTGGTTCGACAAGCGTGCGGACGCCGTGCGCGAGGCATTCAATGCGTGCTTCCTCGATCGCGAAGCGGGCCGTTATCGCGGCGAAGGCGACAAGGGTTACAGACAGGCGCACAACTTGCTGGCGCTCGCCTTCGGCCTCGTGCCGGACGAGCTGAGGAGCAAGGTGGCTGCGGGCGTCGCGGCGGATGTGAAGGCGCGGGGCGATCACCTGGACACGGGTGCGCTGGCGACGAAGATCATCCTTCCGGTGCTGACCGCCACCGGCCACGCGGCTGAGGCGTGGGCCGTGGCAACGCAGACGACATTCCCCAGCTGGGGGTTCTGGCGCGCCAACGGTGCCACCAGCCTCTGGGAGCACTGGAAACTGGCTTCGCGGTCGCGGGGGCATTATTTTCTCGGCACGGTCGATGACTGGCTGTACGGCGATGTGGCGGGGCTCCGTCCTCTGGAGCCCGGTTGGCGCCGTTTCGAGGTGCGTCCGGCCTTCACGTCCTTCCTCGACCACGCCTCGGCCGCCGTCATGACGCCGTATGGCGAAGCGTCGGTGGCATGGCGGAGAGCGGCCGGGAGGGTGAGGGCGGACGTTATCGTTCCGGTAGGCGCCGAGGCCACGGTCACTCTGCCAGGCCTGCCGACGAGGATCCTGGGCGCGGGGCGGCACACGCTCTTCACGCCGTGAAACGGGGCTTCGTAAAGTCTTGCTGATCGCTGCCGATACAGTCACACGGGGGCAACACGAGGGTGACGGTAATGTCGGCTGTAACGAATTGGTTCGGCCGCACGCGGCTCAATACGCGTGTGTGGATGGTCATGACTGTGGTCGTGCTGGGCCTGGTGGCACAGACGGTCATGTCCGGCGTGGAAAGCCGCCGGATGCAGATGCAGCGGCTTCAAGAGTCGCTGGCGCAGCACGTGGCGGCGGCGGTGGCCATTGCCGACAGTTACCGCGTGCGAGCCGAAAAAGGCGAAATGAGCGTGGACAAGGCAAAGGCCGAGGCGTTCCAGCATATCGAATCGATGCGCTGGGACGACGGCTCGGGCTATGTCTTCGCGTTCGATTCCGATTTGCGCATGCGCGTCCACCCGCTGCGCCATAGCGATATCGGCAAGGACATCCGCAACGATGTCGACGGCAAGGGCTTTCACCATTACGAAGCCATGATGGTTGCGGACACAAAAGACGGCCATGGCATGACGCGTTACACGCAGATCATGCCGAAGACAAAAGAGCTGCGCGACAAGATCAGCTACTCCGTCTGGTACAAGCCCTGGGACCTGCACTTCGCCTCCGGCGCGTACTTCCAGGAGATCGACGCCAGCTTCGAAGCGCAGTTGAAGTCGAACCTCCTGAAGTCGGGCCTCATCGCCCTGCTGGCGCTCTTCATCGTGTGGTTTTCGATGAGCAGCATTCGCGCCACGCTGGGTGGCGAGCCGCGCGATGCCATGGCGATCGCCAGCCGCATCGCCGGGGGCGACCTGCGCGCGGACGCCTCGGCGGCCCATGCATCCGAAAGCGTGCTGGGTTCGCTCGAGCGCATGCGCGCCACGCTGGCATCCATCGTTACCGAAGTGCAGGAGGGTGCGCACGTCGTCTCCACCACGTCGGGCGAGATCGCACGCGGTAACGACGATCTGTCGCAGCGCACGCAGGAACAGGCCTCCAGTCTCGAGGAAACGGCGGCGTCGATGGAAGAAATGACCGCTACCGTCCGCCAGAACGCGGACAACGCCCTGGCGGCCGACCGCTTGTCGCGGCATGCGCGCGGGGAAGCGGAAAAGGGTGGCGCCGTGGTCGCGCAGGCCATGGACGCCATGCAGCAGATCGGCGATTCCAGCCGGCGCATCGGCGACATCGTGGGGCTCATCGACGACATCGCCTTCCAGACCAACCTGCTCGCGCTCAACGCGGCGGTGGAGGCGGCACGCGCCGGAGAGCAGGGCCGCGGGTTCGCCGTGGTGGCGGCGGAAGTTCGCCGGTTGGCGCAGTCCAGCGCCGCCGCGTCGCGGGAAATCAAGGGGCTCATCCACGAAAGCGGCGAGCGTGTCGAAGCCGGCACCGCGCTGGTTCAGCAGTCGTCGCTTGCGCTGCGCGACATCGTCGACAGCGTCAAGAAGGTGACCGACATCGTCGCGGAAATCGCTGCAGCCAGTGCGGAACAATCGTCGGGCGTGGATCAGGTCAACCTCGCCATCGCACAGATCGACCAGGTCACGCAGGAAAACGCGGCCCTCGTCGAGGAAGCCGCGGCGGCCGCGAAGTCGATGCAGGACCAGGCGGCGTCCCTGCACAACCAGGTGGCGTTCTTCACCGTGGACGACAACGGGAAGGTACGGCAGGCACGCACGGAGTCCGAGCGCACCACGCACGACCTGAAGTTCGGTCAGCGTTCCGTCGATACCGGCAAGGCCGCAAACGCTGACGCCTGGGCTGAATTTGCCTAAGAGGCCTTGATCGGCCGCCGGCAACGCCTGTTCGTTGCCGGTCGACGCATCGCTCTCCACCCCGGTTTCACGATGGCGTGGTCACCCTAGGCGGATACGGGAAAGCCCGTCGTTCGCCTGGGAGGCCATCGTGAGGCGCGCAAGGAGACACCATCCGGCCACGTTGTTCACGGCGTTCGTTTTCGCGCTGGTCGGTGCTGCGACGTTGCTGGGCGGCATCAAGCTGGTGAATCTTGGCGGCTCGGCCTACTACCTCGTCGCCGGTGCCGCCACGCTTGTGGTCGCCGCGCTGCTGCTGTTCCGCGTGCGCGCGGCTGTGCCCATCTATGGCCTGTTCCTGATCGCCACGTCGGCGTGGTCGGTCTGGGAGGTGCGGCTCGACTGGTGGCAGTTGCTGCCCCGTCTCGATGTCTGGTTCGCACTCGGGCTGTGGCTGCTCCTGCCCTGGCCAAGGCGCGGACTCCATCGCGACAGCCTGTACGAGACGTCACGGGGAACGGGAGGCGGGTTCCTCGCTTTCTCGCTGCTCGTGGTGGCGGTTGTCGGCGTGGCCGGCGCCTTGCATCCGGAACCCGATCTGGCCGGCGAACTGCCGATGACCGAGGTGTCCGGTGCACAAGGCGACAGGTCGTGGCAGCCGGATGCCGACTGGACCGATTACGGCGGTTCGGCGTATGGGCAACGCTATTCGCCGCTCAAGCAGATCACCCCCGCCAACGTCGGGCAGTTGCAGGTGGCATGGACGTTCCGCACCGGCGACATGCCGGGTCCGGACGATCCGACGGAAATCACCCTGGAAAACACGCCGCTCAAGATCGGCGACACCGTGTACCTGTGCACGCCGCACAGCAAGGTGATTGCACTGGACGCGGCAACGGGCCAGAAACGGTGGGAATTCGATCCCAGGATCCAGAGCCCGGTGGGATTCAAGCACTGGGAGCACATGACCTGCCGCGGTGTTTCGTATCACGACGACGCGAAGTACGCCGATGCAACGATTCCCGCGCCGGCCACGACGAGTGGCGCGCCTGCCGCGGCGTCCACGGCATCCCTGCCGGCACCGGCGTCCGTGTCCGCGATCTGTCCCCGGCGGATATTCATTCCCACCGCCGATGCGCGCCTGATCGCCCTCAACGCCGATTCCGGCCAGCCCTGCGACGACTTCGGCGACCACGGTACCGTGGATCTCCGCGCGAACCTGGGGCCCTTCACGCCCGGCGGTTACTACTCGACCTCACCACCGGCGATCACGAAGAATCTTGTCATCATCAGCGGTCACGTTACCGACAACGAATCCACGAACGAACCATCGGGCGTCGTCCGCGCCTTCGACGTGCACGACGGCCACCTCGTCTGGAATTGGGATCCGGGCAATCCCGACGCCACCGAACCCATCGCGCCCGGCGGCACCTACACGCGCAACGCGCCGAATGTCTGGTCGCTGTTCAGCGTCGACGAAGACCTTGGCATGGTGTACCTGCCGATGGGCAACCAGACGCCCGACCAGTATGCCGCGGGCCGCACGCCAGCTTCCGAAAAATACGGCGCGGGCATCGTGGCGCTCGACATCGCCACCGGCAAGGTCAGGTGGAACTACCAGTTCACGCACCACGACCTCTGGGACATGGACATCGGCGGACAGCCGACCTTGATGGATATGCAGACGGCAGACGGCATGAAGCCGGCGCTGCTCGCTTCCACCAAGCAGGGCAGCATCTACGTGCTCGACCGCCGGGATGGCACGCCGATCGTTCCCATTCGCGAGGTTCCGCGTCCGCAGGGCGCGGTGCCCGGCGACCATACGGCGCCCACGCAGCCGATGTCGGACCTGAATTTCGCACCCTCCGACCTGCGCGAGAAAGACATGTGGGGCACCACGCCGCTCGACCAGCTCTGGTGCCGCGTGCGCTTCCGCTCCCTGCGCTACGACGGCATGTTCACGCCGCCGTCGGAGCAGGGCTCGCTGGTGTTCCCCGGCAACTTCGGTGTCTTCGACTGGGGCGGCATCTCGGTCGATCCGGCACGCCAGCTCATGCTCCTCAATCCGAGCTACATGGCATTCCAGTCCCGTCTCATTCCGAAGGAAAAACTGGCGCAGATGGAACTCGGGCCGGCCAAGAGCGAGACCGAAGGCGTGAAGATGGCCAAGGGCATTCCCTATGCCATCGAGCTGAAGGCGTTCCTCTCGCCGCTGGGTATTCCGTGCCAGGCGCCCCCGTGGGGCTATGTGGCCGGCGTCGACCTGCGTACGGGCAAGACGATGTGGCGGCACAAGAACGGCACCATCGTCGACAGCGCGCCGCTGCCCATTCCGATGCCCCTCGGTGTGCCGAGCATGGGCGGCATGGTGACCACGGCCGGCGGCGTCACCTTCCTTTCCGGGACGCTCGACAATTACATCCGCGGCTACGACGTACGCACGGGGCGCAAGCTCTGGGAAGCCCGGCTACCCGCAGGCGGCCAGGCCACACCGATGACCTATGCCGACCGCTCCGGACGCCAGTACGTGCTGGTGAGCGCGGGTGGCCATGGCTCGCTCGGCACGAAGCTGGGCGATTGGGTGGTGGTGTATGCGTTGCCTAAATGACCGGCGCGCGTGCCGCGCGCGTCGGTTCGGGTAGCAACGCCGCCAGCAATCCGATCGCGGGCAGGAACGAGCAGATCGAATACACGGCCTCGATGCCGATGTGGTCGGCCAGTTCGCCCAGTACCGCCGCGCCGAGGCCGCCCATGCCGAACGAGAAGCCGAAGAACAGGCCCGAGATCATGCCGACCTTGCCCGGCACCAGCTCTTGCGCGAACACCACGATCGCGGGAAACGCCGAGGCCAGGATCAGGCCGATGGCGATGGCGAGCGGTGCCGTCCAGAAGAGGTTGGCGTGCGGCAGCAGCAGCGTGAACGGCAGCGCGCCCATGATGGAAAACCAGATGACGCGCTTGCGCCCGATACGGTCGCCCAACGGCCCGCCGAGGATCGTGCCGACGGCCACCGCGCCCAGGAACGCGAACAGGTAGTACTGCGCACTCTCTACCGACACACCGAAGCGATGGATCAGGTAGAAGGTGAAATAACTCGTGAGGCTCGCGAGGTACACGTACTTGGAGAAGATGAGCGCAAGCAGCACGGCGATACCGCGCCGCGCTTCGGCGCTGGCGGGCGCGGCGTGCTGCCGGGCACCGGCGCCGATCTTCATGCGCGGCAACCCGTGGTGGCGGTACCACTGGCTCACATTCCACAACACCGCGCACGACAGCAGGGCAAGCAGTGCGAAGAACGCGAGGCTCGACTGGCCCCAGCGAACGACCACGAGTGCCGCGGCCAACGGGCCCAGCGCCTGGCCGGCATTGCCGCCCACCTGGAACAGCGATTGCGCGAGCCCGTGCCGCCCACCCGCGGCCATGCGTGCCACGCGCGATGATTCCGGATGGAATACGGAAGAACCCATGCCGAGCAGCGCCGCGCCCAGCAGCAGGATCGGATACGCGTGCGCCCTGGAGAGCACCAATAGCCCGAGCAGCGAGAACAGCGTGCCGGCAGGGAGCGCCAGTGGCGTCGGACGCCGGTCTGCGTAAAGGCCGATCAGCGGCTGCAGGATCGATGCGGTGATCTGGTAGGTGAGGGTGATGAGCCCGATCTGGCCGAAGTCCAGCTGGAAGTCCGATTTCAGGCCGGGATAGATCGCCGGAAGGAGCGACTGCATCATGTCGTTGAGCAGGTGGCAGAAACTGATCGCGAAGATCACGCCGAAGACGGTCGTGTCTGCGCGACGGCCGTCCAGCGCCGCGTCGACGGGGGCTTGCATGGGGCATTCCTGGGGTACGGGGACTGCCTATGAGAACACGCGACCGCCGGCGGAGCCAGTGACCTTACGCGTTCGAGCAACTGGCGCGGATGATGGACTCGATCACATCGGCGGGCGGCAGGCCGACCTCGACGCGCAGGGCCTCCTCTTCCGAGGGTTCCTCCAACGTCGCGAGCTGGCTGTCGAGCAGGGTGGGATCGAAGAAATGACCCGCGCGCCGGGCAAGACGTTCGGCCAGCAGTTCCCGTGCGCCGCGCAGGTAGACGAAGCGCACGTCGTCGTGGCCGGCTCGCAAGATATCGCGATAGCTTCGCTTCAAAGCGGAGCATGCGATCACCAGCGACTCCCCGGCGGCCCGATGCCTGTCCATCTCGGCAACGATGGCCGCGAGCCAGGGCTGCCGGTCGGTGTCGTCGAGCGGGATGCCGCGCGCCATCTTTTCGCGATTCGCCTGCGGATGCAGGCTGTCTCCGTCGACGAAGGCTTGCCCGAGCCGCGTGGCCAGGCCTTCGCCGATCGTGCTCTTGCCGCTGCCGGACACGCCCATGACGATGGTGATCATGGCCGGATGATGCCATCCGGCGTGAAGCGTGAACAGTGAACCGTGAGCGGTGAGCGGTAGCGCACTTGTGGAACGCTAGCGGTGGACTTACGGTTCGCTCTTTACGGTTCACTGTTCACTCTTTACTGTTCACGCGACCATGCTCATCGACCTGCGAAGCGACACCGTCACCCAACCCACCGACGCCATGCGCGAGGCGATGCTGCGCGCTCCGGTGGGCGACGACGTCTACGGCGAAGATCCTACCGTCAACGCCTTGCAGGAACGCCTGGCGGCCGACCTGGGCTTCGCCGCCGCATTGTTCGTCCCCACCGGCACGCAGAGCAACTTGCTGGCCCTCATGAGCCACTGCGAGCGCGGCGACGAATACATCGTCGGTGCGGATGCGCACACGTATCGCTTCGAAGGTGGTGGCGCGGCGGTGCTCGGTTCGATCCAGCCCCAGCCGATCGCGCAGGAAGCCGACGGAACGCTTCCCCTCGACAAGGTCGAAGCGTCCATCAAGCCCGACGATCCGCATTTCGCGCGCACGCGGTTGCTCGCACTGGAAAATACCTGGCATGGCCGCCCCTTGCCGTTTGCGTACCTTGCGGAAGCGCGCGCGCTGGCCACGCGGCGCGGGTTGGGTTTTCATCTCGACGGGGCGCGGTTGTACAACGCCGCGATCGCCTATGGCCGCCCGGCTCGCGATGTGGCGGCGTCTTTCGACAGCGTGTCGGTCTGCCTGTCGAAAGGGCTCGGCGCGCCGGTCGGTTCGGTGTTGCTGGGCAGTGCCGCGTTGATCGATCGCGCCCGGCGCTGGCGCAAGGTGGCCGGCGGGGGCTGGCGCCAGGCGGGGATGCTGGCCGCGGCAGCGATGCACGCGCTCGACCACCACGTGGCGCGACTGGCCGACGATCATGCGCGGGCCGCCCGCCTCGCGGAAGGTCTGCGCCGCGTCGACGGACTTATCGTCAAGGGCTGCCATACGAACATGGTTTTCGTGGATGTGCCGGCGGCGCGACTGAAGGACCTCGCCGCGCACATGGCAGCACATGGCGTGCGGCTCAGCATCGGTTACCTGCCGTCGATCCGTCTGGTGACGCACCTGGACATAGACGACGCCGCGATCGAGCGCACCATCGACGCATTCGCGTCGTTCGCCTATTGAAGACGTGCGGGAGCCGCTTCAGCGGCGAAGAGCCAACAAGGCGACGAAGCCTTGTCCGCGATCTCTACCGTTCAGGACGCGGCGCCATCAACTTCCGCTGCAGCGAATAGAGGATGGCCGCATCCGTCGCGTCGAGCGGGGCATCGCTTTCCATCGCGCGGTAATGCCGATGGAAAGCGGCGATGGCCGCACGCGGCTCGGAGACGTCGTAGCCGACCAGGCGCATGGCGGCCAGGCTGTCGAAGGCCGGCGGCGCGGGGATCAGCACCGGATCGGGCCAAAGGCCGAAGCCGTAGCTGGCGAGCGTGGCCCAGGGAAACAGCGCGCTGGGATCGGTCTTGCGCCCCGGCGCGATGTCGCCGTGTCCGACCACGGCCTCGCGCGGGATACCCAGGCGCGAGGTGAGGTCGGCCAGGAGTTTCACCAGCGACTGGATCTGCGGCTGGGTAAAGGGCGATTCGCCGTCGTTGTCGATCTCGATGCCTATCGACGAGGAATTGAGGTCGGTCATGCCGGCCCAGCGGGATGCGCCGGCATGCCACGCGCGGTCGCCGTCGTCCACCAGCTGGTCGATGTGGCCGTCGGCCTCGACGAGGTAATGCGCGCTGACCTGGCCCTCGCTGTTGCTCGTGCGGAGCACGCGCAACGATTCCTTCGCGTTGCCGATCGACGTGTGGTGCAGCACGATGATCTGCGCCTTGCGGGCGTTGTAGTTGGGCGAAGGCACCCATTGGGCGAGGGCGCTGCGCTCCGGCCGAACGCGCGGAGAGCCGGCGCAGCCCGCGAGGACGGCGATCGCCGCCAGGGCGAAAGCAGACCCGAGGAGGCGCCGATGCGCGAGCGGCAGTGTCATTCGACGCGGAAATCGCTGCTGGTGATGACCCATGCGATCTCGTCGCCGGCGTCGCCAGTGTCTTCGCGAGAGGCCACCACGATCTGGAGGTCGATGCAGTCATGGCCCTCGGTGAGCCATTCGGTTTTCTCCAGCGCCATGCCGCTTGCCTTCAGGGCGTTCCTGAGCGCGGGCATGTCGGTGTCGAGGAGCTCGATGCCCTCGTGTGCGAGCTTGCCACCCAGCACCTCGATGTCGCAGAGCTTGTCGTCGAGGAAGCGCAGGCGAAGCCATTCGGCGCCGTCGCCGTCGGTGTATTCGTCTTCGTCGTCCCACATGGATTCGCCGGCGTTCGGCGCCTTGTGGTTGAGTTCCTGTCGCAGCCGTGCTCGCGGCATGCCGAAGAAGATGTCTGTCTTGCCGCAACGAATGCCCCGACCGGGGACCAGCTCGCATTGTTCCATGGCGTACCTCGTCAGATGGCGCGGAAGACCCGCTCATGAAGCATGAAGGTAGAAGGATGCGACGGACCAGCCGGTTCCGTCCACCTCGGTTCAGGGTTTATGGTCACGGCCGAGGTAGGCCTCGCTCTGCATTTCGATGAGCCGGGATTCGGTGCGGCCGAATTCCGCGCGCAACTTCGTGCCGTCGTACAGCTCGGTAATCGGCGCGGCGGCGGACACCACCAGCTTCACGCTCCTGTCGTAGAACTCGTCCACCAGGAGGACGAAACGCCTGGCCTCGTTCTCCGTGTAGATGGTGAACTGCGGCACGTTGGAAAGGATCGCCATCGGGTAAGCCTTCGCCAGTTCGATGTAATCGGCGACGGCGCGCGGGCCCTCGCACAACGCCGCGAAATCGAACCACACGATGTTGTCCGCTCGCTTGCGCACGGGCACGTCGCGCCCTTGCAAGTGGATCGTGCCGCCTTCCACGATCGTGCCCTGGGCCTGGTCGGCGAAGATTCGGGCAAGTGAACGCTCCGATTCGGCACCCGGCGGCACGAGGTACACGGGCGCCTGGCTCAGCGCGCGCAGTCGCCAATCCCTGGGCGAGACCATCTCGTGCACCACGCAGTGCCTTTCGATGGCGGCGATGGCAGGCAGGAAACGGGCTCGCTGGAGGCCGTCCTTGTACAGGCCGGGTGGCGCCGTGTTGGATGTCGTGACGAGGCTGACGCCCCGTGCGAAGAGGCCGTCCAGAAGACCGGCAAGGATCATTGCGTCGCCGATGTCGGATACGAGGAACTCGTCGAGGCACAGCACGCGGCATTTCGCGGCAAGCCGCTCGGCGACCTCGTCGAGGGGATTCTGCCGGTCGCCCAGTTCCCGCAGCGTGGCGTGCACCTCCAGCATGAAGCGATGGAAGTGGCGGCGCAGGGCGAGGCCGGGCGAGAGGCTGGACACGAAGAGATCCATGAGGAACGTCTTGCCCCGTCCCACGCTGCCCCAAAGGTACAGCCCGGGCACAACCTTGCGCGGTTCGTTCCCCAGCATGGTACGCAGACGGCCGAACAGGCCGCCGTTACCCGGCTGCGGCGAGCACAAGGCCGCGTGCAGGCGATCGAATTCCGCGATCACCGGAAGCTGGGCGGGATCGGATTCCCAGCGATGCCCGGCGATGCCGTCCCGGTAGCGTTCGCCGGGGGTCGCTTCCGTGCAGGTCATGCGTCGCGTGGCCCTGGCAGCCAGTCTTTCACCGCGTTCTTGATGACGCCGCGCAGGTCCATCAGGCGGCGGTGGAAAAAGTGGCTGGTTTCTTCCATCTTCACGAACTGCGGGCGATTGGCTTCCGGCAGGCTGTCCACCCAGTCGTAGACGGCCTGCGGTTCGACGATCTCGTCCGCGTCGCCCATGACCACGAGCCAGGGGCACGCCGGCAGGTCGATCCGGGAGAAATCCCAGCTGCGTCCGGCCGCGGGCGGCGCGATGCTGATGAGGGCGTCGGCGCCGAGGCGTACCGCGTTGAGCAGGGTCACGTAGCTGCCGAAGGAGAACCCGGCGAGCCAGAGGGCCGCGCCAGGCCGTGACTTGCGAACCCACGCGACAACGGCCGCGAGGTCATCGCTCTCGCCCTTGCCGTGATCGAAGCTGCCTTCCGAACGGCCGACGCTGCGGAAATTGAAGATGACGGTATCGAGCCCGGACTCGCGCAGCGAGCGCTCGATCATCGTCACCACCTTGTTGTGCATGCTGCCGCCTTCGGTGGAAAGCGGATGGCAGATCACGGCGACGGCATCGCGGGCGATGTCGTGCGAGGCGGGCTTCGCTTCGCATTCCAGCTTGCCCGCCGGGCCGGCGAGCGCGAAGCTGGCGTTCTCGGCCGGAAACCGTTCCGGCGCTGCAGGTAGTAGATCGCTCATGCCCGCCATGATACCCGCTGACCGCATGCCCCGCGGCGGAGACGCGCCGTGAACGTGCTGGCCCATGCCTACCTGGCCGGGGGCGATGCCGAACTCAGGCTCGGCGGCGTGCTGGGCGATTTCGTCCACGGTACGCCCGATCCGGCCTTGCCGCCGCGCGTTCGCGAGGGAATCCATCTGCACCGGGCCATCGACACGTTCACCGACGCCCATCCCGAGGTGCGCGCGGCGCGCGAGCGCATGCAGCCCCCGTTCCGTCGCTATGCCGGCATCCTGCTGGACGTGTGGTTCGACCACCTGCTGGCCCGCGATTTCGCGGCCTGGAGCGACATGCCGCTCGATGCGTTCTCGCGAAGCCTGCGCGCGGAACTGCACGCCGCGGAGGCCATCCTCCCGGACGGCCTGAAGCGCTTCCTCTCTTATATGGATCGACACGACCTGCCGGCCGGCTATGCCAACGTCGAGCGCGTGGCCGGCGCCTTCGCGGGGCTATCGCAGCGACTCTCGCGGGCCAATCCCGTGGCCGACGGGGTGCCTGTCCTGCAGGCGCAGGCGGCCGAACTCGAAAGAACTTTCGCGAACTTCTTCCCCGACCTCCGCCGCTTCGCGGAAGCCCGCATCGCGGGCATGTGAGGCGCTGGGTGCCTGCCTTCGCAGGCACGACGGTGGGTGGGAATCTCTCCCGCGTTGTAGGAGCGCGTTGCTCTCTGTGGGAGCCGGCTCTGCCGGCGATCCCGCGGCAGCGGGCCAGCTTGCCGCGAGCACCCCATCGCCGCTGAAGCGGCTCCCACACAAAGCGAAGCGGCCGCCACAGGAGCGCGATGCGACAGTCCCGCAGCGCCCCACCTACCGTCGTGCCTGCGAAAGCAGGCACCCAGCGCCCCGGTCGGCAAGAGACGAAAGCACCTCATCGGCTCTTGCTTCGGCCCTCCCACCAAGAACCCGCACCGTCGGCTACTGGCTCCCAAGCCACGACACAGGCGCCGATGCGAGGCCGAAGGCGAGCCCACCCTACGAAGCGAACCCCACAGGAATTCCGTACACCGAAGCCACGCTGCATTCCGCGAAGAACAAAAAGCCGCGACATGATCGCGGCTTTTTGGGAGAAGCGAGGGAACAATTACTTGGTCTGGTCGACCATCCACTTCACCGTGTTGCCCACCTGCTCGTCGGTCAGCGCCGGGTTGCCGCCCTTCGCCGGCATGTGGTTGCCGTCGGGGCCGGTGTAGCCCTCGATGGCGTGCTTGGTGAGGGTGGCAATGCCCTGGGCGATGCGGCCGCCCCAGGCGCCCTTGTCGCCGAGCTTCGGCGCGCCTGCCACGCCGGCCGTGTGGCAGCTGTGGCAGAGGTTGTCGTAGATGGTCTTGCCGTCGGTGCTGCCGCCGTAGGCCACCTGCGACGCGGCTGCCTTGGCGGCGGCTTCCTGGGCGGCCAGCATGGCGGCGCGGCCCGTGTCACCGGCATAGACGCCGCCCACGGGAGCGATGCGGGCCTCGGTGCGCTTGGCCACCGCAGGGTCCTGCTCCTTGGGAATGTTGCTGTAGATGGCATACGCGATGACCATCAGGACGAGGGCCAGGACACTGAGGCCGGCGGTCAGCCATGAGAACTGACGCATGAAGTTCTGGTCGGACTTGCTCGGAGAACCGCTCACGCATTGACTCCACTGATTTTGGGTGTGCCGTCCCCCTCCCCGGGATCCGGCGTGCCTGCCGGCCGCAATGGCGGCGTCGAACCCAGGGAGTATAACGGAACCTCCGCGGGAGTCAGCGGTCCCCTTCCGGATGCCCGCGGGGGCGGGGTCGATACATGCCGTCAGTCATGGCACACCCCTGTCAACCGGCATTGTTCAATGCCGTTCCCCTACACCTATATTGGCGCCGTCTATCATTCACGTTTTGGGGGTATAAACCCCCGTGGCACACGGCGTATCGGGCGGAACCGTGAGTCGTCCGGCTATTCATCCTGGGAGTGTTGCATGTCGCGTTTTTGGAAGATCGCGCTGGCGGTCATCGTGGTTCTGGTGATAGCAGGCATTTTCATCGTTCCCCGCCTGGGTCACCACGGCACCGATGCCAATGCACAGGGCAAGGCCAACGGCGAGGGGCAGGGCGACCAGCCGCCGGTGCCGGTCACCGTGGTCCCCGTCGTCTCGCAGGACGTGCCGGTGTACCTCGTCGCCACCGGTACCGCGCAGGCCCGCAATTCGGTGGTCGTGCGCCCGCAGGTGGGCGGCCAGCTCATGAAGCTGAACTTCCAGGAAGGCCAGGAAGTGAAGGCTGGCACGGTGCTCGCGGAAATCGATCCGCGCACCATTCAGTCGCAGTACGACCAGGCCACGGCGAAACTGCGCCAGGACCAGGCCGCCGCCGCCACCGCGAAGAACAACCTCGAGCGTTCGCAGAACCTGGTGAGCAAGGGTGGCCAGCAGTACGTGTCCAAGCAGGACCTCGACAACCTGAAGAACACGCTCGACCAGGCCAACGCCACCGTCGTGGCCGACCAGGCCTCGATTCGCGCCTCGCAGGTGCAACTGGGCTTCACCAAGGTCGTCGCACCGATCGACGGCCTCGCCGGCATTCGCGCCGTGGACGTGGGCAATATCGTCTCCACCACCGATTCGATCGTCACCCTCACCGAGGTCCACCCGATCTACGTGTCGTTCAACCTGCCCGAGAAGAACCTCGACCTGGTCCGCAGCTCCATGCGCGACGACCCGTCCACGGCCCTGGAAGTGGACGCACTCGATCGCGTCGATGCGCACGTGGTGGCCACCGGCCGCCTCGACGTCATCGACAACACCATCGACACGACGACCGGCACCTTCCGCCTGCGTGCGCTCTTCGACAACCAGAAGACCGAACTCTGGCCGGGCCAGTTCGTGAACGCACGCGTGCGCGTGCGCACGGTGAAGGGCGGCCTTGTGGTGCCCGCGCAGGCGGTGCAGCGCGGCCCCGACGGCGACTACGTGTACCTCGTGCAGGGCGACAACACGGTCAAGATGCAGCCGGTGGAAACCGCCAGCGAAGTCGGCGACAGCCACGTGCTGCTCAGCAAGGGCGTGAAGCTCGGCGAGAAGGTGGTCACCGAAGGCCAGTTCCGCCTCAAGCCGGGTTCGAAGGTACAGCCGCTGGCGCCGGGCCAGGTGCCGGCCGCGCCGACCGCTGAGGAACTGCAGAAGGCGTCGGCGAAGAAGGGCCGCCAGGGCGGACGTCGCGGCGGCTGACAGCGCGCGGCGCGCCCATGACGGGCGCGCCGACCATGGACCGCTTCGGTCCCGATACCAGGAACACACCGTGGGTTTCTCGACACTCTTCATCCGCCGGCCCATCGCCACGTCACTCCTCATGGTGGCGGTGCTGCTGCTCGGCATCCTCGGCTACCGCCAGCTGCCGGTATCGGCGCTGCCGGAGATCGACGCGCCGAGCCTGGTGGTCACCACGCAGTACCCCGGTGCGAGCGCCACGACGATGGCCGCACTGGTCACGACGCCGCTGGAGCGGAATTTCGGCCAGATTTCCGGCCTCAACATGATGAGCTCCGACTCGTCGGCCGGCCTGTCGACGATCATCCTGCAGTTCAACATGGACCGCGACATCGACATCGCGGCGCAGGACGTGCAGGCCGCGATCAACCAGGCGCGCGGCACGCTGCCCAACAACCTCCCTTATCCGCCGGTGTACAACCGCGTGAACCCGGCCGACGCGCCGATCATGACGTTGATGCTCACCTCGGACACGCGCCCGCTGCGCGACGTGAACAACTTCGCCGACTCCATCCTGGCGCAGAAGCTCTCCCAGGTGCAGGGCGTGGGCCTCGTCTCCATCGCCGGCAACGTGCGCCCGGCCGTGCGCATCCAGATAAACCCGGCGCAGCTGGCGAACCTCGGCCTCACCATGGAAGACGTGCGCAGCGCGCTCACCCAGGCCAACGTCAACGCTCCCAAGGGCACGCTGAACGGCAAGACGCAGTCGTACAGCATCGGCACGAACGACCAGCTCGTCGATGCCGCCGAGTACAAGGGCACCATCATCAGCTACAAGAACGGCGCACCGGTGCGCCTGTCCGACGTGGCGAACGTGATCGACGGCGTGGAGAACGACCAGCTGGCCGCATGGGCCAACGGCAAGCCTGCCGTGCTGCTCGACATCCGCCGCCAGCCGGGCGCGAACATCGTGCAGACGGTGCAGCAAATCCGCGAGACCATTCCGGATCTGCAGAAGGTGCTGCCTGCCGACGTGCACCTGAAGGTGTTCTCCGATCGCACCATCACCATTCGCGCCTCGGTGGAGGACGTGCAGTTCACGCTCATCCTCACCATCTGCCTCGTGGTGGCGGTGATCTTCGTCTTCCTGCGCCGCTTGTGGGCCACGGTGATCCCGTCGGTGGCGGTGCCGCTGTCGCTGATGGGCACCTTTGGCGTCATGGCCTTCGCGGGCATGTCGCTGGACAACCTTTCGCTCATGGCGCTCGCGGTGGCCACCGGCTTCGTGGTCGACGACGCCATCGTGATGATCGAGAACATCGTCCGCTATATCGAGCAGGGCCAGGACGCAAAGACGGCCGCCGAGGTTGGCGCGAAGGAAATCGGTTTCACGGTGCTGTCGCTGACCGTGTCGCTGATCGCCGTGTTCCTGCCGCTGCTGCTGATGCCGGGCGTCACCGGGCGACTGTTCCATGAATTCGCCTGGGTGCTGACGATCGCCGTCGCGATCTCCATGCTCGTGTCGCTGACGCTCACGCCGATGATGTGCGCGTACCTGCTGAAGGCCGACCAGCTTCCCGACGCCGAGGACGCGCACGAACATGCCGCCGCCGCGGGCAAGCACACCACGTGGTCGCGCATCGTGGAAGGCTACGGCCGCAGCCTGGACTGGGTGCTCGACCACCGCCCGCTCACCATGATCGTCGCGGGCCTCACCGTGGCACTGACGGTCGTGCTTTACATCGTGATCCCCAAGGGTCTGCTGCCCGAGCAGGACACCGGTCTCATCACCGCCGTGGTGCAGGCCGACCAGAACGTGGCGTTCCCGCAGATGGAGCAGCGTACGAAGGCGGTGGCCGACGCACTGGCCAAGGACCCGGCGGTATCCGGCGTCGCAGCCTTCATCGGTGCCGGCTCCATCAATCCCACCTTGAACCAGGGCCAGATCTCGCTGGTGCTCAAGGACCGCGGCGATCGCGACGGTCTCGACGAGGTGCTGCCGCGCCTGCAGCGCGCGGTGGCGAACGTGGCCGGTGTGGCGCTGTATCTGAAACCCGTGCAGGACGTGACGCTGGATAGCCAGGTATCGGCCACCGAATACCAGTACTCGATGTCGGACGTGAACTCGAGCGAGCTCTCCGGTTACGCGCAGCAGATGACCTCGGCACTCCGCAAGCGGCCCGAACTGGCCGACGTGGACAACAACCTCGCCGACAAGGGCAACGCGTTGAAGCTCACCATCGACCGCGACAGTGCCAGCCGCCTCGGCGTGCCGGTGCAGACGATCGACGACACGCTCTACGACGCGTACGGCCAGCGCCAGATCTCCACCATCTTCACCCAGCTGAACCAGTACCGCGTGGTGCTGGAGGTGTCGCCGGAGTATCGCAACAGCACCGATCTGCTGAACAAGCTCACCGTGCGCGGCAACGGCAACGGCGCGCTCACGGGTTCCAACGCCACCAGCTTCGGCCAGCTCGCCTCGAGCAACTCGGCGACCCCGGCGGGCATCGGCAATACAGGCAACGTGGGCTTCCAGGTCGGTGCCGGCGGCACGATTCCGCTGGCTGCGCTGGCTAGCGCCCAGGTCACGAGCGCGCCGCTGGTGGTCAGCCACCTGCAGCAGCTGCCCTCGGTGACGATTTCGTTCAACCTCGCACCCGGGTACTCGCTGTCGAGCGCGGTGGACGCCATCCACGAAGTGGAGAAGGAGCTGAACTTCCCGCCGCAGGTGCGCGGCCAGTTCATCGGCAAGGCTGCCGAGTTCTCCTCGTCGGTGGGCGACGAGGTGCTGCTGCTCCTCGCGTCGATCATCGTCATCTATATCGTGCTGGGCGTGCTCTACGAGAGCTACATCCATCCGCTGACGATCATCTCCACGCTTCCCCCCGCTGGCGTGGGTGCGTTGCTGGCGCTGCTCCTCTGCGGCATGAGCCTCTCCGTGGACGGCATCGTGGGCATCGTGTTGCTGATCGGTATCGTGAAGAAGAACGCGATCATGATGATCGACTTCGCCATCGAGGCGAAGCGCACGGGCATGAATGCCGCGGATGCCATCCGCCGCGCCTGTCTGCTGCGCTTCCGGCCGATCATGATGACCACGGCGGCGGCCCTGCTCGGCGCCCTGCCTCTGGCCCTGGGCAACGGCATCGGCTCGGAGCTGCGCAAGCCGCTGGGTGTCTCGATCGTGGGCGGTCTGCTGCTTTCGCAGCTGGTGACCCTCTACACCACGCCGGTGATCTACCTGTACATGGAGCGGTTCTCCGACTGGCTGGCCGAGCGCAAGCGACGACGCGCCCTGGCGCACGACGCCCACCCCCAAGCCGCGGGCTGATGGCGCCCACGCGGGGGGCAAAGCAACCACCCATTCGCCGGACGGTTCGCCGTCCGGCGAAACCTTTTTTCGGCTGGCGCGTTAGGGACCGGATGCCCCGCCTTTCCATGCCCCACACAAGCCCGTCCCCGCAATGAATATCTCCGGCCCGTTCATCCGCCGCCCCATCGGCACGTCCCTGCTGGCGATCGGCATCTTCGCGGTCGGCATCATCTGCTATGCGCTGCTCGGCGTGGCCGCGCTGCCCAATATCCAGTTCCCCGCGATCTTTGTTCAGGCCCAGCAGTCCGGGGCGGATGCGAGCACGATGGCGTCCACCGTGGCCGCTCCGCTGGAGCGCCACCTCGGCCAAGTGCCCGGCGTGGAGTCGATGCGCTCGAACAGTTCCGAGGGAAGCACCTTCGTGCTCCTGTTCTTCCAGAACGGCGTGAACATCGATTCCGCGGCGCGCGATGTGCAGGCGGCGATCAACGCCGCCCAGCCGGACCTTCCCAGCGGCCTGTTGAACCAGCCGTCGTACACCAAGGCGAACCCGAACGACGATCCGATCATCGTGCTGGCGCTCACCTCGGACACGGTGGCGCCCACCGACCTCTACAACATCGCCGATTCGGTGCTGGCCCAGCGCCTGCGACAGCAGGAAGGCATCGCCACGGTGGATATCGCCGGCAGCGCCACGCCAGCGATCCGCGTGGACGTGAACCTGCGTGCGCTGAACGCCATGGGGCTTTCGCCGGACCAGTTGCGCAATGCCCTCACTGCCGCCAACGTCACCTCGCCACAGGGATTCCTGAGCGACGGACACACCACGATGGCAGTGACCGCCACGGATTCGCTGCACAAGGCCGATGAGTTCGCGAAGCTCATCATCGGCGTGAAGGACGGTGTGCCCATCCGGCTGTCCGACATCGCCAAGGTGTACGACGGCCAGCAGGACGCCTACCAGGCCGCCTGGTTCAACGGCCGGCCCGGCATCCTGATGTACGTCTACAAGAAGGCGGACGCCAACGTCATCGAGACGGTGGACCGGGTGAAGAGCCTGATGCCGCAGATGCAGACATGGCTGCCGGGCGGTGTGCAGCTGCATTCCTTCTTCGACGGCACGCCCACCATCCGTGCCTCGCTGCACGAGGTGCAGGCCACCCTGCTGATCAGCCTGGCCATGGTCATCATGACGATGGCGCTGTTCCTGCGCCGCCTGGCACCGACGCTGATCGCCGGCCTGGCGGTGCCGCTATCGCTCGCGGGCGCGTTCATCGCGATGTATGCCTTCGGCTATACGTTGAACAACCTCACGCTGCTGGCGCTGGTCATCGCCATCGGTTTCGTGGTGGACGACGCCATCGTGGTGATCGAGAACGTGATCCGCCATATGGACGAGGGCATCCCCCGTTTCGAGGCGGCTCTGCTCGGCGCGCGCGAGATCGGTTTCACCATCGTCTCCATTACCGGCTCCCTCATCGCGGTGTTCATTCCGCTGCTGCTGGCGCCCGGCGTCATCGGCATGTTCTTCAAGGAGTTCACCGTCACCCTGGTGTCGGCCATCGTCGTGTCGGCGCTGGTATCGCTGACGCTTACGCCATCGCTGTGCGCGCATTTCCTCACCGCGCACAAGGACGAGAAACCGCAGTCACGACTGGGCCGTGCGCTGGAGCGCGGGCACGAGCGCATGCTGGGCATGTACCGGCGGGCGCTCGACTGGACGTTGCGTCACGCGCTGTTGATGGCGCTCACGCCGCTGGTTCTCGTGGGCGTCACCATCGTTCTCTTCGGCATGGTGAAGGGCGGCTTCTTCCCGCCGCAGGACACCGGCCTGATCGGCGCGCGTGCCACGTCCAGTTCCACCGTGTCGTTCGGCGAGATGAAGGAACGGCAGGCGCGCATCACCGATATGCTGCTGGCCGACCCCGCGGTGAAGGCAGTCGGCTCGCGACTCGGCACCAGCCGCACCGGATCGAGCGGGTTCTTCAACATCGAATTGAAGACCATGGCCGAAGGGCGCAAGGAAACCACGTTCGCCGTGCTCGACCGGCTTTCCGCCAAAGCCGACAGGTTCCCGGACCTCAACCTGCGCCTGCGCCCCATCCAGGACCTGCCGACAGGCGGCGGTGGCGGCAGCTCGCAGGGTGGGCAGTATTCGGTGTCGCTGAAGGGCGACGACGTGTCCGAGTTGCAGGAGTGGGTGCCGAAGCTGGTGGACGCGCTCAAGAAGAATCCGATGCTGAAGGATGTCGGCAGCGACATCGATGCGGCTGGCCTGCGCCAGAACATGGTGATCGACCGCGACACCGCCGCCCGTCTGGGCATCGGCGTCGGCGATATCGACGGCGCCCTGTACAACGCCTTCGGGCAGCGTGCCGTCTCCACGATCTACTCCGACATCAACCAGTACCGCGTCATCATCAACGCGCTGCCGCAGATGGCGGCCACGCCCGAGGCGCTCAACCAGATCTATGTGCGTTCGAGCTCCGGGGCCATGATTCCCATCTCGGCCGTGACGCGCCAGGAACCGGGCCTCGCCCCGACGCAGATCGTGCATGAGGATCAGTACACAAGCATGAGCGTCAGCTTCAACCTCGCGCCCAACGTGAGCATGGGCGAGGCCATGGAAATCATCCAGAAGACCGTGGAAGGCATGCGCATGCCGGGCAGCATTCGCCTCGACACCAGCACCAGCTTCGGTCGCTTCCAGCAGGCGCAGAGCAACATGCCCCTGCTGATCCTCGCCGCGATCGTCGTCGTGTATCTCCTGATGGGCATGCTCTACGAGAGCCTCATCCATCCGGTGACGATCATTTCCACGCTGCCCGCCGCAGGTGTCGGCGCCCTCGCGGCGCTGGTCATCACCGACACCGAATTGTCGGTGGTGGCGATGATCGCGCTGGTGCTGCTCATCGGTATCGTGAAGAAGAACGCGATCATGATGATCGACTTCGCGCTGGTGGCCCAGCGCGACCACGCCTTGAGCTACAAGGAAGCCATTCGAGAGGCCTGCCTGGTTCGCTTCCGACCCATCATGATGACCACCATGGTGGCCATCCTGGCCGCCACGCCGCTGGCGATCGGCCTGGGCGAGGGCTCGGAACTGCGCCGCCCGCTCGGCATCGCCATGATCGGCGGCCTGGTGATCTCGCAGAGCCTCACCCTGCTGTCCACCCCGGCGCTGTACGTGATCTTCGCGTGCCTGTCGGAGCGCTGGAAGGCGCGCAAGGCGCGGCGGCTGGAACGCCGCCGGGCCGCGTTGGCCAAGGCATCCTGAACCCTGTGGGAGCCGGCCCTATTGTGGGAGCCGGCTATGCCGGCGATCCCGCGGCAGCGGGCCAGCTTGTCGTGAGCACCCATCGTCGCTTCCCCCTCCGGCGCCAGTCGGGCCACAATGGACAGGTTTCCAGTCCATGACCTGGCCCACTCAAGCACAAGGCTCGCCGAATCATGTCCAGTTCGCCCAAGATCATCTACACGCTTACCGACGAAGCGCCGTTCCTCGCCACCGCTTCCTTCCTGCCGATCGTCGAGGCTTTCGCCGGAACCGCCGGCGTGACCGTGGAAACACGCGACATCTCGCTGGCCGGCCGCATCCTGGCGCAGTTCCCGGACCGCCTCACCGATGCGCAGAAGATCGGCGACCACCTCGCGGAGCTGGGTGAACTGGCCACCCGGCCGGAGGCCAACATCATCAAGCTGCCGAACATCAGCGCCTCTGTGCCGCAGATGAAGGCCGCCATCCGCGAATTGCAGTCGCAGGGTTATGCGCTGCCCGATTACGTGGATGCCCCGTCCACCGACGAGGAAAAGGAAACCAACGTCCGCTACGGCAAGGCCATGGGCAGCGCCGTGAATCCCGTGCTGCGCGAGGGTAACTCCGACCGCCGGGCGCCGCTCTCGGTCAAGAACTATGCCCGCAAGCACCCGCATCGCATGGGCAAGTGGTCGCCCGATTCGAAATCCCATGTTTCCCACATGGATGGCGGCGACTTCTACGGTAGCGAGAAGTCCGCCACGCTCGACAAGGCCGGCAGCCTGCGCATCGAATTCGTCGGCAAGGACGGCACGACGAAGGTCCTGAAGGAAAAGGTTGCGGTAAAGGCCGGCGAGATCGTCGACGCCGCCGTCATGAGCCGGAAGGCGCTGGCCGCGTTCATCGACGCCCAGATCGCCGACGCCAAGGCCAAGGGAGTGCTGTTCTCCCTGCACCTCAAGGCCACCATGATGAAGGTCTCCGACCCGATCATGTTCGGCATCGTGGTGCGCGAGTTCTACAAGGATGTGCTGACGAAGCACGCCGACGCGCTGAAGCAGGTGGGCTTCGATGCCAACAACGGCATCGGCGACCTCTACGCGCGCCTCGACAAGCTGGACGCGCCTACGCGCGCGTCCATCGAGGCCGACCTGAAGGCCGAATACGCGCGGCGCCCGGCGCTGGCCATGGTGAATTCCGACAAGGGCATCACCAACCTGCACGTACCCAGCGACGTGATCGTCGACGCCTCCATGCCCGCGATGATCCGCGACTCGGGCGGCATGTGGAACGCCGAAGGCAAGCTCCAGGATGCCAAGGCCGTGATTCCCGACCGTTCCTATGCCGGCGTGTACCAGGCGGTGATCGAGGACTGTATCGCGCACGGTGCGTTCGATCCGGCCACCATGGGCAGCGTGCCCAATGTGGGCCTCATGGCACAGAAGGCCGAGGAATACGGCTCCCACGACAAGACCTTCCAGATTCCTGCCGACGGCACCGTGCGCGTGGTGGCAGAGGACGGCTCGGTGGTGTTCGAGCATGCGGTGGAGCAGGGCGACATCTGGCGCATGTGCCAGACCAAGGACGCGCCCATCCAGGACTGGGTGAAGCTCGCTGTGCAGCGCGCCCGGCTCTCGTCCACGCCCGCCGTGTTCTGGCTGGACCGCCACCGTGCGCACGATGCCCAGGTGATCGCGAAGGTCGAGCGTTACCTGAAGGATTACGACACTGCCGGGCTCGACATCCGCGTGCTCTCGCCGGTGGACGCCACGAAGCTCTCGCTCGAGCGCATCCGCAAGGGCGAAGACACCATCTCCGTCACCGGCAACGTGCTGCGCGACTACCTCACCGACCTGTTCCCGATCATGGAACTGGGTACCTCGGCGAAGATGCTCTCCATCGTGCCGCTGATGGCCGGCGGTGGCCTGTTCGAGACGGGCGCGGGCGGTTCTGCACCGAAGCACGTGCAGCAGTTTGTGGAAGAGGGTTACCTGCGCTGGGATTCGCTGGGCGAATTCCTCGCGCTGGCCGCCTCCCTCGAACATCTCGCCGAGCGTTACGACAACCGCCATGCCCGCGTGCTGGCGAAAACCCTCGACCAGGCGAACGGCCGCTTCCTCGACAGCAACAAGTCGCCGGCGCGCAAGGTCGGCGAGATCGACAACCGCGGCAGCCACTTCTACCTCGCGCTGTACTGGGCCCAGGCCCTCGCCGCGCAGGACGACGATGCGGACCTGAAGGCGAAGTTCGCCGGCGTCGCGAAAACGCTGGAAGAGAACACGGCGAAGATCGACGCCGAGCTGATCGGCGCGCAGGGCAAGCCGCAGCAGATCGGCGGCTACTACCACCCCGACATGCAGCGCGTCAGCGCCGCGATGCGTCCGAGCGCGACGCTGAACGCCGTGATCGACGGCTTGCGTTCGGCGAGCAGGTAAGCGCCGGTGGAAGGCGCTCCTGCCCCGTGGCAGGAGCGCTTCGGTGACGCAAACGCCCGTTTTCAACGGTGGTCGAGGCCCCAGTCGCGGGCCACCTCGGCATTGACCCTCTGCGCGATCAGGCGATGCACCGCGGTTGTCGGATGCACGAGATCCCAGAATACATAGCTGTGCGGCGTGCAGGCCCTGCGCATCGGGCGTCCGGTGGCGTAATGGAGCTTCGTGTCCTCGATGTCCAGGCACGCATCGACGACGTTGTTAAAGCCCTCCGCGGCGGGGTCGGCAAGCAGCTCATCGAACATTGTGGCGATGTCGATCAGGCGAATGTCCATGCCGGTTCGTTCGCGAATCGTCGCTACGATGGCCGGCAACGCCTGGTTGTAGCGACGCGCTTTCTCGCCGACGAGGGCGGCTTTCGATGCGTTGCCGCGATAGCGTGGCACACGGGCGATGTCCGGCAGGTTGAGCAGCGCGATCTTCCGTGCGCCCAGCTGGCCCAGGCGAACGAGCGATGCTTCCAGTTGTCGCGTTGCCGTTCCCACCGAGGCGAAATCCTGGCGCTTGTCGCTCATGAAATCGTTGGCGCCCGCGAGCACGGTGAACAGGGTGCGAGATGTGTCATAGCCGGTTGTCCTGCTCATGTACCGCTCGAAGGAATCGATCTGTGATTCCAGCCCGTCGACGAACGTCGTGTCCTGCGTTTCGGCCGTGCCGATGGCCCATGTGTTGAGCGGAATTCCTGTCATGTCGGCAAGGTATTCCGTCCACACGGGGCCATTGCTGAAGCGGCCGAGAAACCATGAGCGCTCGGCGGGGATCGCCCATTGCGACAGGTTGTGGAAGTTGCCCGTGTCGCTGAGGCTGTCGCCAAACGCCACGATGCGCTCGACGGCGCCGTTGTGGGACAGCGTGCCGTCGTACCAGATCTGGTGGTGATAACTGCGGTCGCTGCTCGCCGCGGTCCACTGCACGGGGCGCTCCCCGATGCCGAAGTCCCGCAGCGTTTGCTCGCACACCCGTCGAAGTTCGTCCGGGCGGTGGTCCGTATAGAAAAGATTCGCACCGGGATTCAGGCTGATGCCCGCCCAGTTGCCGTGCAGTAGAAAGTCTTTCGCCTGGATATAGCCGGTCGCCGTGGGGGACGAAGCCGTAGGTGCCGGGTACACGCAACGCAGATAGGCCGGCTTGGCGACTTTAGCGAGGCCCACCTCGAATGGAGGGGTGGATTGGGCATGGATGGGCAGGCAGGCGGCAATCGCCGCCATGCCGATGAGGCTGGTCAGGATTTTCACGGGGGGACTCCTTGTCATCGGGAACGACCACCGGCGAAGGTGCCGGCCGTCTCATGTTCCGGGGACCCGCCCACAGGCGAATGTCGGCCGGCTCCGTTTGTGCCTGTAGGCAAGAAAGGCGGTAGCCAGCCCGGCCCCCGCTGATAGCCGAAAACTACAGCTATTGAATATACATAAATGAACTATATACTTATGAGGTAACCTCTCAGGAGCCTCGTAATGAGCGCCTTCGCCCCCACTGAAGCCCGCCTGGACGTCACCCGGGCCAAATACCCCGATTTCCCGCGGGGACCGGCGGTGCTGGTGCGCCTGATCAAGCACCTGTTCAAGGAAATCCACGACGAGGCGAACGCGCTCCTGCGGCCTTACGGGCTCAACCACCCCGAGTACAACATCCTGATGATGCTGTACGGGTCCCCCGACAACAGCATGCATCCGTCTGCGCTGGCCGACGCTGCGGGGGAGAAATCGGCCAACATCACGCGCCTCACGACGCAGCTCTGCGAGAAAGGCTATGTGGCGCGCTCGGGCAGCGACACCGACCGGCGCAAGGTCACGCTTACGCTGACTCCGGAAGGCCTTGCGCTCATCGACGGCTTCCTTCCCGGCATCGTCACGCTGCTTCACAAGCAGACGCGTAACCTCACCGCCGGCGAACAGGATCAGCTCGAGGTTCTGCTCAAGAAGATGCTGGCTGGTTTCGGGGAGTAGGGGAGGGCACGCACCATGGCCGCCGCCAACATCACGCCCCGTTCGCTGCCTACGCGCGACATGGTGGTAGAGACCTTCCGCGAAGAGGCCGCAGTGTGGCTGTTCGTCGTGAAGACGCTCATCGCGTTCTTCCTGACAGGGTGGATCGCCATGCGCCTGGAACTGCCTTCGCCGTCCACCGCCATGCTGACCACCATCATCGTCGCCAACCGCCAGTCCGGCATGGTACTGGCGAAGAGTTTCTATCGCGCCATCGGCACGCTTGCCGGTGCGGTGGTCGCGGTTGGCATCGTGGCCTTCTTCCCGCAGCAACGCGACCTTTTCCTCCTCGTGCTTTCGCTATGGATCGGTGTGTGCGCGGGCGGTGCCACCCTTTACCGTAACTTCAAGTCCTACGCCTTCGTGCTTGGCGGTTACACCGCGGCCATCGTTGCCATTCCCGTTATCGAGAATCCGCTGGGGGTATTCGATTCGGCAACGGCCCGTATCAGCGAAGTGCTGCTTGGGCTGCTGGTGAGCGCCGCGGTGAACGATGTAGTGTTTCCCAGTCGCATGCGCGACGTGCTGCGCCGCACCGCGCGCGACCAGTTCGCGCACTTCGTGGAATTCATCCGCGACAGCACGGGCGGGGCCATTCCTCGTGAATCCATGGAAAGGGCACACCTGCGCTTCGTCCGCAATGCGGTGATGCTGGAAGACCTGCGCAGTTCAGTGATCTTCGAGGACGCCGAAGCGCGTGCGCGCAGCAATCATCTGCGACTGTTCAATCAGCGTTTCATGGCAACGTCCACCACGTTTCACTCCGTGCATCACCTCATCAATCGCCTGCAGCGGGCCCGTCGCGACACGGCGGCAAAGACGTTGATCCGCCTTTACGCGCCGATCGGCAGTGCCCTCGACGCCCCCATCGAGGCCGGTGCGGCCGCGCGAGTACTGTTGCCGCGCCTGGCGGCGGCGCGCGACAGCATGCGGGCAGCGGCGCCCGCCTTGCGCGCGTCGCTCGACGATGCGCAGGACCTGCGTGACTTCGACACCGGGGCGACACTGTTGCTTCGCTTTGTCGACGAACTGCACGATTACGTGGACGCCGCTGCAACCCTGCAAGCGCCGAGGGTCATCGCAGGTTCGGCGGAACGCGTGCGTTTCGATCGTGGAAACGACTTCCTGGGCGCCGGCATTGCGACGGCCCGCACCACCCTCACCATGCTTGTGCTCGGCGCCTTCTGGATCGCCAGCGCGTGGCCCATGGGCGCCAGCGCGATGCTTCTGGCAACGGTCTTCGCCGGCCTTTTCGCCAGCACACCGAACCCGAGCCGCGTCACCTGGATCGTCATGCTGGGCTATCTGTCGGGTATGACGGCGGCCTTCGTATGCGAGTTCTTCGTGCTCACCCAACTGGACGGCTATCCGTTGATGGTCGCAGGCGTTACGCCTTTCCTCGCGGTGGGACTGGTCATGATGATGACGCCGTCACTGGCATCGTATGGCCTGGGATGGGCCATGGGGTTCGCGTACGTCCTGGCGCTGAAGAACCTGCAGACGTATGACCCGGCCCACTTCATCAACGATGCCATCGCCCAGGTGGTCGGTCTTGGGGCAGCGGCCATCTCCTTCATGGTCATTCCTCCGGCCATCGGCAGTGCGTGGCTGCGCCGGCGCCAGCTTGCGCGCTTGCGTGCGCAGGTGGCGTTGGCCGCGGAGGCTCCGCTTCCCGGGCTGCGCCATCGCTTCGAGAGCGTCAACCACGACCTGGTGAGCCAGGTGGTAGCCCAGACCCAACCCGGTAGCGCCGACTCGCGCGCGCTCATCGCATGGGCCCTGGCGGTGCATGAGACAGGCAGGGCACTCATCGAGCTTCGTCACGACATGTCGCGGCAGAACTTGCCTTCTACGCTGTTGCCCTACCTCGACGCGGCACTGCGCACGCTGGCGCGCTTCTATGAAAATCCGGACGCGGCAGGCTACCTGCTTGCGCGCGATGCGGTCGCCACGGCCATCGCGAGCGTCGGGGAGCATGAAGGCACCAGCTACCTGCTCGACCATCTCCACCTTGTCCGCATGGCGCTGCTCGACGGTGAATCCGTGCTCGCCGCCTACATGCCGGATGTCCCTCTCGCCAAGGAGGTTGCCCATGCCTCGTGAAATCGCCTTGGGCGACGCCCTGGTTCCCGGGCTGCTCGTCTTCTTCCTGCTCGCGCTGCTGGTGTGGTGGCTGCTCGACGCCGTGGCCGGCCGTTTCGGTTTGTATCGCCTCGTCTGGCATCCGGCATTGTTCCGGCTTGCCGTGTTCGTGTGCGTCTTCGGCGCCTTCGCGCTGTTCCTGTACTGAGTGACCTCGTGATGAAATTCGCCAATCTCGTCCGTTTCGCCGTCACCGCTGTGGTCGTGCTGGCCGCCGCGTTCGTCGCGCATGCCTTGTGGAAGCACTACATGTACTCGCCGTGGACGCGCGACGGCCGCGTACGTGCGGAGATCGTGCGCATCGCGCCGGACGTCGCGGGTATCGTCACCGACGTGCGGGTTCTCGACAATCAGACGGTGAAGAAGGGCGACGTATTGTTCGTGGTCGACCAGGCCCGCTACGAGAACGCCGTGGCGCAGGCCAAGGCGAACCTCAACGCCGCCGAGGCCGCCGCCCGTGCCGCCGGCGCGAACATCAGCGCCGCCTCCGCCGGCGCTCAGCAAAGCCGCTCGAACTACGAGATGTACGAGGCCCAGTCGGAACGCCGGCAGAAGCTCATCAACAATGTGATTTCCGCCGAAGACAAGGCCAATGCCGCGGCGGCCGCAAACGCCGCGCGCGCGGGCTGGCAGCAGGCCCAGGCCAGCACGAAGCAGGCCAGCGCCGCACAGCAGCAGGCGCTGGCGGCGGTGGCCCAGGCACAAGTGGAGCTGGCTTCCGCGCAACTGAACCTGGATCGCACGCGCGTGCTCGCGCCGGTGGACGGTTATGTCACCAACCTGGACGTTCGGGTGGGCGATTACGCGAACGCTGGAACACCACGCCTGGCCTTGATCGACCGCGATTCCTACTGGATCTATGGCTATTTCGAAGAGACGAAGCTGCCCGGTCTGCGCGTGGGCGATCCGGTGGACATCCGTCTCATGAGCGGCGGCATCCAGTTGCACGGCACGGTGGAAAGCATCGCGCATGGCATCACCGATGCGGACAACCCCACCGGCAGCGATCTTCTCGCCGACGTGAATCCCACCTTCAACTGGGTGCGGCTGGCGCAGCGTGTGCCGGTACGGGTGAAGATCGACACGGCGCACTTGCCGCCGGGCACGGTGCTGTCCGCAGGCATGACGGCGACCCTCATCGTGCGGCCTTCGCACCCGGACGCCGTGGCCAGCCGCTGAAGACTTCTGTGGGAGCCGGCTACGCCGGCGATTCCGCGGCAGCGGGCACTCTTGCCGCAAGCACCCATCGCCGCTGAAGCGGCTCCCACAGGGCGCGATGAACGGTGTCGCGAGTGTTCCTCGCCGCCATGGCGGCTCCTACAGCGGCGCGAGGCGACGCAGGCGCAGCTGCAACCACTTGTCCACGTCGGGCCATTCGGCGGCGAGGATGCTGTAGCACACCGTGTCGCGCAGCGATCCGTCGTTGCGACGCTTGTGGGCGCGCAGGACGCCTTCGCGCTTCGCGCCCAGCTTCTCGATCGCCCGTTGCGAGTCCTGGTTGTACGCGTCGGTGTGGAACTCCACCGCCACGGCGCCCACGTTCAGGAAGGCGTGGGAGAGCAGCAGGTGCTTGCAGGCCGTGTTTACGTGGCTGCGTTGCCAGCGACGGGCGTACCAGGTGTAGCCGATGGCGACGCGGCTTGGGTCGGGCACGATGTCGTAGAACCGCGTGGATCCGACGATCTGGCCGGTGGCCTTCTCGCGCACGGCCCAGGGCGACATGCGCCCCTCTTCCTGGCCGCGCAGGGCGGCTTCGACGTAGTCGGTCATGCGCCCGGGTGCGGGCACCGAGGTGAACCAGAGGTCCCACAGATTGCCGTCGCCCGCCGCGCGCTCCAGCGCCTCGACGTGTTCGAGGGCCAGCGGCTCCAGCGTGACGTACTCGTTTTCCAGGCGAACGGCGTCCATGGTCTCAGGCGTCCAGGTCGGGGATGAGGCGGCTTTCGATCCGGGCGATGGTGTCCTTCAGGAGCAGCTTGCGCTTCTTCAGGCGGGTGAGCTGGAGTTCGTCCCGGCTGATGGCGGCCGCCAGGTGGTCGATGGCGGCGTCGAGGTCGCGGTGCTCCACCTTCAGTTCGGCGAGGCGCTGGGCGAGCTGTGCGGGATCCTGAACCTGCATCGCATTGGGCCGGCGGAGGAAGGAAGGGGCGATTGTACCGCCAGGCGGGGCCGGCCGCAGCGGCTACAATGGGGGTCCCTCCCAGGTTCCCATCGCAGCATGTCCGCCATCCCAGACCCGACCCGCAAGCAGACCTACGAAGCCGGCAAGCTGGCCAAGCGCCTGCGCCGCCAGGTCGGCCAGGCCATCGCCGACTACGGCATGATCGAGGAAGGGGACAAGGTGATGGTGTGCCTTTCCGGCGGAAAGGACTCCTATACGTTGCTGGACATGCTGCTGTCGCTGCAGGCGAAGGCGCCCGTGCGCTTCGAGCTGGTGGCGGTGAACCTCGACCAGAAGCAGCCGGATTTCCCCGCCCACGTGCTGCCGGAGTACCTCACGGCGCGCGGTGTGCCGTTTCACATCATCGAGCAGGACACCTACAGCGTTGTCACCCGCGTGATCCCCCAGGGCAAGACGATGTGCAGCCTTTGCTCGCGCATGCGTCGGGGGGCGCTCTACCAATGGGCTGCGGCGAACGGTGTGACCCGCATCGCCTTGGGTCACCACCGCGACGACATTCTCGGTACGTTCTTCCTGAACATGTTCTACCAGGGCAGCCTGAAGGCGATGCCGCCCAAGCTGCTGTCCGACGACGGTCGTCACGTGGTGATCCGCCCGCTGGCGTATTGCCGCGAGGACGACATCGCGGCCTATGCGGAGTCGAGGCAGTTCCCGATCATTCCCTGCAATCTTTGCGGGTCGCAGGAGAACATGCAGCGCAAGGTCGTCAAGCGCATGCTCGCCGAATGGGAAAAGTCGCACCCGGGGCGCAGCGAGACGATCTTCCGCGCCATGGGCAACATCGCGCCGTCGCAGCTGACCGACCGCAATCTGTTCGATTTCGCGGCGCTCGGGGCGCGCGACGGCGCACCGCGTGCCGACGTCCATGCCTGGCTGGCGGGTAGCGACGCCGCCGGCGATACCGAATGACCTTCCTTTCATACGTTCCAAGGCCCACGACATGACCCTGTTCTCTTCCGTCGAACTCGCCCCGCGCGATCCGATCCTCGGCCTCAACGAGGCCTTCGGTGCCGATACCCGCCCCGACAAGGTCAATCTGGGCGTCGGCGTGTATTACGACGCGAACGGCCACGTGCCGCTCCTGCGCGCCGTGCGGCAAGCCGAGAAAGCGCGCGTGGACGCGGCGCTGCCGCGTGGCTACCTGCCCATCGACGGCATCGCGCTCTACGACCAGGCCGTGCAGAAGCTGCTTTTCGGTGCCGGTTCCCCGCTGCTGGCCGACCGCCGCGTCGTGACCGCGCAGTCCCTGGGCGGCACGGGCGCACTGAAGGTGGGCGCGGATTTCCTCAAGCGCCTGAATCCATCGGTGCCGGTCGCGATCAGCACACCCAGCTGGGAGAACCACCGTGCGCTGTTCGAAGGCGCCGGCTTCCAGGTGGTGGAATACCCGTACTACGACGCGGCCACCCACGGCGTGAACGTGGAAGGCATGCTCGCCGCCATCGCGAAACTTCCGGCCGGCGCGATCGTCGTCCTGCACGCCTGCTGCCACAACCCGACCGGCGTCGACCTCACAGCCGGCGACTGGCAGCGTGTGGTGTCCACCGTGCGCGAGCGCGGCCTCGTGCCGTTCCTCGACATCGCATACCAGGGTTTTGGCGACGGTATCGAACCCGATGCCTCGGCGGTACGCCTGTTCGCCGAGGCGGACGTTTCCTTCCTCGTCGCAAGTTCCTTTTCCAAGTCGTTCTCTCTTTACGGCGAACGCGTGGGCGCCCTGTCGATCGTCACGGCGTCGCACGATGAGGCGCTGCGCGTGCAGTCGCAGGTGAAGCGCGTGATCCGCACGAATTACTCCAACCCGCCGACGCACGGCGCGGCCGTGGTGTCCGCCGTGCTGAACCACGATGAGCTGCGCGCCACGTGGGAAACCGAACTGGGCGAGATGCGCGAGCGTATCCGCGCGATGCGCCGTGGCCTGACCGAACGGCTGTCGAAGGTGGGCGATTTTGCCTTCATCGAAAGGCAGCGCGGCATGTTCTCCTATTCCGGCCTCAGCGCCGCCCAGGTAGAGCGGCTGCGCACGGAGTTCGGCATCTATGCCGTGAGCACGGGGCGCATCTGCGTCGCGGCGCTGAACGAGGGCAACCTCGACCGCGTGGCCGACGCCATCGCACGCGTCGTGTAAGCGGATTCACCGATCGTCACGCCGGCGGCCGCTCCGCGACCGCCGGTGCCATTCCTTTGCATGAGATTCGTCGATACATGTTCTTTCGCAACCTGACGCTGTTCCGCTTTTCCGAGCCGGTGGCCGCCGACCTCGAGCGCCTCGACGAGGTGCTTCCCGAGCATCGCCTGCGCCCGGTGGGGCCCATGGAAATGTCCACACGCGGTTTCGTCTCGCCGCTGGGCCGCAACGAGGAAGGCCTGACCCACGTCGTGGGCCGCAACACGATGGTCACGGTGGGCAGCGAGGATAAGCTGCTGCCGTCGTCGGTCGTGAACGACGAACTGGCCAATCGCGTGCAGAAGATCGCCGAGGAGGAAGGCCGCAAGGTGAGCGGCCGGGAACGCAAGAAGATCAAGGACGACGTGATGAACGAGCTGCTGCCCCGGGCTTTCGTGCGCAGTTCGAGGATGCGGGCCTACGCCGATCGGAAGAGCGGGTGGCTGGTACTGGATACCTCCAGCCGCAAGTCGGCCGAAAACACCCTGAGCCAGATCCGCGAGGCCCTGGGCAGTTTCCCCGCCGTGCCGCTGGCGCCGGAGGAATCGCCCCGCATCCTCATGACCCACTGGGTGGCCACAGGGGAGCTTCCGGCTGGCTTGTCGCTGGGCGACGAATGCGAGCTGCGCGACCCGGCCACGGCCTCCGGCGCCATCGCGCGCTGCCGTCGGCAGGATCTCGACACCGATGAGATTCGGGAGCACCTGCGTACCGGCAAACAAGTGTTCCAGTTGGGTTTGTTGTTCGACGACCGCATTTCCTTCGTACTTGGCGAAGACCTCATCCTGCGTAAAATCAAGTTCACCGACGTGGTACTGGACGAACAGGCCGACAGCCCGGAGTCCGCCGCCGCCGAGATGGACGCCAACTTCGCCCTCATGGCGCTGGAATACGAGCGCCTCCTGGGCAAGCTGGAAGAATGGTTCAAGCTCCCGCGGCCGGAGTGACCGGCCCGGGTGTCGCAGGCGGCGATACGGGTGGGTGGGATGTTCGCGGGATCGGTAAGAGACTCGCTCTCATGGCATCGGAAGACGGCGACTGGCTGGAACTCGCAACCCCCACCGGCGGCACCATAAGGGTGCTGAAGGCGGCGCACCCGCGTGCCCGTCGATTGCGCCTCACGGTCACCCCCAAGGGGGCGCGTCTCACGTACCCGAACGGCACCCACGTGGCGCAGATGACCGCCTTCCTGCGCCACCACGCCGGTTGGCTGGAACAGAAGCTGGGCGAGTTCCACCTCGACGCCGTGCCGCTGCCGTCCTTGCGTGTCGGCGTGCCCACCACCTTCCCGTTCCGGGGCGAGGACGTCGTTCTCGACTGGGCGGAAGGCACGTATCCGCGCGTGGACCACGAGCCGGGAAGCCTGGTACTCAGCATTCCCCGTCCGCACACACGGGCGCTACTGGTGGCACGGGGGCTGCTTGCCACTCACTTCGAAGCACAGATCCGTCGCGATGTCTCGCGCTGGCTGCCGGCTTACATACCGCAGATCAATGCGGCGCCCACCGCGTTGCGCATCCGGCCGTTGAAGAGCTTGTGGGGCAGTCTGGATACGCGTGACAGGATCAATCTCGACCTGGCCCTGGCCCTCGCGCCGCCCGCGGCGCTGCGCTACGTGCTGGTGCACGAGCTCTGTCATCTGAAGGTGCGCAACCACTCGCCGCGTTTCTGGCATTGGGTGGAAAGCGTATTCCCCGACCACAAGGAACAGCGCGCCTGGCTGCGCGCGAACGGCAGCGCCTTGAAGCGGCAGCTGGATCGCCTGATCGCCGACGTGGCTGACTGAGCCATCGGCGCGGCCAAGGCAAGCTTGTAGGAGCGCGCCTTGCGCGCGACAGCTTTTGAAGCCGAAAGCGACAGGACCTTCGGCGTTTCGCGAAGAGTTGTCGCGCGCAGGGCGCGCTCCTACGAGAGGTCGGCTCGGTAGACCGAGCCGCAATGCTCAATGCGCCAGCGCAAACCCCGTAAGAATGCGCGCGGTTTCCACCGGCTTTTCGAGCATCGGCATGTGGTTGCAGCCGTTCATGACCGTGGCGCCGATCGACGGTGAACTCGTCAGCCCCGCGCGTAGCGTGTCGAGCGCGGACACATCGATGATCTTGTCGTCATGGCACCACAGCCCGAGCACCGGCATGGGGAGCTTGCCGATCACCGGGTCGAGCGAGAACGCCTGCGCCGGCTGCTTCAGTTCGTTGAACGTGCGCTCGATGAACGCGTGGTCTTTCTCGTTGCGCGCGATCAGCGCGTCCTCGACACGGCCCGGGAGTTGCGGCGGTTTGACGAAAAGGCGTGCGAGCAGGGCTTCCAGTCCCGCGCGGTCGTGATAGATGAACGGATCGTCTCCGGCCTTCACCTCGCGGGCGAAGTCGTTTTCCTTGAACGTGAGTCCGAGCGAACTCATCAGTACCAGGCTGGCGACGCGCTCCGGATGCTTCTGCGCGTAGACGCCTGCGATGGCGCCCCCCATGGAATGACCCACGAGCAGGAAGCGCTGCGCCCCGATCGCCGCGGCGAATGGTTCGAGGCGGTCGGCCTGCGCGTCGATGCCGTAATCGCCGCCGTCGATGCGCGACGAATCGCCCCAGCCGGGCAGGTCGGGAATCACGACATGGAAATGATCGGTGAGTCCCTTGGCCATCTCGAGCCAGACGTCCTTGTTCACCGCGAATCCGTGCAGCAGCACGATGGTGGGGCCTTCGCCGCCCTCGTAGTACGACCAGGTGGTGTCGCCTGCGACGACACTCTTTTTTTCCAGGTGTGCGGACATCGCCTGCCGTGCCGCATCCGCCTTCAGCAGCAGGCCCGGTGCGAAAACATAGACCATGCCTGCGCCCAGACCGAGCACCACGGCCACGACGACCAGGAACTTCAGCCGGCGTAGCAGCAGACGCTGCCAGAGCGGTCGGTTGTCGGCGGTGGCGAGGGGGGGAATCTTGGCCATGAAGGGAACCCGGAACGTAAGGACGCCCCGCAAGATGCGGGGCGTCGCTGGAGGATGCAAGTGCGAGCCCTCGCGGGCGGCGCGAAATCTTGCGTTAGTGCTGCCGATCCTTGCCGGCGAGGATGCGCTCCACGGCCTGCTGGGTCATCGGGTGGTAGCCGCTTTTCGCCTTGGCATAGGTTTGCTTGGCGAAGGCAAGGCCTTCCGGCGTGCGGGCGAAGGCGCGGTAGACGGGCGTGGTGAGGTACAGGCGCCCGATGCGCGTCATGTGTTCGGCAGCGGCCGTCCACACGTCCTTGTCGCCGGCGGCAATGGCGTGCGCGTACCAGCGCATGCCGATCTCGGCGTTGGGCGTGCCGGTGAGGTGCCATGCGGCGTCGATTTCCTTGATCTTCGCCAGCGGGGTCACGTCGGGCAGGCGGTCGAGGAAATACATCCATTCCTGCGTGTTCCAGCCCTTCGCGTCGAGTTTGTCGGCGGCGAGCTTGCCGGACAGGAAGTCGGTGCGTTCGCGGTCGATGGCATCGAAGCGCGGCGACGACGGCAGCGGGGCGTCCTTCGGAATGCCGGGCTGCCAGATCCAGGCGCGGGCTTCGGCTTCGCTCATCTTGCCCGGATACTTGTCGAGCAGGTTGGCCTTCATGTACGCGAACATCGTGTCGGTATCGATGCTCTGGAAGGCGAAGTGCGCGAAATAGCCCTTCAGGTAGGCGTCGAAGGTCTCACGCCCGAAGCGCTGTTCCAACGTGCGCAGGAACCATGACCCCTTGTCGTAGGCGACGCTGGAAAGCGCGTCGTCCGCGCCGATGCCCCGCGGGTCGGGCGTGAGCTTCTGCACGTTCTCGGGCATGTGGCCGATGCTCTTCTGCAGGGCTCGGGCCGAAAGCAGGGCTTCTTCGTCGGCAAGCGCCTTGCCGTACACGGCCTCGGTGATGCGGCCCTGCACGTAGGTGGTGAAGCCCTCGTTCAACCAGATGTCGCGCCATGCGGCGCTCGTCACCAGGTTGCCCGACCACGAATGCGCCAGCTCGTGCGACACCAGGGAGACCAGGCTCTTGTCCCCGACCAGCACCGTCGGCGTGGCGAAGGTCATGTTCGGGTTTTCCATGCCGCCGAAGGGGAATGACGGCGGCAGCACCAGGATGTCGTAGCGGCCCCAGGCATAGGGCCCGTAAAGCTTCTCGGTGGTGGCGATTAGTTTTTCGGTGTCTTCGAATTCGTGTGCGGCCTTCCCGACGATACTGGGTTCGGCATACACCGCGCTGCGCGGGCCCGTTTCCTTCACCGCGATGTCGCCCGCCGCGATGGCGAGGAGATAGGACGGAATCGGGTGCGGCTGGTCGAAGGAGAAGTTGCCGTCCAGTGGGTGCTTCGCGTCGTTGATGGCGCTCATGACCACGCGTACATCCTTCGGCGCGGTGATGTGCGCGTCGTAGGTGAAGCGGATGGCGGGGGAATCCTGCAGCGGCACCCAGGAGCGCGCGTGGATGGATTCCGACTGCGAAAACATGAAGGGCTGCTTCTTGTCGGCAGTCTGCTCCGGCGTGAGCCATTGCAGGCCGGACGCTTCGGGCACCGTCGCGTAGTTGATCCGTACTGCCGCGGGATGCGTCGGCGCGGCGATGGTCAGCTTCGAACCCAACTCCTTGTCGCGCGGGGCCAGCGCGAACTTGAGCGGCGTGCCCTTGCCGGACGCATCGACCGCCTCGACCCCGGCGATTTTCAGGTCGCGCGTGTCGAGCACGAGATTCTTCGCCTTCGCGTCCTTCCAGTCGAGCTTCAGCGTCGCGTTGCCGGCCAGCTCGCGCTTGCCGAAGTCGAGCTTGAGATCGAGGTCCAGATGGGTGACGCGCACGGCGTCCGGCTGGGCGTAGGAATGCGGGTCGGCGGCGAGGGCCACGACGGGGAACGCCATGGTGAGGGCTAGGACGGGAAGCAGACGCATCGCTGGGATCATCCGGTTGAGGAAGACCCCCAGTATGCCACCGCGCCGACGCGCAGGCCTCGGAGGCTTACAACTTGTAGGCGCGGTGGATGGCCACGATGCCGTTGCTCAGGTTGCGCACTTCCACGTGCCCGAAGCCCGCGCCCAGCATCATCCCCTTCAGCGTCTCCTGGTCCGGGTGCTTGCGGATGGATTCGGCGAGGTACTGGTAGCTGTCGGCATCGTTGGCGAACAGGCGGCCGAGGCGCGGCAGGATCTTGAACGAATGCACGTCGTAGAGCTTCGACAGCACGGGGCTTTGCACCTTCGAGAATTCCAGCACGAGCGCGCGGCCGCCGGGCTTCAGGATGCGATGCATGTCCGCGAGCGCCTTGTCCTTGTCCGTGACGTTGCGCAGGCCGAAGGCGATGGTGACGGCGTCGAAACTGTTGTCCGGGAAGGGCAGGGCTTCTGCGTTCATCTGCGCCCAGCGCAAGCCGGAAACGAGCCCGCGGTCCGTGAGGCGGTCGCGCCCCACGCCCAGCATGGCCGCGTTGATGTCACCGACCACCACTTCGCCCTCGTCGCCCACTACCGGCTTCAGCAGGGCGGCGATGTCGCCCGTGCCGCCGGCCAGGTCGAGGACGCGATCGCCACGGCGAACGCCGCTGACGGCCACGAAATGACGCTTCCACAACCGATGGATGCCGAACGACATGAGGTCGTTCATCAGGTCGTAGTTGCGAGCCACCGACGTGAACACCTGGCCGACCAGCTTCTGCTTGTCGGCCACCGGAACGTCGCGGAAGCCGAAATGCGTGATTTTCTCGTTGTCCATGCGGGGATGGTACTCGCGTTGGGTCTGTGGTGTCGGGCGGAGGCGTGCCTGCAGGGGATCAGTGGTGCCTGTCGTGCCTTTCGCGTTCGTTGGCCACGTGTCGGTCGTGTAGCGACTCGCCGGCGGAGCCATCGTCCGGATCGACCGGCGGCCTTGCATCGAGGTCGCGGTCGTTGTCGCCGCCGGGCGTGATCTTGAGGATCGAATGGCGCACTTCGCGAGCGAGGATCACGCGTGCGTCCCGAACCATGTCTTCCAGTGTCTCGCTGAAATCCAGCTTGCCGTCGGGGTCGGTCCACACGACTTTCGCTTCGCGCAGCTTCTGGATGAAGCCGCGGAAAAGCGCCTTGTCGAAGAACTCCGGTGCCGACAGTTCGTTGAGCAGGCTCAAGCGCTGCGCCGTGAGCGTGCACGCCGTTTCCAGTTCGCCGGCGCTCATCGTGTGCGGACCGTTCTTCACCAGCGCCGCGATGGCGATGTAGTAGCGCTCGAAGGCTTGCAGCATGCTGCGCGCGATCACCCTCAGCTGGTACGCACCGTCGTCCTGCCCGGGGCCGCGCTCGAGCACCCGGCCCTCGCCGCTGGCTTCGAGGATACCGCGGCGGACGAAGAACTCGATGGTTTCCTGCACCTGCGCGGCGAAGCCGTCTTCGTCCCATGGCAGGAACAGCTCGCCCCGGATGAACGGATAGATGATGCGGCCCAGACGCATCACCGAGGATCGCGACATGCGCCGGTTGTTGAGGAAGCAGGCGGCCACCCAGGCCGCCGCGGCGTTCAGGTGCAGCACGTTGTTACGGAAATAGGAGAGCAGCACGGCTTGTTCGCCCTCGGCGACCAGCACGTCGCCAAGGGGGTGGCGCACGCGCCGGATCCAGCCCATCTGCTCGCCGTAGGCCACGATGCCCTGCGGGTTCATCGGGGTGAGGGTGACCCGGTCGGAATAAGGCAGTTCCTGCAACAGGGCCTTGCTGAGTTCGAGCTGGGCGAGAAGGTCGTTCTCGGCCATGGCGTGCTTGGGTGTGGCCAGCAGTGCGAGCGCGAGCAGGTTGATCGGGTTCACGTCTGCCGCGCGGTTGATATTCACCTGGATGCGTTCGGCCAGATCGTCCACCACGCTGCTCATCCATTCCGGCTTCACGTCGGGGTCGGCGGTTGTCGCACGCCAATCGGGTGCCGCTTCGTCGAGCAGGGGGGTGAGCAGGATGGGTTCGCCGAAGTTGAGCGTGACGTGGCCATAGCGCTGGCGCAGCACCTTGAGCCCGCGCAGGAGTCCGAGCAGGGATTCCTTTTCCTTGGGTTTGCCGGAGAGTTCGCCGATGTACGACTTGCCTTCCATCAGCTTTTCGTAGCCGATGTACACGGGCTGGAACAGCACGGGACGGCGCGGCGCGCGCAGGAAGGCGCGCACGGTCATCGCCAGCATGCCGGCGCGCGGCGCCAGCAGCCGGCCGGTGCGCGACCGGCCGCCCTCGATGAAGTATTCCAGCGGCACGCCGCGATCCACGAGCTGCGCGAGGTATTCGTTGAACACGACGGAATACAGCGCATTGCCCTTGAAGCTGCGGCGCAGGAAGAAGGCGCCGCCCCGGCGGAGGATCGGGCCCACCACGGGGAGGTTCAGGTTCACGCCCGCCGCGATATGCGGCGGCACCACGCCGGAATGGTGCAACTGGTACGACAGCAGCAGGTAGTCCGTGTGGCTGCGGTGGCAGGGTACGTACACCACTTCATGCCCGGGCGCCGCCGCGCGGGCCTTGTCGAAGTGGTGCATGGCGATACCGTCGTAGAGCTTGTTCCAGAAATTCGACAACAGGAACGACGTGGACCGCACGACCGGATGCGAATAGTCCGCGGCGATCTCCAGCGCGAAATCGCGCGCGCGCCGCTGCGCTTTCGCAAGGGTGATGTTCTCCTTGCTCGCCGTGGCGGCGATGGCGTCGCGCACCGGCTGTGTGTTCAGCACGGCGTCTACCACGGTGCGGCGATGCGAGAGGTCGGGGCCGATCACCGCGGCGCGGATGCGGCGGAAGTGCGTGCGCAGGACGCGTGCGATCTTCCGCGTGAGGCGCTCCGGCGTGAGGTTGCGCGATTCCGCGAGCACGCTGCGCAGCGACACCGGCGCCGAGAAGTGCACGACGGTGTCGCGCCCGTTGAGCAGCAGGGCGAGCATGCGCCGGAAGCGGCCCACGACCAGCCAGTTCTCCGCGAACAGCACGCTGAACCAGCCGCTTTCGCGATTGGGTGCGCGGCCGACGTAGATCGACACCGGCACGATCTGGATGTCGCGCGACGGATCGTCCTCGATGGCGCGGATGAGCTGGCCGATGGGCTCGCGCGGACCACGCGCGTCGGTTCGGCCGAACAGCCAGCCATGGCGGCGGCTCAGGGAAAATACCGAGCGCCGGCGGCGGCCCGGCAGGTCGAGCAACTGCATCGGGCTGGGCAGGCCCGCCTCGCGGCAGGCGCGCTCCAGGATCAGCGCGTCGGAGGTGCCGTCGCGCTCGATGGCATAGCAGACGGCCGCACCGCTGCCGAGGAGGCCAGCGGGTTCGGCGGGATCGCGCTTGATGCGCACCCAGGGTTCGAGCATGCGACCCAGCAGCTTGAACCACCAGGGCGAACGGGCGACGTGGACGTGCGGATCCGCACTCATCTGCATTTCGGACATCCCGGGATTGTAAGGCTTCAGCGGCCCTTGGCGTCCGCGACCGGTGCGCCCGACATCGGCGAGCCCGGCGCGGACGCGGTGCCCGACGGCGCAGGCACGCTGGAGGCGGGCGCCGGGGGCGCCAGCCTGGCATGTTCGTCCCGTACGCGCTGGAGCAGATCGCTGTCATACCAGCGCCCGTCCAGCAGGACCAGGGTCGCGTCGGTCTGGATGGGCTTGTCCAGCAACGTGTAGGTGATCTTCACGTGGGCCGATCCGTCGCTGCTCTCGATCGTGTCGATGCTCACGGAGTCGAAGCTCTTGTCGACGGAGAGCCCGTAAACGTCGAGCAGTCGCTTGAAACCGAGCCATGCCGTGGACCAGGTGGCCATGGATTGCTCGAAATTCATGGCATGCAAGGCTTCCGGCGTGGAGAGCCCCGCTTTTCTGGCGGTGTCCACGACGATGGCGATGGCCTCCTTGGCCTTTGCCTGATCGCCCCAGGGCACCGTCTGGGCCCAGGGGCCGACCACGTTCACCGCTTCGCGCAGCTGCCGCTTCTGCGACAGCGTGAGGTCTTTCGCCTGGTCGATCGCCGTGAGTGCCATCGACTGTCCGATGCCCGCGACGAGCGGCATCTGGTCTTTGTAGTCGCGCTCGAAGCGGACGAGCGTGGGCCGCAATTGCGCGAAGAGCTTCTTTTCCGCATCCGGCTCGGTGAGGCGCTTCACGCCTGCCTCGAACTTCGCCTTGTCGTCCGGCTCCACCGACGTCTGAACGGCGTTGAGGCGCGGCCAGTCGGCCCTGAAGGCGGCGAAATCCGCGGGCGGCAGGGCGTGCTTCCAGAAGAGGTCGAATTTGCCGTCGCGCAACAGCGCCAGCGATTCGCGGGTGGCGTCCTCGGGGGATCCGCCGCCCGGCGTGCCGGGCGCTTCTTTCTGCTTGTTGCAGGCAGCCAGGAGCACGACGAGCAGGACGAGGGCGATACGAAGGATGGAACGATGGCGGCGCATGGGGTTCGGGCGGCGCGATGGGCTTGGGGGAGGTGGAGGATACACGGGCGGGTAGCCCAGGTACCCGAGTTCCGGAGGCCGAAAAAGAAAAACCCCGGAGACGCGAGGTCTCACGGGGTTATCCAGCCCGAAGCCGGAAAGGGAAATGGCCTTGCCTGCATTGCTTTTGGCGCCACAGGTTTCGGCGTGAGAAATGATAGTTGGCTGACATTGCTAAAGCAATATGTCAGCTTATGACATCTAAGTTGTTGATTTATTTCGCGCGAAGCGAATCGATCTTTTTCTGACGCCGTTCCGCGCGCGGCAGGTCGTGGTCATTGTCGAACAACGCGCTTTCCCATGCACCATAGGTCGGGTTGGGCAGCACGAACCAGCGTTCGCCGATCCAACCGGTATACGGCGCCATGGCCTTCTCCCGGCCTTCCGCCGTATTGCCCAACACGTTCGCGAAGTCGCCGATCTGATCGCCGAACTGCATGAGCACGCGGTAATCCTTCGCCACGCGCTGGCGGCGGCAACCTTTCTCGCTGCCCACCTGTTCGCAGCCCTCGACGAACGTGCCGAGGCCGAGGAACGAATCCTTGCCGGCCACGGGGAAGCCGGCCGCGCGCAGGTTGGCGAGCGTGGCGTCATCGAGGTCCTTGGCGCGGTTGGAAATGTAGATCACCGCGATCCCGTGCGCCGCGGCGAACTTCGTGAACGCCAGCGCGCCGGGCAGGGGACGCGCGATGGCCTCCTTGCACCACGCGGCCCAGTCCGCCTCGTTGAACTCGCCCCCGGAGCGGATGAGTCGCGCCTGGTAGGGGGAGTTGTCGAGCACGGTTTCGTCGATGTCGAGGACGATGGCGGGCTTCAGTCCCTTGAGGGATGCATGCGCCGCCCGGTCATCTTTCGGCAGTGCGTCCCAGGTCGGATCGCTCTTCGCCTTGAGGAGTTTCTCCTGCGCATTGCGGTACGTCTGCAGGTAGATGAAGTCGTGCTCGCTGGCGTTCTGCGTCCAGGCAACCGCGTTGAGGTTGTCGTCCGCCGCCGGGCCGGCTGACGCGGGCGCAGCGGCCTCCGGGGCGGGGGCCGGAGCGGGCGCGGCGGGTGGCGTGTGGGCGCAGCCCGCCAGCGAAAGGGCGAGCGCGACGGCGGCCGGAACGAACTTCAGCATGGAAACCCCTTGGATGACGCATCGCGCGCCGAGGGCGGCGATTGTCGGGCGAGTTTACGACACTGTGAAGGCGGGGGCGCGCTTCCCACGCCCCCCTGCGTCCTGACAGACTGCGCGCTCATCCACGACGGGACCGTCCATGGAAGCCGCCAATTCGCGGACACGAGCCGTGCGCATCGCCAGCTACATCGCCGCCGGGCTCGGCCTTTTCCTCGTGCTCTACCTGCGCCTCCTGCCGGCTTTGCTGGCGGGCCTGCTGGTATACGAGGTGGTGGTATCGACCGCGCCCCTCATGGGCCGGCGTCTGTCGGGCGACCGGGCGCGGGTACTGGCCGTGGCGCTGGTCGGGGTGGTCGTGGTGGGGTTGCTCACCCTTCTGGTGCTGGGTGGCATCAGCTTCTTCCGCAACGAGATCGGCAACCCGGAAGACCTCTGGCAGAACCGCCTCATGCCGCTGGTGGAGCGTGCGCGGCAGCAGCTGCCTCCGGCCGTGGTCGACCGCCTGCCGGAGAGCGTGGACGCGCTCCGCATCACCGCCATGGACTGGGCGCGCTCGCATGCGGTGACGCTGCAACTTGCCGGCAAGGAAGCCGCGCGCGTGGTGGTGCACATCATCATCGGTCTGGTGCTTGGTGCCATCGTGGCCCTCAGCCGTGCGCGGCCCACGCACCAGATCGGGCCTTTCGCGGCCGAACTGAGCCTGCGCAGTGCGCGCCTGGCGGACGCGTTCCACAACATCGTGTTCGCGCAGATCAAGATATCGCTGTTCAACACGCTCTTCACCGGTATCTACCTGCTTGCCGTCCTGCCCATGTTCGGCGTGCACCTGCCGCTGACCAAGACACTCATCGTCATCACGTTCGTGGTCGGACTCCTGCCGGTCATCGGCAATCTCCTCTCGAATACGGCGATCACCGTCGTCGGCCTTTCCGTATCGCTATACGTGGGGTTGGGCGCGCTGGCTTTCCTCATCGTCATCCACAAGTTCGAATACTTTCTCAACGCCCGTATCGTCGGCGGACAGATCCGCGCCCGCGCATGGGAACTACTCGTGGCGATGCTGCTGTTCGAGGCCGCGTTCGGCCTGCCCGGATTGGTGGCGGCGCCCATCTTCTACGCCTACCTGAAGGCTGAACTCGAAGCCGAGCGCTTGATCTAGCGTTCATCCATCGCCTGCTGGAATCGCGCCACCCCAAGGAGTCCCGGCATGGTCGGCAAACCGCAGGACACGCGTAACCTTCGTATCGCCACCTACGTGCTGGCGGCGGTCGCCCTGTGGGCGGTGCTCTGGCTCCACCTCATCTCGGCATTGCTGGCTGGACTGCTCGTTTACGAGGTGGTGGAAAGCCTCACGCCGCTCATCCGGCGCATCGCCCCCAACGAGCGTGCACGCCCCATTGCCGTGGCGCTGGTCACGGCCGTCGTGGTGGGTGTGATCATCCTGCTCGTGGTTGCCACGCTGGCCTTTTATCGCCGCGATCTCGGCGACCCGCAGGGTCTCTGGGACGAAAAGCTCCTGCCGCTGCTCACCAAGGCGCACGAACAACTGCCGGCGTGGTTGACCACGAACCTGCCCGACAGCTTCGTCGATTTCCGTGAGCAGGGCATGGCCTGGGCGCACGAGCACGCGGCGGACCTGCGTCTGGTGGGCACCACGGCGGCGCGGGTGTTCGTACACATCGTGATCGGCCTGGTGCTGGGCGCGATCGTGGCGGTATCCCATGGCGCGGGCGGTCGCGCCGCGCGTCCCCTGTCGTTCGAACTGTCGACACGTACGCGGCGCCTTGCGCATGCCTTCCACAACATCATCTTCGCGCAGTTGAAGATCTCGGCCATCAACACCGCCCTGGCGGCGATCTTCCTCCTGGTGGCGCTGCCTTCGTTCGGCGTGCACGTGCCGTTGGCCAAGACCCTGGTGATCGTCACCTTCGTCACCGGCCTGCTGCCGGTCGTGGGCAACCTTGTGTCCAACGTGCTCATCACCATCGCGGGCCTGTCGGTGTCGCTATGGGTCGGCGTGGCCGCGCTGGGTTTCCTCATCGTCGTGCACAAGCTCGAATACTTCCTCAATGCGCGCATCGTCGGCGGGCAGATCCGTGCACGCACGTGGGAGTTGCTCGTGGCCATGCTGGTCCTCGAGGCGGCCTTCGGCCTTGCCGGGCTGGTGGCGGCGCCGATCTATTACGCGTATTTGAAGAGCGAGCTGGAGGCGGAGCGGCTTATCTAGGGACTTCCGCCGCACTGCCTGCGGCGGCCTTCTTTCGGTTATTCGTGGAAGTCCGGGGACGCTGCCCGGATGCAGCGGTTCATTCGCCAAGGCGAATGCGTGTGCCCAGCGGCTGGCGCCGCCGTCGGCTCGGACGGTGAGGCCAGAGCCTTCGGTGTCCACCCTCGCTGCTCAGACAGGTCCTCCGCGTTCGTAGAGGAGGGACCGCTAGTGCGGCCCGTTTATCTATCTGGCCTTCGGCCGCTCACTTGTGCGGAACTCGCCTCGAGGGTGGACACCGAAGACTCTCCCCATGACTGAAGCAAAGTGTCCGGAGAGCGGAACGGCATAGACGGTAGGCACGACCGGCACAGCATCGAATCGCATCGCCTCGCCCTGTAAGCCTTGGTCAGGCCTTTAGCAGCTCCTGACGGTCCCTTGTCGGGGCACCGTGTCACATCTCAAGCAGGCCACCACATCGAACGCCTGCGGCTCTCCCACCATGCGACCGCGCAGCCCGGAAGCCCCCCGGCGAGACGCGCACGAGAAGAACCGAGACCCTTAGCCTCCGGCCAGCATCGCCCGGATGCGCGCCATGTGCGTTTCAGCCGTTTCCTTCTTCACCTCGGCATCCGCCTCAGGGTCCTTGCCATCCCAGTGCAGGTCGTTCTGTGGCAGTTCGGCGAGGAACCGGCTGGGATCGTTGGAAAGGATCTCGCCGTACTTGCGTGATTTCGCCGCGAAGGACAGGGTGAGCATTTCCTTCGCGCGGGTAATGCCCACGTACATCAGGCGCCGTTCCTCGTCGAGCCGGCCTTCATCGATGGCGCCCTCATGGGGAAGCGTGCCGTCCTCGCAGCCCACGATGAAGACGAAGCGGAATTCCAGGCCCTTCGCCGAGTGCAGCGTCATCATGCGCAGCGCGTTGCCGGGATCGTCGCGGTCGGCGTGGCTGAGCAGGGCCAGCTGCGCCGCGATGTCGCCAGTGCGGCCCCCGTCCTTGCCCATGGCCCGGAACCAGTCCATCAGTTCCCGCAGGTTACCCAGGCGCCGCTCACGCAGGGTCTCGTCGGGCGTGGATGCCGCGATATGCGCGCCGTAGCCGGATTTCTCGATGACGGAATTCACCAGGTCCGCCGCGCTTTCGTGCACGGCGTGGCTGCGCAGTTCGTCCATCAGGCGGGCGAACCCGGCCAGGGCCGAGGCGGCTCGCGGAGCGATGGTTTTCAGCGCGGCGTCGCTGCGCGCGGCATCGAGCAGGGACGCATTGCGCGACTGCGCGATCTGCCCCAGTTTTTCGAGCGAGGTGGCGCCGATCTCGCGTTTCGGCACGTTCACCACGCGCAGGAAGGCGGCGTCGTCGGTCGGGTTGGTAAGCAGGCGCAAGTAGCAGAGGACGTCCTTCACTTCCGCGCGGTCGAGGAAGGAGAGCGCGCCGCTCAGGTGATACGGCACACGGGCCAGGCGCAATGCCTTCTCGAGCGCGCGAGCCTGGAAGTTACCGCGATAGAGGATGCAGAAGTCATCCCAGCGAACGCCCTTGTCCTTGTACTTCTCGTGCAGATTGAACGCGATGGCTGCGATCCGCTCGGCTTCATGGTCGCCGTCCTTGCATTCCAGCACGCGGATCGGCGGCCCTTCGAGATGGTCGCTCCAGAGCTTCTTCTCGTGCACGTGCGGGTTATTGGCGATGAGGTGGTTCGCCGCGCGCAGGATGCGCTTCGCGCAGCGATAGTTCTGCTCGAGCTTGATGACGCGCAACTGCGGAAAGTCGCGGCCCAACTGGTCGATGTTCTCCGGATTCGCACCGCGCCAGGCGTAGATGCTCTGGTCGTCGTCGCCCACGCAGGTGAATCGCGCTTTCGGCCCTGCGATGGCTTTCAGCAGGCGGTACTGGGCGTCATTGGTGTCCTGGTATTCGTCGACCAGCAGGTAGCGCAGGCGCTCCTGCCAGATGGCGCGGGCGTCGTCGTCCGTTTCGAGGATGCGCAGGGGCAGGCGGATGAGGTCGTCGAAATCCACGGCGTTGAATGCGGCGAGACGCTGCTGGTAGAGATCGTAGATGGTGGCCGCCTCGATCTCACGCGGGCTGCGCGCGGAAGCCATCGCCTCTTCCGGTGTCATGCCGGCGTTCTTGGCGCGGCCGACGAGATTGCGGATGCCGAGGATCACTTCCGGCTTCACGCCCTTCGGCGACAGCTCCTTGATCATGTTGGCGCTGTCGTCTGCATCGAGCACCGAAAAGCCGCGGCGCAAGCGCGCGCGATCGTGCTCGATCTGGAGGAATTTCAGGCCCAGCGCGTGGAAGGTGCAGACGGTGAGCGCCTTCGCGGCATCGTCGGAAATCAGCCGTCCGACGCGTTCGCGCATTTCCTTCGCCGCCTTGTTGGTGAAGGTGATGGCGGCGATCTTCTCGGCCGCGAGGTGCCGGCGCGAGATGAGGTGCGAGATCTTTTCCGTGATGACGCGGGTCTTGCCGGAGCCGGCACCGGCCAGCACCAGGAGGGGGCCGTCGCAGTATTCGACGGCCGCGTGTTGTTGGGGATTGAGCATGGGATCGACCGGGACGGGCCAGGCCACGGATGGTAGCAGGTGGGCACCGCGAACGCCCCCACCTGGCGGGTGGGGGCATCCCCGGTCGTGCCGCGCTACTTCCCTGGCGGAACCGCCAGTGCCGCTTCCCCGGTGGCGAGCGATATGAACGAGACTTTGCTGTCCAGGCCGTTATACCGGTGGTGGGTCACTCGTATGTCGGCGTTGTCCACGTTCTGCTCGAAGGAGCCGATGTCGACGCGCACGATGTCACGCTTGACGAGAACGGTCGTCCAGTCGTCCTGACGCGACTCGTTGGGCGAGTCGAACACGGTGAAGGTCGATCCCGCCTTCAGGTTGAGCAACGTGGCGGAACTCGCTTCGTCGTTCTCGCAACCCTTGATGGGTGCGTTGCTGTCTTTGAACGAAAAGCGCAGCGGGTCGCCGGTATAGGGGATGGCGCATACCGCGTCCTCTGTCGCATTCTTCCCTTCCCACAGCACGATACCGCCGTGGTTCAACGTGGCCGCGTATTCAAGTGCGTCGCCCTGATGATAGAAGTCGACCGCGATGAAATTGGGTGTCTTTCCGGAGGCTGCGCGGCACTGGTCCTCGACCCGCATCCAGAGGTTGGACAGGTTGTTGTCCGAGCGGGCATGCAGGGTTTGGCTCAGCCCGTGGAACTGGTTCATGACAAAGAGGGGCGGCCACGATTTGCCCCGGAAATCGACATGCTTCGCGTCAAGGGGAATGTAGTCCCATCGGCTACGGCACGACCAGTCATGCTGGAAGATCGTATCGCCCAGGCTCCAATAGTTTTCCACGGTGCCGTCCTGGCCGAACATGAAGGTCGCCTTGCCGCCAGGTACGTTGTAGTCGCCCGCGATGGATGGGCTTCCGGTGAAGATCAGAAGCCGCTGGCCTTTGTCCACGAGCTGAGCGACCGTGGGCCACTCGCGGCTATCCGGCCATTGCGATGGATCGAAGGTCATGCCGGCAAGGCCGCTCACGGCGTTGAGCTCGGCCTGTACCTTGTCCGGCGATACGTAGTCTTCGAGGAACAGTGTGAGGATGGTGTTCGGGTGGTTCCGCAGATGCGGCAAGATGTCCGCATTGAGCACCTCGGCCAAGGTACGAATGCGGGTGTTGATAAGACTCGTGCATGCGGTGTGACAGAGATAGACACGGCCCTCGTGCTCCCACAGGTCGAGCATCAATGCTCCTACACCGTCGTTCAACTGGGTGCGAATGTCGTTGTCCTGGTTGCGGGCGATCGGTGTGCTATAGGCGAACGCGTTGTGCGTGGCCGTCCAGGTCAGCTGGTTGAGCGGTTTGTCCAGCGGAACCGGCAGGGCGGCTTTCTGGGCCTGTGCCAGTAGGGGAAGGGAAAGCGAGAGAGCCGCCACGAGGGGGTAGAGGATGCGTGGACGCATGATGGAATCCTTTCGTTGGGAAAGCGGCAATCAGCACCTTGCTGAGGCAGTCCTGGGGATGGCTACCGCCGCGGGAGCGATCCTGCGATGCCTCGCATGTCATTACTGCGACACCGGGTTGGCGTTAGCCTCGCCGTGGCGCCAGGCCGCTTCCACCAACGGTTCGGCGGGCGGTGCAAGCAGCCGGTAAGGTAGGGGGCGTCGGCAGGAGGAAGGGTGGTCTGTGAGATTTTTCCTCACCCGGGCTCAGAGTCGGCCAAGCCACCCTGCCGGTTTCGTTACCATAGGCGGTCACGACCGGACCAGACCCGCATGGCCAAGCTCTATTTCTATTACTCGGCGATGAACGCCGGCAAGACCACCACCCTGCTGCAAAGCGCGCACAACTACCACGAGCGCGGCATGCGCACGCTCATCCTCACTCCCGCGCTCGACAATCGTTATGGCGAGGGCGTGGTCGCATCGCGGATCGGATTGCAGGCCCGCGCCATGCGTTTTGCGGCGGAGGAAGATATTTTCGCCGTCGTCGAGGCCGATATCGGCAAGCGCGGGCCCCTCCACTGCGTGCTGGTCGACGAGGCCCAGTTCCTGAGCAAGTCCCAGGTCTGGCAACTCACGGATGTGGTGGACCGCCTGGGCATTCCCGTGCTCGCCTATGGCCTGCGCACGGACTTCCGGGGTGAACTGTTCGAGGGAAGCAAGTACCTGCTTGCCTGGGCCGACAATCTTGATGAGATCAAGACCATCTGCCACTCGGGGAAGAAGGCCACCATGGTGGTGCGCGTGGACGAGCACGGCCGCGCGGTCACCCAGGGCCCCCAGGTTGAGATCGGGGGCAACGACCGCTATGTCTCGGTGAGCCGAGCCGAGTTCAAGAGCATCACCGGCGGCGACGGCAGGATCGAGTTGCAACAGCCCGTGCTGCCGCTCGGCGAAAACGATTCGGAAGAAGGAAACCACGCGTGACCGAGACGACGACCAACGCCGCCGAATGGCCGCGCCCTTATTGGAAGCCGAGCGACGAGCAGGCCGTCTTGCTCTTCTTCGTGTTTGGCGCCTTTCCCGAGGACCTGGCCATCCCGGCCGCGCGCTACGGCAGCCCGGGGCTGCCCGAGGGCGTCGAGTTGCAGCGCTTCCAGAATGCGGTGCTGTCGCGCTGGGAGGGTTATCCGTTGTCGGGTGCGCTTGGCGAGCTGTTGCGCGAGGACAACGCCGAGGCCTTCAAGGAGGCCAAGGCCGCGCCGCACGTCGTGGCCATACGCGGCCGCTTTCCCGACCGCGACCGCCTCGACTACCTGCGTGACACGCTGGGCGTGGTCGCGGCGCTGACCGACATCGGCGGCAAGGCTGTGGTCGATCCGCAGATCCTGACGCTTTTCGACGCCGCTGCCTGGCGTGAGCACTACCTGGTACCAGGCGGTGCGCCGCCGCGTCATCACGTGCTCATCCTGTGCAGCCCCGAGGAAACCAAGGGCCGCTCCTGGATACGCACGCGCGGCATGCGCAAGTTCGGCCGCCCCGACATCAGCCTGACGAACGTGCCCGATCGCGAGATCGACCGCGCCGGCGCTCTGTCGGAACGCTTCGTGGAACTTGGCGCACTCGGTGCCCACTTCGATCCGGCCCAGCCGATCGAGGTGGACGGCGTGGCGGGCGGACTCTCGGTCGAACTCTCCGGCGACGAGGAAGACCCGCGTTTCAACAATACGCACGCGGCGATGCGCTGGCCCGACTGACGCGTCAGGGGCCGGCGTCGTGTGGCTGCGCTTGCAGCCACTCGACGAATGCATGCGCGTCTCCTTCCTCGTGGAAGTCCACGGCAACGTAGTTGGGTTTGCGCCTCGCGGCCGGCTGGCAGTATTTCGTGTAGCGGTCCCATAACGCTTCGAACGCGTTGTCGTAGTACGCGTGCGAACGCACCGGCAGGCCATGGAACTGGTTCATCGTGAAGAGCGGAGGCCAGCCGGGCTTTTCCTCGATCTCGGGCGTGGACAGCGGCCGGCTCGCTCCCCATCGGCTGTAGCAACGGCGGTCGTGCTGCAAGGGTGTCGTCCCCAGGCTCCAGTAGTTCTCTACGGTGAAGTCCTCGCTCGGCATGATCGTCACGCCGCCCCCGCGTGTCATGAGTGTGCCGCTCTGGTCGCGATTGAGGCTGAAGATCAGGACGCGTTGCCCGCGTTTCACCATGTCCGCATAGGTCGGCCAGGTGGGAGTCGACCAGCTGTACGGGTCGAACGTCGCGCCGGCGAGAAACGGGGCGCGGTCCAGTTCGGCTACGAGTTGCTGTCGTTCGGTGAAGTCGTCCAGTTGCAATGTGAGGATCGCGTCCGGGTTCTGCTCGAGGAAAGGGCGGATCGTGTCGTTGAGCAGGTCGGCCAGTGGCACCGACGACGGTCCGGTGCATCGGTTGTGACAAAGGCGCACACGCTTGTCGTAGTAATGAAGGTCCAGCATGAATGCGCGGACCCCTGCCTCCAGCTGTTGCGCGATCGTCTGGCTCTGGTTGGGAACGAGGCCATTGCTGGTGAAAGCATTGTGGGTCGTGACCCAGGTGTAACGATCGAAGGGAAGATCCTTGGAAATGGGCGCCTGGGCACGCGCGGTGTCGGCCAGCCAGGCGATGGCGAGAAGGCACACCGCTCGGGTGACCAGGGAGTTGGACGTCATGATGCGGGCTTTCCTTGATGGGAAACCCGAGTCTAGGAAGGCGCGCCCTCGCGCCACCGTAGGGCAACGCCATCGCGGCTTGTAGTTCCTGGCCCTAATTCACGTACGTGTACCTGGAGCCCTGACGCTCAACGTTGGCAGCCCGGGCAATAGAACGAAGCCCGGCCGCCGAGCGTTGCCACGCGTATGGCCTTGCCGCAAACCTTGCACGGTTTGTCGGCACGGCCATACGCGTACAGTTCCTGGAAGAAGTAACCCGGGGCGCCATCGGGCGAGATGAAGTCGCGCAAGGTGGTGCCGCCCCGTTCGATCGCGTAGGCGAGGATGCGCTTCACTTCGCCCGCCAGCTTTGCGTAGCGCGCGCGCGAGACCTTGCCCGCCGGCGTGCGAGGGTCGATGCCGGCGGCGAAGAGGGCCTCGCTTGCATAGATATTGCCCACGCCGACGACGACGGCGTTGTCCATCAGGAGGGTCTTTACCGCCGCCGAACGGCCACGCGAGACGCTCCAGAGCAGGTCGCCGTCGAATGCGTCGGTGAGCGGCTCCGGGCCGATGCCTTCGAGCAGTTCGTGCGTTTCGCCCGGCATCTGCCAGAGCAGAGCGCCGAAGCGGCGCGCATCGGTGAAGCGCAGCATCTGGCCGGAGTCGAGCGCGATATCCACATGGTCGTGTTTGCCCGCGGGCGTATCGGCAGGCAGGACACGAAGCACCCCGGTCATGCCCAGGTGGAACAGCGCGGTGCCCGCCCGGGTGCGCAGCAACAGGTACTTGGCCCTGCGCTCGACATTGTCGATCACCTGTCCGGGCAGCAGCGCCGAGATTTCCGGAGGAATCGGCCAGCGCAGGTCCGGACGGCGCAGCACGACGCCGGTGATGCGGCGGCCCGACACGTGCGGGGCGATGCCGCGGCGGGTGGTTTCGACTTCGGGTAATTCAGGCATGGCGGAAAGATGGGGCGCGGGGGCGCCGCTGGCAAGCCGTGCCGGTTCCCCGGCAAGCGACCCGCTAAGGCGAGCCCCCGGCCGTCGTCGGCAGCGACGCCGTGCGCGGCGCGCGCGGTAACGCCTGCGCGGGAACGATGGCGATGCGATCGCCGACCTTCACATAGCGTTGCTTGCCGAGCGCGGTCATGTCGCCGAACTCCAGGCGCACGTCGTCGAGCACGAGCACCGCCACGGGCGGCGACAGGCCGATCTTCGCCGTGTCGAATTCCGAAGCGGCCCGCCAGGAGGCGACAGGCGTGGCGGCAAGGGATGCAAGGTCCTCCGCGCGGCCTTCGTCCGCCTTCGCGCCCGCGCTCGTCCAATGGCCATCATGCCGGTCGAAACGTTGGCCGGGCATGCCGCGCAGCTCCACGTCGATATGCCGCACCGCGTCCGGGTCGAGCCCGGTCAGCGTATGGGCGCGAGCGTCGGCGTCGTCGGCGCGCCACTGCCACGCTACCGCCGCGACGAGCGCGACGACGCATGCGATGCCGACGAGTCGGGCCTTCACCTTAGCGCCGCCTCCGGCGCCACGCGATGCCCCCACCGAGGCCGAGCAAAAGGAGGGGAAGAGCGACGAGGAAGCCGAAGGTCACCAGGTTGAGGCCGTCCTGCGACAGGGAAATCACCCGGTCGGGCGCGCCGCGGGAGGGAAGGTCGACGAGCACGTCGTCGCCGAGCAACCAGTCCAGGATGCGTTCTCCCAGGGCGCGGTTGCCGCCGTTACCGACATAGGTATTCGAGAGGAAGTCGCCGTCGCCGATGACGACGGCACGCTGCTCGCTTTTCGCCGGACTCGGCGACAGGCGGTTCAGCGCGAAGCCGAAGTCGAGGGGGCCTTTGAGTTCCCCCGCTTCGGGATGGAAGGCGACCGTCGAAGGCTTGTCGTTGTCGATGCCGCCGAAGGTGGTCCAGCTGCGCTCGCCCGAACGCAGGAACGGGACGACGGCCCATTCGTGTGCCGACACCTGCGCGAGGGCCGACACTTGCGGGAATAGCGTCGTGTCGCGGAACGCCCGCGTGATCGCGTGGAAGGGGTAGTCGCCGAGCACCACGATGCGTGGATCGTTCACGTTGAGCGTACTGCCCTGGCCGTCGACGAGCACGCCGGGCAGGACGCGGATGCCGAGCACGTCGGCCAGCGGGCCGGTGCCGAGGTCCTGGTTGTCCGGTTCGGTCAGCCACAGCAAGTTGCCGCCCCCGCGCACGTAGTCGACGAGCGCCGCGACACTCGCCGTCGGCAGCGGTGCGACCGGACTGGCGAGCACGACGAGGTCGGTATGCTCCGGCACTCCGCGGGTCTGGCTGAAATTGAGCGGCACCGCGCGGATGCCACGGCGTTCCACCTGGCTCATGAAGGTGCCGAGGTCCGCGTTCGCGTGCCCATCGGCCTGCCGCTCGCCGTCGCCCGTGACGAAGGCGACGATGCGTTCACCGCCTCGCGCCAGTCGTTCAAGTGCATTCGAGAGGTTGCGTTCGTTGATGGGGCTTTCCACGCGCTCTTCGCGGCCCGCGTAGCGAACCAGGAGCGCGCCATCGCCGGATATGCCCAACTGACGCGACGCCGCGGGATCGAGGTCGGGATCCACGAAGGAGAGGCGAAGATCGTTCTTTTCCCTTACGTAGCGCTCCATGACGGCGGCAATCTGTTCGCGAAGCGGGCCCGTAGGCGAGATGTAACCGACGACGTCGACCGGGCCGCGGAGCTTTTCCAGCACCGCGACGCTCTCGGGGGCGAGGCTCGCACGCGCGCCGCGCGTCCAGTCGAACGTCCACGCGTGCCGGGAACTCAGGAAACCGATGCAGCCTGTCGCGACGACAAGCCCGATGACGACGAACCAGCGGTCGAAACGGCGCATCACTGGCGCTCCCGGTCGGCGCCAAGACGGCGTATGGCGAGGGCCAACGACAACGCGATCGCTAGGGCGAACCACACGAGGTCGCTGGTCACGACGAGGCCGCGCAGCAGGTTCTGCAGATGCGTGGCCATCGTGAGCCACTCGAGGAAGCCGCCGGTCACGCCGGCGGCCTGCGCGCCCCGGTCGATGGTCCAGAGGATCAGCGTGACGATCAGCGCCATTGCCGCTGCGATGGCGGGAAACGAGGTGGCGGCGGAGCAGGCGATGCCGATGGCCGCGAGCGTGGCCAGAAGCAGTGCGGTGCCGAGCGTGGCCGCCGCCAGCTTGCCCCAGTCGGCCGTGGATTCCGCGCCGACGGCGAGCGGCATGACCACGGTCGCGAGCAGCCACAGCCCCAGCCAGACGAGCACCGCGAGGTACTTCCCGATGACGATGTGCCGCGGCGAGAGGCCGGTCGAGGCAAGCAGGGCGAGCGTGCCGCCGCGACGTTCTCCGGCGAGCTGGGTCATCGTCATCAGGGGCACGACGAGGAAGGCCAGTTTCGCCAGTTCGGCGAGCAAGGGAATCGCCACGAGATCCGTGAACCCGGGGGCATCGGCGACGGCCGCCAGCTTCACCTGCGCGCCGAGGAACTGGCCCAGGCCCAGGATGAAGGTCCAGGCGAGCCAGGCGATGGTGAGCGCGGCCAGTGCCCAGGCCAGGGGGCGCACGGCGAGGCGGCGGAGTTCGAGGCGCGCGACGGCGAGGGTGCTCATGCGGGCGCTCCCGTGGCGATGGCGAAGAAGGTGGCCTCGAGTGCGGCCCCGCCTTCGTCGCCGCGCAGCGGCGCGTCGTGGCGCAGGCGCCCCTCGTGGAGGATGGCTACCCGGTCGCACACGGCCAGCACCTCCGCCAGCACGTGCGTGGAAAGGATCACCGCGGCGCCCGCAGCGGCGCGTTCGCGGATCAGCCGGCGCAGTTCGCCCACCTGCACCGGATCCAGTGCGTTCGCGGGTTCGTCGAGAATGATGAGGGCCGGTTCGTGCACGAGGGCGCAGGCAAGGCCCAGGCGCTGCCGCTGGCCCTGCGACAGTACGCCGGCCAGCCGCCGGCGCAGATCGCCTAGCCGCAGCCGTTCGATCATCGCATCGGCGGCCCGGCGCGCCGCCGGACGGGTGGCGCCGCGCAGCCGGGAAAAGGCCACGAGGTGTTCCTCGACGGACAACTCGGGCCAGGACGGCGCGTTCTCGGGAAGCCATCCGACCAGCTGGCGGGCGAGGCCGGGATGGGCCACGAAGTCCTCCCCCCGGAGCCGGATGCCGCCCGTATCCGGCCGGAGGGCGCCGGCGAGCATGGCCAGAGACGTCGATTTGCCGGCTCCATTGACGCCCAGGAGGCCCATGACTTCACCGGCGTTCAGGGAAAAGGACACGTCGATGACGGCCGCGCGTCCGGCCCGGCGCCGGGACACGCCCTCGACATTCAGCAACGGTGCCACGCTCATGCGCTTACGTCGCCGATCGCCGCGCTACGGCGGCCATCGTGTGCGGATCGTGCCAAGAGGCGTTGACCTGTCTGAATATCGGGAGGGGCTGTCATCAGGCGATTGTGCGCAATGGCCTCTCGGTCCGACAACAGCCCTCTTCACAATTTGCCGGTTTCCATGCTGGTGGGTATGGCGACGGCTCGCTAGACTGGTACGGCAAAACTCCCTAACTACCCGTGCGGTAACGACTCCGATGCTCGACACCCTGCTCGATTTCCTGGCCAACGGCCTCACCAGCGCAAGCTGGGGGGAGATGCTGGTCTATCTGCTGGTCGTCACGCAGCTCACCATTTTCACCGTGACGCTCTACTACCATCGCAGCGCCACTCATCGCGGCGTCGACTTCCATTGGACGCTCAACGGCTTCTTCCGCTTCTGGGGCTGGCTGACGACGGGCATGGTCGTGAAGGAGTGGGTGGCCATCCACCGCAAGCACCACGCCAAGGTGGAGACGGAGGAAGATCCGCACAGCCCGCAGGTGTTCGGTATCAAGAAGGTCTTCCTCGACGGCGTCTCGCTTTACCGCGAAGCCAGCTACAACAAGGCGGACATGGAAAAGTACGGCCGCGGCACGCCGGACGATTGGTTCGAGCGCACGCTGTTCGGTCGTCACCCGTACTGGGGCCCGACCCTGATGGCCATCATCAACATCGCGCTGTTCGGCGTGGTGGGCATGGCGATCTGGGCCATCCAGATGGTGTGGATCCCGTTCTGGGCCGCCGGTTTCGTCAACGGCCTCGGCCACTGGTGGGGCTACCGCAACTTCGAAAGCTCCGACACCGCGACCAACATCTCGCCGTGGGGCTTCTGGATCGGCGGCGAAGAACTCCACAACAACCACCATGCGTTCCCCAGCTCGGCGAAGTTCGCCCTGCGCAAGTGGGAATTCGACATCGGTTGGGTGGCCATCTGCGGATTGCGCTTCGTGGGTCTGGCCAAGGTGCTGCGCGTGGCGCCCACGCTCAACATCCGTCCGAACGTGCACCTGCCGGACGCCGAAACGCTCAAGGGCGTGCTTGCGCTGCGCTTCCAGGCCACCACCGACTACTACCGCAACGTCATCCTTCCGACGATGCGCGAGGAGATGGGCCAGGCCGGCGAAAGCATCAAGTCCGTGCCGCGCCGGCTGCGCCGCGCGCTGGCCGACGGCGGCCGCTGGCTCGACAACGACGCCCGTGACCGCTTGCAGGCTGCGCTGGCCAACCGCCCGGCCCTCAAGACGGTCTGCGACTTCCGCGCGCGTCTTGTCGCCCTGATGGAAGAGCGTGGCGCGGAGAAGTCGCTGAAGGCGCTGCAGCAGTGGATCGTCGAAGCGGAACAGAGCGGCATCCGCTCGCTCCAGCAGTTCGCCCAGCGCCTGAAGGGCTATTCCGCCGTCGGCGCATAAGCGTCGCTGCGCGGCAAAGCCTGACCCGCCGTCGGAAGACGGCGGGTTTTTTTTTGCGGTTCTTCATTGGGAAGTCGGCTACGCCGGCGATCCCGCGGCAGTGGGCCGTAAAAAGCGCAAGCTATGTAACGCTGGCTGCCCTCGGGGCGCATTATCTTGCGCCCATGAAACCGACAACCGTCAATCGCTTCGAGTCCCGGCTGAAACGCGTGGCCGACCATCTGGCCGCCCACCTCGACGAGCCGCTGTCGCTCGATCGGCTCGCGGAGGTGGCGGCCATGTCGCCGTTCCATTTCCATCGCCTCTGGACGGCGATGGTGGGCGAGACCGTCGCGGCGAGCATTCGCCGGTTGCGCCTGCAACACGCCGCGCATCAGCTTCGGACCTCCGCCGCTCCGATCACCGATATCGCGCTTTCCGCAGGATTTGCCTCTGCGCAGGCCTTTGCACGGGCCTTCCGCGCGGCCTACGGTGCCACGCCGAGCGAGTACCGTGTCGCCTCCACGGAGTGGGCGGCTCCCGCGCTTGGCTCGCCCCCGGCGGCTTCCCTGCTCGAAGTGAGGGTCGTGCACATGGAGCCCCTATCCATCGTGGCGATGCGGCGGACGGGCGCCTACACCGACAGCGACATTGCCGAGGATTTCCAGGTGCCATGGGCATGGGCCGAAGGGGAGGGGTGCCTGGAGGCACTGCGCGGCATCTACGGGGTGCCCTGGAACGACCCCGAGGCCGCTGAGGTCCCCGTCTTCTTCGCGGGACTGGATCTGGGTGCCTGCCCACCGCCGCCGGCACCGCTGGAGGTGATGGTCCTGGACGGCGGGGATCATGCGGTCACCCGAGTGATTGGCCCCTACGCGGGTATCGACGCAGCGTGCGCGGCGCTCTATCGGGACTGGCTGCCGGCCTCGGGTCGGGAGCCTGCCGATGCGCCACTTTTCCACCATTACATCGACGATCCCGAATCGACGCCGGAGCACGCACTCCGCACGGACATCTACCTGCCGTTGCAGCCCCTGTGAGAGGACTTCAAATGATGAAAGCCATGGGAGTCGCCACGGCCATGCTGATCGTCGGCACGTCCGCCGTCGCGGGGGAGTGCAAGGACGCCGCCAGCGTGGTTCGCGCCATGTTTGACGCATTCAATCGCCACGACGCCGCGGCCATGGTCGCTGCATACGCGCCCGATGCCGAGCTGCTGTCGCCCGACTTCTGTGCCCCGCGGCGCGGGCACGAGGATGTGCGGCGCACCTACCAGGCACTTTTCGACGACGCGCCGGATATCGTCGACACCATCGACGAGATGGTGGTGCAGGGCGATCGGGTGGCGGTGCTGTTCCACTCCCGGGGCACGGCGGGCGGGCAACCGTTTGAAGTGCCGATCGCCGCGTTCATTACCGTTTCCGACGGATTGATCGTGCGCGACAGAAGCGTCTTCCAGCCGTCGCCTGGTGCGTGCTTGCCATAAAGAAGGATTCCTCAAGTGTTACCGGAGGCAGCAAGGGCGTCGAGTCGAAGCCTCTGGTTTCGACAGAGTCGTCGTGGCGTTCACTTGCCCGGTATCGCCAAAGCGCTATGCACCTGAGCGTTTCGCATGGGCCCTTGGTGTCCACCCTCGCTGCTCAGACAGGTCCTCCGCGTTCGAAAAGGAAGGCCGCTGCCGCGGCCCATGTGCTTATCGGCCTTCGGCCGCTCACTTGTGCGGAACTCGCTTCGAGGGTGGACACCAAGGACCCTTCCGGGCGGTGCGGGCGCGTGATGGGAGAGCGGCGGGCGTCCGAGGCGGTGGCCTGCGCGAGCGATGCTCGAGGCGCGGCAGGGGTCGCCACAAGGAATTCTCCCGAAGTCACGAAAGACCTGGCCGAGGTTCACGGGGTGTGGTGAGGCGATGCAATCCCGCTCGCAGCGGCTGGCTTGGGCTGTGCCGGCTCTCCGGACAGGCCACCTCAAAGATGGGGAGAGTCTTCGGTGTCCATCCTCGAGGCGAGTTCCGCACAAGAGAGCGGCCGAAGGCCAGATAGATAAACGGGCCGCGTCAGCGGCCCCTCCTTGCCGAACGCGGAGGACCTGTCTGAGCAGCGAGGGTGGACGGCGAAGGCTCTGGCCTCACCGCCAAAGCTGACGGCGGCGCCAGCCGCTAGGGCACATGCATTCGCCATGGCGAATGAACCTTTGCATGCGGCATGCGTTCCCGGACTTCCGCGATGAACCTAAAAAAAACCCGCCGTGAGGCGGGTTTTTCAGAAGATCCGAAGCGCGGGGCGCTTACTTGATCTTGCCTTCCTTGTATTCCACGTGCTTCCGGACGACGGGGTCGTACTTCATGAAGACCATCTTTTCCGGGGTGTTCTTCTTGTTCTTCGTGGTCGTGTAGAAGTGACCGGTGCCCGCGGTGGAAATCAGGCGGTGCTTATCGCGCTTGCTTGCCATGGTTCGATCTCCTTAGATCTTTTCGCCGCGGGAACGGAGGTCGGCCAGCACAGCCTCGATGCCGTTCTTGTCGATGGTGCGCAGCGCGTGGTTGGAAACGCGGAGCTTCACCCAGCGGTTTTCGCTGGCGACCCAGAAGCGGCGCTCATGCAGGTTCGGCAGCCAGCGGCGGCGGGTCTTGTTGTTCGCGTGCGAGACGTTGTTGCCGGTCTGCACACCCTTATTGGTGACTTGGCATCTACGGGCCATGGGGGCCTCCTTATAGATTCGTTGGACCGCCCTTTGGCCAGGACGGCATCGGCCCAGCGGCGTGCCGTTCGACCGGCTGCCACGCGATGGCTGGAGGGTGGTGCGCTTCCGCCCGTATAAGCCCGCATCGCGTAACGGACTTTCCCGACGTGTCGGGCTGGCATAGGGAAGCCGGGCATTCTCTCAGAAGCCGGGGCCCGCACGCAAGCCGGACTGTGCGGCGCGGCGGGTTGTGTGAAACAATCCGTGCTTTCGTGCCAGCGGCACACGACCCCACACGACGCTCTTTCGAGGACCACGCAATGGCAGACATCAACGCCAACGGCCAGGCCGGCCAGCCGCAGCTCGTGCTGCAGAAGATCTACGTGAAGGACGCCTCCTTCGAAGCCCCGAACGCCCCGCAGGTGTTCCAGGAAATGGGCGAGACCGAAGCACAGCCCCAGGTCCAGCTCAACCTGGGCCACAAGGCCGTCGACCTCGGCAACGACCTCTTCGAGGTGGTGCTGAGCCTCACGCTCACCTGCAACCTGGGCGAGCGCACCGCCTACCTCGCCGAAGTCCACCAGGCCGGCATCTTCGGCATCGCCGGTTTCTCGGGCGACGACCGCGACGGCATCCTCGGTTCGTACTGCCCGAACCTCCTGTTCCCGTACGCGCGCCAGATGGTCTCCGCCATGATCCAGGAAGGCGGTTTCCCGCCGTTCCTGCTCCAGCCGATCAACTTCGATGCCCTCTACGCCGAACAGCAGCGCCAGCAGCTCGAAGGCGCAGGTACTCACTCGCTCAACAGCTGAGCGATGAGCGCCACCTCCCGACCCACCGTCGCCGTCCTCGGCGCCGGGTCATGGGGCACCGCGCTGGCAGCCCTGCTGGCGCGTAACGACGTTCCCACGCGCCTGTGGGGCCGCGACGCCGAGGCGCTCGCGGCCATGGCCGCGGCGCGTCGCAATCTGCGCTACCTGCCTGATCTCGACCTCCCGCCGGAACTGGTCTACGAGGCCGATCTCGCCACCGTGCTGCGGGGCGCCGGCATCGTGCTGCTGGTGGTGCCGAGCCACGCCTTCGCCGCCATGCTCGACCAGATCGTGCCCCTTCTGGAGCCCGACGCCCGGGTCTCCTGGGCCACGAAGGGCTTCGAGACCGGCACGGGGCGCTTCCTGCACGAGCTGGTGAACGAGAAACTCCCAGGCCGCCCGGCGGCAGTCGTCACGGGCCCCTCCTTCGCCCGCGAGGTCACCGCCGGCCTGCCGAGCGCGGTCACCGTGCACGCCACCGACGAAGCGTTCGGCAAGGAACTGGCCGTGCTGCTGCATGCGCCGAATTTCCGCGCCTATACGGGCAACGACATCCTGGGCGCCGAACTCGGCGGCGCCATGAAGAACGTGCTGGCCGTGGCCACCGGCGTGGCCGATGGCATGGAGCTCGGCCTGAACGCCCGCGCCGGCCTCATTACCCGGGGCATGAACGAGATGCTGCGGTTGGGGGTGGCCCTGGGGGCTCGGGCGGAAACCCTCATGGGGCTGGCCGGCCTGGGCGACCTCGTGCTCACCTGCACGGGCGACCTCTCGCGCAACCGCCGGCTGGGTCTCGCGCTCGGTCGGGGCGTTCCGCTGCCCGAGGCCATCCGCCAGATCGGCCAGGTGGTCGAAAGCGTGGTCACGGCGGACGAAGTTGCCCGTCTGGCCGGCTTCCACGGCCTCGACCTGCCGATTTCCGCCGGTGTGCGGGCGGTGCTCCATGGCGAGGTCACGCCCGAGGAAGCCCTGCGCACACTGATGGGTCGTGAGCAGAAGGCCGAATATCCCGTGGATCTCTTCCCCGCACGCGACTGAGGCGGCACCCGCAGCCTCCCGTGCTGCCTGAACCGGCCCGGTCCACCGGGTAAAAAGTCCTACGGGTAACGCCTTCGGGCTTTGCTAAGCTTCCTGTTTTGGTCGCGCGGGCAGGATCGCTACGGATGCATCAACCGGACGACAAGCGCAGGCGGAACGACATCGTGGAGTCGCTGCCGCAGGCGTGGCAGCGAGCCATGGGGTCGGCCGCGCGGACGGTCGCCACGGAGGGCTCCGTACTCGGCTTTTTCCTCGAGGGCGTCAACGACGACCACGAGCCCGCCGCGCACCTCGACGTTGCCCCGGTCCTGCTGACGGTCGGCACGGATGGGCGCTTCTCCCGACCGTTGCCCCTGGATAGCCGGCACCTTCCGGAGGCAACGCTCACGGTGGTGGAGAAACGCCTCGCCGCCACGCTGCTGGGCCTTCCCCAGACGCTCCGAAAGAGCCGCAGCTACGCGCGGTTCACCGGCGAACTCGGTGACCAGCTGCTTGCCGAGATCCTGGACAGCGCGCCCTGTTTCTTCGGCGGCGTGGCCGGCCTGCAACTGTCGCGCGGGAAACCGCAGCCGCTGCGCTGGCGTTGGAACCTCGAAAAGGACGGCAGCCAGAAGCTTTTGCCCGACGTTCCCGCGAGCCAGCGCCTGTTCCGCGTGGGCTCGCTCTGGTTCCTCGACGCCGAACACGCCGAGGTCGGTCTGCTGGAAGGTGAGCAGGAAGAAAGCGCCTGGCTCGACCTGCCGCCATTGCCACCCGAGAGCACCGCCGCCTTCCGTACGTCGCTGGAAACGACGCGCATGGGCCCCCGCGTGCCGGTGCCGCAGGTGTTCGGCGAAGTGCGCCGCGCCGAGGTATCGCCTCGGCCGGTGCTCGTGCTGCACGCCCTGACGCGGCACGCGCGGCTGGCGGCCGGTACGCCGCCGTTGGCCTATGGGCGCCTGGCCTTCGATTACGCCGGCGAGCGCCTGCCGGGGCGCGGTGGCGAGCCGCTGGTCCGTCGCATTCGCAACGGCGTGCTGCTGGAGATCGCCCGGCGTCGCGCCGAGGAATTGTCCGCCATGGAAACCCTCGAAACCGCAGGCCTCAATCCGGCGGTGGACACCGAGGGCCTTCCCTGGGACATGGCCGACACGCTTCCCGACGACGCATGGCTGTTCCCGGGCAAGGGGTATGCGGGTGCGCTCGAGGTGAACACCCCGGCCCGCTGGCTCGCCCTGCGGCCGAGGCTCGAGGCCGACGGCTTCCTCCTGGAATACGCCGCGAGCTTTCCGTTCGAAGTCCTCGAGGGGCCGGTGCGCTGGTATGGCCAGGCGAACGAAGACGACGCGGATCGCGCCTTCGACCTGGAAATCGGCATCGAGGTGGAAGGAAAACGGGTGAACCTGCTGCCCGCGGTGGCTCAGGCCCTGGCCGAGCACCAGCTCAGCCTCAGCCCGATGCCGGGCGAGGCGGCGGACTCGGTCTGGTACGCCCCCGTGGACGAGCGCCGCCGCGTGCCGGTGCGCCTGAAGGAACTGCGCGGCCTTCTCGCGCCCCTGGCGGAATACCTGGAGAAACCGCGGCAGCAGTTGCACCTTCCGAGGGTGCAGGCCGGCCGCCTGGAGGAACTGGCGCAGGCGCTGCCGAGCGGCGGCTCCTTCGAAGCGCCCGAGCGGTTGCGCGGCTTCACGCGCCGCTTGCGCGAGGCGGCCGAGCGCGCGAGCGACGCAGTACCCGAGGGTCTGCGGGCTGAACTGCGCGGCTACCAGCGCGACGGCCTGCGTTGGATGAACGCGCTCGCCGAAGCCGGTACGGGCGGCGTGCTCGCCGACGACATGGGTCTCGGCAAGACCTTGCAACTGATCACGCACCTGCTCGCGCTGAAGGAAAGCGGCAACCTCACGTCGCCCGCGCTCGTGGTCGTGCCGACCAGTCTCGTGCCCAACTGGATCTCGGAAGTGGCGCGCTTCGCGCCTGGCCTCACCCTTCTCGCCCTGCACGGCCCGCAGCGCGCGGAAACGTTCACGCGCATCGCCGAGCACGACGTCATCCTGACGACATACGCGCTTTTGCCACGCGATGTCGACACCCTGAAGAAGCAGGCCTTCTCGCTGGTGGTGCTGGACGAGGCGCAACAGGTGAAGAACCCGCGCACGCAGGCGCGCCGTGCGCTGCTCACGCTGAAGGTGCCGCGTTGCCTGTGCCTTACCGGCACGCCGCTGGAAAACCACTTGGGCGAACTCTGGTCGCAGATCGACCTTGCCGTGCCAGGGCTGCTCGGCGACGAAGGCGCCTTCCGCCGCCATTATCGCGTGCCGATCGAGAAACACCAGGATCTCGAATGCCAGGAGCGGCTCAATCGCCGTATCGCGCCCTTCATCCTTCGCCGCACGAAGGCACAGGTGGCGTCGGAATTGCCGGCGAAGACGGAAATCACGCGCCGTGTGGTGATGGAACCGAAACAGCGCGACCTCTACGAGAGCCTGCGTCTTTCGCTCGCCGAGGAACTACGCGAGGTGATCGCGCAGCGCGGCATCGCGCACAGCGGCATCGTGGTTCTCGATGCGTTGCTCAAGCTGCGCCAGGTCTGCTGCGATCCGCGTCTCGTGAAGCTCGAAGCCGCGCGCGGCGTGCGCGAGTCGGCGAAGTTCGAGCTGCTGATGGACATGCTGCCCGCGCTACTTGCCGAAGGCCGGCGTGTACTCCTCTTCAGCCAGTTCACGGAGATGCTCAAGCTCGTCGCCGGCGAACTCGACCGCCGCCGCATCAGTTATGTCACCCTCACCGGCGAAACGCGCGACCGCGCCGAACCCGTGCAGCGTTTCCAGGACGGCGAGGTGCCGTTGTTCCTGCTGTCGCTGAAGGCCGGCGGCGTCGGTCTCAACCTCACCAGCGCGGACACGGTGATCCACTACGACCCGTGGTGGAACCCGGCGGCCGAAGCGCAGGCGAGCGATCGCGCGCACCGCATCGGCCAGGACAAGCCGGTGTTCGTCTACCGCCTCATCACGGCCGGCACGGTGGAAGAACGCATCGAGGAACTGAAGGCCCGCAAGGCGGAACTTGCCGACGCCGTGCTCGAAGGCGGCGGTAGCCGCGAACGCCTCAGCTTCGACGAAAGCGACCTCGACGCGCTACTGGCACCGTCGGTCTGATGTCCTCCGGACGCAACACGCGTCGGCCGGGCTCGCTGGTCTTGTAATCCATGGGTCACATGCCGTAACTTATGGGTTACGGTCGATCCATGTACGAGATCGTCCAGAGTGAAACGTTTCGCCGGTGGGTTTCCAGGCTCCGCGACCACATGGTTGTCGCCAGAATCCAGGCTCGCCTCCGCCGCATGTCGCTCGGTCATCCGGGCGATGTGAAGCATGTTGGAGAGGGCGTTCGCGAGATGCGCATCGATCACGGCCCGGGTTATCGCCTCTACTACATCCACCGACGATCGGTACTCGTGGTCTTGCTGACCGGCGGGGACAAGAGCAGTCAGCAGTCCGATATCGCGCAGGCCATTACGTTGGCGGCAGCATGGGACCAGAACGAATGAAAGAGAAATTCACCCGGTGGGACGCCGTCGATCAGCTGCATTCCGAAGTGGAGCAGACGGCCTATCTCAATGCATGTCTCGAAGACGATCCCGGTGACGGAAGCCTTGTGAGGGCGGCCCTGGGAGATATCGCTCGCGCACGCGGCATGAGTAGCGTCGCGCGCGCTACGGGTATCTCGCGCGAGGGCCTCTATCGAGCCCTGTCGTCAGACGGCAATCCCGAATTCGCGACCGTCATGCGCGTCATGCGCGCGCTGGGTGTCAACCTGCGCGCGGCATGACGCCATGCTTCAGCGGCGCAGCGGTGTGCCGCCGGCCTCGACGATCGCCAGCGCCGTGCCGCCGATGAGACCCGGCTCCGGGTTCATGATGGCCTGTGTGGGCACCGATTCCATCGTGTCGCGGAAACGGCCCTTCGCTTCGAAGCGCTCGCGGAAGTGGCCCTTCTGGATCCACGGCAGGAGGATCGGCGTCATGCCGCCGGTGAGGTAAACGCCGTCCCACGCACCCAGCGTGAGTACGAGATCGCCGGCCACGCTGCCGAAGATGCCCGCGAACGTTTCGACCGCGCGGCTGCACATCGGGCAGGATGCGTCGGTGGCGCGGCGCGTGATGTCTTCCGGCGTGATGGCTTCGTCCGGTTTCTGGCCGGAGATCTCGCAGATCGCGTTGTAGAGGTTCACGAGGCCGGCGCCGCTGATGAGGCGTTCGTTCGACACGCGGCCGTAGTGAAGGTTGAGCACCTTGAGGATCTCGATGTCCTCGGCGCTGTGCGCGGCGAAGCCGGCATGGCCGCCCTCGGTCTGCAGCACGCTCACCTTGTCGCCACGGATCAGCAGGCCGCCCACGCCAAGACCGGTCCCCGGGCCGACGACCACGAAGGTCTGCTCTTCCTTGCTGCCGATCTTCGGGATGGGGGGATTGCCGACCTGCACCAGATCGGCATGACCCTTGGCATCCGGCTTGTCGGTCATCAGCATGACCGCCATCGATTGCGCGGCGAAGTCGTTCACGAGGTGGACCCACTCGAGGCCGAGTTCCTTCGTGAGGTTCTTTGCAGAGATGGCCCACGGATTGTTCGTGACCTTCACGGTCTCGCCGTTGTCGATGCGACCCGCGGCGGCAATGATGGCGCGCTGGGCCTGGTGGCCCGTTTCCTTGAAGTACTGCTGGGCAGCTTCGCCGAGCGATGCGTAGTCCTTGACGTGGTAGCGCCGGATGCTTTCCTGAATGAGCGGCGGATCTTCATCCGGATGAGCGATGCCGAAGCGCACGTTGGTGCCGCCGAGGTCGGCGAGCAGAGTCGGCGCCGGGGCGCTAACGTTGGCCATGTTGAGGAACCTGTCATGTCACGGAAGCCCGCAAGGGTGCCTCGCGCGGGCGCTGACGTCTAGTGAAGGCCTACTCCGGGCCGGGCTGAAGCCCTACAGGAGGTCGATCGTCCGGCGGAGGCTTTGACGTAAACGATTACGTCGGCAGAATACCTTATTGCCCGGGGCAGTGGCAGGCATCGCCCGTCAGCCCCGGGCCCACGGGAGAGCAGGAAATGGCAGCAGTTCGCCTCGACAAGGTGCGCAAGGTGTATCCGAACGGGCATGTGGCCCTGGAGGAGGCGAGTTTCGAGATTGCGGACGGCGAATTGCTGGTCCTTGTGGGGCCTTCGGGCTGTGGCAAGACCACGTTGCTGCGGATGATTGCCGGCCTGGAGTCGATCACGGGCGGCACGATGCGCATCGGCGACCGGGTGGTGAACGATGTGGCACCGAAGGATCGCGACATCGCCATGGTCTTCCAGAATTACGCGCTGTATCCGCACATGACGGTGCGCGAGAACCTCGGCTTCGGGCTGCGCCTGCGTGGCGTGGCACGTGAGGAGATCGACCGGCGCGTGGCGGTGGCGTCCGACATGCTGGGGCTGAACGAGCGCCTGGAACACCGTCCGGCCGCACTCTCGGGCGGTCAGCGGCAACGTGTGGCGCTGGGCCGCGCGCTCGTGCGCGATCCGGCGGTGTTCCTGCTCGACGAACCCCTGTCGAACCTCGATGCGAAGCTGCGCCTCTCCACCCGCGTGGAAATCGCGCGCATCCATCGCCGCCTGGGCGCGACGATGGTCTACGTCACGCACGACCAGATCGAGGCGATGACGCTTGGCCAGCGCATCGTGGTGCTGAACGGCGGCGTGGTGCAGCAGCTGGACACACCGATGAACCTCTACAACAGGCCGGCGAACCTCTTCGTGGCGGGATTCCTGGGCAGCCCGGCGATGAACCTCTTCCACGGCACGCTGCGCCACGCCGATGGTCTGCGACTGGAAACGCACAACGGCGCCATCGCCCTGGGCACGCAGGCGCACGCTCTCGAAGCCTGGGTGGACAAGGCGGTCATCGTCGGCATCCGCCCCGAGGACCTGCTTACCGTGGCCGACCACACGGGCGTGGACGAACGCCTGCGCGCGCACGTGGAAGTGGTGGAACCGGTGGGCAACGAGGTGTTCCTGAACATGCGGCACGGCGAAGCCGAACTGGTGGCCCGCGTGCCTCCGCATTCGGCGATCCAGCCCGGCACGGAGGTGGCACTAGGCTTCCAGGGGGAGAGGCTGCATTTCTTCGATCCGGAGACGACGCTGCGCATAGCGGTCTGAGCGAGCGCCCGTTCGCGTACCGGTGCCGCCTGCGACGCCGTGTCCACCGGCGGCGGGGCCGTGAGGAGTAAAATGGGCGGATCGCCAACGAACAGGCCCGTCCCATGACCTTCCCCGCCGTCCGAATGCGCCGCATGCGTCGCGACGCATTTTCCCGCGCCCTGATGCGCGAGACCGTGCTCACCGTGTCCGACCTCATCATGGTGGCCTTCGTGGTCGACGGGGAGGGCGTGCGGCAGCCGGTGTCGTCCATGCCGGGCGTGGATCGCCTTTCCATCGACGAACTGGTGAAACTGGGCGCGGAATGCGTGGAACTCGGTATTCCCGCGCTGGCGCTGTTTCCCTCCGTGGATGCCTCGGTGAAAACCGAGGACGCACGCGAGGCGTGGAATCCCGACGGCCTCTTCCAGCGCGCCGCGCGCGAACTGAAACGCCGCTTTCCGGATCTGGGCCTGATCGGCGACGTGGCGTTGGACCCGTACACCACGCACGGCCAGGACGGGCTGATCGACGCCGACGGTTACGTCATGAACGAGCCGACCGTCGAGGCGCTCATCAAGATGTCCGTGGCGCAGGCCGAGGCGGGTTTCGACTTCGTGGCGCCGTCGGACATGATGGATGGCCGCATCGGTGCCATCCGCGAGGCACTGGAAGACGCCGGGCACATCCATACCCGCATCCTCTCGTATTCCGCCAAGTACGCGTCGAGTTTCTACGGCCCGTTCCGCGATGCCGTCGGCTCGGCGGCGAACCTCGGCAAGGGCAACAAGCACACCTACCAGATGGACGTCGGCAACAGCGACGAGGCCCTGCGCGAAGTGGAACTCGACCTCGCTGAGGGTGCCGACGCCGTGATGGTGAAGCCGGGCTTGCCGTATCTCGACATCCTGCGCAGGGTGAAGGACACCTTCGGCGCGCCGACCTTCGTGTACCAGGTCAGCGGCGAGTACGCGATGATCAAGGCCGCCGCGCAAAACGGCTGGGTGGACGAGAAGGCCGTGGTGATGGAGTCGCTCATGTCGATGAAGCGCGCCGGTGCCGATGCGATCCTCACCTACTTCGCCATCGACGTGGCACGCTGGCTGAAGGGCTGATCCCACTCGCACAGGATTCGCCAAAACGCCGGTCCGCCCGCATGACATAATCCTTGCGACTTATCGGGGAGCCGGGATGGACGGTCATCATTTTCTCGAGACGGCGGTCGTCTTCCTTCTGGCGACGGTGATCGCCGTACCGCTGACCAAGCGCTTTCGCCTGGGCGCCGTTCTCGGCTACCTGCTCGCAGGCGTGGTCATCGGTCCGTCGGTGCTGGGCCTGGTGAGCGATACGGAAGGCGTCGCGACGATTTCCGATTTCGGCGTCGTGCTGATGCTCTTCGTCATCGGACTCGAACTCTCCCCATCGCGGTTGTGGGTGATGCGCCGCGCGGTGTTCGGAACCGGCAGCCTGCAGGTGCTCGCCTGTTCGGCGGCCCTCGGTGCGATCGGCTATTTCCTGTTCGGCCTTACCTGGAAGGCCGCGGTGATCGTCGGCGGCAGCCTTGCGCTGTCGTCCACGGCGTTCGGCCTGCAGATCCTGGCCGAGCGCAAGGAAGCCGGCACCGTCTACGGCCGCCAGGCCTTCGCCATCCTCCTCTTCCAGGACCTCGCGGCCATTCCGCTGATCGCGGCAGTGCCGCTGCTGGGCGGGGCCATCGCTCGGGACGCCCATGCGCCCGACCTCATGAGCGTGGTGCGGGTGGTCGGCACGATCCTCGCCGTGATCGTGGGCGGTCGACTGCTGCTGCGCCACGTGTTCCGTTTCGTCGCGCGCGCGAAGAGCACCGAAGTGTTCACGGCCACCGCTTTGCTGGTGGTCATGGGCACCGCGTGGCTGATGGAGCTGGCAGGCATCTCCACGACGCTGGGAGCCTTCCTCGCCGGCCTGCTGCTGGCGGATTCGGAATACCGGCACGAACTCGAGTCGAACATCGAGCCCTTCAAGGGGCTGCTGCTGGGTCTGTTCTTCATCAGCGTGGGCATGTCGGTCGATCTGGCCATGCTGGTCGACAAACCGCTGCTGGTACTCGGCATGGTCGCCCTGTTGATGGTGGTGAAGGCCGTCCTGATCATGCCGTTGGGGCGGCTGGTGGGTGCCTTGACCACGGCCGACTCCGTACGCCTGGCGGCCGTGCTCGCCTGCGGCGGCGAATTCGCGTTCGTCATCCTCAACCTGGCCCAGCAGGGTCGCGTCATCGACGACGCCCAGCGCGGGCTGATGGTGATGGCCATCTCGCTGTCCATGGCGCTCACGCCGCTGCTCGTGCTGGTGGCGTCGCGCATGGTCACCGAGCGCGTGCGCAAGCCCGACCGCGAGTTCGACAACATCGAGGCCGACACGCCGCGCGTCATCATTGCCGGCTTCGGCCGCATGGGCCAGATCGTCGCGCGCATCCTGCGCGCCCAGGGCATCCAGTTCGTGGCGCTGGAAAGTTCGGTGGAACAGGTGGAAACCTCGCGCCGGTTCGGCGGCACGTCGCTTTTCTTCGGCGATCCGGCGCGGCCCGAAATGCTGCGCGCCGCGCAGGCGGACAAGGCCGAGGTCTTCGTCATCGCGACGGACGATCCCGAAGCGAACCTGCGCACGGCGAGGCTGGTACGCAGGCAGTACCCGCACCTCAAGATCGTTGCCCGCGCGCGCAACCGTCAGCACGTGTTCCGCCTGATGGACATCGGCGTCGAGGACCCGGTGCGCGAAACCTTCTATTCCAGCCTGGAGATGACGCGCCACGTGCTCGAGTCGCTGGGCATGAGCGCGGAAGTGGCGCAAAGCCGCCTGGAACGTTTCCGCAGGCACGACGACCAGGTGCTTCGCGCGCAATACCTCGTCTACGACGACGAAACGGCACTCGTGCAGACCACGAAGGAAGCGCTGCACGATCTGCAACAGCTCTTCGAGGCGGACGCGGTCGAAGAGCGGGTGCGCGAAGAGGGAAGCTGATCAGTCGGGCTGTGCGGGCTGCCGCAGTGTCTGCCTGACGCTGGGAATGGCGCCGATGCGCGTGCCCAGTTCGTGCGCAATGTCCACGTAACCGAGGTGCCGAGCCACGTCGCCTGCCGTGCGGCCGAATGCATCGGCGGCATTGCGGTTGGCGCCGCGGTTCAACAGCACGCGCGCCGGCGGCAGTAGCGCGTGCATCGCACACGCATGAAGCGCGCTGACACCGCGATGGTCGGCGTGCTCCAGCTTCGCGCCGGCGTCGAGCAGCACCGGCACGAGCGCGCCCAGATGGGTGGGGTCCGCTTGGGTGCCGGGGCGCATGTGTGCCCCGAGGAGAATGAGCAAGGGCGTCACGCCCTCCTTGTCGGGCTTGTTCACGTCCGCGCCCTTGCCGATCAGGGCGTCGAGCAGGCGCCGCGCGCGCAGGCTGTCGCTGCCGCCGAAGCAGTACTGCGCGGCTGCGTGCAGGGCGGTATGCCCGTGCGCGTCCTGCGCGCTCACGTCGGCACCGGCACCCAGAAGGAGGTCGGCGATGTCGGGATATCCGAGCGTGGCGGCGATCATCAGTGCCGTGGCGTCGCCGGGGAGACGCTGATCCACGGCGACGCCCCGATCGATCAGGAGCGACACCACGTTGTCGCGGCGTGCGTTCACCGCCGCGGCGAGGGCCGTGACGCCTGACGCCGCGCTGGCCGCGGAATCGGCGCCCGCCACCAGAAGGCGCTCCGCCACGTCCCGGTGGCCGGCACCGGCCGCGCGGAGCAGTGCGGTGGCACCCTGGCTGTCGCGCGTATCCACGGCGAAGCCCAGTTCGAGCAGACGCTCGACGGCCTGGAGGTCACCCGCGGCAGCGGCGGAGGGAAGATCGTCCGCCCGCAGCGCGCGCCGCGGCAGTGGCCACGTGGACCAGCTCAGCCAGCGCTCCACGTCGCCATGCCCGATGCCCAGTCCGTACGGTGTTTCGCCGTTGATGTCGGCGGCCTCGGGATCGGCGCCGTGGGCCACCAGCTGGCGCACGAGCGGAAGGCTGTCGCCACCCTGTTCCAGCGCCGCATGCAGCGGTGTGCGACCGCTGGCGTCGCGAACGTTGGGGTCGAGCCCCCGCGCCAGCAGCGCGGCGAGCAGGCCGGCTCGCCCTGTGGCGGCAGCCATGTGCAACGGCGTGCGCCCACGTGCGTCGGCACCGAACGGGTCCGCGCCCGCCTCGAGCATCGCCAGCGTCAGCCTCTCGTCGGTGTCTTCCAGACGGCAGATGGCGTGGCCCAGCAGCCCCGCGCCGGCCGGGCTGGCGCCGGCCCGCATGAGCTGGAGCAACGCGTCGGCGGAGTGCGGCAACTGCGGAAGCAGGGCGTCGAACAGGCGGCGGCCGAGTACCCCTTCGTCGTCCGCCGGCGGGGCGAGGCGCGCTTCCGCGGGAAGGCCGTGATCCAGCAGCCATGCCCGCGCGGCGTCGAAGCCGGTACCGGCAAGGTCCACATACAAAGCCGCCAGCGCATGCGCAGGCCACTCCCGCGCCTTGGCGGCGAAGGTGGACGCGACCGCCCAATGGCCGAAGCGCAGCGCATCGTAGAGGTGCGGCGGCGAGTCCGCACCGGCTTCGGGTACGACCGATTCGCTCAGCGAACTCGGCAGCGGTGTTTCCGGGTCGAGCAGCGCGACGAAATCCCAGCGGCCCATGGCCGCGGCATGGTCGAGTGCGCTGCGGCCGTCCGCGGCGGGTTCCTTCGGCTGCGCGCCGAGGGTCAGCAGGGCGCGGACGGTGGCCGCCTGGGCTCGGGGCGACTGGCAGGCGAGCGTGAGGGCGTCGCGGCCATGGCCGTCGCGTGGCGAGGCATCGGCATTCGCGTCGGCGAGCATCTGGACGATGCCATGCGCCCCGGCGCGGGCTGCCTCCATGAGCGGCGTGGTGCCGTTCTTGTCCGCGAGGTTGGGATTCGCATGGGCCTGAAGGAGAACGCGTGCGATTTGCTCGTGTCCTTCGGCCGCCGCGGTCAGCAGCGCGGTGCGGCCATCGGCATCGGTCGCATTCACGGGTGCCTTGTAGCGCAGCAGCAGCTTGGCGCCCTCGCTGTCGTCGTCCGGAATGCCGGCCGCGGCGACCAGCGCCGGTTCACCACCCACCGGCGCGGGCTTGGCGCCGTGATCCAGGAGGAAGCGGGCCAGCGTCCAGTTTGCGGCGCGGCACGCGATCACGAGCGGGGTATCGCCAGCATGGTTCACGGCATCCACGGGCGCTCCGGCATCCAGGAGCATGGCAGCCACCGTCGGCTCCGCACTGAGCGCCGCACCGTGCAGGGGCGTGTTGCCTTCGGGGTCGGCGCCCGCGGGGTTGGCACCGTTGGCGAGCAGGGTGAGCACGGCTTCCGGGCGGCCGTGCCAGCTGTCGCGGCTGGCCGCGAGCAGGGCCGTCATGCCGTTATGCGCGCGGTTCACCTGGGCGCCCTTGCCGATCAGTGCACGGAGCAGCCGCGTATCCGGCGACAGGGCCGCAAGCGTGAGCACGGGACGCTGGTCGCGGTCGCCCGGCTCCGCGCCCGTTTCGGGATCGGCACCCGCTTCGACCAGCGCGACCGCCCGGGCGATGTCGCCGGCGCGCGTGGCCGCCAGCAGGGAGCGCTCGCGCACGCCGGGCTGGCTTTCCTCGCTGGCGAGCACGGGGATGGGTGGGCGCACGGTCTCGGCAGGGGTGGCCGCTGTGCTCTCACGCGGTTCGGCCCGCGACGCGCGGATGTGTTCGCGGCGATCGCAGAGCAGGGCGCGCAAGGTACGGTTGGCGATGAGCATGCAGCCGAGCGGCAGCAGCACCAGCCCGTAGATGCCCAGTGCCGCGATGCGCATCTCCGGCGGCAGCACGCCATAGAGTCCGGACAGCGCCACGGCGCTGAAGGCCAGGACGAGCAGGGCGAACGAGGCGGGGAGGAAATGGGAGAAGAACCGCTCCTCGGCGGACAGGTGCCGGCCGAACGTGATCGAGCGGGCCATGGCAGTGAATATCCATGAGCCGTCGCCGCTGCTTTCGGGGTAGGCGTCGTCCCAGACGAACACCAGCCCGAACGCCGGCCACACCCGCCACAGGGCGGCGAGGGCGACCACGAGCGTGGCGGCGAGAAGCAGGGCGGCCCCCAGGCTTGGTGCCTGGGTGAGCTTGAGCAGCGGCCAGGCGACGAGTACGAAAACGACGAAGGTGTAGGCCGTGAACATCACCAGGTGCGCCGATCCGCGTCGCAACACCGTGCGCAGGTAGCTCGTTTCCGGGTCGAAACCGATGGCGTGGCATACCGCGCCCATCGCCAGGGCGTTCGCCAGGAGCAGCGGAATGAGGGCGAGCGGCGACGCCGTCAGGCCCGCACAGGCGACCGCGGCGAGAGCAGGAAGGAACCAGGGCAGCGCCTTGATCAGCGGCGGGCGACGACGTTTGGAATTGGCCATGCGCGCGAGTATACGGAGCCGTTCCGCCCTACGCGGTAACGCGACGTTAACCCGGGTTGCACGTTTCCCGCATGGGCAGAGCCAGCGGGGTCATGCGCGTACCAGTGTTTCGTCGGGATCGATCTCGCGATTGTGGTTCGGCTGGTTGCACACGCTCAGCGTTTCGTTGGGAGGTGTCTGCATGTGCCAGCCCTGGGCAGCGAGGTTGGCGAGAACACGCTCCGTGTCGTCGTGGGGCAGCTTGCGCTGGGGTGTCAATTCCACTTCGAGGACGAAGTGCAATTCGCCCAGCAGGAGCACGAGCGGTTCGGGAAGAAGGTCGAAACCGTCGCGGCGGACGAGCCAGACGTAGGTGTCCGGTTTGCGCTGACTGGCGTAGACGAAGCAGTGCATGACGGCAGGTCTCGCTGGCGGGCGGGCTTTACACCCTAGCAAATGCCGGTCGCGAACGGGGCGGCGCAGGAGTCGCCCGTTTCACCTTTGTTGCACCGAGACTTGCAAAACGGTCGTCAACTCGTCCAGAGTGCAAACCCAGAATGTTAAACGCGCGTATGAAAACGGGAAAGTTTCCGCTTTCGGCCGCGTATTCCATCGCCCCCGAGCAGTAACGAAAAGCAGGAGCCGAACCCGATGCAGAAGCTGAACCTCCATACCCGTCCGTTGGCCATTGCCGCCCTCTCGCTGGCCATCGCCGGTGCCCTGGTGGCTCCCCAGGCTGCCCAGGCCAGCGCCTTCCAGCTGAAGGAAAACAGCGCCAAGGCCCTCGGCCGCGCTTTCGCCGGCTCCGCCGCGGCGGGCGACGACGCCTCCGTGATCGTCAACAACCCGGCCGCGATGTCGATGCTCCAGGGCAACGTGTTCCAGGCCGACGTCACCGGCATCAACTTCAGCACCAAGTTCCACGGCACGGCCACCGACGCGCAGGGCCGCCCCATCAGCGGCGGCAACGGCGGCGACGCCGGCACCACCATTCCCGTCCCGGCGCTGTACTTCGCGTCGAAGGTCGGCGACCGCTGGCACATCGGTCTGGGCCTCACCGCTCCGTTCGGCTTCAAGACCGAATACGACTCCGACTGGAAGGGCCGCTACAACGCCATCAAGTCCGACTTCAAGTCGTTCGACGCCACCCTCTCGGCTTCGTTCGACGTGACGGACGATTTCTCCCTCGGCGTCAGCGCCATCGCGCAGAAGACCAGCGCGGAACTTACCAGCGCCATCAACTACAACACCGTCGGTCTCGGCCTGATCCAGCGCGCCGCTGCCGCTGGCCAGCTCCCGCCCGCCACCGCCCGCGCGCTTGCCGCGCAGTACGCCGCCGTGGTGCCGCCGGGTAGCGACGGCTACGCCAAGATCAAGGGCGACGACTGGGCCTACGGCTGGCAGGTCGGCGGTCTGTGGAAGCTGACCCAGAACGACCGCATCGCGCTCAACTACCGCAGCAAGATCAAGCACACGCTCGAAGGCACCGGCAACTTCACCATGCCGACCAACGTCACCGCCGTGCTGTCGAATCCTGCCGTGGGCGCCCTGCTCGGTAGCGGCCAGCCGCCGTTCACCCATACCGACGGTACCGCGGGCTTCACCACGCCGGCCATCGCCACCGCCAGCTTCTGGCACCAGGACCAGAAGTTCGGCCTGGGCTTCGACCTGTCGTGGACGAAGTGGGATTCCTTCCAGGACCTCACGGTCAATTACTCGAACCCGAATCAGCCGCCGACCACCGAGCACTACGGCTGGCGTAACACCTGGTTCGCGTCGGTCGGTGGCGAGTACTACGTCAACGACAAGCTGACCCTGCGCGGCGGTGTGGCTATCGACACCACCCCGACCTACGACGATACGCGTTCGCCGCGCGTGCCCGACTCGACCCGTAAGTGGCTTGCCTTCGGTATCGGCTACAAGGCCACCGACCGCTTCGAGATCAACGCCGGCTATGCCCATATCTTCGTGAACAACGCGCACATCGCGGGCGTCACCGACGGTACGGGCGACCGCCTGGCCGGTGCCAGCGACGACAAGGGCAACCTGCTCAGCGTGTCGGCCAAGTACCAGTTCTGATCGCTTCACCGATCGGCTGACGGCCAAAAAAAACCTCCCCGGCAACGGGGAGGTTTTTTGTTGGCCTGTAGGAGCCGCGATAGCGGCGAGGGCAATCCTGCCGTCGATCGCAAGGGTTTCTCGCCGCTGTAGCGGCTCCTACAGATGCAGCACGTGCTTCAGTACGCGTATTCGCGGAACACCGGATCGACGCTGCCATTCCACTTGCCGTGGAACAGTTCAAGCTTCACGTCGGCCTGCGTCTTGCCGGAGATCGCGATCTCCATCAGTGGCTCGAGGTAGATCGACTCGTCCGCGCCGCGATTGCCCTGACGGTTGCGACGCTTCAGTCCGGCTTGCGCGATCTTCAGCGCTTCGAGCGACAGATCGCGAACCGTGTGGTTCCGGAAACGCAGGTCCAGCGCTTCCTTCGGTACGCCGTCGCGCAGCGCGTGGCGTTCTTCGCGGCTGAAGTCCTTTACCAGGTCCCAGGCGGCGTCGAGCGCGGTGTCGTCGTACAGCAGGCCCACCCAGAATGCGGGCAACGCACACAACGAATTCCATGTGCTGGTATCCGCGCCGCGCATCTCCAGATACTGCTTCAGGCGAACTTCCGGGAACGCGGTGGTGAGATGGTCGGCCCAGTCGGTCAGGGAGGGCTTCACGCCCGGCAACGCGGGCAGTTCGCCGCGCATGAACTTCTTGAAGTCCTGGCCGGAAAGATCGACGTACTTGCCGTCGCGATAGCTGAAATACATCGGCACGTCGAGGATGTAATCCACGTAGCGCTCGTAACCGAAGCCATCGTCGAACACGAAGTCGAGCATGCCGGTGCGGTCGGCGTCGGTGTCGGTCCATACGTGCGAGCGATACGACTTGTAACCGTTCGGCTTGCCTTCGGTGAAAGGCGAGTTGGCGAACAGCGCTGTGGCGATGGGCTGCAGCGCGAGACCCACACGGAACTTCTTCACCATGTCGGCCTCGCTCGAGTAATCGAGGTTGACCTGCACGGTGCAGGTGCGCGTCATCATGTCCAGGCCAAGCGAGCCGACCTTGGGCATGTACTCGCGCATGATCTTGTAGCGGCCCTTTGGCATCCATGGCATCTGGTCGCGACGCCACTTCGGCTGGAAGCCCATGCCGAGGAAGCCGATGCCGAGTTCCTCGGCCACCGAACGCACCTCCTTCAGGTGGTTGGTGACTTCGTCGCAGGTCTCGTGGATCGTCTCCAGGGGCGCACCGGACAGTTCGAGTTGGCCGGCGGGTTCGAGCGTGATGTTCGCCTTGCCCTTCGTCAGAGCGACCGGCGTGTCACCTTCCCGGGCAATGTCCCAGTCGTAGCGTGACGCCAGGCCTTCGAGAATGGCGCGGATACCCGGACGGTCGCCGTCGAACGGCGGGGGCGTGAGGTCGTCGGTGTAGAACCCGAACTTCTCGTGCTCCGTGCCGATGCGCCAGTCCTCACGCGGTTTCTCGCCCTTGGCGAGATAGGCGGCCAGATCGTGGCGGTCGCCAATGGGCGTGTTCTTCGCGGCGCTGGGGATGGACACGGACTTTCCTTGACGTAGGGCTGACGGCCGGTAGCCGGTGGACATGGGGGCGGCTGACAGCAAGCAAAAGGTGCCTGCGCGCGGAGCGTAGCATCGCAGGTCGGTGCCGTCTCCAAAGTGTCCTCCGCCGCCGTGCGGGTTCAGCAATGCGCGATCCCGACCCCGAGGCATGCCCGCAATCGACCGTGGATTCGTCCACTTCGGGGCATCCGGCGAACCAAAAAAGAAGCCGCCCATGCGGGCGGCTTCGTGACGCGTCCGTGAGAGCGGATCAGCGCTTCATCGAATTGAAGAACTCGTCGTTGGACTTCGTGTTCTTCATCTTGTCGAGCATGAACTCCATCGCGGCCAGTTCGTCCATCGGGTGGAGGAGCTTGCGCAGGATCCAGATCTTGGCGAGAAGGTCGGGATCGATGAGCAGATCTTCGCGGCGCGTGCCGGAACGGTTGATGTCGATGGCCGGATAGACGCGCTTTTCGGAGATGCGGCGGGACAGGTGCACTTCCATGTTGCCCGTGCCCTTGAACTCCTCGTAGATCACCTCGTCCATCTTCGACCCGGTGTCGGTCAGCGCCGTGGCGATGATCGTCAGGCTGCCGCCTTCCTCGACGTTACGCGCGGCGCCGAAGAAACGCTTCGGACGCTGGAGGGCGTTGGCGTCGACACCGCCGGTGAGCACCTTGCCGGAGCTGGGCACCACGGTGTTGTAGGCGCGAGCCAGGCGGGTGATGGAGTCGAGCAGGATCACCACGTCCTTCTTGTGCTCGACCAGGCGCTTGGCGCGCTCGATCACCATTTCGGCAACCTGCACGTGACGCACGGCCGGTTCGTCGAAGGTGGAGCTGATGACTTCGGCGCGCACGGTACGGGCGATTTCCGTGACTTCTTCCGGACGCTCGTCGATCAACAGCATGATCAGGTGCACGTCGGGATGGTTGTACTGGATGGCCTGCGCGATGTTCTGCAGCATCATCGTCTTGCCGGACTTCGGCTGGGACACGATGAGGCCGCGCTGGCCCCGGCCGATCGGCGCCACGAGGTCGAGGATGCGGCCCGTGATGTCCTCGGTGGACCCGTTGCCGCGCTCGAGCTTGAACGCCTTGCGCGGGAACAGCGGGGTGAGGTTCTCGAACAACAGCTTGTTCTTCGACGCCTCCGGCGGATCGCCGTTGATGTCGTCGACCTTGAGCATCGCGAAGTAACGCTCGCCTTCCTTCGGATGGCGGACGCGCCCCGTAATGTAGTCGCCGGTGCGCAGGTTGAAGCGGCGGATCTGGCTGGGCGAGACGTAGATGTCGTCGGGGCCGGCGAGGTAGGACTCGTCGGCCGAGCGCAGGAAGCCGAAGCCGTCCTGGAGGATCTCGAGCACGCCCTCCGCCCAGATGCCGCCGCCGGAGCGGGCGTGAGCCTTGAGGATGTTGAAGACCACATCCTGTTTGCGCTGGCGGGCCACGCCTTCGCGGATGCCGAGCGATTCGGCGAATTCCAGCAACTGGATGGAATTCTTGCGCTTCAGTTCGGTCAGGTTGATCAGGCGGTCGTTGCTGCCGGCGTCGGCATTCTCGTCGTCGTCGACGGGATAGCCGTTGTTGTTGCGCGGGTGCTGGTAATTGCCGCCGCCGTTGCCACCGCCGCCGCCACCGCCCTGTCGCTGCTGGTTGCGCTCGTTCCGGCGGCGCCGGCCGCGGCCTTCGCGCTCGTTACGGTCGTTGCGGTTTTGCGGATGCTGGCCGCCGCCCTGCTGCTGGCCCTGGGACTGGGCCGGCTGCGGGCTGCCTTGGTTGCCTTCGCGCGCTTCGCCTTGCTGCTGCTGTTGCGGTGGCGGAAGCAGCGGAAGCGCGGGCGCCTGGTTGTTGAGCTGCAACTCCGCTTGCGGTGTGGGAGCTGGTTTCGCGGGAGCCGGCGCGGGCGCGCTCGTCTCTACCGCGGGAGCCTCGGCGGGCGCCGCCTTGCGACGGCCACGAGGACGCGGTTCGGTCGCAGGCTGGTCGCCGGCGCCCTTGGCGTCGATGGATTCTTTGCTTTCGATATCGGACACGGGCAAACCTCACGGGGCGCCGTTGGAAGAAGAAGGGGAGAGGGTTCGCGGCAGGGGGACAAGCGGTGTCCCGGCGAACGCTTAGAGCCTAGCATCGCGTGAGGCGCTGCGTAAAGCGCCCCACGCGGCGGCGGGATGACTCGGGACGATCAGATCGTCTTTTCGATGAACTGGCTGAGCTGGGCCTTGCCGACGGCGCCTATCTGAGTGCCGGCGACCTTGCCGTCCTTGAAGATCATCAGGGTCGGAATGCCGCGAATGCCGTACTGGCGCGGCGTCTGCTGGTTTTCGTCGATGTTGATCTTCACGACCTTCAGCTTGCCTTCGTACTCGCCCGCCAGCTGGTCGAGCACCGGTGCGATCGACTTGCAGGGACCGCACCACTCCGCCCAGAAGTCGAGCAGCACCGGGGTGTCGGATTCGAGCACTTCCTGCTGGAATGCAGCGTCGCTCGTATGGGTGATCTTGTCGCTCACCGGAATCTCCAGAATGGGTGAAATAGGGGGGTTGACGACCGTGACGCTCGCATCGGCTACACTAAGGAGCCCCATGTCGCGGGTCCAACCGGAACCGAAGGTCTTGGCCGTTGCGGCCGGTGGCCCTCATTCCAACCCAACTAGGGGCGCGATTCAAGCAATTCAAGGTTGCCGGCGGGTGGTTTCCGTTGACATAGGTGAACCGGTTTCAACAGCCGGTTCACCTATGCCAGCGGGAACCCTCGGGTGCGACCACCTCCGCTTCCGGCCTTCGCGCGCCGGGCGCGTCGCAGGCGCCGCCGGCATGGCATCCGGCCGCTTCCCGACACTCCCGTGACCCGGCCGGACCCTCCTCCCGTCCCGCGGGCTCCTCATGCCGCAGGGACGGCGCCGCACGGTGCGGCGCGAGTTTCAGGCCCATCTCCACTATGTCCCAAACCGTTCTTACCGACGTCTTCTACGAAAACCTCGACCTGCACCCGTTGCTCCAGCAAGGCCTTGCCGCCGCCGGGATCACCCGCTGCACGCCCATTCAGGCGCTGACGCTTCCCGTTGCCCTCACGGGACGCGACGTCGCGGGCCAGGCCCAGACCGGCACCGGAAAAACCTTCGCTTTCCTCGTCGCGCTCATGGACCGCCTGCTGAAGCATCCGGCCCATCCGGACCGCAAGGATTCCGATCCCCGCGCCCTCGTCATCGCACCCACTCGCGAACTGGCGATCCAGATCGAGAAGGACTTCCAGACCATCGGGAAGGCCACCGGCCTGCGCAGCGCCCTCATCTATGGCGGCGTGGACTACGACAAGCAGCGCCAGCAACTGCGCGACGGCTGCGACATCATCATCGCCACGCCGGGCCGCCTGCTCGACTACTACAAGCAGGACGTGTTCGGCTTCGGCAGCGTCGAAGTCATGGTCATCGACGAAGCCGACCGCATGTTCGACCTCGGCTTCATCAAGGACGTGCGCTTCATCTTCCGTCGCCTTCCGGCGCGCGAGAAGCGCCAGGTCCTACTGTTCTCGGCCACGCTGAGCCACCGGGTGCTTGAACTGGCCTACGAGCACATGCACGAGGCCGAAAAGCTGGTGGTCGAGACGGAAAACGTCACCGCCGACCGCGTGCGCCAGGTCGTCTACTTCCCCTCCAAGGAAGAGAAGATGCCGCTGCTGTTCAACCTGCTGGAAGAGAGCAAGGCCGAGCGCAGCATCATCTTCGTCAATACCAAGGCCGCCGCCGAGCGCATCACCGACCGGCTCAAGCGGCACAACTTCCGCGTGGGCGCCATTTCCGGCGACGTGCCGCAGGTCAAGCGCCAGAAGCTGCTGCAGCGCTTCCAGGACGGGCAGATCGATCTGCTCGTGGCCACCGACGTGGCCGCGCGCGGCCTGCACATCCCGGCCGTCAGCCACGTGTTCAACTACGACCTGCCGCAGGATGCCGAGGACTATGTCCACCGCATCGGCCGTACCGCCCGCCTGGGCGCCGAAGGCGACGCGATCAGCTTCGCCTGCGACCTCTACGCCATGGGCCTGCCGGACATCGAGGCTTACATCAACCAGAAGATTCCCACGGCGTCGATCGAGGCGAAGATGCTGGTGATGCCCGCGCCGCGGCCCCGTGCCGACGGCGTGCAGGACGAAGTGGACGATCCGAACGACACCGGCGGTCACATCCCCACACGCGGTGCGCCGCCGGAGAAGGGTGGCCGGGGCAGCCGCGACGGTCGCGGCCCGCGTTCGGGCGACCGCTCAGGTAGCCGCGAACGTCGCCCGCGCCCGCCACGCGAGGACCGCCCGGCCGCCGCCGCGCCGTCGACGGAAGTGCCGATGAAGACCGTCGTGGTCGCCGAGACCGTGGCCGACCTGCCTGCCGCCACGGAAGCGATGGCCGCCGAGGGCGCCACGAAGAAGCGCCGCCGCCGTCGTGGCGGTCGTGGCCGCGGCGCCCGCGAAGGTACGGAGAACGCGGGTGACGGCGCCAATGGCACGCCGAACGGCAATGCGTCGCGCGGCGACCGTCCGAAGCAGGGCGCGCCGCGTCGTGCCGAGGGCGAGAATCCGAATCGCCGCCCGTCGCGCCAGGTGACCGCCACCCGGCCGGCGTCGGCACCGACGCCGCCCGCCGCGCCAGTGAAGGAAAAGATCGGCCTCCTGCGCCGCATCGGTCGGCTGTTCGGGGGGCGCTGAGCCCCTGTCGGAACGGCTCCCACATTTATATGAACTGCGTGGGTCGCACGGCCGCAAAATTTCCAGCACATCCCTTATCCTCTGGAGATTCACGAGCCAACGGGTAAAGCGGTGATCGGTTTCGATCTGGTGAGCAAACGGTACGAGGGCGGTCACCAGGCCCTTACCGATGTGTCGTTCCATGTCGACGCGGGCGAAATGGCCTTCGTCACCGGGCATTCCGGCGCCGGCAAGAGCACGCTGCTGAAGCTGCTGGCGATGATCGAGCGTCCCACGAACGGCGTGGTGACGCTCGACGGCCAGAAGCTCAACACCGTTCGCCCCGGCGACATTCCCAGGATCAGGCGCAAGCTCGGCATGGTGTTCCAGGACCATCGCCTTCTGCTCGACCGTACCGTCTTCGCCAATGTGGAGCTGCCGCTGATCATCGGCGGCGTCGCACCCGCCGATCGCGGCCGCCGCGTGCGCGCCGCGCTCGAGAAAGTCGGCCTGCTCAGCTACGAAAAACAATTGCCCGAGGCACTGTCCACCGGCGAGCAGCAGCGCGTGGGCATCGCTCGCGCCATCGTCGCGAAGCCCGCGGTCCTCATCGCCGACGAACCGACCGGCAACCTCGATCCCCAACTGGCCATGGAAATCATGACCCTGTTTGCCGAATTCCAGGCGGTGGGCACCGCCGTCCTCGTCGCCAGCCACGACCTCATGCTCATCAAGCGGATGAAAAAGCGCGTCGTGGTCCTCGACCACGGCAAGCTCGTCGCCGACGTGCCCGCCACGGAGGTGGTATGAACGCGGTGCGCGACACCCGCAAGGCCCCGGAGCCGGAGAAGACGCGCCGCAGCGAGCCGCGAAAGGTCGGCGCGTGGCGCGAGCACCACCTGTGGAGCATGTCCATCAGCCTGCGTCGCCTCGGTGTGCGGCCGCTCGGCACCCTGCTCACTGTGGCTGTCATGGGCGTGGCGCTGGCCCTGCCGCTCACCTTCTACCTGCTGTTGGGCAACGTGCAACGGATGGGCGACGCGCTCGGGCGAAACCAGTCCATCAGTGCCTTCATGAAGCCGGGGCAGAATGCCGCCATGGCGGAAACCGCAGCGTCCGCGCTGCGCGGTCGTCCCGAAGTGGCCGACATCGTGGTGCGCACGCCCAAGGACGGTCTTGCCGAGCTTGCCGAGGTACAGGGGTTCTCGGGGGCCTTGCAGTCGCTCGACGCCAACCCGCTTCCCTATGTGCTGTCCGTGCAACCGAAGCCGGGCCTGTCGGCGGAGGACGTGAGCCGCCTTGTCGAATCGATGAAGGCGACCCCAGGCGTCGACATGGTTCAGGACACCGGTGCGTGGCGACAGCGCCTGGACGCCCTCGTCGGTGTCGGTGGCCGGGCCGTCGCGCTCCTCGCGCTGCTGCTCGGCATCGCCGCCCTGCTGGTCGTGGGCAACACCATCCGCGTGGACATCCAGAGCCGCAGCGCGGAGATCGGCGTGCTGCTGCTCATCGGGGCCAGCCGTCCGTTCGTGCGACGCCCTTACCTGTATGCCGGTATCTGGCTCGGCTTCCTTGCCGGCGTGCTCGCGGTCGTGCTCGCCGTGGTGCTGGAGTTGGCCATGGCCGGACCGGTGGGCCGGCTCGCGGCAGCCTATGATGGCAGCGTGAGCTTCGGCGGGCTCCCCGCATGGCTGCTGCTTTCGGTACCCTTCGCGTCGGCCGTGCTGGGGTGGCTCGGTGCGCGACTGGTCAGCGCGCGGCAGATCCGCCGCGCGGCGGCGGGCTGAAGGGGGGGGCGGGGTGGCATCCAACATCGGTTCGGGCGTGGCCAGCGCGACGCCGCGCATTCTCATCGTGGACGGCTCGAAGGTCGTGCGCCAGCTCATCGCGCGCGTGGTCGCGGCCGAGGTGCCGGGTGTGGAGATCGTGGAGGCCACCACAGGGGCGGAGGCCCAGTCCGAGTTGCAGCGCGGCGTCTTCGATTTCGTCACCGTGGCATTGCGCCTCCCCGACATGGACGGACTCGACGTCGCCCGCTTCGTGCGCGAATCCGCACCGCAGATCTACATGCCGATCGTCGTCGTATCGGGCGACGTCGAGCAACGCCTGCACCGACGCGAACTCGGCGAGTTCGTCACCGACTATTTCGACAAGTCCCTGGGCTTCGGCGCGCTGGCCGAATTCATCCGCGGCTACGTAAGGCCCGAGGGCGGTGCCGAAGGCGAGGTGCTCTACGTAGAGGACAGCCGCGTCGTGGCACTGGCGACACGGCGCATGATGGAGAAGTACGGACTCACCGTGCACCACGTCATCAGTGCCGAGGATGCGCTGCAGCACCTGCGCCAGGCGCGGGAACGCGGCGAGGTCGGTGCCGATGTCGTGCTGACGGACGTCAGCCTGAAGGGCGAACTCACCGGCGGCGACCTGGTCGAGCGCATCCGCAACGACTTCGGCTACGGCAAGGGCCAGTTACCCACGCTGGTCATGACCGGCGACGAGAACCCCGCGAACCAGGCCGCGCTCTTGCGCGCCGGCGCAAACGACCTCGTGGAAAAGCCGGTGGAAGAAAAGCTGCTCATCACGAAGCTCCTGTTCCAGCTGCGCGTTGCCCTGCACCTGCGTGCGAGGGTGACGCATTGAACGACAGGGTGAAGCTGGAACCGTCCTGGAAAGCCCGGATCGGCGCGTACCTGGATCGTCCCGAGATGTTGGCGCTGTCGGAGTTCCTGCGTAGCGAAAAAGCGCGCGGCAAGACGATCTACCCGCCGGGCCCCGAGATCTTCAATGCGTTCGCGCACACGCCATTCGACAAGGTGCGCGTGGTCATCTTCGGCCAGGACCCGTACCACGGTCCCGGGCAGGCCCACGGCCTCAGCTTCTCCGTGCGGCCCGGCGTGCGCGTGCCGCCGTCGCTGCAGAACATGTTCAAGGAAATCGAGGATTGCCTCGGCATCCCACGTCCCGACCACGGCTGCCTCACGCCGTGGGCCGACCGCGGCGTGCTGCTGTTGAACGCGGTGCTGACCGTGGAAGCGGGCAAAGCCGGTTCGCACCAGGGCAAGGGCTGGGAAGGCTTCACCGATGCGGCCATCGACGCCCTCAACCGCGAGCGCGAGGGGCTGGTGTTCATGCTCTGGGGCAGCCATGCCCAGCGGAAAGGCCAGCTGATCGACGGCAAGCGCCACCTCGTCCTGCGCAGCGTGCATCCCTCGCCGCTCTCCGCCCACCGCGGGTTCATGGGCTGCGGCCACTTCGCCAAGGCGAACGCCTACCTGGAATCCCGCGGGGAGCCGCCGATCGACTGGTCGCTGCCGCCCCGTTCCGACCTTTCCATGTAGGAGCGCGCCCTGCGCGCGACAGCGTTTGAGGCCGAGCCTGTGAGCTGGCGCGCCAGCTTGCGGACGGAGTCGAAAACATGTCGCGCGCAGGGCGCGCTCCTGTAGACGACTTAAACACCTTACGAAACAGTGGTTTGGGCGTAAATCTGTGCTTCGACCCATACCGCACATGAACCCGACCCGCCAGCCTCTGGACATGCCGGACCTATTTCTGTACCATTGCGTACAGTTAACCGATGAACTTCGGGCCGACTTAGCACTCTCATTCCGGGACTGCTAATCTGCGTAAAGACTTTCAGGAGGTTCCACACATGTCCCAAGCCCTCGCCACCCGTAACTACGGGCTACCGAGCGTCGTTGGCAGTCTGGATTCCTATATCTCGGCCGTCCATCGCATTCCGGTGCTCAGCCTTGACGAGGAGCAGTCGCTGGCGCGCCGCTTCCACGACGACGCCGACCTCGACGCCGCCAAGCAGCTCGTGATGTCCCACCTGCGTTTCGTGGTCCACGTGGCCCGCGGTTACAACGGCTATGGCCTTCAGCTTTCCGACCTCATCCAGGAAGGCAACATCGGCCTGATGAAGGCCGTGAAGCGCTTCGATCCGGATCAGGGCGTTCGCCTGGTCAGCTTTGCCGTGCACTGGATTCGCGCCGAAATGCACGAGTTCATCCTGCGCAACTGGCGCATCGTGAAGGTGGCTACCACCAAGGCGCAGCGCAAGCTGTTCTTCAACCTGCGCAAGAGCAAGAAGCGCCTGGGCTGGATGAACGCCGAGGAAGTGCGCGTGGTCGCGAACGACCTGGGCGTGCCGGAAGCCACCGTCCGCGAGATGGAATCCCGTCTCTCTGGCCGTGACGTCGGCTTCGAGGCCCCGGCCGACGCGGACGACGACGACAAGCCGGCTCCGGCCGCGTTCCTCGTCGACGAAGGCGCCGACCCGTACGACAACCTCGCCGAGGAAGACGCCAGCAACAATCAGATGGGCGCGCTCTCCACGGCGCTCGGCAACCTGGACGACCGCTCGCGCGACATCATCCAGCGTCGCTGGCTGGCCGAGGACAACAAGGCCACGCTGCAGGACCTCGCGGACGAGTACGGCGTTTCCGCCGAGCGCATCCGCCAGATCGAGGCGAACGCCATGAAGAAGATGCGCGTCGCCATCGCCGCCTGAGATCGCGGTTCGGCGTAAGATCGGAAACGGCCCTCGCGGGCCGTTTTCCGTTTGAAGTCATCCGGCAGGAGCAGAACAGGATGCCCAGGGCGCTGGTCATCGAAGACGACGAGGTCACCGCGCGCGACATTGTCGCGGAACTGCGTGCGCACGGCCTGTCCACCGACTGGGTGGCCGACGGCCGCGAAGGCCTCGCTCGCGCGCTCGCCGACGGCTACGACATCGTCACCCTGGACCGCATGTTGCCGGGCATGGACGGCATCGACGTCGTGTCTGCGTTGCGCCAGCGCGGCGTGGACACGCCCGTGCTGATGATCAGCGCGCTTTCCGACGTGGATGAGCGCGTGCGCGGCCTGCGTGCGGGCGGCGACGATTACCTCACCAAGCCGTTCTCTCCGGACGAGCTCGCGGCCCGCGCCGAGGTGCTGTTGCGCCGGCGTCGCCAGGGTCCGAACGAGACGCGCCTGCGCGTGGCCGATCTCGAACTCGACCTGGTCCGCCACAACGCGCAACGCCGGGACCAGGAACTGACGCTGCTTCCCACGGAATTCCGGCTGCTGGAATTCCTGATGCGGAATGCCGGGCAGGTAGTGACGCGGCAGATGATCTTCGAACACGTGTGGGGCTTCCATTTCGATCCGGGCACGAACGTGATCGACGTCCATATCGGCCGGCTGCGCCGCAAGATCGACGGCGCAGGCCATTCGCCGCTCATCCGTACCGTTCGCGGCTCGGGATACGTCCTTGCGCCCGCTGACTGACGCCTGGCGTTCCGCCACCTCGCGCCTGATCATCATCTATGGCGCGTTGTTCGCCATCTGGTGCGTGGTGCTCCTCGGCATCGTGCAGTGGGAAACGTCGCGCTACCTGTCCGGCGTGATCGACCAGATGCTGGCGTCGCGCGTCCACTATCTGGAAGGCACCGCACCGCGGGACATGCGCGCCACCGTCGACGCCGCCAGCCGGATCGACGTGCAGGGCGCCATGTGGATGGGGCTGTTCGACGCGCAGGGCCGCCACCTTGCCGGCAACATTGCCGCGCTGCCGAAGGGCCTGGACGAAGACGGCATGGCCCGGTCGATCGACGCCAGTCTCGACTCTCCCACGCGCAAGGGCAGCACCCGCGTGCGGGGGCTTTCCCATGAACTGCCCGATGGCACGCGCCTTGTCGTGGCGAAGGAAAGCACGACCATCGACGGTGTCGGCACGATCATCCGTCGCGGACTCCTGTGGGGCCTCTCCCTCACGCTGATCCCCGGGGTGCTTGGCGGCGTGCTGATCGCGCGCGGGCCTGCCCGGCGTATCCGAGCCATCCAGCAGGCGATGGAGCCCATTCGCGAGGGGGACCTGAGCGTTCGCCTTCCGGTGAGCGGCATCGGCGACGAAGTGGACCTCCTCGCGGAAACCGTCAACGCCACGCTGGCCGAGATCGAACGTCTCCTCGGCGAAGTGAAGGGCGTGACCGACAACATCGCCCACGATCTACGAACGCCGCTCACCCGGATGCGCACGCGTCTGTACCGGTTGCAACAGGTATTCGAGTCGCGCCCGGAGGGCGAGCAACTCGATGCATGCGTCAGTGAGATCGACACCGTGCTGGCGCGCTTCCGCGCATTGCTTCGGGTGTCCGAACTGGAAGACAGGCAGCGCAGCGCCTGCTTCGAGAACATGGATCTGGGCAGCGTCCTGCGGAATGTGCATGAGTTCTATGCGCCCGTTGCCGAAGACCGCGGGCAGCGATTCGACCTGGAACTTGGCCGACTGCCGCCATTGCGCGGCGATCCGCAACTGTTGTTCGAGGCATTCGCCAATCTCGTCGGGAACGCGATCAAGTTCACGCCCGACGGCGGCACCGTGCGTCTCGTCGCATCCACCGGCGACGACGGCGGCGCCCGCGTGGATATCGCCGATACCGGGCCAGGCATTCCGCCGGACGAGCGCGAGGCCGTGTTCCGCCGCTTCTATCGCAGCGACGAGACACGGTCCAAGCCGGGGTGCGGCCTTGGCCTCGCCATCGTGAGTGCCATCGTGCGCCTGCATGGGTACTCGCTGTCGGTGGGCGGCAGCGATCGCGGCGCGGTCTTCACGGTCACCTGTCCCGCCAGCGCCTAAATAAATATTAACTACGCCGATGGCGTGCCGCGGCGCAAAATTCGCGCCGACGCAAACACGCCTCGGAATCCGTCCCCCATGATTGGCATCGTCCGGATCGCGCTCACGCGGCCGTATACCTTCGTCGTCCTCGCGCTGTTGATCCTCATCGTGGGTCCGCTCTCGGCGTTGCGCACGCCGACGGACATCTTCCCCGACATCAAGATTCCCGTGATCGCCGTGGTCTGGCAGTACACCGGGCTTCCCCCCGACCAGATGGCCGGCCGTGTCTCGTCGCCGTTCGAGCGCGTGCTCACCACCACCGTCAACGACATCGAGCACATCGAGGCCAACTCCCTCCAGGGCTTCGGCATCGTGAAGATCTTCTTCCAGCCGACCGTGGACATCCGTACGGCGAATGCGCAGGTGACAGCGGTAGCGCAAACCCTGCTGAGGCAGCTGCCGGCCGGCACGACGCCGCCCCTAATTCTCAACTACAACGCCTCGACGGTGCCGATCATCCAGCTGGCGCTCTCGGGCAAGGGGCTCACCGAACAGAACCTGGCGGATCTGGGTCAGAACATCATCCGGCCGCAGCTGGTGTCCGTGCCCGGCGCTTCCATTCCGTACCCCTTCGGGGGCAAGACGCGTCAGGTGCAGATCGACATCGATCCGCAGGCACTGCAGGCGCGGGGACTCTCCGCGCAGGACGTCGCCAACGCGCTGGCCGCGCAGAACCTCATCACGCCGGTGGGAACGCAGAAGATCGGCCGCTACGAATACACGTTGCAGCTCAACAACTCGCCTTCGGATATCGACGAGCTGGGCAATCTGCCGGTCAAGGTGGCCAACGGTGCCACCGTATACATACGCGACGTGGCGCAGGTGCGCGACGGCTCGCCGCCGCAGACCAACATCGTGCACGTGGACGGCAACCGCTCGGTGCTGATGACGGTGATGAAGAACGGCTCGGCGTCCACGCTGGCGATCATCGCCGGCATCAAGCAACGCGTCGCGGAGATGAAGGACGCGCTGCCGGAAGGCCTGACCATCTCGCCTATCGGCGATCAGTCGCTGTTCGTCAGTGCGGCCATCGAGGGTGTGGCCCGCGAAGGCGTGATCGCCGCGGCGCTCACCAGCCTGATGATCCTGCTCTTCCTCGGCAGCTGGCGCTCCACCGTCATCATCGCCACGTCGATTCCGCTGGCCATCCTCGGCTCGATCGCCGCGCTCTCCGCCATAGGCGAGACGATGAACATCATGACCCTCGGCGGCCTGGCGCTCGCCGTCGGCATCCTGGTGGACGACGCCACGGTGACCATCGAGAACATCAACTGGCACCTGGAGCAGGGCAAGGATGTCGAAACGGCGATCCTCGACGGCGCGGCGCAGATCGTGACGCCTGCCTTCGTGTCGCTGCTGTGCATCTGCATCGTGTTCGTGCCGATGTTCTTCCTGGAGGGTGTGGCGCGGTTCCTCTTCGTGCCGATGGCCGAGGCGGTGATGTTCGCGATGATCGCGTCGTTCATCCTCTCGCGCACCCTGGTGCCGACGATGGCGAAGTACCTGCTGAAGCCGCACAGCCATGAAGACCCGCACGGAGAGCACGGTACCGTTTCGCGCAATCCCCTCGTGCGCTTCCAGCGCGGCTTCGAGAAGCGTTTCGAGAGCGTTCGCGCCAGCTACCACGTGCTCCTGGAGATGGCGCTGCTCCATCGCAAGGTGTTCACGATCGGGTTCCTCGGTTTCGTGCTGCTGTCGTTCCTGCTGGTGCCGATGCTCGGCCGCAACTTCTTCCCGTCGGTGGACGGTGGCCAGATCCTCATGCACGTGCGAGCCCCGATCGGCACGCGCGTTGAGGAGACCGCCCGCCTGTTCGCCGAGGTGAACGAGGCCGTGCGCAAGGTCATTCCCAAGGAGGACCTTGGCACCGTGGTCGACAACATGGGCCAGCCGATCTCGGGCATCAACACGGCGTACAACAATACCGGCACGGTCGGATCGCAGGACGGCGACATCCAGATCGCGTTGAACGAAGGGCATGCGCCCACGGCCGACTACGTGCGCACGTTGCGTGAGATATTGCCACGCCAGTTCCCGGGCGCCACGTTCTCCTTCCCGCCCGCGGACATCATCAGCCAGATCCTCAACTTCGGTTCGCCCGCGCCCATCGACCTGCAGATCCGTGGCCCGAACGTGTCTGCGAACTTCGCGTATGCCAAGCGCCTGCTGCGCGAGATTCGCCGTGTGCCGGGCGTCGTGGATGCACGCATCCAGCAGTCGCAGGCGAACCCCGGCTTCAATGTCGACGTGGATCGCAGCCGCGCGCAGCAGGTGGGCATCACCGAGCGCGACGTGACAACGAGCCTCGGCGTGAATCTCGCCGGCTCCAGTCAGGTGGCGCCGACGTTCTGGTTGAATCCCAAGAACGGCGTGTCGTATCCCATCGTGATGCAGACGCCGCAATACCGCATCGACAGCCTGCCCGACCTGGAGAACGTGCCGATCAGCCCCAGCACGGGAACCGCGGGTGCGCAGATCCTCGGCGGCTTCGCCACGCTGTCCCGCACGGCCACCAGTTCCGTGGTGAGCCAGTACAACATCAATTCCATGGTCGAGATCTTCGCCACCACGCAGGATCGCGACCTCGGCGCGGTCGCGTCCGACATCCAGAAGATCGTCGACGCAAACCGGAAGTTCCTGCCCAAGGCCTCCAGCACCGCACTGCTGGGCCAGGTGCAGACGATGAACAGCGCCTTTTCCGGCCTCATCCTTGGCCTGCTAGGCGCCATCGTGCTCATCTACCTGCTGATCGTGGTCAACTTCCAGTCGTGGAGCGATCCGTTCGTGATCGTGACCGCGCTGCCGGCCGCCATCGCCGGCATCGTCTGGATACTCTTCGCCACGCACACCACGCTCTCGGTCCCCGCACTCACCGGCGCGATCATGTGCATGGGCGTCGCCACGGCGAACTCGATCCTGGTGGTGAGCTTCTGTCGCGAGCGTCTTGCCGAGCATGGCGACGCGGCCAAGGCCGCGCTCGAAGGCGGCTTCGTGCGCTTCCGCCCTGTGCTGATGACCGCGCTGGCGATGATCATCGGCATGGCGCCCATGGCCCTGGGTCTGGGCGAAGGCGGCGAGCAGAACGCACCACTGGGTCGTGCCGTGATCGGCGGACTGGTCTTCGCCACCACCGCCACGCTGTTCTTCGTGCCCATCGTCTTCAGCATCGTCCATGGCCGTCGCGGCCACCCGTCTTCCAACCCGGCGAACGTTTCCGGAGAGCCCGTCCATGTCGCCTGATACCCTGCACCAACCCCCGCCGCGTCGCCTTCGTCTCGCGGCAACCATCGCCGCCATCGTCGTCATCGCCATCGTCGTGGCCGGCGTGGCGACGCGCGCAAACGACTCGCGCAAGCTGCGCGACTGGACCGACGCCCAGGCCGTGCCCACCGTCAACGTGGTGTCGCCGGAGAGCAGCCAGGGTGGTGGCGAGCTGGACCTTCCCGGTCGGCTCCAGGCCTATGCGCGCGCACCGATCTTCGCCCGTACGAGCGGATACCTGAAGTACTGGAAGGCCGACATCGGCCAGAAGGTGAAGGCCGGCGACCTGCTCGCCGAAATCGAGACGCCCGATCTGGATCAGCAACTGCTGCAAGCCAAGGCCGACCTGGCCAGCGCTCGTGCGAACGAGGCGTTGGCCCTCACCACCGCGAAGCGCTGGCAGGCGATGCGCGATTCCGACTCCGTGTCGCGTCAGGAAGTGGACGAGAAGACCGGTGACTACGAGGCGAAGCATGCGCTTGCACAAGCAGCGCAGGCGAATCTCGAACGGATCCAGGCGTTGAAGGGATTCGCGAAGCTGGTCGCTCCGTTCGACGGCGTCGTCACCGCGCGCGAGACCGATGTCGGCGCGCTGATCAACGCCGGTGGCGGTGGTCAGGAGCTGTTCGTCGTGTCCGACGTGCACAAGCTGCGCATGTACGTGAACGTGCCGCAGAACTACGTGCCGTCGATTCGCGACGGAGCCACCGTGAAACTCACGGTGCCGGAATACCCGGGCAAGACGTTCTCGGGCACGGTCGAAGCGACGTCCGCCGCGATCAACGCGGCCTCCGGCACCACCCTGGTGCAAGTCTCGGTCGACAATTCGGACGGCAAGCTGCTGCCCGGTGGATACGCCAGCGTGACCTTCGATCTTCCGGCCGATGCCGCACTGCTTCGTGTACCGGCGAGCGCGCTCGTCTTCGACGACAAGGGGCTGCGTGTCGCCACCGTGGACGGGCAGAACAAGGTGGCCTTCAAGGTGGTCACCATCGCGCGCGACTTCGGCAAGACGGTGCAACTCGGATCGGGCATCGCCGCAGGGGATCGGCTCATCGAAAGCCCGCCCGATGGCCTCGCGGACGGCGATACGGTGCGCGTGAACGCGCCCAAGGCGGATGGCGACCATGCCAAGGCGTGACGCATCCCAGGGGGCCATGCTTTCCATGCTTCTGGCCGGCGGTCTTTCCGCCTGCTCGCTGGCGCCGGCATACAAGACACCCGACGTGCCGACGGCCGCGCAGTACGCCAATGCCGACACTCCGTGGACCGAGGCCAAGCCTGCGGATCAGCTGGATCGGAACGGCTGGTGGAAGCTCTACGGCGACGCGCGCCTCGACGACCTGCAGACGAGACTGGTGGCGAACAATGCCACGCTCGCGGCTGCACTGGCGCACTACGAACAGTCCGAAGCCTTCACCCGGCAAGTGCGTTCGGGCCTGTTCCCCCAGGTTGGCCTGAACGCCAGTGGTCAGCGCAATCGCGAATCCGACACGCGGCCGCTGCGTGGCGCGACATCGCCGAGCAACTACAACGCCTACACCATCGGCGCGCAGCTCGACTACGAGGTGGACCTCTGGGGCCGCGTGCGCGACAGCGTGGCTGCCGGCACGGCGGAGCAGGCGGCCTCCGCTGCCGACCTCGCCTCCGTGCAGCTGAGCCTGCAGGCGCAGCTTGCCGACGATTACCTTCAGCTCAACGGATTCGACCGGCAGATCAAGGTGCTGAACGAGAGCATCGATGCGTTCACGCGCGCGCTTTCGCTTACGCAGTCCCGCCACGACGGCGGTATCGCTTCGGGCCTGGACGTGGCGCGCGCGCAAACGCAGCTTTCGAATGCGAAGTCGCAGCTCACGCAGGCCCAGGCGCAACGTGCCCTCGTGCTGCACGCTATCGCGGTACTCGTCGGCGACTCCGCGTCGAACTTCTCGCTGGCCACCGACGACGGGCAGGTGAAGGTGCCCACCATTCCTCTGGCGGTGCCGTCGGCGATCCTCCAGCGCCGTCCGGACATCGCCGCCGCCGAACGGCGCACGGCCGCTGCCAATGCCCGCGTGGGCATCGCGCGGTCGGCGTTCTTTCCGCAGTTGACGCTCGACGCGCAAGGCGGCTGGCAGAGCGACCGCTGGGCAAACATCCTGACGGCACCGAACCGCTTCTGGGCCATCGGCCCCACGGTGCTGCTCAATGTCTTCGACGGTGGCCGCCGCAAGGCGGCTGTGGAACAGGCGAAAGCCGCCACCGACGAAGCCGGCGCGCAATACCGCTCCGTGGTGCTCGATGCCTTCGCGCAGGTTGAGGACAACCTCACCTTGCTGCGCGATCTCGGCACGGCACTGGTAGACCAGCGCGCCGCCGCCGACGCGGCGCAACGTTCGGTGGACTTGTCGCTCAATCGCTATCGCGAAGGCGCCGTCGGGTATCTCGACGTGGTACAGGCGCAGACGGCGGCCCTGGACGCGCGACGCAGCGTGATCGACCTCGAAACGAGGCAGCTGCGCGCAAGCGTGCAACTCGTCCGCGCACTGGGCGGCGGTTGGCACGCGTGACTTTGCGAAACAGCTGACGCAAGAAGGGGCCTTGCGGCCCCTTCGTTGTCATCGTTGCGCTGCCTGAATGTTCAGAGCTTGGCGCCGATCAATGCCTCAAGCTTGCGCTGGTCGGCGGCAAACTTGCGGATGCCGTCGGCAAGCTTGTCCGTGGCCATGGCGTTCTCGTTGTGGCCCCAGCGGAACTTGGCTTCGTCGATCTTCGCCTGCGCCGGTTCGCGGCGGCCGCTGTCCTTCAGCGCGATCGGCAGCGGTGCGTCCGTTTCGTCGAGCTGCTTCAGTAGTTCGGGCGAAATCGTGAGCCGGTCGCAACCGGCCAGCGCCTGGATCTGGCCGATATTGCGGAAGCTGGCGCCCATCACCACGGTTTCGAAGCCGTGCAGCTTGTACCAGTCGTAGATACGACGCACGGACTGCACGCCCGGATCTTCCTCGGGAGCGTACGTCTTCTTGTCGGTGTGCTCGACGTACCAGTCGAAGATGCGGCCGACGAACGGCGAGATCAGGAACACGCCGGCCTCGGCACAGGCGACGGCCTGTTCGAAGCTGAAGAGCAGCGTGAGGTTGCAGTTGATGCCTTCCTTCTGCAGTTGCTCCGCCGCGCGGATGCCTTCCCACGTGGAAGCCAGCTTGATGAGAATGCGCTCGCGCTTGATGCCGATATCTTCATAGAAACCGACGAGGCGGCGCGCCTTCTCGATCGAGGCATGGGTGTCGAACGAAAGCCGGGCGTCGACCTCGGTGGACACGCGGCCGGGAACGATCTTGAGGATCTCGCGGCCGATCAACACGGAAAGACGGTCGCTCGCGTCGGTAAGCTGGCTGTCGCGGCTGTTGCTCTGCGACTTTGCCCAGTCCACGGCCTCAGTGATGTAGCCGGCGTACTCGGGAATGCCGGCGGCCTTCAGGAGCAGCGACGGGTTGGTGGTTGCGTCCTCCGGCTTGTACTTCTGCATGGCGGCGATGTCGCCCGTGTCGGCGACGACGGTGGTGAACTTGCGGAGCTGCTCGAGTTGGCTGGTCACGTTGGGGGTTCCGTTACCTGGTAAGAGGTCTATTGTCGCGCCGAACGCGGAGCAAATGTAGGCATCCATACGTTTCGGTTCAGAGATATCCAACAGGTGTGAGCAAGATGTGCGCGATTCAACCGCGACATCGGGGTCAATACAGGTCGATCGGGTCCACGTCGAGCGACCAGCGGACCTTGCGCGCGGCCGGCAGCCCCGCGAGCGCCTGTCGCCATGCGCGCAGGAAGGCATGCAGGCGCGCGCGCGCGCCGGCTTCCACCAGCAACTGCCCGCGATGGCGGCCTGCCCGAAGGGGCATGGGCGCCGGCATGGGGCCTGCCACGCGCAGGTCGCCCGGATCGCCGATGGCGGCATGGGCCTGGGCGAGGAACTCGTCCACCTCGGCACGTCCCAGCGCGTCCGCGCGCAGCAGCACCTGGTGGGCATACGGTGGCAGATCCAGGAGATGGCGTTCCTCGAGCAGGCCCTCGGCCACGGCGGGATAACCGCCGCGAAGGAGGGCGTGCAGCATCGCGTGGTCGGGGTGGTGTGTCTGCAGGAGCACGCTTCCGGGCTTGCTGGCTCGCCCGGCCCTGCCGGCCACCTGGACCACCAGTTGGGCCAGTCGCTCGCCCGCGCGGAAATCCACGCTGTGCAGCCCCTCGTCCACCCCGACGATGGCGACCAGCGTGAGGTTCGGCAGATCATGACCCTTGGCCAGCATCTGGGTACCGACCAGGATCGCCGGCTTGTCCTCGCGCAGGCCGTCGAGGATGTCGCCGAAGGCATCGCGCCGCCGCGTCGTCTCGCGGTCGATGCGGACGACGGGAACCTCCGGGAAGCGCTCGGCAAGCGCCTCTTCCAGGCGCTCCGTGCCCTGGCCCTGGGGACTGAGGTTCGCCGAGCCGCAGGCGGGGCAGGCCGATGGCACCGGCATCGTGTTGTCGCAGTGGTGGCAGACCAGCCTCCGCCGGCCCGCATGCAGGGTCATGGGCCGTTCGCAGCGTGGGCAGTCCGCGTGCCAGCCGCAGTCGTGGCACAGGAGCACGGGGGCGTATCCACGGCGATTGCGGAAGACGAGCGCCTGTTCGCCGCGTTCGACGCAAGCGGCGACGGCGTGCACGAGGGTGGGCGACAAACCGTGGTCGAGCCTTTGCGCGCGCATGTCGACGATCTGGACCCGGGTGGGCTGCGAGGCACCGGGGCGCGCTCGCAGCACCAAACGTGTGTAGCGGCCGGCCTGCACGTTGGCCAACGTTTCCAGCGACGGCGTCGCCGAACCCAGCACCACCGGCACGCCCAGCGTGCGCGCCCTGAACACAGCCAGGTCGCGCGCGTGGTAGCGGAATCCTTCCTGTTGCTTGTAGGACGGGTCATGTTCCTCGTCCACGACGATGAGGCCTGCGTGAGGCAGCGGGGTGAACACCGCGGAGCGTGTTCCCAGGACGACGCGAGCGCTGCCGTCGCGTGCCCTGAGCCAGGCCCGTGCGCGCTCGCCTTCGGCAAGGTTGGAATGCAGCACCTCGACGGCCACGCCCAGGCGCTCGCGAAGCCGGCGGACCGTTTGCGGCGCGAGGCCGATCTCCGGTACCAGCAGCAGCGTTTGCCGTCCTTCCGCCAGGGCCCGCTCGATCAGGGCGAGATAGACCTCGGTCTTGCCGCTGCCCGTGACGCCGTCCAGGAGGTAAGGACGGAACGCGCCGAACCCCTGGCCGATCGCGGCGACGGCGGCGGACTGCTCGTCGCTCAGGGCGGGGCCGGGTGCGGAAGACGGGGGCAGGGCGGCTTCCCCGAGCTCGATCCGCTCGACCAGGCCGCCTTCGAGCAGCCGGCGGGCGGCCGCGCGCCAACCGGGCAGGGCCGCCGTCAGGTCGTCGGCGGCCCGTGGCCCATGGCGGAGCGCGTCGAGGAGCGCAGCGGAACCGCCCTTGCGGCTTCCTGCGTCGAGTGCCGAGCGCCCCTGGACAGTGAGCGCCCAGGCTTCGATCCCCGTCGCGGGCAACGGCCGGGGCTCGCGCAGGGCCAGCGGCAACGCGTTGGCGAAGGCCTCCCCCGGTGCGCCCGCCCAGTAGTCGGCCGCCCAGGCAAGGGTCGCCATCAACTCGTCGTCGAGGAGGGGGAAGGGGTCGAGGACCTCGGCGACCCGCTTGAGCCTCGTCGCGCCGACGGCGGCCTCGGCCGCCGGGTCGATCACCACGCCCACCATTTCCCCGCGCCCGAACGGCACCCGCACTCGCGCGCCCGTCCGCGCCTCGCCGTCCAGGGGAGGCAGGTAGTCGAAAAGGGTCGGCAAGGGCACCGGAAGGGCGACGCGGACGACGGCGTTCATGCGGATCCTAGTTTATAGGGAGATGCCGATTCCGCTGGTCAATCATTGACCACTGGCACATGGGTTTGCCTGCAAGTGACGTGTACGGCGGGAGGAAGAAGCTGTAAGTGCCCGCGCCGTGACCGCTTTCCATGTTATCCACAAGTGCTGTGGATAACTCTGTGGATGAGCCTCGGATGGGGGGCATCCAAGGCGCATGGTTGGGCCGTTCCGGTTAGCTTGGGTACATTTTAACCAAGCTGAAATGTGCCATGATTTCAATAACTTGCAGATGGGTCGAGGAAAATCGTCACCGGCTCTGCATTTTGTCTTGACAAACGCGAAGGGGCCCCGCCGCCTGTGCACAACCGCCCGCCGCTTAGGAATAAATCCTAGTGCGCTGCGCCAATCAGGGCTGCGACCGACAGGGCGAAAAGCAGCAGCCAGAAATAGACGCTGCCTATCAGCCAGTATTTCAGGAGGGTCATGGGCCAGCCTTGGCGATACACCCTTTTCTGCATGATCAGCAGGTATACCGGCATCCACACCCACATGGCCGCCTGCACCAGTCCGATCGCCTTGCCCGCCAGTGCCACGTGGGGCTCGATCGCATGTTTCGCGAAGCCCAGCAGCATCAGCCCGAGCAGGGAGATGAAAAGGAAGGCGTGACTGTGCAGGGCGACGATCACGTGCTCCATGTACAGGCGGCGCTTGAAGACATAGAACAGCTTCAGGATGAGCGCGAACACCGGGATCATCACCAGCAGCGTCTGCGGCAGCACCGAGAAGAATCCCTCGATGATGCGGCGGATCGCCTCGCTCTTGCCGGGACCGCCATCCATCACCTGGGCGATGTTGGCCTTGAAATGCGCGATGCCCAGGGCCAGGCGCCGGGTCATCACGTCCGGTAGCCAGGCGATGTCGACGGTGGTCGGCCGGGAGAACCAGCTGTCCTCGTCCGCCTTGCGTGGCGCGAGGCCCGTTTCCGCGTTGGTGCCCGGGGCGATGGGCTCGGCCTTCAGTTCGGCCAGACGGCGGTTCGCGGCGTCGCGCACCACCTGCTGGCTCAAGCCGATGGCGGCCTTGGCAGCGTCGGGCACGTTGGGCTCTGCCTTGGCAGCGTCCAGTTCCTCCATCTGTCCCTGGTAGATCTTGCGCACCTCGTCGGCGGTGTCCGCCGCGTGCAGCGCAGCCACGTCGTCCTTCGCCGGCTTGGCACCGTAGAGACCTTCGTCCAGGTGCGTGTCGCTGATCGCCAGGTGCATGAAGAAGAAGGCGAGCAGACAGAAGACGAACATCAGCCTGAAAGGAGCGATGTAGCGCACCCGGCGGCCGGAGAAGTATTCCAGGGTGAGGAAGCCGGGCTTGGTGTACAGCGGCGGCAGGGTATGGACGATGCGTTCGTCCATGTGGAAGAAGAGGTCGCCGGCGTCCTCCAGCATGTGCGACACCGGCTTGATCACGCTCCGGATCGACTGGCCGCAGGCATGGCAGAACTCGCCCTGCAGCGCTTCGCCACAGTTGGCGCAAAGCAGGCCTGGCGACGGCGTCAGTTGATTCATCGCTTCTTCCCCCGAGATTTTCCCCTTTCGGCTGCGGATGATGGCACGGCAACCGCTACAATGGGCGGCCATCCATCGACTGCAGTTCCATGACCATCGACCGCGCCCGCGCGCGTCGGGAGATCGGCGCCACCATGCGGCTGGCCCTGCCGATGATCGTCGCGCAACTTTCCGCCATCGGTACCAACGTGGTCGATGCGGTGCTCGCCGGACATCAGGCCGCGCACACGCAGGCGTCGGTCGTGACCGGCGCCAGCATCTGGGTGCTCGCCATCGTCACCGGCATCGGCACGATGATGGCCGTACCCCCGACGGTGGCGCAGCTGGACGGCGCGGGACGCCGCGGCGAAGTGGGGCCGGTATTCCACCAGGCCCTGTACATCGCGTGGGTGCTGGGTGTGCTGCTAGGCATCGGGGTGTGGCATGCCTCGCCCCTGATGGTGCTTTTCGGCGTGGTGGAATCGATGCGCCCCGACGTGGAGGCATTCCTGCACGCCATCTGCTTCGCGGCCCCCGCGCTCACCACGTATTTCGCATTGCGCGGCCTGTCCGAAGGCCTGTCGATGCCGCGGCCGTCCATGTACTTCAGCTTCGGCGGCCTCGTTCTGCTGGCGCCGCTGGGCTACGTGTTGATGTACGGAAAGCTCGGTTTCCCCGTCATGGGCGCGCGCGGCAGCGGCATCGCCACGGCGGTGGTGCTCTGGGCGGAAATGCTCGGTTTCGCCACTTACGTGCTGAAGCACCGGAACTACCGCGACCTGAACCTGCGCGGGCGCCTGGCGAAGCCCGATCTCCGCCAGATCGGCCCGTTGCTGCACATCGGACTGCCGATGGCGGTCACCCTGCTCATGGAGGCGGGACTCTTCGTCGCCGTGGCGCTGCTGATCGGCCGCCTCGGGGAAACGGTCACGGCGGGCCACCACGTGGCGCTGAACGTGGCGTCCGTCGCCTTCATGATCCCGCTGGGCCTGTCGATGGCGATCACCGTGCGCGTGGGCAACGCGGCGGGACGGCGCGACGCCGCGGGCGTGCGCTATGCGGGCCTTTCCGGTATCGCGCTGGTGCTCGTCACACAGCTCGTGTCATCCGGCGTCATGCTGGCCTTCCCGGAATCGATCGCGCGCCTCTACACGAGCGATGTCGGTGTCATCGCGATGGCATCGCAACTGCTCGTGCTGGCCGGCTTCTTCCAGTTCTCCGACGGCATCCAGGTGGCGTCGAACGGTGCGCTGCGTGGGCTCAAGGACACCCGCGTGCCGATGGGCATCACCCTGTTCGCCTACTGGGTTGTGGGCATGCCGGTCGGCTGGTGGCTGGCGTTCCACCGGGACATGGGCGCGCGAGGCATGTGGATGGGCCTGATCGCCGGGCTCAGCATGGCCGCGATCCTTCTTTTCGCAAGGTTCTGGCGCAGCAGCGCGAAAGGCGATTGGCGGAACGATCCCTGACCGCGCCCTCCATGCCATTCCACACGTGATACCAACGGTCCAACGGGTTACGCTGCGCACAGTCCCGAAGGAACCGCCTAGATGTCGGATCGCTACGACGCCGTGCCGCCGCCCCTGCCACACCGCCCGCTACCCGTTCCCCCGCCGCGCCGGCGTGGCGGCTTTGGCCGCTTCATGCTGAGCCTCGGTCGCGGTTTGAACATCACCCGGCTGGTGATCATCAACGCGATCTTCTTCGGTCTTCTTGCCGTGTTCCTGCTGCTCTTGTTCCTCGGTGGCCGGGCCGGCCAGGTGGACGACCGCACCGTGCTGGTGCTGGCGCCGGAGGGCGCGCTGGTGGAGCAATACAGCGCCGATCCGCTGTCGCGCGCCATCGGCCGCATGACGGGCGACGGCGTGCAGCAGGTGCAGGTGCGCGACCTCGTCCGCGCCATCGACAGCGCGGCCACGGACGACCGCATCAGCCGCATCGTGTTGCGCCCCGACAAGCTGCAGGCCGGCGGTTTCGCGGCGCTGCGCGAAGTCGGTGCGGCGCTCGACCGCTTCCGCAAGGCCGGCAAGCCCGTGCTGGTCTGGGCCGCCAGCCTGGAGCAGGGCCAGTACTACCTGGCCGCGCACGCCGACAAGATCTACATCGATCCCCAGGGCGGCGTCATGGCCGTGGGCCTCGCCAACTACCGCCTGTTCTACAAGGACATGCTCGACCGGCTCGGCGTGCAGGTGCACCTGTTCCGCGTAGGCCAGTTCAAGAGCGCGGCGGAGCCGTTCATCCTCGACCATGCCTCGCCCGAATCGAAGGAGGCCGACACGTACTGGCTGGGCGGCCTGTGGAACACCTGGATCGACGAAGTGGCACGCATGCGCCACCTCGACCCCGCCGTGTTGCGCGCCGACATCGACGGTCTGGCCGAGCGCGTGCGCGATGCGAAGGGCAGCCTCGCCCAGCTCGCGGTCGACGAAAAGCTCGCCGATGGCATCGCCACCGAGCAGCAGTTCGTGAAGATGCTTCGTGAGGAGGGCGTGCCCGCCGGGAAGAAAGACCAAGGCTTCCGTCAGGTCGACCTGGCGTCGTACGTCGCCACGCAAGGCCTCTCCACCGTCGACATGCTGCAGACGGGGCCGGGTGTCGCCGTCGTGGTGGCCGAGGGCGAGATCGCCGGAGGCAAGCAGGCGCAGGGCCGCATCGGCGGCGAATCCACGGCCGCCCTTATCCACGCCGTGCGCCTGGATCGGCGCACCAAGGCTCTGGTACTCCGCGTGAACTCGCCGGGCGGCGAGGTCTACGCCGCCGAGCAGATCCGCCGCGAGGTGGAACTCACCCGCGAGGCGGGCATCCCCGTGGTGGTGTCGATGGGCGACGTGGCCGCGAGCGGCGGCTACTGGATCTCGATGAACGCCAACCGGATCTACGCCGAGCCCAACACCATCACCGGTTCGATCGGCATCTTCGGCATGTTCTTCACCGTGCCCGACACCCTCGCCAAGATCGGCGTGAAGAGCGACGGCGTTTCGACGAGCCCGCTGGCGGGTGCGTTCGACATGACCCGGCCGCTCGATCCGAACGTGGGGGTGCTGATCCAGAGCATCATCGACAAGGGCTACCGCGACTTCGTCGGCAACGTGGCGAAGGCGCGCGGCAAGGACTTCGCAACCATCGACGCGATTGCGCAGGGCCGCGTATGGACGGGCCAGCAGGCCCTGGATCGCGGCCTCGTAGACCGCCTCGGCAGCCTCGACGACGCGATCCGCGACGCAGCGGAACAGGCTGGGCTGGGCAAGAGCTTCAACGTACGGTACGCGGAGAAACCCATGGGCGCGTTCGAGCGCTTCCTCACCAGCATCGGCGACAGTTCCGAAGCGCGGGTGGCGATGTCGTGGGGCCTGCGCCTGCCGTCGTGGGTGGCTGAACTGCCGAAGCTGGCGCCGGAGTGGTCGCTGTTCCGCAATGCCGAGGCAGGCAAGCCGCACGTGTACGCCTACTGCTTCTGCTCTCCCCGCTGACGGGTGCCCGAGAGCCGCCACGGCGGCTCGTTCGGGTCATTGCGTCTGGGCGTCGATATCCTTCGCCTGAGCCTTAGCCTGGGCGTCGACGGTCTTCTGCACGTCTTGCGCCTTCTTCTTCTGCGCCTCCAGCGAATCCCAGGGCGTCTCGGCCCTGGCCTGGGGCGTTGGCGGCTCGTGCGGCTGCGGCGGTTTCGAGCAGGCGGCGCAAACGCCGATCAGAACAAGCAGCGGAAGGTAGCGGGCCATGTCGTGTCCTCCGGTATCGGCGCCGAGTCTGGTCCGGATGGCGATCCCGTGCAATCGGCGCGGACACATCCGGCGTTCGATCCCTTACGATCGGCGTAACGCACGGAGATGACACATGCACCCACGACTTGCCAGTTGGCGCCTCGACGGCCGTACCGCCCTCGTCACCGGGGCAAGCAAGGGCATCGGTTATGCCTGCGCGCGCGAGCTGGCGGCCCTCGGTGCCGATGTCCTTCTCGTCGCGCGCGACGAGCTGGCCCTGCAGGAGGTACGCGACGAACTCGCCGACGAATGCCCGGACGTCGAAGTGCTGGGCATGGCTGCCGATCTCTCCGATCACGAAGACCGCCTGGCCGTGTTCGACTGGGTGGCCGACCTCGGCGCGAACCTTTCCATTCTGGTGAACAACGTGGGCGGCAACGCGCCCAAGGCCACGCTCGACTATTCGGAAGACGAGTACCGCGACCTGTTCGAACTCAACGTGTTCTCCGCGTACGAGATGAGCCGGTCGGCGTACCCGCACCTCGTGCAGCACGCGAACGCGGCCATCGTGAACGTGGGCTCGGTGTCGGGCATCGTGCACGTGCGCACCGGTTCGCCCTATGGGATGACCAAGGCCGCCTTGCACCAGATGACCCGTAACCTCGCCTGCGAATGGGCCGAGGACGGCATTCGCGTGAATGCGGTGGCGCCCTGGTACATCCGTACGCAGCGCAGCGAACCCGCGCTGGCCGATGCGGAATACCTGGAGGAAGTGCTCGACCGGACGCCGATGGGGCGCATAGGCGAGCCCGAGGAAGTCGCCGGGGCCGTGGCCTTCCTGTGCCTGCCCGCCGCGAGCTACGTGACGGGCGAGATCGTCGCCGTGGACGGCGGATTCCTGCGCTACGGCTTCTGACGCTAGAATCGGGAGTTCCCCCGAGGAACTCCCATGCACATCGGTATCGATTTCGGCACGAGCTACACGGCCGCGGCGACCTTCGTCGACGGTGAGCTGACCCACGTCGCCTTCGGCGACGCGAAGCAGTTCCGTACCGCCGTGTTCTTCCCCGAAGTGGTGCCCGACCCGACGAAACGTCGCGCGGCGGACACGGCGGCGGCAACCGTGGAAAGTTTCGAGGACGCCCTGTTCGGCGACGAGGCCGTCGCTGCCTATCTCGAATACGGCGACGGCAATCTGATCGAATCGCCGAAGTCGATGCTCGGGTTCCGCATGGATCCGCAGGTTCGCCGCGTGATCGTGCATATCGCCACCTACGTACTCGAGCACATCCGCCTTGCCGCCAGTCGCCAGCTTGGCGAAAACGTGCGCACGGCGGTGATCGGTCGCCCCGTCCATTTCCGCAGTTCGATGGGCGAGAAGGGTTCCGAGCAGGCGGTGGAGATCATTCGCGAAGCGGCCGCCGTCGCGGGCTTCCACAGCGTTTCCTTCCTGGAGGAACCTGCCGCGGCGGCGATGCACTACCACAAGCGCCTTTCGCACCGGCAGACCGCGCTCATCGTCGATATCGGCGGCGGTACCACCGACGTGGCCTTCGCCGAGCTGGGCGGCGACGAGTTGCCGAAGATCGCGCGCACGTGGGGCCTGGCAAAGGGCGGTACCGACCTCGACGTGAACCTGAGCATGCGCGCCTTCATGCCGGCATTGGGCAACAACGTAACCCGCGTGCCGGTGCACCACTTCGTGGAGGCGGCGAGCGTGCACAACCTGCCCAAACAGCGCGAGTTCCGCCGCCAGGACTATCGCTTCGTGGACGAGCCGTGGCGCTCCCGTCTGCAGGCGCTGCAACAGCCCGGCGCCACCACCCGACTCAACCAGACGGCGGAACGCAGCAAGATCGCGCTGAGCAGCCGGGACCGGACCGAAGCGGACCTCGGTTTTCTCGACCCCGGACTGGGCGTGAGCATCGTGCGCGATGACATGAACGAGGCGGCCGAGCCCTTCATCGAACGCATGCAGCGCCTGCTCGCCGACGTGCGCGAGGAATGGCCATCCGTGCCCGCCAGCATCTTTCTCACCGGAGGCACCTCGCGCTCGCCCATCGTGAAAGAAGCGGTCCGCCGCAGCTTCCCGGATATCCCGATGGTGGAAGGCGATCCCTCGCTGGGCGTGGTGTCGGGCCTTGCCGTTGCCGCGACGGAACTGGACGTCACCTCGGCCTGAGGCGCGGTTCCAGCGTTCAGTCGCAGCCTTGCAGCTGCTGTCGCAACTGCGCGTCCTTCGCTTCCAGCGGACCGCGTTCGCTCTTGAAGGCCTGGCGGATCGCGCGCTGGTTCGCCTCCGCCTCGTCGCGCAGCGCGCCGCAGGCCTCGGCCGGCGACAGCTGCCGGCACTGGTCCTGCACCCATACGTAGTTGCTTGTGGCCACCGCCGCGGCATTGCCCTTGCCGCGGTTCAACTCGGGCGCTGACGCAATGGCCGCGCCGCGGCTTCCGTACGTGTCGGCGAGCGACTGGCTGACCGCACCCAACACACCCAGGGGTGCCATGTACGGCTGCGGTTCTCCGTCGGGACTGGTATAGGGCTTGCCGTCGGTGGCACGGATGCAGCCGAACAAGGTCGGTGGCGGCGTGAAAGAGCGGGGCGCGACCGGTGCTGCGGCCGGGCCTTCTTCGGCGGCCGGCGGCGGACGAGGCGGAGCGGATGGCTCCGCCGGGGGAGCCGGGTCCGCCAACTGGATGGCTTGCTGCCGCTGGCCCTGCGCGCAGGGCGTCTGCTGGTAGATCGTGCGACCGCCGGCCTCGCACTTGTAGACGGTTTCACCTGCTGCGCCGCCGGTCGCAGCCAGCGCGATCGCAACCGCCGCGCCGCGCATGGCGCGCACGTTCAGAACTCCGCCACGTGGTCTTCGGAGGCCAGCCCCAGCGTCATGGCGCCTTCGCCCACGTTCACCATGCCGGTGATGCCCATGGGGCTTTCCAGTATCTGCACGCCCGCGTCGTCACAGGTGCGAACGAGCCGGCTGTACCCTGGAAGGTCGCGCATCTCGTCGAGGTCGCCGCCGTAGCTCAGCGAAAGCGAGGGAACCATCAGGCCCGCCTGCACGCGCTTCGCCGCGTATTCGAACAAGGCCAGTGCGCCCTGTTCGAAGCCGCGGATCTTGCCGACCGGCCCCGTTTCGCCGCGATGGGCGCGGAGGATGGGCTTGATGTCCAGCGCGGTGCCGAGCATCGAACTCAGGAAGCTGACGCTGCGGTCGCCCTTGCTGCGGGCGCGCGACCGCAGGTAGTTGAGGTCGCGCGGGAGCATGTAACCGTACGAGCAGTCGGCCACCTGCGCCGCCCGTTCGCGTACTTCGGCCGGCGATTTGCCCGCCTGGATCATGCGCACGGTTTCCGCAATGGCGGGGCCCGCTCCGGCGAAAATGTTCCGCGTGTCCACCACGCGCATCAGGAAGGGGCCCGAGCGCCCGGCGGCCTCGCGCACGGGGCGGTAATTCTTGAGGATGGCGAAGCTGGCCTTGATCACGTTGTCGTGAATGGGGCTGCGCGTGGCCATGATGGTGAGGCACACGACGCAGTCGTATTCCTTCACCAGGCGGTCGAGGAAGAGGGACTGCACGTCCTCCACCGAACTGGCCTCGGTTTCGGCCGAATGGCTCCGGCTGCCCAGCTTCCGGTCGCGGAAGCGCTGGATCTCGGCCGGATCGCGGTCGTCCTTGAACCGTTCGGAATCGACCTTTACCGCGATGGGCATCACCGCGATGTCGTTCCGTTCCAGAAAGTCCTGCGGCACGTCGCAGGCCGCATCGATCGCCACGCCGATCCGCATCGGCCACTCCCGCTCGAACCCCCCTGGGTTCCTTCAGGCCGATGCTACACTTGCACGAATGAATTTGGCACTCCGCCGGCGTGGCGTCGCCGGTAACCGTGTCGTCGGCTTGAAGTCCACCGACGGCGCACGCGCATCCGGATTCGACATGAAAACCAAGAACGAGATCGTCTCCAACTGGCTGCCCCGCTACACGGGCACGCCCCTGGAGGCCTTCGGCCAGCACATACTGCTGACCAACTTCGGCCACTACGTGGACCGCTTCGCACACGAACACGGCGTGGAAGTGCGCGGCCGCGACCGGCCCATGCCCAACGCCACGGCCGACGGCATCACCCTGATCAACTTCGGCATGGGCAGCCCCAACGCCGCCACGATCATGGACCTCCTGAGCGTGATCGAACCCCAGGCCGTGCTGTTCCTCGGCAAGTGCGGTGGCCTCAAGAAGAAGAACGCCATCGGCGACCTCGTGCTTCCGATCGCCGCCATCCGCGGGGAGGGCACGTCCAACGACTACCTGCTTCCCGAGGTGCCGGCGCTGCCCGCATTCCAGCTGCAGCGCGCCGTCTCCACCATGATCCGTGACCTCGGCCACGACTACTGGACGGGCACTGTCTACACGACCAACCGCCGCGTGTGGGAACACGACGACGCCTTCAAGGAATACCTGCGCCGCACCCGCAGCATGGCCATCGACATGGAAACCGCGACGATCTTCGCCGCCGGCTTCGCCAATCACATCTCCTGCGGCGCACTGCTGCTCGTCTCCGACCAGCCGATGATTCCCGAAGGTGTGAAAACCGAGACGAGCGACGCCGCCGTCACGGCCAACTTTGTCGAGCGGCACATCAAGGTCGGCGTGGAAGCGTTGAAGCTGGTACGTCGTCACGGTCGCAGCGTGAAGCACCTGCGCTTCGAGGACGACGGGGAGTAGTGCAGAACAAAAAAAAGCCGCCCGTGGGAGCGGGCGGCGATCTGGGGATGTTCGCACCGGTCGCGCGCCCAGGGGCACGCGCCATGTCTTATTGTGGTGTTGCTTCAGAGAGAGAAGTCGTACTCGGCCGAAAGCTGCACATAGCGAGGCTGCTGGAAGCTGGTGGGAATCTTGTAGGTGCTTCCCGCCAGCGAATTGCCGCTGTTGTCCTCGCCTACTTCGTTGATCGTGGTGGTGTGCTGCTTGTTGAAGATGTTGAACACGCTCGCCGAGATCGTCACGCCCTTGGCCCATTCCGGTTTGTACGACGTGTTGAGGTCGATATTCCAGTACGTGGGCGTGCGGCCGACGGAACCGCGCTTGACGATCATGCCGCTGCAATAGAGATAGGCGCCGCCACCGTATCCGCCATCGACCTGGCCGTCGATCGGGTTGAGGCCATAGCAATTTTCCGGGCGGCCCGTCTGCAACACGCCGTTGGCGCCGATCAGCCATTCGGGCGTGATCTGCCACGCACCATAGATCTTGAAGGTGTGCTTACGGTCGTTCGGCAGGTAACCGTTCGCACCGGCCATGATTTCCGGATAGTCGAACAGCTCGGTGGTGCCGGTGTCCGCCTGGCCGTTGCTTGAATCCACGCCACCCTCGGCATTGCCGCGAGTGTGCGAGAACACGTACGACGTCTTCAGGTACCACACATTGTCGAAGTTGCGCTCAGCGGTGAGCTGGAGGGCCATGTACGAGCGCTTGTAGCTCGGCTCGCCTACGGCCGTACCGGGCAGGTGGATGTCGTACAGCGTGCCCGTGGCATCCACCGGCGTCCTCAAGGTGACCGAACTGCCGGGGTTGAAGATGTAGCAGCCCGGCACGTTGGACGCGGCCGGGGTGAGGCTGTTGGTATCCAGGTTGAGGCCGTACTCCGCATTGGCGGCTTTTGCGATCGGGCGGAAGTCGCAGGCATCGTCGATGCCCGTGAGCACCTTGCGGTAGATCGCCTTCGCGCCAAGCGTCCAGTCCGCTACCTGTTGCTGGGCTCCGAGGATGAACTCGCGCTGCTTGAACGGCTTTAGGTCCCTGGTGGCCACGGCGTCCGGATTGGGCACCACACCGGCTTCGCCGTTGGCGTACACGGTGCCGGTGCGCGATGGGAACTGCGCCCCGTATGCCGCGGGTACCGGGCCGAGCCCAAGCGGCGCGCCGGTGACCGGATCCACGCCGGTGTAGCTGAAGTAGCGGATCTGGTAGAGCGACGCGGCGGCGCCGCGCAACGCGACGTTGCCGTCGAGCGGCAGCGAATAGTCGCCCGCACTGCCGTACACCTTCAGTGACGAATCGCCATGCACGTCCCAGGAGAAACCCAGGCGCGGTTGCCAGCTATGCGTCTGGCTGACATACGTCTGGCCGAGGCTGTTGGTGTTGTTGAAGCCGTCGTTACGCACGCCGATGCGAGCGACGAAGTTGTCGCTGACGTGCCAGTTGTCCTGGAGGTAATACGACTTCTGCGTGATACCCACTTTCGCGCCGGTGGCGAATACGGCCTGCTCCACGACGCTGTCGGCAGGATCGAGTCCCGGGGCATGGCCCAGGATGCTTTCCGGAATCGACTGGTAGGTATACGTCGAGCCGCCTTCGTAGGCGGTGCCGGTATCGGTGGTGAAGTGGTCGCGCGCCCAGCCCGCCTTCAGCTCGTGATCGCCCAGGTGGTACTCGAAGTCGATGCGGCCGGCGTTACGCTTATCCTCCCCATCGGGGGTGTTGAGCGTGCCGGTGGTGAACGAGCAGTGCGGATAGCCCGAGGCGCCGTCGTTCACGGGCGTGCGGTGGTCGTTGATGATCGGGCAACCGGGCGAATTCACGGCGTCGAAGATGTTGCCGTCGTACTGCTCCACAACACCATCGGCGGTCGTGGCGCGCTCGATGCGCTTGTTCACGCTGGTGCCGTACTGCGCGGATATCGTGAAGTCGTCGGTGACGTAGCTGGTGTACTTGAGGATGTTGTTCATCCCGCCGGTCTTGTCGTACACCTGGCCGAGGTAGTCGCCGCGGTGGGGCTGGCCATTGTCGTCGTAGCTGTAACCGTAGACGCTTTGTTGCTGCGTGCTGGAATCACTGAAACCCGTGTATTCGAGGATGTTGCTCTCGTTGATGTTCCAGTCCAGCTTCACCAGGTAGCGCGGGTCGCTGATCGTCGTCTTGTTGAAGTTGCCGCCACCGGTCGTATCGCCATAGTGCTCGTCGGCCGTGCGCGTCCCGCCCACCAGGGCGAACAGGAACAGCTTGTCCTTGATCAGCGGACCGCCGAGCCACGCGTTCCAGCGCTGGCCGAAATCGGTGGGGCTGCCCGTCTGGTTGTTGCCCATGACGTAGTTGCTGTTGTGGCGGTTGTTCTGCAACAGCGCGCCATTACGCAGGTACACGTTCGGCTGGTTGGCCTGGAACTGGTACGGGTTCCAGGTGTAGTCGACGCCGCCCTTCCATTCATTCGTGCCGCGCTTGGTGTTTACCGAGATGACGCCGCCGGTGGAATTACCGTACTCGGCCCCGTAACCGCCATCCTGGATTTCCTCCTGGTCGATCGCTTCAAACGGCACCTGCGCGTAGGTGAGGCTTTGGAAGAAATTGGTGACGTTGAAGCCGTTGACGTAGTAGCTGTTCTCGGCCACCGACGCGCCGCTGAAGGACGCAAGGTTGCCGAAGGCGCTGTCGCCGCGCGTGGCGCCCGGTGCCAGCAGGGCGACCGCCGTCTGGTTGCGGGCCAGCGGCAGCTTCTTGATCTGGTCCGAGGTCATCACCGTGTTGGTCTGGCTGGAGGTGATGTCGATGGGTGGCAGGGCATTCGCGGTGACCGACACCGTGGAAAGGTCTTCGGTGCCGGTCGGCGCGGCGAGATTGAGGTTGAAGCCCTGGCCGGCCACGACCTGCACGTCGCGTGCGGCGCTCTGGCCTCCCTTCGTCGAGGTGACGTGGTAGCTGCCGGGTGGAAGCGACGAAATGGTGAAACGACCATCGTTGCCCGCCGTGGCCGAACGACTGAGGCCACTCCCGGTATTGGTGGCGGTGACCTGCGCCCCGGCGTCCGCCGTGCCGTAGATGCCGCCGACCGTGCTCTGTGCGAAGGCGCCGGTCGCGATGAGCCCCAGTCCCAACGCGATGGCAAAAGAAAGCGAGCGTCGCTGCGTACGCTCCACCGAATGACGCGATCCCATGTGTTCTCCCGGCCAATGGCCCACTGATTCAAACCGTCGCCGTCCCTCGACGAGCGAAGCGGTTAACGAAACTGCAACAAGCGGATGCACGCTACGCCCGCCGACCAGGGCCGCTCAATGCGAGTTCCCTGAACACAATTTCCTCTGGATATTGCGTGCGCGGCGAACGCATGGGTCGTGCGCCTGCATCGCAAGGCGGCTTCGGCGCCACGGCTGCCTTGGGCATCGGAGGTCGCAGGAAGGTCCGTATACCGTTAACCCCTCGATGAAAAAATCTTCATTGAGTTCGGGATATTTCGACACTTCGCTTCGCGAACTCGCGAACAGATCTGGACGGCGTCGCTTTTTCCTGGTGGCGACATGGGCGGGCAAGGCCGCCGAGGCCCACCCACGACGCGAAAACCCACCATAAAAAAAGGCCGCTCCCTCCGGGAGCGGCCAATCTGGGGAGTGTTGCCACTTTCTTGTTATGGATCAGAGCGTGAAGTCGTACCGTGCGCCGAGGCGGACGTAGCGCGGATCCTGGAACGAGCGGGCGCGCAGGTAGTTGGGGTTCGGCAGTCCGGCGGCCGTCTCGCCGGTTTCGTAGTACTGCGTCACGCGCTGCTTGCCGAGGGCGTTGAACACGTCGGCCGACAGCGTGAGCTTGTGGTCCGCGAAGGCGGGCTTCCAGGCGGCGCTGAGGTCGAGCGTGTACGTCCACGGCGTGCGGCCACGGGAGCCGCGCGGCGAGGGCTGGCCGTTACACCAGAAGTAGTTGTTCTGGTAGTTGTACGGGTCGCCACCGGCGGATTCCGGACGAACGCCGAGACAGCTCACCGGGTAACCCGAGGCGATGCGCGTTACCGTCGAGAACTGCCATTCATCGGTTGGCGCGTACGTGCCGTAGATGCGCAGCTGGTGCTTCTGGTCGTTCGGCAAGTCGCCGTTCGTGTTCTCCATGATGGCCGGGAAGTCCCAGCTTTCCGTCGTGGAAACGTCAGCCTGCACGATGTTGGAATCGAGCTGGCCCTCGGAGTTGCCGTAGCTGCGCGAGTACGTGTAGTCGATCTTGCCGTACCACTTGTCGCTGAACTGGTGCTCGGCGTAGAGGTCGAGCATGTAGTACGAGCGTTTCGGCTTCGGCTCGCCGATATCCTTGGCGGAAAGCGGGATGCTCAGATACTGGCCGTCTGCCGGCGACACCGTGAACGTGTTGGCACGGCCGGGGTTGTACAGCCAGCAGCCCGTGCTTCGCGCGATGCCGGCCGCCACTTCGTCGCTGAGACCGTTGCGGTCGCCCCATGCCTGCAGCGGCGCCGAATCGCAGGTGTCGTCGATCAGGCTGCGCAGGCGGCGGTACATCGCCTTCGCGCCGACGGTCCAGTTGTCGCCGAGCTGCTTGTCGAAGCCGAAGATGTACTCATCCTGGTAGTAGGAGTGCAGCTGCTGGGCCGACACGGTCTTCGCATCCGGCGGCACACCGTTGGCACCGTTGTTGTAGTAGGTGGCGGACCACGGGCCGGTGCCGAGCCCGGTGGGCACGCCGCTGACCGGGTCGATGCCCGTGAAGCTGTAGAACTGCGAAGGATAGGTGGATGGGCCGGCGCCGCGCACGGCGACCGAGGTTGGCAGGCCGAGGTGGTAGCGGCCCGCATTGGCGTAGATCTTCAACGAGCTGTCGCCGTAGACGTCCCACGACGCACCCAGGCGCGGGTCGAGCTGGTGGCGCGAACTCGCATACGCGTCGCCGGAACCGTTGTAGTTGGTGAACTGCTCGTTGCGCAGGCCGATATACGCGTGCCACCGGTCGGAGATCTGCCAGTTGTCTTCCACGAACTGCGACCGCTGGTTCGTGCGTGCCGACGTGCCGGTGGTCAGGGCGGTGGATTCGACGTAGTAGCCATTGGGGAAGTCGGCCGGGTTGTACAGGTCCGGGTCGAGGCCGAGGTTGCTCAGGCGATTGCGTATCGACTTGCCGTTGCCGACGTCGGCGTAGATGTAGCCCGTGCCGCCCACGGGCACGGAACCCCACGTGGCGCGGAGCACATAGTTGTCCACGCCGGCACGCAGGTCGTGGTCGCCGATGCGGTATTCGATGTTCGCGCTCCAGCCGTTCGTGCGGTCCTTCGAGCCTGGCAGCAGGAACGAGGTGGCGCCCACCGTGCAGCCGGTCTGCGGATTGGCGGCGAATTCGACGCGGTTGTCGGTGATGCCGGGGCAGGTCCCGCCGGACGCGGAGTTGATGGTCTGCTGATGGTTGGAGCTCGACTTGCCGTACATCGCGTTGATCGTGAGATCGTCGGTGATGTAACCGGTGTAGTGGCCGATGTACATGTTGCCGCCCGGCGTGGCGTTGGTCTGCGTGCCGTTGTAGTTCTTGGTGTAGGTGTGGCCGAGGTAATCGCCGCGGCCCGTCGCATAGTCGTAGCCGAAGATGGAGGCATCGGTGGTTTCGGTATCGCCGATCCCAGTGAACTCGAGGATGTTGTTGTCGGTGATGTTCCAGTCGATCTTGCCCAGCCAGCGCGTGGTCTTGTTCGAGTCACGCTCGTCGTCGCTGACCGTGCTGGGTCCGGTGTAGTTTCCGGTCTGCTTGATCCAGTCGGCGGCCGCGAAGATGAAGAGCTTGTCCTTGATCAGGGCGCCGCCGAGCGAGCCGGAATACTGGAGGTTTTCCTGGTCGCGCAGGGCGTACGGGTTGCCGCGCTGGTAGAGCGTGCCGTCGGTGAGGCGGATGTCCTTCGGCTGCTGCGCCAGGCCGCTGGGCGAGAACAGCACCTGCACGTCGCCCTTCCATTCGTTCGAGCCGCGCTTGGAAACCACGTTGATCACGCCGCCAGTGGAACGGCCGTATTCCGCGCCGTAGCCGCCGATGAGCACCTGCTCCTGGTCGATCGCGTCGTAGGGCAGCTGGCGTGAACTCACACCCGTGAGCGGGTTGGTCGCCTGGAAGCCGTTGATGTAATACGCGTTCTCCGACGCCGACGAGCCGCCGAACGACAACGCATTGCCGTAGCCGCGCGCGGCGGGCGTGGTGCCCGGCGCGAGCAACGCCACGGAACTGATCGACGTGCGTGCGATGGGCAGTTTCGACAGCTGGTCGGCCGTGAGCACCGTGCGCGAGTCGACCGAGCTCACGTCGATGCTGGGCAGGCTGTTCGCCGTGACCTGCACGCTGCCCAGGGTGGTGGCATCCGCCGAGGTGGACGCGAACGACACGTCCGTGCCCTGGCTGATGGACGTCTGCACGCCCTTGTGCGAATCGACCACGGCGCCGTTGTGCATCAGCGAGACGTCGTAGCTGCCGATCGGGAGCGAGTTGGCACGATAGCGTCCGCCCGCGTCCACGGTGATGTCGCGGCGGAGGCCGGTGGCGGTGTTCTCGATATGGACGACGTCGCCGGGTGTGGCCGAGCCGAAGATGGAGCCGGTGGCGTTGCTCTGCGCGAGCGCTCCACCGGCGGCTCCCGTGGCGATGGCGAACGCCAGCGCGGCCACAAGTCGTCGGCGTGCGGTTGCCGGAGCATGGTTTGCGAACTGCATGGAAGTACCCTCCTGTGATTATGCGGAACGAAATCGGAGCGGCAGCACCCGTGCCCGCGCGGCACGCGGACAGGCCGCCGAAGAACGGCGGTGGGTTTGCGGGGAATGGGTTATCTCGCCGCCGTCACGCCGGATGCGCGCGACGGCGCGACGTCATGGCAGGCGGGCGAGCCTGTCCTCTTCTCGGAATGGGGGTACGGACCGATACGGGAACGGCATGGGGTTCTCCCCTGAAAAGCTCGTGCAGGGACATCGTCCATGGAGCGAAATCGTCGTCGACGAACGCACCGGAACCGATGCGTTTGCAAAACGTAAACCTCCGTTCCATAAGGGAACAATAGGAATAAGTCCTAAGCAGGTAATTGCGTATGATGTGCAGCATATTACGTCGGTCGAAGGTTCCTGTTGCCTCTTCCGGGGCCGGCCGCTAGCGTCGCCGCATGGACCTCGTCATCACTGTGCTCATCCTCCTGCTCGTCGTCGCGCTGTCCGGCTCGGTGGTGCGCATCCTGCCGGTCAGGCTGCCGCTGCCGCTGTTGCAGATCGCCCTTGGTGCGCTGCTCGCCCGGCCGTTCGGCATGCATGTCGAGTTCGATCCCGATCTCTTCTTCCTGTTGTTCATTCCGCCCCTGCTGTTCGCCGACGGCTGGCGTATTCCCAAGCGCGAGTTGTTCCTCCTGTGGCGTCCCATCCTGGCGCTCGCCATCGGCCTGGTGTTCTTCACCATCGTCGGGGTGGGCTACTTCGTGCACTGGATGATTCCCACGGTGCCGTTGGCGGTGGCGTTTGCGTTGGCGGCGGTGCTTTCACCGACCGACGCCGTGGCGGTGTCCTCGATGACCGGCGGATCGCGGATCCCGCCGCGACTCATGCACGTGCTTTCCGGCGAAGCACTGCTGAACGATGCGTCCGGCCTCGTTGCGTTGCAGTTCGCGATCGCCGCCGAGTTGACTGGCAGGTTCTCCCTGACTTCGGCCGCGGCGGATTTCGCCATGATGGCGTTCGGTGGCGTGCTGGCAGGGGCATTCGTCGGACTGGTGTTCGGGGTGGTCCGCCGTCGTCTCGTCCGTTGGGCCAGCGAGGTCGATCCGCCGAGCCAGGTCGCGCTCGTGCTCGTGCTGCCTTTTGCCGCATATCTGCTCGCGGAACATTTCGGCGTATCGGGCATCCTCGCGGCCGTTGCGGCGGGCGTCACGATGAACCGCACGGATGTATCGAAGGGCGGCTATGTGGCCACGCGCGTGCAGAACGGCGCTGTCTGGTCGATGCTGGAATTCGTCTTCAATGGACTGATCTTCCTTCTGCTGGGTCTGCAACTGCCCGGCATCGTCGACGACGCGGCGCTGGATCTGCGTCAGGCGGGAGGCGGCGAACCGTGGCACCTCGTGGCTTATGTGGTGGCGATCACGCTGGTGCTCGTGGTGCTGCGCTTCATCTGGGTGTGGGTGTCACTGCGCTTCATGCTGATGCGGGCCTGGCACCGTGGAGAGCAGCGACCGAAAGTCGGCACGCGCCTCGTCTGGACGACCGCGCTGGCGGGTGTTCGCGGTGCCATCACCATGGCCGGCGTGCTGTCGTTGCCCCTCATGAAGCACGGGGGCGTGCTGTTTCCGACGCGGGATCTCATGATCTTCCTCGCGACCGGCGTGATCCTCTGCACGCTGCTGCTCGGCGCCATCGGTCTGCCGTTGCTGGTGAGGGGGCTGAAACTCGACGGGGAAGATCCCCGTGTCCGGGAAGAGAGGAAAGCGCGAGCGCTTGCTGCGGAGGCGGCGCTGCGCGGCATTGCCGCGGAGCAGAAGCGCGTGGAGGACGGTGGCGACGATCGTTCCGTCGCGCTCGCCTCGCGGATCGCGGCACGTGTCATGGCCGATTATCAGCAGCGGCTGGCTGCCGCGGGCGAGGAAGGCGACGTGCCCGAGAGGGCACGCGCCGAAGTGGGTGCAGAGCGAGCCATGCGACTCGTGGCGTTGCAGGCAGAGCGAAAGGAACTGGCGGAACTACGCCGCACGCATCGGATCAACGACGAGACGATGCGCCTGCTCATGCGCGAAGTGGACCTGGCCGAAGCGGCGTTGACCGGATTGCATTCGGTTTGAGGCTCAGGCCGGAAGGCCGAAGAATGCTTCCGCCGTGCGCGTGGTCGACTCGGTCAGGGCCTCGCGCGTTTCGCCACGGTCCTTCGCCACCTCGTTGCGGATGTGCGCGAGGTACATCGGTTCGTTGCGGCGGTCCTTGGGCATCGGACGGATCGTGCGCGGGAGCAGGTACGGGGCGTCCGTTTCCAGCATCAGGCGGTTCGCCGGAATGGTGCGCACCAGTTCGCGCAGGTGCGCGCCGCGGCGTTCGTCGCAGATCCATCCGGTGATGCCGATGTGGCAATCGAGGTCGAGGTAGTCGCGCAGCGCCTCGGCGCTGTCCGTGAAGCAGTGCACCACCGCCGCAGGAACGCGGTCGCGATAGCGCTTCAGGATGGCTAGGAAGTCGTGGTGCGCGTCGCGCTGGTGGAGGAACAGCGGCTTGCCGACCTCCGCCGCGATCTCCAGCTGGCGCTCGAATACCTCCCGCTGCACGTCGCGCGGCGAGTAATTGCGGTTGTAGTCGAGCCCGGTTTCTCCCACGGCCCGGACCTCCGGCTCGCGCGCCAGTTCGCGCAGCAGGGCATCGGTGTGCCTGTCGTAGTCCACGGCGTGGTGGGGATGGACGCCAGCGGTGGCGAACAGCCGCCCGCCGCTGGCGCGTGCCAGCTCCAGCGCGTGCACGCTGCCCTCGCGGGATGCGCCGGTCACCACCATCCGGCCGACGCCATGCGCGCTGGCGCGTGCCAGCACATCGTCAAGATCTTGACGGAAGGATTCGTGGGTGAGATTGGCACCGATGTCGATCAAGTCCATGTTTTCTTTCGCGTTGACGAATGGGGTTGCACGGCGCAAAAGCGCGTTATTGCCATGCAAGATTATGAATTGGAACAGATATAGACGTCCGAACGAACTTTCGCCGGGGTTTCAGCATAGGCCGGAAGGATGATCGGAAAATGCGCGTCAAAATATTGACGTTCGCTTTTTCTTGCTGCTACGTTCCAGAGACCGCCGTCAGTAAGACGACGCGCGGGACAGGGTTGGAGGGATCGCAAGACCAACCTTTTTCGGCAGGGGATGTCCGCCAGGACACCAAAAGGGAAGACGGCGTTGGCCGTCTACGGCAATACCACGGGGCAAGGGGTAGTGCAGATGGTAAACCGTTCCGACGCGGAGCCTGCCAAGGCTTCGTCCATCCAGGGCAACGTGCCCGATGTCACCGGTCCGATGGGCCTTTCCACGTCATGAATCGTCGCCGTCGCGCCTGGCGCGACGGGCAGGATTTGGGTTGGCGTTGAGGGGAACGTCGAATCCTCGAGTGTTTACGCCGGCGAGGGGGTCTTCGCCGGTGGGCGTGCAGGGAGGGGTCCCGGCGCCGCACTAGGGAGGTACTGGTAATGACTTCACGAACACTGGCACAGGCCTTGGGTCTCGTGCTGACGGGCATGTTCACGGTGGCGGGAGCGGCCTACGCCGCCGAAACGCCGTCCACCCAGGCCACACCGAAGGCCACGACCGGGCAGAGCCTGCAGGTCGTCGCCATCGATCCGGCAACGGGCAAGCTGCGTGCGCCGACCGCCGCCGAGCAGGCCGCGTATGCCAAGGGTGCGCAACTGCGGCAGAGCCGCGTATCGGCACTCACCGGCCAGCCGCGCACCAACGCCGAGGCGGTGAAGACCGCCCGCAAGATCACGCTGCACAACGGCGCGAAGGCCACCGGCATGCGGCTGCCGCTTGAGCGCATGACCAGCGTGGTCGCCACGCGCGAGGCTGACGGCTCCCTCTCCATCCACCATGACGACCACGGCGCGCAGCCTGCGCCCAAGGCTCCGGAGGCAACCCGATGATCCGTCGCGGCCTTCTCTACTCAGCCCTTCTCGCAGCCGGACTGTGCGGTGCCGTGAGCGCCACCGCCGCCGAGATCAAGATCGTCAACCAGGACGTCGGTACCGGCCAGGGTCTCGACGACCACACGCCCGCCACGCCCATCGGCGGCAACCCGGGCACCACCTTCGGACAGCAGGCGCTCAATGTCTTCCAGTTCGCCGCCGACATTCACGGCGCTTACCTGAAGAGCAACGTCACGATCGTCAACAACGCCACCTTCGAGCCGTTGGAATGCGACGCCACGGGCGGCGTCCTCGGTTCGTCCGGTCCCCTTTCCGTGTTCACGTTCGACGCCGCCAACCTCCCGGCGGGCGCCAAGGCTGACACGTGGTATGCGGGCCCGACGGCCGACGCCCTTGCGGGCGAAGATCTCGATCCGGGTCAGGCGGACATCCAGAGCCAGTTCAACGGTGCGCTGGGTTCGCCGGGTTGTATCGAAGGCTCGAAGTGGTACATGGGCCTCGACCACCAGGTACCTGCCGGGCAGATCGATTTCCTCAACGTGGTGCTGCACGAGATGGGCCATGGCCTTGGCTTCCTCGGCCTCACGGACCTGAGCACGGGCGAGGACTTCCCGGGCGGCGCGGATTCGCATCCCGACATCTACGGTACCTTCGTCAAGCACAACGGCACCTTCTGGGATGACCTGACCGCTGCGCAGCGCGTCTCTGCCGCACTCGACGACGGGCACCTCGCGTTCTCGGGCCCGACCGTGGTCGCCGAGGCGCCGCTCGCCCTGAGCCAGCCCAACGTGTACCGCGTGTCGGCACCCGCCGCGGCCGCCGGCGATTACGAGTATGCGCAGGCCTCGTTCGGCCCGACCGCTACCTCGGCCAATTTCTCGGGCAGCGTGGCTCGCGCCACGCCGAACGACGGTTGCGCCGCCATCACCAACGCAGCGGAAATCGCCGGCAAGGTCGCGCTCATCGATCGCGGCAGCTGCGACTTCACGGTGAAGGCCCTCAACGCCCAGGCGGCCGGTGCCAGCGCGGTGCTGCTTGCCAACAATCAGCCCGCGGCGGTCACGCCCGGTGGCACGCCCGCCTCGCCGGTCAACATTCCGGTGATCCTGGTGAGCCAGACGGACGGCAACACGCTCAAGGCGAACCTCACCGGCCTGACCGGCACGGTGGCGAAGGGCACGGGCCTTTCCGGCACGAACGCGGACGGTGTGCTCATCTACGCGCCGGCGCAGCTGTCGCCGGGCTCGTCGTTCTCGCATTACGACACGCGCCTGACGCCGAACGCGATCATGGAATACGCGATCAACCAGGACCTCCGTGGCGAGATCGACCTCGACCTCACGCCCGCGCTGTTCCAGGACATCGGCTGGGGTATCGACCGCGGCAACCAGTTCCTGCTCCAGTGCGACACGGGCATTCCGAAGCTGGTCCCGGGCGGCATGGTCATCGGCGCCAACGTCATTGCCAACGCGAAGATCATCGCCGGCAATGCGGACGATGTGGGCGCCTATCGTGCGGGCGTGACGGCTTACGCCGCGCAGCTCGCGGCCGATGAGCTCATCACGGCCGACCAGGCAAGCAGCCTGAACGCGTGCCTCACCGATGCCCAGACCCAGGCGCAGTACGACGAGTGGGGTCCGCCGCCTGCACCTCCGGGCATCGCGCTCAACAACAACCAGCCGCTGGCCAACCAGAAGGGCGCGGCGGGTGCGAGCACGGTGTACACGCTCGCGGTGCCTGCCGGTGCGAAGACGCTGAACCTGCGCACCTACGGCGGTTCGGGCGACGTCTCGATCTCGGTCACCGATCCGAGCGGCAAGGTGAAGGACCAGCCGAATCGTCCGGGCAACAGCGAGATGTTCACCGCCGGCAAACCCGCGGCGGGAACCTGGACGCTCACCGTGAAGGGAGTCAAGGCGTACTCCGGCGTGACGGTGCTGGGCGCCTACACGCAGTGACGGCAAGAGGCCCCGGTTCGCCGGGGCCTTTTCCTTCGTGGGGAATGCGCACCGGTCCGCAGAATGGCGGGCTGCGTTCGGCGGATCCGGTGCCAGGGGTCATCAATCACAGGACACATCGTCCGCCGCGGCAAGCGACGGACTGGCGATGGGCCGCGCGTTCGCGCGCCCGCGCATCGATCGCTCACAAGCGGACATCTGGGAGGAAGGTTGACGTGAACACCATCTACAGCAAGGTCTGGAATACATCGCTCGGCATGCTCGTCGTTGCCTCGGAACTGGCAAAGGCCCATGGCAAGGGCGCCTCCTCCCGACGCCTGCGCGCCGCCATGGCTGCGCTGCCACTGGCTGCCGGCATGGCGCTGGCGCTGGGCAGCACGCCCGCACAGGCAGGCAACGTATGCGGCGGCTACCTGCTTGGTTTGCAAGGCAAGGCCCCGGTGGCAAAGGGCACCGACGCGTTCGCCTGCGGTACCGGGGCAAAGGCCGAGGGGGACTACAGTTCGGCGGTTGGCACGAAAGCGCGTAGCGACGGAGCCTACAGCGTGGCCGTCGGCAATGACGCCCAGTCGCTCGGTCTCTGGTCCACGGCGGTGGGCCAGGCATCCCGCGCCATCGGCATCAGTGCCGTTGCGATAGGTGAATCCGCGTACGCCAGCGGCTCGGCCAGCACCGCCATCGGCACGGATGCGCGTGCTACCGCGAAGAATTCCGTGGCGCTCGGCGACAATTCGATCGCGGATCGCGCCAACACGGTGTCTATCGGCAAGGTCAACGAAGATCGCCAGCTCGTGCACGTCGCCGACGGCACGCAGGCGAACGATGCGGTGAACAAGCGCCAGCTCGACAAGGTGTCGACCTCGGTCACCGGTGTCTCCACGCGCGTGGACGCGTTGACGCAGACCGTGGACGGCGTGTCGCAGAACGTGGATGCACTGGCCGACAGCGTCAGCGACGCCGCGCATTATTTCAAGGCGAACGGCTTGGGCGACGGTAGCGACGACGCTATGGCCACGGGCCAATATGCGACGGCTTCGGGTTCCGGCGCTTTCGCGGGCGCCACCGGCGCCACCGCCACCGGCAGCGGTGCGGTCGCCACGGGCCAGCAGTCGACGGCGACGGGTTATGGCGCGGTAGCGACGGGGCAGAACAGCGCCGCCTACGGTGCGGGTGCGCAGGCCGATGGCCCGGGCAGTGTCGCGGTCGGTGGCAATGCGGTGGACGAAGACGGCAATCCGCTGATCACCAACGCCGGTGTGCCGGTGGATACCGCGGCGACGAGCGCGGGCGTCGGCGGCACCGCCGTCGGTGCCAGCGCCAATGCGAGCGGCTTCGCCGCGACGGCGACGGGTGTGGGCGCGTATGCCTCCGGTGCGCAGTCGGCGGCGTTCGGCGCGGTCGCCAATGCGATCGGCGACTACTCGACCGCGGTCGGTACGCAAAGCGCGGCCACGGGTATCAGCAGCGTCGCCGTCGGCGAAACCTCGCAGGCAACCGGCGAGGAAAGCGTGGCGGTGGGCGGTACCGCTTATGGCGGCTTCATTCCGACGATGGCCACTGGCGTGGGATCGGCGGCCTTCGGCAACGGCGCCTGGGGCACGGCCGATTACACGACGGCGCTCGGCTGGTCGAGCACGGCCGACCATCTCAATGCCACCGCCGTCGGCGCGGTGGCGGGCGCGCTCGACGTCGGCGCGGTGGCGGTGGGTTACCGCAGCGCCGCCATCGGCGGGCTGACCACCACCGTCGGCACCAGTTCGTTCGTCTGGGGCGAGAACGCCTCGGCCTACGGTTCGAATGCGTTCGTCTGGGGCGACAACGCCACCGGCCTGGGCAGCGCCACGAACATCGACGGCGACGACAGCACGGCGGTGGGTGCAAACACCGAGATCGTCGGCAGCGGATCGACCGCGACCGGTGCCGGCAGCGCCGTGTATGGCGACGAGTCGACGGCGAACGGACACGGTGCCATCGCGACCGGTTCGGGCGCGTCCGCTTTTGGTGCGGGCAGCCTCGCCAGCGGCGATTACACGACAGCCGCGGGCCAGGGGGCTTTCGCGGGCGCCCAAGGTGCCAGCGCCGTCGGCAGCGGCGCGGTGGCGACAGGGCAGCAATCGACGGCCACGGGTTACGGCGCGGTAGCGACCGGCCAGAACAGCGCCGCCTACGGTGCGGGTGCGCAGGCCGATGGCCCGGGCAGTGTCGCGGTCGGCGGCAACGCGGTGGACGAAGACGGCAATCCGCTGATCACCAACGGCGGCGTGCCGGTGGATACGGCAGCGACCAGTGCGGGCGTGGGTGGCACGGCGGTCGGTGCGAGCGCCAATGCCAGCGGTTTCGCCGCGACGGCGACGGGTGTGGGTGCGTATGCCTCCGGTGCACAGGCTGCCGCGGTCGGTGCGGTGGCGAATGCCATCGGCGATCTGTCCACGGCAATCGGTACGCAGTCGCTGGCCAACGGCGTGCAGTCGACGGCGGCCGGTGCGGGTGCGGCCGCTTACAGCGACGGGTCGACCGCGCTGGGTACGGCGTCGAGTGCGTCGGGCGTGGCGAGCGTTGCCATTGGTGCCGGTGCGGAAACGGGCTTCGGTCTGTTCGGTCTGGAAAGCGCGAACGCGGTGGCGCTGGGCGCGGGCAGCTGGGCGCTGGGCGACAACGCCACGGCGCTGGGTGCGAACGCCTGGGCAGTGGCCGACAACGCCGTGGCGCTCGGCGCGGGTTCGTACGCCGACCGCGCGAACACGGTGTCGGTGGGCGACGTGGGCGCGGAGCGTCAGATCACGAATGTCGCCGCCGGCACGGAAACCACCGATGCGGTGAACAAGGGTCAGCTGGATGCGGTGGCGGGTAGCGTCAGTGACGCAAGCCATTACTTCAAGGCGAATGGCCTGAACGATGGCTCCGACGATGCGCTGGCAACCGGGCAGTACGCGACCGCGTCCGGTTCGGGCGCGTTCGCGGGCGCGGACGGTGCCACAGCGACCGGTAGTGGTGCGGTGGCGGCAGGCCAGCAATCGACGGCGACGGGTTACGGTGCAGTGGCCACCGGTCAGAACAGTGCCGCGTACGGTGCGGGTGCACAGGCG
>NZ_JAAOYX010000003.1:236106-797051 GCF_011759605.1 Luteibacter sp. SG786
GGTGCCTGGGCCACGGCGGATTACGCCACGTCGCTGGGCTGGAACAGCTGGGCCGATGGCGTGAGCAGCACGGCGATCGGCGAATCGGCGATCGCCGCGGCGGCAAACTCGGTGGCGCTGGGTGCCGGCTCGTACAACGAGCGCGCGAACACGGTATCGGTGGGTGACGTGGGGGCGGAACGGCAGATCACGAATGTCGCCGCCGGCACGGAGCGAACCGACGCGGTGAACAAGGCCCAGTTGGATACCCTGGCCGACAGCGTCAGCTCGGCCGCGCATTACGTCTCGGCCACAGGGGCCGGAGACGGCTCGGACGACGCCTCGGCCACGGGCGAGCTCGCCACGGCCACGGGTGCCGGCAGCAGTGCGTCGGGCGACTTGTCGACGGCTTCAGGTGCCTTTGCCACTGCCAGCAACGAGTCGACCACGGCGGTCGGTGCGTTCGCCACGGCCAGCGGCGCTGGATCCACGGCCATCGGCGACAGTGCGAGGGCGTTGGCAGCCAATTCGGTCGCGCTCGGCAGCGGCTCCCTGGCGACGCGGGCGAACACGGTTTCCGTGGGCAGCGCCGGCAACAATCGCCAGATCACCAACGTGGCGGCCGGTACGCAGACCACCGACGCGGTGAACCTGGGCCAGTTGAACAGCGCGCTTTCCAGTGCGTTCTCGGGAACCTCGGGCACGGCGGGCAACGCCGTCGCCATGGCCCTGGGTGGCGGGGCGACGATGGGCGCAAACGGGTTCGTCGGCCCGGTCTATCGGGTGCAAGGCAGCTCCTACGGCTCGGTGGGCGACGCCGTGGGCGCATTGGATGGCGCACTCTCGTCGCTCGACAATCGCGTGGGTGCGCTTGAGACCCAGTCCGACGGCGGAAGCATGAAGGCCAGCTCCACGGTGCAGCGCACGGCGGCTCCCTCGATCGCCGCCCGCTCCGCGCCGACGCCCGCGGTCACGCCGGAGGTCACCGCCGCGGTCACCGCGGCAGCGGCACCGGTCGCGACAGGCACGCCCACCGCGGCGGCGGTCGTGCCGATCACGCCCGCCGCCGTGGATGGTGGCGGTGCGCCGATCACCAACGTCGCCGCGGGTACCGCGCCGACGGACGCCGCCAACGTGAGTCAGGTGGACCAGGCCGTCGCCACCGCGAAGTCCTATGCCGACCAGGGCGACGCCACCACGTTGCAGAGCGCAAAGGCCTACACCGACCAGCGGTTCGGCGATGTGGTCAGCGGCGGTGCCTTCGACGAGTACAAGCGCACGGTGGACCATCGCTTCAGCAACCTCAACGACCGCCTGAACAAGGTGGGCGCCATGGGCGCTGCCATGTCGCAGATGGCGTTCAGCACCCAGGGCGTCAGCGGGGACAACCGGCTGGGCGTGGGTGTCGGCGGGTACAAGGGCCAGGGGGCGCTGTCGGTTGGCTACTCGCGCAGCATCACCCCCCGTGCGACCGTCACCTTCGGCGCGGCGATCAGCGGCGGCGAAAGCTCCGGTGGCGTTGGTGTAGGCGTAGGCTGGTAATGAACCGGGCGGTGCCCTACAAGGCACCGCCAAGTCCTTGAAAGCCGGCGGCGACGCCGGCTTTTCCTTTTTGCGCCACGTCGCGGAACACGAGGCCCACGGTCGCCGTCGACGCACGGTATGTGCTACCAATAGCGGCCCGTGCGGTCAGGAACGATCGCGGCGGAAAAGGCATTCAACGGACCGTGTGGAGAAGGCATGTCTGCGATGACCGAGCACAGGGACATGCTCACCGGCGAACCCGGCGAGGCACAGGTCTGCGCGCACCTCGTCGCGCATGGCCGCCTGAAGGACACCGACCTCGCGCGGGCGCGCCGCCTGCACGACGAAACGCCGGAGGGCACCCTCACGGGTCTCATGGCCCGGCTGGGCCTGGTTTCCGAACGCGACCTGGCCGACGCCTGGGCCGACCTGCTGGGCCTGCCCCTGCTGGCGGCCAAGGACGCGCCGGAGTTGCCCCCGGCCGACGTCGAACTGTCGGCCCGATTCCTGAAGCAGTACCACGTGGTGCCCGTGCGCGAAGGCGAAGACGGCCTGGCGCTGCTGGTGGCCGATCCGGCCGATCCTTACCCGTTGCAGGCCGTGCGGTTGGCCACGGGGCGCGAGGTACAACTTCGTGTCGGACTGCGTTCCGAGATCGACGACCTCATCGAAAGGTATTACGGCCAGGGCCGCTCGGCGATGGGCAGCATCGTGGAAAGCCTGGATGGTAACGCCGCGGTGGAAGACGACGTCGAACACCTGCGCGACCTCGCCTCGGAAGCGCCGGTGATCCGCCTGGTGAACCTGATCCTGCAACGCGCCGTGGAACAGCGCGCCTCCGACGTGCACATCGAGCCGTTCGAGAATCGTCTTAAGGTGCGCTATCGCATCGACGGTGTGCTGCATGAAGTGGAAGCGCCGCCGTCCAGTTCGACCGCCGCCGTGATCTCGCGCGTGAAGATCATGGCGCGCCTCAACATTGCCGAACGCCGCTTGCCGCAGGACGGCCGCATCCAGTTGCGTGTGCAGGGCAAGGAGCTGGACCTGCGCGTGTCCACTGTGCCGACCAGTTTCGGCGAGTCGGTGGTGATGCGTATCCTCGACCGCGAATCGGTGGTGTTCGACTTCGCGTCGCTGGGTTTTACCGACAACTTCCGCGACCGCTTCGTGGAGGTGCTGGACCGCCCGCACGGCATCCTGCTGGTCACCGGTCCCACCGGCTCGGGCAAGACCACCACGCTTTATACGGCGCTGTCGCAGATCAACACGCCCGACGTGAAGATCATCACGGTGGAAGATCCGGTCGAATACCAGATCGAGGGCATCAACCAGATCCAGGTGAAGCCGCAGATCGGCCTGGACTTCGCGGGCGCGCTGCGCTCCATCGTCCGCCAGGATCCGGACGTGATCATGATCGGCGAAATGCGCGACCTGGAAACCTGCCGCATCGCCATCCAGTCGGCGCTCACGGGTCACCTCGTGCTTTCCACGCTGCATACGAACAGCGCCTCGGGCGGCATCACTCGCCTCCTGGACATGGGCGTGGAGGATTACCTCCTTGGCTCGACGGTCAACGGCATCCTGGCGCAGCGCCTGGTACGGCGCCTGGACCCGGAAACGGCCGTTGCCTATGAGGCGCTGCCCGAGGTCATCGAACAGTTCGAACTGCACAAGTACACCGACGAGCGCCCCATCCGCCTCTGGAAGCCGGGTTCCAGCGCCGCCAACCCCACCGGTTATCGCGGACGCCGCGCCATCATGGAATTCCTGGTGATGAGCGACCCGCTGAGGCGGCTGGTGATGCAACGTGCCGACGCCGGCGAGATCGAGCGCCAGGCTCGCGCCGAAGGCATGCGCACCATGTATGAGGATGGCCTGGCGAAGGCGGTGGCCGGCGTCACCACGATCGAGGAAGTCCTGCGCGTCACGCAGGAATCGTAGGTCCGCGCATGAGCCAGTTCCGTTACCGAGCCATCAGCGCCGCCGGCGAAGTCCTCTCCGGAAGGATGGAAGCCGCGTCGGTGGAGGACGTGGTCGCGCGGCTGCACGACCAGGGGCACACCCCGCTGGAAGCCGCGCCGGCCGACGGCGAATCCTCCGGTGGCGGCATCGCCGCCATGTTCCGCAAGGGCCCCTTCACCGGCGACCAGCTCGCCCAGTTCACACACCAGCTGGCGACACTGCTCGGTGCGGGCCAACCGCTCGACCGTGCGCTGGGCATCCTGCTCGACCTCCCGGAGGGCGAACGCGCGAAGAACATGGTGGAGCGCATTCGCGACCGCGTGCGCGGGGGCACCACGTTGTCGACCGCGCTCGACGAGGAAAACGGCGTTTTCCCGCGTCTGTATGTCAGTCTGGTGCGTGCCGGCGAAGCCGGCGGATCGCTGGACGAAACGCTGCGCCGCCTGGCCGATTACCTCGAACGCGCGCAGGCCCTGCGCGGCAGCATCATCAACGCGCTGATCTACCCCGCCTTCCTCATGGTCGGCGTGCTCGGTTCGCTGGTGCTCCTGCTGGCGTATGTGGTGCCGCAGTTCGTGCCCATCTTTGCCGACATGCAGGTGCCGATTCCGCTCATCACCCAGGTGGTGCTCGCCATGGGCACCGCCATCAGCGATTGGTGGTGGGCGATCGTCGTCCTGTTCGTGATGCTCGGCATGGTGCTCCGGCTGCGCCTGCGCGATCCCGACACGAAGCTGGCGTTCCATGGCCGCCTGCTTACGATGCGCGTGGCCGGTCCGCTGCTGCTCAAGGTGGAAACCGCACGCATCGCGCGCACCCTCGGCACGTTGTTGAAGAACGGCGTGCCGCTGCTTTCCTCGCTCGCCATCGCACGGCAGGTCACCGGCAACCGCGCGCTCGACCTGGCGTTGGAGCAGGCAGCCGATCGCGTGAAAGGCGGCGCCGGACTCGGCAGCGCATTGGCCCAGACGGAACGTTTCCCCCGGCTCGCGTTGCAGATGATCCAGGTGGGCGAGGAGGCCGGCGCGCTCGACACCATGCTGCTCAAGGTGGCGGACACCTTCGACGTGGAAGCCAAGCGGGCCATCGATCGCCTGCTCGCCGCGCTGGTGCCGACACTCACCATCGTCATGACCGTACTCGTCGCCTTCATCATGGCGGCGATCCTGCTGCCGCTGCTCAGTCTTACCAGCAACATCAACTGACCGAATCCGTTCCAAGGAGCTTCCCCATGCGTGCCTTCCGTCCCCTCCGCCATAGCCATGCCCGCGGTTTCACCCTGCTGGAAATGCTCGCCGTGATCGTGCTGATCGGCATCATCGGCGCCATCGTGGTCACCCAGGTCGGCAAGAACGTCGACAAGGGCAAGTACGGCGCCGGCAAGGCCCAGCTCACCACGCTTGGGCAGAAGATCGAAAACTACGCACTCGACAACGGCACCCCTCCGCACGCCCTGGAAGACTTGACCACCAAACCGGCCGACGCCAGCAACTGGCAAGGTCCGTATGCGAAGGAATCCGACCTCAAGGATCCCTGGGGCCATCCCTTCGGTTACCGCTACCCTGGCGAGCACGGCAGCTTCGACCTCGTGTTCTACGGGCAGGACGGCAAGGCCGGCGGCGAAGGCTATGCGGCCGACGTCGGCAACTGGCAGTAAGAAGGACACCTGGCAATGCGTGCGTGGGAAGCGCGCCGGCGCGCGAATGGAACTCGCGGGAAGACGGTTCGTACCCCAGCGGGCACGAACGGTCCAGCGCGCTCCTCACGGGGATTCACGTTGTTCGAAATGCTGGCCGTGATCCTGCTTATCGGGATCGCCGCGGCCGCCGTATCCATTCCCATCACGCAGGGCCTTGCCAGTGCGCGCGTGAACGCCGCCAGCGGCGAGCTGGCCGCCGCGCTTCGCTGGACACGCGCGCAATCCATCGTGCGGGGGAAAGCCCTCGCACTGGAAGTGGACACGGCGGCTTCCACCTATAAGGCCCCGGGCAAACCGGACGTACGGCTGCCCAAGGACATGCGCGTGGCGATCACCAGCGCGCGCGAAGACCAGGCCAACGCCACCACAGGCCGCATCCGCTTCTTTCCCGACGGCAGTTCCACGGGTGGCCGCATCACGCTCAAGCGCGGGCAACGCGAGTGGCACGTGAACGTGGCATGGCTTACCGGTGCCGTCAGCGTCGTGGACTCGAAATGATGTTCCCGCGGCGCCAGCACGGTTTCAGCCTGCTCGAGGTGATCGCGGCCATCGCCGTGCTCGCCATCGCTTTCGCGGCGCTCATGCAGGTCGCCGGCAGTTCGTTGAGCCTCACCGCGCGCGCCAACGAGCGCACCCAGGCGGCCCTGCGTGCACGCACGCTGCTCGACAGTGCGTTCGTCATGGAGCGCGTGCGCGAGGGCGCGACCGAAGGTCGCTTCGACGACACGTATCGCTGGCGCATGAACGTCACCCGCTTCCAGAGCCCGGGCGACACCCCTGCGAACGATGCGCAGCCCGACGACGATGCCGGTGGCGGCATGTATCGTCTGGATCTCGACGTGGTGTGGGGGCAGGGCGGCGACGAGCGCCATGCCCGGTTCTCCACCCTGCGCCTTGCCGGTTCGGGCGGGGGGAACCCGCCATGAGGCGTGCGCACGGTTTCAGCCTCATGGAGGTGCTGGCGGCGCTCGCGCTCCTCACGATCGTATTGCTAGGGGTGTACTCGGGCATCAGCACGGCCACTCGCATCGTGCGCAGCGGCGACAACGCCATCCAGCGCATGGACGAGATCCGCTCGGCGCAGAACTTCCTCCGCGCGGAACTCGCACAGGCACTGGTCGTGCCGTTCGACCAGACCGACGACGGCGACCCCATCGTGTTCTCTGGCGACAGCAAGGCGCTGCGCTTCGTGGCACCGCTGCCGGGGTACCTGTCGCGGCTTGGGCCGCAGCTGCAGACCGTCTCGCTCGTCGACGACGGCGCATCCGGCTATCGACTCGAAGTGCGCCTCGCGCTGTTGCCGCCCGACGGTAGCGATCCACAGCCGCTCGGCGAGCCCGAGGTACTGCTGCGCGGCATCCGCAAAGGTTCGTTCAGTTACCGTGGCATGGACGAGCAGAACCGCCCCGGCGACTGGTCGGACGCGTGGTCCGATGGCCGCCGCACTCCGTCGCTGGTTCGCGTCGAGCTGGAAGTGGACGGCAACGTGGCCTTCCCGATGCTGGTCGCGCCGGTGCGGATCGACGCCTCGGCATCGCGCAACGGCTTCAACGTCGGGCGCCTTCCGCACGGACCGGTGAGGCGATGATGTCCATACGCGAACGGGGCGTCGCCCTCCTCATCGTGCTTTGGGGCTGCACGCTGCTGGCGATCATGCTCGGCGGCTTCGCCGCACTGGCTCGCACCGAGGGCCTGCAGGCGCGGTACCAGTACGCGCAGACGCGCGCGCACTACGCGGCCGAAGCCGGTGTGATGCGGGCCATCGAAGCGCTCCAGGCTCGCGACTTCCGTTCGCGCTGGATCGCGGACGGCCGCATCTACGCCTTCGAATTCGACGATGCGAAGGTGTCGATATCGATCGTGGACGAGGACGGCAAGGTGGATCTCAACGCGGCCTCCGGCGACGTTCTCGACGGCCTCTTTAAGGCGGCTGGCGTCGCGGACGACAGGGCCCACCGGCTCTCCGCAGCCATCCAGGACTGGCGGCGGCCGGGCGATGCCGCTTCGCCCAACGGTGCGAAGAAGCCGCAGTACGATGCCGCCGGCCTCGGCTACGGACCGCGCAACGGACCGTTCGCCACGGTCGAGGAAGCACGCATGGTGCTGGGCATGGACGCGACCACATGGACGGCAGTGGCGCCGGCACTCACCATCTGGTCCGGCCGCGAGCGCCCCAATGCCGAACATGCGCAGCCACTGGCGCTGGCGGCGATTCCCGGGCTCGGGCGCGCGGGGGCAGACGCGATACTGGCCAAGCGCGGCCAGGCGGACGGGGCCAACCTCGCGGGCGGTAACGGCGTCACACACACGATACGTGCGGAAGCGATCCTTGACGATGGAACCAGGAGTTCCCTTACATCGACCGTCCGATTGCGTGGGATAAGATCGGGTAACCAGCCCTACGCCGTATTGCGTTGGCGCGAAGGAGACGTTGAATGAGCACCCTGCAGGACGCCTCGCAACTACAGCTCGACCGCCTGCGCCGTGCTTGGCGTGGCAGCGCGCTGCCCGGCTTCCTGCGCTGGTGGGGCAACGAGCTGGCGCCGCTGGTGCCGGCGCGGTGGCGCGCCGCCTTCGCCGGCGGCCAGCGCTGGTACGTCGTCGAGCGGATTGCCGAGGGCTGGCGCCTGCGCCGTGCCGGCGAAGGCAGCAGTCTTGTCGACATCGCCGACGTCGATCCACCGGAGCATCGCGCGGGCCTGCTGGCGCGCGCGCTGGCGGAAGCCGACCCGACCGACCGTCGCATCGCGCTCGTGTTGCCCGCGACGCAAGTGTTGCGTCGACGCCTGGTATTGCCGCTCGCCGCGCGCGACAACCTGCGTCAGGTCGTGGGCTTCGACCTCGACCGGCAGACGCCCTTCCGCGCGGAAGACATCCACTACGGTGTTCGCGAACTCCAGGAGACGGCGGGCGAGGGCCGCTTCGTCGCGGAACTGGCAGCCACGCCGCGCGCCACGCTCGATCCGCTGCTCGACGAACTCGTCGCGCTCGGTATCCATCCCGATCGTGTCGACGTGGGCCAGGGCGACGCGCTCGCGGGAGTCGACCTGCTGCCACCGGCGCGGGCGCCGCGTCGTGTCGACCGCCGTCGCCGCCTCAATGCGGCGCTGGCGGCGGCCATCGTGCTGCTCGTCTTCGCCGCCATGGCGGCCTGGTTGCACAATCGCAATGTGGCGCTGGAAACGATGACCGCCACGGTGGAGTCGATGCGCGCCGATGCGCAGCGTGTGTCGGCATTGCGTCAGCGCCTGACCGAGAGCGCCGGCGCTTCCGGATTCCTCGCTCGCAAGAAAACCGAAAGTCCCTCCATTCTTCCCGTGCTGGAAGAACTCACCCATCGGCTGCCGGACGACACGTGGCTGGAGCGTTTCACGCTCAACGCCACGGGCCAGCTCGGTTTCCAGGGGCAGAGTCCGCAGGCGGCACGCCTCATCGACGCGTTGAAGGGCGCGCGCACCATCGGCGAGCCGAGCTTCCAGGGCACCATTCAGTCCGACCCCACGTCAGGCAAGGAGCGCTTCTACATGCAGGCGAAAGCAGTGATGCCGAAGCAGGAGGCCGCCAATGCGCATGAAGCCCGTTGAGTCCCGCATCGCCGCCTTGTTGCTGCTGCTGGTCGTGGTCGTCGCCGGTTATTTCGCCCTCGTGCACTGGTGGTTCGTGGCTCCCCAGCTTGCCATCGCGGAACAGATGGACGACCTGCGCGACACCCAGCGCCGGTTCGCCGCGGCCATTGCCGAGCGGCCGCAACTGGAAAAGCGCCTGGCCGCGCTGGAACAGGGGCAAACGCGCAGCGACGCCTTCCTGCCCGGCGACGACACCAACGCCGCGGCCGCCGGGCTCATGCAGCGCATCGTCGACGTCGCTGCGGCCCATCGCGAGGACGGCGCATGCGACGTCGTGCAGAAGATGCCCGTGCCCAGCCAGGAAAAGGCGGGCGACCCCTACCGCAAGGTCACGGTCAACATCAGCCTGCGCTGCCAGATGCAGCCCATGACGGCCGTGCTGCACGACATCGAGGAAGAAACGCCTTATCTCTTCATCGAGGATTTCAGCATCTATCGCAACCCCGTCGCCGCCCGCTCGGGAGCGGCCGCACCGATGGAAGTCCAGTTCACCGTTTCCGGTTACATCCATGCCGCGCGCGCGGCGAAGGCGGCTTCGTGAACGCCGCGGGTCAGCGTCGCCTGACGCCCGTGCTCGCGGCCGTCGCCGCTGTGCTGGCCGCGCTCGTGGCTTCGCTTCTGCTGGGCGTGGGACAAGGCGTGCGCTGGGACGACCCCGGCAAGCCGGAACCGCTTCCTGCCGCCCGTCCCGTCGCCATGCCCACACCCACGCCGCTGGCGCGCTTCGCGGAGGTCTGGCAGCGTCCGCTCTTCATGGCCGACCGCAAGCCTGCCGCCGTCGCGGACGCGGGCGACGACACGGGCAACATCGGCGACCTCGAGCTCACGGGCATCATCGTCACGCCAGGCCTCCACATGGCACTGCTCCGCGACCGGAGCAAGGACACCACCGTGCGCGTCAAGGAAGGCACCGCGCTTGCCGACGGCCACTGGACGCTCGCCTCGCTCACGCCCCGCAGCGCCATCTTCGAAAGCGGTGGCGAGCGTCGCGAACTCACACTGAAGGTGGCGGCGCCCGATCCGCTGACCAACGGCACGCAGAGGCCCGGTGCCCCGCCGATGCCTGGCCAGCCCTCCGTTCCGCTGCGCCCGCAACCGGCCGGCAATGGCGTGCACGTGGAACGACAAGCGTCATCCGGCATCACCGGGCCCTCGCTGCCCAAGCCTGCGCCGGCGTCGACTTCGCGGGAGCCGCAGCCCCGGCAGGACGACGACGCGCTTCAGCGAGCCCGCATCGAAGCCTTGAAACAGGCCGTGCAGCGGCGGCGCATGGAACAGCAACAGCGACAACAACAGGCCACGGATCTGAAGTAGCAGGGCACGCTCGCCCTCAGGGAAGGAGGAAACATCATGAAACGCGGAAAAATCGGCATGGCCGTGCTCACGGCCATGCTGACGGTGGCTTGCACCCCGAAGAACCTGCGATCCGACGGCGACCTCGAACGGGAGGCCCTGGTGGGGCTCGACCGGCCCGTGCCTTCAGCACTTCCCATTCCGGGGCAAGACGCTGACATCTCAGCCGCGGAAGCCGCCGCGACGGCTAACGCAAAGGGCGACATCCGTCGCGGTAGCGGCCGTTTCATCGCGCCGCATGCGGCCGAACACCCCAGGCAGGACGCGAAGGGCGCGGGCTCCGTCACGCTCAACTTCGAAAACCAGCCGATCGAAGCCGTGGTGAAGGCGATCCTCGGCGACCTGCTTGACGTGAACTATTCCATCGCTCCTGGCGTGGAAGGTTCAATTTCCTTTTCCACCGCGAAGCCGGTCCGGCGGGAGGAAGCCCTGCCGATCCTGGAGACATTGCTCTCGTGGACAGGCAATGCGTTGGTGCGTGAGCAGGGCCGTTACAGCGTGCTGCCCACCACTCGCGCCGTTCCCGGGCGCATAGCGCCCACCCTGAAAGCCGCGAAGCCGGCGTCGGGCCTGCAGGCACGCCTGTATCCGCTTCGACACGTGGCCGCGCCGGCGATGGCCAAACTGCTGGAGCCTTTCGTCGTTCCCGGTTCGATACTCCTGGCCGACCCCGCGCGCAACGTGCTCGTCGTGGCCGGCACGCGCGACGAACTGTCGAATTACCAGGAAACCATCGACACCTTCGACGTCGACTGGATCTCGGGCATGTCGGTGGGCGTCTTCAGTCTCGAGCATGCCTCCGTCGACGAACTGCTGCCGGCCCTGGAGTCGGTGTTCGGGGAGAAGAGCGGCACGCCGATCGGAGGCCTGTTCCGCTTCATTCCCATCGCGAGGACGAACGCGCTCGTGGTCATCGCCACCCGGCCGGATCATATCGACCAGGTTGGCGACTGGGTGGCCCGCATCGATCGCGGTGGCGGCAACGAGCCGCGTCTTTTCGTGTACGAGGTACGTAACCTGCTTGCGTCGGACGTGGCGAAATACGTCGGCAACGTGTTCGGTGGTGCCGTATCGGGCGACACGTCGCCGCGCGTCGCCCCCGGCCTCGCGCCGGCCACGTTGGACGGCGAGCAAGGGTTCGGCACCGGCTCGGCGGACACGCTCGGTAGCGACGCGCAGGCCGACGCCGGCGAGTCGTCGTCGTTCTTCCAGGGGCCGGCCCCGGCCGCTTCCTCCGGCAAGGGGGGCGACGCACGCTCGGGTGTCAGCATCACCGCCGTGGACTCGAACAATCAGCTGATCGTGCGCGCACGGCCGTCGCAGTGGGCCGAGATCCGCCAGGCGATCGAGCGCCTCGACGCCGTGCCCCTCCAGGTGCAGATCGAGACACGCATCCTCGAGGTGTCGCTGCGCGACGAGTTCCGCTTCGGCGTCCAGTGGTACCTGGAGGGCCTTGCGGGCGGCAATGGCGGTGTGGGGCAACCCGGTAACAAGCAACAGTGGGCCCTGGGCGCCGCGCCCGCCATCGGCGGCAAGCCGGACACCTTCTTCTATTCGTTCGTCAATAGCGAATTGCAGGTGGCGATCCGCGCCATGGAGCGCGATACGAACACCAAGATCCTCTCCGCGCCGTCGCTCGTCGTCGTCAACAACCGCAAGGCCCGCATTCAGGTGGGCGACCAGATTCCGGTGACGCAGACTTACGTCAACACGGGGCAGGGCAACAACAATCAGGTCGGCCAGGTGGAATACAAGGACACGGGCGTCATCCTCGACGTCCGTCCGCGCGTGAATCCGGGCGGCCTGGTCTACCTGGACGTTGCGCAGGAAGTGAGCCGCCCCGATCCGGCGCCGGCCGGACAGAACCGACCGATCGTCAAACGCAAGCTGACCACGCAAGTGGCCGTGCAAAGTGGGCAGACCGTGCTTCTGGGCGGCCTGATACGCGACCTTCGCACGAAGGAGGAGAATGGCGTACCGGGACTCTCGCGCATTCCGTTCCTGGGCGCATTGTTCCGGGACCGTTCGAACGCACGCGTGCGCACGGAGTTGCTTGTGCTCATCACGCCACGCGTCATCACCAACGGCGAGGACGCCAAGCGTGTTTCGGACGACTACCGGCGTGCGTTCCGTTCGCTCAGGCCGTTCGAGAATTCGCCCGGCACGGCTTCGGAACCGGCGTCGGCCGTGGAAGGCTGATGACGCGGATGCTTCGAACACGTTGTTCGGAGCATCCTCAGGCCGGTCGGCTTGCGTACCATAGCGGGGCATGGATCCTGTCTTTCCCATTACCCCGCTGCTTCCGCAGATCGTCGCTTCCCTCGAGGCGCATCCGCGACTCGTGCTCGAGGCGCCGCCCGGCGCAGGCAAGACCACGCAGGTGCCGCTGGCCTTGTTGCGTGCGTCCTGGCTTGGCGACAAGCGCATCGTCATGCTCGAGCCGAGACGCATCGCCGCGCGCGCCGCGGCCGGGTTCATGGCCCGGCTTCTCGGCGAGGAAGTGGGTGAGACCGTCGGCTACCGTATCCGGTTCGAATCGCGCGTGGGTCCTCGCACGCGGATCGAAGTGGTCACCGAGGGCATCCTGGGCCGCATGATCCAGGACGATCCGGCGCTCGAAGGCGTGGGCGCGGTGCTCTTCGACGAGTTCCACGAGCGTCACCTGGCGGGGGACCTGGGCGCGGCGCTCGCGCTGGATGTGCAGGCCAGCCTGCGCCCGGATCTCCGTCTGCTGGTGATGTCGGCCACCCTCGACGGCGAGCGTGTCGCGCAATGGCTCGACGCGCCCCGGTTGGCCAGTCCCGGCCGCAGCTATCCGGTACGCGTGGAGTATCCGCCGGCACGCACGCAAGAGACGGTGGAGCAGCATCTGGTACGCACCGTGCTGCAGGCACTGCGGGACATCGACGGGGACGTGCTCGCGTTCCTGCCGGGCCGCCGCGAGCTCGAACGCGCGCGGAGCATGCTCGAGCGTGCCGAAGAGCAGGTGGAGGTGGTTCCGCTGCATGGCGAACTGTCGCTGGCGGAGCAGCAGTGGGCGCTGACCCCCGCCGAACCGGGCACGCGCCGCGTCATCCTCGCGACCAACGTGGCCGAATCCAGCGTCACCTTGCCGGGTATTCGCGCGGTCGTGGACACGGGGCTCGCGCGCGAACCGCGCTTCGACCCGTCGTCGGGCTTCGCACGCCTGGAAACCGTGAACATCTCGCAGGCTTCCGCGGACCAGCGTGCGGGCCGCGCGGGCCGTGTCGCCGAAGGTATCGCCTATCGCCTCTGGCCACAGAGCCGGCGTCTCGAAGCCTCGCGCAGTGCCGAAATCGAGCACACGGAACTGTCGGGGCTGGCGCTCGAGCTTGCGGGGTGGGGCAGCGACGACCTGCCGTGGCTGGACAAACCGCCCGCGGGTGCGATGGCTCAGGCGCGCGATCTCCTGCGCAGGCTGGGCGGCATCGACGATGCGCTCGCCATCACGGCCCTTGGGCGCGACATGCTGGCCCTCGGCGCCACACCCCGCCTCGGCGCCGCGGCGTTGCGGGCACCGGCGACGCACCGGGCACTCGTGGCAGACATCCTCGCCTTGGTCGAGGCACGGTCGCCATTGCGCGGCGAACAGGGGCGCACCGACGATTTCCGGCAACGGGTGGCCGCATTGCACGTGTGGCGCGATGGAGGCGCGCGCGCCGCGAGGAGCGGGTCGGCGGACGTCGGCGCGCTGGCGGCGATCGAGAAAGCCGCTTCCGGCTGGCGCCGTCGCCTCGGCGTGCGCACGGGTGCGAGCGGCGTGCCGCACAGCCACGCCGTAGGCGACCTGCTTGTCCACGCGTTTCCCGACCGGGTGGCGCGCCGCGACGACGCGCAATCCACACGCTACCAGCTCGCCAACGGACGCGGTGCGCGCCTGCACGAGGCGAGTGCGCTGCATGGCGAGCCGTGGCTCGTCGTCATCGATCTTCGCCTGGAGGCGCGTGACAGCCTGATCACCACCGCGGCGCCCTTCGATCCCGCCGTGCTGGAACGCGATCATGCGGAGCGTTTCGTGGTCGAGCGCGTGGTGCGCTGGGACGATCAGCGGCAGATCGCCGAGGGATTCGAGGAGCGCCGCTTCGACTCCCTCGTGATGTCGCGCCGGCCGGTGCCGTTGACTGACGAGGACACGGTGCCGGCGCTCCTCGCCGCGGTCCGCTCACGCGGGCTTCGCGCGCTGCCATGGAGCGAGCACGCCTTGCGTCTGCGTTCGCGTATTGGCGCCCTGCGCACGTGGCGTCCCGAGCTGGGGCTTCCCGATGTGAGCGACGACGCGTTGCTGCGCGATCTGGAGGCATGGTTGTCGCCGCATCTGGCGGGCAAACGAAGGCTCGAAGCCTTGCAGGCCGCCGACCTGTCCCATGCCTTGTCGTCGATGCTCGACTACGAACAGCGGCGCGCCGTGGACGCGCATGCGCCGGAAGAACTGAAGGTACCCAGCGGCATGACGCGAAGGCTGGAATATGGCACGCGCGACGACGATGCCGGCGCGCCGCCGGTGCTGGCGGTGAAACTGCAGGAGCTGTTCGGCCTGGCCGATACGCCCCGCGTGGGCGACGGGCGGGTGCCGGTGATGCTGCACCTGCTGTCGCCGGCGGGCCGTCCCATCCAGGTCACCCAGGACCTGGCGGGCTTCTGGGACCGCACCTATCCAGAGGTGAAGAAGGAGCTGAAAGGGCGCTATCCGAAGCATCCCTGGCCCGACGATCCATGGACGGCCACGGCCACCCATCGCGCCAAACCGCGGGGCACGTGAACCGCCGCGGGGATTCCGCTGCCCGCGTCAGCCCAGAGGACGGACGCGGAAGTTCCTGCCCTTGATCTTGCCCGCGCGCAGCCGCTCGAGCGCCTTGTTCGCCAGATCGCGACGTATCGCCACGTAAGCGCGTGTGGCGTAGACGTCGATCTTGCCGATGTCCTTGCCGTCGAGGCCGGCATCGCCGGTCAGCGCACCCAGGATGTCGCCGGGACGCATCTTGTCCTTGCGGCCGCCATCGATCACCAGGGTTTTCATCGGTGCCAGATTCAGCACCTTCCGTGCGTCCGCCACCGGCTTCGTGGGATACCGGGCAAGCGGGGCACCGAGGCGCTCCTCGATCGCACGGAGCTTGTTCAGTTCGCGCGAGCCCGCCAGTACGATGGTCAGCCCGCGGGCCCCGGCGCGACCGGTGCGACCGACGCGGTGGGTGTGGGTGTCGGGATCGTGCGCCACGTCATAGCTCACCACCATGGGCAGGTCGGCGATGTCGAGCCCGCGCGCGGCGACATCCGTGGCCACGAGGATGGTGCAGCTGCGATTGGCGAAGCGCACCAGTACTTCATCGCGGTCGCGTTGCTCCAGATCGCCGTGCAAGGCGAGCGCCGAGAACCCTCGCCTGTCCAGTTCGGCGGCCACGCTCTCCGTGTCCTTGCGCATGTTGCAGAAGACCAGCACGGCTTCGGGCTTCGCCTGGGCAAGGATGCGCGAAAGGACATCGAGCTTCACCGGCGGCTCCGCCTCCACCACCCGCTGCTCGATGCTGGTTTCGTCATGCAGTTCTTCCACGGAGATTTCGACCGGATCGTGCTGCATGCGCGCGCTGACGGCACGAATGGCCTCGGGGTAGGTGGCCGAGAACAGCAACGTCTGGTGATGCTTGGCAATGCGCTTCACGATGTCGTCCATGGCTTCTTCGAAACCCATGTCGAGCATGCGGTCGGCCTCGTCGAGAACGAAAACCTTGATGCCGCCGCCGTGCAGACTGCCGCGCTTCAGGTGTTCCTGTACGCGTCCGGGCGTGCCCACGACGATATGCGGATCGTGTTCGAGCGAGGCGAGTTGCGGACCGAGCGGCATGCCGCCGCACAGCGTGAGCAACTTCACGTTCGGAATGTTCACGGCAAGGCGGCGGATGGCCTTCGCGACCTGGTCGGCCAGTTCGCGTGTGGGACACAGTACCAGCGCCTGAAGGCGTATCTGCGACACGTCGATACGCTGGAGCAGCCCGAGGGCGAACGCGGCGGTCTTGCCGCTGCCCGTGCGGGCCTGTGCGATGACGTCACGGCCTTCCAGTATGTGCGGAAGCGCCTCGCGCTGGATCGCCGTCAAGGAGGGGTAACCGAGGCCTTCGATGGCGGCGAGCAGCGCGGGAAGCAGGGGCAATTGCTTGAAATCGTTCATGCCCAATGATGACACGTCCTGCGCCGGACCACTCCGCCCTCAACATTGCGGCGGCGGCGGTTCGCCGATATCCGGATTCTTGAGGTAGGACTGCCGGGCATCGGGCGCCTCCGATACCGGAGGCAAGCGCGGCGGCATCAGCCTGAACGAGCGCTGCCGCCATAACATTCCCCGGAACGACCGGTCCATGCTGGTCGGAGACAGGGCCTGTCGTATCTGGGCTTTCCTTGCCGCTGTGAGCACGTCGTTCGCGACCAGCGGCTTGCCCGACGACGCGTCTACCAGCACGCCCGCGCGAAGTCGGGCGCTTCCGGCGGCAACCGCGGCTTCCTCTTCGGCGACGGGAAGGCTGCTGTAGAACTGGCTCAAACGAATATCGAGGCCGTGAGCCGCGGAGAGGCTACGCATGCCCAACCTGCACGACGAGCAGGCCATGCTGCTGACAAATCCCTGGAGGCTGCCGCCAGCCGGAATCGTACCGCTGACGATGTCCTGTTCGATGGTCTGAAGGATCTTCATTTCCGCATCGAGGGCGCCCTGTTCGCCGGGAACGGAGAAGGGCGTCAGCACCGAATCGTCGAGAAGGAGGACACGCGCCCGGACATCCACGGCGTCGAAGCCGGCGAAATAAACTTCATCTTCCGCGTCGCGGAGCACAGCCTCCTCGGCGCCGGTATCCGCTGCTGTCGCCAGCCTGGCGTCCCATTCGTCGATGTCGGACAGAGGCGAGGTGGGCGTGCTCCCCGGTGTCGGTCCTTCGAACAGCGATTTGGCAAGGACACTGAGCGGGTCGCCGCTCATGGCATGGTAGACGCGGACCGCACTTATGCCATTGCGTATGTACCGATATTCGAACCGGGCCAGCTTCGCGTCGCTCAAGGACGTTTCGAGCAACTCCCACCGTATGGCCCGATGTTCGCCACGGTACTTTTCGAAGAGCAGCTTTTGCATGGCGTCGACGTAACGCTGGCTGGTGGCTTCAAGCAAGGCCGCTGCATTGCCCTCGTCGAGGCCGATGGTGTCGAAGACCACCGCCCCCGCCTTCGCCGGCTGGCACACCGTGGCAAACAGGTAGAACGGGACGGACCTGAAGAATCGATGCATGTTCATTCCGGAGCGAGGCAGGTAACAAGGTCGGCTCGATCGGCGGCCGCCGCGGCATCCTCGGCCTCGATGGATTCGGCAGCCACCAGTTCATCGGCCACCACGGCTTCCACGAATTCCAATACGGGTGCCATCTCCAGCAGTGGAAGGGCCAGCAGGGCGATAGCGGAAAACAAGGAGTCGTGTGCCGGTGGGCGACGCGGCCGGGGCCTCGCCTGGAAACGAACTTCTTCCACATACCATCGATGCACGGCGCGATCCGTGGCGCCTGCGAAGCAAAGGTCACGTCGGTCCCCTTCCACACCCGTACCGGCGGTGCCCGTCACAGGAGACCCGTCGGCGTGACAGGGTGGGCCTATGAGATATCCCCGGGCGTCGCGGTAGGCAGCCGCGATCCGCGCAATGCGATAGGCCACGGGCAGTTCCCGCAGGCCCGTGGAGGCACGGCTGCCCGGCCGCCAGTGCAGCATGCGGTGCTGCACGAGGGCGGACAGGTAACGAAGATCGTGCGGTGAAACCTCCTCGTCGTGGCGCGCGGCCATGACGCGCTCGAAAACGTCGGCGTGAACGCCCAGGGCCGCGCGTCTTTCCGGAACGATATCCTGCATCTGGCGACGGAGAATCTGCAGGGCCACCGCGTAGTAGGCCGCCTTGGTGGAATGGGCGTACCCGGTGACATCGAGCATGTGCCAGAAGATGTCGGGGTCCACATCGGCCTTCCTCGCACCGGCGGCGATGAACGGGTCCTTGAAATACCTGATGGTGCCGGCTGCCAAGTCGCCCTCGGGGCGCGCCTTGGTCACGCCCAGGTCCCAGTACAAGACCTCCAGCGCATCGCGATCCGATGCCACGCGGTCGCCGAGTGCGTCGAGCGTGGCCTGCCAGTGGGGTTCGTTGGCGAAGGCCGGCGAACGGTTCGTATCGCTATACGGCGAAGCAGGGTCCACCAGGATGTCGCGCATGAGCGCAGCGGTGCCATAGCCCTCGGGCCACTGCGGTCCCACCCGTGCGATGCGCTCGCGTTGCATGATCGAAACCACGTCGATACCGGTGATGCGCGTGGCGTAGCACGAGGCTGGCATCGCCAGCACGAGTGCGGCCATGCAGGCACCCTTGCTCACGGTACGCATGCGGATTTGGCAGCTTTCAGTCGTCCGGACTGGAAGCCTTCCGCTTCCTCGAGCAGGCCAAGTGCCTCACTCTCCCCTCTGGGATTCGCGGCTCGCACCTTTCCTGTGACAAGCGTTCCGTTGATCGTCGTTCTGCGGCCGGTGAAGAATTCGGAGTAAGCCTTTTGGCTCGGGCTCCAACGGGCTGCCGGAACGTCCTTCGTGCTCGTCAGGTGATGCACCACGGTGTTCCGCAGCTTGTACGTATCGGCGAATTGGGTGATGGCCTGGGTGCAGGAGGCGCACGGGGGCTGGCTGACGAAGATTTCCAATTCGCCGCCGGGCGGAATGATCGCCTTGTTCAGGTCTGCCTCCAGTTCGCGCAAAGCCTTGAATTCCGCATCACGGCCATGTCGCCCCGAAGGACGAAACCGGCTGCCGGCCTGCGGCCGAGCGGAAACGCGAACCTCGTTGGCGCCAAGGCGTGGATAGAAGCGCTGTTCCGCCACATCCTCCTCGATATCCACGGCCCAGCTTCCTTCCGAACCGCTTGTGGAATCGCTTCCGGTCGGGCTGCCGGAGTCGGCGATCCAGCGCAGCGTACCCTCGATCGATCGACCGCTGCGCGAGTGATAAACGCGCGGTGCGCGGGCGCCGTTATACCTGTATTCCACTCGCGCGACCGTCGACCTCAACGAATGGTCGCGCAACTTTCTCATCAGGTTTTCGTCGTTCACGAACGGGGCGTGTTTCGACTGCTGCAAGGCGTTCTGGAACGCGTAGAGGTGGAAGCGGGCTTCCTCTTCGAGGATGCCCTTGGTGTTGGCGGCGCCAGGAAGGAACTCGATTCCGCCGGCAGCGGCATAAGTGCATGCCAGCAGGAGGAAGGCGGCCAACGCCGCGCGCAGGGTGTGGAGATGGCGGTTCATTAACGGATCCTGCAGGTAATGTTTTCGGCGCGCTCGGCGGTCAGCGCGGCTTCCTCTTCGACAATGGCTTCATCGGCAAGAAGTTCCGACGCAATCGCCTCCTCGGCAAGCTCGAGCAGTGCAATTCCGTCGAACAGGAACAACGCGGGAGAGAGCAACTGCACCAGCTTCTCGAACCCGGTGGCCTGCTTCGCCTGCGGGTGTTTCACCTCCTGCCAGAGGATTTCCCGGTGGTACCAGGAGCGAACGGACCGATCGGTTGCGGCCGCGAAGCAGAAGGGCATGCCTGGTTCCGGAATGGGCAGGTCGGCCGCCGTGCAGGTGGGAGCATTGGCGTAGCCGGCGGCGTCGGAATAGGCGGCCGCAATGCGGGCCACGCGGTAGATGGTGGGAAGTCCGGACGGTAGGCCGCCGGAAGCATAGGCCGGCAACCGGGATGACAATGCGCCTCGTAGCACCCCACCCAAGTAATGGCGATCCTCATCGCTGACGTAGTCGGGGTTGTGTGCGCTCATGTAGCGCGCAAGCACCTCCGGCCGAATAGCCATCGCCGTATAAGCGGATGTGTCGTTCCTCTTCATCTGATCGCGCAGGATCTGAAGTGCCACAGCCTCTCCGGCTGCCTCGGCGAACTGGCTGCCATTGAGCATGCGTGCCTGCCAGAAGATGTCCGGGTCGACCCCGGCCTTGATGGCCTGCGCTGCCGGATAGGCTCCGCGATAGAGCGCAGCGACGTGTGGTTCGACCGGGTAGTCGACGCCAGGCCGTGCCTTCGTCACGCCCGTTTGTAGCTGCAGGGCACGCAAGGCCCTTGCCTCCGGATCATCGGCCTGCGGGAACAGCTTGTCGCTCATCGTCTTCCACCATGGAGACCTGACGATGGATGGCTCGGCTTTCAGATCCGAGAACGGCGACGCGGGTGTGACCAGCAGATCGTCGAGGAAGGCATGGGTCGAGCCGTTGAAGGCCTCGGCGGCGCCGGAGTGCTCGATGCGATGGCTTACGATAGCCGCGTAGATCTCCGGGTCCTGGGTCTCGGACGCCAAGGCGGGGAAGGGAATCAGGCATGCCAGCACGGCAAGCCGGAGGATTGACATCATGTCGAGTGGATCTCCTTGGGGGGCGGGGTGTCGCCAGTCTGGCGTTCGAATGCGCGGGGCGCCGGCCGGTTAGTCGCACACGGGCAGGCGCTCGGGTGGAAGGTTTCCCTCGAGCGGTCGCAAGGGCCGGACGCCCGCGCGGTTGTTCCGCACTGTGCGGAACACCGCCTTGCGGCGCTCGTCGAAGGCGGCGTATGCCTCGCTTCCCTCCTCGGTGTAGGCGATCTCCGCGGACATGCCGAAGCGGTCGGTGAACTTGGCGAAGACTTTTCGGCAGGATTCGCAGGGAATCTTCGACACCCTGACGCGAAGCTGGCCCCCGGCGGCGACCTTGCCCTCTTTCAGTTCGCGCTCCAGTGTCCGGAAGGCCTTGAGTTCGGCATCGGCGGAATGATCCAGTCCGTCCGCCGTCTCGGCGGCGTGCAGCTCGGATTCCGCCTCGTCCACGCTGCGTGCGCGCACGTCCCATCGGGTGTTCCGGAACTGGTCTGCCACGGACGATAACGGCTTCAGCGATACGCCGTCTTTCGCGGAGAGCAATCGCGCGAAGGCCTCGTCGGGTTCGACGCCCGACATGGCGTGGTAGACGCGGGTCTCCGTGCCGCCTTCGATGGGGAAGGTGTATTCGAGACGAGCCACCGTCGCCCGTTTGAAGCCGCTTTCGAAACTCGAAAACACATTGCGTTGCGTAAGATACGGTTCTTTCGGCGATTCCAGTTTCAACCAGCGGTCGACGCTGTAGGCGTAGCGGGTGAACGTGTCGGACAGCTCGGCGACGACGGCGCTATCGGCGTCGTCGACAGGGATGTATTCGACTTCCTGCGCGAGGGCGGCGGCGGACGTCCCCGCCATGGCGAGAAGAAGGAGCGTACGCCGCGCAAAGTGGGCGATCTGGCTGCGATGTCTGGTCATGGGATGCGGCAGGTAAGTAACGATTCGTATTCCGCCGCGGCGTCGCCCTTCACTTCGGCGACCAGTCCTTCGTCCACGAGCTCGGCGGCGATCTCCCTCTCGACGAAATACGGCGACGGAACGATGTCCACGCCAAACAGCACCTCGCTGAGCGCGAAGAACATCAGGGCGATCCATGTGTGCTCGCCGCTGGCCTTCCACGCCGGGTGGGCCTGGTTCCACATCTCGTCGGCGTACCAGCGGTACACCGCGTTGTCGCTGGCATCGGCGAAGCACAGTGGGCGATGGTCGCCCGGCGCCTGTGTGCCGGCGCCGGGCTGATGGGAGCCATCGGGTCCGCATGGGAACGTGCTGGCAAGGGCGTATCCCTGGCCGTCCCGGTACGCGGCGGCGAGGCGGGCGACCCGATAGGGCGTGGGTAGCGCGCGCAGCCCGTACTGGTTTCGCAGGCCGACTCGACGTGTCCGCGCTTCCTGCTCGACAAGAAGCGACAGGTAGCGGCGGTCGGGATCGGCGAAGTCTTCCGGGATCGCCGATGCGACGAGACGGTCGACGATCCCGGCCCGGATGCCCATGCGCGGCCAGGCTTCACGGGGGTACGCGCGCGCGCGGTCGCGAATGATCTGGGCGGCCACCGCGTAGTTTGCCGCGACGGTCGAATGATCGTCGGTGGTGACGGCAAGCGCTGCGCTGAAGATATCCGCATCCACACCCGCTTTCGCGATGCCGGCCACTACCAGGGGGTCCTGGTGTTGCGGGTACAGACGCGAAAGGTCGACCCTCTCCATTGCCTCGTGCGGAATGTCCTTCCCTGGGCGTGCCTTGGTCGTGCCCAGGTCCCACTGCAGGGCGCGTATCGCTTGCTGTTCGGCCCCGTGCGCTTTCATCGTTGGCAGTGATGCAAGCATCTTCAGCCAGTACTCTTCGCTCGCGAACGCCGGCTTGTCCACGGGCGGGCCATAGGGCTCGCCCGCCCTTGGCGAAAGCTGCTCCCGCCACGCCGCCAGCGAACCGTCGATCGTCGTGCCGGCCGAGGTGTCGGCTCGCGTCGCCAGCAGCACCTTGGCCACGTCGACGCCGTCGGCGGCATCACTGGCATTCGTACAGGGTGAGAGCGCGAGGAATGCGATGGACACGGCTGCCAACCACACGTTCTGTGCCACGTTCCCTCCTTGGGTCATGGCGCGCCGGGGTGTCGCGCCGAAGCGACATTAGAAGGGATGTCACGCGATGCGGCTGTCGGATTACTCCGTCATCCGGCGAGGTATGGGATCGCATTGGTGTAAGCGAATTCGCCAGAACGCCGGATGGATCATTGGCAGAGTGGCGCGGGCGTGCCTACCAGATCTGGCGCTCCGGCAGCAGGCCTCGCAACTCCGCTTCAGTGAGGTTGCGCCACTGCCCGGGTTTTAGATGGCCGAGCTTCACATTGATGATGCGCACGCGCCGCAGCTGCGTGACCCGGTAACCGAACGCCGCCGCCATGAGGCGGATCTGCCGGTTGAGGCCCTGGGTAAGAATGATGGAGAAGCCGTACTTCGCGATGCGCCGTACCTTGCAGGGGCGGGTCATCTGCCCATGCACCCGGACACCTCGTGCCATGCCGGCGAGAAATTCCTCGGTGACCGGCTTGTTGACCGCCACGAGGTATTCCTTCTCGTGGTGGTTCTCCGCCCGGAGGATCTCGTTGACGATGTCGCCGTTGCTCGTCAGCAGGATCAGGCCCTCGGAATCCTTGTCGAGGCGGCCGATGGGAAAGATGCGCTGCGGGTGGTCCACGAAGTCGACGATGTTGCCGTCCACCGTGGTGTCCGTGGTGCAGGTGATGCCCACCGGCTTGTTGAGGGCGATATAGACGCCGCGGCTCTTGGCGGGGCTGGCGATCAGCGTGCGGGCGACCACGACCTCGCCGTCGACCTTGACGACGTCGCCTTCGAGGGCCTTGGCCCCCATGCCGACGACCTCGTCGTTGATGGTCACGCGGCCGGCGACGAGCAGTTCGTCGGCCTCGCGACGCGAACAGAGGCCGGCTTCGCTGATGTACTTGTTGACCCGCATGAACCCGGCCGCCGGATCAGGAACGCAGGCCGACGCCGCGGGTGAGCAGGCGCAGGGCCACTGCCGCCAGTCCGACCACGAACACCAGCATCACCACGAATGCCGTGACGATGGGTACGTCGCTCACACCGAGCACGCCGAAGCGGAAGGCGTTCACCATGTAGAGGATGGGGTTGGCGAGCGAAATGGTGTGCCAGGGCTCGCCCAGCAGGTCTACCGAATAGAACACGCCGCCGAGATAGGTGAGCGGGGTGAGCACGAAGGTCGGCACCAGGGCGATATCGTCGAATTTCTTCGCGAAGACCGCATTGACGAAGCCTGCCAGGGAGAAGACCGAGGCGCCGAGCACCACCGAGAGGAACGTGATGAGCGGGTGCGCCACGTGCAGGTCGGTGAAGAACAGCGCGATGACGAGCACCAGGGCGCCAACGATCACGCCGCGCACCACGGCACCGGTGACGTAGCCGAGCAGGATGACCCAGTTGGGCATGGGCGAAACCAGCATTTCCTCGACGAAGCGGCCGAACTTGGCTCCGAAGAACGACGAGGAGATGTTGCCGTAGCTGTTCGTGATGATGCTCATCATGACCAGGCCCGGCACGATGTACTGCATGTAGGTGAAGCCGTGCATCGTGCCGATGCGGCTGCCGATGAGCTTTCCGAAGATCACGAAGTACAGCGTCATCGTGATGGCGGGCGGGATCAGCGTCTGCGTCCAGATGCGCAGGATGCGCATGATCTCGCGGCGGACGATGGTGCCCAGGGCGACAAGGTTCGTGGCGCCGCTCATGCCGCGTTCTCCCGGCCGTGCTCGACCAGCCGGACGAACAGTTCCTCGAGGCGGTTGGCCTTGTTGCGCATGGACGTGACGGTGATGCCGTGCCCGGAAAGCGCGGCGAACAGGGAGTTGAGATCGTGGGCCCGGGACATTTCGGCTTCGATGGTGTGGTCGTCGAGCTTGCGCAGCGTGACGCCCGGAAGGGAGGGCAGGGCGTCGGGCACACTCGACACGTCGAGCACGAAGGTCTCGACATCCAGCGTGGCGAGCAGGCTCTTCATCGTGGTGTTCTTCACGATGCGGCCCTGGTCGATGATGGCGATGTTGCGGCAGAGCTGCTCGGCTTCCTCGAGGTAATGCGTGGTGAGGATCACCGTGGTGCCGGCGGCGTTGATGCCGCTGACGAACTGCCACATCGACCGGCGGATCTCGATGTCGACACCGGCGGTCGGTTCGTCGAGGATCAGGAGCTTGGGCTCGTTCATCATGGCGCGGGCGATCATCAGGCGCCGCTTCATGCCGCCGGACAGCATGCGTGCCTGGTGGTGCGCCTTCTCCCAGAGGCGAAGCTCCTTCAGGTACCGCTCCGCGCGCTCCGAGGCCTCGGCCCGGCCGATGCCGTAGAAGCCGGCCTGGTTCACGCAGATGTCGAAAGGTTTTTCGAACTGGTTGAAGTTGATCTCCTGGGGAACCAGGCCGATCAGACGCATCGCTTCGCTGCGATGCTTGTGGATCGACACGCCGAACACCTCGGCGTCGCCCGACGAGGCGTTCACGAGGGAAGAAAGGATGCCGATGAGGGTGGACTTGCCGGCGCCGTTGGGGCCGAGCAGGGCGAAGAAATCCCCCGGCTGGACGGTGAGGGAGACGCCCTTCAGGGCCTCCACGCCGTTTCCGTAGGTCTTCCGTAAATCGTTGACGTGCAAAGCGGGAGTGGTCATGGGCTGCGCCGAAATGACAAGCCGCCTATTATACCGGGCTTTGCCGGGCGGCTTTCGTTCCCCGGCGTCAACAGAGACTTTCCATGGCCGAACAGTTCCAGTTGCGCCTCGTCGACAGCTTCATGCTTGCCCCGACGGTTCGCCACCTGTCTTTCGAGCGGGTCGACGGCCAGGCACTGGCCTTCGTGCCGGGCCAGTTCCTGCAGGTGCACTTCCATTATGACGATGGGAAGGCCACCAAGCGCAGCTATTCCGTGGGCACGGTCGGCGACGGCAGCAGTCCGGTGCAGCGGATCGAGATCGCCGTGAGCTACGTGGACGGCGGCGCGGCCACGGCCCTCCTGGGTGGCCTCGAGCATGGGGGCACCATCGATGCCAGCGGGCCCTACGGCCGCTTCTGTCTCATGGACGGCGATACCAACAGCCGGTACATCCTTATCGCCACCGGGACCGGCGTTACCCCCTACCGGGCCATGCTGCCGCAGATCGAAGCGCTGATGGCCTCGCGCGGCTGCCGCTTCGTGCTGCTGTATGGCGCAAGGAACGAGGGCGAGCTGCTGTACGGCGAGGAGTTCGAAGCCTTCGCGCGCGCGCATGAAGGATTCACCTTCCATCCCTGCCTGTCCCGCGGTGCCCGCCCCCATCCGCGTCCCCACGACCGTCTGGGCTACGTGCAGGACATGCTCGCCGAGCTGGAGCCGAACCCCGAGGGAGACATCGCCTATCTCTGCGGCAATCCGAACATGGTGGACGCTGCGTTCTCGGCACTGAAGGAACATGGGTTGGCCGTGCAGCATATCCGTCGCGAGAAGTACATTTCCTCGCGGTAGGGCCGCGCGAAGGCAGACGCCGGGCAGGGCCTATAATCGCCAACCATGCATGCGACCGCCCCTTCGTTGAACCTTTCCCCCGAGATGCGGCGCTACGCGGCGCTCGACCAGCGCCTCCTGGCCGCGGCCGGCACCATCCGTATCCTGCCCACCGTGTCGTGGCCGGCGTCCGTGGAAGAGCGGCTGATCGAAGAATTCGGCGCGGGCCGCGTGTCGATTCCCGATATCTGCTATCACCCCCCGGTGCTGGATCAGACGAAGGCGGAGCTGGAGGCCATCGAAGCGGAGGTCGACGAAGACCACCCGATTGCGGACTACCTGAGGCGCACGGCCGAATCGTGGCGCATCGCGGCGGACATGCTGCATGGGGCCGGTACGGACCGGGTCACCGAGACGTCGGTGCAGCTATACGGCAAGCCCGGCGACGCCATCCCGGGCAGCAATCGCAGCAACCTCGACGCGGCGCGATATTTCGTCGACCTCGCCGACGAACTGGGCGCGGACCTGGAAACGGAGGACGCGACCGGCAGCATTCCCGCGGAGGAACTCCGCCGCGACATGAGCGAGCGGCTGGACGCTTTCTTCGCACCCGGCACCATTTCGGTCCAGGTGGACCCCGAACTCACGGCGAAGGCTGCCGCCGGCGCCACCCGCATCCGCCTGCGGGGTGGCGTGCGCTTCACCGAATACGACCGTCACCAGTTGCTGGCGCACGAAGCGTTCGTGCACTCGCTCACGGCATTGAATGGCCGCGAGCAGCCGGTCCTGGCCTCGCTGGCGCGTACGTCGCCGCGCGTCACGGCAACGCAGGAAGGCCTGGCCGTGTTCGCCGAACTGATGTCCGGCGCCATCGATATTTCGCGGCTGAAGCGCATCAGTCTGCGCATCCTCGCCATCGACATGGCGCTCAACGGCGCCGATTTCGTGGACGTGTTCCGTTATTTCCGCGACTGCGGACAGAACGTGGCCGACAGCTTCCACTCGGCGCAGCGCGTGTTCCGGGGCGTGCCGCTCACGGGTGGCTCGGCTTTCGCCAAGGACAACGTGTACTTGAGCGGCCTGCTGGCGGTGCACACGTTCTTCCGTTGGGCGCTGCGCCAACGCCGGCTCGACCTGCTGCGCAACCTGTTCGCGGGAAAGCTGGCGCTGCACGACGTGATGAGCCTCGAACCGCACTTCGAAAGCGGCGACATCGTGTTGCCGCGCTACCTGCCGCCGTGGATGCAGCACGTGCACGGCCTGGCCGGGAAACTGGCCTTCTCGCTGTTCGTGAACCATATCCACATGGCGGGCGTCGAGGCCGAGGAAATTTCCCTCGGCCTCTGACCATCCCTAACGCACCTGTATCCGCGGCGAGAGGGCGAAAAAGCGACCATCGGCACAGGCGACGCGGACTCTCGCATCGGTCGATGCGGCAACATCAGCGGGTATCTGCACCCTGGCCTGGCCTTCGTTCGGTACCTGCCGCGCCAGCGGCGTCTCCAGGAAGGTGGAACCTCCGTCCACCGACAGGTCGATGCGCACCGACGGGCAGGCGATGGGGGCCTTCACCGTATCCGCGGTATCCCAGCGCACGATCCGCCGGTTGCCGCGCCGAAGGGTGGCCGACTGTGCCGGCGCCGTGATCGCGAAAGCCCGGCCCGTATCCACCACCCTTACCGTGCGGTCGGCATAGACGGCGGGCGATCGCAGGCCCTGGCGCTCGTCGCGAACCGTCATGCGGAAACGCAGTCGGCGATCGCTTGTCGGCAGGGTGTCGCCTCGGTCGGCCGGCTCGATGCCCAGCAGCACCGCCATGGCGGGGAAGGTCTGTGTGCCATCGGCATTGGGCTTGCGGGAGCGAAAGAGGGGCCCCGTGCCGCGATCGGCGAGGGTCGTGTCGAACTGGAAATCGCCGAGATCCATCTGTTCGAACGTGTAGCTGAGCTGCGCGTCGGGTTCCGCGAATTGCGCGATGCCGGCCAACTGGAACGCCGTGCGGGCCGGAACCGTCATCGGGCGCTGCCATCCTTCCGTGTCGAGCCACGGCGTACGAACGCGGGCGGGCTCGGTGGGGGCGCATGCGCCGCCCGGGCCGGCCAGCCATGCCCCCACCTCTTCGATGCTCACGCCATGGAAATAGTCGTCCGACTGGCTTTGCAGGTCATATGCGCCACACAGCCCTGCGTATCCCATCACGGTAGAGCCGCTTCCGGGCTCGAGCGCCGTTCCCGCTGCCCACTGATTGCGCGTACAGCCATTGAATGTGTGCGATGCGCCGAACTGGTGCCCGAGTTCGTGGGCGATGAAATCGACATGGAAGGGGTCGCCGAAGGGCTTTGCACTGCCGGTCATGCCAGCGGCCTTGGCCAGCTCACGATCCTCCGACTTGCCCGTCCAACGCGTGCAGGTGGTGCCGACCGATCCGACGATGCCGCTGTCACGCCGTGCATCCAGCAGATGGCCCACGTCGAACGCATCCTCGCCCAGGGTTCGCGCGACGACTTCCACGTTCCGCAGGGCCATTTCCCTGTCGTATGACTCGTCGTTGGGATCTAAGTCGACGAACGGATCCGTGTGGTTCGGCGTGAACACCAGTTTGTCGTTGTCTTCGGCCAGCACGAGGTGCACACCGAAGTCCCGCTCGTATATGCGGTTGATGCGGTTGACCGCCGTCACGATGCCCTGCAGGGCCTGGGCCCGCGTTCCGCCGTGGCTTTTCGTGTAGGACGGCGTGGCGGTCATGGCGATACGGAACGTGCGATACACCCCTGTGTCCATCCGTGGACGCGAAGGCTCGTTCGTGCCGGTGGCCGCCATACCTTCCATGTTTTCGGCATGGGCTCTCTTGCGGCCGGCCGATCGCCGCACTATCTCGTGATACCGGTCGGCGGAAGCTACGCCAGGATCGGTGGGCGCTTCCGGGCGGACGAACCAGTCGCCGGCGGGATCGCTGACGGCGGCGCCGATGCCGTCCGGCCCCATGTCCACGCGAACGCGGCGTCCGCGGGCGTCCTCGCCACGCATGCTCTTCAGTTCGGGGTAACGCGAGGCGAGGCCTGGCGGAATCACCCCGGATGGCCGCAGCGTGAAGGTGCTGCTGCCGCCACCCGGCAGCGGCAGTTCCAGGGAGGAGGTGGAATTTCCCATGCGCCGCATCGTTTTCGCGAAGGCACCGCGGTCGAGGATCACCCGGCGGGCGGACGCCCGCAGGTCGGGCGCGAGGCGGGCGGAAGGGCGTTGCTGCACCTTGGGCGCGTCGCGCCAGAGAGGCTCGTCCGCCCGGACGGCCGACGACACGAGTACGAGAAGGCCCGATAGGGCATAGATGATCGGATGACGCGCGGGCATGTCGAATCCTTTCCTGAGGGAGGGGGAGCGCCCGGCGTCATGCCGGGCAAAATGCATGAAACCCCCTCAGAACCGGCAAAATCTGTAGGTGGATTCGTAGCCTCGCGTCGGGAACGTACGCACCCGCACGGCGCACGCGGTAGGCGTGCATCGCGTTGTCATGTCGGCGTCCATATCACTGCATGTCGCATTGCCACACAGTGCCGACAGCGGCAGCCAAGCTTGCCGGTGATACCATTCCCGCTTGCACCGCGGCCCCATGGGCGCATGCACCCTTCCGACCCGTTACGTCCCACAGGATCCCATGGCCATTTCCGAGGAACTGAGGCAAGCCGCTCTCGAATATCACCGCCTTCCGCGCCCGGGCAAGATCAAGGTCACGCCGACGACCTCGCTGCTCACGCAGCGCGACCTGTCGCTGGCCTATTCGCCAGGTGTCGCCGCGGCGTGCGACGCGATCGTGGCGGACCCGAAACAGGCTGCCGAGTTGACGGCGCGTTCCAACCTCGTCGCAGTGATCTCGAACGGCACGGCCGTCCTGGGCCTGGGCAACATCGGTGCGCTGGCGGGCAAGCCCGTGATGGAGGGCAAGGGCGTCCTCTTCCAGAAGTTCGCCGGCATCGACGTGTTCGACATCGAGATCGACGAGACCGATCCGGACAAGCTGGTCGACATCATCGCCAGCCTGGAGCCCACCTTCGGCGGCATCAACCTCGAGGACATCAAGGCGCCCGAGTGTTTCGTGGTCGAGCGCAAGCTGCGCGAGCGGATGAAGATCCCGGTCTTCCACGACGACCAGCACGGTACCGCGATCATCGTCGGCGCAGCCGTGCTCAATGCGCTGCTGGTGACAGGCAAGAAGATCGAAGACGTGAAGCTGGCCACCACCGGCATGGGCGCGGCGGGCATCTCGTGCGTCGACATGCTGGTAACGCTGGGCATGCGCAAGGAAAACATCCTCGCGTTCGACCGCGACGGCGTGTTGCACACCGGTCGCACCGACCTCGATCCCGACAAGCAGCGCTACGCACGCGAAACCGACAAGCGCACGCTGGCGGAGATCGTCGAGGGCGCGGACATCTTCCTGGGGCTGTCGGCCGGCGGCATCCTGAAACCGGAAATGGTCGCGACGATGGCGGATCGTCCCATCATCTTCGCGCTGGCGAATCCGAACCCCGAGATCCTTCCCGAAGACGCGAAGGCGGTGCGCCCGGACTGCATCATGGCGACGGGCCGGTCGGATTATCCGAACCAGGTGAACAACGCGCTCTGCTTCCCTTATCTGTTCCGCGGCGCGCTGGACGTCGGCGCCACGGTGATCAACGAGGCCATGAAGGTGGCCTGCGTGAAGGCCATTGCCGAACTGGCCCGCCGCGAATCCTCCGATGTGAGCGCACGTGCCTATGGCACGAAGCCGCCGAGTTTCGGCGCCGACTACCTCATTCCGCAGCCGTTCGATCCGCGCCTCCTCATCCAGCTGCCCCCGGCCATCGCCCAGGCGGCCATGGATTCCGGCGTGGCCGAGCGCCCCATCACCGATTTCCCGGCCTACATCGAAAAGCTGACCAGCTTCGTGTTCCGCACGGGGCTGCTGATGAAGCCGGTCTTCGATCGCGCGAAAGCCGATCCGAAGCGGGTGGTGTACGCGGAAGGCGAGGAAGAGACCGTCCTGCGTGCCGTGCAGACGGTGGTCGACGAAGGGCTGGCGCGGCCCATCCTCGTCGGCCGGCCGGACGTCATCGAGAAGCGCATTGCACGCGCGGGCCTGCGCCTGAAGCCCGGCATCGACTTCGAGATGTGCAACATCCACTCCGATCCGCGCTTCGAGGCGTACTGGCGGCTTTACCACTCGATCATGGAGCGCCGAGGCGTCACGCCCGCCTCTGCGAAGGCCGTGGTGCGTTCCCGTCCGTCCGTCATCGCCGCGCTGATGGTGGAGCGCGGCGAGGCCGACGCGATGATCTGCGGCCTGGTGGGCACCTACCAGAGCAAGCTCGACTACATCCGCGACATCATCGGTCTCGACGAAGGCGTTACCGAGGCGTCGGCCATGGCGGCCGTGGCCACCGAGAAGGGCACGTTCTTCTTCCTCGACACCTACGTGCAGGAAGACCCGACCGCGGCCGAGATCGCCGAGGCCACGTTGCAGGCCGCCATCCGCCTGAAGCTGTTCGGTATCCAGCCGAAGATCGCACTGCTGTCGAATTCCAATTTCGGCAGCCGGGAGACCCGCAACGCGAAGAAGATGCGCGAGGCCCTGAGCCTGATCCGGGAGCGCGCGCCGCGCCTGGAGGTCGAGGGCGAAATGCAGGCCGACGTGGCGCTGACTTCGGAACTGCGCGAGCGGATCTTCCCGAACTCGCGTCTGGAGGGTAAGGCCAACGTGTTCGTCTTCCCGAACCTGGACGCCGCCAATACCACCTACAACATGATCCGCGTGCTCTGCGACGGGGTGGTCATCGGCCCCATCCTGATGGGCGTGGCCAAGCCGGCCCATATCCTCACGCCCCAGGCCACCGTGCGCCGGGTGGTGAACATGACCTCCGTGGCCTGCGTCGAGGCGCAGATCCGGGCTGGGAAGCCGCGTAACGTCGTAACTGATTGATCGGTCGTAAATTCCGTATGAGCGCGCCCTGCGCGCGACATGTTTTGGGGCCTAGCCCGGGAGCTGGCGCGCCAGCCTGGGAACTGGAGCGAAAACATGTCGCGCGCACGGCGCGCTCCTACCCATTAAGGCGTCCGGCCGGCATTTAACACGATCCAAACCTACATACTGCCGCGTATCCCGAAGCCTTGCGCTATCATGAAAAGGTTTTCCCGCCACCCCAGCGGCCTCTCTTAGTCCCCATGAGCGCGCGTCACGCGCGAGCGGAGCATCCATGGACCAGATCGACGATATCCTGAACCAGGACCTCGACCCCACCGAAACCCGTGAATGGGTGGAGTCGCTCAATGCCGTCATCAATCACGACGGTACCGAGCGCGCGCATTTCCTGCTCGAGCGCATGGTGGATTCCACCCGTCGCGCCGGCGGTTATCTGCCGTTCGACCCGACCACGGAATACGTGAACACCATCCAGCCGCACATGGAAGCGCGCAGCCCTGGCGATGCCGCGATCGAATGGCGCATCCGCTCGCTCATCCGCTGGAATGCCCTGGCCACCGTCGTGCGCGCCAACCGCAAGCCCGGCGACCTCGGCGGCCACATCTCCAGCTTCGCCTCGTCGGCCACTTTGTACGACGTGGGCTTCAACCACTTCTGGCGCGCGCCAAGCGCCGACCACCCGGGCGACCTGGTGTTCCACCAGGGCCATTCGGCGCCGGGCGTGTACGCGCGCTCGTTCCTGGAAGGACGCCTGAGCGAAGACCAGATGGACCTCTTCCGCATGGAAGTGGCGGGCAAGGGCCGCGGTCTGTCGTCCTATCCGCACCCCTACCTCATGCCGGACTACTGGCAGGTGCCCACGGTCTCCATGGGCCTCGGTCCGATCCAGGCGATCTACCAGGCACAGTTCTGGAAGTACCTCGAGCACCGCGGCCTGATGCCGAAGACCGATCGCAAGATCTGGTGCTTCATGGGCGACGGCGAGTCGGACGAGCCGGAATCGCTGGGCGCCATCTCGCTGGCGGGCCGCGAGGGACTCGACAACCTCATCTTCGTCATCAACTGCAACCTGCAGCGCCTCGACGGTCCGGTGCGCGGCAACGGCAAGATCATCCAGGAACTCGAGGGCGTGTTCCGCGGTGCCGGCTGGAACGCGATCAAGGTCATCTGGGGCAGCTACTGGGACCCGCTCCTCGCCCGCGACACCACCGGCAAGCTGCGCCAGCTGATGATGGAAACCGTCGACGGCGAGTACCAGGCATGCAAGGCCTTCGGCGGCGCGTACACGCGCGAGAAGTTCTTCGGCAAGTATCCCGAGACGGCCGCGCTGGTCGCCAACATGTCCGACGACGACATCTGGCGCCTGAACCGTGGCGGACACGATCCGCACAAGGTGTACGCCGCCTACCACGCGGCCGTTAACACCAAGGGCATGCCCACCGTGATCCTCGCCAAGACGGTGAAGGGTTACGGCATGGGCGCCGCGGGCGAGTCGCAGAACCCCGCGCACAACCAGAAGAAGATGGACGCGGACGCGGTGCGCGCCTTCCGCGACCGCTTCAACATCCCGGTGCCGGACGACAAGCTCGACGAAGTGCCGTACTACCACCCGGGCAAGGACTCGGAGGAAGTGCAGTACATGCTCGAGCGCCGCCGCGCGCTCGGCGGTTCGCTGCCGCAGCGCCGCCGCAAGGCCGACCAGTCGTTCAAGGCGCCGCCGCTCGAAGCATTCGAGCAGATCACGAAGGGCACGGGCGACCGCGAGATCTCCACCACCATGGCCCTCGTGCGCGGGATGAACCTCATGCTCCGCGACAAGGAGCTCGGCCCGCGTCTCGTGCCGATCGTGGCCGATGAGGCCCGCACCTTCGGCATGGAAGGCATGTTCCGCCAGATCGGCATCTACGCGCCGTTCGGGCAGAAGTACCGTCCGCAGGACGCCGACCAGCTGCTGTACTACCGCGAAGACCAGAAGGGCCAGGTGCTGCAGGAAGGCATCAGCGAAGCCGGCGGCATGAGCGCGTGGATCGCGGCGGGCACCAGCTACAGCGTCAGCAACGTGCCGATGCTGCCGTTCTTCATCTACTACTCGATGTTCGGCTTCCAGCGCATCGGCGACCTCTGTTGGGCGGCGGGCGACATGCGCGCGCGCGGCTTCCTCATCGGCGGAACGTCGGGTCGCACCACGCTGAACGGTGAAGGCCTGCAGCACGAGGACGGCCATTCGCACCTGCTGTCGGGCGCGATCCCCAACGTCGTCTCGTACGACCCCACCTTCTCCTACGAGCTGGCGGTCATCCTGCAGGACGGCACGCGCCGCATGATGCAGGAGCAGGAAGACGTCTACTACTACATCACGGTGATGAACGAGAACTATGCCCACCCCGATCTGCCGAAGGGCAGCGAAGAGGGCATCGTCAAGGGCATGTACCTGTTCAAGGACGGCGGCAAGGCCAAGAAGAACGAGCCGCGCGTGCAGCTCATGGGTTCGGGCACGATCCTTCGCGAAGTGATCGCCGCCGCCGAACTGCTCGAGAAGGATTTCGGCGTCACGTCCGACATCTGGTCGGTGCCGAGCTTCACGGAAGTGCGCCGCGAAGGTTTCGACGCCGAGCGTTGGAACCGCCTGCATCCGGAAGCCGAACAGCGTGTGCCGTATGTCACCGGGCTGCTGGCGGATCGCCAGGGGCCGGCCGTGGCCGCCACGGACTACGTGCGCGAGTTCGCGGACCAGATCCGTGCCTTCATGCCGGACGGCATGCGTTACACGGTGTTGGGTACGGACGGCTATGGCCGCAGCGATACCCGCGCCAACCTGCGCAGCCACTTCGAGGTGGACCGTTACTGGATCGCTCATGCCGCGCTGGCGGCGCTGGCGAAGGACGGCAAGGTCAACGCCAAGGATGTCAGCCGGGCTATCAAGGAATACAAGCTGGACATGAACAAGCCGAATCCCATGACGGTCTGACAGCAAGCCCCTGTAATATCGCGAAGGCCGGGTATCCCGGCCTTCGTCGTTTTCGCGTCACGCGTCGTCGATGGGCCAGGTGCTATCCCTCCACGCATCACCGAACCGGACCTTGCCATGCGCCTGATCGCCATCGCCTGCACCGCCGCCGCCCTGGCCGCCTGCGCCACCAACCCGCCGGATCACGGCTCGCGCTCGCGGTTGCTCTACATCGCCGGCGACAAGGTGCCGTGCAGCCATGGCGTGCTGAAGACCGACTGCCTGCAATACCGGGAGCAGCCCACCGATCCCTGGCAGCCGACCTACGTGCCGGTGGAAGGTTTCGACTGGAAGGCGGGCAACGAGTACCTGCTGAAGATCACCGAGGTACACGCCAAGGGAAGCTCGCCTCAGGACGCCTCGCGCGTGAGCTGGCACGTCGACAAGGTGGTCGAGCAACACCCGGTGCAGTAGGCACGGATTGCCGGCGCCCTGAGGGGGCCAAAAAAAGGGTCTTCGCGCATTTCCGGGGGGCTGCGGCTTCGCTACTTGGTGCTGTTGGTTTTCGCTTCGTAGGGTGGGCTCGCCTTCGGCCTCGCATCGGCGCCTGCTCCGTTGCCTGAAAGCCGGCAGCCGTTGCCCTCGCCGCGACGACTTACGTCGTTCCTTGCGAAAGGAGAGCCGCTGCGCGGCTAGTGTCTTATGGCTTGCGCCGCGGCGGACCCGGGCGTCCGGGCGGGGTCTTCGACTCGGCTTCCTGCCTCGGCGAAGACGGCGGGCCGTCCTGGCCCGCCCCCTGACAGGCCTTTTCCGCCCGGCCGCCCTCGACTCCAGACATCGCGGCGAGGGCGACGGCTGCCGGCATCGGACGGTGCGGCGGTGTGGTGTGCGGCGCGTGGCGTGACGTCGTTATGTTCGGTCTACGGCGACCGTCCGCACTGGAGTCGTTGGGTGCCTGCTTTCGCAGGCACGACGGTGTGGGGCTGGGGAAGCCGGGGGCGCGCGCTCTTCTGTAGGAGCCGCCATGGCGGCGAGACAACCCTGGCCTCGGTTCCCAAGAAATACAATTGCCCAATGCTCTCTGTGGGAGCCGGCTATGCCGGCGATCCCGCGGCAGCGGGCAAGCTTGTCGCGAGCACCCATCGCCGCTGAAGCGGCTCCCACACAAAGCGAAGTGGTTCCCACAAGAGCACGATGCGACAGTCTCGCAGCGCCCCACCTACCGTCGTGCCTGCGAAGGCAGGCACCCAGCGCCTCCGTCGGCAAGATGCGGGAGCAACCATCGGCTCCTGCTTCGGCTCTCCGAACACCAACCCGCACCGTCCGCTGCCAGTACCCGTTCCCCTCGCCGCGATGTCTGGAGTCGAGGGTGGCCGGGCGGAAGAGGCCCGAAGGGGGCCGGCCTGGACGGCCGGCCGTCTTCGCCGAGGCACGGAGGCCGAGTCGAAGACCCCCGCCCGGACGCCCGGGTCCGCCGCGACGAAGCCATAAGACATTGAGCCGCGCAGCGGCTCTCCTTTCGCAAGGAACGACGTAAGCCTTCGCGGCGAGGGGAACGGGTACTGGCTCCCAGACAACGACACAGGCGCCGATGCGAGGCCGAAAAGGCGAGCCCACCCTACGAAGCGAGCCCCATACCGACCCCATATACGCAGTCACGCCACGCCCCCGGAAATACGCGAAGAACAAAAAAAAGGCCGGGATCGCTCCCGGCCCCTACCGCCCTGCGCAGGCAGACAGGTATCAATCGTCGTCGCGAAGCGCGTGGCGGATCAGCAGGAAGGTTCCGATGGCGGCAGCGGCGATGCCGATGGTGACGCCCGGATGGCGCTGAACGCGGCGGCGCAGTTTCCGATACTGATAGGTGGCCTCGTCGGCCAGATCCTCGGCCATGTAACGGATGCGCTGATCGTTCGCCCGGCGGGCCAACTTTCCGGTGATGCGGCGGCTGCGGTCGAGAAGGTCGCTGCCCGCTCCCGCGGCTTCGTCGGCGTAGTGACGGACGCGGCCGGAGACTCCGTTGACGGCGCTCTCGACATGGCGCGCGAACTCGCGATTTCTGCTCATCGGATGACTCCCTCGCTTGGTTCTACAGGCTGCCGACTTTGCAGGCCGTGTCGTGAGGGAGGCGTAAACAGTGGTGGCGCAATTGAGCCTCGATTCAGCGTGGCGGCTTCGGTACGAGGTCGTAGTCGCCGCCACGCTCCAGGGCCGCGCGGTACGCGGGCCGGGCGTGGATGCGCTCCAGGAATGCGTGCAGTGTCGGCCGCGAGGCATCCAGGGCGGCGCGGCTTGCCGCCGCCTCAAGGGGGAAGCTCATCTGGACGTCGGCGGCGGTGAATTCGTCGCCGGCGAACCAGCCGGTCTTGCCGATTTCGTCTTCGAGGTAGTCGAGATGGAGCTTGAGCTGCGGGTCGACGAACGCCTTCTGCGCACCGCGCGCGAGCATGCGGGCGATGGGTTTGGCGAAGAAGGGCACCGGCGCAGACTCCATGCGCACGAACACCAGCTTCAGCAGCAGGGGCGGCATGGCGGAGCCTTCCGCGTAGTGCATGAAGTAGCGGTAGCGAAGCGCCTCGGGTGTGCCGGCGGGAGGCACGAAACGCCCGTTGCCATAGCGCTCCAGGAGGTATTCGAGGATAGCCGCGGACTCGGCGAGCACCTGGTCGCCATCGACCAGCACGGGCGATTTCCCCAGCGGATGGACGTCGCGGAGGCTCTTCGGCGCCAGCATCGTCTTCGGATCGCGCTGGTAACGGACGATCTCGTAGGGAAGGCCCAGTTCCTCCAGCATCCATAGCACGCGCTGCGAACGGGAGTTGTTCAGGTGATGGACGACGATCATGGATCGGGCTCGGACTGGCGGGAGCCACGAAGGGTAGCAGTTCCCCGGCCCACGAAAGGGCCGGGGAGCGTCGGTCAGCCGGCGGCGGCAGTAAGCGATTCCTGAAGCTTCTTCGTCTGCTCGGGGAAGGCCTTGCCTTCCGCGGCGACGGTCTCCGCGACGCGCTGGCGCGCCTCGTCGTCACGGTGCAGGGCGCGGAGCGCCTTCACCTGGAAGGAGGCGACGGTGATGCGGTTCGCCCCGTAGGCCTTCTTCGCGGCTGCGTCCAGATAAGGAAGCCCTTCGGCCGGCTTGCCGTTCTCGACGAGCCGGCGACCGTAGCGGTAGTTGTACACGTAGTCTTCGGGGTAGGCGGCGATCAGTTGCTTCTCCAGCGTGTCCAGTTCCTCGCCGGCCTTCGCACGCACCAGATAGACGCGGAGGTTATCCGCGAGGTTGCGGTCGCTGCGCAGGTCGCCGTGCAACTTCTCGCGGCTGAGGTCGATGGCCTTGCGCAAGACCGCCTGCTCCCCTTCGTGGTCGCCCAGAGCGGCGTCCAGATCGGCCGCCGTGAGCACGGCGCTGCGCTGGTCGGCGCAGGCGGGCGATGCGGTGAATACCTGTGTGTCGAGGTACTGCTTATACGGCGCTTCCTGCGGCGCCAGGAGGCGGCGACGCTCGTCGGCTTGCAGCGACTCGCTCGCGCCGATCAGGTCGTCGAGGACATAAGGGCGATCGCAGCCGATCTTGCCGGCGAGCACGCGGGTCGAGGCGTCGACGATTCCCTTGTCGTCTTTCCTGTCCTTCGCCTGCAGCAGGAGGAGCCGCTGCTTCGCAAGCGCGACGCGCTTGTCCTTGTCCGATACGTTGCGGACCATGGCCGGCAGGGAGTCGAACCACGCCATGCCTTCCGTGCCCTGGTAACGGAGCTGGTAGGTATCGAGCACATCGGCCACGGCCGCCATGGAGCCCTTGGCTGCGTCGGCTTTCTGCTTCGACAGCCGCGCATCGCCGGACAGGATGCCCGCGACCTCGGTGTAGAAGGTGGCTCGCGGCCGTTCCGCGAGGATGCGGCCGAGTTCTTCGCCATCGGGGCCAATGAGCACATAGGTGGGAAGGAAATGGACATTCAGTTTCTGCATCCATGCCTTGTCGGCAGGCTTGTCCGCATCGGCTTCGTAGAACACGACCTTGGTATTGAGGTCGTTCCACTCCTTGCCGTTGAGCACGTGGCTTGCCATGAAATAGCAGGAGTAACACCAGACCGCCTGGAAATCGACCATCACCGGCTTCTGCTCGCGCTTGCCCTGGGCAAGCGCTTCGTCGAGCGTGGCGGGACCCGGGTGCGCGGCCTGGGCCGCGGCAACGAAGGTGAAGAGCAGGGCGGCGAGCAGTCGCTTCATGGTGGCTTCATCCCCTTTGGAGGTATAGACGTCCACCTAATAGCACGCTTTTGGGCTCGTGTCAGACCGTACCGCTGGCGCCCTCGACTGGCTCAGGGTCCGAAACCAGCCCCTGGCGGCGACGCAGGGACGGAAACCACCACATCCAGAGCCCCACCACCACGAGGGTGCCGATGCCCCCGATCAGGGTCGCGTTGACCGCACCCATGGCCGCGGCGAGCAGGCCCGACTCGAATTCGCCGAGCTGGTTGGATGTGTTGATGAAGATGGCGTTGACCGCACTTACGCGTCCTCGCATGTCGTCGGGCGTTTCCAGTTGCACCAGGGCGCCGCGGATCACCATGCTCACCATGTCGAACGCACCGAGCGCGAACAGCGCGACGACGGAGAGCCACAACACGTTGGACAGGGCAAACACCAGCGTCGCCACACCGAACCCCGCCACGGAGGCGAACATGATCGGGCCGACGCGTCGCTCGAGCGAATGCCGCGAAAGCCACAGCGACATCAGCAGGGCGCCCACGGCCGGCGCGGCGCGCAGCACGCCCAGACCCCACGGACCGGTATGGAGGATATCTTTCGCGAAGATCGGCAACAGCGCGGTGGCGCCGCCGAGCAGCACGGCGAACAGGTCGAGGGAGATCACCCCTAACACCGCCGGGCGGTGGCGAATGAAGTGGATACCGGCGAACAGGGTCTTGAGCGTGGCGGGTTCCCGGCGCGGTGGCAGGTGGTCGTACGCGAGCCGCGTCATCAGCACGAGGGCGACGAGGTACAGCAGGGCGGACACACCGTATACAGTCGCCGGGCCGGCCACATAGAGAATGCCGCCGAGCGCCGGGCCGGCGATCATGGCGGCCTGGCCTGCCGCGGCGTTGGCCGCCATCGCGCGCGGCAGCACGTGCATCGGCACCAGGGCGGGAAGCATGGATTGCAACGCAGGAAACTCGAACGTCTTCGCCAGGCTGACGACGAAGACGAGCGCCAGGATGCCGGTTTCGGTCAGGTGGCCGGAGAGGCTGAAGCCAGCGAGGAGCGTGATGGCGATCCATTCGATCGCCTGGCAGATGGCCACGATGCGGCGGCGGTCGAACTGGTCGGCCACGTGCCCCGCGGGCAATGCGAGCAACACCGACGGCACGAACTGCACGAGGCCGATGAGGCCAAGGTCGAGCGCGCGATGGGTGATCTCGTAGACCTGCCAGCCCACGGCCACCGACATCATCTGGAATCCGAAGCTGGACGCGTTCTTCGCGAACCAGAATTGCACGAAGGCACGGTAACTGAGCAGCGAAACGGTTTCCCGGGGAGAGGACGACATCGGCGATCCTTGAGGGGTTGCGCCGATTTTACGCCCCCCGGCGCCGTTTGATCGCGGCCGCGGTATCGGGGAAGCTAGGCGCTTTCCAGACGGGGTCCGCAAGATCATGCGCCGTATCGCCTCACTCATCGCCTTCGCCGCACTCTTCGCCGGCTGCTCGTCGCCGCAGGACCAGCAGGCCGCGCAGACTCCCCCGCCGGACAACAGCGCCCAGGAAGCAGCGAAGAAGCTCGAGACCTATCAGCAGCTGCTGAAGCTGCACAATGACGGCCCGGCGGTGCAGTTGGGCCACGAGATCGTCGACAAATATCCCGAGACGCCCGCGGCCGCGGAGGTGAAGAAGACGCTGGGCGATCTCGAAACGTCGTACAAGGCCGCGAGTGAGAAAGCCCGCCTGGCGGCTCTGTGGCTTTACCAGACCTCGCCGATGCAGGGCGGCACGCAAAGCACGGCCACCATCCAGTCGAGCCGGCCCACCGGCGAGCAGACGGTTCGCCTGATCCTGCGCCGGCACACGGCGTGGGGCCAGAGCGTGTTCCTCTATGCCACCACGGGCAAGGGCTTCGTCTGCAAGGGCGATTGCTCGCTGAAGGCCAATTTCGACGGCAAGGCGAAGATCATCAAGGCGTTCCGGCCGCCCACGGGCGAACCGGCCCTGCTGTTCCGCAACGACGCCCAGTTCCTGAAGGACCTTGCGAAGACGAAGCGGCTGACCATCGACGTGGTGACCGTCAGCCGCGGGGAAACGACGCTCCTGTTCGAAACCGGCGGTTTCGATCCGGAGAAGTGGACACCGCTGCCGAAGAAGAAATGACGGCGAGGGCCCGGCTCGACGAGCCGGGGCGCCTCAGTGGAGGAACAGCTTCTCGGTGATGCGCGTCAGGGGCCACTCCAGCATGGAGTTCACCTTCGGCGGCAGGTCGAGCGGACGCAGCAGCATCTTCACCGTCATCTCGGCGGGGATGTGCCGCTTCAGCAGGCCCTCGGCACGCGAGGTGACGCGACGGAATTCCGCGTCGTCGTGTGCCTTGTCCGGATAGCGCACATTGAACACGTGGCGCAGCGCGATGTCGCTGTCTTCGTTCTTGATCTCGCGCAGGCGCTTCAGCAAGGTGCGGAACGTGCTGATCCGGCCGATGCCGTCGCGCTCGCGATAGACACGGAAATGCTGGTAGAAGTGCTTGTAGTGACGCACTTCGTCGCTCTTGATGTAGTTCGTGAGCTCGCGCAGCACCGGCTCGTCGGTCACGTCGTTCAATGCGCGATAGAGGCTGGCGGTGCCGGTTTCCACGACGCAGCGCGCCGCGAGTTCCAGGCCGCGGTTCGGTTCCAGTTCCTCGGACGTACAGACCGAGCCGTAATGGGCGAAGAAATTCTTGAACCCGGTGTCCCAGTCGAACTCCGGCCACACGTGGCGAACGTAGGCGGCAAGCGCGCGGCCGTGCTGCAGTTCCTCGTGTTCCCAATGGTCACGGAGCCAGCCCTGCAACTCGTCGTCGCCGGCGAAGTGGTCCACGAGATTGTGCGTGTACAGGTCGGAACCGCTTTCGACGAAGGACGAGCTGCACAGGAGCAGGAAGAGGTCTTCGTTGTCTCTGACCTTCGCGACATCGATGCGCGACAGGTCCAGTGTTTCGAGCGTCCATGGCAAGGTGGCGGCATAGCTCACTGCTGGCGTTCCCCGGTCTCTTTGTAATGTGGCCCGCACGGGCAATGGCAGGATTGTGACAAAGGCGAGCCTTCAGCGCACCACGGTGACCGGAACGTGGGCCTTGGCGAGCACATCCGTGGAGGTGGAGCCCACCAGCCAGCGGGCCAGGGCGCCCCGTTCGGTATGGCCGATGACGATGTGGTCGACCCCGTGCCGGGCCACGTACGAGAGCAGGGCGTCGCCGGGGCTGCCGTGGACCACGTCGATCTCGACAGGCACCCGTGAACCCGGGTTCAGCCCGGCGACCTCGTCGCGCAGGGCCGTCAGCCGTTCCTCGCCGTTGTCGGTCATCATCAGCGCGGACGTATCGGCGCCGTTTTCGATCTGGAGCACGGAAACGACATGTACGCGGGCACCGGCGCAGGCCGCCAGTTCCAGGGCGAAAAGGCACGCCCGGCGAGCGGTTTCGGAGCCGTCGTAGCCGACCAGGATGTACTTTGGCATGGGGGGTGTCCTTGGCGGGATTGGGGGAAGCCTCATAGTAGGCCTGGCGTCCCATGCGGCGAAGCGGTTCACGGACCGTGCACCAACCCGCTCGCCGCCTGAACGGCCCCGATCTTGCTCCGGATTTCTTCACAATCGTGAGTGGAGAATCCGCCTCGCAGTTTCCTGCCACCTTTTCCACGGAGAACGAACATGATCAAGCGCATCACGGGTATGGCCGCCCTGGCCCTGGCGGCGGCAGGTTCCTTCGGCATCCAGCCGGCCCAGGCAGCCGAGGCCAGCACGAAGTGCCACATGACCTTCAGCACCACGGGTTGGGCGGCGATCTACAAGAAGGCGGACGGCCGCGGCCACGTGCGTTGCGACAACGGTCAGAGCGCCGACGTGATCATCCACGTCCGCGGCGGCGGCCTCACCGCCGGCAAGTTCAGCATCGAAGGCGGCAAGGGCGAGTTCACCAACGTCAAGGGCATCAGCGAGATCTATGGCGAGTACGCAAGCGCCGGTGCCAATGCGGGCGTGGTGAAGAGCGCCGAGAGCGCCGCCATGACCAAGGGCGAAGTCTCCCTGGCCGTTACCGGCACGGGTCGTGGCATCAACCTTGGCGTGGACGTGAGCAAGTTCGAAATCGAGCGGCTCGGGAAGTAATCCCGTTGGGGGCGCCCTTGTGGCGCCCCCACTTCTTGCGAATCTCACGGGCTGGCGCAACCCCGGGACGCCGCGAGTACACTCACGGAATCCCATTCCCCATCCCGAGGTTCCATCCATGCGCCGCCTCATCACCTTCCTTGCGTTGTGCATCGTCACCGCCGCCGCCTGGGCCGCCGCGCCCGTCGTGGGCGACAAGGCGCCCAATTTCCGCCTGCAGGACCAGAAGGGCGATTGGCACACGCTGGAAACCCACAAGGGCAAGTGGCTGGTTCTTTATTTCTATCCCAAGGACTTCACGGCCGGCTGCACCACCGAGGTGTGCACCTACCGAGACGACACCGCCAAGCTGCACAAGGCCGGCGCGGTCGTCCTGGGCGTGAGCCTTGACGACGTCAAGTCGCACAAGGAATTCGCCGAGAAGTACCACGTGCCGTTCCCGCTGCTTTCCGACGCCGACAGTGCCGTGGCCGTGAAATACGACGTGCTCACCACGACGCCCACGGGGCAGAAGTACGCCCGCCGCGAGACCTTCCTCATCGACCCGGCCGGGAAGATCGTCAAGATCTACAAGGACGTGGACCCCGAGAAGAATTCGGGCCAGGTGCTGGCGGACCTCGCCGAGCTGAAGAAAGCGGGCGCCTGATCGTGTTCGGTGCCGCCCGGGGCGTGAAGCGCCCGCGTCCTTTTGCGCCATGGCGCATCGTGGTGTGGCTCGTGATGCTGCTGGCTGCCGTCGGCCTGGTCATCAACACCTATGCCTCCGTGATCCTTGCCAAGGCGGTGGGCGCGGTGAGCGCGGAAGCCATTGCCGCCGGTGCCGGCGATCCGCGCGTGGGCATGATGTGGTCGCTGGCATACGCGCTGGCGGCCTTCGTCGTGGTGGCCGTCGCGTTGGGCACCCTGCGCTGGCGCGAGTGGGGAAGGAGGGCCATGCGCGCCGTCGCCCTCGTCCTGCTTGTCTGGTCGGCCTACACGGCCTGGGGAGCGTTCGACCAGTGGAGGCAACTCGGCGTGGTGCTCACCCAGCAGGGACTTCCCGCCGAACTGCTCGCCACGGGCGAGAGGCACCGAACCATTCTTCTCGTGGGGCTCCTCCTCAAGGCGGTTTCGGTTCCCGTGCTCGGCTGGCTTTCCTGGGCACTTGGCACGGTGCGTGTACGACAGCAGTTCGGGTATGTTCCGCTTTAGAGGCCCCGGCGGTTCAGCGGGCATTCGTTCGCATGCGGGTATCGAAGGGACTTTCCTTCGGCCTCCTGTCATGCGCGCACGTTTCCCCGCTTTCGTCGTCCTTCTCTGCGTTGCCGGCGGTGCCGGCGCGCAAGACCTCGCGACCACCTGTCAGGTCGCCAGCACCTACGACCTTACCGTACGGCCGGACGCACTGGTTTTCGAACGCGCGGACGTCGCGCCGCGAACCGTTCGCATGCACGATGGCGCGCTGGACACCGATGGCAGGCAGGTGTCCCTGCGGCCGGACGAGCAGGACCGCGTGGCGCTTTTCGAGCGCCAGGTACGCAACCTGGTGCCCAAGGCGAAAGCCATCGCCAATGACGGCGTGGACCTCGCGGCGCGAGCTGTACGCGACGAGGCAGCGACGGCGGCACCCTCGGCCGTGTCGGACGGCGAACTCGACCGGGTGCTGAATGCCCGCGTGGCCGACATCAAACGCCGCATCGCGGCCAGTCAGAGCACGCGCGACTGGCAGGAAGACGCCATGCGGGCCTACGCCCAGGAAATCGTGGCCGATGTGGGGCCGATCCTCACCCAGGACGTGGGAGGGCAGGCCATGGAGCTGGCCATGAACGGCGATCTCCAGGGCGCGGCAGCGCTGCGCGACCGTGTCGCGAACGTGACCACGGGCGGCCAGGCGCGCGTGGTAGCTCGGGTGGAGGCGGCGCTCAAGCCGCGCATCCAGGCACTTTGTCCTTCCATCGGACAGCTTGTGGAGCTCCAGTCGGGGCTCCGCGACGCCGCAGGCAGGCCGTTGCTCCTCGTCGAGCGCGGAGGATGACCCGCGGCTGACCGCCGGCCGCCGCATTTAAGGCAGGCTAAGTGGGGCAGGACTATGGTCCGGCCCATGGAAAGCACTTCGAATCGCGTCGTCAACGGCCTGATCAAGCGCGTCATCGCGGACCGCGACCTGTACAAGCAGGCTGCGCGCGGCGTGCGGGAGCCAGGCCTCAAGGTGATCCTCGAAGAATCCGCCGATGCCCTCACCGCCATTGCCCGGGACCTGCAAGCACAGGTTTCCTCGAAGGGCGGCAGGCCCGCCACCGCCGCGGGGGCGATGAGTGGCGTCCGGCGCACGATGATCGAGGCCTCGGCGAAACTGTCCAGCGATCCTGACGTTACCTACATCCGTACGCTGGAACAGATGGAACGCCGCCTGCTGGATGCCTTCGTGCGTCTGGAAGCGACTTCCGGCGATCGCGCCATGGTGGGGCGACACATCGCCCGTCTTCGCCTGTTGCACTTGGACATGACGAGTCTCGGCAGCGCTGCCGGACGTTGAATCCGCGTCGGTGCCGCGCCGACATCATGCCGCGTTGCGAATTTCCTGCAGGGTTCGATACAGGTGCACGTCGGCCATCACGTGCACCGGGTGGGGCGACATGAGCGTCTCGCGGTCGGCGAAATAGTTGGCGAACGCGATGGCGTCGGCCGGGTCTTTCCGGACAGCGAGTTGCATGCCTTCACGAAAGATGCCCCAGGCGTCGCCTACGTCTGCGATGTGATATTCGATGGTGTGCGGCAGCATGACGGATGCCCCAAGAGCGCCGTACACAGCGCGTTGCACACAGGATGGACCGCGCATGGGTACCGAGAGAATAAGACAAGTCTGAAAAATACGACTTGTTTTCTTGAGATGTTCCTGAGGTGGCTCGACTCGTCGGTGCCCGCAACGTCGTGTAGGGACAGCGCCTAGCGGTAGGCAGCAGTCGGCGCATGCGCTCCGTGCGCGTCATGAATACGTCTTCGTCGGCTAACGCTCGCGATATCGCGACGACATGCTGCTCCGATCGTGGTCGCGTGGCCTGCCAGGCCAGAGCGGCGCAAACACGCACCTAGGAAATCCCTTTCGGCGCACGACATCGCCTGTGCGAAACGGGAGCGAAGGAATGACCAATAATCTCAATAAGGTCATGGCGTTCCTTCGAACACGTGCGAACGTTTACTGTAATCTCCGCGCCGTACGACGAGTAACACATCTCACGGATGGCGGCTGCACCTTGCCGCCGGCGAGGAAAGACATGATTCTGCGCACGATCATTGCCGACGATCATCCCGTGGTGCTGATGGGCACGCGCGCGGCACTCGAAGCAGCAGGCGATATCGACGTGGTCGGCGAGGCCTCCAACGGTGACCAGCTTGTCGAACTGCTTGCGTCGCGTCCGTGCGATGTCGTCGTAACCGATTTCTCCATGCCCGGTGGCCGTCACGGTGACGGCCTTTCCCTCATCGATCTCATTCGCCGCCGTTACCCGCGCCTTCCCGTGGTGGTGCTCACGATGGTCAATAACGCGGCCGTGCTGCAGACCATGCGCACGCGCGGGGCGCTGGGGCTGTGCGACAAGCGCGCGCCGCTTACCGAGGTGGCCGTAGCTGTGCGGCAGGCCGCTGCGGGCCATGCCTATCTCAGCGAGACCATTCGCCGGCAGTTCGACGAAGCAGGGGTCCTGTGCCGTGCCGACGCGGTGCGCCTGTCGGCCCGCGAGATCGAGGTGGTGCGCCTGTATGTCAGCGGCATGTCGATCGGCCAGATCGCCGAGCGCCTCAGCCGCAGCGTGAAGACCGTCAGCCGGCAGAAGCGCGACGCCATGCGCAAGCTCGGCATCGACCATGACAGCCGGCTGTCCGAATACGCCAGGGAACGCGGCCTCAGCTCCTGACTGTGCCGGAAGTCACGGGGTGACCAAACATCCATGCGCCGCCAGGCTGTTCCTTTTAAACCTTGGGTCGACAGGGCGCATCCTACCCGCGCCAACCCTGGGGAGAAGGACCATGCGACATCCATTGATTCTTGGAACAGCGGCGCTCGCGCTCTCGCTGGCGGCCTCGACCGTGCCGGCGGAAACGCATGGCTTCAATTTCAGCTCGGACCCGTGCAAGTACGAATACTCCACGCCTTACGACGTGGACGTCACGGCTTCCGGCCTGTCGTTCCATCGTGCAAGCGGCACGCCTGCAAAGGTCTTCCTGCACGACGGCGCCCTGCGCGTCGACGGCAAGGACATCGCCGTGTCGCGCGCGGACGCCGATGCCCTGCGCCGTTATGAAGACGGTGTTCGCCGGCTGATGCCGCAAGTTGCCGAGATCGCGAGGGAGGCGACCCAGCTGGGCTTCTCGGCCATGACGACCGTGACCCTCACCTTCGCCGATGGCGACCAGCGTGCGGGCATGCTGGAGAAGCTCAAGCGCAAGCAGGCCCAGGCACTGCGGGAGATCGACGAAGGCGTCGGCGCCGGGCATTGGTCGTCGGATCGGATGACCGAGACATTGGCGGGTTCGATCAGTGACTCGGTGGGCGAACTGGTCGGTTCGGTCACCTCCAGCGCGGTGACGGCGGCGCTCTCCGGCGATTCGAGCAAGGTGGCTGCCTTGCAGGCGCGGGCCGAAGCCCTCGACAAGACGCTGGACCGGGAGATGGACAAGCGCTCGCATGCGCTGGAAGCGAAAACCCAGAAGATCTGCCCGCAGATCGACGAACTCGCCGCGGTCCAGCGCGGCTGGGGCATTCGCCTCGGCGACGGCAAGCCGCTGGAGCTGCTGACGATCAAACCGAAGGAAAACAAGGGTGACGACGAGGGCGCACACAAGAAGGTAGCGTCGTCCTGAACGTGCGGGGGGGAGCGGGCACGCCCGGTGCGCGCCCGTTCATGGCGCGGCGCTCACCTCAAGCCGGCTGGATCAGGTCCCAGGCATTGCCGTAGAGGTCTTCGAAGACGGCGACCGTGCCGTAAGGCTCGTGGCGGGGTTCTTCGCGAAAGCGCACGCCATGCGCGCGCATGCGCGCCGCGTCGCCCGCGAAATCATCGGTTTCAAGGAACAGGAAAACCCTGCCGCCGCCCTGCCGTCCGATGTGCGCGCTCTGCTCGTCGCTTGCCGCCCGCGCCAACAGCAGCCGGGTGCCGTGCGAGCCGCGCGGCGCGACCGTCACCCAACGCTTGGCTTCGCCCATTGGCGTGTCCTCCACCAGTTCAAAGCCGAGCGCATCGACGAAGAAGCGAATCGCTTCGTCGTATTCGCGGACGAGAAAAGTGACGGCACCGAGAGAAGGCATGCGATGGGTCCAATGGAGGCGGGTCCGTAGCATCCTCGCGGTCGCGACCTCAGGCAAGCCTGAGGTCGCGACTCGCGCGATGCCCCGCCGCCCCGCGCTACGGCATCACCAGGTCGTCGGCTTCGGGTTGCGCTCGTCGAAACCCTTCTGGTGCCAGTAGGGGTAGGGCGGCGTGGCCTGGCTCACCGCATCCAGGCGGGCGACTTCTTCCGGCGTGAGCGTCCAGCCCACCGCGCCCAGGTTCTGCGTCAGCTGGGTTTCGTCACGGGCCCCTATCACGATGTTGGACACGGAAGGACGGCTGAGCACCCAGTTGAGGGCCACCTGGGTGATCGACTTGCCGCGCTCGTTGGCGATCGCATCCAGCACGTCGACGATGTCGTAGAGCTTCTCTTCGTCGACGGGCGGCCCGCCGACCGCGCCGCCGGAGGCGATGCGACCGGCGTCCGCGGGCTTGCCGCGACGGATCTTGCCGGTAAGGCGGCCCCAGCCCAGCGCGCTCCACACCATCGTGCCCACGCCCTGGTCGAGCGCCAGCGGCATCAGTTCCCACTCGTAGTCGCGGCCGACCAGTGAATAGAAGCCCTGGTAGGCCACGTATCGGCCAAGGCCATACTTCTCGGAAACCGCCAGCGATTTCATGAGGTGCCAGCCGGAGAAATTGGAGGCGCCGATGTAACCGATCTTGCCGCTGGAAATCAGGTCGTCGAGCGCGCGCAGGGTTTCTTCCACTGGCGTGAGCGCGTCGAAGCCGTGCATGAAATACAGGTCGATATGGTCGGTCTGGAGCCGGCGCAGGCTGGCTTCGCAGGACCGCACGATGTGGTATCGCGACGAGCCCTTGTCGTTGGGGCCGTCGCCCATCGAGAACGTGGCCTTGGTGGCGATCAGTGCCTTGTCGCGGCGCCCCTTGAGGGCTTCGCCGAGTACCTCTTCCGCCATGCCGCGCGAATAGATGTCCGCGGTGTCGAACATGTTGAGGCCATGATCCAGGCACAGGTCCACGATGCGCCGGGCCTCTGCCACCTGGGTGGAGCCCCAGCGCTCGAAGAATTCGCCCGAGCCGCCGAAGGTGCCGGTACCGAGACTGAGGACGGGGACTTTGAGGCCGGAGCGGCCGAGTTGACGATGTTCCATGGGGAGTCCTTGAGGAGGAGGGCACCCACCAGCATGGAGCGTCGCGTGCTTTCGCTCAAGCGTGTCGATGCGGGAGGGCTTTCAATGGATAATGCCGACTCCCCTACGGCACGCCGGATGACGCCACTCATCGCCGGGCCGCGATCCGTGTTCCGTCATTCGTTGCAAAACAACGGCTTGGTGATGCCATGCTCCTCATGATCGACAACTACGACAGCTTTACCTTCAACCTCGTGCAGTACCTGGGCGAGCTGGGTCAGGAGGTCAAGGTCGTACGCAACGACGCCCTCACCGTCGCGGACATCCGCGCGCTGGCGCCGTCGCGGATCATGATCTCGCCGGGGCCGGGTACGCCGGACGATTCGGGCGTGTCCATGGACATCCTTCGCGAGATGGCGGGCGAACTGCCCATTTTCGGGGTCTGCCTCGGGCACCAGGCCATCGGCCAGGTGTTCGGCGGCAAGGTGGTGCGGGCGCGCGAAATCATGCACGGCAAGACATCGCCGGTGCGGCATCTTGGGCGGGGCGTGTTCGCCGGTCTGCCGAATCCGTTCGAGGCCACGCGCTACCACTCGCTGGTGGTCGAGAAGGACTCTGTGCCGGACTGCCTCGAGATCACGGCCTGGACGGAGCGCGACGACGGCTCCATCGACGAGATCATGGGCTTGCGCCACCGCACGCTGGACATCGAAGGTGTGCAGTTCCATCCCGAGTCCATCCTCACCCAGCATGGCCACGACCTGCTGCGCAATTTCCTCGGCATGCCGTTGCCGCTCGCCGCCTAAGGAGCGCGCTTGATGCCCATCACTCCGTCCGAGGCGCTGCAGCGCACGATCGAACACCGCGAGATCTTCCATGACGAGATGATCGAGCTGATGCACCAGATCATGCGCGGCGACGTCAGCCCGCTGATGACCGCGGCGATCCTCACCGGCCTGCGCGTGAAGAAGGAAACGGTCGGCGAGATTACCGGTGCCGCGCGCGTGATGCGCGATCTCTCGTCGAAGGTGGACGCCGGCCCGCACCCGCACTTCGTGGACATCGTGGGCACGGGCGGCGACGGGGCTTCCACGTTCAATATCTCCACGGCGTCGATGTTCGTCGCCGCGGCCGCGGGTGCGCGCGTGGCGAAGCACGGCGGGCGCAGCGTATCGTCGAAATCCGGCAGCGCCGACGTGCTGGAGGCGCTCGGCGCACGCATCGATCTCCTTCCGGCCCAGGTGGCCGTGTGCATGGCGAACGTGGATATCGGCTTCATGTTCTCGCCCAACCATCATCCCGCCATGAAGATGGTTTCGCCCGTGCGCAAGGAGATGGGCGTCCGCACCATCTTCAACATCCTCGGGCCGCTGACCAATCCCGCGGGCGCTCCCAACATCCTCATGGGCGTGTTCCATCCCGACCTCGTCGGCATCCAGATCCGTGCGTTGCAGGCCCTGGGCGCGCGGCACGCCATGGTCGTTTGGGGCCGGGACGGCATGGATGAGATATCCCTGGGGGCGGCCACCATGGTGGGCGAACTCCGCGACGGCGTCGTGCGCGAATACGAGATCGAGCCGGAGGATTTCGGCCTTTCCATGGCCTCCGGCCGGAACCTCCGCGTCGACGACGCCGAAGGTTCGAAGGCCATGCTGCTGGACGCCATCGGCGGCGTGCCTGGCGTGCCGCAGGACATCGTTTGCCTGAACGCAGGCGCGGCGCTCTATACGGCCGATGTGACACCCTCGATACAGGCGGGCATCGACCTTGCACGGGCCACCATTGCAAGTGGCGCGGCCCGTGCAAAAATGGACGCGTTCGTGGCCGAGACGCAGCGGCTCGGTGCCTGATATGGTCGGGGCTCCCCAGTCCCCGGCTCTACCCAAGGAACTCCCTCCGATGCCCGACATCCTCCATCGCATCCTCGACCGGAAGCTCGAAGAGATCGCCGAGCGCAGCCGCAAGCGCAGCCTTGACGACCTGGCGGCACGCATCGCCGACCTCGAGCCGACGCGGGGCTTCGTCGCCGAGATCGACAAGCGCCTGCACGACGGCGAGCCGGCCGTCATCGCGGAGATCAAGAAGGCCAGCCCGAGCAAGGGCCTCATCCGCGAGGACTTCGATCCGGCCGCCATCGCGCGCAGTTACGAACGGGGCGGGGCCACCTGTCTTTCCGTGCTTACCGATGCCGACTTTTTCCAGGGCCACGAGGATTTCGTGGGCCAGGCACGCGCGGCGTGCAGCCTGCCGATCCTGCGCAAGGATTTCATCATCGACGAATACCAGGTGTATGAGGCCCGCACGATTGGCGCCGACTGCATCCTGCTGATCGTCTCCGCGTTCGCCCAGAAGGAGCCCGACGGCGACCGTATCTACGACGAGGAGCGCCTCACCGAGCTGTCGCTGCTTGCCGCGGAGCTCGATCTCGACGTGTTGATGGAAGTGCACAACGAAGAAGAACTGGAAATTGCCCTCGGCACGCCTGCGCCACTGATCGGCGTGAACAACCGCAACCTGCGCACCTTCGAGACATCCCTGGGCACCTCGCTGCGCCTGAAGGACCGTGTGGGCTCGGAAACGGCCATCGTGGCCGAGTCGGGCATCCACACGGCGGAAGACGTGCGCAAGCTGCGCGAAGCGGGTATCCACACCTTCCTGGTGGGAGAGGCGTTCATGCGTGCAGCAGATCCGGGTGCCGAGTTGCACAAGCTGTTCGGCACGCATCCCCACCCAGCGACCCACAAGCAGTAACGAGCGCATGGAACAGGCGATGGAAACGGCGGTGTTCGACGAGCCCGCCGCCGAGGCAGGACGCGTGGTGTTGTTCGATTTCGATGGCGTGATCGTTCGCCACCAGACGTTGGAATTGTTCTATCGCCATCGCCTTTCCGGCATGGGCCGCTGGCGCCTCCTGCTGGCGCTGCCCTTGTTGCCGCTCGTGCCGTTCCTCATCGGCAGCGTCGCGGGCAACCGTTTCCTGGGTCGTGTCTTCCTGCGCGTCGTCACCTTCGGCCGCAGCGAGGCCGCATGCAGGCGCTCGATGGCCGCATTCGGGCGCGCATACGCACGACGCCCGGGCGTTTTTTGCCGGGACGCGGTGGCGGCACTGCGCCGGCACATCGCTGCCGGCGACCGCGTGGTGATCGTGACGGGCAACGAGCAGAAGATGGTGGAGGCCATGCTCGACGAGGTGAATCTCGGAGGCTACGAACTCGTGGCCTCGCAGGCTCGCATGGGTCTCATCGGCATGCGTTTCGTCAGCCACAACGTGCACCACGCCAAGGTGCGCACACTCGATCGCGCGGGTATCGCGCGGCCCTGGGCCGTGGCCTACGGCGACTCCCTGTCGGACATGCCGATGCTGAAGGCCGCCGACGCGGCGCGCCTGGTCAACCCTGTGCCGAAGACGGCGAAGAAGGCGGGACGCCTGCTGGGCGACAAGCTGGAAATAGTGCACTGGTACTAGAGCGTGCCGGGGGGGAGCGTCGGCTACCCCAGGAGATACCTGCCGAGCTGGTAGAGGCTGATGCCGACGATGAGGCAGCCCACCGCGGTCATCACGTAGCGCGGAGGCAGGTGCCGCACCAGCCAGGCGGCCACCGGCGCGGCAAGCACGCCTCCGGCGAGCAGGCCCAGCACGATCGGCCAATGCTGGATACCCATGTGCGCGACCAGGGTCGACGAAATGGCGATGGTCACGACGAACTCGGCCGCGTTCACTGTGCCGATCGTCTGCCGCACGGGGCCGCCGCGCGCGAGCAGCGTGGAGGTGGCAATGGGCCCCCAGCCGCCGCCGCCGATCGCATCGAGCAGGCCGGCGAAGAAACCGAGGATGCCCTTGTGCCGCACGCGATGGTGGGACACCACGCGCCCCGCGGCGCGCACGAGCACCACCACGCCGAGGATCAGCAGGTAGACATAGACAAAGGGCTTCAGCGCGTCGCCCGGCACGCTGGCAAGGAACCACGCGCCGATGATCCCGCCGATCACGCCGGGGATGGCCAGGCGGCGGAACGCGCGCCAGTCCACGTTCCCGAACAGCGCGTGCGCACCGCCGGACACGCCCGTGGTGAACACTTCGGCGGTATGCACGGTGGCGCTGGCGACCGCCGGCGGCAAGCCGAGCGCCAGCAATACGGCATTCGAGACAATGCCATAGGCCATGCCCAGCGCGCCGTCGACGAGCTGGGCCAGCAAACCCACGCCGACGAAGATCAGGAATTGATTCCAGTCCATGGTTTTGTCCGGTGGATCATGTAACCACCATATACGAGGTCGGCGAGACGAGGGCATGAAGACCAACTTCTGGCGCTTGCACGCGTCGTCTTGCCGCAGCTAGCCTGACCCTTCACGTCCTGCGAGACCACAGATGTATCTCTCTTCCTTGCGCGAGTTGGCCCTCGGGAGCCGGCTCAAGGCCTTGAGCGACCAGTTCTACACGGCTATCGACGAGGTCTATCGCGCATGCGGCGCGGCCATCGAATCGCGATGGTTCCCGGTGCTGCGTTACCTCCGCGACGTCGGGCCGACCACGGTGACCGACATGGCCCTGGCCATCGGCCAGACCCACTCTGCCGTCAGCCAGCTCGCCGACCGTCTCGTGGACGCCGGCATGGTCGAGCGGCGGCGCGACCCGCACGACGGGCGGCGCAGCGTGCTTGCCCTCACCGAGGCCGGCGATCGCGCCCTTGGCGACCTCGGTCCGGTATGGCTCGCCATTCGGCGCGGCATGAACGAAACGCTGGGGCCCAGTGGCATGGCCATGCTGGAAGCCATCGAAAACTGCGAGCAGGCGCTGCGCGAACGCCCGCTGGTGCAAACCATCCTGCAGCAGCGGGAAGCGTTGAGCCGCGCGACCTTGCAGGTGGTTCCGTTCGAGCCGGGGCTGCGCGATCACTTCCGCCGCTTGAACCAGCAGTGGCTCGAGCGTCATTTCCGTGTCGAGGCGGTGGACAGGAAACTGTTCGACGACCCCGAAGGCCTGATCATCGCCCCCGGTGGCGCCATCCTCTTCGCCCTTTATGCGGGCGAGGTGGTGGGCACCTGCGCGCTCATCCACGAGGGGGAGGGCGTCTACGAATTGTCCAAGATGGGCGTGGATGAGAACTTCCGCGGGTTGGGCGCCGGCCGGGCGCTGCTCGACGCGGCGATCGCCGAATACCGCCGGCGCGGTGGCCGGGAGCTTTTCCTGGAGTCCAACAGCCGGCTGGACCGCGCCCTGGCCATGTACGAGCGGGCGGGGTTCGTCCGGCAAGCCGCCATCCGCCCCGGCTCCCATTACGACCGGGCCGACGTCTACATGGTTTACGGGGGCGGCTGATCCGGAGCGCGGCCCTCAGCGGGTGCCGCGCACCACGATGGTCTTGCCCGAGACGTCGATCATCCGCTCTTCCTCGAGCTGCTTGAGCACGCGGCCCACCATTTCGCGGGAGCAGCCCACGATGCGGCTGACTTCCTGGCGCGAGATACGGATCTGCGTGCCGTCCGGGTGGGTCATGGCATCCGGTTCCTGGCAGAGGTCGAGCAGGGTGCGCGACACCCGGTTCGTCACATCCATGAACGCCATGCGGCTGACCTGCCGGGAGGTGCGCAGAAGACGCTGGGTCAGCTGCGAGCCGATCGCGAAGAGCAGCTTGGGGCATTCCGCGGCCAGCGGCCCTTCGAGCAGCTGGAAAAGCCGCTCGTAGCTGATTTCGGCCATTTCCACGGCCGTGCGGGTACGCACCAGCGACTCGCGCTGCGCCTGCTCCACGAACAGGCCCATTTCGCCGATGAACTGGCCCCGATTGATGTAGGCCAGGATCAGTTCGCGTCCTTCCTCATCCTCCGTGCAGACGGCAAGCGACCCGTCCACCACGTAATAGAGCGTGTTGGCCGGATCCCCCGGCCGGATGATCGCCGTTTTCCCCGGATAACGGCGGCGGTGACAGGCGTCCAGGAAGCGACCCATCGAAGCCGGGTCGGGTGCGAAGCTCGAGGGAGCCTGCGACCGTTCGAACGCCTGTTGCAACATGTATTTGAGTTGAGCCACAGCAGATTCCGTTGAGCCTCAATGGCATGGCGTCCCCTTCGGCGGTCTGCTGACGGATTTCCGTCATGCGTCGCCGACTCGCCATGTCCCTTCCCGATTATTGCAGACATCCGGCCGGCAAAATCCACCACTTCGGGGGATGGGGTGCCGACTTGTTCAAATCCTCGCCATCTTGCCCCATAATTTCACCCCCTCGGCGCCCAGACCCGTGTCTCACGCCGTACATAAGCACCGGGCAGGCTATGCCGCGTTCGGTGCTTTCATCTTGCGGGGACCCTTGCTGCTAACCCGTTTCTGCTGCTGGCCGCCTCCCCCGGCCTCGGAGAGTCGCTGTGGTCAAACCGCTTCCCCGCCTTCGCCTGCAGGGTTTCAACAACCTCACCAAGGCGCTGAGCTTCAACATCTACGATATCTGCTATGCCGTTTCCGAACAGCAGCGGCAGAACTACATCGAGTACATCGACGAACAGTACGATGCCGACCGCCTCACCCAGATCCTCACGGACGTGGCGGAGATCATCGGTGCGAACATCCTGAACATCGCGCGCCAGGACTACGATCCGCAGGGCGCGTCCGTCACCATCCTCATTTCCGAGGAGCCGGTGGTGGAGAAGCTCGGCCGCGATACCATCTCGGGCGCCGTCGTAGCACACATGGACAAGAGCCACATCACCGTCCATACCTATCCGGAAACGCACCCGCATAACGGCATCGCCACGTTCCGCGCCGACATCGATGTGGCCACCTGCGGCGTCATCTCGCCGCTGAAGGCCCTGAACTACCTCATCGACAGCTTCGAGTCCGACATCGTCATCGCCGACTACCGCGTGCGCGGTTTCACCCGCGACGTGAAGGGCAAGAAGCACTTCATGGACCACAAGATCAATTCCGTGCAGGACTACCTGGCCAAGCACATTCGCCAGAAGTACGAAATGTTCGACGTGAACGTGTACCAGGAAAACATCTTCCACACGAAGATGCACATCAAGGATTTCGACCTCGACACCTACCTGTTCGAGGCCCAGGCCGACGACCTCTCGTTCAAGGAGCGCCAGCGCATCGAGTCGCTGCTCCGGCGCGAGATCGAGGAACTCTTCCACGGCCGCAACCTGATGTGACGAAGAGCCCCGCGAAAGCGGGGCTTCCTTCTTGCGGGCGCGAGGGGCCCGGCGCACGGCTACACCGCTTCGTTGGCTTCTCGCCGCTATAGCGGCTCCCACAAGAGGGCTTCACGAGCGGTTCGCTAGCGTGGCTTCATGCGTGCTGTGCTGCTGTTCATTCTCCTGCTGGCCCTGGCCGCGCTCGTCTGGTCGCGGGGCTGGCGCCCGCCCGACCGCTACAACCCGTGGGCGCCCCTGGACCTCGCGGCCGAACCGGACATGTTCCTGCGCTTCAAGCTCGGCAGGCTGGGCGACGACCCGGCCATGTGCAGGGCCGCGATCGGGGACGCCGGAGCCGTCTTCACGCCCGTGGCGGACCGGAAGGAGCCGAACGGCTGCGGCTGGACCGACGCCGTGCGACTGTCGGCCATCGGCCCCGCGCGGCTCGCTTCTCCCGCCACGCTTACCTGTCCGCTCGCGGCGTCGATGGTTCTCTTCCACCGCCATGTGCTCCAGCCCCGCGCCGAGGCGGCATTTGGGGCACCGGTCAGCATCGTGGACCATGTGGGAAGCTACACCTGCCGGAACGTCTACCACCGGGACCAGGCGCCGCTCAGCCGGCATGCCCTGGCCGACGCCATCGACATCACCGGGTGGCGGCTCGCCGATGGGCGGCGCATCACCGTGGAGAAAGGGTGGGATGCCAAGACCGAGGCGGATTTCCTCCATGGTCTGGAAGCGGACGGATGCCGCTACTTCGGCGCCATCCTGGGCCCCGATTACAACGCCGCCCACCGCACCCACTTCCACTTGCAGGGGCGCGGCTTCGGCTTCTGCCGCTAGCTCCCTAGAACCGGTAAGCCACGGCCTTCATCACCGCCGAAGCGGCATGCATGAGGCGTGGGATGGGCCAGGGAAGGTCGATGCCGCCGCGTGCCTGGGCTGCTTCGGCATGCCGGATCTCATCGGTCTGCATCTGGGTGAGGATGGCGCGAGAGCGCGCGTCCTGTGCCGGCAGCCGCTCAAGGTGGTCGGCCAGGTGCGCTTCCACCTGACGCTCGGTTTCCACCACGAAACCCAGGCTCACCGGGTCGCCGACGGCGGCCGCGGCCACGCCGATGGCGTAGCTGCCCGCGTACCACAAGGGATTCAGCAGGCTCGGGCGGCTGTCCAGTTGTTTAAGGCGTTCCGCGCACCAGGCCAGGTGGTCGGTTTCCTCCTGCGCAGCGTGCATCAGGTGCTGGCGCGTTTCTTCATTGCGGGCCAGCGCCGCCTGACCCACGTAGAGGGCCTGGGCGCAGACTTCGCCCACGTGGTTGATCCGCATCAGTCCTGCCGCGTGCCGCCGTTCCGCCTCGGTCAGGTCGGCATCGGGGAGGGCATCGCCGGGCGAGCGGCGGTGGGCTTCCGGCGAGCCTGCGACCGCTTCCATGGCCCGTTCCAGGCCTTCGAGCAGGCGATCCAGGGGGCTCAGGGTGCGAACGGACATCGTGGACTCCTGCGTTGGGGGACGACACACGTTACAATGCGCCGCGTCGCCCGCCGGGTGAAGGCGCTGCGGCTCGTTGCCGCGCCCCGCCCCGAATGCGACGGGCTTGTGAAGATTCCCGGTCGTCATGCTATGATTGTCGGCCCGAAGCTCGCCACCACCGTGGGCTTGCGCGATGAGGGAAAAGTTCGCTATTCTCTCGCGCCTTTGCTTTCACCGATTCCGTGTTCCGCCGTCCACGGCGGCAAACCAGGTATTTTCGAAATGAAAACGTTCAGCGCCAAGCCGGAGAGCGTCAAGCGCGATTGGTTCGTGATCGACGCCACGAACAAGACCCTGGGTCGTCTGTCGACCGAGGTCGCGCGCCGTCTCCGCGGTAAGCACAAGCCCGAGTTCACCCCGCACGTCGATACCGGCGATTACATCGTCGTGATCAACGCCGGCAAGGTGGCGGTCACCGGTGCGAAGCTGGACGACAAGATGTACCACCGCTTCACCGGCTACGTCGGCAACCTGAAGACCACCAGTCTGAAGGACCTCCTCGCCACGCACCCGGAGCGCGTGATCGAGATCGCCGTGAAGGGCATGCTGCCGAAGAACCCGCTGGGTCGCGCCATGTACCGCAAGCTCAAGGTGTACGGCGGCGCCGAGCACCCGCATACCGCACAGCAGCCGCAGGCGCTGGAAATCTAAGGAATCGACATGGCTATCCAGCAGAATTACGGTACCGGCCGCCGCAAGACCTCCGCCGCCCGCGTGTTCCTCCGCAAGGGCACTGGTGGCATCGTGGTCAACGGCAAGCCGCTCGACCAGTTCTTCGGTCGTGAAACCTCGCGTATGATCGTCCGCCAGCCGCTCGAGCTGACCGACAACAGCGAGAAGTTCGACATCATGGTCACCGTTGCCGGTGGCGGCATCACGGGCCAGGCCGGCGCCATCCGCCTCGGCATCGCCCGCGCCCTCGTCGAATACGACGAAGCGCTGAAGTCGCCGCTGCGCAAGGCCGGTTTCATGACCCGCGACGCCCGCGAAGTCGAGCGTAAGAAGGTCGGTCTCCACAAGGCCCGCCGCGCAACGCAGTTCTCGAAGCGCTAAACCCCTTTGTGGGGCGGCCCTTCGGGGGCAGTGCTTCAAACTTTGGTGCTTCACGGTCAGAGCGCGCCAAAGCCCGGTTTATTGGGAGATCGTCTAACGGTAGGACAACGGACTCTGACTCCGTTTATCTAGGTTCGAATCCTAGTCTCCCAGCCAAACAAGCAAAAGGCCTCGCGAAAGCGGGGCTTTTTTCTTTTCTGGACCCGCGTGCGGTTGGACATATGGGTGGACGGCGTTTCGGCAGGTGTTCCATGCCGTGACCGTGAGCACGCTGGTGTCCCGGTAGACCACCTTGAGGTCCCGAACGCAGGGGCCCGGCGGCACCTCAGCGGTGCCCTGGCCCACGCGTCCACCGATCAAGGGCGAAAGCAGGCCGAGTGGCTCGAAGGCTCCAGACCCTGCGGGAGTCACCTCGACCATTTGGACGGTGCGCGCGTCGTCGTTGATCACGGTTAGATAGCGGGTGGCGGCAGAGGCGGGAGGGACCTTGGCCAAGGCGAAAAGCAGCATGGCAAGGCGACTGAGCGGGTGGGTCGCGGGCTTCGGATCCATGGATTCCCTGATGGTGACGCCGAGGTCCTTCACATCGGCAGCACGAGAATGTCCCTATTTGGGATTTATATGTGAAAGTGGGATAACTGCATCACGCGGATAGGTTGGGCGTCCGATGACCCCGCCGCGACATAAAACCTCTTCCACCCATCGCCCTGAAAACGGGGTGTTGACCGGGCTGTTGCGTGAACTTCGCCTGGCGGCGGGGATGACCCAGGCTCAAGCGGGGCTGGCGATCGGGTTGACCCAAAAGGGCATCAGCGATTTCGAGACCGGTGACCGGGGATTGGAACTGCTCACCGTGCGTGATCTGGTCCACGCTTATGGCGGAGATTGGGCGCAGTTCATTGCCGAACTTGATCGGCGGCTAGAGAAGGGCCATCGACCCGCGGCCACGCTCATCCGACGAGTGCCACATAAATCAGGGCAGTAGGGAGTCATAGCCTGTCCGCGGCTTGTGTAGCGCTCGACAAGTCCGGTGCTGTTAGACCCGAAGGCTAAGGGAGAGCGATTGTGATCGAACTTTCAGCGTCGCAGTTCGATGTGTATGCGCTGGCGTTTCCGCGCGGCCTCGGTTTCGGTGATCAACCGCCTGTCGGCGCATGGCTCACAAACGATGAATGTGGCTTGGGCGTGCTGACCAAGAACGTCCACTCTGGTGTCCACGGGGCGAGGGTGCTTCGACGGCGTAGGGACGATGTCTGGGTTTCTGTGCTCGATGACGAGCACCTGGGAGAGAAGCAGGCAGCCATCGGGGCAATGGAAAATGCGATGGCTGAAGGAAGTGCTAAAGAGGCCATCCCTCCCGGGACTGCTAAGCGCCCCTTCCTATACGACGTTGGGGACAGGACTCCGTCGCGCATTTTCAACATGCTGCGCCATTCCACGCATCACATCGCTGCCTGGATGCTCAACCAAGCCTATCTGGCGTTGCCCAATCCTGATGCGAACTGGGCTAGCGACTGTCAGACGGCCAACTTTCATACTCGCATTTGGGAGGCCCTCCTGCTCACCTGTTTCCGAGAGCAGGGGCTACTCACATGCCAGCCGCGACTATCGCCTGACTTCCATATCTCAAATCGGAAGGGAGAACAGGCGTGGATCGAAGCCGTCACGGCCAACCCTCCGGCGCCTTACGAGCATGTCAACGCACCGATCACCGTGGCGCCAACCGGCACCGACTGGATCGACAACGTGGCGACCGAGCGCTTCAGCAAGACCATCCGAACCAAACGCGATCGGCGCTACGACCTTTTACCGCACGTTGCGGGTCATCCCTTTGCGATCGCTATAGCCGACTTCCAAGCCGGGGCCTCTATGGTGTGGAGCAGGCCGGCGTTGATGGCTTATCTATACGCCACGGGCGAACCGGTTCAGTTCAAGGATGGCCACTGGACGGTCCAGCGGCGAGCGTCCGCCACTGCGAGGACATCAGGGTCACGTCTCGGCCTCTTCTGCGCCCCAGGGGCGGAGGACGTGTCTGCCATCATCTTCAGCAATGCGGCAACGCTCGGGAAGTTCAACCGTGTGCCGATTTCCGGCGGAGCACTCCCAAGCAATCTCCGGTATATCCGGCGTGGGTTTCTTGAGGACCCATCGGGACAGCACGTCGACGGCATCCCGTTCTGTCTGGATGTTTCCAGTGAGGCTTATCGGGCAATGTGGCCAATAGGCTATGAGCCATGGTCTGCTGAGTTGGAAGTGTTCCACAACCCGTTTGCCCAATACCCGTTGCCCCGGTCGCTGCTCCCAGAAGCAACCCACTGGGTGGCATCCGAGGATGACATGGTTTGCTATAGGCACTACCCGTCCAATGTGCTGACCTCGCGGACGCAGATCCAAAAGGCCTCTGATCCTTTACCAACGTTCGAAACATTTGGCCGTCCGCGCCTCATCGTCTGACGGTATGCCTGCGAGTGGCGGAGCGGATCGAGTGCGATCCATAATCATCCGTTAGCCGACTTGGACGGACCCCCATGAGCGACGATCGGACCCTGGTGCTGGTTCAAGAACTGTTGGAACTGCCCGCAGAGACTGAGTGGGTCGAGTTCAAAGAGAACTACGCCGACGGCCAGATGATCGGTAAGCGGATTTCAGCCATGGCGAATGCTGCCCGGCTTTGCGACAAGGCGTTTGCGTATCTGGTTTGGGGTATCAGGGACGACGACCACCACCCGGTTGGCACCACCTTCGATCCGTCTTCGACCAAGGAGCAGGGCGAGCCTCTGGAGTTCTGGCTGGCCAAGCGGCTGCGCCCAGACATCGCTGTGAAGTTCGTGCCTCTGACCTTCCGCGGCGTGCGCATTGTGCTTTTGGAAATCCCGGCCGCTGTGGTTAATCCGGTGGAGTTTGACCGGGTGGCCTATATCCGGATCGGCAGTGCCACGCCGAAGTTGTCCGACTACCCGGACCGTCAGCGCGCGCTCTGGGCGAAACTCCAGACATTCGCCTGGGAGGCCAATGTTGCCTTGCCTTTTTTGGAGGCGGATGAGGTCTTGTCGAAGTTGGACTATGCGGCCTATTTTGAGTTGACGAGTCAGCGCCTGCCGGACAACCGCAAGGGGATTTTTGACCGGCTTGAGGCCGATCGCCTGATCCAGAAGGACGTGGGGGGCAGGTGGGATATCACCAATCTGGGCGCCGTCCTCTTCGCCAAGCAACTGTCCGACTTCCCTGCCTCCATCGCACGCAAGGCGGTCCGTTTCGTGGCCTATGACGGCACCGGTCGAGCGTCGCCAGTGACTCATCGCCAAGACGTCAAGCGGGGCTATGCGGTGGGCTTCACCGGGTTGGTGGATTACATCGATGGCCTGATGCCTCGGAACGAATACATCGGCAAGGCCTTCCGCGAAGAGCGCCCCCTCTTTCCCTCGATTGCCATCCGCGAACTGATTGCCAATGCCCTGATCCACCAGGACATGACCATCACCGGCACCGCACCCCTGGTGGAGATGTTCAGCGATCGGATCGAGATTACGAATCCAGGCCAACCGTTGGTCCAGCCCGACCGCTTCCTGGACTACCCGCCGCGGTCTAGAAATGAGGCTCTGGCCGCCCTCATGCGAAGGATGCGGCTATGTGAGGAACAGGGAAGCGGTATCGACAAGGTCCTGGTCGCGGTAGAACTCCATCAGTTGCCGGCCCCGGATTTCCGGGTGGCTGGGGAGGCTGTGCGCGCCGTGCTCTTCGCCCCCCGTAAGTTTGCCGACCTGACCGCTGAGGAGCGGGTCCGGGCTTGCTACCAGCACGCCGCGCTGAAATACCTGAGTGGCCAGCGAATGAAGAACGCCACGCTTAGCGAGCGGCTGGGCATCGACCCCCAAAATGCGGCTCAGACTTCGGGTGTCATCAAGCAGGCCCTGAAGCAAGGACTGATCCGGTCCGCTGACCCTGCCCACCCCAGGGCCGGCTATGTCCCATTCTGGGCCTAGTCTTTGGTGAGTCTCCGTTTGGGAATGTCCAAAAGTTGGACACTTTTTGATGGGGTTTTGATTGCTGGCCCGGGCCGGAACTTTCTCCGCCCGGGCCGGATTAGGTAACCCTAATCAAATCAGATTGTTATCGGTAACGCTGGGCAAATCTGGTCTTGACCAAGTTTTGAGTCCCAGGGCGTCCACCGCCGTCCGCTGGCATCCGTCGCCGTTCGGACGAGATCCAGAGCAGCGTCGCGGAGATGGGGGTTACGCACGGCTGGACGGTATATGCATTGACAGTCGCAATATTTCGGTGGTCAAATCCGTATCGACGCAACTTCTTCCTAGGCTAATGTCCTCAGAAACGATCGCGACCCTGATTGCCGACACCCTTCCCCGGGAACTGATCCTGACGATAGACGAGTTGCTGGAGGCAGGCGCTGCCAGGGCTTATCAGAAGGCGATCGACGCCTCGGACGGGCATTTGCCTCATGTGGTTGGGACGATGCGGCATTTCTGTATGAATGAAGGGTTCTACGCCGCCCTTGAGGGAAACGGCGGGGCCCCGACGCAGGTTCGAGGGAATCGCCTGGTTGTGGGGCGGGTCGGGATGATCCAGTTGGCTCGCTTCAACACTCATCAGGGCCCTTGGAACAACGCGCGTCGGAGCAAGCAGCGATTGGTGCTGGCACAGGCCAACAAAGCCATTGAGCCGTTGGTGATCCAAGACCTCCTCGATCCCCAACCGTATGTGGAACCGGCCACCATCACGGTTTTCTTCGCTGCGGTCTTTAGCCCGCACGTCCGAGACGGTGAGCGCCCCATCTCCATCGAGATCGCAGTGCCCGACAAGGAGATGCGGGGCTGGCTCTTCCGAGAGCCTGTCGAACTCTTCGTGCGTCGGTATACCAAGAAGACGGTCCAGGAAGATAAGGCCCGTCCGACACTCAAGATCAATAAAGAGAACGAAGCCACCCCTCCAGGGTCGTGACTATGTCTAAACGAATCAGTTTCCAGACGGACCGCCTGCTCGAAGTGCTCGCGGTCCGTCGTCTTTCTCAGGTCACGCTGGCCGCCATGGTCGGCGTCTCCCCCTCCACCATCAGCAAGTGGCGCTCGGGCGCCCAGGCGCCGGAGCCGGATAAGTTGGATCGCCTGGCCTCCGTGGTCAATGTGGCCCCCGAATGGTTCACTCGGCCCACGCTGGATCCGACTAGCGCGCCGCTGTTCCGCAGCAATGCCTCAGCGCACCAAGCGGCGCGGGAAATGCTCGGGGCCCGCATGGCTTGGGTTCAAGACATTGCTGCCAGCCTCCAGGACTACGTCGATTTCCCGGCACTGTCCTTCCCAGTTCCTTCGTTCACCGACCCCGACCAGATCACGTCAGCCGATATCGAAGCGGTCGCCCAGGAATGCCGAGAGATGTGGGGACTGGGCACCGGTCCGGTTCAGGACGTGGTGCTGGCCCTGGAGAATGCTGGCGCGATCGTCATCCGCGAGGAGACCGGGGTAGGCCAGATCGAGGGGCTATCTGCGTGGAGTTCCGTGCTTGGCCGGCCGCTGGTTCATTTGGCCTCAGACAAGTCGAACGGGTTCCGAAGCCGGTTTGATGCCGCTCACGAACTGGGCCACCTGGTGCTCCACCGGTCTATTCCCAAGGCCACCGATCGCCTGCGCTACAACGAGATGGAGCGGCAGGCCCACCGGTTCGCTGGCGCGTTTCTGTTGCCGGCGGAAAGTTTCGCAGCGGAGGTCCGGCTTCCGGTCACCCTGGATAGCCTCCTGCTCCACAAGCAGCGTTGGGGTGTCTCCGTTGGAGCGATCGTCATGCGGCTGGAAGCCCTCAAGTTGATCTCGGAAGGGGATAAGGTCGCCCTGTTCAAACGTCGGTCGGCCCGTTGGGGTGTCAAATCCGAGCCAGGTGACGCCGGCTGGGCGCCAGAGCAGCCGCGGCTGCTGCGTCGGACCATCGAACTGCTGCTGGCCGAGGGCGTGATGACCACAGAAGGCGTGGCCCGCCATTTCGGCTTGTCCGAGCAGGATGTGGAGATGCTGACCGGGCTACCCGAGAACTACTTGAAAGGCCCAGCGGAGGTGCTGCAGATGCCGGTCCGCCGGATAGCCCCGGCTTCGATCGAGCCTCCGTCGAGTTCTGGCGTCGTGGTCGCTTTTGATCCACGTCGGCGCCGGGGTGGGGACTGACATTCAGGCCGAATAGCCTTTAGTGATGAATCAGACTTGGGCGGGTCTTTGGCGCGGTGCCATGAATCCATGCCCTATGTGGGAGAAGCAGCGTGGCGAAGACACCTCCGAACTCAGGCAAGCCGTGGACGCCTGCCAACGTCAAAGAACTCAAGACCCTGGCCGCCCAGAACACGCCGACCCGGGTTGCTGCCCTGAAACTGGGACGGACGCCGGCAGCAGTGGCCGGCAAGGCTAGCAGCGAAGGGATTTCGTTGAAGCCAACCAACCAGTCCCCCTACAACCGCCAGAAATAGATCCACACCTGGAAGTCGACCTGATAGCCTTCGCGAACTTGGACAACTATCGAGGACACGTCCTCCGAGATGTCTAACCGCACCAGGGGCTTCGGTGGTGGGCTAGGGTGTTACATCGATCGAATCCTAGTCTCCCAGCCAAAACCACAAAAGCCTCCGAGAAAATCGGGGCCTTTTGTCTTTTCAGGGGCTCAGGTTGGATCAAAGCTTGGATCAAAGCTTGGATCAACTTTGGATGATTCATGCGGCTCCCACACCACGTTATTACCGGTCCTCCGGACTCTCCTTCCGGTTCATCGTTCCGGTCGACCTTCATCCTCTGGTCGGCCCACCGGTCCGTGCCGGGGGTGAGTGGATATTGCGCTCAGGGAGAGGAAACGGCCGTCATCGGTCCACGGAATCGAGGATGGTGCTGGAGAACAACTCCTTCTCGGCGACGCGTTGCGGGTGCGCTGCAATGGCGAGGCATCCATCCTTCACGGACGCATCCTTGGTGTCGCTCGCGAAGGTCCTGAGGGATTCCCGAGCGAGGGCCCGGGACTTCATTTGTTTGCTGCGTTCCAACTTGGCGAATTCGTCGCGTTCCAGGCCATCGGCCTGGAACGCGACGGAAGCCTTGCGATACAGTCTCTCGTGCTCCTTGCGGAACAGGGCGGCGTACTCGCTTATGTCCACCCCCTCGTCGCGGCAGATGGTAGGGTATTCTTCGGTGTTGGCGATGTAGAAGCCGGTGAACTTCATGGCGACCATGCGGGCCCTCAAGGCCTGCGATACAAGACTCGTCGGATGTTCGGCCGGCTGCACGATGGGTGGAACCAGCGCTGTCTCTGCCTGGCGGGTTCGCGCGCGGGACAAATCCAGAACGATCTCGAACAGCGTCACGCATAACAAGATGGCACTGGCTCCCACCGTGAGCTTCTTATTGTCATCCCACTTCACCGCTACATGTCCCCCGGCCCTGCTGCAAAGCGTTGAATTGTACCGTTTCGCTTACAGGGTAGACGATTCTCCCGCGGTCGCGTAGGCCAGATGGTCTAGACAGCGGTGTTATGGGCAGGCGCGGAATGGCGGCGCAATCCGGTGGGGCTCCAACCGTGCCCGGAGATCCCATGAAAGCGCAAGTCGGCTCCCGGCCCGATCCGTCAGGCCCGGGCCAGCGCAGGTTCGACACCCGCCGCGGCCGCGCGAAGGCTTTCCCTGTAACGACGGCTGCACGGCAGGACGGTACCGTCTGCCATGTGCAGGCGTGCATCGCCCGCATCGAGCGGCTCGATCGACGTGACCTGGCCGATCTGCACCAGATAGCTGCGGTGGGCGCGCACGAACACCGCGGGATCGAGCTTGGTCTCCAGTGCCGCCAGCGTGCTGCGCAGCGGATAATCGCGACCCCGCACCCGAAGGTTCACGTAGTTGCCCGCCGATTGGGCCCACTCGATGTCCGCCGTCGCAACGAGGAAATCGCGGCCGAGCTTGCGGACGAGGAATCGCTCCGGACGCTCCACCGACTCGATCGCCGGGCCTTCATCGGGCGCATCGAGGAGGCTCGCTTCACCCCGGGTGCGTCGGCCGAACCACTCGACCATGTGGCAGACGGCGACGATGAGGAAGAAAGTCCGTACGTCTTTCAGGTACTCGTAGATCGCCTGCACGACCCACGACCCCGGCTCGTAATGCGAACCCCGCACGCCGTAGAAGAACCAGCGAAGCAGGTCCATGCCGACGATGTGGACGGCGGACCAGGCCACGCTGCCAAGGACATAGAGCGGCAGGCGCCGGCGCCAGGTGTCGGCATGGAGCGGCCAGCGATCACAGGCGCGGAGGAGGAACGGTAGCATCAGCAGGGAGATGAAGATGCTGGTGAATTCGTTGGTCGCGATCTGCCACGTGGGGTAGACGAGGCCGTTGCGCTGCACGTCGATCCGGGTGGTCAGCGTATTGCCGGTGGCCGCGACGACGAAGGTGAACACCCAGAAGGCGATCATCAGGATGCGGCGGCGACGGTGGGCCCGGTCGAGTTCGCGGCCGGGGGGTATGGGCGAGGGATCCATGCCCGGGATCATAGCGTCGTCGTGGGTGGCGATCCTCGTGGGTTCATCCCATCCCGCCCTCCATTCGTCCCCAAAACCCACCCAACCGCCCCCTCGCGCTGGCCCCAGGCCTTGTCCGACGCCGATTCTGGCTCAGGTTCAAAACAAGGACGCCTCGCCATGATCCGCACCCGCCGCCACGACATCGACGCGCTCCGCGTGTTCGCTTTCGCCCTCCTCATCCTCTATCACACGGCCATGGCCTACGTCAGGGACTGGGACTTCCATATCAAAAGTGCCTACACCGCCGACTGGCTGCAGTGGCCGATGATCTTCGTGAACCGCTGGCGGATGTGCTTGCTGTTCCTGATCTCGGGTGCGGCGATCGCCCTGGCGGCCCCCGAGGGCCGCCTGCTCCGCTTCGCGCGGGAGCGGACCTGGCGGCTGATGCTGCCGCTCATCGTCGGCATGTTCGTCGTGGTACCTATCCAGCCGTACTGCGAGGGCGTCGCGAGCGGCCACCTCACCCCCGGTTTCCTCCATTTCCTGCTGAGCTACTGGCACGTGCACCCATGGCCGAAGGACAGCTTCACCGGTTGGCAGTTCGGGATCACCTGGAACCACCTCTGGTACCTGCCCTACCTGTGGACCTACACCCTTGGCCTCGTCGCGCTGATGCCGCTCCTGGGCCATGGCCGCGTCCATGCCGCAGTCGCCGCTTTCTGCCGGGCACCGGCCTGGCTGCTGGTCGGGGCGCCGACGGCACTGCTTCTCTTCTACATCCTGTACCTCGCGCCGATATTCCCTGGTACCAATGCCTACGCCGGTGACTGGTACCAGCATGCGAAGTACGCCTCGATCTTCCTCGGTGGCTACCTGCTGGCCCGCGAGGCCGGGTTCTGGTCACGCGTCGCGGCATTGCGCAAGGGCACCCTCGGCATCGCGCTCGCATCGATCGCGCTCTACCTCGGGCTTCGGCTCACCGGCCAGCTGGTCGCCAGCGACTCGTGGGTGTATCGCGTGCCGGAACCATTCTGGACCGTGCTTTCGCAGGCCGCCCAATCGCTGTACCTCTGGACCGCGCTGCTGGCGATCCTCGGCTGGGGCAAGGTGATCCTCGACCGTCCGTTCTCGTGGCTGCCGTATTGCACGGAAGCGGTGTACCCCTGGTACATGCTGCATCAGAGCCTGATCATTCTGCTGGTGTTCTGGCTGAAGCCGATGGCGCTTGGCCCCTGGCTGGAGCCTGCGCTGGTGCTGGGCGGGACGATCGCCGGGTGCTACGTACTGCACGAGTTCGTGATCCGGCGCGTCGGGTTTCTCCGGCCGTTGTTCGGGTTGAAAGCGATACGGAAGATCGAGACAGGAGACGATGCAGCAAGGGTACCCGCTACCTGAAAGAGCCGCTGAACGACCTGTAGAGGAATCTCATTGGTTGTCGTCCCCAAGGGCTCCTGGGCTGACGCTCCTGCTGTGCGCGATGAGAACGTTCGCAATCGGCGCTCATTTCCAGCGCGATCGATGCGTGTCCGGACGCGCCCGTCGCTTGGCGATCGAGCATCGTCGACAGGGCGGCAGGGAAGGGGCGTTGCTGCAACTTCGGCGGCTCGTCGTGCGAGGTCGCCTCGAGCGCAACAGCGGCCACGAGGCGATAGCCGCGCTTGCGCACGGTGGCGATGTAGCGAGGCGACTTCGCGTCGTCGCCGAGGGCCTTGCGAAGCATGGCGATCGCCTTGTGAACCGGGTTGTCGCCATAGATGCCGCGCGGCCAGCACCGCTCCAGCAGCAGATCTATGCTCACCACGTCATCGGCGTTTTCGACGAGGAGAACCAATACATCGAGAAGTTTTGGCTCGAGAAAGACGCGCTTCTCTTCGTTCTCGATGAACCCGTGCCGCGGGTAGACGAACCAATGGCCGAGCATGAAAGCGGGGGTGAACATCCTGCGTTGCTCCATCGCGACGCCACCCTCGACAGTGGCGCCATTCTCCTGGCTTCTCAAAAAAAACATGGACCGTAAGGTTTCCGAAAGGACAATCGCACGTCTTCTCGACGAGGCTTGGCTCCCTCACAAGGGAGTGCCTATATGCCAGATAAGAAGTCCGGGAGCCATATGTCCACCAACATTCCATCGCCGTCGCTGCCGGCGGGATCCGGTCCGGGTGGCCTGCTGAGGGTGGCGATCGGCGACGAGCACGCCATCGCGAGGGAAGGCCTCGCGGCCCTGCTGCATACGAAGGAAACGATTCGCGTTACCGGAAGCACCGGCGATGGCCGCGAGTGCGTGCGGCTCGTGTTGCGCGAGGAACCCGATCTCCTCATCTTCGACAACGCCATGAGCGGGCTGAACGGCGCGGAAGCGGTGCGACGGATAGGGGCACAGAAACCGCGAACGCGCTTGTTGTGCCTTTCCTCGCGCGACGATGCACGATCGGTGCGAGAGGCGTTCGATGCCGGTGTCCACGGATACGTCGCGAAGCGCAGCGGCTTCGCTGCGCTGTTGGAAGCCATCGATCGGGTGTTCCGAAGCGGATGTTACGTGAGTCCAGACATCGCACACGTGCTCGTCGAAGGATTCAGGGGGCGCCACGATACCTCCGCGGCCGATGTCCCCGCGCTGACCGCACGCGAACGTGAGGTGGCGAGGCTCTACGCCGAGGGCCTGGGTACGCGCGATATAGCGAGCCGCCTCAACCTGAGCATGAAGACGGTCGGCACCCATCGCGAACACGTGATGGAAAAGATCGGTGCGCGCAGTATCGCCCATCTCACGCGCTACGCGATTCGCGCGGGACTAGTCCGTATCGACGACTAGGCGATGTAGGCATCCGCCGCGAGGTCATGTACGAATCGGGCGGCGACCGATACCGGGATTGATCCGGATTTCGCAAAGTGTGGGCCAAGGCGAGGTATCGCAGCGTCACGAAAGAGAGGGACATCCATGGCAGATGTTCATCGGTTCGCACCCATCCTGTTCAAGCACGAAGGCGGGTACGTCAACGACCCGGTCGATCCGGGTGGCGCCACGAATCGCGGCATTACCATGGCGACGTTCAGGTCGTGTGCGAAGGATCTTCTCGGTATCGAACCGACCCCGGAAGCATTGCGCCAGCTCACCGAGATGCAGGCCGCGACGATCTACAAGGCCCTGTATTGGGATGCCATTCGCGGCGACGAAATGCATTCGCAGCACATTGCAAACATCGTTTGCGACTTTCAGGTGAATGCCGGGGCTAGCTCCTCCCGTCTGTTGCAGCGTGTGTTGAACCTGCTGGGTGCCGAGCCGAGGCTTCGTATCGACGGGCGCATCGGCAAGGCGACGCTCGGCGCCCTGCGCACGGCGGATCCCAACAATGTGCACGTGCTTTTCCAGAACGGACGGCGCGACTACTACCGCGACCTGGTTCAGCGTCGGCCGCCGCTCGCGCGGTTTCTAAAAGGGTGGCTTCGCCGCGTCGATTCGTTCGAGCCGCCCGTTTCCCGCAGGTAAGCGATAGATGCCTACACAGACACCCCTTCCCGGTTTGATCGAGGCGATGGCAGGCGCCGTCATCGATGCGCAAGAACGTGTTGAGAAACGTCAGCTGGCATACCTCGGCGAGTACTTCGACGAAGACAACCGACCGAAGAGCATTGTCATACGCATGCCGTCCATGCATCCGGACGCGACGGAAGAGCACGAAGATCTCTATCGCGCGCCCTTACTTCCCTTGGTGTCGACGAACTTCCTCCGCATCAAGGATGTGGAAATCAGTTTCGATGCGGACCTCAGTGGTCTCATGGATGAAAGCCCCGATTCGGCGCAGGAGGACAGCGCTGCAACGAAGTCGGCTCCATGGGGCCGATGGCGCGAGGGAAAGCCGAGGGTGCTGCAGGTGGACACCTCGGTGAAATCGGGCAAGGGAAAATCCGGAGCCGTGCACGTGGTGCTCCGGGTGGAGGCCGCCGAACCCAGCGAGGGGGCGGCAAGACTCATGAACCATCTGGCACAGACGCAAGGTGTGTTCCGTACGTTCAGGACCGACGAGTGATCCCTCGTCGTGCCGAACCGCGGGGAGCGTGGTGCACCCCGTGTATCCAGTAACAAGTAAAGGAGCTACGCCATGACCGGACTGGTCAACATGTCCCAGCAGTTCCAGGGTTTGCCCATGGGCGACCTGATCGGCGCGCCGCTCGGCGCGGCGTGCGATGCACAGGTGAAGCTTGCGCAGTCCACGGCCGATTTCATCAGGACCGTCGGCTTCGTGGAGAAGGAGGGTGGCGGCTCTGAGACGCGTACCGCCGACTTCAACTTCAAGCGCCCGGTGATCAACCCGGACGGAACCGCCGGCGAGGAAGAGGTCTCGATGGCGGTGCCGCTTCTGGCCATCGTGAAGGTGCCGAACCTTGGGGTATCCACGGTGGACATCACCTTCGACATGGAAGTGAAGTCCTCCTTCGCCGAAAAGACATCGAAAGACTCCTCCATGGAGTACGAGGTCAATACCGGTCTGAAAATCGGTCCGTTCTCGATGAGCGCCAAGGTGTCGGGGTCGGTCACGTCGCACTCGGAGAACACGCGAACCTCCGACAATTCGGCGCGCTATACGGTGAACCTGAAGGCCGAGGACAAGGGCATGCCCGAAGGCCTCGCACGTGTCATGGACATTCTGCAGACCGCCTGCGAGCCACGGGTGAGGCAGATCAATCCGCCGGCACCCGTCGCGCCGTAAGGAATGGACCGGCATGGGCGGGGCTCCGCGCCACGTGAGGTCCATGCCGTGACAAAGAGCCGGCCGTGGCGGAATGGATGCCGCGGCCGGCCACGAATGGAGACGAGATGTTCGACCTTACCGAGGTGAAATACGTAAAGCGCATCGTGGTGGGAAGCAACGATCCGGCCCAGATGAGTACCGAGGCCCAGGTCGAGCAGGCCAGGGCGCTCCTCAACCGATGCCTCACCGAGTCGCCCAAGGGCAAGATCATCGGCCTGGAGAAAAGCTTCACCATCCTGCAGATCGGCGAGCACCAGGTGGTGTTGCAGTGGCTGTCCTACCACGTCGGGTTTCCGCGGAAGCCCGGATGGATCGCCGATGCGTAAAGAGGCCGATGAGCAACCCCTCATGAGCGAGGTGGTCGATTCGGTGCGCGCCACGGCGTTGAAAGCGGAGGCGGGATTACGGCAGAGGGAAGGCCGGCATTGCGCCGCATTCGCCGAGATCGCCGTCGAGTTCCAATGCAGGATGAGCCCGCATTGGAACGAAGGCCGGAAGCGAACGGACATGCGTCTGAAGATAGGGCGGCCACGCTTTCCCTGGCTGGACCGCAGGGTCGTGCACAGTGTTCGCATCGTCTGCCGTCGCGCCGATGCATGGGAGCCACATGTGTACGTGAATGGAAAAAACGGAACGTCCGTCACCGCTGTGGCCGGACTAACCAGTTCAAACAAGGAAGGAGAAATAACATGAGCATGTCTTTGGCAAAGTATGTCCTGGTGTTCGCTGGCGTCCTCGCCGCGGCGTTCGATTCCACCTCGGCACAGGCGTCTTCTTGGGTCGGAGTGATGAAATCGGACAACGGCAAGCGTGCGCGCGTTACGGCGTTCGTGAATGCGGAAACCGTACAGCTCCGTTTCGGCGAGCCGGTTAACTGCACCATCGACGCCAATTTTCTCGATGTGGAAAACGGCACGTCGGTGTATCGATTCCACGTATCGCAGAACGGCGGAGCGTTCTGCGACCGGTTGTATCCGGGCGAACTGATGGTGACTCCCTCGTCGACGGACTCGCTGCGTATGAGCTTTCGCCGTCATCTCGTCCCGTGGTGGGGTGTGCTGGAGCGTGGCACCGATCGGTGAGGAGCATGTCCATGGACAAGGCAGCCATCGCGGACCTGTGGCTCTTATTGGCCTCCGTCGCCGGAGCGATCATGCCGGTGGCGATGTACACCGATAAGTCACAGGGTCGGGCGGTCGTCAGGGTGGTTTGCGGGACGCTCATCGCGGTATTCCTGGCGCCAGTGATAGAGAAACGTTACATGACAGACACCGATCTCGACGTACAGGCGGCGGTATCGTTCCTCGTCGGATGCTTCGGCCTCAACCTCACCGTGCTCGGGCAGAAGATCCTCGCCGACTACGGAGAAATCGTGGCGAAGCGGCTCCTGGGCCGCCTGACAAAGGGAGTGGGAAAGTGATACACACGCTCTTGTTCTTGAACCTTGGCGCATGCTGCCTCATTGTTCTGAGCGCGCTCTGGCTGGTCACGGATCATTCGAAGACACGCATCGTGCGCATGTGCTTCGGATTGATCATGTGCGGTGCATTCGTGAACGTCTTCGCGCTGTGGTCGGCGTTCGAGCAGTTTCATCCCGACCATCCGATCACCTGGCCTCCCGAGACCATGTTGAACCTGGGGTCCTCGATCCTGCTCGGCCGGTGGGCGTTGTCGTCGCTGCGTCCGGGCAGGGTGGCGAGCCCCCCGGGTTAGCGCCGCGGGGCTTGCGTGGCGATCTATACGCGTATTCGGCATCCGCCGCCGTATTGGCAGGATTCCTGCGGGAAAGTGGCCCTGTCCCGATCGTCTGGCCATAACGGTCGGGTCGCACGATCTGACGCCGTCCGAGCGCAGACTGGTTCACCAACCACGAGGAACCCTACCATGCGTAATACAACCCGCACCCTGCTTGCTTCGCTTGTCGCATTCGCTCTCGGTATCGGTGCCGCTCACGCGCAAACCGCCATGTCCGGCCTGGGTCAATCGTGGCCCAATGCCGCCGACATGAGCACGAGTCCGCGCTACCACGTGTACGTATTCGAGCGCGGCGGCACGCGATACATCCAGGTCAATGATGCCAGCGGCGCCGTGCGTGGTGCCTTTGCCCGCACGCCCTACAAGTTGACCGGCCTTCCTGTCGGTAACGACTCGCTTGCCACGCCGGACGAACGGTTACCGGCTCCCGTCAGCACCGCGGTCGAACTGGTCTACGACGACGGAACGGTGGCGGTGTTCGTCGCGCCGCAACCGGACGGCACCGCGCGCCTCATGGCCGTCCCTGCCGACTGCAAGAGCGATCCTGCCGAGTGCACCGGCCGGTAATTTGCCAGGACACCGCTCGTTGAGGAGCGGCAGGCTCCTCAGCGGCGGCGTCCGTGCATGGGGAGTTCCCGGGTTGCGAGGACATGCTGGGCGGCCTGCCGCCGGGCCACTCGAACGCCGAACAGCAGCGATGTCGTGATGATAAAGGCCAGGATGGTCTGCGCCTGAATCATCGCGGGATCCCTCAACGTGAAAGCCGTCGAGGCGATGGCGATGCTCGCAAGCAGCGAGCTGACGGACCCGCCGTGCCAACCGTGTCGCAACGACATCGCGATGACTGGCAGGCCCATGGCGATGCGGGCGCATTGCAGCGCGCCGTCGCTGGTGAACGAGGTGAGAGCCGTCAAGAGCGCAAGCAACGGGACCGCGATGAAAAGGGTGTCGCGAAACAACGGGCTCCGCCTGACGGCATGCCACGTGAACATGCCGCGTGGCTGCGCGGCCACACGTTCCCGGAGGCCAAGGATCGTGGGAACCAGTGCGAGTGCGCCAAGATAGGCGCCAAGGAACCAGACCAGGAAGAGCGGTACCGTCACGGCGGTGCCAGGCGACCCATCGCTCATCACCAAGGTCGTCAGCACCAGCGAATTCTCGGCCGCGGTGACCGCCGCGCACACGAGCGTGACAAGAACGATCAGGTTCATATTGATCTGGCCATCGTCTGATACGAGCGCCGCACGGTTACGCATGAACGCGACGATGGGCATGCAAAATACGATCGGTGGAATCGATGCGGCCAACGCCCAGGCCACGCCGAATATGGATGCATGCAGGAAGGCCATTTCAGCGATGGGAAGGGCTTCGCCTATGGCCAGCGCCGGCCAGAAGCGCCTGGGCACGAGGAGGAGGCAGGCCAGCCTGAGACCGGCGGGCAACATCCAATGGGAGAACGAAAAGTAACGCGTCAACTCATAGCCGGCGGCATAAGCGCCCGCTACAGCGAGATAGCGTCCCCAGACCAACGGATCCCTGTTCGTTCTGCCCACGTTTGAAGCCCCTCCGACGCTCGTCCTGACACGTATGGCCAACCGATGACGAGGCGCTTCATCCACTGACCGCTGATGGTCCAAGGCCCTGGCGACACCCAGGGGTTATTCCGACCGTTGCCTTAGTTTGAAGGTATAGCGGCCCCTTCGCCATCGACTGAACGGCGTTTTCGACGATTTGCCGAATTAGCGCCCGGATTTGCCGGGACTCACCAGCGCAGGGCGCGTGGACCGACAAGCGTACCCAGGGCGGCGGGGATCAACATGCCCAGGAGGTACCACGTGGACCAGAAGGGTGGCGCCATTTCCGGGCAGTGCAGGCAATAGGCCACGGTACCCGTCGCGCCGGCGAGCAGCCCCACCGCGGCCCCGGCCAGCCTTGGCCTGACCGGGGCCATGCCGCGCACAGCCCAGAGCATGGCCACGAACGCCGGCATGGCGAGGGTGGCGATGAGGATGGGGCAGACCCGCCAGGTGTGCCCCAGGATCAGCGGCAGGTGCGTGCCTGGGGCGGCATGGGCCAGCACCCAGCCCATGGCCACCCAACCCAGCGCCACGGGCGTGGCCAGCACCGCCCATGCGCCGCCCACCCGCACTCCGGGCCGTGCCAGGCGGGCCGTGACCCAGAGGGCGGCGGCCGCGATGGCGCCGGCATAGCACAGCCGGAACCAGAAGGTGGGTACCCGCACGGCATCTTCGATATCCGGCCGCACGCCCAGCAGCAGCACCATCAGCAGCAGCGCCACCACGAAACCGGCGATCCAGGCGAGGGCGAACCGCCGCGCGGGGGCGTGCTGGTCCACCGGCGGCGTCTGGGCGGCAAGCAGGGCGATGAAGTCGTCGGTCTTCATGTGTTCCCCCGAATGCGTGCCGCCAGGGCTTTCAGCCCCCGGTGCACGCCTACCTTCACGGCCGATTCGGACATGCCGCAGCGTTGCGCCGCCTCGGCGACGGACAGGCCCTCCAGCTTCACCAGCTGAATGGGCAGCCGATGGCGGTCGGGCAGGGCCTGGAGCAGCACCGCCACGTCACGGCGGGCGTCGGTGGGCTCCACATCGGACGCGACGAACAGTCCCCCATCGTCGTCGAAGGGGTCGTGCAACGCCTCCCGGCGCGAATGGGCTCGGAAGAAATCCATCAGCTTGTAACGGGCGATCGCATGGACCCAGGCGGTAAGGGGTTGTTCCGGACGGTAAGTGTGCCGCGCGTTGTGTACCGCCAGGAGGGTTTCCTGAAGGATGTCCTCCACGTCGTCCCGCGCCCGTGGCAGGCGGCGGCGAAGGTACGCGCGAAGGTGACCCGACAGGCCGTCGAGGAAGCGTCGATACCGCGCGGCGTCGCCTGCCAGGCCGGCGACGAGACAGACGCGCAGTTCGGCCTCGGCCGCGGAGGATCCGGCCGGTCGCGGTTCGAGGGGTTGCGCACTGGCCTGCCGGCTTTTCATCGACAGCGTTTTAGCCGCGTTGCGTAGGACATCGCAAGGGACCGGGCGCGCGGGCTGCAGGAATAACCATGGGAGTACCTCGGTGGCCATGTACCTGATTCGTCCGAACGAGGCGCCCGGTTACAGATGTTTCGCAAGCTTTTTCGTTGTAACCGGGTTGGCCGTGCCAGCGAACTCGTCAGGTACCCGGACATTCCCGTCCGTCTTCCGAGGAGATACACATGAACCGTCACGCCGCCACGCTCGCCCTTACCCTTGCCGCCCTGGTGGGCGGTGTCGCCCACGCGGACGACACGCAGGGCGCGAAGAAGCCCGCCATGGAGAAATGCTGGGGCGTTTCCAAGGCCGGCCAGAACGACTGCGCCGCCGGTCCGGGTACCACCTGCGCGGGCACGGCCAAGGCCGACTACCAGAAGAATGCGTGGAAGCTGGTTCCCGCCGGCACGTGCACGTCGATCAAGACGCCGCACGGCAACGGCTCGCTGACGAAGGTCGGCTGACGCCATGCGCGGGCCGCTTGCCGCCGGTATCGGCTTCAAGCCGCAACACATCGACGACGTACTGCGATGCACGTCGCCGGGACTGTGGCTCGAAGTGCACCCGGAAAACTACCTTGGCGGCGGTCCGCTCCCCGCAATGCTCGACGCCGTGGCGGACAGGCATCCGATCTCGCTGCATGGCGTGTCCCTTTCGCTGGCATCTGCCGCACCGCCCGACACGAACCATCTGCGCCGCTTGCGCCGGCTCGTCGACCGCGTGAAACCGGTACTTGTGTCCGAGCATCTGGCGTGGTCGTCATGGGCTGGCGCATACCTTCCCGACCTGCTGCCGTTCCCGCGCACGCACGAAGCCCTCGCGTGCGTGGTGGAGAACGTGCAGCGCAGCCAGGACGCCCTTGGCCGCGCGCTGTCGCTCGAAAACCCGTCGCACTATCTGCCGATCGACGGGCACGACTGGAGCGAAACCGATTTCCTCGCCGAGCTCGTACGCCGCACGGGTTGCGGCCTGCTGCTCGACGTCAACAACGTGTACGTGAGCGCTCACAATCTCGCCCTCGACGCGCGCGCGTATCTGGACGCGTTCCCCCTGCGTGCCGTTACCGAAATTCACCTGGCGGGGCATGCCGTCGACGACGGACTCGCCGGCGGATTGCTCGTCGATTCCCACGACAGCCCCATCGCCGATCCGGTATGGGAGCTTTATCGCCACGTGCTGGCGATCGCGGGCGCGCGCCCCACGCTGATCGAGCGCGACGGTCATGTGCCGGCCTTCGACGAACTGCATGCGGAATGCCAGCGGGCCGCCGCGTTGCTGAGCGAACGGCGGATGGCGGCATGAACGGGTTCGCCGCATTCCAGCGCGACTTCGCCGCCGCGCTCTTCGCCGACACGTCCTCGTTCGCTCCCGTGAGCCATCCGGCGTTCGCCGTCTACCGCAACACCGTGATGCGCGCATGCCTGGACGCGCTGGAGGCGAACTTTCCGGCCGTGGCATGCCTGGTGGGCCGCGACTGGTTCCGGTCCGCCGCCGCCATTCATGTCGCATCCTCTCCGCCGCGCGACGCACGGCTGGCCATGTACGGGGAATCGTTCGCCGACTTCCTCGCGGGCTTCGAGCCGGCGGGCAGTCTTCCCTACCTTGCCGACGTGGCCCGGCTCGACCGCCTGTATATGGAAAGCCTGCATGCCGAGGACGTACCGACGCTGTGCGCGGATCGGTTGGCGGCGCTTGGCCCCGGGGCGTTGGCCAGGACATGCGTCCGTCCACATCCGGCCACGCGCTGGTTCTCCTCCGCTATGCCGTCGCGAACCATCTGGGAGGCGAGCCGTCGTGGCGAGGCGGTGCACGCAGACCTCTCGTGGCAGCCCGAACAGGCGCTCGTGCTTCGCACGCCGCAGGGCGTGCACGTGCTGTCCGCGGGGCCGCTCGAGATCGATCTGCTGGAGGCATGTGCGGCCGGCGCCACGTTGGGCGAGGCGACCCTGGCCGCCGCAACAACGCACCCCGACGCCCGTATCGACCTCACGCTTTCCGGGCTCCTGCGGTCCGGTGCATTCGCCACCCCATGAAGGAATCCACCATGACATCCGACATCCTCGTATCGAGCCGCCCCACCTTGCGTGACCGCTGGAATGCCTTCGCCGATCGTCTCCAGGCATGGATCGGCCACGACCTGCTGGCGCTGGCGGGGCGTTTTTCCATCGCCGCCATCTTCTTCCAGTCCGGGCGCACGAAAGTGGAAGGCTTCCTTACCGTTACCGACAGCACGTACGAGCTGTTCAGCAGTGAGTACCGGTTGCCGTTGATTCCACCGGAAATCGCAGCGCATCTCTCGGCCGGCGTCGAAACCTTCGTGCCCGTTCTTCTGGTGCTTGGCCTGGCCACGCGCTTCTCGGCGTTCGTCCTGCTCGGCATGACGACCATCATCGAAATCTTCGTCTATCCCGATGCCTGGCCGACGCATCTCTCTTGGGCTGCCATTCTCCTTTACCTGCTTGGCCGCGGAGCGGGTCGGTTTTCCCTGGACCGGGTCTTCGGGATTCGCTGACAACTCACCTAGAACAAATCTGAAAAGCGGGCCGCGCACGCATTCGGCGCCCGGCGCAGCGGCAAACTAACGGATGCGACGCCCGGCCACTCTCGGTTGCGCGCGCATTCGATAGTGGACGGCACAGCGGTATGACAGGCAAGGCACACGCGGAAGCGGATCCCAGGGCACACGAGGAAGGAGCCGCAGCGATCGCTGCCCTGCGCAGGGAGCTCCACACAGGCATGCGCGATCTTCGCACGACGATGCGCGCCGGGCTGGACCGGTCGGGCCAGGCGTTCGCCGCCGACGCCCAGCAGACGATGACGGCGGTGCGGCACGAGGTGAGCGAGATGGTGGGGCGAATCAATCGTGCCGCCCGCAGCTTCGAGCTGCATTCGCTCAACCTCGCGCATCTGCGCAGACGGCTCTACCTCGGCATGGGCGGCATGCTCCTTCTTTCCCTTGCGGGCGTCGTACTCGTGTATCAGGCCTTGTATGGGCATTACCGCCAGGAGTACGAGCGCCTTCTCGGAGAAGTTGCGTACCTCAAGGCGGTGAACGGGGCGGACGTGGCTCCGTGCGGCGACGGTCGCCTCTGTGCGCGCATCGACGAGGCGGCGCCTCCCCTGGGTGGCGATGGGCAGTACCGGCTCGTTCTGCCGAGGCCTTGAAGCCCCAAGCGTTCCATGAACGTCCGGTCCTCCCCGATGGGAAAAAGGTATCCTTCTGTAACCGACGGGCCGGGTCGAACGAATTCGACAATGCCATTTCGGCAAACCTTCCTGTCACGGAGAAAGATCATGAATACCGCCACCCACAGCATCGCCGCCGCTGCCGCCGTCTTCGCCGTCTCGGTCGCCGCGATCTCCGCGCCCGCCCACGCCGGGGAACAGGCCGCCGGCAAGACGGTGCATTGCTACGGCATCAACAGCTGCAAGGGCACGTCGGACTGCAAGACCGCCCACAACGACTGCAAGGGCATGAACAGCTGCAAGGGCCAGGGCTTCAAGGAAGTTTCCGTGAAGGAATGCAAGGCCCAGGGCGGCAGCGAAACCGCCAAGTAATCGTGGTGGCCCGGCCGGCCTCGCGGCGGCCGGGCCTTTGCGTGGAGCATCCGATGTCCCATTCCCCACCGACAGCGATATCCGGGTTCGGACTGGGCCTGCGGGTTCCCCATTACGACGACTTCCTCGGAGCACAGCAGCCCGTCGACTTCCTCGAAGTGATCTCCGAGAACTTCATGGTGGATGGCGGCAGGCCGCTCGATGTGCTCACCCGTATCCGCGAGCGCTACCCGGTGGTAATGCACGGCGTGTCGATGAACATCGGTTCGAGCGACGGCGTGGACCCCGTCTACCTGCGCCGCCTGCGCCGGCTTGCGGATCGCGTGCAGCCGTCATGGGTATCCGACCACCTCTGCTGGACAGGTGTGGAAGGCTTCAATTCGCACGACCTCCTTCCGTTGCCTTACTCGGAAGAAGCGCTCGATCTCGTGGTCTCGAACGTGCACGCCGCGCAGGACGCCCTGGGGCGCCCGCTGGTGCTGGAGAATCCTTCCACGTATCTCGCCTTTCCCGAGGCCGCCATGGGCGAGGCCGCGTTCCTCGCCGAGTTGTGCGCACGCACGGGATGTTATCTGCTGCTCGATGTCAACAACATCTACGTGAGCGCCACGAACCACGGACACGACCCGGACGACTGGCTGCGCCATCTGCCGCTCGACCGGGTGCTTCAGGTCCATCTCGCGGGGCACAGCCAGGGCACCGACATGCTGATCGACACGCACGATGCTCCGGTGTGCGATCCGGTGTGGGACCTGTACGCGCGCTTTGCCGAACGGCTCGGCGACGTGGCGGTCATGATCGAGCGCGACGACCGTATCCCGCCCCTCCGCGAACTGCTGGCGGAGCTTGCACACGCTCGCGAGCTGGCCGCTCGCGCCGGGGCACGCGCCGCATGAACCTCACCGAGCAACAACGCGCCTTCGCCGCCGCGATCGCGTCGGGCACGGTGCCCGAGGGCATCGATCCGCGTGGCATGGCCGTGTATGCGAACAACTATCGTGCCCAGCTCCTCGCCTGCCTGCGCGACACCTATGCCAAGACCGTGCTCTGGCTGGGCGACGACGCTTTCGACGCCAACGCCCGCCGTTATATCGACCGCCATGCGCCGTCGTCATGGACGCTGGACGATTACGGCAGCGAATTCGCCGACTGGCTCGACCATGCCTATCCGGCGGACGCGGAGGTCGGCGAGCTGGCATGGCTGGACTGGCACCTTCGCCGCGCTTTCGCAGGCCCCGACGTGCAACCCATGGAAGTACGCGACCTGACAGCCGACGACTGGGACCGCGTGGAAATCGACTTCGTGCCGACGCTGCGCTTTCGCCTCATGCGCAGCAACGCCGTGGCACTGTGGCGCGCACTGGCCGACGAGGTGTCGCCACCGCCGATCGTTCTGGTGGACGCAGGCGTCGGTGCGCGCGTGTGGCGGCAGGGTCTGTCGCCCCGTTTCGCCAGCATGACCGCGGACGAAGCCACATGCCTGGATCTCGCACTCGCAGGAGCCAGCTTCGGCGAAATCTGCGCCGGCCTGCGCCGCACACACGACGAGGAGCAGACTGCCCGCATCGCCGGCGGTTGCCTGGGCGCGTGGACAGCCGAGGGCATGATCCGCGGTTTGCGTCGATGATCGACGATGCACATCTCGCGCATGGCCTCGCCGGCGATCAACTCACGCCCGACTGGCCGCCTCTCGTGGCGAACGAGGTGTCGTCGGTCGTCGAGCGCATTCCCGGCCTGGGTGCGCTACGTGTCATCGAATGGCGAAGCCCGCGGCCGCTTTCCGCCGCCGCGCTCGTGGCCACGGCAAACGGTCGTGTATTCGTCAAGCGGCATCACCGCAGCGTGCGTACCGAGGCCACACTGAGCGAGGAACATCGGTTCGCCGCCCACCTTCGCGAACGCGGTGTTCCCATGCCGCGCGTTCTCCACGACGCCGAGGGCGCCACCGTCTTCGGTACCCACGACTGGGTCTACGAGGTCCACGAGCCCGCGCGCGGCGCCGACATCTATCGCGACGCATTCTCCTGGTCGCCCATCGGAGGCAGGGAGCACGCGCTCGCGGCGGGAGCGATGCTGGCAAGGCTGCATGTGGCCGCCGAGCACTACGAGGCACCGCAGCGGAATACGCACATCCTCGTCGCGCGTGCGGACATCCTCGCATCGAGCGATCCGCTGGCGGCCATCGCCGCGCAGCTTCCCTCGCGTCCCGGGCTGGCCCGCTACCTTGCCGCGCGCGACTGGCGCAGCGAGATCGGCGCCGCCATCCTTCCCTGGCACGATCGCGTCGCCGCCCGGTTGCGTGCCCAGCCGCCGCTCTGGACCCACGGCGACTGGCACGTCTCGAACCTGTGCTGGAGCGGCCCGGAGGACGACGCGGTCATCACCGACGTGCTCGATGTCGGCCTCGCCGCGCGCACCTTCGCGATGTTCGACCTCGCCACCGCCATCGAGCGCAATGCCATCGCCTGGCTGGAGGTGAACCGGGGAGACATCGCGAGGCACGACCTCGCCCTGGCGATCGTCGCGGGGTACCGGTCCGTCCGGCCGTTCGACGCCGCCGCGATAGACCTGCTCGCGGAACTTCTTCCGCTCGTGCACCTGGATTTCGCGCTGTCCGAGGTCGAGTACTTCGAGGGCATCACGAAGCGCCGGGATCACGCGGATGTGGCCTACCACACCTTCCTGCGCGGCCACGCCGCGTGGTTCGAAGGCGCCCACGGCCGGGCCCTGCTTGAGGCCATTCGCAGCGCCGCTTGACGATTCGTGGTTCAATACGCGTTCTAGAAGCGGGGGTGCCTGGCAAAGCCGGGCTGAGAGAGTCCCTTGGAACCTGACCCGGTTAGTACCGGCGTAGGGAGCTTGCAGAATCACTGAAGGCCGATCGCGCCAGTGGTTCGCCGTCGCTTCGTCCGTGGACCCGAAGACGACGATGACCCTCTCCCGCACTCCGCTTTTCCTCGCCCTGCTGTTCGCCGCCTCCGCCCATGCGGCCGACGAACCGGCCACCCCTCAGCAGGCACGCACCCTGCCCACGGTGGATGTTCACGCGACCACCGCGAACAGCTACCGCGCGACGGACTCGCAGCTGGATACCTTCGGCAGCTTCGGCAGCGCGCCGCTGCACGACACCCCCGCGTCCATCACGGTGTTGACCCGGGCGCAGATCGACGATCGCCAGCCGCGCACGCTCAGCGAACTCGTGCGCGGCGACGCCGCGATCAACGACAACTATGCCCCCGCCGGGTATTACCAGGACGTGTCCATCCGCGGCTTCCCGCTCGATCTCGCCACCGGCTTCCGCTTCAACGGCATGATCATGTCGGCGGAACAGCTGCTGGCGCTCGAAGGGAAGGAGCGCGTGGAGGTGCTGAAAGGCCTGGGCGGACTGGAAGCCGGCGTAGTGGAACCGGGCGGCCTGGTGAACTACGTGAGCAAGCGCGCAGCGAACGTGCACACCGCCACACTCGGCACCGACTCGCACGGCTCGAACTACGAAGCCCTGGACCTAGGCACCTGGTTCACGCCGGACTTCGGCATGCGTGTGAACGCCGCCAACGAGAAGACCCATTCGTACATCGAGCACGCCGACGGCCGTCGCAGCTTCGTTTCCGTGGCCGCGGACTGGAAGATCGGCGAGAAGGCCACGCTGCTGCTGGACACCGACTACCAGACCAGCGGCCAGCGCTCGGCGTCGGGCTACCAGCTGCTGGGCGGCACGGATCTGCCGCGACACCCGAGCCGCACACGGCTGCTCGGCTATCAGCCGTGGCAGCGTCCGGTGGGCATCCATTCGAGCAACACGTCGCTTCGTTTCAACTACCGTTTCAGCGACAACTGGAACGCGCAGGTTTCCGCGGGACACAGCCACACCGTGATCGACGACAACGTGGCGTTCGCGTACGGCTGCTTCTACTCCGAGGCATGCGCTTCCGGGGCCACTCCGGGCTATTTCTTCGCACCCAACGGCGACTACGACGTGTACGACTTCCGCAGCCCGGACGACACACGGCGGAACGACGAGGTGCGTGGCGTGCTAACAGGCAGCTTCGCCACGGGGTCTGTCGATCACGAGTTGAACGTCGGTGCGACGTCGTTCCGCCGCACCGTCGACCAGCGCGCCTATGTGTACGACTACGTGGGTACCGCCAATATCGACGACCGTGCGGTGCCGGTGTTCGACCCCTCGCCGAACCAGCCGGGGCCATCGGTGCGTCGCCTCACGAGCTGGCAGCGCACCCTGTTCGCCATCGACCGCGTGCACCTGGGCGAGACATGGCAGGTGCTGGCGGGCGCGCGTTTCGTCCGTCTCGACGAGCGTTCGTACGACAGCGACGGCGCGCTCGAACGCAACACCCGCATGAGCAAGTCGTTGCCTCAGGCCGCCGTGCTCTGGCAGCCCACGGCGCCCCTGACCACGTACCTGAGCTACGGAGAAGGGTTGTCGCTGGGGCGCGAGGCGCCTTACTGGACGTCGAACGGCGGCACCACGCTCGCGCCGCTGCATTCGCGACAGGTGGAGGCCGGCGTGAAGTATGCAGTAAACGACGCGTTCGACGTGCAGGCCGCCATCTTCCGCATCCGGCAGGCCTACCAGTTCGCGCGGCCTGACGATACGGCCGAAGGCTTCACCTTCGTGCAGCAGGGGCAGGAAGTGCACACGGGCTTGGAGCTGAACCTCGCGGGCCGCGTCACCGAGAACCTGCGGCTTACCGCCAGCGCCAACGCCATCCGTGCGCGCGCCGAAAATACCGGCGTTCCGGCTTACGAAGACCACCAGGTCGTGAACGTGCCGCGCTGGCGCACGGCGGTCTACGCCGACTACAGCCTGCCGTTCGCGCCTGGCCTGGCCGTGCTCGGCGGGTGGCGCTACGCCGGCTCGAACGTCGCTACGCCGGACGGCGAGCGCCGGGTGCCGGCGTACCACGTGTTCGATGCGGGCCTGCGCTATGCGACGAGCGTGAGCGGCCACGCGCTCACCTTCCGGCTCAATGTCGACAACGTCTTCAACCATTTCTACTGGCGCGACACGGGATCGTCCGGCGGCGACAGCTATCTTTTCCCGGGGATGCCTCGCCTCGCACGCCTGTCGATGACGTATGACTTTTGAATTGTCCCCCTTCGAGGTGTTCGCCGCGCTGGTGAGCGCGGCGGGCGTATGGCTTACCGCGCGGCGCAGCCCGTGGTGCTGGCCGGTGGGCCTGGTGTCGGTGCTCGCGTACGCATGGATCTTCGTCGATGCGCGGCTGTATTCGGACACCTTGCTTCAGGCCATCTTCGCCGTGCTGATCCTGTACGGATGGCATCGCTGGCTGCGCAACCTCGACGGCAGCGGCCACGTGCGCGTCGCCACGCTGCCGGCGCGCGACGCGGCGCTGCATCTGGCGATAGGCACGGCGGCGGCGCTCGCGCTGGGTTACGGCATGCATCGCTACACCGATGCCTCGCTACCGTGGCTGGACGCGGTGCTCACCGCCTTCAGCCTCGTCGCGCAATGGTGGCAGGCGCGGCGCCACGCGGCCGCGTGGTGGCTGTGGATCGTGGTCGATGTCTTCTACGTGGGGGAATACGTGTACAAGTCGCTGCCAGTGACGGCGATGCTGTACACCGGATTCATTGTGCTGGCGGCAATGGGCCTCAGGGCGTGGCGCAGAGGCCTGGACGGACAACAAAGTCCGCGATTTTCAGATTAGTTCCATTGGGCAAGACCGGCGAAGTGCCGCATCATTGCCGGGTCGCCGCGGGTTGGTGGAGTTCGCTCAAGGACTTGAGTGCCACACGCCAGCCGGTGAACGGCAACGGCCGGGGCGTGGGACGCGCCCCGGCCGTTCTTGTGTCAAGGCCGCTTCTGCGGCGAGGTGCCCCAATCGTCGGGGCCAAACGACAAGTGCAACACCGCGTGGGCATCGTCCTCCTGGGGCGGGTCGTATTCCAGGCTGGTGCAACCGCTTGCCTGTTGCCGCTTCGCGGCCAACGTCGCCGTCCTTGCCATCTCCGCCGCGTGGTCCACCGTGCCGGCGCGGCCCGGCTTCAGCAACAGGCGGTAGCCGTCGGGGCTCACACCGTCCTTCAGGCCCGACGGCGGCGGCTGCCCGGGAGTCGACACCATGATGTCCATCTTCTTGCCGCATGTGCCCGTGCTCACGATGTCGAGGCCGCCGAGCAGGTTGCGAATGAACGGGTCGGCGTCTTCGGCCAGCGAGTCCACGGCTTCCACCACCGTGCTGAGGCGGATCTTCACGAAGTACAGCTTCCGGTAGAAAAGGTAGGCGCGTGACGTGAGCATGTCCTGCTGGGCATCGAACACGATGGGCAGGAAGCGGCCCTCCACTTTTTTCCCATCGGCCAGCATGGCGGTGTAGGGACTCTCTTCGCCCCACCACACGTTGCGGTAGATCTGCTGGCGCTCCGCGAACGCCACCGATTCGCGGAAATCGTCCATCGCCCGCTTCAGCATGGCGGCGCTGTCGCCTTCGCCGGCCGGGTAGATGAACACGTCCGCCACGATCCACTCGGCGTTGTCGATCCGGTAGCGCAACGACACCCCGGCGGCGATGTCGCCTTCGTCGGCATAGTTCTTCACCGCTGCCAGGGTCGCGTCGCCCAGGCGCTTGGGCGCGACGATCCACGTGTCGTCCACCACGCCGCGATGCTCCACGGGGCCGGGCGCCGCCAGTGGCGGCTCGGCGGCGGCAACCTGCGCATGCGTGCCCGTGCCGGCCAGCAGGCACAGCGCGACGGGGATCACCTTCCAGCGAAACATCTTCACCACGGCCCCAACGTCATTCGAACGCAATCCCCCGGTCGCGCACTATAGCCGTCCATTCGTCTCAACGGGAGCGCTTCGTCGCACGAAGCCGCCGACGTAGAAAAGTCAGGGTCGCTGCTTCCAATTTCCGCGGAAACCGAAGGCAGGTCTGCGGAACCCAGCGATGCAGGTGGCCGTCGGTCCAGCCGGAGAAGACCTCCGGGTGGATGTACGAGGCACGGCACACAGCCGGCGTGTTGCCGAGCACGGACGCCACTTCCTTCACCGCACCGGCGAGCACGGATTTCACGGCGCGCTCCCCGCCTTCTTCGGGAAGCGTGAGCGCGGCCAGCGTGGCGACGGCCTGGACGGTGCCGCCCCAGGTTCGGAAATCCTTCGCAGTGAACTCGCCGCCGGTGATCTCGCGCAGGTAGTCGTTCACCATGCCCGAGTCCACCGGCTGCGGCTGCCCGTTATCGTCGATGTACTGGAACAGCCGCTGCCCCGGCAGTTCCTGCACGCGGCGCACGGCCTTTACCAAGCGGCGGTCGTCCAGTTGCACGTCGCGCCACAGGCCGCTCTTGCCGCGGAAGTGGAAGCTGATGCGGCCCTTCCGCACGGCGACATGGCGGGAGCGCAGGGTAGTGAGCCCGTACGAGTTGTTCTGCTTGGCGTAGACGTCGTTGCCGACGCGGATCATCGTTTCTTCCAGCAGGCTCACCACGAGGGCAAGCACCTTATCCCTCGTCAGCCCGGGCAGGGCCAGGTCCTTGCGCAGGCGGCGGCGAAGGCGCGGCAACGCTTCACCGAACTCGAGGATCCGCTCGAACTTTCCACGGTCGCGCACGTCGCGCCAGCGGGGGTGGTAGCGGTACTGCTTGCGCGATCGGGCGTCCCGTCCGGTTGCCTGCAGATGGCCGCGCTCGTTCGCGCAGATCCAAACGTGGGTGTACGCCGGGGGGATCGCGAGCGAACGGATGCGCTGGAGCACGGCCTCGTCGGTGATCCGGCCGCCGTCGGCGTCGACGTACTGGAAGGAACGCCCCCGTTTGCGGCGCGCGATACCCGGGTCGGTGTCGCACACGTAGACCAGGCCCGCCGCTTTCGCGTGGGCCTGTTCCTCACTGACCAGCGCGAGCGCTTCGGGTGGCGGATTCCGGGACATGGCCGGAACTATGTCCCGGCGTGCGATCAAGGCACGGTGAATGCCCCGTCAGGCAACCCGGCAGAACACGGCCTTGAGGTACCGGTTCTCGGGCACGTTGCTTGCCACCGGATGGTCGGGGCCCGCGCCGGCGACGTCCAGCACCTGGATGTCCCGACCGGCGTTCAGTGCCACGCGCCGGATCATTTCCAGGAAGTCGGCTTCGCCGACCAGTCCCGTGCAGGAGCAGGTAAGCAGGATGCCGCCGGGGGCCAGCACATCGAGCGCGGTGCGGTTCATCGCGAAGTACTTCTTTAACGCGTTGATCACCTGGTTCCGGTCGCGCGTGAGCTTCGGGGGATCGAGCACCACGGCGTCCCAGGTTTCCCCCCGCTCGATGGCGGCGCGCAGCCATTCGAAGACGTCGCCTTGCTCGAAACGCGCCGTCACCCCGTTCATGCGGGCGTTCTCGCGTGCCACCTCGAGGATGGCCGCGTCGGCATCCACGCCGGTGGCTTCCAGAGCGCCGGCCTTCATGGCATGGACGGCGAAGCCGCCGGCGTTGCAGCAGAGGTCGAGCACGCGGCGCCCACGGGCGAGCGCGGCGAAGCGGCGGCGGTTCTCGCGCTGGTCGGCGAAGAAGCCGGTCTTGTGGCCGAGGCCCGGCGCTGCATGGAATGCGAGGCCATGTTCGTGCACGTCCACGGCGGCGGGCGCTTCGTTGGAGCGCACGTCGAACGACTCCTGGCGCTGCACGTGCTGCTCGGCGAACCAGTACAGCGAGGCCCCGGGGAAGTGACGCAGCAGTTCGGCGTGGATGGTCTCGCGGAAGCGCCACATGCCCGCCGCGAAATATTCCACCACCAGGTGGTTCGCGTAGCGGTCGACCACGAGCCCGGACAGCCCGTCGCCTTCGCTGTGCACCACGCGCCAGGCGTCGCTCACTTCGTCCAGGCGCAGCAGCTCGCGGCGCAGTTCCACCGCGCGCGCGAGGCGGGCCGCGATCCAGCCGTCATCGATGCGTTCGTCGGGACGGGTGGTCAGGAGGCGCAGGGCCACGCGGGCATGGCCATTCCAGAAACCGCGACCGACGAAGCGGCCCTTGGCGTCTTCCACGTCCACCACGCTGCCCGGCGGAAGGCGATCGGCGGGTTTGACGACCTGGGCGGACCAGATCCAGGGATGGCCCGGCGTGCGGTCGGACTTCAGGCGAATGACGGGGAGTGCGGGAGCGTTCATCGGTGAATGATACCGGCCCTCAGCGACCGAAGCGCAGGACGAGCCACGACGCCAGCGCGAGGAGGTTGATGCCGATGTGCGCGGCGGAGGGGCCGCCGAGGGCCAGCAGCCATCCGTGCTCGGCGACGGCCCAATCGAAACCCAGGCGCGGCGAGTGCTGCAGCGTCAGCGAGAGGTTCGCGTACGCACCGCTGGAGAGGGCGTAGCTGAAGAAGGGCGTGGCCACCAGCGGCGCCTGCAGGAACTGCGCCCAGATCGACATGCTGGTGCCGCGTCCGTCGTTGCTCGCCAGCAGCACGCCCGCCACGAGGATGAAGGCGAACAGCAGCACGCCCAGGACCGCGACGATCGCGTCCACGCCGCCAAAGCGCCCGCCGAGCAGGCGGTCGAACTGGTGAACAAGGCCGAAGAGCCCGCCGGCGATCTCGAAGACGGCGATGACGCGGGTGAGGAAGGAATGCATGGGGTCTCCCGGTAATGGCAGGCGGCGATTATGGCCTGTGGGAACCGTTCACAGATCGTCGGCGATCTCGTGCAGGTCCGCGATGTGTTGTTCCCACCAGCGGGCCTCTTCCGCGAAAGGGAAGGCGGCGGGGAAGGCGGGATCGTGCCAGCGCTCGGCGATCCAGCCTGCGTAATGCACCTGGCGCATAGCCCGCAGCGCGGGCACCAGGGCGAGTTCCACCGGATCGAAATCGCGGAACTGGCCGTAGCCCTCGAGCAGCGCGTCCATCATGGCGTCGTCGCCCGCCAGCATCCAGAGGTCCTGCACGGCAGGGCCCATGCGGGCGTCGTCGAGATCGACGAAGTGCGGCCCCGCGTCCGTCCACAGCACGTTGCCCGGATGGCAGTCGCCGTGCAGGCGGATCTGGCGGAGGGGGCCGACGGCTTCGAACCTGTTCGCCACGGCCGTGTCCACGCGACTCGCCGCATGCCGGTACGCATCGAACAGGTGGGCCGGCAGCAGGTCGGAACCGAGCGCGGCGCGCATCGGCGCCTCGATCATCGTCGCCCTGTCGAGCGTGCCCCTCGCCTTGAAACGCTCGCGCGAGCCGACGGCGTGCATGCGGCCGAGCAGCCGTCCGAGCCATTCCAGCTGGTCCGCCGATTCCAGCGACGGCGCGCGTCCGCCCCGGCGCGGATAGACCGCGTAGCGGAAGCCTTCGTGGCGAAGCAAGGTACGCTCGTGTACCACGAGCGGCGCCACGACCGGCAGCTCCGCGTCGGCCAGTTCCAGCGCGAAGGCGTGTTCCTCCTCGATGGCGGCATCCGACCAGCGGCCGGGACGATAGAACTTGACGACCACGAAGCCGCCTTCGTCGAGGCCGACCTGGAAGACGCGATTCTCGTAGCTGTTCAGCGTGAGCAGGCGGCCGTCGCTCCAGCGGCCCGCCGCGTCGACGGCGGCGAGCACGAGATCCGGCGAAAGCGCGGCGTACGGCGCGGCGCCGCTCACGCGCGCAGGTTCCCCGGCGCACCGCCCGGCGACGGGATCACCGCCATGGTGAGGCGGGAAAGGCAGACGAGCCGCCCCTGTTCTTCCTCGATCCGTATTTCCCACACCTGCGTGGTGCGTCCAAGGTGCACGGCCTTCGCCGTACCGGTGACGATGCCGCTGCGTACGCCGCGGATGTGATTGGCGTTGATGTCCAGGCCCACCGCCACTTCCTTCTCCGTGTCCAGCGTCAGCAGCGATGCGGAGCTGCCCAGGGTCTCGGCGAGCACGACCGACGCGCCGCCATGGAGCAACCCGAACGGCTGCTGGGTGCGGTGGTCTACCGGCATGGTGCCCCGCAGCCAGTCGTCGCCGAAGGCGGTGAAGCGAATGTCGAGGGTTTCCATCATCGTGCCGCGGCTCCAACCGTTGACGCGGGCGAGATCGATGGGTTCTTTCCAGATGGCCATGCCTGAGCGATTCCTTTGGGGCAAGCCCTCATTGTCCTACAATGCAAGGGTGCCCACCGTAACCCTTACAGCGTCCGGCAAGCGCTTCGACGCCGCCGCCGGCGAGACCGTGCTCGAAGCCGCCCAGCGCGCGGGCATCGCCCTCCCGTATTCATGTCGCGGCGGCGTGTGCGGCAGTTGCAAGGCCACGCTCGTGGCAGGCGAGTGCGACTATCCGCGCAATCCCCCCGTGGCCCTCGCCGGGGTTCCGCCCTCGCGCCATGCCATCCTCCTGTGCCAGGCGGTGCCGCGTGGCGACATCGCCATCCAGGCGCGGGAGATCGCCTCGGTGGAAGACATTCCACATCGCCGGGTGGAGACGGAAGTGGTGGAGCGGCGCGCACTCGCGCCGGACGTGGTGGGCGTCTGGTTACGTCCGCTCGACGGCAGCCGTGTGAACTGGCTGCCGGGCCAATACCTCGACGTGGTGCTGGAAGACGGCAAACACCGGCCGTTCTCGATCGCCGGCGGCCCCCGCCCGGACGGCCTCATCGAGTTGCACGTGCGGCATGTGCCGGGCGGCGGCTTCACTACCTGGGTGTACGACTCACTGCGCGTGGGCGATCACCTCACGATCGAGGTGCCGCTCGGCACGTTCGTGCCCCGCGAGGACTCCGAACGGCCGATGCTCTTCATGGCCGGCGGCACGGGCTTCGCGCCGGTGAAGGCCATCGTGGAACATTTCCTCGCCCTGGGCACGCGGCGGCCGATGCATGTGTACTGGGGTGCGCGTAACAAGGCGGATCTGTATCTGCTCGACCTCGCCACGCGGTGGTCCGAAGACGTGCCCAATGTGCATTTCACGCCGGTGCTGTCGGACCCCGAGGCGGCGCGTGCGGCCGGCATGCGCGAGGGACTCGTCCACGAGGCGCTGCTGCAGGACCACCCGGACCTCTCGGGCTTCGACTTCTACATGAGCGGCCCACCGGCGATGATCGCCGCAGGCCGCCAGTACCTCATCGACGCGAAACTGCCGGAAGACCGGCTGTATTTCGATTCGTTCGACGTGGCGCCCGACGTGCTCACCGAGATCCTGCGGGGTCGCGCAGGCATCCACGGCCTGTAGGGCGAAAAAACTTCTACTGTGGGAGCCGGCTATGCCGGCGATCCCGCGGCAGCGGGCAGGTTTGCCGCAAGCTTCCATCGCCGCTGAAGCGGCTCCCACACAGAGCCAGCTTCCTGAGGGAAGCGGCTATGCCTGCGACGGAAAGCTTTACTTCTTGCCTTTCGCCACCGGCAGCTGAGCGGTCTGCCAGGCATAGGTGCCGCCGTCGAGCACGAAGACGCGCGTGAAGCCTGCCTTTATCAGGCGGTTGGCGGCCTTACCCACGCCGCGGCCGTCCTTGTCGACGAGCACCACGGGCAGCTCGCGGGCCTTCGAGAGGTCCTTCTGCGTCTCCGGATCGAACTGGCTCATGGCCACGTTCTTGGCGCCCGGAATGTGGGCCTTCTCGAAATCCGCGCTCGCGGAGAGATCGACGATCAGCGGCGTGTCGCGGTTGATCAGCTGGGTGAGTCCCGCCGGCGTCAGCGACTTCCACTTGCGGAACAGACGGCTCACCTCGCCCGCGACCAGCGCGATGAGGATCACCACGAACGCTGCCACCAGCAGGGCATGGTTCGTCACGAAAGCCGGCAGCTTCTGCATTACGTCGTTCATCGGGTCTTTCCGCGTCCCGGGATGGGATCAAACGACCGATTATATCCCAAGGCCCGCGGAGGCTCAGTGCGGCGAGAAGTCGGGCAGCCCGGTCATCAGGGTCCACTTGTTCTTTTCGCGGTCGTAATGCCAGCGCTGCCGGTCGATGACGGTGCGCTCGGCCTGGGTGTTGATGTTCACCACGTTGATCTGCACCACCTGGACCACGTCGTCGTCGCCGTCCGGCCGAGGACCGGAGCCCTCGTCGTAACCCGTGACGCGCAATTGCTGCAGCCGTCCCTGCTCGATGGAGCTCACCGGATGCTCGGCGGCGTAGTCCTTGTCCACGAAGCTCTGCGCGCCGGGGAAATCGCCCCAGCGGATGGCCGCGGCATAGTTCATCAGGGTCTTGTTCAGTGCCTGGTTGCGCTTGTCGGTGGCGCAGCTTGCGAGGGCCATGAGGGCGATTGCTAGAGCGGGCAGGGCGAGCGGGCGCATGGTGGCTTCCATCGTGGCGTCGGCGGGCATTATGCCCGGCGCTTGGCGACGAAGCGCGCGTCGAGGCTGGCCGCCGGCTTGCCCCCCGTGCCGGGAACGACGCAGGTGAAGTCGGCACGCGCGCGGCCGCGGGTCTCCAGCGTGGCGAAGAATGGCTCCCACGAGGCGCCGGGCGCGAGCGTGGCCTCCGCCCGCAGGTCGTCCCAGACGGTGTCGAGGTAGCGGATGGTGGAGTCGGCCACGAACACGTCGCAGTCCAGGCCGCGCTGCCGCAGCCGTGCTTCCACTAGCGCCCAGCAGGCCACGGTCATGAGGCTCGCGAGGCTGCCACCGAAGGCGCAACCCTTGTCGTTGATGTTCGGCGCCAGGGGCGCCGTCATCACCAGCCGCTCGCCGTCGAACTCCGCGATACGCAGGTCCATGGCACGGGCGAGGGGAATGCCGTCGCGGATGAAATGTTCGAGGTCTTGGAGAGGGGAGGGAGGCGTGGTCATAAGCGGCGAAGTCTAAGTCGCGAAGTGAACCGTTCGCACGCGTATGTGAAGACCCAACCTTCGGCATTGGCGACATCGCCCTAACGTTCCTAAGCTGAACCTCAAGTCGCAGGATGCCAGACAGGACTCTGAACGTAGTGAGTCGCTCCCTCCCCCTTCGTAACGTCGCGGTCGTCATCACCCGTCCCGCAGGTACCGCCGGCCCGCTGGCGCGGCGCGTTCGTAAGCTCGGAGGCATACCCATCAGCGTGCCGGGCCTGTCCCTGCGCGCGACCGAGGACGCCTCCGCCGTCGATGAGGCGTTGCGCCGTGCGCTGGGCGGCGACGTGCTGGTGTTCACCAGCCCCGCCGCCGTGCGCTTCGCCTCCGACGTGCTGCCCCTGGCCACCCAGGCCACGGTCATCGCGGTGGGGCGGGGCACTGCGCGTGCCCTGAAGACCGCCAACGTTCCCGATGCCCGTTTTCCGGAGAAGTCGCAGGACAGCGAGGGCGTTCTGGCCATGCCCGAACTGGCCGACCTGGCTGGCCGTCGCGTGGCGCTGGTCGGCGCGCCGGGCGGGCGGGGCCTGCTGCGCGAGCAACTCGTCCGGCGCGGCGCCGTGCTCGACGAGATCCACGTATATCACCGCGTGGCGCCGCGTATCGATCGGCGTCATATCGACCCCCTGCTAAAGCTGGGTCGGCGCTCCGCCGTGCTCCTGTCCAGTGCCGAGGCCCTCGACCACCTGCGCCGGGCGCTGATCGCACCCGCCTGGCGCAAACTCGTTCAGGCGGTCGCCGTGGTGAGCAGCGACCGAATGAGGGACATCGCCATCGAGGCCGGTTTCGAACGCGTGGCCGTGGCTCGCTCCGCGCTGCCCGGCGACCTTCTGAAGGCCGCCACCGAGGTCTCGTTCACGGGCCGCTGAGGCTCCGGCGCGTCGTCGTGCCGCGCGTGCACCGTGCGTTGCCGTATGGCCTGCTAGCATGGCGGCCATGACGACCGAGACTCCCCCGACCGATACCGCGCCGGCTACGCCGGCCCCGGCCGCCGCGCCCTCGCCCGCCACGTCGCGTCCGCCCGTCGCGGCCGCGCCCAGACGCGGTGGCGGGGCGCTCGCCCTTGCCATCCTCCTGTCCCTCGCGGCCCTGGGCGCCGCGGGCTACACCGCGTGGACAGTCTGGGAAATGCGGGCCAACCTCAGCGAGGCCAATGGCCTGCGCGGACAGGTCGACACCTTGCAGGCCGGCGTGGACGGCATGCGCGAGGAAAACGCCAACCTGCGCCGCAGGCTCAACGACGCGGATGCGGTCAACCGCTCGGCGCGCGAAGAGGTGCTCGGTGTGTCGGAACGCACCCGTAACCTCGAAGACGCCGTCGCCAACCTTTCCGAGCGCAGCCTGAGCGGCCACGACGCCATGTTGCTCGACGAAGCGGAGTCGCTGCTGCGCATGGCGAAGGAACGCTTCGCGCTGTTCGGCGACGCCGCCGGGGCCCTGTCCGCCTACGACCTTGCCGACAAGACGCTTGCCGCCGTGAACGACAGCGCGTTCGCCGCGGTGCGCCAGGACGTGACGGCCGAGCGCGAGGCACTGGCCGCCGTTGCGCCCGCCGCGCGCGGCAACGATCTCGCCACGCTGGCCGACCTGCGTGCCCAACTGCCGACCCTGCCGCTGAAGCGCGACGACAGCACGTCCGAGGACGGCACGCCGCCGGGCTTCTGGCAGCGCGCCGGCAGCGCGTTGGGCAGCATCGTGCGGGTCAGCCGCGACGACGGCTCGCCGGTGGCCCTGGCCGACGAACGCATCGCCCGCGAACTGGCCGCGCTCGACGTGGCGCACGCGGAAGCGGCGCTGCTCGCGTACGACGACACCGGCCGCACCGCGGCGCTGAAGCGCGCGGACGCCGCCCTCGCCGCGTATTTCGATACCACCGCGCCGGCCGTGAAAACGGCCCGCTCGCGCATCGCCGCACTCATGGGCAGCCCGGCCCGCGGCAGCGAGCCGAAGCTGGGTGCGGCGCTGGCGGAACTGCGCAACCTGCGCTCCGTGCATGCGCTGCAGGGTTCGGCAGATGGGGCGCATCCCGCACCCGCGGCCTCGGCACCTGCCCCTGCGCATGCAGGCAGCAGCGGCGCGCCGGCCGGGAGTACGCCATGAAGCCGTGGCGCTGGATCGTCGCTCTCATCTTCGTCGCGGTCGTTGCCGCGTTCGCATGGCACTGGGTCGCGGAGGATCCGGGCTACGTGCTCATCCGCCTGCGCGGCACCAGCGTGCAGATGACCGTGGTGACGGCACTGGCGCTGCTCCTGCTGGCGTGGGCCGCCATCGCCCTGATCGTCGCCGTCATCCGCTGGCCGTTCGGTGCCATGACGCGCAGGCATCGCCGGCTCAGCCGTCGCCGTCTGGCGGACGGCATGGTCTCGCTGGTCGAAGGCCGGCACGGCGAAGCCGAGCGCGATCTCAACCGCGCCGCGCGTTATCCCTCCGTGCGCGGCCCCGCGTTGCTGGCGGCCGCGGAAGCCGCGGAACGTCATGGCGAATCCGCGCGCGCGCTGGAAACGCTCGACCAGGCGGCGCAGGAAACACCGCGGGCCGCGCGCGTGCTGCGAGCCCGTTTCCTGCGTACGAGCGGCAAGCCCGCCGAGGCCGCCGCATTGCTGGCACCCGAGGCCGGTGCAGGCACGCTTACCCCGGCGGGATGGCTCGAATACGCGGAAAGCTCCCTCGCCGCAGGCGAAGCGCGCAACGCGTTGCGTGCCCTCGATCCCCTGCAGAAGAGTGGTGAACTTGGCGCGCGACGCTATGCCGAGCTCGAGGCACGCGTGGTCGCCGCTTACGTTCTGAGTGCCGGCGACGGCGCGACGCTCGCCACGCTGTGGTCGCAGCTGCCGAAAGCGCAGCGGCGCCTGCCCGCCGCCGTGGATGCCTATGCCCGCCAGGCGGCGCGGTACGGGCAGACCATGGCGGCCATGGACGAGATCGAAACCGCGTTGCGGCGAGAGTGGTCGCCTGCTCTCGTCGCCACCTACGGCGGCATGGGCGCCGAAGACATCGAGCAGCGCCTGCGTCGCGCCGAGGCCTGGGTGGACACGCACCCGAACGATGCCGCGCTTCTTACCGCCGTGGGCAGGATGTGCGTGCGCGTGCGCCTGTGGGGCAAGGCCAGGCCGTATCTCGAACGTGCCCTGGCCATCGAACCCAGTGCCTCCGCATGGGAAGCGCTGGGTGATGTATACGCCGGCGAAGGGCATCCCGAACTTGCCCAGCGCTGTTACCGCAACGCGCTGGCGCTCGCGCGGGGCGAAGCGGCCGAGCCGCTGCCCGAGGAACTGCGCGCCCGGCGCATCGACACGCGCGTCACCGCGGTGGAAGAGCGCGACCAGCACGGCGTGCCGCGGCTGTCGCCCTAGTGTAAACAGGCCCTTAGTTGCTTCCACGCTTGGGCGGGTGCCAGTGCCCTTCGCTTGCGCAGTTGGCGCCGCGCGCCTTCAGCGCGGCGATTTCCTCGTCGTCGAGGCCGGCGAATGCATCGGGCCTATCCATCCGCAGGTAGAGCGCGGCGCATTGCTCCGCAGTGTCGTGCGGCGTCCAGGCCGTCGTCGGTGCGATGCGTTCGGCGTTCAGAAGATAGTGCGCGCTGTTGCCCAGCAGGAAGAGGAAGAAGCCGGCCACCGGCCACATGGTGAGACGTTCGCGCCAGCGTCTTCGCACGGGCGCAGGGCGCTGCGGCCAATAGAGCGACGCCGGTGGCGCCATGCGCCTGTAAGTGTCCTGCATCGACGCGGGCTGCGCGTCGAATGCCGTCTGCCACGCCTGCAGCGTATCGGCTGACACGTGCAGGCTCACCCACGCCGGGAACCGTTCGTTCAGCCGCTGCATCTCCGGCCAGCGCCGCAAGAGCGAAGGGTCGAGGGACGATTCCGCCTGTGTGAACATCTCGATCCACGCGCGGCGACGATCTTCCGGTAACGCGAGCCATTCCTCGCGCTGCGCGAGCACGAGTTCGATCCATCGGCCGCGTTGTCCGAGGGAGGCGAGGTGGCCCACCTCGCGCCAGTGGAACTGCTCTTCCGCGGCGGCGAATACGGCCGCGCGGTGGCCGATGCGTTGCAGGCCGAGCAGGTCGATGAGGTATTCCTCGAAGCGGCCTGGCGCGTCGATGTACTGGGTGCGCAGGTAGACCAGCGCTTCCTCAAGCAGTTGCGGAACCGCTTCGATCCGGCGGGCGCCCACGTCGGCAGCGAAACGCCAGGCGAGCGTGACCGTCGGATCGACAAGGGGCTGCGCTTCCGGCTGCTCCGGCGTAGCGCCGTCGTCCGCCGATCCCTCCTCCACCGAGGCGGGCACTTCCGCCGGAGCCGTTTCCTCGGCGGCACCGGCTTGCTCGCACCAGGCGCGCGCTGCCTCGTAGGCTTCACGCAGGCGGGCGAAGCCGGCAGGATCCGCCGCCTGGTCGATGCCACGCAATGCGGCCGCATAAGCGCGGCGCACCGCAACGAGGTCCGCATGCGCGGGAAGGCCGAGGGCTTCGAGGTGCCAGTGCATGGTCAGTCCACCTCGTCCGGCGCGAACCGGCTGTCGCGCTCGATCGCATCCAGCGCTTCGCGGAACGCGCCGGCCTCGCGGGCGATGACGCGTGCGTCCTGTGTGGCCAGCGCCTGTTCGAAGCGCAGGATGAACTGGCCCACCTGATCGCGCATGGCGCCGAGCAACTGTTCGTAGAGCCGCTCCGCGCGTGCGAGGAGCGTGCGGTTCTCGAGCGTGTCGCGCGGATGGATCTTCAGCGCCGACAAGGCCGCGAGCCGCTGTGCGATCTCTTCGGCGGAAAGGTGGTTGCCGCCGCTTTCGATCACGAGCCGTTCTTTCACCCCGGTGGCGACGACCGTCACTTCCACTTCGAGCAACCCGTTCACGTCGTAGGTGAAACGCACATCCGCACCGTCCGCGTGACCGGGGCCGGGTACGATCGGGACGACCACCTCGCCTAGGGGGATGTTGTCGCGCACCAGGCGCGATTCCCCCTGGTAGACGCCGATTCGGATCTGCGTCTGCTGCGGCGAGACAGGCGAGAATCGCTGCACCCTGCTCACCGGCACCACCGTGTTGCGCTCGATGATCGGCGCGTAGAAGCCGCCCGTCTGCGCGCCGCCTTCGAGGACGCGGACCACATCAGTGCCGAGCGTGTACGGGCACACGTCCGTCATCACCATCTCGTCGAGCGCCTTGTCCTTCATCTTCAGGCCCGCCTGCACGGCGGCACCGAGCGCCACGACCTCGTCGGGGTGGTGGCCCACGGCGGGGAAGCGGCCGAACATTCGCGTCGCCAGCGCACGGATCATCGGCATGCGCGTGGCGCCGCCGGCCAGTACCACGTTGTCCAGATCGGCTGCGCGGATGCGTGCGTCGCGTAACGCGCGCTCGATGGGGCGCCACAGGCGGTTGAGCAGCGGCTGCGCGAGTTTCTCGAACGCCTGCGGATCGATCGTCACGCTCGCCGCGGCATCCTGGTAGCGCACGTCGAACCGTGCCGGGCCACCGTTGCCGAGTTCGCGCTTGGCGGCTTCGGCCTTCGCGGCAAGGCGCTGCATGAACAGGGCGTCGTTGCGCGCCGCGGCGGGAATGCCCTGGGCGAAAGCGAGCTCGGCAATGAGGTCGGTGAAGTCTTCGCCGCCAAGCATGTTGTCGCCGGCGCTCGCCCGCACCTCCATCACGCCCTCGAACATTTCCAGGATGGATACGTCGAAGGTGCCGCCGCCGAGGTCGAACACGAGGAACTGCTTTTCGCCTTTCGCATCGTGCAGGCCATAGGCCAGCGCGGCGGCGGTCGGTTCGTTCAGCAGTCGCTCGACCTTCAGGCCCGCCAGTTCGCCGGCGACGCGGGTCGCCTTGCGTTGTGCGTCCGAGAAATATGCGGGGACGGTCACGATGGCCTCCGTGACCGGGCGTCCGAGGAACGCCTCGGCGTCCGCCTTCAGCGAGCGCAGCACGAGGGCGGAAAGCTCCTCCGGCCGATAGTCGCGGCCGCCCAGCTTCACCGTGCGTGCGCTGCCCATGTGGCGCTTGAACAAGGCCGCAGTGTCGCCGGGGTGCGTCTGCAACCGTTCGCGCGCGGCCTGGCCCACGAGCACGCTGCCGTCGGCGTCGATGCTGACGCACGAAGGCGTGATCGTGCTGCCCAGCGCATTGGGAATGAGCCTGGGCCCGCCGTCGAGCCATGCGGCCACGAGGCTGTTGGTGGTACCCAGATCGATGCCGACGATCATGTTTCCCCTTCGTCCTTATCCGCCCCCGGAACCCTCACAATGACCTGGGCACTGTAGGAGCCGCTACAGCGGCGAGGGAATCTTGCCACGGTGTCGCGGGGTTTCCTCGCCGCTATAGCGGCTCCTACAACCGCGGATCAGAGCGCGGTCAGATTCGCGTAAGCGTAAACCAGCCACTTGCTTCCGGCATCCTCGAAATTCACCTGCACCCGCATGTGCGCACCGGCGCCCTCCGCGCTCACGATGGTGCCCTCGCCGAACTTCGGGTGCGTGACGCGCTGCCCGAGGCGGATCGGCGAGGATTCCTGGAACGACGGCGCCGCGGCGAAGCGGTCGGCGTAGGCGGGACGCGATACCTGCACGCGGGGACGCAGCTCGTCGATCAGTTCCGGCGGAATCTCGCCGAGGAACCGGGACGGCCGCGCGAGCATCTCCGTACCGTGCATGCGACGCGATTCCGCGTGGGTGAGGTAGAGCCGTTCGCGTGCCCGCGTGATGCCGACATACGCGAGGCGGCGCTCTTCTTCCAGCCGGTTCTCTTCCTCGGTGGAGCGCTGGCTCGGGAACAGCCCTTCTTCCATGCCGACGAGGAAGACCACCGGGAATTCCAGGCCCTTGGCCGAATGCAGCGTCATGAGCTGCACGCAGTCGTCCCAGGCCTCGCCTTGTCCTTCGCCGGCTTCCAGCGCGGCGTGCGACAGGAAGGCGGAAAGCTCGTTCAGGCCCGCATCGATGTCCTCGGGCGTCATCTCGAAACGGCTGGCCACGTTCACCAGCTCGTCGAGATTTTCCACCCGTGCCTCGCCGTTGCCGCGCTTGTCGTTCTCGTAGAAGTCGCGCAGCCCGGTGTGGACGATGGCGTGTTCGATCTGTTCGGCAAGGTCCAGCGCCGAGGCGCTTTCGCCGTCGTCACCTTCGCCATGGCCCGCGAACGTGCGCGCAAGGTTGTCGATGAGGCCGATGAAGGCTTTCACCGCGTTCTTCGCCCGACCGGCCATCGAGCCGATCGACACTTCGGTGAGCGACGCTTCCCACATGGAGCTGCCGTCGGCGCGCGCGCGGCGGCGCAGCTCGTCGAGCGTGCGGTCGCCGATGCCGCGCGGCGGCGTGTTCACGGCGCGCTCGAAGGCGGCATCGTCGTGGCGGTTGGCGGCAAGCCGCAGATAGGCGAGGGCGTCCTTGATTTCCGCGCGCTCGAAGAAGCGCAGGCCGCCGTACACACGGTAGGGCAGGTCGCGCTGGATCAGCTGTTCCTCGAAGTTGCGGGATTGGGCGTTCGAACGGTAAAGGATGGCGCAGTCGCGTGCATTGCCGTGTTCGGCGATGTACTCGCGAATGCGCTCGATGACGAAGCGCGCTTCGTCCTGCTCGTTGTACGCCGCATAGAGGGCGATACGCTCGCCTTCGCCGCCATCCGTCCACAGCTGTTTGCCCAGGCGGCCGCCGTTGCGGGCGATCACCGCGTTCGCCGCGTTGAGGATCGTAGAGGTGGAGCGGTAGTTCTGTTCGAGGCGGATCGTCTTCGCGCCGGGGAAGTCGCGCAGGAACTGCTGCACGTTCTCCACCTTCGCGCCACGCCAGCCATAGATGGCCTGGTCGTCGTCGCCGACCACGAAGGCCTGGCCCGTATCGCCCGCCAGTACGCGGATCCAGGCGTACTGCAAGGTGTTCGTGTCCTGGAACTCGTCGATCAGCAGGTAGCGCCACCGCTCCTGGTAGTGCTTCAGTACCTGCGGGTCCTTGAGCCAGAGCTCGTGCGCGCGCAGCAGCAGTTCGGCGAAATCCACCAGGCCGGCGCGCTGGCACTGCTGCTCGTAGGCCTTGTAGATCTCGATGAACGTGCGGGTGACGGGGTGGTCCCGGTGCTCGATGCCGTCCGGCCGCTTGCCTTCGTCCTTCCAGTTGTTGATCTGCCAGGCGGCCTGCCGCGGCGGGAAGCGGGCTTCGTCGAGCCCCATGCCGGCGACGACCCGTTTGATGAGACGCTGCTGGTCGTCGGAATCGAGGATCTGGAAACCCTCCACCAGCCCTGCCTCGCGCCAGTGCCGGCGCAGAAGCCGGTGGGCGATGCCGTGGAAGGTGCCGACCGTGAGCCCCTGGGTGCCGCCGGGAATCAGGCCGTCCAGCCGGGAGCGCATTTCGCCCGCCGCCTTGTTGGTGAAGGTGACGGCGAGGATCGCCCACGGTGGCACGCGCTCCACCTGCGTGAGCCAGCCGATGCGGTTGGTCAGCACGCGGGTCTTGCCGGAGCCGGCACCGGCGAGGATCAGGTAATGCCCGGGTGGGGCACTGACCGCTTCGCGCTGGGCGTCGTTGAGGGAATCGAGCAGGTGGGAGACATCCATCTGCCTATTGTAGCGGCGTGAGTCGGCCGCTTCGCGGCCTGTGAAGAGTGAACCGTGAACAGTGAACCGTGGGTCGTGAGCCGCTGGGGCCGTTGTCTCCGGCCCCGCGGCGGCAGCTCACGGTTCACTCTTTACGGTTTCACTGCTTCCGCGCTATTCCCGCCACCGCCACGATGCCACCGATCACGATGCCGGCGATGCCCACCCACTGGGGAATGGCCTTGTCGTGGGTGGCCTCGATCTTGGCCGGCCCGATGGACGCGACGGTATCGGTTTTCTGGTAGCTGCCGTTGCCGAGCGTGACCCACAGGCCAAGCCCGATAAGAATGACGCCTACGACGATGAGACCTGCACGCATATGGACTTCCTCCCGGTTCGATGTGGCGCCGAGGATGGGATCACGGATGTGCAGGATTCGTGTGCGGTGCACCGATTGCCGCACCGCGCCTTGGCTGGCCCCGGGTGCGCGCTAGAATTGGCCGACGCCGTGGGGGTGCAGCCAGCCCATGAAGATGCCCAGCGCCACCATGGCGATGAGCAGCAGGGACAGGCCGATGCGGCGGGTGAGGGCCCAAACCGTGCGCTTGCTCTGACCCTTGTCGGTCATCATGAAGAACAGTGCCTGGCCGAGGTTGAACAACACCACCAGCAGCAGGATCACCAGCGCGTACTTATAGATGGTTTCCACGTGACCGTTCCGCCCCATTGTGACAATCCGAGTATAGCGGCGGCCACGCGGGGTCTTGCATGACCTTCATGCGCCATCCGACGTGGTTCGCTGTCGCACTCACCATCGCCGGCATCGCGCTGTTCGTGCGGCTGGGCGTGTGGCAGTTGGATCGAGCCAGCGAAAAGGACGAACTGCTGCGGCGCTTCGCCGCAGGGGCGGCCGCCGGCGTGGAGGATTTCGGCAAGGTGGCCGACACGCCGCCGTTGGACCGCTATCCTCGTCTCGACGTGCGCGGCCGCTTCGTGTCCGGCCACTACTACCTGCTCGACGACCAGACCCACGCAGGCCAGGTGGGAGTGCACGTCTACGTGCCTTTTTCGCCGGCCGGTGCCAGCCCGTACCTGCTCGTGGACCTCGGTTTCCTTCCCAAGGAACGCGGCGCGAATCCCCGACTGCCGCCCTTGCCGGCGGGCGAAACCCGTGTGCGCGGACTCTATGTGCCATCACCGGGGGTGGGCATGCGCATGGGCGGCGACAGCCTCCCGGGCCAGCATGGCGCCGAAAAGACCATGGTCTACGTAGACCTCAGGGAGATAGGCGCCGACCTGGGCCACACCCTGTATCCTCGCGTGCTGTTGCTGGACGCCGATCCCGCGAGCATCTACACGCGCGACTGGACCCCGGCGGTCATGCCGCCGGCCCGGCACCGTGCCTATGCCTTCCAGTGGTTCACCTTCGCCCTGGCGGCGGTGGTGATCTTCGTCCTCCTGCATCGCAAGCGACGCTAGCTGCCGCCCGAGAACCATGACCGACCCGAACGCCAAAACCCCGCCGACCCGCAGCGGCCGCCTGAAGCTGGTGCTGATCATGCTCGTGTTCCTTGCGCCGATCGTTGCCGCAGGCCTGCTCACGCTGTCCGGCTGGCAGCCGGAGGGGAAGGGCAACGGCCAGCCGATCGTGCCGCAGCGCAGCCTCGCCGACGTCAGAGTCGATGTCGACGGCAAGCCATGGGCGTGGCGTGACAGCGAGCCCCGCCTCACCCTCGTGGCGCTGCCGGGCCCGGGGTGTGCCGAGCGCTGCACGCACACCCTCATGCTCATGCGCAACGCGCGCATCGTGCTCAATCGCAATGCCGACCGCCTGCGCCTGCTTTACATCGGTGCGCCGCCCGCGGCGGCCGATGCCCAAGCGGTGATGCGCGACTACAGGACGGGGACCGATGCCGCCGACGCCTTCGCCGAGTTCCGCCCCACCGAGCCCGACACCGTCGCCGCGGTGCTCGTCGAATCCAATGCCACGGCGCTGGCCTGGTACCCGGCCGGCTTCGATCCGAACGGGCTTCGTAAAGACTTGCAGAAGGTGATCCGCTGATGTCGCCGCGTGCCGTGAAATTCCTTCGCACCCTGGCCCTGCTGGCGGCGCTGTTCGCCTTCTGCGTGGTGATGTTCGGCGCGTTCGTGCGCCTTTCCAACGCCGGCCTTTCGTGCCCCGACTGGCCCACGTGCTACGGCAAGGCCACCTGGCCCGGCCACGCGCAGGACATCGCCCGTGCCAACGAAGCGTTCCCGGATCGACCCTACGAAACGCACAAGGCGTGGCGCGAGCAGGTGCATCGCTTCCTTGCCGGCAGCCTGGGCGTGATGGTGCTGGCCATCGCCGTCGTGGCGGCGTGGCGTCGCCGCTTCGCCGTGGCGGCGGTGCTGCTCGCCGCCGTGTTCGCCGCCGTCGGGGTGGTCATGTACATGCGCGGCGAACATGTCGTCTCGTCGTGTCTCTCGGCGCTGGCGATTGCCTTGCCCCTGTTGGCCGCGGCGAAGCTGGATCGTCCCGGCGCGTGGAAGGTCGGTGTCGCCGTTCTCGCGGTGATCATCTTCCAGGCCATGCTCGGCATGTGGACGGTGACGCTGCTGCTGAAACCCATCGTCGTCATGGGGCACCTCCTCGGCGGCCTCGCCACGTTCGCGCTGCTGGCGTGGGCGGCGTTGCGCTGGTGGCGCGTCGGCACGCCGGACGACCGCTTCGCACGCCTGCGTGGGCCAGTGGCGCTGGGTATCGCGGTGCTCGTCTGCCAGATCGCACTCGGCGGCTGGACCAGTTCGAACTACGCGGCGCTCGCCTGCGGTACCGACTTCCCGAAGTGTCTCGGCCAGTGGTGGCCACAGACCGATTTCGGACAGGCTTTCGTGCTCTGGCGCGGCGTGGGCGTGAACTATGAAGGCGGCGTGCTCGACATGGCCGCGCGCAGCGCGATCCAGATCGCCCACCGCATCGGCGCGCTGGTGACGTTCTGCTATCTCGCGTGGCTGTCGCATCGCCTTGCCCGCGCGGGCCTGCGCAAGGTGGGCATCGCGGTGGCCGTGGTGCTCGTGGCGCAGGTGCTGCTGGGCATCGGCAATGTGCACCTGGGACTGCCGCTGCCCGTGGCGACGGCGCACAATGGCGTTGCCGCCCTGCTGCTGTTCACCTTGCTCGCGGCACTGGCGAGCACCCAGCGCCTGCCCGTGTCGGAGTCCCCGTGAGCGTCCTTGGCCAATACCTCGAACTGACCAAGCCGCGCGTCGTCGCGCTGCTGGTGTTCTGCGCCGTCATCGGCATGTTCCTTGCCGTGGACGCGAACGGGCAGCGCGTGCTGCCGACGTGGCACGCCGTCGTCTTCGGCACGCTGGGTATCTGGTTGGCCTCGGCCTCGGCCGCCGCGTTCAATCACCTGATCGACCAGCGCATCGACAAGCTGATGGCACGCACTTCGCACCGTCCGCTCGCCACCGGCCAGCTCACGCCCATGCAGGTGTTCGTGTTTGCCATGGTGCTCGGCATCGTCTCCATGTTCGTGCTGGTGTTCCTGGTGAACATGCTGACGGCGGTGCTCACCTTCTTCTCGCTGATCGGTTATGCCGTGATCTACACCGCATACCTGAAGCGGGCGACGCCGCAGAACATCGTGATCGGCGGCATCGCCGGCGCGGCGCCGCCGATGCTCGGCTGGACGGCCGTCACCGGCTCGCTGCACCCCTACGCGTTGCAGTTGCTGCTGATCATCTTCGTGTGGACGCCGCCGCATTTCTGGGCGCTGGCGATCTTCCGCGTGGACGACTACTCGCGTGCCCAGGTGCCGATGCTGCCGGTAACCCACGGCGTCACCTACACGCGCTGGCACATCCTGTTCTATACGATCCTGCTGTTCGTGGTGACGCTGCTGCCGTTCTTCACCGGCATGAGCGGGCTCATTTACCTGTTCGGCGCGGTGGTGCTGGGCGCCGGTTTCCTCTGGTATGCGATCCGCCTGCTGAATCCGCCGGACGAACTGTTCGCGATGAAGACGTTCAACTACTCCATCGTGTACCTGATGGTGCTGTTCGCCTTCCTGCTGGCCGACCACTGGCTGGTCGATCCGGTGATCCAGACCGGTTTCCGTTTCGAGCCTGTGGCCTGAAAAGTGCCGAATACGCCGGGGAACCCCTACAACGAAGGTGGGATAGAGCAGGGGCGGTAGGGCGTGTAAGTTGGCCCATGGAACGAAACTGACAAGGACCTGTCATGGACGACCGCAGCGACGTGTTTCTGCCTGTTGTTTCCCGGTTTGCCTCCCCGCTGCCCAAGCCCCGCATCCCCGACGCCGACGATGGCGGCCTTGGCTACGACGACATCCTGCGCATTCCGGACAGAAACCTCTCCGTGGATGTCGGCCCCTGGGACGGGTTTGAAAACGGCGACACCGTCCGTGTGCTGGTCGGCCCCGACCAGCGCATCTTCGGCACCGCGCCCGCGTCGGCCGACGACAAGTATGGGACCGTCACGGTCGTCGTGCCTGCCCGCAATTTCTCGTTTCTGGCCGACGGCACCTACGAGGTGGTGGCCCAGGTCGTCAATCAGCTCGGCATACCGGTGTCCTCGCCCCCTGAAGCGGTCCGCCTGAAGCTGAGCGTGCCCGGCGGTCTGGATCCGGTGGCCGACACCACCCATCGCAACGAGAACCTCGCGGCGCCCACGGTCGAGCCCATGCTCATCGACAACGACACCGTCACCGCGATCGTCACCGTGCCGGCCTGGGACAACATCGACGAAGGTGACCGGCTGATCCTCCGCTGGGGCCTGGCCGGCAATGAGATGACCTACGATGTGATCGATCCGAAGGCGCCCGTGCCCCCCTTTACCGTCGACCGCGCGATGATCGACAAGGGCGGCTCCGGCCGCAAGGTGGAGGTCACTTACCAGATCTTTGACGTGGTCGGTAACTGGTCGCTGTTCGCACCGCCCACCAACGTGGACGTGGAAGCGCCCGATGCCCTGCCGCCTCCCTGGGTCGACCCGACCGTCGGCGATGCGGGCGAAGTCATCGACGTCCGCGCCCTGGCTGGCGGCGATGCCACCGCCGAGGTCCACAGCCTCCTCCAGGTCGGCGATGTGGTCACCGTGAAGTTCCTCGGCACGACCGCCGAGGGCTCGGCCACCGAGTACAGCCCCCCTCCGCAGACCGTGACCGTCGCAGGGCGCCCCTTACTCTTTGTCCTGCCCAACCGCTTGTTTCCACCCCTGATCCAAGGCGCGTGCGCCGTCGGCTATACCGTCGTGCGCGGCGGAGCCTCCCTTCCTCCTTCGTCCCTGCGTCGTCTCTCCGTCACCGGCGAGGCGGCCCAATTGGCGCCGCCCTCGGTGGACGAGGCGGTCGGCGATACCATCGACCCGGCCCACGTCACCAACGGCGCCCACGCCAGCGTGCCGGCCAACCCGCTGATCGCTCCCGACACCCGTGTCACCCTCGAGATGTACGGCACCACCACCGGCGACGTCCCCGTCGGCCATCAGGACTACCGCGACATCGGCGACAACACGCCCTTCCCCTTGAGCTTCCTCATCCCGGCCGGGAAGATCGCCTTGCTCGCCGGCAGTACGGCCACCTTCGCCTATACCGTGGATACCTTCGTCATGGACGGCGGCCGACGGCTGCGCCGACGCCGGGAGGGCAACGGCGCCCTTCCGTCGCCCGAACGCACCTACCGCATCCTGGGCTCCTCGGCCAATCTGCCGCCGCCCAGCGTGCCCGAGGCCGAGAACGGCCAACTCGATCCGGCCAAGGTCGATCCCCTGATCGGCGTGCGCGTCGATGTCGACGGCGTCGTCGCCAACGATCGTGTCACCGTGAGCTGGATCGGCACGAAAGACACCACACCCTATACCGAAACCCTCACCGCCCACGGCAGCCGCATCAGCTTCTTCGTCCCCAAGACACCTTTCGTCGACGGCAACGTCGACGCCGACGTCGAGGTCGAATACACCGTCGAGGGCAAGGGCCGCTCCGATCCGCTGTCCTTGCACGTCGGCGCCGAACAGGCCGTGCCGGCCATCACCGGCGTGCGCGATTCCAGCGGCAACGCGGTGGCCGACGGCGGGTCCACCACGGATACCACTCTCACCCTGAGCGGCACCGCCCAACCTAACCAGCAAGTACAAATCCTCGACGGCTCGACATCGAAAGGCACCGCCACAGTGAATGGAAGCGGCGCGTGGTCCCTGACCGTCTCGGGACTTGCCGTGGCCAGACATTCATTCACCGCCAAGGCGAACTATGGCGCCAACCCTGTATCGGCGCCCTGGGTCGTCGACGTGACGCAAGTGCTCGCGCCGAGCATCACCGGCGTGCGCGATTCCAGCGGCAACGCGGTGGCCAACGGAGGTTCCACCGAGGATACAACTCTCACCCTGAGCGGCACCGCCCAACCCAACCAGCAGGTGGAAATCCTCGACGGCGCGACGTCGAAGGGCAACGCCCCGGTGAATGGGAGTGGCGCGTGGTCCAAAGCCCTCTCGGGCCTTGCCGTGGCCAGACATTCATTCACCGCAAAGGCGAACTACGGTGCCAATCCTGTATCGACGCCTTGGGTCGTCACCGTGACTCAATCGTTCACCGTGGACCCTTCTGAGATGACGCTAAATGGACTTAGAGTGATCATTGACGGATGGCCAACGACCGGCGTTGATCTGCCAGGGAACACGAAAACGCGCCTACCTTCCGGCGGCAAACCTCCCTATAACTACAAATCGTCCCAACCTTCGATCGCCTCCGTCACGCAGACCGGAAAGGTGACGGGACTGAGTAACGGAACCGCCACGATCAGCATCACGGATGCCGACCAACGTACGGTTTCATATCCCGTGAAGGTTTCCCGGGTGTATCGGTTGCTGATGAATGAAGGTCCGCTCGCGCATGTCTCGCAAGCACTTACGTGGATGGCTCAACAAAGTGGAAGTCCAGTGTTGCCTGAGATTTCGGATTCTATGTTTGCGCTGTATGACCTGTCGCGGGCGACGAAGCATTATTGGCTGTGTACACAAGAGGGTTGCACGGACGGTCCCCAGGATCTCTATGCATTCTTCGACCACGAGCAAGTCAAGGTCCGTTGCGCCCTTGGATACAGCCAATATCCAACAGGGGCTTGGTGCGTAAAGCCTACGTGAAATAGCAAATGGACTGAACCGCTAGCATCGTTCGGCTGGCCCTGGGACGGCTATGAGGACGGCGACACCGTGCATATCCTGGTCGGCCCAACCAGAACATCGTCGGCGTCGCTCAGGCCTCGGCCGCGGACAAGTACAACACCGTGAGCGTCGTCGTGCCCGCGCGCCAAACGCGCATGGCGCGCTCCTACAGGGCGTGGGCGGCCCATGTAGCGACGGCTTCGGGGTGCTCCAGGTGCAGATGGTGGCCGCCGTCCATGTGCGTCACGCGGATGTCTGCCACACAGTCGATGCGCACCTGCAGCGCGTCGGGCTCCAGGTAGGGTGCGTGTGGCCGCGCGAGTAGTAAGGAGGTGGGCGCGGCCAGGCCGAGCAGCAACGCCATCACCTGCGTTTCGGCAAGCCGAATGGCCGTTGGTCGCGAAAGCCGTGGGTCGCTTCGCCAGCTGTAGCCGCCATCCACCGCGCGCAAGCCTCGCTCCACGATGGGCCGTGCCAGGGCGGCATCCAGGCCGCCCACGAGCGCTCGCGCCGCCGCCGCGTCGTCGATGCTCGGGAAGACGCGCAGTGGCCGGTGGCCTCCGGCCTTGGACGCCATGGCTTCGCGGAAGCGGTCCAGCGTGCGCGAGCCGTCGTCGCCGAGCGGCCCGAGGCCTTCGATAAGGGCGAGGCGGCGTACCCGTTCCGGTGCCGCGATCGCCACCATCGTGGCGACGCCGGCGCCCAGCGAATGCCCGAGCAGATGGAAGCGAGGCAGTGCGAGGGCATCGGCCGCAGCCAGGACGGCACGTGCGTAATCCACATGCTGGTAGACCGTGCTTTCCGGCAGGTGTTGCGAATGCCCGTGCCCGGGCAGGTCGAGCGCGATCACGTGGAACCGGCTGGCGAGCAGCGGGGCGAGCGAGGCGAAGCTCGCCGCGTTGTCGAGCCAGCCATGCAGCACCAGCAAGGGCGATGCGTCGGGCTCGCCCCAGGCGAGGCCCGCCAGCTCCAGGCCGGGAATGGAAACGTTCAATTCACGCATCGTCACGCGCCTTGCGGGGCGGGAATTCGGTCCAGCCCTGGCCGTGTCGGAGCACGAGCCCGGCCAGCGCGCTCGCATGCGCCGCCGTGGCGTTGAGGCAAGGAATGTAACGCAGGGTCTCGCCACCCGCCTCGCGGAAGAACTCCGCGTTCTGCATGGCGATTTCCTCGAGCGTTTCCAGGCAGTCCACCGCGAATCCGGGGCTGATGGCATCGATGCGCTTGACGCCCTTGGCACCCAGCGCCTTCACCGTCTCGTCGGTATAGGGCTGCAACCAGCGTTCGCGGCCCACACGGGATTGGAAACTGAGTGGCGCCTCGGCCTCCGAGAGCCCCAGGGCCTCGCGAAGCAGCCGGGCGGTGGCTTGCGACTGCTCGAAGTACGGATCGCCTTCGCGGACATAGCGTTCGGGAATGCCGTGGAAACTCATGAGCAACTTCTCGCCACGGCCATGGGTGGCCCAATGTGCGCGCACGCTGTCCGCCAGCGCGGCGATGTAGGCCGGCTCGTCGTGGTAGTCGTTCACCTGGCGCAGTTCCGGTGGCCAGCGCAGGCCCTTGATCGTATCGGCCACGGCGTCGAACACGCTGCCGGTGGAGGTGGCCGAATACTGCGGATACAGCGGCAGCACCAGGAGGCGCCGCACGCCTTCGCGCTGCATGGCCGCGATGGTGCCGGCGACGTCGGGACGCCCGTAGCGCATGGCCAGCGCCACGCGCACGGAACCGCCCACCCTGGCGGAAAGCTCGGCTTGCAGCCCCTTGGCCAGCGCTTCGCTGAACACGCGCAGCGGCGAACCCTCGGGGGTCCAGATGCGCGCATACGCGTGCGCCGAGCGCTTCGGCCGCACCCGCAGGATCACGCCGTACAGGATGGCCTTCCAGAGCAGCGGGGGGTAGTCGATGACGCGCCGGTCGCCGAGGAACTGGGCGAGATAGGGCCTGACGGCGGCCGCGGTGGGCGCGTCAGGTGTACCGAGGTTAACCAGCAGGACCCCTGCCTTCGGGCTGGTGTCGTGGGATTGACCGGCAGGGCCGGTATAGTCTGGATGACCTGGCATTGGCGTTCGGCGCTCGCGGGGATCGTTGCAGTCTGCCATACGGCGGCGTAGCGGGGCTCGCAAAGACACGGCCGCAGCCGATGCCCACTCGCGCCAGAAAGGAGCCACCGATGTCCCCACGTCTCGTCACCCTGTTTGCCCTGGGATTGCTCACCCTGCTGCCTTCGATGGCGGCGCAGGCGGCGGATCCGCCGCGGAAGCAGGCCACCGAGGCCGTGCGCGTGCTCAGGGACATGATCGACGATGCGCCGGACAAGTCCCTTCCCACGGACATGCTCCGGAACGCCCACGCCATCGCGGTCATTCCCAAGATGGTGAAGGGGGGCTTCGTGTTCTCCGGAACCAAGGGCGAGGGCCTGATCTCCATCAAGCACGACGGCGTGTGGTCGAATCCCAATTTCATCTCCCTCGCCGGCGCCGGCTTCGGCTTCCAGGCGGGCATCCAGTCCGCCGACGTGATCCTGGTCTTCATGACCGACCGCGGCGTCAACGAGATCATCGACGGCAAATGGACCATGGGCGCCAACGCCGGCGCGGCCGCGGGGCCGGTCGGCCGCTCGGCCACCGCCGCCACCGACGGGCGGATGAATGCCGAGATCTACACCTACGCCCGCGCCAAGGGCCTGTACGCCGGCATCGCCCTCGACGGCGCCCATTTCAGTATCGACGACGACTCGAACGAGCAGATCTACGGCCCTGGCATCACCCCGCGGCGCATTTTCGAAGGTGGCGTGACGAACGTTCCAAGCGAAGTGGTGAATTTCAGGGATAAACTGGAGGAGTACACTAACCGCTGACCCCCGTCCCACTGGCCGCCCGAGGCGGCCCGAGAGGTTTCCATGAGCATTACCCATATCGTCCTCCTGCTGCTCGTCGTCGTACTGATCTTCGGTACGAAGAAGCTGCGTAACATCGGCTCGGACCTGGGCGGTGCCATGCGGGACTTCAAGAAGGGCCTGGACGGCGACGAAGAAGCCCGCCAGCAGCGCGAGCGCGAGGAAAAGCTGCGGGCCGACCCGCCGGCGTCCACCCAGGTCCCGCCGGTCCATAGCGAGACGAGCGAGCCGCGCGACCGCGCGCCCTGATCCGGCGGCGCCATGATCGACATCAGCCTCACCAAACTGCTGCTGCTCGCGGTGGTGGCGCTCATCGTCCTCGGACCGGAGCGCCTGCCGCATGCCGCCCGCACGGCGGGCGCCCTGCTGCGGCGGATGCGTAACGGCTGGGACAGCGTGCGGGCAGAGGTCGAACGGGAAATCCAGGCCGAGGAAATCAAGCGCACCCTGCGCGAGACCGCGGAAAATGCCCGTGCCACCCACGACAGCGTGCGTGAGGACATCCGCGCCGCCGGCGCCGGCATTCGCGAAACCGGGGAGCAGGTGCGTGACGCCTTCACCGACACGCAGGCCCCTGCGCGCACGGAGCCCCACCAGCCGGACCCCGCCCTCGACATGCTTCCGCTGAAGAACGACTCGCATGACCGCACGTGAGCGCGATCCGTCGCCCGACGACGTGGTCGAAGAGGGCCTTTTCTCGCACCTGATCGAACTGCGCTCGCGCCTGCTGCGCGCCATCGTGGTGCTGCTGCTGGTGCTGCTGGCGTTGGTGCCGGTGGCGAACCACCTCTATGCCGAGCTGGCCAAGCCGCTGGTGGAGCGCATGCCGCAGGGCGCGCACCTGATCGCCACCGAAGTGGCCAGCCCGTTCGTCACGCCGTTGAAGCTCGCGTTCTTCGTCGCGCTGTTCATCAGCATGCCGATGATCCTCTACCAGCTGTGGGCATTCGTAAGCCCGGGCCTGTACCGGCACGAGAAACGCCTGGCGCGTCCCCTGCTGGTGGCCTCGCTGGTGCTGTTCTATTCCGGATGCGCGTTCGCCTATTTCGTCGTGTTGCCGGCGGCGTTCAAGTTCCTCAACGCTGTCACGCCCGACGGTGTGGCGATGATGACGGACATCACGCATTACCTCGATTTCGTGATGCTCATGTTCTTCGCCTTCGGACTCTGCTTCGAAGTGCCCGTGGCGGTGGTGATCCTCGCCGCCGTCGGCGTCGTGGATGCCGAGAAGCTGAGCAAGGGGCGCGGCTACGCCATCGTGGGCGCCTTCGCCATCGCGGCCTTCATCACTCCGCCCGATCTGCTTTCCATGATCATGCTCGCGGTGCCCATGTGCCTGCTTTACGAATTGGGCCTGCTGGCGGTGCGCTTCCTGCTCAAGCCCGCCGCACCGGAGTAAGGCATTGGCAACGTCGATCGGCTGGCTCGCAGTCAAGGGCAAGGGCGGCGACGACGTACTCGCCGAACTCGACCTGGTGCGCAACGAGCAGACGGCGAGCCATCCCCGGCGCGGTTTCTCGCTGGCCCTACCCAATGGCTGGTACGCGGTGGTTACCCGCTTCGCTGCCCCGCTGATCGCGGAAGAGGCGATGCGGCGCCTGTCGCGTGGCTGCGTGGTGGTCACCTGCGAGTACGACGACCAGGTGATGGTGAGTTCGGCCACCTGTTACGTGAACGGCCTGCGCAACTGGCGTGCGGAGCACGACGGCCAGCAGGACGACACGCGCAACCTGTTCACCAGCGGCAGCCTTCCCGCCGCCTTCGATGCGATCCACGCGCGCATGGAGTCCATGCAGGACGCGGCGGACGCCGAGGGTGACGACGTCGACCATTACTATTCGCTGCCGATCGAACTGGCGCAAAGCGTCACGACATTCCATGCGGACTTGCCGGCGTCGGCCTTCGGTGCGGCGCTCTGCGAGGGCTGGACACCCGCGGAAGTCGTGGCACCGTCGCCGGCCGACCCGGACCTGCCGCGCAAGGTGCGCAAGGCCGTGGCCAAGGCTACCCGGCCGTGGTGGAAATTCTGGTAGCTTCGTCTTTCCTGGTACAGCGTCAGTCCTGGTGCAGCGTCATTCCTGCGAAAGCAGGAATCCAGAGCCTTGCGGCATCATCGGGCGGAGAGTCCCTGGGCCCCTGCTTTCGCAGGGGCGACGGTAGGAGAGCCAACTAGCTAGCGTGGCCGATTCAGCGCCAGGCCCTTCAGTACGTTCAGCGCCTGCGACAGCGCGTAATCCTCGATGGCCAGCTTGCCGTCGTCGTCGCCTGAAGCCTTGTCGTCGGCGGCAGCTTTCTCGTTCACCAGGTGGTTGGGCAGGTCTGCTTCCGATCCGATCAGCTGCGGCGGGGTGTCGGCCTTGTTGACCGAGAGGTCGGCGAGGGCGATGTCCGGCTTGATGCCTTCGGCCTGGATCGACGTGCCGTTCGGCGTGTAGTACCGCGCGGTGGTGATCTTCACCGCATGCGTTTCGTCGAGCGGGAGCACGGTCTGCACCACGCCCTTTCCGAACGTGCGGCGCCCCATGATCAGCGCGCGGTGGTTGTCCTTCAGGGCGCCCGACACGATCTCCGCAGCGGAGGCCGTGCCGTTGTCGGCCAGGATGACGATGGGCGCGCCATGCAGCATGTCACCCGGATGCGCGTCGAAATGCAGATTGGCGTCGGGTAGCCGCCCCTTGGTGGTGACGATGGTGCCGCCGTCGAGGAAGGTGTCCGCGACGCCCACCGCCGTGGTCAGCAGGCCGCCCGGGTTCGAGCGCAGGTCGAGCACGGCGCCGCGAGGCGCACCGTACTTCGCGATGTAGTTGCCGAGCTTCTTGTCCAGGTCGCTGGCCGTGTCTTCCTGGAACTGGCTCAGGCGGATATACACGTACCCCGGCTCCAGCTGGCGCAGCTTCACGCTGGTGACATTGATGCGCTCGCGCACCATCGGCACGTCCAGCGGCTTGTCCGATTTCTCATGCAGGATGGTGAGCGTGATCTTGCTGCCCGGATCGCCGCGCAGTTTCTTGAAGGCCTCGTCGATGTTCTGGCTGTCGACCACCATGCCGTCCACCTTGAGGATGGTGTCGCCGGGCTTGATGCCGGCGCGCGAGGCCGGCGTGTCGTCGATGGGGGCGACGATCTTCAGCATGCCGTCCACCTGCAGCACCTCGATGCCCAGGCCGCCGTACTGCCCGGTGGTGTCCTCGTCGAGTTCGTCCAGGCCTTCCTTGTCGAGGTACTCGCTGTGGGGGTCGAGGTTCTGCAGCATGCCGCTGATCGCTGCGTTCATGATGGTCTTGTTGTCGAGCTTCTCGACGTAGGCCTGCTGGACGATGTGATACACCCGCGTGAAATTGCGGATGTCCTCGAGGCTTACCGAGTTGTCGGCGTCCTTCACCACCGCTGCGGCGCTGGTCGAGGACGCGGCCGGCGCGTCGGGTTGCTTCAGCGGCTTCTGCTGGGCCTGGGCGGCAGGGATCGCCAGCGCGCCGAGGGCGACCGCGAGGGCGAGGCGAAGGGGGTGCTGGCGCATACCTGTGTCCTTAGTGCCGTTTGCTCAGCCAGCCGCGCGCGTCGATGGGTTTGCCGCCCTGGCGCAGCTCGAAATAGGCGCCGTTGTCGCCCGCGGGCGCCGCGGCGGTGCCGACGGCTTCGCCGGCCTCCACCATGTCGCCCACGCCGTGCAGCAGCGTTTCGTTGTTGCCGTACATACTCATGAAGCCATTGCCGTGGTTCACGATGATCATCATGCCGTAGCCGCGCAGGAAGCTGGCGAACACCACGCGGCCCCGCGCCACCGCCTTCACCTCGCTGCCGCGCGGCGCCACGATGATGACGCCGTTGCCGTAAGCGTGCACCGGGCCGCTGGTGGGCCAGGGCAGGTTGCCGCGCAGGTTGGACAGCGGCGACGCGGCCGGAGTGCCCTTCGGGGCAGGCGCCGGTTCCGCCGCCTTGGCGGCCTCGTCGATCACCTTCTGCAGCCGGGAGACGAGGGCGTTCATGTCCTGCTCGTTCTGCTTCAGGGCGGCCATGCGCTGGGCCTGGTCCTTGTATCGGGCGTCGGCCTCGGCCACCAGCTTCTGCTGGGTGCCGCGCTGTTTTTCCAGTTCGGCGGCGCGCTTCTCGCGTTCGGCACGGGTGGCTTCCAGCTTCTGCTGTTCGGCGGTGATGGCGGCTTCGACCTCCTGCAGGCGGGAAAGATCCGCCAGGAGGCCGCGGATACGCTCCACCCTGTTTTCCTGGAAATAGCGCGAATAGGCGAGGGCGCGCGAGATCCGGTTGACGTCCTCGTCGCCGAGAAGCAACTGCAGGTCCGACCCGCGGCCCAGGGTGTAGGTGGCCCGGAGCAGATCGCCGAGGGCGCCCTTCTGCTTGTCGAGCCCGGCCTGCATCTCTGCGCGCTGGGCGCTCAGCTGGTCGAGGTCGTGCCGCCGCTGTTCCAGTTCGGCTTCCGTTTCGCGCACCGCCTTCGCCGCCGCGGACACCTGTTCCGCCTGTTTCGCGAGGGCGGCGTTGGCGCTGTCGCGTGCGTTCGCGGTCTCGCGCTGCTCGCGGGTGAGGGATTCGATGTCCTTGCGCACCCCTTCCAGCTTCTGGCGGGCGTCCTGCTGTTCCGCGCGCGCCTTGGCGTCCTGCGCGGCCCGGACCGGCGGGGAGGTGGCGACACTGGCAAGGGCGAGAACGAGGGCGAGAACGGGGGAGGATGGGCGCATGGTCCGGATTATCGCCCATCCCGCGCGCCCGGCGGGGCCCCGCAGGGACCGCCGCCCTATGAGCGGGCCAGCCTGCCGCGAGCTCCCATCGCCGCTGAAGCGGCTCCCACACAAAGCCGGAACTGGTATGGCCGCCGAGGCTCGCCCGCTCCCTTTTCTTCCTAGTGGTCTCGTCCTGGCCTCGTAAGAATTCCGTTTAGACGTCCAATTGTTTTGACGCAACGCGTCAATTGTGTCAAGAATGGGTCCGCATGCTCCTGCGTGTACGTGATGGTCGGCCGTTCCAGGCCGCGGGGCCACGTGCGCGCTCCCCAGCGAAACCAATGCCACGAGGAGGCGGATGGTGAAGCAAGGCACTCCGCGCCTCTACGACGAGGCGTTCGAACACGACAGCTGCGGCTTCGGTCTCGTTGCGCAGATAGACGGTCACGCCAGCGCGGCGCTGGTCGACACGGCATTCGCGGCACTGGCGAAGCTTTCGCACCGCGGTGGCGTCAATGCCGACGGCATCAGCGGCGACGGTTGCGGCGTGCTCCTGCGACGTCCGGTGGAATGGCTGCGCGCGCTCGCCGGTGAGTCCGGCATCAGGCTTGCGACGCATTTCGCCAGCGGCCTCGTGTTCCTCGATCCGCAGGGTGACGACGCGGCGGCGCGGGTGCTGGAAGCCGAGCTTGCCCGCGTGAACCTTTCGGTGGCCGGCTGGCGCGACGTCGCGGTGGACGCTTCCGCCTGCGGTCCCCTGGCTGCCTCGTCGATGCCGCGCGTTCGGCAGGTATTCGTCGATGCGCCGGGCGATCTGCCCTCCGCGCAGTTCGAGGCGAAGCTCTTCCGGGCCCGCCGCCGTGCCGAACTCGCATTGGCGAACGATCCGCACTTCTATGTCGTGTCGCTTTCCGGCGAGGTGGTCGGGTACAAGGCCATGGCGGCACCCGGCCGACTCCGCGACGTGTATCCCGACCTTGCGCACCCCGCCCTCGTCGCCGACGCCGTGGTGTTCCACCAGCGCTTCTCCACGAACACGTCGCCGCAGTGGCGTCTGGCCCAGCCGTTCCGGTTGCTTGCCCACAACGGCGAGATCAACACCATTCGCGCGAACCGCCGCTGGATGCAGGCGCGCACATCGGTGCTGCGGTCGGAACGGGTCGATCTTTCCGACATCGGGCCGCTGGTGCGCCAGAGCGGATCGGATTCGGAAAGCCTCGACAACGCGCTGGAAGTGCTGCTCATGGGCGGCATGGACCTTCTCGCTGCCATGCGCGTGCTGGTGCCGCCGGCCTACGCGGCGCGCGAGGACATCGACGAAGACCTCGCGGCGTTCTACGAGTACTACGCGCTGCACAGCGAACCGTGGGACGGCCCCGCCGGCCTCGTGATGTGCGACGGACGCTACGCCGCGTGCACGCTCGACCGGAACGGCCTGCGTCCCGCGCGCTGGTCGCTTTCGGACGACAACCACCTCATCGTCGCGTCGGAAGCGGGCCTTTGGGACGTTCCGTCGGCTCGCATCGTCGCCAAGGGACGTCTTGCGCCCGGCGAAATGATCGCCGTGGATTTCCAGGAGCATCGCCTGCTGCGCGACGCCGACATCGACGCGATCAATCGCGCCCGTGCTCCTTTCCGCGACTGGTTGCGCAAGGGCGTCACCTATCTCGAATCCGACCTCATCGATCCGAGCCTGGCCGCGGAACCGCTGCCGGCGGACGAGCTGCGCCGTTACCAGAAGCTCTACGGCCTGTCGCGCGAGGAGTGCGAGTCCGTACTGAAGGTGCTCGCGGAAACCGAGGCCGAGGCCACGGGCTCGATGGGCGACGACACGCCCATGGCGGTGCTGTCCCGACAGATCCGTCCGCTCTTCGACCGCTTCCGGCAGGGCTTCGCGCAGGTGACCAACCCGCCTATCGATCCGCTGCGCGAGCGGCTGGTGATGTCGCTGGTCACGCAGATCGGCCAGGAACGGAACATCTTCGACCTCGGGCCGGAGAACGCGAAGCAGATCCTCCTGAACTCGCCGATCCTCTCGCAACGCAAGCTGCGCCAGATCCTCGCCAATCCCGCGTATGCCGACACGCCTCGCTTCGACCTGATGTACGGGGCGGACGAAACGCTCGAGCAGGCGCTGCGGCGCATTTGCGACGAGGTGGAGGCCGCCGTGCGGCGCGGCGTGCAGATGGTGTTCCTGAGCGACCGTTACCCGCGGCGCGACCTCCTGCCCATCCATGCCTTGCTCGCCACCGGTGCCGTGCACGCGCGCCTCGTCGACACCGGCCTGCGTTGCCAGTGCAACATCATGGTGGAGACGGCCACGCCGCGCGATCCACACCATTTCGCGTGTCTGCTGGGTTTCGGCGCCACGGCCATCTATCCGTGGCTCGCCTACCAGAGCCTGTTCGACATGGGCCGCACCGGCCATATTCGCAACGGCGAGGGTGCCCCTCGCGAGATCGGCCGCAACTACCGCCGCGGCATCCGGAAGGGCCTGTTGAAGATCCTGTCGAAGATGGGTATCTCCACCGTCGCCGGTTATCGCGGCGCACAGCTTTTCGAGATCGTGGGCCTGGCACCCGAGGTGGTGGCGCTGTGCTTCCCCGGCACGCCGTCGCGTATCGGCGGCTCCGGCTTCGCCGATCTCGAGCAGGAGCAACGGCTGCTGGCCGCCGAGGCCTGGGACGAGGCGCAGGCACTGCGTGCCGGCGGCCTTTTCAAGTACGTGCATGGTGGCGAGTTCCACATGTACAACCCGGACGTCATCGCCAGCCTGCAGGTGGCGGTACGAACGGGCGACTGGGCCGACTACGAGAAGTACGCCCGGTACGTCGACACGCGGCCGCCCTCGGCGCTGCGCGATCTGCTCGTGCCGCGCGCCGCCACGCCGATTCCGTTGGACGAGGTGGAGCCGGTCGAGGACATCCTGAAGCGGTTCGATTCCGCGGGCATGTCGCTGGGCGCCTTGTCGCCGGAAGCGCACGAAGCGCTGGCCATCGCGATGAATCGCCTGGGGGCGCGCAGCAATTCCGGCGAAGGCGGTGAAGACCCCTCGCGCTACGGCACCGACCGTGCGTCGAAGATCAAGCAGGTGGCATCGGGCCGCTTCGGCGTCACGCCGGCTTACCTCGTCAATGCCGAGGTACTGCAGATCAAGATCGCTCAGGGCGCGAAGCCGGGCGAGGGCGGCCAGCTGCCCGGGCACAAGGTGGACGCGACGATCGCACGTCTGCGTTACGCGAAGCCGGGTATCGGCCTCATCTCGCCGCCGCCCCACCACGACATCTATTCGATCGAAGACCTCGCGCAGCTCATCCACGACCTCAAGGAAGTGAATCCGCAGGCGTTGGTCTCGGTCAAGCTCGTATCCCATGCGGGTGTCGGCACCGTCGCCGCCGGCGTGGTCAAGGCGGGCGCCGACCTCATCACCGTGTCCGGCCATGACGGCGGCACCGGCGCGAGCCCACTCACGTCCATCAAGTATGCGGGTACGCCTTGGGAGCTGGGCCTCGCCGAAACGCAGCAGACCCTGCGCCTGAACGATCTGCGCGGTCGCGTGCGCCTGCAGACCGACGGCGGCCTGAAGACAGGCCTCGACGTCATCAAGGCGGCGATGCTCGGCGCGGAAAGCTTCGGCTTCGGCACGGGCCCCATGGTCGCCCTCGGCTGCAAATACCTTCGCATCTGCCACCTCAACAACTGCGCCACCGGCGTCGCCACCCAGCATCCCGTACTGCGCGAGAAGCACTTCCTCGGGCTTCCGGATATGGTGATGAACTACTTCCGCTTCATCGCGGAAGACGTGCGGCGCCATCTCGCGCGGCTGGGCGTGCGCTCGCTGGCCGAACTGATCGGTCAGGGCGACAGGCTCGAACAGCGGGACGGTGTCACGCCGGTGCAGGAGCGCCTCGACCTGTCGCCCCTCATCGGTGCCGACGGGCTCGGCACGCAGGTGGATTTCGCCTGCACGTTCGCGCGCAATCCTATGCGTGATCCGGCCGCCCTCGCCAACCGCATTGCGGCGGACAGCCGCCTCGCCGTGGCGGAAGGCTCCGGCGGCACCTTCCATTACCCCATCGTCAACACGGACCGGGCCATCGGTGCCCGGCTGTCCGGCGACGTGGCGCGGCGTTGGGGCGACGCGGGCATGGCGGAGCGGCCGGTGAACCTGCACCTCACCGGCGCGGCCGGGCAAAGCCTCGGCGCCTGGAACGCGGCGGGCGTGCACATCGACCTCACCGGCGAAGCCAACGACGGCGTGGGCAAGGGTATGGCCGGCGGCCGCCTGGTCATCCGCCCCCCGGCCGACTCGCCCTTCGCGAGTCAGGACGCGTCCATCATCGGCAACACCTGCCTCTACGGCGCCACGGGCGGCGAACTTTTCGCAGCGGGGCAGGCGGGCGAACGTTTCGCCGTGCGCAATTCCGGCGCGCTGGCCGTGGTGGAAGGCGCGGGCGACCATTGCTGCGAATACATGACCGGCGGTGTCGTCGCGGTGCTCGGCCGCACCGGTCTCAATTTCGGCGCGGGCATGACCGGCGGGTTCGCCTATGTGCTCGACATCGATCGCAACTTCGTCGATTGCTACAACCATGAACTCGTCGACATCGTGCGCATCTCGCACGAAGGCATGGAACACTACATGCAACACCTGCGCCGCCTCATCGCACGCCACGCCGAACTCACGGGCAGCGCCTGGGGCGCCCACCTGCTCGGCGACTTCCGCGGCCTGTTGCAGCGCTTCTGGCTGGTGAAGCCGAAGGCCGCCAGCCTGGACGCGCTGGCGGAAGAACTGCGGAGTGCCGCATGAGCGCGAAGGATTTCCGTTTCCTCGACATACCCCGGCAAACACCGCGCACGGTGCCCGTCGCGGTGCGGGTGCTGGGTTACGGCGAGATATCGGGCGACTTCGCACCCTCGGAGGCCAGTTCGCAATCCGGTCGCTGCATCGACTGTGGCAATCCTTATTGCGAGCACGCGTGCCCGGTACACAACTACATTCCGAACTGGCTGAAGCTGGTGCAGGACGGGCGCCTGTTCGAGGCGGCCACGCTCATGCACGAGACCAACCCGCTGCCGGAAATCTGCGGCCGCGTGTGTCCGCAGGACAGGCTTTGCGAAGGCGCGTGCACGCTGGAGCAGGGCGACTTCGGTGCGGTGACCATCGGCAGCGTGGAGCGCTGGGTCACCGACGAGGCCATTCGTCAGGGCTGGCGTCCCGACCTCTCGCGCGTGCGCGAAACGGGTGCGCGCGTGGCCGTCGTCGGTGCAGGCCCTGCGGGACTCGCGTGCGCCGATCGCCTGCGTCGCGCCGGCATCGCCGCCGATGTCTTCGACAGGCAGCATGAGATCGGCGGCCTGCTCACCTTCGGCATTCCTCCGTTCAAGCTCGACAAGACCGTGGTGCGCACACGGCGCATGGTGCTGGAGGGCATGGGCGTCCGCTTCCATCTCGGCGTGGAGATCGGCCGCGACATCGCCTTCGACGAACTGCTGACCGATTACGACGCCGTGTTCGTCGGTACCGGTGCTTACACGTACGTGGACGGACAGCTCGACGGGCGCGATCTGCACGGCGTGCACGATGCCTTGCCTTTCCTCATCGCCAACACCGAGCGGCTGCTGCGCGAGGAAGCGCCGGCAGCCGAGTACGACCTCGCCGGCAAGCACGTGGTGGTGCTGGGCGGTGGCGACACCGGCATGGACTGCAATCGAACGGCGATCCGTCTCGGCGCAGCTTCCGTCACGTGCGTGTATCGGCGCGACGAACCGAGCATGCCGGGCTCGCGGCGCGAAGTGGGTTATAGCCGCGAAGAAGGCGTACGCTTCCTTTTCCAGCGGCAGCCGGTCGCCCTCGTGGGCAGTGACGACGGTCGCGTGAAGGCCGTTCGCGTGGTGGAAACACAGCTCGTCGAAGACGGCAATGGCCGCCCGTATCCGCAGAACGTGGCAGGCAGCGAAACGGACCTTCGCGCCGACGTCGTGATCCAGGCCTTTGGCTTCCAGCCCAGTCCGCCGGACTGGTGCGACGCCTTCGGCATCGAGCGCGATCGCCATGGCCGTATCATTGCCGGCGGCGAAGGCAGGCTGCCGTTGCAGACGAGCAATCCGCGCGTGTTCGCCGGCGGCGACAACGTGCGCGGTGCCGACCTCGTGGTGCGCGCCGTCTACGACGGCCGCGAAGCCGCCGCTTCCATCGCAAGACTTCTCGCGACGAAGGAAACGAGAAACACCGTCGCTGCCTGACCCGCCGCCCCTGCGAAGGCAGGGGCCAAGGTCTGGCAAGGAAGGAAAACAAGAAGCGCTGTCGCCACCCGGGCCGTCGCCCCTGCGAAGGCAGGGGCCCAGCGACTTGGCTTTCGCCCTTGGCTTCAGGCCCACACGCGCCCACAATGCCCCCATGCTCCCCCGGGCCACTACCTTATGTGCCTGATCGCTTTCGCCTGGCAGGCGCATCCGCGCTGGCGCCTGGTGCTCGTCGGCAACCGCGATGAATTTCACGCCCGTCCGACCGCGCCGCTCGCGGCATGGGACGAGGCACCACAGATCGTCGCGGGCCGTGACCTCGAAGCCGGCGGTACCTGGGCCGGCGTCGGCGCACGCGGTCGCGCCAGCGTCATCACCAACGTGCGCGACCTCACCGCCGATCACAGCGGCATGTCCCGCGGGCTGCTGGTGGCCGATTACCTCGGTTCCACGGTGCCGGCGCGCGAGCACGCCATCGAACTCATGGGCAGTGCCGTGCAATACCGGCCCTTCAACCTGCTCACCTTCGATCGCGAGGACGCGTACTACCTCGGCAACCATCCTCATGCGCGCGCCCAACCTGTGTCGCCTGGTGTGCACGGGCTGAGCAACGCGGACTTCAACGCGCCATGGCCCAAGACCCAGGCCCTGGTACACCGCCTGGAAGGCTGGCTTGCCACGGGTGGGGACGACGATGTGGACGTGCTTTTTGAGATGCTTTCCGATCAGGGCCGCTGGCCGGACGATGTCCTGCCCGATACCGGCATCGGCATCGAGCGCGAGCGCTTCCTCTCCAGCGCGTTCATCGTCGGCGAACACTACGGCACCCGCGCCAGCACCGTCGTCCTGGTGGACAACGATGACCGAACCACCATCGTGGAGCGCCGCTTCGGCCCGAACGGCGTGCCCGACGGTCAGACCCGTTTCGACCTCTGAAGGCAGGGTAGGCGGCGGCATTCCCCGCCCGCAGTCCAAAGACTTTTGCTTTTTCGACAATTGAATCGGCACTCGCAAGCCCCGAAGCTGTGGGCATCACTTTCCCCTTACGGAGCTTCCCATGCAGATCGACCTCAGCAAGCGCACCGCCATCGTCACGGGTTCAACGGCCGGCATCGGCCTCGCCATCGCCACCGGTCTTGCCAAGGCCGGGGCCTCGGTCGTGATTACCGGACGCACCCAGGCCCGGGTGGACGAAGCCATCGCCGCGGTGAAGAAGGACGTGCCGAACGCCAAGGTGAGCGGCGTGGCCGCCGACCTCGGGACGAAAGAAGGAGCCGACGCGCTGATCAAGGCGGTTCCCCAGATCGACATCCTGGTGAACAACCTCGGTATCTTCGAACCGCGCGACTTCTTCGAGATCGACGACGCCGAATGGACGCGCTTCTTCGACGTCAACGTTATTTCCGGCGTGCGCCTCTCCCGTCACTATGCCAAGGGCATGGCCGAGCGCGGCTGGGGTCGTGTGCAGTTCATCTCCAGCGAATCGAGCATCCAGACGCCGCCGGAGATGGTGCATTACGGCGTGACCAAGACCGCGCAGCTTGCGGTGTCGCGTGGCCTCGCGGAAGTGTTGACGGGTACGGGCGTTACGGTGAACGCGGTGCTGCCGGGCCCGACGCTCTCTGAAGGCGTGAGCGAGTTCTTCGGCAAGATCGCGAAGAACGGCGGCAAGACGCAGGAAGAAGTGGAAGCCGAATTCATCAAGACGCACCGTCCCACTTCGCTCATCCAGCGCCTGCTGAGCGTGGAAGAAGTCGCGAACGTCTCGGTGTTCCTCGCTTCCGAGCAAGCCTCCGGCACCACCGGCGCATCGTTCCGCGTGGACGGCGGCGTGGCTCGTCTGATTCTCTGACCACCGCACCGCCGGCTCCCACGCAAGCATGCGAGCTTTGTGTGGGAGCCGCTTCAGCGGCGATGGGTGCTCGCGACAAGCGTGCCCGCTGCCGCGGGATCGCCGGCATAGCCGGCTCCCACAGATACCTCCCCAAACACGAGGTTTCCTCACAAGCATGCGAGCTTTGTGTGGGAGCCGCTGCAGCGGCGATGGGTGCTCGCGTCAAGCGTGCTCGCCGCCGCGGGTTGGTCGCTCAATCGCCCACTTGGCAAAGGATGCGCGCAAACGCCCCGTCGTCCCGCTGAAATTCCGGCCGCGGCGAATGGAAGCGGCGATCGCTCGAGGCGACCGACGTCACCTTGTCCATGCGGAAGAACTTCCACCCCGCCGACGCACCGGAAGCGCTTCCACCCGCCACCTGATAGGCGCTCAGCAGTCGATTGCCCGCATGGTCGTCGCCGTACACGTAAGGCTGCACGAGTCGCTCTTCGCCGCCGTATTCGACTGTCAGAAGATGCATCGAGCGGATCGCCTCGCAGATGATGTCCTCGAAGCGGCTCACGACAGTTCACCGTCCACGTAGAACCACCTCCCGTCCTCGCGAACGAAGCGGCTGACCTCATGCATGCGCTCGGCCTTGCCGCCGCCGATGCGAAGGCGCGCGACGAACTCGACGATGGCGGTATCCGGCGTGGGGTTCTCGTGACGCTTCACGGAGAGGCCGAGCCACGTCGGTGCGGGCGATTGCGTTGAGAGACCGAGGGACGGTGGCCGCGTATCGCGGTGCCACGTGGCGAGCAGATAGTGCTCCAACCCGAGTACATACGCGCTGTAGCGCGAGCGCATCAGGGCCTCGGCCGTCGGCGCGGGCGAGCCGGCATGCCACGGACCGCAACAGGCGGCATAAGCGGCCTTGTCGTTACACGGGCAGACGGAGGGAACGGTGAATTTCGTCATTGTCGTTCTGATGTGGGAACGCCAGGATGCGTTCAGTCCACCTTGCCGGATACGATCAGGGGCGTGAGGTCGTAACCCATGGTGACAGCCTTTGCCTTGAGCGACTCGAACGTGGCTCGGTCCATGGCCGGCGTGCGGGAAAGAATCCACAGGTATTTCCGGCTCGGTTGCCCGACCATGGCCCAGCGATAGTTCTCGTCGAGCGCGATCACCCAGTATTCGGCCCACACCATGGGCAGCCACGACAGCCAGGCCGGGGCGAAACGTACTTCCAGCTTGCCTTGGGAGAACGGCTCCGGCCGTCTGGCCACGCCGTCGCTGGCAATGGTCTTGCCTTCGGCAGTGACGCATTGGTTGTGTACACCGATGGTTCCATCGGCACGGGGTGTGTAGGTGGCCGTCACGCCGGTCTCGCACTTGCGCTGGAAATACATCGGCAGCCGGGCAATCTCATGCCAGGTGCCGGCGTAGCGCTCCAGATCCAGGTGACTGACGGCGATGACGGGTGCCGTTGCGATGGGAGGCATGGCGGGATTCCGTTAGGACGACCCCCTACGATGCGCATTGGGGGTGAACCTCATTTGAATCGCGCCGCCAGCCGCATTCCCCGCGGCGCGGAGGCGCTCAGTCGCGAGCGTTGACGATCCTGACGAGCAGAGCAACCGCACCGTCGTCGAGTTCGACCGACTGCGGTGCGATGACACTATCGCCGGTCGCGCAGGCGACATCGCCGAAGAGCGCCGTGCCACGGGCAAGATGAAGCAGCTCGGCACCGTGCGCCTCGACATGTCCCGGCCCGTGCACGACATCGACCGCCCCCCGCACCGCGCCACGACGAACCATCAGATTGAAATCGCGCGTCGCTCCGCCGGCAAGCGTGACCTCGACCTGCGCTTCGCCCGGGAAGGCGAATGGCTTGAAGGGTGTCGTCAGGGCGTGCTCGCACTCGCCGTCGAGCGTCATCGTGAAGCCGTCGCCCTGGAGCAGCACGATGGTCCGGTCGATGCCGGGAAATCGCGAGAAGGGCGACGCGGTGTCGACGTCCGCGATGCTCACCCGCCATAGGAAGTCGTCCATCGAGGCGCCGGGCGGCTCGACGGCGATCTCGCGCGTGATGCCCAGGCCGTTCTTCCACGGCACGGCTTTCAGTTCGTCGAAACGGACGATCTTCATGCGACGCGTTCGATATCGCGGGCGAAAGGCGGCAGGGCGCGCAGCATGCCCGTGCCGTAGCGTTTGGTGACGACACGACGGTCGAGCAGCACGATGCGACCTGTATCGGTTTCCGTGCGGATGAGGCGGCCGCAGTACTGCGTGAGCAGTCGCGTGGCATCGGGCACGCTCACCTCGATGAAAGGATTGCGGCCGCGCGATTCCAGCCATTCGGCATACGTGGCGCCGACCGGATCGGTAGGCACCGCGAACGGCAGCTGGGTGACCACCACGGTTTCGCAGAGCTTGCCAGGGAGGTCGAGGCCTTCGCCGAATGAGGCCAGCCCGAACAGCGTGCTGCCCTTGCCGGCTTCGATGTCCTCTCGGTGCTCGGCGATCAACTGGGCTTTCGACAACGAGCCCTGCGCCCGTACCTTGCGCACGAATTCGATGGGCAGGATCTGCAGCACGCGGTCGAGCTTCGCGCGCGAGGTAAACAGCACGAGATTGCCCGCGTTCCAGTCGAGGTGCTTCGCCAGCCAGTCCGATACCTCCCGTGCGTGACCCTCGCGGTCGTCGGGGAGCGAGCTGAGGGCCGGCACCGTGAGCCTGGCCTGGCGTTCGAGGTCGAACGGCGAGGGCAGGCTGATCGTCACGGCATCGTTGGGCAGGCCGACCGAATCGGCGAAGCCGCGGAAGTTGCCGCCGGCGCTGAGCGTGGCCGAGGTCATGACCACGGCGGACGCGTTGTCCCAGAGCACGCTGCGCAGCAGTCCGCCAGCCGACACCGCCGACGCGTGGCACACCAGCTGCTGCTCGGGCGTCATGCTCACCCAGCGCGCGAGGGGCGGGCCGTCCTCGCGGTCGTCGGTCGACCATGCGTACCAGGTGCGCACCTGGCGATCGAGGCGTTCCAGCGCCACGCCGAGTTCGCGGGACAGCGCCTCCTGCGTGGGGCCGCCGGCCTCCATTTCCACGACCGTGCGGCGCACCGTGCGCAGCCAGCGCTGGATGTCCTTCGTGACGAGGTGCAGGTAGTCCGCGTGCGCCTTCCAGTTTTCCGGAAGCTGGCCAAGCGAGGCGCGGAACACGGGCTCCGTTTCGCTCGACGAGGGTGTCCATGACAGGCGGATCTCCCGCTCCATCTCTTCCAGCGCGTTAGACATCTCGAGCATCTTCTCGTCGCCCTGCTCGAGCGTGAGGTTGCCGATGCTTTCCTTGTCCGTGAGCGAATACGCCGCGTGGATCTGGTTCTGCAGGCGGCCGATGCGGCGTACAGCGGTGGCGAGGTGCACGTCGGCGGCACCGCGGTCGATGGCCTTGCCGGGCACGTGGTGCGCTTCGTCGAAGATATAGAGGGTTTCTTCCGGCTTCGGCAGGATCACGCCGCCGAAGGTGTCCTCGTCGCGCGGCATCGTGAGGTCGGCCAGCACAAGGTCCTGGTTCGCCACGACGATGTCGGCATCGCCGATCGCGCGGCGTGCCACGAAGAACGGACACACGGCAAAGGCGCCGCATTTCCGTCCGGTGCATCCGCCAGCGCTGGTGGTGACCATGCCGCGCACGAGATCGGAAAGCGGTTCGGGGCTAGTGTCGATGTCGCCGTTCCACTCGCGCGACTCGAATGCCTTGCCGAGCTTCTCGATGGCCTTGGTGTCGCGCTCGGCGGGCGGACGCGACCATAGCGCGAGTTCCGCATCGAAATCGAAGCCGCCCTGCGCCGAAGGCTCCGCTCCGGCCATGCGCAGGTTGCGCGGGCAGAGGTAGCGGGCACGGCCCTTGGCGAGCGCCACCTTGGCCTCGACACCGCACAGGCTCAAATACTGCGGAATGTCGCGCTGCACGAGTTGTTCCTGCAGCGCCACCGTGGCGGTCGCGATGACGAGCTTCTTCTTCTGCGCCCGGGCAACTTCCAGGCCGGCGATCAGATAGGCCATCGACTTGCCTGTGCCGGTCGGCGCCTCGATGACGGCCGCGCCGGCCGGCTCGGCCAGCGCCTTGGCCACCTCGGCAATCATCTTCAGCTGCGAGGAGCGGCCGCGGAATCCCGTCAGGCCATCCTTCAGCCGCGCATAGGCGGCGCGGATCGCGGCTTTGGTGTCGTCGGTGAGCATCGATGGGCGCGGGTACGGGAAGGGTAGCCTTGCAAGGTTACCCTATCGCCGTCTGAAGCCCACGAACCTCAGGCGTGACGGTTCATCCCGGGCGGCGGTGTGCCCACACCGGCGACGAGGCCGGCCACCACGTAATTGTGTTCGGTCCAGGTGCCGTCGGCCTGCTGCACGTGGATCTCCACGGGCCGGCCCAGTTCGGCGGACAGGCCGGGGGCGATGTTCTCGGCTGCGGCAAGGGCGGCCGCCTGGGAATCGTACGGACCGAGCAGGAGGGATGCCGCACGGCGCACGATCCACGGTCCCTGTGTCGATTCGCTGTACGGAATGAACAGTTGGGCGGAGCTCGAAGCCATGGAACCCTCACGAAGTCAGGTGAACCAGACGATCGAGGCCGCTGGATGCGGCCTCGAGGTCCACGCTACGCCCGGGGGGCTAAAAAACCCGTTAAGCCTGTTTGTCCAATGGGTTACAGCGCACTTCATGGCGGCGGAAGCACTCCGGCGCGTGGCTGTTGATGAGCCCTGTGGCCTCCATCCAGGCGAACACGATGGTCGGGCCGACGAAGGTGAAACCGCGCTTCCGCAGGGCCTTCGATACCTGTTCCGACAGCGGGCTGTTCGGGGGCACGGGGCCTTCCCAGTCGATGGGCCGGCCCCCGACGAACTGCCAGGCGAAGGTGGCGAAATCCTCGCCGGCCTCCCGCATCGCCAGATAGGCCCGGGCGTTGCGGATGCTTGCCTCGATCTTGCTGCGCGAGCGGATGATGCCGGCGTCGGCCAGCAGGCGCGCGACATCGCCGTGGCCGTACGCCGCCACGCGCTCCGGATCGAAGCCGTCGAAGGCACGCCGGAAGCCGTCGCGCCGGGCGAGGATCGTGCGCCAGGACAACCCCGCCTGGAAGCCGTCGAGCACCAGCTTTTCCCAGAGCTTGCGGCTGTCGCGTTCGGGCACGCCCCATTCCCGGTCGTGGTAGTCGCGCAGCAGTGCATCGGTGTCGCCCCAGGGGCAACGTACGAGGGCTTCGGTCCTGGGCGGGGTCATTCGCCAAGCCTCGCACCCATGCGCGTTCGGGTCTACCATCGCCCGCTTACCCACCGAACAAGCGGGTCCCCATGCCGCCACTCGATGCCACTATCTCCATGCCCGACGCCATCGTCTCGGTGCAAGGCCTCTCCAAGACCTACAAGACCGGGTTCCAAGCGCTCAAGCGCGTGGATCTGGAAATCCGCCGCGGCGAGATCTTCGCGCTGCTTGGACCGAACGGTGCCGGCAAGACCACCCTGATCAGCATCGTCTGTGGCATCGTCAACGGTAGCGAGGGCACGGTGATCGTCGACGGTCACGACATCGTGCGCGACTACCGCGCCGCGCGCGGCCTCATCGGCCTGGTGCCGCAGGAACTCTCCACCGACGCCTTCGAAAGTGTCTGGGCCACGGTGAAATTCAGCCGCGGGCTGTTCGGCAAGGCGCCGGACCCGGCGTACCTGGAAAAGATCCTGCGCGAGCTGTCGCTGTGGGAGAAGAAGGATTCGAAGATCATGACGCTTTCCGGCGGCATGAAGCGGCGCGTGCTGATCGCGAAGGCCCTGGCGCACGAACCTCGCGTGCTGTTCCTCGACGAACCGACCGCGGGCGTCGACGTGGAGCTTCGCCACGACATGTGGCAGATGGTGCATCGCCTGCGCGAGTCGGGCGTCACCATCATCCTCACCACGCATTACATCGAGGAAGCCGAGCAGATGGCCGACCGCATCGGCGTGATCAATCGCGGCGAGCTGGTGCTGGTGGAAGACAAGCACACGTTGATGCGGAAGCTCGGAAAGAAGCAATTGTCGCTGCAATTGCAGACACCGCTCGAGTCGGTGCCAGAAGGTCTCGGCGAATGGCCGCTGGAGTTGTCGGACGACGGCAGCTGTCTCACCTACACCTTCGACGCACAGGGCGAACGCACCGGCATCGCCGAGCTTCTGCGCAAGCTGAATGCCCTGGGCATCGACTTCAAGGATCTGCATTCGAGCGAGAGTTCGCTCGAGGACATCTTCGTCAGCCTGGTGAGGAGCCGCGCATGAACCTCTACGCGATCCGCGCCATTTATCGGTTCGAAATGGCCCGCACGTTCCGCACGCTGATGCAGAGCATCGCGTCGCCTGTGCTTTCCACGTCGCTCTACTTCGTGGTGTTCGGCGCCGCCATCGGTTCGCGCATGGGCGAGGTGGGTGGCGTGAGCTATGGCGCCTTCATCATCCCCGGCCTCATCATGCTGTCGCTGCTCAACGAGAGCATCTCGAACGCGTCGTTCGGCATCTACATGCCGAAATGGGCGGGCACGATCTACGAACTGCTGTCGGCCCCCGTGTCGTACGTGGAGGTGGTGCTCGGCTACGTCGGTGCCGCCGCGACAAAGTCGGTGATCCTGGGTCTGCTGATCCTGGTCACGGCGCGCCTGTTCGTGGCCTATGAGATCCAGCATCCCTTCTGGATGGTGGCCTTCCTGCTGCTGACCGCCGTCACCTTCAGCCTGTTCGGTTTCATCATCGGGCTTTGGGCGGACGACTTCCAGAAGCTGCAGGTCGTGCCGCTGATGGTGATCACGCCGCTCACTTTCCTCGGCGGAAGCTTCTACTCCATCTCGATGCTGCCGCCGGTATGGCAGAAGATCACGCTGTTCAACCCGGTGGTGTACCTCGTGAACGGATTCCGCTGGAGCTTCTACGGCACGGCGGACGTGAACGTGGTCGTCAGTGCGGCGGCCACGGTCGGGTTCCTGCTGGTGTGCCTCGGTATCGTCTGGTGGATCTTCCGCACCGGGTGGAAGCTGAAGTCGTAGCGTTTTTCCGGTCGGGGTGCCGAGCGGCAGTGGTGGGGAACGAGTCGCTGGGTTCCTGCCTTCGCAGAAACGACGAACCTGGCCGGGGTCGCCCCTGCGCAGGCAGGGGCCCAGCGACTTCCGCGCCCTTACGGCTTGCCGATGAAATCCATCTTGCCCAGCGCCACGCCCGCGCCGCGCAGGATCGCGTACGCCGTGGTGCAGTGGAAGTAGATGTTGGGCAGCACGAAGCCCAGCAGGTAATCCTGGCCGCGGAAACGCAGTTCGTTCGTGCGCGTCTGCAGCACCACTTCGCGGTCTTCGCTGCCGTCGATCTCTTCGGGCTTGAAGCCCTTCAGCAGATCGATGACGTACGCGATGCGCTTCTGCAGTTCCTCGAACGTGGTCTCGTTGTCCTCCATCTTGGGCACGTCCTTGCCGGCCAGGCGGAAGGCGGCGCCCTTCGCCATGTCGGTGGCGATCTGCACCTGGCGAATCAGCGGAAACATGTCGGGCGTGATGCGCGTATGCAGCAGCACTTCCGGCGCGATGTTCTTTTCGGCGGCGTGCGCGGCGCCCTTGGTCAGTACGCCGGACAGGTTAGTCAGCGCGCGGACGAGCACCGGCACGCAGGCTTGGTACATGGTGATGGACATGGGGTCGTAGGCTCTTCTGGTGATGGGCGGCCGGTCGGCCGCGGCGGCATATTGTGCGGCCCCGTTGGCGGCGCGTCGACGGCGATCCCGGTTAGCATGGCGGCATGAGCCCCATGGACGCGCACCCCGAACGTACCGAGACCGTCCAGCGCGCCAGTCGCCTCCGTCGCGCCCAGCGTCTGCTCGATCGCCTGTTTCGCAGCATGCCCCTGGAAAGGCGCTTGCGTATCGGCGCCTTCATGGCTTTCAAGGTGGCCTTGTCGGCCAGCGTCGCCTACGCGGTCGGCCAGGCGCTGCACACCGAACAGGCCTTCTGGGCGGCGATCAGTGCGGTGGCCGTCACGCAACCCCATTTCGGCGATACCCGGGGCGCGGGTCGCGACCGCTGCCTGGGCACCGTGCTCGGCGGCATCGCGGGCTTCCTCGGATTGTGGGCCGGTGGTAGCGGCAATATCCTGGCCTTCGCGCTGGGTCTCGGGCTGGTGACGATCGTCTGCTGGATGGCCAATGCGGCGGCCGCGGCGCGCATAGCGGGAATCACCGCGGCCATCGTGCTGCTGGTTCCCAGCGCGGGGCCGAGTTGGGAGGTGCCCCTGATGCGCCTGGGCGAGGTCGTGCTCGGCACGCTATGCGCCCTCGTCATCGGCTGGGCGGTCTCGCGGCTGGAAGAGCGCGTGGAACAGAAGGAAGAAGAGGGAACCGCATGATCATGCGAACGCGGCACAGCGAACGTCATCGACTCTCCCGCATCGGTTGGCTGCGCGCCGCCGTGCTCGGCGCCAACGACGGCATCCTTTCCACCGCCAGCCTTGTCGTCGGCGTGGCCTCGGCACCCCAGGCTCGTCCCTCCGACATCCTTATCGCCGGTGTGGCCGGTCTCGTGGCGGGAGCCATGTCGATGGCCGCGGGGGAGTATGTCTCGGTGAGTTCCCAGGCGGACAGCGAAAACGCCGAACTGGCGCTGGAATCGCGCGAACTGCGCGACGATCCGCAAGGGGAGCACAAGGAGCTGGCCGAGATCTACGTGCAGCGCGGACTCGACCGGGCGTTGGCGGCGCAGGTCGCCACGCAGCTGATGGCGCACAACGCGCTCGAAGCCCATGCGCGCGACGAGCTGGGCCTTTCGGACACCACGGCCGCTCGCCCCTTGCAGGCCGCCATCGCTTCGGCCATCAGTTTCGCGAGCGGCGCGCTGCTGCCTCTTCTGGCGGTGATTTTCTCGACGCGGAACCTCGCGGCGCCGGTCACTGTGATCGTCTCGCTGCTGGGGCTGGCGATCCTCGGCGGCCTCTCGGCCGCGATGGCCGGATCGCCCGTGGTTCGCGGCGTGGTTCGCGTGCTGTTCTGGGGTGCGGCGGCAATGGCGCTCACCGCGGCCGTGGGACGCCTGTTCGGCGTGGCGGCGTAGCGCTGCGGCAAGTAGGCCCGCTGCCGCGGGATCGCCGGCAAAGCCGGCTCCCACAAGGCGGGGCTTTGGTGAGGGGCGGACGCTTTGTGTGGGAGCCGCTTCAGCGGCGATGGGTGCTTGCGACAACCTGAACCGCTGCCGCGGGATCGCCGGCAAAGCCCGGCTCCACAAAGGGGCGCCTCTGCGATTCAGCCGGCCACGCAGCGATTCCTGCCGCCGTTCTTTGCCGTGTAAAGCGCGAGGTCGGCGCGGTCGAATACGGACTGCGGCGTGTCGCCGGGCTGGAACTGCGCCAGTCCGATCGACGCGGTGACGCGTACCGGCTGCCGGCTGGCGTGGAAGGCCAGGTGCTGGATCTTGCCGCGCAGGCGTTCGCACACCTGCAACGATTCGGCTTCGTCCGCGCCGTCGAAGATCACGATGAATTCCTCGCCGCCATAGCGCGCCACGAAGTCGCAAGGCCGCACATGTTTCAGCAGGGCCTGGCCGATGATACGCAGCACGGCATCGCCGGCGGTATGGCCGTAGGTATCGTTGATGCTCTTGAAGTGGTCGATGTCGATGGCCGCGACGCACAGGGGCCGCGACGTGGCCTGCCAGCCCTCGAAGGCTGCTTCAATTCGTTTCTCGTACGCCAGTCGGTTGGGCATGCCGATCATGGTGTCGGTCTGCGCCAGTTCGTGTTCGCGTTCGAGCGAGCGCTGCAAGGTAGTGCGCTCGGTCTCCAACTGTTCGATCCGCTGGCGCATCTTTTCCGCACGTTCGCGGTACGCGGTGAGGCGTGCGCCTTCGCGTTCGCGGAAATCGCGGAAGCAGAGGGCGATCGTTTCGAGGCTGCGGTTCACGCGCTCGCGAAGCTCGTGTGCGTCGTCGATCTCCAGCGCCGCCTCGCCGAGCAGGCGCATCTCGTGCGCCACGGACGCGTCGAGCGCCTGCCCGTTGGATTCACCCGTGGACTGGTCGGCCAGCTCACGGGACATGTACTGGCTCATCTCGTCGAGGCGGCCGGTGACGTGGCGAAGCACCACCTGCAAGGCGTCGATCTCGCGCTGCAGGCCGATGCGCTGCTCGTTGATCAGGTCGGCCAGGCGGTCGCCGCAGGCGGCGAGGGCCACGAGGTCGCCCGCGTCGGCCACCTGGTGGCGCAGGTCGTTGGCCCGGTCGGCCAGGCGCGGTAGCACGACGATGCGGTCCACCAGCCTGCTGAGCGACGATTGCACCGACGAGCCGTGTTCCGTGCGAGGGGGCCGTCCGATGGAGATGGAGCGTTCCTGGTAGCCGGCGACGGGTTGGTCGCCCAGCGCCTGGATCGCCTCGGCCAAGTCGGCTACCAACGGCTCGAGGGCCATGGGCTCCATCGGCCCCGAGAGGGCGGCGGACAGTCGTTCGATGTGCGGATCGACCTGGTCGTGGGCACCGTGCGCCACCCGACCCAGGCAACCTACCAACTGGCGGAGAAGCGATTCCGCGGTGCGCCATTGCCCTTCTTCACGGGTCAGGCGATCTACGGCTTCGTGGTATTTGCTTTCCCAGAGCTGGTTGTCCAAACGCACGCTCCGACCGTTCGCGTCAGTTGCCGATTCGAATCACATCATACGATGAAGTTTGCGAATTAGCTCACGTTTTCCGGGCTCAGCGCGGGCCCCCGCTCGCCCCGGGTGGCGCGCGCCGCGACCACGATACCCACCGCCACGAGGGCGGCCGCGAGGAGGAACGGCATGCCCGAGACATGGAACGTCCGGGCCGGGTCGATCCAGTAGGCGAAGATCTGCGCGAACAGGTAAGGGCCGAAGATCCCGGCGAAGCTGCCCAGGCTGGTGACCCCGCCCTGGAGGCGGCCGTGTTCGTCGGGGGCCACGTGCCGGGTCATGATCGACTGGATGGGCGGGCCGGCCAGTCCCCAGAGCGACATGAGGGGAATGCCGATGAGGAAGGCCCAGCCGACGGACGCGAGCCCCATGACGGCGAACGCCGCGGCCCCGAAGAACAGTCCGGCCAGCATCACGCGCCGCTCGCCGAAGCGGGTGACGAGGCGCCCGGTGAGGAAGGCTTGCACGGTACCGTCGCACGCGCCTACCAGGGCCAGCACGTAGCCTACCTGCTGCGGTCCCCAGCCATACCGGTAGTCGGCATAGAGGACGAAGACGGTCTGCAGCACGTAGTGCGCGAGATAGAAGGTGAACATCACCACCGAGAGTCCGAACACCTGCGGATTCCGCCGCAGGAGCTTCATCGCGCCAAGTGGATGGGCCGTGTGCGGTTCGAACCGGGCCGCCCGTTTTTCGGGCGGCAGCGACTCGGGAAGGATGAAGAATCCATAGAGGAAGTTCGTGAGTGCGAGCCCCGCGGCGACCCAGAACGGCAGGCGAAGATCGATGCCACCGAGGAAGCCGCCCAAGGCCGGCCCGATGATGAAGCCGATGCCGAACGCGCCGCCGAGCATGCCGAAGGCTGCCGCGCGTTTCTCCGGCGGCGTCACATCGGCGATGTAGGCATTGGCGGTGGTGAAGCTGGCTGCGGTCATGCCGGATATGACCCGCCCGACGAACAGCAGCCACAAGGACGGCGCGACCGCCATGAAGATGAAGTCGAGGCCCAGCCCCAGGTTCGACAGCAGCACCACCGGGCGCCGTCCGAAGCGGTCGGAGAGGGCGCCCTGGATCGGCGAGAAAATGAACTGCACGATGGCGAACACTGTGCCGAACACGCCCACCCACCACGCCGCGTTCGACACGGTGCCGCCGGTCATCTGTTCGATCAGGTGCGGCAGCACCGGAATGATGATGCCGAACGCCAGGATGTCGATCAGCACGGTGACGAAGATGAAGATCACCGCGGCGCGGCGAACGGGGGTGTGGCTATGCGCTTCCATGGGGTCCGTCTACACGAGTTGTTTGAGGCGCGGCTTCACCACGGGCATCGTGAGCATGGTGCTTGCCACGGCCATCAGCAGCAGTGCGGTGAAGGTTTCGCTGGTGATCACCTGCCTGTCGAGCAGGATATTGACGAAGATGATCATGATCAGCGCCTTGGTCTGCAACAGCCAGCCAATGATCCACGCGTCGCCGCGTGTCCAGCCGAGGAGCTTGCCGGCCAGGCCGACACCCGCCAGCTTTCCTGCGACCGAAGCCACCAGCAGTACGCTCGCCGCGACGAACACCGCGGTGCCGCCCATCGCCCAGTTGGTGCGCAGCCCTGTGGAAAGGAAAAAGATGGGCATCATCACCAACAGCACGTTGTGGCGCAGCTTGTCCACGTTCTCCAGCGTGAACCAGTCGCGATCCATGACGGCGCCGGCGAGGAAGGCACCCACCATGTAATGCAGGCCGGACCAGTCGGCCCCGTATGCACACACCGCCAGCCAGACCAGGCCCACATACCAGCGGTCGGTTTCCTCGAGCCGCGCCATCAACCGGCGAAACAACCACGCGACAACGGCGAAACCGGCGAGGAAGGCCACCTGGTGGCCCACGCGTTGCCAGTCGAGCAGGATGATCGCGAGCACGCCCCAGATGGCGACGTCGTCGAGGCTGGCATAGCGCAGTACCCGCATGCCGAGCGGCTCGCGCAGGACGTTGAGTTTCTCCAAGAAGAGGATAAGGATGGGCAACGCGGTGACCGCGCACGACATGCCGATGCCCAGCACGAACTGCCACGGAGCGGCAGCAGGCCCTATCCAGCCGTCGCGCCACGCCAGCATGCCCACCGCGACAAGGCAGCCTGCGACCAGGGGGCCGGCGAGGGCCAGGCCGGCCGTGGTGCCGCACTCGCGCCGGCGGCGCCAAACCTCGTGCAGGTCGAGCTCGATGCCGGCGAGCCAGACGAACACCATCACCGCCCACCACGCGATGCCGTTCAACGCGCCGATCACCGGCGGGGCGAACACGGTGGCGTAGTAATCGGGAAACGCCTTGCCCAGCACACCGGGTCCAAGGACGATGCCGGTGACGATCTGCACCACCACAAGCGGTGCCCAGTAATCGGTACGCCCCACGCGCCAGATGAGGTACGGCACGGCAAGGATGATCGCCATGGCGATCAGGAACATTTCGGTCGTATTCATTGGCCCTCCCCAGGGAGTGCCGAGAATAGCCGAAACCCGCGGGCTTGCCCTCGCCGTTACCGGGGAGGCTGGGCGAGTTCCTTCGCGTTCAACACGCCGTCGTGGTTGCGGTCCAGCTTGTGGAACTGTTGGATGAGGTTGCGCTGGAATTCGTCCAGGTGCACGGGTCTTGCCCCGGGGCGCATCGGGCCGTCATTGGCGTCCAGCACGCCGTCGCCGTTGACGTCCATGCGCAGGAAACCCTGGCTCATGTACCGCACGTATTCCGTCTCGTCGATGCGGCCGTCGCCGTCCGCATCCATGCGGCGCAGGTATTCCGCCGGGGTGCGGGGGAAGTCCTGGGCGAAGGCAGGCGCGAGGAAGACGAAACCGGCAAGCAGGGCAAAGGGACGTCTATTCATGGGCCGGCAGTCTGCGCGAATGCAGGGCGTTTGTCGCCCCGTGCCGGGCAGGAGTACCTTTGGCCTTTGGCAGACCCCATCCAAGGAAAGCTTCCATGATTCATGACAGCATCCTCGACACCATCGGCCGCACGCCGGTCGTGCGCCTGCACCGCGTCGCCCCCGCGCACGTCACGCTCTACGCGAAGGTGGAATCGTTCAATCCCGGTGGGTCCGTGAAGGACCGCCTGGCCATCGCCGTGATCCTCGACGCCGAGCAGAAGGGGCTGCTGAAGCCCGGCGATACCGTGATCGAAGCCACCTCCGGCAATACCGGCGTTGCCCTCGCGATGGTCTGCGCGGCCAAGGGCTACAAGTTCGTGGCGACCATGGCCGACAGTTTCTCCGTGGAGCGACGCAAACTGATGCGCGCCTATGGCGCCAAGGTGATCCTGACGCCTGCGGCCGAGCGCGGCAGCGGCATGGTCCGCAAGGCCGAGGAGCTTGCCGCGAAGCACGGCTGGTTCCTGCCCCGCCAGTTCCAGAACCCCGCCAATCCGGCGTACCACCGCAACACCACGGCCGCCGAGATTCAGCAGGATTTCGCGGGGCGCCGCCTGGATGCCTTCGTCACGGGCTGGGGCACGGGCGGCACGCTTACCGGCGTGGGGGAGGTGCTCAAGGTGGCTCGGCCGGAGGTGAAGATCGTGGTGGCCGAGCCGGCCGTGGCCTCGATGCTCCAGGACAAGCCCTGGTCGCCGCACAAGATCCAGGGCTGGACGCCGGACTTCGTGCCCGACGTCCTGAACCGGAAGATCTTCGACGTGGATATCCCGGTGGACGAGGTAGTGGCGCGGGACACGGCCCGCCGGCTGGCATCCGAAGAAGGTGTGTTCGTGGGCGTGTCTGCGGGCGCCACGGTGGCCGCCGCACTCGAATATGCCAAAAGCGCCGAAAAGGGCAGCGTCATCCTGGCCATGCTTCCCGATACCGGCGAGCGCTACCTCTCGACGTTCCTGTTCGAGGGGGTGGAGGAAGGCACCGACGAGGCGTGGTTAAGCAGTCTGTCCTGACCGGGGCCGCTTCGGCGGCGATGGGGGCTTGCGTGGACGTGCCCGCTGCCGCGGGATCGCCGGCATAGCCGGCTCCCACACAGAGCAGACGGCTTTTTGTGGGAGCCGCTTCAGCGGTGATGGGGCTTGCGTGGGCGTGCCCGCTGCCGCGGGATCGCCGGCATGGCCCGGCTCAAAGTGTCGGCGGCCGTCATCGAGACGCCACGCCGACACTGCGCTGCCGTCACGCGCCAAGCGTCAGCGTGGGGTCCTCGAACGAAGGAGGCCACCTGCCATGACATTTTTCCGTAGCAAGAGCGTGGGCGAAGAATTGCTCGGCCGCGCCCATCGCATCGCCGGCGCCACGATGGGAAGCCATCCGCACGAGGCCTTCGGGGCGGCGCGCGAATACGCCGGACGGGCCGGCATGATGGCGAGCGACGCGTTTGGCGGCGCCACGCGCGGCGTGCGCCGGCACCCCGCAATCAGCGTGGCTGTTGGCGTCGGCATCGGTGCGCTTGTTACGGCGTACGTGCTGGCGCGCCGCGCGCGGTACACCCACGACGACTACGACGAACACGATCCCACGCGCCAGCGCCCCACGAACAGCAGCGGCGATGCGCTGGACGGCTCTGGGGAAGACAATCCGGTGCCGGGCGAGTCGGGTTTCTATTGACGATGTCGCGGTGAAACGCCGGCCCCCCCGTGCGCAGAGAGGGGCGGCGGTTCACGCCGCATTGGAACGTCGCCGCAATACGGCGAGCGGTTGCGCCCAGGTCGCACCCGGGCGCCGTTTGCTCGTTACCAGCGTGAGTTCCGAGGGCTGGAACACGTTCACGTTGTGCGTCGCGGGCGTGGTCAGGATGTACTGCGCGCGCGTGCTCTTCAGGAACGCGCCCACCTTGTCGATGTTGAAGATATCGAGGTGGGCGAAGGGCTCATCGATGAAGACGAAACCGCCGGGGCGATCCTCGTCGCGCATCAGCGCCACCAGGAGCAGCAACGACTTCATCACCTGCTGTCCGCCGGAGGCTTCGCCGTCGTCCATGCCGATCCAGCCCTTCTTGTCGAACTCGAAACGTACGTGCAAGGCGGCGGAAGCGAGCGCGAGGTCGTCGTTGCTCAGCTCGGGCAGGTCTACCTCCACGCCGATGCCGGCGAGTTCGGCAAGCACCTTCAGGTTCTTCGCATAGCGGCGCACGGTGTTGCGCAGCACCTGGATGTACGCACCCCGTGCCTCGTGGGTGATGCGTGATGAACGCTCGAGGTGGACACGGCGCTTTTCCAGGTCGTGCTTCAGGCCCTCGTGGTCCGAGAGCAGCTTTTCGCGAAGCGCCAGGACGGTGGGATCCTGCTCCCAGTGCCCTTCGTCCAGCCGCCGTTCCACACGCTCGATCTCGCGGCGTACCGCCGCCGGCGACTCATAGCGCTCGCGCAACGCGGCAGTGGCAGCACGGCCACGGACATGCGGGGGCACGTGCGCGCGCTTCGCCCGGAAGGCCTTCAGCCGCTCGACCTGCTCGCTTCGCAGCTGGTGGTACTGGCGCACGGCGTCGGCGAGCTGGCGTTGCACGTCACGCTGCTCCCGTGCCGCGTTGTCGCGGGCGTTCGATGTCTTGAGGCGTTTTTCCCTGACCGCCTCGTAGTGGGCTTCCGCGGCGACATGGCTGTCGGCCGCGCGTTGCACGTCTTCGCGCAACCTGGCCTGCTGCTCGCGTGCCTCGGTGAATTCGTCCGTGCGGTCGGCCAGCTGGCTGCTGGCACTTGCACCGCGCAGGACCGCTTCGGCGTCGCTCGCTCGCGCAAGCGCCTCCTTGCGTTCGGCCGCGATGTCGCGCAGGCGAGCCTCCACGTCGCGCAGCTTCGCCTCGCCATCGCGCAGCTGACGCTCGCGCGCGGCTGCGCCGAAGTACATGTCGTCGACGCCGAGGTGGCGGCCACCGCGACGTTCGCGGAAATAGCCCTGCGGGGTGATCCAGTCCTGCTCGCGCCCGAACTTCGCGCCTTCCGCCACGTCGTCGACGCGACGGATGCGGTCGAGGTTGCGCAGCAGCCAGTCGGGCGCAGGGGCGGAGAACGCCACCACTTCCAGCAACGAACCCCGCGTGGCGCTTTCCGCGGGTGCTCGGTCGGCGACCACGAAGTGCTTGTAGCGGTGCTGTTCGCCGAGCTTCCATGCCCTTTCGCGATCGCGCGGATCATCAAGGAGCACCACGTGGCGGTAGCCGGCCAGCACGGCTTCCACCGCCGGCTGCCAGCGGGGCTCCACGATCTCCACGATCTCGCTGAGCATGCTGTGGCGGATGCCCGCATCGTCGAGTGCACGGCGGAACGAGGCCTCGAAATCGGGCGTGTAGCGGCGGCCGCTCCGCCAGGCGGACAACTGGCTGGTCAGGGTGGCGAGATCCTGCCGCAAGCGCGCTTCCTCGCCCTGCAACTGGTTCACCCGGGCGCGCGCGTCGCGCGCGACGTCCGCAAGGCGCTCGTGGTCGGCACCGCCCTGCGCGGCCACCATTTCGCGCAACCGCGCTTCCTGTTTGATCAGCAGGTCGTTCTGCGCCAGCTCCGCGCGGGCGGCGTCGAGGCTCTTCTGCGTCTGCTGGCGAGCGAGGTCGGCCTCGTGCTGCTCGGCGCGCAATGTCTCGCCATTGGCATCCCATTCGCCCAGTTGGCGCGTGAGTTCGCTGTCGCGTCGTTCGAGTTCCGCCACGCGCCGCTTCACGCCGGTGAGCTGGGGGCGTGCCCCGCGGATGCCGGCTCCGAGATCGGCCAGTTCCGTGCGGGGCAGGATGTCCGACACAAGCTCCACGCGCTCGGTCTTCAGCGCATTGAATTCCTGGAACGAGCGTGCGCGCGCTTCCGCTTCCTGGAGACTCACGCCGATCAGCGACAGCTGGTGCTCCAGCCCGTGCTGCTCACGGTCGGCTTCCATCTGCTCGTTGCGTGCGCGCTGGTAATCGTCGAGCACGGCCTTGTCGCCGAACACGTCGAACACGAGGTCGAGCAACGCCTTCGGCGGGAGTTGGCAGAGCTTGTCCGTGGCGCCCTGTTCGAGCGTGAGCACCCGGCGGATTGCCTGCGACAGCCCGGCACCTTCCAGCCGCACGCGATATTCACGCAGGCCGAGAAACTCGCCGCGTTGTTCGATCTCTTCGATGCCCACGTCGCCGCCGAGCACGGCGTACTGGCGCGTCCATTCACCGCCTTTCTTCTGGATGCGGCAGGCGAGGGTGACCTCGCGGTCCATCAGCGGAAAGAACGGACGTTCGCCACTGGGCCCCGGCGTGTTACCCACGCGGGCCCGCAGCCATGCGAATGGCTTGCCGTTGTGGCGGAGATAGCTCTTGTAGTCGCGGTTTCCCGCGCAGTCGATCGTGAGCAGCGTGCGCAGGGCGTCGAGCAGCGTGGTCTTGCCCGACCCGTTCGGACCCACCACCGTGACGATGTTCGTATCCAGCGGCAGGCTGAAACGCTGCCAGTAGTCCCAGTGCACGACTTCGAGGCTGCGGAAATCAAACATCGTCGTCGTCGCCTTCGGTGGAGGCCGCATCGGCGGCAGATAATGCCCGCGCCGAGGCGGTTCCCAGCAGGTCGCCCAGCGCGCCGTCGAGAATGCGCCGCGCGGTGCGCTCGTAGTCGAAGGCGAGGTCGAGCAGCGGACCTTCAGCCACTTCGCCCTTGCGACGCACGATGAAACCGAGGCGGTTCAGCGTGCCGAGATTGAAGCCCACGCGGGTCTTGCCGCCCAGCTTCTCGCCGAAGTCCGCGAGCAGCGTGCGCTCGGCGATCACGGGCGAAAGCGAGGGATCGCGCGGTATCGGCTTTTCTTCGGCGAACATCTGGCTTTGCGATGCGGCGGCCTCGACCGCCTGGCGCTCGACCTGGCGCTGGCGCTTCGGCAGCACGATGAGCGCCCAGATGACCACCAGCAGGGCCACGCCGTCGCGGTCCAGTTGCAGGGTGTTGGAGATCCAGCTGTCGCTGCCACCGAAGACGGCGCGCTCGCTCTTCCTCGCGACGGCCAGGCCGATGTACGCGGCGTATGGGTGTTCGCGCAGTTCGAGGCCCACTGCTTCGAGGCGGCGGTCGAGGTCTTCGCGGAATGCTTCGTCCAGCAACGCCTTGCGCGCCTGTGCGTCGTCGCGCGGCAGCCAGCGCTGCGCAAGCAGCCGGGTGACCAGGCTGGCGGTGTCGTCATGCATCGTCGTTGTCCTTCGCGGCGGCGCGGGGACGCAGGCGTCCGGCGCTGACCAGCGCGATCTGGGGAAGGTCTGTCTCGATCAGGCGAGGCTCGATTTCGAGGGCGAGCGGCAAGCGGGCGAGGTCGGCGGTGCCGCCTTCCAGCGCCGCCGACTCGGGGTCGCCGAGCAGGCCGAGCAGCGAGAGCCGGTAGGCGGAAAGGGCGTAATCGTCGCCTACGAGCGTGGCTTCCAGTTCCAACGGCTGCACCACCTGCGCCAGTTCCGCATGCCATGCCTCGAGGAAGCGCAGGTCTTCCTCGTCCATCGGCAGGTCGGCGGTGTCGGGTGGTTCTTCCGCGCCCGGGAGCGCGGTGCTCTCCGCGGCGAGGCGTTCGCGCTCGAGCAGTTCGAATTCGGCGACGTCGAGCGCGATCTGGTCGTGAATGAAGGGCGCGGGCAGGGGCAGCAGCAACTGGCCGTCCTCGAAGGAAGCCAGGGTGTCGATATCCTGCGCTCGCAGCCACCCCACCAGGTCCGACGACGAGAGTCCCGTGCGGCCGAGGTGCACGCGGTGCTGGTCGATCTTGTTGAGTTCGCGCTGGAAGGTGCCGGCCTGGCGGAGCAGGGCGCTCTGCGCACGGCCCACGGCTTGCGCGAGGCGGTGCGCCACGGGTTCGAGGTTGTCGTTCTCCGTGATGGCGGCGACCACCTCGGTGCCTTTCTCCACCCAGGTCCACACGGAATCGAGTCGTTCGGCAGCGCGTCGGATGCGATATTCCGAACCGGACAGTACGGCGCGGTCGAAGTCTTCCTTCAGTTCGGTGAGGCGGGAAAGCAGGTGCCCGAGTTCGTCGACAGACACGCGGCCCACGGCCTGTCCCGCCGCGAGCTGCGCCGTGAGATAGCCGAGGCCGTCGTCATCGTCGTTCTCGAATTCCAGCATGGCGGCAAGCGCGGCGAGCGCTTTCCGGCCGAGCGGGCCGACGCGGTAACGCATCGTCTCGCCGTCGTACACGAGCAGGTCGTGATCCCTCAGGCGCTGCACCACGGTTTCCAGCTTCACCGGATCGACGAAGGCGAGGTGGTCGCGTATCTCCTGGGGCGTCCACTCCGTGGCATGCGAGCGGCCGCCGAGCGTGCGCAATACCAGCAGGCGAAGCAGCACCTGCGCCTCGGCGCCGTGGAACAGCGCGGAGAACGTGCGCAGCAGGTCGCGCCCGCGCAGGAGCGGGAAGACCATGGGCAGGTCTTCCGCGACGACACCTTCGCGGAAAAGATCCTGCAGGCGTTCGTCGTGGACGGTAGTGTCGGCCGGTCCGCTCAAGGCTAGCGGCGGTCGACGCCGACGAAGCGGAGGAACTCGCTGCGTGTGCGGGGATCTTCGCGGAAGCTGCCGAGCATCTGGCTGGTGACCATCGACACGCCGCGCTTGTGCACGCCGCGCGTGGTCATGCACTCGTGGCTGGCGTCGATCACCACGCCCACGCCGCGCGGCCGCAGGGTGTCCTCGATGCAGTGCGCGATCTGCGCGGTGAGCTTTTCCTGCACCTGGAAGCGGCGCGCGAAGCCGTCGACGACGCGGGCCAGCTTGCTGATGCCGACCACGCGGTCGGTGGGCACGTAGCCCACGTGGGCACGGCCGATGATCGGGGCCATGTGGTGCTCGCAGTGGCTCTCGAACTCGATGTCGCGCAGCACGATCATCTCGTCGTAGCCTTCCACTTCCTCGAAGGTGCGGCGCAGATACTCCGCCGGGTCTTCGTCATAGCCGCGGAACCAGTCCGAGTAGGCCTTCACCACCCGCTTGGGCGTGTCGAGCAGGCCTTCGCGCTTCGGGTCCTCGCCCGCCCACAGCAGCAACGTGCGCACGGCCTCTTCGGCCTGTTCGCGGCTGACCGGACGGGGCTTGGCGTCGTCGCTCATCGGGGGTGGTTCCTTCGCGGGTACAAACGGGCATTGTACCGTTGTTGCATCGCGCTGGAGCCGCCTCCTGTGGGAGCCGCTTCAGCGGCGATGGGTGCTCGCGGCAGGCGGCCCGCTGCCGCGGGATCGCCGGCATAGCCGGCTCCCACAACCTGCCCCTCAGTCCGAGGTTTCGGTGCCGTCGGTATCCCCATCGTCCAGGCCCGGGACCAGGTCGAGCAGATCCTGGCTTTCCTCCGACCCCAGGGATTCCACGCCGCGCAGCTTGCGCTCGATGGCGCGGGTGCGGACGCCGGCGGTGTCGATGCTGTTGCGCACCGTGTCCAACTGCTTCCGGGTTTTTTCCAGCACCGTGGCGAACTTTCCGAATTCGTTCTTCACTGCCGCCAGCACGTGCCAGACCTCGGAGGAGCGCTTCTCGATGGCCAGCGTGCGGAAGCCCATCTGGAGGCTGTTGAGCAGGGCAGTGAGCGTGGTGGGGCCTGCCACCGTGACCCTGCATTCGCGCTGCAACTGATCGGAAAGGCCCGGCCGGCGGATCACTTCCGCGTACAGCCCTTCGCTGGGCAGGAAGAGGATGGCGAAATCGGTCGTATGCGGCGGCGCGATGTACTTGGCGCGGATGCGTTTGGCTTCCTCGCGCACGCGCAGTTCCAATGCCTTGCCCGCCGCCTGGGCGCCCTCCGCATCGGCGGCGTCCTGCGCGTCGAGCAGGCGCTGGTAGTCTTCCACCGGGTATTTGGCGTCGATGGGCAGCCAGACGGGGCCGCCGTCGTCGGTGCCCGGCAGCCGGATGGCGAACTCCACCCGCTCGGCGGAACCCGGCACGGTGGCGACGTTGGCCGCGTATTGCTCGGCGATGAGGATCTGCTCGAGCAAGGCCCCGAGCTGCACCTCGCCGAAGGTGCCGCGCGTCTTCACGTTGGTCAGCACGCGTTTCAGGTCGCCCACGCCGGCGGCGAGTACCTGCATTTCGCCGAGACCGCGCTGCACGGCTTCCAGGCGCTCGGACACCAGCTGAAACGACTGCCCGAGGCGCGTTTCCAGCGTGGCCTGGAGCTTTTCGTCCACGGTGGCGCGCATCTGTTCGAGCTTGGCCGCGTTGTCCTGTTGGATGGCGCCCAATCGCGTCTCCAGCGTGGCACGGACCTCGGCCAGGCGTTTTTCGTTCTCGGCGGTGAGTGCGCTGAAGCGCTGGTCGATGAGTTCGCCGAAGTGCTTCAGCGTGAGCGCGGATTCCTCGCGCGTCTTGCGCGAATCGTCGGCCAGGCCGAGGCGCAGCGATTGCAGGCCGTTGTCGGTGCGCTCGGTGAGCTGGTCGAGCCGGCGCCCGAAGCCCTCGATGCGCTCGTGCTGGCGTTCGGCCGCCGTCTGCAACTGCTCCTGCACATGGCCGCGGAACTGCGCGAAGCTTTCGCCGAGTTCGCCCCTTCCTGCACGCTGTTCTTCGCGAATGAGGGTTTCGAGGCGGCGGGTGTCGTCACGCAAGGCCTCGAAGCGGGCGGCGCTGCCATCGTCCTGCCGGCCACGGGCGAGAAGGACGATGAGCACCCCGAGGCAGGCCAGCACGGCCAGCAGCAGGACAATGAGGAGAGTGGTTTCGGGCGTCATGGAGCGAGATTAACCGACTGTGGGAGCCGCTTCAGCGGCGATGGGTGCTCGCGGCGAGCCTGCCCGCTGCCGCGGGACCGCCGGCGCAGCCGGCTCCCACAGTCGGCGATCATCCCTTCTACCGGTCTCAGATCTCGCGATTGCCCACGATGACCACGTCGGCGGGGCGCTTCGCGAAGAGGCCCACCGCCACGACGCCGACGATCTGGTTGAGGTCGGCTTCGAGTTCCACGGGATTGGTGATGCGCCAACCGTGCACGTCGAGGATCCAGTTGCCGTTGTCGGTGACCACGCCATCGCGCCACACGGGCTGGCCGCCGCGCGCCACGATTTCACGGGCTACGTGGCTGCGGGCCATGGGGATGACTTCGATGGGCAGCGGAAACTTGCCCAGCACGTCGACCTGCTTGCTCGCGTCGATGATGCACACGAAGAGATCGGACGCGGCAGCCACGATCTTTTCGCGGGTGAGGGCGGCGCCGCCGCCCTTGATCAGGCATTTGTGCGGATCGCACTCGTCCGCGCCGTCCACGTAGAGATCCAGGCGGCCGGCGGCGTTGAGGTCGATCACGTCGATGCCGAGCTTGCGCAGCCGTTCGGTGGATGCCTCGGAGCTGGACACGGCCGCCTTGATGCGGTCGCGGTACAGCGCCAGTTCGTCGATGAAGAAATTCACCGTGGAGCCGGTGCCCACGCCCAGGATGCCGTCCTTGAACGAGCCGTTGCCCACGTACTTGAAAGCGGCGGTTTCGGCGGCGAGACGCTTCTCGTTGTCCTGGCTCATGGCTTTTCCAGCTTCAGGATGAAATCCCAGTCGCTCTTTGCCACCGGCATCACGGAAAGGCGATTGCCCTTGCGCACCAGCGGCATGTCGGCGAGTTCGTCGATGCCTTTCAGTTCTTCGAGCGAGATGGTGCGTGCCAGCTTGCGCTCGAATTTCACGTCGACCAGCACCCAGCGCGGTTCCTCGCGCGTGCTTTTCTCGTCGTAGTACTTGGATTTGGGGTTGAACTGGCTCTCGTCCGGATAGGCGGGCGACGCCACGGACGCGATGCCCACGATGCCGGGCACCTCGGTGTTCGAGTGGTAGAAGAAGATCTTGTCGCCGACCTTCATGCCGTCGCGCATGAAGTTGCGTGCCTGGTAGTTGCGCACGCCGTCCCAGGCTTCGACGCCTTTACGTTTCAGGTCGTCGATGGAGAAGGTGTCCGGCTCGGACTTCATGAGCCAGTACTTCATGCATCGCCGCCCGTGCAGTCGATGAGTTCCTTGTCCGTCGCCACGTAGTCGAGGGAGATGTCCCACTCGGCGGTCTCGATGGCGTCGAGTTCCTGGAAGTCGTAGGCCACGCCGACCAGCAGCGGCTTGGCCGGGCGTTTCTGCCCGCGCAGGAACTCGAAGCTGCGGTCGTAGTAGCCGCCGCCGAAGCCAAGGCGATTGCCACGGCGGTCGAAACCGAGCAGCGGCACCAGCACCAGGTCGAGTGCGCTGGCCTCGACGATACGCTGGGCGGCCTTCGGCTCGGGAATGCCCATTTCGTTGGTTTCGACGTCCTCGCCGGTGGTCCACGGCGCGAAGGTGAGCCTGCGCTTGCCGCCCGACTTCGTGATGACGGGGAGGTAGAAGGTCTGCCCGCGTTCGGCCATGGGCGCGATGGCCAGGTTGAGCGGCAGCTCGCCGCCCGTGGCCCAATAGCCGGCCACGTGCGTGTCGGTGAGGAATTCCGGCAATTGTTCCAGCGATTGGCGCAACCCCTGGGCTGCCGCGACGCGCTCGGCCGGTTTCAGCTGGCGGCGGCGCTGCACGAGGTCGGCTCGCAGTTCACGTCTCTCGGGAAGCTTTGACATGGGTCGTTCAGCTGAACGGCACAGGCAAGGTCGCCGTCGAGCCGCCGCACCCGGTGCCGCGGGTACGACGCTGACCGGCCCCTTGGGAACCGGCCGGCTGTAAATGGAGAGGCGTTCTCCGCGATGCCGCTGCGCACCAAACGACCTTGATCCAAAGGATCAGGTGGGAGGGCTACGCAACTTCAAGGCTTTCCGTACGAGGCGGACATGCACAACAGTCGCGAAAAGCCGACCCGGGGTCGTATGTAGGAACAAGGCAAATGTAAAGTGCGCTGGCGAACACCGCAGGGAACGCCCGGGGCTATTTTACCGACGCGTCGAGCAGACCATCAAGCTTTCTGCGCAGCGAGGCCAGACCGTCGGTCAGCACCTGTTCCTGGGAGTCGTGCTCCTTCCGCAACGTGAGCAATTCGTGAGCGATGCTGACGGCGGCGAGAACGGCGATGCGGTCGAAGCCGGGCACCTTCGCATTGGATTTCAGCTCGCGCATCTTGCCGTCGAGGAACTGGGCGGCGGCGATCAGGCCGGGGCGTTCCTCGGGGGCGCAGGCGATGTGAAACTCGCGGTCGAGCAGGCGCAGGGATACCGGTTCACTGGCGGTTGCATTCATGTGACGGATCAGCCTGTGTTCTCGAGCGCCTTGAGGCGCTGGATCATCGCTTCCACACGGCTGCGCGCCTGTTCGTTGCGTGCCATGAGTCCTGCGCGTTCGTTCGCCAGCTGCTCCTGGCTGTGCCGCAGGCTGCGGTTTTCCTCGGAGAGCCGGCGCACGGTGTCGACGAGCCGGTCGAGCGTGGCGCTCAAGGCTTCCAGTTCGGTCTTGAAGGCATCCGGGTTCGTCATGCGCGGACTATAACAGGAGGGCCGGCCTTGTCGGCAGTCCGTCGATCGCGCCGTCTGCATTAGACTTTGCTGCCACGCCCGAAGGAGTTTCCGCCATGTCGGCCAACCAGACCGTCGACCCCGAAGACATCGCCGAACTCATCGGGCGCTGCAAGCTGGCCACCTCGGTCAGCGAATTCCATGGCTCGCTGGTCGGGTATATCAGTGCGGGCGGGCGCTTCGGCGCCGGATCGCTGCTGGACGACCTGAAATTCGAACCCGACCCGGCACCCACCGCCGACGAAGAAGCGATGCTGACCCGGCTGCGGCACCAGACCGAGGCCTGGCTGGCCGATACCGACCTCACCTTCGGGCCCTGGCTGCCCGAAGAAGATGCGCCGCTGGCCGAGCGGGCGGAGGGCCTGACCGAATGGACGCGGGGCTTCCTCGGCGGTTTCGGCCTCGGCGGCACGGCCGAGAAGGCGAAAGACCTGAGCGAGGACGCCCGCGAAGTGCTCCGCGACATGGCGACGATCGCCGCCAGCGAGTTCGAGCTCGACGAGGACGTGGAGGGCGACGAGGAATCGCTCACGGAGATCGAGGAGTTCGTTCGCGTCGGCGCGCTGTTGCTCCACGCCGAGGCCGGCCCCAGGAACCACCCGCCGAGCGACACGCTGCATTGATCCCCGCGACCGAGTACGCCCGGCGCCGCCGGGAGCTGATGCGCATGGCCGGCGAGGACGCGGTGCTGATTCTTGCCGCCGCGCCGGAGCGCATGCGCAACGCCGATGCCCCCTGGCCCTACCGCCAGGACTCGGATTTCCACTACCTCACCGGCTTCGACGAGCCGGACGCCGTACTGGCCCTCCTGCCGGGCCGTGCGCACGGCGAAAGCGTGCTGTTCTGCCGCGAGCGCGACGCCGATCGCGAACGCTGGGACGGCGAGCGGATGGGCACCGATCGCGCAGCGCGCGAACTGCGCCTCGACGATGCCTTTCCCATCGACGATATCGACGACATCCTTCCGGGCATGATCGAAGGCCGTTCGCGGGTGTACTGCCATTTCGGGCAGGAACCCGATTTCGATGCGCGCCTGCTGGCCTGGATGCGCCGCTTGCGCACCGCGCGGGGCGGTGGAGTGGTGCCGAAAGACCTGGTGGCACTGGGCCACCTGTTGCACGACCTCCGTCTGTTCAAGTCGCGCGACGAACTGGCACTCATGCGCCGCTCCGCCGAGGTGGCCGGCGCCGCGCACCTGGCCGCCATGGCCATTGCCCGACCCGGCGTGGCGGAGTACGAAGTGGAGGGCGAGATCCTCCGCAGCATTCGGGGGCAGGGCGCCGTGCCGGCCTTCCCGCCCACGGTGGCCGGTGGCAGCAATGCCTGCATCATGCATTACCAGGCCAACCGGGCCATGTTGAAGGACGGCGATCTGCTGCTGGTGGATGCCGGCGCGGAAGTGCATTGCTACGCCTCCGACATCACCCGCACGTTCCCGGTGGGAGGGCGGTTCACGAAGGAGCAGCGGGCGCTTTACGAGATCGTGCACGAGGCGCAGCTCGCGGCCATCGACGCGGTGCGCCCCGGGCGGTCCTTCGGCGACGCCCACGACGCCGCCGTGCGGATCATCGCCGAGGGCCTGTGCGCCGTCGGCATCCTCCGCGGCGGCGCCGACCGCGTCATCGCGGAGGGAAGCTACAAGGCGTATTTCCCCAGCAAGACCGGGCACTGGCTGGGCCTGGACGTGCACGACGTGGGCGACTACCGCATCGACGGCGAACCGCGGGTGCTCGAGGAAGGCATGGTGGTGACGGTGGAGCCGGGCATCTACGTGCCGCCGGGCGACAAGCGCGTGGACGAACGGTGGCGCGGCATCGGCATCCGCATCGAGGACGATGTGGCGGTGACGAATGGGGCGCCGGAGGTCATGACGGCGATGGTGCCGAAGACCCCGGAAGCCCTGGAGCGGTAGGAGCGCGTTGTGGGAGCCGCTTCAGCGGCGATGGGTGCTCGCGGAAAGTTTGCCCGCTGCCGCGGGATCGCCGGCATAGCCGGCTCCCACAATGCTCCGATACCTGGTTACAGCAACGCGAATGCATCGCGCGTCAGGTTCTCCGGCTCGCCCGCGGTGCAGACCACGTCGTCCTCGATGCGAATGCCGCCGTACTGGCGGAACGCGTCCACCTTCGCCCAGTCGATCTCGCCCGAGAACGGCTTGTTCCTCAGTTCGGCCAGCAGCATGTCGATGAAGTAGATACCCGGTTCGATCGTCACCACCATGCCCGCTTCGAGTGGGCGGGTGAGACGCAGGTACGGATGCCCTTCCGGCTTGGCGATGGTGCCGCCGGTCTCGGACGCCTGGAAGCCCGCCACGTCGTGCACCTGCAGGCCAATGCCGTGGCCCAGCCCGTGCGGGAAAAAGGCCGACGACACGCCCGACTCCACCGCGCTTTCCGGGCTCATCCGGATGAACCCGTGATCGCGCAGCACGCCGGCGAGCACGTGGTGGGCATGCACGTGCAGGTCGGCGTAGTTCTGGCCAGCGCGTACCTTCGCCACGAAGGAGCGTTCCGCGGCATCGACCGAGTCGATCAGTGCCTGGAATTCGGACGCATGGCTGCCGGCGTACGTGCGGGTGATGTCGCTGGCGTAGCCCGAAGCGCTGGCGCCGGCGTCGATGAGGAACGAACGGCTTTCCGCCGGAGCGCGGCGATCGAAGTTCGTGTAATGCAGCACCGCGCCGTGTTCGTTGAGCCCGACGATGCTCGCGTACGGTAACTCGGCGTCGATCTGGCCCACGGCCGTGAGGTAGGCGAGGTGGATGCCCAGCTCGCTCTCGCCCTGGCGGAACGCGCGTTCCGCGGCGCGATGCCCGCGCGTGCCGCGGCGGCTGGCCTCGCGCATCAGTTCCAGTTCGTACGGCGTCTTGTAAGCGCGGTGGTAGTGCAGGTGGTCGACCACGGCCGGCGGATTGTTTGCGCAGACTTCCTGCAGGTTGCAGTACTGGTCGCCGATGATGGCGCAGCGGGACAGTGCGGCCGGCAGCTCGGCGATCGCATCGGCCGGTTTGCGCACCACGACGATGTCGAAGTATTCCACCCAGTATCCCGACGGCGCCTCGGGCACCACGTGCCAGTAGTCGCGCGGCTGCAGAAACACCAGCTTCGGTTTCTCGCCCGGGGTGTAGACGAGCCAGCTTCCCGGCGCGTCGACGAGCGGCAGCCAATGCTTGAAATGCGGATTCGCGACGAACGGATAGTCCTGATCGTCGAGGAACTTCGTGATGGGCCGGCCCGCCGGCACCACGAGGTGGTCGAATCCGCCGCGGGCCAGCGCGGTGTCCGTGCGCTCGCGCAAGGTGGCGAGGTGCTGGGGGTAGAGCGCGGCCAGCGCGTCGTTCATGGGTATCTCCGGGGACGTGGGGCAAACCGCAATGGTGCGCCTCCGTGCTGCCTGAGCCAAGCCCGGCACCTGTGGGAGCCGCTTCAGCGGCGATGGGGTGCTCGGCGTACGCTGGCCCGCTGCCGCGGGATCGCCGCTGAAGCGGCTCCCACAGGAGGCGCGCTATGCCTTGGCGAAGACGACGGTGTAATCGCCGGCGATGTCGCCCAGGCGGTGGCGCAGGAGCGTGGCGGCATACTCGTTGCCGCCCAGCAGGCCCTTCAGGTGCGCGCCGTAAAGCGTGATGGCGAAATGGCCCACGGCGAAATCGTGGGACGGCGAACGCCAGTGGTGCAGCGGCGTCCAGGTGGCGCAGGAGGGGCACGCCACATAGGCCGAGTCGGGTGCGTCGCACCACACCACCAGCGCTTCCTCCAGCGCGTCGCTTCCTTCCTCGCCCAACGAAAGGGCGGCCTGGCAGTCGGGACAACGGATAGTGAAGCCACCGTCGTAGCGGCAAAAGATGCCGTTTTCCCGGCCGCCGTCCACGAGGTGGGCACCGCCGTGACCGTCCTCCGTCCAGCGATGTCCGCTGGCATGCAGGCCGATGGCGCGTATGCCGGTTTCAGCGACGAAGCGTTCGTCCAGCACCCGGAATCGTGCCTCCTCGTCCGCGCTTGGGAGGGCGGCGATGGTGCCGTCGCCCACCAGGTGGCGGTAAAGATCCGTCGCCGCCGCCGCCGCGTCGTCGCGCTCGAGCTGGGTGTCGACGAGGATGGTGGTGGCGTCGCTCATGAGCAGAGATGGTGGGCTTCCGCCGGGTGCGTCGTAAAGCATGGTATGGGGCTTCCGTTCAGTCCGCGGGTGGTCCGATCCATTCGTCGATGGCACGTACGTCGTCGTCGCTTGCCGCGACGATGCGGTATCCGGACCAGTACTGGCCCGCCGACGCCGCCGGTTCGTGCCATTGCTCCTGGATGCCGATCTCGACCCGATGTTCGCGATGTTGTGCGTCGTGCAGCGTGAAGGCCACCTGGTGAATGCCGCCGTGTAGCGGCGCGTGGGGGCCGAGCAGCAACATGCCGGTCGCCGAAAGGTTGCCGAGCTGCCCGAGCACGCGGTCGGTCATCACGTCCGTGACGGGCATGGGCGAGGTGGCGCGCTTGCGCGGCGCGCGCCGCTGTTCGAAGTCCCGGTTCATGCGTGCCCCGCCATGCGCTCGCGCGCGTTTTCACGCCGCAGGTTACGCGCGACGGCGCGCCATGCGCGGTCGACGATGGACATGCGCTGTTCCTTCCATTCGCGCGCCTCGCCGCTGGCGATGAGCCGGGCGAGGCGGGTAAGGTCGATGTCTTCGCTGCGGCTGCCGCGCTGGTTCACGAACAGGCAGCGTCCGGTGCCGGGCGAGAACCACGCGAGCTTGCGCAGGGTCACGCCGCCTTCCGGCCGGACGAATTCGAACCACGTGCCGAAACGCAGGCTACCGAACCCGTCGTAGATCGCCTGCGCCGCAGGATCCAGGGGCGTGGGCTGCACCGGCGCGACGGGCTCGCCGTGCGCCGTGCCCTCGCCGAGGCGCGGTCGCTGCTTCAGCCGCAAGGCGATGTCGGTGGGCGTGAGGCCTTCGTCGTGCTGCTCGCCGGGGGGCTCGAAGACACCCGCCGCCACCTGCGCCGCCTCGGCGGCATGCATGCCCAGGTGTTCGAGGCCGCGCTCCACGTCCTGGCGGAGTTTCTGGGGATCGACGATGGGGCGCCTGCCCAGCAACTGGTCGGTGACGCCGAGGCAATAGAGAAAGGCTTCGCCGGTCTCGCCACCGCGCAGGATGTGCAGCGCGAGCACGTCCGCCCATGTGCGTTCCAGCAGGATGCGCAGCACGCCACGCGGCGCGGCGCCGCGCACCATGTGCTCGTTCATGATTTCCGTGGCGCGCTGGCGTGCGCGCTCCAGGCGGTCGCGCCCCTCCATCGCTTCGATCTGCCGGCGCTCGGCCACGTGCGCCTTGCGCGAAAGCAGTGCGATCTGCTGTTCGATGTCCGCGCGCCACGTCGGGTCGATGACCTGCGCATGGCTGGCCTCGACCACGAGCCGCTCCAGGCGGTCGACCAGCGCCGCGTCCGGTTCGCCCTCCGCAGGGTCGAGCCAGTGCTGTGCCGCTTCTCCCACCGTGTCCAGGAGCTGGCGGGCGGGATGCTCGGCCTGATCGAAGAAGCCCCGGTCGTTCACCGCCGCCCGCAGCATGGGCCATTGCAGGCCGCCGAGCACGGCGTGGCCGGGGCTCGTGGCCGCGATCTGCTGCCCCAGGCTCTGGAACAGCATCGCGGTCAGCTCGACCGTGTCGTTCTGTTCCAGCGTGAGTTCCGCCGGCGGCGAACCGGCGGGGCGGCCGAGATTGAGCTGGTGGATGAGTTCGTCGCGCAGGGCCTGCGCGCTGCGTATTTCCCGTTGCGCCGCGTCCGCCACGTCGCTTACGTGGCCTTGCAGCGCGAGCAGCGCGGTCTGCAGTTCGTCGTCGGATGCCAGCCGCCCGGGCGAGAACCCGGCGCCCCGGCCGGCCTCGATCCGGCTGGCCAGCAGCGCGCGCAGGCCTTCCAGCACGCCGATGTGTCCTTCCGTCGTGGCCGGCGCGGTGCCCGACGCCGGTTCGCCCGACGCCTCGGCGGCCTTGCCGCGCCGTTCGGCGGTAGGCGATGCGGCAATACGCACGTTGGGATAGACGCGGAATCCGGGCAGGATGCCGCGTGTACGGTAGTGCTCGTTCAATGCGCCGTAGAAGGCATCGCCGTGGCCGAGAACGTGCGTGTCCACGGCCTGGAACAGCAGCAGGCGGTGCGGATTCGACAGCGGCATCGGCGCCACCGCGGCCTCGAGCGCGGCGGCCAGGGCCCGGGGCCCCGCCGGCAGCGCTTCGCCCTCGAGCGGCGCGGTGCCCGCCAGTACGGCAAGGCGGAAGCCCAGTTCGAACAGGCTGCTGGCGCTGCGCGCCTCGGCGCGCGCGGCCATGCTCGCGAGCGCATCGGCCTGCTCCTGCTCTTCGGGGTCCACCAGGCTCAAGGTGAGGTGCTCCGTGTTCGCACTTCCCGGCTTGGCCTCCTGCACATCGCCCAGGCGACGGAAGCGATCGGACAGGTGCGCCGCGAACCGGTTGCGGAAGGCGGGCCCTTCGCGCTCGACGATGAGGCGGCTTTCGAAACACGCCTGCTGTTCCAGGTGGTTGCGGCTGGCTTCCGCCGCCGCGAACAGGCGGCGGTCCACGTCGCGCAGCGCTTCGCGCAGTGGCATGTCCAGCCAGGTGAGGCAAAGCGACAGCCCCTGTTGCGCTTCGCGTTGGGCACGCGGCGACAGGGCGACGGGATGCGGTCCCGTCCGGCCGTACGGCGGCTGCGTGCCTGCACTCATGCGATCAGGTCCTCCGCGACCCTGTCAGGCGAGTTTAGGCGGCCGTACAGCGGCCACGCCAGCGTACAAGCGGCTCGCTTATGGCTTAGGGCAATTGGAATAGGCGTCGCATGTGGGGTGCCTTGCGCCGGCCGTCAGGGCATGAATGCTTCGATGACGTCGTTCAGGAAGCGCTGCCCCAGGGGCGTGGTCTTGAGTAGCGCGGGATCGTCCAGCAGCCAGCCGCGGGCCACGCATTCGGCGAGCGAGGACGCGATCGCTTCGCGCGGCAGCCCCGTACGGCCCTGGAAATCCGCCGCCGGCACGCCGTCGATCAGGCGCAGCGCGTTGAGCATGTACTCGAAGGGGAGGTCGGCGGCCGCTACCGTCGAATCCCCGCCGATGCGGGCGGGCTGGCCGGCGCTGGCCAGGTACGCGGCCGGCAGGCGGGTCTTCCAGCGGCGGCGCACGCCCTGTGCGTCGCTGATCTTGCCGTGGGCGCCGGCACCGATGCCCAGATAGTCGCCGAAGCGCCAGTAGTTGAGGTTGTGCGCGCAGCGGCGCCCCGGGCGGGCATAGGCGGACACTTCGTACTGCCCGTAACCCGCGTCGGCCAACCGGGCCTCGCAGGCCTCCTGGATGGCCCAGGCCGCGTCGTCGTCGGGCAGCGGCGGAGGGTTCGCGGCGAACGCGGTGTTGGGTTCCAGGGTGAGCTGGTAATGCGAAATGTGGGTGGGCGCGAGAGCGACGGCTCGCGCCACGTCGTCGAGCGCGCCGGCCAGATCCTGTTCGGGCAGGGCATACATCAGGTCGATGTTGATGTTGCCGATGCCGGCGTCCTGCGCTTCGCGCACCGCGCTCGCGGCGTCGTTCGAGGAATGGATGCGGCCGAGGCGGCGCAGCTTGTCGTCGTCGAAGCTCTGCACACCGAACGAAATGCGGTTGACGCCCGCGGCGAGGTAACCGTCGAAACGGCCATGCTCCACCGTGCCGGGGTTCGTCTCCAGCGTGACCTCGGCATCGCCTGCGAAGGACAGCCGCTGGCGCGCGCCGTCAAGAAAGCGGCCCACGAGTTCGGGCGAGAACAGGCTGGGCGTGCCGCCGCCGAAGAACACCGTTTCCACCGTGCGCCCGTGCAGCGCCGCACCGAAGTCGCGCAGGTCGGCGTCGAGGTCCGCCAGCAGCGCGTCTACGTAGGCCGCATATTCCGGGGTGCCGCGCACGCCGTGCGAATTGAAATCGCAGTATGGGCATTTGCGCACGCACCAGGGCATGTGCACATACAGCGACAGCGGGGGCGGCAACAGGGTCATGCGAGGTCGGACAGGCGGGCCTTCAGCAGCGCCAGGGCCTGGCCACGATGGCTGAGCCCGTTCTTGAGCACGGGATCGAGTTCCGCCGCCGAGGCGTCGTACCCGTCGGGAAGGAAGAGCGGGTCGTAACCGAAGCCGCCCGTGCCGCGCTCGGACTCCAGGATGCGGCCGTGCCAGCGCGCTTCAGCGAGCAGGGGCGCCGGATCCTCGGCGTGCCGCAAGAGGACCAGCACGGCGATGAAGTGCGCCCGGCGCCGCTCCATGGGCACACCTTCGAGTTCGCGCAGCAGCTTCGCCCGGTTCGCGGCGTTGTCGCCATGCGTGCCGGCATAGCGTGCGGCGTAGAGACCGGGTGCGCCGCCCAGCGCATCGACGCAGATGCCCGAATCGTCGGCGAGCGACGGCAGGCCGGTGACGCGTGCGGCATGGCGCGCCTTGATCAGCGCGTTCTCGACGAAGGTGAGGCCGGTTTCATCCGCGTCGTGCACGCCCAGCGTGCTTTGCGCCACCAGTTCGATGCCGCTGTCGCCGAGCAGTTGTTCCAGTTCGGCCAGTTTGCCGGCGTTGCCGGACGCAAGGACGATGCGCATGGCTTTAGAGCCCCTCGGAAAATTCGGGCGCGTAATCGACCCGGCCGCGATAACCCTCCAGGCCGTTGACCGTCAGCGGCAGCACCTGGAACGCATTGCCGCCTTCGAACGCGTCGTGCAACCCGTGCGCCGACGCCTTGCCGAAACCGAAGCCGGAATAATAGGCAGGCGATCCCAGGACAAAGATGGCGCGCGCATCGCGCACGAAGCAGGCGCCGATGCCTTCCTCGATCAGCGCGCGGCCGATGCCTTGGCGCTGGTGCTCGGGCAGCACGGCGACGGGGGCGAGACCGAGCGCCTTGCCGTCGTCGCCTTCCTCCACGGTGACGGGCGAGAACAGCACGTGGCCGAGCACGTTCTCGTCGTCGTCCACGGCCACGAGGGAAATGGCATCGCGGCCGGCGCCGACCAGCCGCCTGACGAGATTGGCCTCGCCGTCGCGGCCGAACGCGGCGCGATGCACGGCCGCGATACCGTCGAGATCGGCGGGTGTCGCGGCACGGACGCCGCTCATGCGGTGGTCTCCAATGCGGCGCGCTGCGCGGCCACCAGTTCCGCGATGCCCTTGCCGGCGAGATCGAGCAGGGCGTCCATTTCCTCGCGACGGAAGGCGTGGCCTTCGGCCGTGCCTTGCACTTCGATGAAACCGCCGCCGTCGTTCATCACCACGTTCATGTCTGTGTCGCAGTTCGAATCCTCGGCGTAATCGAGGTCGAGCACGGGCAGGCCGTTGTAGACGCCGACCGACACCGCGGCGACGGCGCCGAGGATGGGGTTGCGCTTGATCGCGTTACGCTTCGTCAGCGTCGTCACCGCGTCCACGAGCGCCACATAGGCGCCCGTGATGGCTGCCGTGCGCGTGCCACCGTCGGCCTGGATCACATCGCAGTCCAGCGTGATGACGCGCTCGCCGAGCGCGGCGCGGTCCACGCAGGCGCGCAGCGAGCGCCCGATGAGACGCTGGATTTCCATGGTGCGGCCACCCTGGCCGCCACGCGCGGCTTCACGCTGGGTGCGGTCGGTGGTGGCGCGGGGCAGCATGCCGTACTCGGCGGTAACCCAGCCCTCGCCCTTGCCGCGAAGCCACGGCGGCACGCGTTCCTCCACCGACGCGGTGCAAAGCACCTTGGTGTCGCCGAAGGAAACCAGCACGGAACCCTCGGCGTGGCGGGTGTAATGGCGTTCGATGCTGACGGCGCGCAACTGGTCGGCGGCGCGTCCGCTAGGACGGATGGATGTCATGTGGGGCCTGATTTGGGCACGGGCGGTGGGTCAGTTTACCATTGGCCCCCCTATCCGACGCGCATGCCGCGAGGCAACCGATGATCCGCAGCATGACCGCCTACGCTTCCGCCGAACGCGCCGGCCCTTCCGGCACGCTCACCTGCGAGCTGCGCACCGTCAACCACCGCTACCTCGAAATCAGCCCGCGGCTGCCCGACGACATGCGCGGCTTCGAGAGCGCCCTGCGCGAGCGCATCGCCACTCGTCTGTCTCGCGGCAAGGTGGACGTCACCGTGCGCCTGCGGGCCGAAGCCGGTTCCGGCGAAGGCCTGCGCATCAACGGCCCGGTGCTGTCCCGCCTGTCCGAACTCGCCCTCGACCTGGAGCAGCGCTTCCCGCGCATGCAGGTGCAATTCACCGAACTGCTTCGGTTCCCCGGTGTTCTCCAGCAGCCGGAGGCGGACGCCGATGCGTTGCAGGCGGCATTGTTGGGCGTGCTCGACCAGGCCCTTGCCGCGCTGGGCGACACCCGCGCCCGTGAAGGCGGCAAGCTGGCCGAGATGCTGCGCGAACGCCTCGACGCCGTGGAAAAGATCGTCAACGACGTGCGCGGCTGGCTTCCGGAGATTCGCACCGCGCTGCGTGCGCGCCTCGAAGCGCGCCTCGCCGATATTCGCCAGCCGGCCGATCCGGGTCGCCTGGAGCAGGAACTGGTGCTGCAGATCACCCGCATGGACGTGGACGAGGAACTCGATCGCCTCGCCACCCACATTTCCGAGGCACGCCGCGTGCTCGCACTGAAGGAACCGGTCGGCCGCCGCCTCGACTTCCTCATGCAGGAATTCAATCGCGAGGCGAACACGCTGGGCTCGAAGTCCGTCGACTCGCGCACGACCAATGCCGCCGTGGAACTGAAGGTGCTGATCGAGCAGATGCGCGAGCAGGTGCAAAATATCGAGTGATGTCTATTTGACGAAGGGGTGGGCGCTGCGCTTGGGATTGATGTGCGGGATGAACAGCACTCTCAATTTTTGTGAATCTGGCGTGGGAGAGGCAGAAGCACCGTGGAAGCTGACTACGTCATCGTCGGGGCAGGGCCAGCGGGTTGCGCGCTCGCGCGCCGACTGGCGGACGCGCCGGCGAGGCCATCGGTCGTTTTGCTGGAAGCAGGGCCGCCCAAGCCATCATTCCTATCGACGATGCCGATCGGGCTTGGGCCGCTGGTAGGCCGCCGCAACCGCTACAACTATGGCTTTCGCACGGTTCCGCAACCAGGACTCAACGGTCGCAGGGGATTCGTACCGCGCGGCCGCGGCGTCGGCGGGTCGAGTCTCATCAATGCCATGTGCTTTATTCGAGGTCAGCGCGAGGACTATGACGGCTGGGCTGCAGCGGGGTGCGCCGGCTGGAGTTGGGACGACGTTCTGCCCCTCTTCAAGCGGTCAGAGGCGAACACACGCGGCGCGAGTGAATGGCACGGAGCAGACGGACCGCTTGTCGTCAGCGATCTGCCGTCGCCGAGCCCGGTTGCGCTCGACTTTATCGCTGCTGCGGAGGCTGTCGGCTATCGGCGGAATAATGATTTCAACGGTGCCGAGCAGGAAGGCGTCGGGCTCTATCAGGTTTTCCAGCGTCACGGGCGCCGCCTGGATGCCGGGCGCGCCTATCTGCACGATGGTGTCGCACGATCGAACCTCACGATTGTCGGCAACACGACGGTCGAGCGCGTTTTGTTCGACGGACGCCGTGCGGTCGGGGTTTCCACACGGGGTGCGGACGGCCTGAACCAGGTGCGGGCGCGCCGCGAGGTCATCCTGAGCAGCGGTGCTATCGCCTCGCCGCAGCTCTTGATGCTGTCCGGTATTGGCGATGCCGCAAAACTCCATGATCTTGGTATCGAGGCGATCGTCGATGCGCCTGAGGTTGGCCTCAACCTTCAGGATCACCTGGACTACACAGCGAACGTGCGGATGAGAGGGCCTGGTCTTTTCGCCTACAATCCGCTCGCCATGGCACGCGCGGTGCTTACGCTCCCTGCCTATTTCCGGGGGCGCGGCTCGCTGACCAGCAACGCCGCAGAGGCGGGTGGCTTCGTGTGCAGCGATGTGTCGCAAGACCGGCCTGATCTCCAGTTTCACTTCACGATTGCCATCGTCGACGATCATGGCCGGCATTTCCACTTCGCGAGCGGGGCGGCGCTTCACGTTTGCGCTCTTCGCCCGAAAAGCCGGGGCTCGGTGAGGCTGGCACGGCCTGACATTGCCGAAGATCCTCTTATCGATCCCGCATTCCTGTCGCATCCCGATGATCTCGAGCTGATGATGAAGGGCGCGCGGATCGCTCATCGCGTCTGGCAGGCTGCTCCGCTCGCCCGGTTTGGCCCACGCTTGCTTTACGGTCGCTTCGATGCCGACGACGCAGAGCTTGAGGCGATGATCCGGGCGCATGCTGATACCATTTACCATCCGGTCGGCACATGCCGCATGGGGCCGGACGATCGTTCGGTCGTCGACGTCGCCTTGCGTGTGCGCGGCGTCGAAGGATTGAGGGTCGCGGACGCTTCGATCATGCCAACGCTGGTCAGCGGGAACACCGAAGCTCCCTCCGCGATGATCGGCGAGAAGGCGGCGGACCTTATTTTGGGGTGCTGAGATGACAGGTTTCGATGCCGGGAATCTCCTGACGCTGCAGCGGGCCGCATTTCGGTCGCAGGGCGCGCCCGACGCCCGGATTCGTAAGGATGCGCTCAGCCGTCTTGAACATATGCTGCTCGCCAATATCGATCGCATGGTGGCGGCAATCGATGCGGACTTCGGCGGTCGGGCGGGGGCTGAGACCGAGCTTCTGGAGTTCGTTCCTGCACTGCGCGCGATTCGCCATGCCCGCCGTCATGTCGCGCGGTGGATGAAGCCGCAGCGGCGATCGATCGACCTGATCTTCCAACCAGCCAAGGCATGGGTGCGGCTCGAACCGCTCGGCGTCGTCGGCATCGTGGCGCCTTGGAACTATCCGTTGTTGCTGTCGGTCGGCCCGCTCTGCGACGCGCTGGCGGCAGGTAATCGTGCATTGATCAAGCCGTCGGAACTGACTCCGGCATTCTCCGCGCTGCTGCACGAACTGATTGCCGACGCCTTCGATCCTTCCGAGATCGCCGTTATTGTCGGCGACGTTACAGTGGCTGAAGCGTTCACCGCACTTCCATTCGACCACCTGGTATTCACCGGATCGACGGCGGTTGGGCGGAAGGTCATGCGAGCTGCAGCGGAAAACCTGACGCCGGTGACGCTCGAACTTGGCGGCAAATCACCGGCGATCGTGGCACCTGATTATTCCCTGGAGAAAGCCGCGCGCTCGGTCGCGTTCGGCAAATTTCTTAATGCCGGGCAGACCTGCATCGCGCCCGATTATGCGCTTGTTCCGAATGGGCAAGTGCAGGTGTTCGCGCGCCTCGTGCTCGAGGCTGCAAAGCGCGGTTATCCGACCGTCTCCGACAACGAACAATATAGCGCCGTTATCACCGCAAGGCATCGCGATCGCCTCAACGCTGCGATCGCTGAGGTTCGCGACGCCGGTATCGAGGTGTTGACGTTCGATGAACAGCCCGCTAAGTCCGCCAAGATTGCTCCGACCGTCGTCATCGATCCACCGTCCGAATGTATGCTGATGCGTGAGGAGATTTTCGGTCCTGTTCTGCCAATCATCCCATACGATACGATCGACCAGGCATCCGGCTTCGTGGCTGATCGCGACAAACCACTCGCGCTCTACCTGTTCACAAACGATGCTCGAACACGTGATCGCGTGCTGGATACCGCTACTTCCGGAGGCGTCACGCTAAATGGCACGCTCCTCCATATCGCGCAGGAAAATCTCCCCTTTGGCGGTGTGGGGCCTAGCGGCATGGGTGCTTATCATGGTTATGAAGGGTTCCGGCGGCTAAGCCATGCGCGATCTGTTCATGCCATCGGTTTCGTCAACGTCTTCGAGAAGCTCGGCCCCCCTTGGGGCAGAGTCAGCGCGGCGATGTCACGCTTTCTCGGCCGCCATTGATATTCCTGACGTGGCCAATATCACGTGTGCAGCGGCGCGGGTTCCTGGGCCACGCTTTCCCAGATGCCTTCCAGGAGAAGATGCCGGACACGCGGGACATATTCGGTCTTCGTGTCGAGCACGCGTGCGCGGACCTTGTCGCTGAAGGACACGACCGTGCGGCCGCGGTCGCAGATGGCGGCCACGACATTCGCACTGCCCGCGGCATTGCCGGCCGCGAGTGCGGACGCCGACGGCATGCACATCGTGCCCGTCGCCGCGGCAAAATGGCCCTCATACACTTCCACGCGGTCCGCGCTACCGTCCTTCAGGCCGTTCGTGGGCCCCGTCCATGCATTACCTCTGACGTCGTACACGTCGACATGTCCGTCCGGTTCGTGGAATACGAACGGCATGTGTTCCATCCGGGCGGCCCACAGGTCATAGGTATCGCCGTCCTGCACGGTTCTGGTTTGCAGGTGGGCGGCGCAACCCGTGGAAAGTGCGGCAACCAAGAGCATGATGCCGATGCATGGCTTCCGGTGTGGCATGGTTTGAATCTCCTGATGAGTGGGACGTAGCGCTCAGGGCGCGTTCGGCGTGGCGGGTTTCTGCGTTGCAGGGCTGTCCGTGCGAGAAAGGCGAAGTTCGCCGTCCCAGCCGCCGCCGAGGGCGCGGATGAGGTCGACGCTGGCCTGCAACTGGCGGGTGTGGACCCGTTCGGCCGTGCGCTCCGCCTGGAGGGCGGCTGTCTGCGCGGTGACCACTTCCAGATAGCTGACGACGCCTTCGTTGTAGCGATTGGTCGCCAGGGTCTGCGACTGTTTGGCCGCTTCGGCGGCGGCGCCTTCCTGTTCGCTTTCCCGGCCGAGTTCCTGCAACAGCGTGAGGTTGTCTTCGACCTGCTGGAAAGCGTGGAGCACCACGTGCCTGTACTGCGCCGATGCAGAAGCGAACTCCGCCCTGGCTTCGGCTTCGCGTCCCCGTCGCAGTCCTCCGTCGAAAAGATTGAGGGCAGCGAGTGGACCCAGGCTCCAGAACTGGTTGGTCGCACTCAGCAGCCGGCCGTGACCGACGTCCTGGAAACCGAAGGCGGCACTGAGGCTGATGTCCGGATAGAACGCCGCGCGTGCCACGCCGATGGCCGCATTGGCCGCGAACGCGCGGCGCTCGGCCGCCGCGATGTCTGGTCGGCGTTCGAGCAGCGTGGAGGGCACGCCCAGGGGAATCTTGGGCAAGGGCACCGCCGCTTTCTGGGGCGGCAGCGAGAACGTGGAGGCCGATTCGCCGATCAGCGCGGCGATGGCGTGCTCCGTGAGCGCACGCTGCACGCGCAGTTCCGTGGCTTGTGCCTGCGCGTCTGACAGCTGGGCATTCGCGCGTGCCACATCCAGCCCCGAGGAAACACCGCCGTCCAAGCGGTTTTGCGTGATCTTCTGGCCCTCGCCGAATGCCTTCAACGAATCCTGGACGATCTGCGCCTGGATGTCGTAACCGCGAAGCTTGATGTAGAGGTCGGCCAGCTCCGCCTGCAAGCTCAGCCGCGCCGAGGCCAGGTCCGCTTCCGCTGCCTGGGTCTGTGCGCGGCCGCCTGCGACTTCGTTACGGATGCGTCCCCACAGATCGAGTTCATAACCCGTGGAGAACGCGAACGTGCGAGTGTCGTATTCGTTGGGCTGATTCGCACCACGCAGGGGACGGCGATCGGATTGGCGGTCACGGGTCGGGCTGGCGCTCACGCCAGCTTGCGGCTGTTGCGCGGCGCCCAGTTCATCGAGGAACGCCTGCGAGGCATCCACCCGTGCCAGTGCGATGGCGAGGTCGGGATTGTCGGCGTTGAGCCGGTCTTCCAGACGATCGAGCACCGGATCGCTGTACGCGGTCCACCATGGGCCACGCGCCGCCTCGTCTTTCGGTGAGGCCACCGTCCAGCCTTCGGGATGGCTGGCGCCCTTGAAGGCCTCGGGCAGGGGCGCGACCGCAGGCTTGACGTACTTGGGCGCCAGGGAGCAGCCGGCCAGCGCCAGGAACACGCCAAGGGTCAGCGACCGGCGAACGACATCATGCATTCTTGGCATGGCTCGGCTCATCGCGCGCAGGTTGGGCGATCTGCACCAGGTCGCCCTGGGCCAGCGAATCGGTGGGGTGGTCGATGATTCGATCGTCCGGGCGCAGCCCCCGGTCGATGATCAGCTTGTCGCCCAGGTCCATGGCGATGTGCACGTCGCGCAACACCACATGATCGTTCTTGCCCAGCACGGCGATCTGCGGCCCGGCCGCGCGGAAGAGCAGGGTGGTGGCCGGCACGGTGACCGCGCCATCCGGTGCGTGCGTGGCCATCTGCACCTCGGCGAAGTCGCCAGGCAGAAGATCCTGGCGCGGGTTCTCCACCTTGAACTGGGCCAGCAGGGTTCCGGACGTGCGGCTGATGGAGCGTGAGGTGCCGATGAGCGTGCCATTGACCGTTTCGCCGCCATGGCCCAGTACCAGGAGCTTCACCTTCATTCCGGGCACGATGCTCGATGCGTAACCCTGCGGCACCTGCGTGTAGAGGCGCATCTTGCTCGTGTCGGCAATGGAGAAGAGCGGCTGCCCGCCGTCGTTGTTGGCGGTGATGAGGTCGCCGATATCGGTGTTGCGCGCCGTGACGGTACCGTCGAACGGAGCGACGATCTTCTTGAACGACTCCAGCGCCGCCAGACGGTCCACGTCGGCCTTCGCTGCCAATTGATTGGCGCGTGCGGTTTCCGCCTCGCTCGCCTTCTCGTCGGCTTCCTGCTTGGAGACCGATCGCGATTGCAGGAGGTTCTGCCAGCGCCTGGCTGTGGTGTCGGCCAGCCGCACATTGGCTTGCGCACGTACCAGTTCGGCCTTGGCCTGCTCGAACTGCTGGTCGAGTTCCGGTGTGTCGATGAGGGCGAGCACCTGGCCGGCCTTCACCTTCTCACCGATGTCCACGTTCCATTGCTTGAGGTAACCGCCGACACGCGCGTGGATCGGCGTAGCGATCCACGCGTCCAGGTGGCCGGGCAACGTGAGGCCTTGCGTATGGCTCAGGGCCGACGCCGAAATCGTCTGGACCGACGGCGTCAGTTGTGCCTGTGTCCAGGTGTCCAGTTCCCGCGATTCGACGGCGCGGAGCGATAGCCCGGCGATGACGCCCACCGAGGCGATAACCGCACCGATGGCAAGTGCCAGGCGAACACGGGGAGGACGCCCCGACACGGGGGCGGGAGCTTCATGAGACATGGGAGGGGTTTCCGATCAGGCGGTCTTCAGAAGGAACCGGCGCGGCGCGGCCATGCACGATGGCGAAGATGACCGGCACGAAGAGGAGGGTGGCGAACGTGGCGAAGAGCAGGCCGCCGATGACGGCGCGTCCCAGCGGCGAGTTCTGCTCATGAGCCAGCGCCATGGGCAACATGCCGATGATCATGGCCAGTGCCGTCATGCAGACGGGACGGAAGCGGGTGAAGCCCGCTTCCAGCGCGGCCTTGAAGGCATCGCCATGCTCGGCCAGCCGCTCGCGGCAGAAGCTCACCACGAGGATCGAGTTGGCGGTGGCCACGCCCATGCACATGATGGCGCCGGTCAGAGCGGGTACCGACAGGCTGGTGTGGGTCAGGAACAGCATCCACACGATGCCCGCCAGTGCAGCCGGCAGCGCGGTGACGATCACGAACGGGTCCAGCCAGGACTGGAAGTTCACCACGATCAGCAGATAGATCAGGAGCACGGCCCCGATGAGGCCGAAAAGCAGGCCGTTGAAGGCCTCGTTCATGGTGCCCACCTGGCCGTGCAGACTCACCAGCGTGCCGGCCGGGCGCTTCGCCGCGAACTGGTCGAGCACCTTCTGCACGTCGGCGGAGACGCCGCCCAGGTCGCGTCCCTGGATCGAGGCGTAGATGTCGTATGCGGGCATGATGTTGAAGTGCGACACCACGGCGTCGCTCGGCCCACGCGTGAAGCTGGCCAGGCCGCCGAGGATCTGCGTGGACCCATTGACGGCGGACGTCACCGGTAGCGCCTTCAGGTCGGACATCGAGTCCATCAGGTACTGCGGCGTCGATGCCACGATCGCGTACGACACGCCGTTCTTCGGATTCAGCCAGAACGCAGGTGCGACCTGCGAACTGCCCGCGAGCGACGCCACCATGCTGTTGGTCACGTCACGCTCGGTGATGCCCAGGCCATCGGCGCGAACGCGGTCGACCTTGACGTTGAGCTGCGGGTAGCTGGAACTCTGCTGCAGGCGCACGTCCACGATGCCGTCGATCTTGCGCATCTCCTTGAGGATCGCTTCGGCATAGGCCTCGTTCGCCTTGCGATCGCGGCCGGCGACCGATACATCCAGCGGCGCCGGCGCGCCGAAGTTCAGGATCTGGCTGGTCATGTCCGAAGGCAGGAAAGCGAATTGCGTGCCGGGGAACTGCCGCGGCAGGATCTCGCGCAGCTTCTTCATGAATTCGGCCGCCGGACGGTGGCCCTCCTTCAGCACGATCTGGATGTCGCCGTCCTGCGAGCCGATGGTGCCGCTGCTGCTGTAGACAAGGTTCACGCCGGAGAGCGGCAGGCCGATGTTGTCGATGATGGTGTCGAGTTCGTCCGGCGGAATGACCGACCGGATGGCACGCTCGACGTGGTCGAATTCCGCCGCGGTTTCTTCGACGCGCGTACCCATCGGGGCGCGCACGTGCAGCGAGAGCGAATCCGAGTCCACCTCGGGAAAGAAATCCCGCCCCAGTGCCGGTATCAGGGCGAAGGACGCGAGCACGAATGCCAGGAAACCGAGCACGAAGCGCTTGCGGTTCGCCAGCGCCACGCCCAGCAGCCCGTAGTAGGTGTCGCGAACCCGGGTGAAGCGTTGCTCGAAGCCCAACTGGAACGCGATCAGGCCGTGAACAAAGGCATTGCGGCGTTTCTGCGCATGCCGGTCGCCTTCATGATGATTGATGACCTGGTCTTCGGGGTGATTGCCCAGGCCCGTCTCCACCGTATGCGGCTTGAGCAGGAACATCGCCAGCGTGGGCACGAGGGTTCGCGAAAGGATGAATGAGGACACCATCGCGAAGATCACGGCCAGCGCCATCGGTCGGAACAGGAAGCCCGCGATGCCGTTGAGCATGAACATCGGCACGAAGACGATGCAGATGCACAGCAGCGAAACGAAAGCCGGCGTCACGATCTGCCTGGCGCCGTCCATGATGGCGGTGACAACGCCCTTGCCCTGTTCGAGGTGCCAGTTGATGTTCTCGATGGTCACCGTGGCGTCGTCGACGAGGATGCCCACCGCCAGAGCGAGACCGCCGAGGGTCATGATGTTCAGGGTTTGCCCGAAGACCGCCAGCAATGCGATGGCCGACAGGATCGCGAGTGGGATCGACAGCGCGATGATCACGGTCGAACGCCAGCTTCCCAGGAACAGCAGGATCATGACCGAGGTCAGCACGGCGGCAATGATGCCCTCGCGCGCAACCGAGGTCACTGCGGCTTTCACGAAGATGGACTGGTCGCCGAGCAGATTCATCTTCAGCGACTTGGGCTGGGTCTCGGCAATCAGCGGCAACAGCTTCTTGATGCCTGCCACCACGTCCAGCGTGGAGGCGTTGCCGTTCTTCAGCGCCGGCATGAGCACCGCCCGCTTGCCGTCCACGCGCACCACATTGTTCTGTGGCGGTGCGCCGTCGCGGACATGGGCAACGTCGCCGATGGTGATGGTGGCGCCATTGACGGTCTTGATGGGCAGGTTGTTCAGCTCGTCGATGGCCGTCGGGCTGTTGTTGAGCTGCACGTGGTACTCGTAGGTGCCGATCTTCGCGGTACCCACAGGGATGATCTGGTTCTGTGTCGCCAACGCGTTGCCGACATCCTGTGCAGAGAGGCCCTTGGCCGCCAGCGCTTGGGGATTCAGGTCGAGCGTCACCTGCTTCTGCTTGCCGCCGTAAGGCGTCGGAATGGCTACGCCGGGCACCGAAATGAGCGTCGGGCGCATGAAGTTCTGCGCGATGTCGCGGATCGTCGCCTCGGACAGGATGGGGCTGGACAGCGCCATCTGCAGCACCGGCACGGTGGACGCGTTGTAGTTGAGGATGAGCGGCGGCGTAATGCCCGGTGGCATCTGCTTCACCACCGTCTGCGAGATCGATGTCACCTGTGCGGTGGCGGTACGGATGTCCACGCCCGGCTGGAAGAAGATCTTGACGATGCCCACGCCGGGTAGCGACTGCGATTCGATGTGCTCGATATCGTTGACCGACGTGGTCAACTGACGCTCGTAGTAATAGATCACGCGTCCGGACATCTGGTCCGGCGGCAGGCCGTTGTACGTCCAGACGACGCTGATCACCGGAATGCCGATGTTCGGGAAGATGTCCGTGGGCGTCCTGACGGCGGCCAGCGGGCCCGCGATGAGGATGAGCAAGGCCAGGACGATGAAGGTGTAGGGGCGCGACAGCGCGATGCGCACCAGCCCTAGCATGCCGCGGAACCTGCGCTGGACAGTTGCGGCGGCCGGACGCTTCCAGACATGGCAGCGGATCGGTAAGGCGCGGTGAGGTTCATGGCCACTCGATGGGACTCGGGCAGAATCGCCCACGCCCATTGTTCGGTCCGAACCTTGTGGAAATCTTTTGCCTTGCTTCGCGCGCCGGCCGGTCAGCCGTCGAGCGCCTCGATGTGGATCCGCACCAGGAGGCCTCGTGCCGACGGACCGTCGAGTAATTCGATCGAGCCTTCATGCAGCTCGACCGCGCGTTGCACGATGCTCAGGCCCAGGCCGTAGCCCGGTTCCTTGGTATCGCTGCTCCGCTCGAAGCGCTTGAACGCCAGCGCACGGCGGTAGGGCGGTATACCCGGCCCGTCGTCGCAGACTTCGATGACGACGATGCCGGCATCACGGTGAACCGAGATGTCCACGCGGCCGCCTTCGGGTGCATAGCGAAGCGCGTTCTCCACCAGGTTGCGGAACATGGCCGTCAGTGCAACCTCGTGGCCGGATACCCGAACCGCCGGCTCCTCATGCGTGAGGCTGAGCGAGATGTCCTTCTCGGCAATGAGCGGTGCCAGCTCCTCCACCACTTCGGTCGCCAGCACGATCAGGTCCAGCGGAATGCGCTGCTCGGCTGCCGCACCGGCTTCGAGGCGAGCGATGGCCAGGATCTGCTCGATGCGTCGCCCCAGCCTCCCCAGGCTGCGCCGGGCGCTGTGCAGGGTGAACTCCAGTTCGGCCGGATCGTTGGCGATCAGCGCGCTCTCCAGGTGAATGGTCGTCGCTGCGAGCGGGGTGCGAAGCTCGTGCGCCACGTCGCCGGCGAACCGGTGCTCGCGTTCGATCACGTCCTCCAGCCGTTCCAGTTGTTCGTTGAGCGTGGCGATCAGCGGCTTGATCTCGCCCGGGGAGCGCTCGATGGCGATGGGTGTGCGGCTGCGCGGGGCTCGCTCGGAGAGCACCTGGGTGAGCTTGTCCAGCGGCCGCAAGCCCTGCTTGACCGCCAGGCTCGCCAGCAACGCCAACAAGGGCAGGCCGATGATGAGGGGAAGCGAGTGTTCGAGAACGAGTTCCCGTGTGATGTCGGCCCGGTTCTCCGCCCGTTCGCCGATGCGCACCGTGAGATTGAAGCGGTTGGTCAGAGTGAACAGCCGCCAGCCGGCCCCATCGTGTTCGATGTCGCTGAATCCGCGCTCTCCCGGCGCGGGGGGCGGCAGGTCCGCCAGGTTCGCCGTAGCGGCGATGAGCTTGCCGTGCGGGTCGTAGGCCTGGAAACCCACCTCGGGTTCGTAATTCTTTGCGTGGACCGCCACCACGACCGTGCCGCGTTGGGCGTCGGTGACGAGTTTGACGGCGCGTTGCGCATCCTCGTCGCTGTAACCGCGCTGGCTGTCCGCAATCAATGTGCCGAGCGTGCGTCCGGCCTGGGCGAGCCGCCCGTCCAGCAATTTCACCATCTCGGCCCGCTCGCGCTGGTAGCTGATGGCGCCCAGCGGAATCAGCACCGCCACCTGCACGGCGATGATGAGCCAGGTCAACCGGGCGCGGAGGCTGAGGGCTGGCATTTGGGTTCCCGGGGCATCATGTAGCCGATGCCGCGCACCGTGTGGATGAGTTCCGGACTGAGCTTGCGGCGCAGCCAGTGAACGTGGACTTCGATGGCGTTGCGGTCGACCACCGTATCGAACCCGTATACCGAACTCTCCAGGCTCTCGCGCCGGACGATGCGCCCGGCACGCTCCATGAGGATGCGGAGCACCGCGAATTCGCGGCGGGTCAATGTGATGCGTTCCCCACGGAAGGCCACGTCGGTTGTCGCCAGATCGAGGACAAGGCCGGCGACCTCGATGCGATTGTCGACCAGGCCCTGCGCGCGCCGGGTCAGCGAGCGGATGCGGGCGGCCAGCTCGCCGAGGTGGAAGGGTTTGACCAGGTAATCGTCCGCGCCCATGTCCAGGCCCTTGATGCGCGCCTCCGGTGCATCGCGGGCGGTCATGATGAGGACAGGCGTCTTGATGCCGCTGCGGCGCGCCTGCAGGAGCAGATCGATACCGTCCCGTCCGGGCAGGCCCAGGTCCAGGAGGATGAGGTCGAACGACGCATCGGGCAGTGCGCTCGCACCGCTGCGGCCGTCGGTGAGCCACGTCACCGCATACGACTGCTGCTCCAACGCATGCTTGATGGCCCCGCCCAGTTCGACGTCGTCTTCCAGAAGAAGGATATGCATGGGCGTTGGGGAGAGCGAACTCGCGAAGGGGCAGGCGCCAGAATGGCCGGGAAGTCTTTTGCCAACCTTTTGTCGGCTGCTCCGCGGCTACCAGGAGTCGTCGTCGAACGTACCGTCACCGGAACCGGCGTCGTCCCATGAGCCGTCGTTGTTGCCCATGTCGATCGGTTCGTCGCGCAGATCGTCATAGGCCTGCGCGGAGGGATCGCGGTCCTCGCGGATAACGGGGCCGGTGTCGCGTAACCCGTCGTCGTCGTGACGCCCGCGCAGCGCCTCGTCCAGCAGCATGCCGGCGGCCACGCCGCCGAGACCGGCCGCCACCGCCGTGCCTACGCCCGAGTGGGGCTGCGGCGGCACGCCGTAAGGGGCGCCGCCGGGATACGCGCCATACGGGGGCACGCCCTCCGGCGGCGGCACGGGCGGGTACCCTGCCGGTGGCACATCGGTGCGCCGGCGGCGCATCCAGAGAAACACCAGCAGCGCGATGCCGGCGCCGATGGCGAGCAGATTCAGCAGGTGCGATCGGCCGGCTGTCCCGCGTTGCGGCGCCCGCTCGCTGACCCCCAGCTGCGGCGTCGACGCGCGAAGATCGGAAGAGGGCGCGAGCGCAGCATCCAGCTTGCGCCGGAAGGCCTGGAACTTCGCGGGATCGGTGAAGTGGGTTCCAGGGTCCAGCGTGGCTGCCTTCGCCGCCTCGGACTTCGCCTCGCCCACGTTGCCTTCATGGGCAAGCACTTCCGCCAGCACATAGTGCGCCTTGGCACTTTGCGGATGCTCGGCAATGGCTTCGCGCAGCATCGTTTCCGCGCCGGGGTAGTCGCCCCGGGCGATCAGTGCCTGCACGTCTTTCGGGGAGTCCGCCGCGTAGACCGACGGCGCCAGCAGCAGCGCAAATAGGAGGCTCCGGCTTCGCATCATGTTCCTCCGCATCGGGATGGGTCGCCTTCGGAGCCTAATCCAGTCGATTTTCGGCTAGCTTTCTTCGACTCGGTTATGTTCTGCATCGTTGATCTGCTCCCTTCCGAATTGGAACCCCGTGATGCCTTCTCACATGGAAGCGACCTTGTTCGCGCACGTCGACCGGCTGCTGGCCGACGCGTTCTCCGCCTGTGGACTGGATACCGACGGCGTGCGCGCGCTGCCGGCGCAGCGCCCCGATCTTGGCGATCTCCAGTGCAACGCCGTCATGGCCCTGGCCGGGCGCCTGCGCCGCCCGCCAAGGCAACTGGCCGACGAGGTAGTCGCCCGACTCGCCCCGCTGGAGGATTTCACCGAGGTGAGCGTGGCCGGGCCCGGCTTCATCAACCTGCGTCTTTCCAACCGTGTGCTGTCCACGTTCGCCGCGGCGCAGGCATCCGCGCCGCATGCCGGCATCCAGCAGCAGCCGGCCGAGACGATCGTCATCGACTTCGGCGGCCCGAACGTCGCCAAGCCCCTGCATGTGGGCCATCTTCGTTCGCTCGTGCTGGGTGAAAGCCTGCGTCGGATCCTCACGGCGCAAGGCCACCGCGTGATCGGCGACGTGCACCTGGGCGACTGGGGCCTGCAGATGGGCATGCTGATTTCCGAGGCCTTGGTCCTATGGCCCGAGATGGCCGAAGACGGACCCTGGCGCGACCGCCCCCCGTTCGATATGCAGACCCTGCAGGAGCTCTATCCCCGCGTGGCCGCGGCCTGCAAGGCCGATCCGGCCCGCATGGCGTTGGCACGCGCGGCCACGGCGGAATTGCAGGCGGGCAGCGAGCGCCACATGCGCATATGGGAAGTCGTCCGGCGCGTGTCGCTGGATGCGCAGGTGCGCGACTTCGCCACGCTGGATGCGCACTTCGACGAACTGCTCGGCGAAAGCCACGTGCAGCCCTTGATCCCCGGCATGATCGCCGACCTCGTCGCGCGGGGCGTGGCCGTGCGGAGCGACGGCGCGCTCGTCATCGAAGTGGCCCGTGACGACGACGAATCGCCCATGCCGCCGCTGCTCCTCGAGAAATCGGACGGCGCCGCCCTGTATGCGACGACCGATCTCGCAACGATCCTCGATCGCCGCCAGCGGCACCATCCGTCGCGCATCGTGTACGTGGTCGACCAGCGCCAGTCGCTGCACTTCGCCCAGGTGTTCCGCGCAGCCGGGGCGGCGGGATTCGCCGAGGGCATCACGCTGGTTCACGTCGGCTTCGGCACCGTCAACGGCAGCGACGGCAAGCCCTACAAGACGCGCGACGGCGGCGTGGCGCAGTTGCGCGATCTCCTGGCGGATGCGCTCGACAAGGCGCGTGCGCGCCAGTCAGACGACGCGTTGCCCGAAGAGGAAGCCGCCGCGCTCGCCGCCACCATCGGCATCGCCGCCGTGAAGTTCGCCGACCTCTCCACCTACCGCACCTCCGGCTACGTGTTCGACGCCGAGCGCATGGTGTCCTTCGAGGGACGCACCGGCCCCTATGTGCAATACGCCTGCGTGCGCATCGCCTCCATCCTGGAAAAGGCCCGGCGCGAGGGTGTCGTCGCGGGCGCCATCGACGTGCGCGAGCCGACCGAACGCGACCTCGTGCTGCTCTGCGCGCGCTTCCCCGACGTCGTGGCGTCGTCGGCAGCGCGATATGCGCCGAACGAAATCGCCGACTTCGCCTATGAGCTCGCCCAGGCATTCAGCCGTTTCTACGCGGTGTGCCCGGTGCTGGCGGCTTCCCATGTCGACGAGCGCGCATCGCGCCTGGCGCTGTCTTCGTTGACGCTTGGTGTTCTGGCCGAGGCCCTCGACCTGCTCGGGATTCGGGTGCCTGAGCGGATGTAGAGCCGGTTAGAATGACCGCCATTCAAAACGGAGCGCGGCTTTGAACCAGCAGATGTCGTATCCCATCGGTATCCCCGGCACGCCCTGGGGGCCCGCCGAGATCGCCATGTGGCGTTCGCGCCAGACGAAGCAGCGCGACTTCCGTGACGACGTCCTGCGTGCCATCGACGCGCTGCGCGATCGGTTCGATGTGTCGGAATACGGTTCGCTAGATTACGACGGCGAGCGGTTCCCTTTGCTGGCGGTGCGTGGTCGCGGCTGGCGCGACGATCGTCCGGTGATGCTGGTGACGGGCGGCGTGCACGGTTACGAAACCAGCGGTGTGCACGGGGCTTTGCAGTTCCTGCGCGAGCATGGCAACGACTATGCAGGGCAGGCGAATCTCCTGGTGGTGCCCTGCGTCAGTCCCTGGGCTTACGAGCGCATCCATCGCTGGAATCCGGACGCGATCGATCCAAACCGGAACTTCCGCGAAGGCAGTCCTTCCGGCGAGGCCGCTGCGCTGGTCGAGTTGCTGGCACCGCTGCGTGGGCGCGTCCTCATGCACATCGACCTGCACGAAACCACCGATTCGGACGAAACCGAATTTCGTCCGGCGCTCGCGGCGCGCGACGGCAAGCCGTTCGAGCCGGGCGAGATTCCCGACGGCTTCTACCTCGTCGACGATTCGGAAAATCCGCAGCCCGCGTTCCAGCAGGCAGTGATCGCCGCCGTGGCGAAGGTGACGCATATCGCGCCGGCCGATGCGAACGGCGAGATCATCGGTTCGCCGATGGTGGCTCCCGGGGTGATCGAATACGCGCTGAAGGAACTGGGCCTCTGCGCCGGCATCACCGGCGCGCGCTACACGACCACGACCGAGGTTTACCCGGACAGCCCTCGCGCCACGCCACAGCAGTGCAACGACGCGCAGGTGGCGGCGGTGCGCGCCGCCATAGGGTATGCCCTGACACACGCCGGGCTCGGTTAGATCGCAGGCGCTTGACCGATTCGGCCGGCACGCGGCCAGGGTTGCCAATTGCCAGGGGCGGATTGCCCCTGGCCCTATGGTTATCGCATGCCTCGTATGGGTTCAGAGCGCGCGAATGGCAACCATCTTCGAAGGACTGATAAAGTCGGTTGCGCCCATGTACCAGATTCGAGCCTCGTCTCCCGATTCGACCTGATCGAGAAGTTCGCGCCAAAGGTTGACCGTCTCGCCGGGCATGGCCCTGAAGCCAACTAGGTCCTTTGGGTGCCCGTCTCGGGCATAAACGAGCCACGACGCGCCTACGATGACGGCATCCGGGAACTGCACAGGCAGTCCGATTTCTCTGTCGATCGTCGAGAAGTCGAGTTCGCCGTCTGGCGCTGCCGGAACCGTCACTGGCGGAGGTGCCGGGAATTCTTGTGTCACGTGAATGATGGTTGTGCCCGAAGCTCTGTCAGGCTTTCCCGGCTCCTGAACGATATAGGAGACATAGCATTCGGGGCGCCCCGAATCAGCGTCCGGGAGAACGTCCTTCGGCACGCTGAAGTCCAAGAAATTGCCCGGCACCCTCACGAACTTCGAGGTGGAGAACGGCAGGACGCCTTCCCAGTTGAGAATCAACCGTTGCCCGGCAGCCATGTTTTCATAGACCGGGACACGGATTACAACGCCCGAATCCGGCGCCGCACCCGGATATAGGATGTTGTTGCCGGGGGCCTGACTCGGATCGACCAGCATCGGGGCTTCCGGCTCCCCTGCTTGTCGGCGGCGTTCCCAGGTTCGGATAGTCGCTGCCCGCGACAGTACGTATTGCCCAGGCGATGCTGCTTCCTTGCTCATCTCGTTCTCCTTGATCTTCCAGCCTCGTTCCCCTGCACGGGCGATAGTACGGATGACCTGTTGTCGGCTCGTGAAGTGCGATGCCTTGGCTGGAAGGATGCGCCATCGCCTACGCGCTGGCGCACCCGGTCGGCTGAGGCGTCTCGCTCGCGGCGATTTCGTCGAGGAAATGGCCCACCGAGACATCGTCGCCACCCGCGTAGTAGCCAGGCGACCAGTTGTGCCGGCGGACGGCGTCCACTTGCCGTACGGTTTCGAATGCCAGCGTGTGCGGGTAGAAGTTCAGCGCATTCATGGAAAGGGCGACATACATGGCCATGCCTCGGTGCACGAACCCGTGCGGAAAGGGATGGGCGAGCCGGGTCTCGCATTCTCGCCGGCGGCGCAGGGCCTTGCGAAGGCGAGCGTGAATCTATGGACCGGTCGTGCGTAGGGCACTGCCCCCTGCGCATGGCACGAGAGTGCTCTCCGACGCATTAAGCATGAGTAATGGAATTGCTTTCGGAGGCCTGTTTTTACGGTGTTTACCGTATGACTGATGGCACATAATGGTTGCCTGCGTAACGATTTTCGCGACGCGCGGCGAAAGGTGCTCCAGCGGTCCGCCGGGCCGGCGCCTTGGACCATGCCGGGCTCGGCGGGGATGCATGCACTTGACCGATCCGGCCGGTGGGAAGCTAGGATCGGCGATCCCATGCATGGCGCCCGTCCCGATGAGGCTTCGCCGGTACATCCTGTTCTTCGCGTCGGTCCTCGCCAGCCCCTCCGTCCTCGCGGCTTCGGAAACCGGCGATGCGCCGCGCTGGAAGCGTGAGGCCGCCGCGGCGACGATCGTCCGCGACGACTGGGGCATAGCACACGTGCACGGCAAGCGCGACGCGGATGCCGTGTTCGGCATGGCTTATGCGCAAGCCGAAGACGATTTCAATCGCATCGAGACGAACTACCTCACGTCGCTCGGCTGGCTCGCGCAGGCGGAAGGAGAATCCGCGCTGTGGACGGACCTGCGCCAGCGTCTGTTCGTCGACGAGAAGCAGCTGAAGGCCATGTACGGCCGCGCGCCGCCGTGGCTGAAGAGCCTGATGGATGCATGGGCCGACGGTCTCAATTATTTCCTCGCCACCCATCCCGATGTGCACCCTCGTGTCATCCGGCGCTTCGAACCCTGGATGGCGTTGAGCTTCAGCGAGGGCAGCATCGGCGGGGACATCGAGCGCGTGAAGCCGGCCTGGCTGCAGGCGTTCTACGGCAACGACCCGGAGGGGGCACTTGCGCAGTTCGTGCCGCCTTCCAGCTGGGCGGAGCCCACTGGCTCCAATGGCATCGCGATCGCGCCGAAACTCACGGCCGACGGCCACGCGTTGCTGCTGATCAACCCGCACACCTCGTTCTTCTTCCGCTCCGAACTCCAAGTGTCCAGCGACGAGGGGTTGGATGCGTATGGGGCCGTCACCTGGGGGCAGTTCTTCATCTACCAGGGCTTCAACAGGCATCTGGGCTGGATGCATACCTCCACCGGCGCGGATGTCGTGGACGAGTTCGCCGAGACGATCGAACGGCAAGGCGGCAAGCTTTTTTATCGGTACGGAAAAGCCCTTCGACCGGTGGCCGTGCGCGAGATCGTCGTGCCGGTGCGGAAAAGCGACGGCACCCTCGGCGAACGGCGTTTCACCACCTATGCCACGCACCACGGCCCGATCGTCCGCGCGGACGGCAACCGCTGGATTGCCGAGGCGTTGATGAACAAGCCGTTGGAAGCCTTGCAGCAGAGCTGGCTGCGCACGAAGGCGAACGACTTCGCGGCCTACATGAAGGTCGCCGAGTTCAAGGCGAACTCGTCCAACAACACCATCTATGCGGACGACAAGGGCAACATCGCCTATCTGCATCCGCAGTTCATTCCCAAGCGCGACGACCGCTTCGATTACACGAAGCCGGTGGACGGCAGCGATCCCGACACCGACTGGAAAGGGCTGCTGCCGCTCGACAAGGCACCGCGGGTCTTCAACCCGCCGACGGGGTGGATATTCAACACCAACGACTGGCCGTATTCGGCCGCTGGCCCCGACAGCCCGCGGCAGGCCGACTTTCCCCGCTACATGGACGCCGTGGGCGAAAACCCGCGCGGCCTGCACGCCACGCGCGTGCTCACGGGCCGGAACGGTTTCTCACTGGCGTCGCTTATCGACGCCGCGTTCGATCCTTACCTCCCGGCGTTCGCGCGGCAGCTGCCGATCCTCGTCGCGGACTACGACGCGCTCCCAGCCGGCGATCCGATGAAGCGGAAGCTGGCCGGTCCCGTCGCGCTATTGCGCACCTGGGATTACCGCTGGGGCATCGCGTCCATGCCTACGTCGCTGGCAGTGTTCTGGGGCGACATCCTCTGGGACAAGGCAAGCGGCCTCGACACGGCCGAAGGTCTCTCCGTCTACGACCTGATGGCCGAGAAGGCCGGCCCCGCCATGCGCCTTGCCGCCCTTGCCGAAGCCGCCGACCGCCTGGAGAAGGACTTCGGGAGCTGGGGCGTGCCATGGGGCGAGGTCAATCGCTTCCAGCGCGTGGACGGTGCCATCCGGCAGCGCTTCGACGACGCCAGGCCGAGCCTCCCCGTGCCGTTCACGTCTTCGCGCTGGGGCTCGCTCGCCTCGTTCGGGGCGCATCGCTGGCCCGGTACGAAGCGTTACTACGGCACCAGCGGCAACAGCTTCGTGGCGGTGGTGGAATTCGGCGACAAGGTTCGTGCCCGCGCCGTCACGGCCGGAGGCGAGAGCGGCGACCCGGCGTCGAAACACTTCAACGACGAAGCCGAGCGCTATACGACAGGGAACCTGCGGAAGGTGTACTTCTGGCCGGAAGAGCTGCAAGGGCATGCCGAGCGCACGTATCACCCCGGAGAGTGATTCGTCGCGTCCGAAGGTTTCCAATCGCTTGAAGGATTTGAAGGGAGAATGGCAATGATCCGAGGCGTGAAACTGTGGGGCGTGCTGGCCCTGTCGCTGCTGGCATGGGCCACCGCCGAAGCCGCCGCACCCGCGGCTGACACGGCGGTGCTGCTCAAGGCGGATCGTGTCTTCGATGCGCGCGATGAGCAGACGCATGACGGGTGGGTGGTGCTCGTGCGGGGCGACAAGATCGACGACGTCGGTCCCGCGGCCAAGGTACCCGTTCCTCCGGGTGCGCAGACGATAGAACTGCCCGGCACGACGCTGCTGCCCGGCCTCATCGACGCCCATTCGCACATCTTCCTGCACCCGTACGACGAAACCTTGTGGAACGACCAGGTGCTCAAGGAAACGCTGGCCTTCCGCACGGTCGAGGCCGTGAAGCATGCACGCGACACGTTGATGAGCGGCTTCACGGCATTGCGCGATCTGGGCACCGAGGGCGCGGGTTACGCGGACGTGGATGTGCAGCAGGCCATAGAGAAAGGCCTGGTTCCGGGCCCGCACCTCTTCGTCGCCACGCGCGCCACTGTCGCGGCGCACTGTTACGGACCCGGTCCACTCGGCTTTCGCGACGACCTCGACCTGCCGCAAGGTGGTATTCCCGTCAGCGGCACGGCGCAGATGATCGACGCCGTGCGCGACCAGGCGGCCCACGGTGCCGACTGGATCAAGATCTACGCCGACTACCATTGCGGCAAGAGCAAGGGTTCCGTGCCCACATTCACCGAGGATGAGTTGAGGGCCGGAGTCGAGATGGCCCATTCGCTGGGGCTGCCGGTGGCGGTGCACGCGAGCACGGCGGAAGGCATGCGCCGTTCGGTGCTCGCCGGCGTGGACACCGTCGAACATGGCTACGGTGGCACGCCGGAAGTTTTTGCGCTCATGAAGAAACATGGCGTGGCCTACATGCCGACGCTGGAAGCGAGCGCCGCCTACGCGGAGTATTTCGGAGGATGGAAGCCGGGCCAGCCGCCCACCGAGTCGATGCGTGCCTCGGCCCAGGCGTTCAAGCGCGCGCTGGAGGCTGGGGTGACCATCGGTAACGGGAGCGACGTGGGCGTGTTCGCCCACGGCAGCAATTACAAGGAACTGGAATGGATGGTGCGCGACGGTATGCGGCCGGCGCAGGCGTTGCTGGCCGCCACCGCGGTAGATGCGAAGGTGCTGCGGCAGCAGGACCGTATCGGCCAGCTGCGCAACGGCCTCGACGCCGACATCATCGCGGTCCCGGGCGACCCGACGAAAGACATCGGCACGCTGGCGCACGTGACCTTCGTAATGAAAGGCGGGGTGGTGTACAAGCGACCGGGCGGGGCCGGCGAACCCGCCAGGTGACGGGGCTTCTCGCCGACCCAGGTCGGAAACCCGGTACAATCCCCTTTTGCACAACAGGATGCGTGCCGATACCGACCGTTCGGTACGCCGGTGCCATCGGAGCGAGCCATGTACCCCCAGCGAGTCGACCGCGGATGATCGAAGGCACCCTGTTCGTGGTGGCTGCGCCTTCCGGCGCGGGGAAATCCACGTTGGTCAACGCGTTGCTCGAGTGCGAGCCGGATATCTCGCTCTCGATCTCCCATACCACCCGCCCGCCGCGTGTGGGCGAGGAATATGGCCGGCATTACTTTTTCGTCGAGCGGCCGGATTTCGAGCGGGAGATCGCCGACGGCATCTTCCTGGAGCATGCCGAAGTCCACGGCAATCTCTACGGCACCTCGCGCAAGGTCGTCGAGGGCACCCTCGCCTCGGGCCGCGACGTACTGCTGGAAATCGACTGGCAGGGCGCGCGCCAGGTGCGCAGCGGCAAGCCCGACTGCGTCAGCGTGTTCATCCTGCCGCCGTCGCGCGTGGAGTTGGAGCGCCGTCTGCGCGGCCGCGCCTCCGACAGCCCGGAGGTGATCGAGCGCCGGCTGTTCAATTCGCGCGAGGAAATCGCCCACGCGCACGAGTTCGACTACATCATCGTGAACGACCGCTTCGAGGACGCCCTGGGCGACCTCCGGTCCATCGTGCGCGCGGTGCGCCAACGCGCGCCACTGGCAGCGCGCCGGCACGAATCGCTGATCGAGGAGCTGATCGCCCCATGACCGACGACGCCATCGTCCGCGTACGCGGACTCACCACGGTCCTCAACGGCAAGACCATCTTCGACAGCCTGGATCTCGACATCCCGCGGGGCAAGGTCACGGCCATCATGGGCCCCAGCGGTACCGGCAAGACCACCCTGCTGAAGCACATCACCGGGCAGATGCGCGGCGATGCCGGCAGCGTGGAACTCGACGGCCTGAACGTGCCGGAGCTGTCGCGCGAGAAACTGTTCGAACTGCGCGAGCGGATCGGCTACCTCTTCCAGAACTCCGCGCTGCTGACCGACTTCGACGTGTTCGAGAACGTGGCCTTTCCCCTCCGTCAGCATACGAAGCTGCCGGAGGAACTGATCCGCAATATCGTGCTCAACAAGTTGCAGGCCGTGGGGCTGCGCGGCGCGGCGCGCCTCATGCCCACCGAGCTGTCCGGCGGCATGGCGCGGCGCGTGGCATTGGCACGGGCCATTGTCTTCGATCCTGCGCTCATCCTGTACGACGAACCTTTCGTCGGTCTCGACCCCATCGCGCTGAACCAGGTATTGCTGCTGATCCGCACGTTGAACGAGACCCTCGGCATCACCAGCGTGCTGGTGGCGCACGAACTGGCGGCCGTGCAGAAGGTGGCCGACCACGTTTACCTCATCGCGAACGGCAAGGTCGTGGCACAAGGCGATCCCGCCACGCTGGCCAACGACGGTTCGCCGTGGACGGCGCAGTTTTTCGGGGGCGAGGCCGACGGCCCCGTACCCTTCCAGTATCCCGCCGGCGACTACGCCAGCGCGCTCGGTTTTCCCGGAGGCAAGGCATGAGCAGCAGGAACGACAACGTCGTCGTTCGCAGCCTGGCGCAGATAGGCGCCTGCGGGCTGTTCCTCCTCACCATCCTCGCGGCCATCCCGCGCAGCTTCCGGCACGGCCGCGAGACGGTTCGGCAGATCTGGTTCGTCGGCGCCATGAGCCTCACCATCGTGATGACCTGCGGCCTGTTCGTGGGTATGGTGCTGGGCCTGCAGCTGTACGACGTGCTGTCCATCTTCGGCGGCACCTCGGCCACCGGCACCGTCGTGGCCATCGCCATCTACCGCGAACTCGGTCCGGTCGTTACGGCGCTGCTGTTCGCGGGCCGCGCGGGCACGTCCGTCACCGCCGAGATCGGCCTCATGCGTGCCACCGACCAGCTCGACGCCATGGAAATGATGGCCGTCGATCCCATCGCCTACGTGGCCGCGCCTCGATTCCTTGCGGGTGTCGTGGCCTTGCCGTTGCTCGGCCTCGTGTTCTGCGCCATGGGTGTGTTCGGCGGCCATCTTGTCGGTGTCACCTGGCTGGGCATCGACAACGGCACCTTCTGGTCGAACATGACCGCCACCGTCGATATCCACAAGGACATCGTCAATGGCGTGCTGCTCAAATCCTTCGCCTTCGGCATCGTGGTCTCCCTGATCGCGGTGTTCCAGGGCTACACCACACCGCCCACCAGCGAAGGCGTCGCGTATGCCACGACGCGTACGGTGGTGGCCTCGTCCATCGCCATCCTGGCGCTGGACTTCGTCCTCACCTCGTTCCTGATCTGAGGTCCCGGAGACCCGCCATGACCACCCATTCCCCCATCGCCCATCCGAGGATCGTGCCGTGACCCAGAGACGTTCCTATGCCGTCGGCACCGGCCTGTTCATCGTGCTCGGCTTCGCCGCCCTGGCGTACCTCGCCACCCAGACCACCTCGGTGGCTAACACCAGCCGTGGCGACACGTACACCATCGACACGCGCTTCGCCAACGTCGGGCAGTTGAAGGTTCGCGCGCCGGTGAAGGTCGCCGGCGTGCGCGTCGGCTCGGTGCAGGCGATCGACCTGGTGCCGGGCAAGGAAGAGGCGAAAGTCACTCTCGCCATCGACGAGAGCCACAAGGACATCCCCGAGGATTCCGTGGCCACGATCTACACCAGCGGCCTGCTGGGCGACCAGTACGTGGGCATCCAGTTCGGGCAGTCCAAGACGCCGGTGAAGGAGGGGGGCGAAATCGGCCTGACCCGTCCTGCCCAGCAGCTGGAAGAGATGCTCGGCAAGTTCTTCGGCGGCGGAAGCGCGCCGGATCGCCTGGGCGGCACCTTCCACGTGACCGGAAGCTTCACCAATATCGGCGGCCTCCAGCCGGGTGCCGCGGTCAAGATGGCCGGCGTGCCCATCGGCAGCGTGGAATCGGTGGTGGTCAAGCCCGGCGCCGTGGAAGCCACGGTCACCCTTGCGATCGACAAGCGCTACTCCCAGATACCTGATGACTCCTCGGCCGCGGTGTTCACAAGCGGTTTGATCGGCAGCCAGTATGTTGCGATCCAGCCCGGCGGGTCGCCGGAATACCTGGCGGACGGCGACAGCTTCGTGCTTACCCAGTCCGCGCTTCAGCTGGAAGACCTGATCGGCAAGTTCCTGGTGAACGGATCGCCGAGCGAGAACAAGCCCGGCGCCCAGGGCGCCGCTACAGACAACGCCGGCAAGAAGTAAGGCCGGCCCAGGAGACACCGCATGTTGCGTCAGCTTTCCCTAGCCATTGCCCTCGCCGTCACCGCGACCACGGCCTTGCCCGCCGTCGCTCAGGACGCGGCAGCTCCGGCGGCCACGGCCGCCAACCAGTCCCCGCAGCAGATCGTCACCACCATTTCCGACGATCTGGCCAAGGCCATCGAAGGGCACCAGGCCGAGCTGAAGAACGACAAGGAAAAACTCATCGCTGTCATCGATGACACCTTCCTGCCGCACTTCGACATCGACTACGCGTCGATCCTCGTCCTGGGCCAGAACGCCGCCAAGGCCTCGCCCGAGCAGCGCGAGCGCTTCGCCAAGGCGTTCTACAACTCGATCACCCACCGCTATGCGGAAGGCCTGCTCAACTACACGCGCGGCCGCGTGAAGGTGCTGCCGTTCAGCGGCGACCTCAACAAGAAGCGCACCGTGGTCCGCACGCAGGTGATGCTCGACGACGGCAAGTCGGTTTCCGTGGACTACGCGTTCCGTCAGTCCAAGAGCGGCGACTGGAAGGCGTACGACGTGATCATCGAGGGCATCTCGTACATCACGAACTACCGCAACCAGGTCGATGCCGAGATCAAGAAGGAAGGCCTCGATCAACTCATCGTCGACCTGGAGCAGAAGGGTTCGGCCGCCATCGATCAGCTGAAGCAGGACGGTGGCAGCGCCGGCCAGCGCGGTGGCGCGGGGCAGTGAAGTCGTCCGACTTCCAGCTGAGCCATCCGGCGCCGGATACCCTTGCGGTATCCGGCGCCCTTACGTTCGCTACCGCGGGCGACGTGCTCGACACGGCACGCGCCGAACTGGACCGCGGCACGCAGGTGTCCCTCGATCTTTCCGGGGTGAGCCAGACCGACAGCGCAGGGCTCGCCACAGTGCTGGCACTCCTTGCCCACGCGCGCGGCAAGGGCAGGGCCATCGCGGTGACTCGTGCCCCCGCCGGCCTGCTGGCCCTCGCACGCGTATCCGGCGTCGAATCCCTGCTCGGCACGGCCTGACGCCCACTTTTGTGGAAGCGGGCTATGCCGGCGATCCCGCGGCAGCGGGCACTCCCGCAGGTACGTATCGCCGCTGAAGCGGCTCCCACAGGGCAGCATGTAGCATTAAAAAAAGGGCGCCACTCCTCGGAGGGCGCCCTTCTTTGATCGCGGCCTTTCCTGGTTTCAGTCCGGCTGTTCGCCGTTCTTCCGTTCCCAGCTGTGCTGTTCTTCCAGGAGTTTGTCGGGGTCGAAATCCTGGTTGTCGTTCAGGCCCTGCATCTGTTCGATGGCTTCCGGCGGCGGGTTGCCGTAGTAGTTCTTGTAAAGCCGCTGCTGGCGATAGGCGTCGCGCATGAACACGTACGGGTCGTAGGCCGACGCGAGGAAGCTCTCGGCATCGATGCCGCGCGAGCGCAGCGTCACGAGATAGAGCACCTGCGGCACGTACTGCTGGCCATACTTGAAGTCGTGGTTGCGCGAGTAATAGCTGATCGGGTCGAAGAAGTAGCTGTCGACGGGGAGGCGCCAGACGTCGCGCACGGTGGTGGGGCCGACGAAGGGCAGCATCAGGAAGTCGCCTTCGGGCACGCCCCAACGGGCCAGGGTGACGCCGAAATCGTTCTCTTCCAGCGGCAGGCCGAGCAGGCTGGCCGGGTCCTTGAAGCCTAGGAAGCCGATGGTGAGGTTGACCACGAACCGGCTGGTGGACTGCAGGGCCTGCTTCGGCCGGGCCTGGAGCAGGTCGTTGGCCACGGTGATCGGCAGGCGGATGTTCGTGTAGAAATCGCTGATGGCCGTGCGGACGGGCGGGTTGGTGATCTTCCGGTAGCCGACGGCCACAGGGCGGATCACGGCCTTGTCCAGCTTGTCGTTGAACGCGTAGACCTTGCGGTTGAACTTCTCGTTCGGGTCGTCGGTACGGGGCGGCGCCACGTGGCAGGCCGCCAGGAGGGCGACGAACAGGACGCCGAGGGCGTTGCGTACCATCCGGGACAGGGTTCTGGGGTGCATTGAAGCGGCTTTGGGGGTGGGGCGGTTCTTTATTGTACCGCGCGGTATTATTATTTGCACCACTGCCGTCCGTCCTGGTCAGAACCGCGCATCATACCCCTCCCCCGATTGCCAGCCAACGGCTGGGGCCGGTACACTGCACAGTCAGAAGTGTCTTTGATGTCAAGGATTTGAAATGGCCCGTATTACCGTCGAAGACTGCCTCGAGGTAGTCGACAACCGCTTTGAGCTCGTGCTCATGGCGACGAAGCGCGCCCGCCAGCTCTCCAAGGGCGCCGAGCCGACCCTCGATCCGAGCAACGACAAGCCGACCGTGCTCGCGTTGCGCGAAATCGCCGATCGTCGCGTCAATGACGAGATGATCGACGAGATCGACCGCGCCGCGCGTGAGCGTGCCGAGCGCGAAGCCCTCGAGTGGGCCGCCACGGAAGTGGACGACGACCTCTCGAAGGGCGGAGATGACTGATGACGCCGGGTCGCTGTCGGCCCTGCATTCATCAGCATCCTGCGCTCGCTGACGCGCGGCTCCTGAGGCCGCGCACGGGAGGCCCCGTCGGCTGAAGACGGAAGGTTCTCCCATGAACGTCATTCCTGCGAAAAAATTGACCGACGTGGTCGATGACCAACCGGTGCCTCCTTATGTGCAGGCGCTGGAAGAACGCGTGGGCGCGTACCTGCCGCACGATCAGGTGATGCGCATCCGCCGTGCCTATCTCGTAGGCGCCGCGGCGCACGAAGGGCAAACGCGCAAGTCCGGTGAGCCGTACATCACGCATCCGGTGGCGGTCGCCCATGTGCTTGCCGACCTCGGTCTCGACGCCGAAACCATCATCGCGGCCATCCTGCACGACACGCTCGAAGACACCCAGCTGAGCCGCGAGGAACTCGCCGGCGCGTTCGGCGAAACCGTGGCCGAACTGGTCGACGGCGTCACGAAGCTGGACAAGATGCGTTTCTCCAGCCGCGCCGAGGCGGACGCCGAGAGCTTCCGCAAGATGCTGCTGGCGATGGCGCGCGACCTGCGCGTCATCCTCATCAAGCTCTCCGACCGCCTGCACAACATGCGTACGCTGGGTGCGAAGGACGCCCCGTCACGCCGGCGCATCGCGCGCGAGACGCTGGAAATCTACGCCCCCATCGCGCAGCGCCTGGGCATGAACAAGTTCAAGGCCGAGTTGCAGGATCTCGGCTTCAAGGCCCTTTATCCCGACCGTCACCGGATCATCGGCGAGCGCATCCGTGCGGCCCTCGGCAACCGGCGCGAGGCCATGGCGAAGATCGAGATGGCCCTGGAGGGCCGTCTTGCCGCGGAGAAAATTCCCGGCCGCGCCGTCAGCCGCATCAAGTCGGCGTGGAGCATCTATTCGAAGATGCGGAACGAGCACAAGTCGTTCGCGCAGCTGATGGACGTCTACGGCTTCCGCGTCATCACCGATTCGGCCATGCACTGCTACATGGCCCTCGGTGCCGTGCACGGTCTCTACAAGCCGGTGGACGGCCGTTTCAAGGATTTCATCGCCATTCCCAAGGGCAACGGCTACCAGTCGCTGCACACGGTGCTGCTGGGTCCGTTCGGCGCCCCCATCGAGATCCAGATCCGCACGGCGGAGATGGAATCGGTGGCGGAGCGCGGCGTCGCCGCGCACTGGGCCTACAAGAGCGATTCCGGCCCCGCGAACAGCGCGCAGGCGCGCGCGCGCGAATGGCTCTCGGCGCTCGCCGACAGCCAGGCGAACACGCCGTCCGCCTCGGAATTCCTCGAGAACGTCAAGATCGACCTCTTCCCCGATGAGGTCTACCTGTTCACCCCGCGTGGCGACATCTTCTCGTTGCCGCGCAATGCCACCGCGCTCGACTTCGCTTACGCGGTGCATACCGACGTCGGCGACCATGCCGTGGCGGCGCGCGTCGACAAGAAACTGGTGCCATTGCGCACGCGGCTCGTGTCCGGGCAGCAGGTGGAAATCATCACGGCGCCTTCCGCCGTGCCGAATCCCGCGTGGCTCGAGGCCGTCGTCACGGGCAAGGCTCGTACGGCCATTCGCCAGTACCTCAAGCACCTGCAACACGAGGACGCCGTGGATTTCGGCCATCGCATGCTCGATCGCGCGCTCGATGCGCGTGGCCTGAGCCTCGATGCCGTTCCTGCCGCTGCCCTCGACCGCTTCCTCGAGGACTCCAAGCTGAAACGGCTGGAGGAACTGCTCTCCGAGATCGCGCTCGGCAACCGTTTCGCCGACCAGGTGGCCGCGCAGCTGGTGTCGCTGCTCGGGCCGCACGAGGAACGGACGCCGGCCCCGGTGGAGCATTCGGCGGAGAAGATCCGCATCAGCGGCGCCGAGCGTGGCGTGCTCAGTTTCGGCAATTGCTGCCACCCGCTGCCGGGCGACGAGATCGTCGGCTTCCTTTCTTCGGGCAAGGGCATCGTGGTGCACCGCGTGGAATGTCCGAACGTGGCCGAGTTCCGCAAGACGCCGGAGCGCATCGTCGCCATCGAATGGGACCGCGACGTGTCGGGCGACTACCGCGCCGAGCTGCGTATCGAGGTGCTCAACCGTCCGGGCGTGCTCGCGACCGTCGCCGCCGCCATCGCCGACGCCGGATCGAACATCGAGAACGTGGAATACATCGAGCGCGACAGCACGGCTGCCACGCTGCTGTTCGCCATCGAGGTGAAGGGCCGCAAACACCTCGCCGACGTCATGCGGCGAGTGCGGCGCACCGGCGTGGTCAGCGGCGTCTATCGCCATCCGTTGTAGGAGCCGCTGTAGCGGCTCCTACAATGAGCGGTTCCTCGCTAGACTCTCGGGATACATCATCGAGGAGCGCCCATGACCCGCAGCACTATCGCCACCGACAAGGCACCGTCTGCCATCGGCCCTTATTCGCAGGCCGTTCGCGCCGGCAACACCGTGTACTTCTCGGGGCAGATTCCGCTCGATCCCGCCACCGGCAATCTCGTCGAGGGCGACATCACGACGCAGACCCGCCGCGTGTTCGACAACCTGGTGGCCGTGGCCGAAGCCGCGGGCGGCAAGCTCTCGGACATCGTGCGCGTGGGTATCTATGTGACCGACCTCGGCAACTTCGCCGCGGTGAACGCCGTCATGGCCGAGTATTTCCAGCAGCCGTATCCGGCGCGTTCCACGATCGAGGTATCGGGGCTTCCGAAGGGCGCGCAGGTCGAGGTCGACGCCATCCTCGTGCTGCCCTGAGGCGACAGCGATTCCCGTGGCCGCCGCCCGCTCCACGCCGACATCCGCCGTTTCGGCGGACCAGGGCCGCGCGCCGCTGACGTCCCTGGGTGGCGTGGGCCCGGCCCTCGCCGAAACCCTCGGCAGGCTGGGTCTGCGCACCGTGCAGGATCTCTGGTTTCACTTGCCGCTGCGTTACGAGGACCGTACCCGCGTCATGCCGCTTGCCGACCTGCGGCCGGGAGACCGCGCCCAGGTCGAGGGCATCGTCGACTTCGTGGAGCGCGGTTTCCGTTTTCGTCCGCAGTTGAAAGTGATCATCGGTGACGAATCGGGCGGGGTCTTGCTGCTGCGTTTCTTCCACTTCCGCAAGTCGCAGGTGGACCATCTCGGCAAGGGCACTCGCCTTCTTTGCTTCGGTGAGGTGCGGCAGGGCCCGCAGGGCCTGGAAATGGTGCACCCGCAATACCAGCGCATCGACCCCGACGAGCCCGTGGTGGTGGACGAGCGGCTCACGCCCGTCTATCCGACGACGGAGGGTCTGGGGCCCCGGCGCCTCGCCGGTGTGGTTTCCCGCGCGCTCGCGCACCTGCCCGCGGACGACCGGCTCGAACTGATTCCGGGCGATCTTCCGCTTCCTTCAGGGATGACGTCGCTGCGCGATGCCTTGCTGTACGTGCATCGCCCGCCGCCGGACGTGGATCTGCGGCAATTGGGCGAGGGGCACCACCCCGCGCAGAAGCGCCTGGCGTTTGAAGAACTGCTCACCCAGCACCTCACGCTGCGGCGCATGCGCGCCGCCGTGAAGAAACGGAAAGCGCCCGCGCTGAAAAGTGCCGGCGCATTGCGCGAGCGCCTGCTGGCGGGCCTGCCGTTTCCCCTGACCGGCGCGCAAGCGCGTGTGTCGAAGGAAGTGGCGCGCGACCTCGCGCGTCCGCATCCCATGCTTCGCCTGGTACAGGGCGACGTGGGCAGCGGCAAGACCGTGGTCGCCGCGTTGGCGGCGGCCGCTGCAGTGGAGGCGGGTTACCAGGTGGCGCTCATGGCGCCGACTGAACTCCTGGCGGAACAGCACCTGCGCAATTTCCGCGCGTGGCTCGAGCCGCTGGGTCTGACGGTCGAATGGTTGGCGGGCAAGGTGCAGGGCAGGGCGCGCAAGAACGCGCTCGCCCACGCGTCGGAAGGCACGGCGCACGTCGTCGTGGGCACGCATGCGCTCATGCAGGAAGGGGTCGCTTTCCAGCGGCTGGGCCTCGTGATCGTGGACGAGCAACACCGCTTCGGGGTGCACCAGCGCCTCGCCCTGCGCGACAAGGGCGCCGAGGGCGACCTCATTCCGCACCAGCTCGTGCTCACCGCCACGCCCATTCCGCGCACGCTGGCGATGAGTGCCTATGCCGACCTCGACGTATCGTCCATCGACGAACTGCCGCCGGGCCGCACGCCGGTGCAGACGGTGGCGATCTCGAACGAACGCCGCTATGACGTCATGGAACGCATCCATGCCGCCTGCATGCAGGGTCGCCAGGTGTATTGGGTATGCACCCTCATCGAAGAATCGGAACAACTCGACGCACAGGCCGCCGAGGTGGCCCATGCGGAACTCACCGCGGCGTTGCCCGACCTTTCCGTGGGGCTGATCCACGGGCGCATGAAGCCGAAGGAAAAGCAGGCGATCATGGATGCGTTCAAGGCCGGCGAGCTCGCGGTGCTGGTCGCCACCACGGTGATCGAAGTGGGCGTCGACGTACCCAATGCCAGCCTCATGGTGATCGAGAACAGCGAGCGGCTCGGCCTTGCCCAGTTGCACCAGCTGCGCGGGCGCGTGGGTCGCGGCTCCGTCGCCTCCAACTGCGTGCTGCTCTACCAGACGCCGCTGTCCCGGCTGGCGAAGGAACGACTGCAGGTGATGCGGGAAACGAACGACGGCTTCCGCATCGCCGAGAAAGACCTGGAATTGCGTGGCCCGGGTGAAGTCCTGGGCACGCGTCAGACCGGCCAATTGCAGTTCCGCATCGCCGACCTCGCGCGCGATGCCCACCTGATGCCAGACGTGCAGCGCGTGGCCGAAGCGATGATGAAAGACCACCCGGACCGCTGCGAGCGCCTGATCGCCCGTTGGGTTGGCGACGCCGCCCGCTACGTGGACGCTTGACGAGGAAATCGCGGCAAGCCACCCGCCGCCCGTAGCTGCTCTGTGTGGGAGCCGCTTCAGCGGCGATGGGTGCTCGCAGTTAACTTTGCCCGCTGCCGCGGGATCGCCGGCACAGCCAGCTCCCACAACGCTACGGAAGACCCAGGTGTTTGCGCACTTCTGCGGCGATCGTCGCGGTTTCCCGTAGCGGCGGTTGGGCCTCCGGCGTGCCCCCGTCGACGTCGTGCAACAGCCCGGCGGCTCGCAACTCCGCATGGAAACGCGCCAGCTTCTCGGGCAGGGGGCCGGTCAGCTTGGTGAATACCGGACGCCCCGTGGCGCAGGCCTCCGACAGCATGTTCACCGAGTCGGGCGTGACCACCAGGCGGTCGGCCCAGCCGAGGATGCCGGGATAGGGATTGGGTCCGTCGGCGCTTCCGGTCCAGACGATGCCGGGCACGCCGGCGAAGGCCTCGCGGATGCGTGGCAGGATCGCCGCGGGCGTTCGCCGCGAAACGGCGACGAGCACCGAGCCGCCCTCCCTCGCATGCCGGGCCCGGACGGCGGCGAGGAAGGCCTCGCTTGCCTGGACGTCGAACGCCGAGCCATGCCGCGCGCCGCCGACCAGCACGCCGAGCCGCGGTTCCGGGAACAGGGCGAAGCGGGCGAACGCATCGCGTCCGTCGGCCAGCCAGGCATCGTCGATGGGGTTCAGCGAGCCCAGGGGGGTGAGCACATTGTCGCCATGCAGGTCATCGTGCTTCGGTGCGACCACGAGGTCCCAGTGTTTCGGGTCGATGCGCGGATCCAGGATCTGCACGGCGAGGCAGGCGCCGCCCGACCAGCGGCGAATGTGCCGCGTGGCCCATGCGGCCTGGCGCCCGCACCCGATGGCCAGCTTCGGCCAGGGCGGCAGCAGGGTCTCCTGGTCGCGTCCGAGGGCAAGCCGCGCGCCCGGCAACGCCCGCGGGGCGAACCACGACCAAGGCGGACGCAGGCAAACCACGATCTCCCGGATCGACGGCGTGAGGGCCTCCGCCAGCGCGAGCGCCTGGCGGCGGTTGCCCGCCGCACCGTCGGTCAGCACCCAGCAGGAGTCGGGCGGCAACTCTCCGATCGGATCGATTGTTGTCGATTTCGGCACAGTTCGTTCCCTGGTTGCCCGTCCACGAACTGCGTCGTGGCGCTTACACTGTTTCGATGCCGACCCTTCGGCGCACCGTCACTGTACAAGGATATCCATGACTTCTCCCCTGAACGATGCCTCGCTCGACCAGCTGTTCCTCACCGCGCGTACCTACAACGCCTGGTTGCCGAAGGACGTGACCGACGAGCAGATCCGCCGGATCTACGACCTGGCGAAGTTCGGGCCCACCGCGGCCAACTCGTCGCCGATGCGCGTGGTGTTCGTGAAGTCGCAGGACGGCAAGAAGCGGCTCGAGCCTTACCTCTCGGAGGGCAATCGCGATAAGACGATGCAGGCGCCTGTCACGGCCATCGTCGCCACGGACTTCGCCTTCTACGAGCAGCTGCCCAAGCTGTTTCCGCACGCCGACGCGCGCAGCTGGTTCGTCGGCAACAACGCGCTGATCGAATCCACCGCCAACCGCAACGGTTCCCTGCAGGGGGCGTACCTGATCATGGCCGCGCGCTCGCTGGGTCTCGACTGCGGCCCGATGTCCGGTTTCGACCAGGCCGGCGTGGATGCGGAGTTCTTCGCGGGAACGCAGATCAAATCGAACTTCCTGGTGAACATCGGGTACGGTGACGCAGGCACCAACCTGTTCGAGCGTTCGCCGCGCCTGTCGTTCGACGAAGCCGCCCAGATCCTCTGACCCTTTCTTCCGCGGTGACCGCGAAGGTCCCGCTACCATCCGCAACCACTCACTGCAGGAGATTCACCATGCGCGCCCTTCGCTATCTCGTCCTTGCCGGCCTCGTCGCCACCGCCGGTACCGCCGTTGCCGCGCCGGTCACCTATAAGCTCGATCCGGGCCACACGATGGTGCTGTTCAGCTGGAACCACTTCGGCTTCTCCAACCCCACGGCCAACCTCGGCCAGGTGGACGGCACACTCGTGTACGACGAGAAGGACCCGTCCAAGGCCACCGTGGAAGCGACCCTTCCGCTGTCCGGACTCGACTCGTTCGTGCCGAAGCTCGACGAGCACCTGAAGTCCGCGGACTTCCTCGATGCCGCCAAGTACCCGAATGTGACCTTCAAGAGCACCAAGGTGACCCCGGCGGGCAAGGGCAAGCTGAAGGTGGTAGGTGACCTCACCGTGCATGGGGTGACCAAGCCGGTGACCCTGGACGTGACCCTGAACAAGGTGGGTCCGCATCCGATGATGAAGGTGCAGACGGTCGGCTTCGACGCCACCACCACCCTCAAGCGTTCCGATTTCGGCGTTGGCGCGTACGTGCCCAACGTGTCGGACGAGATCAAGGTCCGCATCACCACCGAGGCCCACGACGCTTCGGCCGAAAAGAAGTAATCGTTCGCTACGGAACGGCCCTGGAACCCGCGCCGGCGACGGCGCGGGTTTTCTTTTTTGCTACCATCGCTGCTCCCTGTTTGACCGCATCGCCCGGAGTTTCCCCATGCGCCCCAATCCCGCGGCCGCGCCGCTGATCCCGGCGAACGCCGAAAACCGCTACGAAGTCACTCGCGCCGACCTGCCGCTGTCCTGCCCGATGCCCGGCATGTACCTGTGGAACTCGCACCCGCGCGTTTACCTCCCCATCGAGGACGATGGCGGCACGTCCAAATGTTCCTATTGCGGCGCCACCTACGTACTGAAAGACTGATCGACCCCCCGGGGCATGTTTCCTGCATGCCTCGTGTACCCCTCTCTTACCGGACCCACCCATGGCCACCGTCTTCGAGCATCGGACGATGACCGTCGTGCAACTGATCCCCGCCCTGAATTCGGGCGGTGCCGAGCGGTCGACCCTCGAAATCGGCCGGGCGCTGGTTCAGGCCGGTCATCGGTCGATCGTTGTCTCGGCGGGCGGGCCCATGGTGGCGCAGCTGGAAGCCGAGGGCAGCCGCCACATCGCGCTTCCCATCGGCAAGAAGTCCCTCAGCACCCTGTTCACGGTGGGAAAACTGCGCAAGGTGCTGCGCGAGGTGCAGCCGGACATCGTGCACGCCCGGTCGCGGCTGCCGGCGTGGATAGGCTGGTGGGCCATGCGCGGCGTGAAGCCGCGCCCGCACTTCGTCACCACCGTGCATGGCCTGAACACCCCGGGGCGCTACAGCGCCATCCTCATGCGCGGCGAGCGCGTCATCGTGGTTTCCCAGACGCTGCGCGACTACGTGCTGCGCCATTACCCCGATGACGTGGACACAGCCCGCATCGAAGTCATTCCCCGCGGCATCGACACGGAAGCCTTTCCTTACGGTTATCGCCCGGACGACGCCTGGCAGCGTGCCTTCTTCGAGCAGTATCCGCAGCTGGCCGGTGCGCCGCTCCTCACCCTTCCTGGCCGCGGCACGCGCCTGAAGGGCCATGCGGACGCCATCGAACTCATGGCCGACCTGGCCCAGCGCGACATCGACGCCCGGCTGCTCCTGCTCGGCGCGGACGAGCCCGGCCGGGAAGCCTATATCGAGGAACTGCGCGCGCTGGTGCGCCAGCGCGGGCTCGAAGGCAAGGTGGTGATTTCGCCGCAACGTAGCGATGTTCGCGATATCTACGCCATGTCGGCGCTCGTGCTGCAGCTGTCGAAACGTCCCGAATCGTTCGGCCGCACCGTGGTCGAGGCACTGGCGCTGTGTCGCCCGGTCATGGGCTATGCGCACGGCGGCGTGGGCGAACTGCTGGCCGAGCTCTACCCTGCAGGCCGCGTGCCGCTCGGCGACCGCGAGAAACTGGTGGAGCGCGCGGCGGAACTCCTTCGGTTCGCCCCGCCCATCCCGCCCCCTCGCAGCTATCGGCTTGCCGACATGCAGTCGGCCACGCTGGCGCTCTACGCCGAGGTGGTGCAAGGCAAACCCGCGGCGTGAGCGGCAGCGGCCTCGTCGCCACGATCCGGGCGGGCCTCGCCTCGCCCTTGTTGCCCGTCTGGCTGGTTCCCGCCCTGCTGCCGTTCGGCCGCAGCGCCGAGCTGGGTGTCTTCCTCGCGCTGGTGGGCTCCGTGCTCCTCCTCGTGCGCGAGCCGCGGGCTCTGCATCATCATCCGGGCGCAACGCTGTACCTGTGGCTTTTCGCCGCCTATGCCGGGGCGGCCCTCGTCTCCGCGGTGGATGCCGTTGCGCCAGGGAAGTCCTGGGGAACGGTGGCGGGCATCCTCCGCTTCGCGCCGCTCGGTGTGTACACCTGTTTCGCGATGCGCAGGCCCGGCAAGGTTCGTGCGCTCTACGTTGCCACCGCGGTGGTGGTGGCCCTGTGGGTCGCCGACGCCTGGGTACAAGCCATGACGGGCTACGGCCTCGCCGGCGCGTCCGATCCGGAACGTCTCTCGGGTATCTTCGGGGCCACGAACCTGAAGCTGGGCCCTGCGCTTTCGGCGCTCGCACCATTCTTCCTGTGGGCGGCCCGCGAACGCTGGGGGCGCCGGGGCCTCGTGCTGGCCTTCCTGCTGGCGCTCGGTCCGGTGCTGCTGTCCGGCTCGCGGGCCTCCTGGCTCTGCTATGCGCTGGTCGGCGTCGCCTTCCTCTGGCGCGAAGCCGGCTCGCCCCGGCGCTTCGCCGTAGCGTGCCTTGGCGCCGGCCTTCTGGTCGCGGTTGCGGCCGTGCTGGCGTGGCAGGTGTCGCCCCGCTTCCGCGACCGCGTGGCGCATACCGTGCCGGCACTGTCCGGCACCACCACCGGCATCGACACCGCGCTGACCGGGCGGCTCGATATCTGGACCACCGCGCTGCGCCTGTATGCGGCGCATCCGGTCAACGGCGTGGGCGTCCGCGGCTTCCGGGTCGCGTATCCGTCGGTGGCATCGCCTGGCGACCACTTCCTCACGATGGAGAAGTGCGGGGAAGGCGAGGGTGCCTGCCATGCGCACCAGGTCGTGCTGGAGGTTGCCACGGAAACCGGCACGATCGGCCTGCTCGCATGGCTAGCCGCTGTTGTCTTCGCAATACGCACGTGGCGCCGGGCGGGGCCGACAGCACGCGATCGCGCCTTCCCGGCAACGGTCGCGCTGGTGGCGATCCTGTTCCCCCTGAACACCCATATGGCCTTCTATTCGGCCTGGTGGGGGTTGCTGGCGGCATGGCTGCTCTCCGTCTGGGCGGCCGCCCTCTTCGCGGACCTGCCCGACGACATCGAGGTTCGCCGTGGAACGTGAACCGCTGTCGGTGGTCGTCACCGCCTTCGACAACGCCGACACGATCGGCACCTGCCTTGGTTCGGTCGCTTTCGCGGACGACGTGGTCGTTCTCGACTCCGGCTCTCGGGATGCCACGCGGGACATCGCGGCGCGCCTGGGCGCGCGTGTGGAAGTGCAGCCGTTCGCCGGCTACAGCGCACAGAAGCAGGCCGCGATCGATCTCGCCAGATACCGTTGGGTGCTCCTGCTCGATTCCGACGAGGCGCTGACCCCGGCGGCGGCCGCACGCATCCGCGCCGTGCTGCAGGCGCCACAGGCTGCCGGCTATGTGCTGCTCCGTCGGGAGTGGGTTTTCTGGCGCTGGCAGCCCGACCGCGCGCGCCTCAATCACTACGTGCGCCTGTTCGACCGGACCCGTGCCCACATGAGCGGTCACGAGGTGCATGAGAGCGTGGTTGTCGATGGACCGGTGCAGCGCCTGGACGCCGTGATCGATCATTACGGCGAGCGCGACATTGAGGGGCGGGTGGAGAAGGCCAATCGGTATTCGTCGCTGCAGGTGCGCGATCGCCACGCGCGCGTGCCGCAGTTCCTCCGTGCACGCATGGTGGTTTATCCCACCGTGGCGTTCCTTCGTTATTACCTCTGGCGCGGCCACTGGCGCGGTGGGTGGGCGGGATTCGTCGCCGCGCGTGTGCACGCGTTCTACGCGTTCCTCAAGTACGCCAAGCTGTACGAGTTGCGCCGTTCAAGCGGCGAGCGCCACCGGCCTCCGTTCGAAACCGAAAGCGGTGAGGACTGATTCGCAGGCTTCGGCGCGCAGCGCTTCACGGCGCCGAAACTCGGCCCGGCGCTTGCTTTCGACTTCCGACGCGCAACGTGCGGGCTCGCGCGGCGGGAGCTCGTAAAAGCCGTGCTCGGCCGGCACGGCGCCGGCCTCCATCCAGAAGCTGTCGTAATCGGCCTTCACCTTGTTGGGAATGCCGGCGAAGACATGGGCTTCGTTGCCTATGCCGAGCACGCGTTCGACCTCGAACGCCTCGGCGAGCGAGCGCACCATCGAGAGCAGGAGATTCTTCGGCCGCAAGCCGTGGCACTGCCGGGTGAGTTCGCGCACGACGTCGCGTCCTGCATTGTTGGCGGCGCCTTGCAGGCAGCCGATGACGATCGTGCGACCCTCGTCGATGAAGGCCAGGGTCGTATAGGAGATCTGCAGGCCGCTTTCATCGGTGAGGGAAAGGCTCATCTCGCCCTCGCGGCTGCGCCGGAACGGCGCCTTCAGGATAAGCGAGAGGTACCCACCGTCACGCAGCGTCACCTTGCCGAGCAATACCTGCCGTTCGCGGTACAGTGTGTGGAAGAGCGGGCGCGGAAATCGCGCCAGCGCGAAGGCATAGTGCTGGCGCAGGGCATCGAGCCGCTGCCGTCTGCTCCACGACAGGCTGATGTAGCGGTGCTGGTAGCGCTCGGGCAACACGCGGTCGATGGACGTGATGCCCACCATGGGCGCGGTTTCCAGGAAGGCCAGCCAGGCATCGTGCTCACGCCAGTTGGCGAGGCAGCGGCCGATGTACGTAAGCGCGGCGCCGATGCCGTGCGTGCGTGAGCTGTGCCAGCCGGCGCGGCCGCTCAGCGATCGCGCGAAGCGAAAGATCGATTGCATGGGGAAGATCCGTTTCGTGTTGACGACGCACGTTCTACGCACGTCTTTTTTCCCGAGGCTTTCATGGTGACAGGCCGCCCACCTACAGTTCTGCCGGCGTTAGGCTTGGCGAAAGGTAGGGGAAAGCTGGGCGCATCCGCGCACACCGAAAGGCATCGTCCAAGCCATGTGGGAAGCACGGTGGCGCACGAACGGTGCCGGGATCGTCTTGCCGCGTTTAGTAAACCTTCGGCTCGCCGGGCGGGCGCGTCTTGAAGCGCTTGTGCACCCAGAGGTACTGCTCCGGTGCCTCACGCACCATCTGCTCGATCTGCGCGTTCACGCGTGCCGTGTCCAGGCTCGGGTCCTTGCTGGGGAAGTCTTCCATCGGCGCGCCCAGGCGCATGGCGTAACCCGCGTCGCCGGGCAGCCGGCGGTGGTAAAAGGGAATGACGAGAGCCCCGGAAAGTCGGGCCAGGTGATGCGTGGCGGTGATCGTGGCTGCCTGCACGCCGAAAAAGGGCACGAACACGTTGTCCTTGCTACGCATGTCCTGGTCGGGCGCGTACCAGAGCGTGCCGCCGGATTTCAGGTACCTCACCGTGCCCCGGATGTCGTCCTTCTCGAACATGGCGTCGGCGTAATGCAGGCGCGAGCGGAGCACCGCGAACTCGAATACGTCCGAATCCATGCGCCGGTACATGCCGGCGATGCGGATGCGTTGCGATACCAGCCGTGCGCAAAGTTCCAGGTGCGAGAAATGGCCGCCGACGAGCAGCACGCCGCGACCCGCCTTGCGCGCCGCCTCCAGATGCTCGAGGCCATCGACGGTAACGGGCACACGGGCGATGGCGCGGTCCGAGCCCATCCACCCCAGGGCGAACTCGGCCAGCATCATGCCCACGTCGCACAGGTTCGCCCGTACCAGCGCCTTCTGCGCCGTCGCGTCGAGTTCGGGAAAGCACAACGCGATGTTCGTCGCCGCGATGCGGCGCCGTTCGGGGTTCAGGTGCAGGGCCAGCCGGCCGGCAAGACGGCCCAGGCGCATCAGGAGCCGGAACGGCAGGTGCGCGATCAGCCAGATGAACGCGACGCCCAGCCACGCCGGCCAGTGGCGGGGGGCGAGCAGGGCGCGGGTGAGGTGGGGGCGGGGCATACCGGGCATGGCCGGCCATTGTAGCGAAAGGGGGCGGCTATACTGCCGGGCTACTGGCAAATCCTGGGATCCGCGTGCTCCTGCGCCTGCTCTACAACCTCGCCATGTACCTGTTCACGCCCCTGGTGATGCTCCGCCTCATGGCGCGGGGCATGCGCTACGGCGACTACCACGTGCGCTGGCGCGAGCGGTTCGGCCAGTTCCGCGAGCCGCGCCTTGCCGGCTGCCTGTGGGTGCACGCCGTGTCCGTGGGCGAGGTGAACGCGGCGGAGCCGTTGGTGAAGGCCCTGATGGAGGCCTATCCGCAGGCGCCGATGCTGGTGACCACGGTAACGCCCACCGGCTCCGAGCGCGTTCGCCAGCTGTTCGGCGACAGCGTGCACAGCGTCTATCTTCCCTACGACCTGCCGTTCGCCGTGAAGCGCTTCCTGCGCAACACGCGTCCGCGTCTGGCCGTGATCGTCGAAACGGAAATCTGGCCGAACCTCTACTTCGCCTGCCGCCGGCACGGCATTCCGCTGCTGATCGCCAATGCGCGCCTGTCCGAGCGCTCGCTGCGGGGTTACGCCCGCATGAGCTCCCTGGTGAAGCGCGCACTGCGCTGCGTGAGCCACATCGCGGCGCAATCCCGCACCGACGCCGCGCGCTATCGCCTGCTCGGCGCCGAGCCCAGCCAGCTCACCGTCTGCGGCAATCTCAAGTTCGACATGCCGGTGCCCCAGGCGGCGCTGGAGGCCGGCATGGCCATGCGCGAAGCCTGGGGTACCGGCCGCCCGGTCTGGATCGCCGCCAGTACGCACGAGGGGGAGGAGATGTGCGTGCTCGAGGCACACCTCAACGTGATGCGCCGCCTGCCCGATGCCTTGCTGCTCATCGCACCGCGCCATCCGGAGCGGTTCAAGGCGGTGGAAGGCTCGGTGCGGAGCCTCGGTTTCAATGTCGCCACGCGCAGTGCGGACGGCGCGCCGGGCCACGCCACGCAGTGTTTCGTCATCGATTCCATGGGCGAGCTGTTGCGCTTCTTCGCCTCGGCGGACGTGGCCTTCGTCGGCGGCAGCCTCGTGCCCATCGGCGGCCATAACGTGCTGGAGCCCGCAGCCCTTTGCAAACCCGTGCTGGTGGGGCCGCACACCTTCAACTTCGAAGAGATCACCCAGGCCCTGCTCGACGAAGGCGGCGGCCAGCGGGTGAAGGACGAGAACGAACTCGGCGAACAGGTCCTGTCCCTGCTGCGCGATCGCGAGCGCCGGGAAACGATGGGGCGCCGAGCCCGCCACGTGTTCGACAGCGAGCGCGGCTCGGTCGGAAAGGTGATGGAACTCGTCGACCGGCTGTTGCAGGAGTAGGACCGGGGTCTTGCTTGGGCTGTGCCGGCTCTCCGGACAGGCCGCCTCAAAGATTGGGAGAGTCTTCGGTGTCCATCCTCGAGGCGAGTTCCGCACAAGAGAGCGGCCGAAGGCCAGATAGATAAACGGGCCGCGCCAGCGGCCCCACCTTGCCGAACGCGGAGGACCTGTCTGAGCAGCGAGGGTGGACACCGAAGGCTCTGGCCTCACCGTCAAAGCTGACGGCGGCGCCAGCCGCTAGGACACATGCATTCGCCTTGGCGAATGAACCTTTGCATGCGGCATGCGTCCCCGGACTTCCGTCAAGAACCTAAAAAAAACGGACCGCGAGGGTCCGTTTTTTCTGTGCGTGTCGAGCGGAAGCGTTACTGCAACAGCGCGTTCACGGCTTCCAGGTCTTTCACGTCCACTGTGCCGGCCGTCTGCTTGAGCAGCAGCTTGTCGAGGATGAACTGGTGACGGGCCTGCGAATAATCGCTGAGTGCCTGGGTGAGGTTCTGCTGTGCCAGCAGCACGTCGACGATGGTGCGCGTGCCCACCTCGAAACCGGCCTGCGTGGCGTCGCGGGCGCTCTCAGAGGATTGGACGGCGGCCTTGGTGGCCTCCACCTTGCTGATGCCGGCCACGACCGAACGGTAGAAGTTCAGCGTGTCGCGGACGACCTGGCGGCGGGTGGCCTCCAGGGAATCCTGCGCGGCGTCGCGCTGGTAGATCGACTGGCGAACGCGCGATTGCGTGGCGCCACCGGAGAAGATCGGCACGTTCAGCGTGAGGCCCACGGTGGTGCCGCCGCGGCCGTTGCTGCTCGAGCCGAGCGTGCCCGCGGTGGAGGCGGTGCCGGCATTCTGCGTCCACGCCGTGGTCTTGCTGTAACCGAGGGTGGCATCGATGGTCGGCAGGTGGCCGGCGCGCGCCGAGGAAATGCTGTGCTCGGCCGAATCGACATTGAACTGCGAGGCGACGATCGTCGGATTGTTCTTCACCGCTTCGGCGACCCATGCCTTGGGGTCGTTCGGCGACGGTGCGTCCATCGGCAGGTCTTCGCGTAGCTTCTTCAGGTTGTCGGCCGGCTTGCCGGTGATCTGTGTGAGCGCTTCGCGCGAGTCGGCCAGGTTGTTCTCGGCGGTGATGACGTTGGCGACGGCCGTGTCGTGCTGCGCCTTGGCGTCCTGCACGTCGGTGATGGCGGCCAGGCCGACGTCGAAACGCTGCTGGGCCTGCTCGAGCTGACGGGCCAGCGCCTGCTCGTTGGCCTTGGCGAAGGTCAGCGCGTCGTCGTTGGTCAGCACCTGGAAGTACGCCGTCGCCACGCGCGTGGCGAGCTGCTGCAGGGCGGCCTCGTAGGTGGCGTCCTGCGCCTGCGACGACGACTTCGCCGCCTTCAGGTCGGCATAGCGGCTGAGGTCGAGCACGCTCTGGCTGATCGAGGCGCTTACGTCGCGGGTACGGGTGTGACCGGCATCGCCGGTGAGCACCGGGTTGCCGTTGCCGTCGACCACCGGATTGCCGGCGGCGTCGGTGACGATCGAGCGCGACGGACCGTTCGGATCGCTCTGGTTGAGGCTGAGCTGTGCGTTGATCTGCGGCAGCAGCAGGGCACGTGCCTGGACCACGCCCTCACCCGTGGCCAGACGGGTGGAGTCGGCCTGCGACAGCACCGGGTCGTTGGCTCGGGCCTGGCGGTAGGCGTCGAGCAGGTCTTCCGCATGGCTCGCGAAAGGCATCGCAGCCAATGCCAGCGCGACAGTGAGCAGCTTCAAGCGCATGGTTTCGCCTTGTAAGTGAGGGATAGCGGGTGGATCAGAGCACGAACCGCTTCACCGGCGCGGCATGCGCCAGGTACGGAAGGTCCGTTTCGAACAGCGATTCCTCGCGATAGCGCCCGTCGCCCTCGTGGGTGAGCAGGACAGCCGTCTGCGCGGGGGAATCGCCGCGTACCACAAACATGCGTCCGCCGGGCTTCAGCCAGCGCACGAACTTCTCGGGAACGGCGTGCACGGCGCCCGTGACCACGACGGCATCGAAAACGCCCGCGGGCGTGTAGCCGTTGACGGCCTCGGCGGTTTCCAGCGACACGTTCGCCACGCCGGCGGCCGCGAGACGTGCGCGGGCTGCCTCGACGAAGTCGGCGTGCATGTCGATGCTGGTGACCTTGCCGGCGAGGCGGGCGAGGCAGGCCGTGAGGTAACCGGAACCGGTGCCGATTTCCAGCACCTCGTCGACCTTGTTGAGCGCGACGGCCTGGAGCACGCGGCCCTCGATCACCGGCTTCATCATCACCTCGCCGTGCCCCAGGGGCAGGGTGAGGTCGGCGAACGCCACATTGCGGTGCTCGGGAGCGACGAAGTCCTCGCGGCGCACGCTCTTCAGGGTCTCGAGGACGTCGGCGTCGAGAACCTCCCAGGGACGCACCTGGTTCTCGACCATGTTCTGCCGGGCCTGCTCGAAATTCATCGCCATGGTTGTATTCCGTACGAAAGCTGCAAAAAGATTCGGAAGGATAAGCGCTTAGCGCCCGGTTTCCCAATAGCTAAAGGCTGCGGTGCCTGTGCGGCGGGGCGAAGTGCCGGAAGTCACCGGACGGGACTGACGGAAGTCATGCCCCCCTGCCGGACGCCCTCAGGTACCTGAACGGCCCGGGCGGCAAACCCCCGATCCCATTGGGGTAACCGCCGCTGCATCCCCATCTACCATTCTAAGGTAGCCGGAGCGGTCAGCAGCCTGCTGGAAATAACTGAACCGCTGCGTATAATAAAGTCATAATCTCTGTTTGTGAAGGTGCAGCCATGAACGCCAGCCCGAAACTCAAGACCCAGGGACCCGGGCGTCCGAAGGACATGGAAAAGCGAGCGGCCATCCTCGATGCCGCCAAGGCGCTCTTTACGCAGGGCGGCTTTGCCGGCACCAGCATGGATGCCGTCGCGGCCTCCGCGGGTGTGTCGAAGCTCACGGTGTACAGCCATTTCGGCGACAAGGACAACCTCTTTCGCGAGGTGATCCGCGCGCACGTGCAGGAGCGCCTGCCGGACGACCTGTTCGATTTCAGCCAGGGCGCCGACATCCGTGCCACGCTCACCAACATCGCCAGCCGCCATGCGTCCATGGAGACCAATACCGAATCGGTGGGTACCTTCCGGGCCATCCTTTCCGACTGCCACAACGGTGGCAATCCGCGCTTCGGGCGTCTGGTCTGGGAAGAAGGCCCCGTGCGCATGCACAAGCTCATGCAGCGCCTGCTCGAAGGCGCGGCCGCGCGCGGCCAACTCGACATCCCCGACGTGTCGCGCGCCACCACGCAGTTCCTTGCCCTGCTCAAGGGCGACCTGCTGATCCGCCGCCTTTTCGGCTGCGAAGACTGTGCGGTGCAGTTTGCCGAAGAGGTGAATGCCAACGCGCTGGCCGCGGTCGACATGTTCATGCGCGCGTATTCCCCGCGCAACGTCAGCGTCTGACCATCCGCATCCGCTTCGTGCTTTAATCGGCGACGAAGCGGGGGTGCCCAAGCGATGCGCGGGCTGAGAGAGTCCCTTCGAACCTGATCCGGTCCGTACCGGCGTAGGAAGCTTCGTCCAGGATCGCCGTGCGCATGCGCACGGCGTGTCGCGTGACGGCGCCGTCCGCTTCTCCCTTCCTCCGAGGAACGAGAAGCCGATGAATGCCATGCCCTCCGATCTGGCCCGCGCCGCGCGCGAGCTGTCCCAGTCCGTTACCGCACCCATCTCCGGTTCGCGCAAGGTGTACGTTGCCGGCAGCCGCCCGGACCTGCGCGTGCCGATGCGCGAGATTGCGCAATCGGCCACCCCCACGCTGTTCGGTGGCGAGGCCAATCCGTCGATCGTGGTGTATGACACGTCCGGGCCCTATACCGATCCCTCCCATACCGTGGACCTCGCGGCGGGGCTTCCTGCCCTGCGTGCCGCATGGATCTCCGAGCGGGGCGACGTGGAGCGGCTCGACGCCCTGTCGTCGAGCTTCGGACGGGGCCGGGCGAACGATGCGCGCCTCGACGCCGTCCGTTTTGCTGGAACGCGGCTGCCGTTGCGTGCACGCAACGGCGCGAACGTTACCCAGATGCACTACGCGCGGCGTGGCATCGTCACGCCGGAGATGGAGTTCGTGGCCATTCGCGAGAACCAGCGGATCGACGCGCTGGCCGATGCCGTCCTCCGCGCGCAGCATCCGGGCGAAGCGTTCGGCGCTGCGCTGCCGGCGCGTATCACGCCGGAGTTCGTGCGCGACGAGGTCGCGCGCGGCCGCGCGATCATCCCCGCCAACATCAATCACCCGGAAGCGGAGCCGATGGCCATCGGCCGGCGGTTCCTTACCAAGGTGAACGCCAACATCGGGAACAGCGCGGTGAGCTCCGGCATCGCGGAAGAAGTGGAAAAGCTCGTGTGGGCGATCCGCTGGGGTGCCGATACCGTCATGGATCTTTCCACCGGCAAGCACATCCACGAGACACGGGAATGGATCGTGCGCAATTCCCCGGTGCCGATCGGCACCGTGCCGATCTACCAGGCGCTGGAAAAGGTGGGCGGCGTGGCCGAGGAACTCACCTGGGAGATATTCCGCGACACGCTGGTGGAGCAGGCGGAGCAGGGGGTGGACTATTTCACGATCCACGCCGGCGTGCTCCTTCGCTTCGTGCCGCTCACGGCAAAACGCGTCACGGGCATCGTATCGCGCGGCGGGTCCATCATGGCGAAGTGGTGCCTTGCGCATCATCGCGAGAATTTCCTCTACACGCACTTCGAGGACATCTGCGAAATCATGAAAGCCTACGACGTGTCCTTCAGCCTGGGCGACGGCCTGCGGCCCGGATGCGTGGCCGATGCGAACGATGCAGCCCAGTTCGGCGAACTCGACACCCTGGGGGAGTTGACGAAGGTGGCGTGGAAGCACGACGTGCAATGCATGATCGAAGGGCCCGGCCACGTGCCCATGCATCTCATCAAGGAAAACATGGAGCGGCAGCTGGAAAAGTGCCATGAAGCGCCGTTCTATACACTGGGGCCGCTCACGACCGACATCGCCCCGGGCTACGACCACATCACCAGCGCCATCGGCGCGGCCATGATCGGCTGGTTCGGCACGGCCATGCTTTGCTACGTGACGCCCAAGGAACACCTCGGCCTGCCCAACCGCCAGGATGTGCGCGATGGCATCGTCGCTTACAAGATCGCCGCGCATGCCGCCGATCTGGCGAAAGGCCACCCCGGCGCACAGGTGCGGGACAACGCGCTGTCGAAGGCCCGTTTCGAATTCCGCTGGGACGACCAGTTCAACCTCGCCCTGGACCCCGACAAGGCCCGCGAATTCCACGACGAGACGATGCCGAAGGAGGCGCACAAGTCGGCGCACTTCTGCTCCATGTGCGGACCGAAGTTCTGCTCCATGAAGATCACGCAGGAAGTGCGGGACTTCGCGGACGGGATGGAAGGCAAGGCGCTGGAGTTCCGGGAGCAGGGCGGCGAGGTGTACCGGAAGGCATGAGTAGGGTGGCGGGAAGTCACTGGGCCCCTGCCTTCGCAGGGGCGACGAGTGGGGCCGTCGCTCGGCTGCGAAAACCGTCGCCCCTGCGAAGGCAGGGGCCCAGCGACTTGGCGTGAGAAGCCGCCTCTTCACCAGGATTTCCCGCATCGCGGCCTACCGTTTGGCATCCCCCAGTCCCTCTAAAGGAGACCAGGCATGTCCCAGTCCAAGCCCTTCATCAGCGACATTGAGAACATCCGCAAGCGCGCACGCGAGCACATCGACAACGGTGCGGTTACGTCCGGGTACCGCGCCGACCGCGAAACGGTGATCAAGCTCCTCAACGAGGCCCTCGCCACGGAGCTCGTCTGCGTGCTGCGCTACAAGTACCACTACTACATGGCACCGGGCATCCACTCGCAGAGCGTGAAGGCGGAATTCCTCGAACACGCCACGGAAGAGCAGGAACACGCCGACCGCATCGCCGAGCGCATCACCCAGCTCGACGGCACGCCGAACTTCAACCCGGACGGCCTGCTTTCGCGCAGCCATGCCGACTACGTGGAAGGCACCACCCTGGTGGACATGATCAAGGAAGACCTGGTCGCCGAGCGCATCGCGATCGACAGCTATCGCGCCATCGTGCAGTACATCGGCGACGACGACCCGACGACACGGCGCATCATGGAGGACATCCTGGCGCAGGAGGAGGAACATGCCGAGGACATGGCCACCTTGCTCGAGAACCTCGGCGCGAAGGGCGAGCCGACAGCGCCCCCGCTTCGCTGAGCTAAGCTAGGGACGCTCTGAACTTGTTCAGAGCGTCCCTACGCTCACGTTCGCGACAAGAAGGAAGTCCCCATGAATGCGACCGCCCAATCCGTGCCGCCGCGACGCCGGCGCCATCCCCTCGGTCTGGCGATCCTCGTGCCGATCGCCGTGTTGATCCTGCTCGTGCTGGCACTCATGTGGTGGTGGGACAAGGAGCCGGAGCAGTTCGACCCGGTCGCGGTCACCACCGCGCACATGAAGGACATCGGCCGGCCCATGAGTACCGGCGCCGTCACGACGTACACGCTGATCCGTTCCGTCGACACGCTGATGGACAAGCGCGGCGGCTATCTCAGCAACGACCGGATGCCTCCGGGTGTGTTCATGGACAATATACCCAACTGGGAATTCGGCTCGCTGACCGCGTCGCGCGACCTGGCCCGTGCCCTGCGCAACGATTTCAGCCGCTCGCAGACGCAGTCCACCGAAGACAAGGACCTGGGCGAGGCCGACCCCCTGCTCAACAGCCCGAACGATCGCTGGCTGCTGCCCAGCTCCGAATCGCAGTACGGCAAGGCCGTCAACGATCTCGAGAACTACCTCGGCCGGCTGAGCGATGCGGCCGACGCCAATGCCCATTTCTATGCGAGGGCGGACAATCTTGCCGATTACCTGCAGACGGTTTCGGCGCGTCTGGGCTCGCTGTCGCAGCGGCTCTCGGCCAGCGTGGGCCAGTTGAAAGTGGACGCGGCACCGGATGCCGCCGTGGGCGCGAACGCCGGGCCCGCGAAGGCGATCTACGTGAAGACGCCCTGGTCGAAGATCGACGACAACTTCTACGAGGCTCGTGGATATACGTGGACGCTGCTCGAGCAGCTCAAGGCGATCCGCCACGACTTCGCGCCCATCCTCCGTAGCAAGAATGCCGACGCAAGCCTGCAGCAGGTGATCCGCGAACTCGAGGAGTCGCAGAAGTCGCTGGGCAGCCCGGTGGTGTTGAACGGTTCGCCGTTCGGTTTCTTCGCCAATCACTCGCTGGTAATGGCGAACTATGTGTCGCGCGCGAATGCGGCGATCATCGATCTGCGGGCCCTGCTGGGCCGCGGATAAAAGCCTTTTGTGGGAGCCGCTTCAGCGGCGATGCACGCTTGCGGCAAGCCTGCCCGCTTCAGCGGATCGCCGCTGAAGCGGCTCCCACACAAAGCAACCAACCTTACTTATCGGTCTTGTAGCGGCCGATGCCGGCCGTGATTTCGGCCTTGGCTTCCTCGGCGCCGAACCAGCCCTCGACCTTCACCCACTTGCCCTTCTCGAGATCCTTGTAGTGCTCGAAGAAGTGGCCGATGCGCTCCAGCCAATGGCCGGACACCTGCTTGATGTCGCGGATGTGGGCGTAGCCGGCGAACACCTTTTCCACCGGCACGACGACCAGCTTCTCGTCGGCGCCCGCTTCGTCGGTCATCTTCAACATGCCGACCGGATGGCAGCGGATGACCGAGCCGGGCACCAGCGACAGGGGCAGGATCACCAGGGCATCGAGCGGGTCGCCGTCGCCGCCGAGCGTGCCGGGCACGTAGCCGTAGTTGCACGGATAGCGCATCGGGGTGGAGAGGATGCGGTCGACGAAGATCGCACCGCTTTCCTTCTCGACTTCATACTTGACCGGCTCGGCATCCTTCGGAATTTCGATGACGACGTTGATTTCGTCCGGCACGTTGCGGCCGGCGGAAACGAGATGCAGTCCCATGGGGGGTCCTTGGTGGGGTTTTGGCAGCCCTAAAGGATAGCGGGGACCCCCCAGTAAGTCAGCCGCCAAGGCGGCTTGGAAAGCGTGAACCGTAAGTAAAAGCCGGGCAAAGCAGGCCATGCGGCTTTTACTTACAGTTCCCAGCGGCCGCAGGCCGCGACTTACAGGCGCTACGCGCCGACTCACTGGCGCCAGGCGGCGCGCGCCCCGCGCCGACTCACGCCGCTACTTCAGATGCTCCCAAAGGTACGTATACGCCAGGGCATTCATGAACGCCGACTGCTTGTTGTCCGCCGCCGCCCCGTGGCCGCCCTCGATGTTCTCGTAGAAGCTGGCATCAAAACCCATGGCTTGCATGCGGGCCGCCATTTTGCGGGCATGTACCGGGCCCACGCGGTCGTCGCGGGTCGAGGTGGTGAATAGCACGGGCGGGTACTTGGTGCCCTTGCGGAGGTTGTGGTACGGCGAGAAGGTCTGGATGTACTTCCACTCTTCCGGCTTGTCCGGATCGCCGTATTCGGCCATCCAGGAGGCACCGGCGGACATGTGCGGATAGCGCTTCATGTCCAGGAGGGCCACTTGGCTCACCACGGCGCCGTAGAGCTGAGGGTACTTCGTCAGCATGTTGCCGGCGAGGAGGCCGCCGTTACTACCGCCCATCATGCCCATGTGCTTCGGACTCGTGATCTTGCGGTCGATCAGGTCCTGCGACACGGCTGCGAAATCCTCGTAGGCTCGCGGACGGTTCGCCTTCAGCGCCGCCTGGTGCCAGGCCGGTCCGTATTCGCCGCCGCCGCGAATGTTCGCCACCACGTAGACACCGCCCTTCTCCAGCCAGGCGCGGCCGACGCCGGCGGAGTACATCGGCTGCAGCGGTATCTCAAAGCCGCCGTAGCCGTAGACCAGCGTCGGGTTCGTGCCGTCCGCCTTCATCGCCTTCGGCGCGATCTCGAAATAGGGCACCTTCGTGCCGTCCTTCGAGGTGGCGAAATGTTGGCTTACCGCGAATTTCGAGGCGTCGAAGAACGACGGGCTGTGCTTCAACGCTTCACTGTCGCCCTGGCCGAGCACGCCGTAGTAGAGCGTGGTGGGCTGCAGGTAGCCGGTCACGGTGAGGAAATAGGCGTCGCTGTCGTCGGCATCCACGCCCACGGCCTGCATGGTGCTGAGTGCGGGCGCGCCGGACAGCACCTCGCTCTTCCAGTCGCCCTTGGCCGCCGGAGTGAGAATGCGTACCTCGCTCACGACGTCGTGCATCAGGTTGAGAATCAGGTGGTGCCGCGTCCACGAATGCCCGGCCATCGAGGTATGCGCGTCCGGGGTGAACAACACCGTGATGTCGCGCTTGCCCGCCATGAAGTCGTCGAAGTTGGCGGCCAGCAGGGAACCGGACGGATAGGTCTTGCCACCGACCGTCCACGCGGTGCGGGGCTCGATCAGCAGCCATTCGCGCTCGACGTCGGTCTCTGCATCGTTGGGCACGTCGATCTTGGTGAGCTTGCCGTCCTTGCCGCGAAGAAAGGTCTCGGTGCTGTAGAACTCCAGCGCGCGTGAGACGAAGTCGCGTTCGTAACCCGGGGTCCTGTCGCGGAACGCCCAGATCGACATGTCGGTCTTCTTGCCTTCGTACACCGTCGTGGCGGAGGAGAGGGGTGTGCCTCGCTTCCACTCCTTCACGATGCGCGCGTAGCTCGAGTCGGTCATCGAGCCCGGGCCGAAATCGGTGGCCACGAAGAGGTGGTCGTCGTCGATCCAGGAGACGAGGGTTTTCGCCTCGGGCAGGGTGAAGCCATCTTTGACGAAAGTCTTGTTAGACAGGTCGAATTCGCGCACCACGTCGGCGTCGGCACCGCCGCGCGACAGCGAAACGAGGCAGCGGCGATAGTCGGGCTTGAGGCACTGCGCGCCGTGCCACACCCAGTTTTCCTTTTCGGAAGCGGCGAGGGCGTCGAGGTCGATCACCGTTTCCCAGGCGGGCTTGTCCTTGCGGTACTCGGCCAGTGTCGTGCGCCGCCAGAGGCCCTTGGGGTGTTCCTTGTCTCGCCAGAAATTGTAGAAGTGGTCGCCGATCTTGCTGACCACGGGAATCTTCGCGTCGGAATCGAGCACCTCGAGGATGCGCGCGTCCAGCGTCTTGAAGTCCTTGCTCTCGGCGTACTTGGACACCGTCTGGGCATTCTCCGCCTTCACCCAATCGAGGGGCTTGGTGCCGTCGATGTCCTCGAGCCAGAGGTTTTCGTCATTCGTGTCCGCCGGGGCGGCGGGCGGGGTCTTCGGGGTGTCGTATGCCTGGGTCATGCCACAGAAGGTAAGGGCGAAGGCCAGCGCAATCCAGCGTCGATGCATGTTTCAGTGCCTTGGGGAGTCGTGACGAAACTGTGGGAGCCGCCATGGCGGCGAGAAGCCCACGAAGCGGTATAGCGGCGAGGGTACACTCCCTCGCCGCTATAGCGGCTCCTACGGGGCGGAGTCCGAGGCAGCCGTTTACAGCAGCGGGATCAGCAACAGCGCGACGATGTTGATGATCTTGATCAGCGGATTCACCGCCGGGCCGGCGGTGTCCTTGTACGGGTCGCCGACGGTATCGCCGGTCACGGCCGCTTTGTGTGCATCGGAGCCCTTGCCGCCGAAGTGGCCGTCCTCGATGTACTTCTTGGCGTTGTCCCACGCACCGCCGCCGGTGGTCATGGAGATGGCCACGAACAGGCCGGTGACGATCGTGCCGATCAGCACGCCGCCGAGCGCCTGTGCACCGGCCTGAGGGCCGCCGAGCCACTTGAAGCCGAAGATGACCACCACCGGCACCAGGACGGGCAGGAGCGAGGGCACCAGCATTTCGCGGATGGCGGAACGCGTGAGCATGTCCACCGCGCGCGAATAGTCGGGCCGCGTGGTGCCCTGCATGATGCCCGCGATTTCCCGGAACTGGCGCCGCACTTCTTCCACCACCGCTCCGGCGGCGCGGCCCACGGCCTCCATCGCCATGGCGGCGAAGAGGTACGGAATCAGTCCGCCGATGAGCAGGCCGATGATCACGTAGTGGTTCGACAGGTCGAAGGTCACTGGCGTACCGCCGAAATGCAGGCTCAGGTTGTGGGTGTAGTCGGCGAACAGCACCAGCGCGGCCAGTCCCGCCGAGCCGATGGCATAGCCCTTGGTCACGGCCTTGGTGGTGTTGCCCACCGCGTCGAGCGGATCGGTGACGCCACGCACCTCGGCCGGCAACTCGGCCATCTCCGCGATGCCGCCCGCGTTGTCGGTGATGGGGCCGTAAGCGTCAAGCGCCACCACCATGCCCGTCATGCTGAGCATGGCCGTGGCCGCGATGGCGATGCCGTAGAGGCCGGCCAGGGCGAACGCGCCCCAGATGGCCGCGCACACGGCCAGCACCGGCAGGGCGGTGGACTTCATCGAGACGCCGAGGCCGGCGATGATGTTGGTCGCATGGCCGGTGGTGGACGACTGCGCCACGTGGCGTACCGGGTGGTACTCGGTGGCCGTGTAGTACTCCGTGATCACCACCATGGCGCCGGTGAGCACCAGTCCGATCAGGGCGCAGCCATAGATGCGGCCGACCCCGAATCCCGAATCCGCCATCAACGCCTGGGTGATCGGCCAGAACGCGATGGCGGCCAGCACGGCGGATACCGCCACGCCCGCATACAACGCATTCATGATCTTGCCGCCGCGGGTCTTCACGAAGAAGGTGCCGATGACGGAGGCCACGATGGAGGCACCGCCGAGCACCAGCGGGTAGAGAACGCCGTTCGGTCCGACCACGGTGGCCATCACGCCGCCCAGCAGCATCGTGGCGATGAGGGTCACGGCGTAGGTTTCGAACAGGTCGGCGGCCATGCCGGCGCAGTCGCCGACGTTGTCGCCCACGTTGTCCGCGATCACCGCCGGGTTGCGCGGGTCGTCTTCGGGAATGCCCGCTTCCACCTTGCCGACCAGGTCGGCTCCCACATCGGCTCCCTTGGTGAAGATGCCGCCGCCCAGACGGGCGAAGATGCTGATGAGCGACGAGCCGAACGCCAGGCCCACGAGGGCGTGCAGCACATGCCCCTGCTCGTAGCCCATGTGGGTCAGCACGCCGTAGTAGCCGGCGACGCCGAGCAGGCCCAGGCCCACTACGAGCATGCCGGTGATGGCACCGCCTCTGAAGGCCACGGCGAGGGCAGAAGAAAGGCCGCTCCTGGCGGCCTCCGCGGTACGAACGTTGGCACGAACCGAAACGTTCATGCCGATGTAACCGGCGGCTCCCGACAACAGCGCCCCCAGCGCGAAGCCGATGGCGGTGCCCCAGTCGAGGAAGATACCGATGAGCAGGAAAAGTACGATGCCGACCACGCCGATGGTGGCGTACTGGCGGTTGAGGTAAGCGCGGGCGCCTTCCTGGATGGCGGCGGCAATCTCCTGCATGCGTTCGTTGCCCGGCGATCTCGCCAGAACCCAGCTGACCGAAAACGCGCCGTACAGAATCGCGACGACCGCACATGCCAGCGCGATCCATAAACCGTACTGTTGCAGCATCGAAGCCTCCCCGGATTGTAGGAGCCCAACATGGGGCCCGGTCCGAGTATAGGCAGGGCAGGCACGGATTGGTGTTGTGCGCTGCGCAAGTCATTGCGCCAATTCGGTAGTCGGTACCGGTATCGCTACCGACTACCGTGGCACATGCCTTTAACGAGTGGCGATGTCGAGGATCACGCCGGTGGCGATGGCGACAAGAAGGAAGTCGCTGTTGTCGCGGACCCAGTGGTAACCGCGCGGCGGTGGGCGCAGGCGGTAGCTGCCGTAGTCGTAGACGACCACAGGGCGGCCGTAATAACGGTGGCCGCGCTCCCAATGGCCCCAACGCTGGTAGTAACGCGGCGGCGGGCCGTAGTAGTGCGGGGGCGGGCGATGGTAGTACCCATGCTCGTAGTGACGCGGCGGAGGCGGCGGCGGACGATGCCCATGCCAGCCGTTGTCGTGGCGCCAGCGGCCGTTGTCATGGCGGTAGTCGTGGTCGTACCGGCCGCGGTCATGACCGTGACCGTGGCGGTCGTCCGCGAAAGCCGCCGTGGTGGCGACCAGCGCAATGGCGGCAAAGGCGGTACGCAGCATCGTTTTCATGTCCCAGTCTCCCAGTGCGATCGCTGTGCCGCGATTTCGTGCGGCCGATCGGCAGTTCGGATGCTAGGAAGGGAAGGCTGAACGTGAAGTCCTACGAAACGAAAGCTCCACGAAAGCGTTCATTGTTGCGACAGCTATTGAACCGGCCGGTTCAGGAAATGGAGCCCGGCCGGAATTCCAGCGTCAGTTCCGAGGGGCGTTCCGGCAGGCTCAGGCGGGTGTGCCGCTCCGGCGAGCGGGCCAGGACGCGGCCTTCGCGCACCACCAGGAGGCGGGCCGCCCTCAGTCGGATTGCCTCGTGCACGTCGCCCGCCTGCAGCAGCACGAAGTCGGCGCGATGTCCGGGCGCGATGCCATAGCCTTCCAACCCCAGGACCCGTGCGGCGTGGGTCGTGACGGCCTCGAAGCAGCGGGCGACGCCGCTCGTGGAGGTCATCTGGGCCACGTGCAAGCCCATGTGGGCAACCTCGAGCATGTCCGCACTGCCCATGCCGTACCAGGGGTCCATGGCGCAGTCGTGCCCGAAGGCCACATTGACACCGGCGTCCATGAGTTCCGGCACGCGGGTCATGCCGCGTCGCTTCGGATACGTGTCGTGCCGCCCCTGCAAGGTGATGTTGATGAGCGGATTGGCGATGGCGTGTACCCGGGCTTCCGCGATGAGCGGGAGCAGCTTGGACACGTAGTAGTTGTCCATCGAGTGCATCGAGGTGAGATGCGAACCGGCCACGCGGTCCTGCAAACCCGTGCGCACCGTTTCGGCGGCCAGGGTTTCGATGTGCCGCGACATCGGATCGTCGGACTCGTCGCAGTGCATGTCCACGCGCAGTCCGCGTTCGGCAGCCAGCTCGCACAGCCAGCGGATCGACGCCGCGCCGTCCGCCATGGTGCGTTCGAAGTGCGGAATGCCTCCGACCACATCGACGCCCATGTCCAGGGCACGCACGAGGTTTTCGCGTGCGCGGGCGGAGCGGAGCAGGCCGTCCTGGGGGAATGCCACCAGTTCCAGGTGGAGGTAAGGCGCCACGCGGCGCTTCACTTCGAGCAGTGCCTCCGTCGCGAGCAGGCGATCGTCGCAAACGTCGACATGGCTGCGGATGGCCAGCAACCCCTGGGCCACGGCCATGTCGCAATAAGCCATGGCACGGTCCACCAGCGCCTGCTGGGTGAGATGGGGTTTCAGTTCGCCCCATAGCGCGATGCCTTCCAGCAGCGTGCCGGACGCGTTCAGCCGCGGCAGGCCGAGCGACAACGTGGCGTCCATGTGGAAGTGCGTGTCGACGAACGGCGGGCTGACGAGACGGCCGGCCGCGTCGATCTCTTCCACGCCCTTCGCAGGGAGGGCGGGCTGGATCGCGGCGAACTTCCCGCCGTCGATGCCGATATCCACATCGGAACGCCCATCGGGAAGCGTGGCGTGACGAATGATGAGGTCCATGAGGCGGTTCCAGGGGCGAGGTCCTCATGATACCGAGGTCGTCGCAAGCGCAGACCGCCCGGCAGGGGCCTTCACGCGCTGCGGGGACTCTTTTGGCACCATGGCCGTCCCCATGAACGTGACAGAGAAACTTGCCATCCTCGCCGACGCCGCGAAGTACGACGCGTCGTGCTCGTCGAGCGGCGGAAAGGGCCGGAACTCCCTGAAGAGCGGTGGCATCGGCTCGACCGAAGGCATGGGCATCTGTCACGCCTATGCACCCGATGGGCGCTGCATCTCGCTCCTGAAGATCCTGCTGACGAACTTCTGCGTGTACGACTGCGTGTACTGCGTGAACCGGCGCAGCAGCAACGTGCCCCGTGCCCGTTTCACGGTCGAGGAAGTGGTGGACCTAACGCTGGCGTTCTACCGCCGCAACTACATCGAGGGACTGTTCCTCTCCTCCGGCATCATCCAGTCGCCCGATTACACGATGGAGCAGCTGGTCCGTGTCGCGCGCACGCTTCGCACCGAGCACCGGTTCGCGGGCTACATCCACCTGAAGACCATTCCCGATGCGGCACCGGAACTGATCGACGCCGCGGGCAGATGGGCCGACCGTCTCAGCATCAATGTGGAGATGCCCACGGAAGGCGGCCTCAAGTCGCTGGCGCCTGAAAAGGACCTGGGCGACATCCGCAGCGCCATGGGTCGTCTGCGTTTGTCCATTGATGAGGCGAAGGCGGAAAAGAAGGCGCCGCGATTCGCGCCGGCCGGCCAGAGTACGCAGATGATCGTGGGCGCCGATGCCGCCAGCGATCGCGACGTGCTGACCGCCAGCACCAATCTCTACACCAACTATCACCTTCGCCGCGTCTACTACTCGGCCTTCAGTCCGATTCCGGACGCCTCGAAGATACTGCCGCTCAAGCCGCCGCCGCTGGTGCGCGAACATCGCCTCTATCAGGCTGACTGGCTCATGCGCTTCTACGGCTTCGATGCCGACGAGATCGCCCCGCCGGGCGACGACGGCATGCTGTCGCTGGACATGGATCCGAAGCTGGCCTGGGCGCTGCGCCACCGCGAACGGTTTCCCGTGGACGTGAACCGCGCCTCGCGGGAGATGCTCCTGCGCGTGCCGGGGCTCGGCGTGAAGACGGTCGACAAGCTGATCGCGATGCGCGCGCATCGGCGCGTCCGTTACGACGATCTGGTGCGCCTGAGAGTGCCGGTGAAGAAGGTGGCGCCGTTCGTGGAAACGGTGGATCACCGGCCTCGTGGCGACCGCGACACGCCGTTGCTGCGCCGCGACCTGCGCGAACCCGCGCAGCCGGACCTCTTCGGCTGACGATGCTCGCCGTTACGTTGGACGACCCGTCGGACCTCGACGCATGGCGGGCGAAAGCCCGGTCCCTACTGCTTGCGGACGTCGATCCGGCCGACGTCGAATGGCGAGCCGGTGCCGGCGGCGGGCTGTTCGGAAGCGACGACGCCGTGCCGCCTCCGCGTCGGACGACGGTTCCGGGCGTGCCGCGCGCGTTCCTGGGGCTGGCCGGCACGGTGCTCGCGCATCGCGATCCGCGTCGCCACGCCACGCTCTATCGGATGCTCTGGCGCATCGCGCACGGTGAAAGGGAACTGCTGCGCATCGCCACCGACGGGGACGTGGCATGGGCGCATGCCTGCGCGCGCCAGGTGAGCCGCGACATGCACAAGATGAAGGCCTTCGTGCGCTTTCGCGAAGTGCGGCTTGGCGAAGACACGGTGTATGTCGCGTGGTTCGAACCCGAGCATGACATCGTACCCGCCGTGGCGCCGTTCTTCGTTCGTCGGTTCACCGGCATGCACTGGTCGTTGCTGACGCCATCACGCAGCGCGCACTGGGACGGCGCTACGCTGGCAATCGGGCCGGGCGCCGATCGCGCGGACGCGCCGACGGAAGATGCGCTCGAGGATCTGTGGCGTACCTATTACGCCAGCATCTTCAATCCGGCCCGCCTGAAGGTGGACGCGATGCGTCGCGAGATGCCGGTGAAGTACTGGAAGAACCTGCCGGAGGCGCGACTCATCCCCGAACTGGTGCGCGATGCGCTGCCGAGGATGCAGGCCATGGTCGAGAAGCAACCGACAGTGCCGAAGAAAAAGGTGACGCCCCTGCAGAAGGCGGCGGTGGATGCGCCCGAGGGCAGCATCGCCGCGTTGCGCAGGCGGGCCCGCGATTGCCGCGCGTGCGACCTGTGGAAGCCCGCGACGCAGACCGTCTTCGGTGCCGGCCCGTCCGACGCGCGGATCGTGGTGATCGGCGAGCAGCCGGGCGACCAGGAAGACCTCGCCGGCAAGCCGTTCGTCGGCCCCGCGGGCAAGCTGTTCGACCGGGCGCTGGAAGAGGCGGGAATCGACCGGTCGGCGCTTTATGTCACCAACGCCGTGAAGCACTTCAAGTTCGAGCCGCGCGGCAAGGTGCGCCTGCACAAGCGCGCGAACGCCGAGGAGCAGGCCGCATGCCGGCCCTGGCTCGCCGCGGAGATCGAACGGATCCGGCCCTCCGGCATCGTCTGCATGGGCGCCATGGCAGCGCAGGGTGTGTTCGGCTCGTCGTTCCGTCTGATGGCCCAGCGTGGGCAATGGCTCGAGACGCCGGATGGGCGCAGGGCCATGGCGACGGTGCACCCGTCGTACCTCTTGCGCCTCCCCGACCACGACGCGCGCGAAGCCGGCTTCGCCGACTTCGTGCACGACCTGAAGCTGATGCATGCTGTCTTGCGATGAACCTGTGGGAGCCGGCTCTGCCGGCGATCCCGCGGCAGCGGGCAAGCTTGTCGCGAGCACCGATCGCCGCTGAAGCGGCTCCCACACAAAGCCGTATCACCCCACCGCAAACTTCTTCAGCTTCCTCGGCACCGGCGCGTTCTTCAGCGTGACGTACACCGGCAGGCCGTCGGGACCGTAGGGCGGCGGGGCTTCGCCCTGGATCAGCGGCGCGAGGTAACGGCGTGCCGCCGCCGTGATTCCGAAACCGTCCTTCGAGATGAAGTTCTTCGGCATCTTCTTTTCGTGGTTGGCGATCTTGTCGAGCGGCGCCGCCTCGATCTTCCACTTGTACGGTTCGTCGGAAGTGCGCACGATCACCGGCATCACCGCGTTCAACCCCTCGGCGGCGTATTCGACCGCCTTCTTGCCCACCGCATAGGCCTGGTCGAGGTCGGTCTTGGAGGCAACGTGGCGCGCCGAGCGCTGCAGGTAGTCGGGCAGCGCCCAGTGATACTTGTACCCGAGTTTCTCGCGCACCAGCGCGGCAAGCACCGGCGCGGCGCCGCCGAGTTGCGCATGGCCGAAGGCGTCGCGCGCACCGGATTCGGCGAGGAACTTGCCCTCGCTGTCCTTCACGCCTTCCGAGACCACGACCGTGCAGTAACCGACCTTCTCCACGGTGGCCTTCACCTTGGCGAGGAAGGCTTCGGGATCGAACACGTTTTCGGGGAACAGGATCACGTGAGGCGGATCGCCCGCACCGGCACCCGCCAGCCCCGCCGCCGCGGCAATCCAGCCGGCATGGCGGCCCATCACCTCGATGATGAAGACCTTCGTCGAGGTGTCCATCATGGACGCCACGTCGAGACTGGCCTCGCGCACGGCGATGGCGGTGTATTTCGCCACCGAGCCGAAGCCGGGGCAGGTGTCCGTGACCACCAAGTCGTTGTCGATCGTCTTGGGCACGCCGATGCAGTTCACCTCGTAGCCCAGGGCCTGGCCGATCTTCGACACCTTGTTGGCCGTGTCGGCTGAGTCGTTGCCGCCGTTGTAGAGGAAGGTGCGGATGTCGTGGGTCTTGAACACCTCGATCAGCCGCTCGTACTCGGCGCGGTTCTCTTCCAGGGACTTCAGCTTGTAGCGGCAGGAGCCGAACGCGCCGCCGGGCGTGTGCTTCAGCGCGGCGATGTTGGCCTTCGCCTCCTTGGTCGTGTCGATCAGCTCCTCGCGCAGCGCGCCGAGGATGCCGTTACGGGCGGCATAGACCGGGATGCCCTTGTCGCGGGCGGTCTCGATCACGCCCGCGGCGGTCGCGTTGATGACGGCGGAAACGCCACCCGACTGGGCGTAGAGGATTTTACCGGCGGCCATGCTTCGGGTCCTTCTGGTGGTCGAAAGGCCCAGCGTAGCGCGCCGCGCGTCGCCGCGCCTTGAAGGCGCCCGCGGGCGGGGGGCGCTACACCGCCAAGGTGTCGGGAGTTTGACGTGGCGGCGCCCCTGCCGTTACCTTGGGACCCATTTTTCTCGTGTCCGGTAGCGGATTTTCCCGCTTCTCCGGCGAAATGGAGCATCAATGCGACTCGTGCTATTCGGCGCCCCCGGTTCCGGCAAGGGCACCCAGGCCTCCCGCCTGAAGCAGGACCTGGGCATTCCGCACATCTCCACCGGCGATCTCCTGCGCGCGGAGATCAAGGCCGAGAGCGAGTTGGGCAAGAAAGCCAAGAGCATCATGGATGCCGGCCAGCTGCTGTCCGACGACATCATGCTCGGCATCATCGAAGAGCGCCTCGGCCAGCCGGATGCCAAGCCCGGCTTCATCCTCGACGGCTACCCGCGCAACCTGGCCCAGGCCGAAGCGCTCGACGGCGTGCTTGCCCGTATCGGCCAGCCGCTCGACGTGGTGATCAAGCTCGAGGTACCCAACGAGGCGATCGTCGATCGCTGCGTGGTGCGCTTCAACAAGGAAGGCCGTCCGGACGACAACCCGGACACCGTGAAGAAGCGCCTGGCCATCTATGCCGACCAGACGGCCCCGGTCGCGGAGTTCTATGCGAAACGCGGCAAGCTGAAGGTCGTGGACGGCGTCGGCGAGCTCGACGAGGTAACCGCCCGGATCAAGGCCGCGCTCGAAAGCACGTCCGCCGCCAGCGCCTGATCGCGGGGCCCGCCGGTTGCGGCGGGCCTTCCGACGCCACGCCCCACGAGCCTACCCATGCGCGTCCATATCCTCGGTATCAGCGGCACCTTCATGGGTGGCGTCGCCGCCCTTGCGCAGGAACTCGGCCTGCAGGTCGAAGGCTCCGATGCCAATGTGTATCCGCCCATGAGCACACAGCTCGAGGCGCTCGGCATCGGCCTGATGCAGGGTTACACGGCGGCTCACCTCACGCCGGCACCCGACCTTGTCGTGGTCGGCAACGCCATGGTCCGCGGCAACCCGGCCGTGGAGTACATGCTCGATGAGGGAATGCGCTACATCTCCGGGCCACAGTGGCTCGGCGAGACCCTGCTCGTCGGCCGCGAGGTCCTGGCCGTGGCCGGCACGCATGGCAAGACCACCACCACCAGCCTGCTTGCCCACCTCCTTGAATCGGCGGGGCAGGCGCCTGGCTTCCTCATTGGTGGCGTGCCCGGCAATTTCGACGTATCCGCGCGGCGGGGCGAGGGCAGGCCTTTCGTCATCGAGGCCGACGAGTACGACTCGGCGTTCTTCGACAAGCGCTCGAAGTTCGTGCACTACCGGCCGCGCATCGCGATCCTCAACAACCTCGAATACGACCACGCCGACATCTTCCCCGATATCGCCGCGATCCAGCGGCAGTTCCACCACCTCGTGCGCACGGTGCCGGGCAATGGCCGCCTGATCGTGAATGCGGAGGACGCGCGCCTTGCGGAAGTGCTCGCGATGGGAGCGTGGACGCCGGCGGAAACCTTCGGCATCGACGCCGGCGACTGGCGCGCCGAACTCCTCGCCGCGGACGGTTCCCATTTCCGGGTGCGCCGTAACGGAACGACCCTGGGCGACGTCCATTGGGGGTCGCTCGGCCGGCACAACGTGATGAACGCGCTGGCGGCGCTGGCGGCGGCCGCGGCGGCGGGTGCCGATCCGGTGGCCCTGCTGCCGGCCTTCGCCGGCTTCGCCAGCGTGAAGCGGCGCATGGAGGTTCTCGGCACCGCGCGCGGCGTGACCGTATACGACGACTTCGCCCACCACCCTACGGCCATTGCCACCACCCTGGCCGGGTTGCGGGCGAAGGTGGGCGACGCGCGCATTCTCGTGGCCCTCGAACCGCGTTCCAATTCGATGCGGCTCGGCGCGCACGCCGACGCCCTGGCGCCCTCGCTGGCCGATGCCGACGTCACGGTGTTCCTGCATCGCCCCGAACTGGCCTGGGATGCGGGCAAGGTGACGGCAGCCCTGCGAGGCCGCGGCATCACGGCCGGCAGCGTCGATGCGCTGGTGCACGCCCTGGTGGCGGAGGCCCGGGAAGGAGACCACGTGGTCTTCATGTCCAACGGCGGATTCGAAGGCGCGCCCCGCAGCTTCTTCGCGGCGCTGGGCGCGGGTTAGACTGCCGGGCATGGCCGCGACGACGCCCGCCCTCGACCTTCCGCTGTTCCCTTTGTCGAACGTCCTCTTTCCGGGCGGTCACCTGCAACTGCGTATCTTCGAGCCCCGCTACATCGACCTCGTGCGCGAATGCGCGCGCACCGGGCGAGCCTTCGGCGTGTGCATGATCCTCGAAGGCCGCGAGGCCGGGCAGCCCGCCGTCCCCGCCGCCGTGGGTACGCTCGCCACCATCACCGATTTCCACACGCGCGAGGATGGCCTGCTCGGCATCGTCGCCGAAGGCGGCCTGCGCTTTCGTGTGACGCGCACGCGAGTGCGTTCGGACGGTCAAGTCCGCGGCGACATCGTTACCTGGCCGGAAGAGGATGCGCTGCCGCTACCGGCCGAGTTCGGCTTGCTGGCGACGATCCTCGAGCGTCTCGCCGAGCAGATGATGCCGCCGTGGCGGCACGAGGTTGCGGTGCGGTCCGACGACGCCAGCTGGGTCGGCTTCCGCCTGTCCGAACTGCTTCCGCTCGACGCGAACGAGTGCCAGCACATGCTCGAACTCGACGATCCGCTGCAGCGCCTCGCCGAGTTGCGCGACATCCTTCCGCGCTTCCAGCGCGCCTGAGGCAAAGCCACCCATGAGCACGCTCGCCGGCAAAACCCTGTTCATCACCGGCGCGTCGCGCGGCATCGGCCTCGCCATCGCGCTGCGCGCCGCACGCGACGGGGCGAACATCGTCATCGCCGCCAAGAGCAACGTGCCCAACCCGCGTCTCCCGGGCACGATCCACAGCGCCGCGGCCGACATCGAAGCCGCGGGCGGTACCGCGTTGCCGCTCAAGGTCGACATCCGCGAGGAGTCCGAAGTACGCATGGCGGCGGCCACCGCGGCGGAGCGCTTCGGCGGCATCGACATCGTCGTGAACAACGCCAGCGCGATCTGGCTCGCCGGCGTCGAGGGCACGCCGATGAAACGCTTCGACCTCATGCACGAAGTGAACACGCGCGGCACGTTCCTCACCACCCAGGCCTGCCTGCCGTTCCTGAAACAGGCGGCGAATCCGCACGTGCTCATGCTCTCGCCGCCGCCGAGCATCGATCCGCGCTGGTACGCGCCGCACGTGGCGTACACCATCGCCAAGTTCGGCATGAGCCACTGCGTGCTCGGCATGGCGCCCGAATTCGCGCCGCTGGGTATCGCCGTCAATGCCCTGTGGCCAAGAACGGTCATCGCCACGGCCGCCATCGCCATGCTGGGCGACACGGTGAAAGCTGAAAACTGCCGCAAGCCGGAGATCGTGGCCGACGCGGCCCATGCCATCCTCACGAAGCCCTCACGCGAAACGACGGGCCGGTTCTTCATCGACGAAGACGTGCTGCGCGAAGGCGGAATGCGCGATTTCGACCGTTATGCCGTCGTTCCCGGCAACCCGCTGCTTCCCGACCTGTTTTTATAGCTATCGCGGCAAGTAATGAACGGCGTGAAGGGGGCTAGCCCGTTTGGTGTATGGCCGCGTGCTGTGTCGGGGTATAACGTCGGCGCCGTCGTTCCTTCTAGCAAGGAACGGCGAGTGGGGCTTGCCGGCCTGCAGGGGTGCCGGCGGCGGGTCCGGAGCCGAACCCGCGAAGCTGACAGCAGGCCACGAGACTGGGTGAGGAGCGGGCATGTCGCGCGGGGAATCGACGGGTCGTTGCGTCGTTTGGATTGGAAGACCGAGCGTTGAAGAACACTTCGGACTGATCCGTGCGGGATGGCGCACGTTCGTCGCCGATCCCGCGAGAAACGGTGCCGAGCTTCCCGAGTGCGGCGACGACGCCATCGCGGTGGTGGACCTGCGCACGAAGGCGCAGGCTGCCGTGCGCATCCTCGACGATCTTCGTCAGAGCCATCCCGGCATGGCCTGGATCGGTCTTACCGGAGAGCAGACGAAGGCGACCGATCCGTCCATACGCAACGTGTTGCCCCACGCGTTCGAAATCATCGAAGGCCCGTCGTCGCTCGGTGCGCTGCGTCAGGCGCTGTCCCGCGTGCCTGGCGACGCCCCCATGGCCCACGACGACGATGCGCCGAGCCTGCTGACCGGGAACAGTCCCGCCATACGTGCGCTGTCGCAGAACATCCGCAAGTTCGCGCCTGTGGAACTGCCGCTGCTGATCACCGGCGAAACCGGTACGGGAAAGGAGATGGCGGCGCGCGCGCTGCACCAGCTGTCGCCGAGAAATGGAAAGCCGTTCGCGGCGATCAACTGCGGCGCATTGCCCGCGAACCTCGTGCAATCCGAACTCTTCGGGCACGAGCGCGGTGCGTTCACCGGTGCAACGGCACGGCGTATCGGCCATTTCGAATCGGCGGATGGCGGCACCGTCTTCCTCGACGAGATCGGCGACCTGCCGTTGGACGCGCAGACGAATCTCCTGCGTGTGCTGCAAGAGGGGACGATCGAGCGGATCGGGAGCTGCCAGTCGATCAAAGTGGACGTGCGCGTGCTCGCCGCGACTCACGTCGACCTGGAGAAGGCCGTGGCGCAAGGCCGCTTCCGCGAAGATCTGTTCTATCGCCTGAATGTGTTGCGGTTGCGCATGCCGCCCTTGCGTGAGCGCACGGGCGATATCGAACTGCTGGCGCAGCATTTCCTCGACGTGTTCCGGGAAAGCTACGGCACCCGGGCTCGCGCCTTCAGCACCAGCGCGCGCAAGGCACTCAACGCTTTTTCCTGGCCGGGCAACGTGCGCGAACTGATGAACCGGGTGCAGCGCGCGGCGGTGATCGCGGACGACGCGCTCATCACGCCCGACGACCTGGAGCTGAGCGCGGACAGCCCCAGCGGCGACCGGGACAGCCTGGGAAGCGCGCGCACGTCTGCCGAACGCGAGGCCATCGTGGACTGCCTGCGCGCGAGCGCGTTCAACATCAGCGAATGCGCCCGCCGCCTGCGCGTGTCCCGCGTCACGGTCTACCGTCTCTGCAAGAAGCATCAACTGGCCCTCGATCAGCTTCGATAAGGCGCCGCCTCCCACGCATGCGCGGAAAAGAAAACTCCCGGTCCTCTGGGAGGACCGGGAGTTCCCATTCGTCGTCCGGCTTGGCAGGGTCGTCGGGCGAACGAACCACGCGGCTTCACAGGGCCTTGTTCCCAGGGGGAGCAAGCGCCGTGCCACGGGGCGCTTCTTTGATTCGCAAGGATTTTCCCCGTGCCGCTGCCGGCGGCGCCGTTCAGCCCGTGTAGCGATCTGTAACAGGACGTTGCAGGCGCGGTACATCGCATGCGTTGTCGGCACATCCCGCGCCTTAGTACGATGCCCCTCCTAACCGGAGTCGCAAGTCATGTCGTCGTCGCACCCTGCCGAACCGTCCGATCTCATCGCCCTGGGCAAGCGTTACTGGCTTTCCGTCTACCGGCCGCGCGACGTCGTGCTCGACCACGGCAAGGGCGCCCGGGTGTGGGATACGGAAGGCCGCGATTACCTCGACTTCGGCGCGGGCATCGCCGTGAACGCGCTGGGCCATCAGGACCCCGACCTGGTCGATGCCCTGGTGGCACAGGCGCACAAGCTCTGGCATGCCAGCAACGTGTTCTACTCCGAGCCGCCGTTACGGCTTGCCGCCGAACTCGTGGACCACGCGCCGTTCGCAGAGCGCGTTTTCCTGTGCAATTCGGGTACGGAGGCCAACGAGGCCGCCATCAAGCTCGTGCGCAAGTGGGCCGCCTCGCAAGGCAGATCGCCCGAGCAGCGCGTGATCGTCACCTTCACCGGTTCCTTCCACGGCCGCACTCTGGCCGCTGTCACCGCCACGGCGCAGCCGAAGTACCAGGAGGGCTACGAACCGTTGCCCGGCGGCTTCCGCTACGTGCCTTTCAACGATCCCGCGGCGCTGGAAGAGGCATTCGCGCAGGGCGGCGTGGCGGCCGTCATGCTGGAGCCCGTGCAGGGGGAGGGCGGCGTGATGCCGGCCGAGCCGGGCTTCCTCAAGAAGGTGCGGGAGCTCTGCGACGCGCATGGCGCGCTGATGGTGCTCGACGAGATCCAGTGCGGCATGGGCCGCACCGGCACGCTGTTCGCGCACACGCATGACCACGTCACGCCGGACATCGTCACCCTCGCCAAAGCCCTGGGCGCCGGTTTCCCGATCGGCGCCATGCTGGTCGGGCCGAAGGTGGCCGACGTGATGCAGTTCGGCGCGCACGGAACGACCTTCGGCGGCAATCCGATGGCCGCCGCCGTGGCGCGCGTGGCCCTGGAGAAGATCGCCTCGCCGGCCGTGCTGCTCAACGTGGAGCGGCAGGGCAACGACATTCGTGCGGGCCTCGCGAAGATCAACCACGAACTGCACCTGTTTTCCGAGGTACGCGGCCGCGGCCTCATGATCGGCGCGGTGCTGGACACGCTGTACAAGGGGCGCGCTGGCGAGATTCTCGACCTCGCCGCCGCGCACGGCTTGCTCATCCTGCAGGCGGGGCCCGATGTGCTGCGCATCGTGCCGCCCCTGACCATTTCCGACGAGGAGACCGCGGAAGGCCTCGAGCGGCTGGCGGCCGCCCTGGCGGCGTTCGCCAGCGAAGCGAAGGTGGCCTGATCCGTGCCGGCCAAAGACCCTATCGTTTTCCTTTTCGACGTCGACAACACACTGATCGACAATGATCGATTCAGCACCGACCTCGCCGCGCAGCTTGAGTTGGAGCTAGGCCTGGAGGGCCCGGCCCGATACGCGGCGGTCGACACGCAGATCCGCGCCGACGTGGGGTATGCGGACTACCTCGGCGCCCTGCAGCGTTTGCGCGGCAAGGGCGGCGATCCGGCCTACCTGCGTCTGTCGTTCTTCCTGCTCGATTACCCGTTCGACGAGCGCCGGTTCCCGGGCGTGCCCGAGACGATCGCACACCTGCGCAGCATGGGGCGCCCAGTCATCCTGTCCGACGGCGACACCGTGTTCCAGCCCCGGAAGATCCGTCGGGCGGGACTGTGGGAGGTGTTCGAAGAGGACGTGCTCATCTACGTGCACAAGGAAGACATGCTCGACGACATCCGGGCGCGCTACCCGGCGGACCACTACGTGATGGTGGACGACAAGCCGCGCATCCTCGTCGCGATGAAGAAGCTGCTGGGCGACAAGGTGACCACGGTGTTCGTTCGCCAGGGCCACTATGCCGCCGCCGCGGGCAAGGACCTGGAAGAAACCCCGCCGGACATCACGGTGGGCGCCGTGGCGGAACTGGCGCGGATGCGCCGCGAGGATTTCCTCTGTGGGAGCCGCTATAGCGGCGAGAAGCCAACGGAGCGGTAAAGCGGGGGAGTGTCACTCCCTCACGCCTCGAAGGCGCCGCGGACCCACTCCATGTCGTCGCCTTCGAATGCCAGCACGTCGAAGCGGCTGGGCCGCCGCGCGTCGTGCGGATGCCACGCCATCCACAGGTGCGCCGCGCTGATCAGCTTGCGCCGCTTGGCCATGGTCACCGAGGCCAGCGGCCCGCCGAAGGCTCCGTCGCGGCGATAGCGGACCTCGACGAAGACGAGGGTTTCGCCGTCGCGCATCACCAGGTCGATCTCGCCATGGCGGCAGAGGAAATTGGCCCGCACAAGCCGTAGCCCGCGCGACTCGAGGAACTCCCGCGCCTGCGCCTCGAACCGGTTGCCGGTGGCGCGGCGCGGTGTGGTTTTCTTCGTGGGTGGGGCCATGCGAACACTCCCTGTTCGCGCCCTCGGGATCAGCCGCCGCCGCTCTCGACGTTCGGGGCCGTGGCGGGCGCTTCGAGTTCGAGGCTACCCGCGACCGGACGGGCCACGCCGTCGGCGAAACGCGCCCAGATGAGTACGCGGCGCACGCGTCCGAATTCGTCCGCGACCAGTTGGCCCGTGGCGCCGGGCAGGTAGCTGCCGGGATGGCCGCGCATCCAGTCGATGTACGGAACCAGGCCCCAGGCGTCCATGCCGAAGGCGAACAGGCGCCCGCTCACGCCCTTCGTTGCCGGCAGCGCGTCGGTAAGCGAGGCACGGCGGGGCAGGCCCGACTGCGCGTCGAACAGCCACGGTGCGTCGCAGAATTCCACGCCCTCGAGGTCGCGGTCGGCCGTCGGGTCGTCGCCGCCCGCATAGACGTGCGAGGTGGCGAACACCGGAAGGGTGTTCTTCGCGAGGCGCAACTGCGGAAGGAGAAGGCGGGCCTGCTGCGGCTTCATGCTGATGAAGACGCCGCTGGTGGCCGGGTCCTGGCCCACCGGTTCGGACAGCTGCGAAGCGAAATCGATGCTGTTCGCGTCGAGCGTGACCTGGCTTGCCAGGGTACCGCCGCGCGCCTGCCACTCGGCCTTGAATGCGTTGCCCGCGCGGCGCGCGAAATCGTCGGTGGAAACGATCAGCGTGGCGGTCCGCAAGCCGCGGTCTGCCATATGGTCGGCGGCCTGCGCGCCCTCGGTTTCGGGAAGCAGGCCGAACTCGTTGGCACCCGCCGGCGGCAGGTTTCTGTTGTCGTTCGGATAGTTCAGCGTGAGCATCGGTGCGGGAAGTGCGCCCTTCGCGAAGATGGCCGAAACGCCGTCGCGATTGAGCGGGCCGACGACAAAGCGGGCACCCTCGGCCACGGCCTTGTCGTAGGCGGCGACGGCGTGCTGCGCATCGTTGCCGGAGTCGTACACGGCGATGTCCGGTCGCGGTGCACCCGTGTGCGCCGCTTCGAGGTAGTTCGCGAAGAACCCGTCGCGGATCGCGGCGCCCGCACCGGCTAGGGGGCCGGACAACGGGAGCAGCAGGGCGACCTTGCCAGGCACCTTGTAACCCTCGCGGACGCCCTTGTCGCCAGTGACCGTGCCCACGGCCTGGTCGAGCACGGCGGGTGCGCGGTTCACGTTGCCGAGCTGGGCCTGCGCCTCGACGACCCAGGGCTTCATGGGATCGTTCGCCGGCAGGGAACTGCCGCGCTCGGCAAGGGGCTGCGCACCGAGGCCGGTGAGCAGGGCGAGGATTTCCTTGCGGTTCTGCTCGCGGTCGACACCGCGCAACTGGCGGTCGAGTTCGATGCGGGTCTGGGCGGCACTCCAGGGATCGCCGGCCGCCGCTTGCGCACGCGCCCGGAGTTCGGCAAGCCGCTGGTCGATCTGCGGCGACACGCGCGCGGCAGGCTTGCCGGTGAGCGACAGCGCCGTTTTCGCGTCGTTGTTCTTCAGGGCGATCTCGGCGCGCAGCGCGTCGAAGCGCAGGGCGTCTTCGCCCTCCAGGCGCGAACGGCGAATGTCGGCCACGACCGGTGCGGCGCGATCGAGGGCGCCTTCCTGGCGGTATGCCTCGGCGGCCAGCAGCTTGTAGTAATCGCGATGGCTGCCGTCCTGGTCGGCCAGGGCGAGGTAGGCCTGGGCAGCCTGGTCGAACTGGCCTTTCGTGTAGAGGGCCTGGGCCGCCTGCGTGGCGGCGCCGGACGGCGGCGCGCCATGCTGCACGCCGCCCTGGGTTACGCAGCCGGCAAGGCCGGCGGAAAGCAGGAGGCCGAGGGTGGCCGCACGGATCGATCGCATCGGGTGATGTTCCTTGGCTGCACGGGCGCCTTTCGGCACCGAAACGTCCGGATCATAGCCCATCGATTCGCGAGGCCGGCGTGAGGCGGAACCCGCTTTGTGTGGGAGCCGCTTCAGCGGCGATGAGTGCTCGCCTCAGGCTTGCCCGCTGCCGCGGGATCGCCGCTGAAGCGGCTCCCACATGAGTCGGGCCGTCTCAGGCGCCATAGAGCGCCTTGCGTGGCGCCCCGGTGATCGCCGCCGCGAGCTTCGCCGCTTTGGCGGGCGGCAGTTCGTCCTTGAGGATGGCAAAGACGCGCAGCCCTTCGGCGAGGCGCTCGTCTTCCCCGGCTTCCCTTCCGGCGACCATCACCACGAACTCGCCCTTCTGCTGGTTGGGATCGTCGGCCACCGTGCCGGCCAGCGCTTCGAGGGTGCCATCGAGCACGGTCTCGAACATCTTGGTGAGTTCCCGTGCGACGACGGCCTCGCGATCGGCGCCGAAGGTATCGCGCATGTCCTGGAGCGATTCCAGGATGCGATGCGACGACTCGTAGAAGATGAGCGTGCGCGCTTCGCCCGCCAGTTCGCCCAGCCGCGCCCGGCGCGCTCCGGGCTTCGCGGGTAGGAAGCCTTCGAAGACGAACCGGTCGCTGGGCAGGCCGGCGACGGAGAGCGCCGCGACCACGGCGCTGGGACCGGGCACGGGACTCACCCGGAGGCCGGCGGCGCGCGCCGCCCGGACGAGCCGGAAGCCGGGGTCGCTGATCAGCGGAGTGCCCGCATCGGATACGAGCGCGACGTCGTCGCCGCCGCGCAGGCGCTCCACGAGGCCATCGACCGCGGTGCGCTCGTTGTGGTCGTGCAGCGCCACCAGTGGCGTGTCGATGCCAAGGTGCTGGAGGAGAGGACGCGTATGCCGGGTGTCTTCCGCGGCGATTACTTTCACCCGCCGCAAGGTCTCGACGGCGCGCGCACCGATGTCGTCGCGATGCCCGATGGGGGTGGCGACGACATGGAGGATGCCGGGACGGGTGTTGGGCATGGGGTCGGGGATTTTCGGGGCGGGGGTGGGGATTGTAGGGGATGGGGCTATACTTCCCCATGGAGTCGGCCGGACAGTCGCGTCGCGCCTCGTGCGCGTCGAGGAAAGTCCGGGCTCCACAGGGCAGGGTGCCAGGTAACGCCTGGGCAGCGTGAGCTGACGGCCAGTGCAACAGAGAGCAGACCGCCGATGGCCCCGAAAGGGGATCAGGTAAGGGTGAAAGGGTGCGGTAAGAGCGCACCGCGTGCGGGGCTAACGTCGCACGGCACGGTAAACCCCACCCGGAGCAAGACCAAATAAGGGAACCATGACGCGGCCCGCGTCGTTCCCGGGTAGGTTGCTAGAGCCTGGCGGCGACGCCAGGCCGAGAAGAATGACTGTCACGTCGCAAGACGCACAGAACCCGGCTTACAGGCCGACTCCTTTTTCTTCTGCAAAGCACCGCGGCGTCCCGTTTCCGGGGCGCCGCGGCTTTTGTGTAGGAGCCGCCATGGCGGCCAGAGCTGCTTGCCTCGCGGCTTCCTCGTTCCGTCGGCTCCTCGCCGCCATGGCGGCTCCCGCAGTCGCCTGCGAATGAATGCCGATTCAGTCCCAGGCGTTTTCGTACCGCTGAAAACACGAAGTCCGTCGCAAAAACTCCCCACGATTCAATCACCTTCCACCAGTTCCTCAGAAATGGCTGGAAATAGTGATCAAGCTGTCCTTTCTCTTTGATTCACAAGAAAAATTTCCTTGACAGTCTCAGGGCGCGAGACTATCGTGGGCCCCGGTGAGAAATCGTGGGATTTGGTGGGGCAACCAGCAGACATGTTCCAAGGCGAGACAGCCATCACGGTCGACGACAAGGGTCGTCTGACGATCCCGACTTCGTATCGGGACGCCGTGGCTGACGCCTGCAAGAACCGTTTGGTGGTCACCTACAACCCCTTCGAAACCGGGTGCCTCTGGATCTTTCCGTACGCGGAATGGGAACAGGTTCGCGACCAGGTCAACGCGCTTCCGAGCGTCAAGGCCGTCCACCGTGCCTTGCAGATGAAGCTGGTGGGCGCGGCGGCCATCGTCGAACCCGACGGGGCCGCGCGCATCCTCCTGCCGGCCAGTCAGCGCGCGGCTGCCGGGATAGAAAAGAAAGCCGTCCTCCTGGGTATGGGCAACAAGTTCGAGCTTTGGAGCGAACAGGCCCACCTCGCGAAGATCCGCCAGACGATCGGCGAGGACGAGATCAGCGACGACATGGCGGAACTGCGGTTGTGACGACGAACTAATTCAGAGGTTTTCGGTGGAACGGGAGCGGGATGTGGCGATGGCGGGGCGCGATGCGCACATCCCTGTGATGCTCGACGAAGTGTTGGAGGGCCTCGCCTTGCGCGAGAACGGGCGCTACCTCGATGGGACTTTCGGCCGCGGCGGGCATGCGCGGGCGATCCTTGCCCGCCTTTCAGCCGAAGGTCGCCTGTTCCTCATGGATCGCGATCCCACGGCCATTGCCGTCGCCGAAGCGGGCCTCGCCACCGATCCGCGCGTGTCGCTGCGCCACGACAACTTCGCCACCATGGGCGAATGGGCCGCCCTCGAAGGTGGCCTCGACGGCATCCTGCTCGATCTGGGCGTGTCCTCGCCGCAGCTGGATGACGCTAGCCGCGGTTTCAGCTTCATGGCCGATGCGCCGCTCGATATGCGCATGGACACCACGCGCGGCATCAGTGCCGCCGATTTTCTCGCCGAGGCCGACGAGGCGGACATCGCCGACGTGCTCTGGACCTTCGGTGAAGAGCGCTTCAGCCGCCGCATTGCCAAGGCCATCGTGGAGCGCCGTGCCACCGCGCCCATCCTGCGTACCGGCGAACTCGCCGAGCTGGTCGCCCGTTGCGTGGGCCGCCGCGAACCGGGCAAGAATCCCGCCACCCGCACCTTCCAGGCCCTGCGCATCCGCGTGAACGCCGAACTGGAATCCGTGGAGCGCGGCCTCGCTGCCGCCCTGGAATTGCTCAAGGTGGGCGGCCGCCTCGCCGTGATCAGCTTCCACTCGCTGGAAGACCGCACCGTCAAGCAGTTCATCCGCGGTCACGAAGGCCGTGTGCAAGGCAGCCGGCGCGCGCCGCCGGCGGAAGCCAAGGCCGCCCGTCTCAAGCCGGTCGGCAAGGCGATCTTTCCTTCCGATGCGGAAGTGGCGCGGAATCCCCGCGCGCGCTCGGCCGTGCTGCGCATCGCGGAGAAGGTCGCATGAAGGTCTTCGGCGCCATCTGCCTCTCGATCCTGCTGCTGGCGGTCATTGCCAGCGCGATCGGTGTGGTGTGGACGCGCCACGAAAGCCGCGTGCTGTTCGTCGAACTCTCGCGCCTGCAGACGCAGAAGGACGATCTGGGCGTGGAATACGGCCGCCTCGAACTGGAACAGGCGACCTACGCCGAGCCCGCGCGCATCGATGCCGAAGCCCGCGGCAAGCTCGGCATGTTCACGCCGAAGCCGCAGGACATCCAGTTGGTGCGTCGATGAAGGCGCGCTACGGTAAACCCGTGGTGCCCAGCCGCCGCCGCGGCCAGGGCCCCAGCCCGCGCAAGCGCATGACGGTGGTGGTCGCGCTCCTCTGCGTGGCGGCGTCCGGTCTGGTCGTGCGCGCGTTCGACCTCCAGGTGGTGCGCAAGCAGTTCTACCAGGACCAGGGCGACGCGCGTTTCCTGCGTGAGATGCCCATCGCGGTATCGCGCGGCACCATCTTCGACCGCAACGGCGAGCCGCTGGCGGTATCCACGCCGGTGGCGTCGATCTGGGCGAATCCGCCGGAAGTGCTCGAGAACGAGGATCGCATCCCGGAACTCGCAAAGGCCCTGCACGTCGACGCCGACGATCTGAAGCAGAAGATCGCCCAGCGTGCCGATAAGGAATTCATGTACATCGCGCGCCAGATGCGGCCGGAAGACGCGCAAGCCATCGTCGACCTGAAGATTCCGGGCATCGCGGCGCAACGCGAATATCGCCGTTACTACCCGTCGGGCGCGGTGAACAGCCATATCCTCGGCTTCACCAACATCGACGACCACGGCCAGGAGGGCCTGGAACTGGCGTTTGACGAGTGGCTGGCCGGCAAGCCCGGTGCGAAGCGCGTGATCCGCGATCGCATGGGCCATGTGGTCGAAGACGTGGAACTGGTGCGCGAGCCGCAGCCGGGCCGCGACATCACCCTGTCGATCGACCGCCGCATCCAGTACCTCGCGTACAGCGCACTGAAGGACACGCTGGATAAGAACAAGGCCGATTCGGGTTCCATCGTCATGATGGACGTGCATACCGGCGAAGTGCTGGCGATGGCGAACCTGCCGTCGTTCAACCCAAACGCGGTGCGCGGCAGCACGCCGTCCGAGCGGCGCAACCGCGCGGTCACCGACGTGGTCGAGCCGGGTTCGACGATGAAGGCCTTCACGATGGCTGCGGCCCTCACGAGCGGCAAATACACGCCCACGGCGCCGCTGATCGAGACCTCGCCCGGCACCTGGATGATCGGTGGCCATCCGGTGCGCGATACGCACAACTGGGGCACGCTCACGCCGACCGGCGTCATCACGAAGTCGTCGAACGTCGGCGCGGCCAAGATCGCGATGACCCTGGACACCGACTTCCTCTACGGCGTGTACAAATCCTTCGGCCTCGGCAACAGCACGGGCAGCGGCTTCCCGGGCGAGGCCGCCGGCTACCTGCCGGTGGGACGCACCTGGAAGCCGATCGAGAAATCGCGCCTCGCCTACGGCTACAACCTCAACCTGACGCCGTTGCAGCTGGCCAGCGGCTACGCGGCGATCGCCAACGGCGGTGCCCTGCGGGCGCCGAGCTTCATCAAGGGCGCCGACAATCCGCCCAACCAGGTCGTGACTCCTGAAGTGGCGCACGAGCTCGTACGCATGCTCGAAACGGTGGTGGCGCCGGGCGGCACCGGTTACGGCTTCGCCTCCGTCGCCAACTACAGCGTGGCCGGCAAGACCGGCACCTCGCACAAGAATTCGGTCGGCGGCTACTACTCGAACAACTACATCTCGCTTTTCGTCGGCATGATCCCGGCGAGTGCGCCGCGCCTCGTCACGGTGGTGGTCATCAACGATCCGAAAGGCGGCCGCTACTACGGCGGCTCGGTCGCGGGCCCCGCCTTTGCCCAGGTCATGACCGGCGCCGTGCGCCTGCTCGACATCCCACCGGACAACGTCGGCCGCTGGTACGCGGGTGGACCGAGCCAGGGTGGGCTGATCGGCACGAGCAACGCGCCACCGCCACAGGCGGACGACAGCGCGGCGGAAGAGGTGGTCCCATGACCATGCGGCTCGCCGACCTGCTCGACGGATTCGCCGATGCTTCCAGCGCCGGCGATATCGTCGTTTCGGGCCTCAGCCTCGACTCGCGCGACATCGCGTCCGGCAACGCGTTCGTCGCGCTGCGGGGCACGAAGGGCCATGGCATCGATTTCGCCGCCAAGGCCGTTGCCCAGGGTGCCGCCGCGATCCTGGCCGAGCCGCCGTTCGCCGAGGGCGACGCCGGCGTGCCGGTCATCACGGTGGAAGGGTTGCGCGAGAAGGCAGGCCCGATGGCGGCGCGCTTTTTCGGCGATCCGTCGGACGCGCTCGACATCGTCGGCGTCACCGGCACCAACGGCAAGACCTCCACCGTGCAGCTCGTCGCGCAGGCGCTGGCCTTCCTCGGTCGCAAGCCGGCCACGATCGGCACGCTCGGTGCGGGCATGCATGGCGCGATCGCCGAGGGCGAGCGCACCACGCCGGATGCCATCAGCATGCAGGCGCTGCTCGGCGAGTTCCGCGACGCCGGTGCCACGCACGTGGCCATGGAAGTCTCCTCGCACGCGCTGGAGCAGGGGCGCGTGAACGGCGTCGCCTTCGACGTAGCAGTGTTCACCAACCTCACGCGCGACCACCTCGACTATCACGGCACGATGGAAGCGTACGGCGCGGCCAAGGCGAAGCTCTTCGCGTTCGAAGGCCTGCGCGCCGCCGTCGTGAACGTCGACGATCCGTTCGGCTTGAAGCTGGCCAAGGGACTTTCCGAGCACGTGGCGAAGCTGCGCACGTCCATGGCGACCGACAGCACGGAGAAAGACGCGGAGATCCGCGCCGACATCGTCGTGACGTCGGCGAAAGGCCTGTCGTTCAACCTGATCACGCCGTGGGGCATGCGCACCGTTCGCAGTGCGCTGCTCGGCCGTTTCAACGTGCACAACCTGCTTGCCGTGGCCGCCGTCCTCGGGGCGCTGGGCGAGCCGTTCGACCGCATCCATGCCGCGCTCGAATCGCTGGAACCGGTGAATGGCCGCATGAGCCGGCTGGGCGGCGATGGCCGCAAGCCGCTCGTGGTGGTCGACTACTCGCATACGCCCGATTCGCTGAAGCAAGCGCTGCTGGCGCTGCGTTCGCACACGAAAGGTCGCCTCATCTGCGTGTTCGGCGCCGGTGGCGACCGCGACCAGGGCAAGCGTCCGTTGATGGCTGCCATCGCCGAACGCCTGGCCGACGTGGTCATCGTCACAGACGACAATCCGCGCACCGAAGACGGCGACGCCATCGTCGCGCAGATCGTCGCCGGCTTCAGCCACCCCGACGTCGTGACGATCGAGCGCGATCGGGCCCAGGCCATCGCCCTGGCCATCGCCGATGCGAAGGCCGACGACGTCGTGCTGATCGCCGGCAAGGGTCACGAAACCTACCAGGAAGGCCCGGAGGGCAAGCGTCCCTTCGACGATCTCGCCGTCGCCGCCGAGGCGATGGCATCGAGCAAGAAGGGAGCCCGCGCATGATGCGCCTGTCCGCCGTCGCCCTCTGGACCCGAGGCCGCCTCCAGGGCGCCGACGTCGAGGTCACCGGCTTTTCCATCGATACCCGCACGCTGAAGCCCGACGACCTGTTCGTGGCCCTGCCGGGTGAGCGCGTCGACGCGCACGATTTCGTCGCCGTCGCGCGCGAACGGGGCGCTGCCGGCGCGCTGGTGACCCGTCCCGTGGATGTGGCCATTCCGCAGGTGATTGTCGACGATACCCAGCTTGCCCTGGGCGACCTCGCGAGCGCGGTGCGCGCCCAGAGCGACGTGCGCGTCATCGGCATCACGGGCTCGAACGGCAAGACCACAGTGAAGACGCTCACCGCGTCGATCCTGTCGCGCCACGGCCGCACCCACGTCAATGCCGGCAACTTCAACAACGAGATCGGCATGCCGCTGACCTTGCTGGCCATGCCGCGGGATACGCGCTACGCCGTTCTCGAGATGGGCGCAGGCAAGCCCGGCGACATCGACTACCTGGCCGCCATCGCACGGCCCGATATCGGTCTCGTCAATTCCATCGCGGCGGCGCACCTTGAGCGGATGGGCACGATCGAAGGCGTCGCCGAAACCAAGGGCGCACTGTACCGGTCGCTTCCCCCGGACGGCGTGGCCATCGTGAATGCCGACGACGAGCGCTTCGCGGGCTTCTTCGCCAACCTCGCCGGGTCGCGCCGCATCCTGCGCTATGCGCTCAGCCACCGTGCGGACATTGGTGCGGATATCGTCGAGGAGCGCATCGATGGCACCCATTTCGTGCTGTCCACGCCGCATGGCGACGGCGACGTGCATCTTCCGCTGCCGGGCCGCCACAACGTGGCGAACGCGCTTGCCGCCGCGGCGATCGCCACGGCGCTGGACGTGCCGGTCGACGTCATCGTCGAAGGGCTTGAGCACGTGCCGCACGTTGCCGGACGGCTCGACCTTGAACCGATGCCGGGCGGCTGGACCCTCGTCGACGACAGCTACAACGCCAACCCCGGTTCCACCGCCGCAGCGATCGATACCCTCGCGCTGGCCCGTGGTGAACGCTGGCTCGTGCTCGGCGACATGGCCGAACTTGGTCCCGATGCGCTGAAGCTGCACGCCGGCATCGGCCGCTACGCGCGCGAGCGCGGCATCGAGCGCCTTCTCGCCACGGGCGTCAAGAGCGCCGCGGCGGTGGAGGCCTTCGGCCCGGGCGCCCAGCATTTCGACACGCAGGAAGCCCTGATCGAAGCGGCCTGCGCACAGATCCACGAAGGCGTTACCTGCCTCGTGAAGGGGTCGCGCTCGTCCGGCATGGACCGGGTGGTCGCAGCGATGAAGAAGTATGCCGAAGGAGCCTCCGATGCTGCTTGAACTGGCGGAATGGATGGCACGGCACTTCGCGTCGCTGCATCTGTTCCAGTACATCACCTTCCGCGCCATCATGGCCGCGCTCACCGCGCTGGCCGTATCGCTGCTGCTGGGGCCCGTGCTGATCCGCAAGCTAGCCGCGCTGAAAGCGGGGCAGGTGGTGCGCAGCGACGGCCCGCAAACGCACCTGTCGAAGGCGGGTACGCCGACCATGGGCGGGCTGCTGATCCTGTTCGCCGTGGCCATCGCCACATTGCTCTGGGCCGACCTCGGCAGCCGCTACGTGTGGGTGGTGCTGCTGGTCACCATGCTGTTCGGCGTCATCGGCTTCTACGACGATTACCGCAAGCTGGTGCTGAAGGACAGCCGTGGGCTCGCCAGCCGCTGGAAGTACTTCTGGCAGTCGGTATTCGGCCTCGGGGCGGCGGTGTTCCTCTACAAGACCCACCAGCTTCCCGCCGAGATCGCCCTTTACGTGCCGCTGTTCAAACAGGTGGCGATTCCGCTCGGCGTGCTTTTCGTGGTTGTCGGCTATTTCATCATCGTCGGGTTCTCCAACGCGGTGAACCTCACCGACGGCCTGGACGGGCTGGCCATCATGCCGAGCGTGCTGGTGTCCGGTGCCCTGGGCATCTTCGCCTACCTCGCGGGCAACAAGGTGTTCTCCGAGTACCTGGGCATCCCGTCCATTCCCGGCGCCGGCGAACTGGCGATCTTCTGCAGCGCGCTGGCGGGCGCCGGACTCGGCTTCCTCTGGTTCAACACGTACCCGGCGCAGGTCTTCATGGGCGACGTGGGCGCGCTCGCCATCGGTGCCGCGCTCGGTTGCGTGGCGCTGATCGTGCGCCAGGAAATCGTGCTTCTGGTCATGGGCGGCGTGTTCGTGATGGAGACCGCCTCGGTGATGCTCCAGGTCGGAAGCTTCAAGCTGCGCGGCAAACGCATTTTCCGCATGGCGCCCATCCACCACCACTTCGAACTGAAAGGCTGGCCCGAGCCCCGGGTCATCGTTCGTTTCTGGATCATCAGCGTCGTGCTGGTGCTCATCGGTCTGGCAACCTTGAAGGTGCGTTGAGAAAGCATGTTCGGCATCGGCAACAAGCAGGCGAAACGCCGTCAGGGCCCGCGGGGGAGCTTCGACCTCCCGTTGCTCGTGGCCGCGCTCGCGCTCGCCGCGCTGGGGGTGGTGATGGTCACCTCCAGCTCGATCGCCGTGGCGGACGGGTCGCACCAGGGCGCGTTCTACTACCTGAAGCGCCACCTCGTCTTCCTCGTGCTGGGCGCGTGCCTTGCCGGCGCCGCCATGCGCACGGAATTGAAGACGCTGGAAAAGCACAGCTTCCTGCTGCTGCTGATCGGCATCATCATGCTGCTGATGGTGTTCCTGCCCGTGTTCGGCATGCGCATCAACGGTGCGCGGCGCTGGGTGAACCTGCTCGTGACCAGCTTCCAGCCGGTAGAGGCGGTGAAGCTGATCCTCGTGGCCTATCTCGCGAGCTATCTCGTGCGCCATCGCGAAGGCGTGGAGTACGAACTGTTCGGCGTGGTGAAACCCGTGGGCGTCGCTGGCTTCATCGTGCTGCTGCTTCTCGCGCAACCCGATTTCGGTTCGGCCGCCCTGGTGGTTGCCACCACGGTGGGCATGGTCTGGCTGGCCGGCGCCCGCATGCGCAACCTTCTGTTGCTCGGCACGCCGCTCGTGCCCGCGCTGATCTACGCGGCCACCGCGGAGGATTACCGCATCAAGCGTCTCACCTCCTTCCTCGACCCATGGAAGGACCCGTTCAACGACGGCTTCCAGCTCACCCAGGCGCTGATCGCCGTGGGTCGTGGCGAATGGACCGGCGTGGGTCTCGGATCGAGCGTGCAGAAGCTGTTCTACCTGCCGGAAGCGCATACCGACTTCATCCTGGCGGTGCTGGCCGAAGAGCTGGGACTGGCGGGCATCGTGCTGGTGATTTTCCTTTACGTCGTGCTCGTGGGCCGCGGCCTGTACCTCGGCCTCAAGGGCGTGGAACTCGGGCACCGTTTCTCCGGCTACGTGGCCTATGGCATCTCCTTGATGATCGGCTTCCAGGCGATGGTGTCGATCGGCGTGAACCTCGGGGTGCTGCCGACGAAGGGGCTCACTCTCCCGCTGATCAGCTCGGGTGGCTCGTCGGTCCTGATGACCTGCGCGATGGTGGGCGTGCTGTTGCGCGCCACGTTCGAGATCAACCGCGCTGAAGATGCGCGCCAGACGGCCGTGCGTCTGCCGGCGAACGCCGTGCCCGATTCAGCCGCCCACGCGGGAGGCATGGCATGAGCGCCCCCGTGCTGATCATGGCCGGCGGCACCGGCGGCCACATTTTCCCTGGCCTGGCCGTGGCCGACGAGCTGCGCTCGCGCGGCGTGCCCGTCGCCTGGCTCGGTGCCGAAGGCGGCATGGAAACCCGCGTGGTTCCCGCGCATGGCCTGGACCTGCACACCGTGGCCGTGGGTGGCCTGCGCGGCAAGGGCATGAAGACGCGCCTGCTCGCACCCGTGATGCTCGCCCGTGCCCTGTTCGCCTCGCTCAAGCTGCTGCGCAGCCTGCGTCCGCGCTGCGTCCTCTCGATGGGCGGTTATGTGGCCGGCCCAGCGGGCGTCGCCGCACGCATGGCCGGCATCCCGCTCGTGGTGCACGAACAGAACGCGGTGGCGGGTTTCACCAACCGCAAGCTCGCCTCGTTCGCGAAGAAAGTACTCACCGGTTTTCCGAACGTCCTGCCGAATGCGGAGTGGGTCGGCAATCCGGTGCGCGCGCGCATCGCCGCTTTGCCGCCGCCGGCGGAGCGTTTCGCTGCGCGCGACGGCCGGCCGCGCCTCCTCGTGCTCGGCGGGAGCCTCGGCGCCCGTACGCTCAACCTCGCGGTGCCCCGCGCCTTGTCGCGCATGGCCGCTGCCGGCACGACGATGCCCGAGGTGGTGCACCAGACGGGCGAGCGTGGCCTGCAGGAGGCCCTCGACGCGTATACCGAAGCCAGCGTGGCCGCGAGCGTCGTGCCGTTCATCGAGGACATGGCAGGCGCTTACGAGTGGGCCGATGTGGTCGTGTGCCGTGCAGGTGCGCTGACGGTGGCCGAACTTTGCGCTGCCGGTCTCGAGGCGCTTCTGGTGCCGTTCCCGCATGCGGTGGACGATCACCAGACGGCCAATGCGCGCGCCATGGTGGATGCCGGCGGCGCGCGCATCGTCGCCGACGCCTTGCTGGCAAAGAATGATTCCGCGGATCTGCTCGCGAAGATGCTCGATGACATGTTGGGCGACCGCGCGCGGATCCTTTCCGCGGCCAATGCGTCCCGCACGCTGGCCAAGCCCGACGCTGCAGCAACGATTGCCCGTCATTGCATGGAGGTTTCCGCATGACGCCCGGTCGTTTGCGCGCCCACGAAGATTTCATGACCTCGTTCCGCCGTGTCCATTTCATCGGTGTGGGCGGCGTCGGCATGAGCGGCATCGCCGAGGTGCTCTGCAACCTCGGTTACGACGTGTCGGGTTCCGATCGCGCGCCGTCGCCGACCACCGAGCGCCTCGCCGCGCTCGGCGTGGATGTGCACATCGGTCACGAAGCCGCGAACATCGACGGCGCCGACGTCATCGTGACGTCGAGTGCCATCCGCGGCGACAACCCGGAACTGCTGGCTGCGCGGGCGTCGCGCATTCCGGTGGTGCCGCGCGCCGAGATGCTGGGCGAGCTGATGCGCTTCCGCCGCGGCATCGCCATCGCCGGCACGCACGGCAAGACGACCACCACGAGCCTCGTCGCCAGCGTGCTGGCGGAGGCCGATTACGATCCCACGTTCGTGATCGGCGGGCAGTTGAACGCCGCCGGCGCGAATGCGCGTCTCGGCACCGGTCAGTACCTGGTCGCGGAAGCCGACGAATCCGACGGCTCGTTCCTGATGCTCTCGCCGGTGATCGCGGTGGTGACCAACATCGACGCCGACCACCTGGAGAACTACCACGGCGACTTCGCCCTGGTGAAGAAGGCGTTCGGCGACTTCCTGCACCGCCTGCCGTTCTACGGCATGGCCGTGTTGTGCATCGACGACGAGGAAACCGCGAAGCTGGCGCAGGACACCTCGCGCCGCATGCTCACCTACGGCATCGACCAGCCCGGCGCCGACGTCACCGCGACGAACGTGCGCCAGGTGGGTTTCGAGATGCACTTCGACCTTCGCCTCCCGGGGCGGCCCGACGTGCTGCCGGTCACCCTGAACCTGCCGGGCCGTCACAACGTGCAGAATGCGCTCGCCGCGGCCGCCGTGGGCTGGCAGCTCGGTGTCGATGCCGAAGCCATCGCCCACGCGCTCGCCCGCTTCGAGGGCGTTGGCCGGCGCTTTCATCGCCGCGGGGAGATCGCGCTCGACCAGGGCAGCGCGCTTCTCGTGGACGACTACGGCCATCATCCGCGCGAACTGGCTGCCGTGTTCGCCGCCGCCCGCGGCGGCTGGCCCGACCGCCGCCTCGTGGTCGCCTTCCAGCCGCATCGCTACAGCCGCACGCGCGACCTCCTGGACGACTTCGCGAATGTGCTCGCGGAGGTGGACGTGCTCGTGCTGACCGAGGTCTATCCCGCCGGCGAAGCGCCCATTCCCGGTGCCGACGGCAAGGCGCTCGCGCGTGCCATTCGCGCGCGCGGCAAGACCGACCCCGTACTCGTCGACCACCCGCGCGACCTGCGCGACACGCTGCCCGCGCTGGCGCGCGACGGCGACCTGATCCTGCTGCTCGGCGCCGGCGATATCGGCGCGGCGGCGATCGAGCTGGCGAGCGCCGGCCACCTGAGGACCCATAAGTGATGAGCAGTACGCGCTTCCCCCGCACCGTGACCGACCCAGCCGATTTCGGGCGTGTGGCCGTCGTCATGGGCGGCCAGTCGGCCGAACGCGAGGTATCCCTGAACTCGGGCCGCGGCGTGCTCGAGGCGCTGCGCGCCGGCGGCGTGGACGCGCATCCGATCGACGGCATTCCGGCGCTGCTCGACGCGGTTCGCGCGGGCCACTTCGCACGCGTGTTCAACATCCTGCACGGTGCCGGCGGCGAGAACGGCGAGCTTCAGGGCGCACTGCAATCGCTTGGCATTCCCTACACCGGCTCGGGCGTGCTCGGCTCCGCGCTGTCGCTGGACAAGGTGCGCGCCAAGCAGGTGTGGATCGCGCTCGGCTTGCCGACGCCGAAGTTCAAGGCTCTGCCGCGTGGTGCCGACGTGCATGCGGCGGCGCGGGAGATCGGCTTCCCCCTCATCGTGAAGCCGGCCTGGGAAGGTTCCAGCGTGGGCATCACGCGCGTCTTCGACGAAGCCGACCTCGATGCGGCCGTGGAACTGGCCCGTCGCTACCCCGGCAACCTGCTGATGGAAACGCTGATCGAAGGCGATGCGCGGGAAGGCGGCGAATTCACGGTGGGCATCCTCGGGCGCGAAGTGCTGCCGACGATCAAGATCGTGCCCAGCGGCGCCTACTACGACTACAACGCGAAATACATCGCCGAGGACACGCAGTACCTCGTTCCTGGCCTTGTCTCGAATGCCGAGGACGAGATGCGCGCGCTGGCGCTGCAGGCATTCGACGCGCTGGACTGCTTCGGCTGGGGCCGTGTGGACATCATGCGCGACCGGCACGGCAAGAACTGGCTGCTGGAAGTGAATACGGCACCGGGCATGACCTCGCATTCGCTGGTGCCGAAAGCCGCCGCCGCGGCGGGCCTGGATTACCAGGCCCTGTGCTGGCGCATCCTTGAAACCTCGATGCAGCGGGAGGTTGCGAAGGCATGAAGGGAGCCGCCGCCACGCGGATCGTCGCCTGGGGTATCGCCATCACGCTGGTGGTGCTGCCCGTTGTCGGCGTGATGCAGGGCTGGTTCGCCGCGGGCCGCTGGCCCGTGACGCAGCTGAAGGTCGAGGCGGAGTTCGCGCACGTGAGTGCCGAGCAGATCCGCAGCGCCGTCATGCCGCATCTCGGCAAGGGCTTCTTCGCGACCGACCTCGAAGACGTTCGCCGTGCGCTCGGCGCGCTGCCCTGGGTGGAGTCGGTGGAAGTGCGCAAGCGCTGGCCCGACACGCTGCTCCTGCGCATCTACGAGCGCCAGCCTTTCGCGCGCTGGAACGAGAACCGCCTGATCAGCCGGCAGGGCCTCGTGTTCGACGCGCCCGGCGCGGACCAGATGGGCGACCTGCCGCGGTTGAACGGACCGGACTCGCGCCTGGCCGAGGTGGTGAGCTTCTATGCGCAGGCCCGCAAGGCCTTCGAGGGCAGGGCGCAGCTCTCCATCGTGGGCGTGTCGCTCAGCGAACGCGGCAGCTGGAGTGTCACCACCGACAGCGGCGCCGAGATCGTGATCGGCGATCGCGACCAGGCCGACCGTCGTCTCGCGCGTTTCCTCGATGTCTACCCGCAACTCGTCGCCGGTCGGCATGGCGGTTTCGCCTATGCCGACCTTCGTTACACCAACGGATTCGCCATCCGGTGGCCGGAACCGGAAACCACGGCCACACCCAAGGTCGGAAGCTGAGCCAACATGAGAAACAAGAACGACAAACAGCTCGTCGTCGGCCTCGACATCGGCACCTCGAAGGTGGTCGCGATCGTCGGCGAGTACGAGCCCGGCGAACCGATCGAAGTCATCGGCATCGGCACCCACGTGTCGCGCGGCATGAAACGCGGCTCGGTGGTCGACATCGAATCCACCGTGCATTCCATCCAGCGCGCCGTGGAGGAAGCCGAACTGATGGCGGGTTGCGACATCCGCTCGGTGTACGCCTCGATCTCCGGCAGCCACCTGGAAACGCGCAACTCGCACGGCACCGCGGCGATTCGCGACCGCGAGGTGATGGCCGCCGACCTGGAGCAGGTGCTCGAAGCCGCCAGCGCCGTCGCCATTCCGGCCGATCGCAAGGTGCTTTACAAGGAATCGCAGGAATATCGCATCGACGGCCAGGACGGCATTCGCCATCCGGTCGGCATGAGCGGCGTGCGCCTCGAGGCCAGCGTGCATCTGGTGACGGGTGCCGCCAGCGCCGTGCAGAACATCTCCAAGTGCATCCAGCGCTGCGGCCTCTCGGTCGACGAACTGGTGCCGGCCGCGGTGGCCAGCGCGAAGGCGGTGCTCACCGAAGACGAGCTCGAACTCGGCGTATGCCTCGTCGACATCGGTGCCGGCACTACCGACATCGCCATCTACACGCAGGGCGCCATTCGCTACACCAAGTCGCTGCCCGTCGGCGGGGATCAGGTGACGAACGACATCGCATACGGCGTGCACACACCGACCGCTCACGCGGAAGAGATCAAAATCAAATATGCGTGCGCGCTCGCTCAACTCGCGCATGCGGAAGAAACCATCCAGGTGCCGAGTGTCGGCGATCGTCCACCTCGTCGGCTCGCCCGTCAGGCGCTGGCCCAGTCGGTGCAGGCGCGCTACGAGGAAATCTTCGAGATGGTGCAGGACGAACTGCGCCGCTCCGGGTACGAAAGCCTCGTCGCCGCGGGCATCGTGCTTACCGGCGGTGCGTCGCGCATGGAAGGCGCGCTGGAGCTGGCCGAGGAGATCTTCCACAAGATGGTTCGCGTCGGCGTACCGCAGCACGTGTCCGGGCTGGGCGATGTCGTTTCGAGCGAATTGCATTCGACCGGCGTCGGCCTGCTGCTGCACGGATCGCGGTCGAGCGGCGCTGCGCGTCACACCGGCTCCGCCGTCGGCCATGTCGGCAGCGTCGTCGAGAAGTTCCGAAGCTGGTTCACCAAGAATTTCTGATTTACCGGATAGCCGGTGCCCGATGGAATGGGGGCGCCGGGGCAAGAGGAAGGCCCGCAACCCATGGCCGACAAGGAGTCGCCCATGGGACATAAACCAATAAAACAAAAGTTCTGCGGAGGACGGGAAATGTTTGAACTGATCGAAAAACTGGCACCGAATGCGGTCATCAAGGTCATCGGCGTGGGTGGCGGCGGCGGTAACGCCGTGGCTCACATGGTGAATTCCAACATCGAGGGCGTGGAGTTCGTCGTCGCCAACACCGACGCGCAGGCCATGAAGAGCTGCGCCTCGCGCACGCACCTCCAACTCGGCGGCAACGTCACCAAGGGCCTGGGTGCCGGCGCGAATCCGGAAGTCGGCCGCCAGGCCGCGCTGGAAGACCGCGAGCGCATCGAGGAAATGCTCGAAGGCGCCGACATGGTCTTCATTACCGCCGGCATGGGCGGTGGCACCGGCACGGGCGCCGCACCGGTGGTGGCGCAGCTCGCCAAGGAGAAGGGCATCCTCACCGTGGCGGTGGTGACCAAGCCGTTCCCGTTCGAGGGCCGCCGTCGCATGCAGGTGGCGCTCAAGGGTATCGAGGATCTGTCCCAGCACGTGGACTCCCTGATCACCGTGCCCAACGAGAAACTGCTCTCGGTGCTCGGCCGCGAAGTCACCCTCCTGAACGCCTTCAAGGCCGCCAACGACGTCCTGCAGGGCGCGGTGCAGGGCATTGCCGACCTGATCACGGCCCCGGGCCTCATCAACGTCGACTTCGCCGACGTCCGCACCGTCATGAGCGAAATGGGCATGGCGATGATGGGTTCGGGTACCGCCCGCGGCGACGACCGCGCCCAGGCGGCGGCCGAAGCGGCGATCAACAACCCGCTGCTCGAGGACGTGAACCTGTCCGGTGCCTGCGGCATCCTGGTGAACGTCACCGCCGGGCCGAACCTCACCATGCGCGAGTTCGACGAAATCGGCCGGGTCATCCACGACTTCGCATCGGAAGACGCGACGGTGGTGATCGGCACCTCGCTCGACCCGGAAATGCAGGACGATGTTCGCGTCACCGTGGTGGCCACGGGCCTCAACCGCGGCGTGGCCGCCAAGCAGCCCGTGCGCCAGCCGGTGCAGCAGCACGTGGAAATGCGCCAGCGTCCGCGCCCCGTCGTGCTGCGTACGGGCACCGGCAACGAGGTGGTGGATTACGCCGCCGACGTGGCGCCGACGGTCCGTTCGGAGCCGGCACAGCCGCAGAAGAACGCCGAGCCGGCCATCGACTACCTCGACATTCCTGCGTTCCTGCGCCGTCAGGCCGACTGACCGGCACCCACGCAAGACACGTTAAGGAAAACGTGAGGGCGGTCCGACATGAAGCCGGTCTGCCCGGAGCCACCCGCCGCCCACCCGTCCGGGCGGCGGGTGCTTTGCGGTCTTTCGGAAAACCTGCATGTGATATCAAATACTTGCAAGTAATTGAAAGGACGGAAGATCAGTCGCAGGCTAAATGAGAATGGCTCTCGAAAGTTGCTGAAGGAACAGTGAAGCCAATGGTAGACTGTACCGTCCGGTTTGTTTATTCCGAGGTTAAGACTGTGTTAGCATGTGCGCCACTTAAGGCTGCTGCCACAAGGTTCTGCCCAACATGATCAAGCAGCGCACGCTCAAGAACATCATTCGCGCCACGGGCGTCGGTCTCCATACCGGCGACAAGGTGTACATGACGCTTCGTCCCGCGGCGCCGAATACGGGCATCGTATTCCGCCGTACCGACCTCAATCCGCCCGTCGAACTGCATTCGCGTCCGGAGAACGTCGGTGACACGCGTCTTTCCACCACGCTGATCAACGGCGACGTTCGCGTCTCCACGGTCGAGCACCTGCTCTCGGCCATGGCCGGTCTGGGTATCGACAACGCCTACGTGGATCTGTCGGCGCCGGAAGTGCCGATCATGGACGGCAGCGCCGGTCCGTTCGTGTTCCTCATCCAGTCCGCGGGCATCGAGGAACAGGACGCCGCGAAGCGTTTCATCCGCATCAAGAAGCCCGTCATCGTCCAGGACGGTGACAAGTGGGCGAAGCTCGAGCCGTTCGACGGCTTCAAGGTAGGCTTCTCGGTCGAGTTCGACCACCCGCTGTTCAACAAGCGCAATTCGCAGGCCGAGATGGACTTCTCGACCACGTCGTTCGTCAAGGAAGTCAGCCGCGCGCGCACCTTCGGTTTCATGCGCGACATCGAAATGCTCCGCGAGCGTAACCTCACCCTCGGCGGGTCGATGGACAACGCCGTGGTGCTGGACGACTACCGTGTGCTGAACGAAGACGGCCTCCGTTACGACAACGAGTTCGTCAAGCACAAGATCCTCGACGCCATCGGCGACATCTACATGCTGGGCCACAGCCTGATCGGCGCCTACTCCGCGCACAAGTCGGGTCACGAGCTCAACAACAAGCTGCTCCGCAGCCTGATGGCCGACGCCACGGCGTGGGAAGAGGTCAGCTTCAAGGATCCGGCGAAGGCCCCGATCTCCTACGCCCATCCGGCTCAGGCTGTCTAAGCCTCCCCGTACCCCGTAAAAAACCGAAAGGCCGCGACTTGTCGCGGCCTTTTTGCGTTTGTCGCCGGAGCTTCCGCAACACGCGTGAACCGGATCACGCTCCGTGAACTTTATGTACATTTTCGGTGTTCACGCGCTTGATGCGTGCTATAAAGTTCGCCACCTTCGCAGGTCCGTATGTGCTTACGGAACTCGGAGGCGATTCCAAGTATAGGATTAATCTGAATTTTCGGCCTGGGAGGCCAGGTACAGGAACAGATCCCGCAACGTGGGGTCGGAGAGTGACGCAGCGGCGCCCCGCAGGTGGCGGGCCGCCGAAGCGGAAAGCGGTTTGTGCCGGTCGGGGATGACTTCCACGGGCGGCAGGGGGGCCACTTTCACAGCAACCGAGTGGGCCTTCGCGCCAATGGCGCGGGCGGCCTCGAGGATCTGCGCCTGGTAAAGGCGCACCCGCGAGGCCCAGGCCGACGAGGGCGCAAGGAAGACGAGCCTGCCGTCGCGCAGGTCCGCGAAGCGGACCTGATCGCATAACGGCGATGGCAGCGTCGCGCGCAGCTGGCGGTCCAGGCGGTCGAGTTCGCGAGCCCGTTGGGCCAGCGATGCGACGGGCCCGAACTCCGCGACGGACTTCAATCCGTTGGTGGAGCGGCGGGACGGACTGGGCGGCAGTGGCATGGGCCGGCTTTGACTATTCGATGTGGAACGTAATGCAGATCATACTCGTGTCTCGCGGCCAGAAAGGGCCGAAAACGATCGACCTCACCTGCCGGCGCCTGCGCTGCAAGGTCGTGGCGGTCGCCCTGGCGGGTTTCCTCGGTATTGCCGGTGTCGGCGCGGGGGTGGCCCTGACCGTAGCGGGCCCGAAGGCGGCGGCGCTTGGCGATATCGGTCACCTGAAGCAGCAGGTCGGCGACCAGGACGCACGTGTGGCGGAAATCAAGCGCGATGCCCAGCGCGATCTCGACGCACTCGCCGTGAAGCTGGGCCAGTTGCAGGCGCAGTCCATTCGTCTCAACGCGCTGGGGGAGCGGCTGACCCAGGTCGGCAAGCTCGACGACGGCGAGTTCGACTTCGACGAGGAGCCCCCCCAGGGCGGCCCCGAGCTGACCACGGATTCGTCCGCCTACACGCTGCCGGCCTCGCTGAGCGAAAGCATCGACCGTCTGGCCGGGCAGTTCGACTCCCAGCAGGCGCAGCTCGAGGCCCTGCGCGACATGTTGATGGACCGCAGCATCGAGTCGAGCCTCCGGCCCACCGGCATGCCGGTCAATGGCTATATCTCGTCCTATTTCGGGGGGCGTCCCGACCCGTTCAGCGGCCACGCGGCCCGACACACCGGTATCGACATCGCCGCGCCGAAAGGTACGCCGGTGACGGCCGTGGCCGAAGGCATGGTCACCTTCGTGGGCCAGCGAAGCGGTTATGGCAATGTCGTCGAAATCGACCACGGCAATGGCTACATGACCCGTTACGCCCACAACAGCGCCATTCTGGCGCGACCGGGGCAGCGGGTCCGGGTGGGCGACGCCATCGCCAAGGCGGGCTCCACCGGTCGTTCCACCGGCTCCCACGTCCATTTCGAGGTCTGGTACCACGACCGGGTGGTGAACCCCCTGGCATACGTCCGGAGCCATCGCTGACGGGGTTCGGCCGGGCTTGAATCCGGGCCCGGAAGCCGCCACCCCGAGGAAAGCCCGGGACGCCCGTAGTATGATCGTCCCTTCGTGCCGGCCGGCCATCGGCTGTTCGGCAACCTTTTCGTTTCAGATCCGGATGATCGATGTTCAATCGTGCCCTGACGAGTATTTTCGGCAGCCGTAACGAGCGTGTACTGCGCGACCTGTCCAAGACGGTCAAGCGCATCAACGCCCTCGAGCCGGAGGTCGAGAAACTTTCCGACGACGCCCTGCGCGGCAAGACCGAAGAATTCCGCCAGCGCCTCGCCGCCGGCGAGACGCTCGACAAGCTGCTGCCGGAGGCTTTCGCGGTCACCCGCGAAGCCGCCAAGCGCGTGCTCGGCATGCGTCACTACGACGTGCAGCTGATCGGCGGCATGGTGCTGCATTCCGGCCGCATCGCGGAAATGCGCACGGGCGAGGGCAAGACCCTCGTGGGTACCCTGCCGGTGTACCTGAATGCGCTGGAAGGCAAGGGCGTGCACGTGGTCACGGTGAACGACTACCTGGCACGGCGCGACTCGGCGCAGATGGGCAAGCTGTACAACTTCCTCGGCCTCACCGTCGGTGTCGTGTACCCAGGCATGGACCACGCCGACAAGCGCAGCGCCTACCAGGCGGACATCACGTACGGCACGAACAACGAATTCGGCTTCGACTACCTGCGCGACAACATGGCGCTCAGCAAGGAGCAGCGCAACCAGCGCGGCCTGCACTACGCCATCGTCGACGAGGTCGATTCCATCCTGATCGACGAGGCGCGCACGCCACTCATCATTTCCGGCCCGGCCGAAGATTCCCCGCAGCTCTACATCGCGGTGAACAAGGTCGTGCCGCACCTCACCCGGCAGGAAAAGGAAGACGGCCCCGGCGACTACTTCGTCGACGAGAAGCAGAAGCAGGTGCACATGTCCGAAGAGGGCATGGAGCACGCCGAGCAACTGCTGCGCGACGCGGGCGTCATCGACCCCGACAGCGGCCTGTACGATTCCAAGAACCTGGCCGTCGTCCACCACATGAACGCGGCCCTGCGTGCGAACGCCATCTACCAGCGCGACGTCGACTACATCGTGCGCGACGGCGAGGTCATCATCGTCGACGAGTTCACCGGCCGCACCCTGGCCGGCCGCCGCTGGTCCGATGGCCTGCACCAGGCGGTGGAAGCGAAGGAAGGCGTGCCCATCCAGCGCGAGAACCAGACGCTCGCCACGGTCACCTTCCAGAACCTGTTCCGCATGTACAAGAAGCTGGCCGGCATGACCGGTACGGCCGATACGGAAGCCTACGAGTTCCAGACGGTCTACGGTCTGGAAGTGGTCGTCATCCCTACCCACAAACCGATGGTCCGCGTGGACAACCCGGACTCCGTCTTCCTCGGTCCGGAGGCCAAGTACAAGGCCGTCATCGCCGACATCAAGGCATGCCACGAGCGCGGCCAGCCCGTGCTGGTGGGCACGGCGTCGATCGACGTGTCCGAACTGGTCTCGGGCCTGCTTCGCAAGGAAGGCATCCCCCACGAGGTGCTGAACGCGAAGCAGCATGAGCGCGAGGCGCACATCGTCGCCCAGGCCGGTGCGCCGGGCGCCGTCACCATCGCGACGAACATGGCTGGCCGCGGCACCGACATCGTGCTGGGCGGCAGCCTCGAAGCAGCCCTGGCCACTCTTCCGGAAGGCGCGTCCGACGCGGAGCGCCAGAAGGTGCGCGACGACTGGAAGAAGCGCCACGAACAAGTGCTGGCCGCTGGTGGCCTGCACATCATCGGTACCGAGCGTCACGAATCCCGCCGTATCGACAACCAGTTGCGCGGCCGTTCCGGGCGCCAGGGCGATCCGGGTTCGTCCCGTTTCTACCTGTCGCTGCAGGACAACCTCATGCGCATCTTCGGCGGCGAGCGCATCGGCCGCTGGATGCAGATGTTCGGCATGAAGGAAGACGAGGCACTGGAAGACCGCCTCATCACGCGACAGATCGAGAAGGTGCAGCGCAAGGTCGAGCAGCACAACTTCGACATCCGCAAGAACCTCCTGGAGTTCGACGACGTCGCCAACGACCAGCGCAAGGTGATCTACGCGCAGCGCGACGAACTGCTGGAAACCGACGACATCTCCGACATGATCGTCGACATCCGCCAGGACGTGGTGACCGCGCTGGTGCGCAAGTACGTGCCCGCCGACAGCATCGACGACCAGTGGGACATCGCCGGTCTCGACCGCGAACTGGCGAGCGAGCTGAACCTTCGCCTGGACGTGGCCCACTGGCTGGAAGGCCGGCAGGACGCGGACGCCGATGCGATCCTCGAGCACGTGCGCGAGGGTGTCGACGCCATGTTCGCCGAGAAGGAAGCCCAGGTCGGTGCCGAGACGATGCGTTCGCTCGAAAAGCACGTGATGCTATCGGTCGTCGACAACGCCTGGAAGGAACACCTCGCCAGCATGGATTACCTGCGCCAGGGCATCTATCTGCGTGGTTACGCGCAGAAGCAGCCGAAGCAGGAGTTCAAGCGCGAGTCGTTCGAACTGTTCGCCGAAATGCTCGACCGCATCAAGGGCGAAGTGGTGCAGATGCTGGCCCGCATCCGCATCCGCAGCGAGGAGGAAGTGCTCGCGATGGAAGCGGAGCAGCAGCGCATGGCGGAAGCGCAGCGACTGCAGTTCCAGCACGCCGACGCGCAGGCCATCGGGCAGGGCGACGGCAACGCCACTGCGGTCCCCGCCGTGCCGGTGCTCAGCGACGGACCGAAGGTCGGTCGCAACGACCCGTGCCCCTGCGGTTCGGGCAAGAAATACAAGCACTGCCACGGGCAACTCAGCTGATATGAAAAACCCGCCGAAAGGCGGGTTTTTCATAGGTATCAATCGCCGCCGCCCTTGGGCTTCTGCCGGTAGGGCTCGGCATCCACCGTGATGTAGGCCGGCTCGGGCGAGTCGAGACGCATGGCGGTAAGTTGGCCACCCCACACGCATCCCGTGTCGATGGCGTAGACGCCGAGGCCCGCGAAGCGGCCGAGCGCGGACCAGTGGCCGCAGACGATCTTCGTTTCGCGGCGGCGCACGCCGGGCACCTCGAACCACGGGTAGAGGCCAGGCTTTTGCGTGCCGGGCACACCCTTGCCCTCGAAGTCGATGCGCCCGTTCACGTCGCAGTAGCGCATGCGCGTGAGCGTGTTGATCGTGGCGCGATGGCGCTCCACGCCTTGCAGGCGATTGTTCCAGCCCGGCGGACGGTTACCAAACAGGTTCTTGAGCAGGCGCTGGTGGCGAGGACCGCCGAGTTCGCGTTCGACTTCGAGAGCGGCGCGCTGGGCCTGGCGCAGCGTCCACATCGGTGCGAGGCCCGCGTGGATCATGGTCCAGCCAAGTTCCTCGTCGTGATGCAGCAGCTTCTGCATGCGCAGCCACTCCAGCAGCACGGGGGCGTCGTCGGCGAAGAGCACTTCGCGAAGTTCGGCATTCACCCTCGCCTGTGCATCTTCACGGCGCTGGCCGATCGCGAGGAGTGACAGGTCGTGATTGCCGAGCGTGATGACCGTCTGATCGCGCAGCGAATGGATGAGCCGCAGCGTGGCGAGGGACTCGCCACCGCGATTCACCAGGTCGCCACAGAACCAGAGCTTGTCCGCGGAGGGATCGAAGCGGAGCTTTTCCAGCAGGCGCTGGAGTTCCGGGTAGCAGCCCTGGACGTCGCCGATCGCATAGACGGCCATCAGTCCGTGTGCTCCGGAGGTGTACTCTTGTGGCCGTTCCCGGCGTGCTCGCAGTCCATGTTCCGATCCTAGTGGAGCGTGCGCGGTATCGAAAGCACGAATGTGGGAATCGGCGCATCGAAGTGCGTGCCGTCGTCCGCGACCATGCGATAGCTGCCTTCCATGGTGCCCACCGCCGTTTCCAGCACGGCACCGGAGGTGTATTCGAACGAATCGCCCGGACGCATCCACGGCTGCTCGCCGACGACGCCGTCGCCGCGAACTTCCTCGACCTTGCCGTTGGCATCGGTGATGACCCAGTGCCGTGTCAGCAGCTGGGCGCCGGTCTGGCCGACGTTGCGCAACGTGATCGTGTAGGCGAACACGTAACGGTTGTCCGTCGGTTGCGATTGGTCGGGAACGAAGCGGGTTTCGACCTCCACGTCGATCGTGTAGGGGGTTTTGGAGTTCATGTAGGGATTGTCGGGGACGGGGAGGGGGTGGGCAAGTGTGCCCCGAAACCGCGCTTACATCACGTTCGCAAGCTTCACGAAGTCCGTGGGCGCCAGCGTTTCCGCCCGCGCCCTGGGGTCGATGCCGACAGCGCGAATCGTGGCCTCGTCGATCATCCCCTTCAGCGTGTTCGCGAGCGTCTTGCGGCGCATCGCGAACGCCGCCTTCACGACGGCGTGAATTTTCGCCGGATCGCCCGCGGGACGCTGGTCCGCGGGCAAGGGCACCAGCCGCACCACCGCGGAGTCGACCTTCGGCGGTGGCCGGAAGGCCCCCGGCGGAACCGTGAAGAGCGGGGTCACCCGGCAGGCCAGCTGGAGCATCACGCTGAGCCGCCCGTAGACCTTGCTGCCAGGCTCGGCCGCCATGCGGTCCACCACTTCCTTCTGGAGCATGAAGTGCATGTCCTGGATGGCAGCCGCGTGCTCCACGCAATGGAACAGGATGGGGCTGGAAATGTAGTAGGGCAGATTGCCGGCAATGCGCAGGCGCTCGGCCCCCAGTTCGGCCGCGAGTGCGCTGAAGTCGACCTTCAGGACATCGGAGTGGACGATCCGCAGCTCGCCGATCGCTGCCGCGCGCTGCTGGAGACCGGGAATGAGGTCGGTGTCGAGTTCGATGGCCGTCATGCGTCTGGCCACGGCCAGGAGCGGCATCGTCATCGCTCCCTCGCCGGGGCCGATTTCGACGAGCGTGTCGCCGTCCTTCGGCGAGATGGACGAGACGATGCGGTCGATGTAGCGCTTCTCATGGAGGAAGTGCTGACCGAAGCTTTTCTTGGGACGTGCGTTCATGACTGCCTGCGCTGCCGGGCGAGATCCATGGCCAGATGGGTGGCCGAGAACAGGCTGGCCGGGTTCGCCGTGCCGGTGCCGGCACGGTCCAGCGCGGTGCCATGGTCCACCGAGGTGCGGATGAAGGGAAGGCCGAGGGTCACGTTCACCGTGCTGTCGAAGGCTTCGCTCTTCAGTACCGGCAGGGCCTGGTCGTGATACATGGCCAGCACGGCGTCGTAGCGATCGCGCATGGCGGGAACGAAGGCGGTATCCGCGGGCAGGGGGCCCAGCAGTTCCATGCCTTCCGCGCGTAGGCGCTCGAGCACGGGCACGATGGTGTCGATCTCTTCGTGCCCCATGTGCCCGCCTTCGCCGGCGTGCGGATTGAGTCCCAGCACCGCGATGCGCGGCTGCGGAATGCCGAACAGCGAGGTCAGTGCCGTGCGGACGATGCGAAGCGTGCGTTCGAGCAGGGCAGGCGTCACGGCGGAAGGTACGGCCGAGAGCGGAAGGTGGGTGGTGGCCAGGGTGACACGAAGACGAGGCCCGGCGAGCATCATCACGACCTCGGCCGAAGCGCGTTCCGCGAAGAACTCCGTGTGGCCGCTGAACGGGATGCCGGCGTCGTTGATACTGGATTTCTGGACGGGGCCGGTAACCACACCGTCGAAGTCGCCGGCCAGACAGCCGTCGGCGGCCAGGGAAAGCATGTCGAGGACGTGCCTCGCGTTGCGGGGATCGGGGCGGCCCGGGGATTCCGTGACGGCGAGCGGCACGTGGCGGACCCTGATCCGACCCGGCGGCCGCGAGGCGATGCGCTTGCCGTCGTCGTCGACGATGTCGAGCACGACTCCGCACGCGGCCGCGGCGCGCCGCAGGAGTGCTTTGTCGGTAATGGCGACGAGGTCGGCGGCGCAATCGCTTGCAGCGAGGCGGGCGACCAGTTCGGGCCCCACCCCGGCAGGCTCACCGGCGGTGACGGCGAGCCTTGGCAGGGTGGTCGCGTCCATGGGCTTACGGCGTGGCCGAAGCCTGCTTGTCGTCCGGGTCCTTCAATTCCGGCACGCGGATATCGACGAACGAGGTCGAGCGCAGTTCGCGGAGGTAGTTCTCGTAGGCTTCGTCGGCCTTGCGGTTGCCGATGGCCTGACGAGCCTGGTCGCGCTGGAGCTGATCGGTGAGATCGCTCTGCCGCGTGCCGAGGCGCTGCAGCACGATCCAGCCGGCGTCGGTCTGGATGGGGTGCGACACCTCGTTGTCCTTCAGCTGGTCGATCTGCGTGCCGATGGCCTGGCCCCAGGCGTCCTTCGCGAACCAGCCCATGTCGCCGCCGTTGTTGGCCGTGGTCGTGTCCTTGGACTCGTCCTTGGCCAGCTTCGCGAAGTCTTCTTTCTTGTCGACGATGCGGGTGTAGAGATCCTGCGCCTTCTTCTCGGCCTGCTCGGGCGTGACGATTTCGGAGGGTTTGATGAGGATCTGGCGGGCGTGGTACTCGGTGACGATCTGCCGGCCCGGCTGGCGCGTGTCCACCAGCTTGAGAATGTGGAAACCGGTGGGGCCGCGCAGGGCGGGGGTGGTCTCGCCGGGCTTGAGGGTGGCAACGGCGTCGGCGAAAGCCGGCGGCACTTCGTCGAGGCGGCGCCAGCCGAGGTCGCCGCCGTCGAGCGCATCGGGCGCGTCGGAGAAGCGAATGGCCGCGGCATTGAAATCCATGCCGCCCTTGATGGCCTTGATGGCTTCCTCGGCCTTGGCCTGGGCCTGCGCGATGTCGTTGGCGCCGCCCCCCGCCGGGGTGCTGATCTGGATGTGCGCGAGATGGACTTCGCCGGCCTTGTAGGTTGGGCTGGCGAGCAGGTTGTTCACTTCGGCGTCGGTGACGGTGACCTGGTCGCGAACCACGCTCTCGTGCAGCTTCTGGGCGATGATCTGGTCGGACAGCTGCTGGCGAAACGCCGCGTAGCTGAAGCCGTCCTGTTCCACCGCGGCGCGCAGCTGGTCGAGGCTCATCTTGTTCTGCTGGGCCACATTGCCGGCGGCCTGGTCGATGTCCTGGTCGGACACGCGGATGCCCTGGTCGTTGGCGCGCTGGACCTGCAGGCGCATGAGGATCAGGCGGTCGAGCACCTGGCGGGCCAGCACGTCCTTCGGCGGCAACTGGCCGGGGTTGGAAGCGTACTGGCGCACGATGGCGTTGATGGCCTCGTCGAGCTCGCTCTGCAGGATGACGTCTTCTTCCACGACCGCCACGATGCGGTCGAGTGAGCCGTTGCCGACGCTCATGTTGCCCTGGGTGGGCTGGGCCGACGGCATCAGCTGGGCGTGGGCGGGAGGCACGGCCGCCAGGAAGGAGGCGGCGAGCAGGGAGTACGCAAGAATCTGCTTCATCGAATAGGGAGCCCGGGGCACCTGCCCCATTTATTGATAGCCAAGGATAGCACGGCGCAGGTAGGCGCCCGATTGCGGGTTGAGCGAGCCCAAGCCCTTGAATTCAACCTCGAACATCACCGCGTTGTCGGTCTTCCGCAGGTAGTCGTGCACGTAGTGCCGGCCGAGCACGCGGAAGGCCACGCAGCAGCTGTCGTATTCCACGCCCGCCGCGGCCTCCAGCGTGCGATGGGAGAAGGTGAAGGCGCTGAAGGTGGCTCCATTGTTCAGGGTCACGGGGAGAACGTCGCGGCGGGCGAAGACCCAGCGAGCCAGCGCGCGCCACCTTTCCGAGACAGGAAAGACCACCGAAGTGTCGAATTGTTCCATCACGTTGCGGCGGTACCGGTACGAGAAATTGACGATGCCGTCGCCCTTGATGCGCCTTTGCAACTGGACCGTGGCAAGGTCCGTATTGCGGCCCTGCTGGAAGACCTGCCCCTGGTCGTTCAGGTACGGGCTCTGCTGCTTGTTCGGATTCCACTGGTACGAACTGTTGAAGCGCCACTTGTCGTTGAGCTGGATAGCGAGCTGGGCCACGTAGTCCGATTTGGAGAAGTCGGTGGGCGCCACGCCCGGCATCTGCACCTTCTGGTCGCTGAAGTACTTGATCTGGCCGATGCTGGCGGAAAGCCGCTCCACACCGCTGTCGTCCAGCAGGCGGGTGGTCAGCGCCGCCGTGAGGTTGTTCGCGTCCATCTGCCGGTCGGCGCCGGAGAAGCGGTTCGTGGTGAACAGCTGCCAGAAGTCGAACGACATCACGTTGGTGTCGAAGGTCGGAAGGTCGTTCTGGTTCCGGTACGGCACGTAGAGGTAATAGATGCGCGGCTCGAGCGTCTGGGTGTAGTCGCTGCCGAACAGATTGACGTGCTTGTCGAAGATCAGCCCGGCGTCGAGGCTGCCGATGGGCACCGAACGCGACGGGCTCTGCTTCGTGTAGTTGAAGCTGCGGAAATCCGAATCCAGGCGGTAATCGGTGTAGCGATACTCGACGCGCGGGCGGACGAACCAGGACGCCCCGGAGAAATCCGCGGCTAGATAGGGGGCGAGGTCCAGGCGGTTACCGTCGACCTGGCCTGGGAAGGTTCCGGATACCGGCGCACGGTCGACCTTGCGGAACGCAACAGCCTCGCTGTCGACGCCGACGTCGAGCCAGTCGTTCACCGGCGCATCCAGGTTGAACGTGGCGCGCGGCCAGCGGCGATACGGCACGACGTAGTTCGGCAGGCCGGCGTCGACATTCTGGTAGTCGTCGGCGCCCAGGGCGGCGTTCCAGTATTTGCCTCCTTTCGTGACATAAGCGCTGGACGAAAGGATGCCTATCGCCGACTGGTAGAGGTCGTTGCTGAAGTCGCGGAAATACTGGTTGTCGGATGCGCGATTGATGTTCGCGCCGAAATTGAAGCCGTTGCCGAGGTTGGTCGAGTTGGTGATATGGACGAAGTAGCGCTGCTTGGAACCGTCGCGGTCGCTGGTGCCGCTCTCGTCATCGTCGGGCCCCCTGTCGCGAGCCATGTAGCTCACGTCGAACGTACCGTTCGAGCGCGGCAGCAGGTAGCGGAACTCGGCGCCCAGCATGAAACCGCGGTCGCTGTAGTAGCCCGGCGTGATGGTCGCGTCGTAGTTCGGTGCCAGGTTGAAGTAATACGGCAGGTTGAGGAACAGGCCGGAGCGGCTGCTCGAACCGAACGTCGGGTAGAGGAAACCGCTCTTGCGCCGATCGTCCAGCGGGAACGTGAAGTAGGGCAGGTACATGAACGGCACGCCCTTGAAGCGCATGGTGGCACTGCGCGCCTCGCCGACACCCGTTTCCTTGTTGAGGTTCATCGTTTTCGCGCGGAACTCCCACATGCGGCTGCCCACATCGCACGTGGAATAGCTGGCGAGGGTGAACCTGCCATGTTGCGGGTCCATCACTTTCGCATGGTCGGCCACGCCGTTGCCGCGCGATTGCAGCAGCTGGTAGCGGACGTTATACGCATCGCCCTGGTTGGGCGTGGTGGTGCCGGTCATGCGGTCGGCCGACACGAGCATGCCGGCTTCCTGGTATTTCACGTCACCACGGGCATCGTACGCGGTGGAGTCCGAGTTGTAGGTAACGTCCTGCGCGCGCAGCACCTGGTCGGCGCGCTCCAGGCGGACGCCACCGGTCATGTGATAGACGTTCGGCTCGGGGCTCTCGACCTTCACGCCGGCCAGATTGCCGTCGTCGATACCTGAATGGATGTCCGTTACCGCGGTGTCGCGCAACGAGCTGTCCTTGGTGATCGAGGGCTCGTAGAAATCGAGCATCGCGTTCGGGCGGCACAGCGCATAGCTGACCGGGCGGGGCGGACAGATGAACGAGCCCAATGGGCAGGTTTCCGCGGCCACAGGGGCGGCGGGAGCCACGGCGCGTGTTTCCCCCTGCGTCGGCGCACTCTGGGCGGGCGCCTCGAAGGCGTAGCCGGAAACGATGAAGGCGACGGCGGTCGCCAGCAGGCGGCGTTTAGGCAGGATGCTGATGCGTGACGTCACGGGTGCTGTCTTATCCGGTCGAAAGGCCGCCAACTTAGCAGAATCGCCAGCCCCACCGCACGATGGCACGTCGCCCATGAGCATGATTCCCTGAAAGGTGCGGTCCGCATGGCCGCACCGGCCCGGGGAGCTTACACCGGCGAGGCACCCGGCAGTGCTCCCACCGTTACCCGCGCGGGCGGCGTTCGTGCTCCCAGAGCACCTCGCCCTGGCCGCTGCGGCGTGCGATCACCCGGGCGATGACGAAGAGCAAGTCTGAAAGGCGGTTCAGGTAGCGACGGGCCTCGGGGCGGATGTCCTCCACCCTGCCCAGCGCAACCACTTCGCGTTCGGCGCGGCGGCAGATCGTGCGGGCGAGGTGACAGGTGGCGGAAGCCATGCCTCCGCCGGGGAGGATGAAGTCTTTCAACGCCGGGAGGTCGGCGTTGAAGCCGTCCAATACCGCTTCGAGGCGATCGATGTCCTTCGCCTGGATCATCGCCATGCCGGGGATGCAGAGTTCCCCGCCAAGGTCGAACAGTTCGTGCTGAATCTGGAAGAGCGCCTCGCGAATGTCGTCGCCCAGGCCCTCCGCCGCGACCACCATGCCGATGGCGCTGTTCAGTTCGTCCACCGTGCCGTACGCCGCGACGCGGAGGGAGTCCTTGCCGGTGCGGCTGCCGTCGCCCAGGCCCGTGCTGCCGTCGTCGCCGGTGCGTGTGTAGATCTTCGAAAGTCGATTACCCATCTGCGGATTCTAGGGACACTGTGACCAATTGTCGCCGACGCCACGGTGGTCGAGGCAGGGTGTCTGTGGCGGCAGGGGCGTATGATTCGCGCATGAGCCAGTCCGAACCCATCCTCATTGTCGGCGGGGGCCTGGTTGGCGCCAGCCTCGCCATCGCGCTCGATACGGCGGGCCTGCCGGCAGTACTTATCGAGGCGTCGGCGCCCCGTATCGGTGAGCAGCCAAGCTACGACGAGCGCAACCTCGCGCTTTCCCGGGCAACCGTGAACGGTCTCGACGCCATTGGCGTGTGGGACCACGTCAGACAGCGCGCCACGCCCATCCGTCACATCCATACCAGTCGCGCCGGCGACTTCGGCAGCGTGCGCATGGACGCCGCCGCCGAGGGCGTGGACGCTCTTGGCTGGACCTTGCCGGCGCGCGAGCTGGGCGCAGGGCTCCTGCGGCGCATCGACAGCTGCCGGCATCTCATTCGCATGGCGCCCGCGCGCGTGGAGTCCATCGTTCCCACGGCGGACGGTTGGGCGGTAAGCGTGTCCAGTGGAAACGAAAGGCGCGACGTGGCGACGTCCCTGCTGGTCGGCGCGGACGGAACGGGCTCGGTCGTTCGCGCACAGCTTGGCATCGGCGTCCACGAACACGATTACGAACAGGCCCTCTTCGTCACCACGATGACCCCGGAGCGCGATCCCCAGGGCAGGGCCTTCGAACGCTTCACCAACGAGGGGCCCGTCGCGGTCCTGCCGCTCACCGACCGCCGGGTCGGTGTGGTCCTCACCGTCGCGACCGACCGGGCGGACGAGGTCGCCGCGCTCGACGATGGCGCGTACGCGGCGCTGGTGCAGGAACGTTTCGGTTGGCGCCTGGGCCGACTGAGCCGGCCGGGCAAGCGTGTGCCCTATCCCATTCGCCGGGTGGCGGCGACCTCCTTGACGTCGACCCGCGCCGTGCTCGTGGGTAACGCGGCGCAGACCATTCATCCGATCGGTGCGCAAGGTTTCAACCTCGGACTGCGCGACGCCCTCACCCTGGCCGAGTTGGCGGTGTCGGCCCGCGATCCCGGCGACGCGGCCGTGCTGGCGGAATACGTCCGTCGGCGCACGCCCGACCGCGAAGGCACCATGGCGATGAGCCACGGCCTCGTGCGCCTCGCGTGCATGGACCAACCGCTGCTGGGGCCCTTGCGGTCGGTGGCCATGCTGGCCCTCGACCGGCTGCCCCCATTGCGGCACGCCCTGGCCCGGCGTGGCATGGGATTCCGCCCGAACGCACCGCTGGCCGTGCTGGAGAAGACGCCATGAGCGACACCTGGAACGATCCGATGCCGCGCCGGCGCGGCCATGTGCTCGACGTGGCGGTGGTCGGCGGCGGCATGGTGGGCGCGGCGACCGCGCTGGCGCTTGCCCGCGCCGGATTCTCGACCGCCCTCGTCGACGCGCGCGAACCCGCGCCGTGGGCCGCGGCGAACGAGGTGGACCTGCGCGTGGTCGGCCTCGCGCCATCGTCCGTCGCCCTGTTGCACGATCTGGGCGTCTGGCAGGCCATTGCTTCCGCGCGTGCGTCCGCGTACGAGCGGATGGTGGTCTGGGATGCGGAAAGCGGCGCCACGATCCGCTTCGACGCCGCCGACGAAGGGCGCGACGTCCTGGGATACATCGTCGAGAACTCCCTTGTTCAGGCCTGCCTGTGGCATGCGCTCGACGAGGCCGGCGTGCGCCGGATCGTTCCCGCCGAAGTGGTGGGCCTGACGCAGCGGGAAGATCGCGCACAACTCGAGCTGGCCGACGGCCAGGGCGTATCGGCGCGCCTCGTGGTCGCTGCCGACGGCGCGGCGTCGCCGTTGCGCGCGATGGTCGGCATCGGCACGCACGGCCGGGACTACGCGCAACGCGCCATCGTAGGGCACGTGGAAACGGCTCGCCCGCACGAACGTACTGCCTGGCAACGGTTTCTTCCGACGGGGCCGCTGGCCTTGCTTCCATTGGCCGATGGGCGCAGTTCCATTGTCTGGTCGCTGCCCGATGGCGAGGCGGCGCGCGTGCTGGCACTGGACGACGAGGGCTTCCGCGACGCGTTGGGGGTGGCAAGCGATTTCCGCCTCGGTCCCATTACGGGAGTGACGAAGCGCGCCGCGTTCCCGCTACGTCTCAGGCTCGCCGACCGGTACGACGCCGAGCGCCTGGTACTTCTGGGCGACGCGGCGCACGCGGTGCATCCGCTGGCCGGGCAGGGCGTGAACCTGGGGCTGCGCGACGTGGTGGAACTGCGCGACACCCTGGTGCATGCCCGGGACCTGGGTCGCGACATCGCCGCCGCCCACGTGCTGCGCCGTTACGCCCGCCGCCGCCGCAGCGCGGACGGCCTCGACGCGTGGTCGTTCGACGCGCTCGCGCGCATCTATGCCTGGCAGGCGCCGCCGCTGGTGGCGGCACGCAGCGTCGGGGTGCGGGCCATCGACATGCTCGCTCCCTTGAAGCGAAGACTGGCAAGGCACGCCGCGGGTCTGTAACCCTCGGCACCCGCCGATGCCGGCCGGACGGGCCGGTACCCTGCGCCACGGATGCGGAACAACGCGACAGCCGGTTCGCGGACTCCTATGCTTGGCGAACGTTCCTAAGGGAGTCTCGCCATGCGCCGTTCCTTGCTTGTCCTGTCGTTAATCGCTTTCGGTCACGTGGGGGCCGCCGCGGCGGCCATGGTCGCCAAGCCTGTGCAATGGACCGATCACGGCGTGACCTACAAGAGCTTTCTCGTTTATGACGACGCCGTGGCCGCGAAGCGACCGGGCCTCGTGATGGTGCCGAACTGGTTCGGTGTGAACGACATGGCGGTCGCCAAAGCCAAGGAAATTGCGGGCAAGGACTACGTGATTCTCCTCACCGACATGTATGGCGGCAACACGCGCCCGGGCAACACGGAAGAGGCCGGCGCGGCGGTGAAACCGCTATACGCCGACCGCAAGATCATGCGCCAGCGCGTGTCGCGGGCGTTCGACGAGCTGAAGGCGCAAGCGCGGCAGGCCCCGATCGATGTGTCGAAGCTGGGCGCCATTGGCTTCTGCTTTGGCGGATCCGCCGTGCTCGATCTTGCGCGCGAGGGCGCGAACCTTGCCGCCGTGGTGACCTTCCACGGCCTTCTCGCCACGGATGAAAAACTGCCGTCGAACATCCACGCCAGCGTGCTTGCCCTGAACGGCGCCGATGACGAAAACGTGCCGATGGAGCAGCGCGCGGCCTTCGAGGACGAGATGCGTCGTGCGAAGGTCGACTGGGCCATGGAAGACTTCGGCGGCGCGGTGCATTGCTTCACCGAGAAGGAAGCGACCACCGCCACGGGCAACTGCCGCTACGACGCGAAGGTGGCGCGTCGCGCCTATGCCGCGATGCACGCCTGGTTGAAGGAAGCCTTCGCCGCGGCGAAGTGACCTTCCCTTAGAAGCGGCGTTCGACCGAGTAATCGGCGAGCGCCGCCAGCGCGTCGCGGAACGGCGAGGGCGCCAGATCCGCCAGGGCGTCGCGTGCGGCCGACGCATGCGCCACCGCTTTTTCGTGGGTGCGCTCCAGCGCTCCCGAATCGCGGATAGCGGCAACGATACGATCCAGGGAATCCAGTCCGCCGTGTTCGATGGCATGCCGGAGCGATTTCAACTGCTCCTCGTTGGCGGCCTGCATGGCGTAGATGAGCGGCAGGGTGGGCTTGCCTTCGGCAAGATCGTCGCCGATGTTCTTGCCGAGGGTTTCCGAATCGGAAACATAATCGAGCAGGTCGTCGGCGATCTGGAAGGCGTAACCCAGTTCCATGCCGTACCGGCGCAACGCGGCAACCTGCGCCTCGGGCAAGCCACCAAGCACGCCGCCCAGTTCGGTCGCGGCGGCGAACAGCACGGCCGTCTTGCGTTCGATCACCGCGAGGTAGGCGCTCTCGTCGACATCGGCGTTGCCGATGTTCAGGAGTTGCAGCACCTCGCCTTCGGCGATGGTGTTCGTGGTGTCGGCCAGGATGCGCATGATGCGCATGTCGTCGAGTTCCACCATCAGCTGGAACGAGCGCGAATAGAGGAAATCGCCGACCAGTACGCTTGCCGCGTTTCCCCACAGCGCGTTCGCCGTCTTCCGGCCACGGCGCATGTCCGAATCGTCCACCACGTCGTCGTGCAGCAAGGTCGACGTGTGGATGAATTCGATGATGGCGGCAAGCTTCGCGTGCTCCTTCCCGCCGTAACCCGCGGCCCGTGCGGCGAGCACGTGCAGCATCGGCCGCAGGCGCTTGCCGCCACCGGCAATGATGTGGTCGGCAATGTGGTTGATCAGCACCACGTCCGACGACAGACGGTGGCGAATGAGAGCGTCAACCTCCGTCATGTCGTCTGCCGCCATGGCGCGAACGCCGGCGAAATCTAGGGAGGAGGAGCGTGCGGCGATGGAGGACATGGATCCGATCGTAAGCGACATGGCAGCGGGCATTATAGGGGTGGAGCCGTCGTTATCGGTGTGCATGGCTTCCTTGGGGGCAAGACATGGCCACGACGCGTCACTCACGCGGCCGGGGGGCAACCGCCGACCCCGGTTCGCGGTGTCGTCCGCGAAAGTGACTGTACTCGTTGGATTTTTCAGAATTTGCGTATCGAACCGCGGCGGCGTCCGTAGGCAGACTGGCCGCGCACGCCCATCCGAGGCGTGTTCCAGTCTTAGAGGAAAACGCCATGCACAAACCATCCATCGCAGTGGCCCTGCTCGCTTCCGCCCTGGCCACGGCATCGGCCGCGCTGGCCGCGAACGACGGCACCATCGACATCACCGGCACGATCACGTCGGCCACATGCCAGGTCGAGGGTCAGCAGCCGGGCACGGGCGGCGTCACGAAAAGTGTCCCTCTGGACACCATCAGCGCCGGTGCGCTCGCCCAGGTCGGCCAGACGTACGGTGACAGGGGGTTCAGCATCCAGGTCGGCGGCAACGCGGAATGCGCCAACGACACGAAAGTCAAGGTGCGTTTCGATCCGGCCAGCCCCGCCATCGACCGCCTCAGCGGGCGGCTCAACGTCGACGCCGGCAGCACGGCGGCGGCCGGCGTCCAGATCCAGATCGCCAACGGCGACGGCACCCCCATCAACGTGTTCACGGAAGACTCCAAGAGCGTGATCGTGGCTGGCAACAGGGCGCAGATCGATCTGATCGCACGGTACTACCGTTCGGGCGACATCACGCCCGGGGCAGCGAACTCCCGCGTCGGCTTCCAGATCGCCTACGAATAGGGCAGGGAAGGCACATCGGCCGGGCTGCATCGTCGTCCGGCCATCGTCATCGTGACAAAAGGAACCGTCATGCTACGACTCGTCCTGGCCATCCTGGCCTGTCTCCTCCTTGCCGAAGTGGCGCGCGGCGCCGTGGTCATCGGCGGCACGCGCGTCGTCTTTCCAGGGCAGGTGCGCGACGTTTCATTGAGAGTGGAGAACAAGGGCGCCGAGCCCGCGTTGGTGCAGGTATGGATCGACGACGGCGACGAGACATCGTCGCCGTCCACGGCGCGCGCACCGTTCGCCATCACGCCGCCCGCTTTCCGGATCGATCCGGGGCAGGCACACACCCTGCGTATCGTGCACGTCGGCGAGGCGGCTCCGAAAGAAAAGGAAGCACTCTACTGGTTGAATGTCCTGGAGATCCCGCCCAAGCCCACCACGGCCCATGGCGCGAACGTCCTCCAGTTCGCGTTCCGTCATCGCCTCAAGCTCTTCCATCGGCCTGAGACCACGCCCCCGCCGACGGTGCGAACGACGGCGGCCCTCCGCTGGAAGCTGGAGCGCGACGGCGACACCGATGTGCTGAAGGTCGAGAACCCATCGCCTTACCACGTGTCGTTCAACTCCGTGGCACTGGTGCCTGCCAAGGGCGCCTCCGCGCAGGCGAAGCTCGGTGGCGGCATGGTGGCGCCCGGCGCGACCATGCGTTTCCCGCTCCCCGCCACGGCGCGTGGCGCCCAGGGCGGCAAGGTCGACTTCGTGACCATCAACGACTTCGGCGCGGCCATCCCCGGCTCGACGGCACTTGAACGATGACGCGGGCGATGCACTTATGGCGCGGGGCACGGATGCATCGCCCGTCGACCGGCGGGGGCGCGGCTTGCGCATGTTCGCGAGCCAGCTCTTCGGTGCCTGCATCACGGTGGCTCGCATCGCGCGTGCGCAGGATGCCGGCGAGGTCGAGTTCGAAGGCGCGTTCCTCACGACGAACGGGGGGGCTGCGCTCGACGTATCGCGCTTCTCTCGCGGCAATCCTGTCCTGCCCGGCACCTACCACGTGGACATCCGAATGAACGGCGAATGGCAGGCACGACGGCCGGTTCGATTCGAGTCCGCGGGCGATCGTGCGGATGCACACGCATGCATCGCTCGGGACGAACTGATTGCCTTCGGCGTCGATCCGGCGGTGCTTCCGTCTCGGGAAGGCGATACGTCCTGTCTTCCGATCGAGCGCCGCCTCGATTCGGCCACGGCCCGATTCGACGTGGGCGAGCAACGCCTCGATATCGAGGTACCTCAGGCGGCCATGGCGCGGCGTCGTAACGGCACGGTGCCCCCGGAACAATGGGATGACGGTATCGCTGCCGGGCTCCTGTCGTGGCGAGTGAATGCCCGCCACACGTCGGGCCCGCGCCGGAACGACACGACGCTCCTTGCCGCGGGCGACGCAGGCATCAATGTCGGGGCGTGGCGCCTTCGCCACGCCGGCTCCTGGACTGGTGGACGGTACGGCTATCGTCATACGTACGTGGAGCGCTCGCTCGCGGTGTGGCGGGCGCGCGTGCGCGTCGGCGACCTGCCCCTGACGGGCGAATTGCTTTCGCCCGTCAGGTTGCGCGGCCTCTCCATGGCAAGTGACATGCGCATGGCGCTCGACGGGGCCGACGGCTACGCGCCACGTGTGAAGGGCGTGGCTCTCGCCCATGCCAGGGTCAGGGTGATGCAGGCCGGCGTCGTCTTGCGCGAACTTCTCGTCCCGCCCGGGCCGTTCGATATCGACGACCTGTATGCCGCCACTCGCGGCGGCGACATCGACGTCGAGATCGAGGAGCAAGGGCGGCTTCGGACCTTTCGCGTGCCGTATTTCCCAGCACCCGAACTCCTGCGCGAAGGCCATACTTCCTATGCGTTCAGTGCCGGCCGCGCGGTGGTGGCGCGCGGGGCGGCACCGGCCATCGTGCAAGCCAGCTGGCGGCACGGATTCGCACGCGGTGTCACCACCTTTGCAGGTGGTCGCGCGTCCAGCGACAGCGCGTCCCTGTTGCTGGGAAGCGCGCTGCCCACGCGCGCGGGCACCGTCTCGGCGGAGGTCACGCATTCGCGATGGCCATCGGGTGGCCGAGGCACGCTGTGGCGTATGCGGCACGGCCGCCTCTGGGGCACGAATACCCTGGTATCCGTGGGCGTTGCGCGTGGGTACGAGAGCCAACCGCATTCCCGAAGCGCGTTCGTATCGCGGCAGCACGCCATCCGGCGCTTCGACGTGCTGATGCAGCGCGAGCTTGCCGGGCGCGGCGTTCTCGGCGCGAGCGTGTCCCACGCCAGCGACGGCAGCGGCAGCAGCACGCACGACGAGGCGATCTCCTGGGCCCGCCACTGGAGGCAGCTCAGCGTTGACCTCACGCTCCGCCGATCGCGGCGCAACGACGCATCGGGAAGGTCATCGGAAATGACCGGTCAGCTGAGCCTGTCCATGCCGCTGGGCCTTTCGCCTTCGGGCGCCACCGTGTACGCCAGCGTGCCCGGCGGCGCACGCGCCGGGGCGCCACGGATAGGCCTGCACGGCATCGCCGGCGTGGAAGGCACCACACAATACGGGCTCGCGCTCGCCCGACATCCGAGTGGAAACCATGGCGTCGACGCATCGCTCTCGCGGCGCCTGCCGTGGGGGGATCTGGCCGGTGCGGTTGGCCGTTCGGCGTCGGTGCGGGCGGCGTCGATCTCCGCGTCCGGCGGCCTGGTGGTCCATGCGGGTGGCGTCACTCCGGCGCAGCGTCTCGGCGACGCGGTGGCGCTCGTCCATGCACGGGGCGCGAGGGGTGCGGGTGTCGCGACAGGTGCGGGCACGCGAATCGGCAGGCGCGGCTATGCCGTGGCACCGCATCTCCTGCCCTACCGGTGGAATCCCATCGACCTCGATCCTGGCGGCACGTCCCTCGACATCGGGTTCGCGTCCACGCATCGCCGCGTCGCGCCCACGGCAGGCGCCGTGGTGCGCGTGCCTTTCGAGACCGAGGTGACCACGACCTGGCTCGTTACCGCCCGCTTCGCCGACGGGCGGCCTGTCCCGTTCGGCGCCGAGGTACTGGATCCGGCGTCGCGTTCCGTCGGGTTGGTGGGCCAGGGTGGCAGGATCTTCCTGCGCACCGAAGACCCCGCCGGCCGCTGGATGCTGCGCTGGGCGGGCGACGCGGCCGGCCAGTGCACGCTGCGCTTGCATCTGCCGGCCCCAGCCGCGGCGCGTCCCCGTTACACAGGAGTGTGCGAATGAACAGGACCATCGCCGGCTGCCTGGCAGCCGGTCTGCTTTTCGTGGGGACGCCGGCCATTCGGGCCGATGACCGTCTGGACTTTCACGTGCTCGGCTCCATCGCCCCGTCCTGCGACCTGGTGGCCGACCGCATCCGGATCGACCTCGGCGCCGTGGCGGCCGGCGAATTGGCCGGAGCAGGCGCCACCAGCCCGTGGCGCGGGGCGGCTTTCACCGGCCGGGACTGCATCGGCGCGACGCGTGCGGTCGTCACGATGCGCGCCACGCCTTACCCCGGACATCCGGGCCTCATCGCCCCCGTGGGCGAGGCCGCGGGCGTGGCCATCGAAATGCGGTCCGCCGGCGGCCAGCCCCTGCTCCCGGACGGCAGCACGGCGGTGGAATTCTCCTGGACCGCCGGGCCGCCCGAATTGGGCTTCCAGGCGCGCTATGTCAGGGTAGGCCCATTGCAGCCAGGGACCGCGGGCGCCACGGCCCAGGTCCAGATCCGCTGGGAATGAGCGCTCCACGCCCACGCGCCGCGTTGGACGGGCTCCGCAGGCGCGGTTTGCCAGCCGCGTGACCATCGACGAAACTACCCGGTCCAGCCCGCCGGCGCACCCTGCGCACCGGTATCATGGGCAAGTACACGCATACGAGGTAAATCCATGGCACGCGGCATCAACAAGGTCATCATCGTCGGGAACCTCGGCGCGGACCCGGAAACCCGCTACACCGGCAGCGGCACGGCGATCACGTCCTTGCGCATCGCCACGTCCGAAGCCTGGACGGACAAGCAGAGCGGCGAAAAGCAGGAGCGCACCGAGTGGCATCGCGTGAAGCTGTTCGGCAAGCTCGCGGAAATCGCCGGCGAATACCTGAAGAAGGGCCGCCAGGTCTACATCGAAGGCTCGCTGCGCACCGACAAGTACACCGACAAGGACGGCATCGAACGCTACTCCACCGACATCATCGCCAACGAGATGCAGATGCTCGGCGGGCAGGGCGGCGGTGAAGGCGGCGGCTTCGCCGGCGGCCAGGGTGGTAGCCGTCCGCAGCAGGCGCGCGGCGGCCAGGGCGGTGGCGCTGGTGGCGGCAACTGGAACAGCGGTGGCGGCCAGCAGCGCAGCGGCTACGCCGGCGGCTCGCGCGGTGGCGACGACTACGGCCAGCCGCGCGGCGGCAATGCACCGCAGCGCTCGGCCCCGCCGGTCAACGAAGGCTTCGACGACGACGATATTCCGTTCTAAGTCACGACCTTCTCCGGCTTCGATCCAAAACCCCCGATGCGTCGGGGGTTTTTTCTTGGTTCTTCGCGGAAGTCCGGGGCCTAGGCATAGAAAAACTGGTGCGCGTGACTGGGACAGCACGGGCTTCGAGCCGACGCCGCTGGTTTCGATAGACTCGTCGTGGCGTTCGCTTGCCCGGTATCGCCAAAGCGCTATGCACCGAAGCGTTTCGCATGGGCCCTTGGTGTCCACCCTCGCTGCTCAGACAGGTCCTCCGCGTTCGAAAAGGATGGCCGCTGCCGCGGCCCACGTGCTTATCGGCCTTCGGCCGCTCACTTGTGCGGAACTCGCCTCGAGGGTGGACACCAAGGACCCTTCCGGGCGGTGCGGTAGCGTGGTGGGAGAGCCGCAGCCGTTCTGGGCGGTGGCCTGCGCGAGCGATGCTCGAGGCGAGGCATGGCGCCGCGACAAGGAATTCTCCCGAAGTCACGAGAGACCTGGCCGAGGTTCGCGGGGTGTGGTGAGGCGATGCAATCCCGCTCGCAGCGGCTGCCTTCGGCTGTGCCGGCTCTCCTGACAGGCCGCCTCAACGAGGGGGAGAGTCTTCGGTGTCCATCCTCGAGGCGAGTTCCGCACAAGAGAGCGGCCGAAGGCCAGATAGATAAACGGGCCGCGTCAGCGGCCCCTCCTTGCCGAACGCGGAGGACCTGTCTGAGCAGCGAGGGTGGACACCGAAGGCTCTGGCCCTACCGTCCGAACAACGGCGGCGCCAGCCGCTGGCCACATGCATTCGCCTTGGCGAATGAACCGCTGCATCCAGGTAGCGTTCCCGGATCTCGGCGAAGGGGGCTTTAGAAGACAGGGCGTTCGCGCAGCCGGAACTCAACTCAAGGCCGCACCGCAATCACCTCGATCTCCACCCGGTAACCAGGGTTACCCAGCGCCGCGACCTGAAATGCCGAACGCGCCGGCAGCTTCGGCTGATCCTTCGTCCCGAAGAACTGGCGATAACCGGCCATGAAGCCGGCGAAATCCATGCGTCCGCCGTGGGCTTCGTCGCCGACCAGGAAGACTTGCATCTTCACCACGTCGCCGAGCCCCAGGCCCATGCCTTTCAGCTGCTTGTCGATGGCGGTGAGCACGCCCACCGTCTGCGTCCTGGTGTCGCCGTAGGCCGCTACGGAATCCTTCGCTGCCTTTGCATCGACCACGGGCGGCACATTGCCGCTGACGTAGACGGTCGCCTTGCCGGCCGGTATTTCGACCGCTGCGGAAATGGGGAAATCGCTGTCCGGAATCTTGTAGCGCTTTATTTCCTGGCCCTGCGCCGTCGCGGCGGCAGTCAGCAGGGCGAGCAGTAAGGCATGGCGGAATCGCGAGTGCATGGGACCTCCTTTGACGAGAAGTGGTCACCGATGCATCGCGGCGACGTCGTCGGCGCTGATGCTGTCGGTGTAGTGGTTACCGAAGTGCGTGCGGATATAATTGATCACGTCGGCGATCTGTGCGTCGCTGAGGCTGACGTCGAGCAGGAAGCGGCCCTCGTCTGCCGCAGCGGGCTTGAACGAAGGCATGTCGCGCCGACCGTGGAGGATCACGGCCGCCATGTACTGCGGCGACACCAGCCGGGGATTGCCGGCCAACGCAGGGTAGGCGCCGGCGCCTTGCGCGCCCCTGGCATCGGGCATATGGCAGCCCTGGCAGATGCCACGATAGACCGCCTCGCCATCCGCAGCGGCGAAGCGTCCACCGACGTGACCGGCGTTATCGGAGGACTGCGCGCCTGCAACGCCCGCGACGAGCAGAAGAATGACGCAGGCCAGCGCGAGCGCGATGCGTCTTGCGTGTCGGTTCATCCCACGCCTCCCGTTGCGCGTCGATGCAGGCGTTCGATCGCGTCGAGCGCCGACGTCACTGCACCTTCCTGCCAGGCCGGCAGATAGGAGGCGTGCTCGCCCGCGAGCACGATGCGGCCGTCCAGACGGCACAGGTTGTCGTAATGACGCTCGCGCATGTCGTCGGACCACGCAGCGAAACAGCCCAGGGTGAAAGGTGAGCGGTGCCAGCCCACCGCGATGCCGTTCTCGAACTCCTCGCGGTACTGCGGATGGATGCGGCTGCCGTATTCGACCGCCTTGCGCACGCGTTCCTCCGGCGCCATCGCCGTGAATTCATAGGCGTCCTTGCCCCACATATAAGCGCCCAGCAGCACACCCTTGCCGCCATGGAAACCCGTGCTGGGATAGCTGATGTTGCCGATCGGCAGATCGGTATAGGTCATGCCGCCGTAGATCTGCTCGTCTTCTTCCCAGAAGCGCCGCTTGAACTGCAGGCCCACCTTGACCGAAGCGGCATAGGGCACGGCGGCGATGGCTTCGGCCATCGCGGGCGACACGTTGAGCGGCAGCTGGCCTAGGATCGACAGCGGGATGGTGCACACACACCACTGTGCGTTGGCTGTCTGCGTGGCGCCTGGTGTATCGGCGTCTTCATATGCCACGGTGACGCCGCCTTCGTCCTGTCGGATGGCAGTGACCTTGGCGCCGTAGCGGATCACGCCCTTCAACTCGCGGCCAAATGCTTCGCCGATCCGGCCCATGCCGCCGACCGGCTGGAACAACGTGGTTTGGAACTCATAGATTTCGCCGTCCACGAGGTGCTGCCACAGGCGCGAACCGAGCACGTCCTTCAGTTGCAGTGGCATGGAAGGTGATGGTTTGGCAGACAGGCCACCACCTGCGTCACGATCGTAGCCGCGCCGGTTGCTGCTGGCTTCGCCGCGCGCGTAGGCGAAGTGCTTGTCCAGTGCGCCCCATTCGCGCAGCGATTCCAGCAAGCGTTCCTGGTCCTCCTTGCTCACGCTCTGGTCCAGCTGCCCCTGCTGCGTGCTCTTGGCCAGCAGTTCGGCGACGTGGCCGCGGTAGTCGGCATTGATTTCGCGGTAGCGCCGCGGCTTACCTCCGAACGCGTCCGAGCTGTGCAGATAGGCGTTGTAGTTGACCTGCACGAATGGCTCAAGCGCCACGCCGAGCTTCTTGCAATACGACAGGATGCCGTGATGGTGATAAGGCAGGCGCCACGGCCCGGGGTTGAGATACAGCCCGTCATCGAACTGGCAGTGCTGGGTGAATCCGCCCATTTCGGTAAAGGTATCGCCGCCGCGCAACGACCAGTTGCGGCCACCGGGACGGCGGTTGTACTCAAGTACCTGCACCTGATACCCGGCCTGGCGCAGTTCGTAGGCGGCCACCATGCCCGCGATGCCGGCACCAAGCACGAGGACCGACGCGCCACGCGGTGCACCTTGCAACTGCGGCGTGCCGCGAAACGGCGACTCGGCGGCCAGGCCCAGGCTGCTCATGGCCTGATACATGGCTGCGCCTCCGGCGGTAGCACCGATCATGCGCAGCAGGTCGCGCCGCCTCATGCTACGCGGGACATCGCCCGCGCGCGAAGAAACCTCGTCGTGCATCGAATACCTCTGACCTTGAATACGTAAATGCCGCGAAGGCAGCTCATCGCCCCTCCGCGCGCGCAAGCGCGGAGGGGGTGTCGTCAGAAGCGATAGGCGATCTTGCCGTACCAGTAGCGGCCGTTGAAACCGAAGGGCGACAGCGAGGAGTACTGCAGGCCATCCGCGCGGTCCTCGTACACGTTGGCCAGCGAAGCCTTGGTCGGGTACTGGTTGGTGAGGTTGTCCACGCCCAAGGTGAAGGTCCACGCCTCCCAGGCATATCTGCCGGAAAGATCGAGCAGCCAGCGCGCGGCGAACTTCTGGTCCTGGCTGCCGTCGTCGGCGTCGCCGCGGCGGATCACCGAGCCGTACCGCGTGAGGTTCGCATGCAGACCGAAGCCCTTCAGTTCCCAGTCGCCGCCGAATACGTATTTGGTGCGCGGCGTGGACGAGGTGAGCAGGCCTTCGCTGGCGCGGCCGAACGCCGGCGTGGAGATTTCCAGCACCTTGGTCTTGTTGTAGTTGCCGCTCGCCGTGAGGTTGAGCCTGCCCCAGTCGGCCAGATCCATCCGGTAGTCGGCGATCAGGTCGGCGCCGCGCGTGCGCGTGGTGGCGCCGTTGACGAAGAACTGCGCACCGGTGACCTGGCTGTTCGGGATGCTTACCGCAATCTGATCCGAATACAGGATCGCGTGGGCCACACGGATCTGATACAGGTCGAGGGTCGCGCTGAAATTGCTCCATGGCTGCCACACCGCGCCCAGGCCATAGTTGGTCGATTTCTCCGGCTTCAGGGGCTTGGCACCGAGCGCGATCGCCGCCGGGTCCGACGTGCGGTATGTACCTATCTGCGCGAGCGCGCCGTTCTGGATCAGCGTCACGACCGATTCGTAGTTCTGCTGTGCCAGCGACGGGGCACGGAAGCCGTTGGAAGCCGTGCCGCGCAGAGCGAACGTATCGGTGAACTGATACCGTGCCGACAACTTGCCCGAGCGCGTGGAACCGGCGTCGCTGTAGTGTTCGTAACGACCGGCCAGGCCTGCGGAGAGCTTGGATGTCACGTCCGTTTCCAGATCCACGTACGCCGCCTGGCTGTGGCGTCCGAAGCTGCCGGCCACCTCGGGTGTCAGACCCGGAAACACCTGCGAGCCTCCCGCGTACGGCGTGTCGGTGCCGGGAATCAGCGTGTTGGGGTCAAAGAAGTAGGAGTCCGGGTCGCCGGACTCGATGTCATAGGTTTCCTTGCGGTATTCGGCGCCGAACGCCACCGTGACCGGATTGGGTAGGAAGCCGACGTGCACGTCCTTGCTCAGGTCCAGGTTGGCCACGCTTTGCTTGTTGCGGAACGTGCCGGCATTGAAATACGTCGGCGAATAGCCTTGCGTGTAGTACAGGTTGGTATTGACGCTGTTGGCGATGTCGAACGCCAGGTTGTTCTCGCCGTGGTCTGCCGAGAAATCCCAGTGCCAGCCACCATCCGTGGTTCCGCGCACGCCCAGCACCGCCGCGATGTCGTTGCTGTGATTGACGATCTGCGGAAGGAAACCGTTCGGGTAGATTTCGGGGACATTGCGCGCCGAATCGTAGGCGCGGTAATAGCCGTTGGAGGTGACGTCGCGTCTGCTGCCGTTGAGGTAGCCGTACAGTTCGACGCCATGCGCAATGTCGTAGCCGAAGTTGAGCAGCAGCTGGTACGTCTTCACCGCCGGGTCGCCATAGCGCTCGTACGGTATGCCGGATGGGTTTGGGGCGCCCGCGAGCGTGGTGGACCTGTCGCGGTTCTCCGCGCGATTGGTGTTCATGGTGTTCTGGTAGTTCCACGCTACGCGCATCCAGCCGGGCGCGCTGCCTTCCGGACCACCGAGCGGCACGCCCAGGCTGCCCTGCACACCGTTCTGCGCGCCGTCGCCCTTGTCCATGATGCCGCCGCTGGCGGTGATGTCGTTGCCGCCTGCGGCGCCGCCTCGCTTGAGCACCACGTTGATCACGCCGGCGATGGCGTCGGAGCCGTACTGTGCCGCGGCGCCGTCGCGCAGCACTTCGATATGATCGATCGCGGCGATCGGAATCGAATTGAGGTCAACCGGTGCCGAGCCGCGGCCAACCGACGAGTTGTAATTGACCAGGCTGGTAGTGTGGTAACGCTTGCCGTCCACCAGCACCAGCACCTGGTCTGGCGACATGCCGCGCAGACTCGCTGGCCGGATCGCGTCGTTACCGTCGTTGATGGCGGGGCGGGGGAAGTCCAGCGACGGGAGCAGGGTGCTCAGGGCGCTAGCCAGGTCGGTGCTGCCGGTCGCGTTGAGATCGGCGGGGCTCAAGACGTCGATGGGCGCGAGGGATTCGGACGCGGTGCGGTCGGTGCTGCGCGTTCCGGTGACTACGACTTGCTGGAGCAGCTTGGCTTTGTCGGGCGTCGCCGTGTCGGCGGCGGGCGTATCGTCGGCCCAGGCCGTCGAGGCGGCAAGGGCATGCGTCAAGCAAAAAGGTAGCAGCGCGGCCGCCGGCAGGCGCCGCTTGAGTCGTCTTGTCATCGGTGGTTTCCCCGGTCAGGCAGTCAGTAGATAAGGCTCCTTGGCTGGATCTGCGCGTCGCAGCAGGTCCTCCCCAGGGCTGCGACGATTCGAGGCTAAGCGCTAATGTTGCGGTGCGTCAACATCTGGCTATATGGGCGTCATTAGGCTGTAATGGTCGGCCAAGCCACATTTTGCGTTGCGGCAAAATCGGGTGCCTACGTCCGGTCGGCGATCCTGGAGTCGTCGATGAAGGCGGCGATGGCGTCGCCGACACTGGCTTCGCTATCGCAGCGTCGCGCTGCCATTCCTGCAGCCACGGCGCCGTCGACATTCGCCTGCGCGTCGTCGATAAACAACGTGTCCCCTGCGCGCCACCCTAGTTTTTCGAGGACGGCGACATAGACGCCAGGATCCGGCTTGGCCACGCCGAACTCGGCCGCCACATGGGCCCGGCCGCGAAAGAGCGGGAACAGCGCCGGCACGATGTGTTCCCACTGTGCGGCGAGAAGGCGTCCGTTGTTGGTAAGGATAGCGATGCCGATGCCCCGCGAGGCCAGGGACGAGATGTGCCTTATGAGTCCAGGGCGTATGCGCGTTGCAAGTCGGCGAGCCTCCGTCCAGACATCGACAGGCAAACGCACGCCCAACATCTTGCCGATGGCTTCAAGGTACTCGTCTGGACTGAGGCGCCCGGCATCGGCATCCGCTTCCACGCCCGAGGCATAGATCGCGGCATGAACCTCAGCCGCGCTCCGTTGAAGCACCGTGGCAATATGACTGACGCGGACAGCGGGTTGGTAATCGACCAGCACGCCGTCCATGTCGAAAAGAATGTTCTTCATCGCCGGCATGGTATCTCAGGCACGAAAGAAGCCCGCGGGACACCCGCGGGCTTCTTCCGGAACCATTGCCTGGGATCAGGACTTGGCGTGCAACGCGTGCTTCAGGTCGCGCATCTGGTCATGCCCACTCTTCACAGACACATAGGCCTCGTTGATGGCCGAACGGGTGCCGGCGGAGACGTCGTTGTCCTTCAGGGCGTCTTCGTACTTCGCCTTGATGTGGTCTTCGCCGCGCTCGACTTCGTCCACGATGGCGGTGTCGTCCTTCGAGCTCATCTTCGCGCGCAGTTCCACGAACATGCGGTGGGCCTTGGCGAGGACGGTGCCGTCGTCTTCCGGCGTGCCGCCCAGCGAGCGCACCTGCTGCTGCAGGCGCTGCGTCACCTGGCGCCGTTCGGCCGCCCGGCTCTGGAATACGGCGGCGTAACGGGTGTTTTCGGCGTCTTTTGCCGCTTCGCCGTAGCCCTCGGCGCTGTCGATGGTGGTCTCGATCAGGTTGTTGAGAACCTTGATGTCATGTTCGGTACTGCTGGTCATCGTCGTGGGCTCCTTGGACTCTGGGTGAGTCGTCTTGGGAGTGCCAGCTTCGCGGCCGGGGCATGCATAGAGTCGTGAACGCCGCGTCTGGACGGCGAGCACAAACCCTCCTCGTTCATTCATGCGAGCTCGTTGCATACTTCCGGATCACGTGGCGACAACGGAGACATCCATGGCATCCAACCGCCGCGCCCTGGTCACGGGCGCATCCGCCGGTATCGGCGAAGCCTTCGCCCGCGAACTCGCGCGTCGCGGTCACGACCTGGTGCTCACCGCCCGGCGCGCCGACCGGCTCGAGGCGCTGGCGAAGGAGCTGCGCGAGCGCCATGCCATCGAGGCGATCGTCGCACCGCTGGACCTGGCCAGGGCAGACGGCCCGGAAGCCCTCGTCGCCGCCCTGGAGGCGCAAGGACTTTCGATCGACGTGCTCGTGAACAACGCGGGGTATGGGGTACCGGGGTATTTTGAGGACCAGCCCTGGTCGACCCATGCGGCCTTCATCCAGGTGCTGATGACGGCGCCCAGCGAACTGGCGTATCGCCTGCTGCCCGCCATGAAGGCCCGCGGTTATGGGCGCATCCTCAACATCGCCTCGCTGGCCGGTCATGTTCCCGGCTCCGCGGGCCACACTCTGTACGCCGCGTCGAAGGCGTACCTCATCAAGTTCTCGCAATCCCTTGCGCTTGAATGCGCTGGCACTGGGGTGCACGTCACCGCCGTGTGTCCCGGTTTCACGCGTTCCGAGTTCCATGACGTTACCGGGTCGCGCGAGCTGGTCTCCAAGATGCCGGACTTCATGTGGATGGATGCCCCTACCGTGGCTCGCCAGGGCCTGGAGGCCGTGGAGGCGGGGAAGGCGGTTTACGTCAACGGCCGCGTCAATAACGCGATCAAGGGCCTGTTCAAACTGCTGCCCGACGCGCTGGCGCTCAGGATGGTCGCGAAGCAGGGCCGCCGCTTCCGCACCGGGCCCAGGCGGGGGTGATCCGTTACCCGTGACCTTTGGCATAGGCCCTTTCCGGCACAGGGGGGCTAGCCTCATCCGGTTTGCGGTGCGTCCCGCGCCGCCCCAGCCGTCCATGGGGACCATCGATGTCGACCAAACGTAATGCGGCGCTTTCCGGCGCCGTTCTTCTTGCCCTGATCGGGGCCTCCGCCGCGAGCGCGGCGGTGACCACCGACGACTACCGCCGCGCGGACTCGTTCCTCGCCAACAACACCATGCCGCTGGTGGATCATTCGGTGCAGCGCGTCACCTGGATCGACGACGGCCACTTCTGGTATCGAGATCACGACAAGGACGGCGACCAGTTCATCAAGGTGGACGCCGCCACGGGCGAAGCCACCCGCGCCTTCGATCGCGACAAGATGGCTGCCGCGCTCTCCGCGGCCACCGGGAAGAAGGTCGACGCGGGCAAGCTCCCGATCACCGGTTTCGTCGTGCGCCCCGACGACGGACTGGACGTCACCTCGGGTGGCAAGAACTACGTTTGCGACAAGGCCATCGGCAAGTGCGAACTCGCCGCGGTGAAGAAGGACGCCAAGGGCAAGGAATATGGCAGCGAACCGGGCTTGAAATCGCCGGACGGCAAATCGGAAGCCTTCATCCGCGACTGGAACCTCTGGGTGCGGGATGTGGCGACGGGCGCGGAAACGCAACTCACCACCGACGGTGTGAAGGATTACGGTTACGCCACCGACAACGCCGGCTGGAAGCACACCGACGAGGCCATCCTCGTGTGGTCGCCGGACTCGAAGAAGATCGCCACCTTCCAGCAGGACCAGCGCAAGACCGGCGAGATGACGCTCGTGAGCGTCAACGTGGGTCACCCGAAGGTGGATACCTGGAAGTACCCGCTGCCGGGCGACAAGGACGTGACCATGATCGAGCGTGTCGTGATCGACGTGCCGACGAAGAAGGTGGTTCGCTTCAAGATGCCGGCCGACCAGCATCGCTCCACCATCTGCGACGATGTCTCGTGCAGCCCGGGCGTGTGGGACGACGTGCGCTGGGCGGCCGACGGCAAGAGCATCGCCTTCGTGTCCACCGCGCGCGACCATACGCATGAGTGGTTCCGCATCGCCAATCCGGAAACCGGCGAAGTGCGCACCGTGTTCGACGAAAAGGCGAAAACCTATTTCGAAGGCGGCAACGACAAGGCCAACTGGCAGTACGTGCCCGAAACCGACGAGGTGATCTGGTTCTCCGAGCGGAGCAACTGGGGCCACCTGTACATGTACAGCCTGAAGACCGGCAAGCTCGAGCACTCGATCACTTCCGGCGACTGGAACGTCACCCAGGTGCTCCACGTCGATCCGAAGACGAAGACGATCTGGTTCCGCGGCGTGGGTCGCGAGAAGGGCGTCGATCCGTATTACCAGCAGTTCTACAAGGTGGGCTTCGACGGCAAGGGCCTGACCCTGCTGACGCCGGAAAACGCCGACCATAGCGTGTCCATGTCGAAGGACGGCACGTATTTCTTCGATTCGTACTCGACGATCGACACGCCGCCCGTCGCGCTCGTGCGCCGTTCCGATACCGGCGCCACGGTGAAGGAAATCGCCCGCGCCGACATCTCGCGCCTGAAGGCGAAGGGCTGGGTACCGCCCACCGCCTTCACTGTGAAGGCGCGCGATGGCAAGACCGACCTCTACGGCCAGATGTTCAAGCCCACGAATTTCGATCCTTCGAAGAAGTACCCGCTCGTGGTCTACATCTACCCGGGCCCGCAGACCGGCTCCGTGCGCACCCGCAGTTTCATCCCTTCGCACGGCGACAACCAGGCGCTGGCCGAACTGGGCTTCGTCGTGGTGGCGGTGGACGGCATGGGCACGCCGTGGCGCTCCAAGGCCTTCCACGACGCGTACTTCCAGAACATCGGCGACAACACGCTGCCCGACCAGGTGGCGGCGGTGAAGCAGCTGGTGAAGAAGTATTCGTGGCTGGACGGCGATCGCGTGGGTATCTGGGGCCACTCCGGCGGCGGCAACGCCACGGCGACGGCGATGTTCCGCTACGCGGACGTCTTCAAGGTCGGTATCTCGGAGTCGGGCAACCACGACAACCGCAACTACGAGGACGACTGGGCCGAGAAGTGGCAGGGCCTGCTGGTCAAGGACAAGGACGGCAACTCCAATTACGACGACCAGGCGAACCAGAAGTGGGCGTCGGGCCTGAAGGGGCACCTGATGCTGGCGCACGGCACCTCGGACGATAACGTGCCGCCGTACGAGACCCTGCTGGTGGTCGATGCCCTCATCAAGGCCAACAAGGATTTCGACCTGGTCATGATCCCCAACGCCCACCACGGCTACGGTGCCGCCACGCAGTACATGACGCGCCGCCGCTGGGACTACTTCGTTCGCTACCTCAAGGGCGAAACGCCGCCCAAGGAATTCGAACTGACACCTCTGACCCCTCCGGGTCATTGATACGAAAACCCCGCCGAGTGGCGGGGTTTTTTTTGGTTCATCGCGGAAGTCCGGGGATGCATGCCGCATGCATCGGTTCATTCGCCAAGGCGAATGCATGTAGCCAGCGGCTGGCGCCGCCGTAGCTCGGACGGTAGGGCCAGAGCCTTCGGGCACCAAGGGCCCATGCGAAGCGCTACGGTGCATAGCGCTTTGGCGACTCCGAACTCGTGGGCGCCGGGGCGAGCTCGCGGAAACCACAGCCGTCGACCCGAAACATCTGTGCCCCCGGTAATCCGTGAAGAACCTTTTTTTTAGGCCTTCGCCGGCACGAAGCGCATGGCTGCCGCGTTCATGCAGTAGCGGAGACCCGTGGGTTGCGGGCCATCGTCGAACACATGGCCAAGGTGCGCGTCGCAGCGGGCGCAATTCACGGCAATGCGTTCCTCGATCAGGCTGCGGTCGGTCTTCTGGGTGATGTTGCGTCGGGAGATCGGCTGCCAGAAGCTCGGCCAGCCCGTGCCCGAGTCGAACTTGGTCGCCGAGTCGTACAGCGCGGTGTCGCAGCCGATGCAGCGATAGAGGCCGTTGTCGTGCCGGTCCCAGCCATCGCCCGTATAGGCCGGCTCCGTGCCGTCGTGGCGGGTGACGTAGTACGACCTGGTGCTCAGCTTCGCTTTCCATTGCTCGTCGGTGAGCACCACGCGCGGCTTGACGCAGGTGCCCAGCGGCCTCTTGTCGTCGGCGAAGCAGTCCAGGGTGACATTGCCGCCCTTTGGCGCAGGCGCGTCGGCCGCAACGGCAGGACGCGTGGCCCGCAGCAGGAAGGGCAGTGAAGCGGACGCGGCGACGGTGGCGGTCAATACGCCGAGGAACCGGCGACGTTCGGGATCGATACGCATGTTGCCTCCGGAAAGGAAAAGGCGCCCGGGTGGACGCCCCTTTCCCGTAAGACCGGGCCTGGGCTGGGGACCTTACACGGGTGGCGCGCCTACATTGGCCCCTTCGTAAATCTCACAGATCGTCGGCGCGGCCCACGACAGACCGCCAGGGTTGGGCGCATCTAACCTAAGGCGAATCCCACGCCCAAGAACAGACATTGGACATGCTCCCGCCGCAGGCGCCGCCTGCACACATCGCTTCCGCCAACCAGGCCGCCATCGATACGCTCCAACGCTTGCGCGATACCCAAGCATGGCTCGTCCAGCAGCAGGGCGATCTACCCGACCTGCCTGCCAGCCTCGACGGGCGCCCTGGCTTCCTCACCGGTTTGGATGACTTCTGGAACGCAACGGTCGAGGCCGCCCCGGGCAAGTCGCTGATTTCACGTCGGCAAGCCATGGCGTTACGTCTGGCCCACGTCATGCGCGACGACGCCTCGCTGCGTCGCAATGATGGCACCCTCCCAGATGCCGCGGCCGAGGGTGTCGCCAGCGTCGCCCACTATCCGGGCACCTTTTTGCCCAGCCACCTTCATGCGCAGGAGCTCATGGTCGGCAGCGTGCCCTATGCCGGCGCCTTGATCTTGAGTAACGATCGCGATCCGCAGCGTGTTCTGCTGTTCACCGTTGAGGCCGGATGGCGAGTCTTCGACTCCTTGGAGGTGCTCTATCGGGATGTCGAGCTGATGATGCGACAGCAACTCGTCAGTCGCGATGAGCTGCCTGGCATCGGCGCGGACGATATTCTTCCCGTGTTGTCCACTCATTTCCTTTCCGCACGAGACATCGACAACGACATATTTGGCACTCTCGTCACGCGACTGTCCGCGCGCTTGCGTGAACGGGCAGTTGCCGCCTTTGACGGGCCCATCGACGCCGCGAATCCCGAACGGTGGCGCGACGATCTCTTCACTGCCATAGACCTGAGCGTCCTCCTGGACGTTCACGCCATCGTGAGCCAGCGTGATCTGGCTTTGGCCGCTCAATGGGAAAAGGAGCGCCTCGCCGAGCAACCGACCCACGTGCGCGAGCACTGGTTGAGCATGGCTCAGGATTACCGCGACGTGTCGCAGCGACTGGGCAAGGAGGTCAGCGACACGATACCTTCCTTGGCCGAGTTTGCCCAACAGAAGCTGGATACCGCCCTGCGCGAGAAGGGTATCGCTGCCTCCGCAAGCCAGCTGCGGGTACGCCTCACCCGGCGCGCGCCCGACAAGGGTCCTATCGCCACGGGCATCTCTGGCTTCCCCCAGGAGGAGCTCTCCCTGCTGGCGCTGGCTTACCGGAATATCAGCGGTTTGCGCATCGAGGGGCTGGAAGTCATTGGCGCCGATGATTCACCGAACAAGGCTGTGTCCGCAGAGGTCCTACGCGACATCGTCCGCGACCTGGATCTGCCTCATGCCTATGCCCAGCACCTGGATAAGACGCTAAGTCATAGTGAGGCAGGGGCGAAGCGACGCGCCTCACGCCATGCCTTGCAGGTGGCCCGCATGCGCTTCGAAGCGGCCGAGGCCCGCTTGAGTTACTACGACTTTAAGGGGCTGCGCGTCTTCCGTGCCAATCAAGAGCGAGCCTTCAAGTGGATACAGGCGGTCCTGGACTCGCCCAATCCGGGGCCTCGTGACACGGTAGAGGGTCACGAGATCGTGGTTTCCCAACTCACCTACAAGGGCTTCCCGCTCGCTGACGTGTTCCTGATCGCACCACAACAGACCCAGGCGGTCAGCCACGTCGTCCTCTACACCCCCAACGCGCCCGATGGCCTGGCTTTCCGTGAATTTCCCGACCGCCAGGCATTGAATCGCGAGGTACTGCTCAACCCGGAATTCGAGGCCTACCTGCTGGCACGCTTGCCCGCCTCTTTGAGCGTCATTGACGACCGGGGCAAATGGCACTTCGCTCATTCAAAAATCAACGGTGGCCGCACCTGGTCGTGGGTCTTCGGCTTCGACGAGTGCCCGGCACGCCAACGTTGCGCGGCGTTGGAGGAGCGCTTTCAGGAACGCCAGGTTTCCGGCTCCTTCCTCGATGCGGGTGACAAGACCGCCATCGATCTGGCCAAACGCAATGCCAGCGACATGACTCGCTCCACCTCCCAGGCCGACTGGGACAGTTTCAAGGATGTGTCGTGGGGCTGGAACGTACCCGTCCAACTGGCCAAAGAGTTTGTCGTGGGCGCTGTGCAAGGCATTCCCCACACAGCGCAGGCCAGCTGGCGCTTCTATGACCACGTCAAGGCGGGTGAAGGCATGGAAGCTTTCCTCGCTTTTGTAGAAGGTTACAACTCGGCATTGGCCGTCTTGCCGATCTACACGCAGGTACCAGTCATGGCCGGAGCCCGCGTACGCGCTGCGTTCGGTTCGCGCGCTTTTGTACCCAGCCAACGCTCCCTGCCAACTCCCGATACGTTGTTCGACAAGCGCTACATCGCTCGTAACGTGAACGCTCCCACCGGCGAGCCATCGGCTTCAGGGGTCTACACCATGGAGGGTAGCCGTTACATCCAACAAGGCGGCAACCTGTACCAGGTCCGCTTTGATCGGAACATGGACACCTGGCGCCTCATGCGGCCCGGCGCCGGCCCCTCTACCTGGGGGCCCGCCATCGAACGCCTTCCTAACGGGCAGTGGCGCTTTCACCGCGTCGGATTGCTCGGCGGCTACGGCGGGCGACATTTATTCGACCTCACATTGCTGAGGGAGGCAGAAAGCATGTTACGCGAGGGTACGTACCTCACCACGGAAGTGGCCACCCTCACCGAATCCCAGCGCCTCACCTTGATCGGGAGGCTGTATCAAAGTCTGCCCTTCGAGGAATTTGCCCCTACGCTACGCATAAAGATCGATGCGAGACCGCATCCGGGGGCGAGCGCGTTATTACAGCCTCAGCTGAATGCCTGGCACGAGGCCATGGCCATGGCCCGTGCCACTGAGCCGAGAGCCCCTTCGCCCATGACGGCGTCCGAGTGGTTCGATCGCGCACTCTCGGCTCAGGCGGCGAGTTCCAGCTCCTCTACGGCTTCGGTAACCCGCGCACCTGCACGTGTGCCGACAACGGGCTCCTCGGTGCCAGGCTATACATCCTCTTGGTGGGTATCCCCGAACTATCGTGTCGCCGTTCAAAGGTGGCCCGAGGTCGCTTACCTCTATCTTCCTGATCCAAGGCTCACACAAGCGCAATTAAGGGGGGCAGGCCACATCAGGTTGGCGCAGATGCGTCTTTTTGGAACCGACGCACGAGGCCTTCCGCTCACCACCTTGCCCCCTCATACCCTCATGAGTGAGGTTCCCCCGCAGTTTCAAGCCCTGCTGCCGCGCCATGCCGTTGGACAATCCGGGGCGACTCTAGCCAGCACTTACGGAAACTGGGTCCAGGTCAATTTAAGGAATCTGAACGTGCGTCCTACGGGCCAGGCACATCACAACTACGCCCTTTACTCGATGCCAGATACGGGTGGAAGCGGCTTTTATCTGCGACCTATCCAGTCTTCAAGCGTGAACGGACCTACCGTCTTCGACAACGGGAACGTCATCTTTATCGGAAACGAATTCCAACTCGGATCCAATCCACGCTGACGTTCGGCGGGACCATGGCCCAAAAGAGAATGCCCTCGCGGTCTCCGAGGGCATTCCTGCTTGCGACTGCTTCAGCGTCTACTCAATCGTCCACCCAATGGCAGCGACGCTCCGTGTGGTAGGTGGCGTTCTTGTTCTGGTGGTTCTTCTGGATCTGGTTACCGGCATAGCCGCCGCCCACGGCGCCGGCCACGGTGGCCAGGGTCTTTCCCTTGCCGCCGCCCACCTGGTTGCCGAGGAGGCCGCCGGCCACGGCGCCCACGCCGGTGCCGATCAGGCGGTTGTCGTCCTTCGAGTTGATCTGCTTCACCCGCACGTTCTCGCAGACCTGGTGCTGGCTGCGCCGGGACTGCGCTTCAGCCGGCGGCGTGCCGAGAGTGACGGTGCCGGCGAACGCAAGCGCGGCAATGGCGAGCAGTGGGGTCTTCATGTTGCATCCTCCTTTTCGGTGGCCTTCAGGGATACCTCCGGCTTCGTGATGGAGGGGTCAATCCGGGCGTCCTGCGCGGGCCGGGTGGACATGGCGTATGGCCGCGGTTTAATCGGCGTGCCCCGGGCCTCGGCCACCGCCTCGGTCAGCTCCGCGCCCAGCAGCAGGATCAGCGCCGAGTAATAGACCCACACGAGCAGCACCACCACGCCGCCGGCCGGCCCGTAGGGGCCGCCCACGTTGCTGCGGTCGAGGTACACGGCGATGGCGAACTTTCCGACGGCGAAGAGCAGGGCGGTCAGCGTGGCGCCGATCATCGCGTCGCGCCACTCGATGATCGCGTCGGGAAGCACCTTGTAGATGGCGCCGAAGATCAGCACGAAGACGCACAGCGAGATCGCGATCTCCAGCACCTGCCAGCCGGTGGTACCACCGCGCACGAACACCGCGATGAGCGCGCTGGCGGAGAAGGAGATGACCAGCAGGAAGGCGAGGGACAGCAGCAGGCCGAGCGCATGCATGCGCGCGCGCAGCCAACTCAGGATGGCGCCCTTCGTGGACCCGGGTCGGGGTTGCAGGCTCCAGACGCGGTTGAGCGCACCTTGCAGCTGGGCGAACACCGCCGAGGCACCCACGAGGGTGACGCCCAGACCGATCACGCCGGCCATGCTGCCCACGCTGGGTCGTTGCCTGGCGTTTTCGATGACCAGGCGCACCGCTTCCGATGCGCGGGGCCCCACGAGGCCGTTCAGGCTGTCCACGAGCTGGGCCTGCCATTCCGGCCGCAACGAGGCCACGATCCACAGCAGGAGGACCAGCAACGGAGCGAATGACAGGGCGGAGTAAAAGGCCAGCGCCGCGGCGCGGGTCATCAGTTCGTCGTCGCTGAAGCCCCTGGCCGTGGTCTTGACCACCCGCCAGCCCATTGCCAGCTTCGAATGCACGACATGCACCTCTCTTAAGGGGTCTGGCGCCAGCTTCGCGGGCGGGACGCGAAAGAAATGTCGAATCAGGTCGCGTGCATCCGCGCTATCGCCGCCGGAATGCCCTCGGCTCCCGTCACTTCGGCCACGCGATCGCCCATCGCGAAATCGCTTACCAGTTCATGGGCCCAGGTGCTGTGGTAGGGCATGTATACGCCCCAGCCGCCGAGTCCCACCACCGGCGCGATGTCGGACTTCAGCGAATTGCCGACCATGGCGAAGCGCTCCGGCGCTACGCCGAACTCGGCGAAGAGGCGCGCATACGCCGTGGTGTCCTTCTCGGACACGATCTCGATGCGATGGAAGATGTCCGCCAGGCCGCTTCGTGCCACCTTGTATTCCTGGTGGAACAGATCGCCCTTGGTAATGAGCACCACTCGATGCGTGGCCGCCACGGCGGTCACGGCTTCGCGGATGCCTGGCAGGAGTTCGACCGGATGCGTGAGCACGTCCTTGCACAGACGCACGATGCGATGGATGTCGCGGGATTCGATACGCCCGTCGGTCAGTTCGATGGCGGATTCGATCATCGAAAGCGCCATGCCCTTGGCGCCGTATCCGAAGAGGGCGATGTTGCCTCGCTCGGTGGCTAGCAGCGCATCGTGAAGCCCCTGCCGGCCGAGGTCGACATAACGGCCGAGGATAGCCTCGAAGGCTTCCTGGGCCCTGTCGTAGAACTCCTGGCTGCGCCAGAGCGTGTCGTCGCCGTCGAAGCCGACCAGGTCGATCATGATGCGGGAATCCTGTAGGAGCGCGTCTTTGCGCGCGATGCCATTAAGCGGAATCGCAAAGACTGGCGCGAAAACCGGTCGCGCGCAAGGCGCGCTCCTACAGGCAGGGCATGGCCTTAGAACGCAATGCTCGTCTTCAGGCCGAGCACGAACGCGTCGTCATTCTGCTTGCTGCCACCCGGATCCTTGATGTACTGCAGGTTCGGACGGATGGCGATCGACGGAATGGGCGACCAGCTGTAGAACACTTCCGCCACCTTCTCATAACCGTCGTTGACGATGCCTTCCTGGCCCGGGTGCGTGGCATTGAACAGGCGCTGGTTCCTGGCGGCGTAACCGTTGGCGTGCGTACCGGCGATGGCGGCGCCGACGAAGTCGTTCGGTCGGCCGAAGATGCCCTTGTATTCCATGCCCAGGGCGATCTGGTTGTTGGTCGCCGAGGTGGCGTGGTCGGCCGAGGTGACGTTCAGGAACACCGTGGTGCCCCGGCCGCCGGCCTCGCCGGTCACCTGCTGCTGGAAGGTGATCCACGCGCCCTTGCGCGAGCTGCGCTGGAGCGGCTCGCCTCCGGCGGTGGCAAGCGGCTGGCGATCCTCGTTGAGGTAGAGATCGTTGCCCTTCGAGGTGTTATACCAGACGCCCGCGCGGTACGAACCCGGCAGGCCGCCGAGCACCGGCGTCCAGCCGAATTCCAGCGGAATGAGCGCTCCGGTGGTGCCGCCCGGGAAGTCGAGGTCGAGGCCGCGGCGGCGCGCGTAGGAATCGTCGACGTATTTCGGGTTGACCTGATAAGCCGAGAGCTGCACGAAGGTGTCTTTCGTGGTGTCGAACTTCAACGTGGTGGCCCACATGCTGGTGGGCCAGTTCACCCAGTAATCGCCGACGATGTTGCCCGGCTGCGCACCGCAGAAGCTGAGATTCATGAAGTCGCAGGTGAAGCTGGCGACTTCCTCACCGACGGGCATGCGGCCAATCTTCCAGGTGAGCCGGTCGTCGAAGAACTTCTGTTCCAGCTGGAACTTGGTCAGGTGCCAGGTCTGGCCGCGGCCATACACTTCCTGGATGAGCTGGTTGTTGCCGATGTGCGCATCGGCGCCGAGGTCGCGTCCGTTGCGATCGGTCACCATGATCTTGAAGGTGGCGCCTCGCCATCCCCAGAGCTTGTCGAGATCGAACGTGCTGCCGAATTTCCACTGATCCGTATAGCGCGTGATGCGGCGGTCGCCGCCGGAATAGTTGTGCCCGGCTTCGAAGCCATAACCGAAGTCGAACGTGATGCCTTTGTCGGCGAGACGCGTGCGCTCGCCATTCCAGTCACCGAACAGATATTTGCTGTCGGTGCTGTCGTCGGCATGTGCGGTGGCGGTGCCGAAGGCGATGCAGGCGAGCAGGGCGGCAGCGAGGGAACGCGTGGGCGATGAAAGGCGCATGGGGCTTCTCCCTGAAGCAATTTATGATTTCGAGTAAGTCGTTTTCGTTTTTTATGGTTGCAATGCAGTACATCATTCCATGCAGGAACCGCTGCATCATAGTGTTGTTATTGCGGGAATGAAGGCATGTATAGAGCGTGCGCGATTCATGCTTCCGTCGATGTTCAGTCTGTGGGGTGTATCGGCGGATATTCGTGACAACCATCGCAACTTCTCGCGCGAGCGTGTCGTTCGCTCGTGAAAAGCACGACGACTTTGCCCAAGTTATGCCGGGGTTGATTGAATGGGTTTGTCGTGCCGCCGGGCCAGGCGGGTGCGCGCCGCGGAGGTCCGTGGGTCGGGCCATCTGCCGGAGCCGTCATTCGGCGGGCATAATGCGCATCCGGCCCTTTACGAGATATCGCATGCCATACGATCGCACCTGGATGGGTTACGGCATCGTGGGTGCCCTGGAAACAGGCGGTATCGCCTTGCTGGTGGGCATCGTCGTTTATGGCCTGCTTCACCTGCTCGCAAGGGGAAGCGGCTGGAGTCACGGCAAGGAGCTGGCCATTGCCTATGTCTTTTCGGTGGCGCTGTCGGCCGGACAGGACCTGTGGGACCTGTTCTATTTCAACATGGCGCCGCTGCAGTCGTTGACGCTTCTGCGGGCGAAGCTGGCGGCGGTGCACGACCCCGACGCCATCGGTCTGCGCGTGTTCTTCGAGTTCGTGGGCGCCCTGGTGGGCGTGTGCATCGGGTGGGCGATATTCTCGGGCGGAATGAAGAATCTCTTCGACAGCGTCCGGCGTTCCTGACTTCCTGGGCACTGCCACGGTGTACCCATCGATGCGATGTCTGTCTGTGGGAGCCGGCTACGCCGGCGATCCCGCGGGCGAGCACCCATCGCCGCTGAAGCGGCTCCCACAAGTGATCAGCGCTTGTGGGCGAACATCCAATCCCAAAGGTCCGGGGTGGCGTAGGCCTTCTCCCAGGAACCGTGATTCACGCCGGGGAACTCGGTGTACTTCACTTCCTTGCCGCGTTTAACCAGCTCGGCATTCATCCGGCGCGACTGTTCGGTGGGTACCACGTTGTCGTCGCCGCCGTGGAAGATCCAGACGGGGAGCTTGCCGATGCCTTCCGCTACGCGCGCGAACGGATCGGCACCCTTCGGAACGCCGTGGACATAGAGCCTGTCGCGGTCGTCGTCGTCGGAAGTGACGCCACCGCAAATGATGGCGGCGGCGGCGAAGGTATTCGGATGGTCGACGGCCAGTTGCCATGAGCCGTAGCCGCCCATCGACAATCCGGTGAGGTACAGGCGGCTGCGGTCGCCGTGGAACTCCTTGATGCTTTTTTCCAGCGCGGCCATGGCCATGTCCGCATCCGCCGCATCCGTCCATTCCGTGTTGTCCGGCGCTTGCGGAATGACGACCACCGCCGGGAAGTCCATATGCTGCTTCAGCCAGGGCGGCAGACCCTGCGTCATCTGCTTCTGGTTGTCGCTACCCCGTTCGCCGCTGCCATGCAGGAACAGGACGACCGCCGGCGACTTGGCCGTGTCCGCCGGCACGAATACCTGGTAGCGGTACGTCTTGCCGTGGAGTTCGACGCTGCGCTCGACGAAGCGGGCGGGACCGGCGGACGCGGCGCCTGCGAATGCGATGGTGAGGGCGGCAAGGGCTCGAAGCATCATGGTTCCTTCAGAGGATCGGGTCGAAAAGGCGGGCGACATGGAGCGCCACGCGACGGAAATAGGAAAGCCGGCGATAGTCGTTGGGATTGACTTCATCGCTGTTCGCGAAGTCGTTCTCCAGCATGGCTTCGACAGACGCGGCGAATGCCTCGTCGACATTCAATGCCGAGATCTCGAAATTGAGGCGGAAACTGCGGTTGTCGAGGTTCATGCTGCCCACCACCGCCGTGTCGTCGTCGATGAGCATCACCTTCTGGTGCAGAAAGCCCTCGCGGAAGCGGAACATGCGAATGCCCGCCAGCGTGGCCTCGTGTGCGTAGAGCGTGGACGCCATGAACACGGTGCGATGGTCGGGGCGGTCCGGTATGAGAATGCGTACGTCCACTCCACGGAACACGGCGAGCCGAAGCGCGCCGAACACGGCCTGGTCGGGAACGAAATAGGGCGTGGTGATCCACAGGCGTTTCCGCGCGGCATGGATGGCCTGGACGAAGAACAGCGAACAGCTTTCCTGGCGGTCGGCGGGGCCCGTCGCGACGATCATGGTCGCCGCCCGGCCGCAACGCTCCGGCGGCGGCGAGGACGGCGGCCGTTGTCCGGTCACCCAATACCAGTCCTCGGCGAACACGCGTTGCAGATCGGCCACGGCCGGGCCTTCGATCTCCATGTGCGTATCGCGCCACGGCGCGAGAGGGGGCTTGTCGCCAAGGTATTCGTCGCCCGCGTTCAAGCCGCCGACGAAGCCGCGTACGCCGTCCACGACCACCACCTTGCGGTGGTTGCGAAAGTTGAGCTGGAAGCGATTTCGCCAGCGGCGCGTGGCGAAGCGGTGGACTTCCACGCCGCCCTCGCGCAACGTGCCCACGTACGTGTCGGGCAGTGCATGGCTTCCTATGCTGTCGTAGAGCAGGCAAACCTTCACGCCTGCCGCGGCGCGCTCCAGCAGCGCGTCGCGCAGGCGCCGCCCCAGGGCATCGTCGTGGATGATGAAAAACTGCACGAGCACGTAACGCTCGGCACGAGCGATGGCGGCGAACATCGCGTCGAACGTAGCCGCGCCGTCCACGTGGAGAAGGAGGGCGTTCCCCGCATGCATGGCCGTCTGCAACATCCTGCCGATTGCGTCGTAGCGCCGGTCCGCGACAGGCATGGATCGTGACAGGAGGCGGAGGCGACCATGTCGGATGGCTTCCTCATGCAGCATGAAGAAACGGGCCTGCCGTTGCCGGTGCAGGTCGACATAGCCGCCGAAATGGCTGGCGCCCAGGAACAGGTAGGGCACCAGCGTCACGTAAGGCAGCAGCACGAGCCCGAGCACCCAGGCGAAGGCACCCTGTGCCGTGCGGGTGTGCATGACCGCGTGCATGGCGGCGAATACGCCCGCCACATGAAGGCAAAGCGCCGCAACGGCAACCAGGCTTGCGATCATGCGCGCCCGGCCTCCACGCCGCCTACCTGGCGGCAGCCCGCGGGTTTTCCTCCGCCAGGAGCATGTCGGCGATACCCTGGGCCTGTTTGCGTATCTCGGGCATTGCCGTCGATTCCCACAAGGCTCCGCGCAAGAGGCTGCCGATGGCGAAGAGGTTCGTTCGCGGCCGGCCGTTGCCGTCGAGCAGGTGACCGTCCGGCACGGCGGCGAAGCCCATGCCCAGGGGGTCCGGCGTGGCGATGCCGTCGATCACCATCTGGCGGACGAGGGGGTGTTCCGTGCGCTGCGTGTCTGTGTTGAGGCCCACGGTCTGGATCACGACGTCGTAGGCGTCGGTGGAGTCGCCGCCACCGGGCTGCGCGTGTACGACCTCCAGCGAGCCTTCGAGCGACAGGCGTACCGAACGCATGCGTCCGCGCGAGCGGGTGAAGCGTCCTTCGGCCTCGAGCGCGGCGACCTGTGCGGCCACCTGCGGTGGCATGCGATGGCGCGCGCGTTCCCACGCCCAACGCGCGTGGCGCAGGAAGCGGGAACGCTCGCGCATCGGCAGATCCCGCCACAGCGATTGCGTGTGCGGGCGCATGCCGTCCACCACCGTGCGCCAGTCCTCGGCGAGTTCCGTCACGTCGCGCAGCCGGCGCATCCACACGCGCAGGTTCGGGTCGTCGCGCATCGATTCGATCAACTCCCCGCCATCGTCGTGCGGGGCCGAGGCGGCGGCCAGGTGCGGTTCCGGCAGCTTGCCGTGCCGCGACAGCGCATCGAAGTGGGCGTTCGGCCAGCGGGTCGACAGTTCCAGCAGGACGTCGACGGCGGTCAGCCCCAACCCGATGACCAGCACGCGCAGCGGGCGCTCGTCCGGTTCGGCCGAGGCGAGGAACGGCCAGGGGTCGGTGACGTACCTTCCGCTGGCGATCGCCGCGTCTTCCACGCCCGGCAGGGGGCGCGGCGGCAGCGAGCCGATGGCCAGCACGGCGGCGTCCGCGCGCGAGGATTCGTCGCCGTAGCCGATGACGATGCCGTCATCGGAGGGAATGATCGATTCCGCCGCGAACGGCATGATGTTGACGTCGTGGCCGAACGAGCCGGCGTTCTTCACCGCTTGCTGCACCCGCGACTGCAGGAAGTCGCCGTACATGCGCCGCGGCAGGAAATCCGAACCCTTCACCGTGGGGTCGAGGGACTGGGCGTATTCGAGGAAACCGCCAGGCTTGCTGACGAACATGCCCATGGAAGCGGCGCGTACGTTGAGCAGGTGCCGTTGCGACGGCGTGCCATATGCAACGCCCCGGCCGGCCACGGGGCCGCCGGTGTACCAGTCCAGGTGGAGCGGCTGTCGCGTGCGCCGCTCGAGCAACTCGCTTGCCAGCGTCGCCGCCGCTGCGCCACCGCCGATGATGGCGACCTTCTGAAACATTGCTTTGGTCCTTCGCCCGATGGGTGGGGTGGAGGGCCGTGAGACCGTCAGGCCGTCAGGCGTCCCGCGATAATCGATTGCCTCGGTCGTGCGATCCAGTGTCCGGACGGACCGGGCTGCTCATACGCGAGGTACTGTGCCAGATCGCCACCGTACACGTGAAGGGTGAGCGCTGTGTCGTGCCGCGACAAATTGCGGCAGCGATGGGCATGGTGGTCGGTGGCTTCGAACCAGGTGGCGTCGCCCGGTCCCAGCCAGGTGCGGCCCACGCTGCGCAGCGAATGGTCGGTTTCGCCCTTGTCGAACGACTCGACCTCCAGCGCGCCCGAGATCGTGGCTTCCAGACCCCAGAGGCCGCCGTGGTCGTGCACGGGAGTGGCATAGCCCGGTGGCCACGCCAGGACCAGAACGCTTACCGGAGGGCGCGACCGATCGGCGAGCAGCCAGCGCTCGAAGCCGCGCCGACGCTCCCGCAGCGGGCCCAGGGTGTCCGCCAACTCCGCGCTGCGGCCATGCAGGACGCTGCCCAACTCGCGTCCCATGGAGGCGAGGTCAGGATGTGGCACGTCCGACAGGTCGAACGCGATGTCCCGCAAGGTTCTGATGATGGAAAAACGCTTACCCATGGCGGGCGCCCGCTGATACGACTGGCGGGGAGTGGATCATGCGGATCGTTAAACCGTCGTAACTCCTGTCTTTCGGAAGATGTTCGAACGGGTCCTTAAACCCTTTCGCACAGCCCCGCATCGAAGCTGCGACCGCCACCCCGGGGGCGGTCGTTCCGACCACGGAGTGCCCTGCCATGTTCTTTCTTACCTCGCTCGTCGTCCTCGCCGTCGGCTTCTGGCTCGTCTTCGCCTTTGTCGGCATGGTGTTGAAGCTTGTATTCGGCATCATCGGCGGCTTGTTCAGCCTTGTCGGCAGCATTCTCGGCGCCGTGATCGGTGGCGTGGTGATGCTGGCGCTGGCGCCGGTGGTCGCGTTGGCGCTGCTTCCCGTCCTCCTGCCGGTGGGCCTCCTTGCCCTCATCGTCTGGGCCGTGGCCCGGGCCAACCGGAAGCCCGACGTGGTAGTGATGCCTCGCTGAAAGGCGGCGTGCGGGAAGCACGCTGGCGCGGGAAGGGCATCCCTTGAGGCCCTGTCCGCGCGCCAGCGCGCTTTTGCGCAGGGCCGATCAGCCCTTCCTCAGGTCGAAACTCACCGGAATGCGCGCCCACGCGCGTACCGGCTTCCCGCCCGCCGTGGCCGGCTGGAATCGCCAGCGGGCCAGCACCTGCTCCCGCGCGGCCTTGTCGAGCACGGCGTGGCCGCTACTACCCTCGACGACGACCTCCAGCGGTTTGCCCGCTTCGTCCACCAGCACGCGCAACATCACCGTGCCTTCCATGTGCGCCAAGATGGCCACGCGCGGGTAGGTAGGCGGTGGCGCGGCGACGTATGCCAGGGTGGCCTCCACGGGCGCGGAGGACTCGGCCGGCGGCGCGGCCTCGACAGGCACCGGCACCGTGGGGGCTACCGTTCCCTCATCCGTCGGCACCACGGCCACCTGTGGCGGCGCGCTCACGGGCTTGACCACGGGTGCTGCCCGCGCGGACCGGGGAGGCAGGGGCTTGAGCAGGACGGGCGGCGGCGGAACGATCTTCGGTTCGGCGGGATGGTCGATCAGGCGCAACGCCTGCGGCGAGGGCGTGGCGACCGACAGCGTGGCGGCGACAGGGCGCAGCGCGGCAAGAAGCGCGGCGGCGTTGAGGGCGATCGCCGCGCTCAAGGCGACGATTCGGGCGGTATCCGGATGGACTCCGGCGACGGGCTGCGGACGAACGAACGACATGGGCCACCTCCTGCAACGTGGGGGGAAGGTGATGCGCGGTCGGGAACACGGCCGGTGGGGACCGGCGGGGATCGTGTTCGGGTCCGGAGTCAGGTTAGGCGAGGGCGGATGTTCCGCACAAGCGCCGTGTGGCGGGAACGGACGCCCGGCTCAGTGCGCCACGAGCATGGGCACGTCGGATTGCATGAAGAGGAAGCGTGTGGTGCCGCCCAGGACCATCTCGGAGAGGCGCGAGCGCCCCCAGGCGCCCATGACGATGAGATCTGCACCCTCGGCATGCGCGGTGTCGAGCAGCGCGGGACCGGGTGCGGAAAGTGCTTTCTCGTCGAGACGGCGAACGTCGGCCTTCACGCCGTGGGAGTCGAGCCAGCCGCAGATGTCGGAGTCGGGCAGGGCGCAGGTACCGACGTCTTCGTCGCGGCTGCCGTCGATGACCGTGACCCGCGTTGCCTTACGCAACAATGGCAGCGACGAGCGCACCGCCAGCGCGGATTCCCTGCTGCCGCTCCAGGCCACCAGCACGTGTTCCCCCAGGGTTTCGACGGGGGCGGCTTCCGGCACCACCAGCACGCCGCGGCTCGACGCGAACACCGTGCGCGACACGATGCCGAAACCGACAGGCGCGTCGCCGCGCATCGTCGAGGAGCGTTCCATGACCACGAGGTCGTATCCCGCCGATGCATGCGCGAGCAGCGACACCGTGTCGCCATTGCCCACCCGCCACTTGCCTTCCAGGTGCCGCGACGCGAGCAGGGCGGCCCAGTCGGCGGCCACCGCCTTGGCGTCGCTCGCCCGTTGGCGCACGGCGTCCAGCTGCATGGGCACCGCTTCGGGAACGGTATAGGCGGCTGCGGGCAGATCCACCACGTACAGCGCGTCGAGGCGCGCGCCCAGCCGTGTGGCCATGGCCAGCGCGGCGCGCAGGCCCGCGCCCTGGGGCGGGAGGCGGCCGATATGCACGAGGAGTTCGAGAAGCATGGCCCATGGAACAACGCCGGGCACGGGGCGGTCAATGGTCGCGTTGCGCCCCCGAAGCCGCCATGGGCGACCGCCTTGGGCTAACCTTCGCGATCAGGCCACAGGAAGAAAACAACCATGGTTCTCGACAGCACGCCGCGCTATCCCTTGGGCGAGGAAGTCGCCAGCAGCGTGATCCACGGCATCGGCCTCGTGCTCAGCATCGCCGGACTGGCCGTGCTCGTGGCGTTTTCGGCCATGTACGGCGGCGCGCGTGCGGTGGTGGCCAGTTCCGTCTTCGGTACCACGCTGATCCTGCTCTATACCGCCTCGACGCTTTATCACTCGATTCCCGGCGACATGCCGAAGCGCGTCCTGCGCACGCTCGACCATATCGCCATCTTCCTGCTCATTGCCGGCACCTACACGCCCTTCACCCTGCTGGCCCTTCCGGGCGCGTGGGGCTGGGGGCTGTTCGGCACGATCTGGCTACTGGCGATCCTCGGCAGCGCGGCGGAGCTTGGCTTGCTCAAGCGCTACCGCAAGGCGGCGGTGGCCATGTACGTGGCGATGGGCTGGGTGGCCGTGATTGCCATCGAACCGTTGCGCGACAACGTGCCCGCCGGCGGCCTCGCGCTGCTGTTCGGCGGCGGCGTGGCCTATACGGCGGGCGTGCCCTTCTACATGGCGCGGAAACTGCCTTACCACCACGCCATCTGGCATTTCTTCGTGCTCGCCGGCAGCGTGCTGCATTACCTGGCGGTGCTGCTCTATGTGATTCCGAACGCGTCGGGGCACTGAATTGTGATGTAGGAGCCGCCATGGCGGCGAGAATCTACCTCGCCGCTATAGCGGCTCCTACAGGAGCGGCACCTGCTATTTCTTTTTCTCCTGCGACGGAATGAATCGCGTGCGCACCGCCTCTGCGAGCAGATCCGGCGGCAGCAGTCCCTGGGCGATCAGGAAGTCGTTGAAGGCCTTGCGATCGAACTTGTCGCCTAGCCGGGTCTGGGTTTCCGCGCGCAGCTGAAGGATGCGCGTGTAGCCGTAGAAATACGCCGTGGCCTGGCCGGGCGAGTTCAGGGTGTAACGGTCCAGTTCCTGGCGGGCCATGGGTTCCGAGAGACCGACGTCGTGCACGAGGATGTCGTGCGCCCGTTCGCGCGTGACCATGCCGAGGTTGAGCATCGGGTCCAGGAACGCGCGGGCCGCACGCAAGAGGCGGAACTGCAGGGCGATGAACTGTCCCGCGGGCGGCTCGTAGGGCAGCATTTCCGCTTCCGCGTAGAGCGCCCAGCCCTCCACGTTCACGCTGTTGAAGGCGAACAGGCTACGCGTGAGCGACACGCCCTGTTCCACCATCGCCGCGAACTGCAGCTCGTGGCCGGGCCGGCCTTCGTGCGCGGTGAGCGTCCATGCCGCAGCTTCGAAGGTGAAATCGTCGTACATCTGCGTCTTGTCGCCGTCGGCCGGCGGATTGCCCGTGGTGAGCACGAAGGTGCCGCGCTGGCCGGTGTTGCCGACGAACGGCGGCGGATCCATGTGCGGCGCCGGCGTGCGGGCGTTCTCCGCCTCCGAAGCCAGGCGCATCGCCATTTCCCGCTTCGGCAGTTCGACGATGCGCTGGCTGCGGATGATGTCCTCGATCTTGCCGATCACCGCGTGATAGGTGGGTTCCACCTTGTCTTTTGCCAACTGCTTTTTCTTCAGCGCCTTGAGCACGTCGCGATAGTCGCCGTCGGGCAGGCCTTCCGCCTTGGCCACGACGGGAGCGAGCATCTGCATCGCGTAGGTGGTTTCCATGAATTCCAGCTGCGCCCGCTCGATCAGTTCGCGGGGCGAGATGTCCAGGCCCACCTGCTCGAGGTTGTACGCATACAGCGGCTCGGGAAGGCGGAAGTCGGTGCGCGCGTGCGGCAGCACGGTCTTCTTCACCCAGGCGTTGTAATCCTTGAGTTGCTGGTCCAGCTTCGCCATGGCCTCTTCCGTGCCGGCGATTTTCTTCTCTGCGAACAGCTTGCGGATGCCGTCGACATAGCGCTGCGTGTTGCCCAGCTTCTGCTCGACGTCGGCTTTCACGGGCCCCAGCAGCGACTTGTCGCCCAGCTTTTCGGTGGTACGGGCTTTCGCCTGGTCCACCAGGGGCGTGCAGCCCGGCGCCATGCCCACGTAGCACTTCAGACGACCCAGCGCGGCCTTGTTCTGCTCGGGTTTGCTTTCGGCGTTCAGCAGCGAGAACTCGCCGCTGAAGACGATCTGTCCGGCGTCGAACCAGGGCAGCAGGTACTTGTCGTTCAGGTCGATGCCCTTGATGCTGCCGTCGATCTGCTTGAGAAGGATCTGAAGGTCCTGCTTGACGTTGGGGTCCTTTTCTTCGGCGAGCCGCTTCTTCACTGTGTCACGTACTTCGACGAGGGCCGCACGCTGGCGCTTGTTCACGTCCGGGCCGAGATCGACGGTCTTTTCGTCGTAGCCCTTCAGGCCGATATCGGTGGCCGATTCGGGGCTGAAGCGGGCCGTGACGTCGAGCAGCGGCTGCGCGTCGGCGTTGCTGCGGGCGATCCAGGCTGGCTGTGTGGCGGGTTCTGCGTGCAGGCAGCCGACCGTCAGCGTGACGGCGGCAGCGAGCGTGAGTCGTCGGAACATGCGTGTCTCCCCGTTTGAGTCAGCCGAGACTAGCCGTTGCGGCCGGAGCGCGCCAATGTGCCCAATGGCGGTCAGCTGAAGAGCAGGGCGACCCCAGCCATGCCGATCATGAGGAACGAGATGACGACCTTGGCCAGCATGCCCAGGAGCATGCCCACCCACGTGCCCACACCCACGTGGGCGGAGCGCAACACGCTGGTGCCCGACCAGAGCTCACCGGCCATGGCGCCGGCGAACGGCCCCACGATGAGCCCGGGGATGCCGAAGAACATGCCGACCACTGTTCCCGCGCCCGCGCCCCACAAGGCGCGCGGGCTCGCGCCGATGCGCTTCGCGCCCAGCGACGCGGAGACGAAATCGAGCGCGACGCCGACGGCGCCGACGATGCCGATCGCCCCCAGCCATGCCCAGCCGAGGTGCCGGTACTGGTCCACGGCGGCCGCCAGCCAGATACCGCCGAAAATCATGGGAATACCCGGGAGCACCGGCAGCACCGCGCCGGCGACGCCGCCCACGACCAATGCCGCCGCGAGCAGGTAAAGCGCGACATCCATCAGCGGAAGGCCTCGCGGAATTCGGGTTTCAGGTAAGCGGCGAAGGCCTCGCTCGGCACGTCGACCGCCTGCTGGCCCGCCACGTACGACGCCACCTGGTACGGCGGGAAGATGAATGTCAGCCCATGCACCTTGCCATCCGGCCCTGTGAGCAGGCTGAACACGCGGTAGCGTCCCTTGCCGGGCGCGGTGCCTCGCTCGATCTGTTCGCTGTCCGAGGCGAGCGGATCGTCCTGGTCGTCGAGTGCGGTAAGCAACTGGCGCCGTGCTTCGGTCGCGAACGCGCTCTCGGCCGCGTGGGGATCGGCGAAGAGGTCGTCGATGCCCACAACCCGCCGCTCTTCGAGGTCGAACGTGAAGCTGTCCACGATCGGCGCGGGATGGGCGCCCCCGGTGAAAGCGGAGCCGTCGACCTGCACATTGATGAAGCGGTCGGAGTGGGCGGCTACCGCGATGTCGAGATTGAGGTCCCAGGGGAGTTCCCGCGCCCGCGCGCGGGCGCCGGGCGTATCCAGGCTGGCGAGGAAATCGCGCTTCTGCCGCTCCACGTAGCGGTCGATCGCCTCGCGCAATGGCTGCGCGCCACGCGGCAGATCGGGCAGCTTCAGTTCCATGGTGTAGAGGCCTTCGTTCGCCGATTGGGTATCCTTGTCCGCACCGGCCCTCGCGGGCGGTGGCGAAGCTCCTCCGCGTTCATGGTCGGCGTCATGGCAAGCGGTCAGACCCGCCGCGGCCACGGCCAGCGACAGGATGTGTCGCAGCAACATCGTGCGTTCTCTCCCTGCGAAGTTCGCATCTTAGCGTAGCTGCCGTCATGGGCACGGCGCGTCAATGTCATGAAGGAAAAGCGTGCATAGCGCGACCACGGAATCCATCACCCTGCTCAAGGCCGATGAACTCGGCCGCATCGAACGCGTGGAGCGGGACGGCGTGACGCTGATCCGGCGCGACATCGGCAGTGCCCGCTGGTGGGCGCGCGGTTTCGCCCGCCGCGCCGCTGCACGCGAGGCCCGCGCGCTCGCCCGTCTGGACGGCCTGGACGGCGTGCCGCGCCTGCTCGCGTGGAACGGGCGGGTACTGGAGCGCAGCTACATGTCGGGTGAACCCATGCAGGTAGGCAAGCCCATGGACGCCGGGTACTACCGCGCCGCGTTGCGCCTGCTGGCGGCATTGCACCGTCGTGGCATCGTGCACAACGACCTGGCCAAGGAACCGAACTGGCTCGTGCGCGAAGACGGCACGCCTGGCCTCGTGGATTTCCAGATCGCCTGGACCCGTGGCCGCCGGGGGCCGCTGTTCCGCCTTCTCGCACGCGAGGACCTGCGCCATCTGCTGAAGCACAAGCGCACGTATGTCCCCGACGCCCTGACGCGGCGGCAGCGCGCCATGCTGGCGCGCCCCGCGGCGCATTCGCGACTCTGGCGCGCAACGGGCAAGCGCCTGTACAAACTCGTCGCCCGCCGCATCTTCGGCTACTGGGACAATGAAGGGCAGGGGCGCATCAGGCGCTGACCTGACCGGCCGGCGCTACTTCTCGACGAACGCTCGCTCGATCACGTAGTCGCCCGGCTCACGCGTCCGCGGCGACGCCTGGAATCCCTTGCCGTCTAGCAGGACGCAGATGTCTTCCAGCATCGAGGGGCTGCCGCAGAGCATCACGCGATCCTCGGCCGGGTTCAGCGGAGGAAGGCCCGTGGCGCGAGCCAGCTCGCCGTCGGCGATCGCGTCGGTGATGCGGCCCCGGTTGCGGAACGCTTCGCGAGTGACGGTCGGGTAATACACCAGCTTTTCGCGGATGAGATCGCCGAGGTACTCATGCTTGGGCAGTTCGTTCTCGATGTAGTCGGAGTAGGCAAGATCGTTCACGTGCCGCACGCCGTGCGCGAGCACCACGGTGTCGAAGCGCTCATAGGTGTCCGGATCGCGGATGATCGAGAGGAAGGGCGCCAGCCCTGTGCCGGTGCCGAGCAGGTACAGGCGCTTGCCGGGCTTCAGGTCGTTGAGAACCAGGGTGCCGGTGGGCTTGCGGCTGACGATGATCGGATCGCCGGGCTTCAGGTGCTGCAACCGCGAGGTGAGCGGGCCGTCCTGCACCTTGATGCTGAAGAACTCCAGGTGTTCCTCGTAATGCGCGCTGGCGATGGAATACGCCCGCATGAGCGGCCGCCCATCGACCTCGAGGCCGATCATCACGAAGTGCCCGCTCTCGAACCGGAATCCCGGGTCGCGCGTGGTCCGGAAGCTGAACAGGCTGTCGTTCCAGTGATGCACGTCGATCACGTGCTCGGTCGCCAATGCCACCATGGTTTGCTGAACCTCGAAAACGTAAACAGACGGGCCATCGCGCGATGCGCGGAAAGCCTTCGGGCTGGCTGGGGAAGCGGCCTCGCGGGCCGCGCTGCCTCGCGCGTCGCGTCGCACCCCAATGGGTGCGCGCTCATGGGGCGCAAGTTTAAGGCATCTCGGCCCTGGCCGCCCGGAAGCTAGGCTGGACTGGACTAAGATGCGGGGCCGAACGAACGCAGGCACGAGGAGAATCGCCGGTGAGCAAGCCCGACTATGTCGTGGGCCAGTCCTGGACCTACCGCACCCGCCCGGGAGAGGAGGCGTCCCGTGTGGCGATCCGCCGGATCGACATCGAGCCGGAGGATGGGGAGGTGTTCCACGTTTCGATCCTGGGCGTGAAGCTGCGCAACCACCGGCTCCCGGGCGGAATCCAACCCGCCATGCACCATGCGGTCGTGTCCCGGGCGAGCCTGGACGCCAGCCTGCTCGAACCCGACGGCCAGGCCGACGCCGAAGAGAACTGGCGCGACGGCTACGACGTCTGGCGCCAGGCCTATGACAACGGGGACGCCGGCATCTTCGACCTCCCCCTGGCCGACGTGCTCGGCTACATCGAGAGGGTGGTGGCCGCCTCGGGCGAGGCGCGCTGACAAAAAAAAAGAGCGCCCGGTCTGCGGGAAGCGGCTGGGGAGGAGCCGGTTCCCGCAGAGGGGCGCAAGTGTCACACAGGGATCTTGCTGTTCTTAAGCAACCTTAGAAGTCGTAGCTGACGGCCAGGCGGGCGTAACGCGGGTCCTGGGTGATCAGCGGGACGCGGTAGATCGGATGCGGCGTGCCGCGCGACTCGTACTGGGTCGGGTAGCGGAACGTTGCGCGCTGCTGGTTGAGCACATTGAAGACGTTCGCGGAGAACGCCAGCTTCGACCCCGCCCACTCCGGACGGTAGGTCAAGCCCAGATCGAGCTGGAAGGTCCAGGGCAGGCGGCCCTTGTCACCGGGAGGCGAGGGCTGGCCGTCGCACCAGTGGTACGAACTGCCGTAGTGGGCGACGTCTTCCTGGTTCGGCCCCCAGTAGCCGAGGCAGACTTCCGGTGCACCGGAGATCGCCTGGAAGTTGCCCGAGAGCTGCCATTCCGGAGCGAACTGCCAGTAACCGTAGGCCTTGAACACGTGCGTGTGGTCGTTGCCGAGCGGACCATTGGCGTAGTCCATCACCCAGTGGTTATCCCAGTCCACGCTGCCCGCCGCACCCGACTGGCGGGTATCGGTACGCGCCTGGCCTTCGGTGTTGCCGTAGGAGTGCGACCACACGTAATCGAACTTGCCGTACCAGGTGCCGTCGAACTGGTGCTCCGCGTAGAACTCGGCGCTGAGGTAACGGCGCTTCGTCTTCGGCATGCCCATTTCTTCGCGGCTGAGCGGCACGACGAACGGGTTGCCCGCGGTGTCGATCAGGGTGAACTTGTTCGAGTGGCCGCCGTTGACGAGATAGCAGCTGTTCGTCGAGCCGACCGTGTAGCCGAGCGCCGCAGCCTTGTTGGTGACCACGTCGAGGTCGCAGAAGTCGTCGATGACGGCGTTGAGCTTGCGCTGGGTCAGCTTGACGCCGTAGTTCCAGTTCTCGTTGAAGGTCTTGTCGAAGCCCACGATGAACTCATCCTGGTTTTCGGACTTGAGGTCCTTCGCGGCGACGGTGCGCGGGTCAGGCGGAATGCCGTAGGAGTTGTTGCCCGAGACCACGTTGCTGAACTGGGTGAGGCCGGTCGGATTGCCGGTGACCGGATCGATACCCGAGTAGGTGAAGTACTGCTGGGTGGCGGTATAACCTGCAGCCGCGCCCGTGGCGGGGTTCAGCGGCAGGCCGAGGTAGTAGCGGCCGGCGTTGGCATACACCTTGAAGGTGCCGTCGCCGTTCACGTCCCACGACGCGCCGAGGCGCGGTGCCCACTGCGGACGCGTCTGCTTGATGAACGGCTCGCCGAACTGGTTGTAGTCGGTGAACTGGTCGTTGCGCAGACCGATCGAGAGCAGCAAGCGGTCGCTGACCTGCCACTTGTCTTCGATGTATTGCGCCTTCTGGTCGGAGCGCACGTTCACCAGGTTATTCACCACGTTGCGGCTCACCCAGTACCCCTGCTCGCCGTTCGGGAACAGGCCCGGCGCGGGCACGAAGTTGCGGCCCGGGGTGTTGTCGATGGCTTCCAGCGGGTCGTCGGAATGACCATAGCTCCAGACATAGCCCGGACCCGGGCTCTGCGTACCGAAGTCCTCCACGCGCGAACGCACGTTGTCGATACCGACCGAGATCGTGTGATCGCCCAGCACGTAGGCAACGTCGAAGCGGAAGTTGGTGGACTTGTTGCCGCGGCCGGGCGAACTGATATCGCTAACCTGGTTGTTCTGGATCGGGGTGCCGCCATTGAGCGCCGGGTTCTGGCGCACCGGGTTGTCGACCCGGATCAGGTTCGGATCGTACTCGGTCGGCTGATCGTAGTTCTTGCTCGACATCTTGCCGTACATGGCACTCACGGTCAGGTTGTCCGTGATGTAGCCGGTGTACTTCGCCACCCACAGGTCGCCACCGGTCTTGGTGTCGTTGAGGTCGCCGATGCGCGCGGTGCGCGTCAGGTTGGCGTAGTCGTAGCGATAGCGCGTGCCCGAGCCCTCGCGCTTGTCGCCGGCGCTCGTCAGTTCGAGGATGTTGCTGTCGTTGATGTTCCAGTCGAGCTTGCCGTACCAGCGCGGGTTACGATAGCTCTTGGTGTCGGCAGGCGTGTTGTTGCCTACGTTGTTGACCTCGCGCAGGCCCTGGCGTTCGAACTCGCCACCCAGGAAGAAGAACAGCTTGTCCTTGATGAGCGGACCGCTGGCGTAGGCGCTGACCGTGGTGGTCCATTTGTCATTCTGGCTCTTGGGCTGATACAGGTCGCCGGCCGGTGCCGATTCCGGCGTGTTGGCGTAATGCAGGTTCGGGCCCGAGGCGCGGGCAAAGGCCGGCTCCCAGAGCACCTGCGCACCGAAGTGCCACTGGTTCGTGCCGCGCTTGCCCACCTGGCTGATCACGCCGCCGTCGGAACGACCGTACTGCGCGCTGTAACCGCCAGTGTAGACCTCCTGCTGGTCGATCGCGCCGTAGGGAAGCTGCAGGCCGCCGAGCGCGTTGAGCGGATCGGTGGTGTTGAAGCCGTTGACGTAGTAAGCGTTCTCGTTCGCCGCGGCACCGCCGAAGCTGGCGACCGAGCGGCCGGTGTCGCTGGTGAAGCCGCCGCCGTTGTTGACCACGCCCGGCGCGAGGCGGGCGATTTCTTCGGCCGAACGGCCGAGCGGAATCTTCGACAGCTGTTCCGACGTGATGACGGTGCGCGAGTCGACCGCCGTCACGTCGATGCTCGGCAGCGCCGTGCCGGTAACCGTCACGCCTTCCAGGCTCTCGGCGGCACCCGCGGTGGCAGGCGCGGCGTTGAACGACACGTCGGTGCTGGCGCCGACGCGCAGCGTGACGTCCTTGCGGGAATCGACGGCCGCGCCGTCGCGCATCAGGGTCACCGTGTAGGTGCCCAGGGGCAGCTGCGAGAGGGAGTAGCGGCCGCGCTCGTCCACCTGCGCTTCGCGACGGAAGCCGGCGCCGCTTTCAACCACGACGGTTTCATTGGCCGCCACCGGGGCGGAGCCATTGATGGCACCCGTGGTGGACTGCGCGTAGACGCTCGAAACGCCGCCCAGCCAGGCGCAGACCGCCAGTGCCAGTGCGCTCCTGCGAGAGAGAAACTGCTTTTTCATGCTTTCCCCGAAAAGTGATGCCCCGAAATGACGGATCACGCGGGAAGTGCGCTCCGGGCCCCCGCCCGGTACGACGAACTGCGGGCCCTCGATGACCCTCCCCGCGCTCCGTCGCTAGCTATCCATTTGCCTCGATCCAAATGGAATGAATCGAAGATTTACAGCAGGTCGGGCAGCTTGTCCAGCGGATGAAATCGTGGGTCACCCGGGTTAACGGGTTCGAGCGTGACCTGCTGCGGTGCAGCATGAAATAGTGCAAGTACAGGTATTTAGAGGGAAATAAGGGGGGCTCGGCCTTGCCGAAAACGTGCAAGTTCTCGGCACAGCACTTCGTAAAAAATTGTTGCCCGAAGGCTATTGTTCTCCCGCCCGGAAGGTTCCTGCGGTCGACATTTGGATCGAGGCAAATCTCGTGCCAAGACTTCAGGCACTCCTCACCCTTCCTCGACCGGAGCTGCCGGAAAGTCGCCCGATGAAAATCGCCACCTACAACGTCAACGGCATCCGATCCCGCTTACCCAACGTGTTGGAGTGGCTGGAACGGGAAGCGCCGGACATCGCGTGCCTGCAAGAGTTGAAGTCCGCCGATCGGGGCTTCCCCATCGGCGCGATCAACGATGCCGGTTACGGGGCGGTGTGGGCGGGGCAGTCTTCCTGGAATGGCGTGGCCATCCTCGCGAAAGGCGTGGACCCGGTCGAGAGCCGCCGGGGCCTTCCCGGCGACGCGAAGGACACCCAAAGCCGTTATCTCGAGGCGATGGCGCACGGCGTGCTTGTCGGCTGCATCTATCTGCCGAATGGGAACCCGTGGCCGGGGCCGAAGTTCGACTATAAGCTCGCCTGGTTCGAACGCTTCCTGCGCCACGCGCAACGGCTGCTCGACACGGGGCAGCCCGTCGTATTGGCCGGCGATTACAACGTGGTGCCCACCGACGAGGACATCTACGACCCGAAGCACTGGCGTCGCGACGCCCTGCTGCAGCCGGAGAGCCGGGACGCCTATGCGCGCCTTCTCGCCCAGGGATGGACGGACGCGCTGCGCGAACGGCATCCGGACGAGCGCATCTATACGTTCTGGGATTATTTCAGGCAGCACTGGCCGCGCGACCGTGGCCTGCGCATCGACCACCTGCTGCTTGCGCCGGCGCTTGCCGGAAAGCTGAAGGACGCGAACGTTGACCGCTGGGTGCGGGACCGCCCCAAGGCCAGCGATCATGCGCCTGTCTGGGTCGAGGTGGACGCGGGCACCCGCAGGCGTTCGCCGGTGAAGAAAGCAGCGGCGAAAAAGTCCACCGCGAAGAAGGCCGCGGGAAGGAAAGCCGCCAAGGCAGCGCCTTAGCGGAACCTGAGCCCGCACTTGCCACCGCCAGCAGGTTTACTAGACTAGGCCGCTATTGGGGAAGCCGGACCAGGCGGTATGAGAATCGACGACGGGAGCGGCAGGCGCGCCGAACCGGTGATGCTCGGTGAGGTCGCCGCGCGGCTGCGCAATCCCCGTATCGATCGCATCGTGGCGAGCTTCAGCGAATATCGCGTGGCCCTCATGCGCACGGTGATCCTCGGTTTCATCGTCATCTGGACCGCCGCCTGGCTGCATGGCCCGGATAAAATGGCGATCGAGGCGCAGCGGGCCGTTCCCGTGGCCGTTGCGCTGTTTGTGCTCAGCACCGTGTGGATGCTCTGCGCGCGCGCCGGTTCCCTGCGGCAGAACACGGCCATCGACGCGATCGGCAGCGTGGCGAACTTCGTCATGGTCGCCATCCTGCTGAAAACCGCGTTCATGCTGGTGATCACGCTCACCGCGGTGCTTCCCTTCCTTTCCGTGGCCTTGGGCGTGCGCTACAGCCGCAAGGCCTTCGCCGCCGGCGTGGCCGCATCGGTGCTCATCCTCGCAGTCGTTGCGCCCGATGGGTATTGGCTCGCCCGTCCCGCGTACGCCCTCTACGCGCTGGGCCTGGTGATCGTGCTGCCGATGACGCTCTACCGCATGACCGAGGCCTTGCGCGAGGTGTCCGCGGAAGCCATCGCCTCGCGCGAGGCCCAGCACCGCTTCATCTCCATGATGAGCCACGAGATGCGGACCCCGCTGGGCACGGTGATCCATGCGGCCTCGCTTATCGATACCTCCGTGATGAACGACGACCAGCGTGGACTGGTCGCACTGCTGTCCACCAACGCCAACGCGCTGCTGCATCGGGTGAACGCGGTGCTCGACGTGGCCTCGTTCGCCGGCGGCAGCTTCACCTTGCGGCACCAGGTATTCGCCTTCGACGAAGTGCTGGCGACGGTCGGGGCGGTGTGCCGTCCGTTCGCGGCGGAGAAACGTATCGTCTTCAGCCTCGCGCGCGACGCGTCCGTGGAAGGGGTTTTCACCGGCGATCCCGGGCGCATCGAGCAGGTGCTGTCGAACCTCGCGTCGAATGCCTTGAAGTTCACGCCGCCGGGCGGGTCCGTGGAAGTTCGCGTGGAACTGGTCGAAAGCACGGCCGGCCGCGATCCGACCATCGTCTGCACGGTGACCGATACCGGTATCGGCATCGCCGATGTCGACAAACCGCGCATCTTCGATCCTTTCCACCAGCTCAGCACCGGGGAGAATCGCCGCCAGGAAGGCGTCGGGCTGGGTCTCTACATCGTGCGCAACGTGTCGGAACAGATGCGCGGCCAGCTCGACGTCGCGGACAACCCTATCGGCGGCTCGGTCTTCAGCTGGCGATTTCCGTTGCCACGTGCCGCCGCGGGCGCGCGCAGCGCCTCTGAGATGCCCCTCACCGATCTGCTGGACGATCATCGCGACCGCGTTCCTTCGCAGCGCTGCCTCGTCGTCGACGACAACGCTGCGAACCGCGAGATTCTCGGTCGCATTCTCGAGCGCGCCGGCCACCGCACCGTCTTCTGCGTGGACGGCGACGAGGCGCTGGATCGCCTCGCCAGCGAACCGTTCGACCTCATCTTCATGGATCTGCACATGCCTGGCAGCTCCGGATGGGACGTGCTCGGTCGCATCGAGGCCGCGCGCCGCTCAGGCCGCGTGCCACCGATCGTGATGCTCAGCGCCGATTCGAGCCACGACGCCGTGCGTATCGCCTTCAAGGCCGGAGCCCGTGCGTACCTCACGAAGCCGATCCCCACGCAGCGCCTGCTCGACGTGATCGAATCCGTAGTGGAGGAGCGCCGCATGGACCATGCCGCTCGCCTCTGGCAGCCGATCGTGGAAACGGGACATCCGACGGACACGTCGTCGCCCCTGGACGATATGCGCGTGCTCAGCAGCCGGGAGGAGTTCGGCGAGTTCGTGGAGCTGTGCGCGCGCAGCGCGGCAAACCAGCTGGAAAACCTGCGCGGTGCGATCCTTTCCCAGGATGTCGCCGCCGCCGCCGAGGCCGTGCATGCGCTGCGCAATGTGTTGGGCAACCTGGGTGTCCCCGGCGGCCATCGCGTGTGCGACGACATTGCCGTGATCGTCGAGGCCGGCATCGACATGCGCTCCGCCATGGCGGAGGTGGACAGCCTGACCCGTTCCATCCATCGCTTCGTGACCGTGCAGCGCGAACAGGCCGGCGCGGCGGCCGACGCGTGACGACATCGGGCTGACTCGCGGACTTCGGCGGCGTCCCGCGCTATCTTTGCCAGCCGATCTGAGGACCGCGACGTGCCTTCGAACCGTGCGCCGACCGTATGGGCGATTGTCTGGCTGCTCGCGGCCGGATGGCTTGCGTTCGCGCATGTGGCGCAGGCGATGGACGGCCGCGACCGCAACGTGGGCCAGCTCTACCACACCGCCTGGACGGTGCGCGAAGGCGCCCCCGGGCAGGTCACGGCGCTGGCGCAGACGTCGGACGGCTACCTGTGGCTGGGCACGCAGACGGGCCTGTACCGTTTCGACGGCGTGCGCTTCGAACGCTACCGGCCGCGCGAAGGCGGCGACTTCCCTGCATCCAGCGTCGCCTCGCTGTACGCACCGCCGTCGGGCGGGCTGTGGGTGGGTTTTCGCTATGGCGTGGCCAGCTTCATCGAGGGCGATCGCGCCATCCACTACGCCGCCGCGGCGGGACTTCCACCGGGAACCGTGTATGCCATCGGCGGCACGCCCGACGGGCGGATCTGGGGCGCCACCTTCAACGGGCTGGTGCAGTTCGAGCACGGACGTTGGCGTCTCGTACAACAGCCGATGGGCTTGCCAGGCACTCGCGCGCGCAATCTTTCCGTCGATCGCGAGGGCCGGCTGTGGGTCGCCACCGAAGACGCGCTTGCATGGCTGCCGCCGCAAGGAAAACGCTTTGAGATCGCCACCCGGTCCGTCGGCAGGGTGAACCGCATCGCCGAGGCGCCGGACGGGTCGATATGGGTGGCCGAGGCGGACGGCGGCGTTCGTCCGGCATGGACGGGGAGGGGCGACCCTGGCGCGGCCGGCCCGGTATTGCGCCTCTCCTCCGCCGGGCTCTTGTTCGACCGGGATGGCTCACTGTGGATGCCGACCCTCGGCGACGGTATCCGGCGCGTTCCGCGCGTGGATCGCTTCGCGGGCAGGGAGATCGGCGCGGAAGGGCACGAGGCCGAGCGTTTCCTGGAACGCGACGGGCTGAGTTCCGACTACGTCAGCGTCGTGATCCAGGACCGGGAAGGCAACATCTGGGTCGGCGGGAGCAGGGGACTCGACCGCTTCCGCGTGAGCCGCCTCCTGCCCGCCCTGACGTCGCCCGGTGCCACCGATTTCGCGATGGTGGCGGCGTCCGGCCACGGCGTGTGGGTGGGGACGAAGAACCGCGCGCTCACGCGCCTGGAAGCCATCGGCGAGACACCGGCGAGTCTGCGCGAGCCGATCACCGCGGCAAGTCGCGACGGCGGAGGCACGTGGCTGGCCGGGCCGAATGGACTGTGGCGCTTGCACAACGGGGTTCCGGAACCGTTCGCGACGTTGCCGTACGCCGACTACTCCGGCGTGCAGGCCATCGTCGGCGATGGCACAGGTGGCGTATGGGTTTCCATCAACCGGCCCGGGCTGTTCCACTTCACCGAGGGTGGCTGGGAGCACGATCCGCTCCCTGCGTTCCCCAACGATCCGTCGCCGCTGGTGCTTGCCCGCGATCGCCACGGGCGCTTGTGGATGGGCTTCGCACGCAACGCCATCCTGGTTCGCCAGGGGGACGTGGACACCCGCCTCGATGCCGCCCAGGGTTTGGCCGTGGGCAATGTCACGGCATTGCTCGAGGATGGAGAAGCGATGTGGGTGGGCGGCGAGTTGGGCCTCGGCGTGGTGATCGGAGGGCGGGTGCAGATGATCGGCACCCTCGGCGAACCGCTGCGTGGCGTGTCCGGCCTCGTCCGCGACCAGGGTGGCGATGTCTGGGCGAACGCCGCCCAGGGCATCGCGCACATTCGCGCGAAGGACGTGGCTCGCGCGCTGGAAGACGCCTCGTATCGCCCGCCGGTGGAATGGTTCGACTCACTCGATGGCCTGCCCGGCACGCCGGCGCAGTTCCGGCCGCTGCCCACGGCCGTATTGGCGGACGACGGCCGTCTATGGTTCGCGACCACCAGTGGCATCGTGTCGCTCGATCCTGCGAATGTGCCGCGCAACCCGTTGCCGCCGCACGTGTCCATACGCACGGTGTCTACCGACGTGGGAACCTGGCCCGCCGCCGCCACGATGCACCTGCCCGCGGGCACCGAACGCCTGCGCATCGCGTTCACGTCCACCAGCCTGACGATGCCAGAGCGCGTGCGTTTCCGTTACCGCATGGAAGGCCTGGACACGCGATGGCGCGACGCCGGCGAGGATCGCGAGGCGACCTACACGAATCCGCCGCCAGGACGCTATGTGTTCCACGTGACCGCGACGAACGAGGATGGTGTCGCCAATGATGTCGGCGCGTCTATCACGGTCGTCGTGGCGCGCGCTTTCTATCAGATGCCGTGGTTCTTCCTGGTGTGCCTCGCGCTGGTGGCCGTGCTGATCTGGGTCGCCTTCCTCCTTCGCCTGCGCAGGATCGCGTTGCAGATGCGTGCGCGCCTTCAGGAACGCCACGCAGAGCGCGAGCGCATTGCCAGGGAGTTGCACGACACCTTGTTGCAAAGCATCCAGGGCCTGTCGATGCGCTTCCAGGCGATCGCCAACAAGGTGCCACCGGGCGACCCCCTGCGTGACGCCATGGAGCGTGCGCTCGACCGCGCGGACGAAGCACTGGTCGAAGCACGTGACCGCGTGCGGGACCTGCGCACGCACGTGGGAGAATCCGCCCGCCTGGATACGGCGTTGCGAGCCCTTGCCGCTGCGTTTGCGGCCGAGCATGCCATGCCGGTGGTGGTGAATGTGGACATCGACGTGCGCGACCTCGACGCGCTGGTGCGCGACGAGCTGTTCGGCATCGCGCGAGAGGCCGTGCACAATGCCATGGCCCACGCCGATGCCACGCGCATCGACATCGATCTCCGCATGGATGGCTGCGAGCTGGTGCTGGCCGTTCGCGACGACGGCCGAGGTATCGACGACGCCTCGCTGCGCGATGGCCGAGACGGCCATTGGGGCCTGCGCGGCATGCGGGAGCGCGCCGCGGCGATGGGCGGTACTGTCACCATCGCCGCACGCAGCGCGGGCGGCACCGAGGTGATGGCGCGCCTGCCCGTCGAGCGTGCGTTTCCGGGCCGACACACGCACATCGGGCGCTGGTGGCGCCGGCTGGTCGACGCCTTTCGTCAGCGGTAACACCCGTTTGCGAACTGCCCCTTTGCCAGCGGGCAAAGGATGGCCGCGAACCCGCCGTTCACCGGCACGTCGAAGGAAAGGGTCCCGTCGGCGGTCACGTTCTGCGCCGAGCGCAGAACGTCGCCGCGGCCTGGGCCATCGCGCACGATGTCGGCATGCCACGGGCCCACGCCCAGCGAGGCCAGCGGAACGGTGAGGCGGCGCGCAGCCCCCGCGGCGATGGCGCCGATGAACCAGCGGTCGCCGCTGCGCCGGGCGAACACGGCATCCTGGCCAGGGTTGCCTGCGATCAACTTCGTCTCGTCCCACACCGTGGGCACCTGGTCGATGAAGGCGAGCGCCTGCGGGCGCTTCTCGTACGCTTCCGGGCGGTCGGCGAGGTGGGTCCATCCGGACTCGAAGACAATGGGCAGAGCCACTTCGTGCGCGATGGACGCTTCCTTGCGACCGGCATCGAAGGCCACCGGCGTGTAGTCCATGGAGCCGACCACATTCCGCGTGAAGGGCTGGATGGTGTTGCCGACGGCAGGCGGATCGTTCTCCGAGCCACGCACGCCTTCCATGGTCATGAGGTGCGGCCATGTACGGGCCAGCCCGTGCGGAATGGTGGCGCCGTGGAAATTCACCATGAGGTGCAGCCGCGCCGTGTCCGCGAGGGTGGCGTCGTACCAGCGGTACCGGGCTTGCGAATCCGATTCCATGAAATCGATCTTCACGCCCTTCACGCCCCAGGCTTTCACCTTCGTGAGTTCGGCCATGCGCTTGGCCGGCGTGTCGAGTTTCGACCAGTGGAACCAGAGCAGGATGTCGACGTGCTTCGCGTTGGCGTAGCGCACGAGGTCGGGTACCCAGCTGTCGCTCCAGCCTTCGTCCACGAGCACATAAGGGATGCGGTTGCGCGACGCGAAATCGACGTACGCCTTCTGCCGTTCCGCATCCGACGGACTTTCGTGTTCGCTCAGCCACGACCACGCCACCTTGCCGGGTCGTACCCAGGATGTGTCCGCGAACGTCGCAGGATCGGCCAGGTCGTCGACGAGCGTGGACTCGGTGACCGTGGCCAGGTCGCCCGTGATTACCATGCGCCAAGGTGTGACGCCCGTGCTCTCCACGCGCGAGTCGGCGAGCGTGAGCGTGTACGTTCCACTGTTCGCGGTATGCGTGAGCCGGCTGCCGTCGTAGCGGCCGTCGGCATTGGCTTCGGTCACGAGCACGTAGTTGTCGCCCACGCGAAACAGCGATGGGTAGCCAAAATCGCCCGCCGCGGCGGCTCCCGCGGTGGTTTCGATACGCTCCTTCTCGTACTGCGGATTGTAGGGAAGCAGCCACGCCTTCGCTGCGGCCGGCACGGTGAAGCTGGTGGCCTCGCCGGTGACGGTGGCGCTCGACACACCGGGCAATTCGTAGCGGAACGCTACGCCGTCGTTGGCCACGCGCACCACGATGTCGAGCTTCTGGCCCTTGGCGTTCTGCAGCGCGTAGCGCGTTTCGGAAAGATTGGCGTTGCGGTCGAGCCGCTTGCCCACCGTCATGCGGTAGCGCTCGGTGAGCTGGCGCTGGCTGGTGGCGACCAGCTTCAGCCCGTGGGTGAGATCGGCGTCGGTCGTGCGCAGCCCGAGCGTTTCATCCACGAGGGAAAGCCCGTGCGGGTCGGTGATGCTGAGCACGGGACGCCCGCCGTCGCGGAATACCAGGGTGGCGAGAGGCGGCGTGGCAAGGGCGGGGATGCTCACGAACATCGCCAGGGCGGCGACGAGGCGGCAAGGAGCATGCGGAAGGCGTGCGGGTTTCATCCGAGGTTCCTGTCGACGGTGTTCCGACACGGTACCATCCGCGCCCATGGAATCGCTCGCCTCGATCGTGTCCTTCCTCGAGCAGGAGGAGGGCTGGCGCCAGCCTTCCGCGTTCCTCTGGCGCGCGGACGCGGCCGATCGCCTCGACCTGCTCCTGCTGGGTGAGCATGACGCGGCGCTGCATGCGCGAGCCGCCGATCTGCTCGACGCGATGGAAGCCCTCGATCGCGACGGCTTCGCTGCGATCCGTGACGCCATCCGGCGCGGTGAAGGCCGCGAGGCGCTCGCACCGTGGCTGGATGTGGGCGTTCCCACGGGACAGCACTACGACGTGCTGGATCACCTGCTGGCGGGTGTTCTCGATCTGCGCGAACCGCACGTCGAGCGTCCGCTGCCGCCGCCCGAGATGGTCTTCTACCAGCCGACGCCCACGCGGCACATCGTGGACGGTGTGCGGCGTGCGCGCATATCGGCAGATGACGTGGTGCTCGATCTCGGCGCCGGTCTCGGCCACGTTCCCATTCTCGTGAACGTGCTCAGCGGTGCCCAAGCCATGGGCGTGGAGCGTGAGCCCGCCTACGTCGACAGCGCGATGGACGCGGTGCGTGCACTGGAACTCGGTGACGTGTCGATCGTTCAGGGCGACGCGCGCGATGCCGACCTGTCGGCGGCCACCGTGTTCTACCTGTTCACGCCCTTCATCGGCACGATCCTGCGCGATGTGGCGGCGAAGATCGAGCAGGAAGCGCGGCGGCGCGCCGTGCGCGTCGTCAGCCTGGGGCCATGCTCGCGCACCTTCGCGCGGATGGACTGGTTACGCAGTGACGACCCCCTGCCCACGGCGGCCGATCGCATCGTCGTTTTCCGCTCCGCGCTTGCCGGGCGGTAGTTTCGCGAGCAGCACGGTGCGGAAGATCACGGCCAGTTCATGGAAGCCCGCTTCGGTCGGATGCATCTCGTCGTGCCATTGTGCGTCCGCGGTGAGGGTGCCGCGCAGGTCTACATAATCGAACATGCCGCCGAACCGCGCGTCCTGTTTCAGCGGGTGCAGCACACGCTCGACGAATCCGTCGATGAGCAGGCGCGCGAACTCCCGCCATGCCTCCATACCGCCGTCGATCGCATGCTCGACGTTCGGTCCGATCCAGGGTCCCATCGACTTCTTCAGCAAGGCGGCCACGCCGAGATTGCCGAGGCCCAAAGAGGCCTCGGTGCCGATGAGCCGGGGATAGTCGTAGGTGTGCGCCAGGATCGGCACGCCCGGCCGTGCCTTGTGGAACGCGCCCACGAAATAGGCATAGGCCGCGCGCACCTCGTCGTAGCGGCCAGTGGCCACGATCGCGTCGAAAGCCTGGCGGGCGTTCAGACCCGTCTTGCCGGCCAGCGCGCGACGCAACCATGTGTCCACGAAGTCGTTACCCCCGGCGCTGAGCAGCACCGCGTCGAACGCGTAGCGCGTGAACCAGCCCAGCAGGTCGTCCACGTTGTCTTTCGTGAACATCGAGCGCCCGGGGCGTTCCGTCTGCGGAGCGGCCTGGTCGCCGCTGCGTTCCACGCGGAAGAACAGGCCACCATTGCCGAACTGTGGAACGCCGCGTTCCTCGTCCTCCGGCGCGGGCGACACGATCCAGTCGAGCAGGTTCATTGCCAGCGGCGTCGAAAACCACGAGTCGCCTTCGCACAGGATGACGGGCGTGCTCTCAAGCCGGTGCTGGGCTTTCAGGCCCATGTACATTTGGCGGAACTGGCCCCTTTGGGAAAGCGCGGAGGACTGCGGCATAAGGGGTGCCTCTACCGGGACGTCAGCCCGATGCTAGCCCTCGCCTTTCCTCCTTACCGAGACCCTGTCGAGGATTCCCGGTTTCACGACATGCGTGCCGGCGGCGCTACCAGCGCCCGCGACCGAAATGCCCCTGGGTGCCGCCGACCGAGATGCTGACGCCGCCCGTGGGGTGGTCGCAGCTCCCGAAGGCCTGGCTCAGGCTGACCGCGCCACCCTGGTAACTGCCGCTGCCGCCGTGGCTGGCGCTGACCACGCCGGTGGTCAGGCTGCCGTGCACCTGCGGCTTGTTATAGGTGGCGTCGTCGCACCGGGGTGTGTCGTCGGCCACCTCCACGTTTTCCATGCGGCCGCTGGTATCGCCGTAGTAGGTGCCGGGCGGGTCCTTCGGGCGGGCGGGCGTGACGGCGACACTCTCGCCGCTCTTGGTGACCACGGGCGCGGCTTGCTGCGTCGAGGCCCCGGCGGCGGGGGCGGGGGCCGCCGTGCTGGCCGGAGCGGGAACGTAGTTCGGCGGCAGGTTCAGGTTGAGGGGTTTTTCCTGCGCGACGGCGGCCGTGGCGACGAGGGAGGTGGCGACGAGGGCGAGCAAGGTCTTCATGGGGCGCTCCGGGTTCTGGCCTTCGAACGCTCGAGGGCGCGTCTGGTGTACCGGCCTTGGATCATCGGACAGCCGCCGAGTTCCCGGCCGCTTGTCACCTTACTCTGCCAGGGCTTCTTCTACCTCTTCGGACGAGGTTTCGCCCAGCCGGGCGCGCAGGGCGTCGATCTCGCGGCGGAGATTGCGATTCTCTGCCTCCAGCTCGGCCACCTGCTCGCGCAGCGCCTTCACCTCGTCCGTGGGCTTTTCGCGGGGCTTCCGCTTCGACTCGCGGACCCGCTTCGCCGCTTCCTTCAGCTCCGCGTCGCCGGCGCTGGCCGCGGCCTTCTGTTCCTCTTCCGGCAGGCTGGCGACCGCGGCGGCGGCGCTGATGGACAGGGTGCCGGACTTCACGGCGGCCACGACCTCGGGGGCGGCTTCCTTCCGGATCTTTTCGATCATGCCGACCTGGTTGCTGCTGATCCGTGCCTCGCGGGCGATTTCCTTGCGGGTTTCCGTCGCGGCCGGACGCGCGGGCTTCGACGGCGCCGGCTGGGCACCCGTGGTGTCGAACGGCACGTCCGGCGCTGCCTCGCCGCCTTCGGCCGCCGCCGCGCGGGCGCGGCGCTCGGCGAGGATCTCGCGCTTGCGGAGCGCGAGCACCCCGCGCTGGAAGTCGGAGACGCTGCGCCGGCCCAGATGCTGCTCGATCATCCACAGGTGCACGTCGTCGAGCGACTGGAAGCGCTCGTTCTGCACCGTCTTGAAGGGGATGTCGTGCTTGCGGCAGATGCCGTAACGGTTGTGGCCGTCCACCAGCGTGTCGCCCCAGAGCACCAGGGCATCGCGGCATCCTTCGGCGAGCAGGCTGCGCTCCAGCGCTTCGTATTCGTCCGGCGTGAGCGGATCGATGTAGGCCTTCAGTTCTTCGTTGACGACGATGTGCATTACGGGTTGCCCTGAGGGCATGACGGCGGCGGGGCGGGCATTCTAGTGCCTGCGCGCCGGCCGTGCAGGGCTTCTGGCATAGGCACCGCCTCGCCGGCCGTGCGAGGCTTGGCCGACGGCGGCTGCCAGGCCGCGGCGGGAGGAATGGGGATGGTCGGTCGTCGCGACTTCTTGCAGGCGTTGCCACTCGGGGCACTGACATTGGCCACCGCGGGAATGCCTTTGGCCCAGGTGGCCGCTTTGCCCGCTCGCGCGGCGAAAGATGCCAGGTATGTCGTATCGCTACGGGGCGACAGCGTCTTTACTGAACCGGGCGAGTATCCCGCCAGGCTCGCTCGTATTGTCGGCGACGGGCATGGCATGGGCGACTCCTATCTCGTCGATGGTGCGGTGACGTCGCTCGAATCGAAGTTCGCCGCATTGCTGGGTAAGGAGGACGCGGCGTTCATGCCGACGGGCACGATGGCGAACCAGATCGCGCTGCGCCTGCTGAGCGGCGACCGTTCGCGGGTACTCCTGCAAAAGGAAAGCCACGTCTACCGCGATGAAGCAGACGCGGTAGCGGTCATGAGTTCCCTCAACCCGGTGCCCGTGGACGGTGGTGCATCGGACGCCTTGTTCGGAGGTATGGCGGCCGCTTTTGCCCAGAGCGGGGAAAAACCCTATCCGGTCGACGTGGGTGCAGTGTCTGTCGAAAGCCCCGTACGTCGGCTGGATGGCGCGGCGGTGCCGCAGGGCATCGTGGAAAAGATCGCCGCGCTCGCCCGGGCCAAAGGCGCGGGAATGCATCTCGACGGCGCCCGGCTTCTCCTCATGTCTGGCGGCAGGGACTTCGATGTAAGGCGGTACTGCGCGCCGTTCGACTCGGTATATGTATCCCTCTACAAATACCTGGGTGCACCGTTTGGGGCGGTGCTCGCGGGACGCAAGGACTTCGTCGCGAAGGCCCGGCTGGCCCGCCATGTATTCGGTGGGACGATCTTTCACGGCTGGATGGCGGCTGCCATTGCAGAGGACGCATTGGACGGATTCGGCGAACGTTTCGCTCGTGCGCGCGCCGCGGGCGAGCAACTGCTCGACCAACTGGCGGTCATTCCGGGCATCGAGGTGCGTCGCGTGCCGAACGGCACCAATATCGCGTTCCTGAAGCTTGACGACCGCATAGCCACGGGCCTGAAGGACCGCCTGGCGAGGGCCGGCGTCATTACGGGCGACGTGATCGACGGCGGTTTGCCGCTGACCTTCAACGAGACGATCCTGCGCAGGCCGGTGGCCGCCATCGCCGCGGCATTCGTACCCGCGAAGGGGTGAGGAGTGTCCATGGCCCGACAATGGATGCTCGCCGCGCTGAGCGTCGCCACCCCGGTCGCTGCGTTCGCGGGGGGCCTCGGAGCCGCTCGAACGGCTGCCGTGGTGCCTTGGACGCCGGCAGGCGTTTCCAGCGAACTCTTCGAATCGCACGCCGCCTTCGATCCACGTGGCGACGACATGTACTTCGTTCGCAGCGACAAGTCGTTCGCCGGATGGCGCATTCTCGTGTCGCACTGCGAGGGCGATCGTTGGTCGACGCCCAGGGCGCCGTCGTTTGCCGCAAAGGGACTGGAAGCGGACCCATGGTTCACGCCGGACGGCAAGCACCTCTATTACATCTCTACCCGCGCCACCGGCGGCATGACGAGCAAGGACCTGGACATCTGGCGGATCGATCGCGACATGAACGGGCGATGGGGGGTGCCCGTGCGTCTGCCGGCGCCGGTGAATTCGGATGAAGCGGAATGGTTTCCGCGTCTGGCCCCCGACGGTTGGCTGTACTTCGGCTCCCATCGTGGGGGAGGTACGGGAAAGAACGACATCTGGCGCGCGCGACAGGAGGCGTCGGGGCAGTGGACAGTCGAGAATGCCGGGCCCGCGTTGAATACGGCTGGAAACGAATACGAAGCGCTGCCGTCGCCCGACGGCTCGATCATGGTGATCGCGACCGATCACGGTTATTTCGAGTCGCACCGCACGGGTAGCGGCTGGTCGCCCCGCGCGAGACTCGGGCCCGATATCAACGTCAACGGTTCGGAAATCGGCGCCGTGATGTCACCGTCGGGAAAGTCGATGCTTTTCTCGCGCGACACGGGGGAACCCCGCTCCGGCGAGTTCTTCGTCTGGCATCGCGACGGCAAGGAAGACTGGCCGCAGCGTTGCGGAAGCGCCGCGCTGTGAGATCCGGGCGCGGCACCAATCGGGATCAACGTGGCGCGGCCACCTCACGCACGAGCCGCATCGACCAGGGGCACCAGATGGCGTTTGGCAGGAAGTCATGTCCGACGAGTTGGAGGTTATCTTCGATCATGAAGGGAGTGGCGTCGCATGTCTCGGTATCGTTTCCCAAGGTGAGCCGCACGGTCGAGGGAATCAGGTGGAATGGCCATTCGGCGTTGTAATCCACACGGTCGGTTGCGATCCTTCCGATGATCCGCTGGTTGAGCGGGAGGATGTCGCCGGCGTTCACCACGACGTCGCGAAGCTTGGCGATCGTCGCCGAATCGTCGACGGCAAAGACGAACTCGTGCGGCGCCACGCGGACACCGGAGGTGGAAACGAACGAGAAGTACGCCGTTTCAGCCGAGGCCTGCGAACAAAGCATCGCGATGGAAACGCCGAGCTGCGCGAGGACCGCCTTCCTCGGAGATTTTTTCGTTTTCATCATGCCGTTCCGTGGGCGAAAGGGCGCGAATCTTTGCAACACGATCCGGCATCGTCAAACCTTCGGCCGTATGGCGCTTCCTGCGGTGCGTCGGCTGCCGGAGTGCCTCCTGGCGGCGCTAAGAAACGTCGTACCAAACGCTGACGATAGACCCGGCAGATGCCGCTGATGCGGTCGTATTGTGACTATCACGAGTGCCGGCGACCGGCCGGTATCGCCCAGAGCAGGGAGGAGTAGGAAGACATGAGCAAGGTGAGCGACATCGACCAGCGCATCGCCGCCCTCGGCGACTGGCGTGGCGACACCCTGGCAAGGGTGCGCGAACTCATCCACGAGGCCGTTCCGGACGTGGTCGAGGAACTGAAGTGGCGAGGCACTCCCGTGTGGTCGCACGGCGGGATCATCTGCACCGGCGAAACCTATAAGGGCAAGGTGAAGCTCACCTTCGCGAAAGGCGCCTCGTTGAAGGACCCCGCGAAGCTGTTCAACGCCAGCCTGGACGGCAACGTACGCCGCGCCATCGATATCGGCGAAGGGGAAGCCATCGACGCCAAGGCATTCAAAGCGCTGGTCCGGGCTGCGGCGGACCTCAACGCGGCTCCACGCAAGGCCTCCGTGAAGCGGGCGAAATAGAAGGTCGGGGCGACGGTCGGACGGAACGTCGGCGGCTATGCAACATCATTGAACCGGCAGGCGCCGCCAGACGGAAACGGGCACGTCGCCGTTGGGACGGGGTGCCACCTTGTAGCTCAGCATGTCGCCCATGAGTTCGTACGCGCGCTTCTGCACGGTGCCGTCCTGGTTCGGGAAAGAGGCGGCATCGATGTGGAAGGTGAGCGTGTGGTCGGTGGGGTTGATGCTCACCGTGCCAATATGGGTGCTCGTGCCGAGCACAGCGGCCGCATATTCTTCCGGCGTTCCCTTCGCACGGTCGCTCGAAGCGAAGCGCTGCCTGTCGGCGCGGAAGATCTGCAACGAGTAGCGGCCCTGTGCGTCGATCATCAGCAGCCCCTTCGGCGCGGCACCGTAATCGGGCTCCTTCCGGCCGTCGGTATGAATCACGTCCGCGGCCTGGAGCGTCCAGGTGCCCGCCAACGAGACGAGTTCATGGCCCGGCGCCTGCGCGTTTCCAGCGATCGCCGCGTGGCAGGCGAGCGTACCGGCTATCAGTGCCCATAATGATTTCATGAGGTTCTCCCAGTGGTCCCCGCCTTTTTACGGCGTGAATCCGCATAAGAAAATGTGGTAATTCTCACGAAACACTTTTGCGAAACTGAATCATGGCGCTTCCAAGCCTGGATCTAGACGTTCTGCGAACCCTCGTGGCGGCGCAGCGCCTGGGCGGTTTCGCCCGCGCGGCGGACTTCGTCGGCCGCTCGCAGTCGGCGGTCAGCCTGCAGATTCGTCGGATCGAGGCACAGCTGGGCGTGCCGCTTTTCCGGAAGCAGGGCCGGGGACTGGTGCCTACCGAGGCGGGCGAGGTTCTGCTGGCTTACGGGATCCGCCTGCTGAGCCTCAACGAGGAAGCCGTGGCCGCCGTGCGAGGGTGCGCCCTAGAAGGAAGCGTGCGCTTCGGTCTTCCCGGTGATTTCGCCGACGGCTGGCTGCCGTGGGCGCTCGGACAGTTCAAGCGGGCGCACCCCGGCGTTCGCATCGAGGTGGCTGTGGATCGAAATGGCCGTCTCCTCGAGCGGCTCGACGAGCAAGCTTTCGACCTAGTGCTGGCACTCGGCGCGGAGACGCGTGCCGACGCCCGGGTGCTGGCGCAGCTTCAGGATGTGTGGATCGGCGCCAGCGACGGCAGTTGCACTTGGGCGGAGGAAGAGCCCGTTCCTCTCGCAGTGCTCGAGGCACCTTGCATGTTCCGGCAGAGCGCCATTGCCGCACTCGACCGAGCGGGCGTGCGCTGGCGCATCGCATTCGTTTCGCCAAGCCTCCATGGCCTGTGGGCTGCGGTGGAGGCGGGCCTAGGCGTCACGCTGCGCACCGCGGCCGGCCTGCCGCGCGGGTTGGGTGTGCTGGGTGTCGAGTCCGGCTTGCCAGCGCTCCCCGACGCGCCCCGCCGTCTGTGTCTGCACGATGGCGGCCACCCGCCCGCACCTGCCGTGGCGCGGCTGGCGGCGATCATTGCCGAGACAGTTCCGCAGACGCTCCCTCGGACTTAGCAGCGCGAACGTCTGCCTGCGCGCAGCGCCAGGTTTCGAAGTCGTCGTACCTGACCGACGAGGGCGAGCACAACATGGCCCACCTCATGTTCGACACCCTGGCCAGGAACCCCGGTGAGTGGCACGAGTTCGCTGCTACCAGGGGCTCTCTGTGATTGAATGTCCCCATGCCTTCCCATCCTCCACTCTGGGACGACCTGCGCGTCCTGCTTGCCGTTCATCGCGGCAAGAGTTTCTTCGCCGCAGGCAAGGCCCTGGAAATGGCAACCTCCACCGTCGCGCGCCGGGTCCAGGCGCTTGAGCGCGCGCTGGACCGGCCGCTCGTCCAGCGGAGGAGCATGGGCGCCACGATAGAGGCGGATGCGCTCGGCCTGATCGCCTTGGCCGAGCACATGGAGTTGGAGCTGGAAGCGTCGCGTCGCGCGCCGGACATCAAACGCGTTACCGGGACCGTACGCGTATCGGCGCCCGAGGGTTTCAGTCGGCAGCTCACTCGGATGCTCGCGCGGGTACAGGATCAGCATCCGGGTCTGGCGTTCGAGCTCACCTCGGAGTCTCGCCTGGTGGATCTTGGGCGGCGCGAAGCCGACATCGCCGTCAGAATCGCGCGCACCACTTCGGCGGCGGTCATCGAAAAATTCATGGGCCAGGCGAGGGTGGCAGTGTTCGCAGCCCGCAGTTACGTGGAACGCCGATTGCCGGGCGCACGGCTGGCCAGCGCCCTCGCTGCGCAGCACGACTGGATTGCTCTCGATCGCACGCTCGACCGCCTGCCCACGCAGCAATGGATGAGCGCCTATGGGGCGACGCGCTTCGCCGTGCGCTCGACGTCGCCCACGGCGATAGAAGAAGCCTTGGTGGCAGGGATGGGGCTCGGCATCCTTGGCGAAGCGCAGGGTGCCGCGCTTGGGCTGTTGCGTATCGAAACCGAGACGATCCCGCCGCCGGTGGACGTGTTCCTTGCATTCCACCGGGAGCAGAAGAACGTGCCACGCATCCGCGTGGTTCTGCGCGAGCTTGAAACCGAAATTCGACACGCGCTCGCGTGAGCCGGAGGCGCGCAATCGGACGGGACTTACGGACGAACGGCCCTGATCGGCCCCGCAAGCTCTGGCGCAGCCGCATTCATCATGTCCGCCAGCATGCGCGGTTCTGCGGCACCGAGTTCTCCCAGCTCGCGGATCATCCGGGTGCGGCTCAACGCCCAGAGCAGCCCGGTCACGACGACGCGCGGGAATCTCGCCAGTTGGGCGATCGAAGCCGGGCGCAGGTCATTTCCCAGCGCACGTACGATGCGCATGCCTGCTTCGAATGCATCGGCATGTCCTCCGGCCTCTTGCCAGGAAATGCCTTTGCCACGCGCGAATGATCGCACCCCTATGGACATGAGGGGCATAACCATCGCAGCGTGCGTGCGAAGCCAACTCTGCATGTCGTCCTCGAGTACCGACGGAATGCCGGCGGCCGTGAACAGGGTTGCCGAGGCCGCATCGCCGACCGTTGTGCCGCGACGAATCCGTGGCGCGATACGGCCCGCCTTGATCAGCGTGAATACGCCGGCGGGGAATCCAAAAGCGAAGCGCTCGGCACCCACGGCCTCGCGCAGCGGATCGATCACCTCGAAGGTGTTGAACATGAACATCACCTTGTGTGCCCGAGAGCGCGTGAGCGAAGGAAGAATGGCCGCGACCTGGGGTGCCAGCGCCGTGACGAGAACGAGGTCGTACTCAATCGTGGCATCGAGTTCAGTGGCGACTTCGACGGTGGCGCGCTCACCGCTCTCGAGAACGATGGCTCGATCCAGAGATATCTGGGCCAGGCGAGCGCCTCTCGCAACAACGGACACCTGGTGACCTGCTTTGGATAGCTGGAAGGCGAAGGTGCTGCCGATGGCCCCAGGCCCGACGATGGCGATTTTCATGGCGAACAGATTGCACCCCGTCGCGAAGGCGCACAATGCGCCCCCATGGAAAGTGGCTTTGCACTCGTGCAAAGCTCAAGCTATCCGAATCGTGGCAGGGGGCTTCGCGGATGATGAGACGAGCAGGTACACCGGCAGGTTCGCATTTGCTTCGGATGAGATCGCAGGGTGGACGGCGAAGAGAGAAGGTGGCGGTCATGCTGAAGCTGACCGGCGTGGCCTGCATAGGCTTGGGGCTGGCGTGGACGCTCTGCTACCTCTACTTCGGTCGCTACGAGCTGTCGGTGGTCTTCGTCGGGCTGATGGCTGTAGGCGTGCTCGCCCTTCATCGCAGCAAGCGAAGCAACGGCTCGTCGCTCCTTCTCGTTGCGCACGGGATTCTTGCTGTCATCTGTTCCATCGCGTGGATCGACGCACCCATCGCCTGGGTGCCACGATCGGTCCATCTGTTCCTGCTGCCGCTCGCCGCGGGTGCGGCTTTCACGTTCGAGCCGCGCGAGCGCTATGGATCGCTGATCTTCCCGCTGGTATGCCTTGGCGCTTTTACAGCCTTCGCGGTGGGTGCGTTGGATCCGTTCGCTCCCCATGCCTCGCCGCCGCTCGAGGTGCGCGCCTGGGGCGTGAGGTTGAACGCGGCGACGTCGATGCTCCTCCTGGCTGGGATCTTCGCCATCTACCGCATCGATAGCGGAAAGCGCCTGCGGATGGAGCGCGAGTTGGGGCGGGCCGTTCGCAACGGTGAGATCGAAGTCCACTATCAGCCACAGGTGCGTTACAACGGCATCGTCAGTGGTGCGGAGGCGCTCATTCGCTGGCGCCATCCGTCCGGCAAGCTGTTGTCGCCCGATGCCTTCATCGATCTGGCAGAGGAAAGTGCCCTGATCTGCGAAATCGGGCTGGAGGTTCTCCGCCAAGCCTGTCAGACCCTGAATCACTGGTCGTCCGACCCACGGACACAGGCACTGCGCCTGGCGGTGAACATCAGCCCGGTGCAGTTGCTGGATGATTCGACGGTATCTTCGGTGTCTTCGATCATCCGTGAGACAGGCATCGATCCGACCTTGCTCGAATTCGAACTCACGGAGTCCGCACTGGCTATCGATACCGCGACGGTGATCGAGCGGATGGAAGCGCTGGAATCCACCGGTGTTTCCTGGGCGCTCGATGACTTCGGAACGGGCTACTCCTCCCTGGCGACGCTGCGCACGCTTCCGGTTCGCAAGCTGAAGATCGATCGGCAATTCCTGATCGAGGCGACAAGGCAAGAGGCCGCACAGCGGCTTCTCGGCAAGATCATCGAGATATCGCAGGTGATGGGCTTGAGTGCCCTGGCCGAAGGCGTGGAGACTCCCGACCAGCGCGAACTGTTGATCGGCCTCGGCTGCGACCACTTCCAGGGTTATCTGTTCGCGCAGCCGATGCCACGCATGGAATTGCATGCGTGGCTGGATACACAACTGCTGCCACCGCCGCCTTCCGCCTTACCGTCGCCCCCCCACGATGGATTAGGCTGACTACGACAGATAGTTCTTCTATCGTGCGAACTTAGGCTCGCCCACCTCTCGCGCGTTGCATCCTCACTGCACGAGTTAGAAGAATTTCTGAACTACGACGGCCGGATTCGTCCCTGAATGGGATTCTCCGGTGCGCTTCAAAGGAAGCGCTCGATGAGACGACGCCTGGTCCTGGGGGATTTGGCCCGGTAGACCAACGGGCGGTGTCGCAACCGCTGTTGGCTGGCTCGTCAACTCACGGACGAAACGCGTGAAAGATGGCACGAGAAGCGAGCTTCCATAGCCGCTCACGTGGTCTCCGTCGAAGAAAAGCGGAATCTTGCCGTCCAGTGAGGAGCACGTCTTGTGTGGGCATAGAATGGGGAAAGGATCCCAAATGCTGGCGGCGGGTGACTCGCTCGCGATTTCCTCCAGGCTGTTCACGACGGGCGCGCGCAATCGCTCCAACTCATCGCGTGCCACGGTGCTGCCATCGTGGCAGATCGGGTTGGTGCGGTTGTAGCGCTCGGCACAGCGAAAGGTCGGTGATTTGAAAATGGGTAGCGGAGCTTCGAGCACCACGCGAACCCCCTTGGCCGTGAACCGGTCGACGATGTCCTTGCCGACCGATACGCCCGCCGCGCGGGCGGCAATCGCAGCGGGAGAGAACAGTTGTTCTTCTACCAGTCTATCCGGGTAGCGTACGTACTGGTCCGCAAAGCGAGGCAAGCGAAGGGATGGCAGGAAGAGAACGTCGCCGGGTTTCACCTTGCTAAGCATGTCTTCGATTGCGCTCTTCGCATTGGCCTTGCAGGTATCACTCTCGCCAGCTTTGAGGCTGAGGAAAGGGCAACCGCCGTTGGTGTAAAGCGAAACGTGCGCTGCGGTTTGAATGGTGTAGCGCTTAAAAAGGGCGATAAATGCTACCGCGTGGGAATCGCCGATCGCAAAGACGTCGGGTGCGGTTGCGCCGCCCGCGCAGCCAACGCGCGAGTAAGTGATGTAGTTGCCGTGATCGAGAGTGCCGCCACCGGTCACAACCGAGCAGCCAGGAAGCGATGGATCGGTATCGGGGGCATTCGGATACCAGTCGTTGGCATGGCGGGCAACACGGGTGCGGGAAATATGCGGCTGGCCTTCATTGATGGCATTGGCTGCCCAGGCTGTTCCGCCGATGACGAGTAGCCCTACGGCCACGACGGCCACGCGCGGCAAGGCCTTGAATCCTCGGAATTGCCGGACGGGCGTTTCAACGTAGCGATACGACAAGGCCGCGAAGCCAAACGACAACGCGACAGCTAGGGCCTCTTGCCACGGTGCCTCGATGCCGACTGTCCAGCGGAACATTACATAGATCGGCCAATGCCAAAGGTACAGCGAGTAGGACATGCGCCCGATATAGAGAACCGGGCGCCAGGTCAGTAGCCTCACGATGGGGTGGTCCGCTGTTTTGCCGTGGAGTGATCCGAGCAGGCCCAGTGTGCCGATCACCACGGGCAAAGCGCCGGGGAAGGGGAACTGCGTGGGTTGGCTCGTTGCCAGCCCATAGAGCAGCGCGATAGCCGCCAGCCATGCAGCCCCGCTGCTCCACATGGAAGACGGTTGGTCGGCGATGTCGAAACGTCGTCCCGCCACAGCCATGTACTGGTAAAGCAGGACACCCGCCGCCAGTTGCCAGAAACGGGTCGTGATGAGGTAGTAGGCGGAGGTCTTGTCGCTTTGGCCAAGCAGGATGGCCACGACGAGCGAGGCGACGAAGGCACACGAAAATGCGCCGATGCTGACCTTGCGGAAACGGGACCCAAAAGTCCAGACGAAGAAAAGCAGGGGGAAGATCAGATAGAACTGCTCTTCGACGCCGAGCGACCATGTGTGGGTATATGGATTGAAATCCGCCAGGGGAGAAAAGTAGTCGTTGCTGGTTCGGGCCAGAACGAGGTTGCTCAGGCCGAAGAAAGCGTACATCCCCGTCTTCTGGTTGGTCTGGCTAAGCCAAGCCTCCGGGATGAGCAGGGCCGCCGCGTACGTCGTCACGAGGAGCATGACCAGCAGGGCTGGCGCGATGCGCAGAATGCGGCGGGCATAGAAAAATGCGAGGAACCGGTGCAGGCCCATTCGGTCGAGATTGCCGACCGAGGCACTGACGATGAATCCGGAAATGACGAAGAAGACGTCGACGCCCGCAAACCCTCCGGGAAGCCAGCCGGCATGGAGGTGGTAGATGACCACGGCAAGCACAGCGACCGCGCGGAGGCCATCGATATAGGGAAGGTAGGCGTTTCTGGAAGCCATTATTGGCAAGTCGTCGGAATGCGATCCGAAATGGTACCAAACGAGCCCTAGCCGAAGGGTGTCCGGTCGTCGGCTACAATGGCCGTATGCAACCGGCCCACCCCTCAGCCTTCCGCCTCACCGTCGCCCCCATGATGGACTGGACGGACCGTCACTGCCGGTATTTCCACCGGCTGCTTTCGCCCCATGCCCGGCTCTATACCGAGATGGTGACCAGCGCGGCGCTGGTGCGCGGGAACCAGTTGCGGCTGCTGGAGCATAGCCACGAGGAGCACCCGGTGGCCCTCCAACTGGGGGGCAGCGATCCCGTCGAGCTGGCGAAGGCCGCCGTGCTGGGTGCGCAGGCCGGTTACGACGAGATCAACCTCAATGTGGGTTGCCCCTCGGATCGGGTCCAGTCGGGCAAGTTCGGTGCGTGCCTCATGCGCGAGCCGGACCTGGTGGGCGAGTGCGTCCGCGCGATGGCGGATGCCGTCGATGTGCCGGTGACCGTGAAATGCCGCATCGGCGTGGACGACCAGGACGAATACGCCGACCTGCAGCGGTTCACCACCACGATGCTGGAAGCCGGCGTGCGCATTCTCGTGGTGCACGCGCGCAAGGCGTGGCTCGAGGGCTTGAGCCCGAAGGAAAACCGCGAAATCCCACCGCTCGATTACCAGCGCGTGCACCGGCTGAAGCGCGAATTTCCCGAACTCACCATCGTCATCAATGGCGGCATCACCACGGTGGACGCCGTGCGCGAACACCTGGCCCAGGTGGACGGGGTAATGCTGGGCAGGGCGGCGTATCACGATCCCTACGTGCTGGCGCGTATCGAGGCCGACCTTTACGGCACGCCGCTGCCCGAGCGCGCCGACGTGCTGGAGCGGATGCGCATCTACATCGACGCGGAGCTGGCCCGCGGCACGCAACTGAAGCACATCACCCGGCATATCCTCGGCCTTTATCAGGGCGAGCCCGGAGCGCGTGGCTTCCGCCGCCAGCTCTCGGAAGGCGCGCACCTGCCGGGCGCGGACTGGCGCCTGATCGAGAGCGCGTTGTCCGCGTTCCGCCATGCCGCCTGACCACCCCGTTCCAAGGAGCCAAGCACCGCATGATCGTGACCGAGCGCCTGATCCTCACCCCGAGCGCCGTCTCGGACTTCGATGACTGCCATGCGATGAGGTCCGACCCGAAGGTCATGCACTTCATCGGCGGCGTCGCTTCGGAGGAAGACACCTGGATCCGGCTGCTGCGCAACGTGGGCCATTGGACGTCGTTCGGCTATGGGCTTTTCACGGTGCGGGAAAAGGAAGGCGGGCGCTTCGTGGGTGAAGGCGGGCTGGCGCACTTCCGCCGTGGGCTCGGTGCGCGCTTCGACGACTACCCGGAGGGTGCCTGGGCGCTGGCGAGCACGGCGCACGGCAAGGGCTACGGCATGGAGGCCTTGTCGGCCGCACACGAATGGTTTTTCGGGAACCGGGAGGCGGGGCGGACCGTCTGCCTCATCGATCCGGAGAACGTCCCCTCGGTTCGCCTGGGCGAACGGCTCGGCTATCGCCCGTTCGAACAGATGACATATCGGGACAAGCCGATGACGCTCTTCGAGCGAATGCCCTGATCGGCCACCCCCGACATGCGGGGGCGGAAGGCGCCCGGCCTCCCAGCGAGGCCATCCGAAGCCCCGGCGCTGTGTCCGCCGGGCTCCGATCCGGGTTTCGTTCAGCTTCGGGCGGGGCGTCGCTGGGCATGATCCCCGGAACGGCCCGCCCGGCTTCCCCGCGCCCCACATGAAAATCACGTTTCGTCCGCTATTTTTCGCCGCGCTCTGTCTCGCCCTGCCCGCGGTGGCTCCGGCCTACCAGTCGATGTCGCTCGAGCAGGCGGTGAGCAAGGTGCAGAAGGACACCGGGGGGAAAGTGCTGTCGGCGGACACGCGGCTCGTCGAGCGCGGCCGCATCACCGAATACCGGGTCAAGGTCCTCACCCTGGACGGTCACGTCAAGGTGGTGCCCCTTCGTACCGAAACCGCCAAGCCCCTGGACGCCAGTTCCGGGGACAACAAGGAGAAACATTGATGCGAATCCTGCTCGTAGAGGACGAGGCCCCGCTGCGCGAGACCCTCGCCGCGCGCCTGAAGCGCGACGGTTTCGCCGTCGATGCCGCCCAGGATGGCGAAGAAGGCCTGTACCTGGGGCGCGAGGTGCCGTTCGACCTCGCGATCATCGACCTGGGCCTGCCCAAGCTGTCCGGCATGGATCTGGTGAAGGCCCTGCGGGAGCACGGCCAGCGTTATCCCATCCTGATCCTGACCGCCCGCGGCAGCTGGCAGGACAAGGTCGAGGGCCTGAAATACGGTGCCGACGACTACCTGGTGAAGCCCTTCCACGTCGAAGAACTGCTGGCGCGCATCAATGCGCTGGTGCGTCGTGCCAGCGGCTGGTCGAAGCCGGTGCTCGCCTGCGGCCCCATCAAGCTCGACACCACGGCGCAGACGGTCACCGTGGAAGGCCGCCAGGTCGACCTCACCAGCTACGAGTACAAGGTGCTGGAATACCTGATGCTGCATGCGGGTGAGCTGGTCTCGAAGGCCGACCTCACGGAGCACATCTACCAGCAGGACTTCGACCGCGATTCGAACGTGCTGGAGGTCTTCATCGGCCGCCTGCGCCGCAAGCTCGATCCGGAAAGCACCTTGAAGCCCATCGAAACCGTGCGCGGCCGTGGCTATCGTTTCGCCATCCCGCGCAACGAAGCGGACGAAGACTGATTCCCGCGGGCGGCGTCGCCTTCGGGCGCGCCGCTCCGAGGTAAGCTCGAAGCATGGACAACGCTTCATCGATCCGACGCCGGCCCCTATCGCTGGCCGCGCGTGCGGCCCTCGCGACGGGCTTCGCGCTGGCCGCCTTTCTCGGTCTGACCGGCCTCGCGCAGAACAAGGCGAACTACGCGTCCGAGCTGTCGGCGATGCACGACCGGCTGCATAACTACGCCATCGCCTACATCACCGGTACCGACATCACGCGTGCCGGCAAGGTCACCACGCCGGACAGCCAGCCGAATCCCGATTTCTCGCGACCGGGTTCCGGCCTGTACGCCATCATTGTCGGCAACGACGGTTTTCGCTGGGAATCCTCTTCGGCACTTGGCCGCGACTTCGATTTCGTACGCATGCTGTCGCCGGGTGAAACGGCGTTCGAGCCGGTGGAGACACGCAGCGGTAAGCTGTATGTCTTCAGTTACGGCGTGTCGCTCGACAGCACGGAAAAACGCAGCGTGCCGCTGACCTTCGCGGTGGCGCAAACCGAAGACCAGTTCGAGCGGCAGGTGGCCACCTATCGGCGCACGCAGTTCCTGTGGCTGGCGATGCTCGGCATGATGCTCATGCTGCTGCAGCTGTTCCTGCTGCGTTGGAGTTTGCTGCCGCTGCGCCGCGTGTCCAGCGACCTTGCACACATCGAGCGTGGCACCCGCGACCACCTCGACGGACCTTACCCGGTCGAACTGACGGTGCTGACACGGCGACTCAATGCCTTCATCGACAGCGAGCGCGAGCAGCGCACACGCTACCGCGACACGCTGGCTGATCTTGCGCACAGCCTGAAGACGCCGCTGGCGGTGGTCCGCTCGCAGCTGGAATCGGGGGGCGACGCCGAAAAACTGCGCGGTGACATCCTCGACCAGGTGCGCCGGATGGACGAGATCGTGGCTTACCAGCTGTCGCGCGCCGCGACATCGGGGCGCCGCACCATCGCTTCGCTGGAACCGATTGCCGGGCACGCCGAAGACCTGGTGCAAAGTCTCGAGAAGGTCTACGCGGCAAAGAACGTGCTGTGCGAATTCGAGATCGAGGAAGGCGTCACGTTCCCCGGCGAGCAGGGCGACCTGCTCGAACTCATGGGTAACCTGGTGGAGAACGCCTTCAAGTGGGCGTCGCATCGTGTGCTGCTCTCGGCGCGCTCGCTCGGAAAGATGCGCGGCCGCAGCGGCCTGGAGCTGGTGGTGGAAGACGACGGCCCTGGCATTCCCGACGACAAGATCGAGAAGATCCTTCAGCGTGGCGTGCGCGGCGACGAGCGCGTGCAAGGGCACGGCATCGGCCTCTCCATCGTCCAGGACATCATCAAGGCGTACCAGGGCGAACTGCACGTGGACCGCTCCGAGGAGTTGGGCGGCGCACGTTTCAGCGTGAAGCTGCCGCCACCCTGAAGCCGTGACCCTGTAGGAGCGCGCCTTGCGCGCGACGGCTTATCGCGCCAGTCCCCGACCTGGCGCGCCAGCTCCGGAGACTGCCTCAAAACATGTCGCGCGCAAGGCGCGCTCCTACGAGTGGGACGCCGGCGATGGCCCGTAAAACGCTTCCAGCAACGCCGCCACGTTCGGTTCCGCTTCGCGCAACAGCGCGGGCTGCGAAAAATGCAGTTCGCTTGTCACCGCGAAATATTCTTCCGGCGCTTCGGCGGCGTAAGGATCGATGGCCGTGCGACGGCCACGATCGACGGCCTTCGACAGCCTGTCGAACCCACGTTGCATGGTGTCGATCCACTGCCTGCGATTCATCGACGGAGGGAGGGGCGGCACGCCGTTCGCCGGCCCTGCCAGCATGTCGAGCTTGTGCGCCATCTCGTGCACGACCACGTTGAATCCGTCCCATGGCGCTTCGAGGTCGAGCGCCACGTCGGCTAGGGAAAGGACCATGGGCCCGCGGTCCCATGCCTCGCCGATCAGCGTGTCGTCGCTGTCGGTGACGACGCCGGTCGGAGCATCGTAGTGGCTGCGGCGAACATTGAACTCACCGGGATACACGAGCACGTTCGTCCATCCCTTGAACGCCCTTGGCCCACGCGGCAAGGCGGGAAGGCTGGCCTGCATCGCGATGGCAAGGCGCCAGAAATCGTCGAGTTCGGTGCCACCCAGCGCCTGGAACCGTTTCGTGTGCAGAAACGTGGCGGCCAGTTGGCGCAGGTAATGCGCTCGTGGCGCGTCGAGCGCGCGAGCCAGCGGCACGCGGGCCACGGCGTGTTGCCACAGCGTGTCGTCGATGGGAGGGACGGGAGCGCGGAAGCGCGCGATCAGCGACTGGAAGACACCCACGAAGTACGGCCGCGAACGCTTTAGAGCATCGAGCCGGGAAGAAGCGACTGCCAGCTTGGCGCACCCGAGCGCATCGGCAGGGAATCGCCGTGCGTGCCGTCGTCGACATCGACCGGCGAGGTGACCGGCGGAGGGGCCGTGCCCCGACGCGTACTTTCACGCCGCGAGGGCAGGGGGTCGCCGCCAACGTTGTCGCGACCGCCCTGGGACGACCGCGAGCTGCCTTCGAACGACGACGTACCGGCGGCGCTCGGAGCGAGCAGGCCGGCAGAGGGGTCGATGTCGTAAGCGGCGGCGGTGCCGGCGGCACCGACGAGGCACAGACATCCGAAGATGTATGGTCTGGCGTTCATCGGTAAACCCTGGGCCCCTTCGGGACGTAAAGGGGACGACCGATCCTCGCAGAAATTTCACGGGCCTGCCAGTGCTGGACGTCCCCGGGGGAGGCCGGCGTGGCCGGAACGGGCGAAAAGCCCGCCACTGCCCTAGAATCGCCGGATGTCCCGGCCCTTCCCCACCTCGACAACGGCCGCCTGACGGCCGGACGGTAGCCATGCTCGCACGCGATCTTCTCGAAGCCCTTGCCGGCGGCGACGCCGTGTCCGGCGCGGCCCTGGCCCGCCGAGCCGGGGTAACACGCGCGGCCGTCTGGAAGCAGATCGAGGCCCTGCGCCTCAAGGGCGTGCCTGTGGAAGCCCGCGTCGGCGGTGGCTACCGCCTGCCGTGGCGCACCGAGCTGCTCGACGCCCAGGCCATCAAGGCGGGGCTGGCGCCAGGCACCGCGGCGCGCATCGGCATGCTCGAGGTGCATTGGGACATCGATTCCACGTCGAGCGAGCTGGCGCGACGCGTCCCCGTGCTCGACGACCTCTCCTTCGTGCTGAGCGAGGCGCAATCGGCCGGCCGCGGCCGGCGGGGCCGCACCTGGCTCTCGCCGCCGGGCATGAACCTCTATCTTTCCGTGCTGAAGCGTTTCGACGGCGGCTTCGCGTCCCTCTCGGGGCTTTCACTGGCGGTGGGCGTGATGCTGTTGCGCGCGCTGGCCGAATTGGGCATCCGCACCCCGGGCCTGAAATGGCCAAACGACGTGCTGGCCGGCAATGCGAAGCTTGCAGGCGTCCTCGTGGAGCTGTCGGGCGAGTATTCGGGGCCTTGCGCGGCGGTCATCGGCGTAGGGCTCAACATCCGCCTGCCGGACACCCTGCACGAGCGGGCGGGCCAGCCCATCACCGACCTTGCCTCGCTCATGGGCGGCGACCCGCCGAACCGCAATCGCATTGCCTCGGCGGTGATGACGGAACTCGCCGAAGGACTTGTCGCCTTCGAGCGCCACGGTTTCGCCGCGTTCGCGGACGACTACGCGGCGAACGACCTGCTTCGCGGCGAACCGCTGCGCATCATCGATCCGCGCGGCGAGTACGATGCCACGGGCGAGGGCGTGGACGAACGCGGTGCCCTACGCGTGCGCCGGGCGAATGGCGAAGTGGCCATCGTCGACAGCGCGGAAGTCTCCGTTCGCAAGGCGGCACCATGATCCTTCTGCTCGACCTCGGCAACACCCGGCTCAAGTTCGCGCTGCTCGACGGCGACACTTTCGTGCGTCGCGGCGCGTTTGGCTGGGATGCGGACATCGCCCACGAACTCGCCACGCTATGGAGCGGCTGGCCCGCGCCGCGGCGTGTCGTAGGGGCATCGGTGGTGGATGCCGCGCGTGAAACGGCGGTGGCCGTGGCCGTGGGCAGCGCCTTCGATCTCGATACGACGTGGGTACGCACGCCGGCCCAGGCCTGTGGGGTCACGAATGCCTATGCCGAACCGCATCGCCTGGGCGTGGACCGCTTCCTCGCCATGGTGGACGCGTTCGCCGCTGGCCGCGCGCCGTCCGTGCTGGCCAGTGTGGGCACCGCGCTCACGCTCGATGCACTGGACGCCGAGGGCCGGCACCTCGGCGGCTGGATCGCACCAGGCCCGCTGCTGATGCAGCAGTCTGTCCTCGGCGCGACGGCGCAGGTGCGCCCGGATCGCCCGGGCGCGGTGCGCGACCTTGCCGACAACACCGCCGACGGGCTCGCCTCGGGGTGCTGGCAGGCGTGCGCCGCGCTGGTGGACCGCTTCGTGGATCGGGTGGCGCTACAGCTGGGAGGCGCACCGTCGGTCACGCTGGGTGGCGGCGATGCCGACATCCTCGCGCCCCTGCTCGGGCGCAAAGTGGAACTGGTTCCCGACGCGGTGCTGCGCGGGCTCGCGGTGTGGGCCAGGACGCATGCTCCCGCGAGCGATATCGCCTAGAATCCGGGCGCTGCCGGTTCTTACAGGGGAACGCGAGCAGGCCCTACCGGATGACCCAAGGCCCTCATGCTTCTGCGTTTGCTCTTCGTTCTCTTGATCGCCCTGAACATCGCCGTGGCCGCGTGGCTGCTGCTGGGCGATTCGGGAACGCGCGCGGCGGACCCGAACGAGGGCGACGTGCCCAGGCTGAAGCTGCTCGCCGAGTTGCCGGAACCGCCGGTTGCCGGTGCATCGGCCCCCGCGTCCGCGGCAACGCCTTGGGCTAGCGCTTCGGCGCCGCCGTCCCCGGCCATGACGGCGCCTGCCGCGCCCGCCGCGGTGGCACCCTCGCCCAAGCCCGTCGCACCGCAGCCGAAAGCTCCGGTGGAAGCGACCCCCGTGTCGGCAGCCACCGCCCCGACCAGTCCCCGCCGCAGCTATCGCTGCCTCGCGCTCGGACCGTTCCCGAACCAGGTGGACCTGCGCGCCGCACGTACCGCCATCGCATCGCGCACCGTGCGCAGCAGGCAGCGCCAGGAACAGACCAGCGAATCGCGCGGATGGCGCGTCTTCCTGCCGGCTCAGGCCACGCGTGAACTGGCATTGGCGCAGGCAAGGCGCTTGGAAGCGAAGGGCATCAAGGATTACTTCGTCGTCACCGCAGCGGGCGAATTGCAGAACTCGGTGGCGCTGGGCCTGTTCCACGACCCCGCGAACGCCCGCAAGCGCCGCGACGAAGTGATCGCCGCCGGCTTCCCGGCCCGCATGAGCGAGCGCACGGAAACCACGCCGGTCTGGTGGCTCGACGTGGTCGTGCCCGACGAGGCCGGGGCCGACATTCGCCGAAGCATCCGCACCCCGGGGATAACGGCGCGAAGCACCGGCTGCTTCTGATAAACTCCCCGCCTTCGCCGGCATAGCTCAGTTGGTAGAGCAACCGCCTTGTAAGCGGTAGGTCCCCAGTTCGAATCCGGGTGCCGGCACCATCTCTCTCGCTCATCCCTCGCATCGGCACCATTCCACGCCATTTCAGGGCGTTCGGAATCGCGTGCCGGTTTCGCGTGGCTTTTTCATGAGCCGCCTATAGCCGCGCCCCCGGAATCGGCCCACGATGCCATCGTCGCGTCCGGCGCGGGCGCTCCTCTCCATGGAACGGAGGCGGGTCATGAAGATCAGACATGGGGTACTCATCGTTGTCGCCTTATTGGCGGGCGCGGTTGCCGCGCACGCCGACGATGCCGGGAAGACGGCCAGTGGCGTTCGCTACCACGGCGGCGACGAGATCCTTCTGCAAGGCTTCCATTGGAACTCGACACGCGTGAAGCCCGGTGGGTGGTACGCGGAATTGAAGGGTCGCGCGGCGCAGATCGCCGCCGACGGATTCACCGCGGTGTGGATGCCGCCGCCATGGCGCGACACATCGAGTTGGAAGGACGACGCGAAAGGCACCAGCGGTGGTGGTGAGGGTTACTTCTGGAAGGACTTCGATAAGAACAGCGGGTATGGCACCGACGCGGACCTCCGCGCGGCGGTGGCGGCGCTCAACGGCGCGCACGTGAAACCCGTGTTCGACATCGTGCCGAACCATCGCGACGCGAAGGCCGAAGGTTCGACGTTGAGTATTCCCGCGGGAAAGGGACGCTTGCGCATCGATAGCTGCGACGGTCGTCCGTGCGACGACGGTGACCCTTTCATGGATGGCTCTTCCGACCTCAATCTTGCCAACGCCGAGAACGAGGCGATGTTCGCGGCGGAACTGAAATTGCTGCACGACACCTACGGCGCGGGCGGTTTCCGCTTCGACTTCGTTCGGGGTTACGCCGCACGCCATGTCGACGACCTGATGAAGGGCAGCGACGACAGCGGTTTCTGCGTGGGCGAATTCTGGAAGGGTCCAAGCGAATTTCCCGAGGGCGATCCCAACCGGTCGAAGTCGTGGCAGGACCTGCTCATGGCGTGGTCCGACCAGGCGAAGTGCACCGTGTTCGACTTTGCCCTGAAGGAACGGATGCAGAACGGATCGGTGCCCGACTGGCGATACGGATTGAACGGAAATCCGCAACGAAGCTGGCGAGAGGTGGCGACCACGTTCGTGGACAATCACGACACCGGGTATTCGCCGGGTTCCTATGGCGGTCAGCACCACTGGGCGTTGCGTCCGGATCGTCTCCGCATGGCGTATGCCTTCATCCTCACCACGCCCGGTACGCCAACGGTGTACTGGCCGGACATGTACGAGGGAGCGACACCGACGCCACTGCACGATTATCTCCGCCGTTTGATAACGATCCGGCGCGATGCCGGCGTGCGTGCCGGTTCGGACGTGTCCTTCAACACCGATCAAGGCGGACTCGTGGCCCGGGTGACCGGGACTCGTCAGACGGTTGTCGTAGCTCTTGATTCGCGGCTTACCGAGCCTCGGGTCATCAGCGACCAATCGTTCGTGCCGGCGCTGGAAGACGATGGCGGAAAGGTGCGGATATGGGAAAGCGGCGCGGTGACACCGGTGGATGTGAATTTTCGCTGCGACAAGGGCGAAACGACGAAGGGCCGAAGTGTCTATGTCGTCGGCGGCAGCAAAGAGCTGGGTCTTTGGAAACTGGAAGACGCCGTGAAACTCGAGCCCGCGACGTATCCCACGTGGAAGGGCACCGTTTCCATGGCGCCTGCCTTCGCGACCGCGTGGAAATGCGTGATTCGCGACGAAACGGGCACGCCGGACGCGTTGAAGGCGACGGCAACCTGGGAGCCTGGCGACAACAACGAAGTGACTCCGGCCGCGGGGGCGAGCACCGAGGGTTCGTTCTGAAGGCGGCTAGGCGGCGACGCGGGCGAACTCTTCCCGCAGGAAGTCCCTGAGCCGCTGCACGGCAGGCGTCAATTGCGAGCGATGCGCTGTCACCAGATTGAGCGGCGCGTGCTCGCCAAGGTTCGGCAGGAGGTCGACCAAACGCCCCGAGCGCAGATCGGCCTCGATGTCGGCTCGCGACTTGTAGATGATGCCGTGGCCGGCAAGGCCCCAGCGATGCGTCACCTCGCCGTCGTCGCTGATGCGGTTGCCGGATACCTTCACCGTGTGCAGCCCGCGCGGAAGGTCGAACAACCAGCGGTCGTGCACCTGATCGCCCCAGACGAAGCAAAGGCAGTTGTGTTCCCGCAGTTCGTCCGGGTGGGAAGGGGCGCCGTGCCTGGCCACGTAATCGGGGGAAGCGCAGACCACGCGGCGGTTGTCGGGCAGCAACGGTTGCGCCACCAGGGTGGAATCCCGCAGCACGCCGTAGCGTACGGCGGCGTCGATCGGATGGCGATGCAGGTCGGTGATGCGATCGCTGATCCGCAGCTGCAATGTCACGTCGGGATGCGCCGCCTGGAAGACATCGAGCCACGGCAGGAGCACATTCCGTCCGAGGTCGGACGGCACGGCGAGGCGCAGGGGGCCGGAGATGTCGCCGCGGCCTTCCGCCAGCACGCGCGATCCACTGGCCAGCGAATCCAGCATGGCGCGAGCGTGTGGCAGGTAACGCTCGCCATCGTCGGACAGGCGCATGCTCCGGGTGGAGCGCACGAACAGCCGTACGCCCAGTTCGCGTTCCAGCCGCTGGACGGCATTGCTCACCATGGCCGGCGTGCCGCCGGCCAGCCGCGCCGCCGCGGAGAAGCTGCCGGCGTCAACCGTTTGTACGAAGGCGTTTACGTCGTCCAGTCGGATCATCGAACGCTGCTTGCTGTCGGGGCAGCCATAGTGCCTGCTGGAGACGGGTGGCGGAAAGTCGGGCTCGGCTGCTGCACTGCAACCAGTCCGTTGCATGGCCCGGTGTAAACTCCGGGGATGACTGGCTTCCGCGCACCTTTTCTGCTTGCCGCCCTGCTGCTTTGTCCCGCCGCATGGGCGCAGGACGTTTCCCGGGAGGCGCTGGCCCGCCGCATGGCGTCGCATGCCGCTCCCTTGCTCCTCGACGTACGCACCCCGAAAGAATACGGCGAGGGCCACCTCGCGGGCGCCCTGAACATTCCCGTGGAGGACGTTGCGGCGCGCCATGGCGTGCTCGGCGTTCCGCACGATCGGGAAGTCGTGGTCTATTGCAAGTCCGGCAAGCGCGCGGCACGTGCCCGCGACACGTTGCAGTCGCTGGGATACACCAATGTGCGGCTGCTCGACGGCAGCGCCGACGCCTGGCGTGCCGAAGCCCGCCCGCTGGTCCAAGAACATCCATCTCCCTGAGTCGTCCCGTCATGAGTCCTATCACCCGTTCGGTCGCCCTCGTCGGCGTCCCCACTGATATCGGTGCCGGTCACCGCGGCAGTTCCATGGGCCCCGAAGCCCTCCGCGTCGCGCGCCTGGCGGAGCGTCTGGCGAAGCGCGGCATGCATGTCGTGGATCGCGGCAACCTCTCCGGGCCGCTGAACCCGTGGCAGCCGCCGACGGACGGCTATCGCCACCTGGACGCCGTCGTGGCATGGAACACCGCCGTGCACGAGGCGATCCACGCCGCACTGGCGGACGGCCACTTGCCGGTGATGCTGGGCGGCGACCATTGCCTCGCCATCGGTTCCATTTCCGCCGTGGCCCGCCATTGCCGGGAAACGGGGAAGAAGCTCCGCGTGCTGTGGCTCGACGCCCATGCGGACTTCAACACCAGCCAGATCACGCCCTCGGGCAACATCCACGGCATGCCGGTGGCCTGTCTTTGCGGCTACGGCCCCGAGGCGCTCACGCATATCGGCGGCACGGTGCCGGCGACCACCCCGGATGTGTTCCGCCAGATAGGCATTCGCTCCGTGGACGAGGGCGAAAAGCGCTTCGTGCACGAGGTGGGGCTCGATATCTACGACATGCGCTACATCGACGAGATCGGCATGAAAGCCGCGATGGAAGAGGCACTCGCCGGGGTCGATGAAGACACCCACCTGCACATCAGCTTCGACGTCGATTTCCTCGATCCGTCGATCGCCCCGGGCGTGGGCACCACCGTGCGCGGCGGTCCCAGCTATCGCGAGGCCCAGCTTTGCATGGAAATGATCGCGGACACCGGCCGCGTGGGTTCGCTGGACATCGTGGAGTTGAACCCCGCTTTCGACAAGCGCAACCAGACCGCGAAGCTGGCGGTGGACCTCGTGGAATCGCTGTTCGGCAAGTCCACCCTGATGCGCTGAGGGCGGGGCGCGGCAACCTGCCACGCGGCAGGGTCGCCGCCCGGCGGCCACGCGGGCTACACTCGACCGGTTTCCGCCCGTTCGAGTATCAGGCTTCCCTATGCACACCCGCGTCCTCACCGGCATCACCACCACCGGCACGCCGCACCTCGGCAATTACGTCGGCGCCATCCGGCCGGCCATCCAGGCCAGCCGGGACCCGAACGTCGACGCGTTCTACTTCATGGCCGACTACCACGCCCTGATCAAGAGCGACGATGCCGACCGCGTGGAAGCCTCACGCCTCATGATCACGGCCAGCTGGCTCGCCGCGGGGCTCGATCCGGAACGCACCACTTTCTACCGCCAGTCCGACGTGCCGGAAGTGCCCGAGCTGATGTGGCTGCTCACCTGCGTCACGTCGAAGGGCCTGCTCAACCGCGCCCATGCCTACAAGGCGGCCGTGGATCGCAACATCGAGAACCAGGAAGACGCCGATGCGGGTGTCACGGCCGGTCTCTACATGTATCCCGTGCTGATGGCGGCCGACATTCTCGCGTTCAACGCGAACAAGGTGCCGGTGGGGCGCGACCAGATCCAGCACATTGAAATGGCGCGCGACATCGCGCAGCGTTTCAACCATACCTACGGCCGCGAGTTCTTCGTGATGCCCGAGGCGCTGATCGAGGAACAGGTGGCCACCCTGCCTGGCCTCGACGGGCGCAAGATGTCCAAGAGCTACGACAACACCATCCCGCTGTTCGAAGGGGGCCCGAAGGCGCTGCGCGAGGCGATCATGAAGATTGTCACCGACTCGCGCGCCCCCGGCGAGCCGAAAGACACCGAGGATTCCGCGCTCTTCACCATCTACAAGGCCTTCGCATCGCCGGAGGAAACCGCGACGTTCGCCGAGTCGCTGCATGGTGGCCTGGGCTGGGGCGAAGCCAAGCAGGTGCTTTTCGAGCGAGTGGACGCCGAGGTGGCGCCGATGCGTGAACGCTACGACGCATTGATGGCAAGCCCCGGGCAGATGGAAGACATCCTGCTCGCCGGTGCCGCCAAGGCACGTGCCATCGCCGGGCCGCTGCTGGAAACGCTCCGCGAGGCCGTGGGCCTGCGTAGCGCGCGTCACAAGCCGGTCGCGCATCAAGCCGGCGCCACGCCGCCGGTGGCGCCGAAGGCGAAGCCGCCACGCTTCGCGAGCTTTCGCGACAGCGACGGCAGCTTCCGCTTCCGACTGTTCGGCGCGGACGGCGAGGAACTGCTGCTGTCGGTGCCTTTCGCCGATCCGAAGGCGGCCGGTGCCTTGCGTCAGGCCCTGTCCACGCTGAGTGGCGCGCAGGCGACCATCGCGCCCGAAGGCGATCATCTTGCGTTGCGGGTCGATGGGGAGGTGGTGGCGAACAGCGAGTCGTACCCCGATGCCGCCGCCCGTGACGCAGGGCTCGGCCGCCTGCGCGCGGCACTCGACGCGCTCGCTTCCGCCACAGCCGAGGAGGCTGCCGCAAAGGCCGCGCAGGCTTCGGGGCAGAGGCCCTGACATGCGTTATCTCGCGATCCTGCTGCTCGCCCCCTGGCTGATCGTGCTGGGCTGGGCGTATTGGCTTATCCGAAGTCGCTGCCGAAGAACGCGACGCGTCGTGGTTTCGACGTGCTTGCCCTGCTCGCGGCGACCGTCGCCGCGTTCCAGGCGGCCTTGCTCGCATACGATGGCGTCGAACTGCCGGCCGCCGACCAGTTCGGCCCGAAAAGCGGTGCGATCTGGCAGCAGGTGGTGCCGGCGCTTTACGGCTACGGGGCGTTTGTCGCCGTGCTCGTGCTGGCGCTCATCATTCGCCAGATGGTCTGGAAGAAGCGCGCACCGTAAATCGGCACGACCCTACTGTGGGAGCCGCTTCAGCGGCGATCCCGCGGTAGCGGGATCGCTTGCGGCGAGCACCCATCGCCGCTGAAGCGGCTCCCACACAAGGCCTCTGACTCAGTCCCACCGGTTGAGGTGCGGCCCGAACTCCTCGGCTTGTTTGCGCACGATGCAGAAGCGATGGCCGGTCGGTGCCTCCATGACCCACCATCGTTTGATGAAGCCGATACGCTTCGCCCCGAGCTTCTCGAGCCGGTCGGCCTCGGCGTCCTGATCGTCGGCCTCGATGTCCAGGTGCACCCGGCTTGGGTGGTCCACGCGTTGGAGGAGGATCTGCAGTTCGTCCGGCGCGGTCTCCAGCGTGGCGTACTTGCCGTCGCCTTCTTCGTCCGTGCTCTTGATGGGCTTGCCCAGCGCCTGGCTCCAGAACTCGGCGGCGGTGGCAAGGTCGCCGTCCTGGCAGTCGAGAACGAGTGCGCACAGTCTGCTGTGATGCATGGCGGGGCCTCCCGTGAAGGTCGGCGCATGCTAGCTCCGACCGCGGGGCGCTCGCGTGAGGGCTGCGTGCAGATGGGTTAGGCCCTGGCAGGGACGACGGTCCACGCCTCAACATTCCCGAATCCTCGTCATTCCTGCGAAAGCAGGAATCCAGCGCCTTGCGGCACGATCGGGCGTGGAGTCACTGGGCCCCTGCCTTCGCAGGGGCGACGGGGTTCACGCGCCGCGCAGGCGCTGCGTGAGTCCCTTCAGGAAGTTGCGCAGGAACTGGTCGCCGCACAGGCGGAAGTTGCTGTGCTTGGGTTGGCGGAAGAGCGCGTTGATCTCGCCGCGCGACACGCGGAAGCCGGCCTCGGTCATGATGGCCAGGATGTCGTCTTCCTTGAGTTCGAAGGCCACGCGGAGCTTCTTCAGCACCACGTTGTTGTTGACGCGGGTTTCCACGGGGCGGGGCGGCTGGCTCTCGTCGCGGCCGCGGCGATGCACGATGAGGCCGTCGAGGAAGTGCGCCATGGCGGCGTCGGGCATCTCGACGAAGCCCGGCTCGTCTTCCTTGCGAAGCCAGGGTTCCACCTGTTCGCGCGTGGCGGGAAAGCCGGCGAGCTTCATGATCTCGACGACATGGACGTCGCCGAGGTCGAGCATGTAGCGGATGCTGCGGAGGGTGTCGTTGTTGAGCATGGCGGGAAGGATACCGCGAGTTTCGCGGGAAGCGGGTCGCGGTGGTAGGCGACACGCGAGCACCCGTCGCCGCTGAAGCGGCTCCCACACAAAGCGAGTGGCGCTCTGTGTGGGAGCCGATTTATCGGCGATGCTCTTAGTTCGGCAGGCCCAGGTCGTCGATCAACGCCTTCAGGAAGCGCGCGGCTTCCCCGCCCGTGGCGGCGCGGTGGTCGAAGGTGAGCGACAGCGGCATGCGGCGGTGCACCTCGATGCCGCCCATCACCGCTACGACGTCATGGCTGAGCTTGCCGGCGCCAATGATGGCGACGGTCGGCGGCACCACCACCGGGGTGGCGTAGCGGCCGGCGAACATGCCGAAGTTCGACAGGCTGATGGTGTAGCCGGAGAGTTCCGATGCCGGAATGCTGCGGTCTTCCACCGAGCTGCGCAGGCGCTTGATCGCGGCGCGGATGCCGGCACCGTCGAGTACGTCGGCGTTGCGCAGGGCCGGCACGAACAGGCCGTCTTCAGTGTCCACCGCGATGCCGATGTCCACGTGCGGATGCAGCGTGCGGCTCAAGTTCTTGCCGTCGAACCAGGCATTGAGCGCGGGCACGGCCTTGCATGCCACGACGATGGCGCGGATCAGGCGGGCCGTGATGTCCTGCTTGCCGATCCATGCATGCAGGTCGGCGTCGTCGACGATGGTGGTCGGCACGACGTTGGCGTGTGCCTCGGCCATGACACGGGCCATGTTGCGGCGGACACCCTTGAGCTGCTCCGGCTGGCCCATCGCGTCCTTGCCGGGGGGCGCAGTGCGAACGGCCTTGCCGGCCTGCGACACGGCGGTGCGCTGCGGCGCTGGACCCGGCTCGGGCAGGGTGGGGGCGAGGTGTTGGGCCGACGCCGGGCGGGCAGGAGCGGCGCCGAGGGCGGCGCTGCCGTTCGCGGCGGCGTTCTTCACGTCGGCCATGGTGATCACGCCACCTGCGCCGGTGGGTTGCACGCGGGTGAGGTCGACCTTCAGCTTCTTGGCGGCAGCACGTACGGCCGGCACGGCCTTCACGCCGCCGGCGCTGCTCACCTGTTCGGTGTGCACCGCGTTGCCGCTGATCATGGCGCCGACCACGGTGCCTTCGTCTTCGCGGTCGCCGCCGTTGCCGGACTCGATCTCGCCGCCGTCGTCCGAGGCGATGACCTTGCTGGCATCGTCGGGCGCCTGGCTGCCCACGCCTTTCTTCGGGCCATGGTGATGGCCGGTGGATTCGGCCTCGGCACGCTGGCGCGCGTTCGGGTCGATCTCGAAGTCGGCCAGCGCGGCGCCGGTCTCGATGATGTCGCCGGTGGCGCCGTGCAGCTTCTTCACGGTGCCGGAGTAGGGCGAGGGCACATCGACGACGGCCTTCGCGGTTTCCATCGACACCAGCGGGGCGTCGAGCTTGATGGTGTCGCCTTCCTTGACGTGCCACTCGACGACGGTCGCGTCGGGAAGGCCCTCGCCGAGGTCCGGCAAGTAAAAGGTCTTGATGTCGGCCATGTCTTAAGGTTTCCTCAGGAGGCGGCGAGCGTGCGCTCGGCGGCTTCGACGATGCGTTCGACGCTGGGCAGATACTTCATTTCCAGGCGGAACAGCGGAATGTGCGTATCGAAACCGGTGACGCGTTCCACCGGCGCGAGCAGGCTGTAGAGGCACTCCTCGGACAGGCGCGCGGCGATCTCGGCACCGAAGCCGGCGGTTTTCGGGGCTTCGTGCACGATGACGCAGCGGCCGGTCTTGGTCACCGACTCGGCGATGGTGTCGAAGTCGAGCGGCGTGAGCGTGGCCACATCGATCACTTCGGCGCTGATGCCCTTTTCGGCCAGCTCGTCGGCGGCCTCCAGGCATTCCTTCACCTGTGCGCCCCAGGTTACCAGGGTCACGTCGGTGCCGTCGCGCAGCACGAAGCAGACGTCGAGCGGCAGGGCCTCGCCGTCGTCGGGCACTTCTTCCTTGTACTGGCGGTAGATGCGCTTCGGCTCGAAGAAGATCACCGGATCCGGATCGCGGATGGCGGCAAGCAGCAGGCCGTAGGCGCGGGCAGGCGACGACGGCATCACCACGCGCAGGCCGGGAATGTTGGTGAAGAGGTGCTCGTTCGCTTCCGAGTGGTGCTCGGGAGCACGGATGCCGCCGCCCCACGGGGCGCGCCACACGGCCGGCACGGTGATGCGGCCGCGGGTGCGGTTGCGCATGCGCGCGGCGTGACAGGCGATGTGCTCCATCATCGGATAGATGAAGCCTTCGAACTGCGCTTCCGCGACGGGCTTCATGCCCTGCGCGGCGAGGCCGACGGTGAGGCCGGCGATGGTGCCTTCGTCCAGCGGCGTGTCGATGACGCGCATTTCGCCGAACTGTTCCTGCAGACCCTGCGTGGCGCGGAACACGCCGCCGTTCACGCCGACGTCTTCGCCGAGCACCACGACGCTGTCGTCGTTGCGCATCTCGTAGGCGAGGGCCTGGGTCACCGCTTCGATGAGAGTGATTTGTGCCATGGGAAGGAATCCTTACTTGCGATCGAGGGAAGCAACGAGTTCACGCTGCTTTTCGAGGTCGGCGGGGAGTTCGGCGTACAGGTAATCGAACATGGCCGTCGCCGGCTGGTTCTTCGTTTCCAGGTACGCGTTGACCTCGTTGTCCATCCAGTCGTCGCATTCGGCCTTCCAGGCCTCTTCCTTCGCGTCGTCCCACTTGCCCTTGGCTTCGAGCCACTTGCGCAGGCGCGGCACCGGGTCGCGCTCCCAGGCTTCCTTCACTTCCTGCTCGCCGCGGTAGCGGCGGGCGTCGTCGGCGGTGGTGTGGTCGCCGAGGCGATAGGTGACGGCCTCGATCACGCTGCCGCCGTTGCCGGAGCGGGCGCGCTCCAGCGCATCTTCCATCGCCTTGCGCACGGCGATGATGTCGTTGCCGTCCACCTGGATGCAGTACAGGCCGGCGGCGATGCCCTTCTGGGCCAGCGTGCCGGAGCCGCTCTGGATGCGGCGCGGCACCGAAATGGCCCACTGGTTGTTCACGATCACGGCCACCAGCGGCAGCTGCTGCGCGCCGGCCACGTTGATGGCGCCGTAGAAGTCGCCCTTGGACGAACCGCCGTCGCCGATCGTGCAAACGGCCACGCGCGGTTCGTTGCGGATCTTGAACGCGAGTGCCGAACCGGCGGCGTGCAGGCATTGCGTGCCGATGGGCACGCACCAGGCGAAGTCGTGCGCGGGCGCGTCGGCGAAGTCGTTGCCGCGCTCGTCGCCGCCCCAGTACGTGTACACCTCGCGCGGCTTCACGCCGCGATACAGCTGCGCGCCGTATTCGCGATAGGAGACGGCCAGGGAGTCCTCGCGGCGCATGGCGCTGCCGATACCGACGTGCGCGGCTTCGTGGCCCAGGCAGGAGGCGTAGGTGCCCAGCTTGCCGGTGCGCTGCAGCGCGATCGACTTGGCGTCGAACACGCGGGTGGACACCATGAGCTTGTAGAGCTCGACCATGTGGTCGAGGTCCTTGGCGAATTCGGGGAGTTCCTTACCGGTTTCCTTGCCGTCCTGGTCAAGGTATTGCAGGTATTCGATTTCGAACTTGGCGGCGATGGACACGACTCGCTCCCAGGGGATGGTTAGAAACGACACGCACGACGGGGGAAGCGGCCAGGCCCATCCAGCGGGGCGCGACACGGCTTGATGTTCTTGCGAGCCGGACTAGATATCAGGGGTATTATCACCCGGCAAGGTACGGCGCAGCATGATCGCGGCCTTCGTTGCCACGCCAACGGCTTTCCGGCGCGGCTTTCCGGCCTTGTCAACCCCCTCAATGTGAAAGCGTCCCATGGCCAATCCGCAGCGCGACCTGGAATCCGGCATCCGCACCGACCTCGACGGGCGCCTCACCTATGGGGAGTACCTGAAGCTCGACCAGGTGCTCTCCGCGCAGCATCCGCGCAGCGAGCCCGCGCACCACGACGAGATGCTGTTCATCATCCAGCACCAGACCTCCGAGCTGTGGCTGAAGCTGATGATCCACGAGCTGGAGGCCGCGCTGGTTCGCCTGCGGGCCGACGACGTGAATGGCACGCTGAAGATCCTTGCCCGTGTCAAGCAAGTGCAGCGCCAGCTTTACGAACAATGGGGCGTCCTGGAAACGCTGACGCCGGCCGAGTACCTGCAATTCCGCGACGTGCTGGGGCCGTCGTCGGGATTCCAGTCGCTGCAATACCGCATGGTGGAGTTCATCCTCGGCAACAAGCACGCCGACATGCTCCGCGTGTTCGAGCACGACCCCGCAGCCCACGATCGCCTGCGGGCCACGTTCGAGGCGCCCGGGCTGTACGACGAATTCCTGCGTTACCTGGCCCGGCGCGGCCATCCCGTACCGGCAGACCTGATGGAGCGCGACGTGACCCAGCCCTGGGTCAGCCAGGCCGCCTTGCTGCCCGTGTTCAAGCGGATCTACGAAGACACCACGCAGTACTGGCCGGAATACCACCTGAGCGAGGAACTGGTGGATATCGAGGAAGCATTCCAGCTCTGGCGCTTCCGTCACATGAAGACGGTGGAACGCATCATCGGCTTCCGCCAGGGCACCGGCGGATCGTCCGGCGTGGCCTTCCTGCGCAAGGCGCTGGAACAGAGTTTCTTCCCCGAGTTGATCGAGGTGAGGACGATTCTGGGGACGTAGGCCAGGCCTTGTAGGAGCCGCTATAGCGGCGAGGGAACCCGCCTTACGGCTACACCGCTTCGTGGGCTTCTCGCCGCTATAGCGGCTCCCACAGAACGCTCTTACAGAACCGCAGATTTGACGCATCGGGGCTGATCCGGCTAAACACCTCGGACGATTCGTTCCCAAGGGAAGCCATGACACCGACCGCCCCAGCCGCATCCCGGCCCGTGCCCGACTACCCGCAAACCCTGGGTCACCCGCGTCCCTTGTGGATGCTGTTCATGACCGAATTCTGGGAGCGTTTCGCCTTTTACGGCATGCGCTGGGCCCTCACGCTGTACATCGTCGCCGAGTTTTTCCAGGGCGACGCATCGGGCCAGGGTTACGCCAGCCGTACCTACGGCGCCTATCTCGCCCTGGTCTATGCCTCGGCCATCTTCGGCGGGTGGGTGGCCGATCGCATCCTCGGTTACCAGCGCTCCATCCTGCTCGGCGCGCTGGTCATGGGCTCCGGCCTCTTCATGGTGATGCTGCCCAATCAGCAGGTGTTCCTCGCCGGCCTCGCCACGGTCATCGTGGGCAATGGGCTCTTCAAGCCGAACATCTCGTCCCTGGTGGGGCAAATCTATCCGGTAGGCGACGACCGTCGCGACCGCGGTTTCACCATCTTCTACATGGGCATCAACTTAGGCGGATTCCTCGCGCCGCTGGTGACCGGCTGGCTCGCCTCGGTCATCACCGATACGCCGCTGCAGCAGAACTACAAGGTGGTGTTCGCTGCCACCGGCATCGGCATGGCCATCTGCTTCATCTGGTTCCTGCTCGGCAAGAAGCAGTTGCTCGGCGTGGGCGTGCCGCCGCCGGAGCGACACGAAGGCAAGAACCTCGTCGCGGTGATCGTCGGTGTCCTCGTGGCCATTCCGCTCGTGTACCTGCTGATGGCTCAGGCCGGCGCAGTATTCATCGCATGGTTGCTGGGCGTGCTGTTCATCGGCGTGGCGGTGATGCTGGTCGTCGAAGCCGTGCGGCACGACCGCATCCAGATCCATCGCGTGATCGCCATGCTGGTGCTCTTCGCCTTCAACGTGCTGTTCTGGATGTTCTTCGAGCAGGCCGGCAGTTCGTTCAACTTCCTGGCGCAGAACATCGTCGATCGGCAGATGTTCGGCTGGGAATTCCCCACCGGCTGGTTCCAGTCGGTGAATTCGGCAGCGATCCTCATCTTCGCGCCGGTGGTGGCGCTCGCGTGGAGTTGGTCCGCCCGCTTCCGCAAGGAACCCTCGATTCCGCGCAAGTTCGGTCTCGGCCTCATCTTCAACGCGTTGGGCTTCCTCGTGCTGATGTATGCGCTGAAGAGCCTCGTGGACGGGCAGGGGCTGATTCCGTTCTGGCCGTTGGCGGCGTGCTACGTGATGCAGACCATCGGCGAGCTGTGCCTGTCGCCCATCGGCCTGTCGATGGTCACCAAGCTGGCGCCCATTCGCGTGGTAGGCCTGGCCATGGGCGGCTGGTTCCTTTCGACCGCCATCGGCAACAACCTGTCGGGTCTGCTCGCAGGCCACATCAGCGGCGAGACCGGCATGACGGTTGGCTCGGCGCTGTCCGGGTTCACCTTCAGCTTCGAACTGCTGGTGGGTGCGGGCATCGTGCTGTTCCTGATCGCTCCGCTGATCAACCGGCTGATGCACGGGGTGAAGTAGGAGTTTCAGTCCAGACGCTTGCCTTGTGTGGGAGCCGCTTCAGCGGCGATGGGTGCTCGCGACAAGATTGCCCGCTGCCGCGGGATCGCCGCTGAAGCGGCTCCCACAAGGGCTCCCACAAGGGCTCCCACAAGGGCTCCCACAAGGGCTCCCACAAGGGCTCCCACAAGGGCTCCCACAAGGGCTCCCACAAGTGGCTCCCCGCGGCGGCCTCACGGGGACATGAGCTTGTCCAGAATGCGGTTCAGCTGCTCCCGCTCGGCCACGTCCAGCCGTGCCAGAAGTTCGCGCTCGTGTTCGCGGGCCAACGGGGCCACTTCGTCGTGGATGGCCCAGCCGGCCTCGGACAGCTTGAGCACCGACCGGCGCTTGTCGCCGTCGTGGATGCTGCGGTCCACCCGGCCGGCCTCCACTAGCCGGGCAAGGGCCCGGCTCACCGCCACTTTATCCATACGGGTGCGCTCGGCCACTTCGCGGGCCGAAAGATCGGCGAAGCGGGCCAGCACGGCCATGACACGCCATTCCGTCATGCTGAGCTGGAAGCGGCCGGTGTATTCCTCCGCGATCGACTGGCTTACCGTGTTCGACAGGATCGAGAGTCGGTAGGGGAGGAAGTTTTCCAGCTCAAGGGGCGCATGGGCGGGGACGGCGTCGGAGGTCATGCTGCACTGGTCCTTGCAAATGGTTACAGGTGAAACTATAAATCGGGACTATACGGCGTGAAGCCGCCCCCGTCGTCAGGAGTATCGCCCATGAGCGCCCAGCCCAATATCGGTATGCAGGTCACCACCTTCGAAAATCCACAGGGAGTCGACGGTTTCGAGTTCGTGGAGTTCGCCGCGCCCGATCCGGCGATGCTCCACACGCTGTTTCCGAGGCTGGGCTTTACCGCGGTGGCGAAGCACAAGACGAAGAAGATCACGCTCTACCGCCAGGGCGACTGCAATTTCCTGGTGAACGAAGAGCCGGGTTCGTTCGCGGCCGACTTCGTCGCCAAGCACGGTCCCTGTGCCTGCGGCTTTGCCATCCGCTTCAACCGTCCGGCTGCCGACGTGCAGGCCACCGCGCTCTCGAACGGCGCGCAGAAGGTCGCCTTCAAGCCCGAGACGCTCGCGCTCGACGTTCCGACCATCGAAGGCATCGGTGGCGCGGCGCTTTACCTGATCGACACCTACGGCGCCAAGGGCGACGTTTACGATGCCGAGTTCGAATGGCTGCCGGGCGTCGATCGTCATCCGAAGGGTTTCGGCCTCACCTTCATCGACCACCTGACCCATAACCTGCACTTCGGCAACATGGAGAAGTGGTCGGATTACTACGAGCGCCTGTTCAACTTCCGCGAGATCCGCTACTTCGACATCAAGGGCGCGAAGACGGGCCTGGTGTCCAAGGCCATGACCGCGCCGGACGGCCTGGTGCGCATTCCGCTCAACGAATCGTCCGACGAGAAGTCGCAGATCAACGAATACCTGCGCGAATACAACGGCGAGGGCATCCAGCACATCGCGCTGTTCACCGACAACATCTACGAATCGGTGGAAGCCATGCGCGCGCAGGACGTCGCCTTCCTCGACACGCCGGACACCTATTACGAAGTGATCGACGCGCGCGTGCCCGATCATGGCGAAGACGTGCCACGCCTGCAGGCCAGCAAGATCCTCATCGACGCCGACGACGAAACCAAGAAGAAGCTGCTGCTGCAGATCTTCACGCAGAACAACATCGGCCCGATCTTCTTCGAGATCATCCAGCGCAAGGGTAACGAGGGCTTCGGCAACGGCAACTTCAAGGCGTTGTTCGAGTCGATCGAGCGCGACCAGATGCGCCGCGGCGTACTCTGATATCGGGACCGCCATGATGAGCCACACCGACGATACCCGCGGGTACCAGACCGGCTTCGGCAACGAGTTCGCCACCGAAGCCGTGGAAGGCGTGCTGCCCGTCGGGCAGAACTCGCCGCAGCGCGTGGCGAGGGGCCTTTACGCCGAGCAGCTGTCGGGCAGCGCGTTCACCGCGCCGCGCCATCGCAACCGGCGCAGCTGGTTGTACCGCATTCGTCCGGCTGCCCAGCATTCGCCCTTCGCGGCCATGGACCATGGCACGTTCCATAACCGCTTCGACGAGGCCCCGGCCACGCCGAACCAGCTTCGCTGGAATCCGCTGCCCATACCGTCTGAACCGTGCGACTTCCTCGACGGGCTGCTCACCATGGGTGGCAACGGCGGCGCCGCCGAGCAGGCCGGCGTGGGCATCCACCTGTATGTGGCGAACCGTTCGATGGAGGGGCGTTATTTCTACGACGCCGACGGCGAACTGCTGATCGTTCCCCAGCAGGGCAGGCTGCGCATCCGCACCGAACTGGGCGTGCTGGATGTGGCCCCGCTGGAAATCGCGGTGGTTCCCCGGGGCATCCGCTTCCTGGTGGAACTGCCCGACGGCGAGGCACGCGGTTACGTGGCCGAGAACTTCGGCGCGCCGCTGCACTTGCCGGACCTCGGTCCGATCGGCGCGAACGGGCTGGCGCATCCCCGCGACTTCCTCACGCCGGTGGCGGCCTATGAGGATGTGGATGGCGACTTCGCGCTTGTGGCCAAGTTCCAGGGCGCGCTCTGGAGCGCGCGCATCGATCACTCGCCGCTCGACGTCGTGGCCTGGCACGGCAACTACGCGCCGTACAAGTACGACCTGCGCCGTTTCAACACCATCGGTTCGATCGCCGTCGATCACCCCGATCCGTCGATCTTCACCGTACTTACCTCGGCCAGCGACACGCCGGGGGTGGCGAACATGGATTTCGTGATCTTCCCGCCACGCTGGCTCGTGGCCGAGCATACGTTCCGGCCGCCCTATTTTCATCGCAACGTGGCGAGCGAGTTCATGGGGCTGATCGACGGCGCCTACGATGCCAAGGAGGGAGGGTTCGTGCCCGGCGGCTCGAGCCTGCACAATTGCATGAGCGGCCACGGGCCCGATGCCGCCAGCTTCGAGAAAGCGTCGGGCGCGGATACCTCGCGTCCGGACCACATTGTCGGCACCATGGCCTTCATGTTCGAAACCCGCAAGGTCATCCGCCCCAGCCGGCAGGCCCTCGATTCGAAGGCGTTGCAAGGCGACTACTACGAATGCTGGCGCGGATTGAAAAAGCATTTCGATCCGTCGGCCCACTGAAAGACCAAGGAACCGCATGAAACTCGCGTCACTCAAGGAAGGCGGCCGCGACGGCACGCTCGTCGTCGTCAGCCGCGATCTCGCCCGCGCTGCGAAGGCCACCGGCATCGCGCCGACGCTGCAGGCCGCGCTCGACGACTGGCATGCGGTGGCACCGCGCCTCAATGCGTTGTCGGAAGCGTTGAACGCCGGCAGCGCGGTCGGTGCGTTCGATCTCGACGTAGCGAAACTCGCGGCGCCCCTGCCGCGCGCCTATGAGTTCGTCGACGGCAGCGCCTACCTTCCCCATGTGGAGCGAGTGCGCAGGGCGCGCGGGGCCGAGGTGCCGGCGTCGTTCTACACCGACCCGTTGATGTACCAGGCCACTAGCGCAGGTTTCCTCGGGCCGCGCGATCCCGTGCTGGTGCCCAGCGAGGAGTTCGGCATCGATCTCGAGGCCGAGGTGCTGGTGGTGACCGACGATGTGCCGATGGGTGTCACGCCCGCGCAGGCCGCCGGCCATATTCAGCTCGTGGGTCTGGTCAACGACGTTTCCCTGCGTGCCCTGATCCCGGCCGAACTGGCCAAGGGATTCGGCTTCCTCCAGTCCAAGCCCCGTTCCGCCTTGTCGCCGGTGTTCGTCACCCCCGACGAGCTGGGCGATGCATGGCGCGATGAGAAGTTGCACCTGCCCATGCGCACGTGGATCAACGGGGCATGGTTCGGCGAGGCGGAATGCGGGGTCGACATGCAGTTCGACTTCTCGCAGCTGGTGGCCCACGTGGCGAAGACCCGTCCGCTCACGGCCGGCACCCTGGTGGGTTCCGGCACCATCGCCAACGAAGACACGGGGAAGGGCGCGTCGTGCCTGGCCGAGCAGCGCACGGTGGAGACGCTGCGCGACGGCAAGCCGTCCACGCCGTTTCTTTCGTTCGGCGACACCGTGCGCATCGACGTCACCGATGCGCATGGCCGATCGATCTTCGGCGCCATCGAGCAGACGATCGCAAAGGCCTGATCGATTCGCCGGGCACTCAGTGCCCAGCCGGCGAGTCCGCGCCCAACCGCGCGCAAATGGCTTGAACCTTGAGATTCACTTCCGCGTCGAACTGGATGTCTCTGCCAGTCGTCCTGCCGATGCCCGGATGCGCATCCGACGAGGCCACCCGAACACCCCCGAACAGGTCCTGCTCCACGCGGGACCAGAGCGCGGCCTCCCGGGCGTGCCCGTCCGCCAGTTCCAACTCCGCTAGAGCACGCATGGCCTGACGCCGTCCGCGATCCGCAGCAGCGGTCAGGAGGCGCCGCGCCCGGGGAATGTCGCGCGGCAGCACATTGCCCCGGCGAGAGCGCCCCTGCAGATAAAGCGTGCCAGCCAACTCCTGGCTCGCCGCATGTCCCGCAAGCGCCGTGCACAGCAGCGTGTCGGCAAGCCTCTGCCGCCGTTCGACAGGCACGGATGGATTCAGGAGTCCCTGCTGGACGACATCGACCTGCGTCACGCCGGATGTCATGCAATGGGCCGCCGCCGCGATGGCCACCGGCCAGACCGTGCAGGCAACGAGGATGGTTCGACGAAGCATTCGCTCACTCCGAGAAAGCAAAAAAAGGGGCCCGCATCGCTGCGGGCCCCCCGGTGGCCGTGCCTATTCGGTTGTCGCGACGGCTTACTTGGCCGTCATGAGCGCCTTGGCCATGTCCAGCATGCGGTTGGAGAAGCCCCACTCGTTGTCGTACCAGGACAGCACCTTCACCAGCGTGCCTTCCATGACGCGCGTCTGCGTGGCGTCGTAGATGGACGAATGCGGATTGTGGTTGAAGTCGATGGACACCAGCGGCTGCGTGTTGACCGACAGGATGCCCTTGAGCGCGCCGTTCGCGGCTTCGTTGATGGCGGCGTCGATCTCTTCCTTCGTGGTCGCGCGCGCGGCCGTGAAGGTCAGGTCCACCACGGAAACGTTGATCGTCGGCACGCGCATGGCGAAGCCGTCGAGCTTGCCGTTGAGTTCCGGCAGCACCAGACCCACGGCCGCGGCGGCACCCGTCTTCGTCGGAATCTGGCTGTGCGTGGCGCTTCGGGCGCGGCGCAGGTCAGAGTGGTAGACGTCGGTGAGTACCTGGTCGTTGGTGTAGGCGTGGATGGTGGTCATCAGGCCGTGCACGATGCCGATCTTCTCGTGCAGCACCTTTGCCAGCGGCGCCAGGCAGTTCGTGGTGCACGAGGCGTTCGAGATCACCTGGTGCGCCGAGGTCAGCTTGTCGTGGTTCACGCCCATGACGAAGGTGCCGTCCACATCCTTGTCGCCCGGGGCCGAAATGATGACCTTCTTGGCACCGCCGGCAATGTGCGCGCTGGCCTTCGCCTTCGAGGTGAAGAAGCCGGTGGACTCCATCACCACGTCCACGCCATGGTCGCCCCAGGGGAGCTTCGACGGGTCGCGCTCGGCGAACACCTTGATGCGGTCGCCGTTGACGATCAGGTCGCCGCCGTCCACCGAGACCTCGCCCGGGAACCGGCCATGCGCCGTGTCGTACTGGGTCAGGTGGGCGTTGGTCTCGGCATTGCCGAGGTCGTTCACCGCGACGATCTGGATGTCCTGTCCGTTCTTCTTCGCTTCGTAGAGCGAGCGCAGGATGTTGCGACCGATGCGACCGTAACCGTTGATGGCGACCTTGATGGTCATGGAAAGCCTCCGGAAGGGATGTGCTGACGAAATGGGGACGGGTGTCTCAAACGTCCATGGTAGCCGAAGCTCGCGGGGCCCGGCTTGCTGCGCCGCCGCGACGTGTCATCCGTGTCTCAGCCCGGCTGTGGCACACTTGAGCGTTCCATCGACCGGAAACGTTTACTGTCCCATGAAATCCGTTTTGAAGCGCCGCAGCATCGCCGTCTTGCTCGCCCTGGCCGTTCCCGCCTTTGCCAGCACCGTCCAGGCCTGGGGTGACATCGGCCACCGGATCGTGGCCGACCTGGCCTGGCGACAACTCGATCCGGCGGCGAAGGCCGAGGTGACGCGGCTGCTGCGGGTAGATGGTTCCGACTCCCTTCCCGACATCGCGAGCTGGCCCGACCACCTGCGCGACATGCCGGGCAAGGAGGCGCTGGGCAAGGCCACCGGGCCGCTCCATTACGTCAACTTCCGCGATGGCAAATGCCATTACGTGCCGCCGCGCGACTGCGCGGATGGCCGCTGCGTCATCGGTGGCCTGGAGAAATATGTCGCCATCCTGCGCGACCGCCACAACTCCGACGCGGAGCGCGCCGAGGCACTGAAGTTCGTGGTGCATTTCGTGGGCGACGTGCACCAGCCGCTGCACGCCGGGAATCGCGACGACAAGGGCGGCAACGAATACCAGGTCCAGTTCGACGGCAAGGGCACCAACCTTCACCGCGTGTGGGACTCGCAGATGCTCTACACCCGCGACCTGAAATGGCCGGCCTACGCCGACCGTCTGGCCGCAGAGGGGAAGGTGACACTGCCGCGTCCCATCGCCCCGTTCGACAACCCGTACGCGCAGTGGGCCGAGGAATCCTGCAAGATCGTGGCCGGCCGCGGGTTCTATCCGGACGGGCACCGCATCGACCATGCCTATGTGGCGAAGAACCTCCCCGTCGCGGAAACGCGCCTGCGGGAGGCCGGCAAGCGCCTCGCCGATCTGCTCAATTCCACGCTGGACTGATTCGCCGCATTCCATACAAGGTAGACATCGATGACCGATATCCAGGTACGCCGCACCAAGATCGTCGCCACCCTCGGGCCCGCCACCGACGCGCCGGGCATGCTCGAGAAGATCCTCGAAGAGGGGGTGGACATCGTTCGCCTGAACCTTTCGCACGGTCAGCCCGACGATCACCGCGCCCGCGCCGCCGCGGTGCGCGCTGCTGCCGATGCCGTGGGCCGCGAGGTGGGCATCCTGGCCGATCTGCAGGGGCCGAAGATCCGCATCGAGAAATTCGCCGGCGGTCCGGTCGACCTCATGACCGGGGACAGCTTCGTGCTCGACTGCCGCCCCGACGCGCCTCCGGGCAACCAGACACGCGTAGGCGTGAGCTATTACGACCTGCCCAAGGACGTGTCGGCGGGCGACATCCTTCTCCTCGACGACGGCCTTGTGGCGCTGTCCGTGGTGGAAGTGGTGGGCAGCGAGATCCGCTGTCGCGTCGCCATCGGCGGCCGCCTTTCCGACCGCAAGGGACTCAACCGCCAGGGTGGCGGCCTGAGCGTGTCCGCGCTCTCCGACAAGGATCGGAACGACATCAAGCTGGCCGCCGAAATGGGCGCCGATTTCCTGGCCGTATCGTTCGTGCGGTCGGCCGACGACCTCAATGAAGCACGGCGCCTGCTGCGCGAGGCCGGCGGCGACGCCGCCATCGTCTCCAAGATCGAGCGCGCCGACGCGATCCCCGTGCTGGGCGAGATCATCGACGCTTCCGACGTCGTGATGGTCGCCCGTGGCGACCTGGGCGTGGAAATCGGCGATGCCGAGCTGCCGGGCCTGCAGAAGAAGATCATCCGTGAGTCGGTCATGCGCAACCGCTCGGTGATCACCGCCACGCAGATGCTCCAGTCCATGGTGTCCGCGCCGATTCCCACCCGAGCCGAAGTGCTGGATGTGGCGAACGCCGTGATCGACGGCACGGACGCGGTGATGCTCTCCCAGGAAACCGCGGCAGGTGCGCACCCTGACAAAGCGGTGGCGGCCATGCGCCGCATCTGCCTGGGCGCGGAGCGCCAGTTCGAGCCGCGCGACGACCTTCGTCCCAACACGCATTCGCTCGACCGCTCGGACCAGGCGATCGCCCTGGCCGCCATGCTGCTCGCGGCCCAGGTGGGCGTCCGCGCCATCGTCGCGCTGACCGAATCCGGCGCCACGGCGCAGTGGCTTTCGCGCTATCGCTTCGCGGTGCCCATCTACGCGATGTCGCCGTCGGGCATGGCCCGCCGCCGCATGCTCGTACTGCGCGACGTGCAGCCCGTGGATTTCGAGCAGAGCAACCTCGACCCGGCGCATACGGCCCGCGCCGCGCTCCAGCACCTGTTCGCGCTGGGCAAGCTCACCAAGGGCGACCGCGTGATCCTCACGCACGGCGATCACATCGGCCGGGGCGGTGGCACCAACACGCTGAAGCTTCTGATGATCGGCGAGGACGGCATCGCCGAGAGCTTGCGGGATCTTTGAGGCGGAACCGATGCCCTGTGGGAGCCGGCTGCGCCGGCGATCCCGCGGCAGCGGGCAAGCTGCCGCGAGTGCCCATCGCCGCTGAAGCGGCTCCCACAGCCACCGCAGGATTTCACACGCGCCGCATCCCCCTGGCGGAGTAAACTCGATGCCCTCAACCATCCCTGAGGGCGTCATGATCCGCATCAGCCTCCGCTCCGTCGCCGTTGCCGCCATCCTCCTGCTCGCCGTCGGCAGCGCCGCGGCCCAGAATGTCCGCCGTGTCGACCCGGCCCGCCTGCCGAACTATTGGACCCTGACCAACACTTCCGTCAGCGCCGATGTCCCGAATACGGGGAAGAACCTCAACCAGCCCGGCTGTGTTGCCGTCACCTACATGATCGGCTCCAACGGCCTGCCGCAGAACGTCGTGGCGGCGAAGACGGTGCCCGAGGGCGACCTCGCCCAGGTCGGCGTCAGTGCGGTCAAGGACTTCCGTTACGCCCCTTCGGGCGTCAACCGCGCTGGTGAGCCCGTCAACACTTACTACGTGGTGGGCTTCAATCTTCCGGAAGATCCCGCGCGCAAGGCCGCCATCATGAAGCAGTGCGAACTGCCCGGTTACAAGACCACTTGATCGCGCCGCACAACGGGTTTCGCGGAGTATTCCCCTATACTCCGCCGGTTTTTGCATTCGCACCACGTTGCCTTATGGGGCATACCACTACTTCCACGGAGTTGTCATGAGCATCGAAAACCTCGAACAGATCGCGCAGGCGATGGTGGCCACGGGCAAGGGCATCATCGCCGTCGACGAATCGACCGGCACGATCAAGAAGCGCTTCGAAGCCGCCGGCGTCGAGAACACCGAGGAAAACCGTCGCGCCTATCGCGAACTGCTGCTCACCACCCCGAACCTCGGCGAGCACATCTCGGGCGCCATCCTGTTCGACGAGACGATCCGCCAGAAGACCAAGGACGGCGTGCCGCTGGTCGAGGCCATGAAGAAGGCCGGCATCATCCCGGGCATCAAGGTGGACAAGGGCCCGGTGCCGCTCGCCGGCTTCCCGGGCGACGTGGTCACCGAAGGCCTCGACGGCCTGCGCGACCGCCTGAAGGAATACGCCCAGCTCGGCGCCCAGTTCGCCAAGTGGCGCGCGGTGATCAAGATCACCGAAGACAACCCCAGTTCGACGGCCATCGAGGCCAACATGCATGCCCTGGCGCGCTACGCGGCGCTGTGCCAGGAAGCCGGCCTGGTACCGATGGTGGAGCCGGAAGTACTCATGGACGATGCCGAGAGCAAGCACGACATCGACGTGAGCTATGAAGTGCACGAAGCGGTGCTGCGCAGCCTGTTCAACGCGCTCTACGAACAGAACGTGATGCTCGAAGGCACCATCCTGAAGGTGAGCATGGTCATGCCGGGCAAATACGCACCGAAGGACGCGCAGGTCGAGCCGGAAGACGTCGCCGAGGCCACCGTGCGCGTGCTCAAGTCGTGCGTGCCCGCCACGCTGCCGGGCATCGTGTTCCTCTCCGGCGGCCAGAGCGACGAGCAGGCCACCGAGCACCTGAACCTCATCAACCAGATGGGCCCGCACCCGTGGCCGGTCAGCTTCTCGTACGGCCGCGCACTGGTGGCCGAGGCGCTGAAGATCTGGTCGAAGGACCAGCAGAAGAACGTGGCCGAAGCGCAGAAGGCGGTTTACGCACGTGCGCAGGAAAACGGCGCCGCGGCGCTGGGCCAGTGGAAGAAGCGTTGATAAAAAAACGCCGGCGAAAGCCGGCGTTTCTTCTTGGGGCCGATGAAGCTTAGAAGCGGTATTCCGCCGAGACCGACGTCATGTTGGTCGACAGGTCGAGACCGTTCTTCTTCGCGTCGTAGTGGTCGTAGTTGATGCCCAGGCTCCAGTTGTTGCTGAAGTCGTAGCCCACGCCCGCACCGGCGTACCAGCTGGTCTTGTCGAGATCGTGGCGATCGACGTCGTTGTTGCTGGTGCCGTGGCCCTTCCAGCCGTAGATGCCGGCGCGACCGCTGATGTACCACTGCGGATCGATGTTGAAGTGGCCGTTCACACCGGCGGTCCAGCCGTGCAGTTCAGACTTCCTGCGGTCGACCACGCGGTCGCCGTTGAAGAAGTTCTTCGCGTTGATGTTACCCAGGTCGTTGTAACCGGCTTCGACGCCGAGCGCGGCCCAGGGGCTGACCGTCCAGCGATAACCGCCGTTGAGGGCGTACCCGGTGTCGTGCCCGTCGTAGCGGCCCTTGTCGACCGAGGTGCGACCGACATTGCCATTGACGAACCAGCCACCCGCGCCATTGGCGTCCTGCGCGAACGCGGGCGCAGCAACGGCGCCGGCAGCGACAAGGGCGAGGGCGATAAGGGTCTTCTTCATGGTGGATCTCTCCTGCTTATTGTTCTTCGCGGCGCGTCCGGCCATGGGGGGATGCCGGTACACGCTGGCGCACGAGCGGGGGTGCCGTGCGTGAGGCATAGATTGGGCAGCCTCTAAAAGATTCAATACCGAGTAGTTCAGTATTAAGAAACGATTAAGCCACGGCACGCGTCGCGCCGTGGCTCAACCGTTTTGTTTAACGACTTAGAAGCGGTATTCGCCCGCCAGCGAAACGATACCGGTGGAGCGCTTCAGACCGCGCGACACCTCGCCGGTGGCGTTGTTGCGCACCTTGCCGGCATCCGCGTGGAAGTAGTCGTACGACACGCCCACGCCGAAGTGCTCGTTCACGTCCCAACCGGTGCCGAGGCCGGCATACCAGCTGCCGCGATCGGGGCGGCCGCCGCTGGAGAAGCCGAGATCCTGGCCCACACTGTTGTTGTAGTTCTGGTTGTTGTCGTTGGCGCGGAAGTAACCGCCGTGCGCGCTGATGTACCACTGCGGCACGAGATTGATCTTGCCGTTCACGCCAACCATCCAGCCGCGCAGCGCGTTGCGCGTGGACTTCTGGTTCACGTCCTGGTCGGACTCGAAAACGTTCTTCACGCGGTAATTGCCGAGGTCCGCATAGCCGGCCTCGACACCGAGGCCCAGATCGGGACCGACCTTCCAACGATAGCCGCCGAGCAGGCCGTAACCCGTACGGCGGCCCTTCTCGCCGTGCAGGAAGTTGAATCCACTGGTGTCGCTGCCGAAGCCGCCGGTGTCGCTGCCGTTGGTGCGGCCGACATTGGCGCCGATGAACCAGTTGCCGCTACCGACGGCCTGGCTGGGCTGGTAATTGCCGCTCACGGCGGGGTTGCTGTCCTGTGCGAAAGCCGGAATGGCCGAAAACGAGATGCAAGAAACTGCAAGGGCAAGAATTGCCTTCTTCATGGGAATATTCCTCTTTTTGTCGGGGCGGCCACCTACCGTTGAAGGGGAGGGGGAGGTCGGTGGCCAGGTTCGATTAGAGCCCCCGCAACCTGAAGAAATTCAAAAAACGGAGTCAAAAGATTAAGGCGGGGTTAACTTCCAGGCCGCGGTTGGTTCGTCCACGACAAGCAGGCAGACAATGCGCGACAATCGCGTTTTTTCCGCCGCCCCTTATTGGAGAACGCCGATGACGACACGCCGCGAACGCGCCAATGCGATCCGCGCCCTGGCCATGGATGGTGTGGAAGCCGCCAAGTCAGGCCACCCTGGCATGCCGATGGGCATGGCCGACATCGCCGAGGTTCTCTGGGGCGACTTCCTGCATCACAACCCCTCGAATCCGCATTGGCCGAACCGCGACCGCTTCGTTCTCTCGAATGGTCACGGTTCGATGCTGCAGTACGCGCTGTTGCACCTCACCGGCTACGACCTCGGCATCGAGGACCTCAAGCACTTCCGTCAGCTCGGCTACCGCACCGCGGGCCATCCGGAGTATCACCACACGCCCGGCGTGGAGACCACCACCGGTCCGCTCGGCCAGGGTCTTGCGAATGCCGTGGGCTTCGCTCTCGCCGAGCAGGTGCTCGCGGCGCGCTTCAACCGCCCGGGCCACGACATCGTCGATCACCACACCTATGTGTTCGTGGGCGACGGTTGCCTGATGGAAGGCATCTCGCACGAAGTGGCCTCGCTGGCCGGCACGCTCAAGCTCGGCAAGCTTGTCGCCATCTACGACGACAACGGCATCTCGATCGACGGCGAGGTGCACGACTGGTTCACCGATGACACGCCGGCGCGCTTCCGCGCCTACGGCTGGAACGTGGTGCTGGGCGACGACGGCAAGCCGGTCGACGGCCACGACGCGGACGCCATCAAGAAGGCGATCGCGGCGGCCACGTCGCAGAGCGAAAAGCCCTCGCTGGTGATCTGCAAGACGGTGATCGGCTTCGGTGCGCCCAACAAGGAAGGCAAGGAGTCGTCGCACGGCGCGCCGCTCGGCGCCGACGAAGTGAAGGCCGCGCGCGAGAAGCTGGGCTGGAAGTATGGCCCGTTCGAGATTCCGCAGGAGATGTACGACTCCTGGAGTGCCAAGGAAAGCGGTGCGAAGGCGGAAAAGGCGTGGAACGACAAGTTCGATGCCTATGCGAAGGCACACCCCGAACTTGCCGCCGAACTGAAGCGCCGCCTCAGCGGCGAGCTGCCGGCAAGCTGGAAGGACGGCGCCGACGCCTACATCAAGAAGATGCAGGCCGAAGGCCCGGTGGTCGCTTCGCGCAAGGCCTCGCAAATGGCGCTCGACGCGTTCGGTCCGCTGCTGCCCGAGCTGATCGGCGGTTCCGCCGACCTCGCGCCGTCGAACCTCACGATCTGGAAGGGCTCGAAGAACGTCGCTACCGCGGGCGCCGAAGGCAACTACATTCACTACGGTGTGCGCGAGTTCGGCATGAGCGCCATCTCCAACGGCCTCGCCCTGCACGGCGGATTCATTCCGTACGACGCCACGTTCCTGGTGTTCTCCGACTATGCGCGCAATGCCGTGCGCATGTCGGCGCTCATTCCCGCGCACGCCATCCACGTGTACACGCACGATTCGATCGGCCTTGGCGAGGACGGCCCCACCCATCAGCCTGTCGAACACCTGGGCTCGCTGCGCCTCATTCCGAACAATCGTGTTTGGCGCCCGGCGGATGCCGTGGAATCCGCAGTGTCGTGGAAGAAGGCCATCGAACGCGCCGGCAACCCTTCCTGCCTCGTGTTCTCCCGCCAGAACCTCAAGCACAACCCGCGCACCGAACAGCAGGTGGCAGACATCGAAAAGGGCGGCTACGTCCTCTTCGAGCCGAGCGAGAAATTCAAGGCCATCATCATCGCGACGGGCTCGGAAGTGGGCATTGCCGTGGAGGCCGCACATGCGCTGGGCGACCAGGGTATTTCCGTGCGCGTGGTTTCCATGCCCTGCACCGAGGAATTCGATGCGCAGCCCCTGGAATACCGTGAAGGCGTGCTTCCTTCCTGGTGCCGCGCGCGCGTCGCCGTGGAAGCGGCCAGCGAGGACTTCTGGGCGAAGTACATCGGCCTCGACGGCAAGGCGGTGGGCATGACCACCTTCGGCGCCTCAGCGCCGATCGACAAGCTTTACGAGCACTTCGGCATCACGACCACGGCGGTGGTGGATGCGGTGAAGAGTGTGATCAAGTAAGACATTCGGCACGTGATGGTCAGAGGCCCCCGAAAGGGGGCCTCTTCGTGTCAGGGACCGTGGTGAAGCACGCCGTGTAGCTTCTTGCCGCACGCATGCGGATCGCCAACGCAATAGGGTCCCGAGCGAGCCGGCATCGACCGACGGTCATACTCTTTCGCTGCCCAGACCGGCTTAACGCCGAGCCTGCGCAAGACGGAGGTACCCGGACCCCGCATGCGATTGCCAGCTCGCCCGGGAGCGACAACCATAGCCTGTCCATGCTCGGTGATCGCGAACGTTCGATCCCGGCCGTTGCTCGCTGTCCACCAGACTGGGCGCCCTGCGGCATCGTAAAGCACGAAATTGCCGTCGCGTTGCATGTTCGCGACGACTGCGCCCCTGCCGGTCGTGTTCGTCGACCATATCGGCCGAAGCTGGCCGTCGTTGCTGTATACGACGAAGTTGCCGTCGTGCTGCATGACTCCGATGTATTTCCCTTCTTCTGAGAGCATGGTTTCACCCGTTCGCAATCCTTCTCCCGGCTGAAGGATGCGCGCCTGGCTCGCTCCGCTAGACACGAACACCAGCCCGGCACAGAGCACGAGCTTTATCGAGCGACCTTTCATAGTCATCAATTCCGAGTCCCTTGGCATCACCACCGTCTTGGTGGGTTTCACACGTTAGGGGTTCGTCTGGCGGCGGGATAACGGCGATGCCTGATCCACGACGTCACCGGCGCAAGGGAGGTCGAGTGGTCCTGGTCCGAGGTGGGTAGGGCCATTTCCTACCCCATTTGGCAACGGTAATTGGTAACATTCGCTACCAAAGGAGCAACAACCATCATGACGATGAATATCCCGCGCGCGCGGTATCTGCCGCACATCGACGCATTGCGCGCATTGGCAGTCCTTGCCGTTGTTGCGTATCACCTGGACGGACGACTACTGCCCGGCGGCTTTGCCGGTGTCGACGTGTTCTTCGTTATCTCCGGCTTCGTTGTGAGCATGGCCGCTTCCTCGCGCGGGCCGTCATCATCACGTGCATTCGTGGTCGACTTCTTTGCCAGGCGCGTTCGGCGGATCGTGCCGGCGCTGGGTGTATGTCTGCTGGTGACGGCGTTCATGTCTGCTTTGTGGATTCCGCCGTCCTGGTTGAGTGACAACGTTCCAAGAACAGGAAGATATGCATTCTTCGGATTGGGCAACATCGTCCTCGCGCGGTCGGATAACCAATATTTTTCACCGCTGGCGGAGTTCAATCCCTTCACGCACACATGGTCCCTGGGCGTCGAAGAGCAGTTCTATCTGGTATTTCCCTTCCTTTTTGCCATGTGGTTGCGAGGTGGAAGATGCCGCGTCGTTGCGCTCGCCTTGTTCATGGGGGGTGCCGCGATGTCCTTCCTTCTTGCCGTAGACATGATAGGAGCGGGCAATTCCAAGGGTTACTACCTCTTCATCGCCAGGTTCTGGGAAATGGCGGCGGGGGTGTTGCTCTACCTGGGATGGTCTTCAACGCTATATAAGTCGATTTCCGCGCGGAGAGATTATCGAAGGATTCGTACATTGCTTTTGGCGGTCGGGGCGGCATGTCTGTGTTGGTCGCTTCTTTGCTCCGAGCCAGGAAAATCGCCGGGATATGCGACGCTCGTTCCCGTGGCGGCGGCAGCGCTCCTTATTGCCGCGTTCGATGCCGGGCGCGTGGTCGAGGTACGCCGAGCGCGAAATTGGCACTCATGGCTCACAAGTGTGGGTCAAATGTCGTATTCGCTCTACCTTTGGCACTGGCCAGTAATCGTTCTTTTCAAATGGACGGTCGGTTTTTCGAAACCTTGGCAAAGTGCTACTGCCCTTGCGCTTTCATTTCTTCTAGCAAGATTGTCATGGCGTTTCGTGGAACGGCCGTTCAGGTCAGAACATGTTTTCGCGAACGTTACTCCGGGTCGAACCGTGGTCGTGGCGTTTATGGCCATTTGCATCGGTTCAGGGATCGCCCACGCCATGGATAGGCACCAAGCGAAGTTCTCGTTCAGCACGGTCGCCAGGTCGCCCGAGCTCTGGTACCCATCGAAGGGACAGAGGTTGACCGACGAAAAGGGGTGCAAGGTCTCTCCAAGCCGCACAGATCTTGCGGTAGGGTGGCGAGTGACATATCGGCGTAACGGATGCCAGGGCAATTCGACAGCGCCGGACGTATTCGCCGTCGGTGATTCACATGCGTTGGCCTACGGTCCGGCCTTTGCGTCGTATGCCTTGCAAACTGGCGCAGTGGTCACCGTTTACAACAACGGTGGATGCCCGTTTCTGAGCTTGCAACCTTGGCGGGAGGACAATCCACGCTGTCGTGAGAGTTCATCGAACGCGTTGACTGACCTCCTGCCGAACCTGCAGCCAGGAAGCGTGGTGTTTCTCCCATCGCTTCGGTTACCCAGATTCGTCGATCAATGGGTCATATATCCCGGCGAGCAGGTCAATTCGTTAGCCGCTGCACCTCGGACGTCAGAGCATGCAGAGAGTACGATGCGCGACGCTCGCGCGGTACTGGCGAAGCTCCGCGCTACGGGCGCCAGCGTCATGTTGCAGGCGCCCGGACCTGTACTGAAGGCTCCGCCCTTCCGCTGTGCCGATTGGTGGACGGCCTCTAATGAAATCTGCGCTGCGGGCACGCGAATCGATCGCAGCGAGTTCCTGGCACTTCGGGATCCCATGCTCGCTGCACTCGAGTCCCTCGCTGGCGACGACCACGGGATAGGCATTTTCGACCCTGTGAAGTCCCTTTGCCCGGGTGGTCAAACCTGCGAAGGTCTTATCGACGGCAAACCGCTGTTTTTCGACGGTGACCATATCAGTGCTTATGGGAACCAAGTGTTGCTTCCAAGCTTCACCGCGTCGATGCGTCAGGCGGTGGTGCCGTCCAACGGGGCGCCGTCCCTGTCTCCTCCGTTGCCGATGCTCGCCCGGCCTGTCGAGTTCGACCAGCCAGACGGGTGAAGCTTAGGGTGCCTATTTGATCGCGCCCTGCACCCCTGGTCGGACGCGGTCTTCCCGGGCGCCAAGAAGAGGCTTTCCAATGTCGCCCGTTGTATCGCGCCCAACACCTGAAACCTTGCCCGTAGCGCCCAGCGCGAAAATCGCCACGTTGGTCAGTGTCTGTGCAAGGCGGCCTGGCTGCTGTGCATTCGGAGCGATGGGAGAGGGCGAAGTGGTGACGTGACGTTCGCGGTTAACCTTGGAAACATCGCGCGCGAGAGGCGATTCCCACCTTGGGTGCGAGTCCTCGCTTGTCGTTCCAGTGGCGTCGAGAGAAATCACCACAAAGAGGGCGCCGAGAATGGATCTCAGGGCTGTTGTCGCAGTGGGAAGCGGAACCATGCGTTCTCCTGTCGTATGACGTTTCACTGAGTGGCGCGGACGCGCAGTCAACGAAGTTAGGCGACGTTGCGCAGCCGGAACATCAGCCGGCGCCGATCGAGCGCGTAAGTCAGCCGTGCAGTACCAAAGGCAATCGCTTGCGTAGGACGAGCGCTATCCCGTAATCACTTCCCCCGCCAGCAGCACGATCTCCGCCGGCGTCTGCACCACCTTCCATGCGCCGGCGCTTTCCAGTTCCTCCCGGTCGCCGAAGCCCCAGAGCACGCCGAGGCCGCGTACGTCGTTGGCGACGGCTCCCTCCATGTCGAAGAGCCGGTCGCCGACCATGAGCGTGTCTTCGGCGGGGTGGTCGAAGTCCGCCAGGGCAGCGGCGATCATTTCCGCTTTCTCGCTATGCGCCGTGCTCGGCGGCGGCGCGTAGATGCGTTCGAAGAGGTGGCCGAAGGGCAGGTGGGCGATGATCGGTTCGGCGTGCGAACGTGTCTTGCTGGTGACGATCGCGAGGCGATGCCCGGCGTCCGCGAGCGCGGAGACCATGTCGCCGACGCCTTCGTAAACGGTGTGTTCGGACCAGCCGATCTCGCGGAAACGCTGCGAGTAGGCCTCTACCGCGGCCTCCACGCGTTCGCTGTCACCGTCCAGCACGGCACCGAAGCTCACCCGCAGGGGTGGGCCGATCCACGACCGTAGCACGCTGTCGTCCGGAGCTTCCGCGCCGACGCTGGCCAACGAATGGCGCACGCCGGCGACGATGCCGAGTTCCGAATCGATGAGCGTGCCATCGAGATCGAACAGGATGAGCATTACTTCGCTTCCGCCCGCGCTTTCAGCGCGGCAACGGCCGGCAGTTCCTTGCCTTCGAGGAATTCGAGGAATGCGCCGCCGCCCGTGGAGATATAGGAGACGCCGTCTTCGATGCCGTACTTGTCCACCGCAGCCAGGGTGTCGCCACCACCGGCGATCGAGAACGCCTTGGACGATGCGATGGCGCGAGCCAGCGTTTCCGTGCCCTTGCCGAAGGCGTCGAACTCGAACACGCCCACGGGGCCGTTCCACACCACGGTGCCCGCCTTCGCGATCAACTCGGCGTAGCGCTTCGCCGTGTCCGGGCCGATGTCGAGGATCATTTCGTCGTCGCCGACCTGGTCGACCGGCTTCACCGTGGCCTTCGCGGTGGCTGCAAATTCGGTGGCGACCACGACGTCGGTCGGCACCGGGACGTCGGCGCCGCGCGCCTTGGCATCGGCCATGATTTTCTTCGCCGTATCGAGCAGGTCGGCTTCTACCAGCGACTTGCCCACCTTGTGGCCCGCCGCGAGGATGAAGGTATTGGCGATGCCGCCGCCCACGATGAGCTGGTCCACGCGATCGACGAGGTTCTGCAGCAATTCAAGCTTGGTCGAGACCTTGGAGCCGGCAACGATGGCGAGCAGCGGATGGTCGGGGTTTTCCAGCGCCTTTCCGAGGGCGTCCAGTTCTTTCGCGAGCAGGGGGCCGGCCGCCGCGATGGGTGCGAAGCGGATCACGCCGTGCGTGGATGCCTGCGCGCGATGGGCGGTGCCGAAGGCGTCCATGACGAAAACGTCGCAAAGTGCCGCGTACTTCTTCGACAGGCCTTCGTCGTCCTTGCCTTCGCCGACGTTCATCCGGCAATTTTCCAGCACTACCACCTCGCCATCGGCGACATCCACGCCGTCGAGATAATCGCGCACGAGGCGCACCGGCTTGCCGAGCTTGTCGCCCAGCCAATCGGCAACAGGCTTCAGCGAAGACGCTTCGTCGAACTGGCCTTCCTTCGGCCGCCCGAGGTGCGAGATAACCATGACCTTCGCACCGGCGTCGCGGGCCGCCACGATCGTGGGCAGCGAGGCGTCCAGTCGCTGGGTGGAGGTGATCTTTCCGTCCTCGACGGGAACGTTCAGGTCTTCGCGGATCAGCACGCGCTTGCCGCGCAGGTCGAGGTCTTGCATGCGGATGACGGACACGTTGGGCTCCAGCTCATGGACGGAAGGCCGCTATTGTCCGTGGCAGGACCGGATGGGCGCAAATCGGTCTCGCGCGGCAGCGCGGCAAGGCTTTCCACGCATGCGCCGCTAGAATTCCCCGTCGCTCTTCAGGAAGGCCCCGCATGTCCCTCGCCCTGTACACCTATTGGCGCTCCAGCGCCGCATACCGCGTTCGTATCGTGCTGAACCTCAAGGGGCTGGACTACGAAGCGCGGCCGGTGCACCTGGTCAATGACGGCGGACAGCATCTGAAGGACGAGTACCGTCGCGTGTCGCCGCAGGCGCAGCTTCCCGCGCTCGTCGACGGCGACACGGTGGTCCGACAGTCGATGGCGATCATGGAATACCTCGAAGAGACGCATCCGGAGCCGGCGCTGATGCCGCGCGACGCCAAGGGCAGGGCGAAAGTCCGAGAGCTCATGCAGGCGGTGGGCACGGACATCCATCCCCTGGGCAACCTGCGCGTGCTGAAGGCGCTCGAGAGCGAGTTCGGGGCCGACCAAGCGGCAAAGGAGGCCTGGTCGAGACGCTGGATCCGGCACGGCTTCGATGGCCTGGAGAAACTCATGGCCGACGGCACGGCCGGGCGCTTCAGCTTTGGGAACACACCGAGCCTGGCCGACGCATGCCTCGTGCCGCAGCATTACAACGCCTTGCGTTGGGGCGTGGATCTGGCGCCGTACCCGACCATCCGGCGCGTGGTGGAGGCCTGCCAGGCGTTGGAGGCGTTCCGTAAGGCGGCGCCGGACGCCCAGCCCGACGCCCCATAGCGGGCCTTGTGTGGGAGCCGCTTCAGCGGCGATCTGGCCCGCTGCCGCGGGATCGCCGCTGAAGCGGCTCCCACAAGTCTTTCAGGCCCCCACAGTCTGTCGGGCCCTTAAAGGTCGCCGTCAGACTCCGATGCCGTACGGATCGCTCGAAGCGAACTCGCTTCCCGAGGCGCCTTCCGACAGGCGGATCTTGAGTGCCAGGCCGTCGCGCGAGTCCGCCTTGTTCAAGCACTCCTCGAGGGTGATCTGGCCTTCCTTGTAGAGGCGATACAGGGACTGATCGAACGTCTGCATGCCCTCCTGGAGGCTGCGATCCATGGCGTCCTTCACCTCGTGGATCTGGCCGCGGCGGATCATGTCGCGGATGAGCGGGGTGTTGAGCAGGACTTCCGTGGCCGGCATGCGGCGCCCGTCCTTGCCGATGACCAGGCGCTGGCTGATCACCGCGCGCAGGTTGAGGGCCAGGTTCATCAGGACGTTCTTGTGCGCCGATTCCGGGAAGAAGTTGAGGATGCGCTCCAGCGTCTGGTCGGCGTTGTTCGAGTGCAGCGTGGCCAGGCAAAGGTGGCCGGTCTCGGAGAAGGAGATGGCGGCTTCCATGGTGTCGGTATCGCGGATCTCGCCGATCATGATCACGTCGGGAGCCTCGCGCATCGCGTTCTTCAGGGCCTCGTGGTAGCTGTGGGTGTCGAGGCCCACTTCGCGCTGGTTCACGATGGAGCGCTTGTGCCGGTGCAGGTACTCGATCGGGTCCTCGATGGTGAGGATGTGTCCCGAGCTGTTGTTGTTGCGGTGATCGAGCATGGCCGCGAGCGTCGTGGACTTGCCCGAGCCGGTGGCGCCCACCACGAGGATGAGGCCGCGGGGCTCCATGATCAGGTCGCGGAAGATGGCCGGCAGGCGCAATTCCTCGAGCGAGGGGATCTCGCTCTTGATGGCACGGATGACCATGCCGATCTCGCCGCGCTGCTTGAACACGTTGATACGGAAGCGTCCGGCTTCTTTCACCGCCAGCGCCATGTTCAGTTCGAGATCCCGCTCGAACTGGGGCACCTGGCCCTCGTCCATGAGCGAATAGGCGATTTTCTTGACCATGCCGCTGGGCAGGCCGGTATTACCGAGCGGGTAGAGCTTGCCCTCCACCTTGATGTTCACGGGGGCGCCGGTCGTCAGGAACATGTCCGACGCGCCCTTGTCCACCATCAGTTTCAGGAAATAACCGATATCCACCTAAACCCCCGGGCGTTCGCATTACAATCGAGAAGACGGTCTCACTGACCTGTATATCGACAATATCTCGCAAATCTGTACGAGGAACGAGTGATGGTGCACATCTTGCCGCCGAAGGCCCTGTCCAGGGGCCGTCGGCTTCTCGGGCTGGCTTCCCTGGCCCTGGCTATCGCCACCCTCGCTGGCTGCGCCAGCGTGCCGCCGCCGGATGGCGCCATGAATCAGGCGCTGGCCCAGCTGCAGGCCGCTCGGGATGCGGGCGCCGCCGATTATGCGCCGGTGGACCTGGACTACGCCCAGGGTAAGTTCCGCCAGGCCCAGGCCGCCATGGCCAGCCGTAAATACGAAGAGGCCGCCCTGCTGGCAGACGAGTCCAGGGCCGACAGCGAATTGGCCCGTGCCAAGGCCCGCCTGGGCGCGGCCCGGGCCCAGAACACGGCCAAGAGCAAGGAAAATTCCAAAATGCGCGTGGACATGATCGACAACCACGCCAACGACACGGTGCCTATTCCGAGCAACGTGCAGGAGTCGGAAACCGTCCTGCCCGAGCCCGTCGACAACACGCCTCCGCCCGCCGGCGGCGAAACCCTGCCGCTGAACAATCAGGGAGGCCAGTGATGAAGCGCTCCACCACCCTCCTTTCGGCCCTGGTTCTTGCCGTTTCCGCGGGAACGGCGCTGGCCGCTACCGAAGACCTCGACGTCCGTCGGCTCACATCCAGCCTCGACCAGCTCTCCGCCGATCCGGCCCTGGGCGGGTATGCGCAGGCCGAACAGGCCCGCGCGCGCGAGGCGATCAGCCAGATGGCCCAGTACAAGCCCAAGGACAAGCTCCACGGGCATTACCTCTACATCGCCGAGCGGCGTGTGGACATCGCCAAGGCCATGGCCCAGTACCAGGACGCCCAGGTGAAGAGCGCCCAGCTGGACCGCGAGCACGACGCCATCCTGCTCGAGGCCAGCCGGCTCGATGCCGAGATGGCGCGCCGCCAGCTCGAACAGCAGCGCTTGCAGAACCAGATGATCCAGGAAGAGGCCGCGCGCCTGCAGCAGCAGGGCGTGGAGTACTCCCAGGCGCTGGAGCAGGCCAAGGCCGAGGGCGAAAAGGCCCGGCAGGTCGCCGCCGCCCAGGCCCGTGTGGCCAACGCCGCCAAGAAGCAGGCAGCCCTTGCCGAAGCCGCCGCTCGCGCGATGCGCGACATGAACTCGTCCGATGGCGGGGCTCCGGCGTCGACGCCGGCCACGACCTCGCCCAAGAAGTCGAAGAAGGGCGGCCAGTAAGGCCGCCTCCGTAGGAGCGCGCCCTGCGCACGACATGTTTTGAGGCCAAGCCCCGAAGCTGGCGAGCCAGCCTGGGCGCAGCCGCGAAAACATGTCGCGCGCAGGCGCGCTCCTACAGCATGTCACTGCGCCGCGCTGCGGCACCTGCTGCGTAAACCGTTGCGCCAGCAACTATTTTTTAGCGGTTTTTTGAGGAAAATCGCTCTTGCGGGTCCTCCGCGAGCGGAGTAGCTTCGATCCCCCGTCACGGAAAAAACACGTGGCGGCCCTGCCGGAGCATGCGTACGTCTACCCAGGCACATAGCATCGCTGTTTTCCCCGACCGCCGATGCGCGGATCGTGCCCGCATGGCTCCCCTCACGACCGGCCCCACTACGGGCCGATCCCACCGCGAGGAGATCGATATGTTCGAAAACCAGCAGCGTGACGACGTCGAGAAGTTCATCCATGCCGATGCCGAGACTCGCCGTCTCTATTTCCGCCACAAGGAACTCGATTCCAAGCTCGAAGACGCCGGCAGGGGCTGCCTGGCGCTGGGCGACGAGGCCCTCACCCAGATGAAGCGGGAGAAGCTGCAGGCCAAGGTCCAACTGGAGCGAATGTGGGATCGGTGGCGACAGTCGCCGCACTGACGCCCAGCCGGGCCGAACATGAGGAAAACGGGCGCTTCTGGCGCCCGTTTTTTATGGGGCGCGGTAAAAAACGGTGCCGGCGAAAGGAACCGACCCGTTCCGGGGCGGTCCATACACCGTTTTGGCTCGGCCGAGAAGCCGGGCATCGGTTCAGTGGCGCACCCTTTATCATGTGGGCCAGCAGGCGCGGTCACCGGATCGTGCCGGATCAACCACGGAGTTCCAATGAGTGTTCACGACAGCATCCTCGAATTGATCGGTCGCACCCCGATGGTGCGCGCCCAACATCTGGATGCGGGCTGTTGCGAACTGTTCCTGAAGCTGGAAAGTGCCAATCCCGGCGGTTCGGTGAAGGATCGGATCGGTCGTTCGATGATCGAAGGCGCCGAGCGCGCAGGCAAGATCAAGCCGGGCGACACCCTGGTCGAGGGCACGGCGGGCAATACGGGCCTGGGCCTCGCCCTTGTCGCACAGCAGAAGGGGTATCGTCTCGTTCTCGTGGTGCCGGACAAGATGAGCCGGGAGAAGATCTTCAACCTGAAGGCCATGGGCGCGGAGGTCGTGCTCACGCGCTCCGATGTGGCCAAGGGGCACCCGGAGTACTACCAGGACATGGCCGAGCGCATCGCGCGCGAAACCCCCGGGGCGTATTTCATCAACCAGTTCGGCAATCCCGACAACCCGCTGGCACATGTCCAGACCACCGGCCCCGAAATCCTCGAGCAGCTCGACGGAAAGGTGGATGCCATCGTGGTCGGCTGCGGCTCGTCCGGCACCATGAGCGGGCTTACGGCCTATCTTCGCGAGCATTCGCCGAACACGGAAATCGTCCTGGCCGACCCCGTCGGTTCGATCCTCGCGCAATATATCAACGAGGGCACCCTGTCGGAGAAGTCGGGCAGCTGGATGGTCGAGGGCATCGGCGAGGATTTCCTTCCCTCGATCAGCGACTTCTCGATGGTGAAGAAGGCCTACGCCATCAGCGACAAGGAAAGCTTCCTCGCGGCCCGCGAACTCCTGGCCAAGGAAGGCGTGCTCGGTGGGTCCTCCACCGGAACGTTGCTGGCCGCGGCGCTGAAGTATTGCCGCGAGCAGACCACGCCCAAGCGCGTCGTCACGCTCGTCTGCGACACCGGCAACAAGTACCTGTCGAAGATGTACAACGATTACTGGATGCTGGACAACGGCTTCCTCGAACGCGAGCAGCATGGCGACCTGCGCGACCTGATCCTGCGGCCGTATGCGCAGCGCGACACGGTCGTGGTCAAGCCGCAGGATCTGCTGATCACCGCCTACAACCGCATGAAGCTGTACGACGTATCGCAGTTGCCGGTCATGGAAGACGACCGACTCGTCGGCATCCTCGACGAGTCGGACGTGCTGCTGCACGTGCATGCCGACAGTGCGAAGTTTCGCGATCCGGTGTCCACCGCCATGATCGCATCGCCGGAAATGCTCCAGGTCACGGCACCCATCGAAGCGCTGTTACCCGTGTTCGAGAAGGGCCACGTCGCCATCGTGGTCGACGGGGAGCAGTTCCTCGGGTTGATCACTCGCATCGATCTCTTGAACTACCTGCGTCGCAAAGTGAATTAAGGAACAGGGGAAGCGTCATGTGTGGAATCGTCGCCGCTGTCGCGCAGCGTGATATAGCACCCATCCTCATCGCGGGTCTGAAAGCCCTCGAGTACCGCGGATACGATTCCGCGGGCATGGCCATCGCCGATGGCGGCGAAATTCGCCGTGTGCGCGCCAAGGGCAAGGTTCGCGAGATGGAAGCCCTCTACGACGCGGACCCGGTGCCCGGCGGCACCGGCATCGCGCATACCCGTTGGGCCACGCACGGCGTGCCTAGCGAAAAGAACGCGCATCCGCACGTGCAGGGCCGCATCGCCATCGTGCACAACGGCATCATCGAAAACCATGCCACCTTGCGCGAGTCGCTCAAGGCAAAGGGGCGCAGCTTTCTTTCCGAGACCGATACGGAAGTCATGGGCGCCGTCATCGACGAGCACGTGCAGGCCGGCAAGTCCCTGCGCCAGGCGGTGACGGCTGCCGTGCGCGAGCTGGAAGGGGCTTATGCCATCGCTGTGATGAGCCTTGACGAGCCCGAGCGCATCGTCGGCGCCCGACGCGGGTGCCCCCTGCTGGTGGGCATCGGCATCGGAGAACACTTCCTCGGTTCCGATGCGCAGGCCCTCATCAAGGTCACCAACCGCATGATGTACCTGGAAGAGGACGACGTCGTCGAGATCACTCGCGACAGCGTCGCTGTCTTCGGGCTCGACGGCAGCCCCGTCGACCGCACGGCCCACGAGAGCGAAATCAGCGCCGATTCCGTCGAGCGCGGCGAATACCGGCACTACATGCAGAAGGAAATCTTCGAGCAGCCGCGCGCGGTGGCCGACACGCTCGAAGGCCGCATCGGTCCGCACGGCGTGCTGCCGAATATCTTCGGTATCGATGCAGACCCGATCCTCGACAAGACCCGCGGCATTCATATCGTGGCCTGCGGTACCAGCTACCACGCCGGCATGGTGGCGAAGTATTGGATCGAGCAGCTGGCGCGCATTCCGGTCGTGGTCGAGGTGGCCAGCGAATACCGCTACCGCGATGTCGTGGTTCCCGAGGACACCCTGTTCGTGGCGGTGTCGCAGTCGGGCGAAACCGCCGACACGCTCGCGGCCATGCGCGAATCGCGCCGCCGTGGCTATCTCGCCACGTTCGCCATCTGCAACGTCCCCGAGTCCTCTGTCGTGCGCGAGTCCGATCTGCGCCTCATGACCCGGGCCGGCCCGGAGATCGGCGTGGCCTCGACGAAGGCCTTCACCACCCAATTGGCGGCGTTTGCGTTGCTGGCGCTCGACCTGGGCCGCCGGCGCGGTCTGGACAATGCGCGCTACCTCGAGCACTGCAAGGAGTTGCAGTCGCTACCGCGTTACCTCGAGAACGCCTTGCAGACCGAACCTGCCGTGCTGAAGATCGCCGATCACTTCATCAACAAGCAGCACGCCCTGTTCCTCGGGCGCGGCGCGCAGTTTCCGGTGGCCTTGGAAGGCTCGCTGAAGCTCAAGGAGATCTCCTACATCCACGCCGAAGCCTACCCGGCGGGCGAGTTGAAGCACGGCCCCCTGGCGCTCGTGGACGAGAACATGCCCATCGTGGCGGTCGCGCCGAACGGCCCGCTGCTGGACAAGCTGAAGTCCAACCTGCAGGAAGTGCGCGCGCGCGGCGGCGAGCTGATCGTGTTCGCCGACGAGCGGGCGGAAATGGAAGACGGCACCGAGCACGTCGCCATGGTCCGCGTGGACGGCGGCGGCGACCTGATCGCCCCGGCCGTGTTCACCGTGCCGATGCAACTGCTGGCTTACCACGTGGCGGTGCAGCGTGGCACGGATGTCGACCAGCCGCGTAACCTGGCGAAATCGGTCACTGTCGAGTGAGCGACGAGCCGTTCGTTCATGCCCTCGCCGATGTGCAGACCCTGCGCATCGGTGCCCGCACGCGGGTCTGGCAGTTCGTGGTGATCCTTCCGGGCGCCACCATTGGCGAGGACTGCAACATCTGCTCGCACTGCTTTGTCGAGAACGACGTGCTCGTGGGCGATCGGGTGACGGTGAAGAGCGGGGTGCAGTTGTGGGATGGCTTGCGGCTGGAGGATGACGTTTTCGTCGGGCCGAATGTGACCTTCACCAATGACAGGTTTCCCAGGTCCCGCGTCTACACGGGCGAGTTTCCTCGCACTCTCGTGCGTCAGGGGGCGTCGATCGGCGGCGGCGCGACGATTTTGCCCGGGATCGAGATTGGCCGACACGCCATGATCGGTGCCGGTGCCGTCGTGACCCAGGACGTTCCCGAACGGGCAATCGTCGTGGGCAATCCCGCACGCATCGTCGGATATGCCGATCCCTAAGGATCCCTGGCGATGGAAGGCCCCGGGATGCCTAGGTAGAACAGGCGCTTCATCTCCCTGCGGGCCCGGGTTACCGCATCCATGATGACACCGCATACCACCGAGATGGCAGCGATCAGCGCGAGGCCGGTGGATAGCATGGCCGTCGGCAATCGCGGCACTTCGTGGGTGGCGAGATAGGTCGTCAATAGCGGTACGGCGATCGCCACGCCAATCGATAGCGACAGTGCGCCTACCAGGCCAAAGAATTGCAGGGGGCGTTCGGCCACGAACAGACGAAGGATCATTCGCAGTATCCGTAGCCCGTCTTTGTAAGTGGAGAGTTTGCTTTCCGATCCCTCGGGCCTTGTGGAGTAGGGCGTATCCATTTCGCTCCAGGGCATGCGCAGTTCGAGCGCATGCACGGTCAATTCGGTTTCCGTTTCGAAACCGACGGAGAGTGCGGGAAACGACTTCACGTAGCGGCGGGTAAACACGCGGTAGCCGGACAGCATGTCGGTGAACGCGCCACCGAAGATCATGGCCACGCAACTGGTCAGCATGCGGTTGCCAAGGCGATGGCCGCTGCGGTAAGCCCCCGCCAGGTTGTCGTCCTTGCGTACGCCCACCAGCATGTCCGACCCGTCGTGCAGCAGCCGCATAATCATCGCCGGGGCGCTGGTCGCGTCGTAGGTGGCATCGCCATCGACAAGCACATACACGTCAGCGTCGACATCGGCGAACATGCGGCGGACCACGTTGCCCTTGCCGCGCAGGCCGACGGTGCGCACGATGGCCCCGGCGTCCCTCGCGATCTCAGCGGTCCTGTCCGTGGATGCATTGTCGAAGACGTGGATACGGGCATGCGGCAGGGCGGCGCGAAAATCCCGGACCACGCTCGCTATGGCCAGTTCCTCATTGAAGCAGGGAATCAGCACGGCGACGTCCTGACCGTGGGACGGAGTGGCTGTATGCATGAGGCGTTCGTTCCCCTGGTGGATCGGCATGTCTGCCTCGATTGTATAATCTGCGAACCAGCGCCGGTGCACGGGCTGCGACCGAAGAGGAGACGTCCTTGATGTACTGGAAGGAAGCCTGGGCCGCCCGCCTGGCGTGGATGCTGCCGCTTGGCGCGTTCCTTGGCCTCGTTCTCGTCCATTCGGATCTTCCTGGGATCTATATGGACGCCGTCAATCCGGACTTCCTCGCGGCCCAGTGGTTACATCGTGGGCACAACCCCGGCGCAGGCATCCCGTCCAAGATTTTCCCCATCCTCGGAAGCTTCTACCACGGGCTGCAGAACGCTTACCTGGGCCTGCCCTTCTTCGCCGTGACGGGATTCAGCGTCACCTCCTTGCGCCTCGAGCAGGCAGTCTTCGGTCTGATCCTGCTGACGGCGCTCTACCACCTTGTCCGTCGCCTCACAGGAACGCGCGCACTGGCATTGGTGGCCGGCCTCGGCCTTGCGACGGAACTCGCCTTCACGGCCTCGTTTCGTACCCAGTTCTACATCGTGCTCGGCGGTGCCGCGTGGCTCGTCGTATCGATGCTGCTCGCGCTTCCGGCCGAGAGCGGATCGTGGCTCGTCCGGCGCCGGGTGTTCTGGTCTGGTGTTTTTTTTGGCCTCGCCAGTTATGGTTACTTCGTGCTGGCCTTCTTCGCGCCGGCAATGGCCATCCTGGTGGCCTGCTGGATACCCCGTCGCGATTGGGCACGCTGGTTGGCCGGTGCCGTTGTCGGTGTTTCACCCTTTCTGCTCGGGTTCCTCTCTCTGCTGGCGAAGAAGCATGGCGTCGAGCCGACTCTCGAGTTCGTGCGCGGGATGCTCGGGCAGCTCAAACCGTTCGACGCCAGTGGCGCTTCCGGAAACAACCTTCAATATGCGTGGGACATGGTCGGACTGGCGACCAGCGATGCCGCCAACGAGGGCATGATCTTCGGCCAAGGGCTGCCCAGCGCATGGGGGACAATGAAGGTCTGGTGGCTGGTTGTGGCTATCGCAGGCCTCGTCGCGATCGGTATCGTCCATGTACTGAAGCATCAGCCGCGGGCGGTGATATCGATTCTTCCGGCGCTGATGCCGATCTCCTTCGTTGCCTTGGCGTCCTTGTTCGGTCATCGACTTTGGGCGCACCACTTCAGTGTGCTCTTGCCATTCGTCTATCTGCTGCCGGTTCTCCTGCTTGCGAAACTCGCCGAGCTGGTGCGTCTTCCCTCTCGTCCCGTCCGACTGGCGATTGTCGCGGTGCTTGCGCTGGCGATGATTGGCGGAAACCTCGTCCAGCAGGCCCGCTTCCACGAATGGCTGGTAAAGACCGGAGGTCGCGGCCACAGCAGTGACGCGCTCACGACGCTGGCCCTTGAAGCTCGGGGCGCGCCGGTTAACGTGGCTTATCTGTTTCCGGAATGGGGGTTCTTCACCTCATTCGCTTTCCTCACCGAAAATGGCGTGCGCTACGGCGTGGATATCGAGCCCGATACGATCGGCAAGCTCAAGAAGGACGGCATTACGGAGTTCCGTCTTGTTTACTGGAACCTGGCTGAGGAGAGCCGGTATCGGCAGGTGTTGCTGGCCTCCGGCATATCGGCGACGGAATCTAGGACGTTCCGTTCCAGGGAAGGCCAGTCGGTGTTTTATTGGTTGCGGGGTGGAGTAGTGGAGCGACAGCCCTGAGGTTTCTTGAGTGAGCGGGGTTTCTGGACGAAAATGCCCCGTCCCGTGCTGGAATGCCCCCATGAAATGCTTCAAAGCTTACGATATTCGAGGCCGTGTGCCTGACGAACTGAATGAGGATATTGCCTACCGTCTGGGGCGTGCCTTTGCGCGAACGGTTGGGAAAGGCGTTGTGGTCGTAGGTTTCGATATCCGTCGTGATAGCGCCAGCTTCGCAGCCGCAATCGCGAGAGGGCTCAACGACGAAGGTAGGGATGTGGTCGATATCGGCCTCTGCGGCACGGAAGAAGTCTACTTCCAAACGTTCCACCGCAATGTCGCTGGCGGAATCATGGTCACCGCCAGCCACAATCCCATTGATTACAACGGCATGAAGCTAGTGCGCGAAGGTGCGCGGCCGATCAGTGGCGACACCGGCCTGCGTGATATCGAGCGGATGGTGGAGGGCGGCGATTTTGGCCAGCCCGCGGTCTCTCGTGGTTCGATCAGTAGGGAGCACGATAAGTCGGCTTATATCCGTCACCTGTTGAGTTATATCGATGTGGCTTCACTGAAGCCTCTCAAGATCGTCGTCAATGCCGGCAACGGCGGAGCGGGTGTCGTCGTCGACCTGCTCGAGGAACACCTCCCGTTCGAATTTGTTCGGGTGAACCACGAGCCTGACAGCAGTTTTCCAAACGGAATCCCAAATCCATTGCTGCCGGAGAACCGCGACGTCACCGCGAACGCGGTTCGCGAGCACGGTGCCGATTTCGGTATCGCCTGGGACGGTGATTTCGACCGCTGCTTCCTTTTTGATGCGGCGGGAGAGTTCATCGAGGGTTACTACATTGTTGGCCTGCTGGCGGCACAGCTTCTCGAGAAGCATCCCGGAGCGAAGATCATTCATGACCCCCGTCTGACCTGGAACACCATCGACATGGTGAATGCCGCTGGTGGCATTCCGGTCGAAAGCAAAACGGGCCATGCCTTCATCAAGGAGCGCATGCGTGCCGAAGATGCCATCTACGGTGGAGAGATGAGTGCTCACCATTACTTCCGCGAGTTCGCTTATTGCGATTCGGGGATGATTCCATGGTTGCTGGTGGCAGAGCGGTTATCGATTAGCGGCCGTAGTCTCACTCAGATGCTTGCCGAGCGCATGGCGGCGTATCCGTGCAGTGGCGAGATCAACTTCGTCGTTCAAGACGCCAATGCGACCGTGGCTCGGGTGCTCGAGTTTTACGCGAACGAGATGCCAGAACTCGACTATGTGGATGGGGTCAGCGCGGTATTCCCGGGTTGGCGATTCAACCTGCGTTCGTCCAATACCGAGCCGTTGCTTCGACTGAACGTTGAATCACGTGGCGACGCGGAACTGATGCAGGCAAAGACGAGTGAGATTTCGGCGTTGATCGCTGCGTCGTCGCAGGGTAGCTATTGAATGGTCTCGGCCGATGGTGCCATGGGGTCCAGTCGCCTCCATGAGCTGGATGGCATGAGGGCCATTGCCGCACCGGCATGATCCATATCGACGGAAATCCTCGTCAACGCGGCCTTCATGGCCTTGTCTCATCCCTTACCCGCCGGTTCATCGAACTCTAGGGGAAGCGAAGACTCATGCCGAGGGGCCTGGCTGGACCTGGCCGCACCGAGGGCGGCCAGGTCGGGACGGCTCAGGCGCGTCCGTAGACGTCGTCGAAGCGCACGATGTCGTCTTCGCCGAGGTAGCTTCCTGACTGGACTTCGATGAGTTCGACGGGCACCTTTCCGGGATTGCGCAGGCGGTGACGGCTACCAAGCGGCAGGTAGGTGCTCTGGTTCTCTGCGAGCAGGAACACTTTATCGTCGCAGGTGACTTCGGCGACACCCTTGACCACGATCCAATGCTCGGCACGATGATGATGCATCTGCAGGCTGAGCGCGGCACCGGGTTTCACGACGATGCGCTTAACCTGGAAGCGATCTCCCGATTCGAGCGAATCGTAGCTGCCCCATGGGCGGCGGACGACACGATGAAGGTCATGTTCGCTGCGACCGGCCGATTTCAGTTCGTCGACGATCTTCTTCACGTCCTGGGATGCATCGCGACGGGCCACGAGGGTGGCATCCGGGGTGGTGACCACTACGACGTCTTCGAGACCGAGCGTTGCCACGAGGTGGCGATTGTGAGACCGGATGAGCGAGCCCCTGGTATCGATGGCGATGACGTCTCCCTCGGTGTGGTTGCCGTTGCTGTCCTTGGTCGCCGCGAGCCAGAGCGCATCCCATGAGCCGATGTCGCTCCAGCCGCAGCTCACCGGCACGACCGCAGCACGCGAGGTTTTCTCCATGACCGCGTAATCTATCGAATCGCCAGGAGCCGCCGCGAAAGCCTCGGCATCGAGGCGGACGAAGTCGAGGTCGGTGTTGGCCTTCGTATAGGCTTCCTTGGCGGCCGCCAACATTTCCGGTGCATGTTGTGCGAGTTCTTCGAGGTAGATCGCCGCGCGAAACAGGAACATGCCCGAGTTCCAATCGTACTGGCCGCTTGCCAGGTACGACTCGGCGACCTCGAGCTTCGGCTTTTCGACGAACTGACTGACCCGATAGCTCTGGTTCTCCAACGCGTCGCCGCGCTGGATATAACCGAATCCCGTTTCGGCACGATCCGGGCGGATTCCAAAAGTCACTAGCCAGCCTTGATCGGCAAGCGGAAGGGCTTTTGCCACAGCCTCCGAGAACGAGCCGTCGTCACCAATCAGGTGGTCCGCGGGGAGCACCAGGATCAGCGCATCGGACGATTTCTCCAGCGCGCGAAGCGCCCCCACCGCGATCGCAGGAGCCGTGTTCTTGGCCATGGGTTCAAGCAGGATGCTGGCATCGTTCAGGCCGAGTTCTTGCAACTGCTCAGCGGCAAGGAACCGATGATCGTCGGCAGCGACGACAATGGGCGCCACGGTATCGGGCAGCCGGGATGCGCGAAGCAACGTCTGCTGGAAGAGGGTCTGGTCCCCGGTAAGGGAGAGGAACTGCTTTGGCAGATTACGCCGGGACACCGGCCATAGGCGCGTACCACTGCCGCCGCTGAGGATCAAGGGAATAAGCATGAGTCGCTCCGTCGCAATCACGGGTGAAGAGAATCAAGTACAGCGTCCAGCGCATACTGCCAATCGGCGAGTCGATAGTCGAACGTGCGCTCGAACTTCGACGGGTCCAGGACAGAATAGGCTGGCCGGCGGGCAGATGTGGGGAATTCGCTCGTGCTCACTGGTTCCAGACGGGGCATCCGGTCAAGCAGCCCGCGACTGACGGCTCCCTCGAAGATCGCCCTGGCAAAGCCATGCCACGTGGTCTGGCCATGACAGGTCACGTGGAAGGTACCTTCGAGCGATGGAGCGCTGGACTTGTCCTGCGTCTTCCGCCGCCTGAGCATGTGGTGGATGGCGCCGGCCACTACCGCAGTCGTCGTTGGGGAGCCCATCTGGTCATCCACGACACGAAGCGCGTCGCGTTCCCTGGCCAGTCTCAGCATGGTGACGAAGAAATTGCGGCCGGCGGGACCGTATAGCCACGACGTTCGCAGGATGGCATGGGATGCGCCGCTTTCCCTCAGTCGTTGTTCGCCGATGGCCTTGCTCCGGCCATACGAGTTGATCGGGGCGATAGGGGTGTCTTCCGTGTAAGGCCGGGACGCCGTTCCGTCGAATACGTAGTCCGTCGAGACATGCAGGACAAAAGCTCCGTGCTGGAAAGCCCACCGCCCCATCTCGCCTACGGAATGCGCATTGACGGCCAACGCGGTCTCTTCGTCGCTTTCGGCGGCGTCGACGGCCGTGTAGGCGGCTGTGTTGACGATGATGTTGGGCACTATCTTGTCGAGCGCTGGTGCTATCTCATCCGGGCGGCTCAGGTCCAGGTGCGGAAGTATGTCTCCCGCGCGCCCCGAGAAAAGGGTTTCCGGGGGCAGAATTGCCCTCAACGCAGCCGCGAGCTGCCCATTCGCACCTGTGACGAGGACCGTCACGTCGACACGTTCGGGAGGCGCTCCCGCGGGATATCGGCCAGTAACGGAGCGTCCATGTCCTTACGCGACAGCAACGGCTCGCTGATGGGCCAGTCGATGCCAATCGCTGGGTCGTCCCAGCGAATGGCGGCGTCGGCGGCCGGATCGTATAGCGTCGTGCACTGGTACATGAATGTGGCCGCATCGGAAACGACGCAGAAACCGTGCGCATATCCAGGCGGGATCCAGAAATGGCGCTTGTTCACCGACGACAGCATGGCGGCGACCCATTTTCCGAAGGTTTCGGATGCTGGGCGGATGTCAACTGCGACGTCGTACACTTCGCCCTCGAGAACGGTGACGAGCTTCCCTTGCGGATGCGGCTGCTGGTAGTGCAGGCCTCGTAACACGCCACGAGTGGAGCGCGAAATATTCGTCTGTACGAAAGAAGCGTCGATCCCGATGTCGGCGAACTTGGCTTGATGAAAGCTCTCGAAGAAAAATCCCCGGTCATCGCCGTGGACGACCGGATCGATGACAAGGACACCTTCGAGCGATGTCTTGGTTACTTTGATCATGTGTTACCGATCTTGGCCAGCCTGCGAAGGTATTCGCCGTAGCCCGTTTTGCCCAGTGTCGACGCGATGCGGAGAACCTGTTCCGCATCGATCCATCCATTGTGGAAGGCGATTTCTTCGATGCAGCAGACCTTGAGGCCCTGTCGCTTCTCGATGGTTTGGATATACATCCCCGCTTCCATGAGCGAATCGTGCGTTCCCGTATCCAGCCAAGCGAACCCGCGTCCGAGGCGTTCAAGCTGGAGCTTGCCCTCCGCGAGATAGCGCATGTTGAGGTCGGTGATCTCAAGCTCACCGCGAGCGGACGGCTTCAGATCGGCCGCGATATCGGATGCCCGGCCATCGTAGAAGTAAAGACCCGTCACCGCGAAGTTGGACTTCGGCGTGGAGGGCTTTTCCTCCAGGCCAACCACCTTGCCTGCGGCGTCGAATTCGGCGACACCGTAACGCTCCGGATCGCTCACCCAATAGCCGAAAACGGTAGCACCCTCGGTGCGAGCCGCTGCGCGCCTGAGGTGATCGGTCAATCCGTGTCCGTAGAAGATATTGTCGCCGAGGACCAGGCAACTGGGCTGTCCACCGATAAATTCCCGGCCGATCAGGAATGCCTGGGCAAGGCCATCCGGCGACGGTTGTATCGCATAACTGATGTTGACGCCCCACTGCGAGCCATCGCCCAGGAGGCGCTGGAACATCGATTGCTCATGGGGCGTATTGATGATCAGGATGTCCCGGATGCCCGCCAACATGAGCGTTGCAAGCGGGTAATAGATCATCGGCTTGTCGTAGACAGGCAGGAGCTGCTTGCTCACGCCTTGCGTGATCGGATAGAGGCGGGTGCCGGATCCGCCGGCGAGGACGATGCCCCGAGTCATGCGCCGAGTCGCTCCATACGGTAAGAGCCGTCGAGGACGCGCTTGGTCCATTCGCCGTTATCAAGGTACCACTTGACGGTATCTCTCAAGCCCTGCTCGAAGGTATGGGCCGGACGCCAGCCGAGCTCGTGCTGGATCTTGGAAGCATCGATGGCGTACCGCTTGTCGTGGCCGGGCCGGTCGCGGACGAATTCGATCTGGGACTCCCGGGCGATTCCGTCCGTGCGCGGTGTCAGCTCGTCAAGCACGGCGCAGATGGCCCTGACGACATCTATGTTCCGGCGCTCGGAGTCGCCACCCACGTTGTAGGTCTCTCCGGGTGTTCCCGCTTCCAGCACGCGTTCGATCGCTTCGCAGTGATCTCCGACATGCAGCCAGTCGCGTACGTTGCTGCCGTCACCGTAGACCGGTAGCGAATCGCCAGCCAGCGCCCGGTTGATTGTCAGCGGAATGAGCTTCTCCGGAAACTGGAACGGCCCGTAATTGTTGGAACAATTTGTCGTCAGGACGGGGAGGCCGTACGTATGGTGGAACGCGCGCACTAGGTGGTCCGAAGCGGCCTTCGAGGCCGAGTAAGGACTGTTGGGCGCATAGGGCGTCGTCTCCGTGAACTTGCCGCTGTCGCCCAGCGATCCGTAGACCTCGTCGGTCGACACGTGCAGGAAACGGAACTGCGCCCGAGCCTCGGGCGCAAGGGACAACCAGTAATCCCTGCAAGCCTCTAGCAGGGAGAGCGTGCCGACGACATTGGTTTCGATAAACGCCGCCGGTCCATCGATGGAACGATCGACGTGCGACTCGGCCGCGAAATTGATGACCGCGGTAGGCTGTTCCTCGCGGAGAAGCGTCAGCATCAACGCGCGATCGCCGATGTCCCCTTGCACGAATCGATACTGGCGCTGTCCTGCGATCGAGGCCAGCGTATCTGGGTTGCCCGCATAGGTCAGCTTGTCGACGTTTAGCACGCGGCGGGAGGCAGCGACGGCGCGGAGGACGAAGTTGCCACCGATGAAGCCAGCACCGCCGGTAACCAGCAGACGCGTGTGAGCCGCAGTTGAATCCATGCATGTTCCTCTTGACGATTGTCGGTGTCGCTGCCCGCGCCGACGCTAGCCCATCATGATGCACGGGAATAGCGCCCGTACCAAGCACATTACCTAAACGCTCGTTTCCCGAAACTTCGCCTTAAGGCTAGTTGGGAGGCAGGGCAGGCGGCTTTAGGATATCCCCGCAGAAGAGTTGCTATATCTAGCTAAGTGAATGATAATTAAGGGATAAAGTTGATCGCCACTGTTCGGTGAGCGCCCGGCGGCAGGTAATCTGAATGGTTTGGCGCCCATGGGTCACCTCGGGCTGGCTGTAGCGGTAAGATATCAGGCTTTGCCCGGCCCTCCGGGCGGTAATTCAAGCTGGATGCCCCATGAAGAAGAAAACGCGATCGACCGACCTCGACCTCGCTACGCGTGTCATCCATGCGGGGCAGGCTCCCGACCCTTCGACGGGAGCCATCATGCAGCCAATCTACGCCACCTCGACCTATGTTCAGGAAAGCCCTGGCCGCCATAAGGGCTACGAGTACTCGCGTACCCAGAACCCGACGCGCGGTGCCTACGAGCGTTGCGTCGCCGATCTGGAGGGCGGGGATGCCGGATTCGCGTTTGGTTCCGGCCTGGCCGCAGCGGCCACGGTCCTGGAACTGTTGGACAGCGGTGACCATGTCATAGCCATGGATGATCTCTACGGGGGCACGTATCGTCTGTTCGAGCGGGTTCGCCGCCGCTCCGCCGGCCTCGATTTCACCTTCGTCGACCTCAATGACCTGGCCGCCCTCAAGGTGGCCCTCAAGCCGACCAGCCGGATGATCTGGCTCGAGACGCCGACCAACCCCATGCTCAGGCTGGCGGATATTGGCAAGCTCGCCGCATTCGCGCGCAAGCATGGCTTGCTGCTGGTGGTCGACAACACGTTCTCGTCGCCCATCCTGCAGCGGCCGATCGAGCAGGGTGCCGACCTCGTGCTGCACTCGGCCACGAAGTACCTAAACGGCCATTCGGACATGGTGGGCGGCATCGTCGTGACGGCCACGGCCGAGCTCTCGGAGCGCATGGCGTTCCTCCAGAATTCGATCGGTGCCATTGCAGGGCCATTCGATGCCTTCCTTGCCCTGCGCGGCCTCAAAACTCTCAGCCTGCGCATGAAGGCCCATTGCGCCAATGCGATGGATCTCGCCAAGTGGCTGGACAAGCATCCCGCGGTCAACCGGGTGATCTACCCAGGACTCAAGTCGCATCCCCAGCACGCGTTGGCGCAGCGACAGATGGACGGATTCGGCGGAATCATCTCAGTGGAAGTCTCAGGAGGCCTGCGGAAAGCCCGGCGCGTTCTCGAGCGCTGCGAACTGTTCGCGCTCGCCGAATCGCTGGGTGGTGTCGAAAGCCTGATCGAGCATCCCGGGATGATGACGCACGCCTCGATCCCGGCGGCCAACCGTAAGCGGTTGGGCATAAGCGACGGTCTGATCAGGCTGTCGGTAGGTGTGGAACACGTGGAAGACCTGCGTCGGGAATTGGCGGCTGCCTTAGCGTGAGGCTCGAAATGGTCACGTCGCGACATCCGATGAGCGGTGGCGCCAAGGGACGCAGCAGGGCGGTGGCTCTTTTGCGTTCCCTGACTCATGCAGGGGGTCATCCAGTCGTCCGTCGTCTCTATGCTCTTGTTCCGCTTCGCTGGAAGGATGCGCTGCGTGCGCGCCTCATAGCGGCTGCCAGTGGCACGACTCATGGAGCGGTCGCATTGGCAGGCGACAGATCCGCGGCACCCAAGGCTCTTCCGCTGCGAGTGCCTGTCCCGGACAACGGTCGCGGTGTGAATCTCATCGGGTTCGCGCACGGGGCGCTGGGCCTGTCCGAGAATTTCCGGGCGCTCGCACGTGCGCTTCTCGCGGAGGGTTATGCTGTATCCCTGGTGGACGCGGGGGTTCTCGACGCCGTGCGAAACAGCGATCGCGCGGGAGATCTGACCCTGTCGTCCAGCGCTCCCTATCCGATCGACATTTTTTGCATCAATCCGGACCAGCTTGGCGCGGCGATGGAAGCCACGAGCGTGGCCCGCCGGCCGGACGCTTACCGGATCGGCTACTGGTTCTGGGAACTTGAAGCGATTCCGGCGGACTGGTTGCCGGCGCTGGACGACGTGGACGAAATCTGGGTCGCTTCGCCATTCGTACGCGATGCTTTCATGTCCGTAACGCGCAAACCGGTGACCTTGGTGCGCGTGCCGGTGGAGCCGCCTGTGCTGCCTGGGAGGGGCAAGGGCGAAGACGCCCCGTTCGGTTTCCTTTTCAGTTTCGACTTCCACTCCTATATCGCGCGGAAGAATCCCGCCGCCGTGATCGATGCGTTTACCCGCGCCTTCCCTCGAGGTGACGAAAACGTACGGCTGGTGATCAAGTCGAACAACGGCGAAGCCTTCCGGGAGCAGCTGTATGCGTTGCTCGCGCGGGCCGCAGGCGATCCGCGGGTGCGGGTCGTCGATGGGTACGTGCCGCGCGAGCAGATGCTTGATCTGCTCGATGCCGCCGAGGCCTACGTCTCGCTTCATCGTTCGGAAGGCTTTGGCCTTGGCATGGCCGAGGCCATGGCCCTGGGCAAGGCCGTGATAGGTACGGGCTATTCGGGAAACCTCGAGTTCATGGATGCCGGGAATAGCCGGCTGGTCCGCTTCGAGATGGTGGCTGTCGGGCCGGGCGAATACATGCACGGAGAAGGATGTGCATGGGCCGAGCCGGACGTCGACCACGCGGCCGCGCTCATGCGCGAACTGGCAGCAGACCGCCAGGGTGCCGCCGAACTTGGACGGCGCGCAGCCGAAGAGATGAAGTCGCGGCACTCGATGAGTGTCGCCGGCCGGATCGCGGTCGAGCGCCTGAGCGCCGTTCGCCAGATGTTCCCCGTCGTGGCCGACATCCCCCATGCAGCCAATCACCTTGGGGCCAACCCATGAAAGACATGTTTCTAGCTGTCTGGCGCTATCGGCATTTCATCGTCTCGTCGATCCGCAACGACCTGCGCTCGCGCTTTGCGCGAAGCAAGCTTGGCGCGGTCTGGATGATCCTGCAGCCCCTTGCCCAGGTAGCCATCTACTCGCTGGTCCTTTCTCGCATCATGTCGGCGAAGTTGCCCGGTATCGATAACCGGTATGCCTATTCGCTCTATCTGCTCTCTGGCATGTTGGCGTGGTCGCTGTTCAGCGAGATCGTGTCCCGGTCGATCACCGTGTTCGTGGACAATGGCGGCCTGCTGAAAAAGATCGTCTTTCCGCGGGTATGCCTCCCGATCACCGTCGTGGGCTCGGCGTTGGTCAACAATCTGATGCTATTCCTCATGACCATCGTCGTGTTTGCCCTGCTGGGGCATCTTCCGACACTGGCCTTGCTGTGGGTGCCCGCACTCATGCTCAGCACGATCGCGCTGGGTCTCGGACTCGGTTTGCTGCTCGGCGTGCTCAACGTCTTCGTGCGCGACATCAATCAGGTCATGGTCGTCGTCCTCCAGCTCTGGTTCTGGCTGACTCCGATCGTCTACATGGTTTCGATCGTGCCGCCGCAGCTGATGTATGTCATGCGACTCAATCCGATGTATTGGATCGTTACCGAATATCAGGCCTTGCTCGTCTACGGACGGGCACCGGATCCGATGTCGCTCCTGCCGATCGGCGTCTCCGCACTGGTCCTTCTGATCCTAGGTCTTCTGCTGTTCCGCCGCGCGGCAACCGATATGGTGGATGTCCTGTGAGCACTCCTGTCCTTGGGTTGGAAAACATTGGCAAGTCGTATCGTGAATACGGTAGCGAATGGCGCCGCTTCGGCACATGGGTCGGCTGGCACTCCAAGCGCATCAAGGAGCACTGGGTGCTGCGTAACGTAAGTTTCAACATCATGCCTGGCGAAGCGCTGGGCATCGTTGGGCAAAACGGCGCGGGAAAGAGCACGCTGCTAAAGATCGTTACCGGTACGCTGGGCGCTACCGAAGGCCGGGTGTCCGCATCCGGTCGTATCGCTGCAATCCTCGAGCTGGGCATGGGTTTCAACCCGGACCTGACCGGGCGTGAGAACGTCGTGCACAGTGCGGGCCTGATGGGTTTCTCGCGCGCGCAGATCGACTCATTGATGCCCGATATCGAGGCGTTTGCCGAGGTGGGCGAATACTTCGACGAGCCGCTCCGCACCTACTCGAGCGGCATGCAGATGCGCGTTGCCTTTAGCCTGGCCACGGCGTCGCGCCCGGATGTCCTTATCGTCGACGAAGCGCTTTCCGTCGGGGATGCGTATTTCGTGCACAAGTGTTTCAAACGCATTCGTCAGTTTCGCGACGAAGGCACGACGCTCCTCATCGTTTCCCACGACAAGGCAGCGATCCAGGGGCTGTGCGATCGTGCGATCCTGATCGAAAAAGGCCGGCTGATCGCCGATGGCACGCCGCAGCAGGTGCTCGATCTGTACAACGCTCTTATTGCCGATATGGAAAATGGCACGATCAAGCAGGTCGATGCCGGCGGGCAGGCCGCGACGCTTTCCGGGACAGGCGAGGCCACGATCGAAAGCGTTCATCTGGAAACGCTGGACCGGAAGGTCGTCGATTATGTCGGCGTGGGTGATCCCGTCGAACTGGTGATCCGTGCGCGGCTCCGTCAGGCCATCCCCTGCCTTGTCGTGGGCTATATGATCCGCGATCGCCTTGGACAGGTTATGTATGGCACGAACACCTCGTATACGAACCAGGTGGCGGCGAATGTTTCTGCGGGCGATCTTGTCGAGGTGCGCTCGCGGTTCGATGTAAATCTCGGCGTGGGTACCTATTCGGTTTCCGTGGCCTTGACGAGCACCGAGACACATCTCGCCGACAACTTCGAATGGCGCGATCTCGCGCTTGTCTTCACGGTGGCGAACATGGGGAAGACGCCCTTTGTCGGTCACGCATGGCTTCCTCCTGTCATCACCGTCGGGTGCAACGGCCGCCTCCTCGCGGAAGCCCGATCCGGCGACGGCACCGATAATGCCTGCCTCGTATCGGGGCACGGCTGAGCATGTCATCGAATTACGAATGCCTGGGGCGCATGTAAATGCAGCAGCAAGAACCGAAAAATCTTTTCCCCATCGACCGGACCCTTTCTCTCGATGAGCTCATGGAGCGCGTTCGTGCCGAAGTGGCCCGGCGCCGTGCTGCGCAGGCGACGGAGCACGATGGAGAAGAGGCCGGAAAGGGCCCTGCCGACAGGTTGCCGCGCTGGCTCCCGGCGTCGGGCAATCTGCCTGCGAAGCCCGCCTACAGTCTTGATGAACTCCTGCAGTTCGCCGACGAGGAATTCGTTGCGACGGCCTATCGTGTTCTCCTCCGTCGTCCGCCGGACAGTGCGGGGATGACTCACTACCTGGTCGCGCTGCGCAACGGCCATTTGAGCAAAGTGGAAATACTCGGAGAGATCCGCTTTTCGGAAGAGGGGCGCAAGGCTGACGTGCATGTCGATGGGCTCCTTATTCCCTACAAGCTGCATGGGTTGCGACGTGTTCCCATCCTGGGCAAGTTTCTCGCGTTCTCCCTCGCGCTGAAGAATCTGCCGCGGCTATCCCGTTACCTGCAGACGATGGAGAGCTCGTCGGCACGGGCGGCCCAGGATATGGGGCGCCTGATCAATCGGATCGACGAAGCGGTCGAGCGGCGCCTGGAAGTCGTCGATGAGGAAATGTCGACCAGGGCCACGCTCGCCAGCTTCCGCTTCCTTGAATCGCGTGTGGATCAGCTGGAATCCAGAATCGAGCAGATGCTGTCCGCCCGCGCATCGAAAGACAAGGAGGTTGCCGAGATTCGAGAGTTCGCTCGCAGCATCGAGCAACGTCTGGTGATGCTGGACGAGCACGAGGCCTCCCTGCGCGAGGCGGTAGTCGCCACGCGGCGGGGTGTCATCGATCTCCAGCGCAAAGCCCTGGCTAGTGTCCAGGCGTCATCGTCGGCCAAGGCCGAGTCGGTCGGGGGCGGCTCCGCGAGCGCGGAAAGCATATTCGATGCCGAATACGTATCGTTCGAAAAGGCGTTCCGCGGTTCGCGCGACGACATCAAGGAGCGTGCGGCGGAGTACCTGTCGACGTTTGCCGAGGCGGCCATCGAGCCGGGCAGCGGGCGCATTCTCGACCTGGGCTGTGGCCGGGGCGAATGGCTGGAATTATTGTCAGAAAAGGGATTCACGGTCACGGGCGTCGACATGAATACGTCGATGCTCGACGAATGCCGTGAGCTTGGTCTCGACGTCGTGGAAGGCGATGCCGTTGCCTACCTTGCCAGCCTCGAGGATGCCTCGGTTTCTGCGATCACCTCAATGCACCTGGTGGAGCATCTGCCGCACGATGTCATGATCCGCCTGATCGACGAAGCGCATCGGGTGCTGAAGCCGGGTGGCATCCTGGTGCTGGAGACACCGAATCCGGAAAATATCACGGTCGGTTCGTGCTGGTTCTATATGGATCCGACCCACCGAAATCCGATTCCGCCGGCGCTGCTTGGATGGACCTTGTCCAACCGCGGATTCGACGCCGTGGAGTTGAAGCGTCTCGACAAGAACCGGGCGACCAGTGGCATCGTCCCGTGGTCAGACGATGTGCCCGGCGCGGAAGGATTCAATCGCCTGCTGGCCTATTTCAACGCGGCGCCCGACTATGCCGCCATCGGACGGAAGGCATGAGTGGGCGTACGACAACGTCGACGCTTTATCTGACCGGCGCTAGCGGCTTTGTCGGCAAGCATGTGCTTGCGGAGGCCCAGCGCGGTGTCTTTGGCGACACGGGCGTGGCATCGGCATCCGCTGGCCTTGATCTACGTGACGCGGTGGCGGTGCTGGCCGACATCGATGCCATTCGCCCCGATACGGTAGTGCATCTCGCCGCACAGAGTTTCGTTCCGGAATCGTTCGTCCGGCCGCGCGATACGATCGACACCAACCTGATCGGCACGCTCAATCTCCTGGAAGCCCTCAAGTCGACGGGTTTCAGGGGGCGCATGCTCTATGTGAGTTCGGGGGACGTCTACGGCGCCGTGCCTGAGGCGGACCTGCCCGTTGTGGAAGCGCAGCCGCCCATGCCGCGCAGCCCGTATGCAGTGAGCAAGGTCGCCGCCGAACTGCTGTGCCGGCAATATCAGCTCTCCGTCGACTTCGAGATCGTCGTGGCACGGCCATTCAACCACATCGGCCCGGGGCAGGACGTGCGTTTTGTCGTCCCATCCCTCGCACGCCAGGTCGCCCGGATTGCAGCAGGCATGGAGCCGGCGGAGATCCTGGCGGGGGATATCGACGTGACGCGCGATTTCAGCGATGTTCGCGACGTCGTGGGGGCGTACGCCGCGCTGCTGAGGTCCGGTCGCGCTGGCGAGATATATAATGTGTGTTCGGGGCGCGAGGTAAAGATCAGGGACATCCTCATGATCCTTTGCCGTCAGGCGGGCGTCGCCCCGGACATTCGACAAGATGCGGCGAAGCTGAGGCCGAGCGAGCAGCGCCGCATGGTCGCTAGCTCGGGCAAGCTTGCCGGGGACACCGGTTGGGCGCCTCAATGGACGCTCGAGCGGACGCTGCAACAGATTCTCGACACTTTCAGTACCAAGGACTCGCTGTGAACAAGAATGCGCTGATTACCGGTATCACGGGGCAGGATGGTGCCTATCTTGCCAAGCTTCTGCTGGATAAGGGATACACCGTCTACGGCCTGATGGCCCGCCGTGGCTCGGACGGTCTCTGGCGGTTGCGCGAACTCGGCGTCGAGAACGAGGTGTCGCTGATCGATGGCGACCTCATGGACGTCACGTCACTCATTCGTGCCATGGAAACCTCCAAAGCTTCCGAAGTCTACAACCTCGGCGCGCAGAGCTTCGTGGGGACTTCCTGGACACAGCCGGTCCTCACCGCCCAGGTCACCGGCGTCGGCGCGGTGAACGTCCTTGAGGCTGTGCGCATCGTGAATCCGGAAGCGCGCTTCTACCAGGCATCCACCAGCGAGATGTTCGGTCTTATCCAGGCCGAGAGGCAGGATGAGTCCACGCCGTTCTATCCGCGGAGCCCGTATGGTGTCGCCAAGCTCATGGCGCACTGGGCTACGGTCAACTATCGCGAGAGCTTTGGCCTGCATGCGTCCAGCGGCATTCTGTTCAATCATGAATCGCCGTTGCGCGGTCCCGAGTTCGTGACCCGTAAGGTGGCTCTCGCGGTGGCGCGCATCAAGCTCGGCCTGCAAAAGGAACTTCGCCTCGGCAATATCGACGCGAAGCGCGATTGGGGTTTCGCTGGCGACTACGTCGAAGCCATGTGGGCCATGCTTCAGCAGGAGCAGGCAGACGACTACGTCATTGCCACGGGCGTGACGACGACCGTTCGCGACATGTGCGAGATCGCTTTCTCCCATGTCGGCCTGAACTATAAGGATCACGTCGTCATCGATCCGGAGTTCTTCCGGCCGGCTGAAGTTGACGTGTTGCTGGGCAATCCGGGCAAGGCCGAGCGCAAACTGGGTTGGAAACCGCACACGTCCCTGAACGAACTGATTGCCATGATGGTTGACGCGGACATGCGTCGGTTGGGTGGTGCTCCTGAATGAAGGTGGCTGTCGTCACGGTTCGGGCCTCGTCCGGCGAACAGGGGGGGGCGGAACGCCTCTTCGATGCACTCGTGCAGTCGTTCCTGGACCTGGGGCACGAAGCGGAGGAAGTCTGCCTATATACGGATGAATCGACGTACGAACGCATCCTGGAAAACTACCTCCACTTCCACGACCTCGATCTCTCGTCTTTCGACCTGGTCGTGTCGACCAAGGCGCCAACGTGGATGGTCCGTCATGAACGGCATGTCTGTTTTCTCATGCACACGATCCGCGCGTTCTATGACATGTTCGATGATTTGTTCCCGCAGCCGACGGCCGGGTTGCTGGAGCAGCGGGAACTGATCCATCTGCTCGACTCAGGGGCGCTCGCGAGGTGCAAGTCGATCGACGCCATTGGCCACGAAGTTGCGCAGCGCCTGAGGCACTGGAACGGGCTGGAATCCGGGGTGCTTCACCCGCCGCTTTGGGAAAACCCCTTCCGTAGCGCGCCATCGGAGCCTTTCCTGTTCCTTCCTGGCCGGTTGCATAGCTGGAAGCGCACCGATCTCGTGGTTCGTGCGATGCGCCACGTGAAATCGCCGGTACGGCTGCTTCTGGCCGGCACAGGCGAGGCCGAAGACGACATTCGTAGGCTCGCGGCCGGGGATGCAAGGGTCGAGTTGCTCGGCCGCGTGTCCGACCGCGACCTTGTCGACCACTACGCGCGGTGTTTTGCCGTTCCGTTCACGCCGAAGCGCGAGGATTATGGTTTCGTGACCCTCGAGGCGTTCGCGAGCGGAAAGCCGGTGATCACGTGTGACGATTCGGGCGAAGCCGCCCTGATCGTGCGCGAACAGCAGGCAGGCATCGTATGCGAGCCCACGCCGGAATCGGTCGCCGCTGCGATCGACCAGATGTATGAACATCCCGGCAAGCGAGCGGAAATGGGCGAGAGGGGACGAGCATGGGTGATTGGCCTTGACTGGCGCGATATCGCCAGGAAGCTGATCGACAGATCCGGTGTTCTCGTGGCATGAAGAGGAATATTTTTCGTGACAAGGGCTTGGAGGTAACGGCAGCGTGACAGGGCAGAAGAAAGTCGTGGTCATCGACATGCAGCCGATCACGCCCGCCGTGGGTGGCGGGCGCCAACGCCTGCTGGGGCTCTATCACGCGCTGGGCGACGACATCCAGGCGACCTACATCGGCAGCTACGATTGGGCTGGCGAGGCGTTTCGCGATCATCAGCTGACACCTGGCCTGCGCGAGATCGTGGTTCCGTTGAGCAATGCCCATCACGCGGCGGCGCACGCGGCTGCTGAAGCCATGGGCGGGCGTGTCGTTATCGATTGCCTGTTTTCGAGCCAGGTGCACCTGTCGACCGAATACCTGCAGACGGCTACCACGTATATCGAGGAGGCGGATATCGTCGTCTTCTCTCACCCTTGGGCTTACCCGCCACTGGCCGATAAACTGCGCCCCGGGCAGCTTGTCGTCTATGACTCGCAGAACGTCGAGTCGGTGCTGCGAACCGACCTGCACGGCGACCTTGCAAACGCGGACGACGTGCTTCGTAACGTCGTTGCCGACGAGTACGCGCTTTGCCGCCGTGCCGACCTCGTATTGGCCTGTTCGCATGACGACAGGGAAACGTTCGCGCGGCTTTACGGTTTGCCTATGGCGAAGCTTCGCGTCGTCCCCAACGGGATTTTCGCATTCGCGCGGCAGCGTCCCTCGACTGCCGAGGTGGCAGCTGCGCGCGAGGCGCTCGGTGTAAAGGAAGCACGGACGTGCATCTTCGTTGGCAGCAACTACGGCCCGAACAACGACGCCGCACGATTCATCGCCACCGAGCTCGCCATGGCCATGCCAGATGTGCGCTTCGCGATCGTCGGTGGTTGCGGTGCCCATCTTGCGAATCTTCCGTTACCCGCCAATGTGTCGCTGACAGGTGTGCTGGAGGAAGAAGAGAAGGCGCGGTGGCTGGATATCGCGGACGTTGCGCTCAATCCGCTGGCACAGGGTTCCGGCACCAGCATCAAGATGTTCGATTTCATGGCCGCGCGGGTGCCCGTCCTGACGACGGTGCCCGGTGCCAGGGGGATCGTAAGCACGGGTAAGCCGGTGTTTCGCGTGGCTTCGCGGGCGCATACCCTGACGGCCTTGCGGGACTTGCTTAAGAACGAGGCAGAGCGCGTCGAGATGGCGACGAACGCCCGTCGCCTGGTTGAGGACATCTACGCCTGGGAGCGGATCTCGCCAAAGCTCGGGTGGATACTGAAGGCAGCTCTTCGCGCACACCGCGAGGGAAGGCCGAAGTTCAGCGTCGTCATCCCGAGCTACGAGCGGCCGGAGCATCTGGGCCGGTTGTTCGCCTGTCTCGACGCCCAGATAGAGAAAGACTTCGAAGTTGTCGTGATCGACCAGTCCGCCGAGCCTTGGGGCGACGCGGAACGCCCGCGTACATTCCCAGTCATCTATATACATACGCCTGTGAGGGGGGCTGTCAAGGCGCGTAACGCGGGCGGCGATATCGCGACCGGCAGCATGATCGCCTTCACCGACGACGATTGCGAGCCTTTTCCGGACTGGCTCTCGGCGGCGGTTCCACTCATTGCCGACCATACTCTTGTTGGAGTTGAGGGACGCGTGGAGTCCGATCATCTGGGCGACCCGGATTGGCGTCCGGTAAGCAACGTCGCGTTTACGGGCCTCGGCTTTATGACCGCCAATCTCATGGCGACGAACGAAGCCTTCCAGTGCCTCGATGGTTTCGATCTGCGTTTCGACGAGCCTCATTTCCGGGAGGACACCGATTTCGGTTGGCGCCTGCAGAGCCTGGGAAACGTTCCGTATCGAAACGATGTCCGGGTATATCACCCGGCGCATCGCCGGGATATCGCCCGGGAGTCCTCCGCGGAGCGCAACAAGTTCTTCGAGAAGGACGCATTGCTGTACAAGAAGCACCCTGAGCGCTACCGGGATCTGTTCCTGGCTGAAGGCCATTGGCGGAGTACGCCGGGATTTCTTGAGCATTTCCTCCTCGGCATGGCTAAGTACGACGTACGTCCGGAAGGCTGGTTGCTCGACTACATCGACATTGGCACGGCCCAGTCGACCTCATGAGGGGCATTCGCATGAAGGAACATGTTGCGGTGGACAATGACGTGACGGTGGTCGGAAGGGGCCTGTTGGGTCGGGCATTCTCGGCGGCTCGCGGATTCGCGCCTGGGACTGTCGTTTTCGCATCCGGGGTGTCGAATTCGAGCACCGTGGAAGCGGCGGCGTTCGAGCGTGAGTCCACTTTACTGCGCCGGTGGATGGATACATCGCATGGGAATCTCGTGTATTTCAGCAGTTGCGGTCTCGCCAGTGGCGAGAGCGCCCATTCGAAGTACATGAGACACAAGCGCGACATGGAAGCGATCGTGCTCCAGGGGGATCGGAGCCGCGTGTTTCGCCTTCCGCAGGTCGTCGGCTACACGGACAATCCGTACACGCTTATCAATTACCTCCGGCAACACATCGTGGAATGTACGCCGTTCGAGGTCTGGTCGAAGGCGGAGCGCAACCTGATCGATATCGACGATGTCGTCGCCATTGTCACGGAGATGGTTCGGGACCCGCGGGAGCAGCCGCGTGTGGTCAACGTGGCCGGTCTGCGCTCGACGCCGATGCCGGAGATCGTTCGATTGCTAGAAAGGAGCCTCGGTCGGAAGGCGAACTTCACACTGGTCGCCAAGGGAGAACCTATGACACTGGATACACGGCATACAGCCGAGGTGGCCCGGCGGCTAGGTCTCGACCTCGGTGAGACGTATCCGGGGCGGGTTATCGCAAGGTATTGCGCAAGCGTTGCTCTCCCTCCATGCTGACGGCCTGGCATACGAAGATACCCATGAACAGCATTACTAATGTCTCCATCGTGGTGCCGGTCTACGGCGGCACTGCCGCGCTCGTTGAGCTCTGCGCCCGCGTGGGCACGGTCATGCGTGAGGCAGGACTCAGCTATGAGGTCATCCTTGTCGACGATCATGGGCCGGACGATGCCTGGACAGTGATCTCCGACATCGCCTCGTATGACGACCATGTCCGCGGTGTCCGGCTCAGCCGAAACTTCGGACAGCACGCGGCGACGATCTGCGGCATCACGCATGCGTCAGGCGAGTGGATCGTCACCATGGACGACGATCTGGAGCATCCGCCTGAAGCAATTCCATCCTTGCTGGCTGTAGGCAAGCCGGCGCAGCCGTTGATCTACGGTGTTTTTCCAGTGCGCACGCATAATCGTTTCCGCAACTTGAGCTCGGAACTGATGCGCTGGAGCCTGACTCGCGCCTTTCCCGACATGAACTCGGATTACACGTCGTTTCGCGCCATCCACCGTCCCATCGCGCTCGAACTGGCGCGCTTCGGTCTGAACAGGCCTTACATCGATGGCATGCTGTCCTGGATCACCAGCAGCGTCGCCACAGTTGAGGTAAAACACGGAGAGCGCCGGCACGGCGAAAGTGCCTACACGTTCAAGAAGCTTGTCGCCCACGCCCTGAATATCTTCGTTACCTTTTCGCATGTGCCGCTGCGCATCGCCACGTACGGCGGTATGGTCCTGGCAGCGATGAGCTTTCTCTACATCGTCTATCTCCTGTGGGGTCGGCTCACCGGAATCATCGACCAGCCCGGTTACACCTCGGTAATGTCGGTCATCCTGTTCGCCTGCGGAGTCCAGCTCACAATTCTCGGTCTGATCGGTGAATACATCGGTCGTCTGATGGGGGCGACCTATCGCAAGCCCGTATTTGTCGTCAGCGATCTGACAGCCCCGCAGGAGAGGCACTGAGCCATGGCGGGCGCTCCATCGGCATGCCTGATGGTGGCAGCATGACCGCTGTCGATGTGACGCGGCGCTCAGTCGTGCGCCGCTGGCTGCATCCGTCCACCTGGACCGGTAGCGAGTTCGTCCGCTTCGTCGTCGTGCGTGGATTGTGCGCGGTCCTCAGCTACGCATGTTTCCTGCTGCTGCTGCGCATATTCACCTACCAGAACGCTTATGCAGGGTCGTACGTGTTTGGAGTTGCGCTCGCATATGTAGTCAACGCACGATTCGTTTTTCGCCAGCGCTTCACCTGGCGGTCCGCACTCGCTTATCCATTCGTCTACCTGGTCCAGTTTTTCGCCAGTCTCGTATTGCTGCGTATCTTTGTCGATGGTGCGGGTTGGCCGGCTTGGCTGGCGTATGTGGTTTCGGTAGGCGGCACTATTCCGTTCGTTTTTCTCTTGTCCCGCTGGATCCTGCGTAGCGATCGTTGAGTCTGTAACCGCGAAGCAGCAATTGTTCAACGTATCTCAAGCGTACTTTCAGAGGTCAGCAGATGGATCAGATTACCACCGGCATTCGTAGGGTTCTTTCGCTCCCAATCGTTTACGACACGTTCCAGACGGTCGTCGGCGCAGTTGCGTCGAAACGGAAGGTCTGTGAGCAGTACGTATCCCGGGGCTCGTCGGACATCGTAGTCGACGTCGGATGCGGTACCGCCGATATCTTGACTTTCCTTCCGGCATCGTCGCACTACTTCGGTTTCGACCTGTCGCAGAGTTATATCGATGCCGCGAAGAAGCGGCACGCGGGGCGGCCGAACTCCAGTTTTCTTTGTGCGGATCTCAACGAGATGGCGCCGGACGCCATGCCCCCGTGCGACCTGGCCATCGTCTTCGGCGTCCTTCATCACATCAACGATGAAAGCGCACGACGTCTGATGGAAAACCTCCATGACCGCCTTGCCCCAGGCGGTCGCCTGATTACGGTCGATCCCACCCTGGTCGAAGGACAGGCACGGATCGCGCGGGAGTTGATTAAACGCGATCGTGGGCAACACGTGCGTACTCCGGAGGCATATGAGGCTCTGGTGCCGGCCCGGTTCCAGGGTCATGTGACCGAAGTTCGCCACGACATGCTTTACATCCCTTATTCGCTTGCCGTAACGGTCTGTACCAAGGCGGCATAAGCAGCTCCACCTTCGGATTTCCATGGACGCATCCAACGATCATTCACGCGCACGGCGCACCACCGGCGTGGCATCCCCGCTATCGACGCCGTCCCGCGTGGCCGTCTTCCTGTACGTGGCATGCGCGCTGGCGGCGGTCGCCATGGTGTCGATGACCCTTTTCGGCGACTACCGCTACACGTTCCACAGCGATGGTGCCTTGAAAACCATCCTCGCTCGTCAGGCTTGGTCCGAAGGACATGTCATCCCGCGCGAGTGGGTGTACGCAAACGGCGACCTTTTCTTCATCGGACCGCAGATCTTTTCGGAACTGCTCTATCCGGCGACCGGCTTGACCTACCTCAACAACGCCCTCGCGGACTGGCTTGCATATATCAGCCTGGTTCTTGCGACCCTCGTCGCCACCAGGGCCGTGCTCGGCCATTGGCGTGGTGCATGGTTGAGTGCCACCCTAGTTGCGTCAGGGCTATGCGCTGCGTCGTTCGAGTTCACCGTGGCTCAGGGTGCCTATTCGATGTGGGCCGCGCTTTCCCTACTCCTGAGCGCGGCCGCGGCGGTTGCCGCGCGGAGTCTGGGGAGAGCCGACAGGCAGTCGTGGAAGTGGCTGGCCGTGGCTGCGACGATGGGCCTCCTGGGTGCCATGTGCAATCCGGCGCGCGGCGTCATCAGCATCGTGGTCCCCGTCGCCGGAGGTTGGATTGTCTTCAGCCTGCTGCGAGGTGAGGGCAATATTGGCGATCGCCTGCGCGGCACATTGCATCCGATCATGGTCGCGATGCTGGGCGGGGCGGCGCTCGGCCTGGTGGTGAATCGCTATGCGATCATGCCGCATATCCACAATTTCAACGCAGCAGCTCGCCTGGGGCTGTCCACCCCGGCGGACATGTGGAAGCACCTCATCATGCTTCCGTACGCATGGTTCGACTATCTGCGCGTTGGTGTCGAGTGGCCGATGTTGTCGCCCTGGCGGCGATTGGTTCAAGCCTGTCTGTGGATCTTGGCCGTGGCCATGGCGGCTTCCCCTGTCGCTATCGTCTTGCGCGCGTGGCGGTACGCCCCAGGCGTGGTGGCATTCGCATGGGCAACCATTGCCATGTATGGCGTGACCATCGCAGCGCTGGTCTTCGCACCTTCGTTGTTCCTCGGTACCGGCGAGTTACGCTACCTGACATTTGCCATGATGAACTCACTGGTGACCGTGGTGGCCATTGTGCTCCCGTCGTCTGCCCCAGGTTCCCGTAGGCGTACTCTTGCGACCGTGACAGCGCTATTCGCCGTAGCGCTTTCTGCGCAGTGGTCCATCGAGCGCGACATGAATGCAACGGGGCTCGGTGGAAGCTATCGCGAGCGCCTCGCGCTTGCAGCTCTGCTAGAGCGTGAGCATATCGGTGCGTTTGCTTCGACCTATTGGTACTCGCACGTCATTACGGTACTTTCCGGCGGTTCCGTCGAGGGATATCCGGTGTCGATAGCTCCCCGCTTCGGCCCGTTCGCGCATCACATGCCTAGATATTTCCATCAGGGGACGAGTGGATCGCGCCAGGCCATCGTGCTCGACGCTTCCGAGGCGACGCCGGAGGTACTGGAGCGCATCGAATCGACGGTAGGCAAGCCGATCAACCGCTATTCCGAGGCGGGATTCGTCGTCCTGGCCTACGATACCGACATCCTGACTACCGTTATAAAGGGACTCCCGGGGTTTGATTCTCCCGTAGATGCCGACAGTCTGAACGTAGGCATCTGGCCAGCCTCAGTCACGCCCTGCGGCGGCTGCGAGGTACGGGTGAGAGTGGCCAATCACGGGACCGTGAGTCTGACGTCGGACGGTTCGCTGCCGCTGATGATCGGGGCCTTCGCGGAAGATGCCAGTGGTCATCGTTTACCAGCTGAGGGTCGTGGATACTTCCAGGCTGTCGTGCCACCAGGCAGCACCGCCGGCGTCGACGTCCACATTCCCGCCGAACTTCCGCCCGGCACGGCAAGGGTAAAGATCTGCCTCCTGCAGGAAACCGTGGCCTGGCGGTGCGAACAGACTCATGCCGAGTCTCCGCCGAGCGAACCTATTCACTGAGGCGCAGCGGCGAAGCCTACTTCCACCCGGAAAAGCGCGATGCCCAACACCCGTCTATCTTCGGATTCGCCTTGTGCGTACGGCGACGTCGCGCCGTGAACCTCGATACCCACGGTGGCGAGCTTGCTTGGGCCGCTCAACGGAATGGTGATGTCGTGGAAGCTGTCGTCACGGATACTCTCGGTGACAGTCGCGTTGTCCGCTCGCAGCGTCACATCTTTCGGATGCAGTTGACTGGCCGCATAGGTATGAAAGACAAGCTTGATCGTGCAGGTCCGCGTCTGGCAGTCGCGCGGTAGAGGAAGGCGAAGTTTTGCCTGGTCGGATGACCAGACATGATCACTTTCCACCGGAGACCACCCGGCCAGTAGTGCTTGGGATGCGACTCCTTGTGTCATGTCTGCAGGGGTGAGTGGATATACAGGTGGGGCTGTGAGCCGGGCAGCCAACCTCTCATCGCGCTTGCGTGGGTCGCGAAAGTCGGGCTCGGGACTTATCAGTATGAACGACGGAGTGTGGACAATCCGGAAACCCGGGATTCCATTGAACGGACCGAGCAGGTGCTCCACATTCTGGGCGATCGCTGCAGGGCAACGGTTCGTGGGAGCATCGTCTTCATCTGATACCTCCATCTCGGCGACTGGTAAGCAAGGCCACGCGTGCGATGCGATCGGTTCTTGGTAGAGCGGAATCATCAATGCCGTCGCGGCGTCGCTTATGAACAGGCGTTCCGCTGTATCCAGCAGGTTAACTGGAAACTGGCCCGGCTCGAGTTCGCGCATAGGCGCAGGCCAGTGGGGTGCCGCCAGGGCGATATTCTTGTCGCCGCCCGTGTTGTATGTCCTCACCCGACTTTTTGCCGCAAGATAGCCAAGCAGAAAATCGTTGTTGTACGGAAGGCCGACTACCAGACTGCCGGGCGGTACCTCTTTGCGAAAGGGCTTAAGGACATCATGGTCGACCTGATGCCACATCGCGTGATATCCACGGCCATCCGCGAAGCGGACCGATGGCGGCGGCAGACTGACGAGGAGCACGATCCATGTCGCGACGTGCGCAGCTCGACTGCTCTTGCCTTGTCGTTGACTCAGCGCCAGGACAAGCCACATGCCAAGCATGCCCAATCCGAGCCAGCGATAAGGGGCACGCATGCTGTTCAGCGCAGGGAGGTGCGCCGATGCCCAGCCGGATCCGGTGGGCATGCGGGCGGCGGACTCGGGCATGAAACGTGGGTTCCCATCGGCCATGACGGTGGCGTCGGTGCGACGAGACCATGCCTTCAGCGATGGCCCTAGCGACATGTATACGCCGAACACGAGCATCGCGAGGGCGGCCATTCGCCAGCCCTCTCGCGAGACCGCCGTTTGCCAAGCGATAACGCTGGCAAGCAGCAGTGGCAACGCGAAGGTGGTATCCCAGACCGAACGATCTCCGAACCACAGGTCGATATCGCGATGCTGGCCGACATGAAGGAGGTCGCCCAGCCAGCTGGTGCCGCTCGTCGGCTGTACCAGGAATGCCAGGTCGATGCCCCAACCTCTGAACGCGGAAAGCGGTGCAATCCAGTAGCCGGCACCACCGATGTATAGCCGATAAAGCGAAGCCGCCACGATCAACGCACCTGCTTGGGCGAGGATGCTCCACCACTGCTTCGTCCGACGTGCACGCCAATCGGCGAAGATGCTCGAAGCCAGCCAGGCCATCGAAGCGAACGCGTACATGACGAACGTATAGCCATCCATGAATGCGGCGATCGTGCCAACGATCAAGAGGCGAAGAGCGATCAATGCCCGCCGCCTGATTCCCTGTCTGGTGTTTGGCTGTCCGGCATCGAATACTGGAACAAGATACGCTGGCAGCAGTGCGAATCCGATGGAGAGCATTGAATAACCGGCGTGGCCCCAGATCATCGGCAGGCACAGCCACACCGTGGCCAGCAAGGCACCACGCGTCGGTGTGAGCCCGATCCGGACGGCGAGGCGAATGGCACCCACATACGCTAGAGCCAGCCATGCCGCGCACATGAGCGCGTATGCCGTTGGCGCCGCCATGCCCACACGTAACAGGAGCGCCAGTGAATAGGCACCCGGCAGGCCGAACGCCATGGGGGCCGGCAGTGGCGCACCCGTATTGTTGGAGGTCAGTGCCAGCAGGTTCTGGTTGGCGATCGACTGGGCGAACGTGGTAACCCACAAAGGCTGGCCCAGCCCCGGCACCGTCCTTCCGGGGATGGCGTTGTAGACGAGGATTGCCAGGATGAGGCCGGCGCCGATGGCAAGGTGGCCGAGGTGACGCTTGAACGCCGCACTCAACGCACGGCGTCCGAGTCGATTTCTGCTGCTTGCGACGTGTCCGTCGTCACGCCGAATTGCTCCAGTCGACGAACACGGACGAGGATCTGCTCGGAGAGTTTGCGGTTGACCGCGATAAGGTCGGCGATCAGCGCCATCATGAATACGAGCGCGCCGAGGATCAGCAACAAGGCCGAAAGCACGACGGACTGGATATGTCCCTGGCCGTCGCCGGTCGACAGGAAGAAGAGGAAGCGCACGCCCAATCCCAGGCCGATCGCCAGACAGATTGCGCCGGCGCCCGCGAACAACACGAACGGGCGGTAGATGATGAAGACGCGAAGAATCGTGCCAAGCGAACGAAAGACGTAGTTCCAGATGCCGCGAACTAGGCGCGAGGGACGCAGGTCGGGATTCGTCCGCACAGGAACGGAAATGACGCGAAGCTCGCTCAACCCTGCCTGGATGAGCGTTTCCAACGTATAAGTGTAATTTCCGAAGATATTGAGGCGAAGCGCGGCCTCTCTCGTTATCGCGCGAAAACCACTAGGTGCATCGGCAATTGCGGTGCGGCTGGCCATACGCACGGCCCAGCTGCCGAGCGCCTGCAATTTTTTTTTCAGAAGGGAAAAGTGTTCAGTATCCGCGATGGGGCGAGCACCAACCACCATATCGGCTTCATGACGCAAAATCGGCCCGGTGAGCAGGGGAATGTCGTCGGCGTGGTACTGGTTGTCGGCGTCGGTATTGACGATGACGTCGGCGCCTGCGGCGATGGCGGCCTCGATACCGGTCATGAAAGCGGCCGCGAGCCCACGGTTGCAGGGATGTGAAACAATGTGGTCGACACCTGCCTTGCTCGCGACTTCCACCGTATCGTCCGTTGATCCATCGTCGATGACCAGCCATTCGACGATATCGAATCCTTCTACCTGCCTAGGTAACGCTGCCAGAGCGATCGGCAGCGTCGCCGCCTCGTTCAGACATGGAATCTGGATGATGAGCTTTCGTGGTCGAAAGTCGTCCCCTTGCGATTCTCTCGCGAGACAGCCGGTGTAGATATGCATAGCTTAGCTCCCCTGCCCGCCAGGTCGCGGCACACGACCCCTGGCTAGTAACGCATGACCTGATATTCAGTTTACAAATGACGGTATATTACAATTCTGCGAACTAACCAAGTGACATGTATTTCATGACACCGCCTCCTGTATTCCAACCGGCCGGCAATTACTACGATAAGTATGCTGCGCGCAATCCTCTGGTTCGCTGGATGATGCGCGGCTTCATGAACGATTTCGACGATCTTGTGCTCCTCTCCGGAGTTGGTGATCGAGCAATCGAAATCGGTTGCGGTGAAGGTGAGCTGTCGATTCGTCTTGCGCGCAAGGGCATCGAGGTGACCGGTTGTGATATAGCCGAGGAAGCCATTATCGAGGCGCGCGCGCGAGCGGCGCGTGCAGGTGTCGCCGTGCAGTTCGAGCACTGCGGCATAGAAGAGTCGGGCCAGTGGATGGGCGCGGCACCCTTGGTCGTCTGTTGCGAAGTGCTGGAACATCTCGACGATACGTCCTCGGCTCTCGATGCACTGTCGCGCCTGTCCACCGGCTATCTGTTGGTCAGCGTACCGCGTGAGCCTATCTGGCGCGTTCTCAATGTCGCGCGACTACGGTATCTGACCGATCTCGGCAATACACCTGGGCACATAAAGCATTGGTCGCGCAGAGCGTTCGTCGACATGTTGTCCCGTCGCTTCGAGATCATTGCCGTTCGTTCGCCGCTGCCGTGGACGATGGTTCTGTGTCGTGTCGCGGGCTAAGAAGATCGCCAACATAGCTGGCGGCATCACGTGCGTGGTCTGCGTGGGGTGGGTCTTGCACCGCATGGCCAGTACGCATGTGGTCGCACAGCTGACTACGGCGCCGGATGCGCAACAGTGGTGGTTCCGGATAACAGGAGGCGCGCTGCTGTACGTGCTTTCAACCGTATTGTTGGCCATCGCGTGGTATGCGCTACTGCGTGCTCTCGGGGCGAACGGCGTTCCTGCATCCCATACGCTCACCATCTATTCGGTATCCCAATTCGGCAAGTACCTTCCCGGTAGCGTGCTTCAGTATCTGGGGCGCCATGCGATGTTGCGAGCGCACGCCTTATCGCATCGCCTTCTTGTCCTGTGCGCACTGCTGGAGGCTGCTCTACTGGTGAGCGCGGCTTTGATATGGGCCGCTCCCCTGGCAGTGAACTACGTGCCCGTCAATGCACCTATGATCTGGATTGTCGTCGTAGCGGGCCTCACGTTCGCAGGCTGGTTGCTGCATCGGTATGCGCCAACGCTAGGTGGCGGCATCGAGGTTTCGCCGCGCTGGTTCGCGTTGGCCTTCGCCTTGCACCTCGCGTTCTTCGGTATGATGGGTATCACGTTCCGCGTCGTCGCTGGCGCCGAGATTTTCGCCACGACCGGGTGGCTGACGATGTTTGCGGGCGTAGCTGCGAGCTGGATCGCCGGGTTTGTCGTCGTCGGTGCCCCCGCAGGGGTGGGGGTGAGGGAGGCGGTCTTCCTCGCGCTGTTCGGCGCGGCTTTGGGTGAGCAGGCCACGTTGACGTGCGTTTCGGCCTTCCGCCTGGCCACCTTCGGCGGCGATCTGATCGTATTCCTCGTGGCTTTGCCCTTTGCGGCGGCCGCGCGTAATGTGCGCGGCGCCACATAGAAGCTGTCTCAGCCGATCGCGGCTTCGAGCTCGGGCAGAATCTTGAACAGATCGCCTACCAGGCCGATATCGGCGATCTCGAAAATCGGCGCCTCGCCGTCCTTATTGATCGCGACGATCGTCCCCGCGTCCTTGATGCCGGTCAGGTGCTGGATCGCGCCGGAGATACCGACGGCAATGTAGAGTTCGGGCGCAATGATCTTGCCGGTCTGGCCCACCTGCAACTCGTTCGGAACGTAACCTGCATCCACGGCGGCGCGAGAAGCGCCGACTGCCGCGCCGATCTTGTCGGCGAATTTGTAGACAATCTCGAAGTTCTCCTTCGAGCCCACGCCGCGGCCACCGGACACCACCTTCGGGGCACCCTGGAGATCGGGACGATCGCTCTTGCCTTGCTGCAGATTCACGAATCGGGTATGCGAGGGCAGGAGGGGCTCGACGTTCAGGGGCTCCACCGGTGCGGAGCCATTCGAGGCAGCGGCTGCCCAAGAGGCTGTGCGGATCGTTGCGACCACCGTCGAGGTCGCGTCCACCTCGACGGTCACGATGGCGTTCCCCGCATAGATCGGGCGCTTGAATGTATGCGGGCCTTCCACGCTCATGACGTCGCTGACCTGAGATACGCCCAGCAGGGCGGCCACGCGAGGAGCGAGGTCCTTGCCGAAGGTCGTCGAAGGGACGAAAACGTGGGTATAGCCGGATGCCACCTTGACGATCTGCGGTGCATAGACCGCAGCGAGGCTATGCGCGTTCTCGGCACGGGCAATAGTCAGAACCTTGCTCACGCCATCGATCTTGGCCGCCTCGGCGGCCACGGCATCCGGGGCGTCGGACAGCACAATGACGTCGATGGCGTCGGGTTTCACGGCGGCGGCGGCGCTGACGGCGCGGGCGGTGGAGCCGTTGAGCTTGCCGCCCAGGTGTTCGGCGATAACGAGGATCTTGGTCATGTTGATTCTCCGGTCGGCTGCCTTACAGCAAGCCCTTCTGCTTAAGGGCCGTGACGAGTTCGGCGGCGTCCTTCACCATTACGCCCTTGCTGCGCTTGGGCGGAGCGGCGTAATGGATGGTCTTGATGTGGTCGGCCACGTCGACGCCGAGAGAGCCCAGCTCGATAACGTCGATAGGCTTGGACTTTGCCTTCATGATGTCCGGCAACTTGATGAAGCGCGGTTCGTTGAGGCGCAGGTCGGTCGTGATCACAACCGGAAGCTCGGCTTCGATCGTCTCGAGACCAGCGTCTACCTCGCGGGTAACGGTCGCCTTGCCGTCGGCGATCTCCACCTTGCTGGCGAACGTGGCTTGCGGGCGGTCCCAGAGCGCGGCCAGCATCTGGCCCGTCTGGTTGGCATCGTCGTCGATGGCCTGTTTGCCCAGGATCACGAGGCCGGGCTGTTCCTTCTCGACCAGTTTGAGAAAGGTCCGAGCGGCGGTCAGCGGCGAAACGGCATCGGCGGTCTGCACGTGGATGGCGCGGTTGGCACCCATCGCCAGACCGTTGCGCAGGTGGGCGGTCAGATCGGCTGGGCCGATGCCCACAACCACCACTTCCTCGGCCACTCCCCTCTCGCGGAGCCGAAGAGCCTCCTCGAGGGCGATATCGTCGAACGGGTTCGCGGAGAGCTTGACGCCGTCCGTTACTACGCCAGTGCCGTCCGGCTTTACCTGAATGCGGACGTTGTAATCTACGACGCGCTTGTAGCCGACCAGAATCTTCATTAAGCGAGTTCCTAATGTGCGGGCAGCGCCCACACGCGGTCGGGCGCTTAGTCTGGCGATTGTAGCCTCGGCCCCCTCAAATGGCGACCGCGAAGCCTACCGGCCCTATCCGGCGACGCCTTTTGGACCGGTTCGACCGGCAATCCGCAGTCACCAAGCGTGGAGGCTCAGCCGTCGGGTCAACTCCGACGAGCGTACGGGTACGGCTGTTTGGGATCCGGTGCACCAACGATGGCAGCGGCGGACGCCATCCGGAAACTACCGAATCGGGCGGTCAGCGCCACCACGCGTTCCACGGCGTGCGCCATCGTCCCGTCGACCTGGCCGGCTTCCGGCTCGAAGTCTGCGACGGACCAGGGGGCATCCAGCAGTGGCGCGAGGGACGAAAGCCTGCACCAGAACATGCTGCCGGCCACGAAGGTATCGGCTTCAGTCTCCGGCTGAGGAATTCCTATAAGCGCGCAGATGTACTTCACGGTCTCGGCGTTTGCACCCCAGTAGAAGCTAAGTGGCTGGATGTGTCCTTCCGGCGCCACGAGCCCAAGCATCGGATCCTGTGCAAACGCCCGCGCGATCGCCGCCGCCCGGTCGGGCGCCGCGAGCCTTTCCAGCAACTCGGAACGCCACGCCGCCCCATCTTGCCGGTGCGTCGAACGCTTGGTATGCAGCTTGAGGACAACATCTTCGCCTTCATCGAGCAATCGTCCGGCGAGTCGCAGGAAGGGAAGGATGTCACGCCCTCGATTGGGCGAAACGACCAACTCGGCCTCCAGGCCGAGTCTGTCCACTTCCGCCCGAACTGCCTTCTCGCGCTCGCTGGGAACGGTGAGGATCGTGCGAAACGGCAGGCCCGTTGCGCGAAGGGCGGAGACTATTTCTTCCAGGAGATCGGGGTACCACACGTGGATGACTGCGCAGGGGCGAGCCTGCCGCGGCGTGGGTGGCTGCAACGCCCGCCTTATGGCGTCGAGCCAAGCGTAGCCATGGCGAGTATCGGGCTCGAGGACAGCGCCTTCAGCCCATTCATTCCATGCGTTCACGAAGACGAGTGGCGATTCGGGGGCCCGCCGCCGCGCCGTAGCTACGGCCGAGCGCGTCCATTCCGCAAAGAGCCGTGGTGTGCTGCGCACGAAGCTCCTGCCGCGACCACTGCGGCGGGCCTCGTTATCCCACCCTGGATTTACACCAGGGAAAAGGGGATAAGGCGGATCATCCGCCGCCATGGCAGAGGAGGCTAGTTCCCTCCAGTCGTATATCTGCCCGGTGAACTCGCTATTGAGGAGGCGGTACTCCGCCGTCACCGGCTCCAGGCTTACATTGTTGGGAGGGAACGCCACTGCCGAGTCAAAACCGATGGTCGACGGGTCGACGTTGTCGAAGCTCTGCACATAAGCCAGGTGGATTTCTCCCAGCCCGTTCGATCGGCACCACTGACGCCAGCGTTCGGCAGTTGCGCGAGGTTCGGGCAGGAGACCGGGGCGATAAACCAGGAGCATCGGCCTGCCATTTACGCGCAGGTACCGGGGATCACGGAGATAGGTGGATACGTAGCCGATGAAGGCCAAGTCGTCGTTGGCACTATGCGCTTGTCCGATCAACACGTCGTCGGCGCGGCCATCCCAGCGGCGCGACCAGTTCTCGTTTGCCCAGCAGAGGCAGATCGGCAGATCTAGGGTCGGATCGTTCAGCCATTGCCGGAGCGGGCTTTCGAGCAGCGTATGGCCGGCGAACCAGTAGAAATACATGCAAAAAGCGCCGATGCCGTACTCGCGAGCCATCTTCATCTGTTCGCGCATCACTTCGGGCACGCGAAGGTCGTAATAGCCCAGGTCGCCCGGGAGCCTCGGCTGGGCGTGGCCCTGGAACTGCGGTAACGCACGCCCCACATTGCGCCACTCGGTGAACCCAGGGCCCCACCATGCATCGTTTTCCGGAATCGGATGAAACTGCGGAAGATAGAACGCCACGAGGGTCGCCGGCATCGGGACGGGCAATGGGCCCGCGTGACGCGACATGAATCCAAGCGTGCGATGGCCTGCGTGATCGTACGCACGGATGGCGGTGTGTACGGCGGGCTTGCCTTTTGGACCGGTCGGGATAAGGTCGCCATGTCGGTCGAGGAACCGCTGGCGTAACCTGTCACGCAACGATGTGGGTAGCGGCGTCAAGCGAAAGCCGAGCCTAAGGCCGCGGAAGATCAAGCTGCGTAAAAAATGGTTCGGCGACATGATTACAGTATCGCGCGGTTAAGCGCGGCGAGTGCGGCATCGGCGGAAAAGTGCTTGCGGACGTTCTCGAGGGCGAGGTCTGAGATGCCGGTCCAGAGCGCCTCGTCATTGGCGAGCCGCGAGTAAGCATTCGCCATGGCCGTGGCGTCATCCGCCACCAGCACGTCCACTCCGTCAGTCAAGCGCATGCCCTCTACTGCCACCGTCGTCCCGATCACAGGGAGTCCGTGGCTCATCGACATGTTGACCTTGCCTTTCACTCCTGCGCCAAAACGCAACGGAGCGATAGATGCCAGCACACGGTTCATGAGGGGCGCGAGATCCGGAACACGACCAAGCACGACGAGCCCGGACTCCTCGAGCGCACGCCGCTCGCCTTCGGGCACATCGCCTGCGATGAGGATTTGTACCTTCGGATCCAGGAGACGTAGCTCGGAAAGGATTTCAGAGGCCATCCAGCGCATCGCGTCGGCATTCGGCGGGTGTCCGAAGCCACCAATGAAGAGAAGGTCGCGGCGGCCGGCATAGCCAGCTTGCCGGCCATGAACTTCGTGGATATTGGATAGGAGATCGACGCGCGCGCTGGGGACCAGTCGCGCGAGCATGTCGCGTTCATACTCGCTGACAACGAAAGTCGTATCCGCACGTTGGATGAGGGCAAGCTCATGACGCCGCGTGGTTTCCGCCTGTCGTGCAAGCGCCGAGTTGCCGCTTCGTTCCGCTGCACGCTCCTCGCGGAGGAAATGGAGATCGACGGTATCGAAAATGAGCTTCGCCTTGGGCGCATGGCGGCGCACAAATCCTGCGTATTGATCCGCGACGGTATGGCGGCAGAGGATAGCTGCGCGCAGGTCGTGGCCTTGGGCGGCAAGCCACGCCGGTAGGCTAGCCATCCAAGGCTTTACCAGTAGTTCGATTCCCAGCGACCCGAGGTCTCGAATGGCTCCTTCTTCCGCGTGCCCGTCGTCAGGCGCGAACATGACATGCCAACCTTCTCCGACGAGCAATCGCATCATGCTGATGATGCGGAGCGAGCCCGAATCGCGGGATGCGTCCGGGGTCATGGTGTCGACCACCAGGATGTTGCCCCGATGGTGTGCACGGTCCACCGCAGCCAGACCAGTTCCTGGCGTGGGCTGGCTAAGCAACGCATCCCGCCACTTCTCGGCGAACTTTCCCCGATTGATCTCCTGAAACCGTTTCATGCCGCTTTCGACGATGCCCGCCGAACTTATGCCTTCGGCATGGATCACCACGCTATCAGGCACGTACCACACGGAACGGTTCGCCGCTCTTGCCGCGAATCCGAGGTCCGTATCTTCGTAATATCCGGGGGCGTACCTTGGGTCGAATCCGCCCAATTCTTCGAAAAGGTCGCGTGGAATGGCAAGCGATGCGCCAGATACATAGTCGACCTTCCGGGAATACCGCATCGCGGGATTTCTACGTGAGTCAAAGCGGCCAATGTTCCACGCCGACGCATCGCTGAACACCCACGCCCCGGCTTCCTGAAGCCGCCCGTCGGGGTAAACCAACTGGCTGCCCGCTATGCCTGCATCAGGATGACGGTCGAAACATCGAAGCAGTGCCTCGGTCCAACCGCGGGTTACTTGGGTGTCGTTATTAAGGAAGACCAGGAACGCGCCGCGTGCTGCGGCGGCGCCAGCATTACAACTGCCTACGAAGCCCAAGTTCTGTTCATTGCTGAGCAGCCGGAGTCCAGGTATTGCCGCCAGCGTGGCTGCGGTGTTGTCCTGCGAGGCGTCATCCACCACGATGACCTCGAATGGATCCGTCGGGGGATGGTTTGCAATAGATCTGAGGCAGGCAAGCGTGTATTCAATCTTCCCGTGAACAGGGATCACGATCGAGACGCGAGGCACGCTGGACGTAGGTAGCGACAGCGCGACAAATACCTCCTCCAAAGGGAGCAGTCTCAGCGAATCGTCCACCTCAGGTCTGCGGGCGAAGTCTTGGGATATCCGTCCGATCGTCCCCCGCCACCCGCGTAGCGCGATGCTGGCGCGCACGCGTCGCGCCATGCTCAGCAGGCGCCTGTAGCGCCATGAAAAAGGGGTCGACACGTCCACTTACCTCCGGATCCGGCCACCCATGTTACCGGGCTGGCTCTTCGACTGCGCCGGTTCCAGCAGCCAGAGGTCCGCTGGGCTGCCCGGCACGTTCAGCTTCTGCGCTTCTCCGCGCGCCACGAGATCCGCCAGCACCGGCCGCACGCGTTCGCCCACCGCGGCCACGGGGTCGCGCCCGAGCGCCACGAGGCGAATGCCGTGCCCGCGGAACAGGTTCAGGATTGCCACCTTGTCCTGAAGGAGCGGGGGGCGAGCCCACGCGATCGTGCCCAGGGATTCGTAACGCACCGGGAAATACCCACCATCGTCCACCGACATGTCACCTAGCATGCGGCTATCCGGGGGCCAATGGGAAAGGACTGCCGCGAGCGGGCCCAGGTTACTTGTCCGAAACCGATTCCCGGCAAGGGCGCGCAATTCGTCGAACGGCGTGCGGTCGAATCGCGCATCGAGCCGCCCCGTCCCCGGCAGCCAGTTGGCCGTGGTTATCACCATGAACAGACAAAAGGCAGCCACCGCGACGGCCCCGACCGAAAAGGGCGGTGGTACGGGTTCGCGGTGGCCCCCTACGAAAACGCCCGCCCACCCCACGAGGTGCAGAAGCACGATCGGCACGATGAAATAATTGCCGTCGGCACCGTCGCCGCCATATCTGTACGCGTACAGCAACACGTACATGGACAGCCCAACCAGCAGCGCGAACGCGACCGAAGGCGCCGTCAACCAGCGCCAGCCCCGCAAGGCGAACCCGGCAAGCAGCAGCGGAATCCAGCCGTTGCCCATCCAGAACAATGCTTGATGTATGTATGCCGCGGGGCCGAACAGCGAGTCCAGCAACCCGCCGGGGAACGGTGTACGGAACACGGGCTCGTAGCGCCCGATGTCGTCATGCAGGTGCCAACCGAGAAGATCTTGCAGGTTCACCAGCACATCGGGCGAAGCGAGCGCCACGCCCGCCTGCTGAAACGTCCGGAGGCAGACCAGGAAGCCGACGATCGCGGCCAGCGCGATCGGAACGCAGATACGCCATGCCGGCCGTGTCCGCCGCACCACGGCGACGGTAGCGATGAAAAGGAAGATGGTGGCCGAATAGGGAAGGGTGGTCAGCCGTGCGAGCGGGGCGAGCAGCACCGCACCGATCCCGACGCCCAACCAGTCCCGGTGATTGTCGCCGTGGCGAAGGCGCAGGCCGGCAAGCAATCCGATAGTGCATAGCCACGCGGCAAGTACCTCGCCCTTGGGTGTAGCTGCCGATGCGGCGACCGCAGGGACGACGCAGGCGAACAGCGCACCGAACCAGGCGCGAATACCGTCGACGCCAAGTTCGCCCAGCACTTCCCGAGACGTGACCACGAGAAGCGCCCAGCAGACGAGGCTGAAGCCCGTGACGAGGCTGGCGCTACCCAAGCCAAGGAAGGGCGCCTGCAGTGCTTCGGTCAGCTTCGGATAGAAATGCACGTGAGCGACCAGTCCCTGGTCGTGGAACAGTCCACCGTTACCGAAAAGCGTGCGGTCGGCATTGAGTCCGTACCAAAGCGCATCGCTATCCACAGCTGAGGCAGACTTGGCGACGAGCATGAGTACGATCGTTACGGAGCTGGCCACCAAGAGCGCGCCACTCCGTGTTACGGGACGTGGCGGCACGGCGATCTCAGAGCGCCATCGCCAGAACCAGAATGCCAGGGCGCCTCCCAGGAGGGCGACAGCCAACGCCCGGATGGCGCCAAGGCTACCAGCACCGGCAAACGACGCGGTCCAGATGACAGCCGACCACGTGACCAGCCCCAACACGGTGTCGCGAAGGCGAATGTCGAGGGTCGAACCCGGCGACATCCGCAGGATGCCCGCGGTGCAACGGCCCAGCGCATGCATGCCTGCCAGATACGCCGCCAGCAGCGCTAGCGTGACATCCACCCCATGCCGCCGCGCATAAACCTCAGTACAGAGCGCGGCCAACACGACGGCGCCCCTGCGCAGTCGGAGGCTTCCATACACCGTGCCCAGCAAAAGCAGGCATTCGGCAATACTCTTCCATGCCAGCGAGCGAGAGAGCTGCCGGACGAACGGCCCGTTACCCTCGAAAAGCGCATGCCATGGCAGCCAGATACAGGCAGCCACGAGCATCAACCAGGCAAGCCATCCCAGGCGCGCGCGCATGGTCAGAGATTCTGATAATTCGGCCCAGACCCACCCTCAGGCGTCACCCAAGTAATGATCTGGTACGGATCCTTGATATCGCACGTCTTGCAATGCACGCAGTTGGCCGCGTTGATCTGCAACCGGCGCCCGGCATCGTCCTGCACGATCTCGTAGACGCCCGCCGGGCAGAAGCGCTGGCAGGGATTGCCGTACTCCACCGTGCAACGTTCGATGCAGATGTTCGTGTCGGCCACCTTCAGGTGCACCGGCTGGTCTTCGTCGTGTTCGGTGGCGGCGAAGTACACGCTGGCGAGGCGATCGCGCGGCGCGAGTGTGCGCTCGACGTAGTCCTTCTTCGGCGCCTCGTATTTGTCGAGCTTGACGAGCGACGACCAGTCGGCGTGGTTCTTCAGCGTCCACGGCGAACGGCCGACGGTGAGCGTTTCCCACGCGGCGTTGGCAAGGCCGCGCCACAGGCCCTTGGCGAAGCCGGGGCGGATGTTCCGCACCTTCTTCAGTTCGCTCATGATCGCCGAGGTGCGCAGTTTGGCGTCCCAGCCGGCCGGATCGAATTGCGTCGCCATGAGGTGTTCGGCGGCAAGCATGCCCGAGGCGATGGCCTGGTGCGTGCCCTTGATCTTCGGCACGTTGACCAGCCCGGCCGCGTCGCCGATGAGGATGGCGCCGGGCATCTCCACTTTCGGCAGCGACTGGTAACCGCCTTCGATGATGGCGCGCGAGCCGGCGGACACGATGTTGCCGCCTTCGAGCAGGCCCTTCACGTTCGGGTGGTGCTTGAACTGCTGGAAGGCTTCGAATGGGGAGAAGTTCGGATCCGGGTAGTCCAGGCCGACAACGAAGCCGACCGCCACGCGATCGTTGTCCAGGTGGTACAGGAAACTGCCGCCGTACACGTCGCTGGGCAGTGGCCAGCCCACGGTGTGCACCACCTTGCCTGGCGTGCCGCGTCCCGGCGGCAGTTGCCAGAGCTCCTTGAGACCGATGCCGTACGTTTGCGGGTCGCTGTTCGCGTCGAGGTCGAATTTCTTGATGAGCGCCTTGCTGATATGGCCGCGGCAGCCTTCGGAGAGCACGGTGACCTTTGCCCGGATGTCGATGCCCTCGGTGTAGCCGGGCTTGTGCGAACCGTCGCGAGCGATGCCCATGTCGCCGATGCGCACGCCGGCCACCGCGCCGTTGTCGTCGATCAGCGCCTCGGCGGCGGCGTAACCCGGGAACACGTCCACGCCCAGCGCCTCGGCCTGGGGTGCCAGCCAGGCGCACAGGGCACCCAGGCTCACGATGAAGTTGCCGTGGTTGTTCATCTGCGGCGGGGTGACGGGACTCTTCGTGCCCGCCTCGGGGCCCGAGAGGAACCAGAATTCGTCCTGCGTCACCGGCACACACACCGGGGGCGGTGACTTGCGCCATTCGGGCAGCAGACGGTCCAGCGGACCGGGCTCGATCACCGCGCCGGAGAGAATCTGTGCGCCGATCGTGGAGGCCTTCTCGATCACGCAGACCGACACGTCCGGGTTGAGCTGCTTGGTCCGGATTGCGAACGCGAGGCCGGCGGGGCCTGCCCCGACGACGACGAGGTCGTATTCCATGGTTTCGCGTTCGCTCATGGCTGGCTCACTCAACGGCTGGCTGCGGAATCAACCCGGTATTGTCCGGTTTCGCCGGTATTCGGGCAAATAAGCCGTTTCAAACGCTCGGGGTTGCATGATCTTCACATATCGCGTTCATAATCCTTCCATGCGCAAGGAGAGTTCATGAATACGATGCCGCCGGTCGCCGATAACGACATGCGCCGCGCCACCCTGCTACAGATACTGCACTGGCTTGCCATAGGACGGGTCCAGCCGCAGGCTCTTTCCGACGTGTACCAGGGCGCGATCGAGCGCCTCAACCCCCGCCTCAATGCGTATGTCGATTTCAGCGTGTCGCTGATCCAGGAGCAGGCCCTGGCGGCGGACCGTCGTCGGCGCGACGGGGTGATCGGCCGCCTGGACGGTCTGCCGCTTGCCATCAAGGACAATTTTGACGTGGCCGGTGTGCCGACGCGTGCCGGCATGCGCCGTCGCACGGTCGTGCCGGGTGAAGATGCGCACGCGGTGGCCCGCCTGCGGGCATCCGGCGCCGTGCTGCTAGGCAAGACGAACATGGACGAGGGCGCGCTGGGTCTCACGACCAACAACCCATTCCATGGCGCGACGCACAATCCGCACCGTCTCGGCTACACCGCGGGCGGTTCGTCGGGCGGCGCGGCCGCGGCCGTGGCCGCCGGCATGGCCGTGGCGGCCATCGGGTCGGACACCCTTGGTTCGATCCGCGTCCCCGCCAGCTATTGCGGCGTTTACGCGCTGAAGCCCACGCATGGCGAGATCTCCGCGCGTGGCCTCGTTCCCGCGGCGCGCAGGCTCGACGCCGTGGGCCTCCTCGCGCGCGGCGTCGACGACCTCACGGTGCTGTTGCAAACTTTGGCAGGCTATGACGCCGACGACGCGCGCTCGCGCCGCCGGCGCGTCGCTTTCTCGCCACCCGATTGGGAACCGGGCAACCTGCGCGCGGGATTCCTGCCCGACCTCGCGGCGGTCGGTGTGGAGAGAGATGTCATCGACGTGTTCGAGGCTGCACTGGCGAAGTTGCAGGGCGAGCTGGGCGAACGCCGTACGGTCGACTTCTCCGACTGGGATTTCGCACGCACCCGCCGTGCCGGCCTCCTGCTCATGGAAGCGGAGATGCTCAACACCTTCGCCACCGAACTGGCGGATGAGGCCTATCCGGTCTCGGCGAGCTTCCGTGACATGGTGGGGTTCGCGGCGAAGAAATCCGCTGCCGACTATGCCGCCGCCGACCTCGTGCTGGACGCCGCGACCCTGAAGATGCGCCGCCTCTTCGCGCAGGTGGATGTCCTGGTGCTGCCCACCACGCCGCAAGGGGCCTTTCCTCTGGACGGTCCTGTGCCGTCGTCGCAGGCGGACCTCTGCGGATTCGCCAGTCTCGCCGGGTGCCCGGCGGTCAGTATTCCGATGGGCACGTTGCCCAACGGCATGCCGATCGGCTTGCAACTGGTGGGCGCGCGGGGCTCCGACCTTCGCCTGCTCGAACTTGCCGGCGTGTGTGCCTCGTCGCTGGACGCCGAGCCGGCTTATCCGGTGGAGCCCGCCTGAACCTCGACGCGCGCCGCATCGACCTGCCCGGCGCCGACGTGACGTTCGCGCCGCATTGGCTGGCTGCTGCCGAGGCCGACCGCCTGCTGGTGGTGCTGCGGGAATCGCTTCCCTGGGAGGTACACCGGATAAGGATGTTCGGCCGCGTGGTGGACTCGCCACGGTTGAGCGCATGGATCGGCGATGCCGACGCCACTTACCGTTATTCCGGCACGCGTTTCGTTCCTCATCCGTGGCCGCCGGTGTTGCAGGCGCTGCGTGACCGCGCCTCGGAAGCCTGCGGTGTCGCGTTCAACAGTGTGCTCGCCAATCTTTACAGGGACGGTAGCGATCGCATGGGCTGGCACAGCGACGACGAGCCGGAACTCGGCCCGGCGCCCGTGATCGCGTCGGTGAGCCTCGGTACGGAGAGAACCTTCCGTTTCCGCGCGAAGTCGGGCGGCGAGCCTGTCGCGATCGAGCTGACGCATGGCAGCCTGCTTCTCATGGCCGGCGCCACGCAGCGCCTCTACAAGCATGAGCTGCCGGCGCGGAAGCGTGCGCAGGGGCCTCGTATCAACCTGACCTTCCGTTCGATAAAGAACTGAAGATCGAGGCGAGAGATGGCGGGTGTGGGAGCCGCTTCAGCGGCGAAGGGTGCTTGCAGCAAGCTTGCCCGCTGCCGCGGGATCGCCGCTAAAGCGGCTCCCACAGGGGCGTGGTTTGATCACTTCGCCGGCGCGGTCTGCAAGGTCCAGTCCACAACCTCATGGGTCACCTTGTCCATGGCCCGCCCGAAGGCCGCCACCACCTGTGGCACCTCCTTGCCGTCCACCGGCTCCCGAACCTCGAAGCGGCGACTTCCCACGATGCGATGCTTGCGGGTGTCAGCCAGTACCGCGTCGAAGCGCACGACCACTTCGGGTTTGCCACCCGTGTACTCGGTCTGGAATGCGCTCAGGGCTCCACCGAGTTCGACATCGGCGGCGAGGTCGCTGTCGTCGGTGCTCAGCGCCGGCACCTTTCCGGTGTCGCGGAATCCATCCGTCAGCCGATTGCGGAAGAGTTTCGGTACCGGGTCCGACCAGCGTGCCCCGGCATAGACGGTCACGGTGTTGGCTTCCGGCACCACCGCGATGCGCGAATTCTCCAGGACGCGGGGCGCATTCGGCGAGGCGACGCGTAGCGCCCAGTTCACCGGCTGCGCGGCGGCCGGCCTGGCGCCGGGCGCCGCCGGCAACGTATAGATGCGCGGCGTCTCGGCCTTGGGCAGGATGGAGCACGCCGTGAGCCATGCAAAGAGAAGCGGGACGGCGAGACGGGCACGGCTCATGGGGTGAACTCCTTGGTGTTCTCGCGACCGAACAGGTAGCCGCTCGGATTTTCGTCGAGGCGCCGGGTGATGGAACGCAGCGAACCCAGCGTGTCGCGCAGTTCGTGCAGGGCGGGGCCGAGTTGTCCCAGGCTGGAGGCGCCACCGTTGAGTGCATCGTTGTTGTCGTTGAGCAGGCGGTCGATCGTGGCCATCGAATGTTCCAGGGATGCCATGGCGCGCTGGGCACTTTCCAGCGTGGCCTTGCCCTGGCCTTCCACGAGGCCGTTGGCGTTGTGCACCAGGGCGCGACTTTCGGCCAGCGTCGCATTGGCCTCTTTCGTCGCCGTGGCCAGCTGGCCGATCAGGGCCCGGATGTCCTCCCGCTCGTCGGCAATGACCCCCGTGGTCTTGTCGAGATGGTCGAGCGTGCGTTCGATGGCGTGCACATTCTCGTTGGACAGCAACTGGCTCGCCCGCGCCGCCGCCTGGTTGATATTGGTAATGAGGTCTTCGCCGTTCGCGAGAATGCGCGAGAGCGGGGAGGGATCCGCCACGATGCTGGGCACCTCGCCGTTGTGCCCCACGAGCAGCGGACTGCCCGGCGAGCCACCCGACAACTGGATGATCGCGACGCCGGTCACGCCCGTGAGGGCCAGCTTCGCATGCGTGTCCCGGCGCAGTGGCGTATCGCCGGCAACGCGGATGCGCGCCAGCACGCGCCGTGGGTCTTCCGGGTCGAGGCGCAGTTGCATTACGTCGCCCAGATGGATGCCGTTGTACTGCACGGCACCGCCCCGCGACAGCCCGGTCACGGCCTCGTTGAAGACCACGTCGTAGTAATTCCATTCCTGGTCGGAATGCGCCTTGGCCAGCCATACGCCGAAGCCGAGACCGAAGAGCACGACGAGTACCGTGAACAGTCCGATAAGGATGTGGTGCGCGCGGGTTTCCATATGAGTCCCTAGCCCCCGCCCCGATGGGCGGCGAATGTGGCCGCGCGGCCGCGCGGTCCGTTGAAATACGCCTGCACCCATGCGTCGTCGGTTTTCGCCACCTCGTCGATGGGGGCGGCAGCGAGCACGCGTCGCTGCGACAGTACCGCGACGCGATCGCAGGTGGAGTACAGGGTGTCGAGGTCGTGGGTGACGAGGAAAACCGTAAGCCCGAGGGCGTTGCGCAAGGTGACGATGAGGTTGTCGAAGGCCGCGGCGCTGATCGGGTCCAGCCCCGCGGTAGGCTCGTCCAGGAAAAGGATTTCCGGGTCAAGCGCAAGCGCCCGGGCGAGGGCCGCGCGCTTGATCATGCCCCCCGACAGCTGCGAGGGGTACTTGCGTCCGGCATCCACGGGAAGGCCCGCAAGCGCCAGTTTCACTCCGGCGAGGCGCTGTGCGTCCATGCGTGGAAGGCCCGCGTGCTCCACCAGGGGCAGGGCCACGTTCTCCGCCACCGTCAGCGAAGAGAACAACGCACCGCTCTGGAACAGCACGCCGAAGCGGCGTTCCACCTGCGAGCGGCGGTCTTCGGGCAAGGCGAGCAGGTTTTCCCCGAACACCCTGACCTCGCCCGCGACGGGGCGCACGAGTCCAACGATGGTTCGCAGCAACACCGACTTGCCGGTACCCGACCCGCCCACGATGCCGATGATCTCGCCGCGGTAGACGTCGAGGTTGAGGTCCTCGTGCACCGTCTGGGTACCGAAGCGGTTCACCAGCCCGCGCACCTCGATGACGGTTTCGGCGGTCACCAGTCCATCTCCATATAGAAGAGTGCGGCCAGCGCGTCCAGGAGGATCACCACGAAGATCGACTGCACCACGGCGGACGTGGTGTGCTCGCCCACCGACTGCGCGCTACCGGCGACCTTGAAACCCTCCATGCAGCCGATCACGGCGATCATGAACGCGAACACCGGCGCCTTCGCCATGCCGACGAGGAACTGCGTGAGCGACATGTCCGCCTGGAACATGGTGAGGAACATCGACGGGGACATCTTCAACACCGCCATGCAGACCACGGCACCGCCGACGACACCGGAGATCATCGCGATGAAGGTGAGCATGGGGAGGGCGATCAGCAGGGCCAGCACCCGGGGGAGCACCAGCAGTTCCACCGGGTCGAGGCCGAGCGTTCGTATGGCGTCGATTTCCTCCCGGGCTTTCATCGAGCCGATCTGCGCGGTGAAGGCGCTGGCCGTGCGGCCGGCGAGCAGAATGGCCGTGAGCAGCACCCCGAACTCGCGCAGGAAGGCGAAACCGATGAGGTCCACCGTGAAGACGGTGGCGCCGTAGCTGGCCAGGGCGGTAGACCCGAGGAAGGCCACCACGCAGCCCACCATGAACGACAGCAGTGCGAGGATCGGCACGGCGTCGAGGCCGGTCTGCTCGATGTGCGAAACCAGCGAGGTCACCCGCCAGCGGTGCGGACGCCACACCGTGGCGGCGAAACCCTGGAGGGTGATGCCAATGAAGGCCAGGAGCTTGGCGGTCTGTCTCCAGAAGCCGTGCATGGCCCGGCCGATGCGCTCCAACGTCACCACGAAACCGGCGTCGCGGCGACGCTTCACCCCGGTGCAATAGGTGTCGATGGCGTCGCCGACGGTCTTCAGCAGCGCACGGCGCGCCGGAGGCAGCGCCTCGTCTTGTGCCAGTGCCTGGGTTCGCGCGCTGCCCAGCAGTTCGGCGATGACGAAGGCGCCGGAGGTATCCAGGGCGCCCAGGCGGGAGATATCGAGTGTTACTGCCGCATCGATCGAGCCGGCCAGTTCGGTGGCCCTTTGCTGCAGCGCCGGGTAATGGGGAAGGGTCCAGTCGCCTGCCAGGGACAGCCGCGCGCCGCCCGCGTCGCGGGAAAGGACTGCTGAGCCGGGGAAGGTTGCCGTCGCCATGGATGGCAAGGCTAGCAGGAGTCGGCGGCCCCCTGTCTTGGTTGCCATTGGCCTTTGACGGCTCGCGACCGGATAATGGGAGGCTGTTCCCGCCGTCCATCCCCTGCAAGGTACGCCGATGACCCAGAAGACCGAACTCAACGCCACCCATCGCGAGCTGGGCGCCCGCATGGTCGACTTCGGCGGCTGGGACATGCCCATCGCCTACGGCTCGCAGATCGAGGAGCACCACGCCGTGCGCAAGGACGCCGGCATGTTCGACGTGTCGCACATGACCGTGGTCGACCTCGGCGGCGATCGTACGCGCGAGTTCCTCCGCAAACTGGTGGCGAACAACGTCGACAAGCTGGCGAAGACGGGCAAGGCGCTCTACACCTGCATGCTCGACGAAAACGGCGGCGTCGTGGACGACCTGATCGTCTATTTCCTCCGCGAGGACTTCTTCCGCCTCGTGGTGAACGCCGCCACCCGGGACAAGGACCTGGCGTGGATCGAGAAGCAGGCGGCCCCCTTCGGCGTCACGGTACGCGAGCGCCCCGAGTTCGGCATGATCGCCGTGCAGGGCCCAAACGCACGCGAGAAGCTTATCGGCCTCCTGCCGGAGGAAGTGCGCGAGAAGGCGCGCAAGCTGGGCAAGTTCGCCGCCATCGAGGTGGAGGGGCCGAACGGCATGCCGCTGTTCCTCGCGCGCACCGGCTACACGGGTGAAGACGGCTTCGAAGTCGTCGTGCCCAATGCACGGGTGGTCGAACTGTGGAACCTTTTGCGCGAAGCAGGCGTCGCTCCGGCAGGTCTCGGCGCGCGCGACACGCTGCGCCTTGAGGCCGGCATGAATCTCTACGGCCAGGACATGGACGAGTCGGTCACCCCGTGGGAAGCCGCGCTCGCGTGGACGATCTCCCTCGACGAGGGCCGCGACTTCATCGGGCGCGCCGCGCTCGAGAAGCAGAAGGCCGACGGTGTGCGGCGCACGATGGTCGGGCTGGTCATGGACGACAAGGGCGTGCTGCGCCACGGGCAGAAGGTGCTTACGGCGGCCGGCGAAGGCGAGATCCTGTCCGGCGGGTTCGCACCCACCCTGGGCAAGTCGGTGGCCTTCGCGCGCGTGCCGGTCGGCGAACTCGGCGCGGTCCGCGTGGATATCCGCGGCCGCGAAGTGCCGGTCCGGGTGGTGAAGTTCCCCTTCGTCCGCGACGGCCAGCCCATGCCGGGCATCGCCGGTTGAAAGAGCCGGGTGGCGGAAAGGAAAGGGCGGCGCTAGCCGCCCTTTCGCGTTTCGATCAGAGGCTGTTCTTGCCCGGCTTTTCGGTCTCCGTGGACTTGTCCGCGTAGGCCTTCAGCCCCGGACCAACGATCACTCTCGGTGTCAGGCCGATCTTTGCCCATCCGCGTGCGCCGACTCTCGGATTGTCCCGGGTGTAGTGACTGCCACGCTCCAGCATATAGAAGGAGTCGATGTAGTCCGCCGAGTTCTCGAACCATTTGCCCGGCATCACATCGATGATCGTGTTGGCGATTTTGGCCAGGCCAGCGGAAATGAGCGCATAGGGCGCCCCCGGGGAGACCACGAGCGATACGTCACCGACAGCGGAGATGACGGCTTTGGTCAACTCCTTATAGTTAAAGTCGCCGTCGTCTTCGAAGAGCTGCACGTTCACATAATTGGCGCCGAAATTCCGCCAGGTGATGAAATCCTGACCCGGCTTGTACCACCGCTTGTCGTGGTCCAGCCATGGCATGTCCACATTGACGATTTCCGGTTTGCCATCGGGATTCACCCCCGAGACGATGGCGAAAACTTCGGCGTCGCCGGCCGTGTCGGGTTCCCGGTCATCGGTCAGGTAGATGTCGGTGAGTACGGAAACATCTTCCTGGGATGCGGCCGAGCTACGTATCCGCGATGTCGCTCGTGGCGCTTCGGATTGCAAGCCCCCCTGGCGCAGCGACTCGTTCATGATCCGCATGCCCGCGCTCAGGGCTGCCGCATTGGTCGATTCGACGACGAGCATCGGCACGTCGGGTGCTGCGTCGACCGGATAGCGGCGCTCTGTGCCGCGCTCGTCGTAGGCGACCAGTTCCTTCTGACGGGTGACGGGGTTCTTTACGATCGTCGCGGTCCAGACGCCACGGGTGTTCGCAAGCGGCTGACCGCCCGTGCCGGATACGTGTAGATCGAGCAGGCCTAGAACCGCCCCGTCCAGGCCGCGATAGCGAATGGCCTGCCTGTCCAGGTCGCGGAGCTCTTCCTTCGCAGCTTCCCCGCGGGTGACGTCCTTGGGCTCGTAATCGCGCAGTACATCGGCAAGCGCCGCCTGATTCTTGTGCAGCTGGCCCTGCAAGGCATGGTTGAAGGCAGCGTCGTTGACGAGTGTCGCAAGATGACGGGCGGCCTCCTGGCGGGCTTCGCCGACGCTGGCGACCTCGGCCGCCATCAGCGGCGAGGAGAGAGACAGCGCCATGGCGGTGGCGATCAGGGTGGTCTTGAGAATCCGTTTCATGGGGAAGCTCCGTGGTGGATGCTGCGATGGGTTCGTAGGGAATGGATCGCCGCAGATGGGGGAGGCGATCGGGATGCGGCGTCAGAACCGGGCCGCGGCTACAAGGTAGACCCGTGCGCCCACGGCGTTCTGTCGGTGCGTTCGCCGCTGGCTGTGAGGAAACATCCTCCAGGCCGGTAAGCCCCGGGCCGGACATGCGCTAGGAGCATGCCGGGTACGGCTTTCTCGCGAGCCACTTACCGGTACAATCGAGTGTCCCATTCCCGCACCCGTACCGAGACGAACGAGGCCCTATCCCATGAGCGAAATCCCAGGCGATCTGAAGTTTGCGAAGTCCCACGAGTGGGTTCGCGTCGAAAACGACGGCAGCGTGACCGTCGGCATCTCCGACCATGCGCAGGAGTCGCTCGGCGACCTGGTATACGTCGAGCTCCCGGAAGTAGGCAGCTCGGTCGAGGCTGGCGCAGGCACGGCCGTGGTCGAGTCGGTGAAGGCAGCCTCCGATATCTATGCGCCTGTGTCGGGCGAAGTCATCGCGGTGAACACGGCTCTCAGCGACAAGCCGGAAACGATCAACGAAGATGCCTACGGCGAGGGTTGGATCTTCAAACTGAAGATCAGCGATAAGTCGCAACTCGACGATCTGCTCACGCCGGACGAGTACGCCGAGGTCGCCGAAAGCGACGATCATTGATCCCCTTCGGCAACCCCGAATCGATGCCGGTCGTCCTCGACCGGCATTTTTTTTGTCCCGGAGGGGGTGCCGGGGAAATTTTTTTTTGCCCCCGATTTGCACTTCGTTCATCCCCGGAACGGCGCCGGTTCGGAGTTGTTCTGGCGTCGCCCATATTAGAAACAGACCGCTGCCGAGAACCCGCGTCGTTTCTCACGACGAACGAAATATGCCTTTATTTATGATGTTTGCTGAACCGAATAGGCGTGAGCGTGTGTTTAGTCTTTTGCGTTCCGACAACACGAAAGCGATCCGCTAAGCGACCGAACGAGCCTTCCGAGGGCACTCGATGTCGCTGCTATCCCGCCGCAAGGTCTTCAATTTAGTGCCAAAATTTATTGACAGCGGAAATGTTCAGGAATAGCTTTTGCGTCAATCGACGGGGAACCCGGAATGGAAACAGGAAAATTCATCAGACCGTATGTGGAGCATGGTTCGAAAGCGGGGTCGGTTCGCAAGATCACAGTCTCGATTCCGCTGCATGTGCTCCGCCTGCTTTCCGATGAACGTACTCGCCGCCAGGTGAACAATTTGAGGCACGCTACGAACAGCGACCTGCTGGTCGAAGCGTTCCTCCACGCTTTTACTGGGCAACCACTGCCAACTGATGAGGAGCTGAGACGAACCATGGCCACTGCCAAGAAATCCACTGCCAAGAAATCGGCCGCCAAGAAGGCGACCAAGAAGTCGACCGTGAAGAAGACCGCCGCCCGCAAGTCGCCGGCGAAGAAGGCCTCGACCCGCAAGGTCGCGACCCGTAAGGCTGCTACCCGCAAGTCGCCGGCGAAGAAGGCCGCTGCGAAGAAGGGCGCTCGCAAGACGTCCACCCGTAAGGTCGCCGCCAAGAAGGCGGTGAAGAAGGCCGTACGTAAGGCCACCGCCAAGAAGGCCACGCGCAAGGCTTCGCCGCGCAAGGCTGCTTCGAAGAAGGTCGCCGCCGCCAAGGTGGTCCGCGCGACCAAGACCGCCAAGGCCGCGAAGGCCAAGTAAGCGTCATCTCCAATAAGAAAGTACGTTAGCGAATTAGCTCCCCGCGGTGCCCAGCGCGGGGAGTCACTTCGAAGACTTGACCCCGGCCTCGCCGGGGTCGTTCGTTTTCAGGCCCCGAAAAGCTCCTAGTCGGGCGAACTGGATTCACGCGGCCATTACGGTTACCTTGTCGCCACATCGCGCTGCGGAGGACGGGGGGTCTTCCGCGTCAAGCCATAGAGGGGCGCGCGTCAGCGGAGTCCGTTCCGAATCGCCATGGATACCCGTCATCGCCTTTCCTCGCGCCGCCATGTACGCGGTGCCGTCAATCCCGTCACGCTTGCGGTCGTCGTCATCGTCGTGGCTCTCGCCATCGCAGCGTGGTTCCTGATCATCAAACCGTACCGCGACGCATCGGCCGGTCTGTCTCCCGGACCCACCGCGTCGCAGAAGACGGCGGCGGCGCGCGAAGCCCCACCCGCCAACGTGGATGCGCTCAGCGTCGATCAGCTGCTGGCCGAAGCCCGCACCGCCATGAACGAGCAAAGGCTCGTCGCCCCGGCGGGTAACAACGCTTTCGAGTTCTATATGAAAGTGCTGCAAAAGCAGCCGGGCAATCCGGTGGCTGCCGATGCGTTGCGCGAGACCTTTTCCTACGGCGCCGCCGCCACCGAACAGACGATCAACCAGCGGGATTTCGCCGAAGCGCAGCGCGAGATCGACCTGCTCGCCAAGGCGGACCCCGAGAACTACACGCTGACGATCCTGCGTTCCAAGCTCGATGCCCAGCGCAAGACGCTCGACCGCGAACAGCAGCAGGCGCTGGATGCTCAGAAGGCTCAGCAGCTTGCTCAGCAGAACGCAGCGGCGGCAGCAAAGCAGCAGGCCGAACAGGCCGCGGAAGCACAGCGTCTGGCGGCGGCACGCGAACAGGCGGCCCGTACCGCCCAGCAGCAGACCTCCGCACCCGCCAGTCGCCCCGCCGCCACCCCGGCGCCGCGCCCGGCGGCACCCGAGGCCGACGCGATCAGCGACGCGGTACTCGTGCGCCAGGTCACTCCGCGCTACCCGACCGCAGCGATGCGCGCGAACCAGGAGGGCTGGGTCGACGTCGAACTGACCGTGGGCACCGACGGTACCGTGGGCAACGTCACGGTGGTGGACTCGCAGCCCAAGCACGTTTTCGATCGCTCGGCGATCGACGCAGTCAGCCGTTGGGAATACAAGCCGGCCACACGCAACGGCGAACCGATGGCGGTAACACTCCGGCGACGGTTGCAGTTCAACCTCGGCCGGTAAGACGAAAAAGCCCTCGCGACAAGCGGGGGCTTTTTTTTGGTTCTTCACGGATTACCGGGGACAACAGATGGTTCGGTCGATGCCTGTAGTTTCCGCGGGCTCGTCCCGGCGTCCATTGACCTGGTATCGCCAAAGCGCTATGCACCGTAGCGTTTCGCATGGGCCCTTGGTGCCCACCCTCGCTGCTCAGACAGGTCCTCCGCGTTCGTAGCGGAAGGCCGCTGCCGCGGCCCATGTACTTATCGGCCTGCGGCCGCTCACTTGTGCGGAACTCGCCTCGAGGGTGGACACCAAGGACCCTCCCGAGCGGCGCGGGCGCGTGATGGGAGAGCGGAGGGCGTTCGAGGCGGTGGCCTGCAAGCGCTGCTTCAGGCGAAAGATGCCCGACAAGGGGCAGCCCGGCGTCACGACGTGCTTGACCGGGGCCCGCGGGGCGAGGCGATGCATTGCTGTTCCGCGAATAGCGGCTGCCGTCTTCTGCCGTGCCGGCTCTCCGGACACGCTACCTCATGTATTGGGAGAGTCTTCGGTGTCCACCCTCGAGGCGAGTTCCGCACAAGTGAGCGGCCGCAGGCCAGATAGGTAAACGGGCCGCGCCAGCGGCCCCACCTTCACGAACGCGGAGGACCTGTCTGAGCAGCGAGGGTGGACACCGAAGGCTCTGGCCCTACCGTCCGAGCAACGGCGGCGCCAGCCGCTGGCTACATGCATTCGCCTTGGCGAATGAACCGATGCATGCGGCATGCGTCCCCGGACTTCCGCGAAGAACCTTTTTTTCCTTGACCTGAGGCAGGGCCGGTTGACGCCAAAAGGAATCAAGGCTTCTTCTTTGCCGTCTTCTTTTTCGCCGCGCTCTTCTTCGGAGAAGTCGTCGCCTTGGCGTTGGCTTTCGCAGGGGTGGCCTTCGCGGCCTTGGCGACCGGAGCGTCGCGTACCGGGCCGTCGACGCCTGCCCAATCGACATGCGGCAAACCCAGCAGACTGTCGAACACCATGGGCATGAGCCCGCCCGGAACCGGGCCGGCGGCGTTCCACATCGTGATGACGCCCGCGTGGTACTTCGGGAAGAAGCCGATCATCGTGCGATAGCCCGACACTGCACCTGCGTGGTACACGAGATCTTCGTTGGCGTATTTGAAGACGCGCCAGCCCAGCGCGTAATGAGCGTCGGTGACACGGGCGCGTCGCCAGGGTTGCGAGCGCTCCTCCGAAGGCGTGGCTACCTCCGGTGCATGCAGCACGTCGAGCAACGGTGTGGGCAGGACGTCGGGCCGTGCGCCCATCTGGGCCATCAACCACTGTTCCATGTCGCGCAGGCTGGCGTTCACGCCGGCGGCGGGAGCCACCCGGTAGTAGCTGTCGTTGGGTTCGTAAGGTGTCCAGTGGTGTGGCGTGCCGCGATGCGGACGGGCCCAGCTCTTGCTGGACTCCAGGGCGTCGCGGCCGTAACTCGCGGTAGTCATGCCCAGCGGCGAGAAGATGCGCCGCTCCACCTGGCGAAAGAAATAGTCGCCGGTCTGGGCGAAGATCACGTCGCCGATCATGCTGAAGGCCACGTTCTGGTAGCCGTAACATTCGCCCACCTTGCAGGAGAGGTCGACCTCGTCGAGCTTGCGCACGAGTTCCTCGTAGGGCGCGTCGGCTTCCAGCATCGCGTCGTAGGTGTTGCGCGGCAGGCCCAGGCGCTGTCCCAGGATGTCGCGCACGGTAGCCTGCTGGGCCGCCTGCATGTCCTTGAGCTTGAAATAGGGAATCGTGTCGATCAGCTTGGTATCCCAGCTGAGGAACCCCGCGCGCACCAGCACGGCGGTGACGCCCGTCGCGAAGGCCTTCGAGAGGGAGGCCAGGCGGAACACGGTCTCCGGGGTGGCCGGTTCCTTCGTCTTCGCGTTGGCATAGCCCATGGCCCGCTCGTAGACGACCTTGTCGTCGACGATGACGGCAGTGACGACGGCGGGCGCCACGTCGCGCGCTTCCAGGGCATCCAGCCACCGTTTGTAATTCTCCACTGTTTCCTTGACCCTCTCCGGCGGCAGCTTCGCCGCGGCGGGATCCACGTGGACGACCGGTGGTTTCTGCGGAGTCGCGGCGAACGCGATGGACGTAGAGGCGGCGCAGGCAAGCGCGCAGGCGAGCAGGGACGCGGAACGAAACGACATGCTTTTCTCGCGGATCGAGGCACGTGCGGTGCCACGGAATGGGGAACACCGGATACCCCCGGCTCCTGGCATTGTCTTTTACTTCCCGCTCCGCGACAACGGATAGCCTCTTGACGACCCTGAACGGGCCACGTGGGCATGGTAGGCTTCGGGCGCCGCTTCCACCGGACCATGGGCCATCGTGAACCAGAGACCGAATGCCGCCCGCGGCGAGGCCAAGTCCCTCGCGCTATCGGTCATCTCCTTTTTCCTGATACTGACCTCCTACTACATCCTGCGCCCAGTGCGCGACCAACTGGTGGGCGCGGCGGGATCGTCGTCGTTGCCCATGTTCTACGCCATCGTCTTCGTGGTGATGCTGGCCCTGACGCCGGTCTTCGGCTGGCTGGTGTCGCGTTTTCCGCGTCGGCGGGTGCTCCTGGGCAGCTACCTTTTCTTCGTCGCGTGTCTGGTGGCCTTCGTGCCGGCCTTCGTGGCGCAGGACCGCATCGGGGCCGAGGCGTTGGGCCGCGTGTTCTTCGTCTGGCTGAGCGTCTTCAACCTTTTCGTGGTGTCGTTGTTCTGGAGCTTCATGGCGGACGTGTACCGGAGCCGGCAGGCACGCCTCGTGTTCCCGTTCATCGCCTTCGGCGGCATGGCCGGTGCGTTGGCCGGTCCGTTGCTTACCCGTCTCCTCGTCATGCGCCTGAATGTGCCCGCGATGCTCGTGGTGTCGGCGGTCGCACTCCTGGCGGCTCTCGGTGCACTGCTTGCCCTCTCCACGCGAAACGGAGAGGACGATGCCGGCGACGACACGCCGCTCGGAGGCTCGTTCATCGAGGGGGCGAAGGCCGCCGTGTCGCAGCCGTTCCTTCGCTACATGGCCCTGCTCATGTTGCTCAGCGACGGCATCGCCACCATGGCCTATGCCCTGATGGCCGACTACACGAAGGCCCACTTCACGGACAATGCCGTCCGCACCGCGTTTTACGCCGAGCTGGATCTGTGGATCAACGGCCTTGGCGCGCTCCTTCAACTCACCCTCACGCCGCTGCTCATGCGCGGCCTCGGCACGGCGTGGGCACTGGTGCTGCCGTCGATCGTGAACTTCGGATTGCTCGCCTGGCTGGCCATGCACGGGGCAGGCAATGCGCTCCTGTTCGGTTTCGCGGTGCCCTTGATCGCCATCGTGCAGGTGGGAACGCGCGGCCTGACGTACGGGATGGCCAAACCCGCGGCAGACGCGCTCTACACGCGCGTGCCGCCCGAACTGCGCTACAAGGGCAAGAACTTCATCGAGACCACGGTATGGCGCCTCGGCGACCTGTTGGTCACCGGCGGTCTTCAGGGGCTGCACGCCATCGGCATCGGTATCGCGGGCATCGGCGTCGTTTGCGCCGGGCTTGCCGCCGTGGCGACGGAAGTGGCCAGACGTGCCGCTACCTCGCCCGATCTCGAGCCGGAATCGAGCGAGGCCACGAAGGCGGATCAGCCGACGATGTAGCTTTCCAGCTGGTTGATGGTTTCCCGCTGCTCGGAGATCGTCGCCTTCACCAGGTCGCCGATCGACACCATGCCCACGACACGGCCGCCCTCCAGCACCGGCAGGTGGCGCAACCGGTTATCGGTGCACAGCCGCATGCAGTCGTCCACGGAGGCATCGGGGCCGACGGTGACCACGCCGGGTGTCATGATTTCCGCAATCGGCGTCTCTCGCGACGAGCGATCCTTGAGAACGACCTTGCGCGCGTAATCGCGCTCGGAAACGATGCCCACCAGCTCGTCCCCGCGGATGACCGCCAGGGCGCCGATGTTCTTGTCGGCCATCTGCTGGAGGGCTTCGTACACCGAGGCATCGGGTGCCACCGCGTAAACGGCGTTTCCCTTGGCTGCAAGAAGATGCTTGACCTGCTGCATGCTCGACTCCCGGGTTGGGCGCGGCCGCCGCCGCGGTTCCCGCAGTTTACTCCCGGCCCGCCTTGCCGGAGTCACGGCAAGATGAAGGGCTGGCGCGCAGTGCGCCGCCATGGGCCTATTTTATCGCTGGGGTGGGGGCGGTCCGCGATCCGCCGAAGGCCATAGGCCGCCACGGCGCGATTCGATGTAGTAGAGCGGGCGGCGTTTGGCTTCCGCGTAGGTCCGCCCGATGTATTCGCCTATCACGCCCAGCGCGAGAAGCTGCGCTCCGCCGAGGAAGAGGATCACCACCATCAGCGTGGGATAGCCCCGCACAGGGTCGCCCCACAGCAGCACCTTGAGCATCACCCAGAGCCCGTACACGAAGGCGAAGCCGGCGGCGGACACGCCCAGCCAGGTGGCCATCCGCAGCGGCGCCGTGGAGAACGAGGTGATGCCCTCGATCGCCAGATTGGTCAGGCGCCAGTAGTTCCACTTGGTGTTGCCTGCGTGGCGGGCGTCGCGATGGTAGGTGACCGACGTCTGCGGATAGCCGATCCAGGCGAACAGCCCCTTCATGAAGCGCTGCCGCTCGCGCAGCCCCCGCATGGCCTCCACGGCGCGGCGCGAAAGCAGGCGGAAGTCGCCTGTGTCGCGGGGAAGAGGGGTGTCGGACAGCTTTTCCATGACCCGGTAGAACGCGGCGGACGTGATTTTTTTCGTGCGCGTCTCGCCGTCTCGTTCTCCGCGCGTGGCGTACACCACGTCGTATCCGTCCAGCCACCGCGCGATCAGTTCGGGAATGAGCTCGGGAGGGTCCTGGAGGTCGGCGTCGATGACCACGACGGCATCGGCGTCGGCAGCATCCAGGCCCGCCGTCATGGCCGCCTCTTTGCCGAAATTGCGCGAGAGTCGCAGCGCCTCGACACGCGGGTCTTCTTCGGCCAGCGCCACGATCATGGGCCAGGTGTCGTCGCTGCTGCCGTCGTCCACGTAGATGACGCGGCACGCGGCATCGATCCCGTCGAGCACGCCAGCCAGCCGGGCGTGGAAAGTCCCGATGACCTGGGCTTCGTTGTAAGCGGGAACGACGACGGCGAGGGAAAACGACATGGGATTCTCCTCAGCGGACGCGCCCGGACACGGGCGCCGGTCGCGTGAGGTAAGCCGGCCCGCCGAGCTGCGCCGCCTGCCGGGCGATCCACTCCGCGCGGCGCTGCACGTAGGCACTGGGTGCGTCGGCGTGGAAGCGACGGGGATTGGGCAGCACCGCGGCAAGCCTTGCCGCCTGGGCGATACCGAGCCGGTCGGGCGTGGTGTGGAAGAACGCATCGCTGGCCGCGCCCACACCGTAAACGCCGTCGCCGAGTTCCACGACGTTCATGTACACCTCGAGGATGCGTTGCTTCGGCCAGAAGGTTTCGATGAGCACGGTGAACCAGGCTTCCAGCCCCTTGCGCACGAAGCTGCGTCCGTTCCACAGGAACAGGTTCTTGGCCACCTGCTGGCTGATGGTGCTGGCCCCACGCAGGCGCTTGCCTTCGTCGGCGGCATCGATGGCGTCCTGGATCGCATCCACGTCGAACCCGTGGTGGTAGGGGAATTTCTGGTCCTCGCCGGCCACCATGGCAATGCCTACTTGTGGCGAGATACGGTCCCACGGCACCCAGCGGTGGCGGAATCGGAAATCCTCCTCACCGTGCACGAGCGCCTCCACCCTGCGTTCCATCATCATGGCGCTGGTCCAGGGGGGCACGAAGCGCAGCACGATGACGGCCAGACAGGAGAGCGCCACCCACGCGAGCAGCAGCAGGGCCAGCAGGCGGAGAATCCGGCGTATCGGCGAACGAGGCGTGGGACTCATGGCGGCGCTGTGACGAAGGATGGCGCAGTATAAGGGGCAAGTCCGCCGCAGGCTTGTCGGTGCCCGCGAGCGTCCCCATCTTCCGTCGGATCACCAGGAGACCGCCGTGACCGATTCCATCGTCGAAAACCTTGCCTCGGAAGACGTGCTGCACCGCTTCATGCTCGAGAAGGCGGGCGTGCGTGGCGTGCTGGTGCGACTGGGCGCCAGCTGGCACGAGATCGCCTCGCGCGCGGACTATCCCAGCGCGCTGCGCGATACCCTCGGTCAGGCCGTGGCCGCCAGCGCCCTGCTGACGGGAAATATCAAGTTCGAGGGCGCGCTGTCGCTGGAATTCAAGAGCCAGGGCGCGTTGCGCCTGCTGTTCACCGAATGCACGGACAAGGGCCGCGTTCGCGGTCTGGCACGGTATGACGCCCAGGCACTGCCGTCGCAGGTCGAACTGGCCAGCCTGCCCGACGCCATGCTGGCCATCACCATCGGTCACGCGGACCGCGGCCGGTATCAGGGCGTAGTCCAGCTCGACGACACCGGTACGATCGGCGAGGCGCTCGAAAACTACTTCGAACGCTCCGAGCAGTTGCCGGCCCGCATTCTGCTGGCGGCAGACGGAAAGCACGCGGTCGGGCTCATGCTCCAGCCGGTGCCGGGCGAAGGCGGTTATGCGGCGGCGGAACAGGACGACGACGCCTGGGCCCGGGTCGGTCACCTCACCGCCACGCTGAGTGCCACCGAAATGCTGGCCACGCGTCCGGAAGAGCTTCTCTATCGCCTCTACCACGAAGAGACCGTGCGGCTGTACGAACCGAAGCCGCTGGCCTTCGGTTGCACCTGCTCGCAGGAGCGCGTGGAGGGCATGCTGCGCGCGCTGGGCCGCGACGAGGTGGAGGCCACGCTTCATGACAGGCAGGGCGAGATCGAAGTGATCTGCGAGTTCTGCGCCACGCGCTACATCTTCGATCGCGTGGACGCGGAGCGGCTGCTCACGCAGGTGGAAACGCCGCCGTCGCCCTCCACCCTGCAGTAGGCGCTCGCCCTGCGCGTTTATGCCCGCGTCGGGTACGACAGTTTTTCGCCTCGGTTTTCAAGCTGGCGCGCCAGCTCCGGGTCAAGGCCTCAAAACATGTCGCGCGCAGGGCGCGCTCCTACTACGCGTCCAGCGACAGCGGCGAGCCGAGCCACTTGCTGGCCGGCGCTGGCTGCGCAAACAGGAAGCCCTGGCCGAATCGGCAGCCGATGCGGCGCAGGACGCGCATCTGCGATTCGGTTTCGATGCCCTCGGCGATCACGTGCATGCGCAGCGAATCGGCCAGCGCCTGAATGGCACGCACCACAGCCGTGCTGTGGGCTTCGTTGTCTTCGGACGGAAGTTCGGTCACGAAGGAACGGTCGATCTTCAGTGTTTCAATCGGGTACTGGTGCAGGTAGCTGAGCGAGGAGTAGCCCGTGCCGAAGTCGTCCAGCGCAATGCCCACGCCGTGATCGCGCAGGTTTTCCAGGATGCGTTTGACCTGGGCGGGGTTCTCCAGCAGCGCGCGCTCGGTGACTTCCACGCGGATGGAGCGGGCCGGCACCTTGTGCTCCGCCAACAGGTCGAGCAGGCGTTGATCGAGGTCCGGGGAACGGAAATGGCTGCCCGACACGTTGATGCTGAGGAAACCCTCGTCGCCCACCAGCGCACGCGCCTGCCGCGCCACCTGTTCGAAGATCTGCCAGTCGATGGCTTCGGAGCAGCCCGTGTCTTCGGCCACGGCGAGGAAGTCTCCCGGGGGCAGCAGGCCGCGTTCGGGATGGCGCCAGCGCAACAGTGCCTCGTAACCGACGACGCGGCTGCTCTCCAGTTCCACGATGGGCTGGTAGAAGGGCACGAACTCGTTGCGGGTGAGCGCCCGGCGCAGGTCGCCTTCCAGTTCTAGGAGGGAAAGCGCTTCGCGGCGCAGGCGATCGTCGAAGATGGCGGCGCGGTGGCGCCCTTCGTCCTTCGCGCGGTACATGGCCGAATCGGCGTCGCGCAGTAGTTCTTCCGGCCGTGTGTAATCGGGAGAGGGCAGCGCGATACCGATGGATGCCGAAGTGAAGATTTCCTTCGCACCCAGGCGGAAGGGTGTCTGCAACTGGGCGATGATGCGCTCCGCGATGTGCGTGGCGGCCTGGGGGTCGACGATGCCCTCGACCAGGACCGCGAACTCGTCGCCGCCCAGACGGGCGACCACGTCGCGCGTCTTGAGGCAGGCGCGGATACGGCCGCCAACCTGGAAGAGCAGGTCGTCGCCCACGAGATGTCCCACGGAATCGTTGATCACCTTGAAACGGTCGAGATCGATGAAGAGCACGGCGAAGAGCTCGCCGGGATTCTCGCGGTAGTGGTTCAGCGCCTGCTCGAGACGCTGCAGCAGAAGGGTGCGATTCGGCAGGCCGGTGAGTGAGTCGTGCAGGGTTTCATACTTGAGCCGGCGCTCGACGCGCTCGCGCTCCGCGATCTGCTCGCGCAGGTCGCGATTGGCGAGCGCGAGTGCGCGCGTGCGCTCCGTGACGCGGCGCTCCAGGCTGGCGTATGCCTGCTTCAGGGATTCGGTCGTGTATTTGCGCTGCAGCGCGTTCGCGATGTGATAACTGACGAAGGTCAGCAGTTCCTGATCGCGGGCGCTGTAGGTGTGTTCAGGCGTGTAACTCTGCACCGCCAGCACGCCCATCGACTTCTCGTTCCAGATGAGCGGCACGCCCAGCCAGTGCAGCGAACGCGCGCCGCTGGTGGAAAGCACCTGGTCGCGGTTGAGGCGGTCGATCTCGTCGCGGTCGGCCAGCAGGGCTTTGCCATTGCGCAGCACGTACTCGGTGAGCCCGCGGCCGAGTTCGCGCGGCTCGCGCACGCCATCGAGTTCGTCCACCGAATAGGGGAAGGTGAGCTTGTTCTGGTCTTCCGACAATAAGGCGATATAGAAATTGCGCGCGTAGAGAAGACCGCCGATGACCCGGTGCACCGCTGCGTAGAAGTTCTCGATGCTGTCCGAGGTGTTGGCCAGTTCCGCGATGCGGAAGAGAGCCGCCTGCAGGCGCTCGCCGCGCTGACGCTGCAGAACCTGCTGGCGGAGCACGCGGTTGGCCTCGCGCAGCGCGGCCGTGCGCGTGGTGACCCGGCGTTCCAGTTCTTCATGGGCCTGGCGTCGTTCCAGCGCCGTCTGCACGTGCTGCGCGACATAGGTGAGAAGATCGCGGTCGTTCTCCGTGTAGCGCGTATCGTCGCGGTAGCTCTGCACCACGAGCGCACCCACGACGTCCTCGCCGCGCTTCATGGGCACGCCGAGCCAGTCGTCGCTGGGCGGGCCGATGTTCACCCGCGGACCCGGCAGGTTCTTTTCCAGATCGCTGCTGGCGCCCATCATGGAGCGGCCACTGAGCAGCACGTGCCACGTCAGTGTGTTCTCGATGGCCTCGATGGGACGGATGCCTTCCGGATCGGGAATGTCCTGGTCCTCGGTGTCCACGAAATACGGGAAACGGACGGTGCGGTTCTGTGCGTCGTACAGAACGATGAAGAAATTCTCGGCATACATGAGGCTGCCCACGATGCCGTGGAGCGCGCTCATCATGTCCTTCATGTTGTGCTCGGCGCCCGCCTGCTCGGCGATGGCGTAGAGCGCGCGCTGTAGACGCTCGGCGAGGGCGAGCCGCGAAATGGCCTCGTAGAGGTTCGCGGTCTCGGCGAGCTGGCGCAGGCGGGCGGACGAAAGGCGGCCGAGCCAGGACAGCATGTCGGCCCAGGCGGCCAGATCCGCTTCCGGTGCCACGATCTCCAGGCTGCGCTCGTTTTGCGGATCGACCGCCAGTTCAAGCAGCCCCGGGTGGGCGGGAATCGCTTCGGCGTCCGCACGCCAGTCCACCCGCGCCCCCGCAATGAGGCAGTGGACGAAGGCCTCGCATTCGGTGCGCACCGCTTCGGCATCCGCGGCACGGAGCAGCCGCTCCAGGGCGTCCTGCAACGGCTCGACGTCGCCGGAACCAGGCGCCTGCATAGTCGGGCTTTGGGATGGAGCGAAGATCATCGCCTGACGGGGTTCCGGTTGTGTTTCGTTCAGTCTATATGCGTTGTCGCAGCCGCGCGATGGGGCGGTCGTGGCTCTATCCCCCGACCCATGCCCCTAATCGGCGGACCGTCCCTTAATCGTGGTCAACGGCAGCCGATACGTTTCCTGAAGCGGGCTTCCAGGGGTGTTAGTAAAAAGTAAAATGGGATACACTCGATCCCGTCCCGGCCTGGCTGAAGCCGGGCCTCGGGGAATATCAGCCGCTGCCGACAGACTATCCATGCGCAGATCCTTACTCACCATGCTCCTGCTGATGCCGTTCGCCACGGCAGGACAGGCTGCGCCGGTGATTTCGGACGCGGCGCCGCCCCTTCTGGGCGCCAGCGCGGACAGCCAGCAGGACGCTTCCGGCCTCCTGCCGGGGCGGGACGAGCAGGGGCGCGGGCTCAGCCTTTCGGCCAGCGACCGGCCGGACCAGGCCCGACCGCTGGCGCTCAACCCCGTCGGGGCTGGTCCGTTCCTTTCCAGCGGCCTCCAGTATGACCTCGGCCCCCGCGTGCAGGCCCATGCCAACGTCAGTGGCCAGGGCTGGATCAATTCGTCCGAGTCGTGTGGCGCTTCGGCAGTGAAGACCGATCGTTGCAGCTCGCCCGGCGCGCCGCCCCGCATCGTCGGAAGCGAAGTCGGTGCCACCTACCGCGGCACGGGTTACAGCGTCGGTGTCGGTGTCGGTTCCAGCCGGCCGACCGGTACGGGCGCCGCATTGCCGCGTGTGCTGCCCGGCCTTGGCACGGCTTCCGGCCTTCCTTTCGGGGCGTTGTCGTCCAGTACCGAACTCAATGCGCACGGCCGCGTCGACCTCGGCGCACGCAGCGGCATCGATCTCGGCGCGAGCATCGGCCGCATCCGGCTCCTGCCGGGCAACCTCCTCGGCATCGGTTCCGTCGATCAGAAGGCGCTGAGCTTCGGTGTCGATCGCGGCCCGCTCTCCGGCTCGATCACGGGCCGCACCATGCAGCCCGAAGCCACCGCCGTGAACGGCCTGAACCCGGATCGCCGTTGGAGCGCCATCGATCTCGGTGTCACCTGGCGCCTGCCATGGCGGGGCGAACTCTCGGTGGGTGCGCAGAACGTATGGTCGTCGGGCAATGCGCCCAGCAGCCCGGCAGGCCCCGAGCCCGACCAGTCGCGCACGCCGTACGTGCAGTATCACCAGGATCTGTAGCCCCCGGTGTGGGAGCCGGCTATGCCGGCGATCCCGCGGCAGCGGGCAAGCTCGCTGTGAGTACCATCGCCGCTGAAGCGGCTCCCACAGAGAAGCGCCCGCGCGGCCTCAGCGGCCTGTGTTGCGCACGCGCACGTCGCCGCTGAACGACTCGACGTGGATGTTGCCGGCGCCGCCGCCGATCGTCGTCTTCAATTCCTTGCCCGGACCGTCTTCGCCTTTCGAGGGGCTGCCCCAGTCGCTGCGCAGATCGCCGCTGAAGGTGGAGGCTTCGAGATGGGCGGACGTGCCCGGGGGCAACTGGATCTGCACGTCGCCGCTCATCGAATCCACGTCGATCTTGCCGCCCTCGACCACGCTGCCGTTGATCTGCGTGTCGCCCGACACCGTGCTGAAGTTCGCCTCCTTCCAGGGGCCGCCGCCGATGGTCATGCGGCCGGACACCGTCTGCGCGTCGACCTTGTCGCTCACGCTGGGGGCCGTGATGTCACCGGAGACCGTCTGCAGGTCGACGCGGCCGGCGCGGCCCGCGAGGTCGATCGTGCCGCTGACCGTCTGCATGCTGACTTCGGGAGAGCGCAGGTTGGCGCGGATGCGTCCGCTGACGGATTCCACGTCGATCTTGCCGCCGTCGAGGCCGTCGATGCTGACCGGCGCGCTGACCACGTTGATGTCCACTGCCACAGACCGGGGCACCCGCACATTGAGGATGGTGGGCTGCATGCTGGAGTCGTTGCCCCAACTGAACCAACTTCCCTTCTTCTCATCGCCTTCGACACGGATGTCGACGTTGCGCTCGTCGCCTTCGATCTCCAGCGGCCGGGCGCCGTCGCCCAGGGTGCCGGACACCTGCACCTGGTTCTTGTCCCAGGCGGTGACGGTGACCTCGCCCTTGACGTTCTGGATGCTGACGCGGGCGTTGGGCCGGATGTCTTTCGAGAGGTTGATCGGCGTCGAGGCAAAGGCCTCGCCGATCGACAGCGCCAGCAGCAGGGGAGTGAAGTAGAGCGTTTTCATGGGGAATGTCCTGGCTGTTCGCGTTAGCTGGCTTGCTTGTCGAGATTACGCAGACGATTGCGCTGGCGCTCGGTGCGCAGCAACAGGCGTTGCAGTGCGGCCGAATCGGGGGAGTCCTGCATGGCCTGGGTGAGTTCCATGCGCGCGGCGTCGAGTTCCACCGCCGCGCCGGTGAGGCGCGGATCGGAAGGTTTCCATGGCGCCGTGCTGGCGACGGCGTGTGTGCCGGGCGGCGCGACCAGATGCAGGCCCAGTCCACCACCCAGTACCGCCACGCCAGCGATGGCTGCGGCCATCAACCAGGGCCGCGCACGATACTGGCGGCGAGGCGCCGCCCCGGCGTCGTCGAGCCGTGCCTCGATCCCCGCCCACAGGTCGCGGTGCGGGGTGACGGGACGATGAAGGGAGCGCATCTGGCGCAGGTAGTCGAGTTCGTTCATGGCTTGTCTCCCAGCGCGCGCCGGAGCAGGCCGCGCGCGCGATGCAACTGTGCTTTCGAGGAGCCCACCGCCATCGACAGTTCGACGGCGATTTCCTCGTGTTTCCATCCTTCCACGTCATGCAACACGAGGACGGCGCGGGCCCGCGGCGGTAACGCCGCGATGGCCTGTTCCAATTCCTCGCGCTCGAATGCGCGAACGGGATTGTCGGTGTCCATCATGTCCGGAAGGTGGTCGTCGGCCACAATGCTGACCGGGTCGGCGTTGCGGGCGCGTATGGACATGAGCGCCACGTTCACCGCGAGCCGGTACACCCAGGTGCCGAAGGCGCTTTCGAAGCGAAACCCCTCGAGCTTTTGCCAGGCGCGCACGAACGCTTCCTGGGTGAGATCTTCGGCACGGGCGTGGTCGAACGCCGCGAGGCGCAGCACGGCGCCGTAAACGCGGTCGGCATGCCGGCGATAGAGCGTTTCGAAGGCCTTGCGGTCACCGGCCACGGCCGCGCGCACGATGTCGTCGTCCGACGATGCGGCGGGCAGCTCAGGCTGCATGAAGGACGTGGCGGTGAGGCATAGGGCGTTCATCTTGCCAGCTTGGATGCCGGCGGGGGATAAACGGTTTAAGCAACGATTGCGCCCCCATCGCCGCTGAAGCGGCTCCCACACAAAGCTCGCAGGCCTGTGAAGAAACCTCTGTGCTTGGTGAGGACTCCTGTGGGAGCCGGCTATGCCGGCGGTCCCGCGGCAGCGGGCAAGCTTGCCGCGAGCACCCATCGCCGCTGAAGCGGCTCCCACAGTAGTTCGACGATCAGGCCACGCTGGCCTTTGGGCGGATCACGGCGGCATCCAGGGCCTTGCTGACCTTCAGGCGCTCGGCCTTCAGCCGCTCCGGCATGCGTGCCCCGAAGCCGTCCAGGTACAGGGCAATGGCGCTCAGTTCTTCCTGCCAGCCTTCCACGTCCACGCGCAGCAGCTCGTCGACGACACCCGGAGGGATATCCAGGCCGTCGAGGTTCAGTTCGTGCTTCGCGGGCAGGATGCCGATCGGCGTGTCGACGCCCTTGGCCGAACCTTCCACGCGCTGGATCATCCAGTCGAGAACGCGCAGGTTGTCGCCATAGCCCGGCCACATGAACTGACCGTCGCGGTCCTTGCGGAACCAGTTGACGTGGAAGATGCGGGGCAACCTGGCGCCCGGCTTGTCGAACGACAGCCAGTGGGCGAAGTAGTCGGCGAAGTTGTAGCCGCAGAACGGCTTCATCGCCATCGAGTCGCGGCGGAGCACGCCCACGGCACCCGTGGCGGCGGCCGTGGTTTCCGAGCCCATCGCAGCGCCGACGAGAACACCATGCGCCCAGTCCTTTGCCTCGAACACCAGCGGCACCAGCGACGGACGGCGGCCGCCGAAGACGATCGCGGAGATCGGCACGCCGGTGGGCGCTTCGGACTCCGGGGCCCAGCTGGGGCACTGCTTCGCACTTACCGTGAAGCGCGCGTTGGGATGTGCGGCCGGGCCGTTGGCGGGATCGTACGGGCGGCCCTGCCAGTCGGTGACCGGCTCGCCTTCGCCCAGGCCTTCCCACCATGCGGCGTTGTCGGCTGTCACGGCCACGTTGGTGAAGATTGCATCCTGGCCGAGCGTGGTGAGGGCCGAGGGATTGGTCTTGGCACTGGTCCCCGGCGCGACGCCGAAATAGCCGGCCTCCGGATTGATCGCCCACAGGCGGCCGTCTTCGCCCGGCGTCATCCAGCAGATGTCGTCGCCGACGGTCCAGACCTTCCATCCCGCCTTGCGATAGCCCTCGGTCGGAATGAGCATGGCGAGGTTGGTCTTGCCGCAAGCGGACGGGAAGGCGGCGGCGATGTAGTGCTTTTCGCCCTGCGGATTTTCGATGCCCACGATGAGCATATGTTCCGCGAGCCAGCCTTCGCGACGGGCCTGGTGGCTGGCGATGCGCAGCGCATGGCACTTCTTGCCCAGGAGGGCGTTGCCACCGTAGCCCGAGCCGATCGACTTGATCGACAGTTCCTCGGGGAAATGCATGATGAAGCGGCGCTCCGGGTTGAGGTCGCCCGTGGAATGCAGCCCCTTCACGAAGCTGCCGTCGCGTTCGATGCGAGCCAGGGCCGGCTGACCCATGCGAGTCATGATGCGCATGTTGGCCACCACATAGGGGCTGTCGGTGATCTCCACGCCGCACCGCGCGATCGGTGAGTCGATCGGGCCCATGCAGTAGGGGATGACATACATCGTGCGGCCGCGCATGGCGCCGGCGAACAGCGCGTCGATCTTCGCGTGGGCTTCCGCGGGCGCCATCCAGTGATTGTTGGGACCGGCGTCCTCTTCTTCCGGCGTGCACACGAAGGTGAGGTGTTCGACGCGCGCCACGTCGGAAGGATGCGAGCGATGCAGGTAGCTACGCGGATGCTTCTCGGCATTCAGCGGAAGAAGGTCCCCGCTGGCCAGCATCGTCGTGACGAGTTCGGCGTACTCCGCGTCGGAGCCGTCGCACCAGTGGATGGCCGCGGGTTCCGTGAGCCGAGCGACGTCGTCGACCCATCTATTCAATGCTTCCAGTGAACTGCCGTGCGAACGCATCCTTGGTGGTCTCCAGTTAAACGCAAGCGGAGACAGTAGTTTGCGAGTCCTGGTATTGGCAAGGTACGGCGCAGCAAAACGCCGGGGCCGTTCAGGATCAGTCGTTCGATTTCGCGGGCGTGAGCGTGGCGATCATGTGCTCGACGTAGGCATCGAACTCGTCGTGCGAAATCCGCGGGAGGCCGAGCGTGAAGTTCAGCTGCAGGAAACCCACGTACGCGGCATAAGTGAGCCGGGCCCGATGAAGGGCCACCACCGGTTCCAGTCCGGCTTCCGTGTACATGCGGGTAAGGAAGTCGATACGCCGCTGGGACACGCGCGACATCACCGGAATGACCTGCGGATGGTCGAGTGCCTTGAGGAGCGCGGCGTATACGCGATGGGGCTGCATCTCGTGGGCCACGCGGCGGAACAGTTCCGGCAGGCGCTTGCGCGGGTCCGGAATGCGTTCGATCTCCGCCAGCACTTCGCGTTCGCCGTATTCCTCCCAGCGTTCCAGTGCGGCCTGCAGCAGCGCCTCGCGGGTTCGGAAGTGCCAGTAAAAGCTGCCCTTGGTGACGCCGAGACGCCTGGCCAGGGCCTCGACCGCGACCGCGCCGACGCCTTGCTCGGCGATGAGAGCCAGGGCACCGTCTTCCCAATCTTCGGCGGAAAGGCGGACTCGTTCGTTCTTCGCACCATCGTTCATCGACGCATGGTAGCCGAGACGGCCGCGTTTGCAATCGGTCGCCGCTGGGCGATGTTGCATAAGACCTTGACTTGGCTGCCCTTACCTGACCGTACGCGGGCGTATTGACGCACCCTTTCGACCGTTACATACTCGGCCGTATGGTTGTCGACTCCATTCATGTTTCCAGCGCCCGTGCGAGCCTCGTCTCGTTCGACGGTCTCGCCATCGCTACCGAACGCTGGCGCGGCGAACGCTCGCCGTCGCTGGTATTCGCGCATGGCTTTGGCCAGACCCGCCATGCATGGCAGGGCGCCGCCCGGACACTGGCGGCGGATGGATTCGATGCCACCACGTTCGACGCGCGTGGCCACGGGGAAAGCGAGCGCATGCCGCGTGGCGATTACCACATGGAGCAGTTCGTCGGCGACCTCCTGGCCGTGGCGCGTGAAGCCGCCTCGGCCGACGGAAGCCCTCCGGTGCTCGTGGGCGCCTCCATGGGCGGGCTGCTTGGCCTGGTGGCCGCCGGCGAGGTGGCCGAAGACGCCGCACCGCCTTTTTCCGCATTGGTCCTGGTGGACATCACCCCTCGCTGGGAAACGGCGGGAGTGGAACGTATCCTCGGATTCATGCGCGCCCATCCGCGAGGCTTCGCAAGCTACGAAGAGGCCGCCTCGGCCATCGAGGCGTACCTCCCGCATCGCCGTGAGCGCAAGACGGAGTCTCAGCTGAAGCCGCTGCTTCGCCAGGATGGCGACGGGCGGCTCCGCTGGCATTGGGACCCGGCGTTGCTCGACAGCGTGGTGCAGGAAAGCGAGCGCTACCAGCCTCGCCTGTTCGAGGCGGCGGCCCGGGTGACGGTGCCGGTGCTGCTTCTCTCCGGCGCCCGTAGCGACGTGGTGTCCAGCCATACCGTCGAAGAATTCCTTCGCCTCGTGCCGCATGCGCGTCACGTGGTGCTGCCCGACGCCACGCACATGGTGGCCGGCGACGCGAACGACGCGTTCACGCGCGAAGTCGCGAGTTTCATGCATACCCTTAGCAATCCGACTGTGACGAGGTGATACCGATGTCTGCGATCCTGGTTGTACTGGCGGCGCTCATCGCCTCCGGTGCCTGTGCCTACCACCGCACGTCCCTGAAGACGTGGGCCGTCGCGACGGCGGCGACGATCCTCGTCGTCGGTCTCCTTGCCGGCGCGCCGGTGACCACCGTCGTGCTGCTCGTTCTGCTCGGCCTGGTGGCCGTACCGCTGCTGATGGTGGACTTCCGCCGCAAGAAGATCAGCGCCCCGTTGCTCTCGATGTTCGCGAAGGTCACGCCGAAGCTGTCCGACACCGAACAGACCGCGCTGGAAGCGGGCACCGTCGGCTTCGAAGGCCAGCTTTTCTCGGGCAAGCCCGATTGGTCGCAGCTGCTTCGTCAGCCGAAGCCGGAGCTCTCGATCGAGGAACAGGCCTTCCTCGACGGCCCCGTCGAAGAACTCTGCGGCATGATCGACGACTGGCAGATCACGCACGAGCTGGCCGACCTGCCGCCGAACGTCTGGGAGTTCATCAAGAAGAACAAGTTCTTCGGCATGATCATTCCGAAGAGCTACGGCGGCCTCGGCTTCTCGGCGCTGGCGCATTCGGCGGTGCTGCAGAAGCTCTCCAGCATGTCGCAGACGCTGGCCTCCACCGTCGCCGTGCCGAACTCGCTTGGCCCAGGCGAGTTGCTGATGCACTACGGCAGCGAGGAACAGAAGAACCATTACCTGCCGCGGCTCGCCGACGGCCGCGAGATCCCGTGTTTCGCGTTGACGGGTCCCTATGCCGGCTCCGACGCCACGTCGATCCCGGATTTCGGCATCGTCACCAAGGGTATGTGGAACGGCGAGGAAACCGTCGGCATCCGCCTCACCTTCGACAAGCGTTACATCACCCTGGCGCCGGTGGCGACCATCGTCGGCCTCGCCTTCCGCATGTACGACCCGGACAAGTTGCTGGGCGACAAGGAAGACCTCGGCATCACGCTGGCGCTGCTGCCGCGCGAAACCCCGGGGATGGAAATCGGCCGCCGACACTTCCCGCTGAACACGCCGTTCCAGAATGGTCCCGTCCACGCCAAGGACATGTTCGTTCCCCTCTCCGTGTTGATCGGCGGCCCGCACATGGCCGGGCAGGGCTGGCGCATGCTGGTCGAATGCCTCTCCGTGGGCCGCGCCATCTCGCTGCCGTCGAACGCCACGGGCGCGTCGCGCATGGCGGTGGCTGCCACCGGTGCGTATGCACGCATGCGCAAGCAGTTCGGCCTCGCGATCGGCCGCTTCGAGGGCGTGGAAGAAGCGCTGGCCCGTATCGGCGGCCTCACCTATGCCACGCAGGCGCTGTCCCGGGCGACGGCCGCGGCGGTCGACCGCGGCGAGAAGCCCGCGGTTCCGTCGGCGATCGCGAAGTACCACGCCACCGAGTGGTGCCGCCAGATCGCGTCCGACGCCATGGATATCCACGGCGGCAAGGGCGTGATCCTCGGCCCGAAGAACTACATGGGCCGTGGCTGGCAGAGCGTGCCTATCGCCATCACGGTGGAGGGCGCGAACATCATGACGCGCAGCCTCATGATCTTCGGCCAGGGCGCGATCCGTTGCCATCCTTATGTCCTGAAGGAAATGCAGGCACTGAACATCGCGGATTACCGCGAGCGCCTGAAGACCTTCGACGACGCGCTGTTCGGTCACATCGGTTTCGGCTTCTCCAATGCGGTGCGCAGCTTCGTGCTGGGCATCACCGCGTCGAAGATCGGCGACACGGCGGGCGATGCGTACACCCGTCGCTACTACCGCAAGCTCAATCGCTACTCTGCCGCGCTGGCGCTTTGCGCCGACGTGTCGATGGGTGTGCTCGGCGGCAAGCTGAAGTTCAAGGAGAAACTGTCGGCCCGCCTCGGCGATACGTTGTCGTATCTCTACATCGCCAGCGCCATGCTGAAGCGTTATGAAGATACCGGCCGTCCGGAAGCGGATCGTCCGTTGCTGGCCTGGGCGTTCCACGAATGCGTGTGGAAGATGCAGATGGCGCTGGACGGCGTCATCCGCAACTTCCCGGTGCGTCCGGTGGCCTGGCTGCTGCGCGCCCTGGTCTTCCCGTTCGGCCGCCGCGAGGTTCCGCCGTCGGATCGCCTCGGCCGCCGCGTCGCCGCACTCATCACGGCACCGAGCGAGGCCCGCGACCGCCTCACCTCGTGGACCTACCTCACGCCGACGGCGAACAACACCGTGGGCCGCATGAATCAGATCCTGCCCGACGTGATCGCGGCGGAGCCGGTGGAGCGCAAGTTCCTCAAGGCGTTCAAGGGTGGCCAGCTGCGCTCGCACACGTACAACGAGCAGCTGGCGGAAGCCGAGAAGCTCGGTGCCATCACGGCCGCCGAGCGCGAGCTCCTGCAGCGCGTACGCGACGGCGTGGCCGAGTTCATCTCGGTGGACGATTTCGACAGCGAGGAGCTGCGTGCGAACGTCGTGCGCAACGCCGAGACGATGAAGTCGATTCGCGCGGCGTAATCAGCGGGGAAGTGAGAGAAAGGGCCGCGAGCAATCGCGGCCCTTTTTTTAGGTTCTTCGCGGAAGTCCGCGGATGCATGCTGCATGCAAAGGTTCATTCGCCAGGCGAATACATGTGCCCAGCGGCTGGCGCCGCCGTCGGTTCTGACGGTGAGGCCAGAGCCTTCGGTGTCCACCCTCGCTGCTCAGACATCGGAAAGGAGGGGCCGCTGGCGCGGCCCGTGTATCTATGTGCGGATTCCGGTAACGGTGACCATCGCGGTGATACTGATCAAGGTACCGAGTTGCGGGACTCGATCATGTTCTGCGCGCCGCCGTCATCAACAGTGAGAGGTCATCGCCGAAATCGGCCAGCAGTGGGCGTTCAATGCCTGAGTTAATCCGCGCCGCGAAGCGGCGTCGGCTTGAACAACTCGTTATGTCTTTCTCGTTTTACGCGTGGTGCGCTTCTTTGGCTCTGGCGATTCATTTGGGGGTATTGAACTCTCTCTGCGCCTTTTCTCTAGCTGAGAGCCCCGGTGCGCTATTCTGTGAGCTTCGAACTCGTTTGGGTCGAATGGGGGCAATCCAATGAAATCACGTGCTTCATTTGTTTCTTGGAACGCTCGAAGCGAGGCGTGGCAACCTTCTGAATGTCCCGGCAACAGTGACCTGACGAACGCTGGGTAGGTCTCAGATTCTTGAAGGGCTTTCCTGATTCGGGAAATTGCGAGGTCATGACTTCGATGCAGATGACGAACATATCCAATACTTAAAAATTCAGCGTCTCTCTTGGCTTCCTTTAGCCTCTCGTTCTCTTGGCGAATTATTTTGTCAGCTTCAACTTTTTGCTTTGAAACCTGACCAACTACCTCTTCAAGATATCTCTTAAGTGTTTCAGCTGTTTCCGAAAGCTCTTCAACCTTAAGGTCGATATCTTGGATTTGCTGTGAAGTTGTCAGGCGGTGGATAAGCTCGCGAAAAAAACCAGCCCATTGATCGCGCAGCCAGTCTTCTATCTCCGAGTAGCGGGTGAATAGCTTTATCGGGTTGTTCTGCTTTCTCTGTCGGATTTCCTCGATAAGCCCGAAAACGTTGACGGAGTCAACGTGAGCGTAATTTATTATCTGGTTGTCCTTGTTTCTTAAGTAAGTTTGATATTCCGCATCGACCGCCGCATCAATCGCGATGTACGTTGGAATTCCACGCTCCAATGCGCTTTCGTATTCATGCTTTGTGATTGATTCGTATCGATCGAAGAAGGCCTTTGTCTTAGAGCCGTCGCCTGAGGTGGCGCTGCTCTCTGAGCCGTATCGACCTCCGATGATCAAGACAAAGACATCACAGCTCTTAGCTTCTCTGTAGCAGGACTCGTCGAGTGGCGCATCCGGGATGTACGCAATACTGTCCTTCTCAGAGAGAACTGCGTCGTAACCCAAACTCTCGATGAAGTTCTCGATTGATGACCGCAAATGCTTCAAGTCGTAGTACGTGGATGAGACAAAAACTCTTGGACGTGCCATGTGATCCCCCTGGAAAATATGACTCTGGAATCAAACCTACCCGCGAGGCGCGTTCGGCTTGAATGAATTGTTAGGTTACAACGTTAACCTTCCGTACAATCGCCGGAACAATGACGGACACCAGCTCAAATGCAAGATAGCAGGCGACAAAGACGGCAAGGAAGAGCCAGCCGCCGGCACAATTAGCGCCACGATGCATCTCGGTAAGGCAACGAAATGCTCTAGCAATCTGAGGACTGCCAATAGCTGTAAAAGCAATGGCCGCAGCACCCACCAGGATGAGAGAAGTCTTGCCGAGGACGGACGAGCGCCAGAGAAATGCGTCACGCCACAATGCGAGCAAGGCCTGGAGAGGCAGCAGTGAAAGGCCGAACAGCCCGAGGAACCGTAACGCATAGATGGGTGAAGCAAATTGCAGATACGACCAATCTGTCATCGTAAATCCAACTGCTTAATATCCGGATCCCTGGCCCGGCTATACGAATTATCCACAGCGCACCGTATGGTGCTATCCCCTTGACACAGCTGGATCTTAGGGCTGCTGAGTCCGGCTAGCAAGCCGGCGTATAACGAGATGCAGTGCAGATATCAGTGACCACCGCAAGCTTGCTCAGGTAGAAGTTCAGATGTCCGCTTTGGGTCGGAAGCTGCCCCTTCGCGGATACGAGCCAGAGCGCGTGACAGTAGCTTGTCAGCCACCCTCGGTCAGCACCAGCGGAGTGCTCAGCGTTCGCCGGAATCGATGTTCAGCCTGACCGGAATGCGCAATCTATGTGGCCTACGGCGCTCTCTTGTGCGGAACTCGCCTCGAGGATGGACACCGAAGACTCTCCCCGTCTTTGAGGCGGCCTGTCCGGAGAGCCGGCACAGCCGAAGGCAACCGCTGCGGGCGGGATAGCATCGCCTCGCCCACTGCACGGTCAGCCAGTCGCGACTTCGGACGCTGCTTGTTGGGGCATCGTTTCACATACCAAGCATCGTTTGCGCAGGCATCACCATCGAATGCCGCTGCTCTCCCATCACGCTATCTCACCGCTCGGAAGGGTCCTTGGTGTCCACCCTCGAGGCGAGTTCCGCACAAGAGAGCGGCCGCAGGCCAATTAGTACATGAGCCGCGGCAGCGGCCTTCCTTTTCGAACGCGGAGGACCTGTCTGAGCAGCGAGGGTGGGCACCAAGGGCCCATGCGTCGACGCTCCGGTGCAAAGAGCTTCGGCGATTCCCGGTAAGCGAACGCCACGGGCAGTCTGTCAAGACCAGTCCATTCGAAGCCTGGGCTGCCCCGGAAATGCGTGAAGAACCATCTTTTTGTTTTCGGGAAGCGCTACGTCAGGAGCAGCCATCCTGCTTGGCCACGACGTCGAGCAACCGTGCTTCCACCTCGTCGCGCGTGTGTGCGCGGAACAGGCCTGGCGCCGCGCGGCGGAGGGCGCCGCAGTCGAGTGCGGTGAGTCGGTCGCGCACCTGGAGCAGCTGGCCGGGATGCATGCTGAATTCCTCCAGGCCCATGGCGAGGAGGAGGGCGGTGAACTGCGTGTCGCCGGCGATTTCGCCGCAGAGGCTTACCGGTTTCTTCGCGCGGCGGGCGCTGGCGATCACGTGTGCGATGAGGCGCAGGAATGCCGGTTGCAACGGGTCGTAGATACCGTCGAGGGCATCGTTGTTGCGGTCCGCGGCCAGCACGTACTGTGCGAGGTCGTTCGTGCCGATGGCGAGGAAGTCGGCCTTCGCGAGGATCGACGTGACGCCGATGGCCGCCGCGGGCACTTCGATCATGGCGCCGATGTCCAGGCGTTCCGGAAGCTCCTGGCCCTGCCGGGAAAGATCCTCGCGGGCCTTCTTGATGAGTGTGCGCACGGCGGTGAGTTCGCCTATGTGCGTGACCATCGGTACCAGGATGCGCACCGGGCCGTAGCAGGCAGCCCGCAAGATGGCGCGCAACTGCACGCTGAAGATGTCGGGATAGCGAAGCGACAGGCGGATGCCTCGCACGCCCAGTGCGGGATTGTCTTCACCGCGCAGCGCCAGCCCCGCTGCGTCCGCCTTGTCGGCACCAAGGTCCAGGGTACGGATGGTGACCGGCAGGCCGCCCATGCCCAGCACGACGTCGCGGTAGGCCGTGAACTGCTCGTCTTCGGAGGGCAGGCCGCGCTGGCGCAGGAACAGGAACTCGGAACGGTAGAGGCCGATGCCGTCGGCACCCCTCGACCGGGCGAGGGTGACGTCGCCGGCCAGTTCCGCGTTCGCATAAAGGCGCACGTGCGCGCCGTCGCGCGTAAGCGTCGGCGCCGTGGCGAGCGCGGCCAGCCGGCGGCCTTCAGCGGCAGCCTGACGCTGCCATTGCCGGTAGCGCGCGAGGTCCTGCGCCGTGGGATGCACGATGACTTCGCCGTGTTCCGCGTCGATCAGCACGAGGTCGTCGTCGTTGATCGTGGCAAGTGCGTCGCGCGTGCCCACGAGCATGGGAAGGTTGAAACTGCGCGCAAGAATGGCGCTGTGCGAGTAGATGCTGCCTGCGCTCGCGATGACGCCGAGCATGCCCTGGCCCGCCATGCCCGCCATGTCGGCCGGGGCGATGGTGTCGCTCACGACGATCTCACCCACGCGCGCGGCAAGCTTGCGCTCCTCGCGGCTGGACTGCTGGTTCAGCGCCGACATGACACGCCCGATGACCTGGTCGATGTCCTCGCCCCGGCTCTTCAGGTAGGGATCGTTCATGGCATCGAACACGGCGGCGAGGCGGTCGCGCTGCATCTTCAGCGCGGCGCTGGCCGTGTAGTGGCCCACGGCCACAAGATCGTCCAGGCCGCGCAGGAGTTCTTCGTCGTCGAGGAGGAGGCTGTGCGCGTCGATGAAGTCGCCCACTTCCCGGGCAAGGGCCCCGTGCAACTTGCCGCGCAGTTCGCGCAACTCGGTGCGTGCGGTGTCGATGGCCTTGTGCAGGCGCTCGATTTCCGGGCCGACCTCGGCGTCTTCGAGCATCCGCATGTCGACTGCGAGCAGGCTCGGCTGGACCAGACGGGCCCGTCCGAGGGCCATGCCTCTGGCAGCGGGTGTACCGGTCAGCACCAGTCTCATAGAGGCTCCATCCGCGGCAGGCGAATCGGCATGTCAGGCGCCTTCGTCGAACTTGCGGTCAAACAGGTCGACGACAGCGGCGACGGCCTGCTCGGCGTCCTCGCCTTCGGCGCGCACGGTGAGGGAGGTGCCCATGCCGGCAGCCAGCATCATGACGCCCATGATGCTCTGTGCATTGACCTCGCGTCCCTTGCTGACGAGCCAGACCGTCGACTTGAATCCCGCGACCAGCTGCACGAGCTTGGCCGATGCGCGTGCATGCAGGCCGAGCCGGTTCGATACCACGATGTCACGTTCAAGCATGGTCGATGAAGATCCCTCCGCGACCGCCGCTGGCCGCGATTTCGGCCAGTTCGGGAAGCGATTTTTCCGAATAGTTGAGCACGCGCAGCAGCATCGGCAGGTTGAGGCCGGACACGCAGCGCAGGTGCACGCCGAGTTCGCCCAGCGAGAGGCCGATATTGCAGGGCGTGGCGCCGTAGAGGTCGGCGAGCACCAGCACGCCGTCGCCGTGGTCGAGTTCGCGGGCGTGCCGCGCAGTGAGGTTGCGCATGACGTCTGGGTCTGCGCTGGGCGGCACCTCGACGGCGTCGACATCCAGCGGCAGCTTCGGCATCACGTGGCGCGCAGCGGAAATCAGCGCCTTGCCGACGGCCTCGTGGGTCATGAGGAGCACGCCGACGGTCATGGCCCGGTGTCTCGATGCGGCTGGTGGGATCCGTGGGTCATGTCACTCGAGTTCGCGATGGAAGGTAAGAACGTTGCCGCGCTCCGAGCGGAAATGCTGGGCCAGCTTCTCGACCAGGTAGACCGAGCGATGGCGTCCGCCGGTGCAGCCTATCGAGACGGTGACGTAGCTCCGGTCTTCGCCGTCGAATCGCGGGAGCCAGGTATCGAGCCACCGTGCGACGTCGTCATAGTACTCGCCCACGAGCGGGTTCGCGTCGAGGAACTCCCTCACCGGGAGGTCCTTGCCGGAGAATGGTCGCAGGCGGGGGTCCCAGTGCGGATTGGGAAGGCAGCGGGCGTCGAATACGAAGTCGGCGTCCGAGGGCAGGCCACGGCGGTAGGCGAACGATTCGAACAGCAGCGTGGTGCCGTCCGAGGCCGCGGCGTACCCGGTGGCGAAAAGGCGGCGCAACTGGTGCACGTTCAGGTCGCTGGAATCGATGACCTTTTCCGCGATGGAAACGAGGGGCCGCAGCAGCTTCCGTTCCTGCGCGATCGAATCGGCCAGCGACAGTTTCTCGGCCGCCAGCGGGTGGCGCCGGCGCGTTTCCGAGTAGCGCTTGATCAGCACGTCGTCACGGCTGTCGAGGAAGATGAGATGCACGTGCACGCCGGCCGTGGACAGCTCGGACAGCACATGCGGCATGCGCGCCAGGTCGATTCGGCGGTTGCGTACGTCCACGCCTACCGCGATGCGTCGGCGCGGACCGTGTTCGCCCTGGCTCACTGCGGCGACCAGCTGCGGGATGAGTTCCGCGGGCATGTTGTCCACGCAATAGAACTCGAGGTCTTCCAGCGCACGCAGGGCCACGGTCTTGCCGCCGCCGGACATGCCGGTGAGCACGACGAGATGGATGGCGTCGGGCTCGACGATGGGGCTCATGACTTCGTCGATCACTGGAAGGTCACCATGGAGAGAAGCGGCGCATCTGGTGCGCCTGGCGGTCGATGAAGGTCTGCGCGGGATCGATGCCCTTGCTCTTCAGCACATGGTTGCGCACGGCGGCCTCGACCAGCACGGCCAGGTTGCGGCCCGGCGCGACGGGAATGGTGATCTTGGGCACGTCCACGTCCAGCACGTTGCGCCGGCTGACATCGCCGGTGAGCCGGGTCATGGCGTCGCCTTCCTCGCCGATCTGCAGCGGCTTCAGGTGGACCACGAGGCGCAGGTACTTCGAAGGCTTCACCGCCGTGTGGCCGAACATCTCGCGGATGTTCAGCACGCCCAGGCCGCGCACTTCCAGCAGGTCCTGGAGGAGTTCCGGACAGGCGCCGTCGATGACGTCCGGAGCGATCAGCGTGAATTCGGTGGCGTCGTCGGCCACCAGCCGATGGCCGCGGCTGATGAGTTCGAGGGCGAGTTCGCTTTTGCCCGAGCCCGGCTCGCCGGTAATCAGCACGCCGATGGAAAAAACCTCGAGGAACACCCCGTGCAGCGTGACCTGGGGCGCCAGCGTGCGGGCCAGGTGGTATTGCAGGTAGGTGAGGAGCTCGTGGCCGCGCTTCGTGCTCTGCCACAGCGGGGTATCGGTTTCCTCGGCCACCTCGCGCAGGTCGGGCGGGATGGACTGATCCTTGGTGACGATCAGCGCGGCCGGCTGGTAGGCGGCAATCTTGTGGATGGCCTCCCAGCGCTGGCGCGAATCCAGGCCGTCGAGGTAGTTCAGCTCCTCGGTACCGATGATCTGCACCTTGTTGGGGTAGATCACGTTGAGGTAGCCGACGAGCGAGGGGCGCCGGCTTTGCTTTGCGTTGGGTTCGAGCACACGGGATTCCCCACGCATGCCCGCGGCCCAGCGCAAGGCCATGCGCTCGTGTACTCCGTCGAAGAGTTGTCTGGCGGTCAGCCGTTCCATGAACAGGCTCTTGGTCCCTTGGGAAGGAAAGGCCGGCACGCGGGGCGCGCCGGCCTGGGTCCTATTGTGCCATCAAGGGCGGCTGGACTGCCTGGGTCAGCCGGGGACGCGGGACTCCCGGACCTCACTGTTGTGGTGGTCCTTGAGTTTTTCCTTGTGCTTCTTGAGCTGGCCGGCCAGCTTCTCGATCATTTCGTCGATCGCGGAGTACATGGTGTCTTTCTTGTCGTCGTCTTCCAGCCGGGCGACGCCGTCCGCATGCAGCCGGGTACCGGCGCAGTGCAGGGTGCCGCCGGCCTTGTGCTCCGCCTTGTCGACGGAGAGCACGACGTCAAGGCCCTTGATGTTGTCGAAAAGGCGTTCGAAGCGACCAATCTGTTGTTCCACACGCTCGCGCAGGGCGGGAGTGATCTGGATGTGCTGGCCGCTGATCTGGATTTGCATGACGCCTCCTTCTTGCTGAGGGTGCCGCCCTGGGGCGGCGAGATCGGAGCGACGGAGCGTCGCTCCCTTGTCTTGAACCGTTCTGACCGCGTGCCTCCGGTGGGGTTCCTTCGCGTCGTCAGTTCGCGCGAACGCGTTCGCTGGAACTGGGGATACGCATCGCTTCGCGGTACTTGGCCACGGTACGTCGGGCCACCTGAATGCCGCGTCGATGCAGTTCTTCCGCCAGGGCTTGATCGGACAGGGGGCGGCGTGCGTCCTCCGACGTGATGAGCTTGCGAATCATGGCCTGGATGGCGGTGGCGGATGCGCTGCCGCCGTCTTCCGTGGCCACGCCGCTGGAGAAGAAGTGCTTGAGCTCGAAGGTGCCGCGGGGCGTGTGCATGTACTTGCGCGTGGTGACGCGCGAGATGGTGGACTCGTGCATGCCCACTTCCTCTGCCACTTCACGCAGAACCAACGGATGCATGGCCTCCGGGCCGTAGTCGAGGAAGGCACTCTGCCGCCGCACGATGACGTCGGCCACCTTCTGCAGGGTTTCCGCACGGGACTGCAGGCTTTTCAGCAGCCACCGGGCTTCCTGCAACTGGCCTTTCATCCAGGTGGCGTCTTCGCCGCGCGCGCGGGCGATCAGGTTGCAGTAGTGCTGGTTGAGCCCGAGCCGCGGCTGTGCGTCGGGGTTGAGGCTGACCTGCCAGCGGCCGTTCTCGCGGCGCGCGTAGACGTCGGGCGCCACATATTCCACGGGGGTGGCGTCGAGCGCCGCGCCCGGGCGCGGGTCGAGGCTGCGGATGAGCGCGGCGGCGGCCGTCACGTGTTCCTCCGCGGCTTTCAGGCGGCGCGCGATCTTCGCGATGTCGTTCCTGGCAAGCAGTTCGAGTTCTTCGTTCACAACGCGAATGGCGAGTTCGCGGTGCGGTGTGTCGAGGGAGAACTGGGAAAGCTGGCAGAACAGGCAGTCGCGGAGGTCGAGGCTGGCGACGCCGGTGGGATCGAAGCGTTGCACGCGCTGGCGCACCGCTTCGATCTCGTCCGGGCTGGCTGCCATTTCAGCCGGCAGGGCGGCATCCACGGCGGCGATGCCGTCGCGAAGGTAACCGTCTTCGTCGAGCGCGTGGATGATCGCCGTGGCGATGGCATGGTCACGCGGAGAGAACTGGGACAGGTTGAGCTGCCACTCCAGGTGCTGCTGGAGGCTTTCCGGGGCGGCGTTCTGCGGCTCGAAACCGTCCTCGTCCGTGCCCCCCGTGCGGGAAGCGCTGCCACCGTATTCGCTCGGGTCGCCCTGGAAACGGTCGTCCTCCCACTCGGGAGCCAGTTCCTCGGACGGGGCGGCGGTGGATTCGTCGTCTTCCTTGGAAGACTTGGCGGGAGATTCCTCGCGCGAAGGGAATTCGGGAGCCTCGAAACCGTTTTCTTCGGTTGCCTCGGTTTCGGCGTCCGATTCGGCATCTTCGGCGAACTCGAGCAGCGGGTTGCTTTCCGCGATCTGGCGGAGTTCGGCCTCGAGCTCAAGCTGCGACAGTTGCAACAGGCGAATGGCCTGCTGCAATTGCGGCGTCAGCGTGAGTTGCTGATGGAGGCGAAACTGGAGTCCGGGTTTCATGCCTTCGACGCTTGTGGTTCCCGAGCCATCCTACCCCCTGGGAGTGGCCCAGACCAGCGCCCGGTCGGCTATCCCGGCCGGCTGGAGGTCATATCCTGAATTCGCGACCCAGGTACACCTCGCGCACCTTTTCGTCCGCTAGGATGTGTTGCGGCGTGCCGCGTGAAAGCACCTCGCCGTCGTTCAGGATATAGGCGCGGTCGCAGATGCCCAGTGTCTCACGAACGTTATGGTCGGTGATGAGCACGCCGATGCCGCGTTCCTTCAGGTGGCGAACGATGCGCTGGATCTCGCCGACCGAAATCGGATCCACGCCGGCGAACGGTTCGTCCAGCAGCATGTAGCGCGGGCGGGCGGCCAGTGCGCGGGCAATTTCGACGCGGCGTCGCTCGCCGCCGGAAAGGCTGATGCCTTTCTGCTCGGCGATGTGCGCGATTTTCAGTTCGTCCAGCAGGCTTTCCAGTTCGTCTTCGCGCTGCTTCTGCGTCATGCCGTCGCGCAGTTCGAGCACCGCGAGGATGTTGTCGGACACGCTGAGCCGACGGAACACCGACGCTTCCTGGGGCAGGTAGCCGATGCCGAGCTTCGCGCGCGCATGCATGGGCAGGCCGGTGATGTCCTGCTGGTCGAGCTTGATCGACCCGGCGTCGGCCTGGATAAGTCCCACCACCATGTAGAAGCAGGTGGTCTTGCCGGCGCCGTTGGGGCCGAGCAGGCCGACCACTTCTCCCTCGCGGATGGAGAAGGCGAAATCGCGAACTACCTGGCGCGCGCGAAAGCGCTTTTGCAGGCCTTGGGCTGAAAGCATCGGGTCAGGGCTTCTTGCTGTCGGTGGCCGGCGTGTCGTTCTTCGCCGGTGTCGCGGGGGACGTGGCGGGCGTGCCGGGGGCCTTGTTCTTCGGCTGGAAGGTCATGTGCACGGGGGCTCCGCCGCTACTCTCGCCGGTCATCGTGCTGTCGCTGGTGTTGTAGGTGAGCTTGTCGCCCTGGGCACTACCCTTGGCCGGCTGGTTCACATAGGCATTGCCGGTGAGAACGGCGAAGTCCTTGTCGATCTTGTAATCGATGTTGCTGGCGCGGCCGTCCATCGGCTGGTTCTGATCGTCCAGCTGATGGATGGTGGCGGGGGAGCCCTCCACGACCACACGGGTGAGCGTGTTGTCGCCGTCCAGATAACCGGTGGCCTTGTTGCCGGTGATCTTCAGGGTGCCCTGGGTCAGAACGACGTTGGTGGTCCAGATGACCTTGCCCGGCTGCCCATTCTGCGGCGCCTGGGTGCCGTCGAAGGACTTCGAAACGACGTCGGCGGGCTGATCGCGGTCGGCCTTCTTCGCGAACGCGGATGTGCTCGCCAGAAGCGCCATACCGAGCGTCGCCATGACGACCTTAGCGTTTGCGCGGCTGGTAGACGGTGTGAACGGCATCGAGGAGCTCCAGGTGCTTGGTATCGAGATTGGCGCGCATGCCAACGCCCTGCATTGTAGATGTTCCCTGAACGATCCGGGCCGCCTCCGCCGTTTCCAGGCGGTTTTCCTTGGGCCAGGCGGTGACTTCCGAGGTGTCGATGCTGGCCGGCTGGTTGTTCTGGAAAGCCACGCGGTCCATGTGAACCTTCCCCTGCAACTTCAGCAGGCTGCCGTCCTTGTTCACCCATCCGTACTGGGAATGGCCCGTCCACGGGGGAACGTTCGTTTCCTTGGTGGAAGGCAGCACGAAGTTCGGCGCATTGATGTAGAGGGACTCATCACCCTCGCGGCGCTCCAGGTGCGGTGCCACCAGCTTGAAGGCCGGCTTGCCCTCCTCGTTGTAGGAATCGAGGTCGAAGTTGGTGAGGACATACCCGGAGCGGGGCGGACCGACGAAGTCCTGCACCTTCTTCTCAGGCGCAGTCCAGTAATAGAGCAGGACGCTGGCACCAAGGACGGCCGCGAGGATGCCGGTCGTGCCGGCCGCCCCGCGATCCTTGATGAGGTTGAACACGCTCATAGCCAGCGGTCCCTTTCGGCTTCTGCCTTGCCCTGGGCCGCCAGGATCATGTCGGCCACCTCGCGCGCCGCGCCATAACCGCCGATGAGGCGAGTGCGCCAGTGGGCGCGCTCCGCGACCCAGGGGTGGGCATTCGCCGTGGCGACCGCCAGGCCGACGATGCCCATGGCCGGCAGGTCGGGCAGGTCGTCGCCCACGAACGCCGCTTCCTCCGGCGCGAGCCTGAGCGCGTCGAGCAGGCCGGTCAGGCATGCCCGCTTGTCTTTCTGGCCCTGGTACACGTGGGCGATGCCGAGTTCTTCGGCCCGCAGGGACACGGGATGGCTGATGCGTGCGGTGATGATCCCGACCTTCACCCCGTTCCGTTGCAGGGCCTTGAGGCCCAGCCCGTCGTGCACGTGGAAAACCTTGGTCTCGCGGCCGTCCTCGCCGTACCACAGGCGGCCGTCGGTCAGCGTGCCGTCGACGTCGAAGACGACGAGGCGCACGCGTGCCGCGCGCTCGGCGACGTCGGCAGGGATTTCGGTGTAGTGGGTATAGGCCATGGTTTCGCTATATGGGGACGGATCGGTGCCGGGGGAGGGCACCGGGGTGCTCTCGTTCAGACGACGCGGGCACGGAGCAGGTCGTGGATGTTCAGTGCGCCGACCACGCGGCCTTCCGCGTCTACGACGAGGAGGGCGTTGATCTGGTGCTTCTCCATGAGCTGGGCCGCCTCGACCGCGAGCTTGTCGGAGCCGATGGTCTTGGGGCCGCGCGTCATGAGTTGGGCCACCGAGGCGCTGCGGAGGTCCACGCCGTCGTCGTCGAGGGCACGGCGAAGGTCGCCGTCGGTGAACACGCCAAGGAGGCGATCATCGCCGTCGACGACGGCGGTCATGCCGAGGCGCTTGCGCGACATTTCCACCAGTGCCTCGCTGAGCGAGGCGTCCAGGCGGACGCGCGGCACGTCGTCGCCGGCGTGCATGACGTCGGAAATATGCAGGAGCAGCCGGCGCCCGAGGCTGCCGGCGGGATGGGAGCGGGCGAAGTCGTCCGAGGTGAAGCCCCGCGCTTCCAGCAGCGCCACCGCCAGGGCGTCGCCCATGACCAGGGCGGCCGTGGTGCTGGCGGTGGGGGCCAGGCCGTGCGGGCAGGCCTCGCAGGCCACGTTGGCGTCGAGATTGACGTCGGCCTGGGTGGCCAGCGACGAGGCCGGATTGCCCGTGATCGAGATGAGGGAGATGCCCTGGCGCTTGATCGCCGGGAGGATGTAGAGCAGTTCGTCCGTTTCGCCCGAATACGAGATGCCGAGCACGATGTCGTCCGGCTGGATCATGCCGAGGTCGCCGTGGCTGGCCTCGCCGGGGTGCACGAAGAAGGACGGGGTGCCGGTGGAGGCCAGGGTGGCGGCGACCTTCCGGCCGATGTGGCCCGATTTGCCCATGCCGGAAACCACGACGCGGCCCTTGCAGTCGAGGATCATCTGGCAGGCCTGGACGAACGCCGCGTCGATCCTCGCCTCGAGGGCGCGGATGCCGGCCGCCTCGGTCTTGATGACATTGCGCGCACTGCGCACGACGGCGTCGGCGTCCACGAGTCGGTTGGCGGCTGGCGGTGCGGTGCGGGCGTTCATGCGACCTCGAGGTCCGGGTGGGCTCCCTGGTTACCCGGGATGTCCATTTCTGCGACACCGGATTTCCATTACCATTACATATTCTCATTTTATGGTTGCTGCCATCGACGGGTGGTTCAGGGTCCGTTTCGGAACCCCTTCCCACGCTGCGACCCCTTTACCGGAGATTTCATGGACGCTGCGCGCATCCAGGCACTGATCGAAGCCGGACTGCCCGGCGCGCGGGTGGACGTCCAGGGCGACGACGGCGTTCATTTCGAGGCCGAAGTGGTCTCGGAACAGTTCGCCGGCAAGCTGCCGTTGGCCCGCCACCGCCTCGTCTACGCCACCCTCGGCGATCTCATGGGCGGAGCCATCCACGCCCTCGGCCTCAAGACCCTCACTCCCGACGAAGCCGCCAGCCGCCGTTGATACGTGCGCCGCGGCTTACGTCGCCTGACCTTCCTTCCAAGGCATCCCCTCCATGGCCAAGATCCTGATCAGCGGCGGCCAGCCGCTCCAAGGCGAGGTCGGCATTTCCGGCGCCAAGAACGCCGTGCTGCCCATCCTCGCTTCCTGCCTGCTCGCCGACGAGCCGGTCAGCATCGGCAACGTGCCGCACCTGCACGACGTCACCACGTTCATCGAACTGCTGGGCCGCATGGGCGTGCGGGTCGTCCTCGACGACCGCATGAAGATGCACATCGACCCGCGTCCCGAGAACTCCTGCGTGGCCCCGTATGACCTCGTGCGGACCATGCGCGCGTCGATCCTCGTCCTGGGCCCGCTCGTCGCGCGCTACGGCAAGGCGGAAGTTTCGCTGCCCGGCGGCTGCGCCATCGGCTCCCGTCCGGTCGACCAGCATATCCGTGGCCTGCAGGCACTCGGCGCCGATGTCAGTGTGGAGAACGGCTACATCAAGGCGCGCTCCGGCCGCCTGAAGGGCGCCCGCATCGTCATGGACATGGTGACCGTCACCGGCACCGAGAACATCCTGATGGCGGCCACCCTCGCCGAAGGCACCACCGTCATCGAGAACGCGGCGCAGGAGCCCGAGGTGGTCGACCTCGCGCACTGCCTTATCGCGATGGGCGCACAGATCGACGGCATCGGTACGTCCACGCTCATCGTGCACGGCGTGGAACGCCTGCACGGCGCGCATTACGAAGTCCTGCCCGACCGTATCGAGACCGGCACCTTCCTGGTCGGTGCGGCGATGACCGGCGGCAAGGTGCGTGCGCGCGGCGCCCGTGCCGACACCATGGACGCCGTGCTGCAGAAGCTCGAGGAAGCCGGTGCGCATATCAACACCGGTAAGGATTGGATCGAACTCGACATGCAGGGTCGCCGTCCGAAGGCGGTGAACCTCACCACCGCGCCATACCCCGCGTTCCCCACCGACATGCAGGCGCAGTTCACCGCGCTCAATTGCATCGCCGAGGGCGTGGGCGTGATCACCGAGACGGTGTTCGAGAACCGCTTCATGCACGCGCTGGAATTGCAGCGCCTGGGCGCGGACATTCGCCTGGAAGGCAATACGGCCATCATTACCGGCGTACCGAAGATGAGCGGCGCGCCGATCATGGCGACCGACCTGCGCGCATCGGCGTGCCTCGTGCTGGCCGGTCTGGTTGCCGAAGGCGACACCACGGTCGACCGCGTGTACCACATCGACCGCGGCTACGAGAACATCGAGGAAAAGCTCGGCGTGCTGGGTGCGAAGATCCGGCGGCTGCCGGGCTAATCGACTGCTGTAGGAGCCGCTATAGCGGCGAGGGAACCCGCCTCACCGCTACACCGCTTCGTAGGCTTCTCGCCGCTATAGCGGCTCCCACAGTAATTAGCGGCCTTCGAACTTCACCAGCTCCATCGTCATGTCGCCGCCGTCTTTCTGGGCCAGCTTCACCGGCACCGGATACTTCGCCGGCACGTACCACGCGTTGAACCCGCGGTCGGCGTCGGTGCGGTCGACGCGAACGGCCTCGAAGGAGCCGGCGGGAACGGTAACCTTCTCGGTGGCCGACACCTTGAACTTCTGGTTCTCCACTTCCTGCTTGACCGCCACCGGCAACGCCAGGTCCTTCTGGCCGGAACGCAGCGCAACCCCCAGCGCGAGCGGCAGGGTGTTGCGTTCCACCATGCCCGGCACGGCGGAGTAGGTGAAGCTCTTCTTGTTGTCCTGCACCTGGACGGTGCCGCCCTGCACGGCGAGGTCGCGGGTCTTCGACTTGATCGCCGCGTCGAGCTGGTAGTGATAGCTCACTGCCTGCGGGACCTGTCCGGCCCAGGTGAAGCGGGAGGTTTCCGACACATTCGCGCCAAGCATGGCAGCCAGGCCCGAGGTGCCCTTGGTCTGGTTCGAGTATTCGAACTGGCCACCGCCGGCCGGCTTCAGCGTGACCGTGGCCTCGCCGAGCGGATCGCCGCCCTTGGAAACCTGGTAGGTAGCGGTGAAAGACTGCGGCACGTCCGCGGCAAACGCGGCGGCAGGCAGGGCGAGGGCCAGCGCGAGGCCGGCGCGGAGGAGGGTGCGGGTCGTCATGTAGCGGATTGTAAGCCGCGAGGCTGAATGCCGGGCCACGCCCGAGCCGGGATCCCTATGTGGAAGCCGCAGCCTGGCTTTGTGTGGGAGCCGCTTCAGCGGCGATGGGTGCTCGCGGCAAGGTTGCCCGCTGCCGCGGGATCGCCGGCATAGCCGGCTCCCACAATCGCCGGTGTCTTACAGTTCCGCGAGGCTCAGGGGGCGCGTCAGCGGCGCGCCGTCGAACAGCGGGCCGCCTTGCCAGCGCAGTCGTCCCGTTGCGATCGCCGCCACAACTGCCGGCAAGAGCTTGTGCTCCTCGACCAGGAGGCGCGCGGCGAGGTCGTCTTCCGTGTCGCCCGGATGGACGGGAATGCGCGCCTGGGCGACCACGGGGCCGCCATCCAGTTCCGCCGTGACGAAGTGAACGCTGGCACCGTGCTCGGCGTCGCCGGCTTCCAGGCAGCGGCGATGGGTATGCAGGCCGCGGTACTTCGGCAGCAGGGAGGGGTGCACGTTGATCGCGCGGCCTTCCCATGGCGCCACCACCGCCGCGTCGACGATGCGCATATAACCGGCCAGCACGAGCAGGTCGGCCCCGCTGTCGGCCACCCGGCCGAACAGGGCGCTGTCGAATTCGGCGCGCGTGGCGTAGTCCTTCGGGTTCAGTGCCACCGTGGGAATGCCTGCCGCGGCGGCGACCGCGAGGGCCCCGGCCAGCTTCTTGTCGCTGCCCACGAGCGTGAATTCGACGGGCAGGCGCCCGGCGTCACGCGCGGCGACGAGCGCGGCAAGATTGCTGCCGCGCCCGGATGCGAGTGCGGCGACGCGAAGGGGGCGAGGCATCGGAATCAGGCGATGTGGACGCGTTCGCCGCCTTCATGGGCGACCACCACGCCGATCACCTGGCTGTCGAGGCCATGACCGGCGAGCACGGCCTTTGCAGCCTCGACCTGGCCCTCGGCGAGCAGCACGGTAAAGCCGATGCCGCAGTTGAAGGTGCGCCACATTTCCTCGTCCGCGACGTTGCCTTCGCGCTGCAGCCACTGGAACACGGGCGGCAGATCCCACGATGAGGCGTCGATGGACAGGGCCAGGCCGTCGGGAACCACGCGGATGATGTTTTCCTTCAGGCCGCCGCCGGTGACGTGCGCCATGCCGTGCACGCTCACCTTGCCGATCAGGTCCAGCATGGGCTTCACGTATATGGTGGTGGGTGCCATCAGCGCGTCCACCAGCTTCACGCCGCCGACATCGGTCTCCAGCGGGGAGCCCGCGCGTTCGAGGATGCGGCGGATCAGCGAATAGCCGTTCGAGTGCGGGCCGGAGGAGGCCACGCCCAGGATGACGTCGCCCGCGACGATGGAGGAACCGTCGTTCATGGCGGACTTTTCCACGGCGCCGACGGTGAAGCCGGCCAGGTCGTATTCGCCGGGCGGGTACATGTCGGGCATTTCGGCCGTTTCGCCGCCGATCAGCGCGCAGCCGGCGAGCTCGCATCCACGAGCGATGCCGCCGACCACCGAGGCGGCCGTGTCGACATCGAGCTTGCCGGTGGCGAAGTAGTCGAGGAAGAACAGAGGCTCGGCACCCTGCACGAGCACGTCGTTGACGCACATGCCCACCAGGTCGATGCCGATGGTGTCGTGGCGGCCGAGCTGCTGGGCAAGCTTCAGCTTGGTGCCGACGCCGTCGGTGCCCGAAACGAGCACGGGTTCCTTGTAGCGGCCGGAAAGGTCGAACAGGCCGCCGAAGCCGCCCAGTCCGCCCATCACCTCGGGGCGGAAGGTGCGCTTGACCATCGGCTTGATGCGCTCGACGAGGGCATTGCCGGCGTCGATGTCCACGCCTGCGTCGCGGTAGGTGAGGGAGCCCTGGTCGGAGGACATAAGCGGTTCCGGCACTATTGGAAACCGCGCATTCTAACAGCAAGCGGGGCCGTGACCGGGGCCTGCACGGCCCCTGGATGGACGCCATGGCATGGTTTGGGCAGACTTCCTGCCTTCACAGAGCGATGCCCAAACCATGCGCCTACTCCGGATCCTCGCGACATCGATGCTCTTCGCGGTCGCCTTTCTTGGCACGGCCTCGGGACAGACGTCCATCTACACGGTGACGGTGCCGGTGGCCGATACCAGCGCCGCGGTGCGCGACCAGGCCTTCGCGACGGGTCTTACCCAGGTGCTGGCCCGGGCCTCGAACGGGGCGGACCCTCGCGGCAAGGCCGGCTACGCCGACGCCATGAAGCAGCCGGGCGGCCTTGTCCAGCAATACCAGTACGCCCGCACGGGCGGCGCCAACGGGGCCCCCCTGAGCCTGGAGATCGTGTTCGATCCGGGCGCGGTTCGGCGCGTGCTGGCCGTCGGCGACGCCGCTGTCGCGGCACCCAAGGCCCCCGTGCTCGTGGTCGCGCGGGACGCCGCGGGCAAGCTCCTTGGCCAGGATGAACTCGCCCCGCTGGCCCAGATGGCCGACACCCGCGGATATCAGATCGTCGTGCCGAAGGACGGCGCCATTGGCGACCCGGCCGCCCTCGCGGCGGGCGACCCCGCGGCCGTGGCCGGCGTGGCCCGGCAGTACAACACGGCGGTGGTGCTCGTCGGCAAGATCGGCGCCGACCAGACCGACTGGACCCTTGTTTCGGCCGGCCGCACGTCCAGCTGGAAAGACAGCGGCGAAGCTCGCGCAGCGCTGCTGACCAATGGCGCCAACGCCATGGCAGACAAGCTCGATCGCCAGTTCGCCGCCACCCAGGGCGGCAGCACCAGCGGCAAGGTATGGGTGGCCGGGCTCCATTCCGCTGCCGACTACGCCGGTCTTCTGTCCACCTTCCAGAACGATCCTTCGGTGAAGTCCATTGCCCCGGTGGCGGCCACGGCCGACGGCGTGCTCTTCGACGTATCGGCCAGCGCACCGCTCGCGCGGCTGGTCGCAGGTTACTCCGCCGGGGGCCACGTCCTCGCCGGGGACGGTCATGACGGCGCCGACCTTGCCGTGCGCTGGGTTCCCTGACGGATGTCGATGAATCACGAAACGTCCCGTCGCTGGCAGCTGCTGGCCATCACCGCCGTCATCGTCTTCCTTATCTGGCTGCTGGCGCCGGTGCTCATGCCCTTCGCGCTCGCGGCGATGCTGGCTTACCTCGGAGACCCGCTGGCCGACCGCCTGCAACGCCTCGGCATGGGTCGTACCTGGGCGGTGAGTATCGTGTTCACCGTGATCTCGGTGGTCGTGGTGGGTGTGCTCCTGCTGCTGATCCCGCTGATCCAGCGCCAGTTCCAGAACCTCGCCGAGAACCTGCCGCACTACGTGGACTGGGTTCGCATGACGGCCTTGCCGTGGGTCCAGGCAAAGCTGCGGCTCGATCCGAATGTCTTCGATACGGACCGCCTGCTGGCCACCGTTCGCGAACACATCGGCTCAGTGGGCACCATTGCCGCGAAGGCGGTGGCGAAGGTCACCCAATCCGGCATGGGCGTGGTCATGTGGCTGACCAACGCCGTGCTGATTCCCGTCGTGGCGTTCTACCTGCTGCGCGACTGGGACGCGATGATGGCGCAGATCCAGCGCATGCTTCCGCGCTCGATCGAGCCGACCGTGGTGCGTCTCGCCCGCGAGTCCGACGAGGTGCTGGGTGCCTTCGTTCGCGGCCAGTTGCTCGTGATGCTGGCCCTCGGCGTCTTCTACGGCCTGGGGCTCACGCTGGTCGGCATTTCCATCGGTCCCCTGATCGGCATGGTCGCGGGCCTGCTCAGTTTCGTCCCGTACCTCGGCTTCATGATCGGCTTCGTTGCGGCGCTGATCGCGGCCCTGGTCCAGTATGGCGACTGGACGCACGTGATCCTCGTCGGCGTGGTGTTCACCGTCGGCCAGCTGCTCGAGGGCTACGTGCTGGTGCCGCGCCTCGTGGGCGGAAAGATCGGTCTGCACCCCGTGGCGGTCATCTTTGCCGTGTTGGCCGGCGGACACCTCTTCGGGTTTCTGGGCGTGCTGCTCGCGCTTCCCGCTGCGTCGGTGGTGGTCGTCCTGATGCGCTATGCGATCGGCCGCTACCGCGAAAGCGACCTCTACATGGAACCGGCGGCGGACGCTCCCGCGCAGTCGATCGAGGTGGAGGTCGAGGTCGACGTGGAAACACGCAGGCCGCAGCCGCCGGTATCCGGCGACGGCGGGCCATGACCAGCCAGCTCCCCCTTGCGTTGCGCTGGCCGCGACGGCAGCGCTTCGAGCACTTCCATCCGGGAGACAACGCGGCGGCCGTCGAAGCGTTGCGCGCGGCAGCGGCGAGCCCCGCGGCACCATGGGTGTTCGTCGCCGGTTCCATGGGCAGTGGCCGCACCCACCTGCTTATTGCGTCCTGCCAGGCGGCGATCGACGCCGGCCGCACCGCGCAATACCTGCCGCTTGCCGCCCTGCGCGGATCGCGGGCGGCGGCCATCCGCGGCATGGCGGGCAGCGACCTGCTGGCCATCGACGACATCGATTCCGTCGCGGGTGAAAGCGAGGCGGAGCACGCGTTGTTCGATACCTTCAACCGCTACCGGGCAGAGGGATGCACGTTGCTGTTTTCCGCCAGTGGCGCGCCGGGTTCCGTCGGCATCGTCTTGCCCGACCTGCGCTCGCGGCTGGGTTCGCTGACCCAGGCGGTCCTCAAGCCGCTCGGCGACGCCGAGCGCAGGGACGTGCTGCGCGAGCAGGCCGGCGCGCGCGGCATTGAACTGGACGACACCGTGCTCGACTGGCTGTTCGCGCACCACGCGCGCGATCTCGGCACCTTGCTCGACCTGCTCGACACCCTCGACCGGGCGTCACTCGCCGCGAAACGGCGAGTGACGGTGCCTTTCCTGCGAGAGCTTCTGAGGGCGGCGCCTCCTTAAGAGCCTTCCGATCAACCTGGGCGTCACTAGTGCTGCGGGATGCTGACCCGGCCAGCCAGGGTCTTCCGGTCGGGATCGTTGTCGGCCACGCGGTAGACCCGCAGTTCGGACGCATCTGTGTCGTGTTCCACGATCAGGTAGGTGCGTCGGGATGCCGATCCGCTGAGGAATACGGGGACACCGCCAATGTCGCCGTACTGTCCTGCCCATGCGTGCAGGTGTCCTGCGAATATGGCCGCCACGTCGTTGTTTGCCACCATGCTGGCGAATTCGAAGTTGGCCCCGTCCGCGACCGGATCGTGCATGTGCACGATGGCGAAGTCGAAGGGCCGGTCCGACGGCTTCCCGTACGGCGGCACGGTGAGGTTTGTCTTGAAAAGCTTCTCCAGCCAGGGCAACGACGAGGTGATCTTGTAACTCGCCTTCCGCAGGGCGGTGTAGCTGTCGAATGTGACCTCATAGCTCGGGTGATTGTTGAGTTGCACGTTCAACACACGATCCATGCCCGGTGCGCGCACGGCATAGGCAAGGCTGCCTTCGTAATCGTCCCCGAACACGCCGGGGTGGATGGCGAAGTCGAACGCCACTTTCCCGCGCTTGCGGGTCACGTGCTGCACCAGCCCATCGATGCTGTCGCGTGCGCATCCATTGTTGTAGCAGCCGCTGCCGTCGGACGTCCTGATGTTGTTGGCGTAGTCGTGATTGCCCAGGCCGATGTGCACATTGTCGCCCAGGATCTCCAGCAGCTCAGCCATCACACTCCTTTGCCAGCCGTGGCCGTAGGCCGTGATGTCGCCATTGATGAACACGGGGATGTCCTGACCGGGACGGGCAGCGCGGTAGGCGGCGATGCTTCGATATTGCTCCTCGATGAGCGCGCGCGATCGCTCATCGCGGTCCGCCTCGCTTTCCGGTTCATCCGTATCGGACGAGGGCGTCCACGGATATTGCGGATCGGAGGTGACGATCATGGTGCGGATCTCGGCCTGGCTGGCCGGGGCGAATGCGGCCGTGGCGAAGGCTAGCGCGAGTGCGGCCGCGACGCGGCCGGGAACGATGTGGGGAGCCATGGATTTCCTTGTCCGTCGGGGATACGGTTCGGCGGACTTTCCGTCCGCGGATGGAAAGGTAATGGCCGAGCCCTGGACGGTATGTAGGAAAACCGGAAGTGCCGCCCGGGCGCTTTCCCCGGGCGACGTAGGATTACACCCCTAGCAGGCGGGGCGTGGCATTTGCGCCGATGATTTCCGTCATGGCGGCGGCCACCTTGTGGTTGCCCGCGACGATGTTGCCGCTCTCGGGCAGCCCCTCGCGCCCGGCGAAATCGCCATAGACGCCACCGGCCTCGCGCACGAGGAGGGCGCCCGCGGCCATGTCCCACACGCTGAGCCCGGGTTCGAAGTAGCCGTCCACGCGACCGGCGGCTACGTAGGCGAGGTCGAGCGCGGCGGAGCCCATGCGGCGGACGTCCTCGGCTTCCTTGAGCAGCGCGGCGGTCATGGCCAGCTGCGAGTCGAGGTGATTGCGCACGCGGTACGGGAAGCCCGTGGCGATCAGCGCGCCGGCCAGGCCTTCGCGCTTTCCGACGCGGATGCGGCGATCGTTGAGGTAGGCGCCATCGCCCTTGCTGGCGGTGAACAGTTCGTCGCGCAGCGGATCGAACACCACGCCGTAGACCGGCTCGCCCTTTTCCACCAGCGCGATGGACACGCTGAAGTGGGGAATGCCGCGCAGGTAGTTGTGCGTGCCGTCGAGCGGATCGATCACCCAGGTGAGCGGGCCCTTGCCCGTCTGGCCGGATTCCTCGCCCAGGATGGCGTGCGTGGGATACGCGCGGCGCAGTTCCTTGACGATTTCCGCTTCGGCGAGGCGGTCGACCTCGGAGGCGAAGTCCATCCGCTGCTTCTCGACGACCGCGAGGCCCTCGATGCGGTTCATGTAGCGCAGGATGATGTTTCCTGCGGAGCGCGCTGCGCGCGCCGCGACGTTGACGGCGGGTCTTGGCATGGGGATCGACTTGGCAAAAGAACGGGAGAGCGGTCGAAAGCCGCTTCAGCCCCGAAGTTTACCACTGTGCCCCGCGTCGCCCAAGTCGTTGCCGTTGTAGACTTTCCGGTCCTTCCAGCCGAATCGCCAGCCATGGCCCTGCACGAACTCCACGATCTCTTCCGATTCGTCCTCGTTCGCACCTCGCACTCGGGGAACATCGGTTCGGCCGCGCGGGCCATCCGCACCATGGGATTCGATCGCCTGACGCTGGTGGCCCCGCACCGCTTCCCCGACCCGGAAGCGACGGCCCTGGCCGCAGGGGCGGACGACGTGCTGGGGCAGGCTGCCATCCACGACGACCTGGTCGCCGGGCTCGCGGGCACCACCTTCGCGCTGGGCCTGTCGGCCCGGCGCCGGGGAGTGAACCTGCCCGAACTCGACCCACGCGAAGGTGCGGCCCAGGCCTTGGCCGCCGCGCGCCGGGGCGAGCACGTGGCGCTGGTGTTCGGCAACGAACGCACGGGCCTGGAGAACGACGAACTGTCGCGATGCCATGCGATGGTGCGCATTCCCAGCGTGGACGATTTCAGTTCGCTGAACCTTTCGCAGGCCGTGCAGGTGGTGGCGTACGAACTGCGCATGGCGATGCTTGCCGAGGAGGTGCGCGCGCCGGTGGCGGATATCGATCCGGACGAAGCCCCTGCCGATGCCGAACAGGTGGAGCGTTTCTTCACCCACCTCGCGGAAACGCTCGACGACATCGAATTCCACAAGGGCCGCTCGCCCACCACCATCATGCTCAAGCTGCGCAAGCTGTTCCTTCGCGCACGGCCGGAATTGCGCGAACTGCGCATCCTGCACGGCATCCTCGCCGATGCCCAGCGTATGGCGGAGCTGGCGCACAAGGGCAACCCTTGAGCGCGAGGGCTTCGCGCCCCGGCAGGCTCAGAAGAGGTCGCGGAAGAATCCCGCCAGCGCGTGGCTGAAGCTCGCGGATGCCACGACGATGGCGGCGGTCGTGGCCCAGACGGCCACGAGCAGTGCGCCGTCGCGTTCCACCAGGGCGAAGGCGAAGGCGATCAGCATGCCGCCGAACACGTAGTTCGTGAAGGGAATGGGCAGCGCGAGCAGGATGCCCACGAGGATCATGATCGCGCCCGATACGAAGGTGAAGGGCCGCCGCGTGAGGCGTTGCAGCCGCGGTTTGCAGATCTTCTCCAGACGCCGAGTCATCGGCTCGATGCGATCGAGGAAACGCAGCAACCCCTCGCGCGACATCGTGCGCCGGCGCAGGAACCCGGGGATCCACGGGTGCTCCAGGCCGATCAGCATTTCCAGGCCCAGGGCGATCACCAGCACGCCCATGATGCCGCCGATGCCGATCGGCACGGGGAGGAAATTGGGAATCGCCAGCAACAGGAGAAGAAAGCCGAAGGCGCGCCGGCGCAGCGGTTCGAGAAGTTGCTCCACGGACACGCGTTCGCCGGGCGTGGACATGAGTGCCGCCCTCAGCAGGGCGGCGGTTTTCTCTTCGCGGGGTTCGCGTTCCTTGGTCATGGCACGACTGTCACCGCCGGGCCTTGAACCCGCATTGAACCGGAGCGCCTATTCCTCGACGGGAGCGTCGTCGGTCTCCACCGTACTCACCAGCACCTTGTCGATGCGGGCGCCGTCCATGTCCACGACTTCGAAACGGTGGTTCTGCCAGGTGAAGGATTCGCCCGCGCGGGGAATGTGCCCGAACTGCGTGGTGACCATGCCGGCCACGGTGCGGAAGTCGTGCTCTTCCTCGTTCGGCAGGCGGTCCAGCTGGAGCAGCTCGCGAAGGTCGTCGGCGGAAAGCGAGCCGTCCACGAGCCAGCTGCCGTCGTCGCGGCGGACGATGGGGCCGTCCTGGTCGATGTCGTCGGAGGCCGGGGCGGTGGCGCCCACCACGGCCGTGAGGAGGTCGTTCAGCGTCACCAGACCCTCGATGTCGCCGTATTCGTCCACGGCCAGCGCCAGCTGGGTGTCCGCGTCACGGAAGGCCTCCAGGAGGTCCAGCGCGCGCGCCGTCGCCGGGACGAAGAGCGGACGCGACACGTGCTCGAAGAGATCGACATGCCCGCGTTCGAGCGACACGACCAGCGACTTCACCTCGACGGTCCCGACCACTTCGCTTTCGTCGCGCCGGTAGACGGGGTAGCGGGAAAACTGGGTCTCGCGGAGCACGGCGAGGTTGTCCTCGTGCGTGGCCGCCACGTCGAGCCAGGCGATCTTCATACGCGGGGTCATCACCGAGCCCACGCTGCGATCGCCCAGGCGGAGCACGCGGTTCACCATGTTGCGTTCGTCGCTGTCGAGGATGCCCTGCTCGGCACTTTCGGCCACGAGCAGGCGGATCTCCTCCTCGGTGGCCGCGTTCGCGCCCACCCGATGCAGGCGCAGCACCCGGAGGATGCCCGTCGAAAGGTGGTTGAGCAGCCACACCATCGGCAACGTGATGCGAGAGATCACGAGCATCGGCACCGCGATCTGGCATGCGATGCGCTCGGGAGCGGAGAGGGCGGCGCGTTTCGGTACCAGCTCGCCGATGACGATCTGGACCAGCGACATGAGGAGGAAACCCAGCAGCCAGCCGAGGATGCGGGCATAGGGCTCCAGCCAGGCCGCGCCACCGCCATGGATGAGGGCGGTGAAGTGTTCGCCCAGCCGGTCGCCGGCCAACGCGCCGGTGACCAGGATGATCAGGGTCATGCCCACCTGCACCGTGGAGAGGAACCGCTCCGGCGCCTCGGCCAGCTGCAGGGCCACCCGCGCACGGCGGCTGTCGCGGGCCATCTGCTTCAGGCGGCTCTTCCGCGACGCGACCACGGACATTTCGGACAGGGCGAAAAACCCGTTGCCGAGGGAGAGGACGAGAACCAGCAGGATTTCAGTGAGCATCGGGGGCTTATATAGCAGATGGCCCGGGGCGAAAACGCGGCCGGATGGCTCCTGCCGGGCCGCCGCGGTGTGTCGCGTCGACGCGCCGGGCGCAAAGGCGGGGGCCAGTCCGGTAACATTGCGGTCACAAATCCCCCAGGTTCCCAGGCGACGCCATGTTTTCACTCCAGACGATGTTCGGTAAGGGCGACAAGTTCTACGGTCTGCTCGAGGCCAGCGCCGAAGCGGCCCGCGAGAGCGCCCGTGCCATGCACGAACTCGTGACCCAGACCGACCGCACCCCGGTCATGGCGGCCTTCAGCACGGCGCGCGCTCGCGAGAAAGCCCTGCACGGGCAGATCGGCGAGGAACTGGTGAATACCTTCGTCACCGCCCTGGACCGCGAGGATATCGAGGCGCTGAACTCGGCGCTGTACAAGATTCCGAAAACCATCGAGAAATTCGCCGAGCGCTACGTGATCGTGGCCGAGCGCCTGCAGGGCATCGACTTCAGCCAGCGCGCGGCGCTGCTCGAACGCTCCGCGGACGTGGTCGTGGCCATGATCGGACAGCTTCGCCACGGCCTGAAGATCGACCCGGTGAAAAAGCTGCGCGACCAGCTCCAGGCCCTGGAGTCGGAGGCCGACCGCCTGCTTCTCGACCCGTATCGCACCCTGTATGCGGAGGCCTCCGACCCCCTCCGCGCCATTCTCGCCAAGGACCTCTTCGAGCTGATCGAGAAGGCCGTCGACAAGTGCCGCGACGTCGGCAATGTCGTCTACTCCATCGTGCTCAAGAACTCCTGACGGCCCGCACTCCATGAGCATGGTCATCGCGGTCGTCCTGATCGCCCTCGCTTTCACCTATATCAACGGCTTCCACGACACGGCGAATTCCATCGCGACCGTTGTCGCCACCAAGGTGCTCACGCCCGGGCAGGCCGTGCTCCTGGCGGCCGTCACCAATCTCGCCGGTGCCCTGTGGGGCACGGCGGTGGCCGCCACCATCGCCTCGGGGCTGATCGACACCGGCGTGGTCGAGGTCGGCTCGCAGCTCCTGATCAGCGCGCTGCTGGGCGCCACCATCTGGAACCTCATCACGTGGTGGCTGGGCCTGCCGTCCAGTTCCAGCCATGCCCTCGTCGGCGGCCTCTGCGGTGCCGCGCTCGCCGCGGCGCACGACAATTTCCACTCGATCATCTGGTGGCAGGGCGGTGCGCACTGGTGGCTGGGCAAGGGCGTGATCCCCAAGGTGATCGTGCCGATGATCGTCTCGCCGTTCCTCGGCTTCGTGATCGGCTTCGCCATCATGGGCGGCCTCTACGCGCTGCTGGGTTTCTTCTCCAGCCGCAGCGGCACCCTGCGCCGGTTCGGCCGCACGCCCTTCGTGAACAGCTTTTTCGGCAAGGCGCAGATCGTCTCGGCCAGCGCCATGGGCCTGTCGCACGGCATGAACGACGCCCAGAAGAGCATGGGCATCATCGCTCTCGCGCTCGCCGGTGCCACGGCAGCGGGGCAGTTCGACCACCTGCCGGTATTCCTGGAATTCCTGCGCATTCCGCACGATCCCGCGGCGGCAGGCGGGTTCCCCATTCCGATATGGGTGAAGGTCGTGTGCGCGCTCACCATGGCTGGCGGTACCGCCGGGGGCGGCTGGCGCATCATCAAGACGCTGGGCCACAAGATGGTGAAGCTGCATCCCATCAACGGTTTCGCCGCCGAAGGCAGTTCGGCCGCCGTCATTCTTACCGCGTCGATGCTTGGCGTGCCGGTGTCCACCACGCACAACGTGTCCGCGTCGATCATGGGCGTGGGCGCGGCCAAGCGCTTCAACGCCATCCGCTGGTCGGTGGTCGAGCGCATGGTGTGGGCGTGGATCCTCACCTTGCCGATCACCGCGGGCATCGGGTACGGGCTGGTGAAGCTGGGCAATCTGCTGTTCTGACGGAACCTACAAGGCGTCGGCTTCGCCGTTCACCACCTGCTCCAATTGGTCGCCCGTGGCGCCCAGCTCCTCGATGATCCGGGCAAGCTCGCGCTCATCCAGGTAGTCGTACGGGCGGTTCTCGCAAAGGTGCAGGTAGGGTGACCCGTCCAGGTCCGCTTCGGCGAGGTAGCCGGTGCGCTGTTCCCAGTTGAAGCGAAGGCAGCGCCGGGCGTCCACGCCGGCCAAGGGGCCGATGGGCGTCGACAGCCGGAGAAAGCGTTGCCCCTCGCCATCTTCCAGTTCGGCGAGGTAAATGCCCTGGTGCCGACCGTCGGGCAGTTCCAGGTCGAAGCTGATGACGTAGGGCTCGTTCTGGCGGAGCTTGTGAATGCCGCCGACATGGGAGCGAATCGCTTCGAAGTGTCGCATGGCCGTGATCCACGGGTCCGTCGTGAGGAGATTCGGATGGTACCCTTAACGACGTCTCGGAACATGCAGGAAACGAGCATGCGCGATGAAATCGGCGATGAAGACGCCAGCCGCTTGCGGGCACGACGCATCATCGAGGCGGTCGCCGCCATTCCGAAGGGCCGCGTGGCCAGTTACGGCGCCATTGCGGCGCGCGCCGGTTACCCCGGGCGCGCCCGTCTCATCGGCAAGGTGTTGGGCGAGGCTCCCGACCGTGCCGAACTTCCCTGGCATCGTGTGTTGCGTGCCGACGGACGCATCGGCATACCCGCCGGCACGCGCGGGTTTCGCGAACAATGCCGGCGGCTGAAGGCCGAGGGCGTCACCGTGAAGGACGGCCGCGTACCGATGAGTGCCTTCGGCCTCGATCACGACCTCGATCGGGCGATCTGGGGCTTGCCCGGCTGAGCTTCAGCGATAGGTCACCTCCACCAGGTTCCAGGACCGCGAGGGGTCCCGCCTCACTGCGTAGTCGAGCAGGCTGGCATGAGCGGCCATGCCCAGAAACTGCCTGGTGTCCGCGCGGCGAACGACAGCGTCCGCCGGGTGCCCGGCCGGACAATCGAGCCGGTCTTGCCGCAACGGGCAGGAAGCCTCGACGATGCTGCCGGTGAAGGCGATGCGGCCACCGGTGAAGCTCGATGCGGGGCCGGCAAGAAGGCTGCCGGCGAGTACGCCGGCGGTAAGGAGCGCTCTGAGCATGCACATCCCCCTCGAGGATGAAACGCCATGGGGCCGGGGCTCCGGTCCCGGCCTCATTAGCCGTCATCGCGAGTCGAAAGAAAACGAAGCCCGTCGCAAATCCGTGTGAGTAAACGTTCGTGCGAACGTCATCCGGCGGGGGAGCGCCACGCTGGTTTGCTAGCATGGGCGGATGCAGTCCCAGGCACTCGACCTCCTTCACTCTGTTTTCGGTTATCCAGGTTTCCGCGGCCAGCAGCAAGACATCGTCGAGGCGGTGGCTGCGGGCCAGGACGCCCTCGTGCTCATGCCCACCGGCGGCGGCAAGTCGCTGTGCTTCCAGATACCCGCCCTCATGCGAGCGGGTACGGGCATCGTGGTGTCGCCGCTCATCGCCCTCATGCAAGACCAGGTAGACGCCCTCGGCGAAGCCGGCGTACGGGCGCGTTACCTCAATTCCAGTCTGGATGCCGCTACCCAGCGCGAGGTTGAAGGCCACCTCCTCGCTGGCGAACTGGACATGCTCTACGTGGCGCCGGAGCGCCTGCTGACGGGGCGTTTCCTCGGCTTGCTCGACCGCATCCCCATCGCCCTGTTCGCCATCGACGAAGCCCACTGCGTTTCGCAGTGGGGGCACGACTTCCGTCCGGAATACCGCGAGCTCGCGATCCTGCACGAACGCTTTCCCGAGGTGCCGCGCATCGCGCTCACCGCCACCGCGGACGAGCGCACACGTGAGGAAATCGTCGAACGACTGAACCTGCACGACGCACGTCGCTTCGTGTCGAGCTTCGACCGACCCAACATCCGCTACCGCGTGGCTCCCCGGCAGAATGCACGCAGGCAGCTGCTCGACTTCCTCGACGCCCACCGTGGCGAGGCCGGCATCGTCTATTGCCTCAGCCGGCGCAAGGTGGACGAAACGGCGGCATGGTTGTCGGAAGCCGGTGTGGAAGCCCTCCCTTACCACGCGGGGCTGGATGCGGAAACACGCATGCGGCACCAGCAACGTTTCCTGCGCGAGGACGGCATCGTCATGGTGGCCACCGTCGCCTTCGGCATGGGCATCGACAAGCCCGACGTGCGCTTCGTGGCGCACCTCGACCTTCCACGCAGCATGGAGGGTTATTACCAGGAAACCGGCCGCGCCGGCCGCGACGGCCTGCCCGCCGAGGCATGGATGATCTACGGCCTGGGCGATGTGGTCACCATGAGCCAGATGATCTCCCAGTCGGAGGCCGGTGACGACCGCAAGCGCGTCGAACGGCTGAAGCTCGATTCGTTGCTCGGTTATGCGGAAGCGACCCGCTGCCGCAGGCAACTTCTGCTCGAGGCGTTCGCCGAAACCTATCCTGGGCCCTGCGGCAACTGCGACAACTGCCTGCAGCCACCGAAGACATGGGACGCCACCATAGCCGCCCAGAAAGCCATGTCGTGCATCTATCGCAGCGGGCAGCGCTACGGCGCCGGGCACCTCATCGACGTTCTTCGTGGGGAAGCGTCCGAGCGGGTGCGCGACCTGGGCCACGACAAACTCACCGTGTTCGGCATCGGCGGCGACATGGACGCCACGCAGTGGCGTTCGGTGTTCCGCCAGTTACTGGCAGCGGGCCTGATCGAGGCCGATCCCGAAGGTTTCGGCACGCTGCGCCTTTCCGGCCAGAGCGGTCCGGTGCTGAAGGGCGAACGCAAGGTGTGGCTGCGCGAGGACGCCCGCCCGGCCCGGGGGCGTCGCGGCACTCGCTCGACCCCCGCGGCGGCCGGCACCTCCCTTGGTATCGAGGAGATCGAACAGCCGCTCTGGAACGAGTTGCGCCGTGTTCGGGCAGAACTCGCGAAGCAGCACGGCGTGCCTGCCTACGTCATCTTCCACGACGCCACCTTGCTGGCGATGCTGCGCGCGCTGCCATCCAACGAGGACGAACTGGCCTCCATCAGCGGCGTTGGTGAGAATAAACTCAAACGCTATGGCAAGGACTTTCTCGCGGTGCTGACCGCCGCCGGGTGATAGCCTAACCGGATGCCGCCCGCGGCATCCGAACAGGAGAACCCGTGCACGACGCCACACCACTCATCGCCACCGTCGTCGGTGGCCTCGTCCTCGCCTTCTTCTTCGGCGCGCTGGCACTCCGGCTGCGCCTTCCCGTACTGGCGGGATATCTCGTTGCCGGCGTCGTTGCCGGGCCGTTCACGCCCGGCTATGTCGCCGATGCTCACATAGCCCAAGAGCTGGCCGACCTCGGCGTCATCCTGCTGATGTTCGGTGTGGGCCTGCACTTCTCGTTGAAGGATCTCCTGGCGGTCAAGGCGATATCGATCCCGGGTGCCGCCGGCCAGATGGGCGTGGCGACGGGCCTAGGCATGTTGCTGGGCTGGGCCCTTGGATGGCCGCCGGCGCAGGGTTTCGTCTTCGGTCTCGCGCTTTCCGTGGCGAGCACCGTGGTGCTCCTTCGCGCCATGGAGGAACGACGCCTCCTCGACAGCGATCGCGGCCGCATCGCGGTCGGCTGGCTGATCGTGGAAGACCTGGCGATGGTGCTGGCGCTCGTGCTCCTGCCGGCGATCGGCGGTTTCCTCGGTGCCGGGCACGATGGTCCTGCCCCAAGCGTGGGCGCGCTGATCGAAACTGTGGCGTGGACGATCGGCAAGGTGGTGGTCTTCGTCGCGCTGATGCTCATCGTGGGCAAGCGGGCGATCCCATGGGTGCTGCAGACGGTCTCGGCCAGCGGCTCGCGCGAACTGTTCCGACTGGCGGTGTTGGCCATCGCGCTGGGCGTGGCGTTCGGTGCGGCCCATCTGTTCGACGTGTCGTTCGAACTCGGCGCCTTTTTCGCCGGCATGATGATGGGCGAGTCGAAGCTCTCGCAGCGCGCGGCGGAAGAAACCCTGCCGCTGCGCGACGCGTTCGCGGTGCTCTTCTTCGTCTCCATCGGCATGCTGTTCAATCCGCAGATATTGCTTTTGCGGCCGTGGATCGTGCTGGCCGCATGCCTCATCATCGTGGTGGGCAAGTCGCTGGCAGCCTTCCTCATCGTGCGGGCCTTCGGACGGCCGCCGAAGACCGCGTTGACCATCGCCACGAGCCTGGCGCAGATCGGCGAGTTTTCCTTCATCCTTGCGGGGCTCGGCGTCTCCCTCGGTCTGCTCAGCACCGAAGCGCGCGATATCCTGCTGGCCGCGGCCATCGTTTCCATCCTGATCAACCCGCTGCTGTTCGTGGCGCTCGATCGCTGGGTTGCGCGGCACGATGCCGATACGCCGGACGATCATCCGGACATGGCAGGACATACCGTGCTGGTCGGCTATGGACGCGTCGGCCGTCGCGTGCTCGCGGAACTACAGGCGAGCGGCGCACGTACACTCCTGATCGAGTCCGACGAGGATGCCGTGCGCGACCTGCGCGAGCAGCGGGAGACGGGCAGCGTGGAAGTGGTGATCGGCAACGCCGCGGCCGCGCCCGTCCTCGCCGAAGCCAACCTTTCAGGCGCCCGCGCACTGATCGTCGCCGTGTCCGATCCGTTCGAAGGCGGGCAGATCGTGCGTGCCGCGCGGGCGCTAAGGCCCGACCTGCCGATCGTCGCGAGGGCGCATACGCCGGAATGCGTGGGGCATCTTGGCGGCCTCGGCGCCAGCGAGGTCGTGTACGGGGAGCAGGAACTTGCGCGGAGCATGTTCGAGGCGGCGCAGCCCCGGAAGCCGGCCGGCCATTGAAGCGGAGCACGCGCCAGCGCGCCCGTACAATCTTTCCCGGATACGCAGCGATAACAATCGGCCCGCTACGGTAAGAGAAATCGGCGGCTATCAAGAGGACAGCATGGCTTCCCGCATCGAGGATTACGCGATGCTCGGCAATTGCCGGAGCGCGGCGTTGGTGGCGAAGGACGGTTCGGTGGACTGGTTGTGCCTGCCGCGTTTCGATTCCGCCTCTTGTTTTGCGGCGCTTGTCGGCACGCCCGATAACGGACGCTGGCGCATAGCACCGTCCGATCCGGATGCCACCTGCGAGCGCGCCTATATCGATGGCAGCCTGGTGCTGCAAACCGAATGGCGCACGGCGACGGGCCGCGCGCGCGTCGTCGATTTCATGCCTTTCGACGGCGACCACGCGGGGGTGACGCGCATCGTCGAGGGCCTGGAAGGGCGCGTGGATTTCGAAGCGGTCCTCACCATCCGCTTCGATTACGGCACGGCCATCCCGTGGGTCACACGCATCGACGACACCACCCTGACGGCTGTGGCGGGGCCGGACCTGCTCGTCGTGCGCAGCCCCGTGGCGGTGGAAGGCGAGGGCATGCACAGCGTGGCCCGCTTCAAGGTGAGCGCGGGCGATTCCATTCCGTTCGTGCTGGCCTGGGGGCCGTCGCACCTGCCGGCGCCCGAAGCGATCGACCCCCATGCCGCCCTGCGCGATGCGCTTGCGTTCTGGGAGGGGTGGTCCGACCGCTGCAACGGGGCAGGCGAGTGGTCGGAGATCGTCCGCCGCTCGTTGGTGGTGTTGAAGGGCTTGAGTTACCTGCCTACCGGCGGCATCGTCGCGGCACCCACCACCTCGCTGCCCGAGCAGCTGGGCGGCGAACGTAACTGGGACTATCGCTTCTGCTGGGCACGCGACGCCACGTTCGTGCTTTCCGCGCTGGTCAACGCCGGATATCACGACGAAGCGAGCGCCTGGCGCGACTGGGTGCGCCGTGCCGTCGCCGGGTCGCCGGAACAGTTGCAGGTGCTCTACGGACTGGCCGGCGAGCGGCGCCTGGAAGAATTCGAGGTGCCCGAGCTGGCGGGATACGAAGGGTCCCGGCCGGTTCGGATCGGCAACGCCGCGTCCACCCAGTTCCAGCTCGACATCTACGGTGAACTGGTGGGTGCGTTCGCCCACGCGGTTCGTCACGGCGTGGTGTGGCAACCCACCGCGGACAGCGTGCAGTCGGTCTTCCTGGAGCATCTGGCCAGCATCTGGCGCCATCCGGACAACGGGATATGGGAGATCCGCGGTGAGCCGCGCCACTTCGTTCATTCGAAGGTGATGGCATGGCTGGCCTTCCAGCGTGCCTCCGAGCAGGAACGCGAGGGATCCGATGCGGAGTTCACCCGCCGCTGGCGCGACATCGCGGACGAGATCAAGGCGGATATCCTCGCCAAGGGCGTGGACCCGGAGCGGGGCTGCCTTACCCAGTCCTATGGCTCGAAAGAAATCGACGCCAGCCTGTTGCTGGTGACGCTCACGGACTTCCTGCCGCCCGACGATCCCCGCATCGAGGCGACGGTGAGGGCCGTGGAGGAAGACCTGCTCGTGGAGGGCTTCGTGCTCCGCTATCACACGAGCACGGGCGTGGACGGCCTGCCCCCGGGCGAAGGCCAGTTCCTGCCTTGCAGCTTCTGGCTGGTGGAGAACTATGTGCTGCTCGGGCGGCTCGACGAAGCCCGCGAATTGTTCTCGCGTCTCGTCGGGCTTACGAACGACCTAGGATTGCTCTCGGAGGAGTACGATCCCCGCTCGAAGCGTCTGCTCGGCAATTTCCCCCAAGCCTTCTCGCACGTCGCCCTGATCAATGCCGCGTTCAGCCTCGCCAGGGGCTACAGCGCCACAGCCGATATCCACGCCACACCCGAAGCACTCGCACAAGGAGCCCATGCATGAGTCCAGCCCAACCGAAGCGCGCGACCTCGCGGGCTCATCCTGCCGATCCTTGCACCGTCGTGATCTTCGGCGCCGCCGGCGACCTCACCAGCCGGCTCGTTGTGCCGTCGCTGTACAACATGCGGCGCACAGGGCTGCTCTCCGACAACTTCTCGGTCATCGGTTTCAATCACGGCAAGATGACCGACAACGCGTGGAAGAAGAACCTGCGCACCGCGCTCGAGCGCTTCGTCGGCAACTCCGGCGGCAAGCTCGACGAGGACGACTGGGCGTGGCTGAGCGCGCAGATGAGCTACCACGCCGGCGACTTCGACGATCTGGCGGCCTTCCATAGCCTTGCCGCGCGCCTGCGCGAGATTGAGCGCAAGCGGGGCACGAAGGGCAACGTGCTGTTCTACCTCGCCACCCCCGAACGCTTCTTCGGCGACGTGATCGAGAAGCTGCGCGATGCCGGGCTGGTGGACGATGGCGGCCCGAACGGCGAATTCTGGCGCAGGGTGATCATCGAGAAGCCGTTCGGCCACGATCTCGCCTCGGCGCGTGCGCTCAACGAGCGCATCCTGAGAGTGCTGCGCGAGGATCAGATCTTCCGCATCGATCACTTCCTCGGGAAGGAAACGGTGCAGAACATCATGGCCTTCCGTTTCGCGAACGGCCTGTTCGAGCCGATCTGGAATCGCGATCGCATCGACCACGTGCAGATCACCGTGGCCGAGACGGTCGGCGTCGAACGTCGCGGTTCGTTCTACGAGCAGACCGGCGCACTGCGCGACATGGTGCCCAACCACCTGTTCCAGTTGCTGGCCATGGTGGCGATGGAGCCGCCGAGTTCGTTCGATGCCGAAGCGGTACGCACGCGCAAGGCGGAAACCATCGACGCCATCCGCCCTGTGCAGCCGGAGGACGCGGTGCGCGGCCAGTACGGCCCCGGTGCGGTGAACGGGCAACTCGCCAGTTCGTACCGCGACGAGCCGGACGTCGCCCCCGATTCGGTGACGGAGACCTTCGTCGCCATGAAGCTTTCCATCGACACGTGGCGCTGGTCGGGCGTGCCTTTCTACCTGCGCACGGGCAAGCACATGGGCCGGCGCACCACGGAGATCGCCATCCGCTTCAAGTCGGCGCCGTTCGCTCCTTTCCGCGGCACCGGCATGGATGCGTTCGGGCCCGACTGGCTGGTGTTGCAGATCCAGCCGGACGAAGGCATCTCGCTCCAGTTCGACGTGAAACGGCCGGGGCCGCGCGTGGAACTCGCTCCGGTGCGCATGGACTTCAAGTACGCGGACTGGTTCCGCGCCGAGCCGAATGTGGGCTACGAAACCCTGCTGTACGACTGCATGACGGGCGACGCCACGTTGTTCCAGCGCGCGGACATGGTCGAGGCGTGCTGGCGCGCCGTGCAGCCCATCCTCGACGACTGGTCGCAGCGTACGCCCGCCGACTTCCCCAATTACGCGTCCGGAAGCGCCGGCCCCGCATCGGCGGACACGCTGCTGGCCATGGGTGGCCGGTCGTGGCGCCCGTTGAACACGGCGGCGGAACTCAACACGAGGCGCACCGCAAGGCCCAAGGCCGACGCACCTCCGGCCGAAAAGGCGCCCGATCGGCGTGCCACGAAGAAACGCGCGACGGCCAAGAAGGCGCCACGCGCCGCTTCGCCGGGGAAGACGGTGGCGGCGCGCAAGTCGGCGCCGACGAAGCGGACGTCGTCGCCCGCTAAACGTCCGCGCAAGAGATAAGGCTCCTCGGACGCCCCGCCGTGCTTATAGCGGGCCCCCCGAGCCGTCGTCCCTGCGAAAGCAGGGACCCAGGGCCTCGATCTCCGATCGAGCGATGAGGCGCTGGATTCCTGCTTTCGCAGGAATGACGTGAGTCAGTCAGTCGTCGACTGCGGCGAGCAGGGTGCCGACCACGGCGGCCAGAGCCGCATACAGCTCCGGCGGCACATCGTCGCGCAGGCGTACCGCCGCCAGCAGGGCTGCGATCTGCGGATCCAGCTGGGGCGCCAGCCCGAGGGCCTGCGCACGTTCGAGCATGGCCTTGACGCCGTCGGCGTCGATTCGCTGCGTGTTGCCGTTGCTGGTAGGCGAAGCGAGGCGGAGCGTGACGCTCCGCCGAGGCGAGGGAAGCGACGGATTCATGCGCGCGCTTCCAGGAGCACGGCGCTATACGCAGTGGTGGGCACGGGCAGTCCGTGCACGCAAACGAACTGATCGAGCACCAGGCCGCTTTTCTCAAGCAGGCGGCGCAAGGAAACGAACTCCGTTTCCAGGCGCGTGACGGTCGCCGCGTGCTGGGCCCACAGGCGCACGGACACGCGCGGCACGCGCAATTGGATTTCGCCCTGCACCGCGCCCAGGGCGGGCGGATCGATGGCAAAGCCGACCGTCCACGGGCCGTCCTGTTCGCCCGGGCCGGGTTTGCCTTCCTCGATGCGCAGCTGGAGCACGTCGTAACCGCCGGTACCCGCCAGAGGAATTTCCACCATCCACAGGCCAGCCTGCGGTTGCGATTCGAGTTGCGCGATCTCCACCCTCGACAAGGCTGCACGGGTGTCGACACGCAACTGGCCGACAAGGCCGTCGACGTCGTCTTCCGTCGCCACCACGTCAGGTGCGCGTGCCTGGGCCACCAGGGGGCGCTGGGCGAGGGGAGGCGGGGTGTCGAACGTGGGGCGGGGAACGGTCGCGGCGCCGGGACGCGCTGCCGGCAGGTCGGCGAGGGTGCGGCGCAGGGCCAGCAGCGCCGCCTTGAAGTCGTCCGCGGCCGGGGTGGCCTTTTTCGGTTCCGCGAGGTGCGCTTCGAGGAAAGTGCCGCTGCGGGCGATCGCTTCCTTCATGCCCGCGGGCGAGCTGACTTCGGCGGGCTTGTTGATCGATGCCTCGAGCGTCGCCAGGGCGGCACGCAACGGCGCGGGCAGCAGGCGGGCGACGGGCCGTCGTCCGAGCGCCGCGAGCACGCCGAGGAGCGGGGCGTAGCCGTTCTGTTGGGGCAGGCGTTCGCGCAGCCCCTGCATGGCCACGCGCTCGTCGACATTGCCCGGCAGCACTTCCAGCTGGGGTTGCGCGCCCTGGGTGAGCACTCGCACCTGGAACTGCGGCGGCAGCTGGGTGCCGGCCGCGTCGGCTTCGACCGTCAGGCCGCCGATCTCCAGCAACACTTTGCCCAGGTCGTTCTGGCCCATGACCCGGGCCGTTAGCAGGGTGCCGACCCGCCAGCTCTCCGCCGCGGCCGTGGTGCCCGCGGCCGCGCCGGCCCACAGCTGGGCAGCGAGACTGGTCGGCTGGATGATCAAGGGGGATGCCCTCCCACGGCGCCGCGGGCCCGCGAATGGGCACGCTCCTGTGAGCTAGGGAATCGGCGGAAACTTGCGAAACTTTAGTGCCGTCAGTCGGCCCGTTGGGCCTGAAAGTCGCCGCCTGCGGCGGCTGTGAACCGTGAGCTGCCGCCCGCGACTGGCAACTTACGGTTCACAGGCCGCGCAGCGGCCGACTTACAGGCCCGAAGGGCCGACTCCCGCTAGAATATGGGCATGACCCAGCTTCCCTTCGACCTCCTCGCCACCGACGGCGCGGCGCGGCGCGGCCGCCTTCGTTTTGGCCGCGGTACCGTGGAAACGCCCGCTTTCATGCCCGTGGGTACCTATGGCTCGGTAAAGGCCATGACCCCGCGCGACGTGCTCGACATCTGCGCGGAAATCATCCTCGGCAACACCTTCCACCTCTTCCTGCGGCCCGGCCTCGACATCGTGGGCGAGTTCGGCGGCCTGCACCGGTTCATCGGCTGGGACAAGCCGATCCTCACCGACTCGGGCGGTTTCCAGGTGTTCTCGCTGGCCCACAAGCGGAAGATCACCGAAGAAGGGGTCACGTTCGCCTCTCCGGTGGACGGCTCGAAGGTGTTCCTCTCGCCCGAGGAATCGATGCGGATCCAGAAAGTGCTGGATTCGGACATCGCGATGATCTTCGACGAATGCACGCCCTATCCGGCTACCGAGAAAGTGGCGTCCGACTCCATGGAATTGAGCCTGCGCTGGGCCGAGCGCTCCCGCAGGGCGTTCGACGACCTGCGCAACCCGAACGCGCTCTTCGGCATCGTCCAGGGCAGCACCTTCGAACACCTGCGCCGCCGCTCCGCCGAGCGGCTGGTCGACATCGGATTCGACGGCTATGCGGTGGGCGGCCTGGCCGTCGGCGAGCCCGAGGCCGAGCGGAACCACACGCTGGACTTCACCCTGCCGATGCTGCCGAAGGACCGGCCGCGCTACCTCATGGGCGTGGGCCGGCCCGAAGACATCGTGGAGGCCGTGCGCCGCGGCGTCGACATGTTCGACTGCGTCATGCCCACCCGGAACGCCAGGAACGGCTTCCTGTTCACCGCCAAGGGCACCCTGCGCATCCGCAACGCGAAATTCGCCATGGACACCCGGGTGATCGAGGAGGGCTGCGACTGCTACGCCTGTGCCAACGGGTTCTCCCGTGCCTATCTCCGCCACCTCGACCGCTGCAACGAAATCCTGGGCAGCCAGTTGGCCACGATGCACAACCTGCGCCACTATCAGCGCCTGATGGCCGGCCTGCGCGGGGCGATCGAGGCGGGCGGGCTGGAGGATTTCGTGGCCGCTTTCTATGCGGCGCGTCGCAAGGCGGAAGTCGACGGTTGAGGGCCGGAGACCCCGTGTGGGAGCCGCTTCAGCGGCGATGGGTGCTTGCGGCAAGTTTGCCCGCTGCCGCGGGATCGCCGGTATAGCCGGCTCCCACAGGGAGCTTCCCACATGGATGAGTGCCGGGGCGCGTGGCATAATCCACGATCTTTTTCCGTGAGCGGTCGCTTTTCCTTGGCCGTTCCATGACTTGCGAGAACTCCGATGAGCCTTACGACATTCGCCGCCGTTGCACAGGCCGCCGCCCCCGCCGCTGGTGCCGCCCCGCAGGGCGCTTTCGGCTTTTCGCCGCTGATCATGATGGCGGTGCTGTTCGGCATCTTCTATTTCATGATGATCCGCCCGCAGATGAAGCGGCAGAAGGAGCACCGCGCCCTGCTGGCCGCCCTCGCCAAGGGCGACGAAGTGGTCATGAGCGGCGGCATGGCCGGCCGCATCGAGGACGTCGGCGAGTCGTTCGTCCGCGTCGAGATCGCCCCGGGCACGGTCGTGCAGGTGCAGAAGGGCTCGATCACCCAGGTGCTGCCCAAGGGCACCCTCAAGAAGTCGTAAGGCTTCCACCCGACAATGCGTCAGCCGCGGCCGGCGCACGGCCGCTCCCATGGAATGTAAGGCATGAGTGATTTTCCACGCTGGAAGTACGCGCTGGTCGTGATCGTGTTGCTGTTCGGCATCGTGTATGCGTTGCCGAACGTCTTCCCGCCGCAGCCGGCGGTGCAGATCTCGGGTAACCGCGGTGCCGCCGTCGACACGGCCCTCAAGACCCGGGTCGAGGGCCTGCTGGCCTCGGCCAAGGTTCCCGCTTCGTCGATCGAACTCGACGAAAAGGGCACGCGGCTGCTAGCCCGCTTCGGCAATGTCGATGCACAGGCCAAGGCCTCCGACGTGCTGCGCGCCGACCTCGGCGATGCGTACACGGTGGCGCTGAACCTGGCGACCACCGTGCCGTCCTGGCTGCGAGCCATCCATGCGAACTCGATGCCGCTCGGCCTCGACCTGCAGGGCGGCGTGCACTTCCTGATGGAAGTGGACCAGAACGCCGTCATCGACGCGCAGGAAACCCGTTACGCCGACGACATCCGCGCGCTGTTGCGCGACAAGAACGTGTCGTACGACGCCGTCAATCGCAACGCGCGCGGCAAGGGCGTCAGCGTGGTGCTCCGCTCCGACGCCGACCGCCAGCAGGCGGCGACGCTCATCGGCACGGACTACCCCGATCTCGTCGTCAGTGACGGTCCCAGCACGGGCAATCGCTTCGTGCTGAATGCCACGGTGAAGCCCGACAAGCTGCGCGAACTGGCCCAGAGCACGATCAGCCAGAACGTCACCACGCTGCGCCAGCGCGTGAACGCCCTGGGCGTGTCCGAGCCGTTGATCCAGCAGCAGGGCCCGAACCAGATCATCGTCGAGCTGGCGGGCGTGCAGGACACTGCCGAAGCCAAGAAGATCATCGGCGCCACGGCCACCCTCGAGTACCGCGCGGGTCTGTACACGCCGCAGCAAGCGGTGGACGCCGCCCGCTCGGGCAGCGTGCCGCCCGACGCCAAGCTCTACTACGGTCGCGACGGCCGCCCGTACCTGCTCAGCAAGAAGGTCATCGCGAAGGGCGACGAGCTCACCAGCGCCATTTCCGGCCGCGACCAGCAGAACGGCACGCCGAACGTCAGCGTCACGCTCAACAGCGCCGGCGCCCGCAAGATGCAGGAATTCACCAACGACAACGTCGGCAAGCCGATGGCGGTGCTCTACATCACGCGCACCGTCGAAACCAAGACGGTCGACGGCAAGGAAGTGAAAACGCCGAAGATCACGGAAGAAGTGATCAACTACGCCAACATCAGTTCGCCCTTCGGCAAGCAGTTCTCCACAAACGGCCTGCCCAGCGATGCGGAAGCGTCGGAACTGGCGCTGCTGCTGCGCGGCGGTTCGCTGGCCGCGCCGGTGGATATCGTGGGCGAAAGCGTGATCGGTCCCAGCCTCGGCGCGGACAACATCGACAAGGGTTTCAAGGCGGTGATGCTCGGCCTCGGGCTCGTGCTGGTGGCCGCGGCCATCTACTACAAGCTCTTCGGCCTCGTGGCGGACATCGCGCTCTTCTTCAACCTGGTGCTGCTCGTCGCCGTCATGTCGATGATCGGCGTGACCCTTACCATGCCGGGTATCGCGGGTATCGTGCTGACCCTCGGCATGGCGATCGACGCCAATGTGCTGATCTGCGAACGCGTGCGCGAGGAACTGCGCAACGGCTCCTCGCCGCTGGCCGCCATCCGCACCGGTTACGACAAGGCGTGGGCCACCATTCTCGACGCCAACGTCACCCACCTGCTCGCCGCGCTCGGTCTCATGACCATGGGCTCCGGTCCGATCAAGGGCTTCGGCGTCACGCTGTTCATCGGTATCCTCACGTCGATGTTCACGTCGGTGACGGTCACCCATGCCATCACGGCGCTGATCCACGGCGGCCGCAAGCTCAAGACCCTGTCGGTCTGACGGGAGGGACGCCATGGAAATCTTCAACCACAATTCGAACTTCAACTTCCTCGGCCTGCGCAAGTTCAGCATCGGCCTCGCCGTGCTGCTCATGGTCGGCTCCATCGCGCTGATCATGACCCGCGGCTTCAACTACGGGCAGGACTTCCTCGGCGGCGTGGCCGTGCAGGTGGAATACAAAACGCCTATCGACCCGAGCGAGGTTCGCTCGGCCCTCGAGAAGGCGCACCTGGAGAACCCGCTGGTGCAGTCGGTCGGCGGCACGCGCGAGTTCACCATTCGCCTGCAGCCGAAGGGCGACGTGGCCGCGGCCGGCAACATGACGAACGACGAGGCCGCCACCAAGGTGTCGAACGACATCATGGCGGCGCTGAAAGCGTCGCGTCCCGAAGTGACGATGAAGAGCAAGTCCTTCGTCGGTCCGCAGGTGGGCGAGGAGCTGCGCAGCGACGGTATCGTCGCGGTCATCTTCGTCATCGTCGGCATCATGGGTTACCTGTGGATCCGCTTCGAGAAGCGCTTCGCCATCGCGGCCCTGGCCACGGAAATCCACGACGTGCTGGTTACGCTGGGTATCTTCGCCATCACCCAGCGCGAATTCGACCTGACGGTGCTGGCCTCGGTGCTGGCGGTGGTCGGTTACTCGATCAACGACAAGGTGGTGGTGTTCGACCGCGTGCGCGAACTGTTCCGTTCCAGCCGCAACGCCACGCCGGAAGAAGTGCTGAACCGCTCGATCAACAGCACGCTGTCGCGAACGATCATCACCTCGCTGTTCACGGGTATCACCATGGCCGCGCTGTACTTCATCGGCGGCCCCGTGGTGCACGGCTTCTCGATCACGATGCTCATCGGCATCCTGGTCGGCACGCTGTCCTCGATTTTCGTCGCCAGCCCGATCCTTCTGTGGCTGGGCGTCTCGAAGCAGGACCTCATGCCGAAGTCGAAGGAAGACCCGGAGCTGGCCCGCAGGCCTTAAGCTGCCGCCGGCCACGTTCCGATCCGAAGGCCCGTCGTTCGTTCGACGGGCCTTTTTTATAGTGCTTCACGGATTACCGGGGGCAACAGATGTTTCGGCTCGACGGCTACGGTTTCCGCGAGCTCGTCCCGGCGTCCACGAGCACCGAGTCGCCAAAGCACTATGCATCAGAACGCTTCGCATGGGCCCTTGGTGTCCACCCTCGCTGCTCAGACAGGTCCTCCGCGTTCGTAAAGGAAGGCCGCTGCCGCGGCCCATGTTTCTTATCGGCCTGCGGCCACTCACTTGTGCGGAACTCGCCTCGAGGGTGGACACCAAGGACCCTCCCGGGCGGTGCGGGCGCGTGGTGGGAGAGCGGCGGGCGTCCGCGGTGGCCTGCGCGAGCGATGCTCGAAGCGCGGTAGGGTGTCGCCCAAGGAATTCTCCCGAAGTCACGAAAGACCTGGCCGAGATTCGCGGGGTGTGGTGAGGCGATGCAATCCCGCCCGCAGCGGCTGCCGTCTTCGGCCGTGTCGACTCTCCCGACACGCCACCTCGCGTATCGGGAGAGTCTTCGGTGTCCACCCTCGAGGCGAGTTCCGCACAAGAGAGCGGCCGAAGGCCAGATAGGTAAACGGGCCGCGCAAGCGGCCCCTCCTTGCCGAACGCGGAGGACCTGTCTGAGCAGCGAGGGTGGACACCGAAGGCTCTGGCCCTACCGTCCGAGCAACGGCGGCGCCAGCCGCTGGCTACATGCATTCGCCTTGGCGAATGAACCGGTGCATGCGGTGTGCGTCCCCGGACTTCGGCGAAGAACCAAAAAAACCCGCCGGTTTCCCCGCGGGTTTTTCTTCGTCTACATCCCATCCCTGGACGTCAGAAATCCTCGCTGTCCTCGCTGGCGCCTTCGGCGTCGTTGGCCAAGGTGACCACGACGTAGGCGGAGCCGACGAGGGAAGCGCATAGCCAGGCATAGACCATTTGGATCGCCGTCTTCGGTATGGCGGCGGCCACACGGGGCGCCAGTGCCAGGCCGACGATGCCGGCGAGCGCAAGTACCGTGGCGACGGTCCACGCGAGGCGCCGTGACGGCGACGCGGTGGTGATGAGATTCATGCTAATGCCCCTGTTCCCCTGTTCCCCTGTTTCGCGACCTTCGTGAAGGTCATGTGAGGTCGCTTGCGTGTAGGAAATACCCTACAAAACGGGGGTGAGCAAGTGCCGGCCCGTTCACATTTTTCAACATTCGTAAGGGCTTTTCTGCAACAGCCTCGGCAAGCCCCCGGCTGGGTTAGACTTTCCCCTTCCTTCGAGATCCGGTCCATGGCAGAGCGCGAATTCCCCGGCTTCACCTTGCGCAGCAGCGCCACCCGCGAGGGCTCGCGGTATACCGCGCTGCTGTCGGCGCACCCCGCCGACGGAAGCTACCCCAGCTACTTCGCCGTCTACGAGAATCGCAGCTTCCGCGACGAGGCCAGCGCGGCCGCGGCGGCGGAAAAAGCGCTGGGGCTGGTTCTGGGGGTGGAAGAAGACGGTGCGCCCGTCTTTGCCGAAGACGAAAACGGTTTCGACGACGAAGACTGACCCTGCCCACCGCAGCCTGCACGAAGACGGCTTGACAGCACGCCTTGCCAGGGCGCGTCATAGCGTCACATCGGGCGTGACAAAGGGATGGCAGCGGCCATGAGCGACGGGGACGGCAGGTACCGGCAGTTCGTCGAGGCTTCCTCCGACTGCATGAAGGAACTCGATCGCGACGGCACCATCCGCTTCGTCGCGGGCCTGGGCTGCGTCGCGTTGGCGCCCGAAGGGGTAGATCGCCTGGTCGGAACGCAATGGCGGGATCTCTGGCCGCCGGAGGCGCAGGCCATGGTGACGCGCGTGCTGGAGCGCGCCGCCTTGGGAGAGCGCGTCGATTTCGTCGGTCCCAGGCGCCCGGGCAATGGTCCGACGCGCTGGTGGGAAGTGATGGTCGCCCCCGTCGTGGCAAATGACACCCTGGACCATTTCATCGTCATCAGTCGCGACGTCACCGAGCGCGTCGAACTGCAGGCCTCCCTGGAGGCCATCATCGAACTCCTGCAGGATCGCCTGAACGAGACGGTTGCACGCTCGGCGTCGGCCAGCACGCGCTACGGCACGCTGATGGAGCGCCTTGAGTCGGAACACGGCGCCCGGTGCGACGCGGAAAACCGCCTCGCCGGTGTCCGCGAGCAACTGGACATGGCGAACCGGGCTCGCGAACTGGCGGAGGCCGGTGCGCGCCAGGCCCAGAAACAGCAGGCGATCGGCCAGCTCGTGAGCGGCATCGCTCACGATTTCAACAACATGCTTCAGACCGTGATCGTCAGTCTTTCAGGGCTGCAGGAGGATTCGGAGGAACTGTCGCCGCGGCATCGGCGGATGATCAATTACGCGGTCGAGGGGGCCCGCCACGCCACCGCGCTGACCCGCCGGCTCCTGGCCTTCGCACGCAACCAGTATGCCCAGCCGGAAGCGGTCGACCTTGGCGACGTCGTCGTCGCGTTTTCCGACTTCGCGCGGCATGCGCTCGGCGGACGGATCGGGCTGGAAGTGGTGCGCCAGCCCGTGTCGCTCCCGGTGTGGCTGGATCGGCATGGCGTGGAGCAGGCGCTGATGAACGTGTGCCTCAATGCGCGCGACGCCATGGACGGCGGCGGCAGCATCGTCGTGGAGGTGGCCGAAAGGACCGGGGACGGCGCTCATCCCGGGTTCTCCCACGAAGCCGGCGGCTACCGCCAGGTGGTCGTCAGCGTGACGGACTCCGGGGGCGGCATGTCCGAGGAAGTGCGCCAGCGGCTGTTCGAACCCTACTTCACCACGAAGGAGGGCGGTTCCGGGTTGGGCCTGGCGCAGGTGTACGGCATGGTTGCCCAGGCGGGTGGTGCCATCGAGATCGAGAGCGAGGCCGGCATCGGAACGCGCTTCCGGCTGGTTTTCCCGCGCTACCAGGGACTACACGAACAAGAGTCGTAAACGTTCAGAAAGCGTGACGAAGTTCCTCAATTTTCCTCCTGCCAAGCCGATAAGGGAAAGGACTGGAGGAAGTACGGCATGTTGGTCATCATCGGTTCGATCGTCGTCCTGGTATCCGTACTGGGCGGCTACATCCTTTCCCACGGCGAACTCGGTGCGCTCTGGCAACCTTACGAGCTGCTCATCATCTTTGGTGCGGCGCTGGGCGCCTTCGTCAGCAGCAATTCCATGGAGGTCGTGAAGGGGGCCGGTCGCGACGTGGTGGCCTTGTTCAAGGGCCCCAAGTACCGCAAGCAGGACTACGTGGATCTGCTGTCGCTGCTTTACGACATCTTCGTGAAGATGCGCAAGGAAGGTCAGCTCGGTATGGAGGCGCACATCGAGGACCCGGCGAACAGCACGCTGTTCTCGGCCTATCCGCGGCTTGTCGCCGAGCACCACCTCATCGACTTCACGACGGATTGCCTGCGCCTCATCGTGGGCGGGGCCATGGATCCTCACGAACTCGAGCAACTGCTCGACGTGGAACTGGAAACGCACCACCACGAGGCCATGGTTCCCGCACTGGCCGTCCAGAAAATGGCCGATGCGCTCCCTGGCTTCGGCATCGTTGCGGCGGTGCTCGGCATCGTCATCACCATGAAGTCGATCGACGGCGACGCCGCGGTGATCGGCGAGCACATCGCGGGGGCGCTGGTGGGCACGTTCCTCGGCATCCTCCTTTCCTACGGCTTCGTCGGTCCGCTGGCGGCGGCGATGGAAGCTCGCGTCGGCACCGACGGCAAGGCCTTCGAGTGCGTGAAGGTGGCCCTGCTTGCCAACCTTCGCGGCTATAACCCCATGGTGGCCGTGGAGTTCGCTCGCAAGTCGCTGCAAGCGTCCTCGCGTCCGTCGTTCCAGGATCTCGAAGCCCACCTGAAGGCTGCCCGGTAGTCCGCCATGAGCGATCTGAAGCAGGTCATCATCGTCAGGAAACGGCGAAAGGCGGCCCATGCCCACCATGGCGGCGTCTGGAAGGTGGCCTATGCCGACTTCGTGACGGCCATGATGGCCTTCTTCCTCGTCATGTGGCTGGTGGGCGCAGGCACCAAGCAGCAGCGCGCGGCCATCTCGGAGTATTTCAAGAATCCGAGCATGACGCCCGGGCAATCCACCATGGCGCCGTCGGGCAAGATGGGTCCCGGCGGGGCCAGCACCAGCATGATCAAGCTCGGCGGCGCGCTCGACCTGCCCAAGGGGCCGGGCGACCAGCAGGCGTTCGCCAAGCCGAGTTCGTCCGACGTCGAGAAGCTCGCGCGCGAACAGGAAAAACGTCGCCTCGAGCAACTCATGAAGGATCTCAAGGAGGCCATCTCCAAGAGTCAGGCCATGGCACCTTACAAGGACCAGCTGCTGCTCGACATCACCTCGGAAGGCCTGCGCATCCAGATCGTCGACAAGCAGAACCGTCCCATGTTCGACACCGGCAGCGGTGTGATGAAGCCGTACACCGTGCAGATCCTCCATGAACTGGCGGGCTTCGTGAACCAGGTGCCCAATTCGATCAGCATATCGGGGCATACCGACAGCGCACCGTATGTTCGTGCCGACAGTGCCTACGGCAACTGGGAACTCTCTGCCGACCGTGCGAACGCCGCCCGGCGCACGCTCGTCGAAGGCGGCATGCAGCCTTCCAAGGTCGCTCGCATCGTGGGATTGGCGGCATCGGTGCCACTCGACAAGACCGATCCAGCCGCGGCGATCAACAGGCGCATCAGTATCGTGGTGATGACCAAGGAGGCGGCGCGCGCCGCACTCTCTCCCGAAGTGGCCAACGAGCCGGACGTGCCTGCCGCCCCGGCGACCCTGCATTCGGCGGAGCAGGAGCATGCCGGTGGCGGCGCGCCCGATATGCCGTCCGCCTCCCCCGCCAACGATGTGGGCAGTGCCGTCACCGTGCCGCGAAACCTCCGCCGGGGCTGAGTATCCGGCCTGTCACGGGAGTCACTTGCAACGGTCACCCCGGCCCGGCAGTATCGGGACGACAGGGGAGGGAAGGCGTAGTGGAAAATCACAGCAAGTACAGGGTCGTCGCGAAAGCGGTCAAGCATCACGGCGTTGCCGGCGAACAGGTCTACCGCGCGAGTTACCGCATCCTCGACCACATCGGCGAGGAGATCGAAGCGAACACCGGCACCAACGACTTCCAGGACATCACGAGTGCGTTCAACGAAGCCTTCGCGCTCGGACACGAGCGATTGCGCGAGATGGGCGTCGACACGGTGCAGTAAACGCTCAGGCGCGCCGGGACAGCACCGCGCGCAGTTCGTCGAGTTGCGTCGGCGTGCCCACGTTGCGCCAGAAGCCGTCGTAGCGTTCGCCAGTCAATTTGCCATCCGCGATGGCCTGCCGATACATCGGTAGCAGCTTGAAGCGCCCCGGCGCCTCGTGCGCCACGATGTCGCGGCGATACACGCCTACATTCCCGAAGGTGAGGCGCTCGGCTGCCGCCGGGGCATCCGCGTCGTAGAGCTTTCCATCGGCAAGGGCGAAATCGCCCGAAGGGTGGAATTCGGGGTTTGCAACCATGACCAGGTGCGCCAGGCCTTCGGGCTCGCGCGGGAGTGCCGCGTAGTCGATGTCGCTCCAGATGTCAGCGCTCACGACCACGAACGGGTCCGGGCCCAGCAAGGGCAGCGCGGCGAGCATCCCGCCACCGGTCTCCAGCGGTGTCGGCCCTTCATAGGAATAACGCAGGCGCACGCCCCATTGCGAACCGTCGCCGAGCGTCTGCGGAAACTGTTCCGCAAGGTGCGAGGTATTGATCACGATGTAGCGAATGTCCGCCGCTGCCAGTTTTTCGATGTGGTGGACGATGAGCGGTTTACCGTTCACCTCGAGCAGCGGCTTGGGTGTGTGCGTGGTGAGCGGGCGCATGCGCTCGCCGAGGCCGGCGGCCAGGATGAGCGCGTGCCTCATGCCTGGACGGCCACTCGGATATCCCGGTTGCCTATCTTCGCCTCGAGGTAGTCCGCAAGGGGCGCCACGTCGGCGTGCCTGCGCGCGGTGTCCAGCACATAGCGCAATACGCGCGGAAGATCGTCGAGGTACCCGGGTTTGCCGTCGCGGTAACAGAGGCGACAGAAGAGGCCGAGAATCTTGATATGCCGTTGCAGTCCCGTCAGATCGAACCAGCGGAGGAACCGGTCGGCATCCACGGTTTCTTCCAGCAGCCGCGCGTCGAGCAGCCGCAGCCGATACGCTTCCACCCAGCCCCGCACCCGTTCTTCGTCCCACGTGATGTACGCGTCGCGCAGCAACGATGCGAGATCGTAGGTGATGGGCCCCGACATAGCGCCCTGAAAATCGATGATGCCGGGGGAGCGTTCCGCGGTGATCAGCAGATTGCGGCTGTGATAGTCGCGATGCATGAACGCGCGCGGCTGCTCCGCGATCGTATGCATGATCGCCGTGAATGCGTTTTCAATGATGTCCCACTCTTCGCAAGCCACTATCACGCCGAGGTGCTTTTGCAGCAGCCAGGTCGGCATGATCTCCAACTCCATGGTCTGCCATGCGTGGTCGAAGGCGGGCAGGCCGGCCGTGTCCACCCGTGACTGCATGCGCAGAAGGGCGTCCAGGGCATCGCCGTAAAGCGCATCGGCCGTTTCGTCGGTCAACTCCGGAAGGTAGGTGCGCGTGCCAAGGTCTTCGATCAGCAGGAAGCCCAGGGGGACGTCTGCGACCATCACCTTGGGCACGTGCAACCCGGCGTCGGCCAGGCGTTGGCCGATATCGATCCACGGCGCCGGGTCTTCGCGTTCCGGTGGCGAGTCCATGACGATGACGGGCTGGCCGTCGACATACCCCCGCCAGTAGCTACGGAAGCTGGCATCCGCGGATGCGGGTGCCAGCTCGAGGGAGGGTAGGCCGGTGACTTGGCGGGCCCAGGCAAGGCGGGCAGCGGAACGGTCGGTAGCGGTCATGCGGTTCTATGGCGCGGCATTTTCGTCAGCTTAGAGCCTTTGCCGTGGGCTGTCATGGCGCTCCGGTGCCGTTGTCCGCCTGCGACGATGGATGAGGACCCACGAACGGCCGAAGCGGAGGAAGCGGCGTGACAGGGAATGACTCCAGCCACAGGTTGTGAGCCCGACCTGCGGGCGAGTCCGCGGCGATCCATCGGGAGCCGACATGGCGCACCTGACCGAGGTCGAGTTCCCAGGGTTCGCCGGGCGTGCGTGGCGTGCCCGCATGCCATTCGGGGCCATTGCCCGGCCAGCGGATTTCGCGATGTCCGTGGATATCGGTATGGCTGGTTCGCACGACTTGCGAATGACCGTAGAGGTCTCTCAATCGCACGTAATGGCGCCCGCCGGCAGACCAGTCGTCGCCCCATCCACGCATTTTCGCCGCCGCCTCCATGGCGGGATCGTTCACCACGAGGAAGTCCAACTCGTCGGGTAGAAGCCCGCTTCGCGTCTGGATCAGGTGCTTCAAGGCATTCGCGACGGCATTGGCGTTCGGCCTGTCGGTGCCGGCCCACGAAATCTGTCGATAGTCGCGAGCGTCGGGGGTTTCATGCGGGTCGGAGAGCCGCAAGCGCAGATGCGAGAGTTCAAGAAGACCTGATCTGTCCGGCATATCTGCCGGTATCCATTCCCTTTCGGTACGCTTCAGTTCGGGCAGGCGCGAACGGCTCTCCAACTCACTTGCCATGGCCTCACGCAGGGCCGGCTCCGCAGCCTCGGCGGGAGAGGATCGGGTCTGTGCCGCCCACGCTACCGCTCTTATGAAGCCGTTGAAGTCTTTGGCGAAGCCAGTGTCATCCACCACGTGGTACTTACCCTCCCGCAGTGTCAAACGCAGGGCGTTATCCGGGGGGCGGCCCGCCTGTCCTTCCGCGGCATCCACCAGGCGACCGTCGTGCCACGCCGTGTATCGCAGGAATGGACCTTCGTACAGCGCGATCGGGCGCTTCACGGTTTTCGCCAGAACGGGAGCGATGATTCTCGCCTCCCATCCCGTCCAGGACCTGGCATGGGGGTTGCGAAGGCGCCGCGGCAGGTTCTCGACGAAGGCATGCACGATCGCGAGCGCGGCAACGGGGGAGTCCATGGCTTCCGTCGCTTGCAGCCGCGACAGTTCCGCTTCGGGCATGCCCAGTTGCTCCATGATCTCCGCGGCCCGGTTCAACGTCTGCGGGTCGTCGGTCAAGAACCTGTTGCCCACCTTGCCGGTATCGCCATGCCCCCTGGGGCCGTGGCGAAGGAATTTGAAGCGGCCGAGAACCGATCCCTTCACGTCGTTCTCGGGGACGTCGGCAATATCCCAGGTGCCATCCGGTAGCCTGGTGATCAAAGGGCCGGCTTTCTCATACGGCGGACCTTCGGGCGACACTACGGTGAGGCGCGGGCCGTCCTCGCTTACGGATACCTTCGCGACCGACGGACGTTCCGTTGTCGTGTACTTCCAGCGGACATAGGTATCCATGCCCCGTCGGAAGATGCCGTCGGGCCCCTCCTGCATTTCCGCACTCAGGGTGACCTGCACACCGGTGCCGCCGGTGATCCAGCGGTCCACCGTCCCGTCCCGCTGCACGTAGAGGCGCTCTTCCGGAAGCCTTGGCGGCCGGTGTGGACCGAGCAGGTAGCCCAGATGCCCGTTCACCTCGCGTGGGGGGACGAAGTTGGGCTTGGGCTTGGCCGCGGCGGCAGTATCGTCCAGATATTCGCCGGTATGTCCCTCTCGGAAACCGGCGAACGAGGGGGCCGCGATCGGTGCGGTCAACGCCACCATGGCGGCCTGCTCCAGCCCGAGTTTCCTTTGCTCCTCCGTGCGGCCGTCGATCGCGAGCTCCAATCCGGTGCCCCCTTGGGTTACTGCGGTGCCGAGCTGGACCGGAATGGCAAGGGCGGGCACATAACCAAGCGGCCCGAGCAGCACCGCCGCGCGATTGATCACGTCGCGCCAGCCTTCCCACGCCGTGCGGCTCTGTGTGCTGGCGTCGTCGCGCATGCGCTTCTCGGTCTGCACCCGCATGTCCTGGAATACGTCGCCATCGACCACGGCGTTCCGGTGGTCGATGGCATCTCCGTTCGGCTGCCACTGGCCGCTCCCGATTTTTTCGAGGCCGTGCCTGACACCCGTCCAGAACAATGTGTCCTGCGCGTTTTCCAGGGAGAAATGGGAAAGTAGCCGGCTGAGCTTCATCGGGTCCCGGGATTGATCGAACACCCATCGCCAGAGGTCTTCCTCGCTGTGCGCCACGACGAACGAGGGGTATCCACCGGGGATGTAAATGACCTCGCTCTTGTCGTCGAGTACGAAACGAACGATGTCGCTTGCCGGATAGCCGTTGATGTCGAGCCGTCGTACGCCAGGACCCGCCGGCGATACCTCGCGAAGTTGCGCCATCGTCACCGGGCCATCCAGCGGAATCCGCGCTGCTGCCGCGGACATGATCTGCCTGTACTGGTCGTGGCTCAGTACGCATTGCGTACCGACGCAATCGGCACGTGCCCGCCGGGCCTCGCGTACGAAGTGATAGCGTGCGAGCACGTGCCATTCGTTGCCGCGCTCGGCCCAGTACTTCCGCACGTCGTCGTCGAGCCTCGTCACGTAGGGAAGCTCGGCGAATGTCGTGGGAGCGGCGAAGGCGTTGACGATCTGGGACAACGTAAGCCGGGCCAGGTACGCCGACGTGTATCCGCCCTGGCGAAACACACCAAAGGCCTCGTCGAGATCCCGGTGGTCCTCGCTCACGGTGTCGACCACGTTGTCCCGGGCGATGAACGTGTTGTAGATGTAGCCAGGACCGGTGCGGCTCCACAGAAAAGCGCCCGTCTTGCGGAAGAAGTCGCGTGGGCTATCGCTGGCAAAGATGCCCTCCACGCCGGAGATGATGCCCGGACTGGCCTTCCCGCCAGCGGTCACGCCTCCCACCGCATCGGCCGCTTCGGCGAAGAAGGTGTGACGGGAGTGCTCGGGGAAAGCCTCCATCAATGCCTCGGTCAGCGAGGTCGTGTGGTCCGGTTCGCCGCGTTTGCGGCTCTGCGCGTCGGCGAAATGCGCAACCACATACGCGTCGCTATCGAGCCCCAGCTTTTCCGCCACGAACTGCTTCGCCACTGCGCGAGCGTCCGGTGCGGGTAGCGCATAAGCCGCCATGAGCATGTTGCGCAGGGCGTGGGCATCCTCCGGTGAAGCAATGAGCGGGGCATTTTTCCCGCTGGGGGCAATCGATGCCGCTTCGGGCTGGGCGAACGCTGTGGTCGCGGTCCAGAGGGGCGTGGCGATGAACAGCGCGGTGGCGACGGCGAGCCGCGTCCTTACGTGTGGGGCAGGCATAAATCGTCCTTCGGTCGTCGGAGGGACGGTACGCCTACGTCAAGCATTGTCGGCGCACCGTTCGAGGGGACTGCCACGACGGCAGTCGGACCCCGAACGGTACGGCCTGGTCGCATCGCGGACTGTCCCTCCTGTTCCCTCGCTTCGCGTGGGTGGAAGGACAGCTTTCGCGACGGCGATGCGCCGGTTGCTACCTCAGGACAAGTTGTACCCGCGCTCTTCGTGCAACGCGAGGTCGAGGCCGATTTCTTCCTGCTCCTCGTCCACGCGCAATCCCATCGTCATGGCGATGATCTTGAAAATGCCGTAGCTCAACGCCCCGCTATACACCACGGTGAAGGCCACGCCCTCGAACTGTATCCACAGCTGTTCGAGCGGTCGCGACACGTCGGCGTAGCCGCCCAGCGCCGGCGACGCCAGCGGGCCGGTGAGCAAGGCGCCCAGGATGCCCGCGACGGCATGCACACCGAAGACGTCCAGCGAGTCGTCATAGCCGAGGCGGCGCTTCAGCCGCGTGGCGCAGAAGAAGCAGACCACACCGGCGCAAAGGCCGAGAACCAGCGCACCGCCGGGGCCGCACGAGCCGGCTGCGGGTGTGATGGCCACCAGACCGGCGACCGCACCCGACGCAATACCCAGCACGCTCGGGCGGCGGTGGACGATCCATTCGACTGCGGTCCAGCCGATGGCCGCGGCCGCGGTCGCCACCTGTGTCACGAGCATCGCCATCGCCGCGCTGCCGTTCGCTGCGAGCGCGGAACCGGCGTTGAAGCCGAACCAACCCAGCCAGAGCATGCTCGCTCCGATGAGCGTGTAGCCCAGGTTGTGCGGCGGCATGGGTGTATGCGGATACCCGCGGCGCTTCCCGATGACCAGACATCCGACGAGGCCCGCGATACCTGCGTTGATGTGCACGACAGTGCCGCCGGCGAAATCGATGACGCCCAAGTCGCCGAGGAACGATCCCGGGCCGCCCCACACCATGTGCGCCAGCGGCAGGTAGACCACGGTGAGCCACAACAGCGTGAACACCAGCAGCGCGGAGAACTTCATGCGTTCGGCAAGCGCACCGACGATGAGGGCAGGCGTGATGATGGCGAACGTCATCTGGAACATCACGAACAGCGGTTCGGGAATCGTGCCGTGCATCGTGGCCGGCGCGAGACCGGCGAGCATGGCATGCCCGAGCCCGCCCACGAACGAATGCAGCCCCGTGGTTCCCGTGGCCATGCCGGCATCGTCGAAGGCTACCGAGTAGCCGTAGACGATCCACGCCACCGTGACCACCGCGGTGATCGCGAAGCACTGCATCAGCACGGACAGGAGATTCTTGGCGCGGACCATGCCGCCATAAAAAAGCGCCAGTCCGGGGATGGTCATCATGAGCACGAGCGCCGTCGCGGCGAGCATCCAGGCCGTGTCGCCGGAATCGGGCGCTGCGGGCGCAGCGGCCTGGGCGAACGCCGTGCAGGGGAGGAGGAGGGCACAGCCCGCCATGGTTCGGGTAAGGTCAAAGCGCATCGTCGTCGACCTCCTGCGTGCGGATACGAATGGCCTGCTCGAGATCGAGCACGAAAATCTTGCCGTCGCCCACCTTGCCGGTCCGGGCGGCGTGGCTTATCGCTTCGATGGCCCGCTCCAGCTGTTCGTCCGTCACCGCCACTTCCAGCTTGAGCTTGGGCAGGAAATCCACGACGTACTCCGCGCCGCGGTAAAGCTCGGTATGCCCATGCTGCCTGCCGAATCCCTTGACCTCGGTGACCGTCATCCCCTGGATGCCCACCTCGGCCAGCGCCTCCCGCACGTCGTCCAGCGTGAATGGCTTGATGATCGCGTTTATCCACTTCATGGCTTGCCCCTTCTTTGGCCCGGTGAGGCGTCAGCAGGTTTCATGCCACGCTGCAGGCCGCATGGCGCCGTGGCATGGGCACAAGAAAGCACCACATTGGGGCGTGTGGTGGGCCAAGTGGGGGCATGGCGTCGGCGCGGAGCTTATGGGTCGCAGGGGTGTCGCCAGCGCGGTTTCGTGACGCCGTAAGAGACGCGCGGCCTTCCACGACCTTGCCTTTCGCGGGTCAAATCAGTACCATTTTGGTCCGATATTGACGATCGCCCGTTCCCCATGCTCCGTGTCAGCCGACTGACCGACTACGCGACGGTGGTGATGACCTGCATCGCCGCCCATCCTTCCGACGTTCTGAGCACCGCCCAGATCGCGGAAGAGGCGCGTCTGGAGTTGCCCACCGTATCCAAGCTGCTGAAGCTGCTCGGCCACGCGGGGCTGGTGGAATCGTTCCGCGGCGTCAACGGCGGCTACCGCCTGGCGCGGCCGGCGGAAATGATCAGCCTCGCCGAGATCGTCGAGGCGATGGAGGGCCCCATCGGCCTCACGGAATGCAGCATGGCCCAGGGGCATTGCGAGCGGCAGTCCAGTTGCGGCGTCAGTGGCAGTTGGCGCTCCGTTTCCGGAACCATCGACGGCGTGCTGCGCGCCATGACCCTGGCACAGATGCTGGCTGCGCGCCCCGCGGCGCCGGCCGTACAGGCAAACGCATGAACGAGAGTGAGAACATGACACGCGAAGTGGCAGCGCCGGTACGCGACAACGCCGAAGTCGAGGCGGCCCTCAACCGCCGCTACGAGGCGGGCTTCGTCACCGACATCGAATCCACCACGCTTCCCCCGGGCCTGAACGAGGACACCGTTCGCCAGTTGTCGGCGATCAAGGGCGAGCCCGAGTGGATGACCGAGTGGCGCCTCGCCGCCTATCGTCACTGGCTCACCATGCCGGAGCCGGATTGGGCGAAGCTCGATATCGCGCCGATCGATTACCAGGCGGTCAGCTATTACTCCGCGCCCAAGGCCGGTCCGAAGTCGCTGGACGAGGTCGATCCCAAGCTCCTGGAAACGTACGAGAAGCTGGGTGTGCCGTTGCACGAGCGTGCTCGGCTGGCCGGCGTGGCCGTGGACGCGGTGTTCGATTCCGTGTCCGTGGGCACCACGTTCCGCAAGGAACTGGCCGAGGCCGGTGTCATCTTCTGTTCCATGTCCGAGGCCATCCGCGATCACGGCGACCTCGTTCGCCAGTACCTCGGCAGCGTGGTGCCGGCGGGCGACAACTATTTCGCCGCCCTGAACTCGGCGGTGTTCTCCGACGGCAGCTTCGTGTTCATCCCGAAGGGCGTGCGTTGCCCGATGGAACTGTCCACGTATTTCCGCATCAACGCGATGAACACGGGGCAGTTCGAGCGCACGCTCATCGTGGCCGAAGACGACGCCTATGTGTCTTACCTGGAAGGCTGCACCGCGCCCATGCGCGACGAGAACCAGCTGCATGCGGCCGTGGTGGAACTGGTCGCGCTGGAGCGCGCGCAAATCAAGTACTCCACGGTGCAGAACTGGTACCCGGGCGACGAGAACGGCGTCGGCGGCATCTACAATTTCGTGACCAAGCGCGGCGACTGCCGTGGCGCGGATTCGAAGATCTCCTGGACGCAGGTGGAAACCGGTTCGGCCATCACCTGGAAGTACCCCAGCTGCGTGCTGCGTGGCGACCGCTCGGTGGGCGAGTTCCATTCCGTGGCCCTCACGCACCACCGCCAGCAAGCCGATACCGGCACCAAGATGATCCACATCGGCAAGGGCACGAAGTCGAAGATCGTGTCCAAGGGCATCAGCGCCGGCCGCAGCTCGAACAGCTATCGCGGGCTGGTGAAGATCGAGAAGGGTGCCGAGGGCGCGCGCAACTACACGCAGTGCGATTCGCTGCTCATCGGCAAGAAATGCGGTGCGCACACTTTCCCGTATATGGAAGTGAAGAATCCCAGCGCCATCGTCGAGCACGAGGCCACCACGTCGAAGATCTCCGACGACCAGCTCTTCTACTGCCTTTCGCGCGGCATTGGCGAGGAAGACGCGGTGTCGATGATCGTGGACGGTTTCTGCAAGCAGGTGTTCCGCGAGCTGCCGATGGAATTCGCCGTGGAAGCGAAGAAGCTGCTCGAGGTGTCCCTCGAAGGCGCGGTGGGCTGATGGGCATCGCCGGCTCCGCACCGGGTCTGACCGACCTGCGTGCCCTGCTCGCCGCGCTCGATCCCGAGATCGATCCGGTGCCGAAGCGCTTCCTGCACGTGTCGCACGAGAAGGCGCGCGAGCGCATGGCCGACGCCTTGATGATGTTCCGCGAGGCTGAGGGCACCACGCTCATCGTCGACGTGGATAGCGACGAGATCGCCGGCAGCGAGCGCCTGCTGTGGGCCCGGATCACGCTGCGCGTGCAGTCCAGCCTTACCGCCGTCGGCATGATGGCCGCCGTTTCCGCCGCGCTGGCGAGGCGCGGCATTCCCTGCAACCCCGTTTCCGCGTTCCTGCACGATCACATCTTCGTGCCCTGGGAACGCCGCGACGATGCGCTCGACGCGCTCTCGCACCTCACGCCCTGATTGGACAGCGCCATGCACATGCTCAAGATCGACAACCTCCACGCCCGCGTCGAAGGCAAGGAGATCCTCAAAGGCCTCTCGCTCACGGTGAAGCCGGGCGAGGTGCACGCCATCATGGGCCCTAACGGTGCCGGCAAGTCCACGCTCGGCAACGTGCTGGCGGGCCGCGACGGTTACGAGGTCACCCAGGGTACGGTGGATTTCGCCGGTCGCGACCTGCTCGCGCTGGAGCCGGAAGAGCGCGCCGCCGTAGGCGTGTTCCTCGCCTTCCAGTATCCGGTGGAAATTCCCGGGGTGAACAACACCTACTTCCTGCGTGCCGCGCTCAACGCGCAGCGGAAGTTCCGTGGTGAGGACGAACTGGACTCCATGCGCTTCCTGAAGCTGGTGCGCGAGAAGCTGAAAGTGATGCAGATCTCCGACGAGTTGCTGCATCGCGCGGTGAACGAAGGATTCTCCGGCGGCGAGAAGAAACGCAACGAGATCTTCCAGATGGCCGTGCTCGAGCCGAAGCTGGCGATTCTCGACGAGACCGATTCCGGTCTGGACATCGACGCGCTGAAGCAGGTGGCCGAAGGCGTGAACGCGCTCCGCTCGCCGGACCGTTCCTTCGTCATCGTCACCCATTACCAGCGCCTGCTCGACTACATCCAGCCTGATTTCGTCCACGTGCTGGCCGGTGGCCGCATCGTCGAAAGCGGCGACAAGGACCTGGCACTGAAGCTGGAAGAACAGGGCTACGCCTGGCTGGCCGAGACCCATCCGGAACTGCGCAAGGCCGACCTTGCCGGAGCGCCGGCATGAATCCGCTGCCGTCCCCGTTCGTGCGGGCGGCCCTGGATGCCGCCGACGGTCTGCCCGACAGCGGCATTGCGTGGCTCGACATCGCCCGCCGCGAGAACCTGCAGGCATTCGCCGAAGGCGGCTTGCCGGAGGGGCGCAACGAAGCCTGGAAATACACGCCGCTGCGGGCGCTGTCGCAACGCGCCTTCGTGCTGGCCGACCGGACGGCCGCGGCGGGTATTGCCGTCGATCCCACGCTGTTCACGCTTCCGGGCGTCGACGGTGCGCGCATCGTCTTCGTGGACGGCGCGTTCCGTGCCGACCTCTCCTCCCTCGATGCCGACGGGATCGAACTGGCACCGCTGTCGGCCGCGCTGTCTTCGCAGCCGGAGCCGCTGCGCTTCGCGCTCGCCAATCGCTATCGCCGCGGCGCCGCCGATGCGTTCGTGCACCTCAATGCCGCGCTGGCTACTGACGGTTTCGTTCTGCGCATTGCCGAGGGTGCGACGGTAAGCCGCCCGGTGCACGTCGTGCACGTATCCAGTAGCAGCCAGGCGGACACCGCGTGGCATGTACGCCTGCTGGTGGAAGTGGGCAAGGATGCCGCGGCGGACATCGTCGAACACTTCGTCTCCGCCGGCGACGCCACGCAACTGGGCACCGTCGTTGCCGATGTCGTGCTGCGGGAGGGTGCCCGCCTCGGACTGGTCGTGCTGCAGGACGCTTCGTCGGCGACGACGCTGGTGCGACGCGGCCATGTGCGGATCGACGCCGGTGCCCAGGCAACACTCCATGCCCTGGAACTGGGCGGTGGTCTGGTTCGTCATGAATTGCACGCGGATCTGGATGGCGACGGTGCACGTTTCGACTCGCGCGGCGTCTTCGCGCTCGCGGGGCGGCAGCATGCCGACACGCAGCTCGAGATCCGCCACAAGGCGCGCAATACCGCCTCCGACGCATTGTGGCGCGGTATCGCCGACGGGCGCTCGCGCGGCGTGTTCCGCGGTGCGATCCTGGTCGCCGAAGGTGCCGACGGTGCCGACGCCGCGCTCAGCAACAAGAACCTTCTGCTGTCCGGCATGGCCGAGATCGACACCAAGCCGGAACTGGAAATCTACGCCGACGAGGTGAAGGCTGCGCACGGCGCGACCATCGGCCAGCTCGACGAGCGCTCGCTGTTCTACCTGCGCTCGCGCGGCATTCCGCTGGCCGAGGCACGCAGCCTGCTCACGCTCGCTTTCTGCCGCGCGGCGCTCGAGTCCCTGCAGAACGACACCCTGCGCGAATACCTCGGGGAACGGCTGGTCGCCCACCTGCCGACCGGCCCCGCCGAATAAACGATTTCGGAGTTATGCCATGAACGCCAAGCCCGCGTCAGCCCTGCCGCCGCTGGATGTCGAGCGCATTCGCGCCGACTTCCCCCTGCTGTCGCGCACGGTTCACGGCAAGCCGCTCATCTATTTCGACAACGCCAATACCGGGCAGAAGCCGGTGTCGGTCATCGAGACGGTCGACCGGCACTACCGTCTGCACAACGCGAACGTGGCGCGTGCGGTGCACCAGTTGGGCGAGGAGGCCACGTCGGCTTATGAAGGCGCCCGCGACGCGATGGCCCGTTTCATCCATGCGCCGTCACGCGACGAGGTGATCCTCACGTCCGGCACCACGCAGTCGATCAACCTCGTTGCCTACAGTTATGCCTTGCCGAAGCTCAGGCAAGGCGACGCCATCCTCACCACGGTGATGGAGCACCACGCCAATATCGTGCCGTGGCAACTCGTGGCCGAACGCACTGGCGCGACGGTGAAGGCCGCGCCGATTGACGACAGTGGCGAACTGATCCTCGAGAAATACGTCGAGATGCTCACGCCCGACGTGAAACTCGCCTGTGTCGCCCACGTATCGAACGTGCTCGGCACCGTGAACCCCGTGCGCGAGATCGCGCGCGAATGCCACAAGCGCGGCATTCCGTTGCTCGTCGACGGTTCCCAGGCGGCCCCACATCGCGCGATCGACGTCCAGGCGCTGGGATGCGACTTCTATGCCGTCACGGGGCACAAGATGCTGGGGCCCACCGGCACCGGCGCGCTCTGGGCGAAGCGCGAGCACCTGATGGCCATGCCTCCGTTCTTCGGTGGCGGCGAGATGATCCGCGAGGTGCGCTTCGACGGCACCGTGTTTGCCGATCCGCCGCACCGTTTCGAGGCCGGTACGCCGAACATCGCTGGCTTCGCAGGGCTCACGTCGGCCATCGAGTACATCGAAGGCATCGGTTTCGAGCGGCTCCACGCTTACGAGCAAGAACTGCTCGCCTACGCCATGGACGCGTTGGAACGCGTGCCCGGGATACGCATCTTCGGGCGCGCGAAGGAGCGCGAACCGGTGGTGTCGTTCCTCATCGAAGGTGCCCATGCCAACGATATGGCTACGCTGCTGGACCTGCAGGGCGTCGCCGTGCGTTCCGGTCACCACTGCGCCCATCCGCTGATGCACTTCTTCGGCGTCCCGGCCACGCTTCGCGCCTCGCTGGCCTTCTACAACACGAAGGCCGAGGTGGACGGTTTCATCGAGGCCATCGCGAAGGTCCGCAAGCTCCTCCTCTGAGGCTCATTGGTTTGTGTGGGAGCCGCTTCAGCGACGATCCCGCGGCAGCGGGCCGGCTTGCAGCGACCCCGTCGCCGCGAAGCGGCTCCCACAGTAAGATTCGCCGCATGAGCCTTGAACACACCTTCCGTACCGCCACCCACGCCGACGCCGCCGTCATCGCGGCCCTGGTCGAATCCGCCTACCGTGGCGACGCTAGCCGGGCGGGGTGGACCACCGAGGCCGACTTCCTGCACGGCCGCCGTACCGACGTCGCCGAGATCGAGGAACTGCTTGCCGGTGAGGGCGGGCGATTCGTGCTGTTCGAGCGCGACGGTACGGTGGCCGCCTCGTGCTACATCGAGCGGCAGGGCCCCGTGTGCTACTTCGGCATGTTCTCGGTGCATCCGCCTTTCCAGGGCACCGGCATCGGGCGCCTGATGATCGGCGAGGTGGAGCGCATCGCCAGGGAGGAATGGGCCTGCGAGCGCGTCGAGATGACGGTGATCGACATCCGCGACGAACTGATCGCCTGGTACGAACGCCGGGGCTATGCGCGCACAGGGCGTACCAAACCGTTTCCTTATGGCGACGAGCGGTTCGGCATCCCCCAGCGCGACGATCTCCGCTTCGAATACCTGACCAAGGACCTGCGCGCATGAACGGGTGGATAAACGTCGGTACGCGCAGCCAGCTGTTGCCGGGGGAATACAAGGTGGTATGGGACGGCGACACCGCCATCGCCGTCTACAACATCGACGGCGACCTCTACGCCATCGAAGACGTGTGCACCCACGATGGCGGCGAGTTGGCCGGGGGCCCCGTCACCGGCTTCGAGGTGGAGTGCGTGCGTCACGGTGCGCGTTTCGACCTGCGCACGGGCGAGGTCACCTGTCCGCCCGCCTATGAGCCGGTCACCGTCTTCCCCGTGCGCGAAGAGGACGGCTTCATCTGGACGCGAGACGACCGCTGAAAGCGTAAGCGCGAACATAGGCGAAAATGCTATGGCGCGCGCGGGGCCCCAGCCCTAAGCTTGCCGGGCGCCATCCTACCTGCCGAGACCTCCATGCTTCAGGACCACCGTCGGCGTGCCGCTCTCGCCTTCGCTCTCCTGTTCATCCTGTACCAGGCCGCGGAGGGCGTGGGTGCACGCCTGCTGGACAACTTCGCAGTGCAGGCCGCCTTCATGGTGGCCATGGTCGCTGTCGCGTGGCCCCTGGGCCGTTGGCTGGGCTTCCGCGGTTACGACGCTTACGCCTTGGGGTGGCAGCGGGCCGCGCCGCTGCTGTTGGCCGGCGGACTGGCGCTGGCCCTGCTGGTGAAATATGTCGCCGTCTGCATCGGCATGGCGTTCAACGTGTACCTGGCGCGCGCACCGGTTGCGCCACCGGTCGCCGCCGTGTCCTTCCTTTCGTCCATTCCATGGGCATTGGTTGCGACCTTCGTGCCTTCCCTGGCCGAGGACATCCTCACGCGCGGCTTCCTCTATCGTGCCATCCGCGTGCGCTGGCTGCCGTGGACCTTCGTGCTCGCAAGCAGCGTGGTGTACCTGCTCAACCACGTCTACCGTCTCGGCGCCGGCCCGGCGGAGTGGGCCATGCTGTTCTGCTTCGGCCTCGCCTATGCCGCCGCCGTGGTCCGCACCGGCTCGCTGTGGCTGGCGGTCGGTCTGCACTGGGGATGGAACCTCGCCAATGTGCTGATCGACGACATCCTGCCTTACCAGGTCGTGTCGGCCACCTGGTCGGCGCTGCTCTCGGCTGCGGCGCACCTGATGGTGCTTGCGCTTCTTTTCGCCTTGCCCCCGCAGCACGAGCGCGAAAGCCTTCATCCCGATCCGGTCTGAGCCGGGCGGGCTCTTACCAGCGCCCGATGAGGTGCTGCACCAGCAGACTGGTCAGCGCTACCGCCGCCCACACGCCCAGGCCAAGCAGGATCGGACGGTGCCCGGTGGAGGCCATGCGGCGCAGGTCCGCGGACAGGCCGATGGCGGTGAGCGCCACGATGATCAGACACTCCGCGATGAAGTGGATCGCCGGCAGCGCCGGCGCCGGAACGATGCCGGTCGTGCGGATGACGGAGGCGACGAGGAACCACAGGATGAACCAGGGGAAGATCTTCGCGAGGCTGAAGTCGGAGGCGCCGCCGCGCTTGTGCCGCCACGCCACGACGAACGCGATGGCGAGGCTGATGGGAATGATGAGCGTCGCGCGGGTCAGCTTCACGATGGTGGCGTAGTCGCCGGCGGCGTGGCTGTAGGTGTAACCGGCAGCGACCACCGAGGACGTGTCGTTGATTGCCGTGCCTGCCCAGAGTCCGAAGCCGAGATCCGACAGGCCCAGCCAGTGTCCGAGGGGCGGGAACAGCAGCACGGCAACCAGGTTGAAGAGGAAAATCGTGGAGATCGCGAAAGCCGTGTCGTGCTCGTCCGGCTTCACGATGGGCACGATGGCGGCAATGGCTGAGCCTCCGCAGATCGCGGTGCCCACGCCGATCAGGAGCTTGAGCGCGTCGTCTACACGGAGCAGCTTGCCGAGCCCCCATGCCGCCAATCCGGCCGCTGCCACCGTGGCGAGCGTGACGGAAAGCGATTCCAGCCCCGTGTGCGCCACCTGGGTGATGCTGAGGCCGAAACCGAGCGCCACGATGGACCACTGCAGCACCTGCTTCGAGGCGAAGCGGATGCCCGGAAGGAAGCGTGCCCCCGGCGGTGCGAACTGGCGCACCACGATACCGAGCACGATGCCCCAGACAGCGCCGCCCACCAGAGGCATGAGACGGCCCAGCCCATAGGCCACGGCGGCGATGGCGAAGGCCAGGAGCACGCCGGGAAGGCGCGACGGTGCGGACGGAGTGGCGGCAATCGAGGACACGGGCGGATTCCCTTTGGAAGCTGCGCCTATTGTCCGTGCCGACATATCATAAGCATATTGAAAATGCTTTATGGTAGGTATAAAAAATACTTATGCAGTCGTTCAGTCCCCGCCAGATCGAGGTCTTTGTGGCCGTTGCCACGTCCGGCAGCGTGCGTGCGGCCAGCGAGCGGCTTTTCATGAGCCAGCCTGCGGCCAGCATGGCGTTGGCCGAACTGGAACGGCAGATCGGCTCCCCGGTGTTTTCGCGCGAACGCGGTCGTCTGCGGCTCAACGATCGCGGCCGCCAGCTGCTTCCGCTGGCGCGCGAACTGATCGAGCGCCATGCCGAATTCGCACGCATGGCCCAGGGCTCGGTGACCGGGCTGGCCGGCGAGATCGGCGTGGGCGCGAGCAACACGATCGGCAACTACCTCGTGGGCGACCTGCTGGGCCCCTATGCCACCGCGCATCCGGGTGTGTCGTTGCGGCTGGGCGTGGCCAACACCGCGCGCATCGCGCAGGGCGTACTCGATCACGACTTCGACGTCGGTTGCGTCGAAGGGCCCGTGACGCACCCGGCGCTGGAAGTGCGTCCCTGGCGGGAGGACCGTCTGGTGGTTTGCGCCAGGCCCGATCATGGGCTGGCGGCGAAGAAACGGCTGCGCCGCGAGGATTTCGCCGGGCAGCGCTGGGTGCTTCGCGAGCGCGGGTCGGCCACCCGTGCCTTGAGCGAGCGCGCCCTGGCCGAACTGCCCGAAGGCACCACGGTGCTGGAACTGGACCAGTCCGAGGCCATCAAGCAAGCGGTTATCGCCGGCCTCGGCATTGCCTGCCTGCCGGAAGTGGCCGTCGGCGACGCGGTGCAGGCAGGGCGCCTCGTCGTGCTTTCCACGCCGTTCCTCGACCTGAGGCGGACCCTGTCGGTGCTGCTGCACCGGCAGCGCTACCGCGGCGCCCTGCTGGAAACGTTTCTAGCTTCGCTCTGACGGAAGGCGGCCGGTCAGCCCAGCACGCAGCGGTTCTTTCCGCCGCGCTTGGCAACATACATCGCCACGTCCGCGGCGATGACCACGTCGTCGTAGTCCGCGCCTCGCTCGAACAGTGTGACGCCGATGCTGGCTCCGATCCGGACCGGGAGCCGCTGTTCGCCGACATCGAGCGTATAGGGTTCGCCGATGGCTTCGCACAGCACCTGACAACGGGCGAGGGCGGTGGCCCCGTCCGGCGTATCGTGCAGCAGCACGGCGAACTCGTCGCCGCCCAGGCGCGCCACGGTGTCGGTGGCACGGGTACGTGCGTCGATGCGCCCCGCGATGGCCTTCAGCAGTTCGTCGCCGGCGGCATGTCCCTGTTCATCGTTCACGGCCTTGAACCCGTCGATGTCCACGTAGGCGAGGGCGTAGCGGGTGTCGTCGGCACCGGTCGCGATCGCTTCCTCCATGCGTTCGCGGAACAGCATGCGGTTGGGCAGCCCCGTGAGCGCGTCGTGCGTGGCCTGGTATCGCACGAGTTGTTCCATGCGGATGCGCTCGGCCACCTCGCTCGTGAGCTGGGCGTTCCGCAACGACAGCTCGTCCAGCGCCTGTTGCAGCAGCGCTCGGGCGCGGTAGAGCTCCAGGAATATCCTGACCTTGGACTGGAGGATCACGTCGTCGATCGGCTTGGCGATGTAATCGACCGCGCCGGAACGGTATCCCTTGATCCGGTTGATGTCGTCCGCGTAGGCAGCGGTGACGAAGATGATCGGCGTCTCGCGCAGGTGGTCCGCTTCCGAGATGAGTTGCGCCACCTCGAAGCCATCCATCTCCGGCATGTTCACGTCCAGCAGCACCAGGGCGAACTGGTGGTCCAGGCAGAGCGCCAGCGCCTCGTTGCCGCTGGACGCTTCGAAGATGTCGGCATCGGCGCGCGCGAGAAGCCGGCGCATCGCGACGAGGTTGCCGGGCGTGTCGTCGACGACGAGGATCTTGGGGCGGATCGGATTCATGGCCGGGTTTCGGTGTCTTTGACGTCCATGTCAGTCGAGAGGCGGAAGCCATGCGCGGATCATCGAGAGCAGGCGATTCACGTCGATGGGCTTGGCCAGGTAATCGTTGGCGCCGGCTTCAAGGCATCGTTCGCGATCGCCTCGCATGGCCTTTGCCGTGAGCGCAATGACGGGAACGTGCGCCACGGTCGGTCGTGCGCGGATCTCGCGCATGGTTTCGTAGCCGTCCATGCCAGGCATCATCACATCCATCAGCACCAGTTCCAGGTCGGGGCGCTTGTCCAGCAGGTCCAGCGCCTTCCGACCGTCCTGGGCCATGGCCACGTCGATACCTTTGCCGCGGAGTACTTTCGACAACGCGAAAAGGTTGCGCATGTCGTCGTCCACGAGGAGCACGCGGCGCCCCTGCAGGGCGGCCTCTCTGTCGGCAGACGCAGCGTGCGTCGCCCCGGCAGTGGAAGAAGCGCCCTGACGGATCGAGTGAAGGAACAGGCTCACTTCGTCGAGCAGGCGGTCCGGGGAACGTGCGCCCTTCAGCACGATGCTGTCGGTGTGCCGGCGAATGCGCATGCTCTCCTCGCGCGAGAGGTCGCGGCCGGAATAGACCACCACTGGCGGCGCGTTTCCCCGCTGCGACAGCTGTTCCAGGAAGTCGAATCCCGACATGCCCGGCAACCCGAGATCGAGCACGATGCAGTCGTAGGTCTTGCCGGCCGTCATCGCCAGCGCGTCTTCTCCGGTGCCGGCCTCGTCGACAGTGACTTCGTCGTCTTTCAGCAGCGTGCGTACGGCGGCGCGGGCGCCCGCGTCGTCGTCCACCACCAGGACCTGTCGTGCGCGACCTTCCGAAAAATGCACGAGGCGGTCGAAGGCTGCAATGATGGATTCCCGGCTTACCGGTTTGGTGAGGAAGCCGACCGCGCCGAGTTCCAGCCCGCGCGTCGCGTCGTCGGTGGCTGAAATGAAGTGCACCGGTATGTGCCGGGTGACCGCGTCCGCCTTGAGACGCTCGATCACCGTCCAGCCGTCCATGCCTGGAAGCATCACATCGAGCAGGATGCCTGTGGGGCGATGGCGGCGTGCGAGGGCAAGGCCCGACTCGCCGTCTGTCGCCGCCAGCACGCGGTAACCCTTGCGCCGGATCATGTCGGCCAGGATACGGGCAAAGGCGGGATCGTCCTCGACGACGAGGATCACCGTGTCGCCCGGCTCGATGCCCGCCCGGTCGTCATCGATGCCCTCCGGAAGCAGCGCCGGCGACACGGGAAGGGTAGCCTCCGCGGCGGCGCGCTGCGCCGGGATCGCCTCCGGGCGGCCGTCCGGATCGGGAGTGTCCTCGGGAAGGTAGACCGTGAAGGTGCTGCCGTCGCCGGGTTCGCTGCGCAAGCCGATGTCGCCGCCGAGCAGCGCGGCGATGCGCCGCGAGATGGCCAGGCCCAGCCCCGTACCTCCGAATTGGCGGCTGGTGCTCGCATCCACTTGCTCGAACGCATGGAACACCTTCTGGAACTTGTCGGCGGGAATACCGATGCCCGAATCCTTGACGGCGATGGCGATGCTCCGCGCGGGATCCAGTCCCGCCGGCAGCTGCGCATTCCTGGCGGGCCGTGCGATGTCGACGTCGACACCGCCCCGCGAGGTGAACTTGAATGCATTGCTCAGGAGATTGTTGACGACCTGTTCCAGCTTGCCGCCGTCGGTGCGGATGGTGGCGGGGAGTTCCGGCGACAGCCGGATCTCGAAGCTGAGCTTCTTTTCGCGTGCCACATGGTTGAAGGTGCGGCCTAGCGTGCGCACCAGGTCGGCGAGGGAAACGGTGTCGATGGCAAGTTCCATCTTGCCCGCCTCGACTTTCGAGAGGTCGAGGATGTCGTTGATGAGGCGGAGCAGGCTGGAGCCCGCATCGTGGATGATTCGGGCGGATTCGACCTGCTCCCCGGTGAGGTTGTTCTCGTCGTTATCGGCCAGGCTGCGCGAGAGGATCAACAGGCTGTTCAGCGGCGTGCGCAATTCGTGCGACATGTTGGCGAGGAACTCGGACTTGTACCGGCTCGCCCGTGCCAGTTCCTCGGCCTTCTCCTGCGTTTCCCGCTGCAGCGCCTCCAGTGCGTCGTTTTGCCGGTTGAGCGCGTTCCCTTTGTCGCGAAGTTCCTCGTTGGAGGCGTGCAGTTCCTCCGCCTGCACGCGAAGTTCTTCTTCCGAGGCCATCAGGCGCTGCGACTGCTCCTGCAGTTCGGCCGTGCGGCGCAGGTTCTCCAGCGAAAGGGCGACAATCGGCATCAGTTCGTCGAGCAATTCCCGCTGCACGTCGGTCAGGGGCGCGAAGCTGGCGACTTCGATCACGCCGAGCACGTCCTCCCGCGAAATCACCGGCAGCAGCACGACACTTCGTGGCGGTGCACCACCGGTGGCGGAGTGGATGCTTGCGTAATTGTCGGGCACGTCGTTCAACACGATCGCGTGGCGTTCGAGCGCCGCCTGTCCCACCAGCCCCTCGCCGGGCTCGACCATGCGTGGCGCCTGCTGCTGTGTCTTGTATCCGTAGCTGCCCAGCAGCTCGAACTTCCTCGTCTCGGGCCGCCTTGCGTAGAAGGCGCAGAGGCCGGCGCCCAGGCGAGGCGCCAGTTCGGACATGAGCGTGCCGGCGAAGGTGCCGAAGGTGGTGGCCTGCTGCAGCCTGTTGGAGATGGAGGCCACCGACGACTTCAACCAGGTCTGGTTGTCGGATTCGATGGCCATCTCCTTGAAGACCTGCAACGCGCGGGCCATCTCGCCGATCTCGTCGCCACGCGTCAGCTGGCGTACCTCGACCGTATGGTCGTGGCCGGCGAGCCGCGTCATGAGGCCGGTCATCTTCACGATCGGGCGGGTGACCAGACGGGCGGTCATGCGGATCACGAACAGTCCGAAGGCGAGACAGGCGAGCAGGGAGCCCAGGTCGATCCAGCGGGTGAGGCGCAGTTGACGCTCCACCTTGGCATTGCGCACGTCGAGCAGGGCGCGTTCGGCGGAAGACATCGTGTCGATGAGCTTGCGCATGTTGCCCGTCGTCACGCTGCGGTCCGCGAAATAGCGCGCGCGGATCGCCTCGCGCGCCGCTGCGGCTTCCGGCGTGGGGTCGCCGCTGGCGTCACGCATCGGACGCAGCGCGTGGGCGACGGTGTCCTCGCGCCAGCGGTCAAGGAGGTCCTGGAGCCGGTCGAGGCGCGACTGCTGCAGCGGGTTGTCGGCCGTCAACTGGCGAAGCGTTGCCAGGTGGCTCGAAAGCGCGGCGTCCGCGGCTTCGAAGTCGGCGTATTCCCCCTCGTCGCGGTTCAGCAGGTAACCGCGCACCGCGGCCTGCCGTGCTCGCGCCGCATCGCTCACGTCCGCCAGCGTGAGCAGCACCACATAGGTGTGCGACGACCAGTCGCGGCTTTCGGCCTCACGGCCGATCGAAGCCAGGTTCGCGAGGTTGGTGGCGACGAACAGGGCCAGCAGCGCGCCGATGGCGAGGAGGATCTTGCGTTGCAACGGCTGGTCGGCCAGCCAGGTGTTCCGCGTGGTGGGATTGGGCATGCGTGGATCGCTGGTTCCGGCAGACGACGAGTCTTCGTCTCCGTTGGTACACCCAACGGACGCGCTCGTCCGTGGGACGCGGCTCATAATGTGACGCCGGTCACGCGATGGCGGCGCGCTTCCGTCGCCACGACGGGGCCAGCAGGCTGCCACGGCGCACGGCGATCGCCAGGCAGGCGGCAGTCGCCACCGAGCACAGGCCCAGCGCGACCACCGAAGCCTCGGCCCCGAAGGCGCCGCCGGTCAGCCAGTCGGGGCCCTGCATGTGCGAACCCAGAAGGCCGCGTTGCTCGAAACCCGAGACCGGCACGCCGTAGAAGGGGCCCTGGGCCACGTTCCATGCGGCGTGCGCCCCCATGCAGACCCACAAGGAGCGGGTCACGTGGTAAAGCAGGCCGAACAGCAGCCCCGCTTCGAGCGCGATGGCTAGCGCGCTCCAGGCCGTGGCGTTCGGATTCCAGATGTGCAGGCCGCCGAACACCGCAGCCGAGAGCAGCAGCGCCGCCCATGTGCCCAGCCCTTCCTCGACGATGCGGAAAATGACGCCGCGGCTGACGATTTCCTCGCCGACTCCGGCCCCCACGCCCATGACCAGGATGGGGCCGAGCCAGTGCACGTCGCGGTTCACGCCGTCGACCACGTAGGCACCCAGCGCCCACAGGGTGCCGACCACCAGCGAGAACACGACGGCACCGCCGGCGATGCCGAGCAGGAGATGCGGAACGGCTTTTCGCGCCGCCAGCTCGTCCACCCGGCGATGCTCGATGGTGCGCACGAGCAACCAGTAAGCGAGGACGACCGGGGCCAGACGCAGCGCCTCGATCAACGGGGTGACCTGATCGAAGGAAAGGTTGGTGCGGGGCAGGCCCAGGCCGTCGTAGACACGTCCGGCGATGAAGCGAAGCGCGATCATCGTGATGAAGAAGGCAACGATGCGGCCCAGGGGCGAACGCAGGAGCCGAAGGGGCAGGGGCAGTGATGGTGTCGGTGTCGTCGCTTCGGTGGGTTGGGCGGACATGGGGCTCTCGGTCGATGGGCTTGCAGCCGCAGTCTACGCAGGCATCATGGTGTTCCGATACAAGCCGCCCCGCTCCGGTTCCGTTAAGGTCCCTGGTTACCTATCCGCGTTCCTGGATCGACACCGATGGCCATTCCGCCCGACAACGACCCGTCCAGCCCGCAGAACCGGCGCGAGCAGACGTTCCCGCAGCTCAACGACGAGATGGCGGCGCGTCTGGTGAAATACGGTGTCGAGGAAATGGTGCCCGCGGGCACCGTGCTCTTCCGCCGGGGCGATCGGCGTATCGACTACTTTTTCGTGATCGAAGGCTGCATCGAGATCTACGACCTCGACAAGGACGGCCAGCCAAACGTGTTCGTGGTGCACGGTCCCAGCCAGTTCACCGGTGAGGTCGATCTGTTCAGCGAAAGGCAGGCCCTGGTGAATGGCCGCACAGGGGCTGACTCGCGACTCGTGCGCGTGGACCCCACGGCCTTCCGGAAGCTCGTTTCCGGGGAGCCGGACATCGGCGAGATCATCATGCGCGCGTTCATCCTGCGTCGCGTGGGCCTGATCCAGAGCGGGCAGGGCGGCGTGATTCTCGTCGGTTCCTCGCACGCCGCCGATACGATACGCCTGCGCAGCTTCCTCATCCGTAACGGCTACCCGTACCGGTTGCTCGACACCGACGTCGACGAGGACGCCGTGCACCTGCTGGACTGCCTGGGTGTCCGCCCGTCGGAATGCCCCGTGGTGGTCATGCCGGATCGCCGCGTGCTGCGTTGTCCCACCACCTCCCAACTGGCGGACGAACTCGGCATCACCATCCTGCTCGACGGCGATCACGTGCACGATGTGGCCGTGATCGGTGCGGGCCCGGCCGGGTTGGCGGCTGCCGTATATGCCGCGTCCGAAGGGCTGGACACGCTGGTGCTCGAAGCCCTGGCGCCGGGTGGCCAGGCCGGCACGAGTTCCAAGATCGAGAACTACCTCGGCTTTCCCACTGGCATCTCGGGCCAGGCCCTCGCGGGGCGTGCGCAGGTGCAGGCGATGAAATTCGGTGCGCACATGGCCATCGCGCGGTCGGTGCAGGGCATGGATTGCGCCAGGCACCCCTATCGCCTGCTGCTCGACGACGGCACATCGGTCAGCGCCCGCGCGGTGGTGGTGGCCACCGGCGCACGCTACCGCAAGCTGGACCACCTCGACTACGAGCGTTTCGAAGGCCAGGGTATCCACTACGCCGCCACCGCGATGGAAGCCACGCTCTGCGCCGGCGAGGAAGTGGTCGTGGTCGGCGGCGGCAACAGCGCCGGGCAGGCGGCGGTGTTCCTCGCCCGCACCGCCGCACACGTGCACATCCTGGTGCGCAGCGACGGGCTGGCCGCGACGATGTCCGATTACCTGGTGCAGCGTATCGCACAGTCGCCGCGGATCACGCTGCATACCCGCTGCCAGGTGGATCACCTGGACGGCGATGCTTACTTGCGCGAGGTGGGTTGGCGATGCGCGGACGGCGCGCAGAAGCGGATCAAGGCGGGCAGTCTGTTCGTCATGATTGGCGCGGAGCCCAACACCGCCTGGCTGGACGGCTGCCTCGACCTCGACCGGAAAGGGTTCGTGCTGACCGGGCGGGACGCGGACGGCTACGCCACGCCCTCACCCTTTGCCACCACGCTCCGTGGCGTGTTCGCCGTGGGCGACGTGCGCTCGGGTTCCATCAAGCGCGTGGCGTCCAGCGTGGGCGAAGGATCGGTGGTGGTGCAGGCCATCCACCGCTTCCTCAATCCATCGCCGATGTAGGCCCGCTTCGGGGCTAGACCTCGACCGAGGCCGCGTGTTCGCGCGTGGCCGAGAAGCGCACCGTTGGCCAGCGTTCCTGCGCGAGTTGCAGGTTAACGCGGGTGGGCGCCAGGTAGACCAGCTCGCCCGCGGCATCGATGGCGAGGTTGCCGGCGTTCTTCTCCCGGAACTCTTCCAGCTTCTTTGTGTCGTCGCAGTGGATCCAGCGTGCCGTGGCCACGCCCACCTGTTCGAACGTGGCGTCCACGTTGTATTCGTCCTTGAGGCGGTAGGCCACCACGTCGAACTGCAGCACGCCGACCGCACCGAGGATCAGGTCGTTCGACATCAGCGGCCGGAAGAACTGCGTGGCGCCTTCCTCCGACAACTGTGCCAAGCCCTTCTGCAGGGCCTTCATCTTCATGGGGTCGCGCAGGCGCGCACGCCGGAAGAGCTCGGGTGCGAAGTTGGGAATGCCGGTGAAGGAAAGCGGTTCGCCCTCGGTGAACGTGTCGCCGATGGTGATGGTGCCATGGTTGTGCAGGCCGATGACGTCGCCGGGATAGGCGCGCTCCACGATCTCGCGGTCGGAGGCCATGAAGGTGAGCGCGTTGGCGATGCGCACTTCCTTCCCGGTGCGCGTCTGCTGCATCTTCATGCCGGCGGTGTACGTGCCCGAGCACACGCGCATGAACGCCACGCGGTCGCGGTGGGCGGGGTCCATGTTTGCCTGGATCTTGAACACAAAGCCGGTCAGTTTCTCCTCTTCCGGCTTCACTTCCCGCGTGAGGGTGCTGCGCGGACGCGGGGAAGGCGCGTGCTCCACGAAGAAATCGAGAAGCAGCTGCACGCCGAAGTTGTTCACGGCGGAGCCGAAGAACACCGGTGTCTGCTTGCCGGCCAGATACGCCTCCACGTCGAACGGATTCGATGCGCCGAGCACGAGTTCCAGTTCCTCGCGCAGTTCGTCGAGCGCCGCCTGGCCGATCTTCGCGGCAAGTTCGGGATGGTCCAGGCCCTTGAAGATCGTGGAGTCCTGGCGGGTGAAGTTCTTGCCGGGCTCGAACACGTGCACCTCGTCCAACAGCACGTGGTACACGCCCTTCAGGCGCGAACCCATGCCGATGGGCCATGTCACCGGGGCACAGGCGATGCCGAGCACCGATTCAACCTCGTCGAGCAGATCGATCGGCGAGCGGCCTTCACGGTCGAGCTTGTTGATGAAGGTCATGATCGGCGTGTCGCGCAGGCGGCAGACCTCCATGAGCTTGATGGTGCGTTCCTCCACGCCCTTGGCGCAGTCGATGACCATGAGCGCCGAATCGACCGCCGTGAGCACGCGATAGGTGTCTTCCGAGAAGTCCGCGTGGCCCGGGGTGTCGAGCAGGTTCACGATCGCCTGGTTGTACGGGAACTGCATGACCGACGACGTGACCGAGATGCCGCGCTCCTTTTCCAGGGCCATCCAGTCCGAGGTGGCATGCCGTGCGGCCTTGCGGCTCTTCACCGATCCGGCCATCTGGATGGCGCCTCCGAACAGAAGGAGCTTCTCGGTCAGGGTGGTCTTGCCCGCATCGGGGTGGCTGACGATGGCGAAGCTGCGCCGGCGGCGGGTTTCGGTGAGGTGTGCGGACATCGGTCTGGGGTCGCTGATTCGGGCTAACCCCCTATTCTAGCAGGAATTTGCGGGCAGGACGGATCGCGCAGAGCGAGGATCGCAGACCGCCAGGATGCGAACGCTCCGTGTGGGAGCCGCTTCAGCGGCGATGGGTGCTCGCGGCAAGCCTGCCCGCTGCCGCGGGATCGCCGGCACAGCCGGCTCCCACAGGAGATGGCCCTTGTGGATCGAGATTGGACATCTGGACGTCTAAACGTCTGTTGACATGGCGGGCATCCGTGCGTATCGTCGGTTCCACTCATCGAGACCGGCTGAGGGACAGGCCCTTTGAAGCCGGGGCAACCTGCGGATTTCCGCGACGGTGCCAACTCCTGCGGGGCGTGTGTCACGCCAGCCGATAGATGGGAATGTCCGTTAGGGGCACGCGTTCGCGTACCCGTGGCGCAGGCAGACCTACCGGTTTCCGCAGGGGCTCGATCCCGACAGGAACCGGACATGCCAGCAGAGCCCGCCACCGTGATCTCCCTCTCCCCCGTGGCCACACCCGCCGCGTCTCGTCGTGCCTCCGACCTTACCGAGCAGCGCGGGACCCGACGCGTCGTCATTTCCCCTAAGTACGGCAGCGATCCCGTCGGGGTGGATGTGCGCTACCTGTGGTGCGGTGCGCCGGACGCCCCCACCGTCATCGTGCAGGGCGGCATCTCCGCCGATCGCGACGTATGCGCCGGCCGCGAGCGCAGCACGGGCTGGTGGGACGCTCTGGTGGCGGAAGGCGCCGCCATCGACCTGGCCGCCTGCCGTGTCCTTTCCATCGACTGGCTGGTGCCCGCCGACATCGACGGCGTGGCGTCGGTGTCGAGCGAAGACCAGGCGGCCGCGCTCGCCGCGCTGGTGGACGAGCTGGGCGTGGGCCGCGTACAGGCCTTCGTCGGATCGTCCTACGGCGCCATGGTGGGCCTCGCCTTCGGCGCCCTGTACCCCGGCAAGGTCAAGTCCCTGGTTCTCCTGGCAGGAGCGCATCGCCCGCACCCGCTCGCCACGGCGCAGCGCTCGGTGCAGCGCGGCATCGTACGGCTCGGACTCGCGTCGGGCCGCACCGGCGAGGCCCTCGCGCTCGCGCGCCAGCTCGCCATGACCACCTACCGCGGCAGCGAGGAATTCTCGCGCCGTTTCGCCGCCGGCCCCGAGCTTCGCGACGGTCGTTTCCACTTTCCCGTGGAGGACTATCTCGAACACGCCGGACGCCGCTTCGTCGAGAGGTTCGACCCCGAGCGCTTCCTTGCGCTGTCCGAATCGATCGACCTGCACGACGTCGTCCCGGAGCAGGTCACGGCGCCCGCCACGCTGGTCGGGTTCCCGTCCGACCGGCTCGTGCCGCTGGCCGATCTGTGCGAACTGCAGCGCCGTCTCGGTGGCACCGCCACGCTCGAAGTGCTGGATTCGCCCTTCGGACACGACGCCTTCCTCAAAGAAACCGTGCAGCTCGCGCCCGTGCTGCGTCAGGCACTCAACGACTGTTGCGGAGACCACTGAGCCATGACCGATTCCCGTCGTCCCTCGACCCGCGCCGTGCGCGCCGGCATCGAATGCGATACGCAGCATGGCGCGGTAGTGCCGCCGCTGCACCTGTCCACGAATTACACGTTCGAAGGCTTCGGCCGTAAGCGCGCTTACGACTACTCGCGCAGCGGCAACCCCACGCGCGACCTTCTCGCCGAAGCGCTTGCCGAACTCGAAGAGGGCGCGGGCGCGGTCGTCACGGGCACCGGCATGTCGGCGGTGGCGCTGGCGCTGGAACTCGTGCCGGCCGGCGCGCTCGTGCTCGCCGCCCATGATTGTTACGGCGGCACCTGGCGCCTGCTCGACGCGTGGGCGCGCAAGGGGCGCTTCCAGGTGCGCTTCGTCGACTTCACCGATCCGGCGGCGCTTGCCGACGGCCTGGCCGCGCGACCCGCGCTGGTCTGGATAGAGACGCCCTCGAATCCGCTGCTGCGCATTACCGACGTGCGCCATGTGGCGCAGGCTGCGCGTGCCGCCGGCGCGCTGACCGTGGTGGACAACACCTTCCTTTCCCCGGCGTTGCAGCAGCCGTTGAAGCTCGGTGCCGACATCGTCGTGCATTCCACCACGAAGTACATCAACGGCCACAGCGACGTGGTGGGCGGCGCGGTCGTCGCCGCCGATCCGGCGGTGGTCGAACAGCTCAAGTGGTGGGGCAACTGCAATGGCGTAACCGGCTCGCCGTTCGACAGCTACCTCACGCTGCGCGGCGTGCGCACGTTGTCCGTGCGCCTGCGGGCGCACGAAGAGAACGCGCGCCGCATCGCCAGCGTGCTGGACGGCCACGACGCCGTCGAGCAGGTCTACTACCCCGGTCTTGCCTCGCATCCCGGCCATACGCTGGCCCAGCGCCAACAGTATGGGTTCGGTGCCATGCTGAGCTTCGAGGTTGCCGGCGGCACCGATGCCATCGAAGCCTTCGTCGACGGCCTGCGCTACTTCTCGCTCGCGGAATCGCTGGGTGGGGTGGAAAGCCTCGTGGCGCACCCGGCCACGATGACGCACGCGGCCATGGCGCCGGAGGCGCGCCGGGTGGCCGGCATCGCCGACAACCTGTTGCGCCTGTCGGTCGGCATCGAGGACGGTGACGACCTCATCGAAGACATCGAGGCAGGGCTCGCACGCGCGGCCGCGGTCGCCTCGGCGGTCTCGAAACGCAAGGTCGGCGCATGAGCGCGGTCGCCATCGCTCCCGCAACGGAGGCTCCCTGTACGGCCGTGGTACTGCTCGGCACCGGCGTCGTGGGCCGCGCGTTGCTCACGTTGCTGGGCACCCCGGCCGCACGCTCCTTGCGCCTGGTAGGGGCGGCCAACTCGAAACGCCAGCATGTGCTCGCCGAGGGCGTCTCGCCCTCGGAGGTTTCGGAGCGGCTGGCGCGCGGTCGGGAAGAGCGCGACGATGCACCGTTGCTGGCGGCCCTGGACGCCACCGGCGCCGCTCGCAAGGTGGTCATCGACGCCACCGCCTGCGCCGTCGAGGCCAGCCGGCATCCCGAATGGCTGGCGGCCGGTTACCACGTCGTCACGGCGAACAAGGCGCTGGCCGGTGGCCCGTTGCCCGGCTGGCGTGCGCTGCAAAAGGCGGCCGCCGACGGCATGGTCTACGGCGATGCCGCCACCGTGGGGGCGGGCCTGCCGGTTCTCTCCACGCTGCGTCGCCTGCGGAGCTGCGGTGACAGCCTGCTCACCCTCGAGGGCGTTTTCTCCGGTTCCTTGTCATGGCTGTTCAACCAATACGACGGCAGCCGTCCATTCTCCGAGCTCCTGCGCGATGCGCGGCGCCTCGGTTTCACCGAGCCCGATCCTCGCTCGGATCTTTCCGGGGAAGACGTGGCGCGGAAATTGTTGATCATCGCGCGCAACGCGGGCTTCGCGCTGGGAAGCGACGAAGTGGAAGTGGAAAGCCTGGTGCCTGCCGCGCTGCGCGACGTGGGCACCGGCGAATTCCTCGACCGGCTTAACGAACTGGACGAGCCTCTGCGCAGTCGACATGCGGAAGCCAGGGCCAACGGCAAGGTGCTGCGCTACCTCGCGCGTCTCAACCAGCGCGGTCGCGCACGCGTGGGACTGGTGGAAGTCGCCCCCGATCACCCGGCGGCACGGCTCAGCGGCACCGACAACCAGTTCGCCCTCACCACCACGCGCTACCACGCCACGCCGCTGGTCATCCAGGGACCGGGCGCGGGTCCGGAAATCACGGCGCAGGCCCTGCTGGGCGACGTGCTCGCCCTTTGATCCGTCTAGGGTGTCTGGCTATCTGACTGCCGGCTTTGTGTGGGAGCCGCTTCAGCGGCGATGGGTGCTCGCGGCAAGCCGGCCCGCTGCCGCGGGATCGCCGGCATAGCCGGCTCCCACAAAAAAACCGCCCCGAGGGGCGGTTTCTTCTTAACGGTGGCCGGTGATCTTCTCGGCTTCGTCCGCACTGGGCGGGAGGTCCGGTTCGCCGGGCTCCAGGTCGTCGTGGTGGAAGCGTGCGGCCTCCACCATCGGCGTGCGCCAGCCCGTGGCGATGCCCCAGAAGTAGAAGATGGCGCCGATCACGGCGACCAGGGCGAGGTCGTAACCATAGGGAATGTAATCGCGGCCGCCGAACGTCTTGCTGCCGGCCCACGATACGAACGCGATGACGGGCAGGTAGACGATGAGCCACCAGGCGCCCTTCATGTGCTTGCCGAACTCTTCCCAGCCGCTCTTGGCGGTGTAATAGAAGTACAGCGGCAGCGCCACGACCATCAGGAGGATGATCTCGCCGGTCAGCGGCCACTTCGCCCAATAGAGCAGTTCCGTGGCGAATATGAAGGCCAGCGCGGCGAGCACCGGAAGCCCGGGAATGCGCAGCGGGCGCTTCAGTTCCGGCGCGGTGCGGCGAAGCGTCATGACGCTCACGGGGCCGGTGAGGTACGAGATGATGGTCGACACCGAGATCACCGCCGCCAGCGTGCCCCAGCCGCGGAAGAAGAACAGGAAGATGAAGCTGACGACGAGGTTGAGCCACATCGCCGGGCGCGGGATACCGAAACGCGGATGGATATGGCCGAAGATCTTCGGCAGGTGGCCGTTGCGTTCCATCGCGTAGATCATGCGTGCGGTGGTGGCCGTGTAAGTGGCGCCGGTTCCGCTCGGGCTCACGAACGCATCCGCATAGAGCAGGATGGCCATCCAGTTGATCATCAGCGCCGTGGCGAGCTGCGCGAAGGGCGACGCGTATTCGAGGCCGGCCCAGCCGTTGCCGAGCTGATCCGGCGGCACAGCGCCGATGAACGCGATCTGCAGCAGCACGTAGACCACCGTGGCCAGGAGGATCGAGCCGATGACCGCGAGCGGCACGCTGCGGCCCGGGTTGCGCGCTTCGCCCGCGAGGTTCACCGGGCTCTGGAAGCCGTTGAAGCTGAAGACGATGCCCGAGATGGCGACGGCGGTGAGGATCGACGAGATGTCGATCGCGTGCGTGCCCCCGTGCGCTCCGATGTCGAAGTTGCCCGGGTTGTAGCTGGTGGCGATGAGCGCGATGCCGGTGGCGGCGGGGACGACGAGCTTGAAGACGGTGATCGCCGTGTTGCTCTTGGCGAACAGCTTCACGCTCCAGAAGTTCAGGAAGAAGTACACCAGCACCAGCACCACTGCGATGGCCAGGCCGGGAGGCGTGAGTTCGCCGTGGCCGTTGGTCACCACGTACAGGTCTTTCGTCCAGGCCGCCCATTCCCACGGCCAGGACGCCATGTACTGGACTGAGGCTTCTGCCTCGACGGGGATCACCGAGACGATGGCGATCCAGTTCGCCCAGCCGGCGATAAAGCCGACGAGGGAGCCATGGGAATAGTGTCCATAGCGCACCATGCCGCCCGACTCGGGGAACATCGCGCCCAATTCCGCGTAGGTGAGGGCGATGAAGAGGATGATGACGGCGCCGATGATCCAGGCATAGATGGCGCCGGGGCCGGCGAGCTGGGCGGCGTGCCAGGCACCGAACAGCCAGCCTGAGCCGATGATCGAGCCCAGGCCGGTGAGCATGAGGGCAAAGGCGCCGACGTCGCGGCGGATAGCGCTATGAGACATGGTGACTCCGGTCGAACGGACAGGGCGGAAGCCCGGCCCAGGGCGGCACAAGGGCCGGATGATGACAGCCCTGGCCCGTCATGTCAGCCGGCGGCTGCCGTCCCCAACCGTCGTCGCGTCGATATACACTGACCGACGCGGTAGGGACGAAGGGGTTCGGATGCATTCGAGGTGGGTGGCCATTGGCATGTTGCTCGTTGCCTCGTCGGCATGCGGCGCCGCCGCAGCCGCGGAGCAATGGAGCGACAAAGGCCGTCTGGTCGATTCGGAGTCATACGACCGTACCGCCAAGGGTTTCTACTTCACGTTGTACCCCGGCGAGGACCCCGTCGAAGCCGTGCGGCGGTGCGCCATCGCCATGCGGGAACTCGGCCATCTGGCGTCGGTATCGTGCTTCGCCTATACGAGCAAGCAGCGTTTCGAGACCCGCCGCGGGAAATTGCGGGTGTGCTACACGGCCGTCGCCAACTGGTGGGGCGAGGACGAACCGGTGCGGGTGGAGACCGTGGATCGGCTGCCGAGGCTCTGCCCGGCGCGCTAGCAATCAGCACTCGATGACATTGACGGCAAGGCCGCCGCGCGAGGTTTCCTTGTACTTGTCCTTCATGTCGCGGCCGGTGTCGCGCATGGTGGCGATGACCTTGTCGAGCGAGACGTGGTGCTTGCCATCGCTCTTGAGTGCCATGCGGCTTGCGTTGATCGCCTTCACCGCGCCCATGGCATTGCGTTCGATACAGGGAATCTGAACCAGGCCGCCGATGGGGTCGCAGGTGAGGCCGAGGTTGTGTTCCATGCCGATCTCGGCGGCGTTCTCCACCTGGGTGACGGAACCGCCCAAGGCCGCCGCAAGACCGCCCGCGGCCATCGAACACGCCACGCCCACCTCGCCCTGGCAGCCGACCTCGGCGCCGGAAATCGAGGCGTTTTCCTTGTAGAGGATACCGATGGCACCGGCCGTGAGCAGGAATTCGACCACGCCCTCTTCCGAGGCACTCGGGCAGAAGTGCCGGTAGTAGTGGAGCACCGCGGGCACGATCCCGGCGGCGCCGTTGGTCGGCGCCGTGACGACGCTGCCGCCGGCGGCGTTTTCCTCGTTCACGGCGAGCGCGTAGAGATTCACCCAGTCCAGGATGGTGAGCGGATCGCGCAGCGCCGCTTCCGGCTGGGCGCGCAGCTCCGCGGCCATGGCGGGCGCACGGCGGTTCACCTTCAGACCGCCGGGCAGGACGCCGGGGGAGCGCAGGCCGCGTGCCACGCAGTCCTGCATGGCCTTCCATATCCTGAGGAGGCCGGCGCGGGTGTCGGCTTCCGGGCGCCAGATGCTTTCGTTGCGCATCATCAGCTGCGCGATGGTGAGACCGTGCTCCTTGCACAGCGACATGAGCTCGTCGCCGGTGGAGAACGGGTAGGGCTGTTCGCTCGTATCGGCCACGATGCGGTCTTCCGCCGCCTCGTCGGGATTGACCACGAAACCACCGCCCACCGAATAGTAGTCGCGGGTAGCCAGCTCGTTGCCGTCCGCGTCATAGGCGGAAAAGCGCATGCCGTTCGTGTGGAACGGAAGCTTCTGGCGCTTGTTGAAGACAAGGTCGCCCTTCTCGTCGAACGGGATCTCGTGGCGCCCCAGGATGCGGATGCGCTTGTTCGACCGAATGCGTTCGAGCGTGGCGGGAATCGTGTCAGGGTCGACGCGGTCGGGCCATTCGCCCTCAAAACCCAGCAGCACGGCCTTGTCGGTGCCGTGGCCGCGGCCGGTCATGGCCAGCGAGCCGAACAGTTCGCAGCGCACGCGCGCCACGCGCTCGAGAACGCCTTTTTCCTCCAGCCAGTGTTCGGCGAAGCGCGCGCCGGCGCGCATCGGGCCCACGGTATGGGACGAGGACGGGCCGATGCCGATCTTGAAGAGGTCGAAAACGCTGACTGCCATGGGCTTGGGGAGACGTTGGCTATGGGAGGTGACCGGTTATTCTACGCCCCCGCGTCCCGCGACCCCATACACACGCGAATGTCCCGTTTCGTCCTTTTCCAGCGCGACGACTGCCACCTTTGCGATCAGGCCCTGGCCCTGCTGGCGGAGGCCGGTTTTCCGGATTTCGATTCGGCCTGGATCGACGACGACGAGGCGCTGGAGGCGCGTTACGGCACACGCGTGCCGGTGCTGCGGCGAAACGACGGAGCGGAACTGGACTGGCCGTTCGATGTGGCGGCGGTCCAGGCTTTCGCCCTGTAGGGCGCGCTCCTACGGGGCGCGGCGGGTTTTCAGCCGCCGCAGGATTTCCTCGCGCGCCTCGCGCAGGATCGAATCGCGATCGAGTGCCGCCACGACACCGGCCACGGCGCGCTTCGCACCGTGTTCGCCCCAGGACTTGCCCGATATCAGGTAATGCTCCGCGGCACGGCCAATCAGGACGGTGGCATACCATCCCAACGCCCCCTGGGCCGCGGCGGTGACCACGACGGACAAGCCGCCGCTCAGACCCTTCAGCGCCGATGCCACCAGCTGCACGCCCCACACCGCGCCCATCAGCGCAGCCAGCTGCGTGGTGATGACGGCGACGAGGCGGCCCGATTCGCTGCGCGTGAGGGGCAGGCCGTAGACACGCCCGAGCTGGACCACCATCGCGGCGTCCAGCCCGCCCGCCAGGAGCAGATCCGCGACGGGGACGGGATTCAGGGCGACGGCCATCGCCTTGGCGATGCAGTACTGGCGGATGACTCGGCTGGCCACCTCGCGCCGGGCGGCTGCGATGCGTTCGCTCACCTGATCCGTGAGCCGTCCCGCGAAAAGCCCGGCGTTGATCGCGGACAGCGCCTTGCCCTCGCGTTTCGCGATGGCGAGCAGGCGGTCCCTCAGGGCCGCAACGTCGGGAGGCCGCGGCATGCTGCTTCGCCGTTCGTGTCCTTCGGCGTCCACTTCCACGACGTCGCGCGCCGCTGGCCGCGCCGCCACGGCCATCACGTCCTCGGGAGCGACCAGCCCGGCGGCGTGCTCGCGCAGGCGCGACAGCAGGCCCTCCCGCTCGTCTTCGCCGTAACGGTCGGACTTGTTGAGCACGAGCAGCAGCGGTCGCTTCGTCGTCGACAGCGCGCGCAGCGCGTCGCGTTCCTCGCGGGTGAGGTCGCCATCGGCGACGAACACGATGAGATCGCAGACTTCGGCGACCTCGAAGGCCAGCTTTTCACGCGCCTCGCCGCCGAGTTCGTTGATACCGGGGGTGTCGATCAGTGTGAGCCCCGCGGCGGCGGCTTCGTCCAGTCGCGCCGCGTCGGCGTCGGTGGTAGTGCCGTGCAACACGCCGACAGCGAATGCGTCGCGTCCGAGGAGGGCGTTGCCCAGCGCGGATTTGCCGGCGGATACGCGGCCGAACACGGCCACGTGCAATTCCTCGTTCTCCAACCGGTCGAGCATGCGTTCGACACGCTGGAAATCCGCCGCCATCGCTTCGCGCACGTCGGCAGGGATCGAGGGATCGGCAAGCAGATCGCGCAGGCTGGCTGCCACCGCGCCGCCCCGCTCGTCGGACGCGGGCACGTCATCGCCACCGCGCCGGAAGCGCGAGGCGATGCCACGCAGGCGTTCGCGCCAGTCCACCGTGCGCCGCTTACTTGGGCAGCAGGTTCAGCGTGCCGTTGACGAGGACTTCGTCGGCGATGGTGGAGGTGTCCTTGTAGTCGCCGCTGCCCACGCCGTAATCGAGGCGCTTGAGGGTGCCGGTGACCGACAGGCGCGCGCCGCCGGCATTCGGATTGAATACGACTTTCAACGCCAGTGGTTTTGTGACCCCGTGCAGCGTGAGGTTGCCGTTCGCGACGACGTTCCCCTTTGCGTCCTTGCTGAAACCGGTGGTGACATAGTGTGCCTTCGGAAACTTCGACGTGTCGAAGAAGTCGGACGTGGGCAGGGCCTTGTCACGGTCGCCATCGCCGGTTTTCGCGGTGGCGAGGTCCACCGTCACGTCGAATTTCGCCGTGGCGAGGTTCGCGGGATCGTAGCTGATGGCCGCGTCGAACTTGCCGAAGATGCCATCGAACTGCTGTCCCTGGAACTTGCCGCTGAAACCGAGCGTGCTACCGGGCCCCACCTGGTAGTCCGCTGCGGTGGCGGCGAGGGGCAGGGCCAGCGCGAGGCCAAGCAGGGACAGGCGGCGGATCGTCGGGCTCATGGGGTTTCTCCGGGAGGGGTGGATGTGCTCCGCTTCGCGCGGCCGAAAGGCAGCATGCGGCGGAGGGTGTCGTCGCGGTCGACGACATGGTGTTTCAAGGCCCCGCCGATGTGCGCGACGAGCACGAGGAGCAGGAACCAGAACAGGTAGATGTGCACGTTTTCCAGGATTTCCGACCAGGCTTCGTTCTTCTCGACCAGCGCAGGCAGGTTGAACAGCTTGAAGTACTGCAGCGGGTAGCCGTGCGCCGAATTGAAGGCCCAGCCGCTGAGCGGAATGGCCACGATCAGCAGGTAAAGGAAGCCGTGCACGACATGCGCGGCCACCCGCTGCCAACCCGGCGCCGGCTCATCCGGCGGACGGCGATCGATCGCCCGCCACAGCAGGCGCAGGAAGAACAGCGCCAGCACGGTGAGGCCGATCGACTTGTGCAACGCGAACATGTTGATCTTGTGCAGCGATGGCTTGAGGCCGTCCATCCAGTAGGCGAAGGCACCGTTGCCCAGGATGAGCAGCGCCATCGTCCAGTGGAATGTCTTGACGACGGTGCTCCAGCGGGTGTGGTCACTGCGCAGGGGCATCGGAGGTTTCCTTGTCGTTGGAATGTTGGGTTTCGCCGCCCCGGATGGCTTCGATCTCCAGCCAGACCGAGACGTCGGTGCCGATCGAGCCGCGGTTGGCCGTCATGCCGTAGGCCGTGCGATCGAGCGTGACGTGCGAGGAAAAACCCGCCACGGTGTGCAGGCCGTAGATGGTCTTGCCTACGCGGTTCACGCGAAACGGCAGGTCTACCGGGAGCGTCGTGCCGCGCAAGGTGAGTTTGCCATGCACCACGCCTTCGTCGTCGCTGCGCTTCTCCACCGACTCGCTGACGTAGCGCGCCGTGCGGGCCCGGTCGCTGTCGAGGAGGTTCGAGCCGCGCACCGCCTTGTCCCACCCGGCGTCGCCCATGTCGACGGATGCGAGGTCGATGGTGGCCTGCACCGACGACTTCGACCAGTCGTCGCGGTCGAACACGATGGTGCCTTCCGTGATGCGCAGGCGGCCGAAGGACCGGGAGAAGCCGTTGTGGTCGACGTTGAACACCACCTGGCTGTGCACGGGATCGACGGTGTAGGTGACCGGCGTGGCCAGCGCTGCCAGCGGTACGAGCGCGAGGAGGACAGGAAGGAGCTGGCGGGCGTGACGCATGCGTGGTGGCCTGTCGCACGAAGGCCGGTATCCGGCCGATGGAGAGGAGTGTGGCGCGAGTCAGGCCGCCTTGTCAGCCCGCCGGCCGTGAACGCATCGTTCTCTCAGCGATTCCGAAGGGCCTCGCCGGTCAATTCGGCCAGCTGGCGAAGGCGCGCGGTACCCGCATCGCCCAGCAGTTCGCGCATGCGGGCGCTGGCGTCGTCCTGATCGAGTGCATGCCGCTCGGCCAGGGTGGCCGCCAGCGCCCGGCCGAAGCTGTCGAAGATCAACGCATAGGCAAAAGCGTGCAAGACACCGCCGCCGAGCGTGCCCAGGCCCGGGAACGCCTTCAACGCATTGCCCGCGATCGCGAGCACCACGGACGTGCCGGTGCGCAAGGTCATGCGAACCTGGCGCAAGAGGCTGTCGATTTCCACGTCGGTAACGCGCACGTCGTGGAGCGACGCCAGGGCCCGCACCATGCCCGTGGCGAGCGCGCCCTGGATGACGAGGTCGCTGCCGGGTGCCACGGCCGCCATGGCGCCGACGATCGCGCGGCGCGCGTAACGGCGCACGATGCGCTGGGCTTCCTCGTCGCGGTAGGCCCGCTCGCGTTCCCCGGTCCGCTCGTGCAGGCCGGCGAGCACCGCGTTTTCACGCTGTGCCTCCAGCGCGGCTGCGCCGGGCGCCAGCAAGCGGTCTAATGCATCGCGAAGCGGCCGCACGTTCGCGGCCCTGCGCCGCGTCACCTCTTCCGTGCTGCCGTCCGCGAGGTGCCGCGTGAAGCGTTCCTCGCCGCCCGCGCTGATCGCGACCACCGCATCGGGAATGCCGCCGGCCTGTTCGCGCACGTGGTCCAGAATACGGTCGAGCTCTTCGGCATGCCATTGATCGGCCTTGTTCACCACCAGCACCAGCGGTTTGCCGAAGTCGCCCAGCCAGCGCAGTTCCTCGCCTTGCGTGCGCGTGAGATCGCCCGCGCAGACGTACACCACGGCGTGCGCGCGCAATGCTTCCTCACGCGCCATACGCTCGCGGGCCTCGCCATCGGCTTCGGACGAGCCGGGCACGTCCGCCACGGTCCAGTCCTGGCCGTCGACGGTCGTGTCGTACGTGGCGACCTCGCGTGTCGTGCCTCCGCGCACGTCGCGTGCTGGCGCCGCGCCCGGTACCAGAGCGGCGATCAGGGTGGACTTGCCGGTGGAGATCTCTCCGAACACCGCGATGTACATACGCGCGCTCGCGCGGCGGCGGTCCAGTTCGCCCAGTTCGTTACGAAGTTCCTCAACATCCGTCTCGGCCTCGCGCAGCTTTTCGATTCGCGCTTCGAGCGATGCGCGGTCCGGTGCCGTGATGGGCGCACGAGGCTTGCGCGGGCGTAACCACCACACCCCGAAAGCGACGCCCGCGAGCACAAGCAGGAGCAGGACGAGACCCAGCAGCCAGCGCATGCCGGCCGGCAGACCCATGAAACGCTGGGCCAGGGCCAGCGCGCGGTCGAGCGCCGCCAGCAGCAGCCACACGAAGGCAAGCAGGCCGACAGCGGCCAGGAGAAGGCGAAGCCGGGAGGACATGTCGACATTCTAGTGCCACGACCCAGGTCCCATGTGGGTGTCGGACTACGCCTGCTAGGCGATTTGCCGATTGCCCCCGTCAGCCTGCATGGCATCATCCGGGGCGCAACAGGAATTCGCGTATGCATGACACGCTCATCCCGGGATGGATCCTCGCGGCCGCGATCGGCTGGATCGTGGCGTTTCCCGTTTTCGCGGTCACCATGCCGCCGGTGCCCACCCCCCAGTTCCGCAGTTACGGGCTGCATGAAGGCCTGCCCAGCAGCAAGGTCCGCGCCGTGGCCCAGGACAGTCACGGCTTCATCTGGGTGGGCACATCGGTGGGCTTGTCCCGCTTCGACGGCGTGCAGTTCGTCAGCCCCGGCACGGGTCCCGAGAAAGGGGTGTCGCTGCCCGCGGGCGGGGTGTCGGCCCTGCTCGTGGACAGGGACGATCGCATCTGGATCGGCGGCGCCGACCTGGGTCTCGGAAGGTACGATCCCGCCCGTGGCACGTTCGCCCAATGGCGCGATGAACTCGTGGACGACGACGTGCGCGCCATCGCGCAAGCTCGCGACGGTTCCATCTGGATCGGCACAGGCACCGGACTGATGCACATGCAGCCCGATGGCACCGGCCTCCAGGAGCGGGTCGCCGGGCCCGACGGCCCCTTGGCCACCTCCATTCGCGCGCTTCATGCATCGGACGACGGCCGTGTGTGGATCGGCACCGACGCGGGCGTGGCGGTGGTGGATGCCGCGGGCGCGATGACCTCGGTGCCGTTCGAGGACGGCAGCCACGCGCGCGTGCTGCGCATCGACGGGCACGCGGCCGAGCTGCGCTTCGCGACCGATCACGGCCTGTATCGCCTCGCCCCCGACGGGTTGCTGCACCGCGACCGGCGCCTGGCGGCGTCTCCCTTTTATGCCTCGCTTGCCGATAGCCACGGCATCCTGTGGGTTTCGGGCCCCGACGGGCTTCGCATGCTCGATCGCTACGGCCGCCTGCATGCCGTGCGCAGTGCCTGGACCGCCCAGGGCGGGCTGCCGGGACGCAACGTGCGCGGCATGCTGGAGGATCGCGAGCACGGCCTCTGGTTCGCGTTGAGCGACGGGGGGCTTGCCTATCTGGGCCCCGCCTGGGACGACTTCACCCGTTTCGCCGATGTGGCCACGGACCCTTCCAGCTTCCCGGGACGCACGGTGAAGGCAGTCGCTGCACAGGGCAGCACGAAGCTATGGGTGGGTGGCCTCTATGGCTGGATCCGCGGATTCGATCCCGCCACCGGCAAGACATCGGAAGGTTTCGACATCGAGGCGATGCGCGTGCAATCGCTCCTGGAGACGCCGCGCGGCCTGCTCATCGGTACGGTGGACGGTCTTTCGCTGGGGCAGGACGGCAAGACGCGGCCGCTCTTGCGAGCGACCATCGACCACCCCGTGACCATGCTTGTCCGCGGTCCCGACGACGCAGTGTACGTCGCCGCGCTGGGGCAGGGACTGTTCAAGCTGGACGCGAACCTGAGCCGCGCGCGTTCGATTCCCTTCGCGGCGTCGCGCCGCGGCATGACCGACACGCGGCAGATCGAAGTGGTCGGCGACGACCTCTGGCAGGCGAGCCTCGCAGGCCTCGCCCGCCTGGACCGCGCCTCGGGCGACATGCGTTTCATTCCCGGCGTGGCGCCCGGCCGCATCAACGCATTCGAACCGGACGAGGACGGATTCTGGGTGGTGCGTCCGGACGGCCTGGAGCATTACCGCTGGGACGGACGGCACGCCCAGCGCGACCGCTGCGTCAAGGGCGTGCACGGCTTTCCCTCGGCGGACATCCTCAACGTGCGCCGCGACGTCGCCGGACGCCTGTGGCTTTATGGCGAAACCGGGGTCTGGCGCTTCGACCCGGGCACGGACAAGTTCCGTCCCTTCGGCCTCGCCGACGGACTGGCGAACGGCGAATTCACCAACGCCACCACGGTGCAACTCGACGACGGCACGATGTACGGCGCCACGCTCGGCGGCCTGGTGGGTTTCCGACCCGACCGCCAGCGCGACCATACGCGGAAGCCGTCCATCGTGGTGCTCGGCGCATCCGTGCTGCGCGGCGGAATGCGCACGCCCCTGCCCATCGACAAGGACACGCTGCGCCTTGCGTGGAACGACCGCGAATTGATCGTCAACGCGCGTGCGCTCTCGTACGTGAATCCCGACCGCAATCATCTGGTGTTCTCCCTGGAACACGACGGCGAGACCACGAAGATGCGCACGGGCAAGGACGGCCAGCGGGCTTTCGCTCCCCTCGCTCCGGGCGCCTACACCCTCAGCATCTCCGGCGCGGGACGCGACGGGGTCAGTGGCACGTTGCCCCATCCTCTGACGATCGTCGTCGATGCGCCACCGTGGCTTCGCTGGTGGGCGTGGCTGAGCTACATGCTCCTCTTCATCGCGGCGGTCGCCGCGCTCGTGCTGAGCATGCGCCGGCGCGTGCGCCAAGCCATGCGCCTCAAGCTAGCCGAGCAGCAGCGGCGCCTGGCGGAGGAAGCCAATGCCGCGAAAACCGACTTCATGGCCACGCTGGGCCATGAGATCCGTACGCCGATGACCGGTGTACTCGGCATGGCGGAACTGATGGCGAGCACGCCGCTGGATGAAACACAGCGCGCTTATGTGGAAGCCGTGCGGCGATCGGGCACCACCTTGCTGCGGCTGGTGAACGATGCGCTCGATCTCACCCGCATCGAGGCCAGGCGCCTCGTGCTCGAATCCGAGTGCGTGCCGCTGCGCGCGCTTACCGGCGAAGTGATCGCGCTGGCCGCGTGCAATGCGAGGGAGAAGGGTCTCAACCTGTCGTCGTCATTGAATGCGAACGTTCCCGAGTGCATCCGCGGCGACGCCATCCGCTTGCGGCAGATCCTGCAGAACCTCGTGAACAACGCGGTGAAGTTCACGGAGGCGGGCGGGGTGTCGCTGCATGTGGGATACGAGGGCTCGTCGCTCGTGATGACGGTGACCGACACCGGACCGGGCATGTCGCCCGAACTCTGCGCAAGGGTGTTCTCGCGTTTCGAACAGGGCGGTTCGCCGCAACGTGCGCAGGGTTCCGGGTTGGGCCTCGCGATCTGCCATGAGCTGTGCGCGCTCATGGGGGGCGACATCCGCGTGCGCAGCCAGTTGGGGCAGGGCACCGCCTTCGTCGTGAGCCTTCCCCTGGCGCCTTGCCGCTGCGGCGAAGGCGGGCTGCGTGCGCCACTGGTGGCCCCCGGCATGAAGGGCAAGCGCCTGCTCCTCGTGGAAGACGACGCGGTGGTCAGCGAAGTGATCGTCGGCCTGCTACGGGAACGCGGCCACACCGTCACGGCCGTGGGCGACGGCCTCGCCGCCATGACGGAACTGTCGCGCCAGACCTTCGACGCGATGCTGCTCGACCTCGACCTGCCCATGGTCGACGGCTTCCAGGTGGCGCGCATGGTGCGGCGAATGGACGGCATGGGCGACATTCCCATCGTCGCGGTCACGGCCCGCTCCGCAGGCGACGAACTCGCCGCCATCAAGGATGCCGGCATGGATGCGCTGGTGCGAAAGCCGATGACGGGGGGCGATCTGGACAGCGTGCTCGAGAGCGTTTGCACGGCGCTCGAGCACTGAACCTAACCAAATCGCCTGAAATACGCCAACGCACCCACGATCAGCAACGACGTGGGCAACAGGTTCGCCAGCAGCGGAGGCAGGCCGTAAACGGTGCCGAAGTTCACCATCGCGCCCTGCAGGAAGTACCAGCCGATGGCGAGGATGATGCCGATGAAGAGGCGCTTGCCGAGGCCACCGGAGCGTAGCGAGCCGAAGGCGAAGGGCATGGCGCAAAGCACCAGCACCAGCGTGTTCACCGCGAACAGCGCGCGGCCCCAGAAGGCCACCGCATAGGCGCCCGGGTTCTGCCCGTTGGCTTCGAGGTAGCGCATGTTGCGGCGCAGATCGCTCATCGACAGGTATTCCGGGTGGATCACCGACTGTTCGAGCACGTGCGGGTTGAGCTTCGAGGCCCAGGTTTGCGTGTCTTCGTGCGTCGAATGCGTGCCGGCCGCGTCGAGCGACGTGGTGCGCACATTGCTCATGACCCAGTGGTTGCCGTCGTGGATGGCGCTATCGCCATGCGAGAACGTCTTTACCTGGCCGTCGGGGGTGAAGTCGTAGACGCGAACGTCCACCAGCTTCACCGTAGGGCGGTCGCCGTCCTGCGTGGCGATGGCGGACTTGGCGTTGATGATCTTGCCGCCGTCGCGGGCCCACAGGCCGCTGCTGGTGGAACCTAAGTTGCTGGAGCGCATGCGCACCTGGATGGCCTGTGCGTGCTGGTCGCCATATGGCGCCACCGTTTCGCCCATGACTACCACCGCCAGGGTGAGCACGGCGACCACACCCGCCGCCGAGACGGCGATGCGCAGCTTGGACATGCCCGCGGCGCGCAGCGCGGTGAGTTCGCCGGTGGCGGCCAGGCCGCCCAGGCCCAGCAGGCCGCCGATGAGGGCCGCGTTGCTGAACATCTGATACAGGCGCCGCGGCACCGTGAGCATGATGTAGGCGATGGCGTCGTAGAGAGTGAAGCCGTTCTTGCCGATGTTGCCAAGCTGGCGCACGAACTGCGTGAGGGCGTCGAAGCCGGTGAGCACCAGCCAGACGAGCAGCAAGGTGCCGAGGACGCTGAAGCCGATCAGACGGTCGGCACGCTTGACGGTGAGCGTGGCCATCAATGGGCTCCCTTCACGCGCCGGGGGGCGTTCTGCCGCCAGAAGTACCAGGCCGCCACGCCGAAGACGATGGCATGCAGCAGCCAGATGGGCGCGGAGGTGTGCAGGTGGCCCTTGATGATCTGCGCGCGCGCTATCAGCTGCCACACCACGTAGAGGAAATAGGCCAGCACGGCGATGAGCAGGCGGCCGTAGCGGGCGTCGCGCGGCGCCTGCCGCGACATCGGCAGCACCATCATCATCAGCACGAGGGTGCTCACGGGTGCCGCGAAGCGGGACACCAGTTCACCCAGGTTGTCGGGTGTCAGCGACTTGAACAGCTCGGTGGTGGATGCCTCGTGCGCCGGATCGCTGTCTTCGTCGTCGTCCGTGATGTTGGACAGCGAGATGTCGTTGCGTTCGTATTTCATGCGGCGCCAGTTGTCGGCGCCCAGCGGGATCTCGAACTGCCAGCCGTCGAACAGGGCGAGGAACCGGTTCTGGCCGTCGCTTTCCTGGTACATGCGGCCGTTCTTCGCGTTCACCACGCGAACCTGCGGCTTGCCGTCGCTGTCGGTGCGGTCGGTGGCGAGGAAGGTCTTGCCCAGCACGGTGCCGTCGCGGCTCAACGTGTCGACGAAGATGATGCCGCCCTTGCCCGGTAGTTCCGTGAAGCGGCCGGCATCGAGGCCGGCGGCGATCACGGATTTGTTGGCGGCGGCGATCACCTGGTCGGCCGTGCGGGCCGAGAGCGGGCCCAGCCAGAGGGACACCAGGCCCACCACGATGGTGGCGGCCACAGCCAGCAGGGTGACCGGCCGCAGCATGCCGCGGGGGCCCATGCCGGAGGAGGCCAGCACGTGCATCTCGCTTTCCCGGTACATGCGGCCCAGGGCGATGAGGGTGCCGAGGAAGGCCGACATGGGCAGGAGGGTGGAGAGCAGGTCCACCATCTGCAGGCCCAGCACCTCGAACATGACGCTGGGCTGGATGCTGCCGTTGGCGACCTTCTGCAACACGGTCGCGAAGGCACCGCCGGCGAAGATCACCAGCAGCACGATGGCCGTCGCGAGGACCCCGTAGGCCAGCTCGCGCAGGAAATAACGGTCGAGGATGCTGAGCATTTGATAGAATTGGCGGTTCGTGCCGCGTCAGTCCCTGCCGGCAAACCATAAGTCTAGCCTGTCCGGGCCCCGGCGGGCTTTCGCAGGACAGTTAGCTATGACGGTTCAGTTCAGCCTCGGTTCCCATGCTCCCGAATCGACCGCCACCCCGGTGGCCGTGGTAGGCGTCTACGAGAACGGCGTCCTGACCAGCGCCGCGGCGCGTATAGACACCGCCGCGGACGGCCTCATCAAGCGCCTCGTTGAAGCGGGCGACATCACCGGCAAGGTCGGCAGCGTGGTCACCCTGCTGCACCCGGCCGGCGTGGCCGCCGCCCGCATCCTCGTCGTGGGCCTGGGCGCGCAGAAGACCTTCGACGCCGCGCGCTACCAGCGCGTCACCACCGAGGCCGCCCGCGCCATCGGTCGCCTGCCGGTCGCCGAGGCCACCAGCTGGCTGCCCGAGGTCGACGTGCCGGGCCGCGATGCCGCATGGCGCCTGCGGGTGGCCGCCCTGGTCACCGACCACGTGGCCTATCGCTATACCGCCACGGTGAAGCCCCGCGACAAGGCGCAGCCGGAACTGGCATCCGTCACGCTGGTGGGTCCCGCCGATGGCGAGGCCGGCATCGCCGAGGCACGGGCCATCGCCGAGGGCGTCCGCTACGCCCGGGAACTCGGCAACCTGCCGCCGAACATCTGCAACCCGGACTACATCGCCGACCAGGCCCGCGCCTTCGCGGAGGCTCATGAGGGCGTCACGTTCGAGAGCCTCGACCGCGCCGACATGGAGCGCGAGGGCTTCGGTTCGCTGCTCGCCGTCGCCCGCGGCTCGGCCAACGCGCCGCGCCTGGTGATCCTGCAATGGAACGGCGGCAAGGAGGGCGAGCGTCCCTATGCCTTCGTGGGCAAGGGCATCACCTTCGACACCGGTGGCGTCAGCCTCAAGCCCGGCCCGGGCATGGAAGAGATGAAGTTCGACATGTGCGGTGCGGCGGGTGTGCTCGGCGCCTTCGTGGCGGCCGTGAAGCTGCGCCTGCCGGTGAACCTGGTCTGCGTGGTGCCCGCGGTCGAGAACATGCCGGACGGTGCGGCCTACCGCCCCGGCGACGTGCTCACCAGCCTGTCCGGCATCACCATCGAAGTGCTCAACACCGACGCGGAAGGCCGGTTGATCCTCTGCGATGCGCTCACCTACACGGGCAAGCGTTTCGACCCGCACACCATCATCGACGCCGCGACGCTCACGGGCGCCTGCGTGGTGGCCCTCGGCAAGCACGCCAGCGGCCTCATGACCAAGGACGAAACGTTGTCCGCGGAACTGCTGGCAGCCGGCGAGGCCACCCTCGACCGCGCGTGGCGCCTGCCGCTGTGGGACGACTACCAGAGCCAGCTCGACTCGGGCTTTGCCGACGTGGCGAACATCGGCGGCAAGTATGCCGGTGCCATCACCGCGGGCTGCTTCCTCGCCCGGTTCACGGAAGGCCGCCGCTGGGCGCATCTCGACATTGCCGGCACCGCGTGGGACGAAGGGCGCAAGGGCCTTGCCACCGGCCGTCCGGTGCCGCTGCTGACCCAGTGGCTGCTCGACCGCGTCGCCTCGGCCGGCTGATACCCACCCGATGCCGCGCGCCGATTTCTACCTGATCGACAAGCCGCGTTTTCGCGAGGATCCGCTGCTGCTGGTGTGCGAACTCGCGAAGCGCGCGTTCGGCGCGCAGCAGCCCACGCTCATCCTCACACGCGATTTCGAGCAGGCCGAAGCGATCGACGAGTACCTATGGGCGTTCGATGAGGACGCCTACATCCCGCACCAGCTTGCCGGTGACGAGCAGGACGACGATACGGCGGTGCTGATCGTGCCGCCCGGCGTGGAAACGCGCGACCGCCCGCTGGTGATCAACCTGCGCGATACCTGCGCGCCTGGCCAGTTCGATCGCGTGCTGGAAGTGGTGGCCGCCGATCCGGCGGAGCGCGAAGGCTCGCGCGCCCGCTGGACGCAGTACAAGCAGGCCGGCTTCGAAGTCACGAAACACGATATGTAAATCGTGCCGTGTGGGAGCCGGCTATGCCGGCGATCCCGCGGCAGCGGGCAACCTTGCCGCGAGCCTCCATCGCCGCTGAAGCGGCTCCCACACAAAGCTGGCCTGCCGCGGGCGGCTGTCAGCCGCCCAGCTTGCGCGCCTGCTCGCGCATCGCGTCGGCCTGGCGGGTCCAGTCGGCGATGCGCTGGCGCTCCTGCTCCACCACTTCGGCGGGGGCGTTGGCCACGAAGTTGGCGTTGCCGAGCTTGGCCTCGCACTTGCGGATCTCGCCTTCCACCCGCGCGATCTCCTTCGCCAGGCGTGCCTTCTCGGCGCCCACGTCAATCAGACCTTCCAACGGGATGAGCACGCGCATGCCGCCGACCACGGCGACCGCCGCGGCGGGCTCCTCGCCCGATACCCATGCCGGCGACTCCACGCGGCCGAGGAAGGCGATCTGCACGGCGAACTTCTCCGCGCGCGCGCGATCCACAGCGTCGCCGTCTGCGAACAGCAGCGGAATGACCTTGCCCGGCGCGATGTTCATCTCGGCGCGAATGCGGCGGACGCCCGTGAGTACGTCCTTCACCCATTCGATCTCGGCGGTGGCCGTGTCGTCGGTGGCAATGTCGGACGCCTCCGGATACGGACGCAGCATGATCGTGTCGCCTTCGATGCCGAGAGCCGGCGCGACGCGCTTCCAGAGGTCTTCGGTGATGAAGGGGATCACCGGATGCAGGAGGCGGAAAGTCGCTTCCAACGTCGTGGCAAGCGTGTATGCGGCGGCCGCGGCTTCACTGGGCGCCGCGAACTGGCCGTCGTCCTGGTCGGAGGTCGGATCCTCCAGGCGGTACGAGGGCTTCGAAAGTTCCAGGTACCAGTCGCAGAGATCGTTCCATGCGAATTCGTACATGGCCTTCGCCGCCAGGTCGAAGCGATAGACGGCGAACTGCGCCTTCACTTCCTCGGCCGTCGCGGCGAGGCGGGTCCTGATCCATTTGTCCGCGTCGGAATAGCTGTCGGCGAACCACGTGGGGTCGGCGAAGTCGCCCTTGAACCTGACGAGGGTGTCGAGCTTGAATCGCGTGGCGTTCCACAGCTTGTTGCAGAACGCCTTGTAGCCCGCGCAGCGCTCAAGGTCGAACTTGATGTCGCGGCCGTGCGTTGCAAGCGAGGCGAAGGTGAAGCGCAAGGCGTCCGCGCCGAAGGCCGGAATGCCTTCGGGGAATTCCTTCCGCGTGGCCTTCTCGATCTTCTCGGCCATCTTCGGCTGCATGAGGCCGCGCGTGCGCTTGTCGAGCAGTTCGTCCAGTCCGATGCCATCCACGATATCCAGCGGGTCGAGCACGTTGCCCTTGGACTTGGACATCTTCTGCCCGTCCTTGTCGCGGATGAGCCCGGTGACGTAGACGTCCCTGAAAGGCACTTCACCCGTGAAGTGGTCGGTCATCATGATCATCCGGGCCACCCAGAAGAAGATGATGTCGAAGCCGGTGACCAGCACGTTCGTCGGCAGGTAGCGGTCGAAACCGCGCTCCGCCTGTGCCTGCGGATCGGGCCAGCCCAGTGTGGAATGGCTCCACAGAGATGACGAGAACCAGGTCTCCAGCACGTCGGCGTCGCGGCGCAGCGTGCCCGTATACCCCTGGGTGGCCGCCTTGGCCTTCGCCTCTGCCTCGTCGCGCGCGACGATCACCGAGCCGCCGTCGGTGTACCACGCCGGAATCTGGTGGCCCCAGGTAAGCTGGCGGCTGATGCACCAGTCCTGGATGTTGCCGAGCCAGTGACGGTAGGTGTTGATCCAGTTCTCGGGCACGAACTTCACGTGGCCATGTTCGACCAGTTCCATGCCGCGCGCGGCAAGGGTGTCCATCTTCACGAACCACTGCCAGGTGAGGTAGGGCTCGATTACCTGACCGGTGCGGTCGCCGCGCGGCACCTGCAGCTTGTGCTTCTTCGTCTCGACCAGCAGGCCCTCGGCCTCCAGGTCGGCGAGCACCGCCTTGCGCGCGACGTAACGGTCCATGCCGCGGTATTTCTCCGGCGCCGCGTCGTTGATCTTCGCGTCGTCGGTGAGGATGTTGATCAGCGGCAGGTTGTGCCGCTGGCCAATAGCGTAGTCGTTGAAGTCGTGCGCCGGGGTGATCTTCACGCAACCGGTGCCGAACTCCTTCTCGACGTACTCGTCGGCGATGATCGGGATCTCGCGCTGCGACAGCGGCAGCTTCAGCATGCGTCCGACGAGGTGCGCGTAGCGCTCGTCTTCCGGATGCACGGCGACGGCCACGTCGCCCAGCATGGTCTCGGGGCGTGTGGTGGCGACCACGAGTTCGCCGGAGCCGTCGGCGAGCGGGTAGCGGATCGACCAGAGGGAGCCGTCTTCTTCCTCGCTGACCACTTCCAGGTCGGAAATGGCCGTCTTCAGCACCGGGTCCCAGTTGACCAGCTTCTGGCCGCGGTAGATCAGGCCTTCCTCATGCAGGCGCACGAAGGTCTCGACCACGGCCTTCGACGGGCCTTCGTCCATGGTGAAGACTTCGCGGCTCCAGTCGCCGGACACGCCCAGGCGGCGCATCTGGCGGCCGATGGTGCCGCCCGATTCCTTCTTCCATTCCCAGACGCGGGCGATGAAGGCGTCGCGGTCGAGGTCGGCGCGCTGTTTGCCCTCGGCGTTGAGCTGGCGGGTTACCACCATCTCGGTGGCGATGCCGGCGTGATCGGTGCCGAGCTGCCACAGGGTGTCGAAGCCGCGCATGCGGTGGTACCGCACCAGCGTGTCCATGATGGTGTGCTGGAAGCCGTGCCCCATGTGCAGCGTGCCCGTGACATTCGGCGGCGGCAGCATGATCGTGTAGGGGGTGCCCTTGCCGGACGGCTTGAAATAGCCGTTGGACTCCCAGTGGGCGTACCACTTCGACTCGATCTGGCTGGGCTCGAAACTCTTGTCCATGCGTGGGCTCAGGGGTAAAGACCGTCATTGTAGGCGATACTTGGCGGATGACTGAACACGAAGTGGCCGCGATCCTCGGCGCGGAAGGTCCGTTCGCCCGCGAAGTGCCGGGTTTCGCGCCGCGCGAGGCCCAGCAGCGCATGGCCTCGGCCGTGGCGTCCGCCATCGCGGACCGCGACCTCCTGGTGGCGGAGGCGGGCACGGGCACCGGCAAGACCTTCGCCTACCTCGTGCCGGCCCTCCTGTCGGGGCGCAAGGTCATCGTTTCCACCGGGACGAAAGCCCTGCAGGACCAGCTGTTCTTCCGTGACCTGCCGCGCGTGCACTCGGTTCTGGGCAGTCGCGCCCGCCTGAGCCTGCTCAAGGGCCGCGCCAATTACCTCTGCCTGTACCGCCTGGACCAGGCGGTGCGCGAAGGCAACCCCGATCGCCAGCTCGTCTCGCAGCTGTCGGCGATCCGGGCATGGTCGGCGCGCACCCGTCGTGGCGACCGGATGGAAATGGCGGATATCCCCGAAGATTCGCCGGTGTGGCCGCGGGTCACCTCCACGCCGGAGAACTGCCTCGGCTCGGAATGCCCCTTCTTCGAGGACTGCCACGTGGTGAAGGCGCGGCGCGAAGCCATGGAGGCCGACCTCGTCGTGGTGAACCACCACCTCCTCATGGCCGACCTCGCACTCAAGCAGGAGGGCTTCGGCGAGATCCTGCCCGGCGCCGACGCGTTCATCCTCGACGAGGCGCACCAGATCCCGGAACTGGCGGGGCAGTTCTTCTCGCAGAGCGTGAGTTCGCGGCAGGTCGTCGACCTCGGCCAGGATGCCCTGGCCGAGGCGCAGGGCGTCACGGGCGCCATGAGCCAGCTGCTCGAGCCAGTGGAGGCCATCCACGACCTGGTGAAGCGGCTGCGCCTCGCCATGGACCCGCTGCCGGCGCGCGGGCCCTTCGGCGCTCTCGACCGCGAGGCCGGCGTGCGCGAACTCCTGGAGGAATTGCGCGACGTGATGGCCGCCTTGGCCGATCTGCTTGCTGCCCTCGGCGAGCGATCGCGCGGACTCGCCAACGTGTACGAGCGGGCGCAGATGCTCAGCCTGCGGCTCGACCGCATTGCAGAGGAACATTCCGCGAGCGACGTGCGCTGGTACGAAACCTGGCCCCGCGGCTTCGCGTTGCACGCCACGCCGCTGGATCTCGCCTCGCCGCTGCGCGCCATGCGCATGTCCACGGACGCGGCGTGGATACACACCTCCGCCACGCTTTCGATTGCCGGGGATTTCGGGCACTTCTCGCGTCAGCTCGGGCTCGAGGAGCCACGGACGCTGCACGTGGAAAGCCCGTTCGACTATGAGCGTCAGGCGCTTGCCTACTTGCCGAAGGATCTGCCGGACCCGGCGGCGCGGGATTACACCGACCGCGTGATCGCCGCCATCCGTCCGGTACTCGATGCATCTGGCGGCCGTGCCTTCCTGCTCTTTACATCGCATCGCGCCTTGCGGCGGGCTGCCGAGCTGCTGGAAGGCCGCGTGCCCTGGCCGCTGTTCGTGCAGGGCACGGCTCCGCGACATCGTCTGCTGGAGGCATTCCGCGCCAGCGGCACGGGTGTGCTGCTGGGCGCGGCGAGCTTCTGGGAAGGTGTGGACGTATCGGGCGACGCGTTGAGCGTGGTGGTCATCGACAAGCTGCCCTTTGCGATGCCCGACGATCCGGTGCTGCAGGCCCGCCTGGAAGCGCTGGAAGAGGCAGGCATCAATCCTTTCATGGGGTGGCAGGTACCCACCGCCGTGATCGCCCTGAAGCAAGGGGCCGGGCGCCTGATTCGCGACGTGCACGACCGCGGCGTGCTCGTGCTGTGCGATCCGCGCCTCAGCAGCAAAGGCTACGGCCGCCTGTTCCTCGCCAGCCTGCCACCCATGCCGCGCACGCGCGATCTGGCCGACGTGGTGCGTTTCTTTTCAGAAGGCGCCTAGCAGGGGGTGCGGATGGCGGCTGTGCCGCCGTTCATGCAGGCGCACATGGACGCCGTGCTGCCCATGGTCGAGAAACGCGGCACGCGCACGATCGGCGCGAGCTTGCGGCGTTTCGCTTCTCGCCGATTCGGCGCAAGGGGACTCGGTCGTGGCGGCGATGGCCGCGCCGACCATCAGGGCCAGGGGCATCGCTAGCTGGACGGGAAGCATCGGGCTGTCCTCGGGTGGGATGATGCGGCCCATCCTCCACGGATTGCATCGGCGCGTCATGAGAACACTCTCATTCCTGATGTGCGCGAACGCGCCGCTTTCTGCCAGCCCTTGCCTGCGCGATGCCAGAAACGAACCACGCGCGGCGCCTTTTCGTGAAGGACGATGGCCCGACCACAGGAATTCGCGGGAACGACCATGTTTCGCTGGATGCAATCCATAACCGCCAAAGTGCTGGGCATCGGCATGCTTGCCTTGATCATGCTCATTCCCCTTTCCCAGGCGGACGGCCTCGTCCGCCAGCGCCAGGTCATGCGCGACGCCGCATCCACGCGGGTGGCGGAAGGGTGGGGCGGACCGCAGACCATCGGCGGCTTCGTACTCGGCGTGCCTACTCGGTACGAAGTGCGCACCAGCGACGACAAGGTGGTGAGTGTGCGCGACGGCACGGAGATCGTGCTGGCCGACGACATCGAGACCGTCGCCGACCTGTCGGTGGAGCGCCGTCACGCGGGCATGTACGACGTGCCGGTGTACACCGGCGAGGTGACGCTGCGTGGCCGCCTCCTGCCGGATGACCTGCGCCGGTTCGCCGCGGACAGCGGCGCCACCTGGTTCCCGGGCAAGGCGGAACTGCGGCTGCTCATCGCCGACACGCGCGGCCTGCAGGCGATCACCTCGCTGACGGTGGACGGGCACACGGCGAAGCTGTCTTCCTCCGCCGCGCGCATGGGACCCTACACGGTACTTGCCACGCCGGTGGCGATCGATCCGGAGCGGCGCACGCCGCTGGATTTCTCGGTCACCCTTCGCATCGCGGGAACCGAGTCCTTCTCGGTGCTGCCCCTGGCGCGCACGAACAGTGTGCGGGTGCGTGCGCCCTGGCCGGATCCGAGTTTTACCGGCGCACTGCTCCCTGCGACACGCAGCATCGATGCGCGTGGATTCGATGCGTCGTGGCAGGTGCTCGACCTCAATCGCGAGTACGGGCAGCACTGGAACTCGGCCGATTCGGACGTCGCGGGACGGCTCGCGGCGTCCGCCTTCGGCGTGAAGCTCTACCAGCCGGGCGGGGTGTACCAGCAGAACGACCGGGCAGGGAAGTACGGGTTGTTGTTTATCGCGCTCACGTTCGTCGCGTTCTTCCTGTTCGAAGTGCTGAAGGGCCTGCGCCTGCATCCCGTGCAATACCTGCTGGTGGGCGCCGCCATGACGAGCTTCTACGTGCTGCTGCTGGCGCTGTCGGAGCAGATCGGATTCGGCCCCGCTTATGCCGTGGCTGCCGCGACCGTGGTGCTTATCGTGGGGGGCTACGCCATGGCGGCGCTGCGTGCGCGCAGGGCAGGGCTGGCGCTGGGCGGCGTGCTGGCCCTGGTTTACGCCATACTGTACGGCCTGATAGGCGCCGAAGAGTACGCGCTGCTGATCGGATCGGTGGTGCTGGTGGCGGTGATCGCACTGCTGATGTACCTGACGCGCCGCATCGACTGGTACGCGCAGACCACGCCATCCCCCATGCCGGATTCACCATGAACTTCCTCGCCATCGAAACCTCCACGGAAGCCTGCTCGGTCGCCCTCGTCCATGGCGACGAAGTGATCGAGCGCAGCGAGGTGGCACCGCGCCGTCACGCCGAACTGGTGCTTCCCATGGCCGATGAGCTGCTGGCGGAAGCGGGGCTGAAGCGCCAGGCGCTCGATGGCATCGCCGTGGGCCGCGGCCCCGGCGCGTTCACCGGCGTGCGCCTGGGTGTCTCGCTGGCACAGGGCATGGCCATGGCACTCGACATTCCCGTCGTCACCGTGTCGTCGTTGCAGGCGCTGGCGCTGGAGGCACCGGAAGACGATGCCGCCATCCTGTCCGTGATCGACGCGCGCATGGGCGAGATCTACGTTGCGGCATGGTGCCGCGATGCCGACGGCGGCGTGACCCTGCTGGACCGCGAGCGCGTGGACACGGCGGCGGCACTGGTGCTGCCCGAGGCGGCAGCGTGGCATGTTGTCGGCACGGGCTGGGCCACGTACGAGGCGATCCTGCGCGAACGCATCTCCGCGCCGATCCGTTCCGCGGAAGGGGCGCGTTATCCGCAGGCCCGGCACGTCGCCGAAGTGGCCGCGCGTCGGTTCCGCGACGGCGAGGCCGTGGCCCCCGAACTGGCACTGCCGGTGTACTTGCGCGACAAGGTCGCGCTCACGCTCGTCGAGCAGGGCAAGGCGTAGCAGAAAGCGTCCAGTCTGCGTCCGCCGTCAGTCGCATGAGAGCGACTGGCGATGATATGTGGCGGTCTACGCAGCGACACGCGCTGCTCGTGCCTCGCGCGCCACGCGGTCGAAGAAGTCGGCGCTGCGTTCGATCAGCATGCGACGTTCCCGGTCGATGGTGATCATGTGGTAGCTGTCGGCGAGGAGCAGCATTTCCACCGGGCCTCTCACGTGTCGCGCCACCAGGTCCGCGTTCGCGGGGCTGGCCACTTCGTCGTCGAGCGCGTGCGCGATGAAGCAGGGCGCCAGCACGGACGAAAGGCGGCGTCGCACGTCGCGCGCAAGGTCCACCGTTTCCGCCAGGGCATGCCATGGATCGCCCTCGCGCTGCGACGCTCCGTCGGGGCCGCCCGGCATGTTCCTGCCGAAGTGTTCGCGCAGGCGTTGTTCGTGAAATCCATGCGGCGGCCATTGCAGCAGACGACGGTGGCGCCCGATGCCCAGCCGCTTGAACAGCGGCAATAGGAAGGACATGCGGGCCACCCAACCCGTCGACCATCCGTCGTAGCGGAACGTCGCGCCGAACACGCCCACGCCCGCCACCCAGTCCGGATGCATCGCGGCGAGGCGCAAGGCGAGCAGCGCGCCCATCGACGAACCGGCCACGAACATCCGATCCACGTGTCCGCGCAGGTCGTCCGCAGCGGCTTCCACGCTCGCGTACCACGCCCTCCAGTCGGAGGCGAGCAGGTCGTCCTCGCTTCCTCCGTGTCCCGCCAGGGCCACGCCCTGCACGGTGAAGCCGGCGCGGTTCAGCCCTTTGCCGAGAAGACGCATTTCCTCAGGAGTACGGCCGAGCCCGTGCACCAGCAGAACCCCTTCGGCCCCACCTTCGAACCGGAATGCCGGCGGCATGCTCACGTGGCTCTTCGTCATCGTCCGCACCATGCGTGCCATGGTGCCCGGCGGCCGTTTCAGCTGGCTTTCCCGCAGGGTGCGTCAGCTTGCGAAACGTGTCGCAAGTTCTGGCGAAGAGGTAGCGCTGCCAGCCCTAGGACAGCGAGTGGTCCTTGGGCGGAGCGGCTGCAGGGAAGTGAAGTTCCACGCGCAGGCCACCGGTCTCGGCGTGCAGGAAGGCCACACGCGCGCCGTGGCGCTCGGCGATGCTCTCGACGATCGCGAGGCCCAGGCCGGTGCCGTCTTCGTCGACGCCGGGTACACGAAAGAAACGTTCGCCAAGTTGTCCGAGGAACGCGTCGTCGACGCCCGGACCGTCGTCCTCCACGGCCAGCAGCACGTCGTTCTCGCCGCGGGCCAGCGACACCGTCACTACGTGGCCGCGGCCCGCGTAGTGGAAGGCGTTGTCCACGAGATTGTCGAGCACTTCCTGCACCTGCAATGCATCGCCGCGAATGACGCATGGATCGTCTGTGCCCTCGTAGCCCAGGTCCACGCCGACAGCGAGGGCCTGGTGCACGCGCATCGCCACGGCTTCCGGAACCACGGTGGCCAGATCGATCTCGGTCATGCCGTCGCGGTCCGGCAGGTCCGGCGACTGGGTGCGCGTCAGCGCGAGCAACTGCGCCGACGTACGCGCAGCGCGCGCGGCAAGGCGCTGCACGTGGTTCATGGCATCGGCGCGCTGGGCCGGGTCGGTTGTCTCGGCCAGCCTTTCCACGTGCAACCGGATGCCGGCAAGCGGCGTGCGCAACTGATGCGCGGCGTCGGCGATGAAGCGCTCCTGCAAGCCCAGCATGTTGCGCATGCGGGCGAACAGGTCGTCGATGGTGCGGGTGAGCGGGAGGATCTCCACCGGCACGTCTTCCTCGCCGATGGGGCTGAGGTCGTGTTCGCGCCGGGCCAGGCGCGACGTCAACGGTTCCAGCACGCGCAGACCATGGCTCACACCCAGCCACACGAGGAAGAGCACGGCCACGATGAGCAGGGCCTGCATCGGCAGCGTGAGCAAGAGGATCTCGCGTGCACGGGCATGCCGGTCGCGCAGGTTCTCCGCCACGGTGATCGTGAGCACGTCGTCCGGATCGTGGCGGCTGGGCACGCGCATGGTCGCCGCCCGCAGCGGGCGATGGCCCAGTTCGGTGTCGTAGAGCCGCGGCGGTGCGTCCACGGCGACGGAGGGCGCCTGCAGGATCGCGTTGCTGATCACCCGTCCGTGACGGTCGCTGGTCACGGTGTAGTAATTGCGACCGTTGGGATCGTATTCCAGAAGGAACCGCGCCTGTTCGGTCAGTTCGCCGCGCAGCGCGTCGCTGCCGATCATTTCCGAGAGCGTGAGCGCGTTGTCCGAAAGCGTGGCGTCGTGCACCCGGTTGGAATACGCCAGGGCCACGAAATAACCGATCACCGCGTCCAGGAGGAGCACTCCCAGCACCGGCACGAGCAGAAAGGTGAGCAACCGCCGCCGCAGGCTCGGGCGTGGCGGTCGCCTTACCGCCGCGTGGCGGCGATCAGGCATCCGCGCTTTCTTCGAGGAGATAACCGAGGCCGCGGATGGTGCGAACGCTGGTTCCCGAACCCTGCAGCTTCTTGCGCAGGCGGTGCAGGGCGATGTCCAGGCCGTTGTCGGTCAGGTCTTCGTCCCAGTTGCACAGTGCCTCGACGAGCTGGGTGCGGCTGGTGACCTTGTCTGCCCGGAGGGCAAGCGCTTCCACCAGGCCGAACTCGCGGGCGGTGAGGTCCAGCGCGGTGTCGCCGATCCAGGCGCGGTGTCCCGGGATATCCAGGCGGAGGCGCCCGATACGGAATTCCGGTGTGCCCTGGCTCGTTCGCCGGCGGAGCAGGGCGCGTACGCGGGCGTCGAATTCGGCGAGGGCGAAGGGCTTCACGAGGTAGTCGTCGGCGCCCAGGTCGAGCACGCGTACGCGTTCCTTCAGCCCTTCGCGCGCGGTCACCACGAGCACCGGCAAGACGGAGCCGCGCTTGCGCGCCCGCGACAGCACGTCGCTGCCGTCGAGCAGGGGCAGACCCAGGTCGAGCACGAGCAGGTCGTAGTCGTGGTCGCGCAGGGCGTTGTCGGCGCTGGCGCCGTCGGTGACATGGTCGACGGCATGCCCGCCTTGTTCGAGCGAGGCTCGTACTGCCGCGCCGATAGCGGCGTCGTCTTCGGCCAGAAGGATGCGCATGAGGGCCAAGGATACGCTCCGGGTAGGTGTTCGCGCATCCTGTCGCGACAGGCTTTCAAGCCGCTTTCCGGAGACGGGTGTCGATCACAATTGCGAACGATTCGCATTATGGTTAACATGGCCCGTTGCGATGACCGCCATCCCAGGGGCTTTTGGAAACATGCACGACACCGTCGATCGGCAGCGCCGTGCCTTCTGGCTCAAGCACCTGCACCGCTGGCACTGGATCAGTTCGGCGGTCTCCCTGGTCGCGCTCCTGTTGTTCTCCATCACAGGCTTCACGCTCAACCACGCCGCGCGCATCGAGGCCTCGCCTGCAGTGTCGCGCTTTGCCGCGACCTTGCCGGCGCCGTTGCTGCGCCGACTGACCGATCCGGGAGCGAAGTCCGCGCCGGTTCCGCCGGCGGTCGCCGAGTTCGTGCGAACCGAAACTGGCGCACGCATCGAAGGACGCGCGGGCGACTGGAGCGATGACGAGGTGTACGTCTCGCTGCCCAGGCCGGGCGGCGATGCGTGGGTCGCCATCGACCGGGAGACGGGCGACGTGCAGTACGAAGTCACCGACCGGGGCTGGCTGGCCTGGCTCAACGACCTGCACAAGGGGCGCAACACCGGGCCTGTCTGGAGCGCGTTCATCGACGTATTCGCGCTGGCCTGCCTCGTCTTCGCCGTGACGGGTCTCGTGCTGCTCAAGATGCATGCCGCCCAGCGCGGCATGACCTGGCCCATGGTCGCCCTGGGCTTCGTGCTGCCCGTCGTCATCGCCCTCGTGTTCATCCATTGAAGGAATCGCCATGCGTCGCATCCTGACACTCGCCCTCTGCGCCTGTTGCGCCGCGCCCGCGATCGCGGCCGACATGAACATCACCGTGGAAATTCCGTCGCTGAAGGTGGCCGAGTACCACCGGCCTTATGTCGCGGTGTGGATCGAGCGCGAAGACCACAGCGTCGCGGCCAACCTCGCGGTCTGGTACGAGATGAAGAAGGGCGACGGCGAAGGCACGAAGTGGCTGAAAGACATGCGCCAGTGGTGGCGCCGCAGCGGCCGCGACCAGACCATGCCGATCGACGGCGTGTCCGGCGCCACGCGCCCGGCCGGCCAGCATCGCCTGCGCTTCGCCGACGGCAAGCCGCCGCTGGGCACGCTCGCGCCGGGGCATTACGAACTGGTGGTGGAGGCGGCACGCGAAGTCGGCGGGCGCGAAGCGCAGCGCATTCCCTTCGACTGGCCGGCCAAGGCACCCGTTCACCTGTCCGCGAAGGGCAGCGAAGAACTCGGACAGATCGACCTCGACCTCAACCCTTGAACGGAGCCGTACCGATGAAGCACACGCTTGCCCGCGCCGCATTCTGCGCCGTCCTCGTCCTGCCGTTCGCGGCACAGGCCCACAAGATGTGGATGGTGCCCAGCGCCACGGTGATCTCCGGCGACGACGCCTGGGTGACCGTCGACGCCGCCGTTTCCAACGATCTTTACTATCCCGATCACTTCCCGGCCAAGCTCGACACATTGGTCATCACCGCGCCCGACGGCTCGACGGTGAAACCGGAGAACGCCGCCACCGGCAAGTACCGCAGCACGTTCGATGTACCGGTACCGCAGAAGGGTACGTATCGTCTCGCGCTGGTGAACCAGGGCATGTTCGCCAGCTACGAGCTGGACGGCCAGAAGAAGCGCTGGCGCGGCACCCCCGCGGAATTCAAGGGTGCGATCCCCGCCGGTGCGAAGAACGTGGCGGTGAGCGAGATGGCGTCGCGGGTGGAAACCTTCGTCACCCAAGGCTCGCCCAGCGACGGCGCGCTGAAGCCCGTCGGCAAGGGCCTGGAGCTGGTGCCGGTCAGTCAGCCGAACGACCTCATGGCGGGCGAGAAAGCCACCTTCCGTCTCCTGCTCGACGGCAAGCCCGCGGCGAACCTCAAGGTCGTGGCCATCAACGGCGCCACGCGCTATCGGAACGCGCAGGACGAGATGGACACCACCACCGACAGCGACGGAAAGTTCAGCTTCACCTGGCCCGCGGCCGGCATGTATTGGGTCAACGCATCGACCGAGGACAATCGCACGTCGGTGAAGGAAGCGAAGAACCGCCGGCTCGCCTATACGGCAACACTCGAAGTGCTGCCGCAATAAAGCCCGCTATGCGCGCCGATACCGATGTAGGAGCGCGCCCTGCGCGCGACCGCTCTTCGCGAAATGCTCCAGGGGCCCTTGCAAGCGCCTGCAAGCGCCTCGCCTGCCTGTTCGCCCTGGTTTGCACTCCCGCCTCCGCCAGCGACATACATCGCTTCGAAGGCGAGACGATGGGCACGACGTGGTCGGTGAACGCCGTGCTGCCCGACGGCGCGAACAAGCGTGCCATCGAGCAGGGCATCCAGGCCGAGGTCGATCGCGTCGTGGCGCAGATGAGCACGTACGACGACACGTCCGACCTCAGCCGCTTCAATCGCGCGCCGGCTGGTACGTGGCAGGCGTTGCCTCCGGAATTGTTCACGGTGCTGCGTTATGCGCTGCAACTGGCGAAGGCCTCCGGTGGCGCTTACGACCCGACCGTGGGTCCGCTCGTGAACCTGTGGGGCTTCGGTCCCGGCAAGGCCTCGGCGGGCAAGCCTTCCTCGCACGACGCGGTCCATCCCTATGCTCCGCCCGATGCTGCCGCGATCGCCGTGGCGAGGCAACGCGTGGGCTGGGCGAAGATCCGCATGGACGAAGCGCACCGGCGCGCTTTCCAGCCGGGCGGGGTCTACGTCGATCTCTCCGCGGTCGCGAAGGGGTTCGGTGTCGACCAGGTGGCGCGCTTCCTCGAGCGTTCCGGCGTCAAGGCGTATCTTGTGGAAGTGGGCGGCGAACTCCGCGGCCACGGCCGCAAGCCCGACGGCTCGTCCTGGCGCGTGGGCATCGAGCGTCCCGGCGCGGCCGCCGGTGCCGTCGACAATGCCGACGAAGTGGGGCGCGTCCTTTCCCTCGACGACAAGGCCATCGCCACCTCGGGCGACTACCGTCACTTCTTCGAGAGCGGCGGACGGTTTTTCTCGCACCACATCGACCCGCGCACGGGTTATCCGGTGGCATACCGGGTGGCATCGGTCAGCGTGATCGCGAATGACTGCATGCACGCCGATCCGCTGGGCACCACGCTGACGGTGCTGGGTCCGGACGAGGGCATGGCCTTTGCGAAACGGCACGGCATCGCGGCGCTGTTCATCCTGCACGATGGCGACGGCCACGTCGTGGAGCGCATGTCGCCGGCATTCGCCGCTCTGGTCAAGCCGTGATCGCTGCCGAACTGACGCGCTTCGCGCTCGCGGGCGGCCTCGTGCTGGCCTGGGTGGCCTTCACCGCCGCCTGCGCTCGTCGCGTCAGCCGCAAGGATGCCGCCGCGCCCGGAGGCATCCTCGTCGTGCACGCATCGCAAACGGGTTTCGCCACGGAGCTTGCCGACCGGACGGCGGAGGCGTTGCGCGCGGGTGGCGTGCCCGTGGACGTCCGCGGCATGGGCGAACTCACGCCCGACGTGCTGGGGGCCGCGCCGCGCGCGTTGTTTGTCGCCAGCACGACCGGGGAGGGCGACGCCCCCGACACCGCGACGGCGTTCGACGGGAATCTCATGAAGGCACCCGCGGCACTGCATGGCCTCGCTTATGGCGTGCTTGCCCTGGGCGACCGCGACTACGACGACTTCTGCGCTTTCGGCCGCCGTCTGGACGGCTGGCTGCGTGCAAGTGGAGCGGCGCCCCTGTTCGATCGTGTCGACGTAGACAACGGCGACGAAGGCAGTCTTCGTCATTGGCAGCATCATGTCGCGCAACTCGCCGGCCTTCCAGGGATGAGCGACTGGACTCGGCCTGCCTACCAGGCATGGCGTCTCGTCGAACGGCGCCTGCTGAACCCAGGCAGCGCCGGCGGGCCCTGCTATCACCTCGCGCTGGTGCCGGACGATCCGGCGCACCTTTCCTGGGAAGCCGGCGACATCGCCGAGGTCGGGCCGCGCCGCGGCAGGGGCGATGCCGCGACGCTGCCCCATCGCGAATATTCCATCGCGTCGCTGCCCGACGATGGCGCGCTGCACCTCGTCGTACGGCAGATGCGCGGCGCGGACGGCGAGGTGGGCATCGGCTCCGGTTGGCTGACCGAGCGCGCAGCGCTGGGGGACGTCGTGGATCTGCGCGTGCGTCGCAACGCCGGATTCCACGTGCCCGACGACGCGCGGCCGCTGCTGCTGGTGGGCAACGGCACGGGCATTGCCGGGCTGCGCGCCTTGCTGAAGGCGCGCATCGCGCGCGGCCACCATCGGAACTGGCTGGTGTTCGGCGAACGGCACGCGGCCATCGACCGCCTCCACGTGGACGAACTGGAACGCTGGCACGCGGAAGGCGCCGTTGAGCGGATGGATCTCGTCTGGTCGCGCGAGGGCCGCGGCGCACGCTACGTGCAAGATAGGCTGCGTGCTGCCCGCGACGAGGTACGCCGATTCGTGGAACAGGGTGCCGGCGTGTACGTCTGCGGCAGCCTGGCGGGCATGGCGCCCGGCGTGGACGCCGCCCTCCGCGAGGCGCTGGGGGATGTTGCGGTAAACGATCTCGCCGTTACCGGACGTTATCGCCGCGACGTGTACTGAGCGTTCTCCGCGCGCGTCACGCGACGGCCAGGCGCACCTTGCCGTCGTCGAGGCCGTCGAAGCGCAGCGCCGTCAGGTCCTGCACCCACGCCACCTGAGCCGGCACCTCGTCCGGATGGTCGCCCGCAATGGCGAGCACGCGCGCACCCGCGGCGAGCCCGGCCTCGATACCGGCCTTTGCATCTTCGAACACCAGGCACTCGGCGGCCGCGGCATGCATGCGCTGCGCGCCCAACAGATAGCCCTCCGGGTCCGGCTTGCCGTTTCGCACCATCTCGCCGGCCACCATGCGTGGCGGCGGTGCGATGCCCGCGGCGCGCAGCCGTGCCTCGGCCAGCGCGGTGTCGGCGGATGTCACGATGGTCCACGTGTGGGCGGGCAGGGAGTCCAGCAGTTCGACCGCGCCGGGGATCGGCACGATGCCGTCCACGTCTTCCAGTTCCTCTCGATACAGGCGCTCATATTCGGCCTGGATGTCCATGCCCGGCTTGGCGAACATCTTCACCGAGTCGAGCATGCGGACGCCGTGAAGGCGCGGAAGCACGTAGTGCCAATCGACGCCGTGCTCGTCGCACCAGCGTTTCCAGATCTTTTCCACGACCACGCGTGAATCGACCAGCGTGCCGTCCATGTCGAAAAGCAGAGCCCCGGCTTCGATGACCTGGCCCGGTTCGAGTCGCATGATGCCTCCGGTATCGTGAAGAGCGCCGCGCAAGCGCGAAGCCCCCCACGATACCCGGTTGCCGCCGATATGTAATGGCTTTGCCGTCAGCGCGAGCGTTCCGCCACGTGGTTATGCATGGCCTCGTCCATGATCGCACGCACCTCGTCGTTCGCCCTGCGATCGGCGTCGGCCTCACGCCGGGATTGCGCCACGTGTTCCTGGCCGATGGCGGCGCGGCGCTTGTCTAGATCGGCGATTTCCTTCGCGATATCCGCCTGCTCGCGTCCGATGGCGGCATTACCCGCGGCATAGGCGGCCGGGTCGCGCGGTGCGCTCGGGTCGGATTGCTTCGCCATCAGTTCCGCCTGTTTCGCCGACAGCTGTGCCAGCTGTCCATTCAGCATGGCTTGCCTGCGGTCGATCTCGGCCTGCTTCTCCGCGCTGCGCATGGCATCCTCGGCCGGAACCCGGGCGCGCTCGTAAGCCTCGCGGATACGTTTCACGTACGCCGGATCGCGCAATACCCACGCCTGCGCACCGTTGCGATACCAGGCGTAGTCGCCCGGGCCTTGCCGTTCCGCCCGCGCACGCTGGATGTCTTCATCGGTGCCGTTCGATATGCGCGTGATCTGGCCGCTTAAGAAGATGAACGTCTGATCCGAAGGGCCGGAGACCGGCGAAGGCGGGGCGGGGGGCGCCCTGGGCGCGGGCGGTGCGGCAGGCACGGGCGGGGGCGACAGCCGGGGAACGGTCGTAGGTGTGGTCGGTGTCCTGGGCGTCGTCGGCGTTATCGGGGTCACGGGGGTCACTGGCGTCGTAGCCGGCGCGGTAGCGACGGCCTGCGCAGGCATCGCTTCCGCGCCATCGGCGGCGACGACGCGCCAGGGTGTGACGCCGATGGCCGCGATCACGGCAACGAGGCAGAGCGTGAGCACGCGCGGCGGCGCGTCGGTAGCCTGACCGAGCATGTCGATTCTCCTTTTCAATGTGCGGAAGGTGGGCGATGCCCCGGGGAGCGCATGGTGCGGGTGGGGAGCCACGCCGAGGCGCAGCAACAGACGTCCATACGTCCGTGGGGCCTGGCGCCCGCGCGACACCACCAAGGCGTCGCAGGCGGCCTCACGGCACAGCGCGTACTCGCGCATGGCCATGTGGACGAGGGGGTGGAAGAAGAACAGCGTGCGCGCGAGTACCGGCACCCAGCCGAACACGAGGTCGCCGCGGCGCACGTGGGCGAGCTCGTGCATCAGCGCCATGTCCAGTTCCTCATCGTCGAGCCTGTCTTCCCGTGGCAGGAGGATGGTCGGACGCCACAGACCGACCACCTGCGGCGAATCCACCTCGGCGGATACCGCAAGGCGTGGCGACCGGCGCAGCCCGAGTTCGCGCGCCCTGCGCGCGCACAGTGTGTCGACTCGTACGTCGTCGTGCGGCATCGCACGGCGAACCACGCCGGAAAGGCGGTATGCCCGCACACCTGCCACGACCAGCTGGATCAGGATCGCCACCGCCCAGACGGCGAGCAGCACCGTGGTCCAGGACATCGTGAACCCAGGTTGCGGGGCGATCGTTGTCGTCTGCACCGGCGTGGCGTCGAATGTGCCGGTGGAAACGCCCGTCTGCACGGCCGGTGCCGGCAGCAACGGAAGGGCGATCGGTGTGGGCCAGGCAAGCCCCAGCACCAGCTGTGCACCGAGCAGCCACCATAGCGCGGTGCGCGCGGCGGCCGATAACGACGGCATCAGGCGACATACAGCATAGACGAGCGCGGCCAGGAGGACCGCCTGCACCGACGCGTAGGCCAGGCGGGAAAGCAGGGTATCGACGAAGGTGTCCATGTCAGCGCCCCTTGCGCCGCGATTGCAGCGTGCCGACCAGCGCCTCGAGTTCGGCCAGCTCGGCGTCGCTGACCTGTCCGCGTTCGGACATCCAGGCGACGAAAGGCGACACCGAACCTTGCAGTGTCTTTTCCACGAAGCGGGCCACCGCGCCGGTCATGACCTCGGCGGCGCCGTTGGTGGCGCTGTAGCGGAAGCTGCCGTCGATCCTGCGGCGGGTGAGGTAACCCTTCGCGCGGAGCCGCTCCATCATGGTGAGCACTGTGGACCGTGCGAGGCCGCGCGCTTCGCCATAGCCCGCGCATACCTCCGCCACCGAACTCTTCGGCGCCTCCTCGATGTACTGCAGGAGCGCGAGTTCCTGGTCGCCGATCGTCTTCTTGCTCATGCCACCCTCCTGACTACAAGTGTAGGCAGCATGCGCCTGACGACAGGTGTAGTCAAGTGTGGCCCCGCAAAAGATTTCTTCGTGCACTCTGGGATGGCTGGCGCGGAGTCAGTGTGGGGTTCGCTTCGTAGGTGTGGCTCGCCTTACGGCCTCGCTCGCGGCGCCTGTGCCGTGGCTTGAGAGCCAGTACCCGTTTCCCTCGCCGCGAAGACTTACGTCGTTCCTTGCGAAAGGAGAGCCGCTGCGCGGCTCGTGACTTATGGCTTCGCCGCGGCGGACCCGGGCGTCCGGGCGGGGGTCTTCGACTCGGCTTCCTGCCTCGGCGAAGACGGCGGGCCGTCCTGGCCCGCC
>NZ_JAAOYX010000004.1:0-3071 GCF_011759605.1 Luteibacter sp. SG786
TAAGACGGTGAAGCGTCTTGGGGTTATATGGTCAAGCCTCACGGCTCATTAGTACGCGTAAGCTCAATGCATTGCTGCACTTCCACACCGCGCCTATCAACCACCTAGTCTTGATGGTGCCTTAAGGAGAGTCAAGCTCTCGGGAGATCTCATCTTGGGGCGTGCTTCCCGCTTAGATGCTTTCAGCGGTTATCACTTCCGTTCGTAGCTACCGGGCAATGCCATGGGCATGACAACCCGAACACCAGCGGAACGTCCACTCCGGTCCTCTCGTACTAGGAGCAGCCCCCCTCAAATCTCCAACGCCCACGACAGATAGGGACCGAACTGTCTCACGACGTTCTGAACCCAGCTCGCGTACCACTTTAAATGGCGAACAGCCATACCCTTGGGACCGGCTACAGCCCCAGGATGTGATGAGCCGACATCGAGGTGCCAAACACCGCCGTCGATATGAACTCTTGGGCGGTATCAGCCTGTTATCCCCGGAGTACCTTTTATCCGTTGAGCGATGGCCCTTCCATACAGAACCACCGGATCACTAAGACCTACTTTCGTACCTGCTTGATCCGTCGATCTCGCAGTCAAGCACGCTTATGCCTTTGCACACAGTGCGCGATGTCCGACCGCGCTGAGCGTACCTTCGTGCTCCTCCGTTACTCTTTGGGAGGAGACCGCCCCAGTCAAACTACCCACCATACACGGTCCCCGATCCGGATTACGGACCTAGGTTAGAACGTCAAGCACTTCAGGGTGGTATTTCAAGGATGGCTCCACCGAAACTAGCGTCTCGGTTTCATAGCCTCCCACCTATCCTACACAGAAGAACTCAACGTTCAGTGTAAAGCTATAGTAAAGGTTCACGGGGTCTTTCCGTCTTGCCGCGGGAACGCTGCATCTTCACAGCGATTTCAATTTCACTGAGTCTCGGGTGGAGACAGCGCCGCTGTCGTTACGCCATTCGTGCAGGTCGGAACTTACCCGACAAGGAATTTCGCTACCTTAGGACCGTTATAGTTACGGCCGCCGTTTACTGGGGCTTCGATCAAGAGCTTCGCCTTGCGGCTGACCCCATCAATTAACCTTCCAGCACCGGGCAGGCGTCACACCCTATACGTCCACTTTCGTGTTTGCAGAGTGCTGTGTTTTTGATAAACAGTCGCAGCGGCCAGGTTACTGCGACCCCTCGATGCTCAGTCACGCACGTGACCACACCAAGGGGCGCACCTTCTCCCGAAGTTACGGTGCCATTTTGCCTAGTTCCTTCACCCGAGTTCTCTCAAGCGCCTTGGGATTCTCACCCTGCCTACCAGTGTCGGTTTACGGTACGGTTTTTCTACAGCTGAAGCTTAGTGGCTTTTCCTGGAAGCGTGGTGTCAGTCACTTCGTCCTCTTAAGGACTGGTCTCGGTGCTCGGCGTATGTGATCCCGGATTTGCCTAAGATCACCGCCTACCGCCTTTCCCCAGGACAACCAACGCCTGGTAGACCTAACCTTCTCCGTCCCCACATCGCACTGTAGAAAAGTGCAGGAATATTAACCTGCTTCCCATCGACTACGCATTTCTGCCTCGCCTTAGGGGCCGACTCACCCTGCGCCGATGAACGTTGCGCGAGGAAACCTTGGGCTTTCGGCGGGGGGGCTTTTCACCCCCCTTATCGTTACTCATGTCAGCATTCGCACTTCCGATACCTCCAGCAAGCCTTACGACTCACCTTCACAGGCCTACGGAACGCTCCTCTACCGCGTACAGATCAAAATCCGTACACCCCGAGCTTCGGTGCATAGCTTAGCCCCGTTAAATCTTCCGCGCAGACCGACTCGACCAGTGAGCTATTACGCTTTCTTTAAAGGGTGGCTGCTTCTAAGCCAACCTCCTGGCTGTCTATGCCTTTCCACATCGTTTTCCACTTAGCTATGACTTTGGGACCTTAGCTGCGGGTCTGGGTTGTTTCCCTTTTCACGACGGACGTTAGCACCCGCCGTGTGTCTCCCGTGTAGCACGTGTTGGTATTCGGAGTTTGCCATGGTTTGGTAAGTCTCAATGACCCCCTAGCCATAACAGTGCTCTACCCCCAACAGTGTTCGCACGAGGCGCTACCTAAATAGCTTTCGAGGAGAACCAGCTATCTCCGAGTTTGTTTAGCCTTTCACTCCGATCCTCAACTCATCCCCATCTATTGCAACAGATGTGGGTTCGGTCCTCCAGTGCGTGTTACCGCACCTTCAACCTGGTCAAGGATAGATCACTCGGTTTCGGGTCTACTGCCAGAGACTATTCGCCCTATTCAGACTCGGTTTCCCTTCGCCTCCCCTATACGGTTAAGCTTGCCACTGACAGTAAGTCGCTGACCCATTATACAAAAGGTACGCAGTCACCCTTGCGGGCTTCCACTGCTTGTACGTATACGGTTTCAGGGTCTATTTCACTCCCCTCTCCGGGGTTCTTTTCGCCTTTCCCTCACGGTACTAGTTCGCTATCGGTCAGTCAGGAGTATTTAGCCTTGGAGGATGGTCCCCCCATGTTCAGACAGGGTTTCACGTGCCCCGCCTTACTCAATTTCATGCCACGCACCCTTTCGTCTACCGGGCTATCACCGTCTACGGCCCGCGTTTCCAAGCGGTTCGACTAGAATGTGCGACACTTTTGGGCTAGTCCGCGTTCGCTCGTCGCTACTGACGGAATCTCGGTTGATTTCTTTTCCTCCGGGTACTTAGATATTTCAGTTCCCCGGGTTCGCTTCGCATAGCTATGTATTCACTATGCGATACCGCTTGCGCGGTGGGTTTCCCCATTCGGACATTGCCGGATCAAAGCTTGTTGCCAGCTCCCCGACACTTTTCGCAGGCTGCCACGTCCTTCATCGCCTCTGACTGCCAAGGCATCCACCGTATACGCTTAGTCGCTTGACCATATAACCCCAAGTCGCCTCGGGGCCTATTCGCACAAGCCACTTCGTTTCGCCTTAACACTTGTCTTGGGTTCGGTTACGAACCAAGACGCTTGTCACTCGTTTACAGATTTTCAAAGAACACCTGACCGGCCTCAGCGCCGGTAGGCTTCAAAATAA